>CAVPPI010000009.1:0-638085 GCA_963707365.1 uncultured candidate division Zixibacteria bacterium | reverse complement strand
AGAGGCCAGCTAAAATTAAAATCCAGCCCCAAGCCGACATTCAATACGAGAGAAATGATTCCCAGACTGACAAGAAAGATGCTGGCGATCCAGACCAATTTTTGATTTTTTCCATTTTCCGTCCTGAATAATTACTCTGTTAAAGCTCCTGCAGAAATTATACCCTTACCCGTATTTGCTTTTCCACCTCACAAAATAAACATATTGACATAAAACAATAACACTGTTATCATTTCAAATACATTGTTATAAATAAAGCAGTACACAAGGAAATACCCATGCAAAACAAGAAACCCCGGTTTCAACGAAATCGCCAGGCCATCCTGGAAGCAGCACGGGAGATCATTGCCCGGAAAGGCATAGATGGACTGTCCATGCGCTCCCTGGCCGAGAAGGCAGACTACTCCCCCTCCACCCTCTATCGCTATTTCGAGGACAAGGACGCCATTCTAGACGCCCTGGCGAAGCAGGCCGCGGCATCCGTACAAGAGATGCCGTCCAAGCACGCCACAGACTGCTAATGACCCACTGGAGATCTTACTGCAATCCGGCCTACGCCTGTACGATTTCGCCCGCGACCATCCAGTGCAGTACCGGTTGATGACCTCGGCCACCAAATCCTCTCCCAAAAATCTGGAGAGTTTCTTGAAAGATCAGAACTTTGAAGGCTTGGTCGTAATGATCAAAGAAGGCGCCACCTCCGGTTCGCTGCGCCTCCCGGATGGCTTCAATGCGGAACGGATGGCCATGCTGTTATGGTTCGCCATCCACGGGGCATCGATGCTGCGTGCCGGATTGATGAATGATTTTGGTGAGGAATGTGATGAAATGGTAGAACAACTCGCCACAGGCCTTAGAACAATGATGAAAATAGAAATAGGAGAATCATGAAACAGCAAACTGCTTTAAAATACTTGTCCCTCTCATTGGATTGTGGCGCTGGCGGCTGCCTGCGCCGGGTTTTTTTGGCCGGGTGGTGATGGAATTTATATTTTCACCAGCCTGCGCGGCCAGCAAACCGAAATATTCGGCCAGGGACTTTATACCTATGACACGCTGATGGTTGCATCCGGTTTTCAGGGAACGGATATCATCACGATTTTCATTGCCCTGCCGCTGCTGATCCTCGCCTATCGGGGATACCGGCGCGGCAAACTCAAATCTGGCCTGCTGCTGGCGGGAGCACTGATGTTCTTCCTGTACATTGGCGCTTCATTATCCTTTGCTGCGGCGTACAACCCCCTCTTCCTGATCTATGTGGCACTCATGTCTGCCAGCCTGTTTGCCTTACTCCTAACGATCCAGGCCATTGACCCTGCCACTCTCGACAAACGCATCTCAGACGCCATGCCGCGCGGTGTCATGACAGTCTACTTCATCATCGCCGGAGCGAGCGTGCTGTTGCTGTGGGGATCCGAGATCGCAGCATCCTGGCAGACCGGGCTGCTGCCCGATTTCATGGCGAGCTACACCACGGTGGTCACCCACGGTCTGGACATGGGCCTGATCGGACCATCCGCCTTCATCATTGCTGCCATGCTGCGGCGGGAAATCCCAATGCGTGCCGTTATGGCTTCCCGCTGGCAATCCTGAACATCATGGTCGGCCTTTGCGTGATCAGCCAGACCGTCATGCAGCTTCGTGCGGGGGTTGACATCAGCACCGGGCAGTTGATCGGCATGGTTGGCTCATGGATCATGCTGGCAGGCTTTGCCGCCTGGACGGTAGCTTCGATGGCAAAGCATATCCGGGAGTAATTCCTCCCGTTTAAATACAAGCCGCCATTCCAGTACTGGAACGGCGGCTTGGTTATTAAATTCGTTCCAACGCTGACGCTATAACGTCTGGTTGAAAGACTGAAATTTCAAAATGAGTTTTGGAACTTGCTGTGCTGAAAACAGAGGAACATAAAAAACAATTTTTTTCAAAAGAGGCGATTTGTGGCAGCATGAAATGAGCAGCTAAACCCAGAAAGATCAACAAAAGTGCATATCGTTGAATATGCTTTTATTTACCAGGAAAGCCATCAACGACATGCGCAAATCCTTTGACGAAGGTGTGCTGGAAGCGATAAAATGAAGATGCAGGGAATTCCAGAGTTCTCCCTTTATTGCGTTTGTGAAAACAGGGAGTCCACCCGCGTTACATGCATAACAACCAACTATAATAGTAATCTGGATCAACTTTTCCAAAGGCAAAACCCCCATGACCTTACGAACCTACCTGCAAAAGCTCCAATCCGAAAACCGCCTGACCACCGTCACTGCGCCGATCTCCAAAACTTACGAGATTGCCGGGGTCCTCAAAAAAATCGAGCCGCGGCCGGTCTGTTTGAAAACGTGGAGAATCCGATTTCCGCGTGGCAGGTAACCTCTTCTGCACCAAAGCCGCCTTTGCCGATTATTTTGGCATCAGCGTGGACCAGATCATCCCCGCCCTGGCCGAGCCATCGCCACCGCACGCCGTCTGAGGTGGTGGACGACGCCCCCTGCCAGGACGTCGTCGGGCTGAAGCCCGACCTCGACGCGCTGCCCATTCTGCGGCACTGCGAGGCCGACGGCGGCAACTACATCAGCTCCGGCGTGGTCATCGCCAAACACCCGGCTACGGCCAAAATGCCGACTTCCACCGCTGGATGCAGTTCTCAAGACCGAAATGGCGGTGCGGGTGGTGCGCTCCCGCCACTTCGACACCTTCCTGCAGGACCGCAGGAGCTCGACGTGGCGATATGCATCGGCAACCCGCCCAACGTGCTGGCTGCCGCGGCCACCTCGGTCGCGATTGGCGTCAATGAGCTGGGATCGCCAACGCCCTGGAACCGCTGCCGGTGGTCCAGGCCAAAACCGTCGATCTGCTCGTCCCGGCCGAAGCCGAATTCGTGCTGGAAGGCACGGTCTACCTCGACCGCCGGCATGCCGAAGGTCCATTTGTCGACCTGACCGAAACCTATGATGTCATCCGCCAGGAACCGGTCTTCGAGGTCAAGGCCATCACCCACCGCCAGGACGCCATCTGGCAGGCCCTGCTGCCCGGCGCACTGGAGCACAAGCTGCTGATGGGCATGCCGCGTGAGCCAACCATCTTCAAGGAGGTCAACCAGGTGGTCAACTGCCTGGATGTCAACGTCAACCCGGGCGGCTGTTCCTGGCTGCATGCCATCGTCCAGATTGACAAACAGGCACGAGGATGATGGCCGCAAGGCCATCCAGGCCGCCTTTGCCGGGCACCGCTCCTGCAAGCATGTCTTTGTGGTCGATGAGGATATCGACATCTACGACCCGCTGGAGAGTGGAGTGGGCTATGGCGACCCGCTTCCAGGGCGACCGGCGACCTGGTGGTCAAAGACACGGAACCGGGCTCCAGCCTGGACCCCAGCGCCGAACCCGGCACCAAACTGACAACCAAAATCGGCTTTGACCTGACCAAACCGCTGGGAGCTGCAGGGAAGTTTCGACAAGGCTCCCGTTTCCCGAAGGTTGATCTGAGCAATTCTTTTGGAGGTAGACTGATGATGCAACTATGACCTGACCGCAAGAACAAGCAATGCTGGACGGCGAGCACGGCCAGGCCACCCGCAAAGCCATGGAAATCCTGGACGCACTGGGGACGATTTATGGAGCGGCGCGGATGATCCCGGTCACCTCGGTGCAGATCTCCGGGGTCAGTTACGCCAACCTGGGCGAGGCCGGGCTTGCAGTTCCTCAGCTGAGATGGCCGACGGTGGCGGTAAAACCCGGGTGCTGACCACGCTCAACCCGGCCGGGATGGATATCGAAAACTGGCAGGCCCTGGGGATCGATGAAGATTTGCCCGGAATCAGAAGCGGGTCATCGAGGCTTTTGCCCGCATGGGGGTCATCACCACCTGCTCCTGCACCCCCTACCTGTTCGGCAACATGCCCCACTTTGGCGAGCACATCGCCTGGGCCGAAAGCAGCGCGGTATGCTATGCCAACTCGGTGATTGGGGCGCGCACCAACCGGGAAGGCGGTCCCAGCGCCCTGGCTGCGGCCCTGACCGGTCACACCCCCGACTACGGCTACCACCTGGAGCAGAACCGCCTGCCGGCCGTAACCGTCGAGGTGCAGGGCAGATTGGTGGAAAATAATGATTTTGGCGCGCTGGGAAAGGCCATCGGCGAGAAGCTGGAGGCCACCGGCCAAAAACCGATCCCCTACATTCAGGCGTTGAGCAGGCGACGGTGGAGCAGCTTGAAATCCTTTTGTGCCAGCATGGCCACCTACGGCGGCACGGCCCTGTTTCACATGGCAGGGCATCACGCCCGAAGCGGGCCAGGTGACGCCACCCGCGAACGGGATCACCATCACCCAGGATGAGATTGAGGCGGCCAACCGATCCATGAACGATGCCACCTCCGACGAGATCGATTTTGTCAGCCTGGGCTGCCCCCACCTGTCGATCAAGGAGATTGCCCGCATCGCCGAACTGCTGGCCGGCAAGCAGGTGACCAAGGAGTTCTGGATCACCACCGCCCGTCCGACCAAGCAGATGGCCGATATGATGGGCTACACCGAGATCATCGAAGCCAGCGGGGCCAAATTTGCCACCGACACCTGCTGCGTGGTCGCCCCAATCAAGGGCCGCTTCAAGGCCCTGGCCACCGACAGCGCCAAAGCCTGCTATTACGCCTATGCGAAGAATAAGTTCAAGACCGTCCTCAAACCCTTTGATGAAGTGGTGCTGGAGGCAAGTTGAAATGAAACTCACAGGGACGCAGCATTTTCCAGGGCAGTTGCGGGGGAAACCCTGGTAACTCGATGGGCATCTCCTTTTTTGGTGGTGTCGACCCGGAACCGGGATGGTGGTGGAAAAAGGGCATGAGCTGGAAGGCCAGTGCATCGCCGGCAAGATCCTGGTCTTCCCCACCGGCAAAGGCTCGACCGTCGGTTCCTATACCCTATACCGCCTGAAGAAAACGGCGCGTGCCCCCGCCGGCGATCATCAACGCCGAGTGTGAAACCATCACCGCGGTGGGCTGCATCATCGCCGAAATCCCCTGCGTCGACCAGGTCGAAATTGGGAAATTAGAGAGCGGAATGCGACTGAGGGTTGATGGGGAAGCGGAAGTGGTGGAGATGCTAGTGAACCGATAGCTTTTTATCCGACAGCGCGACCATTTACCTCTTTCGCTCGCCTCCTCAGGCTGGGACGTAGGCGCTCCACTGCGCCAGACGTCATCCCTACTTCAGTAAATGGATTTCAAAGAACAAAATCCAGTAAAGCAAATTGAAAGAAGCTTGTCAAGCCGGTCTTTTTGAATGAGAGCATTTCTCTCCCTCAAGGAATAATGCTACAATGGATGTTATCGATCTAACCAAACAAGGGGATTTTCCATGAAGCGTATATTCTTGTTACTGATTTTTTCGTTGTTCATTCTGTCTGCATGCGTTCCCGAAGCTGTCCAAACGCCAACACCTGTTGAACAGGTCAATGTGGTTGTGGAACAGCAGGTGACAGAAACGCCTGTTCCTGAACCCACAGATACGCCACAGCCAGAGGCAGAAAGCATCGCGGAGACGACTGAACCCACCATAACAGAAACGCCAACTATGACGGCAACGCCAAATCCTTTTGCTAATGCACAGATCATTAGTTACGGCTACCTTGAGAATGGTAGGTTCATGGTGACCATTGAGGTGCCAGGCGGTATACCTGAAGGTGAGTTTACGGTACTTGTGGGAGAAAAAGAATACACTTGTGAGATGCTGCCGGATTTTCCAGATCGGCTCTACTGCAATGGCCCGGCGTTACCTTGGCGGAGAGATGGTTATAGTGACTATGTATGCTGGAGAAAGCAGGGTGTTTGAGGAGACTTTCATTGTTCCAAAGTCTAATTCAGATTTCAGGGACTTCTACTTCTGAAGGAAATGCCAATAACGAAACAACTGAAGATAAATGTCCACCTGGTTTTCAAGGAACACCTCCTGATTGTGTGAAAGATGGAAATAACTAATACCTGATAGCGCAAATATGATATTGCCAATTAAGAATAGAAAAATGATAGATATGGAAAAATTTATTAGACGCAATGAAAATTTTAGACAAATTTACCTATAATTTAGGTATTGATCAATCGCTTCCCAAACTATTTCTGACATCGTAATGCTGACCCCGTTCATTTCCGCCTTGACCTTAAGTTGGCGGATTTGCTGAAGTTGGCCATAGTAGAATTCAAAGCTGTAGCGTGTGATTTTACCCATCCCTCCTTTGGAAATTTAACAAACATCCTGTCAAGATTAACCCAGTACCCCTCCTGACCGGCAGGAGGGGTACTTTCAAAGGAGGAAACTGCGCACCTGAAGAGGGGTGCTAGTCTTCTAATCCAATCATTCTTTCGATCATATCGGTCGTCATCGACATCGGGCGCTCGATCGGCTGGCCGATAGCCCGTTCCCACACGCAGGCGGCAGTCGTGCCCAGCATGCGGCTGACGCCGAACAGCACCGTATAGAAGTCGAACTCGCGTACGCCGTAATGATATTGCAGCGTGCCGCTGATCGCGTCCACGTTCGGCCAGGGACTTTTCACCTTGCCCAGCTTGGTCAGCACGCGCGGCACCACCTGATACACCAGCTCGACCAGCTTGAAGAGCTCGTCATCTTTCATGTATTCCTTGCCAAACTCCAGTTGCGCGATAAACCGCGGCATCCGTATGACGCAGCACGGCATGGCCGTAGCCCGGGATGACCTTGCCTGCGTCCAGCGTCTGCCAGGCGAATTCTTCCAGCTCGGCGCGGCTGGGGCAGCCGCCAAACATGGCCTTCAGGTCCAGTAACCAGCGCAGGCATTCATGATAGACCCGCGCACCGGCCGTCCAATCACCCACAACCTTGCCTCGGTTACCGTTATCGATGAACCTTGTATGCGTGCCGATGCTATCGCGACTGCTCTGAACGTGCTGGGACCGGAAGAAGGATACAACCTGGCTCTGCATGTGGGCTTGGCGGCGCAGTTCATAATCAAGGAGGGTGACAGCTTTGTTCTGAAAACTACGCCGAGATTCGAGAAGTACCTCCCCACAACCGGACAGGACAAATAGCCTCATTACAACTCGCCAAATATGAACAGGGCAGGCGTCTTTCGACGTCTGCCCTTTTATGGCGGTGTCTATTTCAGTGTCGCGCGTTCGTGAGTCAATCCCTGTGTGCCTCAGAACAAAAAACCGAACCCAACGCCGAACTCGGCGCCGCTGTAGTTGTCCTTGTCTCCGAGGGTAGTGTCAAAATCCGACATCAGGTTGTAACCGGCATTGATTCCAAGCATGAAATGCCGCCCGGCAATCATGTCAATGCCACCTCCGAAGTGTGCCCCGACAGCAGTGTAAGTATCGGTGTCGTCATATAAGTTTAGAAAGGAGAATCGCTGGCTGGCAAATACCGGGCCGGCTCCGAACGCGACATACGGTCGAACCGGCGAACGCTGACCGGGAGACGTGAGGTAGTGGCGCATCCCGACAAAAATCGGCACGACACTATATTCCTCGCTGTAGCCACCGGCAAAATCCAGATAGTCAATCGTCTCGGCGGCGAGCACTTTGAGCGACAGATTAATCGCCGTCCGTTCATCGACAAAGTAGTTGTATCCGAAAGTCACAAAGGCATCCCCCAGACCGCTGCGACTCGCTAACAGATCGGAGTGAAAGCCATCGTCTTCATGGGTGTCATCGCGGACGCCGAACCGAACCTCGATCTGTGATCTGTTCTGCAGTGAATAAGAAGCGCGTTTGCGCATCGAGACTGCCTCGGCGATATTTGCGGATAAAGCCACCGACATAACTGCCAGTGCTAACGAGTAGGTTAGAACTCTTTTCATTTTCGTTCTCCCTGTGCCATTCTATAGTACGACACTTTTTAGAAGTCTTAAGATTAAAGCCATCTTTCATTCGTCACATCCCAATACCTTTGCAAGCACTGTGCCCGAAACTACAAGTGGCTATTTGACAAGGAGGTATGAAGTTATGTCTGATTTAGAAGACAGGGGAAAGCACAAAAAATGTGCGCCCGGACAGCTGGCTTACACAAAAACTGGGCGCAGGCTGTGGCGATTGGACTCAGTCGCGCCCTTCTAAAAGAACAATGTTAGCATTCGAAGCCCTATGCCGGTGCTGTGCAATCTGTTGGTACTCTTCTGACACGTACCATCTTTGAGCCTCAGCTTTGTCGGCAAATCGAATCAGCACGGTGCGGCTATACGACCAGTCCCCTTCGAGAACAACCGGACCATCATCCACAGCCACCACCGTACCATTATACTTTTCGAAGACAGCATCGAAACCGTCCAGATATTTCTCGTACAGCCCGGCATCGTGGATATTTATCTGTGCCATAAAATAACAACTCACGCTGACCTCCTAAGAAATTGGAATAAGCTACCTGACTCACAAGCTACTGAACTTACGAAAAACTTGACTATCGCGACCTAAATTGTCTACTTTTGTTTCAAGGAGTGTTCGCAGCATATTGGTCTTTCTCTTTATTAGATCGCAATAACAGGAAAACTATACCTCACGATGTACTAAACGCAATTCATTACTTCGAAGGAGGTGAACGAAATTGAAGAAACTGCTCAGTCTGGCATTGATCACCGTATTCGCCCTATCGTTTGTTATTGGCGGCGCGGTAACGAAAGCTGATATCGTCCCGGCGAGCCTGTGTATGGCCACCTGCGACTATTCAGTCGGATTGACAAAGATCTGCTGCCCGGTTTTCAAGGGCAACAGCGGCAAAGTCCACTGGGAGTGCTACTATGGAGCTCCTTGCGGAACGCTTCCGTAATGTATGACTAAAGGATCCGTATGCTGGCAGCCATTTAAGATGCCCCGGCGAAGAACCGGGCTGCGTGATTGTCGGCCGCTGCGAATAACGCGGATTTGATTTGATTTAACGGGAGAAGCTGTGCTGGCTTCTCCCGTTTTTTTGCATATGGCATTTTATTAACTGACTGCGTGATATCACGCCCGTGGAATGTCTGGTGGCGTCTGAGCTGTACGCCGAAGCCTCAGCAAATCGTGTGTGACGAGTGCTATCGCAATAATGATGATACCTCCGCCGATCACCAACCCGGCAATCTGCATGCCGGTGCCCAGAGATCCATCGGCTAAAACTGGAAAACCCAGACCGGCACAGGCCAGAAAAGGAAAGGCCTTCGCCGCGTTTGAAATCGAAATAAACTTGCCCAGAATGATCTGCCCTATCCCGATCATTACGAGAAACGGGCACGATACTATCAGTATCGCCAGAAATTGCATTCCGCACGGTTCATACCAGGGCGACTGCTTAAACAGTGACGTATAAATCATCACCGACCACAGCGCTATGACCACGAGGATGGCGTTCAGAAAGGATGAATATTGTCTTAAGGATAACGGTTTTCACACTTACTACCATTATCGGTTTTTATTGAGAAGTTGTTTAGCTGGCTTCCGAAGGGTGAGTTGCCCCACCCAATCACTCATAATGCAGGGCCACAATCGGGTCGACGCGGGCGGCGCGCCAGGCAGGATATAAGCCGGCAATGATCCCCGTACCGGCCGAAACCGATACACCAACGATAATCCAGAACGGCGACAGGTAATAGGTCCACTCCAAAAGAGTAGTCACCAGCAGACCAACAAGCGCCCCGAAAAGAATTCCCACCAGGCCGCCAAGACCGGTAAGGGTAGCAGCCTCGACCAGAAATTGAAGCAGGATATTCACCCGGCGGGCGCCGATAGCCTTGCGCACCCCGATCTCACGCGTGCGTTGCGTGACCGCCACCAGCATGATATTCATCACGCCGATAACACCGACCATCAGACCGACAGCAGCAACGGCAGTGGCGGCAAGCTGGACTTTCTTGGTAATGTCGAGGACCTGTTCCTTGAAGCGATCCTGGTCAGGATGCCGAAATTGTTCGGGTCCTCGGAACGAAGCCCGCGAACGCGCCTGAGGGCATTGACAACCTGATCATAGCTTCATAGAAAGTCTCTTTGCGGGTGGCGCTGCACAGCAGATATACCCGCTCGGTGTTGGGATAGAGCTTGTCGAAAGTGGTCATGGGAATATAGATAAAATCGTTCTCGCTGATGCCGAAGAGATCTTCGATTCTTTCCTGCACGCCGATCACGGTGAACTTGTAGCCATTGATTCGAATTTCCTTGCCCGACCGCCTCGGCGTGGGTGGCAAACAGGGCGTCGGCGATCTCCGGACCGATCACACAAACCATCGCCTTCCGGCGCATATCGACTTCATCGAGAAAGCGTCCGTAGGCGACATCGCGGTTGGTCACAATCGGCTGCGTCGGCCAGCATCCGCGAAAATCATCCGGCGTGTGAACTTCCTTGTCGCCATACTTGATGACATTACGGAAGCTCTTTTTTCCGGCGAAACCGCTTTGATCAGCGGGCACATCTCCATGATGGCGTCAGCCTCTTTCATCGTGATATCTTTTGCGCTCGGCGCTCTTCCTCGGTAAGATTGGAAAAGTCGGTATCCTCGGACCATTTGTGTATATACATGACATTGCTGCCGATTTTGTCGATCGATGATTCGGCGTACTCGTTGAAACCGTCCATGATGGTGTTGACCAGGATCACCGCCCCGACACCGATCATAACGCCGATAATCGTCATAAGGCTGCGAAACTTGTTGGCCCGGATAGATTCCAGCGCCAGCCTGACGCCTTCGCGAATCTCCGCATATGATGCCAACCATTTACTCATATAGAATCTCTATTCGTAACTCAAAGCTTTTATGGGGTCGTAACGGGCGGCTTTCATGGCCGGGTAGATGCCGAAGAAAAGCCCGACGCCGATGGCAATTCCGGCGCCCATTATTATGGCCATACCGTCGGGGCGACATATATATCCATCAGCGACGACAGCATCCACCCGCCTACCCAAACACCGGTAATTATCCCCGTGCCTCCCCCTATCAGTGACAGTATCACAGACTCAAAGAGAAACTGTTGCAGAATGTTTCGCTTTCGCGCGCCGATCGATTTGCGGATACCAATCTCGCGCGTGCGTTCGGTGACCGAAATCATCATGATATTCATGATCACGATACCGCCGATAACGATTGACAGAAGCGGGATTGACACCATGACGGCACGAAAGGCGCGGGTAATGTCGTTGATAAAACTCAGGATAGTGTCGGCCGTTATAATCTCGAAATCGTCGTTGTCGCTGTAGGGAATTCGGCGGGTCGAGCGGAGTATTACGCGCACTTCGTCCATAGCGGTCTCGCGCACGTCAAGAGACGAAGCCTTGATAACCAGATTGACCGGATTGCCGGGCTGTTTGAACATATTCTGATGGGTAGACAGCGGAATGGCCACAAAATCATCCATGCCGTCGACCATAGTGCCATCGAGTTTCTCCGCCACTCCGATAACCAGAAACTCCCGTCCGGCCACGCGTATCTTCTTGCCGATAGGGTCCTCTCCCTGAAAGACGACGTTCCTTAATAGTCTGACCGATGAAGGCGACATTCTTTCGACGGTACTCATCCTGCCACGTGAAATAGCGACCATCGGTAACATCGAAGTTTCGCATTTCCAGAACGTTCGGAGTCTCTCCCCTTACCTCCGTCCGCCGGGATTTGGAACCATATTTGATCGTTTCATAGCTGTACGCCTCGGCCCCGACCTGAGAACAATTGGTGCAGCCGTCCTCGATGAGCGGAATCAACTCGCGGGTCAACTTTTTGCGTTTCATCCGTTTCGCATAGTCTTCCCACGAAAGAACCAGACCGAACCGGGTGACCGTGAAAGTGTTCGGACCCCAGGATTCAAACGACCGTTCGATATCCTCCTGCATTCCTTCGACTGTCGCAACAATGGCAATCACCGAGGTCACGCCCATCACCATACCAAGTATAGTCAGGCCCGAGCGAAGGCGATTGCTCCAGAGGGCGGCAACAGCTTCTTTTAACAGGGAAACCAGAACCATCGGGTGCTACTCTTCCTTCATCTTTTCAAGTGAGGAAGGCTCAATAACCACCTGATCGCCGACTGAGAGTTTGCGGAGGGTCTGGAACGAGCCGCTTATTACCGTATCGCCGGGATTCAGACCGGTCAGAGCAACGATATTGCGGTCATCGGCAATACCGGTGGATACTTCGATAAATTCGGCCTTGCCGTCTTTGACGACAAAGACGCCGGACTGTTTGACCTTCTCTTTCTTCTTGTGCTTGTCAACCGTCGCTGTCGTATCGGCTGTAGAATCTTCCACATCTTCTACCGTGCCCTCGTCTTCGTCCGTTTCAGCCGCCTGTACCTCTCCCGATGCCTGCGGCTCTGATGCTACCTCTTTAGCTTTCAGTGAATCCGCATCGAACTCACGTTCGACTATGGACGCATAAGGAATAAGCAGCGCCTCATCCTGTTTTGCCGTGGTGATATCGACACTGGCCGACATCCCCGGACGGATAGGCGCATCGGTCGGATCGAAGCGAACCTTGACGCGGAAACTTGTGGTATAACTGTCGGTCCCCTGGCCGCTGATCATGGCTGAATTGCCAACCTCGATAACACTGCCTTTGAAGACGCTGTCCGGGAAGGCATCGACGCGAATATTCGACGGGTGGTCCACCTTGACCCGGGCAACCTCGGTTTCGTCGACATCGACCTCCACCTCAAACACCGACAGGTCAGCTATTGTCAACAGCGTCTTGCCCTGCGTGAAGCTCGTTTGGGCCTGCGCTATTTCACCCACCTCGGCGCTGATATAGGTCACCACACCTACCATGGGCGAGGTGATAACGGTTTTGCTCAGGTTGTCTTCGGCTTTTTCAAGTCTCGCTTGCGCGTTTCGCGATTGGGCCAACATCGCTTCGTAATTGGCTTTGGAGTTTTCATAGGCAAACTGCGCATCGGCATACTCCGTCTCGGAGCTCAGCCTCTGCTCCCAGAGACTGGTCTGGCGCTCGAACTCACGCTTATCGCGATCAAACTGGGCCAGGGCGGCCTGCGTACGAGCGGCAATCTCATCCAGCGAATACTGCGCCTGGGCAACATCGGATTGGTACTGAATCGTGTCCAGAAGCAAAAGACGCTGACCACGAGTTACCTGCTCACCATCGGAAACGTATACTTCGATTATCTCAGCCGGAACCTCGGATGTGATATCCACTTTCGTCTGCGGCTGGACACGCCCCGATGCGGTGACCATCTCTGAGATCTCGCTCAAATAGGCCAACTCCGCTTGAACCATGGTTCCCTCACCGTCGGAGCCGGTGAAGTTCAGGACCACGACGACGGCTACTATAACCACCACCGCACCGATAATTAAAATCTTCTTGGAACGCTTTTTCATAGTTAACACTCTTATCTTGGATTTGTCTCTTTATCCTACTTGTAGCTTTCTCTTACGGTGCACTTACCTTAGAGTTTAGAATTTATTCAGGTTTGTAAGCGCTGGTGCGCAACTACATCATTCACTCGTCTGATTAGACCGGCTTACCCGTTGAATTGTTGCGCGAGTCGTAAATGGCCCAAAACCGGGGAATTGCAGATAACAACAGCAAAATCGCCCCACAGAATATGCTATGAGAGAACGCAAAATCCACTATATTAAGCATATAGGTGGGCTAAGCGTCTCTCCTATGACTATTAAGGAGGAACTTCATGCGAAAATTGCTAATTAATGTTATTTCGTTGGTCTTGCTGGCCAGTCTGGCAAATGCCGACCAGCTATACAAAGTAACACTGCACAGTCAAGACGATGCTTTAGCCCTTGAACAGCTTCAGGTTGAGCCTATCATGGCCATCTCCGGCGGCTATTTGATTTTAGCCGACGAAACATGGTCGAAAAAACTGGAGGGTTCTAATCTTGATTTCGAAACAATTGGAACCGCAATAACTTTTGACGAATTGGCTATGGATGGCCGCTTTGACCGCAAGAACGCGGAACGTTTTGAGGTTTTATACGAAGAAGGCAGAATTAGACTCCTGAAAGTCGATGCCAACGAACTGGCCGCGGTTGGCGAGAAAGTCGAGGTCTTCCCGCTCCGCAGAAAATTCATTAAAATCGAGTACCGGCCCGCCCGTTTTGAAAAGGTTCCGCCCGTGACCGTAGCTGCGCCAGAGGACATCGAAGACCTGATGGCTCTGATTGAGCAGGACTCTCTGGAATCCTACGTGGGTCGCCTTGAGGCTTTCTATCGCCGCCTCGCCGGAACCGATTCCAACTACGCCGCCCGCGACTGGATTGCATCCAAATTTGACGCCTTCGGTTATGATTCCATCACCATCGATCCGTTTATGGGCGAGCAGCTATGGGATCGCCATATGGTCCAATGCTACAATGTCATCGCCACCAAAATCGGTACCAAGTACCCTGACCAACACATTATAATTGGCGGGCACTTTGATGCTGTCCCTGATTGCCCCGGCGCCGATGACAACGCTACCGGAACGGCAACCGTACTCGAAATAGCGCGAGTTTTGAAAGATATCGAAACCGACATGACTTTCATCTTTATCACCTTCGATGCCGAGGAGTCGTGGATGTGGGGATCCTATCACTATGTCGATGAAGCCGTGGCCCGCGGCGATGACATCCTGCTCATGATAAACCCGGATATGGTAGCACACGAGACAAACAGCGATTCGGCCAACCTCTACTACGGCGACGAACGCGGGTACGCTGAGCTGTGGGATCAATTGGCCAATACCTATATGGGTATCGATGCCACCCTTGCCGGCAGCACGGCATCGGACCACCTGCCCTTTCAGGAAGCAGGCATCCCCGTAATATTTGTACAGGAGGGCTACTTCTCCTCTAAGTATCACGACCCCGACGACAGTACCGTTTATTTGAATTTCGAATACATGACCCGGATGGTTAAGACTACGCTGGCCACTCTATATATCACTGACCAGGCGCCCCCGCCGGTCGCACGCGCCACCCTCTTAGAGCCGGGGGATGGGCAAACTCACATCATAGCGTGGCAACCTTGTACGGTCCCGGAGGTTGACCACTACGCCGTGTATTACTACCCGACAACCAATCCCTCGAACCTGAACCGGATCGATGTCCCTTTGACCGATACTACCTGTACCGTAAGCAATCTTACCGAAGGAGTCGAATACTGTTTCTATGTGGCTACCGTGGATGACGAGGGATTTGCCTCGATTACCAATGACCACCTGTACGGCACACCCAGTTCGCTGCCCCGGGCACCGTATGACCTTTGCGCTATGCCCGTTCACAACGCCATTCGGATTACCTGGGAGAGTGTCAATCTCGAACTCGATTTTGACCACTTCGACATCATCCGCGATGGCGCCATAGTCGATGAGGCATTTGTTGAGGAGTATATCGACAACGACCCGTCACTGGGAACCGACCTTCATTACTATCAGATCGTGTCGGTTGACACCGATGACAACCATTCCGACACCATCGGTATAGAGCCCACCGTATCAAAGATAGCCTTGCTCGAGCACGACCGCATCCTCGCTATTAACAGGACCTCGATTCACAATCTGGATTTCGTTGACGAAGTTGAAACGGGTGTCTTTTTGCGTGAAGCTCTGAGTGGCTACGACTTCGACTATTACTCGGATACAGTTGCCACGACAATGATGGATACTCCCGACACCCTTCAACTGAACGATATGGTCGACTATGGCGTCATGATAATCGCAGCCGAAACCGGAAGATATGACGATATCGGCATCTCTCCGATCTGGAAAGGTATCCTCGATACTATTGCCTATTACGCCTCGATAGGCGGCAAGGTTGTCGTGTTCGGCAGGTGGGGCACCAAAACCGTTCTCGATACGATCGATTATTACGAGACCTCGGTCCTGTTTGACGATGCCTACCGGGAATATTTCCACATTGAAAGACGCTTCCTCGCGCCGACAAGCCAACCCACCCCCTATACGCTGGTCTGTGATATGGTAGGCGCCCACAGTCTGGAAACCGGTTATCCCGCGCTGGTCTGGGATTCTATGGCGACTATCGCCCACGCGAACGCATGTTATGCCTCAATCGTAAGCACCACCGGTATCCCCTGTGTCAGTTTCGTGGACCTTGCTCCGGGTGACGCCGAGGTAATTTATACTTATGATTCGCGCGATGATAACATTTATACCGAGGAACAGCCGGTCGCCTGGCGCTATCTCGGAAATGATTACCAGTACGTCTATTTCGATATACCGTTGTCGTTTTTTGACCGAACATCAGCTATCGCCGCTCTTCGACGGGCAGTCGATGACCTGATGGAATGGTCCACGCCGGTCGAAGAAATCACAGGCGCGGGCGATGTGCCAAAATCGTTTACTTTATCCCAGAATTACCCGAATCCCTTTAATCCGGCGACACAAATAATATATTCGTTGCCTCAGAGATCGCACGTGACGCTGTCGGTTTATAATATTCTGGGGCAAAAGGTGACAACACTGGTCGACGAGCAAAAAGCCGCCGGGACCTACACAGTCGACTGGAACGGAACCAGCAACAACGGTGTTATGGTTGCTACCGGCATTTATCTGTACAAAATGGACGCCGGGCAACATTCGGATGCGAAGAAGATGCTGCTTCTGAAGTAATCCGGACACGAATTTCGCCCACATTTAGCGTAATTAGTATATATTGTATATACAGAACAAACAGCACTTATCGAATTAGGAGTGACTTCGATGAAAAGAGGACTGATAACCCTTGCCATAATATTGACACTTTCGAGCACAGCACTCCCTGACGACTTGTACAAAGTAGCAATCTCCAGTGCATCGCAGGCTTACGACCTGAAAAATACTGGCGTTGAGCCGTTGACACGCCTCAGCGATGGTTACCTGGTACTGGCCAACGAAAATGCCGCAGAGAAACTGAAAAACACCTCGCTTGACTTCACTCTGATTGCCTCGGGTGTCTCCAAAGACCAAATGGCCTTCGATGGCCTGCTTAATAATGACAATGCCCGTCGATATAAAGTGCTGTTCGAGCAGGAAGGCGTGCGGCTGCTTCGGGTCGATGGCATAGCGAAGGCTGCCGCAGATGGACAATACGGCCTGATTGAAATTCAAAACCAGAACCTGACTATTGAATACACGCCGTCTTCCCAGACAACCAGCCTTACCGTTCAGTTGCCTGATAACCTTCAGGATGTAATCGACTCGGTCAACTCCGACTCCCTTTACTCGTATGTCGCCGCTCTCCAGGGCTTCCCCTTTCGTTCGGTGGGGACGGAGAACAATCGCCTGGCCCGGGAATGGATCTACGACAAATTCATCGAGTTCGGATATGATTCCGTTGTTGTTGATACCTTCACGCCGTACTTCTATGTTGGCTACAACGTAGTTGCCTACAAAATCGGGACGACGTATCCTGACCAGCATATTGTCGTCGGCGGACATTTTGACGCTGTGACTGCCTCGCCGGGAGCCGACGACAACGGCACCGGTGCAGCCGGCGTACTGGAAATCGCCCGGGTACTCAAAGATGTCGAAACCCCAACCACATTCGTCTTCGCAACGTTCGACGCCGAAGAGATCGGTCTATATGGTTCCGACTATTACGCCGACAGGGCCCTGGCTACCAACGAGCAGATTGTCTTCATGCAAAATATGGATATGCTTGGTTACTACCAGGGTTATGACCAGGCTTCTCTATACTATGGCGCTGAAGATGCCTATGCCGTCTTGTGGGACCAACTTGGTCAAGCATACTGCGGCATAAGCGGCGTCCTTTCCGGAATAAGTACCCGGTCCGACCACTACTCATTTCAGCGCAATGGATACGATGTCTGCTTCTGCATCGAATGGAACTTCGGGGCGAATCCTTACTACCATGAAGCCACTGACAGTATCGACTACATAAACTTCGATTACGCAACACGGATAGTGCAGGCATCGCTGGCAACCACCTACACTGTCGCTCACTACCCCCCACCGGTCACAATTATCGCTTTTGAAGATCCGGGGGATGGAGCCTCAGCCGTGGTGCACTGGCTGCCGCTCGATGCCGCTGCACTGGACCACCTGACCCTCTACTATTACCCTGTCAGCAATCCGTCTCTGATAGATTCTGTGCAACTTTCTCCATCAGACACGACAGGCACTGTGACCGGTCTTACCGATGGTCTAGCAACACCTGTTTTATATCGATGCCTATGATTCTGAAGGCCGGACTGCGCTCGGCAGCTACGAATCATATTTCACCCCGCATCTGCTCCCCCATGCACCGTCGAATATACTGGCTATGCCTCTTTTAGAAGCCATTCGGGTCACGTGGCAGTATTCCGACCCGGAGTTGGATTTCGATCATTTCAGGGTTTACAACGATGGACAGGTCGTCACAGACACGTACGACACGATCTTTGTGGACGATGATGCTACGCTCAGTGACGACTTCCACGCGTATACAGTAGCTGCGGTCGACGCTGATGGCAACACAACCGACCCGCTCAGCTTAACGCCTTTCACAACCCGGGCGGCCACTCTCGATGAAGGTCGCATTCTTGCCATAAATCGAACCGTCCGGCATACCCTCGACTATGCCGATGAATCCCTGACAACGGATTTCCTGCTTGAGGCCCTTCAGGGCTATGATTTCGATTACTACTCAGACACTGCTGCCACAACCGATACTTATGGACCCGTTCAACTCGACCTGGTCGACATGGTTGGCTACGAAGTACTGATTGTCGCGCCGAAACCGGAAAGTATGACGATGTCGGTCTCAATCCGACTTCGAACGGTATCCTTGATACTCTCGCCCACTACATCTCGCTGGGTGGCAAGATTATCCTCTTCGGACGATGGGGAAACAAGACGGTACTGGACACCACTGACTACATGGCCAACACATACCTTGTATCGACAACGCCTATCACGATCTGTTCCACATCGACAGCAGGGTGCTCACACCCACCACAGAGCCGACGACTCGTCAACCCTTGTCTCCGATCTGATCGGTGCCCACAGCGAACACCAGGACTACCCCGATCTGGTCTGGGACTCGCTGGCGACTCTAACCCATTCGAACGGTAACGACTATTATCCGTATACCGATATTACCGGTATCTCCTGCGCCACCTACGTAAACCTGACGTCGGACGACGCTGAAGTAATCTACACCTATGATTCACGTGACGACAATATCGAAGACGAAGGTAAGCCGGTGGCCTGGCGTTATCTTGGCGATGATTACCGGTATGTGTATTTCGATATTCCGCTTTCTGCTTTTGATAGAGCCACCGCCGTGACAGTTTTGCGGCAGGCGATTGCCGATGTGCGAACAGGCTCAACCGCGGTGGAAGAAATCACCGGGCCCGGTGCTGTCCCCGGATCGTACCTGCTTTCACAAAACTATCCGAATCCGTTCAACCCTGTCACGCAGATAGTATATTCGTTGCCACAGCGGGCGCACGTGAGACTGGATATATATAATATTCTTGGACAAAAAGTAAGGACACTGGTGAATGAACCTAAGGCCGCCGGTAATTACACCGTATCGTGGGACGGCTCCGACGAGCGTGGAGCTACAGTCGCCACCGGTATTTACCTGTATCAGATGCAGGCAGGTGAATTCACTCAATCGAAAAAAATGTTACTGGTGAAATAAATAGCGAGGACCACTATCAGACCCTGAATGCCATGCGCGGCGTCCCAAGTCGTCTCCAGCGGAGCACCAAACAACAATTTTGGGAGAACGACTTATGAAACACGGATTGTTAATTCTCGCTGTTCTGTTGACGATGTCGGCCCCGGCAAGCGCCGGAGATCTCTACGAGGTCAAACTCACCGGCCCGGCCGATGCGCAAACCCTGAAAAATACCGGCGTCGAACCACTCATATGGATAGAAGGCGGCTATCTTGTCCTTGCGGATGAAAATGCCTCCGCCCGGCTAAGACAATCAGATCTCAATTACCAACTTCTCGCTTCTTCGATCAATAAAGAAGAGCTTGCCCTTGACAGCCGTTTCGATGACATAAACAGCAGGCAGTACAGAACCCTATATGAAAAGCAGGGAATCCGTCTGCTACAGGTGGGCGCGATCGCGAAAGCCGCAGCCGGCGAGCCAACCGGACTTGTTCCGCTTAAAAACGATAGACTCACTATCGAATACTATCCGTCTCACAGAGCGCCCTCTTGCGCGGTTACCGCTGTAGCCGATCTCGACACGCTCATAGACAAAGTATGCCCCGACTCACTGTATTCTTACGTCGCCGCCCTGCAATCATATCCCTACCGCTGGGTCGGCACGGCTAACAATCTTGCGGCCAGGGACTGGATTTTCGATAAATTTCAAGAGTTCGGTTACGACTCCGTAGTTATCGATACCTTCACTCAAGATTACGCTGGCGGTTACAACGTAGTCGCCTACAAGCCGGGGACTGTTTACCCCGAAAGACAGGTCGTGATTGGCGGTCATTTCGATGCCGTCCCGGCCTCACCCGGCGCCGATGACAACGGCTCCGGTACAGCCGGCGTGCTCGAAATCGCCCGTGTCTTCAAAGACCTCGAATCGCCAATAACATTGATCTTCATCGCCTTCGACTCCGAAGAAGCCGGGTTGAACGGGTCGGAACACTTTGCCTCGACGGCATCCGCCAACGGCGACCGGATCCTGTTCATGCAGGATATGGATATGATCGGCGATTGGAAAAATGATCAGTACGCTACTGTTCATTATGGACCGGAGGATGCCTACGCCCAGTTGTGGAACGACCTCGGGCAAACTTATGTCGGCCTCACCGGAGTTTTTTCCGGCGGTAGCGCCCGCTCCGACCACTACCCTTTTCAGCAGAACGGCTATGACGTCTGTTTTTGTATCGAAGAGGATTTCTCCGACTACTACCACTCCGCCCGTGATAGCATAGACTATATCAGCGTTGACTACATGACCCGCATGGTACAGACTTCGCTCGCAACCGTCTTTGTTGCCAGCCAGGGACCCGAACCCACCAAAATAAAATCACTCGTGCAGGTTGGCGATGGCCAGTCAGTGGTTGTTCAATGGGATCCTATCGAATGTTTCAATCTCAACCATTATCGCGTCGGATACTACCGCACCGATGGCCAATCCGGCAACCAGTACGTTGATATTGTTCCCGGCAACTTCAGCGCAACCGTGGAGGGTCTGACCGAGGGCGCAGAGTACGCTGTCTACGTTCAGGCGGTTGATGATGACGGTCTTACATCGGTGCCATACTACGGTGAAATCACCGTCACCCCCAGCACAATCCCCGACGCCCCTGAAAACATTCTGGCCATGCCCCTCAAGCAGGCCATTCGTGTTACGTGGGAGCGCACTATCAGGGAACTGGATCTTGATCATTATATCGTATATCGCGACGGCGACAGTGCCGGTGTGGCTTACGATACTCTCTATATCGATGACGACCCCGCTATCGGCCTCGACTTTCACACGTACGTCGTGGCAACCTCCGACTTCGACGGCAACATCTCAGACACCACCGGGCTCGTCCATTCGACAGCACGGGCCGGGTTACTCGAGGAAAACAGAATCCTGGCCGTGAACCGCACCTGCCGCCATGCTCTTGACTATGCCGATGAAAGCCTGACCAACCAGTTTCTGCACGAAGCGCTTGAAGGACTCAATTTCGACTACTACTCGGATACCGCTGCCACCACCGATCCCAATGCTTCGGAACAACTCGATCTGATAGACATGATCGACTACGGCATCATGATTGTGGCAGCCGAAGCGGGAAAATATGACGATATCGGGCTCAGCCCCGTCTGGAACGGTATCTTGGATACCCTGGCTTATTACGTATCGATGGGTGGACGGCTCGTTGTTTTCGGACGCTGGGGAAATAAGGGCGGTTATGACACCCTCGACTATATGGCCAATACTCTGCCATGGGATAACGCCTATCACAATATCTTTCACATTGAGAACCGGACCCTTACCCCCACATTTGAAGCATTGCCCGACACACTGGTTTCGGACCTTATAGGCGCCCACAACGCCATTGCTGATTATCCCTACCTGCCCTGGGACTCCATAGCTACCATTCAGCATTCATCGGGCAACGAATTTTTTACCTACACCGATGTTTCCGGCATTTCGTGCGCCACTTTTGTTGAGCTTACCTCCGATGACGCTGAGGTAATCTATACCTATGATTCAAGGGACAACCAAATACCCCAGGAAGGCAGGCCGGTAGCCTGGCGCTATCTCGGTGATGATTACCGCTATGTCTATTTTGACATACCCCTGTCGGCATTCGACCGAAGCGCAGCAATTGCTGCTTTGAGACAGGCACTCGATGATGTCACCTCCGAGTCAACCGGCATAGAGAACAATCAGAACCTCAGCGATTTGCCCGGTTCCTTCGTTTTGCACCAGAACTATCCCAATCCGTTCAACCCGGACACCCGCATTGAGTATGAGCTGCCCGCCGCGTCCAATGTGAAACTGACCATATTCAATCTGTTGGGACAGAAAGTGCGGACGCTGGTTGATGAGTATCAAACAGCAGGGGTCAGGTATGTAACGTGGGACGGCGCCAACGATGCCGGCAAACCGGTGGCAACCGGACTGTATCTCTACCGCCTGCAGGTGGGTGATCGCTCTGAGAGCAAAAAGATGCTGCTTTTGAAATAGTGCGGCTCAAGAGAAACCAGAAAAATGCCCCCGAAGAATTGCTTCGGGGGCTTTCTGTTGTGAAGCATGACGTATGATAAGGGTCATTCAAGGAGACTGAGAACATCGAAATTCATGCCGTTGTCCGAAGGAACCACAGTCTTGACGACATTGCCGGTTTTCATCAGTATCCCCTCGTAATCGGTCGCGGCGAAAATCTTCCGCCCATCGACCGCAATCGCCCTGACACCGGTTTCGTTCAATTTGTTGATGGGGATAATCTCTCCATCGAAATACGACACCACCCCACAGTCAGTACCGACATACACCACCCAGCCACCGGCGTCTATCGACGTCACGTTGTCCGACGGAAGGTCGTTGACTGTGGTCAGGGTCTGCCACTGGCCGCCGTCGTAGATATGGAAGCCGTTGTCGGTGCCCATATAGAGATGGTTGTGGCTGAAAGCGAGAGTGTTAACATAGTCGAAAAGCGATGTGTCACGGCTGAGGAAACGCTTGCGAATTTCCTCACCGTCCCAGCGATACAGCCCCTCTCCCCTGGTACCGACCCAGAGCCCGGTTTCGTCAGCCGCAATCGCTGAGACGGAAACATCGTCGAACACCAGTTCGTTACCGAAAATACCGGTGGAGTGCAAACCGCTCTCAGTACCGATCATCAAGCGGTAACCATAACTGTAAAGACTCGTGATAACACCAAACTCGCCATCGACCCGCTCAAGGACCGAATCTTTGACCGTGTAAAGATTATCACCGCCCACATAGACCTTGCCATCGTGAGATTCAACCGCGCGAAGTTTCTCACCAGATGCTATGACCTGGTAGGTTTTGTTTTCGATATCGTAAGCGACCACGCCACCATCGAAAACACCGTACAACTTCGAACCGACCAGCTTCAAGCTCCCGATTTCATTGATCAATTTGACCGGCCCGATGTTTGCCTGAGCTTCCATTGGAGTGGTGTTCGGCCGGGCCGCCTCATTAATATTCTTGGAAACCGTGGCGGAAATGCTATCAACTATCTCATCAACAACGCTGGTTCTAACCGGCTCGTCGCTTGAACCGCAGCCCACAAAAAAGAGGGCGACCGCTGCAACGCGCAACGGCGGCGACTGTTAAAAATACCTTGCTTCTCATGACTTTCTCCTTCCGATTTAAGTTAGGTTCTGACTAATTACCTATCAAAGGAGATGCCGGAATCACAATGCGTTGTTACACCGCCACTTAAGCGAATTATAGGCAGCCGCTAAATACAAAGTCGTGTCATATTTGACACATGGTTGAATAGATGAACTTCGCAAGCCGTTGATATACAACCAGCATAGAGTGGCATATTTGACACACAACTGTGTCAAATTTTCCTTGTTTTTTGGACAAAAGTCCGGATTATTTGTATAAACCGGTGGAGGTAACAATGTCTTTCCGTTATAAGCTCTATCTGATAATCGTATTCGGCCTGGCGATGTGGCCATCCGCCGCAAATGCCGGCCAGCTTGAAAGCGAGATTCTACAATACAAATTTGACCGCGTCTATTTTGACGTCGGGGACGAGCAGTTGGTCTTTCCCGGTTGTCGCTTCACGATTTATCACGGCGAAGATTCCCTCTACTCCGGGCGCATAGAGAAAGCCTTTCTCGGCATCAGCTACAGCGCCCCCACGTTCAATTTTGCCGACACTACCGAGATCGAGAAGCTCCACGCCATTATCGAAACCGCCGACATAGACACGTCTTCGACTATCGTTCTCTGCTGCCGCGACCTGGATCCCTCCGAACTAACCATGCCGGTTGTGGATAGCAGCGGCGCCCTTGTTTTGAAGTCAGGTAAGGATCCATTGATGACAGGGCGAGGCAACCCGGCCCTGCTTCAGCCTGCCGATGACTATATTCTTGCCGGCGATCTGGCGGGTCAAAACTGCAGCGGCGTTATATCCGTGGAACCGTTCACAGAGCCGTTCTGTCGAGCCGATAAAGTCGTTGCCCACGAGGCGCCGTTCTTTGCAGCCCTGGTACCGAATCTATCAAAAGAGGCCAACAGCGATGCCTACCCGGCGACATCGCTGTATTACCGATTCGATGTCCGCATCATGTGGCCGGCCGTCTTCGGCGGCAAAGCTCCCACTCCGATTCACCGGCTTTATGCCGTGAACGGCGTCTCCCCCAGATCGTACGAGTACGACCCGGAGACGGGCAGACAACTTTTGACAAAGACCAAAAATCGTCCGAAGAAAATAACGATCGGCGTGCTCAATGCCCGACTTCAAAAAGTCGCCGAACTGTTCGCCGATGTTCTCTCGCGTGACAAAATACAGGTAGAGATCAAACCGGGCGATTCCGACGCCGACCTCCTGCTGACATTCGTACCGATTGTCTGGGATGACCCCGCGATAAGCCTCTGGTACATTCTCGGTCTGCTCAGCACCCACGAACCGAAGACCGATGCTCAGAGAGAAACCATGACCATCATAGCCAACTATGTTCAGAACTCCCGCTCCGCCGATGATGCCTCGACCCGCTTTTATTTCAGCCGGCTGGCCGACCGGAGTCTGCAACAGGACCTTGGCGTCTTCCCTCTGTTCAGACCGACCATCCATTTCTCACCCGGCACGGAACTGATCGGCGCCGGTTTTGACGAAAGCGGCTACCCCAATCTTGACGCGTTGACCAAATTGCGACTGCCATCATCGGCCGCGGGAGTCGCCCCGTGAGCTTCACCGGAAAAATAAGAATGTATCTCGTCACCGTAGCCGTGCTACCCTGCCTGGCGGTGATGGCCGTAGTCTATTTCCATTCAGTCGGACAACTGGAATCGATGGACCAGCGACGGATTCATGAAAATGTCGAAAGGTTCAACGGATTCGACGACTCCTTCCGGCAGGAGATGCGCTCGATGGTCGAGCAGATGCTGGCGTCATCGGAATTTCAAAAGGCGGTTGTCAACCTCCGGTCGGGACGTGTGGCCAGGTCACAGCTCGACCCACGGCCTTACGGGATGGATTTCCTCGAAATCACCGATTCGAACTTCAATGTCCTCGCCACCTACAACCGTCCCGGACTCGTGGGGCAACCGGTTCATCCCGGTCTCACCGCCGGACTGTCTGATTCCCTTCGCAATGTAGAGACAGTGGAGTACGATATCAACGGCGCCCATGCCGCTTTTACATTTATGAAGCCGCTGGGACCGGGCCTCTATCTGTACACCGGCAAATATATTCAGGGCAATTTCCGGCAGAGCCTCGCCTTGCTTCTCGACGCCGATGTTGACATCTATTTCGCCGACACCAGCCGCACCCGCTTTGAATCCATGGAACCGCGGACCGTTTACAGAATCGATGAAATTTACCAGGCGCTGATTGCCGGAGGACCGAAGTCCGATTTCTACATGGTGGCCACTTTTACCACCGGCAATGACAAACCGATCTTTCGCGACCTCATTCGCGTTACCGGCCTCGTGGGGCTAATTGCTCTTATTGTGGCCCAGTTGCTCGGCATCTACATAACAAGACGAGCCAAACGCGAGATAGACAATCTCGTCTCGGCAACATCGAGAGTTGCCAGCAGGCGATTTCTCCTCACCCGTGATGGCCTACGAAGAAGGCGAGTTCTCGCAACTGGCCGATTCGTTCAGCGACATGATGGTGCGCCTTCGCGAAGTACAAAAGCGTCTGGCAACAACCGAGAAGATCGCCGCATGGCAAACCGTCGGACGAAAGATTGCTCACGAAGTCAAGAATCCGCTTACTCCGATTTCAATCAGTGTCGATGACCTTCGCCGCTCCTATACCGAAGGATTGCCCAATTTCGACAAAACTCTGGTCGAGACAACCGACACCATAAAAAGTGAACTTGATCGACTGATTAAGCTGCTCGATCAGTTCGTTGGTTTCGCTCGCATGAAAACGCCCGAAATCACCAGCGTTGACTCCACCATGTTTATCGAAAGTATCGCAGCGCTGTTCAAGCACGAGATAGAAGCTAAGAAACTTCGTATCGTGAACGCCAGTGGCCGAAACAGTTTTACGTTCGACCCGGAGGCTATCAAGCAGGTGCTCATCAATCTGGTGAAGAACGGCTTCGAATCCGACGATTTCGCCGCCGTGGCAATCGGCATCAGCGATATAGGTGGTCAACTCGAAATTCTGGTCGAAGACACCGGCCCGGGTTTTCCGCCGGATAAACTCAGAAACAGTTTCGAACCATACGTAACGACAAAGAAGGACGGCTCCGGACTGGGCCTCGTGATATGCCACCGGATTGTCCACGACCACGGCGGCACGATGGAGCTTTACAACCGACCCGAGGAAGGCGGCGGCGTGCGCATACACCTGCCGCAATGAAAAGGATATTTGTTGTGTCAGGTCCTGTCCAGTCGAAGACGGGATGTGACCTGACACATCGTTCAAAGCTGAAAGACATACATGGCGCGCATACTGATCATAGACGATGAAGACAAAATCCGGTCCTCCCTGAAATCCGCCCTTGAACGGCGCGAACACGAGATAGTCACGTCCGAAAACCTTTCGCAGGGACGTCAGTTCGTGCAGGCGGGATTTGATCTGATCTTTCTCGATGTCATGCTTCCCGACGGTAACGGTCTGGACCTGTTGGAAGAGATCCTTGCGCGCGACAGCCGTCAGATAGTCGTCATGATCTCCGGCCACAGCGATATCGACACGGCAGTTAAGGCCATCCGGCTCGGTGCTTATGACTTTATCGAAAAGCCCATCTCGCTCGACCGGGTTTTGATAACAATCGACAACGCCACCCGCACGACCAGCCTTATTTCAGAAAAAGACCGCCTGACGTCGGCCGTCTATGGCAGCTTCATCGGTCGCTCCGAACCGATACTCAGACTCATAAACGAGGTCCATCGCTCGGCGCCAAAGGCCACCCGTTTTTTGATTACCGGTGAGAACGGTACCGGCAAGGAACTCATCGCACACATGATACATCAGCGCAGCCGGTACGCCGATGGTCCTTTTGTAGCCGTCAACTGCGCCGCGCTGCCATCGGAACTGGTCGAATCCGAGCTGTTCGGCCACGGCGCGGGTGCATTCACCGGAGCCGTAAAGGCGCGCAAGGGAAAGTTTATCGAGGCCAACGGCGGGTCGATCTTCCTCGATGAAATCAGCGAGATGCCCGCCGCGGCACAGGCCAAGATTCTTCGGGTGATAGAAACCAAACAGGTCACACCGGTCGGACAGGAAAAACCTGTAACAGTCGAGTGCAATATAATCGCCGCTTCGAATCGTGATTTGTTGAGGATGGTCGCGGACAAATCCTTCCGGCAGGATCTATTGTATCGAATCAACACCGTCCAGTTCAAACTCCCACCCCTTCGCGAACGCCGCGAGGATATCATCCTCATCGCTGAATATTTTTTAGAGCTTTTCGCTGCCGAGACCAAGACGCGAATGAAAACCCTCACACCGGAAGCAGAGCAGCTTCTGACAGCGATGGATTTCCCCGGTAATGTGCGTGAGCTTAAGAACCTGATGGAGCGCGTCAACATCTATTGCGATACGGATATCGTGAAGCCATCGGATATCGAGGCGCTTCTTCCTCGTTCGTTATCATCTACACCGCAAGGCCTCAAGGAAGCTGTGTCGAAGTATGAGATGGATTTCATCAAGGCAGCATTGGCGCGCAACGGCGGCAATGTTACTCAGACCGCACGGGAACTCGGCCTTGAGCGCTCACATTTGTATAAGAAATTGAGGAAGCTCGGTAGTTAGTTTGTCAGAATCAGAAGTAACAAGGGAGGATAAACTATGAGTAGAGCGACCATTTTATTCCTGGCTCTGGTTTGTATTGGCACCGGGCATGCCGGGGCAAATGCAGATCCGGAGACGAACTCGTCCAGCAACACCTCGGATAGTTGCCGGACATGCTTTTGGTCCGCGCCCCGGCCTGCGTGCGCCATGTTCTTTGCCACGGATCTGCATGTCATGTACCTGCTGAGCGACCCCACCTACCCGACCTACGAGTGGCCGGGAGTTGTCACTCAGAGTAATCGGGATCCCATCTTCGCCGCAGTGGAGTTCGGACCGATGTTCAACCTGAATCATCGGAGTACACTCGGAGTAACTGCTCACTTTGGTGCCGATCCGGACCAATGGCGACTGGGCATCAAGGGACGGTACAAACACTGGCTGGATAGACACTCCAACGTAGATTTTGGCGCCGGCATTGTCGCGGCCAAGAAGGAATCCGGGGGGAAGTTTCCGGCCGGAGCTACATTTAGCCTCTCGTATGCCCCGGTAAATTGGATAGCAGTCACCGTGATGCACGAACGCCTTCATTTTGAGAGACAATTTGTCACGATGTCGGGCCCCGTAACAGTCACTGGAACCGAGCGATTGTGGTATACCGGGATGACCCTGAGTTCTAAACCGGGTGGAGTTGGGGCGGTTACGGCGGGCGCTGTCATAGCAGGTATCGTTTTAATCGTGGGACTCGGCTTGAGCAACGGCCTCTGATTTCGATGCGTATGGGAATATTCACTGCTCTCAAACTGATTGGCATTCTGATCAGTTTGGTACTGTGCGTTGTGGCCATTCGGTGGATATTTAATAACGCAAAGAAACGGTCGTACTCGGAATCCGACTTCCGTCCCGTCCGGCTCATTTTCATCGTTCTATTTGTGGTGATGCTGATTTGGGCCTTGTACAACGAGGGCGTTTTCTGAAGCAGATGAAACGTATCTAACATACGGCACAGAAGGAGGGTAGATGTCGTTAGTAGATGATCTTAAGAAAGTGCAACAGGATATGCACAGCGCTATCGATGGCCTGACCGTCAAGGAACTTGATCGAAAAAGCACGATGGGTGATTGGTCAGTCCGCGATGTCTTGCTCCACATCGCCATGTGGGAGGGCGAGGTCCTCAAAGAGCTGGCCATCTGGCGAGCCGGACACAAGATTGACTGGGCCTACGTGAAGGACCACAAAGGCATCCTGCGCTTCAATGAATTCTGGATCAACAGCATGAAACATCTATCGGCAAAGAAAGTCATCGAGATGTTTGACGCTACTCACGATGCCCTTGTATCCGAAGTGTCTTCAATAGCAGCACCGGTTGCCGGCAAGAAACGCAGGGCGCTACCGAAATGGGTTCGCCAGATAACGGTTGACCACAACCGCACGCACCTCCGCAAGATTCTGGCCTACAGAAAAACACTCGGTAAGTAAGATTCGGCTCGAACGCTCGGGCTCTAACTCGCACCACTGGTCACGAATTTGCTCTCGATACACTACTCTGAGTAGCGCAGAATTACTCCAAGCTCTCCAACCGCCCAGATATCAGTCGCTGAAATCCCGTATATTGACGTTAAGTATGCAAAGTCAACCTTGCGAACCTGTGACCATACCTCCCCGTCATATTCAAGTATCCTCGGCCTTCCCCCAGCCACAAATAGATGCTGTTCAGGCGACGCCCATACAGCTTTAGGACCAAGAGTTGCATCTTCATAGGTGTAGTGTGCGGTCCAAGTAACACCGTCGAAGGAATACACGCTTGTGTCCCCCACGCCCCAAATCATATCATCCATCTCGCATGCGCTATGTATCGCTGGAGAATTGGCTACAAATTGCCATCCGTCAGCAGATCGCCAGAGATAGCCATTATCGGAAAAGATGTAAATCTCGCCGTCATCGGTCTCACACGCGCACGAAGGATGCATCAACAGCGTGTCGAAAAGTTGTGTCCAGCCGATGCCGTCCCAGTGTGCCACCATTGCCCAGTTTTCCAGTTCATGATAACCGACGGCCCAAATTTCGTTAGATGATGTTCCTACGACGTCATTGAATTTGACACCCTGTACCGAATACTGTGCACTCCAGGTTGAACCGTCAAACCTGTACACCACTCCACCGGCACTCACCGCGTATACATCGGACGGACCACGCCCCCAGACCGCACTGATAGCGGCGGTGGTTCCCAGATCGTCTACGATCCATCGGCCCGGCGTTTTGCGAATCACCTTGCCATTGGATCCGGCAATAAAGATGTTCGATCTGTCAAGCGCGAAGACATCAAAGAGTGTATGTGTGGCAATTGCCTCGCCCCACCCGTTCAGCCAATCCGCCCCGTCGTATCGAAGCAGTTGCCCCCTTCCGGCACCTATCCATACATCGTTGATACTACTGGCCCAGCCATCATACACTCCAAAATACGGAACGAACGATTCATCGGCGGGGATGCCGACCCACTGTTCGCTCGTCTTCACAACAGCATCACCGCTATAGCAGAAACCCAGGACACTCTCGTCAACATTACATCTCAAGCCAACGATCTTGTTAATCGCTACTTCCTCAACCCAAGCCGAATCACGATAATGCCAGATCGTATCGTACAGACCTCCCACGAAAAGTTCATCTTCACCTCGACCGGTTATTCCGGAGCCACCCAACCAGACTCCGGGTATTGCCTGAAAATTGTACCAGCCTGTATCGCGCATACTCCATACCCCGGTGGAGGGTAGCAAAACAAAGGGAATACCACCCGGCGACACCCAGATACCGTCAACGCTGAGAGTATCCTTAAAGGAAACGTCCCTCCAGCCAGTTCCGTCGTAGTGATAGAGAATTCCTCTACTCGTGAAGTCGTTCGTGAGGTCGTTACCGTAGACGTAGATGTTGTCGCCAGCCGAACCGTAGACTGCCCGAAGTGTTGTGTTTGGATCAAGCACGACCGTATCAACAAACCCGCCTCTATAGAACATGACAAGCCCGTTACTACCAACCACGACGCACGAATCCTCTGAGTATCCCCAAATGTCACGAAACATGCGGGGGTGCTCCCCTAAATTTTCTGGATACTCAAATATGGTTCGCCACCTTCCATTGTGGCAGCGAATAACGTAATTCTCCACGGCCAAATACACATTGTCGGGGTCGGTTCCCCAGATACCGTACGCGTTCTTTAAGGATAATTCGGCAGATACCAGCCACCATTTGGCTGACATCTGCTCTACAGGTGACGAATTTGTCGGGTTATCATCGTCTCCGCAGGAAGCCAAACCAACAACCAGAAGCGTCAGCAGGGCTATAAGCGATACATTTCTGAATTCAGACATTGGTCCTCTCCCTCATGTACAAATGGATTCTCCCATGATGCCGGGGGAATGCAATTGCCCCTCCCGCATCTCCCCTAAAATATAACACAACACCCAGCCAGTCAATCGCAAAATGGACAATCAAAGACAGATTCCGCATGCAGATAAAAAAGCAGGAACACGCCGAAACATGTTCCTGCCTAAAATCATACTAACGCCAACTACTCTATCGGAATCCGCGTCTTGTTCCTGGCAAGCCACGTATCCAGAGTCTGCATCGTCGGGTTGAGCGTCTTCGCTACTTTGGGATCCCGCGCCCCGCAGTAGTCGTTTTCGCACTCCTGCCAGAACTGGAACATGTTGCCCAGATCATCAGCGCCGGGGAATCCAAAACCGCGATACGTTTCCGGCGTCACCGAGTTGTAGAAAACATCTTTGCCAAGCGCGGTCGATAGCGCCCGGGCAATCTGGTTGCCGGTCAGATGTTCACCGGAAATACCAACTGTCTTGCCGATATAGTGCGTCCCCTGCTTGAAAATGCCGTAAGCGCACTTGCCGATATCCTCGGCCGCAATCGCCGGCATCTTGTGGTCACCCAGCGGGAGCGTTAAAGCCAGTTTACCATCGGGAGTCTTCTTCGGACCCATCCCGAAAGTGATGAAATTATCCCAGTAGAACGATGTCAGCAGAAACGTGGTCGGCACACCGAGTTCACTGAAAATGCGATCAGCCTCGCCTTTAGCATCGAAATGCGGCACCTTGTAATTTTCCATCAGGGTTGGCATGCGGTTGTCCGTTACCGGAATCCATTTGCGGGTGTCTTCGAGTGTCGACCAGATGACGTGCCGCACGTTGGCGTGTTTGGCCGCTGTTGCCAGATTTCTGGCCTGCGTCTTTTCTGTTTCCGGGTTCATGTGCTCCCAGTAGAACGTCACCAGATAGGCTCCGTGCGCCCCTTTGAACGCTCTCTTGAGACTCTCAACATCGTTAACATCGGCCTGGACCACCTCGGCGCCCATTTTGGCCAGTTCTTTTGCTTTGTCGGAATTGGCATTGCGGGTGATGGCGCGGACGGTGTATTCACCGTTCTTATCGGCCATGATCGCGCGGACCAATCCATTGCCCTGCGCACCAGTGGCCCCCACTACTGCGATGATTTTCTTTGTTGCCACTTTGTTCTCCTTGATAATCAGTTTCCGCCCGGAATATGATTGTTTGATTGCGTTGCTTATAAAACAAGACCATTGCAGTCTTGTTCCCGCTATAGGAATCGATTTGAGACAAGCCTAAGTGATTGATTGAAAAGGACTAAATACTCCGTACGGGGACTCAGACAAATCCTTTCGGTCGGGCAAGAGTCCCCGGGGGGTTGTTTTTCGGTCTACCCGAAGAGAATAAAGGCCCAGCAGATTAGAAGTCCAACCACTGTCCAACTGCACGTGAAGATATAACCTGCGAATGATTCAATCCGAACGGATGGCGACACCAGCACCAGTGCCGCCAGTATAAGAATCAAAAGTATTTTTCTTATTATTTCCACAGTACTCCCCCTGCCAACAGTCATTACTCGTATTTGAGAGCATCGACCGGGTTGGACCGTGCGGCCCGGATTGCCTGGTAGCAAACCGTGGCAAGCGCAATCAATATGGCCAGCGCGCTCGACAGAGCGAAAACCTGCCAGCTCAGAGCGATTCGATAGGCAAAGCTCTCCAGCCAGCGATAGGCAACATAGTAAGCCAGCGGCGCCACAATGATATTACCCAATATCACCAGCAAAACGAACTCTTTGGTAAGCAGCCCGATCAAGCCCGCATCCGTTGCTCCCAGCACCTTGCGAATACTCATCTCCTTGGTGCGTCGTTCGGCGCTGTAAGCAGCCAATCCGAACAATCCGAGGCAGGCAACCAGTACCGTTATCAGCGTGAAGGTCAGGATGATTTTGCCGGTTTGTGCATCGGCTCGATAATCGCGGCCGAGCAGGTCATCGAAAAAGCGGTAGCTGAAATCTTCGCCGAACCGGAAAGTCTGCCACTTCTGCTCTATAAAGGCCAGACTCCCCGCGATGTCATCGGGAGCCAGCTTAATACACACATACTCGTAGAGGGAGTTGTCTATGGCGATTATCAGAGGCATGATTTCATCGTGCAAAGACGAGAAATGAAAGTCTTTGACTACGCCCACTATCTTTCCGGTTCGATTGTACAGACCTACAGATTTTCCAACAGGTGAGTCCATCTGCATGGCTCTGGCGGCTGTCTCGTTGATAAGGCATGCTTCGGACTCATCGGTCGCGTACTGACGCGAGAAGTTTCTTCCTTCGATAATCTCAAGGCCGAACAGATCCACATAATCGTGATCCACCCATGCGTATCCGGCGCGCACATCGTGCCCTTCCTGTTTGCCGTCAAAATCGAAACCGACCGATGACCATCCGCACCACGCCGGCGGTTCCATAACGGCGGTCACAGCGAGAATGCCGGGATATTGAAGAAGCTCGGCTTTGATTGTAGCGAAGTCATCGGCGAGATCTTCCGTGCGGATACATACGATGTTGTCCTTCTCGACGCCAAGCTCTTTGTTGTCAATGTAGTTCAACTGGCTATTGATTACGAGAGCGCCGAAGATAAGACCCGACGACACCGTGAACTGAAACACCACCAGCGCCTTGCGCAGGCGATTCATCGATGGATTCCCGCCGGCCGAGGTCTTCCCCTTAAGCACCGTGGCCGGTCGAAAGGACGACAGCACGAAAGCCGGGTACACTCCCGCCACCAGAGCCACAACCAATGTAACCGCAATTAAGCCCAAAATAATACCGGTGGAGAAGTGGAGAACAAGTACCTTACCGAACAAACCCTCGAGCCTGGGCAAAATGGCCTCAAGAGCACACACGGCAAGCACCGTGGCCGCCACCGTCTGAACCAATGACTCGATCATTATCTGCCAGATGAGTTCCGACCTGCTTGCCCCCACCGCCTTTCTAACGCCAATCTCGTTCATCCTTCGTGCCGCGCGGGCCGTGGCGAGATTCATGAAATTCACGCAGGCAATAGCCAGCAGCAGAATCGCTACGGCTGTGAAAACATAAACATAGACTATCTTTCCGCCGCCGCCGGGGCTAACCAGGTGAATGTCACTAAATGGCTGTAAGTGGAGCCGAAGACTCGTCTCCGAATCATGTTCTTTGAACAGATCTTTGATTTGCAGACCAATTTGCGCAACATCGGCACTCTCACTCATCAGGAAATACGTCTGGTAAGAGAAATTGAACCATGTGTCGGTCTTAAGCCGACCCAATTGCTCGGCCCAAGCTATGGGCATCAGGAATTCGAATTCTATCGACGAGTTGACGGGAATATCCCGGGCAATGCCTGTGACGACCAGACCATTTTCCAGTATCTGTCCCATCGGATCCTGACTGCCGAACAGTTTGACGGCCGTTTTTTCGGTCAGCACAATCGAGTTCGGCACCGATAGAGCCGTCGTGGAATCACCTTTAACAAGTGGAAATGAAAACACTGTCAGAAACGAAGGGTCAACATACATCCCCGATTCCAGGGTGTTGACATCCTGATAGCTGAGTTTCCAAAAAGTCGTCATGGTCCGAACGTATTCGAGAATCCCCGGTGTACGTTCTTTGATAGTCGGTCCTACCGGCGCTGACATGACGGCGTCGTATTTTGTTTCGTCGTTCCAGACCGCCTCCCGGTTGCACCGGTAAATGGAATCCCCGTTGGTGTGAAATTTGTCGTAGCCGGTTTCATCCAATACCCACAGAAAAACAGCCACGCTGCTGGCGATACCGATAGCCAGACCGAAGATATTTATGGCGGAATAACCCTTGTGCCGGGCGATATTGCGCAGGGCTGACTTTATATAGCTTGAAAACATGCGGCGCGATCCTCCTCGCTAGAGTATACGATCATTTTCTATGGGAGGTTACTTGCAAACATCGGGCCGGAACAGTAACACGCCAATTATCAACATGTTATGTGACGCCCCGTAGCGCTTAGTGTCCGCCTTCGGACGCTGCCTGTGCGCTGGCGAACATATGTGTGACTGAATTGTTTTTGGCCAAAGTCTAAACGTAATGCTCCAGCACGTTCATGGCGAATCTCGCGTGCGCCGTAGCCGGGCCTCCACCCATCTCCATCCCCACCTCGATAGCCTCGATAACCTGCGCCGATGTAGCACCATCGTCGAGAGCTTGCTTGATGTGCCACTCCATGCACGATTCGCAGTTTATCACGACCGAGATGCCGATTGCGATTAGTTCTTTGGTCTTCTTATCCAGAGCGCCATCGGAGTATGTCGCTTTCTCCATGTCGAGAAAGGCGCGATAGACTTTCGATGTTCTTAGATAATAGCCGTGCGCCTCTTTTCGAAGGCGGGCTATTTGTTCGATTTTGGTTTTATCGTTGGTTTCCATGATTGCCTCCATGTGGATCTATAAGAATTGTACGGGAAGGCGCAAATGTTGTTTCGCGTTCTGCTCGAAATAACCCTTTGTTGTGGTAGGACAATGAGCGCATCCGCGTGCACAACTCTGGTGATGCTCATGGATTGTTTCTGAGCCGTCAATACGGATAAAAGACAAAAAACAAAGCCGACAGCGCGCCCAAAATCCACATCCCTGCATTTACCTCACGCACGCGTCCGGCAAAGATCTTCATTATCGGATACAAAACAAACCCGGCGGTAATACCGATACCGAGATTGTATGTAAAACTCATCAGCACAATAACCGCAAACGCCGGGATCGCATCGGTAAGATCACCGAGGTCAATTTTCGCGATAGTAGTCATCATTACGAACCCGACAACAATCAACGCCGGACCATAAGCACAGGCGGGCACGGTCTGCAAAAAAGGCGCAAAGAACAACCCCAGCAGAAACAACAGCGCCGTTATCACCGATGTAAACCCGGTACGTCCGCCCGCCTCCATCCCGGCCGCGGACTCGATAAACGTACCGGTCGTGCTGGTACCAAGAAGCGCTCCCACCACGGTGGCCGTCGAGTCGCACATCATCGGCTTCTCTATCTCCGGAAGATTGCCTTTCTCATCGAGCAGCCCCGCCTTGAGCGAAAGACCCAGAAGGGTCCCGGTGGTATCGACAAAATCCATAACGAACACTGTCAGGATCACCGAGAAAAAGCCCCACGTAAAAGCGCCGGCGATATCGAGCTTGAGAAAGATCGGTTCCAGCGATGGCGGCATGCTGACCAGTTGCTCCGGAATCTCTGTGGCTTTGAAAACGAAAGCGAGGACTGTTGTAGCAAGAATACCTATCAGCAAGGCACCGGTAATTTTTCGCAGAAGCAGAGCACCCATCAGCAGAAAACCGACTACCGCGAGAATCACCGCTACCGTGTTGAGTTCTCCCACGTGTACCGGCGCACCGATTACACCGACCGTAACGATACCGGTTTCATTGAGGCCGATAAACACCAGAAACAGACCGATACCGACTGCAAACGCAACTTTCAACGAGTCCGGAATGCTGTTAGCCAGCCAGCTTCGAATCCTCAAGGCACTTATCAACGTGAAAAGCACGCCGCCGATAAAAATGGCCCCCAGGGCTGTCTGCCAGCTGTAGCCGAGCACCCCGCAGACCGTGTATGCTATGAAAGCGTTCTCCCCCATGTAGGGCGCTATGGCAAAAGGTCTCCGGGCATAAACTCCCATAGCGAGCGTACCGAACGAGGCTGCCAGAATCGTAGCCACCATCGACGGCCCGAACGGTATTCCCGCTGCCTCAAGGATTTTCGGATTGACGATTATTATATACGACATCGTGAAGAACGTCGTAAACCCGGCGATTATCTCGCGGCGGAAATTCGTCTGGTGACGTTCGAAGTGGAAGTATTTTCTCAATCCAGCAAGCACTTGCTAATCTCCCCACTGGTTTATGATTTCAATGTAAACGGATATAAAAACCGTGTCAGCAAAAAAATTAGATGTCTGTCCAACATGATGTTAACCTGAAACGGGGAGTCACCCGACCCCTGTTGTTTTCACTGAACGATCCTGACCTCAAGAGTCCGGCATCGCCCGAAAATCGGTTGACATTCCGAACAAAATTGCTCTAATAGTGTTTCTACTGTTAAGTTTGTGTGCCGGATAGGCGTAAAGCCTTTATGGCCGCGCACGCAAAGATACCTGGTGATAACAAAAAGACACACCTGAGGATATACTAATGACACAACACAATTCCCCCGCCGCCGAATCCGACTCCAAAGCCGGTCTGTCCGGTATCAAACACATAATTGCCGTAGCCAGCGGCAAAGGCGGTGTAGGCAAATCCACCGTTTCAGTCAATCTGGCTGTCGCCCTGAATCAATTGGGGGCAAAAGTGGGCCTGATGGATGCCGATATCTACGGTCCCAGCCAGCCGGGCATGCTCGGCTCGGCAGATGCCAAACCGGATATTGTCAATAACCAGCTTCGCCCGATAAACAAGCACGGTATCGACTTTATCTCGATGGGTTTACTGGTTGGTGAAGACCAACCGGTGATCTGGCGAGCGCCGATAGCTATGAAAATGATTCAGCAGTTTCTCGGAGCGGTGACATGGGGCGATCTGGACTACCTGCTTATAGACCTTCCGCCCGGAACCGGCGATGTACAACTCACCCTGGCACAGCAGGCCTCTCTCACCGGCGCCATTATCGTCACGACTCCCCAGCAGGTAGCGCTCGGTGTGGCCCGCAAGGGACTGAAAATGTTCGATCAGGTCAACGTACCTATTATAGGTATCATTGAAAACATGAGCGGCTTCACCTGTGGCCATTGCGGCGAAGTAACACCGATCTTCTCCGAAGGCGGCGGCAAGAACATGGCCGAAAAGATGCGTATCCAGTATCTGGGCGCAATACCGCTCGACCCGTCTATCATGTCATCCGGCGAGGACGGTATCCCGGTGCTGCTCAACGGCACGGACTCTGCCGCAGCCAAATCTTTCATGAAGATAGCGGAGAAAGTCAAGAAAACGGCCGAACAGTTCTCCGAAGTCATCCTGAAAACCGAACCCCGGGATGTCAGTCTGGCACCCGATGGTAACTTGCATCTTGTCTGGCCCGATGGTCACGGAAGTATCTACACTCCGTACAATCTCAGAATAGCCTGCGGGTGTGCCTCGTGTATCGATGAAGACACCGGCGAAAAAACGCTCGACCCGAAAAAAATACCGCTCGACATAAAAATCACCGGCGTCAATCCGGTCGGACGCTACGGCCTTGCGGTAGCTTTTTCCGACGGTCACAATACCGGCATTTATATTTTCGACAGACTGAGAGGTCTGTGCGAATGCGAGATTTGCTCCAAAAACAGAAAGCAGGACTCATTCAGCATATAGGACTGCAGGAGATATATTTATGAACGATAGTCAGAGTATTCATATAACCGGCGAACCATCACTGGATCCGCAGGTGTGCAAATTCATTGTCGATCGACCGCTTTTCCCCGATGGTTCCTTCAACTGCCGGCGCAAAGACATGGCCGAGGGTTCTCCCCTCCTTGAGGCCTTATTCGAAATAGCCGGTATCTCACAGGTGATGGTATCAGGCGATACTCTAACGATTGCCAAGAGCGTGCCGGATCCGTGGCCGCAAATGGGTCAGAAAATCGGCGCTGTTATCCGCGAGCAAATTCGCTCCGGCAGGCAGTTGATTGCCACCGGTGTCGACAAGATGCAACCTTCGGAAGAAAAAATCCGACAGCTGGTCGAAGACTTGTTCGAGAAGCAGATCAAACCCGATGATAGCTTCGCACGGCGGACGGGTGGAACTGGCCGATGTCAAGGGAACGCAGGTGTATGTCCGTCTCGGCGGCGGATGCCAGGGATGCGCCTCGGCGAATGTCACCCTCAAACACAGCATCGAGAAAGCAATCCGCGAGACTCTTCCGGAAGTCACCGAGGTAATCGACGCCACCGACCATACCGCCGGAGCCAATCCATTTTATTGATAACAGCTTACGGTCAACAAGATTTAAATAAAGCCGGGGTGGCACTATAAACCATCCCGGCTTTTTTTGTTCTCCGATTAGAATAAATTTGCATAAAGTGGGTATCCTTATATATTAAAGTGTTATCACATCTTAAACCAGGTCTAATCGGGAGGAATATATGCGTTTTCGCAGCCTCTTGCTCACGGCTGCCTGTTTTCTCCTTTGCCTGACAACGCTGGCGGCCCCGCCCAAAAGGGCGACAACATCGACATCCTCACTCACGATAGACAATACAACCTTCATCGATGTAAACCGTATCCTCATGTTCGTTACCAATCACGGCAATTTTGGCCGTGACCTGGGCGGCGTTTTCGGATACGACTATGGAACCTGGTATCCATACTCAGGAGATACGTCTCTGATAAGCGGCAACATCGGTAAGGCCGGTGACTTTTCACCACTCTATGCTGCCGGACTGTGGCTCGGTGGTAGGGAATCCGAGAGTGGTCAGATAAGGGTAGCCATCTCAGAATTTAGCAGCGAGTACGTTCCCGGACCCATGGCATACGGCACCTACCTGCCCGATGACCCTGACTACTACGTCTACAAACTGTACCGGGATAGTCTGGCATCAAATCCCAATCACGACTACAATTTCTGGCCAGTCGACCAGGGCGCTCCCACCGATCACAGCGGACATCCGCTTATGGTCGGTGACCAGATGCTCTGGTCGGTTTTCAACGATGCTGACCCTGGTGCGCATAGCAATGATGCCGGAGAAACTGACCCCCTTGGATGCGAGGTCAAAGTCGACCACCTGGGGACTCGATAGAATCGGCACCGAAGGCAACTGTGTCTATGTAGAGTACCGTATCTTCAACAGGAGCGACAATACTTATGAAGATTTCTATGTTGCTCTGTGGGCCGATCCCGATCTGGGCACAGCCGGAGACGACCTGGTCGGCTGTGACACTCTCGACCAACTGTTCTTTTGCTACAACGGCGACAACGATGACGCTCAGTACGGCGTTGGTCCACCTGCCATCGGCTTCAAGTATCTCATCGGCCCACTGGTGCCATCGCCCGGCAATCAGGCTGATTTGTATGGCGTCACTCTTCAGGACTACAAAGACATCGGTCTGACCGGTTTCAACAAGTATATCAACGGCACTGACCCGGACAATTTCAGTGAGACCTATGACTTCATGACAGGGCTTACCAAATCGGGGGATCCATACGAATACGACGGTGATGTTCTGTTATATGTACACAGCGGAGATCCCGTGACGGGTCTGGGCGATCTTGATTCTGCCCCGGCGGATCGCAGGATGATGGGCATCAGCGGACCGTTCGATTTCCACCCCGGCGACAGCGTCATCATGCTGGTGCGGATGGCGGTCGGACAGGGTTCTGACAATATATCCTCAATCACAGTCCTTAGAAACCTGATAAACGCGCCCTTTGAACTTCAGACCGACATAGCCGGTGAAACGCCACAGCAGCTTCCTGATAAGTTCTCTGTGAATCAAAACTACCCCAACCCGTTCAACCCGACGACTATGATTCAGTACGCTCTACCAGAGCGGGCCCGCGTCACGATAGATATCCACAATCTCCTCGGACAAAGAGTAAGTCGGTTGGTCAACGAAATTCAGACGGCGGGAGAACACACTGCAATCTGGGATGGCACCGATGAAAACGGCAACGCTGTCGCAACCGGTATGTACTTCTACCGTGTCAAGGCCGGTGACTTCATGGATAACAAGAAGATGCTGCTGATCAGAAATTAGCCTAGTAAGCTGAGTAACGAAAATAGAACAATTTTGCGCTTGGAGGGAATCATGCGTATACGAATTATCCTGACCGTAATCCTCTTCTCGCTACTCTGCCTGACAACATTCGCAGCACCACCACCGAATTCAGCAACAGAGATATCCGCACAACCAACCATGACAATCGACCGGACATCCTTTATAGACGCCAACAAGATACTCATGTTCGTGACCAACTTTGGCAATTTCGGTCGTGACCTCGATGCCGTATTCGGTAATGATTATGGGACATACTATCCTTACATTGGCACCGAATACATAGAAGGTGGTGTCCTGATAGCCAGCCCTCTTTACGCAGCTGGTCTGTGGATGGGCGCAATCGACTCGGCTACCGGAGAAATCAGAGTCGTAGTATCTGAATATTCCAGCGAATACGTTCCCGGCCCGATGGCGGGCGGCACATTCCAACCCGACAACCCCGATTTCCGTGTCTACAAACTATATCTGGACAGCCTCGAATGCAACCCGAACCCGGATTACCTCAACTGGCCCATTGATCAGGGAGCGCCGGTCAGATGAATCGAGCATCCCTTGATGCGCGGAGACCAGACACTCTGGACGGTCTTCAACGATGCTGATCCGTCTCAACACATAAACAACGCCGGCGAGACAGATCCCTTGGGCGTTGAGGTTCGTCTGATGGCCTGGGCGATGGATGAACCGGGGATTGAGATAATACCCGGAACTGATGAGCTAATCACGAACCAGTATGGATCGACCACCAGACCGATATCACCGTGCGGGTTGTTGATCCTCTGTCATTGACAGGTCATGAATATATGGTCGTGATAGACAGCAGCGAGACACTCGGTCCCGTTTGGCACCTGATTGACCAAACGTCGGCCTTCACCGTTTTGCAGAATATCCCGGTAGAGCAAGTACGAACAATTCTTGGCCTGGAGATATCTGTTGACCTTGGCATTACGGCTTTATCCAGTTTCGAAGTCGTGGCCAATGCGGCCGGGCCGCTTGACCCCCGGAGCCGGGTGCTTCTCTCGGTCCGGTTTTCCCGTACCGACCGAGTATGACCCCGATGGATACATCTCCGAAACGGCAACAGTCCACCAGCGATGCCATGTGGGCATTTCACACGGCCGATGACGGCGGCATCCTGCGGAAGCGGCGGAACGCGCGGTAGCTACGATGCCTTCCTCGACTCGCGTACTCCGCAATGATAATTCGATCGCCTAGGAACCTACGACTTCGAAATGCGCTTTACCGGCTCCAACGACAATCCGGGTGTTGCCGGTGGTTATGCTATCGAATGGTATAATGACGAGAACGTTTTCTGGGTGCCGTTCGAATTGTGGCGCACCGGCATTGGAACACCGGACGATCCCGGTGACGATGTGCGCCTGGTTCCTTTTATTATGGATGACTACGGATTGACCCTGGAAGGCGACAACCAGTACGCCCTGGAAAGCTGGGGATGTGATGCCACCGGTTCCGGCGACTGGGAGCATTCCGCGTCGGAAGTCGACAATGACCCTTACACCGATTGGGTCTACTGGTATGAGCCCCTTGACATGACGCCTGGCTTGGCCGGTTATGCCGCTGTCATGACCGAGTGGGTAATCAACGGTGATATCTATGCCGGCTATGATCTGCTCGGCGGCGAGATCTTCGCTCGCACCGTACTCGTGAGCTGGAACGGCGGAATCGAACCACCGTTTTCAATGGATACACCCGAGCAAGGTACCGTTTTCAGGATTTGCACGACGAAAGAACAGCCGCGGACACCTTCACATTCACCGCCGCAGCCATTCCAGCCATAACCACCGGCGATGAGGGACAGTGTGTCTATCTGGAATACTGGATCCACAACAAGGGAGGCAGAACTCCTCGAGGATTGCTATATCTCCCTGTGGTCTGATCCTGATCTTGGTTATCCGACCGATGACTTCATTGGCTGCGACTCCCTGAACAATCTGTTCTTCTGCTACAATGCCGACGCCGAAGATAAAATCTACGGTACAAATCCCGCCCGCCATTGGATTCAGGTATCTTGTCGGACCGCTGGTGCCCTGGACAGGCGAAACGGCCGACTTCTACGGTGAACCCTGGCCCAATCATAAAGATGTCGGCATGACTGCCTTCACCAAATATGTCACCGGCATCGATCCCGACAATTGCTCCGAGACCTATGGATTCATGCAGGGTTTGGTCAAAAATGGCGACCCGTATTACTACGATGGCCACATGACAACTTACATGGCTTCCGGCGATCCGGTGGCGGGAACCGGTGACCTCGATATTGCTCCGGCCGATCGTAGAATGATGGGCAAGTTCCGGCCCGTTCACATTCCGGCCAGACGATAGCCTGTACATGCTCATTCGTATGACGGCCAAGCACGGCGATGATTACCTCGATGCCATCACAGAACTCAAAAGAGTGCTGAATCTCCCGATTGACCTGATGACGGGCATACCCGGTGAAACGCCACAGCAGCTTCCTGACAAGTTCGCTGTGAAGCAGAACTACCCCAACCCGTTCAACCCATCGACATCGATTCAATACTCCCTGCCGGAGCGGGCGCATGTTAGAATCGATATCTACAATCTCCTCGGCCAGAGAGTCAGTCAGCTGGTCAACGAAATTCAGACGGCCGGAGAGCACACCGCAGTCTGGGATGGCACTGATGAGAACGGCGACGCCTGTCGCCACCGGTATGTATTTCTACCGTGTCAAAGCCGGTGACTTCATGGATAACAAGAAGATGCTGTTGATCAAGTAGAGTCAAAGACTCTCCGGAAATTGGAAAGGCCTGTCGGTGGTTCCCACCGGCCGGCCTTTTGCTTTGCAATAGAGAAATAAATCCAGTATTAGCACCGACTTGCAGCATACACCCTGAAACTTAAACACAACCTATGCGGTCAATCGTCCCCCATTCAGGACTATTGTTGTCCGATTACAGTGACCTGCCCGGACCTGCTGTCGCAATTACGTGTTTGACAATGCGATTTAAGAAATTATATTAAATGCAGAGGGTATGTTCTCGACGTTCACGTGGTGAGGAGGGATGACACGTGATCCTCACACTCATGTGCGGCCGTACCCCGCACCACTGTTCTGCCTCACTTCGTCCCCTTCTCCGCTCAAAAACCGCCCATCTTTGTTGTGCTTCATAAGTTGTATGCCGGAGACTTCCTGTGAAGAGGATTCTCGGCGAGGCGATGTCGACGACTCCGAAAAAATGGAATTTCGCGCAGTGAAGAAAACAGATTCCTTGAAATAAATAGGGAGGTGCTACCATGAAACTCGCTAAAGCTCTTGTCTTTATCTGGCTTTTGACACTTTCAATCCCGATTCTGGCGGCACCGCCGGACAATGCGACCTTGAGTACCACACTCACGACCACTCTCTCAATTGATGACGCGACTTTCATCGATGCTAATCAAATCTTGATGTTCGTCACCAATTTCGGTAGTTTCGGCAAAGACTTTGCCGGCGTTTTCGGCCATGATTACGGCACCTGGTGGCCGTATGACGGAGATACCTCAATCATTAGCGCTAACATCGATGGTGTTGCCGACCTTTCGCCCCTGTACGCAGCTGGTCTGTGGATGGGAGGTATCGACTCCGCCACCGGGGAGACACGCGTTGTGATCTGTGATTACTTCGGTGAATATGTGCCGGGTCACATGCAGGGCGGAACATTCATGCCCGACGAACCGGCCTTTAGAAATTACAAATTATACATGGACAGTCTCGAAACCAATCCCAACGCCGACTATCTGAACTGGCCCGTTGATCAAGGCGCACCTCTCGATGATATGGGTAATCCTTACATGCTCGGCCGTCAGATGCTCTGGTCTGTCTACAACGATGCCAACCCGGATGCTCACACCAACGATGCCGGCTCAACCGCCCCGCTCGGTGTGGAGGTCCAGCAAACTGTTTGGGCCGGTGATAATCTGGGCGAAGATACCATCTACTACAACAATGTGTTCGAAGTGACGCAGACAGGCACTTCTGAAGTAGAAGTAACCGCCTGGGTTGTTGATCTTGAAGCGCTCACCGGCGATGATTACCGGGTCATATTCGAAGATACTATATTAGCGGACACCACGGTGGACCCGATCGAAGGCTCGATCATTGACACTCTTTATTACTGTGCCTGGCACCTGGAGAACATAACGACCGACCAGCGTCTGCTTGAATGGCAATATCCCGACAGTGTCTCAGAAGTGGTCGATGGATTCAAGGTGAGAGTAACCTCCAATCCAAAAGCTATTACCAGCTTCGAAGTAGTCGCTAACGCCTCCGGACCACTGCCATCCCCGGTCCCCGGTGCGATGGCCTCAATGGGCTTCCCCACTCCCGGTGATGTCGACCCGGGTACTGACCAGCAGGTTGGCGATGCCATCTGGCTGTTTCACACCGCCGATAACGGCGGCACCAGTGGCGGCGGAACTCGCGCCAGTTACGAGGACTTTCTGCTCCGTGTGCTGCGCAATGACAACGCTGACCGACTGGGATATGACGATTATGAGATGCGCTTCACCGGCTCTTATGACAACCCGGGCGTCAACGGAAGTTACGTTATCGAATTCTACCTTGACGACAATGTCTTCTGGGTGCCGTTCGAACTCTGGCGCACCGGTCCTGGAACGCCCGATAACCCCAGTGATGATGTAAGACTGATCATCTTCGCAATTGACGACTACGGTGATGTATGGGTCGGCAACGATGCTTACGGTCTGGAGAGCTGGGGCTCAGATGCCGACGGCACCTGTTCAGGCGATTGTGAACACTCTGTTTCTGATAACGACGACGATCCATTCACTGACTGGATCTACTGGATCGAGCCGGTCGATGACTCCCCGGGCGAAGCTGGCATATCTCGCCGCCGAAGCTGACATGCTGGCTGGTACGTTCATAGACAATCTCGATGACCACTATGGAGGGGAAATCATGGCCCGCACCGTGCTGGTTGGCCTCAACGCCGGAAAAGAACCACCATTCGCCATGGATTGTCCTGAACAGGGAACGGTATTCAGAATCACAACAACGAAGCCGTTCACTCCTTCGGACACATTCACGTTCAGTGGCGCTACTCCACCGTTCTATGTGACCAGCCTCGAAGGTTCCTCGGTTTACATAAAGTACAAGTTGTACAACAAGGGCAGCAACGTTGTCAAAGACATGTATTTCGCTTTATGGAGCGATCCGGATATCGGCGGATCCAGCGACGATCTTGCCGGATGCGATACTCTCAACGACATCTTCTTCTGCTACAATGGAGACAACGACGACGACACTTACGGTGTTGCTCCTCCGGCGCTCGGGTTCAAATACCTCTATGGTCCGGTTGTGCCATCGGAAGGGAACACTGCTCTCTTCGATGGTAAGCAGCTTCCGGACTATACCAACCTCGGATTGACGGCTTTCATGGCGTACTGCTGTCCCGGAATTGATCCCGAAATATCTGCCGAGGTCTATGCCGCCTTTCAGGGTCGCAACCGATTGGGTGAGTTGTGCGAATACGAAGGCGATGAAATCCCCTACTGGTACAGCGGCGATCCGGTGACAGGTACCGGCGACCTTGATTGGTTACCAGGCCAGCGAAGAATGCTGGGTTCCAGTGGCCCGTTCGATTTCCGACCCGGCGACAGCCAGTTCGTATTGATAAAAATGGCCGTCGCTCAGGGGACCGACAACCTCAATTCGATTACCGAAGTTAAGGCTATACTCAACGAACCCTTCGACCCGCTAACCGATGTTATCGCCACCGGTCCGGCGGCTCTACCAAAAAAGTTCTCCGTCGGCCAGAACTACCCCAACCCGTTCAACCCGGCAACGACAATTCAGTACTCGTTGCCGCAGCGCGCGAAGGTTACTCTGGATATCTATAACATTCTCGGACAAAAAGTCCGTAGATTAATCGATGAAACTCAGCCTGCCGGAACTCATACTATAGTCTGGGACGGTAAAAACGAAAGCGATCAAGCTGTTTCGACCGGACTGTATTTCTATCGTGTAAAGGCTGGGGATTCCGTTGATAGTAAGAAAATGATGCTCTTAAAGTAATAAACCTTAGGAGGGGTTATGAAAGTCCCGAGAATTTTGACGGTATTGCTGCTATTGGCTGTTCCGCTATCCATTCTGGCAGCACAGCCTGACAATGCAGCTTTGACTACATCACCCTCGACCACTCTCTCAATTGACAATGCAACTTTCATCGATGCTAACCACATCCTGATGTTCGTTACCAACTTCGGCAATTTCGGCAGAGACATCTCGGACGTCTTTGGCTATGACTACGGTACCTGGTGGCCATATGTCGGAGATACGTCCATGATCAGCGCCGATGTTGAAGGTTTCAGCGAACTCACTCCGCTATACGCTGCGGGATTATGGATAGGCGGTATCGATTCTGTTACGGGAGAAACCACGGGTCGTAGTCTCAGAATATTCCAGCGAATGGGTGCCCGGTCCGATGTTCGCCGGCACATTCTTGCCCGACGAACCGGCCTTCAGAAACTACAAACTCTACATGGACAGCCTCGAAACAAACCCCAACGCCGACTATTTGAGCTGGCCCGTTGCTCAGGGCGCACCTCTCGATGATATGGGCAATCCTTACATGCTCGGCCGCCAGTTGCTCTGGTCTGTCTACAACGATGCCAACCCGGATGCTCACACCAACGATGCCGGCTCAACCGCCCCGCTCGGCGTTGAGGTCCAGCAGACTGTGTGGGCCGGTGATAATCTGGGCGAAGATACCATCTACTATAACAATGTTTTAGAAATGACGCAGGTTGGCACATCTGATATAGAAGTGACCGCCTGGGCTGTTGATCTCGAAGCGCTCACCGGCGATGATTACCGGGTCATATTCGAAGACACCATATTAGCGGACACCACCCTTGACCCGATCGAGGGCACAATCATTGACACTCTCTATTACTGGGCCTGGCATCTGGAAAACGCAACGACTGACCAGCGTCTGCTCGAATGGCAATATCCCGACAGCACCTCGGAGGTGGTGGAGGGCCTCAAGGTGCGGGTAATACCAGTCGTAAACAGCATCACAAGTTTTGAAGTCGTGGCGAATGCCTCGGGGACGCTGCCATCTCCGGTCCCCGGTGCGATGGCCTCAATGGGCTTCCCCACTCCCGGTGATGTCGACCCGGGCACCGACCAGCAGGTTGGCGATGCCATCTGGCTGTTCCACACCGCCGATAACGGCGGCACCAGTGGCGGCGGAACTCGCGCCAGTTACGAGGACTTTCTCTTGCGTGTGCTCCGCAATGACAATGCTGACCGACTGGGATTTTACGACTTCGAAATGCGCTTCACCGGCTCTTATGACAACCCCGGTGTCAACGGAAGCTATGTCATCGAATGGTACAATGACGATAATGTTTTCTGGGTCCCGTATCGAACTGTGGCGCACCGGTATTGGCACACCCGATGACCCGGGTGACGATGTCAGGCTGATAATGCTGACCATCGACGACGGCGATGATGATGTCTACTCCCTGGAAAGCTGGGGATCGTCAGCCGATGGCACCTGTTCCGGCGATTGTGAACACTCTGTCTCTGATGGCGACGACGATCCGTTCACTGACTGGATCTACTGGATCGAGCCGATCGACGACTCCCCGGGCGAAGCCGGATACCTGGCGGCTGAGGCCGATATGCTGGCCGGTACGTTCGCAGACAATTTCGATGATCACTATGGAGGGGAGATCATGGCCCGCACGGTTCTGGTAGGTCTCGATGCCGGCAAGGAACCTCCCTTCGCTATGAACTATCCCGAGCAAGGAACAGTCTTTCGCATTACGACCGCAAAACCGGAAACTCCCCCCGACACCTTCGCGTTCACCGCAGCCCCCCCCCCGTACTATGTTACCAGCCTCGAAGGTTCCTCGGTCTATATCAAATACAAGCTCTACAACAAGGGCAATAACGTCATCAAAGACATGTATCTCGGCTACTGGAGTGACCCCGACCTCGGCACCGCCGGTGATGATTTCGTGGGCTGCGATACCCTTAACAATATCTGGTTCTGCTACAATGCCACTGATAACGACGGCCGGTACGGCCCCGCTCCGCCCGCGCTGGGATTCAAAATTCTCTACGGACCGCTGGTCCCTGCTCCCGGACAGACGGCATACTTCGACGGTCAAATGATCCCCAACTTCGAAAATATCGGCCTGACTGCCTTCGTCAAGTTTATCGGCGGAATGGATCCCGACAACTTCGGCGAAACATACAAATTCATGCTCGGCCTCACGAAAACCGGTGATGACTATGTCTATGAAGGTCGGGTACTGACATTTACGGATAGCGGTGACCCGGTCACCGGCGTGGGCGATATTGATATCGCTCCGGCTGATCGAAGAATGCTAGCCGCCAGCGGCCCATTCGATTTGCAGGCCCGGCGACAGCCAGTTCGTGTTGATAAAAATGGCCGTAGGACGAGGGACCGACAATCTGAATTCGATCACCGAAGTCAAGGCTATTCTCAACGAACCGTTCGACCCACTCACCGATGTTATCGCCACAGGACCGCCGGCTCTGCCGAAGGAGTTCTCAGTCGGGCAGAATTACCCCAACCCGTTCAACCCGGCAACAACGATACAATACGCTCTGCCGGAACGCGCCAAGGTGACGATTGATATTTACAATATTCTTGGACAAAGAGTCCGTAGAATAATCGATGAAACTCAGCCTGCCGGAACTCATACTATAGCCTGGGACGGTAAAAACGAAAGCGATCAAGCTGTTTCGACCGGACTGTATTTCTATCGTGTAAAGGCTGGGGATTCCGTTGATAGTAAGAAAATGATGCTCTTAAAGTAATAAACCTTAGGAGGGGTTATGAAAGTCCCGATAATTTTGACGGTATTGCTGCTATTGGCTGTTCCGCTATCCATTCTGGCAGCACAGCCTGACAATGCAGCTTTGACTACATCACTCACGACCACTCTCTCAATTGATGACGCGACTTTCATCGATGCTAATCAAATCTTGATGTTCGTCACCAATTTCGGTAGTTTCGGCAAAGACTTCTCCGACGTCTTCGGTCTTGGTTATGGCACCTGGTGGCCGTATGACGGAGATACCTCTATGATCAGTGCCGACATCGAAGGCTTCAGTGAACTCTCTCCCCTTTATGCGGCGGGACTGTGGATGGGCGGTATCGACTCCGCCACCGGACAAGTACGCGTAGTAGTCTCCGAATACTCCAGCGAGTATGTGCCCGGCCCCATGTTCGCCGGCACTTTCTTGCCCGACGAACCGGCCTTCAGAAACTACAAACTCTACATGGACAGCCTCGAAACAAACCCCAACGCCGACTATTTGAACTGGCCCACAGATCAGGGAGCGCCTCTCGATGACATGGGCAATCCCTACATGCTCGGCCGCCAGTTGCTCTGGTCTGTCTACAACGATGCCAACCCGGATGCTCACACCAACGATGCCGGCTCAACCGCCCCGCTCGGCGTTGAGGTCCAGCAAACTGTTTGGGCCGGTGATGACCTTGGCGAAGACACCATCTACTATAACAATGTGTTCGAAGTGACGCAGACAGGCACTTCTGAAGTAGAAGTAACCGCCTGGGTTGTTGATCTTGAAGCGCTCACCGGCGATGATTACCGGGTCATATTCGAAGATACTATATTAGCGGACACCACGGTGGACCCGATCGAAGGCACAATCATTGACACTCTTTATTACTGGGCCTGGCACCTGGAGAACATAACCACCGCCCAGCGCTTACTCGAATGGCAATATCCCGACAGCACCTCGGAGGTGGTGGAGGGCCTCAAGGTGCGGGTAATACCAGTCGTAAACAGCATCACAAGTTTTGAAGTCGTGGCGAATGCCTCGGGGACGCTGGCATCCCCGGTCCCCGGTGCTTTGGCCTCGATGGGCTTTCCCACTCCCGGCAATGCCGACCCCGGACCCGACCAGCAGGTCGGCGACGCTATCTGGCTGTTCCACACTGCCGATAACGGCGGAAGCTGCGGTGGCGGGACTCGTGCCAGCTACGAAGACTTTCTTTTGCGTGTGCTCCGCAACGACAATGCCGATCGGGTGGGATATTACGATTTCGAAATGCGCTTTACCGGATCCTGTGACAATCCGGGTGTCGGCGGCAGCTATGCTATGGAAGCCTTCAATGATGACAACGTCTTCTGGGTCCCGTATGAACTGTGGCGCACTGGAGTCGGGACCCCCGATGATCCGAGCGACGATGTACGTCTTGTTCCGCTCACTATTGACGACTACGGCCTGAGTCATGAAGGCAACGATGCATATGGTCTGGAGAGCTGGGGCTGCGACGCCACCGGTTCCGGCGACTGGGAACACTCCGTCTCTGACAACGACGACGACCCCTTCACGGATTGGGTATACTGGTACGAACCCAAAGACATGACGCCCGGCTGGTCTGGCTATACTGCTATCATGACCGAATGGGTTACCAACGGAGATATCAATGCCGGCTACGATTTGCTTGGTAATGAAGTTCTTGCCCGCACAGTGCTTGTAAGTTGGAACGGCGGAATTGAACCACCGTTTGCCATGGATTGTCCCGAACAGGGAACCGTATTTCGGATCACCACCGCAAAACCGGAAACCCCTCCGGATACCTTTACGTTCACTGGAGCGCCCCCTCCGTACTATGTGACCAGTCTCGAAGGTTCCTCGGTCTACATCAAAGTACAAGCTCTACAACAAGGGCAGCAACGTTATCAAAGATATGTATTTCGCATTATGGAGCGATCCGGATATCGGCGGATCCGGCGACGACCTTGCCGCATGCGATACTCTCAACGACATCTTCTTCTGCTACAATGGAGACAACGACGACGACACTTACGGTGTCGCCCCTCCGGCGCTCGGGTTCAAATATCTCTATGGTCCGGTTGTGCCATCGGAAGGGAACACTGCTTTCTTCGATGGTCAAGAGCTTCCGGACTATACTAACCTCGGATTGACGGCTTTCATGGCGTACTGCTGTCCCGGAATTGATCCCGAAATATCTGCCGAGGTCTATGCCGCCTTTCAGGGTCGCAACCGATTGGGCGAGTTGTGCGAATACGAAGGCGATGAAATCCCCTACTGGTACAGCGGCGATCCGGTGACAGGTACCGGCGACCTTGATTGGTTACCAGGCCAGCGAAGAATGCTGGGTTCCAGTGGCCCGTTTGATTTCAGACCCGGCGACAGCCAGTTCGTACTGATAAAAATGGCCGTCGCTCAGGGGACCGACAACCTCAATTCGATTACCGAAGTTAAGGCTATACTCAACGAACCCTTCGACCCGCTAACCGATGTTATCGCCGGCGGACCCAATGCCCTGCCACAGAAATTCGCGGTCAGCCAGAATTATCCCAACCCGTTCAACCCGACGACAACGATACAATACGCTTTGCCGAAACGCGCCAAGGTGACGATTGATATTTACAATATTCTTGGACAAAAAGTCCGCAGATTGGTCGATGAAACTCAGCCTGCCGGCACACATACTATAGTCTGGGACGGCAAAAACGAAAGCAATCAAGCTGTTTCGACCGGACTGTATTTCTATCGTGTCAGGACTGGCGATCACGAAGAGTCTAAGAAGATGATACTGCTAAAATAAGCATTGAAGGGAATATAGAGACATGCTCGCCGTACTTACCCGGTACGGCGAGCCGGTTCTATGTGGCGGCGGGGTAAAACGCCGATGACCTCATCGATGGCTTTCGTCGATATACCGAACCCCGGCAAAACACGACCTAATATGGATTGATTGGGCACTTTTACCCTTGACAGAAAGCTGATACCGGATTATACTTATAATACAGTAAGCGAAGAGTTGTATTCTTTTTGGGAATGTCTTTCACCGCTACGTTTTCGATTGAACGACTGAAATACCTCACACAATCACATCCTTCTGTTCCGTTGCGCGCCGCCGACGTCTATATTTCTATTCAACCGCCAAATAACCTGACACCAAAGACGTGTCATGATTTAGAAAACTTTGTTACGGGAGCGGCCGCCAGGAGAATCAGCTTCATCTCCCGGTTAGCTGCACCTTGACATAGACCGCGTTCTTAAGCGCGAAAAGTGACTGGAAAAACCCGGCGAATTGTTTTTCCTGAACACTTGCTTCTAGTTTCTATAGTACGCCCATAAGTATGCCCGCGATGTACCTTTCGTGGTTGACAGAAAAAGGTAGTCCGCGGTATAGGGTAGCTACGTGTATTCCTTGCGACCCCGGCGATAGGTCAGCAGGGAAGTCTCGATTTTCCGATACGTACCGACAACAGCTTATCCCGGTTGGGGTAAGTAGCACATCTTTCACTCTCGAAAGGAGGGGTGAATGTTCAGAAGAACTTCCACAATTCTCTTTGTAGCATTGCTAATAGCCGCTTTCTTGGCAACAACGGCTTTTGCCGCTCAAACCAAGAGCAAGAACACGGTCCCGGCGAGTGCCCGTGTTAAGGCTACCGCAAATGCTCTGGCGTATTCGTTTGCCGATGAGAGACCGGCTTCTGCCGGCACTTCCCAGAAGGGCCGGATTCCGATTGGAGCCGTAGCCTATACGTCGTCAACCGAATCACCCGGCCAGATCATAGGCGACACCTGGTACGACCAACAGCACAACTGCTCGATGGGTCGTATGATTGAAACAGGACCGCATTCCGGACAGACCGGTCCGACTACGGTACACTTTGGATGGATGTATTCACCGGATGCAACAATTGCAGAACGCTCGTATGCCTATAACGCATTTAACAGCGGAACTCACCAGTATGCCGGCGCATATGTCCTGCACGACGTAGAATACTCCGGTTACGTCAATATCGATGTAACCCCTGATAACCGCGGTATCGTTGGCGGTCACACCGATGTTCATGGACCGGTGCCATACCAGCCGCAGATGCATTTCGATGCCTGCTCCGGCTGCGAAGACTTCTCGGCCTTCACACGCCTTCCGGACTCGTTAGCCGTCTTCGGACAAGAAGGTGGTAATGATGAGGCTACCTGGCCGAAATTCTTCCTGCAGTTCGGGACCGACACCGTTCTACACGTCGTGGCCGGTAACGATTACGGCGCCTATTACATGTCATTGATGTATTTCCGTTGCGTGGGTTATGAAGGCGAAGGTGAGTGGGACTATCCGCCATACGTCTTCGATACCGTGCGCGACATTTCCTTCGATATAACCGGTCAGAGAATGGACGACCGTATCGGTATCACCTGGATGGCCCACCCGCCATACGAGGAGCCCTGGTGCGACACCTGTTCCGGCTTGACACCTACGGCCTATCTGGACCTGGGTGTCGGTCAGATGGATAATGATGTTTACATACAGATATCCAACGATCAGGGTGCCAGCTTTGAACCGAGACAGAACCTGACAAAGGTTCCAATTGGCGAAGCAGCCTTAAAGGGATTCTGCGATAACTCCATTCTGCTTGACCAGAGTGGGAATCTGCACGTGATCTGGCACGCACATCCATGGCCGTCCGATCCGAATCTCGATATGACCTGGGGCGGCGACGGCTTCTTCTGGCCGGATAAATCGCGTCTGCTGCACTGGTCGGAAAACGTGCCTTACATCAGGACTATTTGTGACCACACCTATGAGCCAAGCGATAGCTGCGGCTCATGTGGATGGGCTATGACAATCGCCAAACCGACTATCTCGGAGTGTGACGGCAAGTTGTATGCCATCTGGTCTCAGTTCAACGATGTTCCCCACGGCATTCACGATGACTGCGCCACGTGGGTTTACGACCAGGCCCTCTATTGGGGCGGTGCTAACAGCGATCTCTGGGTTTCGGTCTCGGCCGACGGCGGTATGACCTGGGATGTCCAGCGTAACCTGACCAATTCCTACACCCCGCGCTGCGACGCAGCAATCGGTGAAGATTGTCAGAGTGACCACTGGGCGTCAATGTCCCGTTGGGGACGACAGGTACAGACCGGCGAGGACTGGAGTGCCGCTGACATCGTCGATCCTTCTGGTGGATCGTCACCGACTGACTGGTACCTTGACATTCAATATGTCAACGACCTGGAGGCCGGACGAGCCATCAGCACCGACGCCTATGAAGGCGAATTCACGAACAACCCGATGAAATGGTTCAGAATGCCCTGCGTCGAACCGGAACCGGATCCGATCCCCGTATTCTCCATGAATTCGATCGGCTTCCCGGCCTGGGGATATCCCGGAATACAATTGGATACGCCGCTCACGGTCGAAAACGTGGGTAACGTCAACTACAACTACACCATCGACATAGTAGAAGACAACGGCCCCACGGGCTGGCTGGGCGTCTCCGGCTTATCCGGTACGTGTCCCTCCGGTCTCGGCAATGTCGAGATAGGAGCCATCGTGCTCAATCAGGGCGGTGTGGTTAACGAAGACCTTTACCCGATGATTCTGACCGGACAAATCACGTTCAATTGCGTCGATGTAGAGTCGCCCACTGTAATTCCGATCAGCTTCCTGGTCGTGGATACTCTCATCCCGCCGGAATATGATACTGTTCATACCAATTGCCTCAGCCTTATCTGCGGCAACAACGGTAACATCGGTGGTAACGGATACGGCGGCGTCAATATGGACTTTGTCGATGCGGGCGACTGCGATACGACGGCGACCGTTTACCTCTATGAGGGATCTCCTCTGATCGGATGGATCAACGGCGATGACACCATCATGAACTACTACATGTGGGGTGGCACATGGGGCACCGATTACGGTCTCATGCCACAGGGCGGTAAAATCGCCATCAAAGACCTGTGACGCCATCAACGCAGAAGTCTTCCATTCAGGTGTCTTCTCGTCCAACGACTCGACCATTGCTATGGAAAAAGTCGTCGTGGCCCCGCTCGATGACTGCCCGTTCATTATCGAGTATCTCAAGGTATATTCCTATGACGGACAGGCTCACTCCGACCTGATAGTCGGTGAAGCCATCGACTGGGATATTCCTTTTGACAACAGAGACGATGATACGGCAGCCGCCACCTGGGATGTCTGTAACTACGGCGGTTTCGATGCCGGTCTGGCTCTCCTGTATCAACAGGGCTATGAAGCATCCGGTGACTGGGATACCCTGTATCCTTTCGACTGCCAGCTCAATACCGATCGCTTCGGTGGTAACGCTTTTGTCGCATCTTACTTCAATGGAACGTTCGCCGCCGGTGGACCTTACAGTGCGTTTGTTGGCGAGAACGATTCACTGCAAAGAGACGACGGGCTGGTGGGAAGGCAAACTCTACTACGAGATGCTCGAAACCGGCTTCAAGGCTACCGACTCGGTTGAAGACCTGCATTCGGTCATGTGCTTCAATCCCAGCCTCGACCTGGGCGCGACCGATTACTATGAAGTCGTGACTGTTCTGGCTACGGTTCACGAGGGCACACTGACCGATCTGACGGATGCAATCAGCGCCGGCAAGACCTGGTTTGCCAACAATGGCGGCATATCGATGTTTGCCGACGTCGACGGCGCCAACGGCATTGACATCTGTCAGGGCTGCTGTGAACTCATGGGCGATATCAACGGTGACGACTACTTTGACCCGCTCGATATCACTTACTATGTCAATTGGCTGTGGAAGAGTGGCCCGCCCCCGTCATGCTGCCCTGAGGCGGATTGCAACGGTGACTCTTATACAGATCCTCTCGACTTGACCTACATGGTAAATCATGTTTGGAAAGGCGGACCCGCCCCCATCGACGCCTGCGCGGATGCTGCCTGGGTCGGCTGGGACGGACCGTGTCCGGACTAAGCGACTTTTGACATAATACCATACCTTTATCCACTGGGCGGCTCAACAAGGGTGTTGAGCCGCCCCCCTTTTACATACCTCATTATCAATGCGATCCTCTGGAAATCCGACATAGACTCGACAATCTGTTTTAGCTTGACACCACTGGCTTCAGAATGTATACTTATATTGCATAGGGAGTGCTCAGATTCTCCAGCAATATCAGGGAAGGTAGTAGCCACTTCACGGCACTTCACCGCATTTAATTCCTCTCGCTTACGAAAGATATGATAGTCTGTCGTTATTTCGAGAAAATAAGAAGCAGCAGCCTATTTATAAAGTAAATCAAAACGGAGGGATCAGATGAAAAGTCCAATCTCAAGGTCACTCTTGTTCACCCTGTCAATCCTCATGCTTACCGGTATATCCGCACAAGCCGGTATCGACAAGAAGATCAGCAGTAGGCCCGGCAGCAAAGCTGCCGTCATAAGAACACAAGCAGAAGCGTATGCCATTCCGTCGGAACCAAAGACCGCCTCATCCGCCGGCCAAACGCAGCAGGGGCATCTACCTCTTGGCGAACTCTCCTTTTCTTCAGAGAGCGCCTCACCGGGTCTGGCTGTGGGCGGCACTTACTATGATTATCAGCAAAACGGCTCTATGGGTCGCATGATAGAAACCGGTCCATACCCCGGCTTCGAGGGTACCTCCGGCGTTCATTTTGGCTGGATGTACCTCGACGATCCGGGCGACCTCGGCCACAATCGCTCGCTGGTCTATAACTTCTACGGAGCCGATGGCAGCGGTTTGGGGGGGGCTTATCCTTTATTACCTGACTGGTATTCCGGGTACGCCAATGTCGATGTCACGCCGGATAACCGCGGTCTCATCGGCGGCCATATCCATTCGGGAAATGATGATATGTCACTGGTCCTTATTGATGCCTTCTCCGGACTCATGATCTTCTCTCTATACGCGCAAGTTCCGGACAGCCTTGCTGACTATGGGCAGACATACGGCGATGACTCCAAATGGCCAAAGTTTTTCTATCAAATAGGTGCTGACACCGTTTTGCACATCGCCGCTCTCAACGACGCCGGAACATTCAGCTATTCTCTCATGTATTTTCGGTATGTAGGCTACGAAGGCGAAGGACAATGGGATTACCCGCCATATATCGTTGACACGGTCGGCGTAATCGGTCAGGATATCACCGGTGTAAAACAGGGCGACCGCGTCGCTCTCACCTGGTTCGCCCACCCACCCTACGACCAGCCGGGTTGCGACACCTGCTCGGCAACGATCAGCCCCTATGATGGTTACGCGACCGGTCAAATGGATAACGACCTGTACGTCCAGATATCCGAAAACCAGGGCATCACATGGCAGCCAAGACAAAATATCACCCGGGTCCCCATAGGCGAGGCCGCCTGGAAAGCGTACTGCGATGCCTCACTACTCTTTGACCAGTCCGGCAACCTTCACGTAGTCTGGGGAGGCAGCCCGTGGCCGGCCGACCCGGAACTCGATGGCACCTTCGAAGGCGACTGGCAGGGAGTCGAGGCCCGGTTGTTTCACTGGTCCGAGAATGTCCCTTACATTCGGACAATCTGCGACCACGATTATTTCGCCGGTGACAGTTGTGGACCACCCGCCTGGGCATTGAATGTCGCCAAGCCGACAATCTCCGAATGCAACAACAACCTCTACGTCATCTGGACGCAATTCAACGATATCCCCAACGGAGTCGAGAACGACTGCGCCGCCTGGGGCTACCCGGACAGCTACTGGGGTGCGGCCAACGGCGACCTCTGGGTCTCCATATCCACCGACGGAGGCATGTTCTGGTCCTCACAGTACAACCTGACAAATTCAATCACGCCGCATTGTGAGGCCGGAAATTGCCAGAGTGACTACTGGGCATCAATGTCGCGCTACGGTCGGCAAATCCAACCCGAAGAAGACTGGTCGACAGCCACTGTCGTAGATCCTTCCGGTGGAGCATCACCCACAGATTACTACCTCGACATTCAGTTTGTAAACGATCTCGATGCCGGTGGCGCAGTTCTGTACGAAGGTAGCTGGACTTATAACCCCATCAAGTGGTTCCGTATGCCATGTGTTACTCAACTTATTCCTCCACCGCTCTGCTTGTTGTATTCATGGAGAGAGCTGGAGGAGATGACCCTGTTCGGAGTACAGAAAGATGTTTCACTCAGGCTCGAGAACTTAGGCTCTCTCGATGTAGACTACGCAATCACCATAGAAGAGGACAACGGCCCCGCGGGCTGGTTGGCCGTATCGGACTTCTCGGGAACGGTCCCCGCGGGACTAAGTAACACCGAAATCGGCACGGTACATTTGAACTACAACGGAATCTGCACTTCAGAGTGAATATCTTACAGGCAAACTCATCTTCACCTCAAATACCGACTGCTCTCCGGAAACGCTTTTTGTCGATCTCTATGTATTCGGTAGTCCGCTCTATTACGATACCGTTCACACCAACTGCCTTGCCCTGGTATGCAGCCCTCATGGAAATATGGGACACCAGGGCATTGGTACAGTAAATATGGATTACTACCCCGAAGACTGCGATTCCACCGCAAAGATATACATGTATGACGGCTCACCGGTGATAGGACGCGTCATCGGTGATGACACCGTCTTCAACTGGGCTATTTACGGCGCCGGTTGGTTTGATGAAGACGGCTTCCAGCCGCAAGCCAGAACGATTCCAACAAAGTACTGCTTTGCACTCGATGCCGAGGTCTATCACACCGGCACCTTCACCACCGCCGACTCAACCATAGCCCTCAACCGCGTTTACATAGCCCCGCAAGACAATTGCCCGTTCATCATCGAATACACCCGTGTATGGTCATTCGACGCTCAAGCACACGAAAACATCATGATCGGCGAGGCCATCGACTGGGATGTCCCCTGGGATTTCAGGGAAGATGATCCTTATCAGGTCAGGGCGTGTATCAATAGCGCCGGAATGGACGCCAGTCGCAATCTCCTGTATCAACGGGGATACGAATCATCTACCGATGCCGGCTACCCCTACGACTGTCAATTGAACGATGACCGTTTCGCCGGGTATGCTTTCGCAGAATCGTACTTCAACGGTACGCTTTTCACAGGCGCCCCCTATAGCGGCTTTGTGGGAGAACTCGACGCTCTCACCGGTCCGGGTAATCTCCTCGAGGGTGACCTGTTCCTCGAGATGGTTCAGGCTGGCTTAAGAAGCACCGACTCTCTGGAAGACCTTCTCTCCGTGATGTGCTATCACCCGAATCTGGACCTCGGCGCCGAGGACTATTTCGAGATCGTGACCATCCTGGCTACGGTTCACGAAGGGCAACTCACAGACCTTCAAGCCGCTATCGATGCCGGCAAGGCCTGGTATGCAGCACATGGCGGTATGACTGTGTTCGCGGATAACGACGATGATGGTGAGATTGATGTGTGCACCGGCAGCAGTTGCTGCAAAATCGGAGGAGATGTTAACGGAGATGGCTATGCCGATCCTCTCGATGTAATCTATCTCGTCAATTGGTTCTGGAAAGGCGGGCCCGGACCCGAATGTTGCGCCTCGGCCGATATAAACTGCGACTGCCATGTCGACCCGAATGACATAAGCTTCTTCACCGGCTGGCTATGGCGAGGACTGCCGTGGACATGCAACGCCTGTGAGATGGAGTGCTGGGAGGATATTGAAGGACCTCCCTGCCCGTGATCTGACGAAGTGAGATATTATGGGGAAGCCATCCGCTCAGGCGCGGGTGGCTTTTTATTTAGGGGAGTTACGGAGTCGAAGTCGTTTCTGCAGTGGTCGCCGGTACGAGAAGGAAATTAACCCCCTCGATCATCGTGCCTCCCTCAACCGGCTTTATCTCAAACTCAATCTGTGCCGGCTGGGACACATAACCATACTGCTCCAACTGCTCCGGATCCAGATAGGCCTTGTAAGACCCGGGAATCAGCCCGAGGTAATAGAAATCACCGCTCGTGAAAGACATCAGCTCTATGACCGACTCTTTCGACAGATTCATAAGAATGATCTTGGTCCCGCCCACGCCTCTGAGCGCGCCGCCGGTCTGACGATCCACCCGTCCCATGATTTCGCTGGTGGTCACAATCGGAACCTTGATAGCGGTCACCTCGTTCGGATTCACTTTTACTTTGTAGTTCTCGTAGCTGGGCTTCAAGAGCGGGTTGTCCAGACTGTACTGATCTATTTGCACCATGTAGCTTTCATACGGCCGCAAACCGTCATAGTAATACTGCCTGTCGTCTCCCCTGATACTCACCCTGCCACCGGCGATTCTGGCCCGCAAACCGGACAGGTATTCTTCATCAGAATCCATAACACCATTGTAGTTCTTGTCATGATAAGGACGAACCACCGCCGAACCGGTGCCGACCGCATTCTTGCGATCAAACTGAAATCCGTGCGTCTCTTTGTTGTAACGTATCGAGCCTCTGACCGCCTGGTTCATGGTCGTCCGCTTCGAGGTCTTGCATCACCCGCGAAGTGAAATCCGCAAAAGGTGTGAGCAGGTTGAACGTCGCCATGATCGTATTGTTTTTCGTGAGAGCATTATGCTCCATCGACAGTGTAATCTGACTTGTCTTGAATATCCGCTTGGCCAGATGAACACCGTATTTCGAGGGACAGTTAAGAACGTGATCATAGTCCATTTGGATTTGCGGGCTGAGAAATCTCAATAAACGTGACGACAGCATTATCTGACTGGCTATGCTCTTGATGGTCTTATTCGCGTAAATTGTACTCTTGTACTTACCCATGTAGGTAAAGTGGAACGGATTTATCGAGGCATTGAACCCGAAGTTCATATTCATCGACGTCAGCGTCGGATACTTGTCGCTTGATATATTGTAGCGAAGTCCGAAATAATTGCCGCCAAGCTTAAGAGGGGCCGAGATCGAAAAATTGATTTTTGACAGTTGGTTGAGAGGATTGCGAATCGTATTTTCCTGATATTTTGTGTAGCCCGCACTGATACTGACCAGCGATGGCTGATTGAAACTCAAACTGGCTTTGGACTGGTAATTGAGGGCATGAGCACCATTTAATGTCACATTGCCGAACAACTGATAGGTAGCATCCGTAGCCAACACCGGTTTTTCACCATCATCCGCCCCCACCGGCATGTCGTAACTTACACCAAGAGTCAAACCGCTCAGCACTCCATAATAGCCGTTGACCTGAGCATAGGTTCTTTGCTTCTGATTGAAATCCAATTTGCCCCCGGCGAGATTGTACTCGAACTCACCCTTGGGCAGCAGAGTATAGGGAACCCGGATCACCTGCTGATCGGTGCGCATCTCACCGTTAGGCCCGTACATCTTGATCTCTATATTGGAGGCTCCATAAAAAACGTCGGCGTCAAAGTCGTAGAAACCGTCAAAACCCGTAAAGATATAATCGGCCAGCTTGTTATCGACCCACAACTCGACCTCCCACCCCTCGCCTACATAGTCTCTGAGATGGATAGTCTGGAAATACTCCCGTCGTTCCTGTGGCTTGTTGGTGAGCATGACACCGTCAAGCCCTCGCCCGAGGGCACCCCCGGCATTGACTTTACCGACTGTCGCCTGACTCAGATACTTGTTATCCGAAAGGAAATAATGCCACCCGTAGGTAAGCTGGTCCGGGTCAAACGGTTGTTCATTGCTGCCGCCGGTGGTGACCTCAAAGTCACCGCCAAACAAAATTCCGCCGGTCGTCAGTGAATAATAATGGTTGTTTCTGCCACCGATAGGATTGGTCGAAATCGACCAGTCCATCGAGGCTCCACCCAGATATTTCCGCTCGTGTCCAAGGTCCACAACATCTCTCAGCGAAGCAATGCGCTGATTCAGTTTCTCCCTGGCTATTTTTCGTTTCAGCTTCTGATAAGCGGGAAAGTCCTTGTCCAGCGGAACGTAAACACGAAGCATGGTAAAATCGAAAGTCATCCGCATATTGAAAAGGTTGGCCAAAAGCTCCACGCGCACATAAAGATCATCCTCGCCCAGGTAGTAATCGGAAGCCAGGTACGGATACTCCTTACCCAGAGCTTTGATCCGGAAATTGGAAAGGTCGATCTCGTACTTCTGATCCTTGGAAATAAAGAAACCGTAGAATTTCCTCTGCTCCATATCAGCTTCGATATTAAGGTCAAGGAGGTTGAAAATCTTAACCAGCGGCAGGTAAACGGTGTGTCCGTCAAACTGTACAAAAAGGTCCTGCTGGATCAGCTTCGGAACCTCGAAACTGACTACGATTTCTTCGAAGGTCCTGTTCTGACTGGCATTGATCTGTGCCGAAACGCTTCCGGCTGCAAAAACCAGTGCCGCTAAAACCGCTGTGAAAGTCAATCGACGTATTTTGAGAGGCATTTCCATATGCTCACCCGGATAACCGGAGTTTCGTCCGATGTTCGGTTATTCCTCCACGTTCAGCGTGTAAAGAATATCGTTGCCGAATATCATATCCTGTTGCGGTAGGTCCTTACGACCCTTATTGGTTACGCCGACTTCGACCGTGAAAGGCCGCCTGAAGTCGCCTTCGACAATAGGAAGTTCCATTCTTCTGCGTAAATCACGATACACCGCCAGATGAATCTCATTTTTGCTGATCTCTTTGCCGTCAGCATCCAGCAAACGACAGCTCAGCACGCCTATGTACGAGACGTTGCCACGATTGGTCAGGTCAACTATGGCATAGACGTTGGAGTCAGTGATCTGCGCTTCGGTGTTAACAAGCTCGACATTGGCCACACAGTCGCCCTTACGATACTTGAGCATAATAGCCGTGCGCATGATCATATTCAGCTTGGTGGTAATCGCGTCGTCGTCTTCCGGCGCCGAAATAGTGGTTGTTCCTTCACGGGCCTGAACCACGACCCTTGCCCAGTACTCGCCGTCGACCAGGTCTTTCGGCGGACTGGCCACGAACCTGACGATCTGCGAACCATTGGCCGGAATTACCAACTTGCGCGGAAACGCCTTTACCCAACCCAGCGCGGAACGCGGGTCGGTGACCGCCGTATCCTGAAGATCAATACTGACATTACCGAGACTGTCGGACTCGGGAATACCGAAAGCAAAGCTGATAGTGACTTCCTTGGGAGCGTTTGTCGGATTCTGGACAGTGAGCCTGCCGGTTCGGCCTTTTTCGGAGATAAACACAACCGGAGGCGCTACCAGCACACCGGCCAGAATGTCTGCCAGCGGCATAAGTACCACTATTAATGCACAAAATATCCCCTGTCGAAATACCCTTTTTAACGACAGGGGATTAAGTCTCAAATAAGTCATCTTGTCTACATCCTATGCTTAAGTTAAAGTCGCCGTGAGAACCGCTATCCATAGTGGCTCTATCCCATTTAAGGGAAATTTAACCGTTGCGACTTTAAACCGTCAATTTTTAACAGTCATCAATTACCGGTATAGGCCGCCGTCAGAACGATGTCGCCCGAATAAGCGCCTACAGCCTGGTCAACCGCCGGAAACACGGTACCAACCAGATACACGTGCAAACCGTTATCGACACCGAGAGTCGTGGCGGTCAAATTGTAAGGATCTTCTACAGTTTCCGTGCCACTCTTATTGGCGGCATCACCGGCCAGAAGAGGATCGATTTCGCAATCGGTAGCTCCGAAGGAAATGATCATACGGTCGGTGTTGGTCGAGTTCCACAGGAACTCCGGCAGCTGAAAGTAAAGAGCTACTTCGCTGCCACCGGCACCGCCCACCTGGAAGTCCGCAGCTTCAGCGACAACATCGATATCGGCCGAAGTCGGGACACCCTGCAGAACGCTGCCAAAGTTGAGGTCCTGAACGGAGGTCACTGCCAGAACGGCTAACACCGTGGCGTTGGCTCCACCGGTGGCCACTTCCTGAGCCTGAACGTTCGCAGCGGCGAACATCAGGACAAACAGCGCAACCGCTACAAGCGGTGAAGCGAATCTTTTGTGTGTTTTGAATAACATTGTTTATCTCCTGGTTACGTTACTAATTTCCTGTGTAAGCCGCAGTCAGCACAATATCAGCCGAGTAAGCACCCACCGCCTGATCCACCGCTGGAAATACCGAACCGGCAAGGTAGACATGAAGGATATTGTTTGTCGCATGCAGGTTGGTGGCGGGAAGGTTATAAGGGTCGGCTACTACTTCCGCTACTTTCGTAGCAGCAGTACCAATGTTGGCATCGATCTCACAGTCCGTCGCTGAAAATGAAATAATCATGCGGTCCGTGTTGGTTGAATTCCACAGATACTCCGGCAACTGAAGGTACAGCGCAACCTCGGCGCCACCTGAACCGGTGACACTGAAGTCAGCAGCTTCAGCGACTACGTCAATATCCGCAGAACTCGGGACACCCTGGAGCACGTTACCAAAGTTCAGATCCTGAACCGAAGTAACCGCAAGAACAGCCTGGACAGTAGCAGTAGCCTGACCAACCGCAACTTCCTGTGCCGAAGCTGTCAGAGGTATCAGAAGAACTACCACAACCAGACCAACGATGACTATCTTGGAGTACTCCAGGCATCGTCTCAGTCTACTCATGTTTAACTCCAATCCGTTGTTCATTATTTTGACATATCCGTATTTCGAGTCCTTTTGTATGTTTAATCGTCATACAGTTCAGTTTCTTAACAGCTTTTAGCAAATATTTTTGCGATTTGCGAGACCCCGGTCGGACGTTTCGCATTTCGCCGTAGGCGGGAACCGACAAACCCGTTTCAAATCAAAAATTTGCGGAATTTATTTGAAAAAAGCCCCGAAGAGAGGCCGTAATTGCGACGTATGTGATTGTAAATCAACGATGTACGGCATTTTCGCAAAAAGCAAAAAAAGGGAGAGCAAAGCTCTCCCGAATGGAATTTTAGCTGATTAGACGATTAAGAACCGGTGTAGGCCACCGTGACAATTATGTCGGCGCTGTAGGGACCGGAAATCTGGTCAACTGACGGGATTACACGGCCGCCAAGAAAAATCGCGGTAATGTTGGGACCGGCCGAACCAACCACCAGGTTGCCGGGCAGATTAAAGGGATTGATGTCCTGCCAACCGTCACCGAAAGACGATGGGTCAATATTGCCGGTCGAGTCTATTGAGCAGTCGGTGATACCGAAGCCAACCGTCATACGGTCATCGCCGGTCGCCGTGGAAAGATAGGCCGGCAGCGTTATATAAACCGAAATCCCGGCACCCCCCTCACCGGAGATCATGAAAATACCGGAATTGAGAGCATCATTGTTGGGGACATTCTTGGCCACGCCCTGTAAAACATCTCCGAAATCAAGGTCCTGCACTGATACGATTGACAAGCCTGTTAATACATTGGCCAGAGCCAACCCGTTGGCTACATCCTGACCGGATACAGACCGTGACAGGGAGAGCACGATGATGGCGACTATTGCCAATACACTCTTGCGAGAGAAGGCGCGATGTTTATCGGTATTCATTAAAAACTCCTGCTATATACTCTGGCAACGCCCCTGTTTCGGGGGCAGATTCTTGTCTAATAACTAAAATCGCCATTCGGAACGCAGGCAATAACATGTACGGAAGAAAAACCGGTCGAGCCGGCTAAGGTTGTATCAAAACTAAGCAAACTATGGGGAGAATCCTAGTTACCGGTGTACTGCACGGTCATGACAATCGATGCTCCGTAGGTACCCTGCTGCTGGCGCAAACCCGGTATAACCGTCCCGCCAAGCCAGATTGTCATGCCGTTAGAACCCAGTCGATACGTCAGTGTATGCCAGGGGTCAAGATCATCAAACTCCGGGTCACTCTGATCAGGACTGGCGCTGGTATCGATAGCGCAGTCCGTCTCGTGAAAAATCATCTGCATGTTCAATCCACCGACGCTCATATAGGTCGGCAGCGTGAAATCGATTGTGATCTCGTCGCCGGCCGTGCCGCTGATCTGAAACTCACAGGCTGAGCCGGGAGTAGCTTTGTCAATCGTTTTCGGTATTGCCGGAAAAACCGCCCCGAAAACAAGATCGTTGTTGATGGTTACATTCTGAGCGAACGATGCCTGCGCCAATATCAGCATCGAAATAATAACCAGCAGAAATACACGCGTCATTTCACACACCGTCGGAAAAATCTCATAGAAAATACTATGCAAACGGAGCGAGCGAGTCAACTTTTAACTGATAGTGAAGACAACTGCCGCTAGTGTCAATTTTCGGTGTAGATGAGTGTCACAGTGCAGCTTTCGCAGCCGGAAGAAAGCTGACCCACGGCATCATTCAAATCCAGCAATAGACCGCCGGGCCGATAGAGATCGTGCGCCACTGAAGCAAACTGGAAATCTACGTCCCGGGGACTGATAGACCAGCCAACCGGGTCGTCATCCGATGTCACCGTAATCAGCACCGAGCCCGGAGCCGGAGAACGCAGGAACAGCTTGTCGAGTAAAACGGGATTCGATTCATCCCCGCCGGATAACGGCATGGTCATACCGACCTGCGACATCGCCGCCGTGGTCAAAAGGGTATCCTCCGGCGACGTAATCCCCAGCGACGGTACCACCGTGGCCGTGGCCGAAATTGAGGCAGAGGCCCGCCCGATAAACATCTCAGCCACCCCCGGTGCGAACGAAATCGCAAAAATTACAGCTGTAGATAGAACGATTCTAAGCAGCCGGCAAATTCCCATTTTCAGTACCTGATTATCAAAGGGTGTGTACCCAATCAAGATACCAAAAAACCCGGATTTGTCAATGGGATTGTCGCCGGGAATGGTATTTGTGGACCCGAATCATCCACTGTCTTGCAACAGCCAATTGCCTGCAACAAAAAGCACAGGCATAACTACACCTTCCCCCCTCTTAACACGGCCAACGACAGCAGATAAGATATTGTCTTGTCTGCTGTCGTCAGCTACCGGTGTATGCCACCGTCAAGACGACATCGCTGGCATAATCGCCGCCGGTCTGAGACACAGTCGGAATCACCGTCCCGCCGATCCAGATCAGCAGCGTTGCCCCTGCCCCGATATTCAGCGTACTGGGACCATTGGGGTCAAGCACACCTGCCGGAAGCGTCTGTCCCGAACCTGTTTCATCGTCGTAAGAGGCATCCGTATTCGTGAAAATAACCCTTAAAAACGCCAATGAATCGGCGGTGACGAGTGAATCCGGTAGTTCAAAATCGACCGACACCTCAGCGTTACTCGTCCCGGTCACGGTCCACTCCCCGGCGAACCCGACGGTCGCCTTATCGACAGACTTGTTGACTCCGGGCGTCACAGTCCCAAACTGAAGGTTGTTGGTTCCGATGACGTTCAGAGTTGACACCACAGTTGCGAGCGCCTGGATGGTTCCCCGCTCCTGTGCTTCGGCCATAGCGGTCAGAAGCAGCAGACAAAGGAAAACACCAAACAAGGCCCGGCCTATTTTTCTGGCCAACGCAACCTCCTTGTTTCAGGTTTCTCAGTTCTCCGAAACATTAGAGGTGCAAGGGCAATGCCGCATAAGATCGGAGCCGTAAACGATTGTACGACTATCTCTTACCGCCGCATTTGGCTCGCGCGGTCAAATAGTAAGTCCCGCAAGTGTGGGCCAAATCCCATAATTGACAGCCTAAAGCCTTATCCTGAAGCTAAATAGACACGGTCCAAAAGTGTCTTTAGTCCTGCGAAAAAAACCCGGCGGACAGCCTAAAGTATTGCCGACGCTTTCCGATTACTAATAATGACGCGACTGTTCAAAAATTAAACAGCGCACTTGAAATAGGATAATTCAAGGAAGACCAAGCCATGGCTAAGCATATGGGATATGCTGTCACGTTTCTGGCAATACTGGCACTGACTACATCGCCGGTGCTCTGCCAGGATTTACTCTGGTACAAAAACTACGGCGGGCCTTATAACGAATTCGGTAACGCCTGCCAGCAAACTGCCAACGGTGATTTGCTGTTTCTCGGCACCACTTACTCCAATACCACGACCGGCTTCGACATCTATCTGGTAAAAACCGACTCCCTCGGAAATCGCCTCTTCGCAAAAACTTTTGGCGGCAATCTTACCGAATATGGTTACGACCTTCAGAAAACCAGCGACGGCGGGTTCATTATTGTCGGCTCCACCAAATCTTACGGAGCCGGCGAAAGAGATGTCTATTTATTGAAGCTTGACGCCGACGGCGAACTCCTGTGGAGCCGCACCTACGGCGGCGTGGCTGATGATGAAGGTCGCTCGGTTAGACAAACATCCGATAACGGCTTCATTATCGCAGGAGGAACCTACTCGTTCGGAGCCGGCTATCAAGATACGTACATTATCAAGACCGATACTTACGGCAACCTTGTCTGGCAAGAGACATTCGGCGGTACCGGCGGTGAATCCGCGGCAGCTATTCGTCAGACATCCGATGGTGGCTTCATCGCTATCGGCTCAACAGGATCTTTCGGCGATGGCTACAGCAGCATCTACGCCGTACGGCTTGACCAAAACGGCGACTCGCTCTGGGCCACAACCTATGGCGGTCTGAAAGCGGATTACGGATACTCGGTCGAAGTGACGATGGATGGCGGCTTCGCTATCGTAGGCGCCACGGCATCATCCGGCGCCGGTTCATCCGATGCATATCTGATTAAAACCGACCCCAACGGCTACATTGAATGGCAGCACACCTACGGCGGCAGCGATGACGACCGCGCATATTCCGTAAAAGAGACTGCAGCCGGCGACTTCATCCTCGGCGGAAGTTCCCTGTCGTTCAGCTCCACCTTCAACGTCTATGTCGTAAAAACTAATCCGGTGGGAGATCAACTCTGGTCACGAAACTACGGCGGCCCCGAATCCGATTACTGCGAGATGATACTGCGCGACAAAGACAACAACTACATGCTGGTAGGTCGTTCCTATTCATACACCTCCGGCGGCTCCGATGTATACGTCCTCAAATTGGTGGGTGATCCTGCCACGGATATTTTCGAACAACTGCCGGGCGAACTTCCCGCCTCGGTCACACTCGCACAGAATTACCCGAACCCTTTCAATATGTCCACCGTAATTGAATTTTCCCTGCAGACACGAAGCCCCGTTACGCTCTCGATTTTCAATATTCTTGGGCAAAAAGTCAAGCAGTGGTCCGAAGGACCCCTGACGGCGGGAGTCTATCGCTTCGAGTGGGATGGCTGCTCTGAATCGGGTCAGGTCGTTTCGTCCGGAGTCTATTTCTACCGGTTGGAGGCCGGCTCTTTCAGTCAGGCAAGAAAGATGGTTCTCTTGAAATAATTCGTCTATGTGAATACATTGTCATTCTCCACAAAAAAAGTCGGGACCACAGGTCCCGACTTTTTTCCGTAGCAACCTTACACTAAAGAAGCATCTATAACAAATTTCCGTTGGTGTCTACAAGACCATCCTTGAGTTTGACAATCCTCTCGGCTCTCTTGGCGATATTCATATCATGCGTAATAATGATGATCGTCTTCCCCAGCTGACGTAGTTCGTCAAAAATCTTTACAATTTCTCCGCCCGATTTACTGTCAAGGTTTCCGGTCGGTTCATCGGCAAGGATAATATCAGGTTCGTTGGCCAGCGCCCGCGCAATAGCCACCCGCTGCATCTCACCACCCGACATTTCCGTCGGCTTGTTGTTGAGCTTGTCGGCCAGTCCGACCCGCGACAGAAGGTCTATCACTCGTCTCTTACGGTTCTTTCCATTGGTGCGGGAAAACAACAACGGAACCTCGACATTCTCGAAAGCGGTAGCGTATGGCAACAGGTTAAATGCCTGAAACACAAACCCGATCTTCTGGTTGCGGATATCGGCCAGCTGATTCGAAGTCATCGCGTTTACCGGGCTACCATCGAGCAAATACTCCCCGGCCGTCGGGACATCCAAACAACCGACTATATTCATCAGCGTCGATTTACCCGAACCGGACGGACCCACCACGGCGATGTATTCGCCTTTTCTTGCCTGGAAATCTATCCCCTTCAGGGCTTTGAACTCCACGCTTCCGGTCATATAAGCCTTTTCAACTCTTTTCAAATCTATCAACATAGTTCATCTCCCGTCCATACCGTATAATCTGACAGCTCGCCTACTCATATCTCAACGATTCCACCGGACTTACCGATGCCGCTTTCATGGCGGGGAACAGCCCGGAAAGAATCCCCATAATTCCAAGAATAATAATCACAATCATCCCGATCTCGAATGAGATCGTCGGACGACCCATCATGTCCAGTACATCCGACTCAATCGGAACGCGTTTGAAAGCCTCGGTCATAATGTAACTGATCGACATGCCACCGAACCCGCCGAAGAACGTTATTATAAGCGCCTCAATCAGAAACTGGGTCAGGATGTACGATCTTCGCGCACCCATAGCCATTTTGATGCCGATTTCACGCGTACGCTCTTTGATTGAAACATACATGATATTGGCCACACCAACACCGGCTATCAACAGCGTAAGCCCACCTATAATACCGAGAAATATCTTGATTCCGATGAGAACATTGTTGAATTCCTTACCTGAAGCAATAGTGTCCCACAGCGCCAGCGCGCGATCATCCGCGGGGTCAAACTTGTTCTTGGCGCCAAGAGCCTCGAACACCTGTTTCTCCACAATCTCGTTCTTGCTCGGGTCGCTCAACTGGTACACGATATCATCCAGATAAGGGTCACCGTACATAGTCTCAAAAGTCGTCAGGGGAATTAACAGTTTATCCTCATCCATCCCCGAGTAGTTGCCCATCACTCTCTTCTCTTTCATAACGCCGACAACGGTAAAGGGCACGGAGTTGATCATAACCTTTTCGCCAATGGCGTCTTCGATCTCCGAAGATACGCTCCTTGAGTTCCCAGCCCAGGAAAGCCACCCGTCGCCTCAATTCCATATCCCTATCGCTTATCATGCGCCCGCCCCACTGCGGAATATAGAAACGCATCTGTTCGTAATTAGGCGTTATCCCAACCACGTGTTCGCTGAGAACCACATCACCACTCTCAATGCGCTGCCCCCAGCGGTCATATTCACCGCCGATTCGCTCGATCTCCGGAATCTTGTTCTTGAGATATTCAATATCTTCCTGATACAGGTGAATCCTTCTACCTTTGCCCATTCCCTTGTAGGCAACCGATGTCTGCCCACCCCAGAGCACGACGATATTCTCACCCATACCCTTGCGCTGAGTATTCAATTGTTGGTGGAGACCTTCGCCGAAACCGAGAAGCAGCATAATAGAGACCGTACCCCAACCCAGAGCAAGCAGCGTTAGTGTAATCCGCTTTTTCTGTTTGCGGAAGTCGCGTATGAAGACATTGTATATTATTGAGAGTTTCATGACATCCTAAAATAGTTTAAGGGCCTGGACCGGTTGAAGATTAGCTGCCCGCCGCGCCGGGAAGATACCCGCTCCCAGACCAACCAGACCAAGAATTACCATCGTGGAAAGAGCAGCGACAAAATCAACTCTCGGTGTACCGATAAAATCAGTGAGATTGAGACTCGGGATAACGACAATAATGCCCCATGCGAACAAAAACCCGAGCACACCGCCAACGCCGGTTATAAGCAGCGTCTCGAAAACAAACTGCCAGAGGATAAAACTCTTGCGCGCTCCCAATGCCATCTTTATGCCAATCTCCTTGGTGCGCTCTTCCAAAACAACGTTCATAATGTTGGTAACACCAATGCCGCCCGTAATGAGAGTTGCCACCCCGATTCCAACCAGAAACATCGAAAACGCCATAAAGAAATTCTTCAGGAAAGCAAAGCCTCTGGTTGTATCCCACACTGAGAGGGCCTCACGATCCTCCGGATCAAACCGGTACTGCGCCCCGAGAATCTCGTAAACCTCTTTACGCGCCAACTCCATCGAACCGTTCGGCCAGCACTGACCCACGAAGTTGTCAACGAATCGGCGGCTGTACATCGATTCGAAAGTCGACAGCGGAATAAAAACAGCCCGGCTGTCGCGCCCGCTGTAGGAACTGTTCTGGTCTTTCTTGACCATATATCCGACAACCGTGAAGGGCATGCCGTTGAGCAGAATCTCCTGGCCAATCGCCTCCTCTTCTCCGAACAGATCATCCCTGAGAAGATTACCGATAAAACACACCCGGCGCTTCTCTTGAAGATCACGATCATTGATGAAACGAGAGCCAAAAGTGGGAGTCACATTGCGCATCGGACCGTATTCGGGCCATATTCCGTGGACTGTACGTGAGGTAGACTGCTTGCCGTACCTGACATTGACACTATACTTCATGTACTCCGGCGAGAGTCTCTGAAAGTGCTGCGACTTGGACTTTATAAGACTCACATCATCAGCCGTCGGACGAACCGGCCTCCCCTTAGGCAGACCCTGAAACTCCTTGGCCGTGATCCCGCCCCAGAAGATAGCGATATTCTCGCCCATTCCGCGCTGCGATTTCAACTGCGCCTCAGTGAGTCCTTTGCCGAAACCGAACAGCAACACGATCGAACAGGTACCCCAGAATATCCCGAACATCGTCATGGCCGTGCGAAGCTTCTGACGGCGCATGTCATTTAGAAATTGCTTTATCGTAACCAGTGGTATCACGGTATCTTCTCCACGCAGTCCTGTTAGATTTTATTCCCAGATCTCGATATCTTTGGGAGGACGTTCGACAACCAGTTCACCCTCTTCGACACCGGACACAACTTCGATATTGATACCGTCGGACAAACCGGTCTCGATCTCACGTTCCGTGATTACCAAAGCGCTATCCTGAATCTCGATAAAATTAGCCGAATCTCTCATGCGTATCAGGCGCTCCGGAATCAGTATGATATCTTCTTTCCTTGTGATAATGATGTCGGCGTTGGCGCTGTAACCGGCCCTGAGAAAAGTCGAACCCATGTCGGAGATGACAATCTCAACCTCAAACAGGGTCGAACCTTCTTCCTTGTGAGCCTTCGGAGATATCTTCGTCAACACCCCGGAGACTTTTTCTTTCGACGAAAGGGCGCCAATCTCTATCTCGGCCGGCATTCCCTCGCGGAGTTTGCCAACATCGATCTCATCGACATTACCCTTGAAAATCAAATCATCCATCTGAGCCAGCGTCATCAGATCCGTACCGGCCTGGTATGTCGTTAAAGGAACGACCGGATCGCCTTCTTCAACCAGACGCGAAAGAACCGTTCCCGAAATCGGCGACTTGATGATATTGTTGACAGTTCCCCCGGCATCGTAGGACTTGCCGGAATTGATCAGCGAAAGCTTCTCCTGCGCAAGCTGCAGACGCAACCTCGAACCCTCACACACGGCCTCCTGATTATCGTGCTCCTGCGCCGATATGAGATTCTTCTCAAGCAGAGATTTCATGCGGTCGAGTTCTCGTTTGTCGTTGTCGTACGCGACTTTCCTAATCTCGACCTCACGTTGAGCTTCGGTCAATTCGATCGGCGTCGGATCCGGTCCGATATCGAAAAGAGGGTCCCCGACCTTAACCGGGTCACCCACCTCGACATATATCTTGCGAACAATACCGGAGATCTTGGATTTGACCGAAATTTCCAGCTTGGGCTCTATTTTACCCACTGCCAGGGCCTTGTCAATTATGGAGCCTTTTTCCGCGGCTACGGTCTTATGCCCTTCCTCTTTCTTGGCGGCACCGTCCATAGCAAAAAACAAAACGGCTCCGATTACTATTACAAGAGTGGCTATAATGGCTATTTTCTTGAACATCAGCAGCTCTCCTATCTACATCTTACCGTTATCACCGTTGATTAGTATTAAATTACGTTGTGGTCCGGCCTTTGTTTCGGGCGGCGCAATCTTTTTTGTTGGACCGACCGGTCGCCATTATCACGAAAATTGCCCCGACCGTATCAAATGTGTATATTGATTCCAGGCTTTTGATGCCGTAATAATGAAAGAAACTGTCAGTGACAAAATCATCTATAACCCCTATTCCATTGATTTTTAGGCCATTAACCCCCTCGCGCTGGGATGACTTTGAACGTCTTTTCGGCCAAAGGGGCGCCTGCGGTGGATGCTGGTGCATGTTCTGGAGACTCAAACACGCCACCTTCGAAAGCCAAAAGGGAAACGGGAACAGAAAATCCATGAAAAGTCTCGTGACATCCGGTACCGTACCGGGAATACTGGCTTATCATAAGAAAGAACCGGTCGGATGGTGCTCGGTCGGCCCCCGGACCGATTTCGTAAGGCTCGAAACTTCACGAATCTTCAAACCCGTCGACGACAGAGAAGTCTGGTCGATTACCTGCCTGTTCATCGAGAAGAGCTACCGCCGCAGGGGTGTGAGCGGGCAACTGCTGAAAGCAGCCGCGGAGTTCGCCGCCAAGAAAGGTGCTGCTATAATAGAGGGATACCCGTTCGAACCCAAACAAGACAAAATGCCCGATCCGTTCGTTTGGACCGGTCTCGCCTCGGCCTATCTTGAACAGGGCTTTGTGGAAGTTGCCCGACGTTCCCCCACCCGCCCGATCATGCGCTACTTCGTCAATCGTTGACAGTCCCCATAAACGACCTGCAATAAAAAAGGTCCGATGGCCACAATTAACCATACGGACCCCTTTACTCTCGAGGAGAGAGTCCTTTTTCCGGCAGTTACCTGCCGGATGGAAAATCTTTTGCTCTACAGCTAATCCAAAAACACTATCACGGCATCAACTGCAGCCACTGGTGGCGCCACAGGTATCGCACTTAAGACAGGTACCGTTGCGCACCATTGTGAACTGACCGCACTCGCCGCACATATCTCCTTCGTATCCCTTCAACCGCGCGGCTCGGATTTCCTCAAAGAGCCTTTGCCCGGTTTGATCAACAACCCTTTTGACAGACGCTGCGGCGTACTCAAGCGTCGCCTTTGTGGTCGCAGGTTTCTCAGACGTAGCCTTATGCTCCACCGACTTACCACTTGTGAAACCTCCTGTTTCCCCTTTAGTGTTGCCGTTCTTCCCGTTTCCATGACCACCGAAATCTATCCTGAGATGGCTGGAGTTGATATCATCAGAGGTGCGACTGGCCGCTGTCACCTGACCGGTGATGCGCGAGTCGGCCGGTTCCTCCTCCTCGAACTCTATCGATTCATCGGCCGGCTTGCCCAGCGTATCGCCAAGCAAATCTTCCTCCGAAACATGAGCCAGATCATTTCGTCCGAGATAGGCGATCGCCAGTTCTCTGAAGATATAGTCAATAATTGATGTTGCTCGTTTGATTGATCTATTTCCCTGAACCAGACCGTTCGGCTCGAACCGGCTGAACAGGAACGCCTCGACAAATTCCTCAAGCGGCACACCGTGTTGAAGCCCCAGCGAGACGGCAATAGCGAAACTGTTCATAAGGGAACGGAAAGCCGCACCTTCACGGTGCATATCCAGGAAAATCTCGCCCAGCGTACCGTCAGTGTACTCACCGGTGCGTAAATACACCTTGTGTCCGCCAACCACGGCCTTCTGCGTGTATCCGCCGCGACGATTAGGCAGCTTGCGGCGTTTGGCCAGATAACGGTAGACTATCTTCTGGGCCATTTTCTCCGACACATTGTCCACCGTCAGACCTTCCTCTTCCTCGTCCTCGTCAAACAGCGATGACGTCAGGGGCTGGCTGAGTTTGGACCCGTCGCGATAAAGAGCAATTGCCTTGTTCATCGTCTCCCACGCCATCCGGTAAGCCTTCTTGACATCTTCAATACCGGCCTCGGCGGGCATATTGATAGTCTTGGAGATAGCCCCCGAGATAAACGGCTGCGCCGAACCCATCATCCTGATATGCGATTCAAAACGGATAAAGCGCTTGCCCTTCCGGCCGCACCTGTTGGCGCAATCGAATATCGGCAGATGCTGGTCTTTCAGATGCGGTGCCCCCTCGATAGTCATCGTTCCGCAACAGAACTCGTTGGCAACCTCAATCTGTTCGCGCGTGAATCCAAGATCGCGCAACAGATTGAAATTCCAATCGTCGTACTGCTCCTCGGAAATTCCAAGAGTGTCCTTGAGGAACTCCTCGCCCACCGTGTACTTGTTGAAGGCGAAGGAAATATCGAAAACATTGCCCAACGCCTGCTCTACCTTTTCAAGCTCCTCGTCGCCAAAACCTTTGGCCCTCAGAGACTCGTGGTTGATATAGGGGGACTCTTTCAATGTTTTATGGCCGGTGGCGTAAAGAATGATGTCGTTGATTTCCGTATCAGTGTAGCCCAGTCTCTCCAGCGCTATCGGTACCGAATTGTTGATTATCTTGAAGTAACCGCCACCGGCCAGTTTCTTGAATTTCACCAGCGCGAAGTCGGGTTCGATACCGGTAGTATCACAGTCCATAACCAGACCGATTGTACCGGTGGGAGCAATCACCGTTGTCTGAGCGTTGCGATATCCATATACCTCACCCAGATCCAAAGCACGATCCCACACCAGGCGGGTCGCCTTGACTATATCTTCGGGAACATAATTCGGATTGATGCCGTTGGGCTTGATAGTCAACTCTTCGTATTCCGCCTTGTCGGCATTGTAAGCCGCGCGACGATGATTTCTGATTACCCTCAGCATGCTCTCACGGTTGCGATAGTAGGCCGTGAAGGGACCAAGCTCCTTGGACATCTCAGCCGAGGTGACATATGCTTCACCGGTCAGCATGCCGCTGATCGCCCCGCACCAGGCATACGCCTCAGGCGAATCATACGGTATCCCCATTCGCATAAGAAGCGTTCCCAGATTCGCAAAACCCAATCCCAGCGTGCGGTAATCGAAACTCTTCTGGGCGATCGCCTTCGACGGATACGAGGCCATCAATACCGATATTTCGAGTACGATAGTCCACACCCGGATAGCATGAAGATACCCTTCGATATCAAACTTGCCCTCGGCATCGAGAAACTTGACCAGATTGATCGAAGCCAAATTACACGCCGTGTCATCAAGGAACATATATTCCGAACACGGGTTCGATGCATTTATGCGGCCATCGGTGGGACACGTATGCCACTCGTTTATAGTCGTATCATACTGCACGCCCGGGTCGGCGCAGGACCACGCCGAAAAACATATCTTGTCCCACAACTCTCTCGCCGGAATGGTTCCCGCCACAACCCCGTCCGTCCTGCGAATCAATTCCCAGTCAGCGTCGTTTTTCAGCTTCTCGAAAAAGTGATTGGGGATACGTACCGAATTATTGGAGTTCTGACCCGAAACTGTCAGATAAGCTTCGCTTTCCCAGTTGGTGTCGAGTTCGATAAAATCGAACTCGTCAATACCCTGAGCCGCCAGGTCGAGGACTTTTTTGATGTAAGATGCCGGTACGCCTGTCTGGCGTGCGCGCTTGAGAGCGCACTTAAGCTTGGAATTCTTCTCCGGGTCGGTTTCGTACTGAGAATTGCCGTTCTCGCCCGAGATGCGCGCGGCATCGAAAATTTCCCGCAACTGTTGGCGGATCATCTTCGAACCGGCCACCAGCGCGGCCACCTTCTGCTCTTCGACTACCTTCCAATCAACAAACTCAGTGATATCGGGATGATCGAGATCGAGACAAACCATCTTGGCCGCCCGACGAGTCGTACCTCCGGATTTGATAGCACCCGCAGCGCGATCCCCTATCCTCAAGAACGACATCAACCCGCTGGAATTGCCGCCGCCCGAAAGAGGTTCCTTGCAACCTCTGATATTGGAAAAATTGGAACCGGTCCCGGAGCCATACTTAAACAAACGTGCTTCGCGAACCCAAAGATCCATAATGCCGCCGTCGTTCACCAGATCATCGGACACCGACTGTATAAAACAGGCATGAGGCTGCGGATGCTCATAAGCATTCTTAGCTTCCGTCAAATTGTGTGTCGTCGGGTCGATATAGAAATGGCCGTTCGAGGCGCCACTTATACCATAGCAATGATAAAGCCCGGTATTGAACCACTGAGGAGAGTTCGGAGCGGCAATCTGGCTGGCCAGCATATAACACAACTCGTCATAAAAGTTCTGGGCCTGCTCCGCATTGTCAAAATAACCGTGGTTTTCACCCCAGTGACGCCAGCAATCGGCCAGACGATTAAACACCTGACGTGAATCCGTCTCACCACCCGTGACCGGATTGCCGTTATCGTCTAAAAGCTGATTTCCCTTTTCATCCTTTTGAGGCACACCTGCCTTGCGAAAGTACTTCTGAGCCAGAATATCCACTGCCACCTGCGACCAACTCTCCGGCACCTCAACATTGTCGAGCTTGAACACCGTCGAACCATCGGGATTCTTTATCTCCGATGTCCTCTTGGTAAAATTGATCCTGGTATAAGGTGACTCCCCATGGCGAGTGAAATACCGTTGGACTTTCAAGGTCTACCTCCTGTATATTTGAAATAATCCAGCCGCAAAAAATTCCCTTTTGACGCTCTATTGCGGACTTTTGGATTGTATTGTCACTTTTCACATCATTATTGAGGGGGAACTGACAGTATCAGCAGCAGCAAACCGACCCTCAAAGCGCGGACACAATATATAGTGGTCAACGGAAGGCCGGCCACTAAAAATGGTGCTTTTTTTAAGAATTTTCTATTCCCTTGTATATCAAACAGGTAACAACGCCCAAACATGGACCCAACCACGTCAAAATCAGCTCAGCACCGGTCTCATAAAAAACTAATATCCGCAATCACTTGAAAAACAACCGCTTATGGCAGCTAAAGTTTTTAACTGTTTTGAGTTACATTATCTCGAAAATTTTTAATTATTCAATCTATTGTAACATCATGCTTTACGGGGAAGTTAACAGGAAGTCAACATTCTGTCCACAAATACTGTTGATAACTCCGGTTCGAGAACCAGAATAACTATGTGCCATCGAGCTGCTCTCAGAACTCTTTCATTCTCAAAGCAAGGGAGAAACTCCAGTCAGTACAACCCCGGAGCTTACTCTTACGCTCGTGTCACACCCTCACATATGTCGCAGGTTTTGCTCCGGGGCGATTTCCTCTTGACAAAATGGACTATGAAGCTTATTTTTATATCGCAATCGGAAAGTGTTACTCTTTCTGTGGATTACCTAATATCGTCCGCCCAGGCAGGCCTTTACCTGTCTGGGTTTTAGTTTGCAGCTACATCTATAGCTGCTCAGCCTTACTGTCTGACTGCTTTCGGCTACAGTCAATTCCTGATTGACACGCATATCCTTGTCGAGTAACTTGTTTGGCAATGAATACACCCAACAAACTAACCCTGCTCCGCATAATCATCGCGCCCATCTTCATGTTCTTCTTCATCATAGATGATTTTCATATGCGCATGGTGGCGTTGGGGTTATTCATAATCGCCGCTCTGACCGATCTGGCCGATGGTCACTACGCTCGAAAATACGGCATTGTCACCGGCTTTGGCAAGTTTATGGATCCCCTCGCCGACAAAATCCTCGTATCCTCGGCCCTGATATCCTTCATTGCTCTGCGTTATGTCTCCCCCCTGCCTGTGATTCTGATAATCGGACGCGAGTTCTTCATCACCGGCCTGAGACTTCTGGCCGCATACCGGGGCGTGGTTATATCACCCAGCTGGTGGGCGAAAGTGAAGACCTTCCTGCAGCTGACCATTGTCGGCATCGTGCTCGCCTATATCACTCTCATAAACGCTCTCGAATACTATAACAGTCCGTCTCTGGCTGCCTTTCAATTCGATTACTACTTCTATTTCAACGTGGCTCTCTGGCTCACGGCGGTCATTACTGTATGGACGGGCATCGACTATATCGTAAAATACTACTACATGATAAAATCCGTTCTGAAATGAGCTGAAAGTATATGAAGCATCTCGTTACTCTTGTCGCCACCGGCCTCTACTCCGGATACATGAAACCCTTTCCCGGCACCTGGGGCACCATGCCCGCCTGGCTGATTGCCTACTTCCTGATAAAAGACGACCCGGTCATTCTCGCGGTTGCCACCGTGATAGCTATCGTGCTCTCGGTCTGGTCGGCAGGCGAAGCAGAAAAGTTGTTCGGGCACGATGCCCGTAAGATCGTTATGGATGAGTGGGCGGGGATGTTCATCTCGCTTCTTTTCGTTCCCTTTTCACTTGTGAATTATGTTATTGCCTTTGTGGCGTTCAGAGCATTTGATGTTATCAAGCTGCCGCCCGCCGCGCAATTCGAAAGACTCCCCGGCGGATGGGGAGTGACCATGGATGATGTCGCGGCCGGTGTCTACGCCAATCTCTTTACCCAGGCTGTCATCTGGGCCATGATTCGATATGGCATCGGGTAGGCCGAAACTTTTATAGCGGGGAATGTCAATTGGATGTTGAACTGATTTCCATAGGAGACGAGCTTCTTACCGGTCACACGGTAAACACCAACGCTGCCTTTATCGCCGAAAAATTGACCGACATCGGTCTCGATGTAAAATACATCAGCGTCACCGGCGATTCGCTGGAGCTTATGGAAGAAGCTTTTCATCTGGCCTTAAAACGCGCCAGAGTAATTATAACCACCGGGGGTCTGGGGCCGACCGATGACGACATCACCAAGAAAGCCATAGTCAAAGTCTTCAAACGCAACCTCATCTTCCACGACAATATCCTCGAGGACCTCAAGAAGCGTTACGCCGATCGTGGCATGGTCATGCCCGCCATAAATCAAAACCAGGCGCTACTCCCGCAGGGTGCCACCTTCTTCCCGAATCAGAGCGGCTCGGCGGTAGGCATTTGCATCGCCGAAAACGGCAGGACTTTCATATCTCTGCCCGGCGTGCCGCGCGAGATGATGCAGATCATGGTCGATGAAGTCATTCCGTATCTCCAGGGGTTGAACTTCGGTCAGCCCATGAAAATCGTCAAGCTGCGTACAACCGGTGTGGTCGAGGCCAAACTGGCCGAGATGATTGTCTCGGACCTAAACCTCGAGCCGGGTGTCAGGCTGGCCTACCTTCCCGCCTACAGTGGCGTCGACCTGCGTATTCTCGCCACGGCTGACAGCCAGGCCGAAGCCGCCGAGCGTGCCCAGAAGCTCGAACGCTATCTCGAATCCAGGGTCGGTAAATACGTCTATGGCAAAAACGCCGATACTCTTGAGGCCGTCGTAGGACAGCTCCTCAACGACAACGACAAAACCCTCTCCGTGGCAGAGTCATGCACGGGCGGAGAGCTGGGCATGCTCGTAACTTCGGTGCCCGGCGCCTCCGCGTACTTTTTGGGAGGGGTCATAAGCTACGCCAACGAAAGCAAAATCCGCGATCTCGGCGTCGACCGTGAGATTATCGAAAAACACGGCGCCGTGTCCGAAGAATGCGCGATGGCTATGGCCAAAGGTTGCCGCGAGAAATTCGAGAGCGAATACGGCCTCTCCATAACCGGCATCGCCGGTCCGGAAGGCGGCACGGATGAAAAACCGGTCGGCACGACATTCATCGGACTAGCCTCAATGCACGCCTGCTATGCCCGCAAGTTCAACCTTGGCGTCGTTCGCGAATCCACACGAGCGCGCGCCACTTATGCCGCCCTGGAACTATTGCGAAGAGATATTCTGGACATAAAATGATACGCCTGTTTATCGCTCTCCCTCTCGAAAAGCCGGTCAAAGACAGACTCGGCCAAATAATCGCAGACTTCAAACAAAAAGGCGGCTCGGTCAAATGGGTCAAACCGGAAAACACTCACCTGACCCTGCGCTTCCTCGGCGATACCGATGAAAAACTGCTGGCAAAAATCAAAACCGAGATCGATGCCGTCGCCTCCACACACCCCCCCGTCGCAACATCGATAAACATCATCGGCGGCTTTCCCAATCTCAACCGCCCACGTGTAATATGGGTAGGGATAGAAAAAGAGATTGAATCTCTGGCCAAAATGGCGCGTCAGATGGAGCTCAAAATACGCACACTCGGCTTCGAGAAAGAGAGCAGACCCTTCAAAGCTCATCTCACTCTCGCCAGAGTCAGAGAACCGCGCGGCAACGAACGTTTATTTGAGTATCTTCAGGGATATAAACTCGAAGAAATCCCGATACATTTCGACCGTATCGTCCTGTTCAAATCGACCCTCACATCTCAAGGCCCGATCTACGAACGACTGCACGAAGCGCCACTTACACCCTCACCCCAATAACATCTCGAACTCGATTTCATCACGGATGGCAATGCCATAATACCCGACCAAAGGTATGCTTGGCTTGAGCTGTCGCGACTTCTCAATCGCGTTTGGATACAAAGCAGCTATCGTAAATCCCCGATGGTGATAAAACCGGATAGCATCGAGATTGTCGTTAGTGGTAATCAACCACAGCCGCTTACACGTCTGCTTCACTTTATCTCTCACAGCCTCAACCAGCGCTGTGCCGATACCGGAGAACTTAACGAATGCATCGAGCGTAACGATCTCGCACTGGTCCCCGGTAATCTCGTAAGTGACCAATCCCACATTCTTGCCGGATTCGTCTGTAGCCAAAAAGCCTTCTAAATCGCCCGGATAAACCTTTCGTCCCCGGCTTATCACGAAATCCGCTCCCCAACCGCGAAAAACCTCAAGCACAAAGCTTCTGTCTTTTTCTTCTACCGGATGAATTGAAAATTCCATAACGATTGTCTATAAAACCCGCACGCCGTCGTAAATAAAACTGATACCCAGGTAAACCAAAAAAACTGCGCACGCCACGATAAGCACTTTGAGGGCCTTGCCCATGATGATCCGCTTGCCCATCCACAGAAGCACCGTTACCACCGAGTACCACACGAAATCCGAAAGGATGTGCCCGAAATAAAACACCACTGGCCCGATCACTCCGAACTTGAGCGACTTAACCAAAAACGCCAGGCCGGTCGTCGCCCACCACACGAACCAGTACGGATTTGAAAGCGTGGCCGTGATGCCTTTACCGGCCAGTTTATGGCTCGACTGTTTATCTGTCTCCACAATCTCATAGTTGATATTTTTCTTGAGGATATCGTACGCCATCGAGATGCCCATCAGTATCAATGCGACTCCGCCTACGATGCCAATAACAGCCGCCACAATTGGACTCTGGGCCAGAGCCGCCAACCCCAGCGACAGCACCACCACCACGAATATCTCGGCGATAGCGTGCCCGATTGAAATTATCGGGCCGGTTTGCCATCCGTGACGGGGTGTCTCGGCGATACCCACGGCCAGAAGCGGACCGGGCATCATCGCCCCTGAAAACCCGACCATAAACGAGTTGAAAAACAGAAGTGGTAATTCCATACTGATTTATATAATGCAGCCGGGCGGCCAAAGTTCCAAGGGTTGTTTTTTGCCGTTCGGCCTGACACAACAAGAGGGCGTGATCTCTCACGCCCCTTGAACAATCAGCCTGAATAACTTGAACTGGTAGGTGCATGGCCCAAAAAGGCCAAACACAGTGTTGGTTAGTGACCCGTGAAGTTGGGTTTGCGCTTCTCTAAGAAAGCCTCCATACCCTCGTTCTTGTCGCCGGTGCCGCAGATTTGACCGAAGTTGGCCTTCTCCAGATCGCAACCGGCTGTCAGGGTACCATCGAGACCACGGTTGATACACTCCTTGGCCAACGCAACAGCTCTTGGCCCTTTGGTTGCTATCAACTTGGCCATCGCCATCGCCTTATCCATCAGTTCTTCCGGCTCATAGACCTCATCGACCAGACCGATCCTGTGCGCTTCCGCAGCATCAACCATCTCGCCGGTGAAAATCATCTGCATCGCCTTGCCCCTGCCAACCAATCTCGGCAGACGCTGTGTGCCGCCGTAGCCGGGGATAATGCCCAGGCTAACTTCCGGCTGTCCAAGTTTAGCTTTGGTTGAGGCCAGACGAATATCGCAAGCCATGGCCAGTTCGCATCCGCCGCCAAGTGCAAAGCCGTTGATCGCAGCGATAACAGGATGCGGGAAATTCTGGATCGTCTTCATCAGGTAAAGACCCCGCGCCGAAAGCTCCGCTCCGCTGCGCACATCAACATCGGCCAACTCGGTGATATCCGCACCGGCCACAAATGCCTTCTCCCCCGCGCCGGTCAAAATGACACCACGGATAGCCTCATCCGACCAGTAAAAACTGAAAAGCTGCTGAAGCTCTGCGATAACTTCCCGGTTGAGCGCATTGAGTGCCCGTTCCCGGTTGATTTTGACAACCAGGATCGAGTCCTTCTTCTCTACTAAAAGATTCTTATACTCGGCCATAAAATCTTCCTTTGTCAGAATCTATTTTTACATCGTTTTCGTTCTATCTATGAACTCTTGCCTACTTGTTGTAGTCATAGAATCCACGTTTGACTTTCCGGCCAAGATAACCGGCATTCACCATTCGTCTCAGAAGCGGCGGGGCCGAATAGTGCGAATCCTTGAACTCCTCGAACATGATATCAGCAATATACAGAATCGTATCCAAACCGATAAAATCAGTCAAAGTGAGCGGACCCATCGGATGCCCGCAACCCAGCATCATCCCGTTATCGATATCATCGCGCGTAGCCAGACCGCGCTCCAGCTGACGAATCGCATCGAGAAGATACGGAACCAGCAAAACATTCACGATAAACCCCGGCGAGTCTTTAGCCGTCACGCAGGTCTTACCGACCGACTCGGCGAAAGCAAAACCGGCGTCGAATGTCGCTTCCGATGTATCCAGCGTCTTGACCACTTCGCAAAGCTTCATAATCGGGACCGGGTTGAAAAAGTGAAGTCCCAAAAAACGATCCCGGCGGTTGGTAACGGCCGCCATGTCGCCGATTGACAGCGATGATGTATTCGATGCAAAAATCGTCTCCTGCTTGCAGATCTTGTCGAGCTTGGAGTAGACCTCTTTCTTGACCTGCATGTTTTCGATGACGGCTTCACAGATGATATCACAATCAGCCAGATCGTTCAGATGCGAGGTGCCTTTGATTTTACCAAGGATGCCATCTTTCTGCTCTGCGGTGGCCTTACCCTTTTCGATAGCCTTATCCAGCGATTTGGTGATATATCCCAGTCCTCTTTTGAAGACCTCGTCGGACACTTCACACGCGACCACATCATATCCACCCGCCGCGGATACCTGCCCTATTCCGGAACCCATTTGTCCGAACCCGATAATACCGACTTTTTTAATCATCTGACTCTCCCGGTTTTATATTTATGATTGTTGTTATCTTACAAAGCGAATCAGCCGAAGCCCCTGCGTGTATGCTGTCACCCCCGTCAGCTCAAACCCCGCCTTAAGAAGACAGGCCAGGGCAATAGAGTTTTCATTGTACATATTGACCATCACCTTGGCGACATCCATTCTGGCGGCTGCCTGTTCGTACAGAAGTTCCACCATACGCGTACCGAACCCCTCGGAACGGCGGGCCGGGTCAACCATCAGGTGGGCAATTTCAACGGCGAGGTCGTTGGGCCGCTTCCAAAGCTCGGCGTAGGCCAGCGGTTTCCCGCTGCGGAAAAGAAGATACGAACTTACGTCCTTGCGCTGCCAGCCATCGACAACATCCTGCGGCGGCGGAAAATCCTTACCCCGGCAAACATCACGAAATACCTCAGCCGAGTCAATCCAGCCTCGAACGGTCGATGAGTACTCTTTGGTGTAGGGAACAATGTCCGCTTTGGCGTGCGACGGGCCGGTCAATCTTACTTCCTTTTCAATTTTGGACCGGCAATATACTCAATATTCCCCACCGGGGCAACTGGCAGAATGCGAAAGTATATTTTCGGTAACCGCGGTCCACTTTCATTGACTTTGCCACCGTATTTGGCTATATATTGCCGAAAACCACCAAAACATAGAGGAGCACAGTTTCCATGATAGATTTTTCATTTACTGAAAACCACCTGGCCGTCCGCGATATGGCCCGCGAAGTAGCCAAAAAAGTCATCACCCCCGACCTGATAGAGTACGACCGCGCCCAGAAAATGAACCCCGAACTACTGCCGGCCATGGCCGAGGCTAACCTGCTGGGATTCTGTATCCCCGAACAGTACGGCGGCCTGGGCATGGACTATATCTCGCTGGGGCTGGCCTCCGAAGAACTGGAATACGGCGATACCTCCGCCCGGGTTATTCTCTCGGTCCATATCGGCCTGTTTTCCCTGCCGGTGCTGACCTGGGCCAACGAAGACCAGAAACAGAAATACCTGATCCCGGCCGCCAAAGGCGAAAAAATCGCCACTTTTGGCCTGACCGAACCGGCCGCCGGATCCGATGTTGTCGGTATCCAGACCACCGCTGTCAAAGAGCGGCGATCATTATATTCTCAACGGTGAAAAGATGTGGATTTCGCTGGCCGATGTCGCCGACTACTTCCTCGTTTTCGCCTGGACCGACCTCGACAAAAAGAAAAACCGCGACCACACCGGAATCTCCTGCTTTATCGTCGAGCGAAACTGGGAGGGTGTCTCCACCGGCACCATCCACGGCAAACTGGGCGTCCGCGCCGGCAACACCGGGTATATCGCTTTTCAGGATGTAAAGGTCCCGGCCGAAAATCTGGTCTACAAAGAAGGCGCCGGGTTTAAGATTGCCATGTTCTGCCTTGACCAGGGACGCTACACCGTGGCCGCCGGTTCCTGCGGTCTTATCAAAGCCTGCCGCGATGCCTGCGTGAAGTATTCGAAAGAGCGTCAGACTTTCGGCGTCAATATCGAGCAGCACCAGTTGGTCAAACAGATGATTGCCAACATGGAAGCCGGGTACGAGTACTCGACTCATTTGTGGTTGAAAGCCGGATGGCTCAAAAATCAGGGTAAACGTTCGACCAAGGCGACGTCATTGGCTAAATGGATTGCCTGTCGCGAGGCCGAAGCTGCCGCTGCCAATGCTGTGCAGGTGCACGGCGCTTATGGCTTCTCCGATGAGTACCCGGTGGAACGGTTCTATCGCAACTCTAAAGGCGCATCGATTTACGAAGGCACCCGTGAGGTGCACACGCTGATGCAGGCCGACTATGTTCTCGGCTTCCGCACCGACAAAGAACTGGAACGCGACCTGCCGGTAGTGGAGCAGTAGAATCGTAGGGCGAGTCCGTCTTCGAACCCGCCATAATTTTATCAACTCCCTTTCAAGACCTGCCTCTCACGCCCCGGCGTGAGGCTACGAGGACTTGATGGTGTGATGCGTTTGATAAATCAAACGCCTACCAACGGCGCTCATTCCTGCTGTAGGGCAGGAGCCTTCCCAGACTCCTGCCATAATGTTATCAACCCCCTTTCAAATTTGAGAATGTCGGGTTTCTTGGCGCATTACCACTCGCGTTGCTCGTGGCATGTCCGGCGGAACGCCGACCTACGAATTTGCATCATCGTGTTCTCCGGTTGGATTGTGAGGGAGGTCGGCAGGGTTGTCGTCGGGTGGTGGGAACATGGCTCGCATGGTCTGTGGGGAAAAGTGTTGCTGGTCGAAGATGGCGAGAGGGTCAGACGCGTTTTGGTCGCTGTCAGGGTCCGGTGTGGTCCCACCTGTCGCTGACGCTATAGGCTGGGTACCGTCTGGGATGTTTGGGTCGCCGGGTTCCGGTGTGGCTGTGGGTTGGGGAAATTGGGTTTGTTCCGTTATATTTTCAGGGTCCCGAAAATTGGTTTTTTGCTGCTTGTTGTTGTAAGGCCCGCGTTTACGTCGATTTTGAATTGCATTTAGCTGCGAGAGGGTGCGGGTCAGTTGGCGGTCGAGACGCATCTCGTAGCGCAGCAGGAGGCGGGCGAAGTTGTCTTCAGGGATGCACTTGATTCGGGCGCGCTGCAGCACCTCCTGTTCGACTACTTCTTCGAGTTGTTTCATGTCTTCGGGGTTGTCCGGGTCCCAGTCGTAGTAACGCAATTGGTACTTTCGGATCAGGTCGGGGTCGATGTCCTCGATTTGCTGATTAATGCGGGCGGTTTCGGCGGTGGTGACCCGTCGGGAGCGCCAGATGCAGTTGGCGATTTTGCGGATGAGGGAAAGCTCGAAGAGGGATTTGGGTTTGAAGTCATTGATGAGGGAGTCGAGAAGTTCGGTGTAATGATCGGGGTCTTCTTTGAGATAGGGGGAAGAAAGGACGAGGTCGGCGGCGTAGAGGCCGTGTTTGACGGCGTTGAGCCGGACAGTGTCCTTGCCTTCTTTGGTTTTGGGGCCGGTAGATTTTTGGGCGTTTTTTTGGTTAGCCTCGATTTGTTTTTCTGATGCTGGCATGAACAGGGTTCTCCTTTATCAAGAGAACCCGGGACACATTTTACTCGGAGTTTGTAGGGAAAATGTGGGGACTGTTTTTTTGTGTGAGGATCCCGGGTAAGCCAATGGGTTAGTGGGTTGGTTGCGATCACGACAATTTATCGGAGAGAAAAGCTAGGAGTTTTTCAAAATTGTCGCGAGTACCTTTGTTAATAGGAATACTGGTCCCCGTAATGTAGTATTCTTGAATAGCACGATTGAAGACAGTCTTGTCAAACTCAGTTGATTCCGGATACAGATTCGTTTGAATTCGTAGCCGCTCAGCTGGGGAAAATAAATACCAATTTCTTTCCCCTGCCACGAAGCACTTACGTCGGCTAAAGTAAAAAGACGCCCATCTAGTGACTTGCCATAGTTCTTTAGATACTGCTCTTTCGCTTTCAGTCCGCCTTTGTCGGCGTAAAAAGTGTGAAACAAAATCTTTGTTCCAAGCTAAGTACATTTGAATTGGCGAGTTTAGGGAGTCCGAACCTCTCCCAGGCAGGAACCGTAACTCGACCAAATTATTCAAAATGATTTCGTTTAAGTAGCTCAGTACATAGTTATCATACTTCCCCTTCCGTCATAACCACATTTGGTACCTTTCCAGCAACCCCGGCCGATAATCCAAAACGTCTAGGATAGGCTGGAAATAATCGCAGTCGCCTGGATTTAGTGCCGCAAACTCTCGGTATCTGTCTGCAAGGATGCGCGTACACCGCGAACTGTAAGTTGACTGATCTTCATGGTAGTCGATCCCTTGATTTCTGACGACAAACGCGCCTTCCAACCACGCAGGGTTGATTAGATGATGACTGTGCGTTGTATATACTATTTTTGCGTTGGAAGCTAACCGCCCAAGACTCTTCAGCAATTGTGTCTGAGCAGTCTGATGAAGATTGGAGGCAGGTTAAGATCAAATAGAAAACCAGACTTTTCGGGCACTTTCTTGCGGTACTGTCGGAATTGGGTAAGCAAAAAATATACAAAAAACCACCTAAAACCGAGCGATCTTTCCCTGATTCTATACACTTGATCGGACTGCTTCATACTGAATTCTATGAAGTACCTGTCAACATCGTCGTGTTTTTCTTTCCCCCAGTCCATGACAATGTTCGCATCAGGCATCTTCTTGTCGATAATCTCGTTCCACGCGCCAAAAACATAGCAGGAAACACAAGTGCTCATCTCGGTCAGAACTTGATGCAGTGGTTTTACCATGTCTCTGTCTCCGCCCTTTGCTGGTTCGAATGTGTTTTTCTAAGTTAAGGTCGCCTTCCATTGAGTTGAGAATATCCTGCAAGCAGTCGCGGTAAAACTTGTGGAGTTCGTTATCCGTACCGTAATCTTCGAGATATATTCTATCCGGAAAATCGAACAGAAAATTGGGAAAATATAATATATCTGGTATCCTATCAAGTAAACAGCGTATTCCTTCTTGTCGAACAGGGTTGCCCTTCTCAAGCACCTTTGCTTTTTTTGCCCGCTTCCCCTTCCCAACAAATTTCACATCATAATCAAACTTATTGCCACCCTCATAATACTTGGAGTCCTTGAAACTAAATGCGAGTGTTATTAAAATGCTACCCACGTTCTCTGTCAGCGAGAACCCCTGTTTCTTTTGCAGCACATCCCTCAGGAACCTCTCATCATCAGCATTCAAGCTGAGTTCGGCCGCCACCGTTACATAGCCCGTAAAATTGGCACTCTTGCTAATTGGGATAGACGGTGCATGTTCTTGATGCCATATCCGAAGAGCTCTAGTGGATCCAGTTCTTCTGCATTGAAAGAAAATAACCAAATAGCTTCAAGGATGGTAGTCTTACCGCTTTCATTCAAGCCAACTAAGGTGCACACGTTACTCTTCGGGCAACGCGTAAAATCTAACGTCATCTTCTCAATGCCTTTGAAATTCTCAATTCGAAAGGACCGAAATTCCATTGTGAGTATCTCCTTGTCGGTGGATTTCCCGGCTATGGCCTCTAAGCAAGCGCCTTCCAATAGCCAGAACGGTCTCTTGGCCACCGGGTGGCGGTTAGTCCGGCTCAATCTCAGGATTATCTGCTGTTGCGAAATCAAGGTGAGCGGATTCAAGCAAAACCTCCCGCTATCTATTCCAAAATAAGAAACGGACCGGGCAAAGTCAAAGGTATTGTAGATTATCATGTCCATCGTTACGGTCGGTGGGGGAGCGCAGGAATCGGCAGGTCACATCCCCGACTTCGTGAGGACAGGACCTGCCGGAACAGCAGAAAAGATGGCAGGACCTTTCCGCCTCCGGCGAAAACCCTGCCGGGCCCACCATCGGCGGATTGGGAAACAGGGGTCACTGCCCTACAGCTTTCTTATGATAGCCCAAAATGGACTATTGTCAAGATGTTTGCAAACAGCTATAGCCGGTTCCGGCATTTTCTATACAACTTCCGCGCAAAAATACTGGCCGGGATGCTGTGCATGAAGATTACCCTTTTTCCCGAAACCCGCGCACTTCGCCCAGGCAAGGAGACACACTCCGAAATGCACCGAAACCGCCCCCGTAATTCGCATAACTCTCAGAACCAGATACAATTCGAACCCCCACCCACAATACTTAGGATCCTTTAAAAATAACGAAACAAACCCAAATGCCAATAATGGCATGAGAGATAGAAGAATAGACAAAAAATCATACGGGGCGCATTCGCACCCATCCGTAGGGGTTCAAAATTTTGAACCCTTACGACACAAGTGGGCTGCTGTTAGGCGTTTGATTTATCAAACGCATCGATGCACCCAAAAATCCCGCGTTGGTAGACTCACGCCGCGGCGTGAGTCTACCATGAGCAAACGTTCAAAACTGGACAAAACATAAGAAATGACGAAACGAACCCAAATTGTTTCAAGAATACGAGGCGGGCAGAAATACGGGAAGTCGAAGACTGGATTCCGGCCTTCGCTCGGAATGACGCGCCCTTTTTGGGTCGCGTGTGACTGGATTCCGGCCTTCGCTCGGAAAGGCTTCGAGGAGAACCCCCTGGATGACGACAACACTGGTTTCCTGCGTTCGCAGGAAAGACTTAGAGGAAAACACCCTGAATGACGACAACACTGGTCTCCTGCGTTCGCAGGAAAGACTTAGAGGAAAAACACCCTGAATGACGACAACACTGGTCTCCTGCTTTCGAAGGGATGACTCAGAGGGAAAGGAATGACTCATTGGGGATGTTGCTTGTTGGTCCGCCACACGTCCGGCGAAAACCCTGCCGGGCCCGCCATCGGCGGATTGGGAAACAGGGGTCACTGCCCTACAAGAAAACAAGAAATAAAGGAACGAAGCCAAATCGCCGTAACACAACAAACAGCAACAGCATACAAAGGCCTAATTGTGCTATTCCACCGGATTGACAATACTGATAATGCTTTGCCCGGGTTTGGGCGAGAATGTATCCTTGGCGGTAGCCACAGACAGCTTACCCGACTCGCTGATTAGAAAGGCCACGATCGCCGAGGGACCATACTTCGCCTTGAAAGCCTCAAAATCAAACTCCTCGGTTATCGAGTTCTTCTTCAGCACGGCGCCATCGCGAAAGCGGTTCGCCATATATTTGAAATTCGCTTCTTGATCGAAGAGAAAGCGTCCGCGAAGATGTTCCGGCATTTCATCGCGCTTTTCCGATTTGCCCACGCGCAACGGCGGCAACTGGTACACCTCGGAGCTTCCGAACACATCGACAAAATGCAGCGCCGCCAGCGAATTGACCTCATCGTTGGGCGTGACCGCCAGGAGTCGCCCGATACCATCGAGCTGGATATTATACATCATCTCCTCGGTGAGCACACTGCCGTAGTAACCGGTAAGCCCCATGCGGCGGGCCTCGGTGATGTTCTGCCAGTTGGAGTCGACCATCGCCACCTGATAGCTGTTGTCGTGAAGAATCTTTGCCATCTCGCGCGCCCACGACGGCGCTCCGGCAAAGAGCACTCCCTGCGGATCCGGTTGCGAGACTTTCAAACGACGCGCCACCCCCGGCGCAGTGAGACCATACACCGCCACCGTGACGATAATCACGATGAACGTAAGGGGAACCAGCGCCGCAGCCTGCGCATGACCAGCTTCGGTCAGACGGATAGCAAACACCGACACCACCGCCGCAGCCACAATACCGCGCGGAGCCATCCATGACAAGAAGTGCCGTTCTTTGGTAGTCATGGTTGTTCCCACGGTCGAGGCGAACACCGCTGCGGGACGGACCAGGACTATCAGTATAATCACGAATATCCAGCCGCCGATTCCGGCCAGTACTATTGCAGAGGCCTCGAGCCGCGCCCCGAGTATGATGAACAAACTGGAAATTAGAAGAACCCGCAGGTTCTCTTTGAATTCGAGAATATGACGGACAGAAACAAATTTTTGATTGGTGAGGGCCACGCCCATTACTGTCACGGCGAGCAGTCCTGACTCTGTCTGAAGACTGTTCGATGCCACATAGCACATAACCACCACCATCAGCGAAACGGGGTTCTGAAGAAAGTCAGGGACAAGAAAGCGACGAAGTAGGAGCACCATGAAACCGGCCGCAAGCAAGCCGACAAAGCCACCGAACACGAGCGCCTTGACAACTCCCCAGAGCACCACGCTGGTGCTTCCGTGCGCTCCGCCGGCGACAATCACCTCGAACACCAGCACCGCCAGAACGGCCCCGATAGGGTCATTGACAATACCTTCCCATTTGACGACCGAGCCGATCCTCCCCACCGGTCGCACCTGCCGTAGCAGCGGGATGATAACCGTTGGCCCCGACACTACCAGAATCGCGCCCAGCAAAATCGCCAGCGACCATTCCAGCCCGGCTACAAAATGCGCGGCCAGCGCCGCCAGAAGCCACGTTACCAGTATACCCACCGTCACCAAGCGGGTGACCACTCCCCCGACTTTGCGAAGTTCGGCAATCTTGAGGCTGAGTCCTCCCTCGAACAGAATGATAGCAACCGAGATAGACACGATTGGAAAGAGCGCTTCGCCAAAGACAGCATCGGGGTCCAGAAGCCCCACCACCGGGCCGGCGAGAATACCAAACACCAAAAGCAGAAGGATTGAGGGAAGATGCAACCGCCAGGCAAGCCATTGGGCCAGGATACCCAGTACGAGTACGCTGGCCAGGCCGATAAGAAGATGTTCACTCAAGGGATTAGACCCTCCCGGTTATTCAACCGTCACCGATTTTGCCAGATTCCGTGGCTGGTCGACATGACATCCGCGCATCACGGCTATGTGATAAGCCAGAAGTTGCAGCGGAATTATCGAAAGAAGCGGCGAGAGAATGCGAGAGGTCTCCGGAATATAGATCACATGGTTGACGCGCTCGGCTATCTCGGTGTCGCCCTCGGTGGCGATAGCGATAACATTACCGTTGCGGGCTTTGACCTCGGCGATATTCGACATGACTTTATCGTACACGGGGTCTTTGAGAGCAATAACCACCACCGGCATGTTTTCATCGATAAGCGCAATCGGACCGTGCTTCATCTCAGCGGCCGGGTAACCCTCGGCATGGATGTAGGAAATTTCCTTCAACTTCAGCGCACCTTCAAGAGCCACCGGGAAGTTGATACCCCGTCCGAGATAAAGGAAATTGTTCGAGCGGTAATATTCGGATGCAATTTTTTTGACCTGTTCGGTTGTCTGCAGGCAGCGTTCCACCTGATCGGGGATTTTCTGAATAGCGGCCATTAGTTCCTGCCCGGCCTGCACCGACATCTGACGCATCCTCGCCAGCAGCGTTGTAATCAGACTGAGCACCATAACCTGCGAGGTAAAAGCCTTAGTCGAGGCGACACCGATTTCAGGGCCGGCGTGAATAAACACACCACCATCGGTCTCGCGCGCCATAGTCGAACCAACCACGTTGACAATACCGAGCACAGTCGTGCCGCGCTTTTTAGCTTCACGCATGGCCGCCAGCGTATCTGTGGTCTCCCCGGACTGGCTGATGGCGAACAGAATGTCGTTCTGGCCGATAATCGGCGAGCGGTAGCGGAACTCCGATGCATACTCAACATCGACCGACACCCGCGCCAGTTCTTCAATCATATACTTGCCGATCAGGCCCGCGTGCCACGATGTCCCGCAGGCGGTGATGATCACTTTCTCGATTTTGCGAAGTTGATCGTACTGAAGGTTCAAACCGTTCAACCGCGGAATGCCTTCATCGATATTCAACCGTCCTCTGATAGCATTGCGAAGAGTCGTGGGTTGCTCATGAATCTCTTTGAGCATGAAGTGGTCATAGCCGCCCTTTTCGATCTGATCGAGCGTCCAGGTGACCTCTTCAATCTGAGGAGAAATTTGTACATTCTGAATCGTCGTGATATTGTAGTCATCGGCCGTGACGGTTGCAATCTCACCGTCTTCAAGATAAACCACTCTATTAGTATGTTCCAACATGGCCGATACATCCGATGCTACCAGATTCTCGCCATCGCCGAGACCGAGCACCAGCGGTGAACCCATCCGGGCCGCGACAATCATACCGGGATGCATCGAGGATATAACTGCGATACCATAAGTTCCGTCAACCTGATTCAAAGCGTTGCGAACAGCTTCGGTCAAGCAGCCTTTATAGTTGAAGCGGATCAGATGAACAAGAATCTCCGTATCAGTTTCAGTTTTGATCTCGAACCCTTTTTGGATCAAAAACTCTTTCAGGGTGCGATAATTCTCGATGATGCCGTTATGCACGAGTGCTATCTCTTCTTTTTGGTCGGTGTGGGGATGGGCGTTCAACCGGGTCGGTTCACCGTGAGTTGCCCAGCGGGTGTGAGCAATACCGTGGGTACTTTCCATGCTGTTGCCGTTGAGTGTCTCCTCGAGTTTCTTTATCTTCCCTGCCGACTTGGCAACCATCAATCCCGAACCGGTCAGCATGGCGATACCGGAGGAATCATAGCCTCTGTACTCCAGACGCTTGAGACCTTTTATAAGCACCGGCATGGCCTTCTTGGGACCAACATATCCGACTATTCCACACATAATAATGTCCTATCTGCTAATTGAAAAACTTCCTAACTCGCCGCAATAAAGTATCGGTGAGGGCCGAATCGGAAGTCTCTATGATTACGCGATATATGGGCTCGGTGTTGGAGGTGCGAATCTGGAGCCACCCGCGGTCAAAATCGAAACGGAGGCCGTCGCGACGGTCCACTTTCATCTTGCCCAGAAGACTGGGTACTTCTTTTTCGAACTGCTTAAGCTTCGACGAAAAGTTCGCCTTCAACATACCCTTGGTTTTTATATTGTAATACCGGGGAAAAGTTGCAACCATCTCCCCCAGACTCATTTTGTGCTTTGCCAGATGTGTCAGAACCAGCGCGGCAGCAACGAGAGCATCGCGGCCGCTGTGGAAAGCCGGATATATAACACCGCCGTTGCCTTCGCCGCCGATGACGCCCTTCCTTGAGCGCATCATCTGAACCACATTGCTTTCGCCGACTTTCGAATAAATCACTTTTGAGTCGAGCGCACGGGCTATATCTTCGGTGACTTTCGATGTGGACAGGTTGATCACCGTTGGCCCCTTTGTCCGCTCCAACACCGCCGCCACGGCCAGAGTCAACGTAAGCTCTTCGCCGATAGGATTGCCCTTTTCATCGACAAGCGCCAGCCGGTCAGCATCGGGGTCGCAGGCCATGCCTATATCGGCTTTGTGACGTTTCACCGCAGTTGCCAGCTGTTTCAAATTGGCGGGTATTGGTTCGGGGCTGTGCGTGAAATTACCATCACCATCGCAGTTTATCTTGATTACTTTTGCACCGAGCCTGGTCAATAGCAGCGGCAGTGCCTCGGACCCGGCGCCATTGACAGCGTCAACAACCACCTTGAATTTCCGTTTTATAAGAGCGGCCTTATTTACCGTTTTCACGGCTAATGTCTTTTTCACATGCTCACCAACCCAGTGGTTCTGCACGGTAACTTTGCCGAGATCTTTGTGCTGCTTGTAGGCAAACGCGGCGGTCGTAAATATACGGTCGAGCCTCTTGTATTGCGCTGGCGAGATAAACTCACCGTTATCATTGAAAAACTTCAGGGCGTTCCATTCAGCCGGATTGTGCGAAGCTGTCACACAAATCCCCCCGCTCGCCTTCAGTTGCTTAACCGCAATTTCCACCGTAGGTGTTGGAACAATACCGATATCGACAACATCGATACCTACCGAAACCAATCCCGACACAACGGCCGGGAGTATCATCGAACCCGACGGTCTACTGTCGCGGCCGATAACGACTTTACCGCTCTTCACAAATGTGCCGAAAGCCGCACCGTATGCAGTCGCCATGACCGGATCGAGACCGGCGCCGATCACGCCTCTGATGCCGGATGTAGATTTAACCAGTTTCTCTTTCATTGCTCTGAACCTGTAGTATTATTAGTGTCGGTCAAAATTGCTTCCTTTTTCTGTCCAGCTTTCCGGATAATCTCAAATTGTCTCAATTGAATTACAGTAGGTCAATAGTGAAAGGCGCCTGCGTAACGCTCTCGCTACCAATTAAAACGCAAATCCGTCAGGGAAAGTTTGACCTGCCGGCTCCCTGGGCCAAATTAGTGGTCCCCTTCACCTTAAACTGTTCAGTCTGTAAACACCGCCGCCCCACCCTGGGTTCCGAACCATATATTCCCAGTAACATCCGCTTTGACAACATTGACCGTATTATCGGGAAGAAGGCTGTTCAAAGTCGTATAGTGTGTCCAGGCCGCTCCATCAAACCTGAATGCCCCGGCCCCGGTCGCAAACCACCGGTGTCCGGAGTTGTCAACAGCAACCGACATCACCAGATTAGTCGTCAGGTCGCTATTTGACGTGTTAAGTACGCTCCAGGTTGTCCCGTTAAAGCTGAATGCCCCTTGCTCGGTGGCAAACCATACCAAACCCGGGGTAGCCAGAATTGAGGCCACACCGCCGGAGGTAAAGCCATCGGCAGCATTAAAGTGCTCGAAATCGACACCATCGAACCTGCTGGCGCCGCCGAAATTGTAGCCAACCCAAAGGTAACCGGCGCTGTCAAATGCCAGACTGCCTATTATGTTCGAGACCAGATCGCTATTCGATGTATTATAATTGACCCAACCGGTATCAACCTGGTGGAAAATCCCGCCACCGGGCGTACCAACCCAGGCTTCGTCGTCTGCTGAAACAGCTATAGCACTGATAGAGTTTGCGAGAAGTGAGCTATTGGTATTTGAATAATTTGTGAACGTAGCACCGTTGAACCGGCTTGCTCCGTTCGAACTGGTCCCAATCCATAGACCGCCGCCGCTTTCGATCGCCAGGCTCGTCAGGTCATCATCCGGGATGTCGGTATTGGTGGAATCATAGATCGTCCACGTCTGACCGTATAGGTGGGCGAGGCCGGCATCGGTGGCAAAATAACGCCCGGTCGCCGCAAAAGCGACATCACGAACCATATCCGAGGGAATTCCAGAATTGCCGGTCGTGTAAACAGCCCATTCGCCGGCAAGTAACGTGGTTGCGCTGACAACGTTCGAGATCCCGGACCAGTTTTCAGCTTCATCAGCTACTTTCATAGCAAAGTAATAGGTTGTGACCGGAGTAAGACCGCTTACAATGCACGTATCAGGATAACCCACCACACTCGGATAAGGAGGGTTCGATACGGTGGTAGCAGCACCCCAGTTGGCATCGGTTATAACGGATGTCGAGTATTTTATCTCGTACTGAGCGGCTCTCGCAACCGAGCCGTCGTCTCCCGATGCCGTCCAGATCAGAGTAACCGTGGTGCCGGACGGGTCATCGGCTGTCAGGTCCGTGATGTCCGCCGGTGCCGTGAAGTCAGCCGGTCCCACGATAGTCTCATCGTCTTTGGAACAGCCGAGTGTGAATATGAGCGCTAAAATAAGAACCGCAGTGGTGTAACGTAAAATCATTTCATCCTCTTAAATATCTGTCGTAGCCATCTGTCTTCTGAGCTAACCGCGTCCGGTCAACACAGACTTCATCGACACGTGTATAAACCCATTACTGGCCAAAATATCTTCATCGAAAATTGAATATTTGCCGCCATCAATCCTGGTGACTCTCCCACCAGCCTCCGTGACTATCAAGGCCGCGGCAGCCGTATCCCACGGATGGAGATAGTATTCCCAGAAACCATCAAGCCTGCCGGCCGCCAGCCAGCACAAATCAAGAGCGGCCGACCCCAACCTTCGCACAGCCTGTGCCTTCTTCATCATCCGTGAAAACATTCCGAGATTGTTCTTCCGCGCAGTTCTGATATTGTATGCAAACCCTGTGGCCAGAAGCGAACGCCCCAGGCTTCGTTGCGGTGAGACCTTGATATTATGATTGTTCAATCTGGCTCCCAAACCGAGGCCCGCTGAAAAAAGTTCATCGGCCTCCGGGTCATATACAACTCCAACTATGGCTTGTTTATTATACTCAAGAGCGATAGAAACGGAGTAAACCGGAAAGCCGTGAGCATAATTTACGGTACCATCCAGGGGATCAATAACCCATCGATACAAAGAACCATTGTCAAACCCGCTACCCTCTTCAGCCAATACACTGTGGTCCGGATATTTCTTCTTAATGCCGGAGATAATGTATCTTTCGGATTTCAGATCATACTGCGTAACCGGGTCAATCTGGCCTTTGAAACTAATTTTTTTACTCCGGTGAAAACCGGCGGACAAGATTTTTCCCGCCCCAAAAGCAAGTTCCTGCGCAAACGCCTGGTACTGTCTCAGTTCAGTCTTGTTTGGTTTCATTTATTACCCACCGGCCATAGATGCCCGCGAGTCGGTCTCAATATCCTGTTTCTTATATTGCAACTGGTACAATTTATGATAAATTCCCTGCTTTTTCAACAATTCTTCGTGTTTGCCCATTTCCCGTAACTCGCCGTGGTGTAACACTATAATCTTATCGGCCTTTTCGATTGTTGAGAGCCGGTGAGCAATGACAATTGAAGTCCGGTCCCGCAACAGTTCATCGAGGGCCTTCTGAATCAATATCTCAGTCTCGGTATCCACGGAACTGGTCGCCTCGTCTAAAACGAGAATATCAGGGTCAAAAGCCAGCGCCCGTGCAAAAGAAAGAAGCTGCTTCTGTCCGGTCGATAATGTCGCTCCTCGCTCCTTGACCTCCGTATGAATCCCCTCCGGCTGCCGGCTCATGAATCTGTCGAAGCCAACCCGCGCCAGAGCGCTCTCCACCTTTTCGTCGGAGATGCGAGCATCTCTTAAACGAACGTTTCGGGCATAGTCACCGCTGAAAATAAAAACATCCTGCAAGACCAATCCCAGACGGGACCTGAGAGTCTTAATCGGGTAATCTTTTATGTCAATGCCATCTATCTTTATGGCCCCTTTCTGATAATCATAGAACCGGTAAAGCAATGACATCAGCGAGGTCTTTCCCGCCCCGGTTGCTCCCACTATGGCGACTTTCTCCCCGGCTCCCACCGAAAAGGACAAATCTTTCAACACCCAGTCATCATCGTTGTAAGCGAACCAGAGGTTCTCGAAATCAATAGCTCCTTTGAAGTCACCCGTTCTCCTGGCAGTCTTTTTACTGATTATGGCCGGCTCGGTATCGATAAGCTTGAATATCCTCTCCGATGAGGCCATGGAAGCCTGAAGGATGTTGTACTTCTCCGACAGGTCCCTGATAGGCTGGAAGAATCGTTCGACCAGATAAATGAACAACACCAGTTCACCATAGCTCAGCGTACCCACGTTGATCATCCGGCCACCGTAGTAAAAAAGCAGCCCCACCGACAAAGCTCCGATTATCTCGATCGTCGGATAGAAGATGGCGTAATACAAAACCGACCGGAAATGTGCTCCGCGAAGATCTGTGTTGATGTCATCGAATTTATCAAAGGTCGCACCCTCACGCGTGAAAAGTTGGACGATATTCATCCCCATGATATGTTCCTGAACGAACGAGTTCAGGCGGGCCAGTTTTAGCCGAACGACCCGGTAAGCATCGCGCGCCCTGGCGCGAAATATGAATGTTACCGTCAGCAAGAGCGGTATCGACACGAACGTAACCAGAGCCAGCTTCCAGTTCACATATATCAGGGCTCCCACAAAGAAGACCAGCATCAGAATATCACCGATGATACTGACCACTCCCGATGAGAAAAGCTCATTGAGCGTATTGACATCGTTGGTCACCCGGGTAACCATGCGGCCGACCGGATTCTTGTCGAAGAACCCGAGGTGAAGTTTCTGCAGGTGTCGGAAAATCTGCATGCGAATATCGTGCTGTACCCTCTGCCCCAGCCACATGGTCACGTATATCTGAACGTAAGTCGCTATAAGCAATACCGCGCTGATGGCAAGATACAGCAGAGCAAGCCGGTCAAATCCTTCGGCTACACCGACCATGATGTGATTATCGATACCGTTTTTGGTAACAAAGGCTAATGAGGTCTGCAGGGCGGCGTTGACTACCAGTACGAAAACCGCCAGCACCATTATCCATCGATACGGACGCGTATATTTCCACAACCGCCTCATCAAGCGGGCATCGTATGCCTTGCCCAGAACTTCTTCTTCGTGGTAACCGGCGGCGCTCATAGTTTTTCCAGCTCCATCTCCAACAGTTGGGAGCGGTATAGCTCGGCATACGCGCCCTTCAAACGAATTAACTCCTCGTGCGTTCCCTGCTCTAAAATCTTCCCCTCACTGAGATACAATATCAGGTCAGCATCTTTCACCGAAGAAACGCGGTGAGAGATAATAATCGAGGTCCGGCTCTGTAGAACTTGCTTGATACGCTCGTTGATCTGGTGCTCCGTTTCAATATCCACCGCCGAGGTAGCATCGTCCAGAATCAGGATTTTCGGTTCGTGCAAAATCGCCCGCGCAATAGCGGTTCGCTGCTTCTGACCACCCGAAAGCGTTATTCCCCGTTCACCCACGATTGTAGCGTAACCGTTGCGGAAAGACTCAATATCTTTGTTCAGATCGGCGATACTTGCGGCCTTAATCGTATCCTCATCGGTGGCCTGTTGATATCCAAACCTTATGTTGTCCGATATCGTGTCGGAAAACAGAAAAGGCTCCTGCGTGGCAAAACCAATCTGACTTCTTAGGGCGTCGAGTTGCCAGTCATTGATGTCGATTCCGTCGATGAAGATCTGCCCCCTCTCTACCGGAAATAGCTTCGCTATAAGGGACACCAACGTTGTCTTGCCGGAGCCTGTCTTGCCCACCAGGCCTATGGTCTGTCCCGGTTCAATGGTGAGATTCATATCATCGAGGACGTTTGTCCCGTTGTAGCCAAACGTGAGGTGGCGCAGCTCTATTTTTCCTTTCAAGGGCCGGTCATACCCGGCGCTGTCGCCATCTCTGACAAGCGGATCGGTGTGCAGTACACTGTTAATTCGCTCCAGAGAGGCTTTCCCTCTTTGATATAGAGAGGTAACCCATCCGATGGCAATCATCGGCCAGAGAATCATCGACAGATACGCAAAGAAGGCGACGATATCACCCAAGCCCAAATTGCCCTTGATAATCTCCAGGCCACCAAAATAGAAAACCACCAGGTACGACAGCGAGGCTAACAGTCGCATTGAGGGCATGAACATACCCTGCAGTTTGGCCAGCGCCATGTTCAAAATGATATACGCGCGCGATGTCTGACTGAAATTTCTAATCTCAGCGGCTTCCTGCCGGTAGGCTTTGACCACCCTGATACCCGACAGGTTCTCCTGCGCGGTCGCTGTCAACTCGGCAAACTTATTTTGCACCTGCATTGATCGCCTGTGAAGTACATTGCCTATCTTGTAGACTGCCAACGGGAGGACTATCAGGGGAATTACCGCATAGAGAGTCAACTTCGTTGAAAGGTACAACATCACGGAAAAAGACACCGTGAGCTTTATGATTGTATCGCTGATATACATGACCCCGGGGCCGATCATCTGGCGCACGGCCTCAAGATCATTCGTCATACGCGCCATGAGATCACCGGTGCGGGTGTTGTGATAGAATGACGGCGTCAGCTTGAGCAGGTGTGAAAATATATCTCCGCGCAGATCGTACTCAATGTGGCGCGACATCCAGATTATCGTTCGCCGCATCATGAAACGAAACACTCCTGACAGCACAGACAGGCCGAAGGCAAACAAGACGTACTTGAGAATGACAGAATTGGGCTGGCCGGCTTCGAGAGCATCGAAAACAAGCTTGGATATATATGGAACGATCAGAATCAGCGCGTTGGCCATTAGAACCGCAACTGAGCCGGCTATAAGATAGCCTCTGTACCTGGAGATGTACCTGGTTACCGTTGAAAACTGGGAGATATTATTACGGGAATTTTCAGAGTTAGTGGTCATACCATCCTATCCGGCCCCCCCTGAGACACGCAATATAACACTCTTGAGGGCTAATAGTTCAAGATATTGGCGAAAAGATGGATGGCGTCAATATCGAGCCTGGAAATCATATTCAATAGCGGAAATCCGCAGAAAATCACCTGGCCGTCACCGAGACGCGAGACCGAGAGCAAGGTTGCCCCTGTGGGGGTTACATACACCTTCTCCGCCGGCGATACTACGGCCGGGGTTACCTCGCGCTTTCTAAAAAACGACGACAGCAGGTTCTTTTCAGAAATCGGATAAGGGTTATTGAGAATTCTTGCCTCGGGGATTCGGTTTGCTATGTCCTGCTGGTCGACCACCTCGAACGTCGGCACAAAAGACACCGGCAGCACCATCGACGGCCAATCCTCGGGCTGCCCGAAAATAACCAGTGAGCCGCCCTGACGAAGGTACTCTTCGAACCTGTTGCGCATCAGGTGAAACGAAGGATAATCTCTGAAAGCGCCCGGACCGATCACTATCACCGTATATGCATCCAGATCAGCCGTAACCAGCGAACGGTCGGTGAGGGGCCGATAGGTAGCCTCGGTCATGCGTAGTATATCCTCAAGCATACCCAGGCTGTCGGGCAGAAAGCCAATCTTAATGGTATCGTCAATATCGCACGATGCTATTCGTATCCGGCTGGTGTCGGCATCAACCAGCTTATTATCCACGGATAGTGCGATTGTCTGATACTGTATCCCCAACTCAAACAGATTCGAGATCGTAAACGGTATTCTCACGGTTTCAGTCAGACTACCCTGTTCGAGCTGAAGTTCCTTCCGATAAGCCCCCGCAAAAAGTCCACGGGGTGTTTCCAGGTTAAGTTGGGCTGTCCCGGCATAGTCGTATGGCTTGGTTATTGTCGCTTTCAGGTTCATGCTCGATACGACTCTGTCTATTTCCAGACCCGGAAAAGGCTTTACGAAATAATAGTCAGGTTCAAACTCGATTTTCAGATCGGGAGCCTGCCAAACCGGAATTTTGGTGGTAAACATCAGCGGAATCTGACCGTAAGCTACGTCGACAGTGAACTCCAGCGAGTCCGGCACCTCACCATCCAAATAGGACCGGTCGATTTCAACCAGGAATTCCCGTATGTAGGACTGATGAGGGGCGATAACCTTTGGATCTGAATCGAGCATCACCACCGTCGTATCCCAATAGGGATGGAACTTGAACCCATAGAGTTCAATCTCCTTGGGACCGTCAGCCGAAACAGAGGCAATAAATTTGAGCCGCGGGCCATGAGGCGAGTCACGAAGGACAATCCGACCTTCCCAGGTAATCCCAACCGCCTTGAGAGCCGCTCGCTCGGCTTTAGCCTCAAGACTCAAGAGATATTCACGAAAACCGGCAATATCGGCGGTCGCGCGCTCATGACGGCTCAACTGCCTCATCTCCCGGTAACCATCGACTATAAACGTGACTTTGTTCTGTCCCACCGAAATTCGCGAGGCATTGAAGTTGGAAATATACTTCCTCGCCTGCTTCATGAAGGTTGCCTTCATCGGCCCGTCGACAAAAATACTGTCGACAATCGTCGTCAACCTGATAGGCTTGATGCCGGAAAGAAAATTGTCGTCATACGGCTTTTGAGACATGTTGCTCTTTAGCAGCCGGTACCGTGTCAGGCGATCAGCCTGAAAACCATTGATATCGAACAGCGGGAACAGATCGCGTATCTCCAACTCCATACGGTCCCGATAGCGATTAAACAACTCTCTGCTGTTGAGAACCACGGAGCCACCGGGAGAATCCTGCTCCGCTTTGGCCGTAGTCTTCTTGTATATTTTGAGGATATTGAACAGACGGTCTTCGCTCTGCGCCAGGTCGGTGATTTTCTTTTTTACCAGTTCAAGCGATGGATCTCCGCCCCGGTCGCCAAATATGACAATATCGGGAACGCGCTCATAAAACAGATCGCCGAGCAGCGATGATACTGCCCCTGAGTCACCCGCGGGAAAATAAAGTCTCGTCAGGAATATTTCCCTGTCGGCAATCTCGGATTTGTCCACACTGGTGCGAGAGCGTTCCCCGGCGGTCAGCAGCTCGATACGACAGCCTATCTCATCGTTGAGGTAATAAAGGGTCGGCCATTCAATCGAGCGGGCATCGTCGAATACATATAGCACCCGTACATCACAGAGGCTGTACTTGACCAGTTCATTTGCAGCGGAAAAACTGCCGACCAGCAGCAACAGAAGCGCGAGAACCATAGCCCGATAAAAAGCCGGACCGAAACGGACCGATGCTGAAATCCTTTTCATAACTTAAATATATCGGCTGTTTGTTGCAGATGTCAAATTTGAAACGCAGGGTAAAGTAGTTTTTGTCACACGGCCCCGGATGCCTGAATCGGCGGTCTGCTTAAGGCAGAATCTCCTCGTCTTCGGGTTTCCAGGCCGGATCGACAATGCACAGAAAGCTCAGATCAGCGAGACCGGTGTTTTCGACCCACTGAATCGAGCCTGGCGGGATCTCGATGGCATCCCCGGTCTCGATTTCGGCGACCTCATCATCAATATGCATCCGGCCACTGCCGGAAATGACAAAATAGACCTCGCTCCCCTTAAGGCGATGCTCCCTTGAAGCTTTCCCTGGTGGCAAAGCAGCATGGGCCAGTGAATACGGGCCGTTAAAAGAGTAATCGCGGTCCGGATGGAGCAATTCGCGCAACAGAGTGCCATCACCGGCGGTTATTTCAGCGCAATTTTGCAGTTTTCTTATTAGCATCGTATGTCTCAGACAGTGCAAATAAAAAGCCGCCTTGCGGCGGCTCTGGTATTCTATAGGACCTGATTGTCTCTAAGCTTGGTAAACAGCTTGTCGGCAATCTCCTCAGGCGTCTCGCCCTCGATAAATTCACCCTTGGGGCGCGGAGGCGGCGGAGAAACCTTCGTGATTTTCGTTTTCGAATTGGCGCCAATACCGGCTCCGTCAAGACCCAGATCGCCGGCGTTCCATTTGGTGATTTCTTTCTTCTTGGCAGCCATCTTGCCTTTTAATGACGGAAGGCGCGGTTCGTTGATCTCTTTGACAACCGACACCACCGCCGGGAGCGTGAGTTCCACGACATCGTAGCCGTCTTCGGTCGTTCTATACACAGTCGCCTTGCCATCGCCGGCGGATTCGAATTTCTTGACAAACATCGCCTGCGGCAGGCCCAGCCCGGCAGCAACCGCACCCGGAACCTGAGCGGAGTCGGAATCGATGGCCTGTTTTCCGGCGAGGATGAGGTCGAATTCACCGATCTTTTCGTAAGCCCGGCAGCGAGAATCTTACCAATAGCCTGCTGGTCAGAGCCTTTGAAGGCATCATCGGTCAGAAGACAGGCTTCATCAACGCCAAGCGCCAGACAGGCGCGCAACGCCGATTCGGTTCTTTCGGTGCCAACAGACATGACCGTAACTTTGCCGCCGTTCTTCTCTTTCAGCCGCAACGCCTCTTCGACGGCGTATTCATCGAACGGGTTGACTGTTCCCGGCCCCTGTGGAAGCACCACCTCGTTGGCTGCCTCATCGACCTTTATAAGGGCAATTTCCGGAACCTGTTTGATTAAGACTACTATATTCATGGTATCTCCTGTCGATTGTCGTATCGATTTCGATTAAGCGAACACGTTTGGTGAATATCATAAATGAGCGGTCTCTTGTCAAGTAGGTCGGATGCATGTAGCGGGGAATAAAAAAACCCGCCGGGTGGCGGGTTTTTTATCACAAGAGTAAGGCTACTGAGCCCTTATTTTCTCTTTTTAGCGACTCTTTTTTTCGTGACTTTTTTCTTCGTGACTTTCTTGGCTGCTTTTTTCTTCGGAGCAGCTTTTTTCTTAGCTACCTTCTTCTTCGGAGCAGCTTTTTTCTTGGCCACTTTTTTCTTCGTCACTTTTTTCTTCGGAGCGGCTTTTTTGCGAGCAACGGCCTTCCGCTTCGGAGCGGCTTTCTTTTTGGCAACTGCTTTTTTCTTCGGAGCCGCTTTTTTCACTTTGGCTTTCTTCAGCTTCAGTGCACGGGCTTTGGCCTTCACCGACGAGACGGTTCTCTTGAACATCTTCGCCAGCTCGGTCGCCGTCTTGGTTTTGTAGGCCTTACGCAGACTGCTTACCTCTGCAGCAGTCCAGGCTTTAGCGCCCTTGCGCACGGCCGGTTTTTTTGCTTTAGCCTTGCGGGCTGTCTTCTTGGTTGCTTTGCGCATTGAATCACTCCTTTGTAAAGGTTACCGATAAAGAAAAAACTGCTTTCTACATTGCATTCTCATCTCGGAATAATACTTCCTTCCGGAAAAAAACCTTGCAACCTCTTTGTTGATAACGGTTGTTGAAAAAATTGTCAAATAAAAAAACGCTAAAAAACCTCTGCAGGAAATTTGCACGGATAAATAGGATGGGCGCTTTGTGGAGATTCGTGGTCAGTCGTCGTCGTTTTCGAAATTCTCGAGGGCCATGGCTGCAGCTTTCTGCTCGGCTTCTTTCTTGGAGAATCCAACGCCGCTGCCGATGCGTTTGTCACCGATGAATACCACGACTTTGAATTCTTTCTCGTGATCGGGTCCCTTCTCCCTGACCACATCGTAGCGGGGCATCCCTTCTCCCCTCGCCTGCACCAATTCCAGCAACGCCCCTTTGTAGTTTCTCTGAGATGCATCCGATTGGATGGATTCTTTTCTGAGGTAGATCAACCTGAGTACGACGTCCCTGGCCACCTCGAATCCGCCATCGAGATATACGGCCCCGATCACCGACTCGAAAGCATCGGAAATTATCGAAGGACGCTCATGTCCTCCCAGCTTGTCCTCTTCGGGCGATAGCAGCACGTATTCGTTGAGCCTGGTTTCTTTGCCGATGGCCGAGAGTGTCGATTCGTTGACCAGCATCGCCTTGATCTTGGTCAGCTTACCCTCGCGCAGATGCGGATGGTCACGATATAGCTGATCGGCAATGACCAGACCGAGGACGGAGTCGCCCAAGAACTCCAGCCTCTCATTGGAGGGACGAAAATCTTCGAATTGACGGTGATAGGACCGATGTGTTAGCGCCAGTAGCAGCAGTGAATCATCGCGGAAGTGATAACCGATTATCTCCTGCACCGCCGCGAGATGGGCTTCTTCGGCACATCCGGACTGTATTTTGGTAAAACGCTTTAAATAATCCCAGAAGCCCATCTAGTCAGTGCCGTCAACTTTTCCAAGTACAAGGGTGACATTGTGGCCACCGAAGCCGAACGAGTTGGAAATGGCATAGTTGATCGAACAGCTTCGTTTTCCTTCGGTTACATAGTCAAGGTCGCACTCGGGATCGGGATTATCGAGGTTCGTGGTCGGATGGACAACCTGTTCGACAATGGATTTAGCCGTCGTGACCGCCTCGATAGCGCCCGCAGCGCCGAGCAAGTGTCCGATCATCGATTTCGTCGAATTGATCGGAATCTTGTAGGCATGCTCTCCCAGTACTTCCTTCAGAGCTTTAGTCTCGGATATGTCGCCTAAGCCGGTGGACGTGCCGTGCGTGTTGACATAGTCAACGTCTTCTTTGGTTATGCCGGCATACTTGAGAGCAAGCTCAATCGACATGCGCGCCCCATAACCCTCCGGGTGAGGCGCTGTCATGTGATACGCGTCGGCCGTAGAACCGGCGCCCTTGATTTCAGCATAGATTCTTGCGCCCCGGGCCTTAGCGCTCTCGAGTGACTCGAGCACCAGGATAGCGGCGCCTTCGCCCATCACGAAACCGTCACGGTCCTTATCGAACGGACGGGAAGCCCTGTGCGGCTCATCGTTCCGGGTCGATAGGGCCTTGGCCTGGCAGAAGCCGGCCAGGGCGGTCGGTGTGATAGTGGCCTCGGAGCCACCGGCGATCATGAAGTCGGCTTCGCCTCGCTGAATGATATGATAAGCATTCGCCAGAGCGTGAGCCGACGACGCACAGGCCGAAACAGTCGCATAATTCGGCCCTCGGAACCCGTAACGTATAGAGACCAGGCCGGCGCACATATCGATAATCATCATCGGGATGAAAAACGGTGAAACTCTTCCGGGACCGGAGTTTTCCAGGAGACTGTGCTGTTTTTCAAAGGTCGATATGCCTCCGATACCGCTGCCGATCACAACGCCGCAACGATCCTTGTCCATGGTGTCAAGATTCATGCCGGAATCTTTGACAGCCTGCTCGGCAGCAGCCATAGCATACTGCTCCGAGAGATCCATCCGCCGTGCTTCCTTCTTATCCATGTAAATATCCGGATCGAAATCCTTCACTTCACCTACAATACGACTCGGATAAGCGGAAGCATCGAAGCGAGTCAGCGGACCTATCCCGGATTTCCCTTCCAGAAGGGCGTTCCAGAACACATCCAGCGAATGACCCAGCGGCGAGATGACCCCCATCCCGGTGATGACAACTCTGTTATTCATAATGGTCAGTTCTCTAAATTGTGAACAACGTCCGGCGAATTGGTCTACTTATTCTCCGAATGGGTTGTGATATAGTTAATGGCGTCGCCGACAGACATGATCTTCTCGGCATCTTCATCCGGAATCTCAATCGAAAATTCCTCTTCGAGAGCCATAACTAATTCAACGGTGTCCAGGGAATCCGCACCGAGATCCTCGACGAATTTCGCGCGTTCCGTGACCTGACCGGCTTCGACACCAAGCTGCTCAACGATAATTTCCTTAACTCTCTCTTCGACTGACATTGCAAACTCCTTTTTAGTTGTATTTCATTTTATGCTATTGTCAAACCACCATCAACCGCCAGCACCTGGCCGGTTATATAAGAAGCTTCATCCGACGCCAAAAATAGCACCGCTGAAGCTACATCGTCCGGTGATCCCGGACGCTTTATCAACACTTTGCCGAGGAACGCCTCTTTAGCCTGCTCCGGAAGATTCTCCGTCATATCGGTAGCGATGAATCCGGGAGCAACGGCATTAACCGTGATACCCCGCGATCCAAGTTCTTTCGCGGCCGACCTGGTCAAGCCTATAAGCCCCGCCTTTGAGGCCGAGTAATTGGCCTGACCGGCATTGCCAATGAGACCAACCACGGAGCTTATATTTACGATGCGTCCACAGCGCTGCTTCATCATAATCTTAGCAGCAGCTTTGGTGACAAGAAAGGAACCTTTCAGATTTATGTCAAGTACCATATCCCAATCTTTCTCGTCCATTCTTATCATCAGGGTATCGCGGGTAATACCGGCATTGTTGACAACAATGTCAACCGAGCCGAACTTCTCCCTGGCCTTCGTGAAAAGGTCGTCTATCTCGGCCTGACTGGTAACATCGGCCTTAATCCCAACCGTATCTCCCCCGATTTGGCCGGCGACCTGTTCCACCTGGGCCTGGTCGATATCACAGATAACCACCTTCGCCCCGAGGGCTGCAAATCTCTCGGCGATAGTGCGGCCGATACCTCTGGCCGAACCGGTTACGACCACTGTTTTTCCTTCAAAATTCATGACCACCCCTCTCATCAGTTGCCGGCAGCAAAGTTCTCGATATCGGCAAGGGTATCAAGGTTCAACATATGCTCTGGCTTCATGTCACGTTTTGCCAACCCGCTCAAAACCTTACCGGGGCCGATTTCGATAATGCTGGATACACCGTTGCTGACCAGATAATCCATAGTCTGCGACCAGCGAACCGGCTCGGTTACCTGCTTGACCAGCAAGCGTCTTATATCGTCGGCGTCCATTACCGAAGAGGCCGTCACGTTTGCCACGACCGGCACCGACGGGTTCTTGATTGGCAGCTTCTGCAGAAATTCTTCAAGACCTATCCGGGCAGGTTCCATGAGCGGCGAATGAAACGCTCCGCCGACCTCCAGCATAATCGCCCTTTTGGCTTTGGCCTCGCGCGCCAGTTCAACCGCCTGTTCAACCGAAGCGATGGCGCCGGATATTGCAATCTGTATATTCGAATTAAAATTGGCCGGGATAACCACACCCTTGGAAGAAGCACGCCGGCAAATATCCTCCACCTGCGCGAAATCCAATCCCATAATTGCCGCCATCGTCCCGGGGTTCTTCTGACACGCATCCTCCATCAAAGCGGCTCGCTTTACAACCGCCCTGACAGAATCCTCAAACGTCATGGCGCCGGTCACCGCAAGAGCGGCGTACTCGCCCAGTGAGTGTCCGCAGGCAAAATCAAACGATGGTAACCTGTCGCCCAGGATAGTCAACACCCCGAGAGCATGAAGCAATATCGCCGGCTGGGTAAACCTGGTTCTCTTAAGTTCCTCGGCCGGACCTTCGAAAGAAATCTTCGCTATGTCGTCGCCAATTTCGCTGCTGGCCAGTTCGTAGAGAGCCTTCACTCTGTCAGAAGACTCATACAAATCTTTGCCCATACCAACGTACTGGGATGCCTGACCGGGGAAAAACAGTGCTGTCTTACTCATATTACCACCTGACTAAAGCCGAGCCCCAGATGAGGCCGCCACCAAAGGCTACCATCAAGACGTAGTCACCCGGCTTGATTTTTCCGGCCCGATTGGCCTCGTCCAGCGCCAGCGGGATAGAGGCAGCTGACGTGTTTCCGTAGTTCTCTATATTGATATATACTCTGCTCTCGTCAATTTTGAGGCGCTTGGCCAGAGCATCGATAATGCGGATATTGGCCTGATGAGGTATAACCAGTGCGACATCCGAGCCTTTAAGGCCGGCATCGTCGAGCACTCTCTGCGCTGCAGCACTCATCTCTCTGACTGCCACTTTAAAGACATCAGAGCCGTTCATCATTATCTTATCGCGTCCGTCGAACTCGAAATCTTTGCTATAAGGGTTTACCGTTCCGCCGACTTCCGCCCACAGCAATTCCCGCATCGAACCATCGGACTTGATAAAGGTGGACACGATGCCCGACTCATCGTCAGATCTCGTGATGACCGCCGCTCCAGCGGCGTCACCGAATAAAACACAGGTGTTTCGGTCCTTGTAATTTGTGAACGAAGAGAGCTTCTCGACCCCGATCACCAGCGCGTTTTTGTATTTTCCTGTTTCGATAAATTGCGAAGCGATAGACAGCCCGTTGATAAACCCGGTACAGGCGGATGCAATGTCAAAGGCAACGGCGTTCGGTAAATTCATCTTCTCCTGCATGACACAGGCCGTCGACGGCAACTTATAATCCGGAGTGACCGTACCGACTATGACGAGATCAATTTCTTCACCCGTGTACCCGGCCATCTCCAGAGCATGCTTGCCGGCCTCCACAGCCATATGCGATGTCGGCATGCCGTTTTGGGCTATACGTCTCTCTCTTATCCCGGTTCGGGATACGATCCACTCGTCAGATGTATCTACCAGCTTCTCGAAATCAGCGTTCGTCATCCGGTCGGGTGGAACATAAGATCCCGTTCCGATTATTTTCGCTCTTATTTTGCGATCCATTGCTTTGTCCAAAGTGATTTGTGATTAACTCATCGTGGATGCGTTTCTTGATCTCCTTGGCCGCCATTTCATAGGCAGCAACGGTCGCGTTGGAGATCGCTCTTGCATTCGAGGATCCATGACAGATGACTACGATTCCATTGACACCGAGAAGCGGTGCGCCACCCATTTCGGCATAATCGAATGTATTGCGCATGCGCTTCAGAAACGGCAAAAGCAGCATGGCCCCTACTCGGGAAAAAATGTTGGTCTGAATCTGACGCTGAATCGATTTGACCAGCATCGGCTTAATCGACTCGGCGAATTTCAGCAAAATGTTGCCGGTAAATCCATCGGTAATAGCTACGTCTATCGTTCCCGATAGAATATCGCGACCTTCGATATTGCCGACGAAATTTATTTTGGAGTTCTTCAAAAGTTCCTGAGCATTGAATATCAGATCATTACCCTTACTGCGCTCTTCACCAATCGATATCAGGCCAACCCGTGGATATTCGATCTTTGACACTACCGATGCATACACCGAGCCCATCACGGCAAACTGCGACAAATGCTGCGGTTTACAATCGGCATTGGCGCCAACATCCAAAACCACCGTTCTCTTACCTGTTGAGGTGGGGAACAGGGTCGTTATAGCCGGACGGCTGACACCCTCGATACGCCCCAGAGTCAACAACGCCGTCGCCATAACCGCACCGGTATTTCCGGGCGACACGAAGGCATCCGCCTCCCCTGTCTTGACCAGTCTCATACCGACTGCCACCGAGCTGTCCCTCATACGTACGCCGTCGGTAGCTGCTATGTGCATCGGAACGATATCACCGGCGTGCTCGATAGAGATATTGGGTGGTAAATCTTCAACTGAAGAGAGCGTCTTTTCGATCTCTTCACGACGGCCCACGAAAATGACCCTCAAATTGTTGCCGATTTTCCTGGCCGCATCTATACCGCCCTGAATGATAGGCTCAACGCCGCCATCGGCGCCCATCACATCCAAAACGACAGTATGTTGTTTATTGGCTGCCATAACAGCAATAGTATCGATAATCCTTAAACGAAGCTTTCCGGGCTTTTATGCTTCTTTGACCCCTATAATTTTCTTGCCGTTATAGTAGCCGCAATGGATACAAATATGGTGGGGCAGTCTGGGGTGATGACACTGAGGGCAGTCCACTACATTGGGAGTGGAGATCGTCCAGTGTGTGCGGCGTTTGCGCCCTCTCGTGCGCGAATGTCGTCTTTTAGGAAGAGGCATCAGTAATTCCTTTGTTTTCTTTCATTATGTGCGATAGCTTCTTAAGGCCTTCCCACCGTCCGTCAACCTTGCTCTGCTGACAGCTACAAGTCTCCCGGTTCAGATCGGCTCCGCAGTGACAACAGATTCCACGGCAACTCTCCGAACACAACGGCTTCAGGTCAAGCGCGATTATGAGTGTCTGGCGAACGATGTCGGTTAGATCGGCCGTCAGGTCACTTCCTTGAAAATATACGTAATCCTCGGTGTCAATCGCATCGCGATTATTGTCATGCCACTCTTGGGAACAGATTATGAAATCGGTGCTGTTGGACAATTGCCGGTCAAACTCCGCAAGACATCTGGCACAAACCAACTTAACCGAAGCTGTCGCCATTCCCTGACAGTAGAATTCATCGCCGGATTTCTGGATGCTCAGGTCAAGCTCAACGTCGTTGACTCGCACCACACCCTCAAAATCCACCTGAATCTTCTCCGGGTCACCCTTTAACGACCGGTGAACCGGAAAAGTTTCGAATTCCCGCAAATGCAATATCATAGCCTAAGAGTTTACGGAATAAGGCCCCAAAAGTCAAGCAGAAAACGACCCCTAAATACTATGTACGACAATGACTTGGGCGTAATCGGGGCGTAATCGGAAGAGGTCCGGCCAACTACCGATATTCCAAATACCCGGCCGGAGTCAAAAGAATCGCGATAATCTGATGAAATGAAGACAAATCAGCGAGCTATTTATGTGTTTCCCGGTAGACCTTTATCCTGTTGGCGGCCCGCGCCAGAGCAGCTTCTTCGGCCTGAACATCGACTTCTGCATCAGTCGCACCAAGCTTCTCTTTCGCAGTCTTAAAAGCCAACTCCGCGCGATCGAGATCGATATCATCGGCAAACTCAACAGCTTCGACCAACAAGTTCACGTGATTTCGGGACACCTCGAGAAATCCACCGGACACTGCCATTATATGAGTCTTGTCTTCGGCGTCTTTGAATTCTATCCGGCCGGGCTGCAAAGCTGTTATCAAAGGAGCGTGATGCGGCAAGACGCCCATATACCCCTCTGTTCCGGGAATTATGATAGACTTCACTTTCGCCTCGAAGAAAACTTTCTCCGGCGTCACTATGGAAAGATCAAACATCTCCATTAGCTTTTAGACTTCTCGTAGTTTTCCAAAACTTCATCCAGACCGCCGACCATAAAGAACATCTGTTCCGGAATATGGTCGAGCTTACCGGAAATCAATTCGTCAAAGCCCTTAATCGTGTCCTCGATCTTAACGTACTTGCCCGGCTTGCCGGTGAACTGCTCGGCCACAAAGAACGGCTGCGAAAGGAAACGCTGAATCTTACGCGCTCTTTGCACCGACAACTTGTCCTCTTCGCTAAGCTCATCCATACCGAGAATGGCGATAATATCCTGAAGGTCTTTGTAGCGCTGGAGAATCTTCTGAACGCTACGCGCCACTCGATAGTGATCTTCCCCGACGATATTCGGATCGAGAATACGCGATGTAGAATCGAGCGGATCAACCGCCGGATAAATGCCCAGTTCGGCAATCTGACGCGAAAGCACGGTTGTAGCATCCAGGTGCGAGAACGTCGTCGCCGGAGCAGGGTCGGTAAGGTCGTCAGCAGGCACGTAAATGGCCTGAACCGATGTAATCGAACCGGACTTGGTCGAGGTAATACGTTCCTGAAGGTCACCCATCTCGGTACCGAGAGTCGGCTGATAACCTACCGCCGACGGCATACGACCCAGAAGCGCCGACACCTCGGAACCGGCCTGAACGAACCGGAAAATATTATCGATAAACAGCAGAACGTCCTGGTTTTCTTCGTCACGGAAATACTCGGCCATCGTCAAACCGGACAGTCCGACGCGAAGACGCGCGCCCGGAGGCTCGTTCATCTGACCGAAAACCATCGCCGTCTTTTTGATAACGCCGGACTCGGTCATTTCAAGCCAGAGATCGTTACCCTCACGGGTACGTTCACCAACTCCGCAGAAAACGGAGTAACCGCCGTGCTCGGTGGCGATATTGTGAATCAGCTCCTGAATAATAACGGTCTTGCCTACACCGGCGCCGCCGAACAGACCGACCTTACCGCCCTTTGAATACGGTTCCAGAAGGTCAATGACCTTGATTCCGGTTTCAAACATTTCCGTCTCGGTGGACTGCTCCTCGAATGACGGGGCCTCACGGTGAATCGGCAACCTCTTGACATCAGCCGGAAGCGGATCCCCGTGGTCGATAGGTTCGCCGAGAAGATTGAACACTCGTCCAAGGGCGATTTTGCCAACCGGCACGCTGATCGTGGTCCCGGTATCGAGAGCCTTCATGCCGCGAACGAGACCATCGGTGGATGCCAGCGCTACGCAACGCACGACATTGTCACCGATATGCATAGCGACTTCAACCGTCAGATCGATACTCTTTCTCGTTATCTTTGATTTTGATCGCATTCAAGATATTCGGCAAAGAATCGGCGGTAAATTCGCAATCCACAGTCGGTCCGATAACCTGAACCACTTTTCCGATATTTTCAGCCATCGAGTATACTCCAATTTATAATCAACATTCTTTTTCCCAATCCAGTAACCTACCTGAGCGCCTCGGCGCCGGACACCACCTCAAGAAGCTCCTTGGTAATCTGGGCCTGACGCGCCTTATTGTAATCAAGCGTCAGCGTATCAACCATCTCCTCAGCATTCGTGGTCGCGTTGCCCATCGCGATCATCCGGCTGCCATGCTCGGAGGCAAACGACTCCGCCAAAGCTATAATCAGCTTCGAACTCGTATAGTCGGGCAGGATGGCGCCATAGATGGCTTCCGCCGAAGGTTCAAAAATATAGTCAATATTATAACCGGTCTCTTCTTCCCCTTTCGGGTCGTGCCACCGGCAGATAACGTTCAACTGACTAAACGGTAACTGACCGTAGAAATAAAACGCGTGAACAGCAGCGTTATTTCATCGGTCTCGCCGTTCAAGAAACGCCACGGTAAGAAAACGGGCGATGTCTTTGGCTTTGTCCATAATCGATTGAGCCACCCCAATCGGCCCAATGGCCTAACAACCGGCCACTGGCGGCGTTTGAAGAAGTCGTTGCCTCTTTTGCCGACAGTGACGATTTCACATCTCGAAATCAGTATTTTCCTTCAGCCACTGGTGCAGCCCGACGGATAATGTTGGCGTTGTACGAACCGCACAGACCGCGGTCAGAGGTAATCACCACCAGGGTTTTCTTCTTGATTTCGCGCTCTTCGAAAAACGGATGTGCAATTTCGTCCGATGAAGCGGCCGGCCAGGTGACTCAGCATCTGCTCCATCATCTTGCTGTACGGACGGGCTTGTTCGACTCTCTGCTGCGCCCGGCGCAAATTGGCCGCCGCCACCATTTCCATCGCTTTGGTGATGCGCTTGGTGGATATAACCGATCGAATTCGGTTTTTTACTTCTTTAAGTGTTGCCATAGGCTCAGCCTATCTTATTCCATCAGCTAAGTTCAGGCGGACAATCGGGTACTCTACGCCTTGAACTTTGCCTTAAATTCTTTAACGGCCGCCTCAAGCTTCGCCCGGGTGGCATCGCTGATTATCTTCTCCTGGGCCAGAGTGTGCTCGATATCCGGATAGTTCTTCTCACAGAAAGCAATGAACTCTTTCTCGAAGCGCCCGATAGCCATGAGTCGGAACATCATCGAGATACCCCTTGGTACCGGCCCAGATAATCATAACCTGCTGGGCCACCGGCATCGGGACATACTGCCCCTGCTTGAGCAACTCAACCATCTTTTCACCGCGATTCAACTGCTTGCGGGTGCCTTCATCAAGATCCGAGCCGAACTGCGTAAACGCAGCCAGTTCGCGATACTGAGCCAGATCGAGTTTCAGTGAACCGGCGACCTGCTGCATCATCTTTAGTCTGGGCGTTACCGCCCACACGCGAGACTGAAATACCGACGTTAATAGCCGGACGAACACCGGCAAAGAACAATTCGCCTTCAAGGAATATCTGACCGTCGGTGATAGAAATCACGTTGGTCGGAATATACGCCGACACGTCACCGGCCTGTGTCTCGATAATCGGCAGCGCCGTCAGTGACCCGCCGCCCAATTCATCGGACAGCTTGGCCGCGCGTTCCAGAAGACGGGAGTGGCAGTAGAAAATGTCACCCGGATATGCTTCACGTCCCGGCGGGCGTCTCAAGCAACAGCGAAAGCTGACGATACGATGCCGCCTGCTTGGAGAGGTCATCATAGATACACAGGACATGACTTGCCGTTGTCCGGAACTCTTCGCCCATAGCACAACCGGCATAGGGAGCAATATACTGGAGCGGAGCCGGATCGTTTGCGGACGCGCGATACCACGATAGTGTATTCCATGGCGCCGTTCTTGCGAAGCATCTCCACAACCTGGGCCACCGTCGATGATTTCTGACCGATAGCGACATAGATGCAGATAACGTCGGTGTCTTTCTGATTGATGATCGTATCGATAGCCACAGCCGTTTTCCCGGTCTGACGGTCACCGATAATCAATTCGCGCTGGCCGCGACCGATCGGGATCATCGAGTCAATCGCCTTCAGACCGGTCTGTAACGCGGTTCTTTCACCGGCTGACGTTCGACAACACCCGGGGCGATACCTTCGATAACGCGATATTTATCGGTCACAATCGGACCTTTGCCGTCAATCGGCTGACCCAGCGGATTGACAACGCGCCCGATGAGCGCATCGCCGACCGGCACCGAAGCAACCTTGCCCGGTACGGCGTACAGTATCACCTTCATTAATCTCAGTATCCGACCCGAAAATAGCGGCGCCGACATTGTCCTCTTCGAGGTTCAGCACCAGTCCCATAACATCGCCGGGGAACTGAATCAACTCGGACATCTGGACATCTTCGAGGCCCCAAATACGGGCAATACCATCGCCAACCTGTGAGAACGGTGCCGACCGACTCCATCTGCAGCTTGGACTCGTATTTCTCAATCTCTCGTTTTAATACCGATGATACTTCTTCAGGGTTAAGACCCATCATCGTACTCCTACAAGCTTCGCTTGATTTATTATAGTCACGTATTTGCCGATTCAACCGGGTGCGGTATCAGTGCACCCTCACGCTCTCCAATTGATCTCTAACTAAATTCAATCCATGCTTAACCGAACCATCGATAATTTCATCATGGAGCAGGACAATCAGACCACCGATAATCGACGGATCGACTTTCTCTTCGAGAACAATCTTAAGACCGGTCTTGGCTGCCATTTTCCGGGAAAGTTGGTCACGTTCGGGATCGCTCAACGGTATGGCGCTGATCACGGTCACCCGACCAACGCCCTGGTGGGCTTCAACCTGTCGGGCAAACTCATCGATTATCTCGACCAGGTAATTGATCCTGCCTTTATCGATCAGTACTACCAAAAACTCGACCAACAAACGTTCGATACGCGGGGCGAACACTTTCCGGACCAGTTCCTTCTTGCTTTCCTCGGGCACCTGCGGGGCGGCAAGGAAATTCAGAAATGAAGGATCCTTCTGAACAACATCCTTCAGGTCGTTGAGCTGTCCATAAGCGGTGTCCAAGAGACCCTTGCCGTGGGCCGATAAGAACAACGCGTGAGCGTACCTTCTGGCAACTTCCCAGATCAGCATTGTCTTTTATGCCTTCTCCACGTTATCAATGAATCGCCCGATCAGCTCGCGATGTTTTTGGCTGTCGAGCCTTTCCTGGATAATCTTCTCCGCCGCGGTCATAGTGAGTTTAATCATTTCTTCTTTCAACTCAACCTTGGCTTTGTCGACATCCATCTTAAGTTCGGCTTTTGCTTTCTCGGTGATTTTCCGGGCATCCGCCTGGGCGACAGTCTTGATTTCTTCGGCAACCTTTTTGCCTTCGTTGACTGCTTCGACCAGTTTGGCCCGACGCTCGTTATCGATATCTTTAAGCTGGGCCTCGTAACTGGCAGCCAGCTTATCGACCTCGACCTTCTGGTCCTCAATCTTCTGAAATTCGCCTACGATCTTGTTACGCCGCTCTTCCATCATGGCCAGAAGCGGACCCCATGCGAATTTCTTGAGAATCCAGAGCGTTATCAGAAAGCCTACAGCATGTGTTATAATCTGTTGCAGCTGTATATCCATAGCCTCACCTTATATTTGGTCTGCCGGTTTCGAATACCCCGGGGGTATCGTTATCATCAACCGATCTTGCCGGATAGAATGAAGAATACCAGCAGGGCATACAAGGTAAGCGCTTCAATAAACGCCGCACCGATTACCATGGCGGTCTGAATCTTACCGGCCGCTTCCGGCTGACGGCCCATGGCTTCCATGGCGGAACCAACAGCGCGACCCAATCCGAGAGCCGAACCCACTGCGGCAACTCCAACGCCCATCGGAAGGGCCCATGCCAACATTGACTGATAATCCATTTTGTCCTCCTAAATACGTTTCTTTGTATATGATCTCTGTTTTCTTCTTTATCAGTGATGTTCCTCGTGCGGCAACATCAGCAAAATATAAATTGTCGATAAAATCGTAAACACCAGCGCCTGAATGGTCGACAACATCAGGCCCAGCATGATAAACGGTACATTCAACGGCAGCCCCACCGGTGAATGCATGAACGATAAGGCCGTGATTCCCAGCCCCACAAAGGCCGCCACGAGAACATCCTCGCCGGTTATGTTTCCGAAAAGACGAACAGCCAAACTGAACGGCTTGGCAAGTTCACCGATGATATGAATCGGGAACAAAAGAGGCACCAGGCACCACGTGATCACCGATCTCGGCTGACCGGCCAGGTGGTCCAGATAGCCGAGTATCCCCAGCCTTTGGACGCCCGTATACTGAGCATAAAGGAACACGATAATAGCCAGTGAAGCGGTGATATTGATGCTTGTCGATGGCGAGTGACCACCCGGAATGAGTCCCCAGAAATTGTTGAACAGGATATAGAAAAACAGGGTCCCCAGAAACGGCGTGTACTTCTTCGCATCCTCGCCGAGGATCGTGTATATGAAATTGTACATACTCTCCACAAGCATCTCGACCAGATTCTGACCCTTTTCGGGTATCATCTGCCGTTTAGAGTAGATGCGCAGGGCAATGATGCACATTATGATGGCCGTAAAAAAGGCGTATATGACATTAATCCACTCGTTGGTGTAGTGATAGATCGATTCCGGCAATACGCCATAATGATAAAGCAGCGAGAAGAAATTCGGCAGGTGCGGCGGACCGCCACCGTGGTCCCCGCCACCGGCGGCTACCGCCAGATACGGTGTGAATTTTACAAGGCCAATCCCAATTATGTTGCTCAAAACACTTGCTGTCATAACACCTGACCAGGATTAGTTGGTTGCCGGTCGGTTTCATCCATACCAAGAACCGCTCTACCGACAACTTTCAGGACTAATACAACGAAGAGAAGTGAAAAGCCAGCTAAAAGGTGCAGCGGGTCAAATTGAGGTACCTTGAGCAGGAAATAGCCCGCCAGATAAAGCAGCGGAAACTTGATTATCGCCAGTCCGGCCGCTTTCATGGTGTCGGCTTTATCAGGTCGAATCGTCGCCCGGACAAGCCCGGTCAAAAAGATGATATTGACCATTCCCCAGATCCCGCCCGAAAAGAAAGCCAGCGCCGGCCAAAGCCCAAAATAATAAAGCCCGAACAGCAATCCAATTAAAAGGACGATGCCAGTCACTTTGAGAGTACGATCAATGAAGTCTAATTCAAAGCCGGTTTTCATTTTCGTTCTTTTCATCCAGTGCCGAAGACTTTTTTACAAGCCTGTAGATCTCGACTCCGGCGGCGGTAAACCCAAAAATAACACCAACAATTAATAGATACGGGTCTGTTCCAAATTTCTTGTCAGCCCAATTTCCGATAACGTAACCAACCGCAGGAGCGGCGAACATGATTGCCGGCACGGAAACCAGGAGGCTGAATTGCCTTATGTCTTTGCCGGGCTTCTGATTAGGCTTGGGGTAAAACGAGTCCACTACACCCCGCCTTCAGTATTTATAAGCCGCAAATATAGCCACGCCATGTCCAAAGTCAACCCTTTTTTGTCCATTATTTTCAGAGCGCTTTGCGCCTTTTGCTCACCGCTACCTGATTGGACACACACCCGTCCGACCCGACGATGAACAATAAGAAATAATGGAGCTCCATGATGTTTTTAACACTGATTTTGCATTGTTGTTGCGTAATAGTTTTATAAGACGCTCCATTTTTCAAAATTAAATGCCCAAAAACAATAACAAAAAGCGCAAGCTCATTCTGTGGTTCTCTCAAATCGGCCTCGATGATATATCCATCGTCGGCGGAAAGAACTCCTCGCTGGGCGAGATGTACCGCAATCTCACCAAAAGCGGTATCAAGGTCCCCAACGGGTTCGCAATCACTGCCGCTGCTTATTTCTATTTACTCAAAAAGGCCGGTATCGAAAAGAAAATCAAACAGATACTCAAAGACCTCGATACCAACAATATCTCCAACCTTCGCGAGCGCGGAGCGAGGGTCAGGAATCTTATTCTCGAGGCTCCCTTCCCGGACGACCTGGAGAATGCGATAATCGAAAACTATGCTCTCCTGGAGAAAGAGTATGGCCGCAATGTCGATGTCGCCGTGCGTTCATCGGGGACTGCCGAAGATCTGGCCGAGGCATCTTTCGCGGGACAGCAGGACACTTTCCTTAATATCAAGGGTCCCTCCCAGTTGCTTCAGGCCTGCCGCCAGTGCTTCGCCTCGATGTTCACCGATCGCGCCATCTCTTACCGCGAGGATCAGAACTTTGACCATCTCTCAGTCGGCTTATCGATAACCGTCCAAAAAATGGTCCGTTCGGACAAAGGCGCCTCCGGTGTCATGTTCTCAATCGACACCGAATCAGGTCACAAGGACATGGTTCTGATAAACGCCTCCTATGGTTTAGGTGAAATCGTCGTGCAGGGGGCGGTTTGCCCGGACGAGTTCTATGTTCACAAACCGACCCTCAAGAAGGGCTTTCCGTCCATAGTATCCAAAACGCTCGGCACCAAACGACTCAGAATCATCTACGCCCGGGGCGCGAAACGCGTCAAAACCATTGCCGTACCCGAAAAGGAACAAAGGCAGTTCTCGATAACCGATAAGGAAGTGCTTCAGCTGGCCAGATGGGCGGTTCTCATTGAAGAGCACTACTCCAAAATAGCGGGGTATGTCAAACCGATGGATATCGAGTGGGCCAAAGATGGAATCACTAACGATATCTTCATCGTTCAGGCTCGCCCCGAAACGGTTATCTCCCGGCGCGATTCTCAGGTGCTCGAAGACTACATACTGGAAAAAGAAGGCAAAGTCCTCATCACCGGACACGCTGTGGGAACGAAGGTCGGCTCCGGCAAGGCAAATATCATCCGCGATTCCAAGTATATCGAAAGATTCAAAAAGGGTGATGTTCTCGTTACGCACATGACCGATCCGGACTGGGAGCCAATCATGAAAATCGCCTCGGCAATTGTGACCGACGAGGGTGGCCGCACCTCCCATGCCGCTATCGTGAGTCGTGAACTCGGTATCCCGGCTATAGTAGGGGCCGACGGCGCTACATCAGGGATTCCTCCCAATCAAGCCGTCACGGTGAGTTGCTGCGAAGGGGACATTGGTAAGGTATACGCCGGCAAGATTCCGTTTAGAATCGAGCGCACCAGTCTCGAAAAAATGAAAAGACCCAAAAAGACCGAACTTAAAATGATATTCGGCACTCCGGAACTCGCCTTCAAAGTATCTCAGATTCCCAATGATGGCGTCGGGCTGGCCCGCGAAGAATTCATTATCAATTCTTATATCAAAGTCCACCCGATGGCGCTCGTGAAGTATGCGGAGCTTACCGATGACGGCATCAAGGGCAAAATCGATGAACTCACGGTCGGCTACGATGACAAGAAGGCATACTATGTCGACAAGCTGACCTACGGTATAGCTACGATCGCAGCGGCGTTCTATCCCAAAGAGGTGATCGTCCGGCTGGTTGACTTCCGCTCCAATGAATACGCCGACCTGATCGGCGGCAGACAGTTCGAACCGGAAGAACGCAATCCCATGATTGGCTGGCGAGGCGCCTCCCGCTATTGCGATCCTGCCTACCGGCCCGCCTTTGATCTTGAATGCCGTGCCCTTAAGAGAGTACGCGATGAAATAGGTCTCACCAATGTCAAGGTGATGGTACCGTTCTGCCGCACCGTGGAAGAAGGAAAGCAGGTTATCAAAATCATGGCCGAAAACGGTCTCAAGCGAGGCGTCAACGGCCTTGAATTCTATGTAATGTGTGAGATACCATCGAACGTGGTCCTGGCCGACAAATTTGCCGAAATATTCGACGGCTTCTCCATAGGTTCCAATGACCTCACCCAGCTTACGCTCGGTCTGGACCGCGACTCCGGCCGCCTGGCCCATCTCGGCAACGAAAATAACGAGGCTGTCAAACGACTCATCGCCGATGTCATCAAAGTGGCCCGGAAATACAAGCGGAAAATCGGCATCTGCGGCCAGGGCCCCTCGGACTTTCCCGATTTCGCCAAATTTTTGGTGAAAAAAGGCATCGATTCAATATCGCTCAACCCCGACGCCATCTTAAAAACAGGCGTCTACCTGGCCAAACTCGAGAAGAAATAACTCAACACTCACTTTTCTCAGGGCTGCTCAAAATTCGAACAACTTTAGTCGGCAGACTCCCGGAAACCGCTCCGGGCAAAAGAAAACTTGACCAAATTGGACATTTTTAATATATTAGTCTGCGGGTTGAATTACTTCAAAGTTACAACTATTCATTAATTGTTGGGTTAGTTTTTTTCGATTTTACGACTATTCTGGGGGTACCTAATACCAATTTGTTACTAACTAGGGGCTGAATTAGTTTCCCGATGAAAAAGTAGAACCTCACACCTTAATTTAGGGAGCAACTTTTATGAGAACTCTGTTCTTCCTGCCATTAATCTTGCTGGTAGTCATCCTCGCCGTGGGCTGCCAGAACGATCCGTACCCTGTTGAGTCAGGGTCAGTTAGCCTGGGTCAGCCCTCGTCGCTGGGCCAGTTCTATCTGCCGGCAGGCGCTACACTTGAATCCGCCAAAATGTACATCTATGTTCCTCTGGAGAACAACCAGACGGTCGACATCCACCGCATCACCTCGCCGTGGGATGAAGCTACCGTCACCTGGAACGATTTCGGCGGAGCTTATGATGCTACGATTTTCGCTTCGTTTGACAATAACACCTACGGTTGGATCTCGGTCGACATTACGTCTTTGGTCCATGCCTGGCTAAACGGCGTCTATCCGAACTATGGTCTGCTTATGGACCAGATAGATAAGAACTATCCCCGCGCCAAGTATTTCGCGCGAGAGGATAACTGGTTCCCGCCATATCTGGAAGTCTGCTACGCCACGGCCGAAGGCTCGGTCTGTGAGCAGGTGGCCGATATCGCTGATGCCTACATCTGGGAACTCTATCCCGATCGCAACGACGGCCTGACTAACTTGCTGTATACCGGATGGCTCGATGAAACCGATAAAGAAAAACAGTCTCTGCTGATGTTCGATATCGAGTATGAGCCGGTCTCCGATGACGGCTGCACCTGGTGCAAAGGTTGCTGGCGCAATCACTCGGGCTTAGATGGACGCGACGACTGGATAACCCAGTACTTGCCGATCTCGCTCGGCAATGCCGGCGGCCACTGCAGTATCAATGTCGAAAATGTCGACTTCGCAAGACAGCTCCTCGGAATGGAATTGTATGATGCCCCGACCAACGGCATCATCCATCTGTATGCTCAACTCCTGACAACCAAGCTGAACATTGCCTATGGCGCCAGTGATGAAGTCATAGCGCATATCGTGGTTCTGGCCGATGATTTCCTGGCGACTCACTGCTACACTGACTGGTATGGTCTCAGCCATCCCGAACGTAAGACTGTCTTTGAGTGGCAGAAAATGCTCGACGATTATAACAGCGGACGCATTGGCCCCGGCCACTGTCCCTGCGTCTGCGACGCTCCATGTGACAATCTTTAGTTCCCTTGCGGATTGATATAGTAAAAAAGGCCCGGATGGTCCAAAGCTGTCCGGGCCTTCTACATTTCCGGAGCAGAATTAATTCGGTTGCCTCTGTATTGCCACAGTTCGGAATCCTGGAAGTCTATCTCCGAAACGTCAATCACCTCTGTTCAAATTCTTAGCAATTTGGGAACCTGCTCTGTCCGGGATTGGTTCTAAACGAAAGAAATCTTGACTAAACAGGGCTTTTTTGGTATATTTTTCACAAAGGGCAAGGTACTTCATTTCGACGTATTAGTTACATCTTAAGACAACAGAACAAGAACAACTTCAACGCAGGGAGCAGTATTTGTAATTCAAAAACTGCTTCAAGACTCTTAGTACAGACAAATCAGAAGTGATAGGCACTTCACTCAACAAAAGGGAGCAACTCTTATGAGAAATCTGTTCTTTCTACCTCTGGTCATGCTGGTAGTCCTCATTGCGGTAGGCTGCCAGAATGATCCATACCCTGTCGAATCAGGGTCAGTCGCCGATGGTTCGCCGTCGTTGGTCGGACAGTTTCTTCTGCCACCGGGCGCCACGTTGGAATCGGCCAATATGTTCATCTACGTGGCTCTGGAAAACAACCAGACAGTCGACATCCATCGGGTAACCGCGCCGTGGGATGAGGCCACTATAACGTGGAATAATTTCGGCGGAGCCTATGATGCTACCATCATTGCCTCGTTTGACAATAACACCTACGGTTGGATTTCGATTGATATTACGTCTTTGGTCCATGCCTGGCTAAACGGCGTTTATCCCAACTATGGTCTGCTCATGGACCAGATTGAAAAAGATTATCCTCGTTCGAAATATTTCGCGCGAGAGGACAACTGGTTCCCGCCTTACCTGGAAGTATGCTACACGACCACCGATGGCAGCGTTTGTGAAAACGTGGCTGACGTTGCCGACGCTTATATCTGGGAACTGCATCCCGATGCCAACGATGGCAGTACCAATCTGCTGTATACCGGCTGGCTTGATGAGACCGACTTGGAAAAACAATCCCTGCTCGTGTTCGACATTGAATATGAACCTTATGAGCCTGATGGTGGCTGCACACGCACTATCGGATTCTGGGGCAACTGGGATGGCTTCGGTCCTCAGCCCGACTCCGTCACCCAGTATCTGCCGCAGTGGCTTGGTAATGCCGGCGGGACCGCCAGCATCCATGTCGAGAACACGACGACGTCCTCCGCCATAATCGGCATGGAATGGGACAGTCCCAAAAACGGTATCATCAAGCTGTACGCACAGCTTCTGGCCGCCAAGTTGAACTTCGCCGCCGGCGCCGATGACTCCGCGGTGGCCGATGTTGTCAGCGACGCCGACGACTTCCTGGCCGACCACGGCTACGCCGACTGGTATACCATCGGCAAGACCGCTCAGAAGATGGTGCTGGGTTGGATGGAAACGCTGGATGATTATAACAATGGTTATATTGGTCCCGGACACTGTGATGACGGCGACTATGATGACGAGGAAGATGACGACTAAACAGTCACAGACATCTACCCAATAAAAGAAACCCGTGTGGTTGAATCCACGCGGGTTTTTTTAATCTGTCGGTGCGAGTGTTACATCAAACGGCTTATTTCCCTGTACCTGCGTTAGCCTCCTCAGCCACAAGTTCCATAGCCCGGTCTATAGGTATCTGATAGGTGGCGGTGGCGGAATCAAGAAGCTTGTAGGAGCTTAAGGTCTCGTCTTCTTCGGCGCGAAGTTCCTTTAGCGTAGTTGACTGAGGTTTCGAGATCACATCAGACACACGACTCTCATCAACCGAAATATAATACTCATTCAAAAACACGATCGATATCGCCATCACTACCACTATGGCAACACCGATCAAAACCGTACTCTTGACACTAACATCTTTGTGTTCGTAGCCGCTGTTTGACGCTTGATGTTTCGTGTTTTCCGCACTCATCTAACACACCTCAAGTATTCGTGAATTCGAGCGATGCTTGCAGGCCGGGGTCTTTCACCGGCACCAAAGGATGGGCGCTGTAACGCCTCCAGAAATACCAAACGAAAATTCCGCCCACTCCCAGCAGCGTAGTGATATCCATCCATGAAAAATGGATACCGTCCTGGTGATGGGTGGGCATAACCAGCCAGTATAAATCAAACCAGTGCATCACCAGAATCCATGTACACATAAACGCCAGAAACTTAGTGCTTCGCTTGGCCGCTCTGGTGATAAGCCCCAAAAACGGAATCACAAAATGACCGAATATTATAATCAGGCTCCAGTACCTCCAGGAATTCTCCCAGCGATACAGATACCAGTAATTTTCTTCGGGGATATTGGCATACCAAATCAGGAAGTACTGTGAGAACGCCATATATGCCCAGAAAATGATAAAGCCAAACATCAGCTTGGCCATGTCGTGATAATGCTCCACCGTGATCACATCGGCAAGAACACCGTGCTTTCTCTGGTAAATCCCCACGATAATCAAAAACGACATTACCGCCAGAAAGGCCCCTGAAAATATGTACACACCGAATATCGTCGAGAACCAGTGAGCATCGAGCGACATCAAGCCAATCGAACGATGCAAACGTAATCGTAATAGCAAAAGCCACCATTCCCGGAGCGCTCACCGTGCGCAGCCTCTTGACTATTTTAGGATCGTGCCCTGCGTCCTGTTTCAGAGAACCTGTGGTCAACCACCGTGACAAAAATATCCAGATACCGAAATAAACAGCCGCCCGGACAAAAAAGAAGGTCGTGTTCAGGTATGGTTCTTTTTTGGCAAGAAGTTCATCATAAAGAGGCGACGAAGGGTCATAAACGCCCTCATGACTCCAGTGGAACAACTCGTGAAGGCCGAACAGCAGCGGCACAAACAATACCAGCATCACCGGCATGGTCGCGGCCGCACTCTCGGAGAGACGCCTGATAACCGTGCTCCACCGCGCTCCCGTAAGGTGGTGCAGCATCGTGAAAAACAGCCCACCCAGCGCTATTGTCAGCCAGAACATAAACGCCGTCATATAAGCCAGAAAGAACTGCGTTCTATCCTGAACGAATCCGAGACCGCTTGCAGCAAGACCGGCTATTCCGACAATCAATGCCACTTTGCCCAAATTACCCGGATCGGTCATCCGATATGTCGCTTTATCAAACTTCATATCATACTCTACTTAATCTCATCGCGCATCGGCTGCGGCACATCCTCGACTGTCGCATTCTGGCTCCGCTCCAGCGCCCGAAGGTAACTTATAATTGCCCAGCGGTCTTCGACCGGTATCTGGTATTTATAGGCCGGCATATTCCTGAGACCGTTCGTGACGACATCGAATATCTGCCCGTTCGGCATCTGCCGGATTCTATCCGAATGAAAAGTCGGTGGCGGCACATAGCCACGAGTTACGATAATTCCCTTACCATCCCCTATGCGTCCGTGACAGGGGGAGCAATATATGTTAAATCTCTGCTGACCCCGTTCGAGAAGGTTCATCGTCACAGCAACACTGTCCGGCATACCGATGATATACTCACCTCCGGCATCGCGACCATCAAAATATTCCGTGTTCGCCTTTAACTCACCGCGGGCAACTGTCCCGGCTACGGGAACACGCATAGTCGCACCATCGCTGAAGAACTTGCTCTCGGCTTGCGGACGGTACTTCGGCTGAAGATCCATGTTCGGATTCAGGTGAACCGGAGGCTCCTGAGAAGGTTTCTCGCGGGCACAGCCTGACGCCAGAATCACTGTCGTCAGCAAAACGAACGAGACGCGATGTCGCAAAGTGCTAATCCGCACGGACCACCTCCACGTTGCTGCCGCCAATCGACTCAAGAAACGCTACCACCTTCGACTCATCGAACATAGGATCATCCGATTGAATCGAGACAAAAAACCCACCATCGGTAACTCTGGCAAATCTCTCCGAGTTAAACACCGGGTGAAACAGTTTCGGCAACTGATTCAGCGACAGCATCCCAAAGAACGCACCAAACGCCGAACAAAGAACCGTGATAGCAAAGATCACCGGTATATATGCCTGCCAGCTGAAAAACGGTTTGCCTGATATAAGAAATCTGTAATCAACCGTACTTGTCCACCATGTCAAGGTAATCATACCAAGCAATCCCAGAGTTCCGGCCACACCGACAATATACCCGAGCGGCGAGCGCTTCAAGCCCATTGCGTCATCCATGCCGTGAATCGGAAACGGCGAGTGGCAGTCAAATTTTGTATACCCTGCTGAGCGCACCTTCTCGGCGGCATGAAGCAGCGCCGAGGTAGATTCGAACTCCGCCAGCACCAAACCGGACAGTGATTTGAAAATCGACTTCATTGGTGCCCTCCCGACTGCGCCTGATGCGGATCTGCCTGCGGCAACACGCCCTTTATCTCCGACATCGCCACCATCGGCAAAAAGCGCAAGAACAGCAAGAACAGCGTGAAGAACAACCCGAACGACCCCACGAACAGCATGATATCATAGATAGTCGGACTGTAGTAGTCCCAGCTCGATGGCAGGTAGTCACGCGACAGCGTCACGACAATAACAAAACGCTCGAACCACATACCGACATTGACGAGAATCGATGCGACAAACATAACCGGGATCGATGTTCTCAGTCGCTTGAACCAGAAAAGTTGCGGCACGATAACGTTACAGGACATCATGATCCAGTAAGCCCACGCATACGGACCAAACGCCCGGTTGATAAAGGCAAATCGTCTCATATTCATTGCCGCTGTACCAGGCGATAAAGAACTCCATCGAGTAGGCATACCCGACCATCATGCCGGTCAGCAGAATAATCTTGTTCATCCTCTCCAGCGTTCTGGCGTGATGATATCTTCGAGATTGAACACCTTGCGGGCAATCAAGCTGAGCGTCATCACCATCGCAAATCCGGAGAAAATCGCCCCGGCTACAAAATAGGGCGGGAATATGGTCGTATGCCAGCCGGGCACAAGTGAGGTGGCGAAGTCCGTCGCGACAATACTGTGAACCGAAAGCACCAGCGGTGTCGAAATACCGGCCAGCACCAGATAAGCCAGTTCGTAATGTTTCCACTGACGGTTCCCACCGCGCCATCCGAGCGAGAACAAGCCGTACATTATCTTGCGTATTCTCGATTTCGCCCGGTCGCGGAGAGTGGCCAGGTCAGGCACCAACCCGACATACCAGAACAAAAGTGAACAGGTGAAATAAGTCCCGACAGCGAAAGTATCCCACAAAAGGGGACTGCGGAAGTTCGGCCACATCGACATCTGATTGGGAAGCGGGAAAACCCAGTAGAGCACCCAGACGCGCCCGACGTGAATCGCCGGAAACAACAGGGCGCAAATTACGGCAAAGATTGTCATTGCCTCGGCGAAACGGTTGATCGATGTTCTCCAGCGTTGACGAAGCAAAAATAGAATTGCTGAAATCAATGTACCGGCATGACCGATACCAACCCAGAAGACGAAATTGACAATCGCCCAACCCCAGCCGACCGGATTGTTCAAACCCCAGATACCGGTTCCCTGCCAGAACAGATAAGCCAGGTTGGCTAAAAGCATCAAAGTCAGAGCAACCGAGACAGAGAACAACCCGTACCACAATTTAGTCGGTTTCCGTTCAACGATCCGGCTCACCGCCTCGGTGATCTTCTCGAACGTCGGATTACCCAGCACCAGTATTTCCTGCTGTTTTGATTGGTCCGATAATTCTTTAGCCGTTACGTCCACAACTTTGCCTTCTTGCGTTATCCGTTCTCAGATATTTTAGGGTTCGGGTTTCTAATCTTGGCCAGGTACGAGGTTCTCGGTCTGACATTAAGCTCGCCCAACAAATCATAATTTCGATTACGCTCTTTGACCTTCGATACTCTTGCTCTCCGGGTCCGCCACATTGCCAAACTCAATCGCCTGCGCCGGACAGGCCTGCTGGCAGGCGGGAACAACTTCTCCGTCGTGAATTTCACGACCTTCCAGCTTCGATTGTATCCTGGCTCTGTTAATCCGCTGGACACAGTAAGTGCATTTCTCCATCACCCCACGTGAGCGCACGGTGACATCCGGGTTGTTAACCATCCTGGTGACCTCGGGCGTATCTTTGGTAAAATTGAAGAAATTGAACCGGCGGACTTTGTACGGGCAGTTGTTGGCACAGTAGCGAGTACCGATGCACCGGTTGTAGACCATCGTATTGAGTCCTTCATTGTCGTGCACAGTTGCCGCCACCGGGCAAACCTGCTCGCACGGAGCCATCTCACAGTGCTGACAGCGCAACCGGCTGATGAACGGCGTCGGGCTGATCGACCTCGCCCGTGAAATACCTGTCCACCCGTATCCAGTGCATTTCCCGTCCCTTGTGAACCTGCTCTTTGCCGACAATCGGAATATTATTTTCACTCTGGCAGGCGATCGTACACGCATTACAGCCGGTACAAGCGGTAAGATCTATTGCCATCCCCCACTGATAGCCCTTGTCAGACTTATGGTCCTTCCACATGGAGACAAGCGGCGGATGATGCACCGCCTCCGGTGCAAACTCGGGATGTTTGCGATACTCGGTCAGAGTCGCCTCGCGTACGTGGGGCCGACCTTCCATACTACCGTGATCCTGCGTATTGGCCAACACATGCCTCGTACCGGTGCGGAGAACGTTTACTCCGGGGCCACCATGAAGATGATTCGAGGTCCTCAGCAAATACGTATTGAATCCGACACCACCGGCGACCTTGCCTGTATCCTTGCGTCCGTATCCCAGTTCAAGCATTACCGTACTGTCAGCCAACCCAGGGACAATCCAGATAGGGATTTCCAATTCACGATCGTGATACGTCAACCTAACCAAATCACCATTGGCAGCGCCGAGCTTATCAGCCGTTTTCTTGCTCACACGGGCCACATTGTCCCAGCTGATTTTGGTCATCGAATCGGGCAGTTCCTGAAGCCAACCATTATTGGCGAATCGACCGTCGTAAAGTGACGGCGACACATGAAAGACTATCTCCAGCTCATCGGACGCACCGTTCTGTGCGCCAATCAGACTCCTCAGAGCATCACTAACCGCAACCGCCTTCAACCCCGGCGATACCTTCTTTGCACCGCTATTGGCTTCGACACCATCATGAAGAAGCTTCTGCCAGGCTTTTTCGAAATTCGTTTTGGATAACCTGCCCTGCCACGTGTCGCGCACGCCGTCATACCCCGGTTGATTGGTCCCTCTCGCCAGTAGATTCAGTACTTCAACGGCACTCTTACCGTCAAATAGTGGTGCTATCAACGGCTGGACAATACTGGCGGTACCATTGGCAGCACGCGCATCCGACCATTCCTCCAGATAATACGTCTGCGGAATATGCCAGGTGCAATTTCGCGATGTCTCATCTACATATGGACTCAGGTGTATCCTGTGTTCCACCTTCTGGAGCAACTCGCCGAATTCCAGATCGACCGGTGCATTGTAGGCGGGGTTGCCGCCCAGCATGACAAGACTCGTTATTTTTCCGTTCTTTATGTCGTCACTGAGCGCCTTCAAATCAGAAAGCCTCGAATATGCCACATCAGGCATCTCATGGTAGCTCACCGTGGAGCCTTCGTTGCCGAGTGCGCGGTTGATAGCATACACAAGCGCATGAATCGCCGCTGGCTGGCGGTGACCGGCCAACACAACGGCATTCCTGCCGGCCTTCACCAAATCTTCCGCTACGACTTCGACCCACCCTGCTGCCGCGGACGATAATTTAGATGCAGCAGGAATCTCCGGCAATGACAGCCCGGCCTTTTTTAGTTGCCGCGCCAGTTCAACAGCAAAAGCCGCCATCTGGCTGTGTTGCAGACGAAGTCGGTGATCGGCGATCGCTCCCGTGGGTGAGAAATTTGCCTCGACGACATAAAGCCGATTCATCGAATCATTCTCCGAATCCATCCGGCGACCGTCAACAAACCCGCGACTATTGGCAATACTGTCGCTCTCCGTGAGCGTGAAATCACTGTCAATTGACAGTATGACACTTGCCTCGTTGAGATTGTACACCGGACGGATGTTTTCCCCCGATGCCGCCTTCACACCCTCGAAAATATTTTCATCGCTCACCGGATCATACACAACCCAGCGCGCTTTTGGATATACCTTCTCAAACTCTTTGCGGAGCCGCGAAATAGTAATCGAGGAATATGACTCCGATAGAATCGCCAGACCCTCGCCTCTGTTTTCAGCGTACTCAGGCGCCGATTCCTGCCAGAATGCCACGAAGTCATCCCATGACTTCTGCACACCGTTGTTTATCACGTTGCGGGAGCGATCAGGATCGTAAAGCCCCAGTATCGAGCCCTGAATCCAAGCGTTAGAAGCTCCGCGAGTGGATGGATGCGAAGGGTTACCTTCAATCTTGGTAGGACGACCCTCGTGACTTTCCACAATCAGACCATAGGCACCCGTACCAAAAGGCATCGTGGTGGCGTAATATTGCGGGATACCCGGAATGATCTCTTCGGGCGGCTTTACATAGGGTACAATTTTCTGTTCCGGTCGCCGGCATCCGGCCAACCCGGCCAGGGCCATCGATGCCCCCATGAGCGTCAGGAAATTTCGACGACTCCAGTCGTTGTTCATCTCCGAACCCCCCGGGGGGAATTCCCGGTGAAGCCACTGTTTGAATTCGGGCTTATCGGCCAGATCATCGAGACTTCGCCACTGGGCCTTGCCGTTGAATTCTTTTCGCTCGCGTTTCTTCATCTATGGCACGCCGAACAGGTTTCGGGCGGCGCGATACCTTTCTCTTTGATCATACTCTCGGCCCACTGTGCGTGATCCGCGGGTTTAGTCCAATTCATGTTGGTGACTTCGTTAGCCGGTCTGAGATTCGGACCGGGATTGCGATGGCACTCAAGACACCACCCCATGCTGAGCGGCTTCATCTGCTGGACAACCGCCATCTCGGCCACATTACCGTGACAGGTGATACATCCAACCCCCCGGTCAATGTGTATGCTGTGATTGAAATATGCATACTCGCCAATTTTGTGTATCCTGACCCATTTGATTGGCTCACCGGTCGCCCAGCTTTCACGCACCGGCAGAAGTTTTTCACTTTCAGGTAAAATAAGGGTATGGCAGTTCATACAGACGGAAGTTGGCGGCACGTTGGCCACCGCGGATTTATCGACAGAATAGTGACAGTATCGACAATCAATACCCAGGTCACCGGCATGCAGCTTATGTGAATATGGTACCGGCTGAGCGGGGCGATAGCCGACATCGGTATATTTAGGCGAGCCGTAATACCAGAAGAATCCGACACCCGCCAAAGCCACGAGTATCGCTCCCGCCAGCAAAAATACCGGGAGCCTGTTTGTCCAACGTGGAAATATCTGCGCCAACTGTTAAATCCAGGTTACAAATTTAACAAATATCAAATTAGGGCTGCCGGAGACACGCATCAACGGTCTTTTTGAAAGACTCACTGATTCAGGTGTCGGTTGAAGAAGCCCTGCGGTGCATGATTGTACCCTAAAATGCTTGATACAGCCGGAGATGGCAATATCAATTTATGCTCTGCGGTTAAAATCAAAGATTTTCTTAAAAAACACCTGCTGCCGGTTTTTGTTCCCCAAAAGCGCCCCACTCGCTCTCCGGGGTTCCCCGGTCAGGCCAATTCGCCTGTTTTTGAGAAACATTTGAAACCTCTGTGAGTAAAACTCACATATCAAGAAATAGCTGGACTACCAAACTCTGACCTTGCATCATTCAGCCAATTAATCGAGAGATACCGGACATTTATGCTTAGAATTCTGACACTGCTGACATCCTTGCTCATGGCGACCGGCCTGAGCGCTTCCACTCTCACCGGTACGATTTACGATGCCGATGACTCCCAACCGGTCGGCTTCGCAACCGTCAGGGTGATTGGAAGCGGCCAATCCGTCAGTTCCAACGAAACCGGCATGTACCGCCTTAAACTCGAGCCGGGCACATACGGACTGAAATTCAGCCATGTCGCCCACTACTCAGAGACTATTGAGGTTACTGTCACCGATTCGTCTGCAACTGTCGACGTATACCTGCGACCGGCCGTAATCGAGGTCGGTTCAATTAAAGTCTATGACCGCCAGTACGATGCCGCCCAGAGAATTATTATCGAGGCCATCGCCCGCAAAGAGCAGTTGCTTTCACAGATCAAAGAATACAGTTTCGAGGCCTACACCAAGCTCATCGCTCGCGACACCTCTAAGGCAGACTCTTCCAGCGTCATAGCCATATTTGAGTCACAACTTGATGCATTCTGGAAGTACCCGGACCAATTCAAAGAGATAATAACCGGCCGACGGCAAACAGCCAACATTCCCGCTCAGGACAATCTGCTGCAGGTCGGCCAACTAACCGATTTCAACGCCAACCGGATCGACTTCGGACGTTACGCCGTCGTCTCCCCCACCGCCACTGATGCACTGGACCATTACGAATATTACCTTATCGATACCATATTCGTCGACAGTAATGCCATCTTTGTTTTAGAAATCGAACCTAAAAATCAAACCGACCCGTTGTTCGAAGGCACCATAAGAATCGCCGATTCGAGCTATGCGGTCGTCGGTGTTGACCTCACCCCCAACAAAGGATTCGATAATCCTTACCTCTCCAAAGTCCACTACCGACAGATATACGCCCTTTTCGAAAATGAGTACTGGATGCCAACCATGATTCAGCTCACCGCCATCCTGAACCTTAAGCTACCCATTATTCCGGTACTTTCTATAGACTACCAGGCAGCCTTACACGACTATCAATTTTCACTGGATTCGTATGAACCGAGATTCGATGAGTACGCCCTCGAAGTCGACAAGGCGGCCGACGATATCGACTCCCTAAAGTGGGACAACAGTCGCCTGATTCCGTTGACCAAAATCGAAGAACGCGGCTATGTATATGTGGATTCAATGAAGAATCATCAGCCCCTGTTAAAGAAGCTCTGTCTGGTGCCACTCGGAATAACCGCCGTCGTTCTCGCCGCTCCGGACTTCTTCCACTTCAACCGCGTCGAGGGACCATATCTCGGTGTCGGCCATAAATTCGAAAAAATCAGAGACCGGCTCGACGTTAGAATCAAAAGCGGCTACGCCTTCGATGCCGATATCTGGCAACACGAGTACGGCTTCGACTTCACAATATCGGACCCGCAAAAATTCACCATCGGCGCTGAATACCGCGATGAAATCCGAACTCGCCCGACCATCTTCGCCCGTCCCAATGGCAATGCCACCTTCATGGCCGCCATGAGTAAAACCGATGCCTACGACTATTATCTTGAGAAGGGCTTCTTGCTGAGAACCGGAACCAAACTGCTCCCCAAAACGAGAGTCAATTTCACATATAGAGATTTCGACCAGAGTTCAATCCCCAATAACAGTGAGTTCAGTGTCTTTAACCCTAGCGACTCGAACCGCGTGAATCCTGCTATTGTCGATGGTAAACTCCGCTCGCTGACGGCAACTTTTACATTCGACTCCCGGCAGCTCTTCCGGGATAAAGGTCGTGACCGTCCGATGTTCTCATTCCCATCCACTCAGTTCAAAATAGGCGTCGAGCACGCATCAGATGATGTCTTCGACAACGATTTCGACTTCACAAGGTACTGGTTCTCCCTGGAGCGGATGCAGCGTTTGTTCGGATGGGCTGTTGGCAATCTATATGTCTATGGTGGAGCGTCCGATGGTACCCTGCCTCCTCAGCGATACTTTGTGGCTGATTTCGATGCCGGTCTGGCTGAAAACCGTCTGACCTTCAAGACCATGGCTCAGGAAAACTTTGCCGGAAGCCGGGTTTTCGCCGCTTATACAAGCGTGGATTTCGGACGCAAACTCTTTCAGAAAAGCGGCCTGCCATTGGTAAAAAAGATCCCCCTCGGCTTGATATTATACGGGGGCGCTTTCTGGGCCGACTTCGACAATCATCCCTATCAAACCGGCGATGAGTTTCTTCTAAATGCTCCCAGACCATATGGCGAGGCCGGCTTTGGAGTGGGAGGCCTTCTGCCGCTATCCATGGTCCTAAATTTTACCTGGCAGCTATCACAATACGATACATCAAAATTCAACTTCGGCTTTTCAACCCTCTTTTTCTAAAGTGGGATGAGTGCACTTCACGGAGCATTTGCGGGAATAAGTCGTCAGTTACCTGAAACGGCACTGTTGTAAGCTCTCGCTATCAGTGCTAAGAAGAAGGCCAAGACAAGGCTCATCTGCCCCCACATCCAGCCAGCCTCGACAAAAGAAGTCACCAAAAACATAGCGGCCGAGACATACAATATCACCGCCGTCACGGGCTGTTCGCCGCCTATGTTGAGCTTATAGAAGGTCCTCGCCTTGCGATACTGATTGACCAACAGCGCAACCAGCGCCGAAGCTCCCACGAGTCCGGTCTCGGCCAGATAGTGAATCATGAGATTGTGAGCGGACAGACCTTCTATCCGCAGTTGGTCGGGATGAAAATGCAAAGACGGGTAAAAATTTTGAATGTACCGAAAATTGCCCGGACCGATGCCAAGCAGCGGATGGTCCCAGAAGGCATTGAGGCCGGCATGCCACAGAATCAGCCTCAGGCGAAAACTCCCCCCCGGTGACTGCGTCAGCAATTCTTTGAACCTCCCCAAGACAGCGCCGATTAATTCCGTGTTGGTAATAACCACCAGAATTGACAGCCCGACTGTTAACCCTATGAGCATTTTTGTTCGTCTTTTCCTGATTCCGTTATGACCAATTCTATCAGCGGAACGGATTCCCTCGTGTCTTCTCAGGGATAAAATGACCACCAGCCCGGAAAAAGCACAGGCCAACATTATAGGCAGTCGCGACTGGGTGGCCAGAAGAGTACCAAGCAATATCACACAACCTACCAGAATCGCCACCCCCTTGCCTTTACCAGAGAACAGATATAGAGCTAACCCGACAGGCAAGGCTATCATCGTAAGATCGTCCAACGTTTTTGGCGCCAACCCGAAAACCCTTTCAAGTTCACCGGATTGAAGCGAAATTGCCAGCGCAAGAATCGAATGGATAACCGAGGACCAGAAGAACAATTTGAGCAGGTTGAGCAACGAGAAATACCGTGACAGACGATACAGCGATACGAACGTTGAGGCCATAAGGCCTATTCTGAGAACCGGATTGACAGCCAACAATGGCTGATTGCTCCCCAGGGCCACCAGAGGAATGGCTATGAGCAAAAGCGCGAAATTGACTGAAAGAACGGGAAATCTTCCAACGCGGGAGCCTTTCAAAAGAAAATCAAGCACCGCCGCACATACAACCAGGATAGCCGAAATATCTACCAGCAGCACGGCAGGTGATTCACTTATCGCAATGTTGGTAAACAGAATAAAAAGATACTGGTATACCGCGAGACGCGCGTTGGAGATCGTGATGACAAAAAGTACGGGGACAAAAACCAGATAGAGATACTTGAACTCCTGCTCAATCACGAAGTAGCCAACCAACGCGGCGGCAACAATCAGAAAAGCTATCAAATAGCGGGTGATTGCGGTCCTGTTGGCATCCCAGAAATTGCCGGCTATATCCATTTGTGTGGGCATCAAAGAGATAATATGATTATCGGGAAGCTTTTTCAAGAACTAAGATTTTGAGCCTTGGATCAATCCCGGCGGAATTAATTAAAAAAATACGCCATCAGGGATTCGAACCCCGGACCCGCTGATTAAGAGTCAGCTGCTCTACCAACTGAGCTAATGGCGCATTCTAATTGCTAATACTCAACGTGTTAACCTGTTGAGTGCGGCGGTGGAGAATATAGCGACGGTATCCCCTCAAATCAAGCAGTTTTTTGCTCCACCAGCCAGCCGTTTACAGCATCCACAATCTCCCACATTCAGTGATACCGCTTGTCCAGTAATGCCTTGACTATACTTCGCACCTGCCACTATATTGACTTCTGGAGGAACACTTCATCTACTCTAATCGAATATGAAAATATTATCAACGCTCATTCTCCTGTGCTTGTGGCCGCTCCTGCTTCATGCAGAGGATACCGGTGTCTCCGAACCCGAAATCGCCCTGCGAAAAACCATGGAATTCGAGATAAAAGGCAAACCCGGCAAGGGCTTCAAAATATCTGCCGTCGTCACTAATGAACAAACCTATCTCACCGAACGTTCGACCGCTCGGAACCAATTCTATATCGTCAAATCCGACTGGGAAGATATCGATGACATAAAGGCCGTTTGCCGTGGAAAGAAACTGAAAAAGAAGTATATCCAGGAGCTTTACCCGCCGCCCGAAGATGCTTTCTACTCTGAGAAGGAATACTATCGCATCATCTTCCCGGATGATCTCAAGCCGGGTGATGTCATCTCATACAGCTATCAAAAGAAGTATAAGGATGCTGCTTTCGTTCCACTTATCTCGATACCTAACGCGAATTCGCTGGAGAAGCTCACGATCCTTATCAAACATCCCAAAGAGGCAAGTATAGATTATGAAGCCTTCTTCCCGCGCGATGAGGTTCCCTGCATTCGACGTGAACTATCCGACAAAGAAACCGAACTGGTTTTCGGCCCCATCGCCCACTTCGAAGAACTCCCGTTCTATGCCCACAATTCGTATCACGGGGTCCTGCTGCTTCGGCTTCGATGGGAAGATGAAGCCATTAACCCGGTTTCTCCCGTCGACTTTTTTAACTGGTACGAGAATTTGACAACGCTGCAACCCACGCTGACGGACAGCTTAGTCGGCAGCCTGCAGCTTTGTTTTACCGACTGTATGGATGTTGAAGATTCGCTGGCGGTCATCAACGATTTCATTAGAAACAATATCAGATACATTTCCGAGGTCGACCACCCTCACTCTATCGTACCGCATACACCCTCGGTGGTGCTTGCCAAGAGATATGGCGATTGTAAGGATCGGGCCAATCTGGTTTGCGCCCTGGCTCGCACTTATGGCATCCCGGTCAACATGGCTGCGATAACAGCAGTTCCGTACGTGCGATTTGAGGGGGTTCACCCCTCCCTGTTCAATCATGTCATTTGCCACTACGACGATAACGGGACACCGGTTTTCTTTGACCCAACCGCCAAGCACTTCGCTTGCGGTGACCTGCCTGAAGAATTGGTCGACCAGAGAGCCTTTGTCTTCGATACCGGGGCGCCTCGGATGATTGACTTGCCAACCCCGCTTGATACCCCTATGGTCGATATTCGGATCTCCGGGCACATCGATTCTCTGGGATCTTGTCGGGCCGGGATCACTCTTCGTAAAGCAAAGATGGCAGACGCGCTCGGGGCCCGCGCCCAACTGGCCGGATTCAAATTACAGACCGTTCTCGAAGCGATTGTATCGTCGCATCTCTACCGGATTTCGCTGGACTCCCTCGAATTTGACACCATTGGCTACAACCAACTGACTTTAACCGGACGGGCCAACCTTTCAGATTTCGTCGTCGGTTCGGGAGCGAACAAATACGTACCCCGCACACCCTGTATAACTTCCGGGAATGCCATCTTCGAGAGGGAGAACGACCAATGGCCACTTCACCTTGAAAACAGAGCCTTCGCAACGCTGACGATCGAACTTGTCGTGCCCGGTCTGTCAGTACTCCCGGACAGCACTGACATCCAGCTCGACGGAAATACTGTTTTTATCGCCACCGCCCGAACAAACGATTCCGGAAGCGCCCAATTTCAATATTATCTCCGACGGACCGAGAAGAATATCCCGGTCGAACGGAAGGCGGCTTTCCTTGACTTCTGTCGCCGGTATTCAAATATGAAAACGGAAATGTTTGTTTTGAAACAGGAGGGTACTTAACCCATGAAGAAGCTCCTAACAATAGCTATGCTCGCCGTCCTTTTTTGCTCGTGCGAGCAGTCGAAGAGAATCTCCCACCTGACTGTTCCGGATGAAGTGAACAAACAGCGCCGGGAATTTGCGCCTCTGGAGCCTGTCAATGTCGATTCCGTAATGGCAGTATACCCGGGGCACGACGGTGTCTACCTCAACATGGAAAGAACAATCGAACATGCGGGCAACAAGGACGGTAACCTGGCCACCTTCCTGTTCGGTGATCGTAGCACCAGTTGGTCCTACATAGATATAAAGAGGTACCGTTATGTGGTAATGAATCCCGAAGCCGCCTGGCTTACTCAGGTGGAGTTCTACTCCAAACCACACAAGCTTTATATGATTGTAATTAATCCCGATAGTACCGAGCGGCACTATGGTCTCGCCAATCTCAAGGAAGAAAAGAATGGCGACGAAAAGTCGTATCGATTTATCTTTCCGGATATTCGCCGGGGTTCCACAATAGAAGTTGGCAGAGAATATACATATGCGGTAAAAGAGCACCTCCCTCCTCTTGAATACGATATCGAGCTTCAGTTCGAGATTCCATGCGAGAAACTGGATTTTTCGTTCGCCTATCCGGATTGGTGGCGGATGGATTTTAAGAATACCGGTCCGTATAGTACCTCAGAATACGACAGACGCGAAGATACCGAGGCAAGAAAAATAATCATCAGCCACTCCGCCACCGATGTCCCCGCCATCCTCCGCGAACCTTTCTGCCCGTATTTCAACGATGTTTGTAAACGGCTGGAATTCAAGGTCAACTGGTTATCGATGGGGGGCGGTGAAATCGATCTGACGACGCGTTGGCAGGACATCGCCGAAACCGTCTACGAAAAGGCTATTAAACCAACCAAAAAACTCAAAGGCAAAACAGATATCGCCAATCTGGCCAAAGAACTCACAGAAGGAGAATTCTCCGATTATGATAAGCTCAAGGCCATCGTAAGCTACGTACAGGACAGCCTTGAACTGACCTGGAGTTGGGGTAAGGCCGATTACCATAAAATTATCAAACAGAAAAAAGGCGGCTATCTCCAGCTTACCGGACTTACCTATGCCATGTTGCAACACCTCGAAATTCCGTCCTGTATGCTGATGGTCCATTCTGCGGATGACGGCTATTTCGACGAGACTTACGTCAGTTACGGCGAGGTTCCCATGCCCGCCGTGAAAGTGGAAATCAACGATGATTACTATGTGATTTTCCCCTACATAAAAGGGCTGCCCCTGAATCACACTCCACAGAATTTTCAGGGCCAACAGGCTCTCGCCATCGACCCGAAAGGTGTCGGAACCTTCTGGACCGTTCCACCCGGCAATCGAGCCGACAACACTGTCGAGGAGAGCTACATTTTGACGCTCGGCGACGATGGCGTCATCAGTGTAGAGGAAACCAAGACCTTCAGCGGATCACAGGCTTATTACTTAAGAGAATTGCTGTCGGAACTGACCGACAGTGAACGGGAAAAAACCGTCAGAGAATTCCTGACCTATTCCGATGGCGAAGTCGACCTTGAAGCCCCTCGAATAGAGAGCCTCGACAATCCGGACGAACCCCTTGTGTTGAATCTCAAATATACCATTTCCAACCTGCTGACGATAACGCCCGAAGAGGTCATCTTCCACACCGGAGGCCTGTTTTCACCCATCTCCGGCAACCGCTACAAGTTCGACCCGGACTATCGCCAGCTGCCCATTGCCATCTATTATGATGAGCAATTTAACAAGAAAATCGATATCAACTTCCCGGCCGGTTGGCAAATCACGAACGAACTTGGCAACGTATCGCTCGAAAACGCCTTTGGAGCGATTTCCGGACAATATACCGCCTCCGACGGGCAACTCCACATCGAGCAGAAACTTGCCCTCAATCGGTCTATCGAACCGAAAGAACAATATCCGGAGCTGTTGAATCTGGTGGGTGACCCATCGCTTCTTCATGTGCCCAGTATCGTCTTCTCAACCACCGGAGCCGCCAACTAGGAAAGAGTAAAGAAAAAATCCACTACCGCCCTGCGGCTTAAGCAGCGAGGAATCGCCGCTTAATATCCTACCCTGAGACAACGGCGCAGACCTTTCCGCTGCCCGCCATCGCGGCTACCCATATCATTATAATAGGCTACATTGGTCGATATACGCCAATTAGTTCGCCCGAACGGGAACTCCGGCGGTCTCCGCTTGTTGTACATGACACAAGTTAAGATAACGAGAAGAAAGGGAGATTAAAATGAAACATACTCTACCAAAACTAAATTACAAATACAACGCCCTGGAGCCGTTCATCGATGAACAGACGATGACTATCCACCACAGTAAACATCACCAGGCCTATATAGACAAACTGAACGCCGCCCTGGGCAAATACCCCGACCTTCAAAACAAGTCGGCCCATGAGCTTATCACCGACCTGGCATCGGTTCCCGAAGATATTCGCACGGCCGTACGCAACAACGGTGGCGGCCACGTCAACCACTCGTTCTTCTGGGAAATCCTCAGGAAAGACGTCAAAGCCAAAGGTGAGGTCATCGACGCTATCAATGGCAAATTCGACGGTTTCGATAGCTTCAAGACACAGTTTTCCAACGCCGCCGCCAGTCAGTTCGGCAGTGGCTGGGGATGGCTGGTCTTAAACGAGGGTGAGTTGGAAATTATGGCTACCCCGAATCAGGATTCGCCGCTGTCAGCCGGAAAGACGCCGATTCTGGGTATCGATGTCTGGGAACATGCCTACTATCTTAAGTACCAGAATCGTCGGCCCGAATATATCTCGGCCTTCTTCAATGTCGTCAACTGGGAGAAGGTTAACGAGCTTTACCTCCAGGCAAAAAAGACAGCTGTCGCTGTCTGAGCCATGCTCTTATAAAACAACCCGGCCGCCTCAGCCTCACAGGGGCGGCCTTTTTTTATCTCTAAAGAGGTCTGCTTAAAAACTTTCTACGGTTGTGTCAGGTCTTGATTTCCGCTTGCGGAAATTGTGACCTGACACTCACTGCGCGATCAATACTCCCCCCGCTTGGGGACAATACAGATAAACTCCAGTGCTTCTTCGTAAGGATTGGTAAACTGATGTTCCGCCCCCGGTGGGACAAAGGCGAAGTCGTTTTCCGAGATTTCGCTGATCTCCCCCTTGATTTCCACTCTCCCCCGACCTTTGATAATGTAATTCACGTGTTCCCAGTCGTGCTTATGTTTCGGCGTGTGTCCACCGGGTGCGATACTGAACACCCGCATCGCGTATTCATCCCATCCCTCGTTCTCTCCAATCACGACCGCCTTGGACACCTTGTCCGCCTTATCCATTACGATTGGCGCCAGATTCATCTGCTCATATTTTATTACCGGCATTTTGCCTCCTTGTATTTTTCTAAATATACGCAGCGAGATAACGGCAGTCACGAAAAAACCCGCCTCCTGAAGGAGGCGGGTTTTAAACTATGCCGGATAGTTTGTATTAGCTATCAGGTATTGTCTTAGCGGGAACGACGACGCGTGGTGCGACGGGCTTTGGCCTTACGAACCGTGCGACGTTTGGAGGTGGCGCGCCAGGAGCGAGTGCGAGTTGTCTTGCGCGTGGCAGCGGTCTTGCGACTCACCGGTTTCGTCCGACGAGTAGCTACTCTACCCTTCTTGTCAAACGCGTTGGCCGGGCCCTTCTGTCCTTTCCAGACAGACGGATTGGCCTTGCGGATCTTCAGGTCGACCGCTTTGTAACGGACCGAGTACACCGTACGACCGAGCTGACGGGCAACCCACGATGTTTCATGACGACGATACCAGGTGCGCATGAATGCGATCTCTTCGCGGGTCCACGGACGGCTGGTCTTCTTGCAGCGACGAACTGCTTTACGGGTGGTTCTGGTCTTACGCGTAGCCATAGTTCACTCCTTGTTTCACAAGTTAAAGATTACGATCGCCGGATATGGCTAAGCCGGCAACGCAGTACACAAATGTCATAAAACTATAATCGTCCATTTTCTAAGATACTTTATCTCAACTGGTTATATTTTGGGCAGCAGAAAAGCCGACCGATTTAGTATCGTATAGGTGCCAACCGAGATTTTTGAAATGAGGACTAATTTGGCCCCATAATCGTATATTGCCCCCGGCGCCCTATGAGAAGGACGGCCCCGCCGCCGAGGAGCTATTCAAAGTCATTCATTCACAACAACTTGTACGTCCAACCCATTGTCTGAACGAAGTCGCGACAGATCGCACTGTGCGAGCACTCCAAGGCTCCCATGAATCCTGTTAAAATGGTTGCCTCTCAATTTGGATTCGCATAAATTAATCTCGCATGCGACAGGAGCATCGAATATGAAACGTGAATACATTGTCGTCTCGCTGTTTTTCCTCATCGCAGCGATCGTATTCTATCTGTTCTATCAACTGATAGTCCCATTCTTCGCGCCGATGGCGTGGGCGGCGGTGTTCGCCATCATATTCTTCCCGCTCTACGAAAAGATTCTCTCCAGGGTGAAATCCAAGGGCTTTTCATCGCTTCTGGTGTGTCTCATAATTATCGTCCTGATCATCGGACCCATCACCTATCTCTTCGTCGCACTCGTCAGCGAAGCCGCCAACGCCGTGGCAAAAGTGAATGCGATGATAAAAAGTGGTGAGCTTGAGCAGTTACTGGCTTTCGATGTCCCCTGGATAGAGGCTATCAAGGAGAAGTTGTCCAACTACTATGACCTGTCGAAAATCAACCTCGACCAGATGATAAAGCAATCCATCGAAAGCGTCAGCGGCGTCATCCTGAATCAAACGAGCTGGCTGATTACCAACACCACCCGTCTCGTGTTCTATTTCGTGCTGATGATATTCACCTTGTATTATTTCTTCAAAGACGGCGAGTTGATTGTCAACAAGACCAAACGCCTGATGCCGCTCACCGACAACCAGATTAACGTCACTTTCCGGCAGCTTCATGATGTCATCCAGGCCACTATGTACGGCGGCGTTGTCGTGGCGCTGATACAGGGCGTTATCGGCGGCGTCTTGTTCGCCATCGTCGGAATCCCGTCGGCCGTCTTCTGGGGCGCTATCATGGCCTTCCTGTCGATCATACCGTTCGTGGGCGCTTTCATCATCTATATCCCCGCCGGTATCATCTTGATTATAGGCGGCTCGTACATCAAGGGTCTCATCGTAATCGCTTTCGGCTCGATTGTAATCAGTCAGGTGGACAATGTCCTGCGCCCGTTTCTCATCTCCGGGCGAACATCGATGCATCCCCTGCTTTTGTTTTTCACTATCCTTGGCGGCGTATACCTGTTCGGATTGCTCGGAATCGTGCTTGGGCCGCTCATTGCCGCTGTCTTTGTCACCCTCTTAAAAATCTTCGAATTCAAGCTGCACCCGGAGGCTGAGGCCAGCCTGACCCAGGAATTGGATCTGTAATCCCTTCTGTTATCTCAATTTTGCCCTTTACAGCGGACCGGTTGCTGTTTTTATTGGTCTATTAAGCCAGAGTCCAATTCCACTCAAGGAGTCGCTATGTCGCGCAATTTTCTCCCCGCAGCAGTTGCTATGGTCGTCATTTTGATGATCCTTGCGACCGGCACATTCGCATCTACACACCCGTCCTATTCGGACAAAGTGCCCGTAGATACCGTGCCCTTTTACCCGGACGGAACTTACGATGAATCCGTACCGAAACCAAATGACTATCTCGCCCACCCGATCGGCGAGTATCCTCTCAGGTACAATGAGCTCGTTCGCTATATCGAAGCGCTGGCCGATGGTTCGGACCGCGTTGTCGTTGAAAAGCACGGGACCACACACGAAGGTCGTGACCTGTACTCAATCGTAATCGGCCTGCCCGAATACATACAGAATCTTGAGGCAATCCGTGAGAAGACGGCACAACTTGCTTCGTCCGATGGCATAAAGTCCACCGCTGATCTCAATGCCATGCTCACTGACCTGCCGGCAACCGCGTGGATGGCCTACAGCATCCACGGTGACGAGCTATCGGGTGTCGACGGTGCGGTCCAACTCGCCTACCAACTGGCAGCCGGAACAGACGCGGCCACGATGCATCTGCTTAAAAATGTTCTGGTCATTATCGATCCGACGCAGAACCCCGATGGTCGCGAGCGTTACATGTCGATGCTTGAAACATACCGCAGCAACGTGCCCAACTACGACCGTCACGCCCAGCAGCACGGCGGTGTCTGGCCCTGGGGACGCGGCAACCACTACCTCTTCGACATGAACCGTGACTGGGTTGTAGTTACCCAGCCCGAGACCGAAGGAAGACTGCAGGCCCTGCTCAAATGGAATCCGCAGTTTATGGTCGATGGTCACGAAATGGGCTCCAGTGACAATTACCTGTTTTCTCCCCCGCGCCAGCCGGTCAACTACAACACACCCGATAACGTTTTCAAATGGTGGGATGTTGTCAGTAGAGACCAGGGGCAGGCCTTCGACAAACGCGGGTGGCCATACTATGTCAAAGAGTGGCACGAACACTGGTACCCCGGATACGGCTCGAGCTGGCTGACATTCTCCGGCGGCATCGGCATCCTGTATGAACAGGCCGGGGTCGATGGCAGCATGGTCAGGCAGCCCAGCGGCTATTTGCTAACTTACCACGAAGCCGTCAACCATCAGTTCACCTCCTCGCTGGCTAACCTCACCACTCTTGCCAACAACCGTGAGGAGATCCTCCGCGATTACTACAACACCCGTCAGGATATTATCCGGCAGGGTCAGAAAAGCGGCCTCACATTCCTGTTTGCTCCCATCCAGGATGATCTCAAACTCGGCCGTTTCATAAATTCGCTGCTCGTGCAGGGGATCAAGGTCGAAAAAGCTACCGCCGATTTCACCGTGCGCGGCGTAACAGACATCATGCTCAACGAGCAAGCATCCCACAAATTCCCGACCGGCACTTATATAGTCAGAACATCGCAGATTCAGGGCGGCCTGGTCAAAGCCATCCTCGATTTCGACCCGCATCTGAAGCTCGACTTCCTTAAAGAAGAACGACGGGAACTGGAGAAATACGAAGAGACCCGGATGTACGAAGTGTCCGCGTGGTCGGTCCCGATGGCTTACAATCTCGATGCCTACCAGACCACAACCATGTTTACAGCGGCCACCGAACCGGTCACTTCTATCGAAGAACCGACCGGAAAACTTGTCAACCCCGACGCACAATTCGGCTTCGTGATCAACATGGTCGGTGAACGAACCTACCTGATGCTTAATAGGCTCTTCGCCGAGGAACTTGTCATCTATGCTTCGGAGAAACCGTTCAAGCTCGAGGGTTACTCATTCAATGCCGGAGCGCTTGTCGTTCGCAGACGCGGCAATGTTGAGAATGTTACGGAGATTCTGCAGCGACTGGCCGCCGAAACCGGTCTCGATGTTATCGGCGTCAACACCGGAATCGCTACCGAAGGCTCCTATCTCGGCGCGCCCACGTTCAGACTTCTTATTGGCCCGAAAGTGGCGCTACTGACCGGTGAGCCCCTCGATTTTTCCGACTTCGGCGCTGTCTGGTTCGCTATCGACAAAGAACTTGAGATCCCGCATTCGTTGCTCAGGCTCAGCGAAGTAGCCTGGCACGATCTGGCGAAATTCAATGTCATAGTCATCCCTTCGGCATGGGGCAATTCACTCGGTCACTATATGGGCAAAGAAGGTGCCTCTGCCATTTCCAAATGGGTCGACGATGGCGGCACTCTGATATGCATGGGCAGCGCTGCCACCTGGGCAGCCGACACTTCCAACAATCTCAGCCAGGTCAGACTGAAACGCGATGTCCTCGAAAAACTGGGTGACTACAAAGAGCAGGTAGACAGAGAACTGAAGGCCGAGGCTCCCGCTGTCGACACTATGACTCTCTGGCACCCCGGCAAAGTTCCGGCCAAAGAAACTAAAGAAGAAAAACAGCCACCGGCCGGAAAGGAAGAGCTTGCGAAACTTGATGAATGGCAGCGCCGCTTCTTCCCGCGCGGTACCATTCTGAGAGTCGACCTCGATACCGAAGATTGGCTGGCCTTCGGAATGACACCGAGTGTCCCGGCTATAATCTACACCCCGCGCGCTCTCATGGCCGGAAAAGATGTTAAAACCGTCGGGCGTTTCTGCGTCGACGAAAACAAGCTGCGTCTCTCCGGTCTGCTCTGGCCCGAGGCCCGGCAACGCTGGGCCGGAACGGCCTACCTGACAAGAGAGTACAAGGGCGGCGGACAGATCATAATGTTCCTCGGCAATCCCAACATGCGCGCCTATTTCTATGGCACGCGCCAGATGTTTGCCAATGCCATCCTCTATGGCCCCGGCATGGGTAGCTGGTCGGGCGGACCGTATGAGCAGCACGATTAGAACCAAAGAAAAAGGGCAGAAAAAACCGGCCTCTCTGACCTTGTAATTTGGTATACATTAATATATATTGTAAAGCCGTCATGGTAACATGGCGGCTTTATTGTGTTTACGTTAACTCAAACTTCTAAGGCATGATCTAATGAAAGGCAAAAGAGTACTGGTCACAGGCGGCGCCGGCTTTCTGGGCTACCACCTTGCCATGAACCTCCCTCAGCGCGGGGTATCCTTTCTGGCCCTGAACGATATCGCCCCGTTTCTGGAAGCCGAATACTCCAAAGACATGCTCCTGGTCAACCAGGATGTCCGCGACGCTGACGGAATGTACCGTCTCATAAACGACAACAAGATTGACATAATAATTCACTGCGCCGCAGCCCTCCCCCTGTGGCCGAAAAGCGAAATCTATACGACCAATATCGATGGCGTCCGCAACACTCTCGTGCAGGCACAGAAATGCAATGTCGAGAGAGTCGTCTTTATCAGTTCTACGGCAGTCTATGGTGTCCCGGAAAAACATCCTCTTGTCGAAGAAGACCCCATGATTGGCGTTGGCGCTTACGGCGAAAGTAAAATCGCCGGCGAAGGCATCTGCGAAGAATTCCGCGCCAAGGGTATGTGCGTACCGGTGATTCGACCGAAAACCTTCATCGGCACCGCCCGCCTCGGCGTCTTCCAGATTCTATACGACTGGGTCGACTCCGGCAAGCGCATCCCTATCATTGGCAAAGGCGAAAACCTGTATCAACTGCTCGAAGTAAGCGACTTGATCGAAGCTATCGTTCTGGCATCCTCCGCGCCGCGCGAGGTCGTCAACGATACGTTCAATGTCGGCGCCCAGATGTATGATAAAGTCAAGCTCGATGTCGGCGCGCTCTGTGATTTTGCCGGCAACGGATCACGCGTTATGCCCACTCCGGCCAGGCTGGTCAAAGGCGCTCTGGCCGTGTTCGAGTTCATGAAGATTTCTCCCCTGTACAAGTGGGTCTATGGTACGGCCGACAAGGACTCGTATGTATCTACCGCCAAGATTGAAAAGAAGCTCGGATGGAAATCCAGCTACTCCAATCAGGATGCGCTGATTACCTCGCACAAATGGTATCTTGAACACAAAGACGAACTGGAATTCCAGAAAGCCGGTGTCACTCACCGTGTCGGATGGGATCAGGGAATTCTAAAGTTGTTCAAACGCTGGCTGTAGCCCGCATCTTTCGACTGAATCCAACACAAAATAAACACGGAGAGCACACAAAGTGCTCTCCGTCCCTTCTCGCTCCCTCCCCCGTGTTTTATGCTTACTTCAGAGCAAGTTGTTCTTCGTGTTGGCTGGCCTTCGAGATCAGACCCAGAAATTCGATTACATCGGGCGACTCGCACTCGTTAACCAGTTCTTTCGCAAGGCGCATGACTTCATCGAGATTGGAAGTCTTCGCCCAGTACGATTTCCGCAGAATCTCACTGAATTCGGCAGCGCAGGCAGCCAGCTTGAACTCGGGCGAGCAGTTGTCGAAACTCCACAGAAAGTGCTCGCGATCTATCTGGTGACTGATCTCCGTGACTTTGCTCATGTCGTCCGGGTCTTTGTAGCGGATGGAAACCGTGCCGATTTTATTGGATTCGGCCATCTCATGGAATTTAACTTCATACAGAGCCGTGACCTCATGACCGGGGCCAATCTCGCCTCCGTCCTCTTTGTCGTCACGGAACTTGTCATCGGCTACATCACGGTTTTCATATCCCAACAGCCGGTAGCTGCGCACGACTTCTGGATTAAAATCAACCTGAATCTTTACATCACGGGCTATCACCTGAAGATTACCGGTAAGGTTGTCGACGAAAATCTTCTTCGCCTCAAGAATGTTATCAACATAGGCATAATGCCCGTTTCCTTTGTTACCGAGCTTTTCCATCAATACGTCATTGTAGTTGTTCATACCGAAGCCGACGGTTGAAAGCGTAATACCCTTATCAGCGTATTTCTTTGTCTTCTCAAGTAGATCTTCCGCACTCGTTGTACGCAACATTGGCCACACCGTCGGAACAAAGAATTATGCGATTAATCTTATTATTGTCGAAATATCTCTCTGCCATTTCGTACCCGAGACGAATACCTTCTTCAGCATTCGTAGAACCATCCGGGTGAAGCGACTCAATCACCCGGAGAATACGGGCTTTGTCCTTGATCGAGGTAGGGCGCAACAAAGATCTCCCACCGCTGCCATAGACGACGATGCCGACTCTGTCCTTGCCATTGAGTTGATCGACAAGCAGGCGAAGTGCTTTTTTGACCGTTTCCGAGTCTGTCTCCCTCTTTCATCGAACCGGAAACGTCGATTACAAAGACCAGATTGGCCGGCTTACGCTCCTGCGGATTCACTTCCAGACCTTTGATACCGATTCGGAGTAGCTGACAGTTCTGCCCGAACTTCGATGGCGCCCCCTCCATGTACACGCGGAAAGTCTCTTTCCGCGGCGCCTCATAGTCGTATTTGAAATGATTGACGAATTCTTCAGTTCGAATCGCCTCATTCGGTGGCAAAGCCCCACGATCCAGATAGGAGCGCATCATGACATACGATGCATCGTCGACATCGGCGGCAAAGGTCGACAGATGGTCGTCCTCGGTATCGACAAACGGATTGACACCATAATTCTTGAAAAACATCGCATCGAACGCCTCACCGTTGACTATGGCCGTACCACCATGAGATGGCCCGCCTCTTGAACATTCATTCGGTGTCGGTACCACTCGCACCATCCTCGTTTTCGAACAAGGGGGAGGACACGGCATCGGAACACGCGTTTGCGAACCTGTTACGTCTACAGCGCGACCGCCCCTGATAAAGACCTCCCCTTGTCTATTAGTCACTACTCCGGACACCTCAGTGAGCAGGTCGTCAACGGTGGCTACCGGCTTTGTCTGCGTAGCATCTTTCGAAATCGTCACCTCGTTTGAGACCTCGAAGAGCTTTAGAATGTCCTGTTCGCTCTTTACAAGGATCTCAACCCCAAGATATTCTTCGCCCCGCGTGAGTCGACACGAGGCATCGGTGGTGCCACCCGATTTCACAACCACACTATCAAGCGTGTGGCAATTGTACATCATGTGTGAAATGATTAATTTGTAAACGCCGGGTGCCAGTTGATCAAGAACAAAGTTCCCTTGCGCATCGGTCATGGCACCGCGCTTGGTGCCGGCAACCATAACCGAAGCACCTGCAACGGGGTCACCTGTCCCGATGTCCGTGATGACACCTTTGATTACTCCCGTGGATTCGGCGTAGATGATGGCGGTAATGACGATTGACACGACGGTGAGGGTGAGAATCAGTACTGCGGCTTTGCTTCGCATAATCCACCTCCTTACGTATTATCTCCCGATTTTGCTGCTGCGTTGTTCTGAGGGGATTACACCTAAAAGACGGCTTTCTTCCGCTGTTTGTGTAAAAACCGGATGAAAAATTCCCGCCACGAATAATAACCGGTTGCCCGGCAATAGCCTCGGTCACAAATAAACACGGAGAGCACACAAGGTGCTCTCCGTCCCTTCTCGCTCCCACCCCCACAATCTGGCGCCGTAATTACCCTCCCGACAGGGAGACTAAATCCTCGATCATCTGTGCCAACACTTCAATTGACATTCAGGCATGGACAAACTAATCATTGGTGTGACTCTGATCTCTAATCTCGATAATCAATTCCGCACCTTCCGGCTTCTTGGTGAGTTTGACCGCAATTTGCATGATCTCTGCAAAACCCACCTCGACACTATCCAATGTAACTGTTTCATATTCCAAGTGTGTGAACCGGAGTTTATAGATACGCGGAGCAAGTCGCCAGATGAAGAACTTTCCGTCCGGATCTGTCATTCCCCCTGCGGTTGTTCCTTCGATGATCGCCGAAGCACCCATGATAGGTTCATCGGTATCTGCATCGACGATGATGCCTTTCAATGCTCCCTTTTCAATCTGACCATCTGCTTCTGTCTTCACATAACTCTGGTCCGCTTTCGGCAAGTTGTGGTTGCTATTGCTGTCCTTTGGCTGACTCTTGAGATCCTTAGAGTCCGGTGATGGCATGAGTTGACGGTTACGCTTCTCCCTCTCCTTTTGGCAGGTAGTCGGTTCCCTAGTCAGTAGCCAAGACTTGGCCGGAGCCTTTTCAGCTTTGTCGGCAACGGCTGAAATCATCAGGCTTCGGTAATCGGGGCGAGAGATAATAATCTGGTGATTACCTGCTGTGAGGTCACTGATAGTAAACCAACCAAGCGAATCGGTCGAGGTTTGAAGCTCTGTCCCAACTACCGCTACCGAGACCCCCGAGAGGGGGTTAAAGGCTACTGCGTCAAAAATCTGGCCCCGAATCGTCCCCGATGATTCGGTACATCTAACGCTGGTTGAGATCAACAATAAGGCGGTTGCGGCGAAAAGAATCGCTGAGGTCGTGCGTAAAATAACCCACCTCCTTACGTATTATCTCCCGATTTTGCTGCTGCGTTGTTCTGAGGGGATTACACCTAAAAGACGGCTTTCTTCCGCAGTTTGTGTAAAAACCGGATGAAAAATTCCCGCCACGAATAATAACCGGTTGCCCGGCAATAGCCTCAGTCACAAAAAAAAGAGCGGGTCAAAGACCCGCTCCATAATCATTCGACACCATGCCGGCTACTTGTTCACAATCAGGGCCGCCCGGTTAAGATGAATCTTGTCGTAGCTGTCCGATGATATCACATAGTACCAGTCCGCAAATCGATTGCTCAATTCGGTAGCCGCCTGCTTTCCCTGGGCCATCTGCCGCGACCAGAGGTCATGGTTATCCTTGCGGCGCTTGTTCTCCCAGTCGGTCTGCGACCACTCCCTCTCCGGACGACTCACGAACGATGTATCACCCGGCCTGGGCGGTTCTTTGAAATAACCCGGATTAAAATCGACTGTTATGAACAGGTAGCGGTTCTCGCCGTCTTCCTTGTTCCCGCCGGAAGAACCCTCGACCCCTGCCGTAACCTCCAATCCGGAACCATAGACCACCTCACCGAACCGCAGCGTATAAGCCAGGCCGTCGCCGGTGAACACCTGAAGTTCACCATCGTTCGATAGAAGCTGACCCTCGCGTGTGAGATAGAAGCCTTTGCTCTGCAGCGATGAAATATCGGCCTGTGTCAGCGGTTTCTCGATATCGCTCACTTTAAGACTGGCCGATAACCCTTCCGGCTTCGGCCGCACGCCCACGATGCTAAGTTCCACCAGTGAATTGAGCAATCGGTCCATCCTGGCCGAATCCACCGCCTGACCTTTGGCCAACTGGTTCGCCGTCCACCCGGTCTCGAGCTTGCTCAATATGACGTTATCACGGTTATCAACACCGCCGGTTCGTTCATTAACGGAGTAATCTCTCAGCACCAGTTGTCCGACCTTATATTTTTCCAACCGAAGAAGATCGGTATCTATCCAATCTTCAAAGCGTGTCGACAGTTCCAGATCCACCTTCGCGGCGTACACACGGCTCTGACCGGGCACACGCACGAACCGGAAATCCTGACGACCTCCTATACTGTTGCCGAGAATGAAATCGGCCAGCACATTGCCGCCCTCACCCTTGATTGTCACTCTCTGGCCGCGCCCGAGCGCACTGGCTGACTGGTCCAGTGGGTCTACCACGCCGCAGGCCTCATGGTCGGAAACATTATCCGACCGGAACTCATCCTTTTTGATATCGATAATCCCGGCAGCCGTTCTGGCCAGACGCTCTTTGGCATCGGCCGGGTAATTGTGATGCGATGGTATGGTCCAACGACTCCCATCGAAAGTGACTTTGAACGGCTTGGTCGAGCCGCTCGAAGCATCATACTCAACCACTTCCAGCGTCGTGGCTTCGTTGGGATCGTCGAATCCCGGGAAGAACTCGTCTCCCTGATCGAGAAATGCCTCCGGTGTAATCTTGCCGGGCGAGGAGATAATAGCCAGAATCAGAAGAACAAGGGCTACTCCGCCAAAGATGATAGTCTTTTTATTCTCGTTCATAGCTTAGCTCCTTAATCTCCGGGCCGCCATCGCCCCTTCTTTCTCGAGCCGCTTTCGCCGCACGAAGATAAACACGCCAACGATAAGAACCGGTATCGGCGGCAGAAGCACCGCCAGTGTCTTGATTCTCGCCTGAATGAAACGAATCTCCTGCTCGGTGTTCTCCTTGCTGGCCAGAACCGTCGTCTCTTTCTTGGCCTGTATGTTCGCCTTGAGGACCTCGAACCGGCGGTTCTCGACCTCCTGAAGATTCTGCGCCATGATAAGCTTGGTCTGCTCATCGAGATCTGTCCGGTTCTGGACTTCCGCTACCTTCTCGTTCAGACGGGCCTGGGCCTCCTGAAGCGCTCGCTGCGCTTCCATCTCGGCCTGACGTTCCTTCTCGATACGTTCCTGGACAAAATCTTTTGTCTGTGCCTCCACCGTCTCAAGGGTACGGTGTTTAATCCTCTTCTTGCGTAAATCGATGAAAGTCTGATCTCCGACGAGAAGATCCACACAATTCAAAAAGAACGTCACGTTATCGAAATTCAATCCCTCGATACCCTGACGCCTCATGTGAAAGAACTGGTCCGAAACAAAGTCAACATCGGCCACCACTATCGCATCGATGTTTTTCATAGTCCAGGTGGAGTCTTCATTCATCACACTGTCGCGCCCCTGAATCTCGGCCGCCAGAATGTATGACTCGGCCGAGGGAGGACGACGCGGATTGGGATTCACGCTGAAGCCCATTCCCATATAGCCCGGTCCCACCAGTTGACTCCAGTCTATCATCCCGGAAAGAATACCGGTGCGAAGCAGCGGCTGGAACCTCAGCCCGGCCTCCATCCCTTTGTAAACATAGCCCGGATACATCGTAACAATTTCCTGAAGACCATCGGTTGCGGGGTTGAGTCTGTTGAACGGCTCGGAACTGCCGTTACCCACCCCGATGAATACTATCTCCTGCTGAAGCTGACTGAGATCGGGATGCGGATTGTAAGCATCCCAGACCACCACCCGGCTGTTCCAGATGATACCGATATCTTTCAGAAGCTGATCGACCTTTCCCTTCGGGTCGGGTTGCGGTTGATTTTCCGCATATGGATTACGGTTATAATCGCTGGGAAGTATCGGCGACAGTCCTATATTGAACATCGGCAGCGGGTCAACCAGAAGCATCACGGGATGTCCGCCGTAACAGTAGTTTTTCAGATTGTTCATTTCGATTTGCGTCAGGGTCGATGGCAACACCACCACCAGCGCATCCATCTGCTCGGTGATAGGCTCACGCGCACTCACCTGAACCACATCGTACTGTTTCTGTAGCTCGGCGACAACCGGCCAGGCCGCCATACGACTCATCGTCTGATAATCGAAATCACCAAAAAGCCGGGCGCCTGTCTCTAAAACGCCTACCTTCTTACGCTCCGATTTTACAGCCACCCGGATACTTCGTACCAGCTCATATTCAACCGGAAGGCCTTTGTCAAAAAACGGGATAACTTCCTCGTTCACGCCGCTGGTGAAAACGAGACCGAGGAACACGTCGTAGGCTCTCGCCTGGGCACTCTCGGTGCCAACCAGCCGCCGCGAGCCAATGCCGTATTTTTCTCTGGCGCCCCGGGCCTGCTGAGTGAACGGTTCACAGTCGTGAATCGCCACTTGAACCTTATCCCCGCCGATAGCTCCTATCTCGCGAAGTTTACTTATCAGGTTGGAACGTGTCTCTACATAATCGCGGGGAACTTCCGGACTGATATAAGCCTGGATCAACACCGGGCGACCATCCGGCAACTCCTCAATCAGGTGACGTGTCTGGTCCGACAAAGAGTGCAGTTGTTCGGCCGTCACGTCCAGCCGCCACGATGCATTAGCCATAATGACATTGAAACTGATCACCGCTACAATTACGGCAACGGCGCGTGCCAGTTGATGCCACCAGAATTTCCTGCCGCCGGTCTCTACCGGCCAGTGCCGTCGGCCGAGAATTATCGTATTGAAATAAATCAGTGTCGCGGCTATCGAAACAAAGAAAACCACCGATGGCAAACTGACCACGCCGCGCGATAGGTCTTCGAAGTTTTCAAAGATCCCCAGCGGCGCCAACATCGACTGCAGCCAGTCGCTCAGTACAACTTTGGCCGAATCGATGAAAATGAAGAACGAGCAGAGCACCGCGCCCAGAATGAATGCCACCGTTACATTGGAAGTCAAAAGCGAGGCAAACATACCCACCGACAAAAGCGCCGCACCTAAAAGCCAGTAACCCAGATAATTCGAGAACATCAAACCGATATCCGGACTACCCAGCCAGAACAGCACCACCACATGACTGATTGATATCAGAAGCGATACGGTATAGATCCCCAGCACCGCCAGATATTTACCCAGCACCACCTCCAGGTCGGTAGCGGGGAGAGTAAGAAGAAGCTCATCGGTCCCCTGCTTGCGCTCCTCGGCCCAGATACTCATCGTCAGCGCCGGCACAAAGAACAAAAGCAAATACGGGAAATAACTGTTGAGCTGGTCAAGATTCGCTAAATTGTTGGCAAAGAACCTTCCCTGCCAGAAAGCAGCCGCCGCACTTAAGAATATGAACAGCGTTATGAACACATATCCGGTCGGACTGCTGAAATATGACTGAAGGTTACGTTTCGCTATGACTAAGATTAAATTCCAGTTGATTTTCATTTCCGTCCCCCTCTGCCGCCGCCAACGGTCTGGCCGAAATCAGTGAGACGGTAAAAAGCTTCTTCGAAAGAACCATTCTGTTTCAGTTCTGCGGCCGTACCATCGAAAACCAGTTTGCCGCTGTTAACCAGAAGAATCCTCTGAGCAACAGCCTCCGCTTCCTGAAGAATGTGAGTGGAAATAAGAATCGTCTTGGATTCGCCAAGTTTGTTTATATGCGAACGGAAATCACGAATCTGGTTCGGGTCAAGACCCGCCGTGGGTTCATCCATTATGAGAACATCGGGATCGTGAAGAAGCGAATGCGCCAGGCCTGTGCGCTGTCTATAACCGCGTGACAATTTTCCGATCGGCTTGCCCACCACCTGCTCCAGGGCGCAAAGGTCAATGACATAGTCGATTCTCTTTTTGAGCTTGTTCCCTTTGAGACCCCGCGCCTCACCGAAAAACTTAAGCAGAGCCATTGGAGTCATGTCAAGATACAGCGGACCATTCTCCGGTAAATAACCAAGCCGCTCGACGGCCTTGAGGCGGTCTGTCCGGACATCCACCCCCCCTACAAAGGCCTGTCCTTTGCTGGCGGATAAAAATCCGGTAAGAATCTTCATGGTCGTGGATTTACCGGCCCCGTTGGGACCAAGAAACGCCACAACCTGACCGCGGGGTATCGAAAAGGTGATATCCGAAATAGCCACAAAAGGACCGTAGAACTTGCTCAGTCCGCGAGCCTCAATCATGGTCGGAGATGAATTATCGGCCATAGGTATCATCCTCTTTGTTCTATGTTGAAAATCGAGAGCCTACTATAAAGTACACCCGAACACCGGTTTGGTTCTCCAAATGAAACCTTAATTAACCATGAAATCTCAATTTGTCAAGACATTAAATGACAATCGCTTACAGGCCTCTCCGACGTCCTGGCCGTCCAACCGCCGGGTTTATTCTCTGCGTCGGACGTTGTCCCTTAGCACTTAACAAGTTAGTGCTTGAAAACCGGCCGGATAAATGATAATATGCTATTATTAATGTGAAAACCTAAAGGGCAGGCCGACCGGTCGGCCTGAAACACTAAGGGGTGGCAAAATGCCGAATAAACTTCGATATAACATTGCCGACGAAAGGCTTGCCTATCAGGGCAAAAAAGACGACTACAAATTCAATCAGGACAAACTGATCGAATTCAACCACCGCCACATGGCGGTACTCAACAACTACGACATCGCCCTCGATGCCCTCACTATCACCACGCTCTGCGACAAATTCAGCCCCAACTCCAATCTTGGCGCCCTGCGCAATCGTCAGGTGCGCCAGTCGGTCACCCTGTCGGCGGCCCTCTCGGCTATCGCCGTAGGACTGCACGGCTGCGGCAGCTTGAAAAGCGTCCCCAAAGACCACATCACCAAAGAACTGTCAAACAACCTAAAACGAGCTAACGACCGCACCGCCGCTCAGATCATGGCCGAGGTTCTCCAGCAAACTACGGAGACCCTACCTACGGGCGAGGAAGTACTCATTGAATCCGCCATCACCGAAGGTGTCCGCGTCAAGCCAGGCAAAGAAGCCGGCGGTAACCCCACTATCGCTGTCGGTGCCGTGTTCGGCAAGGACCAGCACCGCGCCCAGTACGGCCTCGGCATGCCGCGAAGCGTCACGCAGCTGTCAATGGGCAACGACGTTATCGATGGTACCACCAAATCTATCAAGGGACTGCACTCCTCTCTTACAGCCCTGTTCGTCACCGAAGCCAACGTCAAACGCCACCTTCCCGATATCTATGTTCAGCGCTGGATGGGCGGCGCTTATTTTCCGGAGTTCAACCCGCGCGAGGCCAACCTGACCGATGCAGCGGAGATTATTGCCAACGCCTACGGTTACTCCGGTATCGACAAGCTCAGTGCCTTCTTCCTCGATCGCAGCCGTCACTATCCGGCTATGGATGACCTCAACAAGGCCGGCGTGGCCACACCGTTCGACAAAGATGGCGACTTGCTCCCGGCCGTTGTGCTGGGACTGGCCGGCCTTCAATTTCCCGATGAACGCGGTCTTACTTCGATGATAGGTGAAATCGGCGGTTCGGCCGAATGGGCCGTGGGTGTGCTCCCGCTGGTATGGCGCGGTGGTCAGGCTATCGGTATGCTCACAAGTCAGTCTTCACTCACCCGCAAAGACCTCAACGCCGAAGAGCTCTGGAAAGAACGCTTCCACTTCACCGAGGAAGAATTCATGCAGATCCAGGACGCCCGTTTCGAGCGCAAACCGTATTTCACCATCAGCGATATCATCGATGACCCCTTCGCCGGTGGCATCGGCGCCTATGGAGCTATCACCGACAGCTATTACATCCCCTTCATGGAAGGCGTCAAAGGCAACCCCAAGACCAACAGGATCACTGTCAATGTCCTCGTGGTGAATTCGCTCGGTATGGTCGAGGTCTGGCAGATGAGATACAAATGCAAAGACAGCATCAAAGATACCATCGACCTGATGTCATCCCCTAAAGAACAACTCGAGGATCTCAGCGGCGCGAAACTCGAGAAAGCTATAGGCAAGATGTTGTCCAACGAACGTCTGGCCAAACGCTTCTGGATATTCTTCAACAACGAATACTATCCGGCCATAATTCCGATCCGCGACAAGATGGTTCTTCTGCACAAAGCGGTCGAAACACTTATCGAGCGCGGCGCGCTCAACGAGAAAGACCGCGAGATTGTCGCCGCCACCGAACGCCTGGCCAAAGACTGGTTCGTAAACTCGGATTGATAAATCAGACATCGACTCTATATATAAAAAGCCGCCGCGGTCACCCGCGACGGCTTTTCTCTGTTTAAGTAGATTGGTTGTATATTGACCCTTCCCGCAACCCCCTCACCCGAAAAACGGCCGCCATTTGCTCTCGTCCGGCTCAGGCGTCGTCAAACTGACAAAAATCAAACAGAAAAGCGACAGGCCCAGCGCCGGATAAACGGTGGGAACATCGAAAGGCTGATTCAAGACTTCCCAGATAATCGTAACCCCCATTCCCGCTGCGATCGAACTCACCCCGCCCGCCGCGGTAGCCCTTTTCCAGAAAAACGCCGCCATGACAGCCGGAGTTATGCCCACCCCGTACATCGTGTAAGCATAAATCGCCATCTCCAGCACCCTCTCGAAAAACCGCACCTGGGCAAACGCAAACAGCCCCAGAAACACCACAGCTATGCGCGAGTAAAGAACCATCTTCTGCTGAGACAACTCCGGATTGATAAACCGCTGGTAGATGTCGCGCATGATATTCGTCGCCGGAACCAGCAGGAACGAATCCGCCGTCGAAACAATAACCGCCACAATCGCCGATAAACAGAGACAACCAATCAACACCGGCAAAGCATGACGAACGGAATACAATATGACCGTCTCGGAACCAATGTCCTTAAACATCGATGATCCAATCACGGCCAGAAACACAATAAGCGTCTCGATTATAACCGTCCCGATCAACCACCCCACCACCGAGCGACGCGCCGTGCGTTCGTCCTTCGCCGAGAAAAACCGCTGGTACATACCGGATTCACCCAACAGCAGAAGCATCGTGGGGAGCGAATAGCCCAGCGCCTGAAGAAGCGTCATGTCGCCAAGCACCTGGAAGTGCGTATCGGGAAGATTGCTAACAACCCCCTCCCATCCACCGGCATTGGACAGCAGAAACGGCAGGGCGATAAACAATCCGATAATCATAATGACGCCATTGACAACATCGGTATAAGCCACCGAGATCATCCCGGCTAAAACCGTGTAGCCGATTACAAACAATGCTGTGATGATAATCCCCTGATCGACCGATATCCCGGTGATCAGATTCAGCACCATCCCTCCCGCTCTGAACTGATAACTGACGATAGCGGTGTACGCGATAATTGTCACGATCGTGCCGAGTAAGCGGGCATACTTGTTGAATCGCGCCTCAAGAATATCCGGCACGGTGTACTGTCCGAACCTCCGCGCCCGCCCTGCGATTAGATAGAGTACAATCAGCGCCGCCCACACACCGGCATTGAACCACAACGCGGGTAGTCCCTTGTCGTAGGCCAATCCTGCCGAGGCAATAATCGAACCGGAACCTATCCATGTCGCCAGCAGCGTACCAACCAGCACTTTGGCCGACAGCCTCCGTCCCGCCACCATGAAATCATCCTGCGTCTTGACGTACTTACTCCTGTACGCCCCGACACCAATCAGAATTATCAGATAGGCTATGATGACCCAAAAATACATAATATGAAACGACTCGCGGAAATTGCTGGTGCAACTAAATCACTTTGCCGAAAAGTACGATTCCGCACAGACGAGGGCAAGTTGTTTCTGCGAGCCGGACGCCCGACAGTGACTACTGCTTAGGCGAACCGGCCAAAATCGATATCGATTACCGGAACACCCTCTTCGATTCTCTCTTTTCGACCGGTTATAAACGCCCGACACCAATCGTTTACCTCAAATGCTTCTTCGGCATAGATGATAATATAAAGAATCATCTCCCGCAGTTTCAGAAAGTACGGAATCTGCTCCAGCCAATATTTCTCCAGTTTGTTCTCACGATTATAACCCTCCATCAGGCAACCGAAAAAATGATTGGCAAACTCCGGCGACTGATCGTTGAGAGTTAAGTTGCGCATGACATAGAACAGAGGCATCGCCAGGTCCGATACGAACCAGTGGTGCTGGCAATCGTCGAAATCGAAAATCGTGAGGTTCCCGTTATCGACGAAGAAGTTGCCGTGATGCATATCTTCGTGAACCAACCCGAAGGAATCTTTGTCTGTCGGCAGCGCGTGAAGATATTCCAGCAGAGCCGCGTGCCTTGCCCGAACCACCGTCTGAGACTCCGGCAAATGTCCGTCTACCCTCAAGTCGCCATCCTCATGCCAGGCGTGACGGACAAGTGATGGGTCCGATGGTCGGTAGTTTTTGGTCAGCGCGTGCATCCGTCCGATAACCTGCCCCCAGTTGGTGAACAGCTTCTCGTTCCAGTCCTCTTTGATAGCCCGCCTTCCGGGCGCTTTGGTAAAACTTACCAGGCTGTAGAAGGCATCCGGGTCGGAAGAGATCGTGTCCAACTCCACCACTTCCACAAGCGAGCCGCGCTCTGATAGCAACCCGCGGCACACGGAAACGCCGTTGTCGGCAAGATAGTTGACCCAATCAAGCTCGGCCTCGATCATAGTCGGCTGGCGGTGCTCACCGGGCGTGATACGCAGAATATAATCACGGTCGCCCTTGCGATACTCAAAGACGAAACTCTCAAACGAACCCAGCCGCTTCAGACAATCCGGCGCAATTCCATATCGCTTACCTGCCTCCGAAAGTATCTTCTGCTCGTTGTCTGCAGATATCTTTTCAGTCTGTTGATCCATTGTATTCACTCCATATAGAGATGCTGCTCATCTCTCTCGCAACTTCTTGTTAACCTTCTTCATCTCCTTGAAATATTGTCGGAACCTCTTGTCCCGGGCCCTTGTCGGTCTGGCGGAACAACTACTTGTCCTTTCTGATGGCGAAAGCGCTGACCTCTTTCTGAAGCTTCAGGTAGTTGCCATACCGATCAGCATCCAACTCCCCGTTTGCGATAGCCTCTTGTACAGCGCATCCCGGTTCGTTCTCGTGACCGCAGTCATGGAACCGGCAGCGCTTTGCAATCTCTTCGACATCATTGAACGCCTGCCCCAAACCGCCGGCATCGTCCCAGAGGCTGATCTCCCGCATACCCGGCGTGTCTATCACCACCCCGCCATCGGGGAGCACGATCAACTCCCGGTGTGTCGTGGTGTGACGACCCCGATTGTCATCCTCCCGCACGGCATTGGTCTTGAGGCGTTCTTCGCCGAGCAGGGCATTGATAATCGTCGATTTGCCCACACCCGATGATCCCAGAAAGGCAATCGTCTTGCCTACCGCCAGATATTTGCTCAGACCGTCAAGCCCCTCACCGGTAGCAGCGCTAACAGTTATAACATCCACCCCGGCCGCCACCGCCTGAACTTCACCCAGGCACTCATCCAGATTCTCACACAGGTCGGCTTTGTTCAAAACGACCACCGGCGTGGCTCCGCTGTTGTATGCTACCGTTACATAGCGCTCGATGCGCCGGACGTTGTAATCGCCATCGAGTCCGCTGACCAGAAACACGGTGTCGATATTCGCCGCCAGCACCTGTTCGGCAGTTTTGCCGCCGGTGTCAGGCATCCCGCCCGAAAGAACCGCCTTACGCGAAAAACAACTCTTTCTCGGAAGTACCGCCTGAATAATACCCTTCTGCTCACCATCGAGCAGATTCATCACCACCCAGTCCCCCACCGCCGGGAACTCCCCTCTTGAAAGAGCGCTGTTCATGAACCTTCCCGACACTTCCGCGCTAACATGACCACTCTCGCAGACAACCTTATAAAGATTGCGATGTTCCAGCTCGACCCGTCCGGGCGCCAACCCGTCGGCTCGATACGGCTTGAAATGTTCCTCGAAGTGCCGGTTCCAGCCCAGCTCTGTAAGTATTGAATTCGATATATCGTTACACATCGTTATGTAATTTCCTCTATAAAGAAATAAGAGCCGCAAAAGTCTATTCCGCGGCTCACAAATTTTTAGATACAAAAATACCGCGGACTCAAGTTACTCCCGCGGCAGAATGCTATTCCGACTAACGTTTCAAAAGTCGCTCAGCGACCGCCTCCCGGGCGTAACTTCACAATCGTATTTGTCACAATCGCTTTCAAAAAATTACGCCTCCTTTCCGTCCGCCCACGGCGGACCCCAGGTTTATTCTCACTTCAATTATATAAAATTCAACAATATTGTCAAGGCCTAGTATACGTCGCTCACGACCGCAAGGTTTCACGGCTGTAAGCGCGATAAATCACGTATATGACAACCCCCATCAGACCATCGCCGATCCCTGATACGAGCACCATCCAGATACTGTCCACCAGAAAATAATATGAGAGCAGAAATGTCGCTGCCATCAGTTTGGCCACAAACGACAGAATGATAAGCCCGGGGTAGCGTTCGGGTTTGACCGCCGCCATGATATAGGCCACGGTCATAACCAAATGAAACACGCCCCCCTGGACGGGGAAAAACTTCTCGGCAAATGGGGTGAATCCGAAAAACGGCACAGCCGGTGCCGGCAGGACAATCAAGCCGATACCGACCACAAAAGAATGGATTCCTACCAGCCAGAGGACTAAAACAAGGCGGGAGCGGGCAGTTGACAATATTTCCATGTGTGTACTTTCGACGACCTTTCGCTCTTTACAAAAGCCAACAAAATCGACGAAATATACGACCTTCCCCCTGTTTGTCAATGGGAGTGTTGAGAGGTAAAAAGGGCAGGCGCGTCAGGATCTTCAAGATGCCCCTGGGGAAGCGGCAGGCGTTTACCTACATCGGGCAGACCGCCTGCCACCTCCAGCCGAGCATCCCCTCACCTCCAACAGAGAAAATCGCCTATCCGATTCCAATCCGCCCGCACCCTTGACAAAACGTTTTCCAGCCAACACAACCCACATTGACCGCGCGGTCGCTCCGGAAACGAAATCGACGATTACTCTCATATTGCTATTTACTGTCAACGCAAAGTATTACCGAAGTATCTGCTGCTTTAACCGGACTCATTCAGCCACCCGGTCGGGTCCGCGACACCAAACTTTACTTTTCTGCCGCCGTCAACCCTCCGCAAGGCTTGACCCGACCCGGATGACCGCTCTACAAAAGGAACTAAATGAGAAGTCCGTTCTCTCAAAAACAGATATACAAACCGCGTGCCACGGCCTCTGTCCGTTTCGATATGCATGTTAAGATGTTAGAAGTGAGAGCGTTACGGTTGCCTGCCCGGCTGGTCCAGTTCCCGCCAACCATCCGGACAGACATCATTTTACGAATCCTCGCCCTATCCTTACGAATGATTCCGAAAACCGGAAAAAAGCCTGCGAATTTGGCGCGATTAGCTACGAATTACGCTGAAGGGGTTACGAATTCAGCGTTGTGACTTACGAATTAACGGAAGAACTGGCGCAATTGGTCTTCAATCAGGTTCAGTGAATCCACTGCGCTCGAACACTCCCCGGAACCTTTGTAAATTCTGTCGTAAGGGTCGATGAACGCGGACCTGTATAAACGTATATCAGCGTCACCTCCACGGTCTGTCTGACCGGAACGCCGTTGACCATGAGCGGAGAATATATGCCGTTAAAAATGGCATATTCCGTTGCCCGGTGAAACCCTTCGCATGATGGTGTTACACTCTTGATCCTGTATGTGATCAAACCGTCTTCATGAACCGTGATATCGAACACAACTTTGCCAACAGTACTCTTCTTAGCCTCAGCCGGAAAACCGGGGTCCGCTAAACCCAAAAACAGAGGTTGTATCAGTCCTCCCGATCCTCCACGATCCCCGGGCAAACGAGGTGGCGGCGTCCAGTAAATCCCATTCGGCAGACCAAAAGTGTTATTACCTATCCCGTACAAATCATTTCCGTCGTAACCATCACCGTGTACAGCGTATTTTTCTCCGGGCTTGACCTCAAGTATGCCATCGGAGAATATGGGTTCCTCACAGTGACCCGGGATTGACACATTCGCAAAATCCGACGTACGCACCGCCATCTGATGAATATCACGGACGATTCGATAGTTGTGGGTATTGCTACCGAGCACATCCGGCAACCGACTGCTAAAACCGTGGTAACTCGCACTGAGATGCGCTTTCGTTGAATTGGTAACCCGGTATTGAGAATTCCCGCCACCGTTAGTCCCCCCGGGCAAACTCTCAAAAGAGTCTTGTGTTTCGCTTGTACCGAAGGAAATCGTGATCGTATCCCGGTCGACAACGGATGACCATACCACAATTATCGCGGTCAGCAGCACGAGAGGACCGTACACAAAACACATTCCTCTGAACATGTTCTTCTGATAGCAGGTCTTTAGTTCCGTGGTGCAGTAGCGCCAGTGCTTCAAGTTTCCGCAGGAGTCCATGACATTTCATCTCCTCTAGTGAAAACGCGCAATCAACGCCTCATCTTCTGCAGGATTGGTCGGGATGGTCCTCTCGCTTTGATGAATCCCCGCTATTATAAAGACGAAAAAGTGAGCACAGAAACGTAACTAAATTATCGCCGGCCCTAGTCGATTTACTCCGGTCCGACGCCGACACCGCTTGAGCTTTATGAAACGCGTCTTGTCTAACGCCCTCCCCCCATTTTAGCCACCCGGTCGGGCCCGCGACTCCGTGGTTCGCGTTTTCTAAAATCCCAAACTACCTCAAGAAAACCGGACCCGACCCGGATGACCCACTCTCGAAAGGAACGGATGAGAAATCCGCTTTCAAAAATAGTCATACAAACCGCGTGCCACGGACTCTGTCCGTTTCGATATGGATGTTAAGATGTTAGAAGTGATAGCGTTACTGCTGTCCTGCCCGGACTGGGGCGATTCCCGGCAACCATCCACTCAAACATCATTTTACGAATCCACAGCCGGTCCTTACGAATGCAAAGGACAATCGGAAAAACAACTGCGAAGGTCGTTGAATGAACTACGAATTGTCTGGAAAAAATTACGAATCGGGCGCTAAGCCCTACGAATCGTTGCGCGTGATGCCGTACTTGCGAAGACGGTTGCGGATTGTCCCCTCGCTGACGCCCAGTATCGATGCCGCCCGGCTGCGGTTCCAGCCCGTCATCTCAAGAACCTTCGTCAGCTTCTCAACCTCCGACCGGATACCATCCCCCAACGCCAGATCAATCATACGCTCAAGATCACCGTGGCTGGTCATATAGAGACACCGAAGCTGCGCAATCAGTTCGCGCACGTTGCCCGGCCATTCCTGCTTGGACAAAACATCCGTCAGTCGTACAAGAGATGCGCTGCCACCGTTGGTATTCACACTCAGACCGAGATCGAGAAGATAATATTCCACCAGCGCCGCGATATCATCGGGCCTTTGTGCCAGCGGCGGTAGGCTTATTGGAATTTCATTTAAGCGGTGATACAAGTCGGGGCGAAACGCACCATCACGCATCCTCTGGTCAAGGTCATGATTGGTGGCCGCTATCAATCTGAACGCCACCCTGCGCCTTTTGTTCTCACCCAGACGGCGAACCTCGCGCGTTTCCAGAACCTCCAAAAGCTTGGCCTGAAACTCCGGCGTGGCGTCGGCTACTTCGTTCAAGTAGAACGTTCCTTTATCGGCCATCTCGAAAAGCCCCGGTTTGTCCTTTGCGGCTCCCGTGAAAGCGCCTCTGGCATATCCGAACAACTCCGACTCAACCATCGAGGTCGGAATAGCCGCCGCGTTGACCGTCACGAATTCTCCGCTACGTCCGCTGTGACAATGGATATATTTGGCCATCAGGTCTTTGCCCGTACCGGTCTGCCCCGTGAGAAACACCGTCATATCGCATTTAGCAACATGCTCGGCCGTCGCCAGAATCTTTTTCATCTGCGCATCGACAGCAATAATCGTCGGGCACTCGCAATCAGACCCACCCTCGCAACAATCTTTGGCCGCTACAGGTTGGCTCACCTTCGAGGTTTCTTCATCGACCTGCTTTATCAGATGCACAAGGTTCTCCGATACAAAATACTCGCGTGCCAGATACAGCATCGCCGTCCGTTCACCACTTTCGAACAATCCGCTCGATGCCGCCAGGTATCTCGTCACCGCGAGTTCATAGCGCGAACTCGCCATGTTGAACAGCTCAATGGCTTTTCTAAACCACTCGCATCCTTTGGCGTTGTACTTTCTATTTGCTTCTATCTGGGCGAACACACGATACGCGGCGGCGATCTCGACTCGTTCATTAATCTTTTCTGCGACCGCCAGCGCTTCTTTTGCCACCTTCTCAGCCTCGTCGAATCGGCCTGTCGCCAGATACGTATCAGCCAACAGCCTTTTGATCTGCGACACCAGCGCCGATTCGGGTGCAATCTCCAGTGAGAGCTTAAGACCTTTTTCGAGTGCCTTCTCCGCGGCCTTGTAGTCTTTATCGAGCAAAGAAATCCAACCCAGGTATTCGTAGTAGTTGGCTTCTTCCCTTTTGAAATCCGGCGTTAGCTTCTTGGCTTCCGCCAGCTTCTTTCTCGCGCCGGTGATATCACCGGAGAGGGCTGTGGCCATGGCGAAACCGAGATAGAAAACACACTTGTTCTTGGTGTCAAGCAGGGATAGACTCTCCCCTACGCTAGAGTAATTCTCCCCAGATGCAGCAAGCTGCCCACTCATAAACTGCACCAACGCCAGATTGCCCTTGGCTACATTGCTTAGCCGGATGTTACTTGCCCGCGCATAGTAGTCGATACTCTTTGAAAGGCTGTCCGATGCCTGTTCAATGTCCCCAGCCTGAAATGAGATCATCGCCAGCCTGTTCAACGCCCGGGCAGCAGAATTGAAATCGTCAATTCTCAAGAATGCCGTATAGGATTCAATTAACGGTTCTTTGGCCCTTAACGGCTCGCCAATCGATTGAAGCTGCCAACCGCGCAAGAAACTTAGCATGGGCAAAATTGTAGTTATCGTCCGTACTTTTGAGAATGTCGATAGCTCTTTCGAGACAGTCATGTCCATAGTCACCGGCCAATATGAGAGCCTCGCCTCGGACTAAATAGAACAAGCCCAACTCTGCGTTGCTAAGCAGCTTAACCTTCACCTCATCGAGAATCTCCAGGGCGGCCTTGTGGTCCCTGTTCTGAAGATGTTGTGCTTTGCTTTATCTAAAAGTTGTGACGTTTTGAGCATCGTCATTTCTGTCGTTTTGTCTCATTGCATCCGTCTTGTTCTGTTCGTCAATCGTCTGTGCGCCATAGATAGCGTCATAGACCGAAAGAGCAATCATCATCGTAACTCGGTATGCCCCAGGATGCTCGAACTCGGATTTGAATCATCGCCCCAAGGCGAATCATCCGCCTCGTAAGCATCATGTTCAATTCTGGTATAGGGTAAAATGTCGTCACCAATGGCGGTTGGAGGTAAAACGGCAACCCCGAGGGCCACCAGCATAAGCACTATCACAGCGCTTTTCACAACTTGTTTCATAATTTGATATCTCCAACTGAATGCGGTCGGGCTACACAGGGCTATGCCGGTGCCTGAAAGTGAGTAAATGCTGCGTGTTCTTAAGATGCAGACTTCAACGAAGCCAGGGGGACAGGCTCCGCTTAAGTATTCAATTCCAATCCGTGGGATTGTGCGGCAGACAAAAGCACTCCCTCACCCGAACGGTGTTTTTGTTCCTTTCGAATATCGACCAAAAGATACAACTGTATCCACATTTGTCAAGTTAAAAATGGCCCTTTATAGCCAATTTTTCATTTCCACTGCCAGAATCTGTCAGTGAAGAGAAAGAAAGTCTGACTAATTCGGATTTCCGGCCAGAATGAACCCGCCCCATAAAAGAGGATGACCACAGCCCCGTTTAGATCGGGACTGACCCAGCAACTCCAACGCCGATCCCCGAAGAGCATCACCTTTGCTCTCACCTCCCAACCAGCGACGATAGAAGCCCTCCATCAACTGCGAGGTCTCCCGGTCCGGCACCGCCCAAAGACTCATCACTATCGTATTCGCCCCGGCGTGCTGGAACGCCCGGCGGAGACCGAAGATGCCTTCTCCATCAACCATATCCCCGACCCCGCTCTCGCAGGCCGACAGCACCGCCAGATCCGTCCCCACCAGATTCAACCCCGACACCTCCAGCGCCGTCAGAATACCATCATCGCTGACGTCGGTATCATCGCGACTGTTCGATATCGTCCGATTGGCGCCCGCCAGCACCAGACCCGACCGCAGCAGCGGATTATCCCTGAGCGCCTCCGAACTCTTGGAACCCTCACAGAAGAAGCCGTGTGTGGCCAGATGAAGCACCCGCGGAGCAAAAGCCAGATCTTTCAGTACCTCCTCAACCGCCCGGTCGCCATAAAACTGGCGAACACCCGCCGCTTTTGAATTCCGGAAACAAGCGACCACCGAGGCAGCCTCGTTGCGGCTGTATGCAATAGGACTGAACTTCTCTTTCAGGCAATCAGTATTTCCTCTGAACTCGGGACCGTAATTTTCATCCGATATAACCGTCTCCGGCTGCTTTTGCACATCGAACACTCCAACGCCATCAAAATCAGGATCGGCCATCACCAGCACCTGTCCGCCCGATTCAACGAATCCCCCATGTTTCAAAAGGTCCCGTCCCGACGACAGATAACTTATCCGGTACTTCTCGATTACATAAGTACTATCCGAGACCGGAAGTATCTCAAGCGGTATCAGGTTGAGAAGTCCGTCCGGCGATACATAGATATCCGTGGTACCCGGATCTGCCAGCGGAGCAAAAACAAGACTATAAAGTTGCGATGTTACCTCCCGGAGCCGTCGCTCCGATGTTACCGCCGCCACCGAATATATCTGACCCTGGCTGCGATAAATCATATTCCGTGCTGTCAAAATAAGGCTATCTATCAATCCGGCGTCACCAAGATCATGCAGGCCAACTCCACCGCTGCGGCTCAGCGTGAACGCCAGGTAGCGGGGATTGTCTATTTTGTCGTCTCCCAGTACCGGGGAATCAAGATTCGTTGGTTCGTAACGGGCAAACTCCCACAGCACCGAACCCGCCGGTACCGATGATACCACATCGTTGACATCGAAACGGCGGGCCGCCAGAGCATCGCTAAACTCACTGCAGTGAGTGCTCAGTGCAACCTCGAGCGAATCCCTTATCTTATACAGTATCGCTACACTATCACGGTAATATCCACCCGCCATAGCAAGACCGGCAATCTGCTCATTGACAGTACTGAGATTGTCAAGCTCGGCAAGCACCTCATCATCATAATGACAATAAGCTGCCCTCCTCTCTGCCATCACCGCCTCGATAACCATCGCCTTTGATTTCAAAAGCATTTCAAGAGCCACGGATTTAGCCCGTGAAGTTCCGCTCTTCAGTGCCAGCGAATAGACTACCGGATCGGCCAACGGATATTTTCCAATCCAGCGAAGCCTCTGCTCCTCCGATGAATACGGGAACACGTTTTCCAGATACTTCTGACTCTTGTCAATAAACATTTGGTAGGACCCCAGGGCGCTGTCGGTTTCCGACGAGTATGCGTATATCCTTCCCTGATCGCAACGAAACTTGGCTACCTCGGGATGCTCGGGGCCAAGGGCCCCCTCAAGTATAGATACTGCCCGCTCCTGGAGTGACCTGGCCTCAGCATAACGGCCCAGACGAGAATAAAGATTAGCCTGATTGTTCAGTGCATGTGCTAAGGCCGGGTTCTGCATCCCAATAGATCTTTCACCCAGCTCCACCGACAGGCGATATACCGAATCCGCCTCGGCATAGCGGCCCTGATTCTCATACACCAGACCGAGGTTAAGATGAGCTATCGGTAAATCCGTGCCCATAGGCCCATAGAATTTTTTGAAGAGACGTATCGCTTCAGTAATGTACTCTTCCGCTTCTTCGTATCGGCCAAGAGCGTAACAGATCCTACCCAGTTCATGTTCGGCCCCGGCGGCAAATAATGAAGAATCATTGCCCGATGCTCTTGCTGCAATTTCTTTTCCTCTGGTCATCATATCTTCGGCTTCGGTATACCGTCCCTCATCGAAATAGAGACCCGCCAGCGCCGAAAGGGCTTCAGCCGCATCGATATGCTCCGGACCTGAATATTTTTCGGTGATTGCAAGTGCCCGCCGTGCAGACGCCTCGGCCTTGTCAAATTGGCCGATCCGCCTCAACGCAAGGGTCTGACTCCTAAGTATCTGACGGAGGTCCTGATGATCAGAACCGAGCGATTGTGATATGAGATCTACCAGCCGCTGGAATATTGCGAGAGCCTCCAAATTGCGCCCCTGGCCGACGAAAAGTGTAGCCGTCCTCCAGCGCGCGGTGATCGCATGGGAATTGGTCTCTCCCAACGTCTTTTCAAAAATTTCCACGGCCTCGGCATAACAACTCAGAGCCCTGTCGATATCCTTAACATTAGCGGCCATAAGGATTCCAGTATAGAAAAGAACCTCTCCAACCTCCGGGTGCATATTGCCATAAACCGCCCGTCGAATTGCAAGCGTCTCCACCAACAGCGACTCCGCCTCGGCGTACTTTCCAAGATATCGGTCGACATTGGCTATGCGAAACATCAGCCGGGCGACATCCGGATGTACGGGGCCAAGATGCTGCCGGCGAATATCGAGCGCTGCGACGTATAACGATTCCGCTGCGGCGTTCTCATCCCGATAATACAATACAAATCCAAGCGCCTCCAGACAGTCCGTCACCGCCAGCGAAGTGTCTCCGAACTGCCCCCCCAACACCTTCATCGCCCGCCTACAAAAAGTCTCGGCATCAGCATAGTGACCCAGCCTGGTTATCGCCTGAGCCAGATTCAAACAACTCCACGCTACCTCAATATGATCCGGACCAAGCAGCTTCTCGCGCATCACCAAGCCGCTGTCACAAAAGGTCGCCGACTCCAGATACTTGCCAAGGTAGTAATACAGCACTCCCAGACGGTCTAAAACTCTTGCTGCCTCAAGACTCTGTAATCCGTGCTTTCGCTCAGCAATACCAAGCGCCCGCTCCATTAGCGGCTCGGCTTCGAAGTACCGTCCGCGTATTCTCTCCACCTCGGCCAGCTTAAGCAGAATGCCCGACACCTCCGCCCCGTCGGTGCCATAAACCTTCTCTGCAACACTAAGAAATTGTGAATAGATTTCAGCAGCGCTCTGGTAGCCCGGGAAATGAACTCTGCGGGGAACACCGGCATCGTAAAATACGACATCGACCGTAGTATCGCTCCGGCTGTAATGTGTCTCGGCTGATTGTAAGGCAGTCTGAAAAATTGTGCGGGATGAATCCGATTGGCCCACCGATGAAAGCGCCTGCGCTTGATCGAGCAGAACCTCCCAATCGGCCGGCCACACCTGACTCGATGTAGCAATAAGGGCAACGAGGAGTATTGCCCTTAGAATCCTTTGGTTCAAGATCAGTCCACCTTTCAACAAAGACGGTGGCCCATCGGTACCGGCGAACATCGCCGGTTACCGCCCTGGTTACTTTATCTCAAAGACATATACCTGCTCGCTGTAATCACCAGTACCTTCAACGTCACTGATAACCAGCCGGTAGGTACCCTCCCCAAATCTATTTATCGGAACAACTATGCGACCCGTCTCGTATTCGTCGAAACCGGTGAAAGCCTCTTCGGACATCACTACCGCACCATCCTCGGCCTCGATGACAAGACGATAGGCACGACCCTCAATCGCCCCGGGGTAGACGAACGATATTAATCCATCCTGCCCCGAGGATGCCTTCAGTACCGCACCCATCGATGCGCGCGTCGGAATCAAGCTTATCGATTGAATCTGACGCATACCCGAATCATCCGAACCCCTCATTCCCAGATAGGCCGGATAAATCAAAAGCGCCATCACAAAAAACGCCACCGCCGGTTTGAACACCAGCGGCGTCTGGGGCCAGAGGTACTGAAGCAAACTGGTCGCCCACGATTTCCGTCGCGATAAGCCATCGACGGCCATCCGTATATCCTGACGGATCTCCATATCGGTGCGCATCATATTCGCCGCTTGCTCAAACCCCCTGACACTCTCAAAACAGCTCTGGCATTCCAGCATGTGTATTTCGAACCTCTCGGTATCCTCAACTGACAACGCCCCCAATTCGTAAGCATGTTTGAGTTCCCCCACCACTTTATCCGTACACTTTACCTCACTCATTTCGTGTCTCCTCCACTAAGACAATCGCCGAGCATTCTGCGGCCGCGATTCAGCATAACGTACAGATGATTTGACTTCAGTTCCATCCTCCGGCAAATCTCGTCGGTGTCGTATCCCTGGTGGGTGAAATTCAGCACCCGGGCATATCGTGGATAAGATTTAACAAGCTTCTTCAAGCAATCCATTAGCCGACGCCTCAATATCGGGTCCGGCTCCTCCACCGACGGCCTTTCCAGATAATCCATGTGTTCCGAGTGTATCATCGTTTTCTGCCGCAAACTATTACTCTGCATAAAGTTACCGATTTTATTGCGGAGTATGCGGTACGCCCAGGCCTCAAACATTTCCGATGGAGCATCTGTTTTCAGCTTCTCCAACACTGTTATACAGGCCTCCTGGGCAATATCTTCGCAATACTCGCTTCCAATCCTTCGTTTGGCCAGAAGGACAAATCTTACGCGAAGATATTCGAAAATCCCCGTTTCGGCGGTCTTATCCCCCTCTTTCGCCCTGGTCAATAGAGATTGTAGGTCTTCGCCCATTCCTTACTTTCCTGCAGACAATAACTTATACGAAATATAACGCGACCGTGCTCAATGTCAAGGCAACTGCCAATTGCCCCGGACCCCGGACACATAAATACTCTGTAATATTTGGCTTACATGGCAAACTATAATTGTGACGACGGCTTGTTTCGGGATGTACAGTGGTGGCGGCGCCTCGCGGGGAGGGGCGTCGCAGCCCAGTCGTTGACTGACTTCTCCTCACAGGAAAGTCAACCAGCTTCCGAAACAGCCGTTTTTTTTGCGTGAAACTCCCCGTTCTCAGAGTCACTTTTCCCCTATATCAACTAATCTGGAACGCTTCCATTCTTCGCCCAGAACAGCCTCTCCCTCCCGATCGGCATCAACCACAAAATCACGCGGAACCATCAGCGAAAAAGCGCCGTCTATGGGACGAAACGAACTCGGCCCCATCTGACCGGTCTGACCAAAATGGCCCGCCCCGGAAAGTATCACCGATGGAATTTCTTTTTCGCGAAGCACCTCCAGGAGCATCTCAGCCGATGGTTGCGAGGTCAGCCGGGCAAGTTGTACCCAGTCCTTGTATCGTTCGTCGTCCCCCTGCTCGTCAGCAGGTAAAAATTCTACCAGAGGTTCATTACAATCGGGACAAGTCTTAACGCTCGCTTGATACTCATATCGACATTTTGGACAAAACATGATCGACACCTCTTTTTTCAATATACTAAAAAATCCGCCGCGCATTCATTAAAATCGGCAATTCCCAACCTTCCCCGATTTCATCTCCCATAAAAAATGATAAAGAGGACCCAGCATTGCGAAACTTTCTGCCAGATCATCGGCAATCTTACGCTTAAAGAGCCGCTGGTTAATCTTCCTGTTACAAACCAGATACAAGTTACGCTTCTGATACCATAAATTGATCTTTCCGGGCCTTTCCGGGTCAAAAATCTTGCGGTATTTTTCACCCTCAACCGTAAACGCCTTCTGCTTGTCATAAAACGCGATAGCTTTAGCGAACTCTTTTGGTTTGGTATCGATCGCCTCACGAAACCTCCGCATGGTCTCTGGCGTTGCGCTGTAAAATCCCATCCCGTACCGGTACCAATCCGGAGACAATTCGAAAAAATAGGCCGGCGCATCTTTCCAATCCTTCGCGGGACGTTTGAACGTAATCCAGATGTTGTTCTTAAACAGCGACTTATTCTTCGAAAACCGCGTATCGCGATAAATTTTAGAAATTGTCTTATTGACAGCCGGCGTGGTCTCGATATACGGATCAAGCGACATCATAAAACCCCCCAACTCCACAACCAGCGCCCTCAACGGCTGCATAAGATGGGTTTCGTAGTCACTTCGATGTTGCTCGAACCAGGGCTTGGAGTTGTTGGCCGCAAGATTCTTGAGAAAGTCAAGCGTCTCTTTACAAAATCCGTTGAATTTGGGCAATTCCGAAGTTCTCATACTATGCTCTTTTGTACGAGTTAACACTGTGAAAGTTCTCCCCGCCGGATTCCGACTATCGAAAACTTATTGACAAACATAAGGATATGATTATCTTTAATTGTTCACTCCAATAGTAGTGCCATTGGGGTGAATACTCTTGTCACACTGGAATCAACGGTCCGCCCGCGTTCCTATTAGCGGCTTATCGCGGACCAAACAATCACAACAAGTGAGCTCAGCGAGAGGATGTTTTCCTGTGAGAAGAATTACCGTTTTAGGAGTGGCTCTGCTGGTGGTGTTTGCCGCCATGTTCGCCTCTACTGTCTTTGAAAACAACGATGTTGTCGCCGGGCCGTCGGTCGGCCGTCAGCCCGTGCATCCGTATCTCGTCGATACTCTTTACTACGGCGACTATATTGTCATTTCAGAATATTTCAACTGGTATCACTGCCTTGAGGTGGGTGACTGCACTTTCAAGTGCGAAGTCGGCTCTATAGGTTTCTTATATGAGTGCTACAACGAATACGAAATAAGAACCATATGGCTGGGCGATGAATATATCAGCACGTCCTGGTTTGACCTCGACTTTGCCGGCAACTATTGCGAGTGCGTAGTCAAGAAAATACCGCACGTGCAGCCGTAATCAGTAGCTTCCTGTCAGATACAATTGGATATAAACCGGGGACTGCGGTGCGGCCCCCGGTTTTTTTTGGCCCTCTGCCTCACGCACGCCCCCACATACACAAAAAAGGGCCGAAACCTCTTCCCCCTCCATGGGTCAAAGGTCTCGACCTGCTTCTGAGCTAATATGAGTCGCGGGCTATTGCGGATGAATCACGATATCGATCCGTCGATTTTTCGAACGCCCCTCGGGTGTTTCGTTGCTGGCTATCGGCCGCGTTTCGCCCAATCCTACCGCCTCTATCTGCGAATCGTTCAGGTTCATGTTAGCCATTAGATAGGATCTGATAGAGTTGGCCCGATGCTGCGAAAGGATGGTATTCGTCTCATCACTGCCGTATGAGTCCGTATGACCCTGCACGGTAACTTTCGAACCGGGGAACAGACTTATCGACTGCCGCACTTTCGTCAAGAGACCAAAATACTGAGGCTCAATATCCGATTTCCCAACGTTGAAAGTCAACCCGGTCAGCCGGACAATAACGTCCTTACCTTCGCGCAAGACCCTGGCCTCCTCGGGATCAAAAGCTTTCTCCACTGTCGCGAACTTCTGGCGTATCATCGCCTGAGCTTCCATCTCTTCGGTAAGAGCCGTCTTCTCCAGATTGTAATCGCCCAGTTGCTGCTGGAGTTCTTTCACCCGGCCATCGAGATTCGCAAGCTCCTGATTTTTGTCAGTCAGATTCTGACCCAAGCGGCTGCTTGAATCCTGAAGATGCGAGATGCTTTCAACAATCTGACCAGTTACCTTGTCCATGCCCTCATCAAAATAAACGGCCATGTCAAGATTGGAGGCGATCGCCCGGAGCGGCTCTTCGGACATCAGGAACACATCCTCAAAACTCTGCTTATCTTTCTTCAGTTGGCGAATCGTATTCGACAGATATATCGCATGTTGCGCCTGGTGTTTGGCCTGCTGAGCAAGGCTTCTGGGCAAATCGGTATCATAGCGGTCTTTGGCAAGACCGGCCTCCGCCCGGTTGAGCAACTCCTCGGCATTCGCCAGAGTCTTGGGGGCTTCATCGCCCACCTTCATTTTCTTGGCCTGCTTGAGAAGGTTCCATGTCTCTGTCAAATATGCTGTGCGAATCGCCTCGAGTTCGGCAGCCCGATACATGTCACTGGCCTCTCGCGCTTTCCGCTGGGCCGATTTCACATCCCCGTCCTCAAGTTTCGTTGCCGCTTCTCTAAACTTCAACTCCGCATCCGCCCAGGTCCTCGGTGCAAAGTTGGGCGATTCCGCCGAAAGAGCATCAGAGCGGTCACCAAGGTTCGTCGCAAAAGTCACTTTGGCCAACTTTGTTGACTCCAGACACTGTTGAAAAATTGAAACCGACCTGTTGATTTTTTTTCTGATATCGTCAAGGTTTTTGCCCTTCTGAAAATCATTCGAGGCCTCAATATAGAGACTCCTGGCCTCGCCGAAATTCTTGGGCGTCAATATCTCCGCATCCGCGTTCTTGGCCATCGTCATGACTGAGTCGACGTCTTTGAACAAAGAAGTCTTCACATCATCGCGCTGACCAAAAACCGGTACTGCCAGGAACATAAAGACTGTCCCCAACAAAATCGTTCTAAGCAATGCGCTCGAAACTGTCATTCTTTACCCCTCTTGGTTTGTTCACCTGCCCCGCTCGCTATTGAGGCGACAGGTAGTGTCCATGTGATCCGTATGAAAGCTGATATACTAAGACTTTTCTTGACCTGCTTCGGCGCCCCCGCCAGAAAAATGGTTATCTAAACTAACCCCACCCTAAACCCTATAACAAATTTCCCGACAACTTGTTTCACTCAGTTCCCGAAATATTGCGAAGCATAAGCCCCCCGGAATCCACTCTTGACCCGAAATCCTAAAATACCTTACCTATAAAACAGGTTACTCAATCTCAGAGGAGGAAAAGCGATGACCCCAAAACAGGTCGCGACTAAATTCGCCGAGGCTATCGGAAGCCGCGATGTAGACGCGCTCCACGAGCTGATGACCGAAGATCACACCTTTATCGATGGCATGGGGACAACCGTATCGGGAAGGGAGCGAATGCGCGATGGTTGGCGCGGCTATTACACCATGGTCCCCGACTACGCTATCGAGATTACCGAAATCTTCGAATCGGGCAACGTGGTAGCGATGTTAGGAATGGCCTTTGGAACGTTTTCATCCGATGGCACTCTGAAAAAGGAAAATTTCTGGAAAGTCCCCGCGGCATGGCGGGCGGTGATCGATGGTGACAAAGTGAGGCAGTGGCAGGTCTACGCCGACAACGAACCGATCCGTGTAATCATGCGCCGCGAAGGCGCGCTGTAGTGCCCGCCGACGAATTGACTGCGAATTGCTGCGAATTGCCTGTTAAGTCATTCCGGCGAACGCTTCCGAGTCCGCCGATGGCGGACAGGAATCCAGTCGTGCTTGGCTTCCTGAGGTCACCAACACCTCCGCGCGGACACAAAAAAAGCGACCGGTTCAAAAACCGGCCGCTTCCCATACTAGTATGACAGTTTGTTAGCTTTTCGACTTCGGCAAAATAACCTTGTCGATAACATGAATCACGCCGTTGGAGCACTCTATATCAGTCGCTACAACCGAAGCGTCATTGATATTCACGCCGTTGTCTTTTTTCTTAATCATCACTTCCTGACCGTTGAGAGTCGTCGCCTTATCCAGACCGACCACCTGCTCGGCATTGACTTTGCCCTGAAGAACATGGTAGGTGAGAATCGATGCGAGTTTCTCTTTGTCTTTCAAAAGTGATTCGAGTTCGCCTTTCGGGAGCGCCTCAAAAGCTTTGTTGGTCGGAGCGAACACCGTGAACGGACCTTCGCCACTGAGCGCCGACTCTAAACCGGCCGCCTTGACAGCCTGAACCAGAATCGAGAAATCCGCGTTTCCGGCGGCTGTTTCGACTATGGTCATTTTCTTCATCTTATCCATCTTGTCCATTGTTTTCATGGACGTGCTGGCTTTTTCGACCTTGGTTTCGGTCTTGGAATGGTCTTCACCTACTCCGCATGACCCGCAATGGGCCTGGGCCGTAACGGCGCCGAATACTATAACTGCAAGTAATACTAAGACTTGTCTCATCTGTTCTGCCTCTCAGAAATTGTGTTACGATTTTGTTTCACTAATGTAGCGTCTATAACACCGACCGATATGGTCCGTGTTCCAATTTAATGGAAATAGTTGAGAGGCCCCACTAAGTCATTCCTGCCCCTCTAAGTCATTCCCTGCGCCGCAGCATGTCCTGCGAACGCAGGAATCCAGCAAGTCGAATTATGCGAGCCCCATCCGCCTATGGCGGACTGTGGGATTCCACGCTGGCAACAAGACCGTCCCTGGTTGACTTCTGCCCGTCAGAGGGCCCCCGCTGTCCGGGCGAACGAAATGGTCAACTCGCACCAACTTTTACTCGGTCGTATTCTTTAGCGTATCACGTCCGCGGTTCGCGCGACCGGCGGCATTTCGATTGCTTGTCTGCGGTTCATTCTTCGAACGCAGCAGGTCAATTACAAACCACAGCAACAAGCACGGCAGGTATATAGCGGTTGCCTGACTCACGCCCATAGTTAGCGACGTGATTGCCAGAATAATCAAGGAACTCACCAGGAACGTTGCCACTGAGATGGTCTTTTCCTTCGTATGTTTCCTGGCTACTTTCCGGACCACTCTCGTCAGCAAATAGGTGATGATTAGTCCGCCGACATACTGACCGATAACATAACTTGGCACAACTACTCTCCTTTCCTTTAGTTTGTCTCACGCCGGCAGAACGAGGCTGGTTCTGCCGCAGAGTCGTACGAGGATTGATTGAGTCTGCCATTGATGCCGTAGGTTTTCTCCCCGTTTCTATGATTAATCGGAATCATCCCTGTTAATCTTTACGACGGATTGGCGGCGCACCGAGGAACCATTGATCTCGCCGAAAGGCTGATGGGCTTACGGTTTAACCGTAAGGATATATTAGATAATAGGTTGTTGTGGGGAAGATGTCTCGTGGTAGCCGTAGGTCGGGTTCCGATTCCAAAAAAGATACAATTTCGAGAACCCCGACATCCTTCTCTGTAACGCTACACGCCGGGCAGCAACTCAAGCTGCATCAGGACGGCAAGATTGTCCCACGACGTCCATGTCTCGACGACAAGTCCTGCTTCAAAACGATGCACGCCCATGATCACGACATCCATGCGCTTGCCTGTGGCAGGGAATGGCCCGAGCGCTCCTCGTTGAGTGCCCGCTCCTCTTGACCGCCACGCCACGAAGTCACCTTCGCCCATCAGAGACTCGAGTTCTTCGCAATAGTCCGGGAAAGTTGCCTGATTCGAAACGAGCCATTGGTGCATCGCATCCCGGCCACGAATCTCCTGGAGGTCGGCGCGGCATCGATTGACAGTGACGGATATAGTTTTCCGCGAGGGCATCGGTGAATCCCGCGATGTCTCCCGCGTTCAGGCGTTCCAGCATCCGCCTAACGGTCGTTTTGTTTTCTTCGACTTGACTGTTGGAACTCAGTCCGGGAACCATATGAGCCTCCTTTTGCCATGACACAGCCTTGGTAGGTCGAACCCCCTGTTTCCCAATCCGCCCATGCCGGACCTGTCAGGGTCCTCGCCTCAGCGGGGAGGTTTCGACAGTCTCTCACCCCTGAAAAAATCACTTTACGTCGGAACCACTACCGGGTCCAACACTACAAAGACCTGTCAACAGTCTTCTGAAACTTGAGTTTGAATTCCACGGTAGATCTGTATGCTCGCCATATCCGGTGTTTGTAGGAAGATGACTTCGCACCGTCGAGATGATATCCCTCTCTAGCCTCTTCTGACACGTCCCATCCTAATATGACACGCTTGATTGTCACTTTGAAATGTAACGCGAAAGCGCTGTGTGTTCTAGATAAATGAATCGATACTCCTTCTCATAGGACCAAATCGCTCGACTTAACAGTAAAAATCCTCAAATATCTATCGAGGTCCAGGTCTGGATCGCGGACTGAATCAGTAACGGTGCATCTTCCCGATACTGAACCGCCTCAAAGTCCACGGCATGGTCATCCGTTCGTAAGAGGTCCATCATTTGAGCTGCGAGTAGATGCCCATCAAGCTCTACACAAACTCCCCTATGTGAGTCCGCGTAATGGGACCAAGCAGCGTGTTCCTGCAATCACCCGCCAACGACAGTATTCCGCACTTTTTGGCTAGCTGGCCGCCGAACTCTTCCATTGCATTGCCTCGCACTTTCCTTGTATCGCTCGCAGAAAATGGGGTCTGGTTCGCAGCACTAGGCTCGCTTCGTCTGCAGACCTCCCTTTCATCCCACTCGGGGTGCCACTTCCTACCTAATGCGTAAACGCGCTTAAACAAATCTTCCTCGGGCATCTTGTCGTACCTATACGGAATCCTGCAATCAAAGGGATCGTTGAAGGATGTGGGCGAGGCAAACCATACGACCTGATCAGTGACAATTCTTCTCTGATAACCTTGCGGATCCGCTTCCTTATCCCAAATTCGGAACTTGTAGAGAGATATTCGGGCACCTTAGCTTTACGATATCCTTCAAGTAACCTTTGATCAAATCGCAGTCGTTATTGTTTCCCACGCTCGAATCACCTTCCCATTGTTTATAGAGAGACAATACTAGGCGTTGTCAGTGAATCCTCTGCGTTTAGCTATCCTTAGAACATCTCGAACGCGATGCCGCGTCTTGTCGATCCCTTTCATCAGCGATCCGGATCTCCTGCATCTTCCATAAATACGGTAAACCGACCATCCTCCGACACGAAAAACGGGCTGAATCTGGCCCGCCCACTGGGAGAGAACTACGAGACCCATCGAAAACCGCCCATCATGAAGCGATAGCAGAGATGGTTTTCGATTCTTATCACATCAGGGCTACTGATCAATATCCAAAGGCTCTTTCCCGTCCAATGTCAATGTCAGCAGACATCCGTACTCGAACCACTTGCCTGGTGTTCCCCCCAAAATCATTTCTCTAATTCTCTCTTCATGTAGACCTAGGTTGACGGCCGAAAAGAAGGAGAGCTTTCATACGCTGGCCCGCCATAGAACAGACATATAGAACATCTTAAACTTGACATAGTCAACGCACACTTCTCCCCGCCAAATGAGTCTGGGTAGTTGTCGAAGGTTCTTCCGTATAGCCCCGTCTAGATACGGTAGGCCTCTGAATACAGCAGCCTACCCTCCCCCACGGCCTTAAAAAGCCGATAGGCCAAAGCGCCGTCCAACACGTAGATCTTGGTTCGCATGAAAGTCCCCGCCATCAGACCCTTTATCCTGTCTTTTGCTACGATCGTACTGCTGATATTCTCTGATAGAAGTCGAAGAATTCACTGCGTGATATCAACTCCAGGTCCAGAGCCCTCCTCGCTGCAACGTAGAACGCTCACCTGTGAACTCGACGCGCAATCGCCTGAAAACGGCTGCGAGAGATCTCTAATTTCTGGCCAAGAGTTTCTTAGCGCCTCGCTTGGTACAAGAAACTCTGCAGCGACGCGGTTGCACGCAAGCTCTACAGGTTCGTCGGCTGGCTGAAGACGCCGCAAATCGAAGGAAGCACATTCGACCAAAGAAGATATGCGCCAATTCATGTCCCAGTGTAAACATCTGGGCAGCCTTGCTATCGGCGCCATTCACGAAAACGAGTGGTGCGTAATTATCGACTAGAACAAACCCACGAAATTCACCAGGATCAAGCTTGCGATGTGTGTTATTGCCGACCACCCCGTTTACAACAACCAAGATGCCGATCGATTCCATTCTCTTTTGAAGTCCCCTTAACGCATCCGTCCATGTCCCATACCTAGCGGCCCAACCTGTATCAATTCCTAGTGCTGTACGCATCAACTCCGCAATCTTTCCGGTCTGCTGGCGTCGTGTGGCCGAACCAACGAAGGACAGAGCTTCGTGCCCCTCCTCCAGTAAGTACTCCCGCATCCAAGCCTGACGACGCTGCATAGACTGAATGGACTCTATTAGGTCTGGGCTGGGAGCAATCGATTCTTCTTCATCAACGGTTCTGAAATGAGGAATGGGAAGACGCTCGCGTGGCGGTTCTCTTAGAAAAAAATAACCCAAAAGGTGTCAGAGTGGCCTTGGCGAATCTTTCCAGTTGGCGAAGCGTTGGCCGACTCTCACCCGCAATCCATTCGCTGACCTTGGGAAACTTGCCTTGAATATCCTCAAGCTTTTTATTGGAACGCTCTAGTGCCCAGCGCAGAACACTCTCTTGAACAACCACTCGGCTCATTAAGTCAATCCTGATCTCCCCGAATGTGCTCACCCGCCCGACGCGGGCGAAGCTCAAATCATGCTAAGCATGCGGAGAGGTAGGGATTCGAACCCTAGGTACCCGAAGGTACAACGGTTTTCGAGACCGCCGCTTTCGACCACTCAGCCACCTCTCCGATATCGATATAAGGGGCAGATGAGGGCATCTGCCGCCCACAATATGTCGTCGACCCGCTGCTTGCAGGCCGAGGTAAATGTACGAAATTTCGACCGTTTGTAAAGACTCAATGTCTAAAACCGAAAACGACAACCTGCTGAACACTATCTCAATATTCACCTGTTACCTATGTCCCCGGTCTAAACTGTTACCTATCTGCCCGGTTTGCGCCCTCTTTCTTTCCCCCCTGATAAGGGGGGATAGGGGGGTTTTCTTATCCCGCAATTTCCCTACAAAACCACAGCTGACCACCGCTCCCACGTCATATTCATAATGGGGCAGATGAGGGCATCTGCCGCCCACAAACGGTCCGGGTGGCAGGCTCAAACTTGCTTTGGGCCTGACATGGATGTCTGCGTTGGTAGGCTCACGCCGCGGCGTGAGCCTACCATGAGCAGAAGGGTAAAAACCATGAAAACATGGGAAACGAACCCAAATCCGTGTAAGTGAAATGAGAATATGTAATTATGCCAGATTTTCAGGGCATGACCGTAGTCGTTTGATTTATCAAACGCGACAGGTTGTGCCAGATGCCACCAACTCTCGTTCCGTCAGGTCTTGCGACCTCTTAAGGGCGTGTGACCTGACGGTCAGCGATATCGTCTGCGTCGGGTCACCACCCCCTAACGGGGTCCAAGACCCAACGCAACAATGAAAGCATGGGAAACGAACCCAAATCCGTGTAAGTGAAATGAGAATATGTAATTATGCCAGATTTTCAGGAAACAACCGTAGGCATTTGATCGATCAAACGCGACGGGTTGTGCCAGATGCCACCAACTCTCGTTCCGCCAGGTCTTGCGACCTCTTGAGGGCGTGTGACCTGACGGTCAGCGATATCGTCTGCGTCGGGTCACCACCCCCTAACGGGGTCCAAGACCCAACGCAACAATGAAAGCATGGGAAACGAAGCCAAATCGGTGTAAATGAAATGAGAATATGTAATTATGCCAGATTTTCAGGGCATGACCGTAGTCGTTTGATTTATCAAACGCGACAGGTTGTGCCAGATGCCACCAACTCTCGTTCCGTCAGGTCTTGCGACCTCTTGAGGGCGTGTGACCTGACGGTCAGCGATATCGTCTGCGTCGGGTCACCACCCCCTAACGGGGTCCAAGACCCAACGCAACAATGAAAGCCTGGGAAACGAAGCCAAACTGCGGCAATCTTATGAAAGACAGGACAATACAAGAGAAAAACCGGCCCCCGGCCGCATCACCTTGGAATCACAACACCCTTCTTGACCAGTTCTTTCTGCGCCACGATCAGCTTGCGCACGAACCCGAACCGGGGGCGCACCACCTGGAAAACCACAAACGAAAAGAGCGCAATCATCAGGGTCTCTTCGAATCGAGCCGTAAAATAGAAATAGAGAAAACCCCAAACCGCTATCAGCGCAATGAGGTAAAAAATCGGCTTCGAGCGCATCACCAGCGAATGCACCAGGTCGTCCTCGAATGTAGCCTCGGAGCTCACCATCGGCTGCGTCATCATCTTGCTGCGCCACCACAAAGCCACCGCCGCCTGCGCCACCGAAACCGCGATAATGGCATAAAACAGCAGATTGGCGTCATCGCCGATACGGTTGTACCAGGTCTGGTTTTGATCGAGATAATAGGCGGCCAGGAGCAGCCCCATGGGGACTAAAACATTGACCACCAGGCCAAAATATAGCGGCTTGATAATGATCCGGTTGAGATCATATTCATCATCCAGTATAGGGGACATTGGATTCTATCCTTTGAATAAAATTTTCATAAGTCGACTTTTTCGGCCAGTACACAAAACTCCACGCGATACCGATCGGGTAAAAGTAAAGCATGGATGTCCGGTCGCCCGACACGAAATAAACCACCAGCCCGAAAATATAGCTCATCTCAACGAATGCAAACTTGATAATGCTGAGCGTGAAGAACAAATTATCCGGCGTCATTTTCGTCTGTTTGCTGCCCCGGTAGCTGCTGATCTGAAACCGTTCGATAAATTTCGCCAAGGCCGGGTCGACGATAGCAACAATCAAAAGAATATAGAGCATCATCTGTATCTGCCCGCCCTGCTGCCCCGGCATCTCCACGAAGTATGCTACCGCCAGGTATATGACCGGTGCGACTACCAGAAAAGCCATAGCCATCAACTTGATCGTTTTCCACCAGGCCAGCTTCTTTTCGTCCCACACTATCAATTGATATTCTCCTTGTTATTTCTAACTTGCCGGAAAAAATCTTTCATCAGCCCGGCCACTTCATCGGCCATGACGCCGCTGACTATTTCGATATTATGGTTCAGCCTTTTGTCCGTGGGAAGATTAAAAATCGAGCCGCAGGCGCCGAATTTCGGGTCGTGGGCGCCGAACACGATCGTCTTGATTCGCGACAAAATAGCCGCCCCGGCGCACATCGCGCACGGCTCCAGCGTCGAGAACAGAATACAGTTCTCCAGCCGCCAGTCGCCGAAATGGTTGTACGCCGCCGAAAGGGCGATTATCTCGGCATGCGAGGTAGCATCGTGAAAGCTCTCGGTCTGATTAAAACCCCGTCCGATCACGCGATCCTCGAACACGACGACTGCCCCGACCGGAACCTCACCTTTTTCGAACGCTTCCTGTGCCTCACGCAGCGCCATCGCCATAAAGTATGGATATTTCTCTGGATTCATATGGAGTCAATATAGATAGTTTGATTTGCCGAACAACGTTTTTTTGAAACGACGCGGTGCCCCACGTAAAGCGTCAGCGGCAGGTGGGAACTACATCGGTGAACACTTGTCCGGTATTGTTGAGCAGGTTCAAATCAAGCCCACCCGTTGGGCGGGGTACAACGTGTTGGTAGGCTCACGCCACGGCGTGAGGTTACTCAATCAACCGACGCGTGATCTCATCGGCGAGCAGGATGCCCTCATCGGAAAGACGAAGCTTCCCCTTGTCAGGAATCAAATGACCGGATTCAACCAGCATGTCGTACTGCTGACGATCCAATCTCGTCTCCAGTGCCACCCCGAACCGCTCCAAAAATTCCGATCGGTCTATCCCCCGGCTCATTCGCAAACCGAGCATGATAGCCTCGGTCATCCGCTGCTCAGGACCGGACTCGTCGATCTCGCGCGGAAGGTTCACCGCCGGAGAGAACATCGATATACTCATGAAGACTCGAACGGTTCATGAATCGTGTGCCACCGATAAAAGAATGCGCCGATGGTCCCAACCCGAGATAGTCACCCCCCAGCCAGTACTGCAAATTATGACGGCACTCGAATCCCGGTTTGGCAAACGATGATACCTCGTAGCGAACGTACCCCGCTTTGCTGAGCTGTTCGCATCCTCCCCGGTACATTGCCAGCGTGAGTTCCTGGTCCGGCATTTTCACCGCTCCCTCGCTGACCATTTTGGCAAGCGGCGTTCCCGGTTCAACCGTTAGCTGATAAAACGATATATGCGGCGGCTCCAGATCAATAATTTGGTCCAAATCGTCCGAGAGCATCCGGCTCGTCTGGTCCGGCAGACCGAAAATCAGGTCGACACCGAAATTTTTGAAGCCAAGAGCATTGGCGTAGTAGATCGCCCGATGACTATCGTGCGGATTGTGTTCGCGCCCCAGCACTTTGAGAAGTTTCTGATTGAACGATTGAATGCCGAACACCGGACGGTTCACGCCCAGTTGCTTGAAGGCCTCCATATTCTCAAGGCTTATCGACTCCGGGTTAGATTCAATCGAAAACTCGAGATCATTGGCAAAGGAACACTCATGCCGCAACAGATCGAGCCAGTGTTTCAGCCGGTCGAGATTCACAAGCGATGGCGTCCCGCCACCGATAAAAATCGTGCTTATTGTTCGGCCTCTCTCCGGAAGTTGCTCCAGGGCGAGCCTTGTTTCAATTTCGAGCGCCTTGAAAAAGCGGGACTCATGCGATGGTTCATACAGCTCTTTGTAGAAATCACAATAAGAGCAACGGTTCTTGCAGAAAGGGAAATGTAAATAAACAGAAAAAGACATCGATTACAATGAGGTGCCGAGCCGCTCCCAGCGGATGTGCGACGGGAAGTTGAACAACCCGAAACCCACCCATGAGATGGCATCGACTATGTATGGGAACTCCCATCCGGGGGCGCCGGCATCGGGCGTCCATGACCAGTACACAAAGACAGCTTTGCCGACAATGTTCTCGCGGGGCACTTCACCCCAGAACCGGCTGTCACGACTGTCGTCGCGATTGTCGCCCATCACGAAATATCCGTCCATCGGCACTTCATACGGCCCGAAATTATCCCTGAAAGACAAATCTCCGGGAATAATCCGTTTGTCGATGTGCTTGCAATGGGGCGGTATCATGGCGACCTCGTCGTCGACATAGACAATCTTATCGGCTACCTGCACCACCTGGGTTTCCAGCGCCACTATTCGCTTGATGTATTCTTTCTCCGGATTGTTGGGATACTTGAACACAATGATATCCCCTACTCTCGGCTCACTGCCGAAATCATAGGCCAGCTTGTTGACGAAAATATAATCGCCTTCGAAAAGACAATCTTCCATCGAGGCCGAACTGACCCGGTAGGCGGACACAACGAATATGCGCAGAACGAGTGCGGCAACGAGTGCGATAATGGCCGTTTCAAGGTATTCACGCCAGAGCGGCTTACGCTCTTTTTGGTGTACCACCTTGCTGGCATGCTCATCGCGCTCAGCTCTGGTTATATCCTGAATTAGGAAGTCCTGATCCATACGTTTAGAGTTATCGGTTTAACCCCACAATACTTTAGGTAGGGGAATTATAATTTTACGGTAAATATAGACCAAACGGCAAGTTATATGTAGCCGAAAAACACCGCCAACACCAGAGCCTTCCAGCCGGCAACGACTTGTATCTCACCATCGACCTCGATAGCGTCCGATGTCAACGGCCTTTTGAGACAGCTTCTTAGCCCTTTGCCCTTGACAACCGCCAAGCCGGCCGATATACTTTTGGTGATAGAAAACCTCAGATACGCGCCTCATTACAATTACCCCTCACCGTATCAAGACCGCCTGAAAAAGATAATTTTGCGTTTTTAGCAGTTCCTCACCGTCTTTAGTTCAGACTGCTCGAGGGAACCTTAAACATGGAGGGATGCTAATATGTGGAGTGCTGCCCACTGCGGTCTCAAGGAATTCGAGACGGGCGTGGGCATCTTCGAGAAGAAACTCTTAAGCCGATTAGTACACCCTTAATTCACCCGGCCTCTCAATTTGAGGACGGCACGATTGAGGCTGTACAGAAAAAAATGTGTGTAATACGAATCTCCGGCGTCCTCACCTGGCGCCGGGGTTTTTTATCGGCCAACATACTATTGGCCGCAGCCACTAAAATACCGCCCTGAAAACCCCGGGAAAAACCTTCCAACCTGTTCAATTGCCATACAATTATCTAGTTAACTCATTGCTAATCGACGACTTAAAAATACCGGTCGGCCGATGGCCCGATGATGGCATTGGTCTTGCAATTTGTCCGGGTGAACAGTTTGAAAACACTTCAGCAGGACGGTACGTTATGAAAGTGAAGTTTGTTCTCACCATGGATGATGTGGAGATTGATGATCGCAAAATAGATCAGGTTATACTCGACTGGGAAACCGATGTCAATCAGGAAGAAATACTCGATCTCTCCCACAAGTGGATTACCTCTAAGAACTTCCTGACCACCAGGATGGAAGGGCTCACCCGCGTCGGGGAATCTTCCCTGATGATAGAGCCGCTGGAAGAGGACCAAAATGTCGAATGGTAGTCTATTAGCTCAAGCGAAGGCGATTGCCGATGACGCCGCCCGGAGAGTGGATGAATACTCCGGTGTAATTGGCTCGGTTCAGCGTCTCATCGTGGAACACTTTGGGCAAAACGGCCTGTACGCTGCTTACATCGTCTTAGCAGCGATAGTGCTGCTCATAGTGGCTAAACTGGCAAAGATTACTTTCTCGACTCTCAAGTACGTGGTTATCCCGTCGGTAGCTCTGGCTTTTCTCGGCACGTTCTTTGTACCCTATTCTTTCCCGGCGCTTCTTCCGGTCACGGTGACCTTCTGTTCCCTGTTCTTGTTGTTCAAGGGATAAGCCCATACCTGTCTATAAAATCCCATAATTGAAGACATACTCCGGGCCCGCTCGCCAGTCGATGCGGGCCCTATCGTTATGTATAATAGCGTCTTACGCCAAGACCTTCCATTCGGCAACATCCTTGCATTGTAAATCAGTGAAACTAATCCACAGGATTTTCCTCGCTAAACAAAAGGATGCCGGGGAACAAACGGAGGCGGTACGTTATGCAAAGCGACAATACCTGCATTCACTGCGGACGCAGACTCGTCATGGAAAAAGGCATCAGGCTGTGCCCCAAGTGCAACACCAGAGACCTTGAATTTACCAGCTTATTTATCGAAGAGAGAGAAGACGACGGCTATGTCTTCATCGAGTGCCCGGGGGCTACTTTATACGAAGACGGCACCAACGATATCATCGCGGGCGCGAAATTTATCGATGACGACAATCCTCAGAGGGGCTACGAAATAGTCGAGCACCCGGTTTATGCTCCCACGCACACCAAACGCAGAAGAATAAAAAAAGAAGCCATAAAAAGCATACGCCGGTGCCAGGCATGCCAGGATTACACCGTGCGCATGCGTCGGCGCGAAGGGCCGGACTTCTTTGTACCATCGGTAAAACACCCCAAACGCAAAAAGCTCAAATCGGTCGAGTACGTTACGTACGAACCATAAATCCTCAAAACAGTGCCCGTTGAATCTCGTAATTCAACGGGCACCGCATACGTCCTCGTATTCTCCCATTTCATGTCTGCCGGGACTAATTTCTGCGATCAGACAATTACTCGATTTATCTCGCAATAGTTAGCACTACCGCAACTTTTGACTATGGCCGCCGTAGGTTAAGACATACGCTTACGAAGCAATCAAGACGGAGGTCATACAAAAGCCATGAGAATAAAGGCTATCTTATTCCTGCCGGCCATATTGCTGATACTGGCAACATCGGCCTCGGCGGACAATATCTGGAAAATGCTCAGAGGAGAAGACTGCATTGACGGCTCCGGCGATATAGTGACCCAGACCCGGGATCTCGGCGAGTTCACAAGAATTGAGTCTTCCGGCTCCTTTGACATCTATGTGTATGTCGGTCAGAAACAAGAAGTGAAAGTCACCTTCGATGACAACTTGATTGATATTGTCGAAACCAAAGTGCACGGCAAGACTCTCGACATATTCTGCGACGAAAGCTTTCGTTCCAGACGCGATTGCCGGATAGAAATACACATTCCCGAACTGAAAGCCGTCAAGATATCAGGAAGCGGCGATGTCGAGATTTACGAACTCAATGGGGATGTATTCGAATACCAGGTTTCCGGGTCAGGTGATATGAGAGCCGAAGGAAAAATAGGCGAACTTGAGATAAAAGTATCAGGTTCTGGCGATGTTGACACCCGCGACCTTGAAGCCCAGGATGCCTATGTAAGAGTTAGTGGATCGGGAGACGTCAAGGTATTTGCCTCCGAGAGTCTCACCGGCCGCGTCTCGGGCAGCGGAGACATTCAATATTATGGTGACCCGCAGCATGTGTCGAGGCATGTATCGGGTTCTGGCAGCATTAGGAAGAAAAGATGACCACTCCCTCGACTTCATACTATCTCGTCTGCTGAGCACAGCAGCACTCCTGTGGCGGCGGGTCTTTCGGCTCGCCGTCACCCCTCATTTGCGTTTTTCAAGCAGCCATATTTGAACCCCGAAAACGAGCCATAAGCTATTTATTTACAATAAGATAGATTGCGTTTTTTGCTTGCCAAACGGTTTTAAAACGGGTATTTTTCGACAGTATAATTGGTATAAAATGAACAAGAGATTTCAGCAGTTTTACACAGGACGCGCCGGTTCCGGCAAGAGGCCGAAAGCGATATCCGGTGTCCTGGCGAAAGTCATAAAATCGATCGGGCTGACCGGAGATTACGATGGCTGGATGGTTGTGACCAACTGGTCCGAAATCGTCGGTCCGTCAATTGCCAGGCAGGCCTCAGCCATAAGTTACGAGGACGGATGCCTGTCGGTGGCGGTTCACGACTCCGCATGGCGCCAGGAATTGGCGATGCGACTGGAAGAACTGCTTAAAGAAATTCATAGCTACCCGTACGGTGGATCGATCAAACAAATTCGACTGGTTCAGGGTAGGAAAGGGATTGATAATCATGGCGACCAACGTCGATAAAGCCAAAACAGAAAAAGACGCATCCCTCGGTCATAGCTACGACGCAACTACAATTAAAGTTCTCCAGGGACTGGAAGCCGTACGGCGCCGACCCGCAATGTATATCGGCGATACCGGCCAGCGCGGTCTGCACCACATGGTCTATGAAGTGGTTGACAACTCTGTCGACGAAGCTATGGCAGGTTACTGCACGCAAATCCTCGTGGAGGTCGGCAAAGACGGTTCTGTCACGGTTACCGACAACGGCCGGGGAATTCCGGTCGAGCTTCACCCGGAGCAAAAGAAGTCCGCTCTCGAAGTAGTAATGACAACCCTGCACGCCGGCGGAAAGTTCGATCACGAAAGTTATAAAGTATCGGGCGGCCTCCACGGCGTCGGTGTCTCGGTCGTCAACGCATTGTCGGAGTGGTGCTGGGTCGAGGTCTACCGCGATGGAGAGATCTATCGGCAGGACTACGTTCGCGGCGTCCCCAAAGAGAATGTGAAAAAAACCGGCAAGCACAAGAAAACCGGAACCAAAACATGTTTCTTCCCCGATTCCGAAATTTTCAGCAAAACGGAATTCAAATTCGATATCATTGCCTCGCGCCTGAGAGAGCTGGCCTTTCTAAACCAGGGACTCGCAATTGACCTCGTGGATCACCGTACTGACAAAACCGTTTCGTTTTCTTACAAAGGCGGGTTGTCGTCATTCGTGGAATACATCAATGAAAACAAAACAGCCGTCTTTAAGAAACCCATTCATTTTAAGGGTAGTCGCGACGAAGTCGAGGTCGAAGTCGCCCTGCAGTACAACGACGGTTATTCCGAGTCCGTTTACTCCTATGTAAACAACATCAATACCATAGAAGGCGGTACCCACCTGACCGGTTTCAGGACGGCGCTCACTCGTTCGATCAACAACTATTCAGCGAAATACAGCCTGGTCAAAAAGAACGGCATAAGTCTCGTAGGCGATGACAGTAAAGAGGGGTTGACGGCTGTCATATCGGTCAGAGTGCGTGACCCTCAGTTTGAAGGTCAAACAAAGACCAAACTGGGCAACTCCGAGGTCAAGGGAATCGTCGAGATGATCACCAATGACCACCTCGGCTCTTACCTCGAAGAGAATCCATCCGTCGGAAAAAAGATTGTTGAGAAGTTAGTGCAGGCTGCTACGGCTCGCGAGGCCGCCCGCAAAGCCAAAGAACTCACCCGGCGCAAAACCGCTCTGGACACAGCCGCCCTGCCCGGCAAACTTGCCGACTGCTCCCTAACCGACCCCGAGGAGTGCGAACTGTATATTGTCGAGGGCGACTCGGCAGGCGGGTCGGCAAAGCAGGGACGCGACCGACGTTACCAGGCTATCTTGCCTCTTCGCGGAAAGATCCTCAATGTGGAAAAAGCCCGAATCGACAAAATTCTCTCCAACAACGAAGTCCGTTCGCTAATCACCGCCCTGGGCTGCGGCGTCGGCGATGATTTCGATTCGTCCAGAGTGCGTTACCACAAGATTATCATCATGACCGATGCCGACATCGATGGCGCTCACATACGTACCCTGATTCTCACCTTCTTCTTCCGGTATATGCGCGATCTCATCGACCAGGGTTATATGTATATTGCCCAGCCGCCCCTGTTCCGTTTGAAGCACGGCAAGACGGAGCAATATGCTTACAACGATGAAGAAAAGGACAAGCTGCTGAAGAACATGCCGTCATCGGGCGTATCCATACAGCGTTACAAAGGACTCGGTGAAATGAACGCCGAGCAACTCTGGAAGACTACCATGGATCCCGAAACGCGGACGCTGCTTCAGGTCACTATTGATGATGCCGCCGAGGCTGACCACCTGTTCACCATCCTGATGGGTAGTGAGACCGAGCCTCGTTCCCGGTTCATTCAGGAAAACGCCCAGTACGTCAGAAATCTGGACATCTAAGCAGAAGTCTGCAACCAACATTACTCGGAGCCGCCGCGACCAAACGGCGGTTCTTTTTTTGCAACTTTATCGTGTTCGGCTGTGTTATGAGAAACATAAATTAAAAATGATAAATCATTAGGAGCTATCTCCCTCTACTCCTATTGCAGAAAGGGCGGACCCAATTTGAGTCCGCCCTTATATTTTTGTATCGGAAACGAGCCGTGAGAAGCTCTATTTCTCCCCGGAAGACGACTGCTCAGTCTCTTCCGGCGGATTGAGAATCTCGTCCGGTATTTTTACCCTGGGACGAAAGATGCCCAGATATTTTTGATACCAGGTCCAATCCTTCTTGATGCCCTTCATATACACTTTGATGCGTTTTTCTCTCGACATAGCGACGGCATCGTACTCCTCGATTTTAAGCAGCAGAATTTCCACGGACTCCCGTCTTTCGAGAGCGGTGCGCAGAGTGTCATAATCTTTGATATTGAATACGGTCTGTACTATCGGCTCAAAGAAGACCATGACCTGCGATGCAATGAAATTGAGAGGTTTGATAGACTCCAGAAAGAGAATCGCCGGAACCGCCATCCCGCGCTCGACCGCCTTGCGGGCGAGTTTATCCAGCACGGCGTCTTCTTCGGCCGGAAGCACATTCTTTTCGGGATCGGGCATCCCCAGATTCCCTTTAAACAGACTCATCAATCACTCTTTTCTTCATGCGAGTGACCGCTGTCGCTGCGGCCGATTCTCTTTTTGACAAAGTCGATAACACTTTCCCGATTGGCCTCAAAAATAAGATAGATACCCCGAAAGTTCTCAAGGCGGGACGGCTGCAAAAAAGGGGACAACAAAACGCCGTTCTTGTCCGGGTAGTAGCTGCGAAACTGCGACCAGTTCTTATAGATTGTCTGGGTGGTCGTCTTTACCATTATGCGTTCATCTGAGAGACGATACCTCGTGGGCATATAAAATTTCGCCAGCGATGCAAACAACACCACCAGCGCGAGCGTACCGAAAGCTTTCGATTCGGTGGACACAAAGACCAGAAACCCCACCAGCAGAATAAACACCGTGACAAGAGCCGCAACCAGTGGTTTACGTCTGAGCGGATGAGTTGTCCACTGAAGAACCTCCCCCTCTTCATCGGAGCCGGGGACGGCGGGCTGAGGATTTGCGCGATCAGAATCGGTCATCAATGAAACCACTTATTTGTCATCGATGTGACGATAACGTTCTTTCTTGACAGTCTCCATCATCGCGAGCAACTCTTTCGGCTCGATCATTTTCTTCTCTATCAAGACCCGCACCAGGGCCTCCTGGGCAAGGTTGTTGGACAGCGCCAACTCTTCAAACGTTATGTCCTTCTCGACTCCGTCTACGATCATTTTCAAGGCAACTCTCTTTTGTTCCATCATGAAATCCCGGGCTAAAGGTTTGAGGTAGTGTTCCCGGTAACACGAGGCACCACCTGTATGAACTGATAATATCGCGCTCTACGGACCGTTGGACGCGGCATCGTCCGGGGTAGTGGACTGCCGACCTGACAGCATAACCGCCTGTCCCGACTCAATGCGATAGAGCGGCATTTCTATATTCTCTCTGTATTCACCGAAAGTGACCCTGCCGGAGGCCCCCTCGTAACCGGATACACTCATAAGACGATTGAGGATATCGTCGCGAGTTGTCGCTCCTTCGCCGGCAGCCATCGTCACAAGCGTCACGGCATCATACCCGAGCGCCGACAATCTGGGAGGACGACTCCCATACCGTTTATCGTATGAAACCGCAAGCTTTACATACTGGTCGGATTGGCGCCCTTCAAGAAAAGGAGAACTGAAAACAGCACCCTTGGTTATATTGTCTCCAAGCTTATAGACCGATTCGTCGCCCCACCCATCGGAACCAAGATACTGACCGCTGAGATTATAGAAATTTATTTGTGGCAGAAGTTGTCTGAGTTGTCTGGAATCACCGGGGACGAAAATGCAATCTACACTGGCCGGGATAATGTCCAGATCCAGGGTGTCGCCGTTAGCATTGATAAAAAACGTCGAATCGTCATGGTGACCTATCAATACGGCCTTGATATCCCGAATGTAGGCTCCGAAATCCGTGTCGCGCGGACGATAGTATTCGATCGCCACCACCTTACCGCCCATCTTCTCAAAATGCTCCGCAAACGCACGTGTCATCCTGAGATGGTCCGCGGCAGTCGAAGAAATTATGGCGACCGAGTCAGCCCCCAGGTTCCGTGCCGCAAACGCTGCCAGCGTTATACCTTCAAGGTCAATGTTGGGAGCCAACTGAAATGATACTGAGGAGAGTCTCGTAAGTCCTGCTTCAGTAGCCGCAGGTGCGATCAGCGGCAACGACGAACAGTTGAGCACCGCTGAGGACACCATCGATTCATCACTCGTAAGCGGCCCTATGATAACATCGGTTGTCGTTGTTCTGGATAATTCACCCACGATGCGGGCAGCTTCAACCGGATCGCCTTTGGTGTCGTACGGAGTCAGCTTCAACATTCGACCCGAGTTATCTCGATATATCTCAGCCGCGAGAACGGCCCCGTTGTAGATCTCCTGCCCGAAACTCTGCATCTCACCCGACATCGGTAGAACGAGAGCAATTTCCAATTTTCCGTCCGACAACTGATCGGGACTGGAATAGTCCGCAACATTGAGCTGCTCGCCGCAAATCGCCATCAAATCATTGGCCCGTCCGGGTTCTCCGCGCTGAATGTGAATCTCCGCCAGTGGTCTGATCAGGGCACACGCCTTCTCCGCCGGCAGGTCGTCTGAAATCAGCCGCGCTCAAGTTAATCGAGGTGGCGCTGCGAAAAGCTGCGACCAACGACGCCAGCAGCAGATCGTCGAGGTCCTTTGTCGCCGACAGCTCATAGGCCTTCAAGTAAGACCGGATAGCCCGGTTTACTTCACCCCGGAGATAGCGCGCATCCCCAAGAAAGTAATGTGCATGCGGAAGAAACGGCGAATCAGGGAATCGCGAGATGAAGTAGCTGAATCCGGCGGCAGCATCGCTGTATTCGCCGAGATAGAACCTGGCCTTGGCGCGATTGAAAACGTAGAGATCGATATTCGATGATCCCGGAAAACGCGCCTCAAGTTCTCCGAACACATTGGCTGCATCAAACCAGTTCTTCTCCCGGAGCAATCGTTTCCCTTTGGCATATAACGATACTGCCTCAGGAGAGTCATCGATAGTCTCGGCAGCGACATTCAACGCCAGAACTGCCGCGACAATAAGTGATAGAATGATCCTGTAAAGGCCTGCTGACATTTTACAGTGAATATTTCCCAAAATCTTCCGGGTTTATCTTCTTGAGCCTCTCCCTCAGCGACTCCGGGTCGGTTGGCATTGTCGGCTTTTCAGAAGAATCATCTTCGTTGATACTGAAAAGCTCTTCGTTGACATATATCTGTGCCTTGACCTTGAGAGCCAGGGCAATAGAGTCTGAGGGACGGGCGTCTATTTCGTATTTCTTGCCATCCGCCGAGAGATGAATACGGGCATAAAATGTCTGCTCTTTCAGTTCGGTAATCTCCACCCGTTCTACCGTGGCGTGCAGAGTTCCGATAACTTCTCTCAGCAAATCGTAGGTCAAAGGCCGCTTGGACTTCACTCCGGACAGTTCCATAGCAATACCCCAGGCCTCGGCATGACCGATCCATATCGGCAGCACTTTATTGAGTCCATCGGGGGCAAGGATAACCACCGGCGAGTTGGTGGTCATATCCAGGGCAAGCCCCTCTACCTTTGCCTCAAGCATCTTCATAAATTACGATTTCTTGACAACCCAGAGCTTAAGATTAGCTGTAACATCTTTGTCAATCTTGACCGGCACGGTGTAAACACCGAGTACTTTTACCGGAGCCTCGAGCAAAATAGCTCTCTTATCAACCAGAACGTTTTCTTTTTCGAGCAGTTCCGCAATGTCACCCGAAGTTACCGAGCCGAACAGTTTCTCGTCTTCGCCGACAAGCACTTCAGTCGACAATTCGAGCTTCTCGATACGTTCTTTTATGACTTCGGCTTCGCGGCGGCGTTTACGGTCAGCCAGTTCTTTTTGCTTATTGATTTCGCCCACGGCCCTCAGGTTGGCCTTGGTGGCCGGGATAGCCAGATTGCGCGGGAACAGGAAGTTACGCCCGTAGCCGGCCTTAACCTCGATTGTCTGTCCGGCAGAACCCAGTTCCGGCACGTCCTCGCGAAGAATTACTTTCATAACTTTTCCTTTCAATCGACATTATAAAATACGTTATTTCTTTTCCAAACTCAACTGTTGAACCTTCCTCCAATCGAGAAAGCTGTCCACGAATCCCAGCAGGGCTATGATAAGCAGCATGATAGCGGAAAAAAACAACCCGATAAACTGGGACATGAAAAACGAGATATAAAACATAACCCGCAGAAAGGTCGGCAGATACCGTCTCAGGTAGAATTCCGTTAGCGCCAAGCCGGTGATAACATAATAGAAGGCCAAACCCGCCAGAATGTTATCAGCCACAAGCGCCACGTTTCCTGAGCTCAGAAGTCTCAACAGGACGACCACAATCACGACCGGCATGACCGCAAACGGCATTTTCCAGCGTTCAAAGCGCGCCAGTTTCATGCGGGAATAACCCTTCTCACCCATACGGTAGGCAAAAATCAGGTATCCCAGGGTAAACGGCAACACCGCGCTGAGAATCAACATCGCGGGCAACAATCTCACCACTACCTTGAGCATTTCTTTTGTACTCTCAAGATTCTGACGGACAGCATCAGCCCCGTATCCGAGGTTGATAAGTCCCTGTGTGATCTCTTCCATAAACTTCTCAGACCATGCTAAGGCGGCCGACATTAGTTGACCAAACTGCGGAACATAGTATGCCACCGCAAAGAACACTGCCACCAGCAGACCGGCCAGATAGACACTCAATGGATTTCTTCCCGCGGCCGACATGCGCCCGACAAACAGCCCGGCAAACAAAATCAGTCCCCAGGCCATCAGAAGATGCCACAGACCGTTTGTACCGGTTATGAAATAACCGGCCACGAACGCCATCGCCGCCCCGCTCCACAGCAGGTAATTTCGCCCGACAAAGGCTAAACGCGCGATACCATATACGGTGTAAATAGAAAGCATATACGCCACGGTACTTGCCGTCACAGCTACAGCGCCCAACGAACTCAGTGCCAGTCCCGCCAGTACCGGGTACAGAATCATGGCAGTCAAAATCACGTACGGCTCGACCCCCATGCCGCCGGGCACGTCTGCTACTGAAGTGTTCTCGTTTATACTTCTGTTATCTGTATGATTCACTCTCAAAGGCCACGATAGCGAGAACCCGACCACGCTTGATGGCAGTTGTCAGCTTCCTCTGGTGCATGGCGCAGTTTCCCGAGATTCGCCGGGGAATAATCTTCCCCCGCTCATTGGTAAAACGCTTCAGGATGCGTTCGTCCTTGTAGTTGATATACTTGACCTTGTTCTCACAAAATCGGCAGATCTTTTTTCCTTTTACTACCGGCATGTCTCTTATCCTCGATTCATTGTTTACGTTATTACACCTGACCAATGTTCACGGCCAGGCATAAACCAGCTTCAACGCGCCTATAGCTCCTTATCTTCGCCCGGCTCGTCATTCGGTTCATCGGCCGTCTCGGAAGATGCAGCCTGCGTCGGCTCGTCGTCGGATGCCTCAATGGGGATTTCCTCGGTCTTCTCTTCCACCGGTTCTGCGCTCTCCTGAGGCTTAGCCACCTCTTGAGGTGCGGGAGCGCTCGCTACTGCGGCAGAATCCGCCGGGGCAACCTCCCGTCGCTGCATCAACTTCTCGAGGTCTCCCTCATAGCGAACGGTCAGATAACGTACGTACGACTCGTTCAGTTTGAAATGCCGGTCCAGTTTCGGCATGAACGAAATCGGGGCTTCGAAAATAAAACTGGCATAATAGCCCTGGGTCAAACCCTGAATCTCATAGGCGAGACGACGGGTACCCATGTGATCTTCAAAGCGGATCTGACCATCGTTACTGGTTATTAGTTCTGCGATTTCGCGGACGTGACGGTCAATCGTAGCGTCGTCAGTCTGCGGGTTGATGATAAATGTTGTCTCGTAAAGGTTCATTCAATATCCTCCCTACGGACGTTGGTTAAGGGTTAAACGGCCCAGCCGGGGATATCAGTTCCAGCTAAGCAGGGTTTTGGTTATATTTTGACATCGCCTCATCCAGCCCCTGTTCGATAGCAACGATCGCGGCCTCAGAAGCGGTGATAATCATTTTCTCTACAATCTCTGTTTCGCTCTTATCGAAATCTCCCAGAACAAATTCTACCTGATCCTCATTGTCAGGCAACGGTCCGATTCCCAAACGCAGGCGAGGGAAATCCTCGGTCTGCAACTGTTCGATCACAGATGCCAACCCATTGTGCCCGCCATCGGACCCCGAGGTCCGGATTCTAATCTTTCCCAGCGGCAGATTGATGTCGTCTACAACAACGAGCATCTGCGATGGACTGAGGTCATTCTCTTGTAAAAGAACACGTGCGGCCTGACCGGAACGATTCATATACGTTGTCGGCGTGGCCAGAATAATCTTCGCCGATGCGATCTGTCTTTCCCACCAGCAATATACACCGGATTCACGGCTCGCGTTTCGGACATCGGGGGCAAGCAGTCGCTCAACAACTCTGAAACCCAGATTGTGGCGGCTGTTTTTGTAACGCTCGCCGATGTTACCTAACCCAAGTACAAGTGCCAACATTAGTTGTAGCCGATCTTCCGGCAGGCGCATATTATAACATATACCAACTATATGTCAAGAACTATTAGGCCCATATCTACACCCAAAAGGTGCTGAAAATTAACAACTTAGGGCGATTCCATGCCTTCCGGAAGCTGATTTACACCCATTTAGGCCTGCTTTAGGGTAAACCGGTATCCAGCTCCGCGCACCGTCTCGATATATTTGGGCTGGCCCGGGTCGTCCTCAAACACCTTCCGGAGCTTTAGAATAAAGTTATCTATAGTCCTGTTAGTCGGATAGATGTGATATCCCCACACCGCATCGAGTAATTGGTCGCGGCTGACAACTTCATTTGTGCGCTCCACCAGATATTTCATAACCATACACTCTTTGCGCGTAAAACTGAACGCCCCCCCCGGACCTTTTGCTTCATAGGTCTTGAAGTTTATACTGCGACCGTCGAACTCAAAGCTGTCGGAGACCGCCTCCCCTGAAGCAAGCCAGGCCTGGCGACGGAAAATACCCTGGATTCTGGCCAGAAGCTCGCCGACATCAAACGGTTTGGTGATATAGTCATCACCCCCGGCCAAAAGACCTTCAACCTTCTGTTCGGTCTGGTCGCGGGCGGTTATGAACAAGATTGGCACGGTGGAGCCGGAAGAGCGGATATTTTTACAGATTGTCAGACCATCCATTCCGGGAAGCATGATATCCAGCAGGACCAGGTCGAAATTACCGCGCTGAAATTCATCGAGCGCCTGTCGGCCGTGGTCAATGTGAGCAACTTCATAACCATCAGCCTCAAGATTCATCATCAGGCCGTCGGCAAGATGGGGATCGTCCTCAACCAGCAGTATTCTCTTCATAGGAAGTCTCGATTTTGAGTTCTATGTTAAACTGTGCCCCACTGCCCGGCCCATCGGAACTGACGCCTATCTTGCCTCCGTGGGCGTTAATGATCTCGCGGCATAGGTAAAGTCCCAGCCCGCTGCCGGGGGTAGAATGATTTATGTCCGCTTCAACACGGAAGAAGCGGTCAAAAACCTGGGCGGCATCTTTCTTCGATAAACCAACACCGTTGTCGGCTATGCTCAGACAAACAGAGCCGTCTTTTCTTCTCAGATTGATAGCGACCTCGATGGAATCCTTATCATTATACTTTATTGAATTCTCCAGCACAGCTTCCAGAGCGCGTTTCAGAGCCGCCCGGTCGCCGAAAAGTTTGATGCCTTCCGCGAAATTTTCGCGGCGCACGATGATAAGCTTATCCGAAGGGTACTTCTCGATAGCGGCCAGGCTATCCTCCACCAGCTTGCTGAAATCGAATACTTCCCTGCTCAGGTGAAAGCCGCTTCGTTCGAAACGACCCGCCTCAAGGACATTTTCAACAAGCCTCTCCAGTCGATTGGCATCCATTTTTAACCGGGGGATTATCGATGCTTTCTTCTCCGGGGGGATTTTTGATGACTCGAGGCTATCGAGATATATCTTCATCGAAGCCAGCGGCGTTTTAAGCTCGTGAGTCACCGCCATGAGGAAATTCTGCTGATGGTACTTCAACTCGTCGGCTTTCACCAGAGCACGGTATATCAGCCAGGCCCCGAAGCCCACCAGAAGCATCATGAATACTCCCTCCAGACCGACCATGATCTGCCGGCTGATTTCCTGTTCGTGGACGATATCGACAAAGCTCTGGCTGGCGCCAAGGTCCATAGCCATCTGAACCTTCTCGTCCACCAATCGGGCCATAAACACTATCCACCACACTGCCAGGGCCAGCAGCGTCACGGCCATCGCAATGAACAGGACCAAAGCCCTTCTTGGGGTTATATCAAATTTGAACATATATACTGCATTGCTCCCGGTTGCTGCAATTTATACAATTCCGTGCTTCGGTCCAACCTATTTTGGATTGTGTCTGAAATCGGCGCGATTAAGCCGAATGGAGTTCGTCACGACGAACAGCGATGAAAACGCCATCGCCGCAGCAGCCACCATGGGCGAAAGTGTCAATCCGAAAAGAGGATAAAACGCTCCGGCAGCTAACGGGATAGCTAAAATATTGTAAAAGAATGCCCAGAAAAGATTCTGCTTGATCACCTTCATGGTCTCTCTGGCAATGTCGAAGGTATCCAGCACACTGCCAAGTTCGCTTCGCACTAAAACTACATCGGCAGCCTCGATGGCGACGTCCGTGCCGGAACCGATGGCAATGCCGACCCCGGCTGCGGCCAGCGCCGGGGCATCATTGATGCCATCGCCCACCATAGCGACCTTATGACCGGCTCGGCCAAGCGATTCAATATATACTTTCTTCTGCTGCGGCCTCACTTCGGCCTGAAAATGCTCTATACCCAGCAATTTCGCCACTCCGGCCGCCGTCTTCTGATTGTCCCCTGAAAGCATAATTACACGCTTGGAACGCCGCCGCAGAGCTGCCACGACATCTGCCGCCTCACTTCGCAGTCGGTCAGTTAACACGACCAGACCTGCCACTTTGCCGTCGATAGCAACAAAAGCCACTGTCCTACCCGAATCCATCTCTTTCTCGCTCACCGGAAGTGCCTTTCCGAATTCGATAAACCGGTCGACCATCATTGCCTTGTTACCTATCAGCAACGAATGGCCTTCCCAGTGCCCTCCGATGCCGAACCCCGGAAAAGTCTCGACCTCTCTGATAGTGTACGGCTGCACCTGCTGTCGCCGCATATACCGGACTATGGCCGATGCAACCGGATGCTCGGAATGAAGTTCCGCCGACCCCGCTACCGCCGTCAGTTCGCGCGATGTATAGTCGTCAAGGGTGACAATGTCCAGCACTTCGAGTCGACCGCCGGTCAGAGTGCCGGTCTTGTCGAAAACGACCGTATCGGCATGGTCAATTTTCTCCAGAACATCTCCTCCCCGCACAATAATGCCGCTTCTGGCCGCACGGCCGCTTCCCGCGAGTATGGCAGTCGGGGTTGCCAAACCGAGCGCACAGGGACAGGCAATGATCAACACCGATATCACGCTTTTTATCATCTGCGGACTAGAGGGTGCAAGCAGATACCAGGCCACAAATGTTATTGCCGCTATCAGGATAACGACCGGCACAAAAACGGACGCCACCCGATCAGCAAGCTTCTGAACGGGAGCCTTCCTGCTCTGCGCCTCGGTGACAAGCCTGATAATGGATGACAGGAAGCTATCCGCGCCGGATGCGGTTACTTTCATCCGGAAAGAGCTGTTGCCGTTTACGGAACCCCCTATCACCTTATCACTGCTTCTTTTCTCGACCGGTAGCGATTCCCCCGTCAGCATCGACTCGTCCAACACCGGTCGGCCATCCACAATTTCCCCGTCGGCCGGTACTTTTTCGCCCGAACGGACCAATAGGAGCATACCCGTCTTGATCGCGCCAACATCAACCTCTACCTCGACACCTTCAATAATCGCCAGGGCTTTCGATGGTCTCAGATTCAGAAGAGCCTTTATGGCCTCGCCTGCCCGTCCTTTAGCCTTGGCCTCAAGATACCGTCCCAACAAAATCAGCGTGATGATCATCGCCGCGGAATCGAAATAGAGCATGCCCGCCCCGGCAGTCACATATATCTGTGCAAGAATATAGATACTCCAGCCGAAAGCAGCCAGAGTGCCCATTGCGATAAGGCTGTTCATATTGGCCCTGAAATGCCGGGTCTGCCGAAGCGCGTCTATAAGAATGCTTCTGCCCGCAAAGAAGAGCACCACGCCGGCCAGTAACGCCTGGATTACGCCGTCTACGAGATAGCTTACCGCTGGAGCTGATGCGAAAGCAGGCCACATCGCCAGAAACATAAGAGGGATTGTGATAACCAGAGCAGACAGGAAAATTCTTTTGGCCGAGAGTTCCTCGGCTGCATTCGATGAAAGGATGTCGGGGGTACCGATACGAGCACCATAACCGAGACTTTGGATACGGTCAATTATCCGGGTGTCGTCAGTCGTTCCGGACTCATAAACGACAACAGCTGAGCCGGTAGCCAGGTTAACCCGGCACTCCGTCACTCCCCCCATGCTGCTTACGTTTTTCTCGATATTACTGACGCAACTGGCGCAATGCATCCGGTCAATCTTGAGAGTCAGTTCGGTCAATCTGGACATACCAAATCAGGTGCTTCACGCAGAAAACGCCGCCTAAAACGGTTATTTAATACCGAGTAGCAGCAGTAGTTGAGGACAGTTGCGCATCAATTCCTTGCGCACCTTGTTGCGGGCACGATGAAGATACCACCGCACGGTTGCTTCCGGCATGTTCATTATGTTGGCCACATCGTCAATCTTGCATCCCTCTACATCGCGCAGGATGAATGCCGAACGTTGCTTGTCATTTAAGGACTTGGTGGCCTCGGTAATGTAACTGCTTATTTGCTGCCGGCGGAAATAGAACTCCGGATCAGCATTGAGATTCTCAATGGACTCCCGGAAATTCTCTAAAGGCTCATGACGGTGGCGCTTGTGCTTACGAATGTAATCAATCGCAGCGTTGACCGTTATCCGGTACAGCCAGGTATAAAACTTCTTGCTCTCATCATAGCGCCAGATATTCTTGGACATCTTGACGAAAACAATTTGTGATATGTCGGCGGCTTCGTCATAATCATTGACCATCTTGTAGGCAAGCGACGCCACCTGGCTGCGATAACGGTTGACCAGATCCGTGAAGGCCAGCTTGTTGCCCTTCTTTATCTCGGCAACAAGTCTCTTCACTTCCAGTTCATCGTCATCGTTGGCAGGAATTTTTGCGGATTCAGTTTTGATATTGTGTTTTTTCACTTTCCCAACCTGAGCTTTGTTATTTGAAAAACAGAAAAGTAAGCGGGTCTGTTCCTGTTTCTTTTCTTATTGTCAAACCAATATCATCATAGCCCAATATCGTAGAGTACACAAGTCTTTTTTGTCTTATTTCAGTAAAAAGCAGACGAGATAGTATCATCGGCTCCCTGTGCCGCCACAATGGCCTGTTGTTCAATTGCTTACATATAATAGCGGGAAATTGGGAAGGCACTTAGCAGAGGAAAAACCCACCGGGGCTGCCATTGGGCACAAAAAAAGCCGCTCAGGTGAGCGGCTTCCAAATTATCTGTATTAGGCTAATTCCGGTTCATGTCGTTGAGGATAAACTCGCTGGGGCTATAGAACTTACCGTTGCGAATCACTTCGTAATGAAGATGCGGGCCGGTAGAGTAGCCGGTCGAGCCCATAAGAGCAACAACGTCACCTCTTTTTACTTTCTGACCCGCTTTGACCTTGAATTGAGAAAGGTGACCATAGCGGGTTTTGAAACCGTATCCGTGATCGATGACGACATATTTTCCCATCATATTATCCGTGCTGGTCGACTTAACGACACCATCGGCGGTAGCAATGATCGGCGTGCCGGTCCGGCTGGCAATGTCAATTCCCCGGTGCATCTGCTTATAGCCGGTGAAGGGGTCAAATTTCATTCCGAAACCGCGCGAAACCCAGCCTTTGGTGGGCCAGATCGATGGCGTATGGTTGAGGCGGTCCTTCACATTTGTCAGGGCCTCTTCCACTTCGCCGTATTTCTCTAACTCAAAACGCGAGAGACGCAGAATGCGGTCAACCTCGAGTTCCGTTGCTACGGCGTTCTTCTCAAAAGCCGACATATCGGGTACATGAGAAGCAGCCGGACCACCAATACCCAGCTGTCTTTCTTCCAGGTCGATCTCCGGCAAATCGAATATTGAACGAATCTTGATTTCCTTCTGGACCAATTCGCTGTAGCGATTATCGACCTCGGCCAGATTCCATCTCAACTGCTCATACTTTTCTTCCAAACGGGCATTTTCGGCGCGAAGCCGTTCAAGTTCCGATTGGTCTACCTTGGTACTGAAAAAATGTGCGGAAAGGAAAAAACTGGCGATCAGCAGAATAATCATAGCCAGAGCCCCGGAATAAATCAGGGCTACCGGTATACTCAACTGTTTAAGAATTCCCATCGAATTGGGAATTAACATCAATGTTAATCTTTTCTTAAGCACCCTTATACTCTTCCAAAATACTTTAAAACGTCAGAAAATTGGAGACGAACAGGCGTCCTGCCTTATCATTTAATTAGCTCGCGCAGAAGTTATGGCCGACAGAACCGCCTGTCAAGCTTAAATTGCCGGCCTATTTTACCAGTACATACTCTTTCTTTAGGACCTTATTTACGATGCGAGCCAACTTCTCCGACTCCAGACTCTGAAGACTGTACAAATGCCAATAAGTCTTCTTTGGTCTGTCGGGTCTGATCTCCTGTTTCTTTTCTAAGCTTGCCACGGTAGTTCCTCCGAATGCTGACTGTCGCCCGAAGGAACCGTGGAATACCCACCATATAGTTATCGGGAGACAGCGGTACAAAATTTAGGCCGGTTTCACTGCTTTACACTTTGCAGATTGCGTGCCGGAAAAGTCTCAGCGCAAATAGAGAGAAAATAATTACCAAGACCTTGCCTTGTCAGCACTTAACATATCGTGGAAGCTGCCTTTCTCGGCGATGGTTCTGTCGGGTCCGGCCGTAAGTATTGATTGTATCCAATAGTTGGACTGGTCTCGACCACACCGAAGCCCATTGCCCGCAGCAATGGCCGGGCAACACCGGACGACCTTGCCGAAGCAGGCTGCTCAAATCTTGAGCACCTATTCGTTTGACTATAACAGTTCGAGAATTTAGATTCAAAAAGACTTGTCGAAAAAGAGGTACATTTCTATGTCAAAATTAAAAGATAAGACAGTATTAATAACCGGAGCATCGTCGGGGATAGGCCATGCGTGCGCCCAACGCTTCGCAAAAGAGGGAGCGCGGATCATTCTGGCCGCACGCCGGGAGGACCATCTAAGCGCGCTGGCATCGAAACTTGAAACAGAGAGCCATGTGGTGCGACTGGACATTCGTGACCGCGAGGCGGTCGAAAGGGCCATCACCGAACTCCCGCGCGCCTGGAAGGATATCGATATTCTGGTCAACAACGCCGGACTGAGCCGGGGATTGGACAAATTCCACGAGGCTAAACCGGAAGACTGGGAAGAGATGATCGATACCAATATAAAGGGGCTGTTATACGTCAGCAGGGCCGTGATTCCCAAAATGGTGGCAAGAGGCGGCGGCCATGTCATCAATATCGGCTCTATTGCCGGGCACGAGGTCTATCCGCGCGGCAACGTCTACTGCGCCACCAAGCACGCTGTCGACGCTCTGACCAAAGGTATGAGGCTGGATCTGGTGGATACGCCGGTCAGAGTATCGACGGTCGATCCCGGACTGGTTGAGACAGAATTCTCACAGGTGAGATTCCGCGGCGACACGGAGCGAGCAAAAACAGTCTACCGGGGATACAAACCTCTCACCGGGGACGATATCGCCGATGCGGTCGTCTGGGTGGCCGGCCGACCCGACCACGTGCTTGTAGCCGAGGTGATCATACTCCCGAAAGCACAAGCATCGGCCATGATTACGCACAAATCGGAGTCCTGACTTCGCTGCTAACGGGGTAAAAGAAAAAAGTCAGGCCGCCCTGGCCTGACTCGCTGCTAAACGCTGCCCGAAGTTTCACCGGCCTCGACCAACTTTCACAGGAAATCATATCGCGATCGTTGGTCATATGTCGAACGGTAATAGTCATTTCGATACCCTTCAACCGGCTGGAGCTGGTCGAGCCAGATAGCCCTGTCGTCGCGATAGCACACCAACAAACGCTGCTCATCAACCTTATGCTTGGCGCGATGATACTTCAAATATATGTGACGGTGGTCGACTCCGATAACCTCTATCTTCCCCGACTCATGCGACATACCGTATTTGAGCCTCTTTGCCAGTCCGGAACAGCGTTTTTTAGCCTCTTCTATCTTTCGATACGCCTCCACGATTGGTATCGCGTAAGGTTCATTGCCGCGAGTCGGACGACATTGAAAAATGTAGTATTGAGGGACGCCGATATATGATAGTTCGTTCCACAGAGTGGCCATTGTCCCGGGATCATCTGAGATTCCGCGGATAATTGGATTCTGGTTGACGCAAACAACGCCGGCCTGGAGAAGACGGTCGACTGCCTGGCGCGCCTCATCGGTCAACTCGCGCGGGTGATCAAAATGGCACATCATGTAAATGCGCCTATCCGGCAACGAGTATCTCTGAAGTACCTCCATCAAACGGTCATCATCGATAAATCTGAAAGGGTTAAAAGCCGGTATCTTCGACCCGATACGGATAATGCGCACGTGCTCGATCTCCCGCAAAGAAGCCAGAATTCGCTCTATCCGGGGTGTAGGCAGAATCATCGGATCCCCCCCGGTCAGCAGGACATTGTTGACCTCGGGGTGACGTCTGATATATTCGACACCAGCCTGAATATCATTTGTCGCCTCGTCGCTCTCGTCCATGAATAAACGCTTCCTGAAACAATAACGACAGTAGGCGGCACAAGCCTTATTGACCAATAGCAGAACAGTGGAACCGTACTTATGTTGGACGCCTTTGTGGATCGTGACGGCCCTCTCCCTGGAAACATCCAAATCACCCCACATCTTCAGTTCATGCATGTGGGGAATTATCAATCGACGTATAGGGTCGTAAGGATCACTCCAGTCGATCAGGCCGAGATAATATTCGTTGGCCCTGAACGGATATTTGGCGGTCACTTCTCTGAGCACTGTCTTCTCGTCGGCCGAAAGATGAGGCAATTTCTCAATGCTTAAAACAAGCCTCGGCCGCCTTTTTCGAGAAGACAGGTCGATCTGTTTTCTGGTTTCCATGAAAGCCTCCTTCCAACTGAACAGGACTCACCGTAGAGGCAAATACCAGATAAAGCGGAGCTGATTTCGTAGTTGTGCTTTTGAGGTTGCTTCGCAGATAGAACCAAGGGGCTAGCCTGACAGGCAGAAACCGAAAACGGTCTTGAGGAGCTTTAACAGCTTTACAGCTTCGTTGGCAACCTCTCTCCATTAAAATTACGAAAAAAAACACTTTCTGGCAAGTCTTCGAGGCTCAAAAACTTTGCCACCGCCACCCGCCAAATCCGTATCTGTGGATTATCACACTGCTTTATAAAGAGTTAGCAAAACCGACCGGAGCCATTTCGGACGCAAAATCGAGCTGGCGCATGACGAGACTCCCACCCCGTTTTTTCGTGATATCGTCCAAACAGGCCACAGAACTGCCGCAGGCACTTGAACGACAAATCGTTATCGCCTAACCGTCGCCAACCCCCATACGAATAAAATACTGCACTGTACCAAAGAATACTTGACAATACCATGCTCAGGACATTTATTCCCGCCATATTTAACCGAGGAATTTTACCATGGAATACAAAGAAGGCTTAATCAAAACAACCGAGTTCTTTACTACCTCCGAACTGGCGAAGAAACTCAAAATGAACGTTCAGGTTATCACCCGCAAAGTACAATCGGGCGAAATTCACGCTTACAAAATCGGGAAAGACTGGCGCATACCCGAGGTCTCGGTTCACAGCTGGCTGGAAAAACACTCCAATCAGAACGGCAGAACAAAACGGGATAAGGTGGTTTCGAATTTCGTCAAGGACGAACATATCGAAATACTGCCGGCTCAACGAAGCAAACGAAAATACCTGCTGGAATACATACTGGCCCAGTTTGAGCCCAATAGAGTGTACTCCGAAGACGAAGTAAACAAGACTATCAGTCGCCATCACAGCGACTTTTGTACGGTCCGACGGGAGTTTGTTGCCGAGAAGATGATGGATCGCGTTGACGGCAAATACCGTCGGCGAACGCAGTATCGACTTTCTGATTGACGCTGTAAATATTCCTCTTAGAACGAAAAAATAAAAGGCTCTTCCCTGGCCTGTAGCCGGGTGAAGAGCCTCTCGATTTAGATTGTGTTCAACGTCGTCAGTATTCCGACGGCAGCCCCGTTGGATGTGTAATCCCCAGTAGTCGCTGCACGAACGGATCCTCGAGATTCCTCTTATATTTAGCAAATTCCTCGGTCACAGCGCGGACTTCCTGGTACCTGCCCTGCTGTGATAAAACCGTCATCAGTTTACGGAATCCGAAGGGGTTATTGGGGAAGAGCTCAAAAGCACGATACAGAAGACGTACGCCTTCCTCGATCATTGCCTGATCGCCGGTCCTCCGCCCGATTTCCGCCTTGGTCAATCCCAGGTCCTGCATATAGAACACATTCTCCTGGTTGCTTTCAAGAAACACCGTCAGGGTGTCATGAAGTTGGGTGAGTAGCTGGTTGGCCATGGCTGTATCACCTCTTTTTTCCAGCTTCTCGATGCGGAGAACATACATCTGCCAGTATTCGGGATAGACATCATTTATCATCTCGGCCAACTGCAACGCCGAGTCAACCATACCCAGCCGCGACATCTCTTCGAAAAATCTCACAGCACTCATGCCGAGCCCCATGAAAACACCGGTGGCATTCTCATCGCGGTACACTTCCGAGTTCTGGTAACCATCGTAGTTGTATCGATTCATAAACAGGTCCCACGACGATTCGATATCAACCAGAGATGAATCCGGTTGCCGGTCAAGCCTCAGCAGCACGCCATCAACAGTGGTCCTCTCGCGCAATTTCAGTTCGGAATCCCACGGTGTGGAACTGAAGTAGATGGGTTTTTGCCATTTATTTTCCAATACGATTTCATCGACCATCATATCCTGAACTCTGATCACCCGGCCCTGCAGGGGATATGGCTGCAGAACGGTTCTGATACCGCGAGGTCGATCGACAAACGACTCGCGCGGCCGGTTTACCTCCAGACCAGGGCGAATTTCTTCGGGGTACCACAGGATCTGTTCCTCGGTAAGAGATATGGGCACACCGTACCGGTTCTTCATCTGCTCGATATACCAGTCGGTGTTCAAAAGCGACAGGTTGACAACCGTAACATCCTTACGGTAGTCATAAACCTCTTGAATACACCAAAGCGGGAAAGTGTCATTGTCGCCGGCAGTGAACAAGATCGAATTCGGCGCGCAGGTATCGAGCATATTCGCCGCGTAGTGGTACGGGATATTGTTCTTGGAGCGATCGTTGATGTGGTAGTTGTGCGCCAGGGACACCGCCGGCAGAAATACCAGTATCGATGATACGATAGTCACCAGTCGCTGCCGCGAATGGCTGCCGCCGCCAATAGCATCGCGCAAATACTGCATTATCGCGGCCACGCCCATCCCCATGGCGATTCCGAAGAACACAAACGCCGGAGTGAAAAAGTAGTCCCGGTTGCGCACTTCGAGATAAGCATCTCGGGTATCGAAACTGTACTGGGTCCCATCGGCAAAATTCATATACAGAATCAAGCCGACGGAACATATCAAAAAGAGCGTTAAAAACGGCAGACCCATCTCAAGTCGTTTTTTGATGGCGGTGTAAATGCCAATCAGTCCGAGTCCGAAAAACGGCAGGATGAATTTCCATCCGCCCGATGAATACTGCTCTTCGAAGTATGACCAGAAACCCATGTGGGGATGTCGGCCGAACTGATTCTCGAACAGTCCCCGGCGCTTGAACATGCGCTCAAACATGGACACCTGTCCGTACTGCTTACGGTCGAGGAAACTGACAAATGTATGCCAGTCACGGGATGGATTGTTCTCGTCGATACGAGGATCGAGAGACGAGCGAATAGGAACCATCAGGTGAACCGATATGCCCACAAAGGCAATCACCAACAGCGTAAGCCCGGTCTTCCAATGCAAATTCCATTTCCGCTGTTTTGACAGCAGCCCCAGAACAATCAGCAGGGCAAGAGCTATGGGCGTAATTATGATATATTTTGAAAAGGCCAGCATGATTGAGCTTGCCGAAGCCACCGCAATCAGGATCGTCCAGTTAATCTTCTTGTAAAGCATAACCACCAGAGCAGTCCCCAGGACAGCCGTGAACAAGTAGAACATGGTCGAGCCCGAACGGGTGTCGGCGAAAGCATTGGCCAGAAGTAAAATCAACAGCAGCTCTATGATTATAAAACCGCACACTAAAAGCCAATCGCGCTTGGTTGCTTCCTTCTTAAGGATGAAGAATATGGCACAGGTGGGGACCACGAGAAAAACGGTCATGTGAATCCCGACCCCCAAAAGGGCCAGGTAGAAAGCCAGAATCATGGTTCGAGTGCCCGACAGCGTACCTCGCCTCTCGAAATATCTCACGGTCAGCCATACAATGGCCACCGAAAGAGCCAGCGCCAAACCGTAAACTTCGGCCTCAACGGCATTGGCCCAGTTGGTCTGTGAAAAGGCTACAAAAAGACCCCCGGCTATGCCTCCGATATAGGCAATTAACCGGTTAAGCGGACTTTCTTTGTCCTTATTGAAAAAGAATTTTATCATTTTTACGGTCAGAAGGTAGCTGAACATGGCCGTTACGGCCGAAGACACCACCGATATGTAGTTGACCCGGTAGGAGATATCCTCAACAAACGGGATAATCGAAAAGAGGCGGCCAATAAGGATAAACAACGGAAATCCCGGTGGGTGAGGGATACCAAGAATATAGGAACAGGCGATAAACTCGCCGCAATCCCAGAAAGAAAACGATCTCTGGACGGTCAGCGCATAGACGACAAAGGATATCAAAAGTACCAGCACTGCCAGAGCAGCGTTGGTTTTATCAAAGGTTTCTTTATGACTGTGGTTCATATAAACAAAACTCTCCTTCTAAAGCAGCTAACCATTATACCGATAAAGTCTTAATAGTATCAGTCTCTTCTGAGATTAAGAGAAAAAATATAACAATAATATGATTAATCACAACTTATAATTTCACGGCTTGTTCACCCCCCCGGTGGAGGGAGGAAACTATGTTTGTTTGGTGTAGTGTATTGTTCGTGCTCGGAATATTCGCTTTCGCGGACTCAATTTTCAACATGGGTGAGATTTTCCGTCAGGTAAATTCGGTTATGTTCATGCTGATTTCCCTGGCGCTGTTGATCAGAACCACAACCAAGGCCCGCGCTCGAAAGACAGAGTATTACGAAAAACGAATCATTGACCTCGAACAGCAGGTCAAGAGTCTTGACATGACTCGCAAGAAATTGAACGTGTATTAGGCAGAACCCGGACTTTCCCGAAGTTCTCTCATCTTTAGCCTGACAGCCGGAATAAACGGATAGTTGGAATAGCTCTCCAGCAACGAGCGGTATATCTCTATTGCCTGATCGAGCTTTCCGCTGTCCTCTACGAGGAGATCTGCCTTCATTTTCATTCCGTACGGCCGGTAATACGATTCAGGAAACCGGCCGGCAAGACTATCGACAAAGTTGATAGCCGCTGCCGTATCTTGCCGCGATAGGCTGAGTTCGGCCAGTTTGAGCAAAGCAACATCGGCCAACACCCCACCGTCACTGCCTGCAATCAAAGATAATTTTGCCATCGACGAATCCAGCATCCGGCGCTGCTCAAAAAGAAGAGCGTTTGAATAGTCAAAAAGCTGTTCAGGGTGATCCTTGGCCTCATCGATCAAAACCATCAGTCTCACAGCATCATTTACATAATATCCGCGGGGGTGGTCCACCAGCAACTTATTGAAGGCTGCTCTCGAAGAATCGATTTGCTTTTCAAAGAACAAAATTAGGGCCTTGTAATACCCGGCCTTCTCTCTCACTTCATCCGGCGGATTTAACTCCAAACCGGCTTCAAATCCTGCTGCCGCTTTTTCAAGCTCCCCTGTGCGCAAGTAGCACATCGGCCGGGCCATAACCGCCGCCAGGTAGGCCGGGTTGCGAGTGTAATGGAACTGAACCGAATCGAAATACTCCAGAGCACGGTTATAGTCGCCCAGCTCCTCCAGATAAATCACCCCTAAAGCATGCAGCGCTTCTACCCTGGGACCATCATGTTTGGAGATGGCAAAAAGGCTGTCCAGAATTGCGATAGCCCCGTCATAGCGCTTTAGCTTCACGAGAGCGTCGGCGTAAACAAGATATGCCCCGGACTCGGGTCTATATGTCTGCTTACGGGAGAAAAAGTATTCGCCCATACGGGCGGCCTGTTGATACAACTTCCGCTCCGAGCAGGTCTGTATATAGGCAAGCAAAGACTTGCCGTCCGCGCCCTCCAGAGAATCCCGGCTGATTGTAAACTCGAACGCCTTGTCGAACTGCCCCGATTTGAGATAATAGGTTGAAAGAATCTTCAGGGCCCTGACATTGCCCGCCAAGTCCGGCTGTTCCAGCAGAGCGACCTCTGCCTCCTTCTGAGAATCAACAAAGTCCAGCAGAGCTATGATTCTCTTCTCGGCATCGTTGCCGGTCCGGGCGGTGTCTTCTAAGAGCGGGTAGAACTCCAGTACCGCTTGCCGATACAGTCCCTTACCTTCCAGAACCGTACCCCGTTGAAGCGCAAAAAGGGTGCTGTCGGAAGTAAGTACCCGCAAGCTGTCTACGAAGGCGATGAGTCTATCGCCAAGATTGTGTCTGGCCATGCTCTGGACAATCGCCTGCAGCCTGACCGTATTCGAAATCGCAACAGTGGAAGCAACCTGCCGGTAGATTTTTTCAGCAGCGTCAAAATTGTTTTGCTTGGCGAGAATCTCGGCATACATAAGTTGCATGTTGAAATTTGAGGGCGCCCGTTCGAGATACCTTGAGATAATTTCGCCGGCCTTGGCATAATACTGAAGTTGGTCGTAGCACTGAATCAACAGGCTGATTATCACGCTATTGTCGGGATATTTTTCATAGAGTGTCTCAAGTAGCGCCGAGGCACCTCCGTAATTGCGATCCCGCATAAGGCCGCGACAGAAATTGATATTGTCATTCAAGTCGCTCTGCGCCGGATCATCCGGCGGACTCACCGCCGATTCGTCCCGCTCTATCGGCTGCTGCGCCGATACGCCGGAGCCGAGAGTCATCAGAGCAAGAAACAGCGTAGCAATTACCATCGCGCGATAAAACATCACTGGCCGCCCGGTTGAGAGTCTGTGCCGCCATTGTTCTGCTGGATCAGATTCGTTTCGGCCTGAAGAAGCGCCTTGAAATAGGCCTTAATCTGTTGCTCGTATTGGGGTGGATAATTGTCACCCAGATAGCGCCGCAGGCGATCCTCCAGATTAAGCCGGTCATCGAGAATCTCCCGCGTCAATTCCGGAGGAACATAAAACGCCTGGTTGGTCGCTGTCTTCGACTGGCGCTGTTCCGAGAAATCCTTACGGTACAATGAGCGACTGGCTTCAAGCATTCTCGAAAATATCTTTAGCTGCTGTTCGGTGACATTGGGGCCGGGATTGCCGGAACTCAACGCCTCCTCCACTTCCTTCATCTCTTTCGCGATCTCATCGAGTCGCCCGAGAATCTGCCGGGAGTTGCCGAACTCGTGGCTGAGTTCTTCCAGAGATTTCCGAATCGAGCCCTGTTCACCGGCCAGCCGCTGGACCGCCTCTCGATTAGCGGCTCCATCGCCCGGTTTCATATTCATGCCCGCACCGCCAAGCTGCTGTTGCGTTTGCTGATTAAGACTATTTTGCTGCTCGGATAGCGCCTGCAGGGCGGACATTCCGTTGGAGCAGTTCGCGCCACTCTGTGACTGCTGCTGCTGATTGAGCGATTCCATGAGCCGAATCGATGCCCGGTTGAGGTTGTACATCGCCTCTCTTTGAAAGTGCATAGCCGCGCTGCCCTTTTTATTATCGAACTCGCGTACGGCCATGTCCATATACTGGCTTGCGTCGCCAACCAACTCTCTCAACTCGGCCGCTACAAAAGGCGACTGTTTCCCCAGCTCATTGATTCTCCCCTGAAGACCCGATACAGCGCCGGACAGGTCATGCTGACCGGCAGCCATGTCGTGAAGCATCAATGACTGCGAACCTATATCCGCCGCCTCCAACAGCAACTCTTCCTGGTTGCGCGATATCTGGTTGGCGTCCTGAAGAGCCATGCGCATCTCTTTGAGCGTGGCTTCGTCCTGTTCGCCCTTCATAGCCATCATTTGCTGCTGCATGCTGTCGAGCATATCCATCAAAGAACTGAGTGCTTTCTTCCCCTGATCCGAGGCCTCACTCTGGTCCTGCTTTTTCAGCGCTTCGTTCATGTTCTCCATCTGCTGACCGGCCGGAGTTTGTTTAAGTGCCTTCTTGAATTGTTCGAACTCCGGTGACATTTCCATTTCGGCCATGCGCGCCAGCTCATCGAGTTGATCGGCCTCGTCCTGAAGGTTCTCGAGCGACTCCTTGATAGCCTGTTCATCATCGGCCAGTCCTGCCAGATTCTCCTTCGGACTCGAGTCCGTGCGCTCGTTCATGCTCTCCTGTTTCTTCGCCAGATCCTCCGCCTGCCGGATCATGGCTTCCATCTTCTGCACCAGCTGCATCTTTTTCAAGAGCGCGAGCGTGCGCTCCAGACGATTGAGCATTTCTTCCTGAGACATTTCAAAGTCGTTGATGGCTTGCTGAAGTTGCATGGGGTCCATAGTCTGGAGAGCTTCCCACAGCTTTCTCTGGGCTTCTTTCATCTCCGGCGTGGCAACTTCCTCGAAAAGCTGCTGCACCTCCATCAGTTTTTCAAGAACATCGCGACCCAGAAGCGCCTTGTCATTGAGTTCTTCGATGGACTTCTCCATCTGGTCGGCCAGTTTCTCGATCTGCTCGACCATCTCAACATTTTTTTCCAGCACCGACTCAAGCTCTTTTTGATTCTGCCAATCACCTTTTTGCAGTTCGTTGCCCTGCGCCTGCAGCTTACGGGCGGCATTTTTCAGACGCTGGGAAAGATCCTGGCCGGTTCTGAGCAGACTCTCGGTGTTTGTTATCCGCCGGGCGTTTTCCGCCTCGCTGTCGGCTATGATCTCATCGAGCGATGGCAACCGGGCGATATACTGGCGGCTCCGGCTGACCTTCGGGCCGGAAATACGGTCGTTGTCGGCCACTTCGAAGTAGTAGCTGACATAATCTCCCGGGAAAAGATTCATCTGGTCAAGATCCCAGTTGAAATCGATATCACCCTCCGTCTTGATTCGATCGGAGAAGTGAAGTACGGCTACATTCTCGTTCGATTGTCTTCCCTGGGAGACAATCGTGTATTTTAGCACCAGAGAGGAAAAACCGTAGTCATCGAAAATCCGCACCTGCAGCGGAAGCATCATCTCGTCATTGAGGTTTACATCAAAGCCGGGACGAATGACATCGACCGATGGATACTCGTCCGGAATCGCAGTCATATAATACTCTATCGGGTCGGGATTTTTTTCACCGAGATGGTCAAGCAGGTGGATATAATAAGCCTGCGAGCTTTCGACTACAAGAGCCGTCGAGGCAACGTTGTTTTCTACATCGAGCGGCTTGCGGCTCGAGTCGGCGAAAACCAGGTCGGCTGTCTTGACCGGAAGATTGGTCGTTACGTTCACGTTGACACGGCTGCCCACAAGAGCCGAGAACGACCCGTTGTTTTCATCGATAACCGCCGGAGGCAACGATGTATACTCCGGATAAAAAATCGAGAGCTTGATTGCTGTCACTCTCGGACGATCCACAACGTTGACCGACTGGACCTCGGTCTTTACCCGCCCTGCCTCGACAAAGTAATCAAACGATTTGTTTATCTGTCGAAGTGTCGTTGTTATAGACAACGAATCACCAACATTAATTTCGTGTCGCTTCAGCTTCAAGAGGTCTATCTCTGTTTCCTGCCAACTGCCCTGGGCAAGCCGATGATGAATCGTGGCTGTTTCGGGCAGGCGATCCCCTACAAGCGCAGCTCCAATCTCAATATCGCGCCATTTCACCCACTCCACCGAACCGGGCACGGCGAAAAGCCGGTAACCGAGCGGCGGGGCAATAACCGAAGAAGGATTCGAGTAGACCTCAAATGAATATCGGAACAACCCCGGCAGCAGCAGTACTATTATGACAGCGGCCAGGGCCGCCACACCAAAGAATTTACTCGCCCGTATTGCCGGGTACCAGCCAATAGCCCGGCTAAAATCGACATGTTCGGCTTTTTCCACGGCCTGTTTTTGCGTCTGGGAAATGAGTTCATGCGAATAGCCGGGGGTCTGCTTCATGCGGGCAAACTGAATCGCAGCTATCAGACGGCCCTTGAGATCGGGGTATTTCGTCTCAAGATCAACAGCCACGGATTCGACCGAACCCGACCTGAATTTTCCAAGAGCGAACCAGACGAACGATATCAGCGTAACCAGTCCGGACAGCACCAGCAGACTGATCTTAACAGGTACAGGTAAGATCAGAATGCCGGCTATGGCCGACAGGACAATGGCTGCGCCTATCACGATCGCGGCGGTGAGCAGAACTCCGGCCGTAAACAACGCCAGCCGTCTCCGAAACAGAGTGCGCCTCAATCTGGCGTAGAGCTTCTGGTTGATATCGGTTATTTCCATAGCGGTATATTTCAGCAGTCTCCTGGCTAATGTAACAGGGCGTACGTTAGAACGTTCACACCCATCCTGAATGCATCCATACGCTTTTCTTCCGGATCGTTGTGCACCTGCGGGTCCTCCCACCCATCGCCTATGTCAGATTCGACCAGAAAGTAAACGACCACCCGTCCGTTGACAATAAGCGCATAGCCACGCGGCGGCTTGTTGTCATGTTCGTGAATCTTTGGAGGCCCGTTGGGGAAATCATAAAAACAGTGATAAAGGGGATGTTCGAAAGGCACTTCCACTACTTCCCTTTCCGGAAACAGCAGCGTCATCTCCTGCCGAAAACCCGGGTCCATCCCGTAGGAATCATTCACGAACAGAAAACCCCCGCCGGTCAGGTATTGCCTGAGTCGCTCGCGTTCCTCCTCGGAAAAACTGATCTGCCCGTGCCCGGTGGCGAACAAAAACGGATAGCGGAACAACTCCGGATCCATGATAGTAATCTCATGTTCGATGGTATCTACCGGGAAATCGGTATTGGCACTGACAAAGCCGAGAAAATTGGGAATAGCCGAGCGCCCCCAATACCAATCGCCGCCCCCGCCATAGTGAAGCCGGGCAACTTTAACAGCCGATGGATTCATTTGCTCCTGCTGCGAGCCCCTGCGGCCGAGCAAGTCCAGAGGGCTAACAGACTGCCCCTGCTGCGCGGCCAGATCAACGGCAAACAAAGCCGATATGGCAATCATCAGCAGACATTTAACATAGACTTTACCCATATACTTAATATACAGCAAAACAGGAGTTTTTGATGAAAAAAACGCGTGGTCATTGCCAACCGTGGGATTATGGGTTTTAGCACACCCGGGTCAGGTCTATGAAGCTGCCGTGACTATCGAAAATTTCGTTGTTTTCGCAATAGTTATCGGATTCCACATACTTGCATCATACGAAAAAGCCCGCCGGAACACTCCGGCGGGCTGTGAATTTCGGTTTTACAGTAAGTCTACTTAAAACGTTTCGGTGAACGCGCTTCCCATTCAACAACAATCGGACTGGCGACAAAGATGGAACTGTAGGTTCCGACTATGACACCGAGGATCAAAGCCAGAGCAAAATTGCGCAGGACTTCACCGCCGAAGAAAAACAGCGTTCCCACTACGAAAATTACCGTAATCGAAGTGTTGAAAGTACGGGCGAGCACTTCGTTGATAGACATGTTCACGCAGTTGGTAAACTCGCCTTTGGTGCGAAACTTCTTGAGATTCTCACGGATGCGGTCGTACACGACCACCGTGTCGGTCAGCGAATAACCCGCAAGAGTCAGCAGCGCCGTCACCAGGAGCAGATCGAACTCGATATTGAGAACGTAAAATATGCCCAGCACGGCCAGAACATCGTGGAAAGTGGCTATCGTGGCTGCAATTCCACTGCGGAAATCGAACCGGATCCAGATATAGACGATAATCCCGAACAGCGAAAGCAAAATCGCCTTCTGGGCATCATTGCGAAGAGTCTCTCCGACGGCCGGGCCGATAATATGCTCGGATACCATCGTAAACGAATTACCTTCGAACTTCTCCGCCATCAGCCGTTTCAAACCGGCCAGTCGCTCTTTACTCTCAGCCTCCGATTCAGGCCGTTTGGTTTTAATGATGAAGGCGTTTTCTTTTTCGAAATCCGTCATGTGGGTTATGGCCGCATCGGGAAATTCGACCGAAATCGCCGAGCGCAGATCCTGGGTCGCAACCGGATTTTCAAAGTACCCGGTGAGCATGACGCCGCCGGCGAAGTCGATACCGAGATTGGCCTTGCCGGTAGCTATCATCACGAAGGCGAACACACCCAGAGCAATAAGGGCCAGAGAAATCACGAATGCAATCTTTCTCACCCCGATGAAATTGATATTAGTATCTGGTATTATTCTAAACATTTTATTATTCCCCTCTTTCCTATATACTCAATGTCCGATAAGCTTTTCGGAAATCGAATATCTGTTTTGTGATTACATATGCGGTATAAAGGGAAATCGTAACACCCCAGAACAACGTTACGGCGAATCCCTTGATGGGACCGGACCCCAGAAGGAAAAGCGCGCCGGCCGTAATCAGGGTAGTGACGTGCGAGTCGAAGATAGCCACGAAAGCACGGGCGTAACCGGCATCAATTGATGCCCGCACAGTCTTGCCCGTACGAAGCTCTTCGCGAACACGCTCGAATATCAGGATGTTAGCATCGACAGAAATACCTATCGTCAGAATTATACCGGCAATACCGGGCATGGTCAGCGTCGCCCCCAATCCTGCCATAACGGCCAGAAGGAAAAACAGGTTGAATATCAAGCCGACATCGGCAATCACCCCCGAAACACGGTAGTAAATACCAATGTACAGAAGCACCAGGGCCAGACCTATCAGCGAGGAGTAGAATCCCTTCCTGATAGAGTCAGCACCGAGCGTGGCGCCAACGACGTTCTTCTCGATAATCTCAACCGGGGCAGGCAGAGCACCGGCCTTCAAAACGATTTCCATATTGCGGGCATCCTGCACGCTGGCGGAGCTACCCATGGTAATCTTACCGGAGCCGCGAATTTTCGAACTGACCATCGGCGCCGACTCAACCTTGTCATCGATAATGATAGCCAGCGGCTTGTTGATATTGGCGCCGGTAAGCTGGGCAAACCGGGCCAGGCCATCGCCGGATACTTTGAAATTAACAGCATAACCGCCGTATTCAGCCTGCGCGAGGGCAATACCTTCAAGGAATTTACCTACAAACTCAACCTTCCTCTTCAAAACATAAAGGTAGTAAATCTCGCGCTGGTCGCGGATTTCCGGACGAGTGGACCAGGCAAACTGAATATCTATCGGGATAAGCTTCTGGACCTGCGGCAGATTCAAATACTTGTCGATCAACTCGCGGTCCCTTTTGTTTACCGCATATCCCGGCCAATTTGTCGCCGCTTCGCGCGAAAACAGGGCCGGCTCGAGACGGGATGTCAAAGGACGGTCACTGACAGTCAGGTCGTTTTCGTTGAAACCGAACATGGCCGCGGTATCTACAGCGGAATCACCCATCAACTCGGCCAACATCTCCAGATCGCTCTGATCCGGGGTGGCAGCACTATCGACAGTGGGAGTAACTTGCGCGGTCTCTACCGGGGCATCCTCGCGGGATTTCTCATAGTCGTAAATAACCGAGTCCATCCGCCCGAGAATCTGGTTGGCATCATCAAACGTAGCCAACAGCTTGAATTCCAGCAAAGCCGTCTGACCAATCAGATCTTCGGCACGATTGGCATCGGTGTAACCGGGAAGGTCCACAACAATGCGGTCGTTGCCCTGTTTGACAATCGACGGTTCAGCTACACCGAGACCATCGATACGATTGCGAATAATCTGTATCGCCCTGTCAACGGCCTCATCTTTGGCCCCTTCGTCAAGCTCCTCCAGTTTAACCCGGAGGACGACGTGAATACCTCCCTGAAGGTCAAGCCCCAGCCTGATAGCCTTCTGCTGGAGCTGCAGCAGGGCGCCGGGGTCCTTTTCGTTTAGAGCCGTTTTGTCGGCATCACTCATGGTCCACAATTTGAACGTGTTCCAGAAAGCCACTACGGAAAGTACGACGAGAATGGCTGTCAGGATTATACGCCAGTTTTGTTTGGACATAAAACTCCCTTTCTGATTCTATGTCTTAAGTTAAAATTGTTGTCTGAATTACACGGGGTGCGCCGGGCGCAGAAAAGTCGTTAGCTGGTACCGGAGGGCTTGGCTCCCACCAGCGTAAACTGAACTCCCAGCCGCGAGGATACCTCATTCGCGGTGGACTTTATCGAAGAGTTGAAGCCGTGGCTGGAACCATCGGCACTCTCAGACCGCAACACATCAGTGTCGTGGCTGTCTCTGTTCTGACTGGGGTTGGAATCGATTATCAGAGAGGCTGAGATATAAGCCGATGGTTCACCGTTCGGTTTACCCGATGGCTTCATATTCTCGGGCACTTCATCCGGCAAGGGCGGTCCCGGCAAGAATTGGGCATGCTCTACTTCGGTCTCAACCTTATCAGGAGAAATACCGTAGGCATTTAACAAACGGTAACCGGCGTCAGCTCCGCTGACCGTGAGTGAGAGCAGGGCAAAGACAACCACCAGCCATCTGCCTGCCGTAACTGCTTTTCTGATAACCTTTTTCATAAATGGTCCAAGAATATAGTACATACTCGCCAGATGTCAATTCAATTTTTGCGAGGTTGACAACCCGCTGCCGGAAACATAATATAAATGATTGATAGGTATATAAATAAACCGCTCTGAAAGCGACCAACGACGTTTCCGGGAGTTAACCATGAGATTCAACAGTAAAGTTAAAGCCATATTTGCTGCATTCATATTCACAGTTGTTACATTCACCGCCGTCTCAAATTGCCTCGCCGACGACGAAGTCTACCGTCTGGATAACCAAATGGAGGTTATTCTCAAGGAAAACCACAGCTCGCCCATGATCGCCTCCATCATCTTCGTTAAATCAGGGAGCAAATATGAGTCCGAATATGAAAACGGGATCACCCATTTTCTGGAACATTTGCTTTTCGATGGCACCATCAATCTGTCCCGCGAGGAACTCGACCGGTCAATTCGCGACCTCGGGGGTTATATCAACGCCTTTACGCGAAAAGAACTGACCGCCTATCTGGTCTTGATGCCCAGGCAATATATCGACTATGGCCTGACTGTCCAGGCAGATATGCTGTTCAACTCGGTCATTCCGGAAAACGAACTGGCCAAAGAACGTAAAGTTGTCCTCGAAGAAATCAACCGCGATTCAGATTCCCCCACCGCCGCCCAGGAGGCGTTCTTTACAGAGAAAGCATACGCCGGCACCAGATATAATCGTCCGGTACTTGGCTACAAAGCCTTCATCGAAAATATCCCGCGCGAGGCAATAATCGATTACTGGAAAAAGTACTATACGCCCGGCAACATGACTGTCCTGATAATCGGGGATTTCGATACGGAAAATATGAAAAGCAGCGTGCAAACGATATTCGGAGCAATACCGGATTCCTCGGCACAGACGATCGCCCCCGACCCGGCTCTGCCAATTGCGAACGAAGGCGCTATCGACGGACAGCATGTTTACGACACTGTCGCCAATGTTACCTCCACGCACGTGAATCTCTCCTTCGAAGCTCCCCGTTTCTCCGAGGACGACTACCTTGCCGTTGACCTGCTGAGCCAGTATCTGGGCATGGATGATGTCTCACCTCTGATGAATGCCCTGCACGGTGGCGCTGACCCGTTGGCGTCGGAAGCATATGTTTCTCTGGTCACCACCTCCGAATTTTCCCGGCTGGAAATCTCAGCGACCACCGACAACCCGGACAACGCCGACCGAATTGTTCACGATCCTTCAGAATCTAAAATCAATACCCGCGCACATGGCCGATAAACAGGTTATCGAAGGTATCAAGACCTCGGTCAAATGCCAGAGCATCTACAACGCCGAAAAACTCCACTACCTGGGATTTATGATTGCCCCCATGATGATGGCCACAGGCTGGGACTTCATTCAGACCTACCCGGATAATCTCGCTAAAGTCGACTGGAGCGATTGCCAGCAGGCGGCCGTAGACTGGTTTTCCGAGCCGGATTATGTAGCCACCATTGTCCGACCCGTAACCGATTCGGGGCAGATACCCTACCGTCTAACAGGGCCGACACCGGAGACCGTCAAATCTTATTTCGATACCGCTCAGTTTAAAGAGTACGACCTCAGTAAGGGATACCCAATCCAATATGCGCTCACTGATTCGGTCAGTTTCGAGTTGGAGGATCGCGCTCAGTACTTTACCGACACCCTCGACAATGGCATGACGATTATCATCAAATCCAATCCGGACACACGGGTTTTTGCCATGAATGTCATCGGCAAGAACAGAACCGCGAGCGAACCCGACGGTAAAGCAGGTATCACAGATTTTGTCAACAGATGTCTCGAAAAAGGAACCCTGACAAGAGATGCCGCAGAGCTTGGCAGGGATTTGTCGAAAATCGGCGCCAACGTGACTCTGTACGACAATCCCTGGATACCCTACGATGACCGCTACACGACCCGGAGTTTCTCGTTCATGAAATTTGAGACGATCGATCAGTTCGCTGAAAAAGGCTTCAACCTTTTCACCGAAATGATTCTGTACCCGGCTTTCGATTCCGTCGAAGTCGAAAATGTACGCCGCTCCATGCTGGGCGTGCTCGGTCGGAACTCCGGTTCACCGCGGGATATCGCCCGCGATGCCTTTTACTCCACGCTATTTGACGGTAGACCCTACGCCAATGCTATCATGGGCACACCCATGACCCTTTCATCGATCACTGCCGAAGAACTCAGCAACTACCATGCTCTGTATTACTCACCGTCCAACATGGTTCTGTCTATTGTCACCAATCACCCGATTGAGCAGGTGAAAGGGTGGGTTGACAAACGCTTTGGCAGATTGACCTATCCGCCATTCGCATCGCAGCAGCCAGAACAACCGGAGCCGTTTTTCCAGACCAAAGTAAATCATACCGAACTCGACAAAGAGCAGATCTATTTATATATGGGTTGTGCTCTTCCCGGCGCGGACAATCCCGATGCAGCCGCGATACAGGTCGCCACCACTATTCTCAATAATCGACTCTATCTCAATCTGCGCGAGAAGCAGGGGCTGGCCTACACCGTCGGCGCCGGCTCATCGTTCGACCGCGAATTCGGCTGGTTCTACACAGTGATAGGAACCGCTTCAGACAACTACCAGACCGCTATCGATGGTATAATCCTGCAGATCGACAAATTGTCGCTCGATGGCCCCACCGCAGACGAGGTCATAGCGGCCAGAAATCAGCTCTGGGGAAGTCTCATGCGGGCCAAATTGTCGAGTATCAACCAGGCCTACTATCTCGGTGTTGATACTTTTCTCGGGCGCGGCGTTGGATATGATACCGCACTTTTGAAGTCGTTGTCCGACATCACGGCAAGCTCAATTCGCCGGGCCGCTTCAAAGTATTTTCGCACTGATGCTTATATACTGGCCAGCGCCGGCAAGAAACCGTAGCCACTCAAGCTGAAAAGCATTTGTCGCCCTAATACAAACCTGACAAAATCCTCACAAACGGCTTGACCGACCAAAACAACAGGCCTATATTCCCCGCAATTGTCAGTACGGAGAACACTGGGTCTATAGACATTATGGCTGAAAAAGCTGGCTTATCTGCGCAGTTTGAAAGTCCTGGTCCTTCACGAGCGGAGATTCTACTCAGACTCCTAATCCTTGTCGGTCTCGTTTACCTTTTCATTTTATCAATATCCCTTTTGGGCGGAGCCTTCAAGCTGTTCGGCAAAGATTTCGCCCTGGCAATTTTTCAGGCCACATCGAACCCCGTTGTCGGGCTGATGATTGGATTGCTGGCTACATCGGTTATTCAATCTTCATCCACCACCACCTCCCTCATCGTTGGACTGGTCGCAACAGGTGTTCTGTCCTTCGAGTCTTCCATCACCATGGTCATGGGAGCCAACATAGGCACCTCGGTGACCAATACCATTGTCTCCATGGGGCATATTTCTCGCGGCGAAGAATTCAAGCGCGCCTTTGCGGGAGCTATGCTGCACGACTTTTTCAATGTCTGTTCCGTGATTGTCCTGATGCCCCTACAGGTTAAATTCAACATCATCGGGCGCTCAGCTCATGAGCTTGAAAAGATTTTCGCAGGCTTTGGCGGCTTGAAATTCAGTTCGCCTCTAAAGGCCATTACGAAACCGGTGGCCGAATTTATCATAAGCATGACAGGCGACTCCGGATGGATAACGGCAATTCTATCTTTCATCTTCCTCTTTGTGGCGCTTCGCTATATCGTTAAGGTTCTCAAGTCGATGGTGCTGGCCAAAGTCGAAAAGTTTTTCCAGCGCTACATTTTCCGTACTCCCATTTTGAGCCTTTTGCTGGGAGTTAGCCTCACAGTCCTGGTGCAGTCGTCGTCGATCACAACTTCAATGGTAGTGCCGCTGATCGGGGCGGGCGTGATCTCCATATCTCAGATCTACCCCTACCTGCTCGGCGCTAATGTTGGAACTACCATAACCGCCTTCCTGGCTTCGTTCGTAACCGGCTCCCATGAAGCGGTCGCCGTGGCTTTTGGCCACCTGCTTTTCAACATATACGGCATGGCCATTTTCTGGCCCCTCAAACGAATTCCAATCTGGATGGCGGAGACTTTGAGCAATATTACTATGAGATCAAGGCTGTATCCGATATTGTATGTTCTATTCGCATTTTTTATAATACCCGCTATCGTCATATACTTGTATAATTAGTGAGAGGTGATTTTATGTTTAATAAATTCAAAGAACTGTTTAGCTCCGAAAACCTGCTCCAAACAGCCTTCGCAACCACCCTGACCATGCTCGATTTCGACTACAAGATGTATGATGCTTCCCGCCGGGTGCTACGCGATTCGGATACATCCGAGCTCCCCTTCGACATCAGACAAACCGACCGCAAAATCAACAAGTACGAGCGGGAAGTCAGGCGCAAGGTGTTGACACACCTGACTATCGCCGGAACACAGAATCTCGTGCCGGGAATGGCGCTGGTTTCGATTGTGATCGATGTCGAGCGGATTGGCGATTACACCAAGAACATTGCCGGACTCGCCAATACCCATCCGACCAAACTCCATGGCGGCAAGCAGGAAAAGAAAATCAAAGCGATAGAAGATGTTATCGAAGAACATTTCCCCAGTGTAATCGAGGTTCTAAAAACACAGGACAAAGAAAAAGCCAGAAAGATTCTTCGCAAAGAAGAGGAAATCGGCAAGATGAGCGATGACATCGTCAACGACCTGATTCTGGAGAAAGACAAGAATATGTCTACCTCGGATTCGGTAAGTTTGGCCATGTACGCCCGTTATCTTAAGCGCATCAACGCCCACCTGACCAATATCGCCAGCTCGATCGTAAATCCTTTTCCGAGAATAGGTTTCCGGGAAAAGAAATAGCCCGGCCTACAAAAGCTGCTCAAACTGAGGTGTTTTCCAGTCGGAGAACACCTCTCATATTTTCAGATTGAGTCCTGTTTTGGCAGCCGGAATCAGATCCTTCCGGTGCAGGATATGGAACACAATGGCCAGCAGTATATAAGCCGCCGTGACCTCTAACCTGATCTGCTCTACTATTAGCTGTGACAAAAACAAGACCAGCAAGAGCAATCCATCGGTCCTGTTGAGCCTCAAATTCACCAGCACCGCCACGCCAAATAGAGACTGAGCAGCGGTCAGAATCAACTCGTGCTGCTGGAGGTCGTCGAGAAGAAACGGCTTGATAGCCCCACCTGAAATGGCATAGACGAGTGGAATCGTTCCCACCAGCAGCGTCCACTGGTTGACCTTTGAGGATATCAGGGCTTTTAGAGCCGGACCGGCAGCGCCCCGGAGTGTCCAGGTAGCAGCAACAATGAACTCGGGCGACTCCGATGCAATAGGCGCCAGCCACTGAACCAGCAGGAATTCATCTATCCCCAGATGTGCCCCGGAAGCCACCAACGACTCGGCGAACGGCTCTGCTACAAAGAAGATAACAGCCCCCGAAAACAGAAAGAACAGCACCGTCACCAGTCGCCTCGGTACCGTGCTCAGATTAGCCACAATCTTGGCCGGCCCAACCATCTCAGGCTCAACAGTGGGCATCTGCGCAATGCGCCGGGTATACATACTGAACAGAGTAACCAGGATTATAGTGTCAATCAGATTGAGCTGCCCTTTAAGTGGAATAGAGAAAGAATAAATAGTGGCCATGGCGAGATAGAATATCTCGACCCGCTGATTCTTATCGAGGATTATCTCTTTCTTCTTCTTGACCAGAATGTATAAAATCAGAATAAGCGGCCAGCCCAGCCCCACCAGCAAACGGTTGGCGCCGGTCATATTAGCTATGGCGTAATGTGCCTGAGCGGGGTCATGGGCGCTTTTCCACGTAAACACAAAGTCTACGGCATACTCCGGTAGAACCGCCAACAGAGCCAGAATAGCCACCGCCAGAGACTCGGAGATGTCTATCTGGACCGCTTCGGCCGCCCACGAAAGAATGAAAGCCCCGGCAAAGATAGCAATGCCGAACATCAAGCTGCCAACCAGCGGAGACAAGTGTACTCCAAGCGCACCGCACAGAGCACCGGGAATAGCAGCCACGAACATAAGCACGAAAATAACGTACAGGTAGGGGTCGATTACGTATTTTTTGGCGTCGTGGGTCATCTTTGTTATCTCATTGACAGAAACAGCGTCGGTTATGCACTAACCGCGGATTATCATGTTGACGATGTCTTTTCGAAGCAAAACACCTACGAGATCGTTGTCTTTAGTAGTCACGAAAACTCTTCTAATATCCTTGAAAATCATCATCGCCGCCACCTCTACAATTCTCGTATCGGGAGTCGTAACCTCGTAATCGGTGCGAAAGAGCTGCGACACTTTTATCTTATCCTCCTGTTTGAGCAACTCCTCAAACGGTTCGACTTCCATCGAATAATTCAAATTGGAGATTAGCGATTTGTAATCCGGCAACGCCGCCTTTATCAGGTCGCGGTCATTGATTACACCGACCAGCTTATTATCATGGTCCACCACCGCCAGGGCCGAAAGACGGTGCCGAAACATCTGATTGGCAACTTCCTTCAGACTGTGATCCCGGTTGACCGTGGCCACATCGTGACGCATGACATCCTTGACCATCAGGTCCTTGTCCACGGTTATATTAGCGTCGGCAATCAGTTTGACCAGATCCGCCTTGTGGGTGATGGCCATCATCTTCTCCAGATTTCCGGGTATTCTCCCGAACGCAGCCAGGCCGGAGAGCGTCTGCAGATACAGCTTGGCAATGGTAGCCGGAGTTAGCAGCAAACAGACGATATGAACCGGAGTGCCGTCAGGCGTCTTTTCGTCCAAACCCTGCTTGGATATACCAATAAGAATATAGAGTTCGTTAACGGCATCAGTACGGGCATGCGGGAAAGCAAAGCCATGACCGTACGATGTATCTTCCACTTCCTCTCGCTCACGAATAGACCGGATCACCGCATCCCAATCAAGCCTCACACCCTCAGCCTTGATCATATCAACCAGCTCCAGCATGGCATCGTCTTTGGTTCGAGCCTGAAGGTCGATGTTAATGCGTCGTTCCATTATCAGATTAGCGAGTTTCACTTATAACCTCTTGATCATTATTGTGACTGGCGCTATTTTTTCGTTTTAAAGTCTCCGGGGATGCCACACCGCCGGAAACCAGAAACTTGACTCCCTCCTCAATACTCATCTCAACCGGAATCACGTCCTCCTCGGGAAACAAAACAACCATCCCGGAAATCGGCGTCGGCGTTGACGGAATGAAAACCGAAACACAAATTTTCACATCTCCATCAATATAGCAATTGATCCGGTTCGATATAAACCCCAGAGCCCACGCTCCGCGGCGGGGGTATTCCACAATGGCTACCTCTTTGAAAGAGTTCATCGAAGGCAGCGTAACGGCCTCCAGAAGCTGCTTGGCGGCCGAATAGACCGGCCGGATGATCGGCATCTTAACCAGCACCTTCTCCCCCACCCCATATAAACGCGCGCCGATAAAATTGCGTGTGAAAAGCCCGGCCAGTATTATCAAAAGCAGTGTCGTGAAAACACCGAGACCATAGACGGAATAGCCAAATACCTTGAACAGAAGTGGCTGCAAGATATCATCAATGGTCTCGAAAAGAAACTTCAGGACTATGTATGTCAGAATAATCGGGACTACCACCAGAACGCCGGAGACGAAGTGGAGCTTTATAGTATTCAATACCTTGTTTACAATAGACATAATAGAACCGCCTGGATATAACCCATCTGCATACAGATTATATCCGCCACCTTTGTTAATGTCAATACTTTTAGTGACTTAGTGGGCGATAAAGCCGAAGCCCTTGGAAATCTCGTTGGCGAAGTTCAGAATTGGCTCCGGGAAAAGACCGAACCAGAAAATGCCGAAAAGCCCCAGACAGATGACTGTCAGAGCAGGCAAGGTAAAACTGACCTTGTATGGCGAGTCTTCCTTTGAGAAGTACATCTGCTTAATAACATTGGCATAGTAAAACAATGAAAACACGGACGTTATGAGACCAACGCCAACCAACCAATAGAGCCAGTTGTAATCATCATTGGAAGAAGCGATACTGATGGCGGCCGCAAAGACTTTATACTTCGCCATAAATCCGGCAAGCGGCGGTATACCGGCCAGAGACAAAAGGAACATGGCCATGGCCAATGAGAGAAATGGTGAGGTCTTGGCCAGACCGCGATAACTTTCTATCTGACACGACCCGGTCTTATCCTCGAAAATAGCAACGACAGCAAAAGCACCCATATTAGCAAACATATAGGCAAATATATAGTAAGCCACCGAAGAGAGGCCATATTCGTTCATGGAAACCATACCGATCATAATATAACCGGCCTGTGCGATCGAAGAGTAGGCGAGCATTCTCTTGATATTCGTCTGACGGATAGCGACAACATTGCCGAAAATCAGAGCCACAGCCGCTATAAACGCCACCAGCATGCCCCAGTCGTTCGGAGCCATCTCCGGCCCATAGAATGCATACAGGCCATTGACAAAGATTTTGGCGAACGCCACCAAACCGGCAGCCTTGGAACCTACCGAGAGAAAAGCGGCAACCGGTGTCGGCGAACCTTCGTAAACATCGGGCGCCCACTGATGAAACGGCGGCAAAGCCAGCTTGAAACCAATCCCGGCCACGATCATGATAACGGCCACAATAAGAATGACACCGATATCCTTGAAAGCGAGATGGGTCACGGCCAGATTAATCTTCATCTGCAAAAGGTCCGTAGTACCGGACATACCGTACAGGAACGAAATACCATAAAGCAGCAAGGCCGAAGAAAACGCGCCGATCACGAAATATTTAATACCCGCCTCGACCGAAAGCTTGTCATCCTTAAAGAAAGCGGCCAGTACGAAAAGCGGAATGGTTGTCAATTCCAGCCCGATATACAGCGAAAGCAGTTCGTTCGATGAAGCCAGAAACATCATGCCCACCGTGGACAGAAGAATCAGTCCGTAGAACTCACCGCGATGATTTACAATCTTCTGTTTGGTTATTCCGAAAGAGCTACCAATGGCCATAAACGCCGCGCCGAGGAATATAAACTTGAAAAACACGGCCATCGGATCGTTGAAGAACATACTGCCAAACCCGCTGCCATATCCCGTAAAAGCCCAGATACCAATCGTTATCAGAATCCCGATCATGGCCAAATATCCAACAGCGCCTTCTCTGCGCCGTTTGGTCGCCAGATCAAACGTGATTACCACCAGTGCCCACAAAAACAGAAACAGCTCGGGGAACATCAGGCGAAGATTATAATCGGGTAGCTGGAAATCCATCGATCTACCTTGTCATCAAAGTTACTAAATGTTCAAGAGTCGCTGTCATCAGGTCTGTCAGCGGCTTGGGATAAACGCCAACGGCAATAGTCAGAACCGCCAACGGCGCGACCGTAATAATTTCGCGCAGATTGATATCGGTCAGCCCGCCCCATTTGGCCAGGTTGAATTCGCCGAGGAATACATTCTGGACCATGCGCAGCATATAGGCGGCACCCAGCACCACACCAAGAACGGAAATACCAACCAGAACTTTATTGAGAACGCTAAAGGCTCCCACGAAAATCATGAACTCGGAAACGAATCCCGACATACCCGGAAGACCCAGGGCGGCCATCGAGAACATCACCATAAGACCGGAGTACACCGGCAACTTGGCGCCCAGTCCGCCGAAAGCGGCGATCTCACGGGTGTGCGCTCTGTCATAGATTACGCCGACCAAAAGGAATAATGCGCCGGTGATAAGACCGTGCGACACCATCTGGAACATACAGCCGGCTATAGCGCCTACCGATGAGAACGCGGCCAGAGCCATCATACAGTAACCCATGTGCGACACCGATGAATACGCCACCAGTTTCTTGAGATCTTTCTGAGCCATCGAAACCAGAGCGCCATAAATAATGGCAATCACACCGAGAACGGCTATCCAGAACGACAACTCCCGCAACGCCGAGGGGAACATCGGCCAGTTGATGCGAAGCATCGCGTACGTTCCCATCTTAAGCAAAACGCCCGCAAGAATAACCGACACCGCCGTCGGCGCCTCCACGTGAGCATCGGGAAGCCATGTATGGAAAGGCCAAACCGGCACTTTGATAGCAAAAGCGATAAAGAAGAAGATGAAGCACACCATCTGCAGCGAGTGCGACAGGGTCGGGCCGTGTTCAAGCAGCGTGACCATATTCAAAGTGTGCGGCTCGGATGTAAAGTACATGATAAGAATCGCCACGAGCATGAATATCGAGCCGAACAGAGTGTACAGGAAGAACTTGATTGCCGCATACTCCTTGCGCGGTCCGCCCCAGACGCCGATGAGGAAATACATCGGAACCAGCATAATCTCCCAGAATACGTAGAACAGGAAGAAATCCAGCGCCACAAAGACGCCCATCATGCCCGCCTCCAGAAGCAGGAAGAAGGCAAAGTACTCTTTGACGCGATGATTTATGCCGAACGAGGCAATCAGGGAAATGGTTGACAGTAAACCGGTCAGAAACAACATAGGCACCGAAATGCCATCCACACCCATATAGTACTGAATGTTAAGCGATGGAATCCACGGGTACGGTCCAACCACATAAGCCAACAGGTGCGAGCCGGAGAAGTTGAAGAAATAGTCCCAGGTTAACCAGAAGGATATGCACATTGGCACAAGGCTGATAACCACTGATGTCCACTTGATGACATCGAATTTGTCTTTAGGAAGTAACATCACGATTATCATTCCCAGAATGGGAACAAAAACAAGAGAGCTCAATATCATTGTAATCTATCCTCCAAAATCAATACTATTCTTCACCCTCGGTGTCTTGATTGGTCTTCACACCCACTGTCAAAATGCGCGTCAAAAGCGCCAGCAGCGAAACCCCCAGGACAAACACGATTGTCACCGTGGGCCAATCCAGAGCCAGGAATGACTTGTCGAATTTATATACTCCGAAAAACACTACCACAATCAGAATGAACAAAGCGTAGAATTGCATCGAACCGGTTTGAACGAAACGCAGGATATTGGCGCCCTGACGCACCACCCATCCGGAACCGTTCACGGCGCCATCAACAATCCACACATCGAACCATTGCTTGGCATCGGCCCACTTGACCGTCAGCCAACCGGTGAAATTAACCAGACCGTCAATCACGTTGGCATCGAATTTCCACATGAATCCGGCAACGACCATAATCGGATCGAGAACCAGCTTCTGGTAAATCTCGTCGATGTAATATTTGTTATAGAGCAGCTTGTACAGCAAACGGAACCTCTCGGCCATAGCATCGGCCGAGATTGTCTTCTTGATGTACATGAAATATGCCAGCACAATTCCGCTTACCGCAACAACCGTAGCCACACCCATCATGAGATAATTGGCATGAGGGTGATACCCCTCACCGTGACTGACGAATGAGGCAATGCCATGCTTGAGCCAGGGCATCCCCACCCATCCGGCGAAGATTGACAGAAACGCCAGAAAAATCAAAGGATAGGTCATGTTATTCGGTGACTCATGGGCATGGTCAAAGCGATGCTGGTCGCGCGGCTTGCCCCAGAACGTAAGGAAACACAGCCGCCACATATAAAACGCCGTCATGAAAGCAATGGCGAGAGTTCCAATGAAGAAAACCGGATGGTGCAGCGTCGCCGCAACAATTTCGTCCTTGGACCAGAATCCTGACAGCGGGAATATACCGGCAATCGAGGCCGATGCTATCATAAACGTCCACGACGTTTTCTTCATCTTGGACTCAAGACCGCCCATCTCCTGAATATCATTGGTATGCACCGCATGTATGACCGACCCGGCGCCAAGGAACAACAGGCCCTTGAAGAAAGCGTGGGTCATCAGATGGAACGTACCGGCATAAAACCCGGCCGAGTGATGGCCGTGGGCCGTGTCATAACCATAAAGACCCAGAGCCATTATCATATATCCGAGCTGACTCACCGTTGAGTAAGCCAGAATGCGCTTAATATCATTTTGAACAAGTCCGATTGATGCCGCCATGAACGACGTTATCAAGCCGATAATCGCCACCACCATCGAGGCATCAGCCGAAGTAACGAACAAAGGCATCGAGCGAGCCACCAGATAAACACCGGCGGCAACCATCGTTGCGGCATGAATCAAAGCCGAGACCGGCGTGGGACCTTCCATAGCATCGGGCAACCACACATGAAGCGGGAACTGGGCCGATTTACCCACAGCTCCACAGAAGACACCCACAGCTGCCATGGTCAAAATTCCCGCCGGTATCACACCCGAACCGGCTATCTCAAAAACGCCACCATAGTTGAAAGTCCCAAAATAGATGCCGATCATGAACAGACCGACAAGGAACCCCAGATCTCCAATGCGAGTGGTAATAAAAGCTTTTTTACAGGCATCCGCCGCCGATTTCTTCTCGAACCAGAAGCCGATTAAGAGATACGATGTCAGACCAACCAGCTCCCAGAAGATGAAAATCATGAAGAAGTTGTTCGCAACAACGAGTCCGAGCATCGAGAACAAAAACAGCGACAGGTAGGCAAAGAAGCGGCTGAAGCGCGGGTCGTTGTGCATGTAGCCAACCGAATATATTTCGACACAGGCACCGACAGTCGTCACAACAATCAGCATCACCGCCGTTAGCGGGTCAACCAGTATACCTATCTCTAAAATGAAATTGGGCAGGTCTACAAACTTATAGAACCACTCGTAAGCGGCTCCATGACGGGCAAGTGTCTCGAACAGAACGATAATCGACATCACCCATGCTATAAGAATAATCGAGATCGAAAATACCGCCGAAACCATCTCTTTCCATCGCAGGAAAAAGACGATCATGACAAACGCAAACAGAGGTAATAACGGTATCAGATATGCAAATTCGGTCATTTTATCAACCTTACCACTTCATCACACTGACATTTTCAGTATCGATGCCCTGCCAGTTGCGATACAACAGCAGAACGATGGCCAATCCCACCACCGCTTCAGCGGCGGCCACGACAATTATAAAGATCGCAAACATCTGGCCAATCAGACCATCGGCCCACACATATTTATTGAAGGCCACGAAATTTATATTCGCGGCATTAAACATCAACTCCAAAGACATAAGAATACCGATAACATTCCTGCGGGTGAGCACGCCGAACAGGCCAATCGCAAAAAGAATCGCCGCTAACGTAAGATATGACAACATCAGGAGCGCTCCTTTCTGGCCAGCACGATAGCGCCAATCATAGCCGCCAGCAGCAGCACCGAGACTACTTCGAAGGGCAGCATGAAATCGGTCATGAGATACTTGCCAAGAGTCGAGATATTCTCGACCGGCAAAGTACCCTTGGTGTGACCCCAGAGTGAAATGACGCTGCCGTCCTCATGAACCTTGGTAAGATTTTTGTTGGTCAGCCAAATCATCCAGGGCACGCCGGCTCCAAAGAGAAGACAGACGAAGAAAGAAACCAGAACATTCTCATTGGATTGCCTGATCTTCTTTGATGCCAGATTCGAGGTCAACATGATGGCGAATATCATCAGAATGGCAACCGCCCCCACATATATAAGCACCTGCGCCGCGGCAAGGAATTCCGCACCCAGCAGGATAAATATCCCCGCAACAGAGAATAAACACAGTATCAGAAAGAGGGCGCTGTGGAAAATATTCTTCAGCGTCACCACCATAATACCGGAGACAACGATGACCACCGAAAGGATCCAGAATACTATCCCGGCTTGCGGTTCAGCCATGGTTATGCCTCCCCCTCTTTCTTATCGTTATTATCTACTTGATCAGTACTTTTCGCCTCGCCGCCTTCAGTGCTGGGATTGGCGGGAGCGGCCGCAGCCGGTTTGTTCTCCGGTTTCGGCGCCGGCTTTTTCTTCGGCTTCGCTTCGTATGGCACGTCGCGCCCCATCTCCTGAAGCTTCTTCATATCCCAGAGCAAGTCTTCCTTGTTCTCGGTAGAGAACTCGTACTTGGGGGCCATCTTTATTGCCGTAAAATTACAGGCCTCTTCGCACAGACCGCAGAAACAGCAGATGGCGTTATCGACATTGAAAACCTTGAGCTGACGCTTCTTGTCCTCGCCGCGCGGGGCATCAATAAAGATCGCCGCCGTGGGACAGGCGCGCATACAGAGCATACAAGCGGTACAATTGAGTTCGCCGGTCTCTTTGTCGGAGAGCAGCACGACAATACCGCGCGACCGCTCCGGCATAGGCCATCTTTCTTCAGGGTACTGAAGCGTAACTGCATGTTTGCCGAGATGCTTACCGGTGATTCCCATTCCGAGAATCAGCTCTTTCAATCCATTTAGAATCTTCAGCATTACAGTTATATTCCTACCAGTACCACCCGGCGTACTTCATCCAGGCCGCCAGAATTAGATTCGCGAACGCAATCGGAACCAGGGTTTTCCAGGCGAATTCCATCAGTTGGTCCACCCGCAGGCGCGGATAAGTCCACCTGAAGAGCATCAGCAGCAAGACAACCATGAAAGTCTTGCCCAAAAACCATATCCAGGAAGGTATGAAACCAAAACCGTTCCAGCCGCCGAAGAACAGGGTGACGGCAATGGCCGAAACCGTAAACAGGTTGACAAATTCGGCCAGGAAGAACATCGCGAATTTCATACCGGAGTATTCAACGTTAAATCCCGCCACCAGCTCCTGCTCGGCCTCGGGAATGTCAAAAGGAGTGCGGTTGGCTTCGGCTGTCCCCGCAATAATGTAAGTGATAAAAGCTATCGGACCAAAAGGCACCCGGAATATAAACCAGTTATAGAACCATCCCGACTGCGATTCGACAATATCAACCATCGACATCGAACCGACAAAAAGAACAACCGCCAGAATCGATGCTATCATGGGGACTTCATAGCTGACAACCTGTGCCGCCGAGCGCATACCGCCGAGCAGCGCATATTTATTGTTCGAGCCCCAGCCCGCCATCAAAAGCGATATGATCGTGAAAGTCGTGATAGCCACCACATATAGAATACCGATATTGAGGTCGGCAACGATCAGCCCCTCGCCGAAAGGTATTACAACATAAGCAGCAAACGCGGCCACAAAACAGATAATCGGCGCCCAGAAAAATACCGGCTTATCGCGCGTATCAACCAGGATATCCTCTTTCTGGAGAAGCTTCAAGCCGTCCATCAGCGTCTGATACCAACCGTGCCAGCCATTGCGCATAGGGCCGTATCGCTGCTGCATGTGTCCGGCAATTTTACGCTCCCACCACACTAAAAACAGTGCCAGCACCGCCAGCACTCCAAACATTGTCACGCCAAGACCGGTATAAACCACTACCGTAAGCCACGCGCCTTCGAGACCGAAACTCTGAAGCAGTTCGTATATCCAGACAAAAATCGGATGTAACTCGATTGCCATCACCGGAGCGCTAATCATCTATCCACCTCCGGCATGATAACGTCAAAGGACGCGAAGATAGCCACCAGGTCGGCAATAAGACCACCGGTCGCAAAATAGGGCAGCACCTGAAGATGGTTGTACGACCCGCCGCGCGTCTTTACCCGCACCGGCTTGTCGGTACCATCGGAAAGAATGTAAACTCCCATCTCACCACGGGAGTTTTCTATTCTGCTGTAAACCTCGCCCGCCGGCGGTTTGAACTTCATCGAAACCTTGGCGGTGATGTCTCCCTCGGGGAGCCCGTCCAACGCCTGTGCGATAATTTTTATGGACTGCTTTATTTCATCAAGACGAAGCATATACCGGTCGAACACGTCGCTATTGTGACGAACGGGCACCTCGAAATCAAATCTGTCATAAATCGAATAGGGATCATCTCGCCTCAGGTCAAAATCAACTCCGGCTGCCCTGAGAATCGGACCGGAACAAGCATAGTCGATAGCGAGCTGCTTGGGCAGGTAACCCACACCGATAGTACGGGCCTTCCAGATCGGGTTGCCGTTCAGTAAAGCCTCATACTCCAGAACCTTCTCATCAATTATCTTAATAGCCTCACGGCACTTGGGGATAAATTCAGCCGGGATATCCTTCGACACTCCCCCGATGCGAATATAATTGTAAGTCAGTCTCTGTCCGCAGGTCATTTCGAACAGATCCATGATATATTCGCGTTCACGAAGCGCATACAGAAACGGCGTCAGCGCTCCGAGATCCATAGCGGTCGTACCGAAAAATATCAGATGCGAGGCTATTCGATTAAGCTCCAGCATAATCACGCGCAAATACTCGGCCCGCTCCGGAACCTCGATCTGCGCCAGTTTTTCTGCGGCCAGGGCAAAAACATAGTTGCACGACATGGCCGTTACGTACTCGAACCTGTCAAGAACCGGAATACACTGATGATAGGTACGGTTCTCGCAAATCTTTTCAATGGAACGATGCAGATAACCTATGTACGGCTCTATTGCGGTGACCTTTTCACCATCCATCGTCAACAGAAGTCGACAGACCCCGTGGGTCGACGGGTGGTGCGGCCCCATGTTAACGACAAATTCTTCAGTACGCAAATCGGGCATCTCTACATCTCCGGGAAACGCACAAAGTCGGGAGCATCCCAGTCTTTACGCATCGGGTGTCCCTGATCCCAATCATCGGGCAGAAGGAACCGTTTCAGGTTATCGTGATTTTTCACGTTGATGCCGTACAGCTCCCACATCTCCCGTTCATACCAGTTGGCGGCAGGCCATATCTCCTGCACCGAGTCAACCTCGGCGTTTTCGTACGGGAGTGAGAACTTGAAATCGAGTCTGAGCTTGTTGCTCACCGACGCGATCGAATAGACAACTTCGAATTTTTCTTTTGTATCCGTACCGTGCACATTGCACAAGAAATCAAACTTCAGTTTCTCATCGTCGTGCAGCGCCTTGGCGACTTCCAGAAGTTTCTCCGCCTTAATCTCAAACATGGGGTCAAAACGCCCGGTGTCGAGCAGGGTCATGGCCGGAAAGTGACTGCCTATGTAACTCTTGAGTTCGTCTTTGGTCATCTTACTTTTCCTGCCAATCGCTCAGTTTCTGGCGCCGGATCTTTTCCTGCAGATGCAAACATCCTTCCATCAGTGACTCCGGACGCGGCGGACAGCCGGGGATATAAATATCAACCGGCACGATGTGATCGATACCCTTTTCAACGGCGTAGCTATCGTAGTAGAAAGGGCCACCCTTAATAGTACATCCGCCCATCGCTATCACATAGCGGGGCTCTGCCATCTGATCGTAAAGCTTGCGCAACCGGGGAGCCATCTTTTTCGTTATGGTGCCGGCGGCCAGAATCAGGTCAGACTGCCTCGGGGAAGCCCGGAAAATCATTCCCAAACGGTCAAAATCGTAACGGGAAGCGCCGGTGCACATCAGCTCGATCGCGCAGCAGGCGGTGCCAAACAACAGGTACCAAAGTGACTTTGCCTGAGCGAAATGCAAAACCGACTCTACGGATGTCGTGACAATAGCGCCACCCGGTATTTTCTCCGAATAATATGGCAGCTTCTTGATTAAACCCACTTCAAGGCTCCCTTCCTCCACGCGTAGAAGATGCCAAAGAATAAAATCAGGATAAACACAACCATCTCAACCAGAGCGTAGAGTCCCAACTGCCCAAAAGCTACTGCCCAGGGGAATAAAAAGACCACCTCTACATCAAAAACCACGAATATCAGCGCAAAAATATAAAAACGGTTGTTGAACTTTATCCATGAAGAACCGATTGGCTCCTCGGCGCACTCATAGTTGACATTTTTCTTGGGGTAAGGGTTAGATGGCCTTATCAGGCGGGACAGGAAGAAAGTGAACAGAACAATCCCGATCCCTGCAAAGATGAAGATTAAAACTGCTAAATACTCTGTCATTGTCTCAATCTGCTGTCACAGACTCCAGTGCCCATGTGACTGATTTCACATTTTCTAAATATTTGCTCAAGAAACTCCGTTTTCAAGCTTTGTCAAGATTTTTTTGACTTTTCGCATTCCATCTGCAAAAACTTCGGAGAAGGTCGAGCAAAATATCGAAAAGTAGAGAAAATTGTCGGTGGATAGCGCCGCCATCAATCTCACCCTATTGTGGTATCAGGCCGCATCGTCGACAATGGAGGGAGCAGGACCCGCCAATACCAAACACTCCAGCCTTCCTGATAGGCTTGGCCAAGAGTTCTTGCTGGCAGCCCGGACAAGTTATCCACATTAATATAGGATTAATGAAGGCCAGTGAAACCGGATTTCAATTACTTTGAGTACAGTCGTTTGTCGACCTGCTTTATCTTGATATACAAAGCGATCGCCAGGATTGTAATAAAGAGAGTAGCCAACCCCAAGCCCCGGCGACGGAAATGATACTCATCTATCAGCGCCGCGGAATTGATCTTAACATCCTCTGCCTTTTTGATGCCCTCCTCAGCCCTGGAAAGCACGGAGTCGTAATTAATGGAATGCACCATGGTCCGAGTCTGAATCAGCGCCTGCGAGACTTCCTTCAATCGGAATTCCTCATCGGTAGTCATCATGCCGCGGACAATCGCCTCATTCAAAATCGAATCCGCCTGGTTGTGAGCAGCCACCAGATTGCCAATAGCCCCGGCAATACCTGATGCTGTTTCGATCCCCATAGTGCCGTCATCGGCACTGTGACACTCCACACACACAGCCGGTTCCGCCGCGCCCACCATAGCATCCGAAGGTTTGACTATCTTATGATTTGAATGGCAAGTCTCACACATCGGAAAATCGTTTTCCTCAAACGCAACTTTATGAGGTGAGCCATTGAACAGGTTGGCCTCGATAGCGTGGCAGGTCCCGCACACCGCCGAAAGCGAACTGACTCCGGGCGGAGCGGCCCCATGATTGCCGTGGCAATCATTGCACGTCGGGGCGCTCAAATCGCCACCATCATACAGAGCGTGCGCATGGACCGACTCCATATAGGCACTTACCTGCGACGTAGGCAATTTGTACTGCGCCATATAATCGGCATCGGCATGACAATGACCACACGTGGCAGCAATATTGGTCGGATGCGTACTCGAATGCGGCATCTTGGCATCGCCAATCTCGTGAACGGAATGACAAGAAATACAGTTGGCTACTTTGAGATCGTTGACACCGAACAGCCTCTGACCGTGAATCGATGTTCTATACTTGTCCAGTTGATCGGTCGGAAGCGAGGGATTGTGGTCGCGCATATAAACAGCGTCGCTGTGACAACCGGCGCAGAACTCCGGCACCCGCTGATGGGTCGGCACGCCCCGATAACTTTTTACCTGACGCACCTCATCCATATCCTCCAGCGATGAATCCCCGCCGTGGCAATCCACACAGGACAAACCCTTCTGGATATGAACATCGCGGACAATCTTATGCGATGGTCCGTCATCGTCCTCAAAATCGAAATGACAATCGCGGCAGTTATCCTGCGCCACGCAGGGCATCGCAGCGAGGGTCAACAGCAGAAATGAAACTGTCAGCACTATTCTCAGCATTGTGTCTCTCACTCCACCAGGTAACCTACAATTGTCATGACAATTATAAAGGCCAACACGAACCAGCCAAAAGCCATGAGATATTGCGATTTTTGATCGGCTCTCTTACGGTCTATAAACGGCACCAGGGTCCAGATCAAACCGCCGATACCGAACAGAATTATCCCGAACAGCTCCCCTTCAATAAAGAAGATATGTGCCGGCAGCATCTTGAGCGCCTGAAAAGCAAACATGAAATACCATTCCGGACGAATAACCTCCGGCGGCGGCGCGAACGGATCCGCCTTAACTCCCAGCGGCCAGTGCACCACGCCAATGCCATCGGGGAAAAGAACAGCCAGAACCGCCAGAACATTCAGCACTATCAGCCACACCAGCAAATCACGCAGAAGAAAACTGGGGAAAAACTTTTGATATCTCTTCTCGCTTGCTCGCCTCGCATCCCAACCCAACGGCTCACTCATACCCTGTCGCTGGATAAAAACCAGATGCGCCGCCAGAAGCACCGTGAAAATCCCCGGCAAAATCGCCACATGAAGACCAAAGAACCGGCCAATCGTAGCGCCGGTAACCTCGTCGCCACCTCGCATAACCGTCAGAAGACTCTTGCCTATCACCGGAACTGCCCCGGCCATACCGGTACCAACCCGGGTGGCAAAAAAAGCCAGCTCATTCCATGGCAACAGATACCCGGAAAAACCAAAAGCCAGCGCCAACCCCAACAGGCCAATACCTGTGAGCCATGTCAACTCGCGCGGCTTCCGATAAGCACAAGTGAAAAAGACCGTGAACATGTGAAGAAACACGGCCAGAACCATCAAATTGGCCGACCACGAGTGAATCGAGCGTATCAGCCACCCAAACTCAACATTGGCCACAATGAAACGGACCGATTCATAAGCCGAGTCCGCCCCCGGACGGTAATACATTAATAGGAGGATTCCAGTGATGACCTGCACGATAAACAAAAACAGCGAGATACCGCCGAAATAGTAAAAGGCCGAATGGCTGTGCACCGGCACTTTCTTCTCGCCCATATATTCGGTCAGAGCATCAACCTTGAAGCGCTCATTGACCCATCCGTAAAGGCGGTCGTACAACCCTGCCTTGCCGGTACCAGTAGCCATCAGACCACCTCGCGGCTGACTATTATACTGCCCTGAGTTTCCTGTACGAGATAGCGCTCAAGCGGTCGGGGCGGCGGACCGGAGATATTGTTGCCATTCAGGTCGTATTTTCCGTTGTGACAGCTGCACCAGATAATCCCTTCCTCAGGACGGTTCTGGACCGTGCAATCAAGATGAGTACAGGTGGCCGACAGCGCCTTCAGTTCATCCTTATCGGTCAGGAAAATGATACCGAGATTGCGCCCGTACTTGAAATACTTGGCTCGTTTGGGGTCGGCGGCGATATCCTCGCGCGTAAACGTCAGTTTGAGCTGTGACAGATTCGCCTCACCGGCGGCAGGCGGCATGATATACTTGATGACAGGATAGACAATGGCGCCGATTGTCGCCAGTATCCCTCCCCCGAGGATCAAGTTCAAGAAATCCCCGGCGTGTGGATTTGTCGCTGGACAAGTTGCCTCCGGAATTGGTAATAGACTATTCCTCCCTATTTTAAGTTGTTAGAGCCAACAAGTCAAACACAAAGGACAATAAATCGCCGATTCAACCGGGGGTGTCCAATATCACGATAAAAACGCGGTAGCTTCTATCTTCACCTTCACATCCATCGGCAACCGGCTGACCTCGATTGTCGACCTGGCCGGGGGTTTGCTGTCAAAGTAAGTCGCGTATACCTCGTTTACAGCGCCAAAATCGTTGAGATCGGCAAGAAATATCGTCGTTTTCACAACATTGGTAAGGTCGGCGCCGCCCGCGCGGAGGATTTCCGCCATGTTGTTCATTATCTGCGTGCACTGCTCACCGGCCGTCTGGCCAACAACCTGCATGGTGGTCGGGTCGAGCGGTATAATACCCGATAGAAACATCACCGTCCCGCACGGCACTTTTATCGCCTGGGAATAAGGCCCTATGGCGGCCGGCGCCTTATCGGACTTAATCACTTCTTTCACTGTCTACTCCTGTCATATCAAAATTGTGTGTTGTTTGCGGATCTAATGGAAATCTACATCAACTCAAGTTGATGTGAAACATTTTTTGATAAATGATTTTTAGGGGGTCGGGCTCAGATTTGGGCCAGGCCGTCGGGACCCATCAGGTCAACAAAGGCACGCAAAGCGTCTTCGTCATAGGCCCCTTTTAAAGAGAACATGACCTTCAGCGACGGGTAGGTATCCATCGCCTTCTGGTACACTCTTTCAGTCGTCATGGCGTCAAATGAATCGGCGATAGCCACAATTCTAGAGTACAGGTGCATCTCGCTAAGACACAGGCCGGTCGGATAACCACTGCGGTCGCCGCGCTCGTGATGCTGCAATATGGGGTAATAAGCAGCCGCCGGGATATCATCGGTGCCGGTCAGAATCTCTATCCCCCACTTCGGGTGTTTCTTCATTATTTCGAACTCAATCGGATTCAAAGCCGAGCGCTTGTTCAAAATGCGATCCGATATCTTCGATTTGCCGATATCGTGAAGCAGCGCGCCGATACCAAGCTCGTGGAGAAAGCCCTTGTCTGAAAACCCCATCTGCTGCGCCAGCGCCACCGAGAACGTCGAGACGTTCACCGAATGCGTATAGGTATAATAATCGAACGAGGTAATTTTCAGCAGATTCAAAAATGCTTCCCGTCCGCTCAGAATATAGTTGACCGTGTTTGAGACCAGGTCTTTCGAACGCCGGATATTCTCGCCATAGGTCGGGTTCGACAAAACCTCTTTGACAAGATTGGTCGATGTCTCGTAAAGGATACCAGCTTTCTTATCTTCCCTCACTTGCGGGTCGGTAAGAATCTTGCCGAGATTGTCCTCGATATACTTCTGATACTTCCCCTTGCTTTCATCGGTGATATACAGCCGGTCGACATGGTTTTCCATCAGTTTCTGGCGGGTGGCGTCGGTGAAAGGAAGGTCGGCTGAGCGGTAGAGGACCAGGTTGCGGTTGACTTTTATGAAAAGGTCAAAATCCAGCACAGAATCCACCCGGATCGAATCCAGGTAGATGGCCATATATTTCTGTCCCTGAACGAACTTGACTGGCGAAGTAACCATAACTTTTCCGGGCCGGCTCCTATCTCGGGTCCTCAGACATGCCAATATACAGGTTTTCTATCTGCATTATTATCGGCAGAAATCTCGTGGATATTAAAAAAACCCCCCGGACGAGGCTGTCCGGGGGGCCCTGTAGGAGGGAAGAAAACAATACAACAGGCTCACTTAGGAGCCGTAATTCTTAACCGTATTCAGAACCGAATGCAAAGAGTCGGTGATGTTCGTCAGAATCTTGGAATAACGCTTCAGCAGCTCGGAATATTGCCAGCGCATATGGAAAGCGTTTTCCGGGAAATCGAACAGTTCGAGCAGAGTTATCTTGTAGATTTCTTCGATATATTTGATAACGTAAAACGGGTAGTCAGGGATATTGGGGTCAGCTACTTCGCCCTTGCTCAGCCGTTCTCTATAGACTTCGATCTTTTCCAGGACCACGGTGCCGAAACACCACGGCGTCATGACCACGCCAAAATTCCCGCCATCACAGTAGAAACGACGGATACTCTTCGTAAGAACATCTATAATGACAGCCTTGGCCCGATAATAAGCCACTGTCTCTTCATTAGTTGCCGGAGTATTGGCCAGTTTCAGCAGAAGATCCTGGCGATGTCTCTGAGCGTTGTCGTAAGTCATTTCCAGAAAGCGGTAGAAGTCATCAAAATACACTTTGGTATTCTCTGACAGCGACATTGTATAGTAACCGTTATCGTCCCGGCGGACTCTGGGATCGTTACTCTCAGCCAGTCGCTCCTGCGAAAATCCTCGTTGATATCTTCCCTCTAACATAAGCTCTCCTCAGTTGACTAAGTTCAACCAGCCTTAAAGCATCGGCTATGCCAGCCCCGGCAAAATCGGCTCAGACCACCGGCCGACCAAGGCAAGAAACTGCTATACAGCGACTTAACTGTCACGACTGAAAATTTGAGAGTGCCGGAGAGGTCGATTTTAGAGCGAAAAAGTCTGCACACTATTTATCAACGGCGCCAAGGATGTAAAGAAATGCATTCGCCGGACGATAAAATACGTAGTAAATGGTGTTCAATAATCGAACAGAGAAATAAGTCATATGTGCTAAAATCTGAGTGTGATACTTACCGACAATTATAACAAATGTAAAATAACAACTATCATTTATCAATTCCCCGGAGGATTGTCATGAACCGCTCATGGCGAGGCGACAGTAAGCCGCGCAAGAAAAAAGGAAAAAAGAACCGTTACACTGGCGACTTTGAGCCCAGCAACGCCGACCAAAGCATCCGCAAAAAAGACCGTTACAAACGGCACGGCCGCAAAGGACAGATTGACCTGAACGACATCGATCTGAATGAGACCGATCTCGATGATGTCATGGAGGAAGCGGAGCTGACTGAATAAAAAAGAGAACGTCTACATTATATAAGAATAAATATCGCAACACCGGCTGATTTTCGGCCGGTGTTTTTTATCGCTTTCAAAACCTGACCCTGCAACTATTTAATTACCTTTTAATCTAAAACCGATTATTTTCATCGCAACAGTATGACACAACCGAAAGGGCCATCTCATGAAGTCGCTACTGACTGTCCTTATAATATCGCTGCTGATTTTCAGCAATGCCTCCGCGCAAACAGATGATGACATCCTCGGGAAAATTCTCGCCGGGGTCGGTTTCGACCGCGCCGACATCGGCTATCAACCTGCCGGATACTGGAACCGGTTTCCGCTCGATGCCCCCTATCGCCTGACATCGTTCGATGCTCTCTTCGCCGAACCGTTCAAACTGATCGATTATGCCACCGTCATGGGCAACACCGTCGAATTCTACCTCGACCCCGCCTATGCCGACAGCGCAAGTGACGGGTTATACAAACTGGTCTACAACCTCGGCGTCGATAAGAAACTCGGCGGCTTTCGGTCGTACTCGGCCAACCTGCTCGATGCTCCCGATGGCGACCAGCCGCTACTGGATGCCATCACATCGCTCTACGCCCTGGCCGGCCAGCGGGTCGATCCGGGCGCTGTCGCCTCGCAACTGAGCGTCCTGCCCGACACTGTCCAGACGATCCTGGCCCAGCTGATAGTCAATCTGGCAGATGCTATCGAGTGGCGCAACCTCGCGTTTCGCAACTGCGATCCCTATGACATGCAAAAAGCGTTCGAAATCCGTGACCTGGCCGACACGCAAAACGATGGTCAAATCTACTATGCCGAACTCGATGATATCGCTGCCACGATAGACTACCCATCCCTGCACTACGCCGCTCTCAAAGTCGCCGCGGCAGCAGAGCAGGCCGAAAAAGCAATGCGGCCGCTGGTTGGTATCGAACCGATCGGCATGGTTCGCAACAACCGCACCGTTGATATTCCGACCCCGTTCGGAAAGATTCTGATACTGACACCCGGCATGCAGCCTGTCTCCTGCAAGGACACCACCTACCTGCTCATCTTTGACTTCGGACGCCACTGTACCTACACCGGCTCCGTAGGCGCGACTGCATCCTTGTCAAACCCGGTGTCGGTCGTAATAGATCTCGGCGGCGATGACTACTACGGCTTTGACGAGAAGGAACACTCGCCAACATCCGGCGTGGGTCTTCTCGGTGTCGGACTGGTGATCGACAGCGATGGTGATGACCACTACAACGGTTCGGTTTACGCGCAGGGCGCGGGATTGTTCGGAGTCGGGGTCCTTCTCGACCGCAACGGCAACGACCAGTACAAAGCCGAACTCTCGGCACAGGGATGCGGCTATTTCGGTATCGGGCTTTGCCTCGATGCCATGGGCGACGACACCTATTACATCTATGGCGATGGTCAGGGGATGGGCGGTATCGGCGGAGGGATCGGCGTGTTAGCATCGTTCGATGGTAACGACAAATACGAAGCCGAAATCAGCCCCGACATCTACAATCGCGCCGATTACCACAGCGACCAGAAAATCAACGGCAACAACGTTCAGGGGGCAGGCTTCGGACGTCGCGGCGATATGACCGATGGTCACTCGTGGGCCGGCGGCCTGGGCGCTATAATCGACATTCACGGCAACGACCATTACTATTCCGGCAACTGGTCGCTCGGCATCGCCTACTGGTTCTCAACCGGCATCGCTCTTGACCGAAACGGCGATGACATCTATGAATCATGCTATTTCACTCAAGGGTCGGGTGCCCACTTCTGTAATGCCATCCTTCTCGATGAATCCGGCAACGACCGGCACGAACTGTATGAAACCGCCGGCGCGGCGCTCGGCTTCGGATGGGATTTCACCAATGCCTTTCTTATCAATAAGGGCGGCAACGATTCTTATCGGGCAAAGATGATCTCGATGGGTCTGGCGCAAATTCGTTCGAACGCCTTTTTGATCGATATCGGTGGCGATGATGTTTATTACCTCGGCAAAGGCACCCCCGGACTCGGTGAAGCGACTTATATGAACGGCATGCAAAAACCGCTGGAGTTGACACCATACTATTACTATGCCAAATCTTTCGGCGGATTTATCGATATCGGCGGCACCGACTCATATTATGAGTTTGACGACAGTACTGCGTCCGCGGATTCGACCGATGAATCAGGAAGCATCACCTATCCTGCGCATTCGATAGCTCATGATGACTCTATGTGGTTTCAGCCTGCCCGCACCGATTCAACGTTCGGCTCCAACAACTACGGCGTCGGCATCGATATTGAAAACGGCACCATCCCGGAACTCTTCCTGTGGGATTGATAACCCTTTGGGTGCCCCACAGCTTGCTGTGGGTTCAGTTGAACGGCATAATACGTCACGTTTGATAAATCAAACGCCTACAACCCGACCACCCGGTCGACAAGCTCATCACTGAAAACGTGATAGCTCCCCCCGCGATCATTCCCAATTCGCGCCGCCTTGTTGTAGAGCCTGAGAAACTGACGGATATCGACAGGAACAACCCTCGCGCTGTCGATGCCCAGGTATCTATCAATCACTGAGACCATATCACCGCCGAGCGCATATGCCTGCCCCTGCAAACCGTTCATCCACACCTCCCAAATTTCTTTCTGACCGATTTTACCTTCAAGATTCAACTCGATATCTCTCTCTGCCTCAGCATAGATTTGCGGAAGACGCTCCAGATGCGATTCCCACTGCGCCCCGAGGTCTCTGACTATTTTATCGTGACTCGATTTCAGAGTCTCCACCTTGTCCGCGGTCCTGTCTATGAAACAGGTCGGCATCCCTTCGGCGGCGAGAACACCCAATAGCAGTAGACTGTCGCTGGTATCGTCTTTCTCGCACGAGACGAACCCGGAGTGATGCATCTCGTGAGCCAACAGCAACATGACCGCCTCGACATCGATACTACCATCGGCTCTCTTGCTCAACTGAAGAACATCGAACCCGTTTTCATCGCCGATCGAGAACGCGTTGGACCCCCCGAACAACACGAAATAGAAATTGTTGTCTATCGAGGCACTGGCGGGAAGGTACATCTTTGCGAGGGTGAGCGACGTGTCCACGAGGCTGATTTTCTTGAGAGCTTCTATATCGGCTCTAACCTGCTGAGGGTCTTTCAGCGCCGATGTCCACAGCATCCGACGTTTACCCAGCGGGGTCAACGAACCATCATCACTTACCAGCGGCCGTTCGGTCGGGATTTTATTCATCGCCTCCATCAGGAACTTGTAGAACGTCTCGTTATCCCACTCAATGAATCGCGCCCAGTGTTTGATGATGGCCTGGCATCCTTTGGTCGGGGCGATGTTCTTGATGAAATATTCGTGGATCGCACTGTCGCCCGGGTCGGTATTGATAAACTCCAGCCAATCGACTGCTTTTTCGGCCATTGTGAAATCGACCACAACTTTGTCCCCGGCCCACACATCGCTTGCCGCCGAAACATTCAGGATTGTCAGGGAGATCAGGACAGTTACTGTGAGATATAGTTTCATTTTTGTACCCTCGTGAAGAATGTGCGCTTGATTTTTTCTTTTACGAGGGTTCACCACCAAAGGTTCACTGCTTGGGGCTTTTGCCTTTTTTGTCACTCTCACCTCGCATCATCAGGGAGTGAATTCTAAGGTTCCGTCAGGTCCTGTCCCGATGATGTCGGGATGTGTGTGACCTGACGAAACGAAAATTGGCTTTGTTTGCTCATTTTTAAAGGGACCCCAAAACACGCTATTTTCCCCTAACCCGTTTTCATGCGGATGATTCCGACGATGGCAGAACCCATTTCACTGCGTCTTTTCTCAATGCTTTTCAAACACACACCTTTTTGGCTAAACGATGGTCTCCGACAACCGCATCCTCGGTGCATTTACTATTGATGTTGTAGGGAAAGTGTGGGGGATTTTGTCGTAGGTCAGGTTCCGCAGGGACCGAAGGCTCCAAAAAACCCGTCACGATGGCAAAAGGTCATTTGAGAAAGTCGGGTTTCTCGCAATTACATTTTTTGGAATCGGAACCGGACCTACTGGGACTGGGGTAAGATGTCACTGATAAGGCGTCGGCGGCATTTTCCATACAAGAACGGTGCTGATTGTGTGGGCGGGAGGGGTTAGTGAAGCGTCAGGTTACATCAGCGATTTCATCGAGGACAGAATCCGCCACAGGCGGACCGGGAAGCCTTCGCTCCGAATGACTCGCTGCTGGTGCAGCAAGTTGGCTGGATTCCGGCCTTCGCTCGGAATGACTCGCCGTGAGTTCGGGCGCGTGTGGATGGGTTCCGGCCCGCCGCAGGCGGATTGGGAAACGTTCGCAGGTATGACTTGGAGGGGCCGGGATGATTGACCTTGTTTGGATGCGGGTGGCAGGTTCAAACTTTGTTTGGGCCTGGCAATAGCGGGTTCGAAGACGAACCCTCCCTACAAGAAAATAACGAAACGAAGCCAAATCGTGGTAAGATTATGAGGGCTTTTATGTTCCGTCAGGTCTTGCGACCTGTTGAGGGCGTGTGACCTGACGGTTCGGAAAATCGAAGATGGCAGGACCTTTCCGCCTCCCGCGAAAACCCTGCCGGGCAGGGTCCTTCCCTACAAGAAAATAACGAAACTGCTGGTGCAGCAGTTGACTGGATTCCGGCCTTCGCTCGGAATGACGCGCCTGAATTCGGGCGCGGTGGATGGGTTCCGGCCCGCCGCAGGCGATGACTTGGAAACGTTCGCAGGGATGACTTTCCTTTTCCCCCTGATAAGGGGGAGCTGGAGGGGGTTGATGGTTCAATGGCGGGTTCGAAGACGGACCCGCCCTAAGGAGTCAACTCGAAAAGGTGTAGTGTGACGCCGTGCTCAACAACATCGCGGACATGAGCGAAGCCAAGCTTCTCAAGCACCCGTATCGATGCAGCGTTGCGCGGATCGGTCAAAGCGACGATTCTGTTTTTCTTAAGAACCGTGAAAGCATAGTCAAGACTGGCGCGAGCGGCTTCGGTGGCGTAGCCCCGTCCCCAGCAGGCGCGGTGAAAATGGAAAGCGAGTTCGATATCGGGGCCATCCTCGAACAGATTAAAACCACAGTGCCCGACCAGCCTTGCGGTTGCCTTCTCAATCACGGCCCAGTGACAAACGCCGTGCTTTTCAAAGTGCGCCAGGCCGCGCGCTATGCACCCCGCAGCATCATCGGCGTTCACAAACGGCTCCTCGCCATCGATAAACGCCATCACCTGCGGGTCGCCGTAAATTGCCAGCGTCGCCGGGGCGTCTGTCGTTGTGGGAAGGCGCAAGATGAGACGCTTGGAGTTTCGGTTATGATAACATCAGAGTTTGCCAAGCATCCCCCGCAGATAACTCAGGCGGCGGGTTTCATCAACCGAGGTCATGTCAATTATGATCTGCGTGTTGCCGGTAAAGGAAAATTCCAGAGGGCAATCGGTAGCTTTCCCCAGCGCTTCCACCTCGGAACGTTTGAGCTTGCGGTCCTCTTTGAAGAAGAGATTGACTATTCCCCGGCGGAGTTTGACCTTCTCGATTTCAAGCAGCGATGCGGCAATTTTGACCGCGGCGCCATCGAAAAGATTCGTGGCCGATTGCGACATCCGCCCGAACCGGTCGGCTACCTCGTCGCGAATCTTCTCGACTTCATCGAGCGTCCGGCAGTCCGCAATACGGCGGTAAATATCGACCTTTTGCTGACGGTTGTTGACATATTCGTTCTCGAGGAACATCTCCAGGTCGCACTCGACTTTCGCTTCCGGAAGACGCTGCACCTGCTGTCCTTTGAGTTCGGCCACCGCTTCTTCGAGCAGCCGGGTATAGAGGTCGAACCCGATTTCCTCGATAAACCCGGATTGCCGCGCGCCGAGGATAGTCCCCGCGCCTCTGATTTCCAGATCGCGCATGGCCAGCGCGAAACCGGAACCGAGGTCCGAGTGCGCCTCGATAGCCCTGAGCCGCTTGATAGCATCGGCCTGAAGCAGCCGCGTCGGCGGTGTGAGCAGGTATGCATACGCCCGGCGGTCGCTTCGCCCGACTCGTCCGCGGAGTTGATAAAGTTGCGCCAGGCCGAACCGGTCGGCGCGGTTGATGATAATCGTATTGGCCGAGGGAATATCCAGCCCGGATTCGATAATCGATGTACACAGGAGCACGTTGTATCGCCTGGCAAGGAAGGCCAGCATGATGCCCTCAAGAGAACGCTCGTGCATCTGGCCGTGCGCGACAGCTATCTCGGCCTGCGGCACCACTTTCTTCAGGTAGTGATACATGGCATCGATAGTCTGCACCCGGTTGTGCACGAAAAACACCTGTCCCCCGCGGTCGATTTCCCGGAGAATCGTGGTGGCGATCACGGCCGGATCGAACTCGGCAATTTCGGTGATAATCGGCAGGCGGTCTTTTGGCGAGGTCGTTATCAAACTCATATCGCGAGCGCCCATCAGCGACATCTGGAGCGTTCGCGGAATCGGCGTGGCAGTCATCGAGATAGTGTCGACATTCACTTTTATCTGGCGCAACTTCTCTTTGTGGCGCACGCCGAAGCGATGTTCCTCATCGATGATGAGCAGACCGAGGTCCTGAAGGTGAATGTCTTTCGACAGCAATCTGTGGGTGCCGATTATCAGATCGACCTTGCGCTCGGCCAGGTCCTCGACGATCTTCTCCTGCTCTTTTTTTGTGCGGAAGCGGGAGAGCATCTCGACACGAACCGGGAAATCTTTCAGCCGCTCGCTGAAAGTGTGAAAATGCTGTTGGGCAAGAATCGTAGTCGGAACCAGCACCGCTACCTGCTTGCCCTGTTCGACTGCTTTGAAAGCGGCCCGCACCGCCACTTCGGTTTTACCATAGCCGACATCGCCGCAAATCAGGCGGTCCATAGGCTCGCTACCCGACATGTCTTTCTTGACGTCGTAGATTGCTTTCAACTGGTCGGGAGTTTCCTCGTAAATAAAGGAGGCTTCGAGTTGTTTCAGCCAGACGGTGTCTTCGCCGAACGCGAATCCTTCTTTGGCTTTTCTCTCGGCGTACAGCTTGATGAGATCCGCCGCCATGTCGGCGATAGCTTTTTTGGTTTTCTTCTTGAGCTTCTCCCATCCGGCGCCGCCCAGACGCGTAAGCACCGGGTTGGAGTCCTTGCCCGAATATTTCGAGACGCGGTTGAACTCTTCAATCGGAATATAGAGTCTGTCGTTTTCGGCGTATTGGAGAAGCAGGCAATCGCGGTTGCGCTTGTCGACTTGCAGCGTTTCAAGACCCAGATAGCGGGCAATGCCATAGTCGGTGTGCACAACATAGTCGCCGCGGGTGAGCGCCGAGTAATCGGATATCGCCACACCCTCTTTGAATTTTTTGCGTCGGACCCTTCGGTGATAGCGACTGAAAATCTCATGGTCGGTGAGTACGACAAATCCGCCGGCAGCACAGACAAAGCCGCCGTGGAGATCGGCAACCTCGATATTGAGATTGTTCTCGATCTCAGCCCGCTCGGTCAGCAGTTCTTTCAGCCGCGCCGCTTGACCCTCTGTGTCCGAGGCTATCAGATATGTCAGACCCAGGGTGTAATATTCTTTGATAGCTGCGCCCAGTTGGTCGATGCGGGAGCCGAAAGCCGGATGAGGCTGACAGGCGAAATCGATAACATCGTGGCGACCGCCGCGGAACGGCAGTTTGTCTATCTTGAAAAACCGCTCCAACCCGTGAAACATCTTCGACACCGGGAAATAGTATTTATCCGGTGTGGGCAGATCCGAAAGCCGGTTTTTGAATCTTTCGTAAAGCGCCGTGCCTTCGTGCATTATTGCCTCGGCTTCGGCTTTCAGGCTCGACTCGCCGTCCATGAACACGATGCCGCCATCGTTGAAATAATCGAGGATACATCCCTGCTCGATTCCGAACATGATGGCCAGCCACTCCAGCCCCGGAAGTTCCGGGTCGTTGAGATATCGGCCGCGAATATACTCGGCGTCGTCTTCGTTGAGCTTTTTGAGGTGAGTCTCGAGAGACTGCGGCGTTATCGGGACTTCGCGACGGGGATAGATGCTTACGCTGTCCACCCTGTCGATGGTGCGCTGAGTGGCGACATCGAAGCGGCGAATGGTGTCGATTTCATCCCCGAAAAACTCCACTCTCACCGGCGCTTCGGAACCGGGCGAGAAGAAATCGATAACGCCGCCGCGCAGAGCGAAGTCGCCAACCTCTTCGACATTCGGCACGCGCACGAAACCGAGACTTATTAAACGTGCCACGATCAAATCAAGATCGGCCTCTTGACCGACCTTAAGGTCTATCGAGTTCGCTTTGAAGATATCGATGCTGATTGTAGGTTCCAGAAAGGCTCGCACCGGGCACACCACGACCGAGAGGGAGCCGTCGAGCAGCGCCGCCAGGGTGGAGATTCTTCGTCCCATAATCTCGCCCACCGGCGCCTTGAAATCGTACGGGAGGATCTGTCTCGATGGGAAATGTCCGACCCGGTCTTCGCCCAGCAGGAAGGAGAGGTCATCGTAAAGATGACTGGCGCTCTCGGCATCGCGCGTAACCGCCAGAACAGTGTGTTTCTTGTGCGACCAAACGCTTGAAAGCAGGAAAGCCGGTGAAGAGCCGCTGAGACCAGTGATGGAAACCTGTTGGCCGTTGTCGCCGTCGAGGTGGCGGGCAAGCTCCAGGAAGGGCTTGTATGCCTGCCACTTATCGAGAACACTCGAGATCCTGGGAGCCAATTTTGCGGTACTGATTTCCATATCTGTTTTCGTCAAAAGTCCACGGCAACAATGCGAAAGCCCCGGTTAAATTTTAACCGGGGTATCCCATTTTTTTATTTCGGCCGGCAATATATGTAAAAATGCGCCGGTTTACAAATTTTAATCGCGAGTTGCCAAAATAGACAACAAATTATCCGGAAATCTCTTCCATAAGATCCGCGCCCACTTCGATCTGGTCGTACTGGTTCGCTCTCGAGTCGTAGAGAACGACAATTGTCACGCGACGGTTGCGGTCGTCATAGGGATCGTTTTGAATCATCGGAAATTCATCGGCAAATCCCCTGACCTCACGCACCTGACCGTCCCACAAGCCGGAAACATCCATCAGGCTTCGCGCGGAGTTTGCCCTGTCGGTGGAGAGTTCCCAGTTGCCGTAGGCGTTGCCGCCGCCGAAAGCAGCATCGGTGTGACCCTCGACAACCAGGCGGTTTTGCAGCTTGCCAAGTTCCTTGGCGATCGTGATAAGGATGATAGCGCTTTTCTGGAGTAGTTTGGCTGAGCCCGGTTCGAAAAAGGCAGCCGAGGCCTCCGACTCGTTAAGTATTATCCTCAGGCCCTCGGAGGTAAGTTGTATCTTTACGTTGTCCTTGAGTCGATTGAACGCGTCCTGATCGGCCAGAGCCTCCATGATATTTTTGGCCGCCAGAGTAAACTGGTCTTTTTCTTTCTCGGTAGGTCCGGTTCCGGATTTTTCTTTGTCTTTGAGAAGGCCCTGGCTGGGACCATCGGACTTTATCATGGAACTTGAGCCATCGAGAACACCTGACTTGCCCTCGGTGTTGTATTGACCGGGATCGCGGAAATAGCCGGCCACCGCCTGCTTGACCTCATCTTTTTGGCCGACCAGCCACATCACCAAAAAAAAGGCCATCATGGCCGTCATAAAATCCGCAAAGGCGACTTTCCACGCACCACCATGGTGAGCGGCATGTCCACCCTTTTTCCGTTTTATGATGATCGGCTGTAGTTTATCGTCAGACAATGTGTCTATTTCCTCTTTGTCTCGTTACAGGCGTCCTCGAGTTCCGTGAACCCGGGGCGTACTTCGGCATAGAGAGTTCTGCGAGCAAATTCGACGGCAATAACACCGGCCACACCTTTGTTAAATGAAAGCAAAGCGTGTTTCATACAGTTGATATATTGGGCGTTGGAGGTTACCCTGTGTTGGAGGCTTTGCGCCAGCGGTCCTACGAACCCGTAGCTTCCGAGCACACCCAAAAACGTTCCGACCAGAGCTGCGGCAACTTTGTGACCGAGTACTTCCGGGGGGCCATCGATCGCGGCCATGGTGATTACGATACCAAGGACGGCGGCAACAATACCCAGACCGGGAAGGGCGTCAGCGGTGGTACCCAGCGCCTGCGATGGCATAAGTTCTTCAGCGTGCATCGCTTCAATATCATTATCCATGAGATCTTCGAGATCGTGCGGTTGCACGGCGCCGGAGATAATAACTCTCATGGTGTCGGCGAAGAATGCGACGGCGTGATGGTTCTTGAGAAATTTCGGGTAGCGTTTGAAAATTTCGCTTTCCTGGGGGTGTTCGACGTGATTTTCCAGGCCGATCAGACCATCTTTGCGGGCAACATTGAAAATTTCGAACATCATTACCAGCAGGTTGAGGTAGTCTTTTTTCACGTATCCGCCGCTGAAGACGCCTGTCAATTGAGAGATTATGCCTTTGATGACATTTAACGGCGTGCTGATAAGAAGGGCTCCAACGGCCGCCCCACCAATAATAAGCAACTCGAGAGGTTGGTTCAGGGCTAAGATATGCCCCCCCTCGAGCACGTAACCTGTTAGAACTCCTCCCAGAACGACAGCTATACCGATAAAAATGAACATAGGCCTTCCCTGGTGTCTGTCCTGCCAAATGAGTTTACGCTATCCCTATCGTTATATAATTCGACAGATTTCGGATAAACATGAGCCTTTTTAGGCAGTCTCGGATAAGAGCCCGGAAAACCCGAAAACGCTTGCTATCAGGGACTAAGCAACCCGCGATACGACCTCGAACGGCGTAGCGCGGAGACGACGGCGGACAGGGGCGGGAAATCCGCAAAAATGCTTGTCTTATTGAGTCTAATCCCCTAAATTCACGCCTGTCATTTTTGAATGACAGCAATTGACTGGAGGTAGTATGCGTCTTTTAACAAATAAACGTTTTTTCATTTTTCTGTCGGTAATAGCGGCTTACTTCTTCTACGAACAGGCCTTTGCCTCTTCCGGTAGCTCAGAAGGACAGGGCAGTACTGTTTTGGGCGTTCTGCTTGAACTGATGGTAATTTTACTCGCCGCTAAACTGGGTGGCGACTTTTTTGAACGGTTCAAACAACCGGCCGTACTGGGCGAGTTGGTTATCGGAATGATAATCGGCAACCTGCATATGATCGGGATCGACGTTTTCGAGCCTTTCAAGCACGACATAACTCTGGAGATTCTAGCGGAAATCGGTGTTATCATTCTTCTTTTCGAAGTCGGTTTGGAATCTTCTGTAAGAGAGATGATGAAAGTCGGTCTGGCCTCTTTTATGGTGGCCGTTTTTGGCGTGGTGGCGCCGTTCTTTCTTGGATGGGGCGTCAGCGCTCTGTTTTTGCCGCTCGAGTCGATCTATGTACACGTATTTATTGGGGCCACGCTGACAGCTACGTCGGTTGGAATCACTGCCAGAGTGCTTAAGGATATCGGGAAAGTACAAACGCGGGAGGCCAAGATTATTCTTGGCGCTGCCGTGATTGACGACATTCTCGGTCTTGTCATCCTCGCTGTGGTGGCTGGTATCATCTCGGCCGTGGCAAGCGGTCAGGGCGACGGTATTGGTTCGCTGGGCATCTTATGGATCATCTTGAAAGCCGTATTGTTCGTGGTGGGCGCGATTGTCATCGGTGGTTTTGTTCTTCCGCATTATTTCAACTTTGCTTTTCGACTTAAGGCCAAGGGAGTTTTTCTTTCGTTTGCGCTTCTGGTCTGTTTTACCCTGGCCTACGTGGCCGGCGAGGTTGGACTGGCGCCGATTGTTGGCGCTTTTGCCGCCGGATTGATTCTGGAACCGGTTCATTACACCAAATTCAGAGAGCGCGGTGACCACTCAATTGAGGAATTGATTGAACCGATCAGCATATTTCTCGTTCCGATTTTCTTCGTCCGCATGGGTTTGCTGGTTGATCTGACTACATTTGGCCAGGTCGAAATACTTGGCTTTGCGGCCGTGTTGACGCTGGTAGCCATTATTGGCAAACAGGCGTGTTCACTGGCGATATTTGACAAACAGACAAATCGCATAGCGATTGGGCTCGGCATGATACCTCGTGGCGAGGTCGGTCTGATCTTTGCCGGAATAGGCGCCAAACTTATGCTCGATGGGCACGCGGTGATATCATCGAGCACCTATTCGGCTGTTGTAATCATGGTGATAGTCACTACTCTCGTGACGCCACCTGCTTTGAAAATATCTCTTTTGCGGGGAGATAAGAAGAAAGCTGAAGCTGAAGCAAAGGCGGCCGGGGCCTAAAGCCCGGCCGCCTTCGGCGGCACAATGGAAATCAGGAAGCTCACAACGGAAATGCTCAATTTCCGTCTGGGAGCGGATCCGGAAATCGATCCGGATTGGTTTGTAGCCCATCTTAACGACATCATCCGCTATGACCCGGACGGCTGTTTCGCGCTGTGCGATGGCGAAGCTGTCGTGGGCATGATAACATCGACTACCTATCAGAATATCGCCTGGCTCGGATGGCTTTTCGTGCTTGAGAAGTACCGTTTGCGTGGTCTGGGTGAAAAACTGATGCGCACTGCGATGGAACACGCACAGTCGCGAGGCGTTGCTACTATCCTGCTGGAAGCCGATGTAAAGGCGGTGACTCTTTACAGGCGGCTCGGTTTTATCGAGCAGTTTCACACACGACACTTTACGCTTACGCGCGGAGAATTTGAATGCGGTACGAGCGAAGGCGTAGATGTCACGCCGGTAGGGCTAGCTGACCTGATCGCATTATCAGGATTTGACCGCCGCTTTTTTCACGAGGATAGACAACGCCTCTTTGAGATTGTCTCGGCCAATCCGAACTTTCGGGGTCTTGTGGTTAAGTGCGGGGAACAGATCATTGGATATATGTTCGTGACTGAGGCTGCCGAAAACCAGCAAGTTAGCCCGCTGATTGTTGATCTTTCGCATGACCTTTGGCATCAAGCAGTGCGGGTGCTTGTAAGAGACGCCCTGAAGGCCTGCCCGAAACCGCTGTATTTCAGGCTTCCGATGTTGACAGAGCGTTACGGTGATATACTTGAGGGGCTCGGCGCCAAACCGGTCTATTATCACACGGTCCGTATGTTCCTTGGGTCTCCGTACAAAACGGAGCAAGAAGGTGTCCTTTCATTGGGTTGTCCCGGTAAGGGTTAGGGCGGCGATGCCGCATTTGTCGGGGGATCAACCTGCCAATTCGATTATTTATCTATCAACTTGACAAAGCTATCAGGATGCCTATATTAGAAACTCAAAATCGCGGGGTGGAGCAGTCTGGTAGCTCGTCGGGCTCATAACCCGAAGGTCAGGGGTTCAAATCCCCTCCCCGCTACCAAGTTTGAAACCGGTGAAAGCCGGTTTTTTTGTTACCTGTAGAGAATGGCGCGAAGACCTGGCAATTGGTCGTAAGATTCCCACAACAAGCGGTGGATTACCGAGTTTGCAGAAATTATGACCCTGATACCTGAACTCAAGAGCCGTAGTCGCGGCAGGTCACACAAGTCTGCTGCGGTGGTTGAAGATAGTCCTCGAATGACTAACTGGCAGCACTAACAAGTGGCTGCGAATAGCAGAGTGGGTAACTTCAAAATATGCCTCACAAAATGACTTGACATGATACATAGCAGACCTACCGCAACGAAACAGGGGGGCTTTTTCAACAAGCGGCAGGCGGATGGACCGCCCGATCCATGAAGCCATCGTCCTCTATCGCCTCCTCAGCCCGTCATGGCTGATTGTCCCCAGCATCCTTACCGGATAATGGTTGGTTTCATTTCGGAGATCGCGGTCCAGCCGCAGCGATTTCATCCGAACTCTCGTCAGCATACTCCCGGAAATTCTCCTCAAACAACCCGGCGAGATGTTGAGCTTTCTTGTCATAAGCTTCCTTGTCGTCCCAGGTGTTTCTGGCTTTGAGGATTTCGCTGGACACGCCGGGGCACCCGGTTGGCACATGAACGCCAAAGATTGGATCCTGTTCGTAGGGAACATTATCAAGTTTGCCTTCGATGGCTGCATTGAGCATTGCCCGCGTGTGACTGATTTTCATCCGTTTGCCGATACCGTACGGACCTCCGGTCCAACCGGTGTTAACCAGCCAGCACTTGACTTTGTGTTTGCGTATCCTTTCGGCCAGCAGTTCAGCATAGCGCGAAGGATGCAAAACCATGAAGGGAGCGCCAAAACAGGCCGAGAAAGTTGCGAGCGGTTCGGTGACACCAGCTTCGGTGCCGGCGACTTTAGCCGTATAGCCGGAGATAAAATGGTACATTGCCTGCTCGGGCGTCAGTTTGGAAATCGGAGGCATAACGCCAAAGGCATCGGCAGTGAGCATTATAAGATTGCGTGGGTGTCCGGCCTTTCCCTCGCGAAGGACATTGGGGATGTGGCTCAGCGGATAGGCGGCGCGCGTATTTTCGGTCAGAGAATCGTCATCCAGATCAATGCGACGAGTAACGGGATCAAACCCGACATTTTCGAGAATGGTGCCAAATCGGCGAGTGGTGGCATATATCTCCGGCTCCGACTCGGGATCCAGTCTGATAATCTTGGCATAGCAGCCACCTTCGAAATTGAAAATTCCATCGGCACTCCAACCGTGCTCGTCATCGCCAATCAGGCGGCGGTTGGGATCGGCCGACAGAGTCGTCTTACCAGTGCCCGAAAGACCAAAGAACAAGGCCGTGTCGCCATCCGGACCAATATTGGCGCTGCAGTGCATTGTCATCACATTTTCCTGAGGCAACAAGTAGTTGAGTACGGTAAACACTGACTTCTTGATTTCACCCGCATAGCTGGTACCGCCGATAAGAACCAGTCTTCGGCTCAAGTTCAACAGAATGAATGCCTCCGAATTGGTTCCGTCGATCTCCGGAATCGCGTGGAAATTCGGTACGTGCAGAACTGTGAACTGCGGAACATGCTTCTGGAGTTCGTCCCATCGGGCCTGGATGAGCATCGTGCGTGCGAACAGATTGTGCCAGGCAGTCTCGGTAATCACCCGGACCGGCAGACGATAACGAGCATCATGGCCGCCGTAGCAATCCTGAATATAGAGGGGTCGACCTTGCAGATAGGCCTCAAGACGACGGAACATCATGTCGAATTTGGCAGCCTGGAACGGCTTGTTCACTTTTCCCCACCAGACTTTGTCCCGCGAACCTGATTCCTCGACGATAAACTTGTCTTTGGCCGCCCGGCCGGTGTGCAGCCCGGTTCGGACGACTAGCGGTCCCAGATGACCCAGCATGCCCTCACCGTTGCGAATCGCCTCTTCGTAAAGCAACGGCGTGTTGTGGTTCCAGTGGACCTTCCCGATGTTCGTAAGTCCATGGTTTTCCAGGCCATAGTCGCTGATAAGACGTTTCGTAGTCATAGCTCTTCACCTTTGTATTGAATAGTTATTAAAGTCGGGGCGTATTTACTTTCGATCCATCGATTCTCTCATATCAAGTAGTACCGAGCTAATTGTGTTAATTCATCCTTTTGTTGAAATAATCGCACACTCATCTCTGATGATGCACTCATCTCTGATGATGATGGACTTCGGATGATTTATAGGAGTTATTAATCTTCTTTAAGGTACACATCTTTATTACGGTTTTCTAACGGAAATAGGCAAAACAATAGATAATAAGGGAAAGCACCAGACACCGGGTTTCCCGTAAGTGTTTGCTATTGTTACGGGTTAGTGTCTGGTGCTTGCTGGTGTTTGGGCCTCAAACTAAGACCGGTTATTTCATACCGAGGGCTTTCTTTACTCCCGCGGCATAGGCCGGGTCGGCCTTTTCAAAATGCTTCAACTGGCGGTCGATGATCTCTTTGGGGACTCCTTCCATAGCGCCCGCAATCGCCTTGTGAAGACGATCCTTCTCGTCTTTCGGCATCAAGCGGTAGAGATTTCCGGCCTGGGTGTAATCATCGTTTCCTTCGCGATGATTGTACCGGTCAGCATCACCATCGATTTTGAGCGGCGGTTCCTTGTACTTGTGATCTTCCGCCGGACCATCGAAACTGTTCGGTTCATAATTAACAGCGCCACCTTCGTTACCGTCGAATCGCATTTTGCCGTCGCGGTGGTATGTATTGGCTTCGGCGTGCGGTTTGTTTACCGGAAGGCTCTCGTAGTTCACACCCAGCCGGTAGCGATGGGCATCGGCATACGAAAAAATGCGGAATTGAAGCATCTTATCGGGGCTGTGGCTGATGCCGGGAACCATGTTGGCCGGTGAGAACGCCGACTGTTCGATCTCCGCAAAATAGTTTTCCGGATTGCGGTTCAACTCCAGCACGCCAACATCGATCAGCGGAAATTCGCCGTGCGGCCAGACCTTCGTGAGATCAAACGGATTGTAAGATGTTTTGAGGGCTTGTTCTTCGGTCATGATCTGCACTTTGACATTCCATTTCGGGAAGTCGCCTTTCTCGATCGCATTGAAAAGATCGCGCTGATGGCTTTCACGGTCCCGGCCGATAAGTTCGGCTGATTCCTTCGAAGTTATGCATTCGATACCCTGGGCCGTCTTGAAATGGAATTTCACCCAGAATCTTTCGATTCTTGGCGTTTATGAAACTGTAGGTGTGGCTGCCGTAACCGTTCATGTGTCGGTAGCTGCGGGGGATTCCCCGGTCGGAGAAGAGAATGGTTACCTGATGCAGGCTCTCCGGCGAGAGCGACCAGAAATCCCATTGCATGGTGTTGGATCTCATGTTGGTCTTGGGATCACGTTTCTGGGTGTGGATAAAATCCGGGAACTTGTAGGGATCGCGGACGAAAAATACAGGGGTGTTGTTGCCCACCAGGTCCCAGTTGCCTTCTTCGGTATAGAATTTCAGAGCAAAGCCTCTGACATCGCGTTCGGCATCGGCCGCACCCCGCTCACCGGCCACGGTAGAGAAACGCAGCAGACATTCGGTTTTCTTGCCGACCTGAAAGATTTTTGCCTTGGTGTATTTCGTGATATCGTTTTTCACGGTGAAAGTGCCAAAAGCACCGGAGCCTTTGGCGTGGACAACTCGTTCGGGGATGCGTTCCCGGTTGAAGTGGGCGTGTTTCTCGAAAAGCTGCCAGTCCTGAACGAGGAGTGGACCTCGCGGTCCCGCAGTTAGTGAGTTCTGATTATCTCCGACCGGAATACCGGCGGAGGTTGTCAGTTTCCGTTTTTTCTTAGCCATGTTCAGCTCCCATTTAATAAGGTTTACATAATAATGTCTTATTTCTTGAACTTCGTTTTACAACTGCGGCACAGACCTAAAACTTCGACGTGTCTTGATTCGATTTTTGCCCAGTCGCCAACGGAACTCGGCAGTTTCATCCGGTCAAAGTCCGGCCAGTAGAAGTCTTCCACCGTATTGCATTGGGTACATACCAGGTGGTGGTGGATGGATAGGTTGACATCGAATCGAGTTGAATTGTCAAGTATCTGAACCCGTTTTATCAGACCGTGTTTTTCGAATGTGGCGATAGTGCGGTAGACGGTGTCCAATGAGATTGTCTTGAGGCGTTTTCGAACCCGGCTGAACACGTTCTCGGCAGTTGGATGGCCTGGATATTTAGCCAGTTCACGGAATATTTCCGATCTTTGATGAGTTAGCCGCAGACCTTTGGATCTGCATAATTGTTCGAAGTCTTTCGTTAGTTCGAACGGGTTCATTTTATTTTCTCTTGTCATGAAGATGCCAGTTGTGGTGTTATTCCTATCTAGTATGAGATACGCAACAAAAGGGTGAAAAAGTGGTGTCGAGGGAAATATATTTACATGTGTTTGGCGTCGCTCGTTTGGACAGCTTGTGCAGGCAGGGCAGCGACAGATGAAGAGATGGATAGGTATATGTCGCCCACGGTGTTGAGCCCCCGGAGGTAGGATTTGCAGGGGGGGTTCTACAATCCCAAATACTGGACTGTATGGCCATTATTTATCTTTTGCATTGGAAACAAGGGTATGATAAAACCGTAATGTCTGATACGGACTGACCGAACCGTTGCCATCAAATACGGTGACGGTTATGTTACAAGCTTCATGCCAAACATCGTGCGAAAGGAAAGTATCACTTTGAGAAAAATAGAAATCAGACTCCTCCTGGCATTCCTCATTTGTTTGCCGTCAGTGGCATTCTCCGATGAGATGAGCGATCGTGATTTGCTGATGGCAAGTTATGATACTGTCTGGCAGACTATTAACGAGAATCACTATGACTCGACATTTGGCGGGCTTGATTGGAATGAGGTTTACGGTCGTTACGGCAAGCTCGTTGCCGGGGCCGATAGTGATGACGGTTTTATCGAAATTGTCCGTAAGATGCTTTTGGAGCTTAAGCTGTCCCATTACGCCGTATTCCAATTGAAAGACAAAGTCAGATCCGGTTCGCCGACGAACTCCGGCGGGACGGTTGGAATAGATATTCGCGTTCTCGATGACAAGGCAATCGTCAAATCGGTCCAGCCTGATTTGCCCGCCGCACAGGCGGGCTTGAGAGCGGGTTATACGATCGAGAGCATTGACGGCAGTTCGGTGGATCAGATCATTGAGGACGCGAAAGCGGAGCAGTTGGACTTTTTCAATGAACGCCGCAGACTCAACAATATAAGTGATGATGTACTGAATCGTTTCTTCGGAGATCCGGAGACCTCGGTCCTGGTTACATACCGGGACGAGTCCAATGCACTGCACGAAGTAACGATGCTTAGAGAAGGAAGGACCGGGAAAACGATACTGGACGAGGAATTGCCGCCGTTTTATATCGATTTTGAGGCAAAGCTAATCGGCGACAATATCGGCTATATCTATTTCAATGCGTTCATACCGCCCGTAGAAGAGCAGGTTATCGGTGCCATCGACTCGATGTTCGATATGCGCGGATTGATTATCGATATCAGGGGCAATCCGGGGGGCAGCCATGTAGTGGGTGAAGCTATAGCATCCAAACTTGTCAGCCAGGAGACGCTGTTTTCTATCTTCAAATACAGGGACACAACCGAAGAAGTAGTAATTCAACCGGACGAAAAGCCCTTTACCGGACCGGTCGTTGTAATGATTGATGTGATGAATGGTTCGGCCAGTGAACGATTCTCCGGATGTATTCAGTCTATCGGCCGGGCAGTTGTTGTAGGAGAACGAAGCCCCGGCATCGTGGGACCATCGAATCTCAAGAGACTTCCCAATGGCGTTTCTTTTATGTACCTGATTGCGCAATCGTTGACGCCGGACGGTACCGTACTTGAGGGACATGGGGTGATTCCGGATATTACGGTAGAATTGGATAGAGCGGGTCTTTTGAGTGGGGTCGACACTCAGATAGAGCGAGCTGTAGAGTACATTGAAGAGGTGTCGCGTTAGGATCGATGAATGAGGCGGCGGGATCGGTGCGACCCCGCCCCTTGGTGTCATAGAAGCAGTCTTTGCCAAATGTTACACTCTTAGTGGTCGCAGGCGTTGCCGCCGGTCTGGAGAGTGCCGCTCAGGTACGCCGTGACGATCTCTTCGGGTTTGGCGACTGGAGCGCCAACGACAACCTCGACCCCGTTCTGCTGGAACATGCCAACAGCGCGCTGGCCCATGCCGCCGGCTATTATCATATTACATCCCATCTCACTCAACCAGCGCGGAAGGACACCCGGTTCGTGGGGGGGCGGGGTGACCATTTCGGAGCTGCTGATTGATTTCGTTTCAGGGTCAATGTCGATAATAGCGAACTGTTGACAGTGTCCGAAATGCGGACACAGGACTCCGTTGGCGGTCGGGATAGCGATTTTCATGTTCTTGACTCCAAGTTGGTATATTTAGACTCTAATTTACAGATTACATCAAAGCTAAGTTAATAGTTTCTTTTCACCGAATTGATCGCAAAGATTTGACCACATGAGATTAATCTCTTGCGACACGCCGTTGTCGGCATACTCGACAATCGTGGTCCCGCTAAGTTGCGAGGCCGTGACGGCATGGTTGAACGGAATTTTCCCCAGCACTTTTACTTTCTGCCGACGGGCAAACTCTTCGATGCGGGAAGTCATTTCCCGGTTGATATCGCATTTGTTGATACAGATTCCGGTTGGTATGGCGAAGTGGGTTGTCAGCCTGAGCAATCGTTCCATATCGTGGAGGGCGGACATGGATGGTTCCGTGACAATCAGGATATAGTCGGCCCCGGTGGTCGAGGCGATCACCGGACAGCCTATTCCCGGGGGACCATCGACAAGAATGAGATCCGATCCCCGCTTGTTGGCCAACAGTAGCGCTTGTTGACGCAGCATGGAAACCATCTTCCCCGAATTTGCCTGCGCCAGTCCCAGCCGGGCATGTACCAGAGGGCCATAGGATGTCTCCGAGATATACCACTGGCCGCTGACCGTGGGATTGAACTCGATAGCTTTTTCGGGACAGTGGCGCACACAGACTCCGCAACCATCGCAGGAGAACTCGCTGACCTGAAATTTACCCATCGATTCGTTTGTTGAATTCGACGAGGGTTTGATGGCATCGAAACGACAGTAGGCAGCGCAGAGTCCGCAGCCGGTGCACATCTCTTCATCGATAGAAGCTCGCTTCCCGCCAATGAATTCATTTGTGGAGACCACTTTGTTATTCAGAATCAGGTGCAGATCGGCGGCATCGACATCGCAATCCACCAATACTTTGTTTTTTGACAGAGCGGCCAGCGCTCCGACAAGGCTGGTTTTGCCGGTCCCGCCTTTACCGCTAACTACTACTAATTCCATGATGGTCAATTCTGGTTACTATGTTATCGTACAGCCGGTCGAGTTGTTGCTCGTGGCCGGCATTGCTGCCGAACATCATCTCGCCGCGCGAATATGATTCAGCCAGGCCGCGATCAAACGGAATACGCATCAAGATATCGATCCCTTCGTCTTGACAGTACTGTTCCGTTTGGTTGTCGCCTATATCTGACCGGTTGATTACAGTCCCGAAAGGCAGACCGATTGCCCGCACCATCCCTACTGCCAGTTTCAGATCGTTCAGCCCGAATGGTGTCGGTTCGGTCACGAGCAGAACGAAATCGGTATCGCTGATTGCCTCAATGACCGGGCAGGATGTTCCGGGTGGGGCATCGATGATAGCCACCTGGCAGGTGGTGTCGAGTCTTTTCAGAGCTTTAGTTACAGGAGGCGCTATAGCCTCACCGACATTGAGACGTCCTTCGAGAAACTCCACATCCATACCCGCCCCGCAGTTGATGACACCGATGGGTCGCGAGATTTCCTCGATGGCAACCTCAGGGCAGACATCGGAACATCCTCCACAACCGTGACAGAGCGATTCAAATATTTCGACCTTTTTTCCCAGAACGGCGATGGCATGATATTCACAGGCGGCCGAGCACGCGCCGCACAGAGTGCATTTGTTCATATCTACAACGGGAACCGGGACGGTCACATCAATATGCTTCTCGATCTTTGGTTTCAAAAAAATGTGACCGTTCGGTTCCTCAACATCGCAGTCAAGATAAACGACTTTCTTACCGGACCTTGCCAGCGCGACGGCCAGATTAGTGGCTATCGTGGTTTTGCCGGTACCTCCTTTGCCGCTGGCGATAGAGATTTTCAGGGCTTGCTTGTTCAAGAAGTTATCTCCTCGTCATTTTGCGGCCGCATTTCGGGCATATCTGTTCAAAGCAGGGGACGCCCTGCTGGTGTGTCACGGTCGCGCCGCATCCGGGACATACACATTCACCGCCGGGACCGCCACCGGAACCACCGCCACGACCGCCACGACCTTGACCCTGTCCGCTTCCCCGACCCTGGCCTTGACCTTGTCCACCTCCCTGACCTTGACCTTGTCCGCGCCCTCGCCCGGCGCCGCGTCCACCTGATTTGCCTTGTTGTGCCATAGGATTGTTCTCTAACCTTTCTTATTCTCCAGACCGGAGTCTGCTTTCGGTTGCTGCCCGGAAAGCTCGTCGATTCGCAGTTTGATTTGGTGTAAAGCCTCTTCAAGGTGCTGCGCTTCTCTTTTAAGCAGCACCAGTTCTTCATCGCGAACCGTTTCGGTACTTCCCACCGGCGAGACATAAGGTCCGGCGTATCCACGCGCCCATCCCGGCACACCGGTAGCATAATACTGGTGACGCCATCTGCGGCCACCGCCAATCGCTGCACCTCGTCCTCTTCCGAAACCGCGTCCACCGGGGTTGTTCAAGTATCCCGGTACACCGTAGCCGGCACAAATACCAGCGCCGCGTCCTGTCATCGGTCCTGCACCCGCAGGTCCTGTCCTATCACCACGAGGCATAGTTGCCTCCTTCCTTACATCCAATGCCCTTCGACATTGGCCTTGTTACATATTTCCAGTTTATCGTTTCGAGCCAATTCGATTGCTTCCGAAACGGTCCCGCTCGAACACAGGGCTGCTTTGATGCCGGCCGCCTCGAGAGCGCGGAAAGCCTTTGGCCCGAAATTGCCTGAGACGACAATATCCACGTTTTTTCGAGAGATGATTTCTGCGGCCTGAATGCCCGCTCCCTGAGTGGCATTCAGATTCTGATCGTTTTCGACAATCTCGTGACTGTTGTCATTAGTATCAAAAACAATAAAGCATGATGCCCGTCCGAACCTTGGATCGACCTTGCTGCTGAGTTCCCTTCCCTGGGATGATACTGCTATTTTCATTATTGCTCCTTTAGCTGTTTTTGCTGACGAAATCTCCCTCCGCGTCGGCAACGCTGACCTCTCATTTGACGCCGACGTCGACAGCCCGGCAAGAGAAAATTACCGTCGTGCAAATTACCGCGGCAGTGGGCGGTGAGGATTTCTTCAACATCACCGCGAAACCACGGATATGGCTGGATTCCTGCTGTGACAAGAAGGCTTTCGAAACGATGCGAGATAGCACCGCAGATCAGGATATTTATTTTAAGCGAACGGAGGAAATCCACCTTCTCCCATATATTCGCATCAGGAATGGATATAGTCTCCCGTGAGACTTCCCGGCCCTCGCTTATCTCAACGAGCAGCAAATGACCGGCGGTATCCATCAGTGGGGAGATACGATCTCCCCATATCGAAATTGCAACCTTTGTAATCACGCATTGGTGGGGAGCATAAATAATGCCACGACTGACGTTGATTTCCACTCGCTCGTCATAATATGTTGACGATAAGTATGTTACGAGGTCCGAGGGATTGTGCTTGCTGAATAAATGAATAAAAAAGGGTGCGTTATCGCAACCCTTTCAATTAGTAGGAGTGTATTTGTGCAATCATTCTTTATCAGGTACGGTTATTTTCAGGGCTTTCATTTTTCGCCACAGGGTTGTCTTGTGCATGTGAAGTTCTTGTGCTGTTTTTTTTCTATTGAAGTTGTTTCGTTTGAGCGCCTCGCGGATGAACACAGCCTCGAGATCATGCATCGAATTCATGGCTACCATCGGGTCGGTCCGTTCGGGTCTGACATTCTCGGGCAGGTCGTCGACCTCGATGATTGCTCCTCGACAGAGAACGAAAGCATGCTCGATGATATTTTCGAGTTCTCTAATATTGCCGGCATAGTCATGGCTCATCAGGGCCGCGAGGGCACCGGGTGAGAGGTGAGTGATTGATTTTTTATTTAGAACACGAAACCGTCGTATGAAATGATCGATCAGTAGCGGGATATCTTCTTTGCGCTTGCGAAGCGGCGGCAGTTTTATGCGGATGACTCCCAGCCGATAAAACAAATCCTCGCGAAAGTCTCCCGATTTGACGAGCTTATCGATATTTTTGTTCGTGGCGGCAACAATGCGAACATCCGCCTTTACCGACTCCGTTCCTCCGAGCGGTTCATAGGTTCTCTCCTGGATGAATCGAAGCAAGCGGACTTGAAGGGCGGGCGAGATATCGGCAATTTCATCGAGGAAAATGGTCCCACCTTCGGCCATAGCGAAACGTCCGGGTTTGTCCTTGCGGGCATCGGTGAACGCCCCGGCTTTGTACCCGAAAAATTCCGATTCCAGAAGAGTGTCAGGCAGGGCCGCACAGTTGACAGCCAGGATCGGGCCGCTCGTTCTGTGCGAAAGGCTGTGAATGGCGCGAGCTATTAGTTCCTTGCCGGTTCCGCTCTCTCCCTCAATCAGAACCGTGCTATCGCTCCCGGCGATACTGGGAAGGATATCGAAGATCTTCTGCATCTCGGCATTCTTGCTGATAATATCCTCAAAGGAGTATTTTTTCCCGAGTTCCCTGCGGAGTTCTTCCAGGGCGCTCAAATCCCGGAACGTTTCTACGCCACCGACGATTTTGCCATCCTTGTCTTTCAGGACCGCTGCCGAGATGCTGATTGGAATTTCTTTTCCTTCGGCGTCAATTATGTAGACTGACCTGTTAACGACCGGCTGAAGGGTTTCATAGGTTTGCTTCAAGGCACAACTTGATTCGCAAATGGAAGCATGGAAAACATCACAGCACCGCTGGCCGATAGCCTCGTCTTTTGCTATACCTGTTATTTCCTCAGCCGCCCGGTTGAATGAGGTGATTCTCCATTCGCTGTCGACCGTAAACACACCATCGGCTATTGAATCAAGAATTATCCCGGTAGTATCGTCGACCTTGTCGCTCAAATAGTGGCTCCTGTCAGTCATATCCAACTATTTCAATAATACAACGATAGTTGCAAAAACGCAACCCCAATGATTAGTTCTTCGGCGACAGAATATTTGGAGCAACCGGGGCTTGTTTTTGGCCTTGCGCTGCGCCGACCCGTCATTTATGTTAGACCCTAAAGGGGATATAATATATCCGCATTCGCAGAAAAGGGGGCTACGAAATGGCACTGCAGGAGACTCTGTTACAGGTCAAGGACACGACTTCAAATCCGGCGCCGCTGGGACTTCTCGGGTTCGGGATGACCACCGTCTTGCTCAACTTTCACAATGCCGGGTTCTACGGGCTTGATACGATGATACTGGGCATGGGTATTTTTTACGGCGGTCTGGCTCAGATAATCGCCGGAATCATGGAATGGAAGAAGAACAACACTTTCGGCACCACCGCCTTTACATCGTATGGCCTGTTCTGGCTGACACTTGTAGCTCTTCTGGTTCTGCCGAAGATGGGTTGGGGCGAAGTGACCATCGAAAGACGCTATGGCCGCTTACCTGTTTATGTGGGGGCTGTTCACTCTCGTCATGTTTATCGGGACGCTCAGGCTCAACCGGGCTCTTCAGTTCGTTTTTGCGTCGCTGACTATCCTTTTCTGGATGCTGGCGCTCGGTGATATTACCGGCAACGCATCGATAACTCGCGTTGCCGGCTTTGAGGGAATCATTTGCGGTTTTTCGGCCATCTACACCGGGCTGGCGCAGGTGCTCAATGAAGTTTATGGCAGGGAGGTTCTGCCGCTGGGCGTAAGAAAGTAGGTTAGCGTTTAAAACCTAATCCTTCTTCTCGGTGGCGTAGCCGCCAAAGCTCGACCCGGCGAAATCCTGACGCACCGGGTGGAAAACATCAACTACGCGGCATTCGGTCACGGCACGTCCCGAATGCACCGTGTTGGGTGGCAGGACCATCACTTTGCCGGGTACGAGGCTGTGAGTCTTGCCTTCGACCTCCAGCTCAAGTTCTCCCTCGATTACATTGATGACCTGTTCGTTGTGGTGCGAATGCTCTGGCAAGAGCGATCCGGCGACTATTTTCACGTGCAATACGGTCACGCACTCGGCCGTTACGGCCCTGGCGCTGATCCCTTTTGCGATCTGAAGTTCGGGAAGTTGGTCAAGATCTACGAATCCCATATTATCCTCCTGTATTTTCTAAAATCTGTATCGTTCGAGATTATTGCACACCACGGCCAAACAGATAGCCGAAAGCAAAGCTCAATTCCGGGCCGCTGAAATTATTGCTTCCGCCAATCGGTTCTTCGAAGTCGGTCATCAAATTGTAGCCAAAGGCTGCCCCGAGCATAAAGTGACGGCTGAGGATGATGTCGGCGCCTACATCTAATCTTCCGCCGGCAGCCATCTGGGTTCTGGAATCTGTCACCACCACCATACCGGACTGGACCCTGCTTTGACTTCCGATAAACGGTCCCACACTGGCCTTGACATAGGGGCGTAACGATGATTGGTAGGTTGACGCGATGGGATAATACTTAATTCCCATGAGTACCTGCGACACAAAGCCTGTCTCGGACGTTACCCCGGTGGCATCGATACTTGTCTCAATATCGATACCCATGCTGCCGATGCTGACGTCCACGAAAAGATTTTCCTGAAGCCAGTGGCCGTAAAACACCCCGCCCACAGGACCGTCGGATCCCACCGAAGTCGTGACGCCGTCGATACTGGTTTCGGTCCTGACATCGGTCGTCTGGTTCCATAGACCGAACCTGACGCCTACTTGATGGCGTTTCTCCAGTGATTGGGCGCTGGCCGATGCTGTTTGTACCATGACAAACGCCGCCAACGCTAATATTATTTTTGCTGGTCTCATGATATACGTTCCTTCACATTCAACTCAATTTTCGGACGACGCCTTAACGCGCCCGGATTATTGTTAATGGTCCAAAATGAAGATTCATACTGCAACGGATTCATAGGTTGATACGGGGCACATGTGTCGGGGTTTCATAAAACCTTCCGGAATAATTCATCGTGTCCGTGCGCCGGGCACCGGACGGTAGAGTGCACACCTATCAGACGGCGCGCGCATGTCAGCGCTTTGTGACTAAAACGGATCCTTGAAAAATCCATTCGGCTTTATAAACAGGCGTGAGCGAGGATAATCGAAGATGATGTTGAATCGGCGGATAGCGTCGTTACCGAGGATGCCATCGGCGCATATCCCGGTATCCGGTATGAGCCTGAAAGGCCTTGAGCCATTGACAGTTGTAGGTCAATTACCCGGTTTCAGTCAAGCTCAAACGGGACCTGCTTTTCTTCTGCTAGTCCTCCCGTTGGGAGTGCTGGAAAGATAACACATGCTCTGCGAAAGCGATATCAGCATACAGTCGTGTGCAGACTGGAATGGACGATTGAAAGAAGGGTCTGTTTTTTGAAACAGAGAAAAGGACTCTATTCGGCAAATCATACAAGAAAATCGCCGTTCGGGACTCATACGTTACTTCTCAAGAATCGCAGTCTCGTCAGAAATATCTGATGGTCAAATGTGGATAATTTCGCCGTGATTCAATTCTTGCCCCGGTTTTCAACAAATTCTATTTTTGTAGCATAGATCCAAAGTCATGGAATTAAACTCAAAGTCAAGGGATGAGTGAAATGGAACCAGTGGCAATCAATTATCTGGCTGTCATTGTGGCCGCCGTAGCATATTTGATCATCGGATGGCTGTGGTATTCATCGCTTTTTGGCTGCGGCCTGGATGAAAGCAATCGGCAAAACCAAGGAGCAGGTGGCCGCTGGTGCGTCCGCGTTAAACTACATCGTTGCCCTGATAACATCCTTCATCGCATCCTATGGTATCGCCAGAATCATGGTGTGGTATGGCGGAGACTACGATGCGCGACGGAATAATGGTGGGTGTCTGGTCGCAATCTGCTTTATTCTGACTTCTGTGTTTGTCAACGACACCTTCGAGAAACGTCCGACGGGCTTACCTTCATCAACGTTCTCTATCACCTCGTGGCCATGATTGTCGCCGGTGTAATAATCGGCGTGTGGCGCTGACACGGTATTCGGGGCGGGAGTTTTTGGTTCCTGCCCCATCGGTATGGGACGAAGAGACACAGGAATTCGAAGAGCTGTGGTACGAGCGTCCGATGTACCGCATGACCTCACCGTCCGATTTTGTTCCCATGTTCCAGTCCGGTAAAATGCGTTCTAAGCCCGGCGAGAAGTTCCAGTACAACGACGCCGGCTTCATTTTGCTGGGACTGATAGTCGAGCAGCAGAGCGGTCAGAAATTCCGTGATTTTGTAACGCGGCATATTTTTGAGCCTTCAGGGATGAGTGACTCCGGCTATTTTAGCACTGACTGCCTGCCTGAGCGCACGGCATTCGGTTACATTGAAAACAAGGACGACGGAACCTGGAAGACGAATTTTTTCGCGATTCCGATTGTCGGCGGCCCCGACGGTGGAGCGTATACAACAGCAGCCGACATGACCAGATTCTGGAGTGCCCTTCGCGGTAACAAACTTCTATTGCCGGAAACGACGAGACTTCTTCTTACACCTCACATCGCTGCCACGAGCGAGGGTGAGAATGCGCATTACGGATTTGGAGTATGGATAACGGTGGTTGATGGCGGTCTTGTGTCATTCAATGTCGGTGGATGGGATCCGGGTGTAAATGTCTGGTCGGAGGTATTCCCGGCTCAGAACACAGAGCTGACCCTCCTGAGCAATACTAACAGACCGATACTTGCGATGCGAAAGCCGGTACTGGAAGCAATGAGGGCCGGCTGATTTTTGTTTCCGCCGCATGTGGCCGCTTGACAAAACCTTCTGTTTTTGTATTTTGGATTACATACGGCTCAAGTTTTACCAGTCATTTTCGGTACACTTAAAATAACCCGTAGCTTGCTGCCACGTTTGGTAATCAAGGCGCCGACGGGTATGAAAACGCAGTTCCTATGTTTTTAAAGTCTACCTTACAATTCATAAGAAGACGAGGAGTGCTCATCATGAGAGGATTTAAGACCGTCCTACTTTTGTTCTGTCTTGCCGCCAGTTCGGCTTGGGGACAGCAGAGCAACAGCGGGCCGAAAAGGCCCGATGGAGTTGATCTCGGTTTGCGGGCAAGTACACCGGCTCAGGTTGTCATTGAGGGTGTCCCTGCTTATCTCTGGCGCCACGGTTGTGGCCCCACAGCGGCAGGCATGGTAATGGGATACTGGGACAGCCATGGTTATCCTGATCTTGTCGAAGGTGATGCGTCCACCCAGACCGCAGCGGTCAACGCCATGATTGCCGATGATGGGGGAAATCCGGTGTGTGCCCCGGGCGAATTGAACCACTATCAGGATTACGCCTGCCCGGTGGAGTGGTCATGGGCGCTGACTTTGCCGGACAAGTCGGAGTTGGGCGGCGAAATCCATCCGGATAATTGTCTTGCTGATTTCATGTTGACTTCGAGAAGCTCCGAAAGCAACAACTACGGCTGGACGTGGTTCATACACGTCGCTCAGGCCTTTGAGGGCTACACCAAACTCAAGTATCCCCAGGTTGAAGTGAAGACGGAGAATATTCGTTTTGCGGATTTCAGCTGGGAACAATATAAAGAGGAAAGCCGATGTCGTGATGGCGCCGTTAACAGAAACATCGCCGGTTAATTTTCGTTTGACCCGCCTCTGTTATATCTGCTAAATTGACGTAGGAGATATCTGCACCCGACCCCTGTCCTGTTGGTCGGAGGTCGCGATTGCGCATTCACACACCCCGGGGACAATCAACGATCCACAACCATAAAGGCAGGGAGGAAATTATGAATCAACGTACCCACGCATGGCTCGCGATTCGTGCTGTCAAATTGCTCGAAGACTCCGGGGAGGTCCCAGACCTCGTCAAGCTCTTGAAACCCCACGTTAGATCGGCTGCGATAGGCGCCTGGATTCCTGATCTTCAGGATTCCAAGAAAGGCAGTGGAGATATAGACAACCACGTTCTGAAAATGAAGCTTTATAAAGGCAGCCAGAAGAGCCGGTTCACTGCGTCTAAAAAAGAGATGCTGAAGCGGCTAGGTTTGGAGCGTGGGATGACCGGGTTTCTTGAGAAAGACAGCTATCTGACATCACAATGGTGGCAAAAGCCTTACAAAGCTTCACCGCAACCCGGGCAACACCTTGGCAATCGAGCCATGGCACTGTCGGTGACTATAATTGATCTTCTGATTCTTGGTGCCCCCCCTGTAGCGAGCCTGGTACCCGGCACGGTCAGATTTGCGGGGAATCTGGATCCTGAAGCGAGGTCTACGGCCGAACAGATTGCTACTTACTTCTTCATGTTAAGCCATTTTCTGGCCGACGCCTGCATGCCATGCCATTGTGACGGCCGTCCGCTGTCGGCTTACAAGGCGAACCTGCACCACAAGCTCGAGACTCGTTGGTCCAAGAAAGTCGGTACATACTTTGACAAAAAGAAGCTCCTCAAATCAAAAGACACGCCTATCGAGGTTATGAAACAAGCCGTACGCATTGACAGTGAGTTTGGATACGAACTCCCCACCGTGATTCCCAAGCTGCCTGCCGACGATGTCTGGAAAGATGTAGTCAACGTATGCCGAGGCTCATTCGCAGTCGCCAATATACTGGCTCCTGCTGAGGACTACCCGCTCGATACTGTTAAAAAACCGAGCCTGGAAAAAGTCATTGAGGATTATGGCGAACAGCACGTAAGTGAAATTGACAGGGTGGTCATTCACGATGCGATACTGAATATCGCATTGACCTGGAAGCACATCTGGATGAAGTTTGATTAGTGGTAAACTCAATGGGTTGCGCGGACATAAGGTTAGCTTGCCGGCAGTGCGACGGCATTCGTTCGCACGCGTTGCTCTGTTGAGTCTTTCAGACTACGTTTGAACGGCGTGCGCAGCGCAACGCGGACCAATTTACCGCGTAATAACTTAGCCGACAAAAAGAATTCCTTGTGAAGCCCCTATCGGTCACATTAGATTGTATAACACAAACGGTTCCGGTAAAACAATTGTGGAAGCCTAAACTGCAAATAGTGTGGCACATTCGGTCATAGAAAGCGACTTCTGAAAATTGGAACAGAAATCCAAAGGGACTCTTGGAACATTTCTCGGCGTCTATACGCCGACCGTCCTGACCATCCTTGGCGTTATCATGTATTTGCGTTTCGGGTGGGTGGTCGGACAGCTCGGGCTGGTCAAGACAATCATCATCGTAATTATCGCGAACGCCATCACTCTAATAACTACTCTGTCATTTTCCTCAATGGCGACAAATATGCGGGTGGGTGGCGGCGGCGCTTATTTTATTATCTCCCGAAGTCTCGGCCTTGGCATAGGTGCGGCTATTGGAGTGCCGCTGTTTCTCTCTCAAGCAGTCTCGGTGACTTTGTATTCATACGGTTTGGCCGAGTCGCTTCGCATAGTCTGGTCTGATGTGCCGCTGGTGTTTGCCTGTATCACGATTATTCTCGTTGTGGGAGGGGTTGCCCTTTACGGAGCCAGGGCAGCCCTGAAAACACAGGTGCCGCTATTGGCGCTGGTGGCGCTTTCACTGGTTGCGCTTACCGTAGGAGTTTTTACATCCGTTAAGACAGAATCTGTTTCGATTATCGGACCGATTCAGAGCGTAGATTTCTGGACAGGTTTTGCCGTCTTCTTCCCCGCTGTCACCGGTGTCATGGCGGGGCTGAGTCTTTCCGGCGACCTGAAAAACCCCGGGAAATCCATCCCTCTTGGTTCCATCGCGGCCACCCTGACCGGTTTTGCCGTATACCTGGCTATCCCTTTCCTGCTGAATATGTCGGCCGACACGATGGAACTTCGCAACGATTCACTTATCTGGCTAAAAATAGCTCCTCTTGGAGCGCTGTTGGTCCTGCCGGGTCTGTGGGGAGCCATACTTTCATCGGCGGTTGGCTCGGTTCTTGGTGCGCCCCGGACTCTTCAGGCCGTTTCCCGCGATCAGGTTGCCAACCGCAGGGTCAGGGATTTTATCTCAGGCAAAATGGGCATTGGCGTGGCATCGGTTCTCTCTATTGCCATAGCGCTGGCTTTCGTTTTTCTTGGCGATTTGAACGCTGTCGCCCAGGTGGTAACGATGTTCTTCCTCACGGTCTATGGCACTATAAACATTGTTGCCGGTCTTGAGACGCTCAGCGGTGATCCATCGTGGCGTCCGAAATTCCGCGTCCACTGGGCGGTGAACATTGCCTGCGGACTGGCTTGCTTGTGGGTGATGTTTCTAATCAGTCCTCTGGCAAGTATCGCCGCTATTGCAATCGAGGTTCTTCTCTGGTTGTTCTTTGCGCGAAGAGAACAGAGGGCCACTTGGGGTGATTCGCGTCGCGGCCTTTATGAAGCTGTCTTGAGGTGGGTGCTGATTCATCTTTCACGTCGTTCCATGAGCGCTCGCAACTGGCGGCCCCATGTACTCGTCTTTGTCGATGACCCTCAAAGAAAGTTGGACCTGATAAGATTCGGCTCGTGGTTCAGCCAGAACCGGGGCGTCGTGACCGTGTGTGAGTTGATTATAGGAGATCTCGCCAAGGATACCATCGATATTCAAAGCAAGCTTTCCTCCACCCGCGAACTGATGCGATCGGAAGATCTGGCTGTATTTGCCGAGATTGATGTCGTCAATGATGTTGTCGAAGGCATCGTTAACGTTTCGCAGGCTAACGGCATCGCCGGTTTCTCCAGCAATACCATAATTCTGGGTTGGCCGAAAGAAAAGAGCATGCTGGTTGAATTCCTGCAGACAACGCAGCGCCTTGAAAAAATCAACAAATCGGTCGTTATCGGCAAGATAAATCCGCAGCATATATTCCCGGTGCGCAAGGCCAGCCGGGAGATACATGTGTGGTGGGGAGGATTACGTCAGAATGGTGACCTGATGCTCCTGCTGGCTTATTTGCTGACGCGCAATCCGGATTGGCGGGGGGCCGAGTTGAAGATTTTGAGCGCGGCTTCCAATGAATTTGCCCAAAGAACGACTGCTAACTACCTGGAGACGATGTTGCGGGAGATACGCATCGATGCCGAGTGTGACGTTTTCCTTAAGCCGCCGAAGCAACCTATCAATGAGTTGATCCAGATGCACAGCGCTAATGCCGATGTAGTCTTTCTCGGGTTGGCAACGACCGAGCCGGGCGAGGAGCTCCAGTATGTCGAGCGACTCGAAGATCTGGCCGGTGACCTTCCGGTTGTCTTTTTCGTCAAGAATTCCTGCCTGTTTGTCGGCAAGCTGCTGCAGTCCGAAGATATCGAGCCGGAGTAGGCCGTATTCGCCGCCCGGCGAATATCCTGACACAGGTGTATCGGGCAACATGTTGCCATGTCGCTCAGAAAAATTAGTGGACACCGCAACCCTCTTTTGGTAGATTACGACAGTCAACAGAATTCCACAGCACATTTATTCCGGGAGGATGTCATGTCACATGCATTCCATCGTAATACTCTCGTGACCGTCTTTGTGGCTGCCCTTGTAGGTTTATCGACTGCAGCGATGGCAAAGGACGAGGTCAAGTTTGGCAAGATTTCCGATATGGACTGGCAACAAGGGGCACCTGCTGATTACCCCGAGGCGAATGCCATAGTGATCGTCGATGACGGTTTTATCGACGTGACTACAGACCGCATCAAAATCGAAAGGTTGGTCCGGATAAAGATATTGACCGAGGCCGGCATCGAGGATGTTGGCGAGCAGGTTATCGGGTTTTACCCCGAATACGACAAGATCAAGGGCTTCGAGGCTCATACGATTTCACCCGATGGCAAGAAGGAGAAAGTGAAAGATGATGCGGTGTTTGAGAGAACCGATGGTGATTACAGAGAAAAGGTGTTCTCCTTCCCACAGCTCAAAGCCGGGTGTATAGTTGAATACAAATACACCAACATCAGTAAACGACTCCGCTACCTCAGGCCCTGGTACTTTCAAGGGTCGTTGTACACTCTGAAATCAACGGTGGCAGTACGCCTCCAGTACGGATTCGATTACAATGCTTCGTTCTTCAACGTACCGCGGCAGTTCCAGCAACCGGAGAAGAAGGAAGAAGTCAATATTAACGATCCTTCGAATCCCATGGCAGCTCTTATCACTTATAGCTGGGGCCTTTCCGACCTTCCTCCGATTACCGATGAACCATATATGGCCGCCATAAACGACTATCGGGCAGCCATGAGGTTCCAACTGGTTGAGCTGGCAGAACCGGAGCAACTTTCTAACCTTTGTCAGTACCTGGGAAGAGTTGGGCAATGACATACTCAAGGACCTCGAAGAGTATCTGAACAAGAAGGATGACATCAAGAAACTCGCCCTGGAGATTACCGAAGGGCTGACTACACCCAATGAACAATCGCGTGCTCTTCACAAGTACGTTGCTTCGCAATTTGAGACTTCCGATGACTACTATAACTGGTACTTCGTCCACAAAAATGTAGGTGAGATGCTCACAGAGAAACGGGGGTCGGCCGAGGCAATGAATCTGCTTCTGGTTGAAATGCATGAAGCTCTCGGCATCACCGCCTGGCCTATTCTGATCAGCACCAGAGATCACGGTAGGTTGGACCCGGGCAACCCCGATTTACGCCAATTCAATCATCTTCTTGCCTATATTGAATTTCCGGATGACTGGAAAATTCTCGATGCCTCCAATGAAATAATACCCTATGGAGTTCTTCCGCCGAATTGCCTGGTCGATGGTGCCTTGTTGTTGAAAAAAGACGAGTGCACGCTGATAAAGCTTCCGGAAATGCCGCGACCATCGGAGAGAACGGATCATACGCGGATGATTATCGATGAAGAGGGACTTGCATCCTGCTCGACATCGTGCAAGTTCACCGGCTATTATGCGACGCAGTACGGACAACTCTATAAGAAGAAAACACCCGAAGAATTCGTAAAGGACCACCTGACTGACCGTCTGGGTATCACCTATACGCTGGGCAGTTACAACTGTGCGCTGGATACGTGCGATGAGTTTATCGCCAGCCTTGATTTCAGCAGCGACGAGCTCGCGCAACAGCTCGATGATAACTTAGTTGTAGCTCCGGTGTGCTACGCTTTCAGGGCGAACCCTTTTAAGTCCGAGAAGCGGTTTTTCCCGGTCGATTTCATGTATCCCTTCGTATACCGCAACATTGTCGAACTATTTCTACCCGAAGGCGCTGGTAATTACCAGTTACCGGAAGACAAGAATATCAACATTGAAGGAGCGGTGTTCTCGCGAGTAGCGAAGGTCAACGACTCCTGCGTAACGATCACATCGACCTTGAATGTTGAGCAGCCGGTTTTCGCGCAGTATAATTACGGCGAACTCCGGGAGTTCTTTGAAGCGCTAACGCTTTGCTCCAAAGACGAGTTTCTGTGCAGTCTGAACAACGGCAAGTGAGCAGGAGAACTAAGGTGAGGGATGTTACACGAACCGGGTTCTTGAGCATTATGGGTAGGTGGTATTCAGCGGCAATTTTTGCTCTTCTACTTATTCCTCTGACCGCGTTGTCTGACGACGGCGAACCCGAAGAAGGTGCCTGCTACAACTATCGAAACCGGGAATGCCTCGTTGCGGGCAAGATGTTGACTTTAAGAGTATCCGAAAGCATTACCATCTACAACGAAAGGGGCAGGAAATACAACTCCCTTACGCTCGTTGAGACCGGGTTCTCAAAGCCCAAGAATGTTAAGGCCGTGGTTAAAGATAAAGACGGCAAGGTTCTGTTTGCGCGCGAGAAGAGCGATTTCACCAAGGCCTGCGGTTACGGCAATGTGAGCATCTACACCGATCACTGTTATTACTATATAACATTGGAGGCAGCGCAGTTTCCTCATACGATCGAATACGAATACACTCTTGAGTATGAGTCTCCACGCCTATGGCCAGCCGTTTATCTTCAATCTACCATTCCCATTAAGGAGATTACCTATAAGCTGACGGCAGCGGACGATTTCCCTTTCAGTTATAAGTGCTACGGTGTCGAGCTTGACCCGGTAGTTCTGGGGTCTCGAGGCAGTCTGACCGATTACCTCTGGGAAGTTCACGATGTTGAGGCGGCTGACGACGTAGAATACGTGCCGGCGGAGGATGACAGATTGGCTCACATTTCCTTTGTGGCGAAACAGTTCGAATTCGAGGGGTATCGTTTTAACGACGCAAATTGGCTCGAGATCGGCCGATGGTACAACTATCTCTCGCGGAATCGATACCGGGAGTACTGTCTTATCAACGGCCTGCCGGAAACCGGAGATCCGTTGTCCACGCTCAAAGCGATATACGAATATGTGACAGATAATATTCGATATGTTTCGGTCGCAATCGGGCTTGGTGGATGGCAACCGCATCGAGCCGACCAGACTCTTGGTTGGGGCTACGGTGATTGTAAGGATATGTCTACCCTGCTTGTTTCCGAGGCAAGGAATATGGGAATCGAGGCTTATCCGGTGTTGGCATTGACGAGGGACGAGGGAGTCATTGATGTCGACTTCCCCAATTTCAACTTCAATCATGTAATTGCCATGGCCGTGATCGGCAGTGACACCGTGTGGATGGATCCTACCTCCAACAAGTGTCCTTTTGGCGAGTTGCCAACCTGGGTACAGGATATCGATGTGCTGGTCGTTACTGAAGAAGGTGGTCAGATTCGGCGAACACCGGCAGCCGCCGCCTCTGATAATTGCACAGTGAGAAAAAGCTTGTGGACAATTGACGAGGATCTTCACGCCAGTCTAACGCTGACGACAGCGGTCACAGGCTCTTGTGCCATCGACCTGCGGAGAACGATCCCCGGACTGACTCAGGATGAGCTACGCCGTTTTATCGACAGACAGTTTCAAGGGGCAAACAGCAAGTTCAAGATTAACTCGTACGAGATTGAGAATCTGGATGATTTCGAAGCGCCGGTCATTATTTCTATTGAGGCACAAACACTCAAGCCGGCGAGGAGAATCGGCAAGACGGTTTATTTCGATCCCTTTATTTTTAATGAGCTGACCAGGCTGGAGAAAACTGATGTCACGGATCGCGAATACCCCCTCAATATGTTCTATCCGGAACTGATTGAGGACAGTATCGTTGTGAGGTGGCAAAATTCTCTCGCGCCGGACTCCGTGTTCGCTCCAGAGGGAGACAGCCTTGTTTTCGCGTGCGGCAGCTTCAGCCTGTGTTCATCGACAGATAGTGCCGAAATCAGGCTGTTTGCATCGAAGGCATACGATACGTACTCAATCGAACCGGAACAGTTTGAAGACTTTGCTGCCTATAGAACCAGGATGAAAGAGGCGTTTTCACAGCACGTGAAATTGCTGTTGAAGTAACGGGCAAAGAGATAAGGTCGTTATCCGCGCCGCACAGGCTATTCGTGTCTGAGGGAATCTACGGGGTTGGCGGTAGCCGCCTTAACAGCCTGAATTCCGGCACTGGCCAGAGCCAGCATTACGGCGAATAGGCCGATTAATAGAAATGTGCCAATCCCAAAGTCCGCCCTGTAGATGAAACACGACAGAAAACCGTTCATAAAGAGGTATGCGACCGGCCAGGCGATCACGTTGGCTATCGCAATCAGTATCACAAACTCTCTTGACAGAAGTTGAATGACATCGGCGACGGATGCGCCGAGAATCTTCCTGACGCCTATTTCCTTGGTCTTTTGTTCGGCTGTGTACGACACCAGCCCGAAAATCCCTGTGCATGCAATAGCGATAGCGGCAATTGCCAGTACGAAGAAGATGCCACCCTGGCGTCTGTATTCGCCGTAGGTTTGGTCTATTTCATCGTCGAGAAAAGTGTAGTCAAACGGCTCACCCGGAAGGATGGTGCCCCACACGCTTGCGATGTCGGAGAGAGCCCGGGTGTAATCGTCGGATGAGAGTTTGACTGTCAGCGTAGAACTTCTTTGCGGATCGAGAGCCACGAGCGATATCTCGCGCTCGGCCCATGCGTCGGTGGAACTGTGGTAGTCATCCAGCATTCCCACGATTTCGTAGAATCTCTCTGATCTCGCGTACAACTTGTGGCCCATTGGATGTTCGATGCCGAGTGCTTCTGCTCCCGATTTATTGATCAGAACCGGAATGCGAATCTCGCTTGCCATCTCACCTGAGAGATCCGTTCCTTCGAGGAGCTTCAGATTGAAAGTCGACACGTAATCGCGATCGGCAAAGAAGGCTTTCACGACGACATAGTCCTCATCCCTTTTCTCCTCGGCTTTATACATTCCCCACGCGTGATATGTTCTTCGGCCGAGGGGGCAGTCCGACGCGGTTAACGATGCCACGCAACTTCGGCCCGACAAAGCGTTTTTCATCCTCTGACAGTTGTCGGCTGCCTGTTCGCCACCAAAGTCCAGTACCAGAAGATCACTCCGGTCAAAACCGAGATCCACTTTCGTTACGAAATCGATCTGACGGTCAATTATCACGGTGCCCGAGATAAAGACTATTGCGATAATAAATTGGAACGTGACCAATCCCTTTCGTAGAATTGACTTTGATGATTTTGTGGACATATTGCCCTGCAGAATTGCGATAGGTCTAAATCGCGACAGGTACAGCGCCGGATAGAATCCTGCCAGAATCCCGACCGCAAGGACCAGGGCCACCAGAGCGATAATCATCGGGGAGTTGTTGTAGATTGCGATGAGCGCCGGTCGCTCCATGGCGGCGTTGAACCAAGGTTTGGCCAGTTCGTAGAGCGGCAGACTGATCAGTAGAGATATGGAGGCTATGATAATCGATTCACCGAGAAACTGCCAGATTAGATCACGCCTAAAGGCACCCACTGTTTTTCGGACACCGACCTCTTTAACACGGTAGCTGGCCCGAGCGGTTGACAGGTTGATAAAATTCGCAATGGCCTGAATGAGTATAAAAACAGCGATAGCAATGAACATATAAATCAGCGAGGTTTCCCCGGCGGGAAAGAAGTCTCCGGCAAAGCCGTCGTAATAGGAGCTAAAATAGATGTCGCTAAACGGCTGAACATCCATGCGATAGTTGCCCGCGGTTTCCGGCGGAAGATGCGAGGCCAGAATGTTTGGAATCTTTGCTTCAACCTGGCGATAGTCAGCATCGGGATGGAGCAGCAAGAACACGAAATCGTTCTCTATATTTTCCCATGACTCGGTATCATCGATGGCGGCATCGAGACTGGCGTAGGATACGATGAAGTCGCATCGAAGCTGTGTGTTGTAAGGAATTGGTTTGAGGACACCGGTGACCCGACAGTCGAACCTGTCGTTGATGGTGATTCTCTGACCTAAGGGGCTTAGTCCTTCAAAGTGTGCTTGAGCGATGCTATCTGAAATGACAACAGAAAGCGGTTCGACCAGGGCGGTCTCTGGATCACCTGCCTTGAGCGGGAAGGTAAAGACGCTGAGAAATTCCGGACCCGTGATGTTCAGGTGTCCGGCTTTGTAAGACATATCATCGATCTTATATCTTGCGGACTGATAGCGCCTGAGAACGACCGCTTTCTCGACCTCCGGTAGCTCGTCCACCATCGCCGGAGCGAGTGGTGCCATAGCCAAAGCGGATCGTCTTTCAATGTCCTCGGAAGAATACTCTGTTCGGACCCGGAAGGTGCGGTCGAGATTGTGGTGAAATTTATCAAAACTCAACTCATAAGCAACGTGGCTGACGACCAACACGCACAGGGCGAGTCCCAGAGCCAAACTAAAGATGTTGATCCCGGCGTAAAGCTTGTGCTTGGCCAGATTTCTAACCGCGGATTTGATATAATTGCGAAACATGCTACGCGTCCTATTCTGTGCTACAAATCTTATTCGTACTGAATGGAGTCCACCGGGTTGGCCCGTGCCGCTTTGATAGCCTGATAGCTGACGGTCGATATGGCTATTATCAGTGCTGCCAGTCCGGAGACTACGAACGTTCCGACTCCAAGGCTCGTTCTGTAGGCGAATCCTTCGAGCCAGCGGTTCATCATATAGTATGCTACCGGCCAGGCAATAATGTTGGCCAACAGAACCCAACGGACAAACTCCTTAGCCAGGAGGAATACGATTTCGGACTCGGTAGCACCCAGCACCTTGCGAATACCAATCTCCTTGGAACGGCGTCCGGCCGTGAACGATGCCAGACCGAACAGCCCCAGACAGGCGATGACAATAGCCAACACCGAGAAGGAAGTGACAACTTTGCTGGCCTGTGCCTCTTTACCGTATTCGCCGCTGATTGATTCATCGAAGAATCCGAAATCGACTGGTTGTCCCGGAACGAAGCGGTCCCATAGCGTCTCTATCTGGCCCAGCGTCTCCTGCTGAGTTCCCGGTCTTATGCGCACAGTCAAATATCGTCCGGCGCCATCATTCAGCGAGATTATCGCAGTGGGTCGAATAGATTCGTGAAGCGATTGGATGTGAAAATTCTTGACGACACCGATAACCGTAAACGGCGGATCGTCTTCCCCGACCGTGAGCAGACGCCTACCAACAGGATCCTCCAGTCCAAGCGTCGACACGGCGGCTTCGTTGATTATCATGGCGGCCGAATCGGTAGTCCGTTCCGGGTCAAAGTATCGTCCCGCTCACCATCTGAAGTTTAAGCGTCTTCATAAAGTCCTGATCGGCATTTATAGCTATCAGCGTGTGGTATTCACTGGAACCGGCGCCATCCTTCTGCACCACCTCGGCTCCCAGACGCATGTACGGCAGACCGTTGGTATAGGAGGCATTCACCACATTCGAGTTTTGCAGCACGAGATTCTTGAACGCCTGCTGGGAGTCTTCCAACTCCTGGCAGCCCCTGACAACAACTACAGAGTCCTTATCATATCCCAGATCCTTTTTCTGAATATAGTCAAGCTGGCTGTAGATGACTATCGTACCGATGAACAGGATGATGGATGCCACGAATTGAAAGATGACGAGGACGTTTCGAAAAACCCTACCGCGGGAATTGGAGCCGTATTTTCCTTTTAGCACGCTTACGGGGTTGAAGGATGACAACATGAAGGCCGGATAGCTGCCGGCAATAATGCCTACCACAAGAGTCAACCCAATCACGATCGGCAAGAAATACCAGTCTGTCAGAAACGATGTCGTCAACTGCGTGTTGAGGAGGCTGTTGAAAAGCGGGATGAAATTACAGGCGATTATAACCGCCGCAACAACACCTACGCCACTGAGAAAAACGGATTCCGCCAGAAACTGCCAGACCAGTTGTCTGCGCGAGGAGCCGACCGCCTTGCGAACACCTACTTCGTTAGCTCGTTCGGTCGAACGAGCGGTCGCCAGATTTATAAAATTGATACAGGCCACCAGAAGAATTATGAGCGCCACCGCCGAGAAAATTATTACCGTGTTGTAACTACCGATATCTTCGAGCTGGTTGTACACTTCCGACTTCAGGTGTATGTCAACGAGAGGTTCGGTGAAAAACGCGAAGACATTGCCCGCGGCCAGAAATTCGTCATAGGAGCTGCCGGTCTGCTCCTCTACGTTGGGTCCGACGTACTTACGGGTAAACTCCGGAAGTTTGGCTTCGAATTGAGTGGGATCGTAACCGTCCTGAAACATCACGTAAGTATAACAGGAGACATCCAGCCAATCCGGATTGCGGCTCTCTTCGAGTGTCGAAAACGAGGCGAGAAAATCAAAATGGAAATGCGAGACTGCCGGCATCTCTGCGGCTATGCCTGTAACCGTGTATAGAGTACCGTCTCCGGAGACCAGCGTTTGACCCATCGGTTCGCTTTCGCCGAAATACTTTTTCGCCGCGGCGGGAGTGATAATAACAGAGTTCGGCCGCAAGAGAACCTGTGTCGCTTCACCGTTCAACAGAACGATATCAAACACATCGAAGACATTTGAGTCGGCCCAGAGGAAACGGTTCTCGAGAAACTGTTTGTCCTCATACTTAACATAGACGTCTCCCTGTTGAAAGAGCCGGGTGGCCGAGGTGATTTCGGGATATTCTTCCACCAGCGCGGCCGATAACGGACAGGGACCGTTGGCAACATCGAACCGATTTGAGCCGACATGAAATTTTACGGCGATTCTATGGATACGGTCAGCGTTGGAATGAAACCGGTCATAGCTCAGTTCACCGTACACAAAAAGCATGATCAGCAGGAAACTCGCTATGCCGATGGCCAGGCCGAAAATATTTATGAACGAATATCCTTTGTGCTTGAGGATATTTCTATAAGCTGTCTTCAGGAAATTTTTGAGCATTACCGGCTCCTTGGAGAAGATTTTATGGCTGGTTTCGATCTATGTTGGATTTCGAAACCGCCTATGCTTTTAACTATACGGTCGGTCGCGACGGCTGTTGCGGATAAACCGCCCTCGTATTCACTGTGTAAATCGCATGTGTATATCATATCGCCAATATTAAAAGCAAAACGAGTGCCGCGCCACTTAATGGGTTGTCAAACAGCAGGATACGGCAAACAGCGGGCATCGTTGGTGTCCGCTGATGATACAGCCGGTGTGCGGTTATGGACAGTAGTTGACGGCAGTGAATTTCTATCAGCAGGCAACTCGGAGACGCATCATTCGTAATGTACACTGTAGTGTGTTGGTGAGTTGTCAGAGAGGAGCTGTTGAATGGGAAATTCCGAATGGCCCGAGCGTCTGGCGCAGGCTTTGAGACGCTATGCGGGTGAATCCGTTGCGGATGATGTCACCTGTGGTAGTGACGATCTGCCGGCTATGGATGAAAAGCAGAAGGCTGACTGGGTCTGCCGGGCGATGGAAAAGCTCGATGACCATATCGGCGATCATGAGACCCGAATCAAAGTCATGACCGAATGCGCCTGCCGGTGCTACAGCGAATTTATCGACGAGTTCAAAAGCGAATATCAAAACAGCCGCGACATCGACAAGCTAATCGACCTGATGTACGGCAAAGTCTTTATGAACAGACCTGTCAGGGAAGGCAACATCGTCTACGTTACTAAGGCCCCGCGCTTTCCAGTCAAACATGCAAAAGCGAAAACTCCCCAGGAGAAGCAATACTATTTCTGCCACTGCGATTATGCGCGAGCTACCGAAGGGGATATATCCCCCACCTACTGCCTTTGCGGGGCGGGGTGGTGCAAGCAAATATGGGAGCAGGTTCTTGATAGAGAAGTCAGAGTCGATGTTGTCCAGTCGGTTCTTCTGGGCGATGATGTTTGCCAGTTTGCCGTTTATTTGTAAATCGCAGCCAATCTGACTGCGCGGAATAAGACATTCTACCACAATATCTTAACCTAAATACCCCGGAAAAATATCGTATTATTACAAATATATGTTGTAACTTTACAACATTCTGCCGTATATTACAAACATGAAGACACGGAAGATCTATAACAGAATTGCAGTCCTGAGGCAGGAACGGAATATCTCTCGCAAGGACCTGGCCGAGAAGATCGGTGTCAATTTCCAGACTGTGGGCTATTTGGAGCGCGAGGAATACAATCCCAGTCTTGATCTTGCTTTCCGTATCAGCGAGGTATTCGGTCTGCCGATTGATTTGGTTTTTTCCACTGAGCCGCTCAAACCGCTCAGCGAGCAGTTGCTCGAAAGAGACAGAGGAAAGGAACGCTAAGATGGAAACGGGAATATCACAGTCCAAGAGAAAACTGTGGGTGCTGGTCAACTACGGTGCGCTGATTCTGCTTCTGGTGATGTTCTACCTTGGGGCGCGGTCAGGATTTAATCCGACCCTGTGGGCGGTCGGCGGGTTCGCGGTAATTCTACTGGTGCTGAGTTTCGTCAAGGTCTATGCCCGGACGCGTCTGTGGAGGTTCGTGCACACCAATGCAAGCAAACTCGACGAGCGCGAGATGGGCGTCACTTATGAATCACTAAGAGTGTCTTATGGTGCTTTCGCGGTGGTCTGCCTGGCCATTTTTCTTGTCAGCGAACTTGCCAGAGAGAGATTTCTGGGAGGTTTCGAGGTATCGCTGATGCCGATTATCGTGGCGCTGATTTACCTCGCGCACACCCTGCCGGCATCGGTGGTCGCCTGGACCGAGAGAGAGATCTATCGCGAGTAGCGGCCGCAAGCTGGACCTCTGTTGGGCAGAGATAAAGGGACGGAGAAGGTTAGACTCCGTCCCTTTTGAGTAAATTGCAGTTGAACCATTATCAGGGCAGTTTATCGTCGTGCCCGGGACGGACATTGGCAGCCGCTGCTACAATGGGCCACGCGCGGTAGTAAAAAACGTGTCATAGTGTCCTCCAGAATATAAGGTTCGATTAGTGCTTCCAGCTGATAAGGACAGGAATTTTCCCTATCGTTATCCGGCTTTTTGCTTCTCGTAGCTTTGATATCGTTTTCGGCGCTCTCTAAACAGCAGGGCCGCCCGGGCGCCGCTTTTCCGGTCATACGCCCGGCAGTGTGGTTCTCCCCTGTATCCGGGCACAGAGCCCGGTCGCAACAGTATTCCATAGACCCGACCTCCATATAGTTATATATCCCGATATATACATATACGGATATATCTATATCTTGTTCTAAATTTTTTTACTTTTTCGGCTTTTTCTTGCTGCTTGGGGCTTTTACGGGGATTTCCAGGCAATCGCAGAACCCGGTGCAGCAGTTCTCGACCGATTGTTTGTTGAGGCTGTAGTACACTTGCTGACCGTCGCGGCGATCGACAACGATGTTGGCCTCGCGAAGTATGCCCAGATGTCGGCTCACCGTTGGCTGCGACAGGCCGACCGCCTGGGCTATGTCATTGACCGACATCTCCCCCGCTGAGAGCAGCCGGATGATTTTGAAGCGGGATGAGTCTCCGAATGCTTTGAAGTATTTGGTGTATATTTTGTCTTCCATAGCCTTTTAGCCGGATATTAGGGGTTGACTTAAGGGCCCCTCATATATCAATATATAACAATATGTATATGCGAAAATGTTCATTTTGTCAAAGGCTTTCATTTTCAGGAAATTGAGGAGAAAATAAACATGAACCTCTATCGATATAGCAAGGTCGGGTTTCTCTGTCTGGTTCTCGCGGCCATTTGCACCATCACGGTATCGGCTCAGAACCCCACCGATTCAGCTCGATTTCCAACTCTTACCGGTCCGTATCTCGGGCAGACGCCTCCGGGAATCGAGCCGGTGCGATTCGCCGAGGGCATTATTCCTATCGATGATATCGAGCACTGTTTTCCGACCTTCTCCCCGGACGGAAACGAAGTTTACTGGATGACTCTCAAGAGAGGTTCGAAGCCGAAAATCATGTATGCGATGCTTAGGGACGGCAAGTGGACATCCCCGGCGTAGCGCCGTTTTCCGGCGAGTATTCCGACCAGGCGCCGGTATTCTCTCCTGATGGCGAGAGGCTTTATTTTGCATCGGATCGTCCCGGCGGTTTCGGCAAACGCGACATCTGGTATGTTCAGCGCACGGAATCGGGCTGGAGTGAGCCGGTCAATCCCGGTTCGCCACCGAACTCTGAAGAAGGCGAAACGCAAGCGACATTCACATCCGATGGTACTGTCTATTTCGTCGGCAAGATGGACAGTGTTCAGTGGGATCGGGGCATTTATCGGTGTCGATTCGTCGACGGGGCGTACATGGCGCGCGAGGCTCTCCCTTATCCTATAAACACAGAGTATGCTGACGCTTATCCATATATAGCGCCCGATGGAAGCTATCTCATATTCGGTTCAACCCGTCCCGGGGCAAAGAGCACCGAGACCGATCTTTACATTTGCTTTCGCAATGGGGACGGCTCTTTCGGTGAGCCGCAGCATATGGGAGAGTCAATTAACAACGGCAAGACAGTGTCATTCCCGTATGTGACGTCTGATGGCAGGTATTTCTTCTTTGGGAGATTTATCGAGAGCGGCACGGATGCTTTCTTCTGGGTGGACAGCAAAATTATTGACGAGTACAGACCTAAGCAATAGTGGCCCGGCCGGTGAGGAGCCATCGCGCCCAGTCGGGTCTTCCGTTTTTCAGCGCTACCGATGACGCAGTCTGCCAATCGTATTCGACAGTAACATTTTCCACAATCCAGCCAGTGCCAGAATTGGATAGGATGCTATAGCGGGCGTGCGGCGTATCGTTTTCTATGATATGAAATAGCGGATGGTCGTCATCGTAGGCCTGAAGTCCAACGCTGCCGGGGTTGGCGATGAGTCTGCCATCCGGTAGCTCCGTAGCGCCGGGCTTATGGTCATGGCCGCACAGTAGAACCGGTTGCCCCGCCGAGTGCGCTATCTTCTGAAGTTCTTGTATGTCCCTAAGCACCACACCCGTTTCTTGTACGACTCTCAGCAGGTACTCATCGTCTTTGTCCGGCGTTCCGTGGCAGAGGAAGAGCGTATCAAAAATTACGGCAGTTTTCGGCAAAGACTTAAGCCATTCCAGACGCACCCGGTTCAGTTGTGAGCGTACGAAGGTTAGCGTCGGATTGGACTCATCGCCGTCTGTTGGCTGATATATAATCCGATCTTCGTTGCCGCGCGCGGTAGGAATGTTCAGGTCGATCAAAATGTCCGCGGTTCCGGCCGGATCGAGAGGACCGTAAAGGCAATCGCCGAGATTGACAATTTTTTCGATAGTCCGGCGTTGAATATCGCGCAGGACTTCCTGTAAAGCCCAGCTATTACCGTGGACATCTGAGATCACAGCAATCTGTTCGTTCATCATCTGGAATCCTTTGATTTGGTACGACTGCGCGGGGTCCATAGATACCGGTTTAGGTCGATCAGGTCGTGTTCACCGAATATTACACCTTCGTCGGCCAACATGGCCTTTTGGAGTTCATAGCCCTGACCTCGTTTGAGTGATATGCTGCCTTTACAGTTTATGACCCGATGCCAGGGCAGTTTGTCTTTGTCGGAGCAGGAATGCAGCACCCTGACAACCTGCCTCGCTGCCCGCGGGTTGCCGGCGAGGGCCGCTATCTGGCCGTAGGTGGCGACTTTTCCTTTGGGTATTTTCTTTATGGCGGTTATAACTCGCTTGTGAAATGAGAGGGCCGTTGTCTTTTGTGTTAACTCGGAACGCACGGATCACAATCCTTGATAGACGATTCACGCTACTCCAGCTTATCGGAATGTGCAATTTTTCGGTCGGGAAATCAACTTCTTATAAAAAGGCAAGAGGCAGAAGTTTCTGGCTTCTGCCTCTGAACCCATCTGTTCGGGTTTTCGCTGTACCGGGTAAGGTTGTCTCGTTAGTAGACATCCATTATCGGGTAATCCTTGATTAGTATTTCGTGAATGACATAGGTCCCCGAGGCCTCATCCCATTCCCGAATAGCTGCCAAGTCAGCATTCCACTCGCCGCGAGCGCGCAGCAGCATCATTGACCAATCATACGGTGGGATCATAACGTGGAAACACACTCTGAATTCCCAGTTCTGGCTGAGGAAAGTATAGTGTTCGACGATGAGGATTTGCGGATAGGTTCCGTATAAATCCCACAGCTGGTTGTCAAAGGTCCCCAGTTCGGGATGCTCCGCCTCCAGCCATTCGATGAACTGGTCCTGTTTCTCCTGCGCGATACCCACGTTGCTGACGCCCCAATCGACTAATTCGACTTGAAGTTCGATGGTTTCGGTGTGGGTCTGGTTGCGGGCGGTAACGGTCATGATGTACGTGGTCAGTTGAACCATATCGGTCGGGCTGATGGTTACCTCGAATACGTTTGATCCATCACTCACCACCGATGTCGAAAGGGTTGCAGCCAGGTTTTTGTTGGCTTTAAGGCTGAGAGCGACATCGCCGACGAGGTCCGCATTCGGAATCATGCGCAGCACGAAAATACCACCACCACCGGGATAGGTTTTTACGTAGTTATACTTAGCCTTAAGGTTAAAGGTACCTTCGCCAATGGTAGGTTCAACTGTATTCATTTCGAGAGCTGATTGGCTGACCGATGATTGCATCGGGCTATCCGACGAACATCCAAAGAAGACCACACCAAGCAGCGCAAATGTCGCTACGACGACCAGGACTGGTCTCATGTTTTCTCCTATTGCCCCCTGGATTAATTTGTTTGTTTCGACAGACTTGTACCGGATTTAGTATCCATAATAGTAAAGCCAGTCCTCCAATGGTATCTCATAGGTGATTTGCGACTGGGTTGCCTCATCCCATGACATTTTCGCCGCGATGACGGGATCCCACTGGCCGCGCGGCCGCAGCCAATAGACCTCGTAGTAGTCTTCGGGGGTCCAGGTCACGTGGCAGCCGACACGCATTTCCCAATTGTCGCTTAAGTGCGTATAGTGTTCGACTATTCTTAACGGATAGTGCGAGTATATATCTGTCCAACGTTCGGTTGCAAAGCTGCCGAGTTCGGGATATTCCTGTTCAAGCCAGTCGATAAAGTTCGCGCGCGCGCCGACGGCATTGCTCATGCTCAGGATACCCCAGGGGAACATCTCCACTTCCAGTTCAACGGATTCCGTGTGAGTCTGATTTGATACAGTCACGGTGACATAATAGAAACCGATTTCCAGTTGTTTGGAGGCATCGAGCAGCAGTTCGGTCATCTCGGTTTCAGAATTCAGATGCGTGGTCGTAAATTCACCTTTGAGAAGCCGGTCAGAACTCAGGCTGACGGTAGCATCGCCGACGAAATCCGGACCCGGGATTATCCTGAGAAGAAACAGCGCCCGGCCACCGGGGTAGCCACGGAAGAAAGTGTATTTTGCCTCAACAGTGAAACTGCCTGTGCCCGTGTCACTGCCGGAAGCCATAGCGACACTGCTGTTTTCAACCGGTGCTTGTACCGGGTTGTCCGATGAGCAGCCGACAAAAACCACACAAAACATTGCGAGAATTGCTGCTGCCACTGTTAATGATTTCATGATTTTCTCCTTTTGACCTCTGGTCATTAGTGAAATAGTATTTTTTTGGGCGTGACTGTGCCTGCTCGGCTCATCTTTCCGGTAAAGACGAACTACTTGTCCACTATGTTACAAAATAAGTGTTGAACGAGCAGTAGTTGCGATACATAAGAGGTGCTGCTTGTAAGCGCCAATCTATGTTTCCAGCTATTAATTTAGTATAATTTTCTAATCGGGCAAGGGCTGATTTTTAGTTCAGGTTCACTACCGCAAGTTTTTGGCTATATCGAAAGAGGACAGAAAAACTCTTGCGGCACAGCCGAGGAAATGCCATATTTCTGTTATGGACTTCCCCCCATTCTTCATTGACCTATTTGGTAACCGTTTGCTCATAGCAGTACTGGCCAGCATTCATGTATTTATCAATCATGCCTTTGCGGTCGGGGCGTATCCGCTTGTTACTCTTATGGAATGGCGGGCCTTCAAAAAAAATGATGCGGCAGCCGACGAACTGGTCTATAAAGTGACCTTTGTCCTGTTTATTATCACGACCAGTCTCGGCGCTCTTACCGGGGTCGGCATCTGGTTCTCGACATCGCTGATAGCCCCGTTCGCAATTGGCAGTCTTCTCCGCGTATTTTTCTGGGCGTGGTTTTTTGAGTGGTTGGTCTTTATCAGCGAGGTAGTGCTTATCATGCTGTATTTCCTCACCTGGAAGAAGTGGAGGGAGGGCAACCTCAAGAAGCTCCATATGGGTGTGGGCGTGATATTGAGCTTGTTCTCCTGGTTGACGATGGTCGTCATTGTCGCTATCCTCGGCTTTATGATGGGATCGGGAACGTGGCCGGCTGATAAGTCGTTCTTCTCGGCCGTATTCAACCCGATATATTTCCCGCAGCTCGCCTTCCGGACCGCCTTTGCGATGGGTGTCGCCGGTTTGTGCGTATGGTTTATGCTGTTTTTCTTTACTCGGAAAGGTTCGCAGTTGAGACAAAACTCGGTCAAGTTTGTCTCGATATGGATACTTGCGTGGGTTATTCCGTTTGTAGCGGGATCGGTCTGGTACTGGAGATCGGTTCCTGAGAATATGCTCGCCAATCTCGGTGTCGCTCTTCTGACCCAGAAGTTTATGCAGTGGCACGAAACTCTGGCCATAATTATGGCGGTTACGATTGGAGTCATCTTTATTGTAGCCGTATTGGGCGCAGCTGAAACCTAAGTTTATTTCGGGGGTTGTTCTCATTATCCCGTTTGTTTTGGGACTGTGGCTGATGGGACATTTTGAACGGGTCCGTGAGTTCATCCGCAAACCGTATGTAATAGCCGACTACATGTATTCCAATGGTGTCCGGACTGATGAACTCCCGGTAATGCAGCGCGATGGCGTGTTGACCTATTCAAGCTATGTGCGCAATCACCGCGTGACCACGGATAATATGATAGAGGCCGGCCGCGACGTGTGGGTCGTTACCTGCTCAAGGTGTCATACCACGCGGGGCATCAACAGCATGATCACGAAATTTACCGATCTGTATGGTACCGAGCCGTGGGATAAAGGCGCTATGACCGCCTACATTCAAAACATGCACATGACACGGACTTACATGCCGCCGTTTCCGGGTAATGATAAAGAGGCGGAAGCTCTGGTAGCTTATCTGAAGCAGATGCAGTTCGATCACAAATTCATTCTCGGAGCTCAGAACGATTGGATAGTGAAACCGGAGCCGGCTGCTCCACAGCCAACAGCGCCGTAAGGAACAGTTAGAGCCAGGAGAGAGTATTTGCCAATGCTTTTCAGTCTACAAAATATGATTGCAACGGTACTTTTACAGGTTCCCGCTCCACGAGACCTTGAATTGCCCTTGCCCCTTCCCGGCTCCGACCTCAAGATCCTTCTCGTGTTAGTTTTTCTGGCGCATATTCTTTTTGTGAATCTGATGGTGGGCGGTTCACTTCTGGCGGTGATATTTGAAATCATTGGCCTTTCACAGCCGAAGTATGACTCTCTGGGCAAAAGTATTTCGCGCACCATTACCGTGAACAAGAGCCTGGCCGTCGTACTCGGCGTTGGACCACTGTTGTGTATCAGCCTTGTCTATACGATTCACTTTTACTCTGCCAACGCACTGACCGGTTACGGTTGGATTGCAGTCATTCCGCTGGTAACGCTGGCTTTTCTTTTAGACCTATGTTACATAAATATTCCTGGGATAAGTGGACAGGCGGTGAAAAGCGGGCGCACATTCTGGTTGGCGTAGGTGCAACCCTGCTTTTTCTCAGCATACCGTTTATTTTCCTGACCAATATTAACCTGATGCTTTTCCCGGCTCAGTGGGTGGATGTTAAAGGGTTTTTCTCGTCGCTGCGCGTGGGAAACGTGTTTCCCCGGTATTTCCATTTTCTGACTGCCTCGCTGGCCATCACCGGTCTGTTTCTGGCCTGGTGGCTGGGAAGAGCAAAGTTTCCGGTTGAAGAGAGTCTCCCCGGCTTCACAAGGCCACAGCTCAAGCGTCTGTTTTACCGACTAACATTCTACCTGTCGCTGGCACAGTTGGTCTTCGGACCGTTGCTGCTGTTTACGCTCCCGACGGAAGGTCATGACAATGGGCATGCTGATCGTTATATTTTCGGGCGTCGCCGTTGTAGTTGTGCTGCTGGTTGCGCTCTCCAGGGAAATCAACTCCAACGACGCCTCTATCGGGAAAAGCTATATTCTGGTCATCGCTCTGCTGTCCGCAATCGTTCTGGCCATGGCCACCGGTCGACATCTTTACCGCGAAGGTTCTCTGGTGGCGCATAATGCCGTGGTTGCCGATCAGACGGACACTTTTCGTTCGATTGCGGTCGCCACACAGATGCGCCTCGATGCCGGTTTAGGTGCGGGGGATGCGTTAGCTACTGGCCCTACCGGAGAGTCGGTATTCAAAAACTGCGCGGCCTGCCACGCGGTTGACAGGGTTTTGGCGGCACCCGCACTTACGGAAATCTACTCGATCTACAAAGAAATCCCGGCGGTATCGTAACCTGGACCAAAGCGCCCGGTAAGAAGCGGGCGGAATTCGCGCAGATGCCGTCGTTTGCCCATCTTGGCGAAGAACAGTTGGAACTGGTTGCCGAGTATATGCTTCAGAAAGGGTTCTGGAGCCGCACAGCCTTAAAAAACGGCCCGGTTTCATCCATTTTCCACCCCATCACCCTATCGCATCGAAAAAACCACAGACAATTATGGCAAAAAACGACAAAATTCATTATAATTAGTCACTATGACTACGAAGGAAAACATCACCGGCACCATTTTCGATATAAAGAAATACGCAATACATGATGGTCCCGGAATCAGAACCACCGTCTTTCTTTCCGGCTGCCCTCTCGATTGCCTGTGGTGTCACAACCCCGAGGCTCGCAATCCAGATACAACCGACCCGACCGGTAAGACACGAAAAGTATCAGTGGCCGAAGTCATAGATGAGATAGAAAAGGACAGGGTCTTTTATGACCAGTCCGGCGGGGGAGCTACATTTTCGGGCGGCGAGCCGATGTCGCAGATTGATTTTCTTGAAGCCCTGTTAAGGTCTTGTCGCAATAGTGGGATTAGCACGGCCATAGACACCTGCGGGCACGCACCAACAGCCGATTTCGAGCGTATATATGATGTCGTAGATTTGTTTTTGTATGACCTGAAGATTATGGATGACGTTAAACACACAGAGTACACCGGCGAGTCAAACCGGGTGATACTTGAAAACCTGAGATTTCTGACCGGTAAAGGCAAGCAGGTCAATATTCGCGTGCCACTGATCCCGGGGATGACCGACAGTGACGAGAATCTTGACGATATCAGGGATTTTGTTTCGTCTCTATCTAATATTATCCGCATCAGTCTATTGCCTTACAATCAGTTTGGCGAGGACAAGCGAAGGCGTTTCGCAATGAGCAGCAGGCTCGACAATTTAAGACCGCAGAGCAAATCCGAGGTTGGGGATAAGGCCAATCGGTTCAAATCGCTCGGTTGCGAAGTTAAAATCGGAGGATAAGCCGCTGTGAACGATAGAATCAAAAAGCTACGCGAACAGAGCCTTGAAGCCCGGCCGATTATTTCGTTAGAACGGGCACAGTTGTTGACCGAATTTTACGAAAGCGGCAAAGGGGAGCGTGTTTCTGTCCCGGTCGCTCGCGCTTTGGCGTTTAAATATATTCTGGAGAATAAACATATCTGCATTAACGATGGCGAACTTATTGTGGGCGAAAGAGGCCCGGCGCCAAAGGCTACTCCGACATACCCGGATATCTGTACTCACACTCTTGAAGATTTCGAAATTCTCCACACCCGGGAAAAAGTGTCTTTCAGTGTCGATGACGAAACTCGCAGAGTCCAAAGTGAGAATGTTATTCCGTTCTGGAAGGGTCGCTCTCTTCGCGACAGAATTTTCGATAAAGTTGACGACGCCTGGAAGGACGCCTATCACGCCGGTATTTTTACCGAATTCATGGAACAGCGCGCCCCCGGACACACTGTACTCGATGACAAGATTTACAGGAAAGGGTTTATCGATTTCAAGGCCGACATAGAGACGAGCATAGCCGATTTGGATTTCTTTGACGATCCTGAGGCGTATGAGAAACGTGAAGAGCTCCTGGCCATGTCTATTGCGGCTGATGCTATCATGCTTTACGCAAAGCGACATGCTGATAAGCTCAGGAAGTTGGCTTCTATGGAGAAGGACAAATCACGCAAAGAGGAACTCGAAGCTATGGCGCGTATATGCGACCGGGTTCCCGCGCATGCTCCTGAGAATTTATGGGAAGCTTTGCAGTACTACTGGTTTGTTCATCTTGGCGTCATCACCGAATTGAATACCTGGGATTCGTTTAATCCCGGACGGCTCGATTGCCACCTGTTGCCGTTTTACAGCTGTGATCTCGACGAAGGCCGCCTCACCGAAGAGAGGGCGCGCGAACTGCTTCAGTCCTTCTGGGTGAAATTCAACAATCAGCCAGCGCCTCCAAAAGTCGGCGTAACGGCGCAGGAGAGCAACACCTACACTGATTTCTGTCTCATCAACGTCGGCGGCGTGAAGGAGAACGGCGAGAGCGCGGCCAACGAAATGACTTACATGATCCTCGATGTAATCGAAGAGATGCGCCTTCTGCAGCCCAGCTCGATGGTACAGATAAGCAAGAAAAGCCCCGACCGCCTGCTCAAGAGGGCACTGAACATAATCAAGACCGGTTACGGCCAGCCATCGCTATTTAATACCGATGCCATCGTACAGGAAATGATAAGACAGGGCAAGTCGGTGGAAGACGCCCGCAACGGTGGTGCCAGTGGTTGTGTTGAAACGGGAGCTTTCGGAAAAGAGAGCTATATTCTTACGGGCTATTTCAATCTGACAAAGGTGCTTGAAATCACGCTTCATAACGGAGTCGATTCTCGAACGGGTAAGAAGATAGGTGTGGAGAGTGGCGAACCGTCGGGCTTTGCCACGTTCGATGACCTCATGAACGCTTTCGCAAAGCAGCTCAGGCATTTTATCGATATCAAAATCAAGGGTAATATTGTTATCGAAAGACTCTGGGCCGAATACCTGCCGGCGCCGTTTATGTCGATACTGATCGATGACTGCATCAAAACCGGCAAGGATTACAACAACGGCGGCGCTCGCTATAACACCTCGTACATTCAGGGTGTAGGGTTAGGAAGTATTACCGATTCGCTAACGGCTATCAAGTACCATGTGTTCGACAACAAGAACATTTCCCTGCCGCAGCTCGTGAATACATTGAAAGACAATTTTGACGATGCCGCAGACCTGCGCAATAAACTGCTCAATGAGACACCCAGGTACGGGAATGATGATGACTACGCCGACGACATCATGAAACAGGTTTTCGAGCTGTATTTCCAAACGGTCGATGGCCGACCAAATACGAAAAGCGGGCATCATCGGATAAACCTTCTCCCGACAACCTGTCATGTCTATTTCGGCAGCGTGATAGGCGCGATGCCGGATGGAAGACTTCGGGGTGAGCCGCTATCGGAGGGTGTGTCGCCCGTTCAGGGCGCGGATAGAAAGGGACCGACGGCAGTGCTGAAGTCGGCGTCCAAAATTGACCATGTTCGTACGGGCGGAACGCTTCTGAATCAAAAATTCACGCCGCAGTTGCTTGAATCCGAAGATGGTTTGGAAAAAGTGGCGCACCTGGTGAGAGCGTATTTCACCATGGATGGTCATCATATCCAATTCAATGTTGTCACTGCTGAAACTCTTCGTAAGGCTCAGAAGAATCCGGAAAAGTACCGTGACTTGATTGTCCGGGTGGCCGGTTACAGCGACTACTTTGTCGATCTCGGTGTCGATCTGCAGAACGAAATAATCCGGCGCACCGAACACGGGGTAGCTTGAGAACGCACCGATGGAGGCGTATCGGACGAGGTGTCACGCCTCTCCGGTAGACCCTGAGGATCCTCGTCGCGACGGATTCATTCCTGGATAACAAAGAGGCCCACGGAAGTGGGCCTTTTTGAATAAGCTCTCGTGCCTGAAGGCTATATCTCCAAACCCAATTGCCAGCACAAGAATCCCATCTGCACACTGACCTCTTCGATCTCTTTTGACACGGACGTGCTTCCGGCATGACCGATTTTCGTGTCATACCACAGGAGAACCGGGTTGTCAGAACCGGTCGATGCCTGCAGTAGGGCTGTCATCTTGCGGGCGTGCAGAGGTGCCACCCTGGTGTCGTAATCACCTGTCACGAATAGAACGGTTGGATAATTGCCGCCGCTTTTCACGTTATGATAAGGTGAATACTTGCGGATGTATTCGAACTGTTCTGCCGAATCTGCCGAACCGTATTCGCTTATCCAATATGGTCCCATAAGGAACTTGTGGTAACGGACCATATCCAGAAGCGGATAGGTACAGACCACCGCTTTGAATAAATCCGGGCGCTGATTCACAGTTGCCCCGACCAGAAGGCCGCCGTTACTTCCGCCCCGGATGGCGAGCTTAGATGGATTGGTATAATTGTTATCGATAAGCCAACCGGCTGCCGCAATGAAGTCATCGAAAGTGTTCTGTTTCTTATCCAGCATTCCATCCTGATGCCATTTTTCGCCGAACTCCCCTCCGCCGCGAAGCGATGGAATCGCCAGCACGCCGCCGGCATCAATCCAAAAAGCATAGGAGTGCTTAAACGAAGGTAGCAACGAGATATTGAAACCACCATATCCCGCCAAAAGGGTGGGGTTGTTGCCGTCCAAATTGACGCCATTCCGGTAGGCCAGAAACATGGGGATCCGGGTGCCATCGGCCGAGTTATACCAGACTTGTTTAACGGTAACATCGTCACTTTCCAGAGGTATATCCGGTTTTGCCCATTCGGTATATTCGCCGGTCTGTGGAATCATGCGATAGATAGTCTCAGGTATGTGGTATGAAGAGAACACGAAGAAGCCTTCGTCCGCGGACCATTGACCGTAAATACCGTCGACCGAACCGAGCGACGGAAGTTCCATCTCACGCACGAACGACCCATCCGGCTCGAACACTTTCACATGGGACGACACATTCTCGATATACCTAACGAATATCCTACCCCCGACAAGGCTGAAACCCTCCAGAACAGCCTTTTCAGTTTCCTTAATAATCGGTGTCCAGTTCTCAATCGACGGGTTAGAGAGGTCAGCCAGCCATACGCACCAGTTCGGGGCGTTATGGTTAGTCCGGATGTACATTTTGTCGTCAACAATCTGTCCAAAGAAACCGGCCTCAATTCCGGCAATCACCTTCGTGACAGGCCCGTTGTTGATTACGTCGGCGAAGTAAACATCAGTCCTGGTTCCGGATGAGCCGTAATGGACACCTATATACAGGTATTTGCGGTCTTCGCAGAGATAGGCCTCGATATACTCGCTCGGACCGTAGTTCCCTCCAAAAATGAGAGGGTCCGCGTCAAAATCGGTACCGAACTCATGATAGAATACGCACCCGCCCTTTTCATCAACCCTGACATAGTAGAAGCCACTGTTATCGGCGTTGATGGATACCCCGAAATAGAGCGCCCGGGGTAGAGAATCCGGCAGGTCCAGTCCGCTTTCGACATCCTTGAAGTGAATCTCATTCTCATCCTCTCCCCCTTTGCGAATGAGATATGCCAGGAGTTTGCCATCTTTTGACACGTCGCCGATTTCGGCCACAACACTCTGGTCTTCAGATAAACCATGCGGGTCGAGTAAAGCGTGATCTTCGCCGCTGAGTCCTTCCCGGACGTATATGATGCACTGCTGCTGCCCGACCATCCTTTTGGAGACGAAATACCGGCCGTTTCTCTCGATGGGTACATCGATATAGTCCGTATTGACAAGTTGTCCGACCCGCTGATTGATTTTGTCCATGCCCGTAATCGCTTGCATGACTTTGCCGGTATATTCATTCTGGTCTCTGATCCAGACTCTTGTTTCCGGTGAGTTTTGGTCTTCAAGCCAGCGGTAGGGATCCGCTACAGGAATACCGTGAAGTGTATCGACTACTATTTTGACAGCAGTGGGTGGCGGGTTTTGCTGGGCGTTCGTCATATTTACTCCAAACAAAAGCAGCAGCACGACAAACATCGGTGCCACCGGGTGTTTTACGAGATGAAACATGCTTCGTTCTCCTGAGATGGTATTTACTCTATAAGCAGATGATAAGATTTTAGGGAGGTTAGCACAAGTCAGATTTGAGAGACTTTACTCCCGGCACAAACTCCAGAACGCCCGGGAAGCGATAGCGGAAGATTATAGCAGCGACTCTACGGTCTCGATAATCAATGGAATCCGATCACGGAGCTCCGGGGTCAATTCGAGGCCGGCCGTAATCTCTCCCGGCTCGATGCCGACAATCACGACCTCTGACGGAACGGAACCGAGCAGACCGTTCGACGCGAGGGCCTGAAGCAGGCTCATCTGGTGAAGTGAGATGCTTCCGCGCGGTTTTTCACGGATATCATCCGGCGACAGTTTGTAGATCGTTCCCGCTTCGCCGCCGCCCTTGATAGCATCGACAATGATGAGTCTGTCAACACCATCGAGCAGACTTAAAGTATCGAGGGCCGCCGTTCCCGCATCGATTATCTCGATATCCCCCGGCAACCCTCGCTTATTTTGCAGCGCCTGAACAACATGGACGCCAATACCATCGTCTTTCATAAGAATATTCCCCGCCCCCATAACGACAGTGCGCGGGCGATCTTCGTTGTCCTTGCGCATCTTTATCAACCTACTCTGAATTTCGAAACAAGTTCTCTATCGGGTGTCATGACGTGCACCGCGCAGGCTATACACGGGTCGAACGACCTAACCACTCTGCCGGCTTCGATAGGATTCTCCGGATCGGCGATTGGCGTACCGACCAACGCCTGCTCCATCGGTCCCAGGCGGTTCTTATCATCACGCGGACTGGCATTCCAGGTCGTGGGCACAACACACTGATAGTTGCCTATCCGTTTGTTCTTGATCGAGATCCAATGCCCCAGCGCACCACGGGGAGCCTCAGTAAGCCCGAAGCCTTCGCTCTCTTTGGGAATCTTGTATTTTGTATGAGTCGGTTCGCCCGGCTTGAGCTGCATCACCCATTCGGCACACCGTTCGGCAACCAGTTTCGCCTCCAGCGCTCTGGCGGCGTGTCTTCCCAGTACGGAGAATAACACCAATACCGGCGCATTGAAGGCTGCCAGTGTGTCTGTCACCAGTTTCGAGGCTTTGTCATTCGTTGCCGTAAGATGGGCTACGGCCATGCGGGCCAGCGGGCCTACCTCGACGACGCTGTTGTCGTAGCGCGGGGCCTTGAGCCAGGAGTAGGCATCTTTCTTCGCCATATCCGGCTCTGTCTCTCCAGCGGAGGGATGAAGTTGACTTGCGGATGAATACTTGGAGTACTTTACATGCTCGGAAACGTTCGCTACGGAGAGGGGCGCTACCTTACCGTCGATATACGTTCCTGAGGAGAGGAGTTTTTTGCCACCGGCGGCTTCTTCTTCAAAGACTCCGTAGGCAAGCAGATTTCCGCACCCTTTGCCGATTTCAAAATAGGCCGGGTAGGCTTGAGCTACCGCGACTACATCGGGAATATAAGCATTGTCAACAAAGTCCTGAATCTCTTTCAGCCGCGAGGCGTAGGCGAGGATTTTGTCGACAGTTACGTTTTCAGCGGTACCGCCGGGGACTATTGTCACTGCGTGCGGCATGCGTCCGCCGAAAATGGCGAGCATCTCGTGAGCTTTCTTTCTAATCTCAAGAGCTTCCAGATAATGCGCCACCGCAGCTATATTAAGTTCCGTGTCCTGAATATAGTCGCCCGCGTAACGCGGAAGAAACGGCGCCACGGCATTCGCTTTGCCGCTGTCGACCTCGTCTTTGGCCCAGGCTTTGACTCTTTGCAGGCCGGGGTCTGCACCGGTGTAACTTAGAATCGCCGTGATGTCCACAAAGTCCAGAGCCGCCAGATGATAAAAATGAAGGATGTGCGATTGGAGAAAGTTGGCCCCCAGAATCAGATTGCGAATCAGCCGACCGTTTTCGGGCGGTTCGACGCCGAGAGCATGGTCAAGCGTGAGACTTGATGCCTGCGCGTGAGCGGCCGGACATACGCCACAAATTCGCTGCGTGATCTGGTTGGCGTCAACCGGGTTTCTGCCATACAGAAGTTTCTCTATCCCCCTGAACATCTCACCCTGACAGCGTGCATCGACAACCTTGCCGTTGTCGACTTCCAATTCTATCTTTAGGTGACCCTCTATGCGGGTGATGGGGTCAATGCTAACAGTCCTGCTCATTGTTTTCTCCTCTTTGGACCCCTTATGATCAGGTTGTCTCAAGTTTCAGGGTTCGCTTCGGAGCGTAGGGACCCGACCATTCGATACCGCGGGTGGCTCCTACGGGCAATTTTGTATATAGACCGTAACCTTCAAAGTCCGGAAAATTGGGCTCGGTGCAGCCGATACACGGCGAACCGCTACGGACACACCAGTTCACTTTATTGTTCCAGCCCCTGATGCCGGCGTCACAGTGTGCCTCGGGGCCTTTGCATCCGAGGTCGTACAGGCAACCACTCTGGCCGAAATCTTCGGCTGGAATGCCGTCCTCAAAATCGGCCCGTCGCTCGCACTGTTCGTGCACGACTTTTCCGAAGAACATCTTCGGACGCTTGTGTTCGTCGAGTTCCGGCAAGCCGTAGAGGATAACGTGCGCAACGGTTCCGATTACCCAATCGGGATGCGATGGACAGCCTGGAATATTAATTAAGGTTGCCTGAGGCAGCAGTTCGGAAACCGGTTTAGCGCCGGTTACATTCGGCCGGGCGGCCGGTATTCCGCCAAACGCCGCGCAGGTACCAACAGCCAGAACCGCTTTAGCGGCGCTGCCAAGTTGCAGTACCCATTGCTCGGCCGTTATCGGCTTGTGGTCGTGCTCGCCCATCTGGCAGTAGGCGCTGCCTTCACCGGTCGGTATGGAACCTTCCACAACCAGCACAAACTCGCCCTTCTGTTCGTTGATCGCCCTGTTAAGGACACCAAGTGCAACCTCACCCGTGCCGCCCATGACGTTCGGATGAAACTGCAGGCTGATAGTTTCGGTGAGGACCTGGGCTATATCAGGATGTACTGTGTTCAATGTGGACACCGAACATCCGGCGCATGATTGCCCCTGTAGCCAGATAACAGGTAGAGGACTAACCTTCATCTGTTCGGCCAGGGCAATCCTGATAGGCTCCGGAATGCTACCCGCTCGCAGGAAACCCGGAAGCATAGCTGCCGATGCTGTACATCCCAGAAGCTCCAGAAACTCTCTTCGGCTTAAGCTCATGACTGCACTCCCTATAACGCAATTCTGCGCCTTGAGGAAATATTGATATTTATATTCTCTATTTGATTGAACCGCTTCGCATGCTCCGCAATCTCAAACGGGCGTAACCCTAAGAACCGGACGGGGAGTGTCTGTAACGAAGATGTCGAGTCAACAGGTGCTACAGGAACATGGTCCGCCTGAAATATTTACGATATATAAGAGCAAAATGCGACTTTTCTGTCAATTATAATATCGGATAAATTTCGTGAAAATTTAGTGTGTCAGATGTATGCATCGCGGTACAAATATGAAAATCATGGCATTACATACCCGGAGGACTTACTCCGGTCCATGGTTCAATTGCTCTATGATTTGAATGGGAATGACAAAAACTGCGCCGGGCTATTGGGTAACGGACTTTGCGGCATCGTATGCACCGGCCAATGCTTGTTTTTCTCTCATGTGACTGGCGACCAATTGGCCGCAGTTGCTGCCGATGTGGTTTTCATCGAGTTCGCCGATGCTCAAAATCACTTCGTAACCGGCATTTTGCAGGTCATCAACCAGTTTTCGGTGCTCTTCGGGGCGCTCCGGCCGCACAAAGGATATCATTTGATTCTGTGATGCGCGGTATGTCGGGTTAATGGGAGTTATCTTTATCAAAAAGACATCCGGGTTAAAATGCTTCCGCAGTATCTCAGGTTCGACCGGTGCTTTTTTCTCAAGAGCGAAATTCAGAGCTATCTTTCGGCCACCCGTCTTGAAAAATCTCTCGCCATACTTGCCGATATCCGAAAGGTGCCACTTGTTAATGGGGATGAAGCGGTTCCTGAGCTTTTCATCGGTAGTGTGTATTGAGAATTGCAGTTGGAAACGTCCATTGTAGCGTGACTGATTCACTTCAAGAAGCTGCTCAAAGAATTTGTCGGCACCTGAAGGAGCGACGGTCGAAATGCACGGCATTAGGCCCGGTACGTCATAGCGCTGCGGCAACTCTCTCAGAACATCGATTACATCCGGGTTAAAGGACGGCTCGCCCATCCGTCGCAAACTGGATTTTGAATTTCTCGACATCGATAACCCTTGAGGGGAATCTCTTGTTTACCAGATAGTCAGTCTGTGCGAAGATGTCGTTTTTGCTGACTCGTCCTTTGTAGAAGCCGCCGGCATCACACATGGGACATTTTGCCGGACAGCCAACGAGCGTCGATACGATTATGACCCATTTTTTCTCCCGGGGAAAAGGCGGTTGTAGCGACTCGACAAATTCAATCGCTCCACCCGATGACAATTCGGCCATATATACAATCGCGAGGTCTTCACGACCGTTCTGCGCTATGATTTTCATCTCTCAATTCCTCTTAGCACTCGGTCAATCTGCATGGCAGCCTTTATTCCTTCTCCAACCGCAATGCCGGTCTGCCTGAAATCGTCGTTGCCTACATCGCCTATAACGTAGAAGCTCCCCGACTCTTTCAGTTCGTGCTATTTTGCCGGTCAATTCCGGGGAAAGAAACTCAAGCCGGGGTTGACGGCCAATGGCGAGTATAAGATAATCGGCGGCAAGATCAAAACTATTTCCTGAAGACACGCACTGCAGGTTAAGAGACTTTCCCGCACTCTCGACCGGTAACCTCACGGTAGTGTTTCGCCGGTAGGTGATTGACGGTACTTTCTGTGCTCTCTCCCATAGTAGAGGGAGACATTTAATCGCATCAGTCCGGTTCAGAATTGTGACTTCGTTTTGCCTGGAAAGGTTCAGGGCATAATCAAAAGCAGCATCGCCCGCACCAATAATGACAATTTTCTTGCCTTTGACGTGACTGATGGAATGAATCTCATACAGAATTCGGTCACCGGCCTCACCTCCGGGACCAATACCAGACATAGTTATTGGTCCGGTTCCCGTGGCTATCACGACTATGCGGGCCAACAGTGTATTGTCTTTCGTGCTCACTACGAACATACTATCGTTGCGTGACGCAGATACGACTTCTTCTGGCACTATGTTCACGCGCCAGCGCTTGAGTTGCTTTCGGAAAAGGTTGATTATGTCAGCGCCGGAGATGCCATCCGGAAACCCCGGGTAGTTTTCCACCCATCCTGCATTTCGCAAAAGACCGCCCGGCTGATCCATCTCAAAGACGACCGGATCGTGTCCCTGCCTTCGCAATTGAATTGCCGCCGCAATTCCGGCCGGTCCTGCACCGATTATGACTATTTCTTCAGCTTTTGCGGCCATTGCCTAATACCTCAAGCAGTTCATCCAGTAAAACCAAATCCGCAAATCCGTGCGATAGGTTCAGTAGCGATGCTTTGTGGAATTCTTCGTTGTACGTTGCCGTACCATCAACCGGAAAGAATACTTCGAAGCCGCGCATGAATGCCGAGCGCGCGGTTGTTTCGCAACACAGGTGAGTCATTACACCAGTTATAACGACCTGCGTAATATTCTTCTCTTTGAGCAGATCTTCCAGATTTGTCTTGTGAAAAGCGTCGTATTGTGATTTCTCTATTACGGTATGACCTGATGTGTCGAAAATTTCGTCTATCTCGCTCAGTGGGTTCTCGCGGGTGATTACATCCTTCCACCATTTGTCCATCATGCCGCAATCCTGAGGCGTATTGACGTGCCGCGTGAAGATGACGCTCAGGCCGTTTTCGGTGTAGCCTTTTATCAACTGCAGCAGACCCGGAATTATGGCCGGGGCGCTGGGGATATAGGCGTGGGAGGTTTTATCGAGGAAATAGCGTTGCATATCAAGAACGAGCAGGGCGGATTTGGCGGGAGTATACGCCACTTTCAACTTACTGCCGCGGCCGTAGTCTTTCCGAAGCATCTTTGATTTTTCGCCAAGGGTCGAAATTGTGAAGTAGCTTTCTTTCATTTCCATATCTCAATTGTATCGATGATGCAACGTTTTCAAGGTGCGACACGCAGTCCAAAAATAAAAGGCCGACGCCTTAAAAACGCCAGCCTTTTTTCAGTGAATCGAATCTCAAGAGCTAATGCGACATGAGGTATTCGTGCATGGACCGGGCCGCCTTGCGCCCCGCGCCCATCGCCAGAATAACCGTGGCCGCGCCGGTGACAACATCACCCGCCGCCCAGATTTTCTCGCGTGAAGTCTGGCCGGTTTCTTCATCGGCAACGATATTACCCTTTTTGCCTATTTCCAGACCGGGTGTGGTCTGGGCTATAAGCGGATTGGGGCTGTTGCCGATAGCGCAGACAACCGCATCGACCGGAATAATCTCGATAGCGCCTTCGATAGGGACCGGGCGACGGCGTCCCGATGAATCCGGCTCGCCGAGCTGCATCCTCTGGACTTCCATCTCTTTCACCCAACCGTTTTCATCGCCAATGTATCGAAGCGGCAGAGTCAGGAAGTCAAAAATGACTCCTTCTTCCTCGGCGTTTTCAACTTCTTCGAGACGGGCCGGGAGTTCTTCTCTGGACCTGCGGTATACAATCCGCGATTCAGCACCGAGTCTCAGGGCGCTGCGGGCACAGTCCATGGCCACGTTTCCGCCGCCCACGACAGCGACGCGCTTGTGATTTTTGACCGGAGTGTGGTACTCGGGGAACAAAAAGCCCTTCATAAGATTCAGCCGGGTGAGATACTCATTGGCGGAATAGACGCCGTTTAAGTTCTCGCCGGGAATCTCCATAAACCAGGGCAGTCCGGCACCTGAGCCAACGAATATGGCATTGTACTCTTCCAGCAGCGAATCGATGGACTGGGTTTTGCCGACCACGAAATCGGTTCTTATCTCGACGCCGAGTTTTTGCAGATATTCGACTTCCCGCCCGACAATGCGCTTCGGCAAGCGGAACTCCGGAATACCATATACCAGAACGCCACCCATCTTGTGCAGGGCCTCGAAGATTGTCACCTCGTGACCCAATTGAATCAGGTCGCCTGCCACGGTAAGTCCCGCCGGTCCACCGCCGACGATTGCGACTTTTTTGCCGGTCTTTTTGGGAACGTGTGGCATCTCCAGTTTCCCCTGGGCGGCTTCCCAGTCGGCCAGGAATCTTTCGAGCCGTCCGATAGCAATTTGCCCGCCCTTCTTAACGAGCACGCAGGTTTCTTCGCACTGCTCTTCCTGCGGACAGACGCGACCGCATATTGCGGGAAGGCAGTTTTTCTCTTTGAGAACCTGAATGCCGCGCTTGAAGTCGCGCTCGGCTATAGCCTTGATAAACCCGGGGATATTTATTTCTACGGGACAGTTCTCGACACACTTGGGTTTGGGGCACTGGATACAGCGCGAGGCTTCTTCCACTGCCGTTTCGGCCGCATAGCCCAGCGCCACTTCGCTGAAATTGTGCGACCGGATTTCAGGAAGCTGCTTGGGCATTTCCCTTCTTACGAGGTCCAGTTGTTTTTTCTTTTTCGGTTCAGCCATAACGAATATCCCTACAGTTGTTGAGAATGCTCTTCACACTTACTCTTACTGGTACGGAGAGGAACGACTTCCTCGGGCATATAGGTCTTACGCCGCTGGAGGAGTTCTTCCCAATCCACTTCATGACCGTCAAAGTCCGGTCCGTGTACGCAGGCGAATCGGGTAACCGACCCTACCGTTACACGACAAACGCCGCACATTCCTGTACCATCGATCATAATCGGGTTCAAACTCACCCAGGTAGGAATCTGCAGCGCGCGCGTAGCATCGGATCCGCGTTTCATGCAGTAGGTACAGCCATTTATGATCACCCGGTCGACAGTTGCGCCGAGGTCCTTGATTATCTCGGGGATTCGATCCACGTGACCCTTGTAGCCTTTGGTGCCATCGCGGGTGATGCGAACGAATTCATCCGAATAATCCTTGTACCGGTCTTCCCAGTACAGCAGGTACGAACTGCGTGCTTCGACAACGGTGATTATCTTGTTGCCGGCCTGCTTCAAAGCTCTGGCTACCGGAAAGAGACTTCCAATGCCATAGCATCCGCCGAGCAACATGACTGTTCCATACTTCTCAATGTCCGTGGCATTGCCGAGCGGACCTACAACCGTGGGGATTTCCTGACCCTCTGTCAGCTGCGACAGCCGGTCGGTGGTTCTTCCCACGTTCAAAAATATCGTAGTGACTGTCCCCATCTGCTCATCCCAGTCCGAGATGGAAAGGGGGATTCGCTCGCCCTCTTCTTCGGCACGCAGGATAATGAACTGTCCCGGCTTGGCCTCACGGGCCACAGCGGGAGCCTCCAGCGTTAAGAGGTGCATGTTTGGGACAATCATGCGACTTGTGACAACTTTAAACATTCTATTTCCTCTTTATTTTCACTGGATGTGGGTTCGGGTTCATGGCCTCGGCGTGATGGAGACAGACGTGCAGCGTACCGGGAGCCTGCTCCGCTTTGAATCGGACCGGCCAGACCCGCTCGGTGTCGCTTGAACTCACCACAACTTCGTCGCCATCGGACAACTTCGCCTTTTTGGCGTCACTCGGATTGATATCCACTCTCTCCTCAAGGAAGAGCGTCTTGGTACCGTCGACCCAGGCAGACAGCGGGAAACCTCGATGAGTGTGCTCGGTTACCGACATGCTGAGCATGAACGGGTGTTTCGCATCGACCTTTTTCGCAGCAACCCGTTTGCCTTTCGCCACGTTCAGCTCGGCCTTCATTTTGAGAGGCTGAGCTTTGCGCGAAGGCTTGTTGAAGTTGCCGAATCCATCCACCAGTCCGGAAATCTCTTTGTGAATCTCGCCGGCGTTCTTGTAAGCAAAACCGCTCTTTCCCATTTTCTGAGCGATTTCGCCGAAGATCATCCAGTCCGGCATAGCTTCGGCCGGCGGATTGACCGCCTGTTTCACTCTCTGAAGTCGTCCTTCTCCGTTGATGAACGATCCATCAGATTCCGTAAACGCGGCCGCCGGAAGCACGAGATCGGCGTTGGTTTCATCATGGGGCGGATAAATATTCTGGACTATCACGAATTCGGCAAGGTCCCTGGCGTTATCCGGCAGGTTCTCGCCCACCAGATACAGCACCTTGAGTTTCTTACCGCCGTTTAAGCTATTCGCATTCCACTTAGTGGTAAATTTCGGAACCGCGGATCCCCAGGCTTTTTTCAGTTCGCCCGGTTTCCTGGTGCTGGTTGAAGACTCGGCACCCGGGAGCAATTCCGGATAAGCGCCCATCAGAAGTGTCCCGAACAGATTGTTCTGTGCCGGGAGCGGCATGACTCCGGCGCCGGTGTTGTCCGCGAGTTGCTTGATGGTTGCCAGAATCTCGGCGCTGTTGTCGTACTGAAGAAATTCCGAGCCAACCAGAATCACCGGAGCTTTGGAAGTCTTCAGCGTGTCGGCAACAGCAGCGGCATCACCGCCACCCTTCGAAGTCGCCTTTTTCTGCGTCAGCTTGACCAGCGATTTCAGCAACTCCAGTTCGGTACCGGGCACCGACTGCACCCAATGTTCGGATATCAGAGTCAAATTGTGCTCGCGGGGATTGATACTCAGTATCTTCGCTCCCCTGCGGTAAGCCCGTCGCAATTCGACGCCAACCACCGACCTTCCAAACCGGGTATCAAGACCTACGCACAGCACCGCATCGGCTTTGCGAACATCTTCAAGCGGCACCGCCTGTCTCATCAAATCGAGATAGGCGTTAAATCCGGCGCCGTAGAATGTCCGGGCCGAGTTGTCGATGTTGTGTGAATTCATCACCATCCGCGTGAACTTCTGAGCCGTATAGAGGTCTTCATTCGTACAGTTTGGTGAGATGAGCATCCCGAATTCATCCGGCGAGCAGGCAGATAGTTTCTCGGAGGCAGTGTTGATAGCAGTCTCCCAGGTAACCTCGGCCGCGATTCCATCGAACACCCCGTACGGTCTTTTTAAGCGTCTCGGGCCGCTGACCAGTTCGGTTACACAGAACCGGCCTTTAACGCACAACTGCCCGTTGTTGACGAGGTCATCTGCTGCCGGCAAGGCACCGATTACGCGATCTCCCTTGACGAGCAGACGCATCTGGCAACCGACACCGCAGAAAGTACAGGTTGTAAATTCTTCGCGGTCAGGTTTGCCTTCGTAGGCACGGGCTTTTTCGGTAAGTGAACCGGTCGGACAGACCGATACACACGCGCCGCAGAATTCACAGCCTGCCTGAAGATGGGTACGGTGATAGGCCGGGCCGATAACCGTTTCCCGTCCGCGGTTGTTGAAAGCTAACACGTTCGCGACCCGCACTTCCTGGCAGATTCGCACGCAGCGACCGCAGAGAATGCAGAGATTGTAATTTCTCTCGTAGAACGGGTCTTCTTTTTCCACCCTGAGATTGCGATAATAGATGGGGTAGTTGATTTCCTTAACGCCCAGATGTTCGACCACGTCTTGCAGTTCGCATTGCCCGTCGTTGGAGCAATACCTGCAGCCGGTGGTCACACCGGCTTTACGGATAGTACCCATATATTCCCGGCACTGGTCCTTTTCTTCACAGATAAGGCAGCTCGAGGTATGCTCACTCAAAAATAGCTGGAGAATCTCCATCCTCACCGACTGCACCTGGGCGGTGTTGGTTCTGATAACCATTCCGTCCGTCACCGGCGTGGTGCATGCAGTCGGCAGATTGCGCATCCCTTCCACTTCCACAATACACATGCGACAACCGCCATGCGGGGTAAGCTCTTTATGAGCGCAGAGGGTAGGGATGTATATATTGTTCTGCTCAGCGGCCTCAAGAATCGAAATCCCACTGGCTACCGAGTAGGCATTGTTGTCGATAGTCACTGTAACTGTAGAATTCTTATTCATGACACTCTCCGCTTCGGCTTAATCTCAATGGCGTTACCGGCTAACGGATCAAAGCGGCAGACCTCGTAGCAGGCCTTGCATTTGATACACCTGAGCTGGTCGATACTGTGAAGCTCCGAGCGCGCCCCGCTGATAGCATCGGTAGGACAAACATCCTTGCAGCGCTGACAGCCATTGCAGGCCTCGGGATTGATAATGTATTCGACCAGTTCCCGGCAGACGGCGGACTTGCAGTATTTGTCCTGCACATGTTCCAGATACTCATTGCGGAAATGGCGCAGTGTCGTCAGAACCGGATTGGGAGCTGTCTGCCCCAATCCGCAAAGCGAGGCCCTCGCCGCCGTTTCGGCCAGAGTCTGTAGTTTCTTGAGGTCCTCCGGTCCGCTATCACCCTTGGTGATATTTTCCAAAATTGTCACCATGTGCCAGGTACCGACCCGGCAGGGTGAGCACTTGCCGCACGATTCTTTCTGTGTAAAATTGAGAAAGTACAGAGCCAGGTCAACCGCGCAGGTATCCTCGTCCATGACAATCATACCGCCGGAGCCCATGATGGAACCGGCTTTCTGCATGGACTCATACTCTACCGGAATATCCAGAAATTCATCGGAGAGGCATCCGCCTGACGGTCCACCCGTCTGAACGCCCTTGAACTTTTTCCATGAACCGCCGCCGATATCATAGATAATCTGCCGGAGTTTCGTGCCGAGCGGTACTTCTATCAGACCACCCCGACGCACAGAACCGACCAGCGAGAACGTTTTGGTGCCGTAGTTGCCTTTTACGCCGAACTGCTTGTACCATTCGGCTCCGTTGCGGAGGATGTTCGGCAGCGTCCCCAGTGTCTCGACGTTGTTGATGATGGTTGGCTTTCCGAAGAGTCCCTCAACGGCCGGGAACGGCGGGCGTGAACGGGGCATTCCGCGACGTCCTTCGATCGAGCATATCTGCGCAGTCTCTTCGCCGCAGACAAAGGCGCCGGCGCTTTCCTTGATAGTCAGTTCAAAATCAAATTTGCTGCCGAGAATCTTTTTCCCGAGCAGTCCGTATTCCCGCATCTGTTTGGCGGCCTGTTTCAGTCTTGCTACCGCCAGATAATAATCTGAATTGATATATACATATCCGTGCGAAGCCCCGATCGCATACGCGGCAATCATCAGCCCCTCAATAACGCAATGAGGGTCGCTTTCGATAAGTGCGCGGTTCATGAAAGCACCGGGGTCTCCTTCGGAGACGTTGCATATCATATACTTCTGGTCGGCCTTGACACCGCGGCAGATTTCCCACTTGCGCCAGGCAGGGAATCCGGCCCCGCCTCGACCGCGAAGACCGGCTTCTTTGACTATCTCAATGACTTCTTCGGGCGTCTGTTGGAGTGTCTTAGTCAGTCCCACGTAGCCGTCGTTAGCCAAATAGTGATCGATATTTTCGGGGTCGATAAACCCGCAGTTGCGCAAAACCAGTCTTGTCTGCGGCTTGAGCATGGGCGTCTCGAAAAACTTCGGAATCCCTTCGGTCAACGGGTGACCGTTGTCCCCGAAATGGCCCACAGCCATCTGAGGGAGCGGGTTGCTCTTTATCAGAAGGCTCTCTATTATACCGGCGGCCGTGTCCGGCGTTACATTGGAATAGCAAATCCGCGGTTCACCGGGGAGTTTGATATCCATTAGCGGTTCCATATAGCATGGCCCGATGCAACCGACCTGAACAATCTCCGCTTTCAATTTCTTCTTCTTCAGCGTCTGCTTGACCGCCTCGAGCACTTTCAGCGCCCCGGCAGACTGTCCGCAGGTAGCGGTGCCCAAATAGATGACCGGAACAGCACTTTGTTGAAGTGCATCCCACTTCTTTTGAGCTTCTTTCCTTCTTGTATCGAAGCTAATCATCTTGTTCCAGTATCTCCTTTAAGCGCGTCACCGTCATGCGGCTGTGAACATCCTCATTGATTTTTACAACCGGGGCGAGAGTGCACACCCCAGGCAGCCCGCCCGTTGAAAATCAAACTTTTTGTCTTCGGTAGTCTGGTTAATAGAGATACCCAGTTTCCAACCCACCGCCTCGGATAAGAACAATCCGCCGCGTACATGACAGGCCGTTCCCATACAAACTTTGATGGATTTCTTCCCCGGTTCCGTAAACCTGAACTTTGGATAGAAAGACGCTACACCATGAATTTGATTCTCAGACATCTTCATAAACTGCGAGACACGTTTGATAGCATCCTCAGATATGTAGCCATCTTTTTCCTGAATCCGAACCAGTAGTGGAATCAGATCCGATTCGACCCCTTTGAACTGAGAGAATATGTCGTTATAGTCCTTTTCTTTCACAAGGCATACTCCCGCTGATTTAGGCTATTGTTTAACATTTATTTGTCTTCGTCACCGCTTCTTTTCGATAGAAAGATACAATCCGTAAGTTTGACATCTCCCCTTACGAAGTCCTCGGCAAAAGCCATACACGTCGGCGAACCGCAGCAACCGCAATCAATCTGTCTCAGTTTGTGATAGACGCGTTCGCGCTCTTTCATCCGCTTGATGGATGTGGCCAGGTCGGTATCGAAATATGCTGTTGGACGGGGCAGGATACGATGTTCCAGGAAATAGTATCCATCATTGAGCTTCTCTTCGATATCTTTGTCGTCGAGCTTGATGCTCCTCTCGTATTTTTCCCGTTGTCTTATACTGTTCGTCCGGGCTACATACGGGTTTTCGATATTATACGGCCCGCCGATACATCCCAGCATATGCGCCAGAGCCTCAACGAAGGCTATGTTGCGAAGCCGGGAGTTTTCTATGTCGTCGAGAATCTGTTTCACATGATCGAGGCCCGAGACGGCCAGCCAGTTCTCCATCCGCACTGACTGCGTGATACTCCCTGTTGTCACCCATCCCGCGTTGAAATGAAAGTCTTTGGGAACCTGGCTCTCATCGAATTCCTCGCGTATGGCCACAACCTGAGGCAGCAGCACCGAGTAAGCATCTCGAATGGAAACGGCACCATCAAACCACGACCTTGCTTTCTCCGCAGGTTGTTTGATAGAGACAATCTTCGCGGGGCAGGTGGCCAGGTAGAAAATTCCGATATCCTCCGACTTGAGACCCAACTTTTTCGGGAGGGTCTTTCTGATCTCACGCGCCGTCACCTCGCGAGGCACATCGAGCGGAACCACCAGTTCCGCCAGGTCGGGATATTTTACCTGTATGAGCCGGACGATTGACGGGCAGTAGGAAGAAATCAGCGGCCGTCGTCCTCTGTAGTTCTTCATGTACTTCACCAGCGCCTTGGCCATAGCTGCCGAAGACGTGCTTACGTCGACGACCTCGTCAAATCCCAAACGCTTTAAGGCCAGATGAATTATGTAGGGATGGGTATTCCATTCGAACTGGGAATAGAGAACGGGAGAAGGAACGACTACTTTGTACTTGAAGTTGGAGATTTCGTCAACGGGGTCAACAATCGGGACGATTGCTTCCGATGGGCAGACTGAGATACATTCGCCGCAGTCGACACACAATTCGGTTGATATTTCGGCCTTGCCATTACGAACTCTAATGGCCTGTGTGGGACAGTGACGCATACAAGTCATGTGTCCACGGCACTTATCCACATCGACTTTGTGAGCATGATAAAATTGCGTCATCGTTTCCCTCTTTATTTATTGTACAAATCTATTGCGTATTGAATCTAATCTGTAACTTCGTACCCTTTCCGACCTCACTCGTAACCTGTAAATCATCCGAATTTCTTTTGATATTGGGCAAACCCATACCGGAGCCAAAACCCATAGCCCGCATTTCCTCGGTAGCGGTAGTGAATCCTTCTTCCATAGCGGCCTCAACATCGGGGATGCCTTTGCCTTCGTCGTCAATAACGATCTCAACCATTTTGGGAGTTATAGCCAGAGTGACGTGGGCTCTTTTGGCGTGCATGACCACGTTCATCTCCCCTTCGTAGGTGGAGATGGCAACCCGGCGCACCAGTTTGGGATCAAAACCAATCTTCTTGAGAATGGATTTCACTTCGGTGGAAACCATTCCGGCCTTGGAGAAATCGCTTCCCTCGATATCGAATTCGTTTCGGAGAAGGATTTCTTCAGCCTTGCCGTTCGTGGCTGTCTGCGCCGGACCGGTAAAGGTCGCCCCGCGCTGTTCCGCAATTCTGATGCATGCGTCGTACATGTCGAGATCCGTAGTCATCAAGACAAGGTTGTTTTCCCGGGCGAACTTTTCGGCTCCGTCCTTGGGACGTTTGCCTCTTATAAGTACTACGCCTTTAAACTCCGCCATGTGAGCGGAAATAATGGCCTGTTGTGACGCCAACCCGGTGAGTAGTAAGGAATCCGGTTTCCCGAATGCCAGAACATCGCTCATCAGGTCAGAGGCGTAAATATGCTCGACCGAAAGACTGAGTCCTTCTTCACCCTCCAGAACACTCGCCCCCAATGCTTCCTTAATGGTATCAATTTTCACAAAAACCGCCGTGTTTTACACGTCTACAATTGTTAATAAAAGGTATCAGGCAATCAAGGTGTGTCTGCAATTGCCTGCGGAGACTTTTTGGCCGACTACTTGGAAACCAGGCCCAGACCGTAAAGCTTCCCTATAAGCTCAAAGCTCGATAACTCAGTCGTTAGAATGGCAATGTTGTGCTGGTTAGCCAGCTCAATCGTCTCCTGAGGAACATTCTTGCCGCTGGTGATAATTATCGCCGAAACATCCACCAGATTAGCCGCCGGGACGACGCTTTTGTGCGTCTGCACCGTCACCCACAGGTTGCCGGATTTAGCGCCGGCCATAACGTCACTCAACATATCCGACACGAAAACACCATCAACTTCGCGATGCTCGAAGGTGCTCAGGCTTTTTAATCCGATTTTCTCAATCACTTCTTTAGTGGTCATTAACGATCTCCTGATTGTTTTTATGCTATCAAATCATTCTCTAATCAAAGCAGAGGCTTTCTCTCCTCCGGTGGCTCCTCTTGCGAGAGCATGCCGACATCGTGAATGAACTCTCCCCGACATCTCGAAAGATCACTGATAAGACTGAAAGATACGATCTTGACTTTCGAGCGCGAGGTATCGCGCCGCTGGTTGAAATAGTCGGTCAGTATATCGAGTCTTTCCTGCGGTATCGGGTTTGTTCTGGCCTGGGGCAGAAAACCAAAAGCCACGAGAGTAAAGGTCCGCTCGGCTTCGAATTTTTTACGAAGAACCTCGACTTCACAATCCGGCAGACACGAGGTGCAGTAGAGCAATCCCATCAGATCGGCAAATTTTTCCAATTGGCCGCAATCCCGGCATTTTAAGTCGAACCTGAAAGTCTGGGCGTTCTCAACAATACTCCACTGGTGATCACCCTCGCGGTATTCGTCCCAGGTATCATCTGTCGAAAAATAAGTTCTGAGATCATTACAGTGTGAACATTTCTCGAAAACCACAAAGCCAAACTGTATATTCGCCATTTCCCACCGGTGCCGGCATTCAGACATCTTAATAGACTCCCTATCCAAGTAGTGTTGAAATCCGATTTCATCCGGCCCCGAGTGTGGATAGCACTCCGGGGGGTTGAATTCAGATTAGAATTCCTTTACTAAGCCCTTGTTCAGGTGGTCGACCATAGACTCAGTGCCTGGCCCATAAACCGGTACGCCATGTTTGCAGATTAAGTGTCGCATTAGTAAAATAGCAGGCCCTAAGACTGACTGAAGGTTACGGGGGCCGCAGGCAACTCCATCGCTGAAGTTAAGTCAACCAATTTCAGCAAAATATAAAAAGTCGGCCCTTCCGAGACAAGCAAAATCTTCCGCCGGGGCCGAAACACAGAGCAATAGCGCCGCAAGTCGAGCCGGTGGCTTCGCGGGTGGCCCTGCCGGTATTGACCACCGGGAGATTCCATTTGATATGTGCCCGGTTATATGTTATAATGGCCCTTAACGGCTCGCGAAAACGAGGGCCATCCGAAACCGACAAGCAATAGTATGGCGACCACACGCCGTTTTTGCGCTTTTAGTCGCCAGATAGACCTTTTCCATATCAGGAGGAAAACATGGATTTTAAGTCCGCCAATGAGATTCTTGATTTTGCTATCCAGAAAGAGCAGGAGGCAGCCGAACTTTACTCCGACCTTGCCAAAACCCTGAACCGGCCGGATATGAAGCAGGTTTTTGAGAGTTTCGCCAAGGAGGAATTACAGCACAAGGCCAAATTGATTGAAGTCAAGCAGGGCAACAGGATGATCTCCTCCGAGAAGAAGATTTTCGATCTGAAAATCGGCGACCATCTGGTGGATGTAAAACCATCTCCGAACCTTGACTACCAGCACGCTCTTATTTTCGCCATGAAGGCCGAAAAGGCCGCATACAAGCTCTACAATGATCTTGCCCAGTCGACGGACGACCCCGGTCTTAAAGACCTGTTTCTCGGTCTGGCCCAGGAAGAAGCCAAGCACAAGCTTCGTTTTGAGATTGAATACGACGACCAGATTTTGACGGAAAATTAGTCAATACAAAAACGCGGCCGCACGTCCCCATCGGGTCGCTCTCGGCCGCGTTTTCTCTATAGTCACCGGGATCCGCTCCGCCTCGAGGTCAAAGCAAACCGCCGTTACCTATCATCAAAGCTCTCGCCAGGCAACTACCATCATACCGCTTATGGTCGGCCACTCGATTTCCGACAGCCGTCGGTCATAATGGAACCCGGCGCTGTTGTGCACCAATATGTCCTGGGCTACTATGGAGCCGTAAAAATCACCGGAGTTGCGGAGGTCACCGAACCCTTCCGGGGAGTAGAAGGTCGCGTAAATATCGCCGCTGTTTTTCAGCACGATGTCGCCCTGGGAATAGAACTGAAGATCCATTGGGCTGCCGCCGTCGTTTACCTCCGTTGAATTTTTCAGCTCAATGTCACCCGTAACATATATTATCACCTCTGCCCCGGGAGCAAGTTCGAGAGAGGCAGTGTTCTTGAGTGTCAATTCCGAAAAGAAGTATGTGCCGGTCTGAAATATCACCGTACCGCTTGAGAGAAAGGAGTGTGTCGAAGGATTATAGGTGTAGCTTCCGGAAATACCGGTTGCATTGTCGTTTGTCGCTTCTGCAAGCGTAAATACTTCGTCCGGTATAAGCGGGATATCCTGAGCGGGCGCCGTAGAAGTCGTGTCGCCGGCAACTGTCGCGGCTGGATTGATCGACAATGCTCCTTCCTCCGAAGTCGACACGTCACCGCCGAGGTCGGCACTGTTGTGCACTACTATCTCTCCGTTGGAACCAACATCTCCCTCATTGAAAGTCACGGTGCCGGCGTACGTTCCCGAGTCCGAATTGTAGGAGTCAGTTAAGGCGCTGTTTCTCAAATCCACGGAGCTGTCACCGAACATGGCATACTGGAAGGGTCTGAATATAATCGGCACAAGATAAACTTCGATGCCGGAAGAAGCTTCGTTCTGCTCGGCCATCGATGTCACAATCACGGTGTCAGCGAGTGCGGCGTTGGTGGCGCTGTCATCCAGGGTTACGGTATATTGACCGCCACTGAAGGCGACATCGTTAAAGCCGGCCCGCCAACTCAGGTCATTGCCAAGCTCGGCACAGGCTCGATTGATGCCGGCCTCGGCTATATAGAACGCCTGATCGTCGTGAAGTTGATTGTACGACATATCGATGTCTGTCGTTGACCTGTCCAGGGCCGTGATTGCTGCTATGGTCAACAGTGCCATCACCGCCAGCGCGATAAGAAGCGCGCTTCCCCTCTCATTTGCCAGCGCCTTCATAATTGTCTCCTATCTCATTTCTAAATTTCCCGCCAAGCGACTACGAGCATCTTGCCTGTTTCCCCTTTTCAAGTTCGCTGAGTACTCGATCGTAGTGGAAACAGACGTTATCTTCGAAAGCTATTAGGTCGGCCACAACCGACCCATAGAAAGTCGGTATAGTTTCTCAAGTATGAAATCCGCCTCCGGTCCATAGAAGCAGGCCGCAGTCAGAAGCCGTGCTTCTGACCCAGCGTCGAGATAGTGACCGGAGGAGTAGATCTGAACTTGGCGGGCGTACCGTCTTCATTGAATTCAGACGATTGCCCAGCACCAGATCACCGGTCATATATATCGTGACTTCCGCCCCCGGTTCCAGAGCGACCACCGCGTTCTGGCCGAGAGTTATATCGGAAAAATAGTAGACGCCGGTCGACAGAACCAGCTGTCTCATTGACGCCCACATCAAGTGAGTATGTCACCGGATCGTAGGTATACCCTCCGGACATACCGGTGGCAAGCATCGCTGTTAAGTTCGGCCCAGATCATATTCCGAATCCGGAACGATATCCATTTCCTGCGGTTCGACACCGGTTATCGTGTCTCCACGCACCGTCGATTTGTTGTCCATGGTTATGCCATCCGCAATAGCGCTCACGGCGTCGCCGCCGATCATCGCGATATTTTCAAGAGTGAGCGTACCGTTGGAGCCGACCGAAGCACCTTCATAGTCCAAGGTGGCGCCATACGTGCCGGAATCCGAATTGTAGGAGTCGGTACACGCCAGAGTTTCTCATCGAGACGCTGGTATCTCCGAACAGCGCGAACTCGAAGGGACGGTATCTCTCGGGCACTAACCAGGCCTCGATTTCAGCTTCGGCGCCGTCATAGCTACCGGTGGCGCGCAAGATGACTGTATCAGCAAGTGAGGCGATAGTGTTGCTGTCTGTGACGGTTACAGAATACAATCCGCCTCCAATTTCCTGATCGACATATCCGGAATCCCACGACCGGTCATCATTTAGTTTCGCCAAAGCTCTCTCGATGCCGGCCTCGGCTGTATAAAACGCTTTCTCATCGTGGAGCTGGTTGTACGACATATCCATATCAGTGTTAGATCTGTTGACGGCCATAATCGCGATGATGGACAGCATAGCCATCAGCGCCAGAGTAATCATCAGCGCTCCGCCTCGGTTGTTGGTAATCGTATTCATCTCAAGTTACCTCGCATCCTATAAGTTAACGTTCCGCAAACTGACCTGCTCGTCCAGAGTCCAGGTCCTGAAACCTTCATTGGCTTCAAAAGTATCGTCTGCCTTGGAGACCTGTGCTGTTATGGTTATCTCCATAGTTTTGCTGTCAATCTGGGTGAAACCGATACTCTGGATGAAGTCCGCGCAGATTTCGGCTGAACCGGAGTTTTCCTTTTTCATCAGTTTGAACAATTGCACATCTTCCGGCAGACCATGTACCTTGCTGTATTCATAGTCGTTGAATTCCTCAAGGTAGTAGAGCACTGTGTCGACCGGTTGAGTCTGGCTGAAGTAGATAGCCAGACTGTCAGTCTTGATCTCATACGGCGGGTGAGTCGCCAACTTGAATCCCGCCAGTCGAAGAGTCTTCTTTATTTCGTTCACGCTTGAACGACACAGGTGCTGGACTTCCGACACCTCATACTGGGTTTCCGTCTGATTGTGCATCTGAGGTATAGAATCTGAAACTGGCCGTGGCCAGGATGCCCGTTATAAGAGCGGCTATGAGCACCTCCAGAATCGTGAAACCGCAGCAGCACCTGAGCTTATTTGCTTTTCCTATGGCCATCATTCATTACCCTTTCATCAACAGCGTCGAATAAGTGGTTGAACGTGCAACCCCTGTCTTATCGGTCCAGGAGATGGTCACATCAATCTGGCACACACCCGCGGGAATAGTGACATCAGTAGTGTTGTCGTTGATGGCAGTCTGGCGTGTGTATCCACCCTCCAAATCGCTCTCGGTTTCGGCATAGGGTACGCCGGGTAGAGTTTCAAGTGACTCGTAGTATTCCAGTTTCTCAGCGGCGAGGCTCGAGACCACCAGTACGTCGCGAGACATATTGTTCCCCTCAATAGACATCACAACCATAGGCGCCATCCCCAGAATACCCAGACTGAGTATTATCATGGCCACCAAAACCTCAAGCAGGCTAAGTCCCTTATCGTTGTTCATGATTCCTCATCCTTTTTGTGTCGTCCCTTTCTCTGACACCTATCTTCGCAACAATTATGCCCGAACCGGCAGAGAAATACGCCAAATCGTAAATCGCGGACAGACAATTAGTTACACTGGCGACCGTGGGCCATTTTGGGCCATTTGGGCTAAGAAAGTATGGGGAATTCCCTATAGTCTGTAGTGGCACCGGTCAAAACGCCCCAAGCCGAAAAAGGGAGAAAAGGCACGCGCAGATGGCCTAAAAGAGAGGCCGATCTCTAACGAGACCGGCCTGATATTATTATATGTGGGATGATATTCGTGGCACTATTTAGTCAAGACTCTACCGATTTTAGCAGCCACCATCTCTGCGGCGCCATCATAGTTGGCAAGCACAGCTACGGTATAGCCCAGATCGAAATACATGTCGAGAGAGGCATTGATTCCCGGCGCCCCGCCGTTGTGACCGACAATACGGTGTCCCTCGAAATTTTCGTCGCCGAACAAGTAGGCATATTTGATATCTGGACCCATGTCCACCTTGCCGGTAGTGACTATATTGGTGTACTCTTCGTTAAGTAACTTGTTACTGCGTAAGGCCATATCAAACTTAAGAAGGTCCTCGACGGTCGAATACCCGCCTCCCGCAGGGCCGCCTTTTGCGGCGTGCAAGAATAGGTTGCTGCGCCAATCCTCACCGGGACCCTCTCCTGCAATACCCATCTTAGTATATCCGATCGCCATGTTCGGTATCGGACGGTCGACTTCATAGCAATCCGTATTAATCATGCCGGCGGGGCCGGTTATGTTCTGACGGATGTATTCGTCGTAGCTCAAGCCGGTCACTTCTTCGATGATGAGTCCCAATATGATCGGACCACCGTTGCTATATTGGAAACGTTCCCCCGGTTCGAAATCGAGGGGTTTTTCCCAGAACAGCTCCGCCAGTTGTCTGACAGAGCGAATTTGCCACCACCAGGTATCGAATAATTCTTCCCAGTAGTCACCCAGACCGGATGTATGGGTCAGCAGGTGATGAATGGTCATCTTCTCCGCTGCTTCTTTATTGGGGTAGTCCGGCAGATGCTTTATCACCGGATCATCAAATGACAATTTCCCCTGCTGGGCGAGTTGAGCAATGGCCACGCCGGTGAACATCTTGTTCATGGAGCCCAGGTTGAACTTGGTGTCGATTTTGTTGGGAACATCATAGTTTTTGCAGGCCATCCCCGCAGCGCGTTTGTAAATGGGCACGCCATCTTTGGCCACCAGCACTGCGCCGGAGAATCTGTCATTAGCTACCATCTTATCAAGCACTTCATCGAGATAGGCCGCAAGTTTCTCAGATGTAAGTTCACCTTCGGGAAGTTCTTCGGTAGGGTCCACGCCCGGCATGGCTGACATCGATGCCACCCCGTACGGCGGCAGAGTATCCAGTTCCAAACCTATCTGGATCCACTCGAACGGTCCAGTCGGGTTGGCTCCCTGAGCGAGGCAGGACATACTGAATTCCGATACTGCTTCTATTGAATGAACTCTCAGCTCACCGAGGTCACCGTAGAGCATCCTGAAAAAGCCCATTCGACGCTGCAGCACATCGGCCGTATCGGCCGCTTTGGGGGTCTGCAGAATCCAGTCCTTCCAGGCGTCTTCCTGACCGGAATTGAATGCCGTGACAAATTTTTCAAGTTGACGGCCTGCCTGCGTGTCCGGGAACTCCACTGACTGCGCAACAGCCATTCCGATAAGCGACAAAACCAGAGCCAACGCCAGACCAACACTTCTCTTGCCTGATATCATACTTCCTCCTGAAACTGTTAAATGTCGATAGACATGTAGACTCTTACGTCTGTAAGGGAAATTAGTTCCTTACGATTCCGTATTGAGTGCCGTATGATCCAATACTGAGAATCGTTAGCCGCAGCTACTCTGGTCGTTCTTCAATGGCCGAGCTACCGGAAACACCCTCGCCGCTGAGCGTTCGCCAGACTTCGTTCAGACGAATGCGGCCGTCCGGCAGCACTTCGGGTGTCGACAGACAGGTGCCCCAGTAAAATTCGCCGTCGTTGTTGAGATACTGCCAGATCATATCCAGCCGACCGTCATCGAGCACCCGCGCCACGATATTGCCGTGCGCGACATTTCCCCCGGTGTAGGTTCCCCAGACAACATCGCCTTTCTGGCGGTAATGAAAAAGCGTGTCTTTGGTGGCGTCACCATCGTCGTAGTTGACAACACCAATGAAATATCTATTGTCATAGTTCAAGCCACTCATATTGTTCACTCCAATCTGAGCAAGGGGCGTGTTAGGCAGGTTGGACCACCTGCCCCTTTGCGGGATACATCGTCTCCCCGGTATTCAGCAACATCAACTCCCTCGGCCTCCAGGCGTTGTTTTGTCTGCGGATTGCCGGTCGAGCATGATACAATTGCGCGGAGCTACTGCCAATACATTGCAGCCCATAGTCGGGTACTCTTCATCCGGCACCTCGACCAGCTTCATTCCTCGTTCGATGAGCCACTGTCTGAACGGAACCGGCAACAGGCGGGAATATACGAGCGCCAGATCAGCGTCAATGGGACTTATCATTGACATCAGATGCAGGACATCACCGGGGCCATCCCAGTGTGGAAGTGGGACCACGACAAATTCGTCAACGAAATCGGCCGTAAGTTCTCTCAATTGCAAGATTCCCTCAAGGTTAGTGCGATACCCTTGCCCGACCGCCAGCGTACGGCCATCCAGCCAGACAATATCGCCCCCCTCAAGTTTCCCATCGCCGGCAATAGCGCCAAGAATCGGCACGCCTGTCTGCTTCAGATATTCTTCGCAAGCAATCGACTCTCCCCGGCGCTCTTCTTTGCCCATCCGACACAGAACGGCTCCCTTTGTGGTGATAACGACCGGGTCGTGGACGTAGATTGAATCGAGACCGGTGCGGTCATCACGCGGAAGGAAATGGAAATCCCCGACCTGTCTGTGCAGCAATTCAAGAAAGGCTTCGTACTCTTCGATGGTTTTAGAGAAATCAGGAGGATTGGTATAGTTCAGTTTTTGCCACTGTGAATCGATATTCTCCTGAGATATGAAGGCATCCTTCGGATGTTTCAAGAGGATGCTTTTGACGGGCTTGATTTCGGATTGACCGTTGAGGTTCATTGGCTGGACCGCCTCCTATAGTGTGGTTTCACTGTCATTATAGAAGGTGGCACTCGCACCGTCAAGTTGTGTTTGTGCGGTAGCCGTTATTCAGAGCGGATTGCATTCTACAGGATTGGCCGAAGCAGACTTGAATGCCTGATAAGAGACTGTCAGGAGCGCCAAAACAACCGACACGCCTATAGCGGCAGCGAAATACGAAGGGTTCCAGCTGATCCGGTATCGATATTGCATCAGCCATTCGTTCAGAAAATAGAAAGCAACCGGCAAAGCAATAATGTTCGCCACCAGCACGAGCAGTGCAAACTCGGCGGCCAGCATGGCCGCAATTCTATTCGAACTTGCACCAAACACTTTCCTGATACCAATTTCTCTGGTTCGCTGTTCGGCAATATACAGCACCAGCCCGAACAGCCCTATGAGCGCTATCAATATCGCCAGAAAGCTGGAATAACCCACAACTTCTGCCTGCCGCTCTTCCTCCGAATAGACCGCCCGTATTTTATCGTCCAGAAAAGAATATTCAAAGGGTCTTCCCGGTAGTGTTTTTGCGAAAACACTCTGTATTGTCGCGATTGTGCCGGGGATACTGTCCGAAGCGATGCGAACAAGCAGATACTCCGCTCTCGATGGCCCCAGAACCAGCACCGTGGACTGCAGCCCATAGCTCAGGTCACGAAAGTGAAAGTCTTCGACCACTCCGACAATTTCCCCCTCGTATTCCGCTGCCCGGCCTGCTGTGGCTCCTTCAAATATTTGAATCGACTTTCCTATCGAAACACCGGAGCCGAGATGCTCGACGGCAAAACGGTTGACTAGCAGCGTCTTTTTTTACATCGGTGATGGCCCGGTCGGAAAAATCTCTGCCATCGACGAGCTTAATTCCGAGCGTCTTCAAATAATCGCGGTCGACATATATTTTAATCACTGATACCCGTTGATCGCCTCCCGGTGGCTGAATTCTCGAAACCATAAGCATGACCATCGCAGGGATAATTCGACGAAGCCGCCACGGAGACGACCCCCGGCTGTCGGGAGAGCTCTGCTTTCAGTGTCGACGTAGTACCTTTGAGTGAATCCCGCAGTTCGACCGGGACGATAACAATCTGCTTAGTGTTGAAGCCCAGGTCTTTCGTCACCAGGAAGTCAAACTGACCGTAGATCACAATGACGCTGAGTATCAACCCGACCGACAAAGTAAATTGTAGTACTACCAGAGCACGGCGCATCACTACCCCTCGCCGCCCCGACCTGAGAGAACCGCGAAGAACTTCAACAGGACTGTATCTGGATAGTATAAAGGCAGGGTAACTTCCGCCTATCGCTCCTATTACCGCAACGAAGCCGACCAAACCGAGTGGAACTAACGGGTTTTGGAGATAGTTGATCTCCAGATTTCCACGCACCAGAATATTGAAGGTTGGCAGGAACATCTCTGCGATTGGAACAGCCATAAGCACCGCCGCAACAACGACAGTCAATGATTCTCCGATGAATTGCAGACTCAGTTGACGGCGACTGGCGCCAGAACTTTTCGGACGCTGACCTCACCAACACGTTTGGCATACTGCGCCGTTGAGAGGTTGACGAAATTCATGATGGCTATCAGAAGAATGAGCACGGCAATAGCACCGAACATCAACAGTCTCGAGGCGCTTGTCGTTTCGTCGGGATCAACAACGGTCGGGTTCAGATGAACATCGTCCAGCGGCTGCAGACCGTATTTCAATCCGGCAGCAATTTCTTCATCGCGGTATTTCCCTATGAACGCTTCCAGCTTGCTTTCCAGCTCAGCGGCGTCGCTCGCGTCATGGACCAGCACGAAGGTTCGCGCCGGACAGTCCCAGTGGTTATCCAGGCTGCGCGAACTGGCCGCGAAGGTTTCAAACGAGGCCAGTATCTCGCACTTCAGATGCGAATTCTTCGGCACTGGCTCCAGAACACCGGTCACAGTCATCGAGCTGGAATTGTCCAACACCAGGGTCTTTCCGAGAGGATCGGAGTCGCCAAAGTACTTGCGCGCCATGCTTCCGGTCAGGACCACCGAATACGGCTCGCGCAGAGCTGTTTGAGGATCACCCCTGGTGAGGCTGAAGGAGAAAACATCAAAGAGATCCCCATCGACATAGGCAACGCCGTCCTCATAGATATTCTTCTCCCCGACCGTCACCAGAGTTTTGAGCTGCATGTATCTTACGACTTTTTCGATTTCGGGATAATCTTGCTGTAAACGTGGTGCCGGGGCGGCACCGGTTATGGAACGGGTCCAGAACGATCCGTTCGACCGAAGGTGTTTCTCATACAGGCGGAATATGCGGTCGTGTTTTTCGTGAAACCTGTCGTAGCTGAGTTCGTTGTGCACGCGGAGCAGAATTAGAAAGCAACAGGCTACACCTATTGCCAGCCCGAGGATATTTATTGATGCATAAGTTCTGTTTCGAGTCAGATTGCGAATAGCGGTCGTAAAGTAACTCTTGAGCACAGCGTATTTCCCTGGTTAGCTATTTATCTAACCATCACTCCTGATCCACCCGTCGACCAGTTTGATGATCCGTTTGCCGTAGGTGGCGTTTTTATCGGAGTGAGTAACCTGGATTATGGTCACACCATCGTTGTTGAGCCTCTTGAACCATTCCATTATCTCCTCACCCTGCGATGAATGAAGATTACCTGTAGGTTCGTCCGCAAGCAAGAGTCTTGGTTGGCTGATGAGGGCGCGCGCCACACCCACCAATTGCTGTTGCCCTCCGGATAACTGGTGCGGGAAGAGGTCTTTCTTGCCAACTATCTGAAAGCGGTCAAGCATATCACAGACCATACTCTTGCGCTCTGACGACTTGACCTTTTTGTACAAAAGCGGCGTTTCGAGATTCTCGTATACGGTCAATTCATCGATAAGGTGGTAACTCTGGAATATGAATCCGAGATGTTGCTTGTACAGTTCCGAGCGTTTTTTCTCGCTGAGGTCGTGGACGGGTTCATCGAGGAAGTAGTATTCACCTTCGGAGGTTTCATCAAGCATTCCTATTATGTTGAGAAGAGTGGATTTTCCCGCGCCCGACGGGCCCATGATCGAGACAAACTCCCCTTCGTCCACTTTGAGGCAAACATTTCGGAGAACATAAGTATTGGAGAGACCGGATTTATATGATTTGGTAATACCGTTAAGTCTTATCACAGGATGCCACCTTTCGCGAACGCGCTTTCAGATTTTACTCATACCTCAGGCTATCTATCGGATTGGCGCGGGCGGCTTTCACTGCCAGAATGCTCACGGTTGCAAGAGCGATGAGTGCACCGGCAGCAGCAGCCACAGCGTATACTGTCCAACCGACATCAGCTCGATAGGCGAAATTCTCCAGCCAGCGATTCATGACATAATAAGCCACCGGCCACGCCAACAGGTTAGCGATAACGATGAGAAAGACAAACTCGTTATTCACACTCCGCACAATACCCGATACGGTGGCGCCCAGCACTTTGCGAATACCAATCTCTTTGGTTCTCCGACTCAGCGCGAGCGTGGTGACACCCAGCAAGCCTATCGCGGAAATCAAAACGGCCAGAATCGCCGAATAGACGATAATCCGTCCCCACTTCTCATCGCTTTGATACTGCCGGTTAAAATCGGCATCGAGGAAGTAATATTCAAATGGCCGTTCAGGGGCGATATCGGGCCAGATGTCTCCGATCATACCGATGGTGCCGGGGATGTCATCGGGCGTCACTCTCACCATAATTTTGGATGGGGCGAAGTCGACTGACTTAAACATTACCGCCGGTTCGATTGGAGCATGCAGCGACAGGTAATGAAAGTCTTTCACGACACCCACTATCTCGCCGGTATTTTCGTGCAGTCCCGGAAACGAGAGTCTGATCTGTTTGCCGACAGCCGAATCCCAACCGTATTTTCTGACAAAAGCCTCATTGACGATGACTGCGTGCCCTTGATCTGAGGGAAAATCCTTTGAAATGTTTCTACCCTCGGAAATCTCCATATTGAGCGTGGGGATGACATTTTCATCGATGTCGAATATGAAGGTCTCGGCCTCAACTCCATCGGATTCAACCACGGTCACGGCGAAATCGCCTTCTCTTCCCAACGATTCACGCGACCCGGCGATGCTCAGAATAGACGGATACGATGCGAGTCATATTACTCAGCCGCTGCTGTATTTCATCGCCGCCCCGGGAACTTACCGGAAGAACCAGAACGTGGTCATCGTTGAAGCCCAGATTCGCTGACCTGACATAATCCATCTGGCGCGACATATACAGGGTGCATATAATAAAGAATATAGAAACGGCGAACTGGATGACGATCAGGGAGCGAGTGAACAGATTGGCGCCGCCAATTTGCAACGAACCTTTCAGAATGTGCGACGGATTGAGCCGGGAAAGATACAGGGCAGGATAAGCACCGGATAGAGCCGCCACCAGTAGCATCAGAAGCAACATGGCCGGCAGTGTAACCCAGTCCAGTAGCTGTCCGCTTGCCAGGTGGGCGTTGGCGAGACTGTTGAACACCGGCAGAACCAGTTCGGCCAGAGCGATAGCGGCGCCAAGTGCCAGCACACTGAGAAAAATCGATTCTATGAAAAACTGACGGATGAGCCTCATACGCGGCGCTCCCAGAACTTTGCGCACGCCGACTTCCTTCAAGCGAATGGAAGAAAGCCCTATGGAAATATTGGTAAGGTTGAAGCAGGCTACGAAGAGCAACATCAGAGCGATACCGGACAGAATAAACAGATACATCGGATTAGTAGTCGGTTCGTACGAATTCTGCACTGCCGGATTCAGGTGAATATCGTTCAGGGGCTGCAACCAGACTCGTATACCCGCCAGCCTCTCTTCGGGCAGACTCGCCCGGTTTTTCAAAAACTGGGGAAGTTTATCCTCCAACACGTCAGGTCCGGCGCCATCGACAAGCTGAACATAGGTCCGGGTCACCATGGCACCCCAGCTCGTCGTGAAAGGCGGCCCCCAGAGTTCCACTATTACCTCGTAAGGCAGCAGGAAATCGAAACTGATGGTGGAATTGTCGGGAATGTTTTCCGCTATACCGGTTACGGCAAACTCCCTGAATTCGCCACCCAGCTTGATTGAGACAACCTGACCAACGGCATCGGTGTCACCGAAATATTTCGTGGCCATTGCTTCGGTGATGACTATCGAGCTTTTATCGCGCAGGGCGGTCCGGCTTTCCCCATGGATCAACGGAAAACTGAACATGGAGAGCATATCAGGATCGGCATAGAGCAAGCGTTCACTAAAACAGTGCGCGCCAACTTTAACGACTGCCTGAGCGGTGTTGGTGAACCTTGTGAATCTCTGTATTGCCGGATAATCCTCTGCCAGAATCGGAGCGAGCGGCATCGGCGACATGGCGTAATTCTCCCATTCGCCGGATTCATCCTGAATTGACGGGACAACGCGATAGATACTCCCGCGGTTCTCGTGAAAGGAATCAAAGTGCAGCTCGTTTGTCACATACTGATAAATAAGCAGGCACATGGCCATACTGACAGCCAAACCCGCCAGGTTTATCAGCGAATATATTTTGTGTCTCAGAAAGTTCCTGACGGCCACTTTCAGATAATTTTTAAGCATGGTGCTGCTCTTTGATATTTTCAGTCACCACGTGACCATCGAAAAGATGTATGATGCGGTTGCCATACTCGGCATAATCCGGTGAGTGCGTCACCATAACGATGGTAGTGCCGCCCTCATTGAGTTTGGCCAGCAGGTTCATTACTTCCTCGCCCCGTGCGGAATCAAGGTTACCGGTTGGTTCGTCGGCCAAGAATCACTTTAGGGTCTGCCACCACGGCACGGGCCACCGCCACTCTCTGCTGCTGACCGCCACTGAGTTGCTGCGGGAAGTGGTTCTTGCGTGCCATAATCTCCATGTGTTTCAGGGCTTGCTCCACACGCTCCTTGCGCTCGGCACCCGGTATCTTCAAATACAGCAGGGGAAGCTCGATGTTCTCGTAAACGGTCAATTCATCTATCAGGTTGAAACTCTGGAAGACGAAGCCGATATTCCCCTTGCGAAAAGTGGCTCGCTTGCGTTCGGAGAAACCGGCTACATCCTGCTCAAGGAAAAGATACTCTCCTTCGGAAGGATTATCCAGAAGACCCAGTAAATTCAGCAGGGTCGATTTCCCACACCCCGACGGACCCATAATGCTGACAAATTCACCCTGTTTGATTTCAATGTTGATGTTGTTCAGGGCAGTTGTCTCAACCTCTTCGGTCGTGTATACTTTTTTCAGATTCCTGGTTTTAATCACGGACGTTCTCCTTACCTATCTTTAAATACCAAATTGTCAAAGTCACCGAGGTTATCATAAGAAGAGGTGACAACCATCTCTCCCGGCTGAAGTCCCTCAAGCACCTCGTATACCTGCGGGTTTTGCCTTCCCAGCCTTATATCCCGTTTTGTAGCCTGACTGCCTGACTCATCGAGCACATACACCCAGTTGCCGCCGGTTTTGCTGTAAAAACCGCCTCGCGCCAGCATCACGGCATCCGACAGGTCCCCCAGAGCCAGCCGGATCTGAACCGTTTGACCACGGCGTATGTCACCCGGTTCGTTGCCTATGAACTCGAGGTCAGTCTGGAAGCGCCCATCACGCACCTCCGGATACACTTTGGTAATCCTGAGCTCGAAATCCTCACCGGCGATTTTTACTTCGCCTTGCTGGCCGGTTGAGATGCGCGATATATAGTACTCATCCACCGCGGCGCGAATCTTGAAACCATCCAACTGATCTATCTGGCCGATCCGCTGGCCGGCGGATTTCGATTCACCCACCTCGGCATCCAGCGAGGTAAGCTGGCCGCCGATAGTTGCCCGCAGCGTCAGATTCTCCAGTTTCTGTTTCACGACCACCAGGTTGGCTTGCATGCGGTCTACTGATGTTTCGAGTTGCTCGACCTGTACTGCCCGGAGAACCGAGTCCTGTTTCTGATTTTCGAGAGTCAACTGCAGTTTGTTCTGCAAATAATCGAAGTCTTCGCAGGCGGCCTCGAATTCATCCTGCGATATCAGATTCTTCTCTCTTAACTTTACGCTCTGATCGTGCTTACGTTTCGCTTTATCCAACTCATAGTTGATCTCAAGAAGTTGGGCGCGAAGTTCGAGACTGTTTTGCTCTATAGCCAGACGGGTATTGCGAAGATTGTTTATCTGTTCAAAAAGCTGTGCCTCACGATACATGATGTCCAGATGTAAGTCGGTGTTATCCAGACGCAGGATTGCATCGCCCGGCTTTACAAAGCTGCCCTCTTCGACGAAAATCTCTTCGACGATACCCCCCTGAACAGCATCGAGGTAAAAAGTGCGAATAGGCGTCACGGTGCCGTTCACCGGAATAAATTCCTGAAACTGCCCGGTCACGACTTCGGAAATTGTGACTCTGGTCGAATCGATTTTCAGCGTCGAGCCACCGCCGGCCGACAAAAAGCCATATAATATGAGCGATAAGAACCCCAGGGCACCGGCCAACATGGCGATTCTCTTTCTGGTCCAGGTTTTCTTTTCAATTGGGCGATCCATAACTGCCTTTCGAAATCCGTCTTGCTGTAAAAACTCTATCTGCTCTTTGTATTCGCAAGAATCGGGCCAAGCGATGTAATTGCTTAATTAACAGTGGTTTATCGCGCGTTAGTGTGCGGCTTAGTGTCCACTGGCGCACATATTGTGTCCGCTTTCGCACACCGGCAAGCTGGATTTTCTCTCCTTAACCTGACTTCAGCCCTGTCAATGATTATCATTTTATTGATAGACAACGAGTTACTGTCGCCGGCCCGGCCTGAGCTTATATCCCGTTGTCCAGCATGATATTTGCAGGCAGTACTGGCGGCATTATAAATTGTTGAGGCCGGCCTGCCGCCATCGTATACTGGGGGAAGCCCGGTCGGTGAGTGAAACGACAAAAAATCGAGATTGAAAATGACGACCAGAAACGGCAGAGTATTAATAGTAGATGACGACGAAGATGTCCTTCAGGCAGCCAGGCTGTATCTCAAACAACACGTAGCTCAGGTCCACACCGAGAAAGACCCCAACAAGATACCATCGGCTCTGTCGAACGAAGCCTACGACGTGATTTTGCTGGATATGAATTTCACGCGCGATGTCAGCAGCGGACAGGAAGGTTTTCACTGGCTGGCCAAGATACTCCAGATAGATCCATCGGCGGTGGTCATTCTCATCACGGCCTTTGGCGATGTAGAGTTGGCTGTGAGGGCCATAAAAGAAGGCGCCACCGATTTTGTTCTCAAGCCGTGGCAGAACGAAAAATTACTGGCCACGATATACGCCGGCATGAATCTTCGTCGTTCGCGCGCTCAGGTTGTGAGCCTGAAATCGCGCGAGAAACAATTGACGGCCGATCTTGGGCATCAGTTTAGCGATTTCGTCGGCAACTCACCGGCTATACATGGAGTTTTTGATACTATCGACAAAGTAGCCGCTACCGAGGCCAATGTGCTCATACTGGGCGAAAGTGGAACCGGTAAAGAGTTGGTTGCGAGAGAGATTCATCGTCGCTCCCGACGAAGCGATGAGGTCTTCATGTCGGTCGATATGGGGGCACTGACCGAAACCTTGTTTGAAAGCGAGCTGTTCGGTCACAAGAAAGGCGCCTTCACCGATGCGCGCGAGGACCGCGCCGGCAGATTCGAGATGGCATCCGGCGGCAGCTTATTTCTCGATGAAATAGGCAACCTGCCCATGCCTCTTCAGGCCAAATTGCTCTCGGCGCTCGAGAACCGCACCGTCACCCGCATCGGCTCCAACGCACCCATCCCTATCGACGTGCGTTTGATATCCGCCACCAATTTGCACGTATATCAGATGGTTGCCGAAAACAGGTTCCGTCAGGATCTGCTTTATCGCATAAACACTGTGGAGATAAAACTACCTCCGTTGCGTGAGAGACTTGGCGATATTGCACTGCTGCTGGAGCACTTCATAGCCGTCTTCTCCCGCAAATACAATAAGCCGCTCAAGAGGGTACCGGTGTCAACGGTCAAGAGGCTCGAGAAATATCACTGGCCGGGCAACGTGCGGGAACTTCAGCACGTAGTCGAGAGAGCCGTCATCATGACCGAGTCGGAAACACTGCAACCGGAAGACTTCTTCCTCGAGCCACCATCGAGCAAACGTGAGCGTTTCATTTTCGATGATTACAACCTCAACGATGTCGAGAAGGCGGTGATTCGCAAGGCTCTGACAAAACATCAGGGTAATGTATCGCAGGCCGCCAAAGAGCTGGGTCTGACCCGTACATCACTGTACAGAAGAATGCAAAAACATGGCCTATAAGTACTTTCGTACGAACTGTGTCATCAGGATACTCCTGCTTTCAGCTACAATCATACTACTGGTATATCTTCTGTCGGAGACTTCGCTGTATGCAACGAGTCTTGTGGTAGCCATTGTCGCCGTTCTTCAGGTGGCCGCCCTGATCCATTATGTTGAGAAAACCAACCGCGACCTGGCCCGCTTTCTCACTTCCATTCGATTTTCGGATTTCTCCCAATCCTTTTCCGGGTCTGCCAGGGGTTCGTCGTTTGAAGATCTGAATCTCGCTTTCGATGAGGTTGTCACGCAGTTTCAGAAAGCCCGGTCCGAGAAAGAGGAGCAGTACCGTTACCTGCAAACAGTCGTTCAGCACATTGGATTGGGGCTGGTTGCCTTCGATACCGAAGGCGAGGTCGATCTGGTTAACAACGCCGCCAAGAAACTTCTCCGGGTCACCAGCTTGAAGAATGTCAATAATCTCACAGCGTTCTCAGGGGAGCTTGTCGACACCCTGAACAATCTTCAATCGGGCGACAAGGCTCTCGTTAAAATTGAGGACGAAGGTGAAACGCTGTTTCTTGCTATCTATGCTACATCGTTCAAGCTGCGAAACAGAGCCATCACCCTGGTCTCCATGCAAAACATCGAAAGCGAGCTGGCCGAACAGGAAATGCAAGCGTGGCAGAAACTGATAAGGGTCCTCACTCACGAGATTATGAATTCCGTAACGCCAATTGCCTCGTTGGCGTCTACGGTCAATACTCTGATAGAAAAGTCAGCCGTGAAAACCGGCGATGAATACGCGCGGTTCAGCCTGGAGATCTGCCGATGATATCCGCGATGCGGTGGCCACGATAGAAAAACGAAGCCGCGGGCTTTTGCACTTTACCGAGGCATACCGGAATCTAACCAGAATTCCCAAACCCAAATTCAGCATTTTCTCCGTCGTCGGAATGTCTTGACCGCACCTGCCAGCTTCTGAAGGGCCAGCTTCAAAAGAAGGGAATAGAGCTGACCACAAGGGTCGACCCTGAAAGTCTCGAACTCACGGCCGACCGGGAACTGATCGAGCAGGTGCTCATCAATCTGATTCTGAACGCCGTTCAGGCGCTGAATGGTACGGAGGAAGATGGTGACCGGAGAATTATCCTCAGCTCGTATCTCGATGACCGGGGAAGAACCGTGATTGCTGTCACCGACAACGGACCCGGCATCGACAAGGAAGTCATGGAGAAGATCTTTACCCCCTTCTTTACCACCAAGAAAGAAGGGTCCGGTATCGGCCTGAGTCTTTCCAGAGAAATTATGCGCCTCCACAAAGGAAGCATCTCGGTCCAGTCGGTCCCTGACACAGAGACCACTTTCAGGCTCCGCTTCTAACAATCAGACTCCCTATCATTGCTGCAACGGTTCCGGTTGACAAATCACCGGATTTTAGACACATTGTCTCAAGTTTGCACCACGGTGCTGATATGAATTAGATAGGAGCCATCATGCCCGATTTAAAATACGATATAATTACCGGCAAAGACCGGTCGGACCTATCGCAGGTGAATCAACGTGTTACCCATGTTTCCTGGCCGGAATTCATGTTTCACGATCCGGTATCCGAACTGTTCGTGGATCTATTCGAGAAATTGCCGCAGTACCAGTTCAGCTTTGTTGAACCGGGTACGGACAATGTGATAGCACTGGGCAATTGCATTCCGCTGGCGTTTGACGGCAACCCCGGGGACCTTCCCGATACCGGCTGGGACTGGGCGCTGGATAAAGGTATCCGCGATCACGATACCGGAGTGCAGCCGAATATACTGTCTGCTCTTCAGATCGTGGTGGCAAATGACTATCGCGGTCAGGGAGTCAGTACACTGGCTGTCAACCATATGAAGAATCTCGGAAGGGCGCAAGGATTCAAGGCTATGGTAGCTCCGGTCCGACCCAATTCGAAAAGCCTCTACCCGCTCACCCCAATGGAGCAGTTCATTCGCTGGCAGAGAGAAGATGGCCTTCCGTTTGATCCTTGGCTGAGAGTCCATGCACGCTCGGGAGCGAAAATTATCAGGGTAGCTCATAAGGCAATGCGCATCCCCGGGACGATCGCCGAGTGGGAAGAATGGACGCAGATGCGTTTTCCGGAGAGCGGCGAGTATGTGATACCCGGCGCTTTGAATCCGGTGACTATCGACCGTGAAAACGACCGGGGTGTTTATATCGAACCCAACGTGTGGATGTATCACCCGCTTTAATGTGAGTTCTATTTATCAGTTGCGGCAGGTCCTGTCCCCGATAGAGTCGGGGATGTGACCTGCCGCTCCCGCGGCTTTGACGCTTAAGTGTCAGGTCACAATTTCCGCGGGCGGAAATCAAGACCTGACACAACAGTTGGAGATTGGTCAACAAGTCCTGAACTATGAGAACGCTGTGTCAAAACTGATTGTTATCGGAGGCGGACCGGCCGGAATGATGGCTGCCGGACAGGCGGCTGAAAACGGTGCACAGGTAATTCTTCTGGAGAAGATGCGCCGGACCGGACGCAAACTCTGTCTGACCGGGGCCGGTCGATGTAACCTCACCAACACCCTGAGCACTGAAGACTTTATTACCGCTTTCGGACCCACCGGCAAATTTCTCAGGCAGGCGCTGTCGCAGTTTGGTTCCGGCGATCTGATTGAGCTGGTGACGCGACTGGGTGTTCCGACGGTTACGGAGCCGAACGGACGCGTGTATCCGGCCAGCAACCGAGCTCCCGATGTTGTCGAGGCTCTCACCGACTGGCTCAAACACAATAGAGTGACTATCAGGTCCGAATCATCGGCAAGAGGATTGTTGATAGAAGACGGTCGAATAGTCGGTGTTCAAACGGGGCACGACACTGTGCGTGCCGATGCTGTCATTATTGCCACGGGGGGGCTGTCGTACCCGGAGACAGGTTCATCGGGCGATGGCTACAAATTGGCCGAGAAGGCGGGGCATACTATCGTACCAGTCAGACCATCGCTGATAGCCCTGGAGACTCATTCGAATATAGCGCCGCGTCTTCAGGGTTTGAGTCTGCCGAACGTGGCGGTTACTGTTCTAATCGACGGCAAAAAGCGAGCGTATGATGCGGGCGAACTGCTTTTCACGCACTATGGCGTTTCCGGTCCGGCTGTTTTGAGAATGAGCAGACAGGTAGTCGATGCCTTGCGAAGCGACCGGGCGGTGACTCTTTCTTTTGACCTTCTGCCGGACAACGATGAACCGAAACTCGACCGGCTTATAATAGAGAATGCAAAGAGCCACGGTAAACGGCATATCCAGAATATTCTCGAACAGTGGCTGCCCTCGCGTCTGGCTGCTATCTGTCTGGAACTGAGTGCTATCAAACCTGAAGAACCAGCCAACCAGCTAAAATCCGAACACCGGCGGCAACTGACGAAAATTATCAAGGATTTCCGCCTGCACGTCAGCGGTCATCGGCCTATCGCCGAGGCGGTCGTGACAGCCGGTGGCGTGGACACGCGCGAGATTGACCCGCGGACGATGCAGTCGCGTCTTGTTAAGGGGTTATTCTTTGCCGGAGAGGTTCTCGATATCGATGGCGCCAGTGGCGGCTTTAACCTTCAGGCCGCATTTTCTACCGGATATGTGGCAGGGTGCTCGACGGCGGCTTATTTAAAGACATTGTGAGCGAATCGCGCTAATCATCCCAGTCCAGATTTTCCAAAGCCAGACGGAGTTGCCCGGCGGTCTTGAACTGCTTTCGAATGAGGCTGTGCTTGCGGCCCTTTATGATCTGTTTGACAGCCGGACCGGCTTTCCGGTAAGCATCGTCGCCGCCTATAATCTCATAGAGAACGTTTATCATATCGAACACATCCCACTGAATCTTCCCCCTGATTGAGCGGCTGAGACTGAAGAAATCCAGCAGATGAACCTCGAAACCCATCCCGCGGCGGGTGACCATGATGTTGTCCGAGTGGATATCGCCATGGTATTCGCCCATGTAGTGGACCGGTTCCATGCCGATTGCCAGAGCATAGAGCAGATGCAGGGCTTCGAATTCCGGCAATCGTTTCTTCTTCTGGCGCTCCAGAAAGGTGGAGAGCATTTCGCCCTCGGCCAGATCGGACACGAGAAAATCGACCTGCTCTCTTCCCACGCGACCGAACCCGCGATGGTGATACTGGGTGATAATCGGGCAGGAGCGCAGTTTGTGGAGCTTTCGGGCGTAGCGCAAAAGGGCCAGTTGGCGGACATTGCGGTGCGGGTAGAAAAGTTTGGCCGCGCGGATAATACCGGTTTTGCGCTCTTCTACTTTGTAAACTTCGCCTTCCCAGCCACTGCCGAGAAATCCGACTATATAATAATTCGGCCCGAGGGTCAGGCCCGGTACAAGGTCAAATTTCGGTTTTGTCATATTTCGAGAAAGCTGCTCAAGACCATTTCAGGGTTGCCGGTTATTCTATCTGCCGGAATATAATACGACACTGCCCGAAGTATCAAACAATTTTGATCTCAGGGCTTATATGCCTCAGTCGATACCATAGGCCAATCGGCGGGCCAGACGCCCGAACCAGTTCATCAGTCCCAATTCAGCCACTTTCGAGGTCAGTTTGCCGAATTTACGATAGCCGAAATTGAACAGGAAATACGGGATTCTCTGGCGTCGGTCGACCGGCATCCGCTTGAGAATATTTCCCAGCGAGTAGAACTGTTCATAAATCCACAGGTAGCCCTCATAGAGCTGTTCGGGGGTCATTTGCGCCGGCTTGAATACGACATGGGCGGTGTTATAGTGAGTGTAGTCGTAATCAATAATCCTCCCCTCGCTTTTCATGCGCTCATAGAGAATGGTACCGGGATACGGCGTGAGGATGTGCCCGGTCATGGTCTCGATACGGTTGGCGACCAGCCAATTCAGGGTGTCTTTGAAAACATCGGCGGTATCGTGGTCGAATCCAAAGGCCATAGCTGGCGTTGATCATGATTCTTCGGGAGTGAATCTCCTGTATCAACCTGTCATAGGTCTCGACCTTGTTTTGCTTTTTATTGACGCTGGATATCGAGTCGCCATTGAGAGTCTCGAAACCGATAAACAGGCTTTTGCATCCCGCCTGCTGCATTTCATCGAGAAGATCCAAATGTTGTCCCATCGTAGTCGATACCGCCGCGTGCCAGGTGAGGTTGTACGGTTTGATAGCCTTAACGAATTCGCGCGTCCAGTCGGGGTTGCCAATGAAGTTATCATCGATAAACATCACCTGATGAGTACCCAGCCCAAGTATCTCCTCGACCACGTTTTTCACCGGCCGATTGCGGTACTGATGATGAACATAGCGGCAACTGTTGTAGCAGAATTCGCAACTGAACGGGCAGCTCCGGCTGGCGCACACGATGCACGTATAAAGGTATCGTGAGGTGTCCAGAAGTGCCCACTTTGGAATCGGCGTGGAGGAAAGATTGGCCGGTTTCTCGCAGTAGTACATCTTGTTGAGTCTTCCCTCCTCGGCGTCCTCGATAATTTTTTTCCAGACCTCCTCGGCTTCACCGATGCACACCGTGTCGGCAAACTCAACAGCTTCTTCGGGGCAGGCGCTGGGATGAATCCCGCCGAGGACAACGGGGATATTCTTCTCACGGTAGCGTTGGGAGATTTGGTAGGCACGCCTGGAGGTATCGACATTGACCGTAATGCCCACAAGGTCGGGACTGTCATCAAAGTCAATCTCGCCCGCGTTTTCATCTTCGATATACACTTCGTGCCTGTCCGGGGTCAGTCCGGCCAGTATCAATAGCGAGATAGATGGCGACAGAAGTCGTTTGTACTCAGAATCCATCGGCCGCAGGCTCATCCTGGGCGAAATCAGCTTGATCTTCAAGAGTAGTTTCCCCGTATCTGGTTTTGCTAAGGGTTCTACATAGGTTATCGGATTCTGTTCCAGCTTTTAAAAGGCCCGTAGTCTTCAAAGTTGACAGGCTTATCGGTCTTTGGCATATTGGTCTCACAACAACGGCGGCTTGAGGCATGCCAAACGATGATGTCGAAAGGAGTATAACGATGGGTCAGACAGCAATCGCCGAACCTGTTAACGAACTGAGTTATGAAACCCGTGAACTTCACCGGGCCATCTCTTCGTTGATCGAGGAGCTGGAAGCAGTGGACCTGTATCAGCAGCGGGTGGATACCTGCAAAGACGAGGACCTCAAGAAGATTCTGGCGCACAACCGCGATGAAGAGAAAGAGCATGCCGCCATGATTCTCGAATGGATCCGTCGCCGCGACCCGGCTTTCAACAAAGAACTGAAGGACTGGTTGTTTACGGAGAAGTCGCTAAGTCATTAGTTCTGGGGGCGGATTCAGAGGCAGACCTGCCCTGTCTTCAGCCTATCCGATTATAGACGCGCACCTGAGCATTTGATAAATCAAATGCCTACCGGTGCGCTTTTCTTTGTCTGGATAAGAGTATATAAAAGGAATCGGGTGGTGTACTTATAATAAAAAGATTCAAATGATGAGAATTATCCCGTATATTGGGCCACAATGACAAAGGCTCCGGTGACGTACAAGGAATAGATTATGAACTTTCTGCCGACGACAAAAGCTGAACTAAAAGAACCTGGTTGGGATAAGCTCGATATCATTCTGATCTCGGGTGACAGCTATATCGACTCGCCGTATATCGGCATCTCGGTAATCGGCAGGTATCTTTCAGCGCATGGTTACCGCGTGGGGATTATCGCCCAGCCGGATGTGTCATCGGAAAACGATATAGTGCGACTTGGCGAGCCATTGCTTTTTTGGGGTGTGAGCGGCGGGTCGGTTGACTCGATGGTGGCCAATTACACGGCGACGAAGAAGAAGCGAAGATCCGATGATTTCACACCCGGCGGAATCAACAACCGTAGACCAGACCGAGCTGTCATTGTCTACTCCAATCTCATCCGCAGATATTTCAAGAATACAAAGCCGATTGTTCTGGGCGGGATAGAGGCAAGTCTTCGAAGAGTCGCCCACTTTGATTACTGGTCGGATTCAATCCGCAAATCGATCCTGTTCGATGCCAAAGCAGAGGCGTTGGTCTACGGTATGGGCGAGAAGACGATCGTAAAACTGGCTGATGCAATCAGGGACGGCAAAGATTGGCGTGGAATAAACGGGCTGTGTTATATCGCGAACGAATATCCTGAGGGGTACATACAGTTGCCATCGTTTGACGATGTACAGAGTTCACCAACCCAATTCACCTCGATGTTCCACACGTTTTATAAAAACAACGATCCTTTAACCGCCAAAGGATTGTACCAGAAAACCGACACCCGGTATCTGATTCAAAATCCCCCGGAAAGATATTTGTCCCAAAAAGAGATGGACGAAATTTACGAAATGGATTTCGCTTTGAACCTTCACCCCTATTACAGAAAGTCCGGCAAGGTAAAGGCTCTGGAGACTATCAAGTTTTCGCTGACGACTCACAGAGGATGTTATGGGGAATGCAATTTCTGTTCGATAGCGGTTCATCAGGGGCAGACTGTAAGGTGGCGGTCCGAGAAGTCAGTTCTAAAAGAAGCCGGGAAATTCAGTATGCATCCGGATTTCAAGGGGATAATCAGTGACGCCGGCGGACCAACAGCGAATATGTATGGATTCGAGTGTCCCAAAAAAATCAAGCAGGGTTGTTGTGATGATAAGCGTTGTCTGTATCCATCGATTTGCACACTGATGAAACCCGACCACAGCCAGCAGATGAGTTTGCTCAAGAAACTCGGCAATGTTGATGGTGTCAAAAAAGTCTTTGTAGCATCGGGGATTCGCTATGACTTAGTTCTTGAGGACAAGCAGTTCGGACGCAAGTATCTCAATCAACTGGTCAGCCTGCACACCTCGGGACAGCTAAAAGTCGCGCCGGAACACACTGAAGACAAGATATTGAGCTTGATGGGCAAGCCTGACAAGAAATCGCTCCTGCGATTCAACAGGATGTTTGAAGAATCAGTTTCGCGCAGTGACAAAAATCAGTTCCTGACATATTATCTGATAGCTGCTCATCCGGGTTGCACCGATGATGAGATGAGACAGTTGAAAGAGTTTACATCGAAAAATCTGAAAATAAATCCCGAGCAGGTTCAGATATTCACTCCCCTTCCCTCCACTTACTCCGCTCTTATGTACTACACCGGGTGTGACCCTTTTACCGGCAAGCGGATATTTGTCGAGAAAGACGTTGTTGGAAAGATACGTCAGAAGGAGATTTTGACTGAGAAGGCGTCTTTCAAGAAAGCAAAACGGAAGGTGAAGAGATAAGGGGGGCTGTCGAAACCTCCCCGCCGATGGCTGGGACCCTGTCGGGCAGGGGTTTCGACCTGTAGCGGAGCGGGCGTCAGCCCACTGAGTGGCTGGTAAGCGGAGTGTTTCTTGTGGGATTCTCGAAAATGGGTACGGTTTATACCCTATATAATCCATAATCCTTGTACGGTTGGGGACAAAGGCTTACGGTTTGAACCTGGTGGTACACGGATAGCGGCATCGTGTGACCTTCGCATTCGGGCTAATTCGTTTACTGGCTTAACATAAACCGATCGGTCCACAAACGGCATGCGACTTGCTCAGAAAAAGTACAGGGCACAAAGCAAGTTTGACAACGCAGTACTTTTAAGGAATGGAAGAAAAAGCGAAACAGTCTCCCTCACAAGCCAGAGCAGCTTGATTGTTTTGGATAGAGCACGGACAACGACCATCACCAATTACCTTTCTTGATGACATTGTCACAGGGCAATCCTGCTCTGGCTGACGGAAGATCACGTCGCACATTTATCGGCTCAAGAGCCACAATTAGTTCCCCTCTTAACAATTTAACCTCACTGGAGGAGAGTCAACAATGTTTACAAGAAAACTTTGGGTGGTTGCAGTCGTTTGCCTGGGCCTGTTCGCCATGGCAGCCTCGGCTTCCGGCACGGACATCAAGGTCTACCCGCAGAACCTGAACCTGAATTCCGAAGGTATTACGGAACCGATAACGGTCGTAATCAAGGCGGTCGTTCCGATACAGTACACCATGACAAACTACGAAGCCAATCTTTACATCAACAGCAATTTCGTGGTTAGCGCATACATGGCTTCCCAGGACGACACCCTTGGTGTTGTTTATGCCTATTTTGACAGGTCCGTTGTCAGACAGTATTGTATTGACAGAAACCTGACCGGCGGAATTTCAGTAATGGTATCGGGCTGGTTCGATGTCGCCAATGAGACCGAAACACTGCAGATCCCGTTTGCCGGTTTCGATTATATCGAAGTCGTAGCTCCGGGCAACAAGCTGCCGGTCTTCCAGAAATAACCGTATGTTCTGCGTCGGGGGACTTAACCCGGCGAGCTGCGCCAAAAAGTGAGGGATATTCCCGATGAATATCGTTTGGCGAAACGGAAAACACGCTGCTATAACGTAAGCCGAAAGTGAGTAAACGCTTTCGGCTTTTTGTTAAACATCGCACAGCATCGATTCCTGCTATTTGATTGACAACTCCTCGACCGCGTTGTAACTTCGGCTCGATTTTAACATCGCAGAAAGGCTACCGAGGATACCATGTTTAGCAGATATCTGATTTCAGCGGCAATGACGGTCTTGATTTTGGTCTTGAGTGTCTCTGCCGAACAAACGCAAAAAGGGAATATTCATCCGAATTTCAAACTCAGCTTCAGCGAGCGTTTCCGACTCGTAAGCTGGGACAACACCGTCAATTTGTCCGATGCCTCCGAAACCGCCACAAGTTTCACGCGACATCGTACGAGTATCACGGGCCAGTATTTCGCGCTCGACCAGTTTGAATTCGGTCTCAAGCTCACCAATGAATTCCGCCACTACTTTGTGCCGGAGAATACCGAGTTCACCTGGAACGAAATTTTTGTAGATCAGTTTTACGGCAAATGGACCCACGGGCGCTTCGCGGTCACGCTGGGACGTCAGAACATCGTACTGGGTGAGGGATTCGTGGTGCTCGATGGAGGGCCGCTGGATGGCTCCCGTTCGGCGTATTTCAACGCCGCGCGAGTCGATGTAAAGCCGTGCCCCCAGGGAACGCTTTCGCTGTTTTATTTCTACCAACCGCAGCAGGAGGATTACCTTCCGCTGGTTAATGATCAGGAGAGGGCGCTGGTGGAACAGGATGAACAGGGCTTTGGAATATACCTGTCGCGCGATTTGGGCAAAGCCAATGTTCAGGCATATTACATTCGCAAAGATATAGATTCGGTAGAGTTCAGACCGACCGAATCGGCGATAAACGCTATTGGGGCGCGTATCACCACTCCCCTGACTCCGCAACTGTCGGTTACCGGCGAAGGAGCCTACGAATTCGGTACGTTCGGCAATTTTGACCGGGCTGCCTTTGGCGGCTACGCTTATGTTGACTACAAAACCGGCTGGATGAAATATCTTCCGAGCAAGCTCACGGCAGGTGGCGTTTACTTAAGCGGTGACGATCCTTACACGGATGATTGGGAGGGCTGGGAGCCTATGTGGGGCCGCTTTCCCAAGTGGAGCGAGTCGTTTATCTACACGCTGATTCCCGAGTATGGTGTCGCTTACTGGAGCAACTATGCATCGCTTTTTGCCGGGGCGGAGTTTGAACCTCTGGATGACGTCAATTTCCGCTTTGAGTATCAGCATCTTATGGCCCCACAGATGGCAGCGCCGTCGTATATGCTTCACGGCGAGGGCAACACCCGCGGAGAAATGTTCATCGGCAAGATCACTTATACGATAAACGACTATCTGTCGGGCCACGTGGTCTGGGAGCATTTCATTGCCGGGCGATTACTATATAGACGACACCAACCCCGCCAACTGGCTCAGGTTTCAGTTGATGTTAGAGCTATGAACACTCGGGGATAACTGCCTCTGCGGTTATCCCCTTACCCACCTCTCGATATCAATACTCTCTCTCGACCGCCGCCATATCTGTTGAACCTTGTGAATCCCGATTCGCTACGTAAAAAGGGGGTTGACAAATGGACAAATCGGTTTATTTTTGGAGCAGGATCTCATCAGTATCTGGTTGTATTAAACCAAAATCATAGCCTCGCGCCGGGATCTTATACATAGCGCAGCAATCTACACAAAACATCATTGAGCAGAATAACGGAACAACCTTTTTAGTATTGGAGGGTATTGTGAAATACTTTGCCAAACCATTTCTTCTGCCAATCCTGATGCTGTTGTTGGTCGCCTGCACGTCTGGCTTTGTGCTGGCAGGACAGGATCAGGACCTGAGCAAGTCGGGACAAGAGCGTCAGAAGATCTACCTTCGCGAGGGAGTGACTTATATCGAAAAAGACGGAGCCGGACTTCAGGTTATTGTTACGAGCACCCTTGCCGACATCTATCCTTCGCAGACGTGCTGGGGAGAAACTTTCGACATTTATGTTAGCGGCGTCACCGGTAATCTGGATGCCTCATGCTTTGGGTACGATGAAATTCCACTGAGCCTTGCTCTTTGGGAAGAGGACGGGGGTCTTTTCGATCCCGATGACCGCGTGAGGGAAATCTGGTTGAATTTCCCGACCAATGGCCAGACATCGGGGGTTCCCTACGAGTATCTTTTTGGAGATGTTGTACCGCCGTACAATCTGGTCTGACAATCGATCCCGGAGAGTCTATTTGTACCCGTGGCTGTCTAACGGAGTGCTTCGCGACATAATCTCGTTCATAGGCGAGCGCAAGAAGCGTGGATATCGCATTATCGATCCCCAGGAGTATTTCGAAAACATATTCCGCTATCTGGATCGGGAGACATTCTGGGAATGTAATTATCCCCGGCGATTCGGGTGGATCAACGTTGCACCGAACGGACATCTCCGCACTTGCACAAAGAAGATGGACGAGCGGATTATCACATACTGGAACTGGATTCAAGGAGGATCCGCCGATACCGACAGATGCTCGCCGGGAAGGTAAAAGAGTGCAACCCCGGTTGCTACTCAAACTGCGCCGATGTCGGCTATCACTACCTCAACAACAAGCGCAAGATTTTCGAGAAGGTGATTGTAGGCTGGGAGAGCGACGCGACCAACCCCAGCTCACTTTGTTTGGATCAGACTGACTATCGGCGTGAGTGCCAGCGAAACCATCATGCCGATAGTACCGGCCTGCGGCGAAGGCATGCCATCGAAATAAAGATAGAGGCAGACAAACAGCGCGATTACCGATGAGGCGATTGCGCCTGTTTTATTCGCCCGTTTGGTGAACAGTCCCCAGATAAATGGGCCGAGGAATACCGAACCGATAGCTCCCCACGATATGCCGAGCACGGCCACAATAGTGGCCGGTTTGAAATAAGCCACCACCACCGAAAACAGAACGAACACCGCGCTGAAGACACGCATCAGGAAAGTCAGCTTTTTGTCGGACACTTTTGGATTGATGAATCCGGCGTAGACATCCTTGGCGATCGATGAACTCGAGATAAGCACCAGCGCCGCCAGGGTAGACATCGATGCCGCCAGTATCAGCAGCAGTATAAGTACCGAGAGCGCTTCGGGGATAACGCTGGCCAGAAGTTCCGGCATGAGGGCATCGAAGATAGGTTTGCCGTTCTCGAAGGCGGCCGGGGCGGTCTCGGGCGAGAGAAAGAAGCGAGTCGTAGCGCCGGTGAAATAGCCGATGCCGGTTATCAGGATAGCGAAAAATGTCGAGGCATACATCCCGATGCGAATAGAACGGTTGTCCTTGATGGCGTAGAATTTCTGCACCAGTTGAGGCATGGCCAATGGGGCGACACTTGTCAAGAACACCAGGCTGAACAGCGGCCACCAACCGGGCGGACCTACTATCTCAACCAGTTTGGGATCTATCGACTTCATGGTAGCCGTAATATTGGCCAGTCCACCGCCTACATCGATTGTGCTGTACAGCAGGATCACCACACCGAATGTCATGATAATTCCAAAGACGACATCGATCATAGTCATCGACTTATAACCGCCCATAACGAGATAGATGGCTGTGAACAGGCCCATGAACAGAAGCGCGATGGTGTAATCCATATTAAAGGTGGAACGAAACAGGTAAGACAGTCCCATAAAAACTGCGGCGGTGTACGGTACGAAGAACACGAAGATTGATATCGACGAAAAGAGCTTGAGGAATTTACTGTCGTAGCGTTTTTCGAAATATTCCGGCATGGTGTGGACATCGTAGTCGAGCGACATTTGTCGGATGCGTGATCCCAGCAGCCACCAGACCATGAATACACCGACAACGGCGTTGCCGGCGGCTATCCAAAGACTTGAGTATCCGAACCCCCACCCCACTTTGCCGGCAAAACCGATAAATAATACGGCCGAGAAGTAGGCAGTCCCGTAGGTGAAGGCGGTCATCCACGGACCGATGTTGCGTCCACCGAGAAAGAAATCCGAAAATGATTTGGTTTTGCGCATACCGAGTATGCCGATGACAATTATCATCAGTGCGAAAGCGCTTATAACGGCTATTTTCAGTTCCATGATATCTCCTGCTGACCAGCCGGGCTGGCGTCATTGTGCTGCATTAGCTTTTCAAATAGCACAATTTAGAGGTCTTGCGGACTAATTACAAGGATTAATAAGGGACAAAGGGCGCAGGTAATTAATGCGGGCGTAGCACGCGTTTTCCGAGGGCGACCACAAGATAGACAACCCCTGCGAATATGATTATCGTAGCCCCGGCCGGAAGGTCGGGGCTGTAGCTTATGGCCAACCCAAAGGTCGTAAAGAGAATGCTCAGGACCGTCGCCACCCACATCGTCTGCCAGAGAGTACGTGTGAAGTGCCCCGCGATGGCAGCCGGCAAAGTCAGCAAGGCAATCACCATCACGATACCGACTACATCGACAAGAATCACAACAGTGAGTCCGGTCAGTCCCAATAGCAACAAGTAGAAGAACTCTGTGTTGATGCCTCGAATGCGGGCGAACTCTTCGTCGAAACACACCGCCAGAAACTTGTTATAGAACAGCGCTACGGTGATAATAATCACGCCATCGAGAATAGCTATCAACATCAGATCATGCCCTGCCACCAGCAGGATGTTGCCGAACAGATAGGTCATAAGGTCTTCATTGTAACCGGGTGTCAGGGAGATAAAGATAACGCCGATAGCCATGCCGATTGCCCAGATAGCGCCGATTACGGTATCTTCGCGTTCTTTCGCCCGCAGGCTGACCCATCCGATTACAAACGAAGCCACCAGCGCTGCCACTATGGCGCCGTGAATAGGGTCAAGCCACTGCCAATCGTTGACCACAGCAAGGTAACGGGCGATTCCCAGGCCGCCGAGAACACTGTGAGCAATTCCGCCCGCTATATAGGTGATGCGTCGGGAAACTACGTAGGTACCGACTACGCCGCACGCCACGCTGGCCAGAATTCCGGTCAGGAGAGCGTTGAACATGAACGAGTGATGCAAAACGGCGTACAGGAAATCCGACATCAGGTCACTTCTCCCCCTCGGTGTGTTTGTCGTGGCGTACCATGCGCAGACCATCGCCGTACAGTTCACCGAGAAATTCTTTGTCTTTGTCGGTAGTCGGATGTACCGCTACGGTTCTATTGACGCAGACCACCTGTTCAACGAAGTCCGTTACAAACGCCGGGTCATGCGACACCATGATTATTGTCAGACGCTGGTTGAGTTGTTTGAGTAGATCGAAGAGTTCTTTCTCGACGCGCCGGTCAAGGTTAGCTGTCGGTTCGTCCAGCAGCAGAAGGTCCGGCTCGCAGGCCAGAGCACGGGCTATGAGCAGACGTCTTTGTTGGCCGCCGGAGAGCTCTTTCAGCGGCACGTCCGCCATCGCCTCCAGCCCCACCAGCCCTAAGGCATCGCGGGCGGTAGCGCGATCCGATGATGATAGAGAGCCGGGCTTAATTCCCTGATTCAACCTGCCCATCATGGCGATGTCAAAGGCTGTGACCGGGAAATTCAAATCAAGTTGCGCCTGCTGGGGCATATAGCCGATACGCCTTCGAGCCGACTCAGTCGACTCGCCAAAAACGGTTACAGTCCCCCGTTTCGGTTTGAGCAACCCCAGGATAAGTTTGACGAGCGTGGTTTTGCCGCCGCCGTTGGGCCCAACCACCCATACGAATTCCTTATCACCAACCGTCAGGCTGACATTCTCCAGCACCGGCTTAGAGTTGTAAGAAAAGAATACGTCCTTGAAATTTATGACATCCTTGTCGGCCATACTGTCTACTTACCTTTTGCTTCCGAATTATCCTCGACCGATGGATTATTTGCTGAGCCGCCCAGTGCCTGGACTATTTTGCGCGCCATATCCACAAGATTATTCAGGTAATCTCCGGAGAGAGGGTCGAGCGTCACCATCGTGGCTCCAATGGCCTGACCAATCGCCTGAGCCTGTCTTTGTGAAAACTGCGGCTGCACGAAAATAACATCTACGTTGTCACTACGGGCTTTTTCGACAATCGAGGCGAGTTGCCGGGCCGATGGTTCCTTGCCGCCGGTTTCGATGGCAACTTGATTGAGACCGTAGGCATCGCAGAAGTAACCATAGGCGGGATGAAAGACAAACAGCGTGCGGCCTCTCAGAGGAGCGAGCATACCGCGCACGAGGTTATCGACCGAGTCTATTCGTTCGAGAAGATTATTGAGATGGTCGGCGTATACCAGGGAGTTGATAGTATCGACTGTGCTCATTGCCTCGGCTATTGTTCTTGCCTGAACCACGGCAAGCTTCGGGTCAAGCCAAACGTGCGGGTCGAGCATCTCTCCGTGGCCGTGGTAGTCTTCATCGTGAGCCTCAATCGGCCTGAGCCTGATTTCCTGATGCGCCTCGACAATCTTGAGGCCTTCAAACTCATCGACAATTTTACCCATCAGCCTCTTTTCGAACGGTACGCCGGTTGTAAACAGGATGTCGGCTGTAGCCAGACGGGCCAGTTGTTGCGGTGTCGGCTCATAGGTAGCCGGAGACTGTCCGGGGGGAACCAGTATCTCGACATCGACAAGAGGACCGCCGATCTCTTTGACGAAGTATCCCTGCGGGGCTATGCTTACGAAAGCCTTGACCTGCGCACGGACCGATTGTGGCATCAAGGTCAGAAACAGAGCCGTAATTAAAAGCACCGTCGTAGCGAAGATCGATTTTATTTTCATCTCGTTCACCGGATTATTCCTTCCTTTCGTGCGCACAGACAATGTGTAATTCCTCGCAATCGGAGCATTTCTCCACTCTGTGGCCTTCTAAGAAACGGTCCCAGTGCTCGCGCTGGTTCGGGCTGAGGATACCGCTGCCGGCACACAGCGGGCAGGTGCTATCAAGCGCCGCCAGAACTGCCGACCTGATAAAGCTGGAGCGGTTTGGGATGCTTTCGAGAGCGGCCAACAGTGAATCGTCGACTTTGAACGTGATAATTTCGGACTTCTTTTTCATAATTAGTTTATCTTCACTCAAGAATATTACAACCTACCTCCCATTCAATTATTACTTTGTAATACCGACTTGTCAAGAGAAATCGATCGTAGAGGTCGAAAACTTGATTTGTTGATACCCGACTTTGCCCCGTTGTGTCTTAATTCTGTTCGGCTTCTCTGCGTTTTATGATTTCGGCCAGGGCGTGCCGTTTCTTTTCAAGGCGTTCGACCGAGGCAGCCAATTCCTCCCGCTGGGTCGGCTCGGTGGCCGCACTCAAATTCTCTTTGCCCTGTTCGATCTCTTTCCCTGTCTCCTCGTATTTCGACCGGAGTTTTTCAATCGACTCTGCCTGTTCGGCTTTATCGAAGACCACTTTTTCCAGGGCAGGTTTTTCAGCAGGGCTTTCCGGGGCGGAGACGGTATCGATCAAGGAGGGTATGAATTGTCTATCCAACGGGACAGGCTCGTGTATTCATGAAGGTAGGTGAAACGATTTCGATATCTGCCTGATGGAGTTTATCGAGCACCAGTTCCCGCAACCGCGATCTGGTTGAGAGGAATTGTTTGACCTCCGACAAGCAGTCCGGAAATTCGGTATGACACGGAGTAATCACCCAGCTCCAGCACCAGCACAAAGGGATCCTCCAGTGGTACTTCTTTAGCAGCTTCGATAAGGGCGCTTTCGATTTTGGTTCGGGGGATGTCGTATCCGAGGGATACATCGGCTGAGATAATCGTACCGGAGGAGCGGATGACTTTCACAGGATTGGTGACCAGGTAGAGATTTGGCATCGTGGTCAGGTCACGGTCTTCGGTCTGTATCTCAACATGGAAGAGACTCTGTTCGGACACTCTGCCAAAATAGTCTCCCACGCGGATGAAGTCGCCGGAGCGGAAACTTCGCACCAACCGCAACATAAGCCCCGCCATGACATTGCCAATAAATGTCGTTGAGGATAGAGCGATCGCGGCACCGAGCAGAATCCCCACCAGGCTCAAAAGCTGTCCCCTGAGGGAGTCGGAAACCGGCAACACAATGATTACGACGAGTAACCCCACCAGCGACAGAGAGAGGGTAAGCAATTGAATCCGGAAGCGATTCCCCGGCGCAGCGGCGAACCGCTTTTCGAGAATGTAACGCATCGCCAGAACCACCACGGTCACCCCTATAATAGCTACTGCTGTTGGAAGCAATGGCGGCAGAGCCTTAAGGAATTCCTTTATTATTTCCATAGTGAATCCTCTGTGAAAGAATTTCAGTCGTGATCAGCCATCGCGGCTTTTCTCGCTTTTTTCTTTATGGCCAGTCTATCCCGGTAGAGTTGGCCTAATTCGGCCCCTATGATAAATACAATGGAAGTATAGTAAATCCAGAAAGCTACCACAATCATCAGAACATAGGCACCGTAAACTCGCTTGAGCATCACAAAGTGGGTGATATAGAATCCGAAGACCTGTTTGGCCAGTTCCCACAGGATCGCTGCCGAGAGAGCGCTGATCAAGACAGCTTTTTTGGGGGGCTTGCGGTACGGAACGGCGTAGTAGATAATAATGAACGCCACAAGGATGAGCACGAAGCCGGCGACACCCATAACGAAGTCTTCGAAGCCACCGAACCGGAAGTCCTGAAGAATTTCCGAGCGATCGGTGAGTTCTTTGACAACCTCCCAGGCCGAAATAATCGTGGTCGAAACAACGAAATAGACCAGGACCAGTACAACCAGGCCGAAGTCGCGCAGCTTTCCCAGGAGGATGGAGTACTCTCCCCTGATTTTATATACCTTGTCGAGTATGGTTCTCATGCTGCTAAACAGGGTGCTCGAGGCAAACAGAAGACCGAAAATACCAATGATACCGGCGACATTCTTGTAGCGCACGAACTCATCGACGCGGGAGGACACGGCCTCTTTGACGAAGTCAGCGTAGCTTTCGTACGGAATCAGCCGGTCGATGAAGGTGTTGATTTCATCGGCTATGGACGGGCTGTCGAGAACCGAGCCGAGCACCGAGAAGACAATCAGTACGAGCGGCACAATACTGACAAACATGGAAAACGCCAGTCCACCGGCAAGGAGAAAAACATGGTGCTCGTCGACCCGGCGGTAGATGCCTCCGACGTAATGCGCCAAGAAGTCCCAGCCGGCTTTCCAAACCTTCAGTTCTATAAGGCGCTGAGAATATTTTTTTACTGCGTTAACTATGGTCGGGTCTCCGGATTAGCTGACGATACGACGTTAAGCGGCGGCGCCTGTCCCTGTTTGTCCTGTCCCATGTAAAGGGTAACGTGCGGGAAAGGGATCTCGATATTTTTCTCATCGAATTTTTTCTTGAGTCGCCGGTTGAATTCCCTGCCGATTCGCCATTGTTTGCTCGGTTTTGTTTTCGTACGCGCCTTAATAATTATGGCCGAGTCGGCAAACTGGTCGAGACCGAGGACTTCGATAGGTTCAAGAATGTCACCGCCGAATTCATCATCGGCCCGCAGTTCGATATCGACTTCCCTTACCACATCCATGACCTCATCAACGTTTTCACGGTACGCCACACCGACATCAAAGACGTATTGCGAATACTCCTTGGTCATATTGGTGACAACATCGATCTGGCCGTTGCGCACGTAGTGAACGTTGCCGGATAGATCCCTCAGAACGGTTGTTCTGAGCGTTACTCTTTCGACCAGACCACCCTTTCCGGCTATATTGACAATATCGCCGACTCTGATCTGGTCTTCCATGAGAATGAAAAAACCGCTGATAACATCCTGAACCAGATGCTGGGCGCCGAACCCCACTGCCAGTCCGACGATACCGGCGGCGGCCAGTATGGGGCCGAGTTCGATGCCGAATTCCCCAAGTATCATCATCAGGGCCACAGACAATATGGCCACGGTCAACACGTATCTGATCAGTGATCCCAGCGTATCGGCGCGTTTGCGTGTCTCAATGTCGGAGTCGTCTCCGACGATCGGCGCGAGCAGCCGCCTTGAAAGCCACTTCCCGATTCTCAAAGCGATTAGCGCCAGCACAATGACCAGCAGGATGCGTAATCCGCTCGTCGTAAACCACACTATTGTTTTATCCAGCAGAACTTGTATGTCCATTATTCACTCCTTTAACTTAATGTCAAAATGCCGTCCTTACAGCCAATGCTTCCGCCGGAAGAACCAGAATAAACCTCCACCCACGAAAAGCACTATCAGCCAGAAAAGAGGGTAGCCGTAGCGCATCCCCAACTCGGGAAGATTGAACGGACTGGCCGAGGTATCGAAATTCATACCGTACACACCGGCCAGAAATCCGAGAGGAATGAAGATGGTGGCAATAATTGTAAGGACCTTCATGACTTCGTTCATGCGGTTGCTGACGCTTGAAAGGTAAACATCGAGCAGGCCCGACACCATATCGCGGTAAGTTTCGACGGTATCTATTACTTGAACGGTGTGTTCGTACAGGTCGCGCAGATATACACCCGTGTAATCGTGAATCAGCGGCGTCTCGGCGCGATCGAGCCCCCCGACGACCTCGCGGAGAGGCCAGACAGCCTTGCGGATATTGACCAGTTCCCGCTTCAGACTGTGGATTACATCGAGGTGTCTTGAAACCGGATTGGTGACCAACTCTTCTTCGAGATCCTCTACCCGTTCGCCGGTAGCTTCAAGCACCACAAAGTAGTGATCTACGATGGCGTCTATCAGGGCGTAGGCGAGATAGTCAGCACCCATGAATCTAACCCGCGGTATTGTCTTCTGTATTCGTTCTCTTACCGACCCGAAAACATCGCCCGGTTTTTCCTGAAACGAAATCACATAGTTTTTACCGAAGATGACGCTAACCTGTTCAGAGAGGATTTCGTGGTTTTCCGGTTTGAGGTAGAGCATTTTCAGCACCACGAAGATGAAATCGTCGGTCTGTTCCATCTTGGGTCGGTGCCCGGAGTTGACGATGTCTTCGAGTATGAGCGGGTGCAGGTTGAAGTGGGCGCCGAGTTTCTCAATCATTTCGACTTCGTGGATGCCGCTGAGATTTATCCAGGTGATCGACGGGCTGTCCTTGAAAGGAAAGCACTCTTCAACATTCTCAACTTTCTTCTCGAAATATTCGGTCTCCTTGAAGTCTATGATGGTGATCTCGACTTTTTCCGTTCTCTCTTCGCCGACATAAACGACAGTGCCTGGCTTGAGACCGATCTTTTTGCGGGCTCTTTTGTGTTTTTTGGGCATATCGTTTTCTCCCTGTGCTTGCATTAGTCGGGTGTCACAGAATGTCAGAGCAAATTAGTTTTTAAACGGCAGATGCTTATATATTTCTTCAACGGCCAGTTGCTGGAATTGTTCGAGCGCCTCCTGGGTGGCCGGATCGTCATTTGCTATGAAACGCACAAAAGCAACATCGCGCGGCTTGAAGGCCAGAGAACTAAGAAGCAGATGCAGTTTGAAAGTATAGTCATTGGCTGTCTCGCCAAAATTCGTCACGTACCAGAAATCCATAACCCGTTTGGTTACTCCGAACTGTAGTGCAAATCTTCCGGCAGGAATGTTGCGGCCATCGACGGAGATATTGTTGTTCTCTGACTCCTGAATTACCCAGCCCGCTCCCGGCAGACAGTTGCGCGGTGAATGGGGTCCTCCGAAGGTAGCTTCGGAAGAAAAGAAATCGAACAAGAGATGGACCTCTACACCATCGGGGTTAGTATAGGTGGCGGAAAAAATGTCCACGGGGTTGAGAAGATCCAGTACAGGTTGAGACACCACTTCTCTTTGGCCCTGCCACTGCCCGATGGTGAGCGGGAAATTCTCAAAGTTCACATCACCCAACGAGGATGGACGGTAGTATTTAATGACCAGGGCGATGGCGAAGGTCAACAGGAGTATCGTCAGGATTGCCGCAAACGGTTTCTTATCCATATCAAAATATTCCCCAGAATTACCATGATAATAAGGGCGGTGAAAAACACAAGGAGCCCCGATACTTCGTGTATGAAGTCCTCTGCGAGTTCTCTGCTGATAGCATAGGCGCCAAAGGCGGCGGTAAAGACCCTGAAGACATTGGTGGCTATCGCTATCGGAACGGCCGCGATGAACAGCAGCACCGGAAGGACCTTTCCCGGCAATTTGAAATAGGCGTATAGAGCGGCCAGGGCCATCAGCGTCACGAGACTTCTCAGACCGCTGCAAGCCTCGACAACCTCGAGACTATAATCCGGCAGGTTGATAATGTTTCCGTTCCTTATGACGGGAATGCCGATTATCTGAAGCAGGCCGGTGGTGACTTTAGTCGCGAAAAGCTGCATCGGTATAGTCGCGGCGTGATAGACAATGGCGGGCACAGGAATCATGAACAGCAAAAAGAAAAAAGGAAACCAGACTCTTCTTGAAATTGTCGGCTCCAAGATAATACCATGCGAAACCGGTGAGAATCATTATGAGTCCAACTCGGGTAGTAAAATACTCACTGGCAGCATAGCCGAAGATAAGAGCGACACAGCCGGCAACGAACAGCACCATTCCCCATCGCGATGTTTTCGCGGGCAGTTTGAGTTCGTGGCGCTTGCGATAGAATAGAAATATGGAAATGGGGATGATAAAAAAGCCGTGCGAATAGTTGCCGTCGCGATACCAATCGCGGATAAGATCGCCGAGGATCGGGATGCTAAACAGTAGCAGAACCATCAGGACTGCATATGGATAGCGGTGTAGTTTCAAATGTTTGACAATCAGTTCTCTGTCTAATCGCATTTATCTCTCCCGCCAAGAGGCATGATGGCACAATATAGCCAGTCAGGACAAATCCCGCCAAGTTAAAATAATTTCAGCCGACCTGCTATCGACTTTCTTTTCATATCAACAGCTTAAGTGGGTTCTACGCACTAAATACGCAGAATCTTCGCATTTAAAAAACGGGCTTTTGCTCGACACTAGCAGTATCAGACATGGGAATTTTTGGGAATGGGATGCAACTGGTAAATAGCTGAGCACTGCTCAGTAATACAACAGGTTTTTGGTCTTCAGGCACCCTGGGGCGGTGCTTCACAATACCTCCTAACCTGCTGGTGCGAATAGGCTTGAACGGTTTCGACGCCTGCGGGCCTTTCATTTGCTAAGCATTCCAGATTGAAACACACCAACATGAGGTTCTGGAGAAACAGATGGACTATCTCAAGTACACATCCAAGACTATTACTCGCGTTGCCCGACCGGCGGCCCTTCTCGCAGCACTTTGTTTGCTTTTCCCCATTAGTTCATTAGCAATGCTTACTGCGCCCAGTGCGAGTCCCACCTCCATAACACTTACCTGGACAGCTCCGGGTGATGATGGAGACGTAGGAACCGCTTCTCAGTACGACCTCCGGTATTCGACTTCCCTGATCACCGAAGCCAATTGGAATCAGGCTACGTCAGTATCAGGCGTTCCATCGCCGCAATCGGCCGGATCGGCCGAGTCATTTACGGTCACCGGTCTCACGCCGGGGACAACCTACTATTTTGCAATCAAAGCAGCCGATGAAATGGCCAATTGGTCGACTTTATCGAATGTTGCTTCGGTAGCCACCGACCCTGAAGAGGATGCCCCCGCCAATGTTTCCAACCTGGCCGTGGCTGAAAGATTCAGATATGCCGTACGTCTGGGTTGGACTGCGCCCGGAGATGACGGCAGTACCGGCACGGCAACGACTTACGACCTCCGCTACGCCACTTCGACTATAACGGAAGCCAACTGGGATGCCGCTACCCAGGTTTCCGGCGAACCTGTCCCGAGTCTGGCCGGTACCCCGGAGACTCTTACGGTCACGGGACTTGAAGAAACCACAACCTATTATTTTGCCTTGAAGACCGCCGACGAAATTCCCAACTGGTCCGGCCTCTCGAATGTTATCTCGACGGCCACGCTGGGCGATGAAACACCCCCGGCTCAGATCGACGACCTTCAGGCATCATCGGGTGAAGCAAACGGTGAAATAGACCTGAGCTGGAGCGCGCCGGGTGACGACGGTTTGATAGGCACAGCGGCGGCTTACGAAATAAGATTCTCACTCGAACCTCTTACGGAAGCAAACTGGGGCTCCGCCGGGCTTTGCACTTCTCCTCCCTCGCCGTTGCCCTGCGGTGACGAACAGGCCCATACTCTGTGTGACCTGAGTCCCGGTGAAATGTACTATGTAGCTATCGTGACATACGATGACGCCGGTAACCCATCGGAAATCTCGAACCTCGATTCGGCCGTATCCAAACTCTCTATTATTTCCGGTATCGATGACGAATCCGACCTACTGCCCGACAATTTCGATCTTGGCCAGAACTACCCTAATCCTTTTAATCCGACCACCGAAATCTCATTCAGTCTCCCTACCTCCTGCGAAGTCAGCCTCAACGTGTATAATGCCGTCGGTCAGAAGGTGGCGACTCTGGTCGACGGCCGGTTATCGGCCGGTTATCATACCATAACCTGGGACGGTCGGGGATCAAACGGACAGAGCGCAGCTACCGGCGTGTACTTCTACCGACTCCTGGCGGAGGAATTCTCAGACAGTAAGAAAATGGTACTGTTAAAATAGTTGTTACTTGGTAGCTTGCCAGGGGACCGGCTCCGCGGCCGCGTCCCCTTTTTTATCCCGCCCGGAACCCACGGCTCCTTTTCGGGGTTTCTTCGGCTTTAGAGCGCGCAGTCGATGCTTGTTGACTTTAACAGAGCGAAAGATCTTCTTTAGCAGAATGAAACGAAGTAACCTCGCAATAGTGGTAGTACTTTTATCGGTCGTAGCCGGTCTTCTGGTCGTCCTTGACAGATTCATACTTCCTTACAACACACCCGTCTGGAGAGAGATAGCCAACGCCGGGCACACGCCGTATTTCGGTATTCTCTCGCTTGTCCTGCTTGCTTTATCAATCAACTTGTTTCCACGGATCATAAACAACCGTCTGCATCACTATGTAATAGCTTTTTTTGTCACCTGTGGCCTTGGTGTCATAAGTGAGTATATTCAAATAGTCGGACCGCGTGATGCTGATATATGGGATCTCGCGCGTGACGTTGTAGGCGCCCTGACATTTCTCAGCGCTGCAATGGTTTTTGATACCAGGCTAAAACATCTCTGGACAAGATTCAGTGGAATAGTAAGACCTGTCATAATTGCGGCGTCTGTCGGTCTTTTTCTCGCTGTATGGGTTCCTGTTTTTTACTGGATGGCGGCAATGTCGCACCGCGACGGGGTGTTTCCCGAAATCAATACATTCGAATCTTACTGGGACCGGGCGTTGGTGTCGGTTCGTCGAGCGGAGTTGGAAATAGCCGATGTGCCGCCGGGCTGGACGACCAACACCGGGGAGAAAGTCGGCCGCGTAACGTTCAAGGCGCTCAGGTATCCTACTCTTTACCTGCAAGAGCCTTCTCCGGATTGGTCCGGCTACACTCTCTTTTCATTTTCGGTTTATTCGGAATTGGAGCAGGTCCTGAAGATTGCCGTGACAATCGACGATTACCACAATGACCGGGAATACTCCGACAGGTTCAACCGGACAATTCCCATAGCTCCCGGACTCAATCAAGTGAGGATTCCGGTTGATGATATCAGAAAGAGTCCGGCTACCAGAGATCTGGATATTACTGCGATCCAGAGCGTATATGTTTTCGCTCCGGAAATATCGGAGCCGGCGGTTTTATACTTTGATGATTTCCGGCTCGAGAAATAGCTCCCGTATCACCGGCTATCCTTTTCAACTGACTCCCAATAAACCACATAGTGCCACCGTAGTGAGTGACCGGGGAACTATCCAGGCTGTTCAATGTTTGCCTATTATGTTATGGCGCGGCAGAAGCCCACGCAGGATCAGCCGGAAAAAGGTGTTGACATAGACGCTTATCCAAATATCATACTATCGCGGTCCGGAGTAATGAAAGGGCGTTCCTTGAGAGCCTGGTTTACCCGGCAGCAACGCAGGGAGTTTTTAGAGACACACCAGACTGGTTTACTGTCGTAGCTTATGATAATCCGGTCTGAAAAGTCTCCACCAAAACGTATAATGAGCGCACAGCGCAATACCGGCTGTTCAACTTCGCCATCCGCAGATTTCCGGCCCCCCAAATCGGGGGTCAAAGATATATCAAGAAATGACGAAGTATAGACTAAGATGACAATCCGGGGTAATTGACCCAAACTTATAAAAAAGATGGCAGTAATACAGCAGCAGTATTTTGGCGAGCTGGATGGATGCCGGGTATTTTTTGCCTACCACCCACCAGCCGAAAAAAAGGCCAACGGCACAGGCATATTGATTTGTGACGCCATGTTCGAGGAGAAACAGGATTCTCGTCGGGCGATGGTCAATTTTGCCAACCTGGCCTCTGAAGCCGGTTTCGGGGTGCTTCGATTTGACTACCGCGGACACGGTGAATCGGAGGGTGATTTTTCGGATTTCAGCCCCGAGGATACCGCCGCCGATATAGCTTTCGCTTATCGGGAACTGCATGGGAAGTCCGGAATTTCCAGAGCCGGGATACTGGGTGTTCGATTCGGGTGTAACCTGGCCGTAACTGCCGCCGTTGGCGGTAAAATTGACCCGGAATTTCATCTTTTGTGGGCTCCCGAAGTCGACAGCAAGAACTATGCGGAAATGATCCTCAGGTCAAATCTCACAAACCAGCTTATTGTGTACCGCAAAGTAGTTGAGGACCGCAAGGTCCTGGTTAAAAAGATGCAGGATGGAGAGGTAATCAACGTTGACGGCTATGGCCTGAATCTTCAATGGTACCAATATATTTCATCTGACCGATTCGCTGAGAACTTGAACAGGTGCCGCGGGAAAATCCTGGTAATGGATCTGGATCCGCGCGCTGACAAAGATAGCAGGCGATGGACAACGTTTCTGGAATCTCTGAAGCCTGACCCGGATAGACTAAAAATTATAAGGGTTAAGAGCGAGGTTTTTTGGAAGTTGACTCCCATCTATGCTGTCAGGCCCAAAGGGCCGTTTGAGCAATCAATGGAGTTTTTAGCTGCCCATGTCTGAAAACAGGACAAAAATCGAGCGAGAGCCGGTCAGCTTCACCAGCGATGGCAACCGATTGTACGGCATGATTCATTTCCCGCAGATCGAGGACAATAGCGAGGTGGCAATCATCCTTTTGTCCGCGGGGTTGAAAAATAGAATCGGATACGGTCGCATTTATGTGGCCCTGGCCGACTATCTGGCCACTCGTGGTTATCCGGTTATGCGCTACGACTATCACGGCTGTGGCGATTCGGGTGGCCGTCTGTCCCCAACCGGAGCCTACCACGAGCAGCATGCGGATATAAATGGCTTCATTCAGAGGGGCCTGTTCACTGAAGACACCTTACAGGCAATCGACATGGCAAAAGCAAAAACAGGCTGCACCAGATTTGTGCTATGCGGTCTCTGCGGTGGTTCCAACAGTTCCCTTTACACCGCCCTGAAGAGTCCGGAGGTTATGTCCACTATCCTGATCAATTTTCCTACGGCCCTCGATTCATCACTGGTGAGACAACAAAACCAAGGGAAGATGGACGCCTGGCAATTGAAGTTCCTGTACGAAGCATACCTGAGGAAGGCATTCTCGCCACGTTCCTGGCTTCGGTTGCTCGCTTTCAAGTCCGACTACAAGGCCATTATTCAGGTACTCAGGACGTTCACCTCGCGCCTTCGGCCGAAAGGAAAATCCAATTCGGCCAGCGAAAAAAACCAGGTGGCAGAGGCTTTTAATTTTAATGATGATCTTTTGGACAAATTGTCCGCATATTTCGAGTCAAGCAGAAGTGCTTATCTGCTCTTTGCGGAAAACGACCCAATCACCGTCGATTTCGAGACCTATTTTGAACCTGATCACGGACGTGGTATATTGGAGAAATACAAGGGTCGTTGGGAGAAAACCGTATTTAAAGACAGCAATCACAGCTATACAAATTGGGAGTGGCGTGAACAGCTATTTGCAAAGGTTCTATCATGTATACAGAGGGAAGCAAAACTAATCAAGAGATCCAACGCCTAGGCAGATTCGGTTTGTACCGAATGATTCTATGGGACAGGCTGAATATCAGCCGGAGCCCTGTCGGCAGTCTGGAAACCCACGCTTCTGAGGCGGCGCTGTGGCTGTGTCGTGCCCAGGACGGAACACCTGACGACGGTTTTGCTCGTGCGTTCAGCCTGATCACCGGCTGGGAACCATCTTATCCCGAGACCACCGGTTATATCATACCGACCTTGATCGATCATTATCATCGTACGGGCGACCAACAGCTACTTGAACGGTGCGTCAGAGCCTCCGATTGGTTGCTGGCACAGCAGTTCCCTGAGGGCGGTATTCCGGCAGGAACCGTTGCTACCGAGCCGAAGGTTCCCACAATATTCAACACCGGGCAAGTTATATTCGGCTGGATTGCTGTGTTCCGTGAGACCCAAAACGAAAAATACCGGGAAGCTGCCAAGAGAGCCTGTCAATGGCTTCTGGATTCGCAGGACGAGGATGGAGCCTGGAGGAAACATGGTTCCATCGTATCGACCTACGCCTTGAACACGTATAACACGCGTACGGCCTGGGCGCTTTACCTGGGAGGCGAATTGCTGGATAATGATGGTTTTCGCAAAGGTGCGATTAAGAACATTGAATGGGCCTTGACCAAGATGAATGATAGAGGCTGGTTCGACGACAATTGTCTAACTGAGAATTCGCGGCCTCTGACACACACAATTGCCTATACTATACGCGGCGTTCTGGAGGTCGGCCTCGCAACCCAAAATGACAGATTTATAGCTTCCGCCTTGAACTCTGCAACAATGGTCCTCGGAACCCTTCGCCCGAACGGTTTTCTTCCCGGCAGACTGGATAGCGAATGGAATCCAGGGGCAACCTATAACTGTTTGACCGGCGCGTGCCAGATGGCGATTATTTGGTCGAAGCTTTACACGCTCACCGCGGATAAGGGATTTATAGACGGTGCCGATCGAGCGATAAGATTTGTTTGTTCCACTCAGGACTTGAAATCCTCTAATGCGGGGATAAGGGGAGGCATAAAGGGATCTTTCCCCATCAATGGCGAATATGGCCGGTTTGAATACCTTAACTGGGCGACCAAATTCTTTATGGACGCCATAGCGGCTTATACCGACACAAAGCGGGATTTTTAGCAAGAATGCGCTCTGAGACGCCCCTAAACGTGATATCGGAAAAGACCAGTTATCGCAAGATACTAGGGCATTCATCCATCTATGTTGCCGGAGTGATGATATCGAAGCTGGTGGGCTTCGTGATGATCCCCATATACACTCACTATCTCTCTCCGGCTGACTATGGCACCCTGGAGTTGCTCTCAACAACCACCGACGTCCTGGCTATTTTGATTGGCATTGGTTTAGCCCAGGCAGTGCTGCGCTTCTATTATGATTTCAACGATCGGGAAAGACAAAACGAGGTAGTTTCCACAGCTCTCATTGCCAGCATTGTCTGCTTTTTGATAATCTTCGGGTTGCTTACCCTCAGAAGCGATTTTATTTCGAAGCTGGTCTTCGGCTCCAAAGACCTGACCTACTATTTCCAGATCATGTTTATCAGCATGGTTTTTTCATCGGGAATCGAGATACCGCTGACATACTTGAGAGCACAGCAGAGGAGTGTCTACTTTGTCACTGTAAATCTGGTAAGACTGATCATCCAGCTTTCGCTGAACATCTATTTCATCGTCGTGCTGGGTTATGGCGTTCTTGGGGTTCTTTACAGCGGGCTGATAGCATCGGTATTGATAGGCATTTACATGACGGTGGTAACACTGCGTGATACCGGTTTTAATTTCTCTTTCGTACGCTTGAAGGATCTCTTCAGATTCGGATATCCGCTGATCTTCTCACACCTCGGAGCCTTCGTCCTCACATATTCTGATCGGTATTTTCTCAAGCACTTTGCGGACCTGACCGAGGTGGGAATTTATTCGCTGGCCTACAAATTCGGGATGATAGTCTCGGCGCTGTTGATAGTGCCCTTTCACCAGTTCTGGATGGCAGAGATGTTCGCCGTGGCCAAACGCGAGGATGCCCGGCAATTCCTTCAGAGACATTTTTACATACTCGACATTCCTATCAATTCTGTTTTGCTTTGTTCTCTCCGTTTTCATACCCGAGATTATCAGACTGGTCGCGCCCGAGACTTACTGGCGCTCATACACGCTGGTACCCCTGATCTGTCTTTCGTATATTTTCTTTGGCATGCAGAGTTTCGCCAGTTGCGGCATTTTAATCAGCAAGAAAACGCGTTTACTGGCATATTCAACACTTATGGCGGTCGTCGTCAATGTCGTACTGAACTTTGTCCTGATAGCCCGCTGGGGAGCGCTCGGCGCCGCCATGGCAACCATTGGCGCATTTGTTGTAAGATTTCTGACGTCGTATTGGTTCTCGCAGAGAGAATTTCGTATCGATTATGAGTGGGGAAGGCTCACTATCGCCACTTTGCTCGCCACCGGACTCGTGATAGGGTCATTATATCTGGACCTGGGAAATCTAGCCTACACCCTTGCCGTTAAGGTACTGATCGTTTTGGTCTATCTGGTGATCCTTTTCGTGCCGGGCTGGTTTAAGCCAAATGAGAAACGGGTTATTATGGAGTTCCTGAAGTCCCCCAAAGAGATTCCCCGACTCCTTAGGCGAATTAAGGGGGACTGATCCGTTGTTGACCGTATCTTTTTTTTTATTTGCGTGCTCTCCGGAGGCAGCTATTTTCATACAAGGGGCGTTCTGTGGCGATGGATACAGATTTTACCGGGAATGTCCAGTAAATTGGGGATGAATCTGTGGCAGTAGAGTTTCGCTCTCTGATTGATCCTTCAGAGGAAATGTGTCGTGAGATGGCCAGTTTGAATCCGGCCAATCCCTTCTATACGTGGGCTTACGCAGAGGCGATGCGTATGCAAGGGTACCAGGTCTGGTTACTGTCGGTATTCGACGACACCAAACTTGTGTTTAGCTGCCCGTGTCTTATTCAATCAGGGATCATGAGCCGAGCATTGCAGATATGCTCTCTTCCCGATATTTCCAAAGGCGAATACCACCTTGTTTTCTGGCGGGGTCTGACGACGTTTTGCTGCAGAAACAGAGTCTCTGATTTGTTTATAAACAGCTTATGCATCCACAGTGGTTGACATTCCACCTTTGTCCAGGGATGTCACCCGCAAACACCGGTGGGAGTATGTACTGGATCTTCGAGATGTGGACCTGTGGAAGCAGTTATCGAGAAATCACCGCCGGAATATCACCAGAGGTAAGGAGCTTGGTCTCAGACTTTTGTCGACATCCGGTGAATCGGCCTGTCGGGAACACATAAGAGTTTGCGGCGCCTCAATGCTACGACGTCGCAAGCGCGGAGAGACTACTGACGGTCATGATAAAGTGGAAACATATATGACTTTTCTGAACTCCGGCGCCGGCGAGCTTTTTCAGGTCATTCACAATAAGAAGGTTCTCTCATCCATGCTGATGCTCAAATCGGAAGTCAGTGTTTACGGGCACACTTCTGGAAGCAGTGAAGACGGCATGCAGTGTGGCGCCGCTCATTTTATGTGGTATGAGATAATGAGACTCTCGCAAGAAAGAGGGCTCAAAGTATTTAATATGGGAGGTACCGATCAGCCCGATTCTGGCCTGGGGAGGTTCAAGGCCGGTTTCCGCCCAAGGATTGTTGAGTTGGAGTCCGCAGAATTTTTCTTCGGCAGCCGGCTAAAAAAGCAGTTGAGGGCGGCCGTCCGCCTCCTGCGGAGGATTCCGAGACAGTAAGTCCATGTTTGTTTCAGGAGAAAATGCGTTAACTGGATGCTATAGGTGCAATTTGTACCTAGATGTTCATGTGTCGCCTCATATGCCAGCTTATGAGGCTCTCGGATGAAGCTGTCAGGGAATCGTGAGGCTGAAAGACGGGAATTTATGACTGGACAGTTGTGGTTTAACCCAAAAAATTCAAATCTGACAACCATCTGTCGTCTTCGATTTCCGCCTGTTGAAACGGTGACTGTTTCATTACAGTGCCGGTCCAATCGTCAAAGGCGGCCCCTCACATTTTCGCGCGCGCAGGCTGAAATTCCATTTCTGACACAACGAGGCGAGACTTAATGTCTCAATTTACGCTATCAATTCCTCTGAAATCCGGGACAAATTATGCCCCCTCTTTGTGCCCTATCACAGCTACTCGAAGACCAGGATTTTCCTAACCACAGGCACAATTCACCTAGCTCAGACGTTTATGGAAAGAGGTGAAACTGTGGCTGTAGAATTTAGTGCTCAACTTGACCCTTCGGATGATATGTGCCGGAGAGAAGCCGCGTGTGTTGGGGAGATCCGATTTTTCACTCTGGAATACCTTGAGGCTATGCGAAGGCAGGACTATAGGATTTGTCTCCTGTCGATTTACAGGGGTGATCAGCTGATCTGTGGTTGTCCCGCGTTGATCCACTCCGGGCACTTTAGTCGGACTTTGATGATTAATTCAATTTCTTCACTTTCCCAAAGAGGCCCGCCACTCTGTCTTCTGGGACGGACTGCTGAAATTCTGCTCTCAAGACAAAATTTCGGATTTACATATCAACAGTTTCGGTTCAAAAGAAGTAAATATTCCTTTTTTGCCCGGTCAGGTTTCTCGCAAACGTAGGTGGGAATACATAATTGATCTGCAAGACGGTGATCTTAGGAAGAAGTTGACTCCGAGACATCGGACAACCGTCAATCTTGGTACCAGAACCGGTTTAAAGATTAGCCGGAGTAAAGATGAGCAGGCGTGTCGTGAGCATTATAGAGTTACAGGCGAATCGAAAGATCGTCGCCGTAGACGAGGGGAGAAAATTCAGGATGACTCCTATTATCAGGAATATATGACCTATCTCGAATCCGGGGCTGGAGAACTCTTTCAGGCGGTTCTCGGCGACAAGGTCCGGTCGTCCATTTTGGTGCGCTTAGCGCCCCGAAGAACATCCGGCACTCTGCGGCACCGTGCGGACGGGATGAAGTGCGGTGCGTCGCATTTTCTGTGGCATGAAACCTCGAAGCTTTCCAAGAAGAGGGGCAGCAACTCATTTAATATCGGGGGGGTTGATCGGCTCGACTCTGGCCTGGCCAAGTTTAAGTCGGCTTTTGGTACAAGACAGGTAGAACTTGAATTTGCACAGTTTTATTTGGGCAGTCAGACAAAGAAACAAATCCGGGCAGTTGTTCAGCGGCTGCGTAATTATTCAAATGCCTTCTTCAAGCTCTTGTAGGGTCATTCAAGGTGATTCGCAACTAACTTCGTCGTGCCCACATCCGGAGCACGTAGGTTATCGTTACATTTGGTAGCAAGGATTAAATGCCCCAGTAGATCGGTGTATTGTGCGGCGAGAGCAGCGAATATTAGGAAGGAAAGGTGGCGGTACGCTATTGAAGGACAACGCATTGTGTTGTCGGCCTGAGCTGACCGGGCGACAAGCAGCCGGATCAGATTATGGTTGACCGCTCCTGCCAAAGGTCCGATAGTAGTGATGTATAGGTGAGATGTATCTTCTCCAGCAGGGCCGGGTCGGAAGCACGAATACGATTGAATGACCTACCATCCCTGGGACGAGGTACGAAGAGGACTGCCTTTTACGCGGGTTGTGAGAGTTAAATGACAGAAGCAAACAATCTCTCCGTTGAGAGAGAACATAAGACAACAATTTCGATACTGAAGTCCAAGCATGTTCAGTATTTCCTTTTGCTGTTGATGTCGGTTATTGTTGGTGTCCTGTCTGTCTTTATAAACCCCGTATTTGTCTTTGGAATAATATTTCTTCCGGCCGGCATTATACTTCTCTTGACCAGACCGATGGCGGCGCTCTCGTTGTTTGTGGTTCTCAGCTTTCTCAGGCCGGCCGACAGCATTCCGTCACTAGCGGCATTACCTCTGGCAAAAATCATCGGCGGATTACTTTGCTGGCAGTCATCTTCAGATACCTGTTCACCAGGGAAATTGTGCTCGGCAGCAAACAGATGCTGTTGCTTCTGATTTTCGCGGCGACTCTGTTCATATCGATACCATTTTCATTCTGGCCTTCGAAATCGCTTGAGGTCTCGCTGGATTTTCTCAAAATTATCGTTTTCTACTTTGTCTTTGTGAACATCGTCCGGGACTATTCGCGACTCAGGTTAATCTCACTGGTGACTCTGGTCTGCATAATGATACTGAGCATCTCGGCTCTCGGTCGCTTTCTTTTCAGGCGATGTCAGGGGAGCCTCGACTATTGGCGCCGGTCTTTTTGGAGACGCCAATGACGTCGCGCTGGTTTTGGTTACCGGTATCCCCCTTGCCGGATTCTGGTTGTTGGGCAGGAAGCGTGGCCTGATGGGATGGTTGCTCCACTGGGGAACAATCGCGGTCCTGTCGATTGGAGTTATCTCAACAGGTTCGAGAGGTGGTCTGTTGGGTTTAGTAGCGGTCATGTTTGTATACCTGCTTCGCGGGCGTAACAAGGCGGCTGGTGTTATCGTGTTGGTTCTGGCCGCGCTACTTTTTGTCGCGCTGGTTCCATCGAATGTTAACGAGCGCTACATGACCATAGGCGAGTATCAACAGGATGATTCCGCTATGGGAAGGATTTATGCATGGAAGGCCGGTTTGAAGATGATGGCCACCAGACCGCTTACGGGAGTAGGTGTCGGCTGCTTCGAGACCGCTTTCGGGACTCATTATCGGCCGCCTGGTTTCAACAGCAACCGATGGATAGCACCGCACAACACTCTGGTTCAGATAGGCGGCGAGACAGGCGTGATCGGCTTAGCTGTCTACTTGTATTTGTATTTCTCTGTGTCTTATACAACTCAAGAGATTACGGATCGGCGCCGGTGCAACCAGGCTTGTACTGATTGAAAAAATGGCCACGATTTTTATGTCGAGCCTGATTGGATTCGGCATATGCGCGTTCTTTTTAACACAGGCTTTTAATCATATGTTTTATTTCCTGGTCGCAGCGACCGTCAGTCTTTACAGTATTAACGCTGCCTTCCGGGAAAAAATGGAGGAATCAGTCGGGACAAAATCCGACTGATTGCTCAACCTTATAACGAACGGAGCAACCATGGGGTTTATTCAAAATTTTGCGCTGGCTGTCAGGCGTCAGGATAAATGGTACCACCGGGCAATTTACCGAACCGCACTCGGATTGCGCAATATACGTTTACCATTTGCCTCGGTGTGGGGGGCTGTCTTCTTCAACGAACGAAACCTGCGCCTGATGATATGGAGAAGACTGAAGCAATTCTTCTACTACGAGCCGATGTTCCGCTACCGGTGTGCCCATGTGGGACGGGGCGCTTTACTTTGAAACCAACTTCCCACTGATCCTGGGCTACGGTACGGTTTCAATCGGGGATAGAGTGCGAATCGGGGGCAACGCCACGTTCATTGTCTCATACAAAGCTAACCCGAATCCGACGATAGAGATCGGAGATAATGTGTATGTCGGTTATGCAACACTCTTCTCTTGTGCCGAGCGAATTACGCTTGGCAACAATATTCTAATCGCAGCCGGAGCTCAGTTTTATGACAACAACAACCATCCTATCGACCCGGAAGCCCGCAGGCAGAATCTACCGGTCGGGAAGGAGGATGTTGCCCCCATAACGATTGAGGATGATGTCTGGATAGGCTCCCATGCGGTGATTCTCAAAGGTGTGACTGTCGGCCGGGGATCGGTTGTGGCGCTGTCTTCGGTGGTCACCAAAGACGTACCGCCCATGAGTGTTGTTGCCGGAAATCCGGCCAAAGTGGTGAAGCAGATAGTGTCTTCATCGGCTGAAACCAAAGTAACTGAGGATGGGCAGGAATTGTCACCGAAAGACGACAATATATCCGAACAGAGTTAGAATGAACCAGTTCGATAAGAACATTACCAGCCCGACAGTACGCCTGGCGTCGGAAGATGATGCTCAGGCATGGAGCGACTATGTGGACAATTCCGCTTTCCGCACCTACGGACACCGGTGGCACTGGCGTGAGATCATTTCCGAATCATTCGGAGCGGAGCCATACTATTTCTTAGCCGAGCAGGGCGGCAGGATTGTGGGTGTGTTGCCGAGCTTTTTCATGAGCAGCACTCTGTTCGGCAGATTTCTCATATCGCTGCCATGGTTGGACTATGGAGGACCTCTCGCCGACAGCAGCGCAATCGCAGGCGCTCTTGTCGACCGGGCATCGGCCGTGGCGAAAGAGAAGCGGTGCCGTTTTCTGGAGATGCGGGCGGTACAGCAACCCCTTGAAGGACTGGTGGAGAAAACGGATAAGTACGCTTTTCATCTATCTCTCGGTGATGGTGAGGAAGCCACCTGGATGTCATTCGATGCCAAGGCGCGCAATCAAGTTCGCAAGGCGGAAAAATCGGGTCTGACCACCGAAATTGGCGGTCCTGAGTTGATAAACGAATTCTACAGAATCTTTTCATACAATATGCGTGACCTCGGTACCCCGGTCTGGCCCAAATCATTGTTTGTCGAAATATCTCGTCGGTTAGACCGGGACTGCGAGTTTGCGCTGGTCAGACTTGACAGAGAGCCGATTGCCGGTGCTATGATAATTCACTACCAGGATTTTTCGGCGGTTCCGTCGGCGTCTGCTTATCGAAAGTATCTCAAGCTTTGCCCCAACAACCTGATGTACTGGGATATTATCAAGCACTGCGCGAAGCGCGGCTCGCGGACATTCGATTTTGGCCGCAGTACTTTCGATGCCGGCACGTATCACTTCAAAAAACAATGGGTCAAGAATCCCGAACCGCAAAGATGGCAGTATAGTCTGCTGAGTATTGATGCTCTCCCTGAGCTAAATCCCAACAATCCCAGGTTCAAAGCTGCCATATCAATCTGGCGAAAACTGCCACTTTCGCTTGCGAATTTGCTTGGGCCTCGAATAGTAACGAAACTTCCGTGAGAGATAATGTTTAGCACTTTACCACCAACCGGAATTCCTTTCACATGGGGCTTTGTCCTCGGAACCGGAGGTTGCGATTCGGGAGCATTTGAAAAGTCGCTGAGCGAGATGTTCGGATGTAAAACCTATCTTACCGATTCAGGCAAATCGGCCCTTTACCTGGTGCTTAAGGCGGCCAGAGCGCTCCACCCTCACAAGCAAGAAGTCATCGTGCCGGACTACACCTGCTGGTCGGTACCATCGGCGATTGTAAAGGCCGGATTAAAAGTACACCCGGTCGATATTGACCCGAACACCCTCAGCCTTGCGCCGGGCGCTCTCGAACAGGCGGTCAACGACAGCACGCTGGCAGTAATCCACGCTCATCTGTTTGGAATCCCCGGGGCGATTGATAACTCCGAAAGGATCTGCCATGAGCAGGGTGTCATTCTTATAGACGATGCCGCACAAGGTATGGGCGCCGCCATAGATGGTCAACCGCTTGGCTCATACGGTGATGTAGGGATATTAAGTTTCGGGAGAGGCAAGACTATCACCACCCTTCACGGGGGAGCTGCTCTTATCAGAAACAGCGATCTCGCAAATAACGTCGAAAAGATTTACCGTGAGGAGTGCCTCACTCCATCGGCTGGAGACATCGCGGTGAAACTGCAGCTTGCGGCTTACAAGATTCTGTTCAGCCGGTACCTTTACTGGGTACCGGATTCTCTGCCGCTGTTAAAACTGGGGAATACCGTTTTCGATTCATCCTTTCCGGCGACAAGACTGGCTGAAAATCTGGCGGCGCGGGGAATGATGATGCTGGACTCCCTGTCTAAAATTGTCGAGAGCAGAAACCGGTGCGCCACTCTCTATGAGACTCGCTTACGAGGAGCACAATCGATAGCTTTGCCGACTCCCGTGGCGAAAGCGAAGCCGGCTTTTATAAGATTTCCTGTAAAGTTGACAAATGTTGATGTAAGACGATATATATTGGAAAAAGGGCACAATCTGGGAATTTCGGCGATGTATCCGGGAACGGTCAGTTCAATCGGCGCGTTGAAACCCTACATGGCTGATAGCGTGGCATCTTGCCCTGAAGCAGAAAATTTGGCGAAAGAGCTCGTTACGTTGCCTGTTCACCATAAGATTAGTGAGAGAGACATAAGACAAGTCTGCGACTTTCTTGTAGATATGACGGGGACAGTCGGATAACGGTAGCAATGAAGTATGATGTACGACCTTTAGCTGAGAGAAATACTATGGTGACAGAGACTGTACATTCATTCCTTATAATTACAACCGGCAACCTTCCCGAAGCCTATTTTCTTGCTAAATTTCTCAACAGTAAGAACCAGAAGGTCGGCATACTGAACATAGAAGGAAGAACATTTGGTGAGAAGTTACGTGTATTAAAGAGACTTTATAAGAAACGTGGATTGATATACCTGCTTGACTTTTTTCAAGCACGTCTTTTCAGAAAATTCTATCAAGATCCGAAGGTGAAACCATTCCCGGATATAACTGATGAAGTCATCCAAAATATGAAAAAGACTATTATTCACGATGATTTTAGCGATCCACATTCTGAGAAAGCCCTGACGTTTGTAAGAAATTTTGTTCCAGACTATATATTGATCGCAGGCGCACCGATTTTGAAATCATGCCTCTACGGATTGGCAAAACACAAAGCCATCAACAGGCACTTAGGATTATCTCCCCTTTACCGGGGCTCAGACTGCCCAATTTGGGCAATGCGTAATAATGATTTCGGAAAAATCGGATTTACCATTCATGTGGTGGCAAAAAAGGCGGATGCTGGCGACATCCTTCTCCAGAAACACGTACCAATCGACCACAACCACGATTTTTCCCAGACTCTGGCAAATATCAGTTTTCAAGGTTCTAAGGGTTTTGTTGATGTTTTGGAGAAGATTATCAGTGGGGTCGATATCCCCACTGATAAGCAAAGTAAAGGTGGAAATCACTACCCACCTATAACTCTGAGCGCTGTAAGGTCAGCTCATAAGAATTTCAAGAAATACAGGGACTCAAATCGAAAGCTTCCATGAAAAACAGTGGCCCCGTTGTAAGGGAGCTTTCCCGGTTGCTGTGGCTGTCCCGGTTTAGAAAAAGATAAGCGCGAGGTTCTATATGAAAATTCTGTTTGTATGCTTTTTCGTGCCCTACCCGCCTACGGCGGGGCATCTGCAAAGAGACTACAATTTAATCAGGCAGATCGCCAAAGAAAATGAGATTTACCTCGTGACGTTCAATCAGAGGGTCTTGTTACCGGACCAACAGAAGGTTTCGGAGAGTATCGAGGCACTGAAGCCATACTGTAAATATATCAAGGTTTTCGATATTCCGAGCGATTACAGTGCGCTGAAGTGGTATTCCACTCTCCTTTTTAATGTTTTTTCCAGCGCTCCGTTTACGGCGTGGAAATTCCATTCGCAAGCCATGGGTGACGAGATAAAGCAGTTGATAGCGAAGAACGATTTTGACCTTGTGCATGTCGATACAGTCGATATCGCCGCCTACAGTGAGATGACGGGAGAACTGCCAAAAGTTCTCAATCATCACAATGTCGAATCAATTTTGGTCCATCGCCGGGCCGGGAATACGCAACAATCCCCTGGCCAAGCTGTATTTGCTTTTGCAATCTTACAAGCTGCGCAGGTACGAAAAGAAATATCTGAAACGTTTCGATGCCAACGTGTGCGTTTCGGATATTGATATCGACATTTTTCGAAAGATGGCGCCCGACGCGAGATACGAGTTGGTCGCCAACGGCACCGATATCGAATACTTCACGCCGTTACCCTCTCCTGAGGATTCGAAGAGGCTGATATACGCCGGCGGGATGAGTTGGTATCCAAATGCCGATGCTATGGAGTTTTTCGCCGAAGGAATTTCCCCACTGGTTGAAAAGGACGTTCCATCAGTCTGCCTGGATGTGCTCGGCAGCCATCCCCCGACCAGACTTGTAGAGATCGCGAAAACCAAAGAGAATATTAAGATACATGGCTTCGTTGATGATATCAGAGAGTATATGCGTCAGGCGGCGGTGTATATAGTTCCCATCAGGGTTGGCGGCGGTACGCGGTTGAAGATACTTGATGCTATGGCCTGCGGCAAAGCAGTCGTATCCACCTCGGTAGGTTGCGAGGGCCTGGAGGTCACGCCCGACGAGAATATATTGATCGGCAATACACCGGAGGAATTCGCCCGGCAGGTTGTGCGACTCTTAAAAGACTCTACCCTGCGAAATAGACTTGAACTTAACGGGCGGCGGCTCGTTGAGCAAAAATACTCATGGGACATTATCGGCGCCCGGTTGAACGGAATCTACAAAAGCGTTGTGCAACAGGAATGCGATGACATGTTGAGAACTGAAAAACCGGTTGTGATGCATCTGATCGCCGCTATGGATATAGCCGGATCAGCCCGGGTAGTATTAAACCTGCTGGCGCAGCAAGCCATATCGCCGTGCGAACAGCGAGTGACATCGTTTGTTCGAGCAAGCGATGGAGCCGGAACGACGTTTCTTGAGATGGCGCAACAGGCGGGAACCGTCGTTGATCAAATCAAAATCTACAAGAGATGGGACTGGGGTGATGTCGGGGCGATGGTTGACATCATTAAAAAACACGACGTGAAACTAATACATTCGCACGGCTACAAATCCGATATTGTGGGCGCTTTTGCCTCACTGAGAACGGGTGTACCGATGATGGCAACTGCTCATGGTTTTACGGCCGCAGACGCAAATATCAGCAGAAACGAAAAGATAGGTCGTCTCTTTCTTCGTCGGGCCAAAAAGGTGATTTGCGTCTCGGATAATGTCCGGGACAGTCTGGTCAGATCGGGAATTCGCGCAAATAGACTGGAATTGATTCCCAATGGAATCGATTTTGACCACTTCTCGATTGACGGGAACGACACTCTCCGGCAGGAGTGGGGTCTGGGGCCGAACGACACACTCATAGGAACCGCCGGCAGAATGTCACCGGAAAAAGCACAGGCCAACATGATCAAGGCCATCGGCCGGCTTGATCCCGCTCAGAAGGCTCGCGTCAGGATTGCTGTCGCGGGCGACGGGCCGCTCCGCGATTTGCTTATCGAGACCGCGCGGGATTGCGGTTTGGCCGGACAACTTATTCTACCCGGTGTGCTCTGCGATATGCGTCCCTTTTATAATGCCCTCGATATCTTTTGCCTGCCTTCTCTCACCGAAGGGACTCCGCTGACTTTGCTTGAGGCGGCGGCATCGGGCAAGCCGGTCATAGCCTCCAGAGTGGGATCGATTGCCGAGATCATCGATGACTCTAAAAACGGCCTCCTCGTGGAACCGGGTGACCTGAATCAACTGACTGATGCAATTGCTCAGATGGTCGCGTCACCTCAGCTAAGAGATCAGTTCGGTATCGGCCTCAGGGAGAAGCTTCTTGTCGATTACGACATAAAAGTATGTGCCCGAAAAACCTTTGATATTTACAGGGAAGTATTGGAACAGTCATACAATTGATGACATTGTTCCTTCTGCAAGGGAGTTCACAATTTGATACAAAGATTGATAAGACAACCCGCCTGCCCACGAGACTCAGGGGCTCCCGTACGGCCTTCTGACGGATGCGCTTTCAATATCTCTTGTATGGGGTCTTTATGACAATCTGGCAAGGATGCTTCTGGGTAACATCGTTTTTGGTGGTATGGACGTATGTCGGCTATTATCTCTTTCTGTGGGTTCTCTCCCGCTTTTCTAAGCCTGAAAATGAGAACGGACCATTTACGCCCCCAGTAAGTATAATAATCACGGCATATAACGAAGGGGCAAATATACGGGCAAAAATCGATAATACCCTCGGTGTCGACTACCCATCTGAAAATATGGAGATCATTATTGTTTCCGACGGGTCAACCGATGAAACGAATGATATCGTACAATCATTCTCATATAAAAACGTCAGATTGCTGGCCTTACCGACGAGAAGCGGCAAGGATTTCAGTCAGGGGCAGGGAGTGGCTGTTGCTAACGGCGATATATTGATTCTGACCGACACCACCACCCTTCTTAAAAAAGACGCCATAAACAAAATTGTGCGCGGTTTTGTGGATCCCCGGATAGGCTGTATCTCCGGAATTGACCAGGTTATTGATGCCGACAATAGCAGCTCAGGCGAAGGCGCCTATGTAAGATACGAGATGAGTTTGAGGGCTCTTGAGAGCCGGGTCAATTCTCTGGTGGTCGTGAGTGGTTGCTTTTTTGCCGTTCGTAAAGAGCTCTGCGACGAGTGGCATCCCGATCTGACCAGTGATTTTTATCTGCCAATAATCACAAGGATGAGAAAACACCGGATCATACTTGATCAGGAAGCTATCGGTTACTATGGTGTTGCCGATGATCCCCGAAAGGAGTTCCACCGGAAAGTGCGTACGATTGTAAATGGCCTTAGAGTACTTTTCAGATTCAAGAGTATCCTGAACCCCTTCAAGTATCGGTTATTTGCCTTTCAAATGCTCAACCACAAACTGCTGAGATGGTTGGTTCCATTGTTTCTTGTTCTCGCGTATGCAGCTAACGCGCTGCTGCTTAGCCAATCATCCGTCTATCAAGTATTTTTCGTAGGGCAGAACTTATTCTATATAGCCGGTGTTATGGCATACTTCGTCAGGGAGCTGCAGGAGATTACCTTGTTTAGGATACCATTCTTCTTTTTGATGACGAATGTCGCTATTGCCATAGCCTGGTACAAGGTCTCGGTTGGTGAACACTATAGAATCTGGGAGCCTACAGCGAGACAAAACTGAATCCGAGGACTGCGGAAGTCAGTAGGTACGGTTGATTACGACTTTATGTAGAGAACGTTGATTATGAGTATTGAATCGTTCCCAAATGGCGCAAGGTTCGCTTTCTCAATTATTGATGACACCGATGAGTCAACAACTGAGAATGTTAAACCAATATATGACCTTCTTTGTGATCTGGGAATCCGAACAACCAAAACCGTGTGGGTGCTCCCTACGAATAATCCGAAACTCAGGCCCAATGAAGGAGAAACGCTGAGCAATCCCGATTACCTTGCTTTCATCAGAGGACTTCAGGATAAAGGATTTGAAATTGCATTCCATGGAGCACGGGGTGGAGACTCTACCCGACAGGAAATAATTGAATCGCTGGATAAATTCAGAGAGTTAATCGGGTACTATCCGAATATCCATATCAATCACTGTTTCAATAAAGATAATTTGTACTGGGGAGTCGAGAAGCTGAATTCTCTTCCATTGAGGCTTTTCTACAGGTTAACATCGGATAACAGAAGATATTATGGCCACGTACCGGGGTCCGACTTCTTCTGGGGTGATATCGCTCAAGAGCGAATAAAATACTCCGTCAATTTCAGTTTTCACAAGATAAACCTGTTGGCTGTTACTCCGAATATGCCCTATTTCGATCCCAAGAAACCCTTCGTGAATGCCTGGTTTCATACTTCCGATGGAGGTAGCCAGGACTCATTCAATAAACTTCTATCTAAAGAAAATTTGGATAGACTGGAACGTGAACGGGGGGTCTGCCTGGTCTACACCCATTTCGGCAAAGGTTTTTGCCTGAATGGCGAAGTGAATCAGGCTACAAAGGAGCGATTGCAGGAGTTGGCTTCCCGCAATGGATGGTTTGTTCCCGCCAATGAGATATTAGATTTTCTCAGTCAGGGGAACTCTGAGCACCGGCGATTGTCATATGTGAGAAGATTGTTTCTTGAACTGAGATGGATGTTTGAAAAATTGGTCCACGGACCCTCGTAGCCGATACTGTTTGATGAGAAGACAGATGGATAATAGTCAACTGATTGTGAGAGGCAGACGATGATTTCGATTCTTCATATCGTGCTGTCCACCGTAACGGGTGGTATGGAGAACGTCATTTATAACCTTGCCACGGCTTATGACAAGAGTAAGTTCAACCTGAAGGTGGGTTGCCTGCACGAATTGGGGGCTCTCTCGACAAAAATGGAAGGTCACGGCGTGGAATCAAAGTTGGTGCCTGGGATGATTCCCGGGGTATCGATGATTTATCCCCGCCGGTTGATCGAATTCATCCGCCGGAGCAAATGCGATATTGTGCACACTCATTCAGGGTGTTGGCCCAAGGTGGCTGCGGCCTGCTCACGAATCGGCAACGTGAAACTGGTTTACACCGAACACGGGCGGACTCATCCTGACCCGCGGCTCACGGTCTTTCTCGATGCTCTGGCCGCAAGAGCCACCGATAGGGTCGTAGCCGTCAGTGAACCGCTCAGAAAATATCTCATCTCCCGGGTTGGTGTGCCTGAAAATAAGATAATGACCATAAATAATGGCATCGATACGGAGCGGTTCAGGCCGTCCAACGATGGCGTGGCTGTTCGCAGGGAGCTTGGCTACTCGGATAACGAGGTCGTCATTGGAATCGTGGCTCGTCTTGCTCCTGTCAAAAATCACCGGTACTTAATTGATGCTTTCCGGCTGGTCGCGCAGAAGGCTCCGCAGGCAAGACTGTTAATAATCGGGGATGGTCCACTGAGAACATCGCTACAGGACTTCACCGCAGCATATGACCTTGATGACAGGGTAACATTCCTTGGCGACCGTATGGATGTTCCCCGCCTGCTTACAGGAGTGGATATATCCGTGCTGAGTTCGCAAAGCGAAGGGATCAGCCTGACACTTCTCGAAGCGATGTCGAGCGGCCTTCCCGTGGTGGCCACCGCGGTAGGCGGCAATCCGGATATAATACAAGACAGAAAAAACGGACTACTGGTCGATACCGATAACGTCCCGGCCTTTGCAGATAGCCTTTCGACGTTGGTTGAGTCGTCGGAACTTAGAAGCAAGATGGGACAACGGGGGCGCGAGCATGTTGTGGCAAACTGGTCTCTGCGCGCAATGAACAAAAAATACGAGGAATTATATGAACAGCTACTCCGGTAAGCTTGAAACAACATTGACGGGCAAAGATATAGTGTGCGTATCAAGCATGCCCTACGAAGGCATGTGGACAAGAAAACAACGGCTAATGACCATTCTGGCGGAGATGGGCAACCGGGTGCTCTACGTTGAGCCGGTGGAACCTATCTTTGGTGCGGGAGCCGACGCGGGTGCTTTCTCGAGTTCGATAAAAGAAGTTCGCAAGAACCTCTTTGTCCTTAAACCGCCCGGACGACTGCCGGCGGCCAGAATCGGAATGATCCAGCGGGCTAATTTCAATAGCTATGTCAGGGCGATTAGAAGAGAGGTTCGGAAGCTCAAATTTAAGAACCCGATTCTATTTACCTATACGCCGGTAATCCACGCTCACTCCCGTTTTCTGGATATGCGGCGTTACTTTGAGGGATCTCCCCTGATCTACGATTGTGTCGATGAACACTCGGAAACGGTGGGATATACACCGGAAGCTTCCCGTCGAGTCTACGAGAAAGACCTGGAACTTACGCGGGAAGCTGACCTGGTCTTTGTGACGGCGCACGGTCTCTATGACGCTCGAAAGACGCTCAATCAGAATATGCACCTGTCACCCAATGGAGCCGATCTCGAGCATTTTACCAGGGCAAAACTGGAAGACACGAAAGTCCCCGACGAGGTGCTGGCAATACCGGGTCCGCGAGTCGGGTTCGTGGGGGCACTTTCCCCCTGGATTGATTTTGATCTTATGGCAAAAATCGCCGACCTGCACCCGGAATATAACCTTGTTTTAGTCGGGCCGGTAAAGGCGCATGGCCGCGATGAGGTTATTCACGGAAAGAAAAATATCCATCTCCTCGGCAAGAAGAAACTCGCGGAATTGCCAAATTACCTGAAGGGCTTCGACTGCGCCATAAATCCTTTCAGAAGAATAGGTTTGTCCGAAAAAGTGAATCCTTTGAAAGTCTATGAGTATCTGGCAGCGGGCTGCCGTGTCGTTTCCACCGACATGCCCGAAATTATGAGGCTGGAAGGGGTAATCTACCTCGCCAAAGATGACGATGACTTTATTAGAGGGGTTGAAAATACTGTAAACGGCAAATTTGTGCCCGATGCTGAAAAACTTGAGAGGGTGGTTCACGAACACGATTGGAACAAGATTTTCAGCGATGTAATGTTTCAGTTGAGCAAACTGGCCAAATAACGATTTTTGGGCTGTTCAAAGTTTGAACATTGTATAACTTGGAGACATGAACCGCAAGAAACTGGCGCATAGCGGATTGCCCTCCAGTCGGCCGGTGAAAATACTTTTTTGTGGCAATCCGGGGGCACAGGCGAATCTTCTGAGATGAACCGGAAATTTAAGTTGCTGTGATTCAACCGGTTTCGCTTTAAAAAAACTGGCGGCTTGGCACGATCTTTGGAATATGAATATATATGTTAAATCTCCTCACGTTTACTACGTAGAGTATCTTGTATATAAAAGCACTCATCTATAGAGAAAAAGGAGCGGTATGTTGAAATTACACAGGCTGATATTGATTGTAGTTCTTACGGCAGCAGCCTCGGCCAGCGCCGCGTGGCCCAACTACGGTCACGTCCGAACATCGACTCTAACATACTCTGCATCTCAAGCAGGGGCTGCAGATTTTGTGGCTCGCAAATATGATATCGCAATTAACCCTTCGGGGAGTTTTCTGAGTACAATGCAGAGTGCGGGCACAGATGTAAAATCCATGCGCTACCTGACAATGTCGAGTTATCGGGGTGATGACTATACACTTCTGGAGACATTCTGTAATGCGCACGGATACGACTACGACTCCATGTTCATGTGGGTCAATTCCACTGTAGGCGTCGCCAGTATTGCTCCGGCCGGGTCTCCGTGCGATGGACCGCTTTATAGCAGCCCCGGCGAACAACTTCAGTACTGCGGCTGGACCAGCTACAGAACGACTCCGGATTTTCGGCGCCCGGAAGTATGGGAATATGTGGCTTACAAGTATCTCTCCACGATTGGAGATTTCGACGGAGCCATGGAGGACGAAGCAACGTTTTACTATCATCCAACGTGGAACTATTATTCATCGATGATGTGCTTCCCTTTCCATCCGGACAAATGGACACAGGGCGCACCATCAGATGTTGTCGGTTGGGGTGGCATGTCGCACGAAGAGATAAGAGACAGTCTAATGTACCTCAAGCAACAGCATTGGTTGCCGGCGTTGATGGACTCCCTGAACAATCATGACAAATTGCGTTTCGCTAACCCTGCTGCCTACGGGATACTCGGATCAGACGTCATCGAGGACTGTATACTGACCGGAACCGGCGTCCTTGCGGGAGAAGGTTGGTATCTCAGGCCGACCGGAAGCCAGTGGAGCAGTTATGCCTGGCAGATAATGGATACAATCGTGGCAGCGCGCAACGGCTCCGTCATTATGTGGACAATGATTTATGCCTCTGATTCGGTGGCTCTGGGTAGCTGGGCAAGGTGCTTCAAGGAAAGGCTGGTATGGTACTATATGGCGGCCGATGCCGAGCACTGTTATTTTAATCTATCCGGCAACGAAGGCTGGCTACCTCCCAACGATTTCCTGGCACACGATACGGCATACAAATGGTCGCCGGTGATTGAGTACGATGTTGGCGTGCCGCTCAGACCGCGAGAAGTTGCCGCCACCGGCACCGACCCCGCCGGGCAGGGCTATACTCTCTACTCGCGTGACTATACCAAATCCCTGATGCTGTACAGAGGAGCCGCGGGATCCAACTACGGCAGCGGCTCGGCCATTACATACAATCTCGGTGGTACCTATAGAATTCTCGATGACGACGGTACGCTCAGCAGCTTTACGGTTATGTCGGTCGACATTCGCAATGCCGAAGGCGTGATCCTGGTGCCCGACGATCTTCCCGAAGACAACGTGCCACCGGATCCTATTAACGACCTGGGTGCTGTTCCAGGAAGCGAGGACGGGCAGATGCTCCTTAGCTGGACAGCTACCGGTGACGATGGGTCTACCGGTAGAGCTTATCGCTATGAGTTCGACTGGTCTTTGGAGAATGACATTACGGCAGGTACCTGGAATCCTAACCTGGTCACCTACGATTGTCAGACGGCCGGTAGCGCTGAAACACAGACGCTTACGGGGCTTCAGGCGGGAGCACCCTATTATGTAGCTGTTATGGCGGTCGATGATGCCGGCCAGCCATCAGGTCTATCGAATATTGTAGAATCCTTTGCCGGCGGTATTATGACACCGCCGGCTCTGTTTACCTCGACAAATGAGAATACCGGGACTGCTACTTTGAGTTGCGAGGAGATTTTGTCGTACTACGACCCCATCACCTATCAGTTCGAATTGGTAGACTCGGCAACAGCCGAAACCAGCTTGCTGGATGTCAGCACGGTGACAGACTCGCGCGCCACAGCCTTTTTTGAGGATCTGAGCGTCGACGCGGTCTATTTCTGGCGCTGTCGGGCTATGGCTATCGGAACCGACACGAGTTCATGGACAGACACCAGAAGATTTAGACTGGGGAATATCTCGCCAAATCCGCCTTTCGCTGAGTATCCGCAGGACAGCGATACAATACTTACCACCGGTCCGGGTTTCGCACTTGTCGTGGCCAACGGTACCGATGATGACCTAACCGGTCCTCTAACTTACGAGTTTGAATTATACTCCGAAGGCGCTTCAAATTTATTGGCTTCCGCAAGCAGTGTAAGCGAAGGAAACGGCACCACCAGCTGGGCAGTTCCGATCACTCTTGAGAGCAACACGGATTACAGTTGGCGCGCCCGGTGCTATGACGGAATTGATTACTCATACTGGATGGACTTGTGTAATTTCACTGTGTTAAACTGGGGAGCCTCGCTGCCATCAGCCAGTTTCGTAATCATAGCCTACCCGAACCCGGTTCACTTTTCACAGGGTGATTATATTACTTTCCGGCTGCCTGACGAACCGGTGGATTTGTTGATTCAGACTGTATCGGGTGAGACGGTTTTACTGGTGACCGGCGTTTCGGGCGATTGGCTGTGGTACGGTGAGAATGCTTCTGGCAACAGGGTTGCCGTGGGTGTCTATTCCTGGTTTGTGCGGGGAACCGACCAGAGTGGAAAGATTGTGGTAAAGCCTTAATGGCGACAGAGCAGCGACTTTAGTGGTTTAATTCATCATTGATAAACAACAGATAGTACGGAGCAGAATCGGGTTTTTCCAACGATGACGGTACCCGTGCAAATTGGCAGGAACAACAGCAAAGCAGTGACTGTTTTGTATTTCAACTTTATATTCCCGCTGGTTGTGTAAATATGGTCGATTAATTTACCGACAAACATTTAAGAGGGATAATTAGCCGGGGATTCAGCCGTTTTTTGGAGATTGACTTTAGATATATCCAGACTTTATTGTTTAACGCAGGCTTATTTAACGCAGGGGTTCAGCAAGTTTTTTTAAGGGGTATTTCCATTGAAATTCGATAAAAATAGTCTTAAAATCGATGCTCCGGCTGTCAGTGAAAAGCTGGCGGAGACAATTCGCAAGCAAATTCGCAGCACAATGCATAAAGCAGGTGCCGTGATCGGCATCTCCGGAGGTATCGATTCATCGGTCGTGCTGGCCTTGTGCGTCAAAGCACTCGGGCCCAAACGCGTCCTGGGAATCATGATGCCGGAAACCGACTCATCGCCGGACAGTCTCACCCTGGCGCGTATTCTCGCCGACAAATATGGCGTGGAAACCATGGTAGAGAATATTTCCGCCGGTCTCGATGGGCTCGGCTGTTATCGTCGCCGCGATGAAGCTATCCGGCAGGTCTTCCCGGAATATGACAACAGATACAAAAGCAAGATAGTCATTCCGTCGAACATTCTCGAAAAAGAGACATTCAATTTCTTCAGTCTGACCGTTGAGACACCCACCGGCGAGGTCGAGACGAAACGGCTCCCACTGGGCGCATATCTCCAGATCGTGGCGGCCTCGAATCTCAAGCAACGGCTGCGAATGACAACCCTCTATTATCACGCCGAAAAGCGCAATTACGCTGTTGCCGGAACCGGCAACAAAGACGAGCACGAACAGGGGTTTTTCGTGAAATACGGTGATGGCGGCGCCGATCTCAAGCCGATAGCCCATCTGTTCAAGATACAGGTCTATCAATTGGCCGAAGCTCTGGGTGTTCCGCAGGAGATTCTAAGTCGTACGCCGACCACCGATACCTACAGCGCCGGGTGTACGCAGGAAGAGTTTTTCTTTGGTTTGGATTTCTATCGCATGGACATGCTCTGGTATGCCATGGAGAATAAAGTCCCTGCCGCCGAGGCGGCGCGTGTCATGGACCTGACCACAGAGCAGGTTGAACGAGCGTATGCAAATATCCAGCGCAAAATCGACGCTACCGAGTACCTGCGTATGGCTCCGCTTGAAATATGAGAAAAGACGACAATCATTGAGATAAGAGGTTTGTGATAATTATGGCAAGCACCGATGATATCAAGAAAGCGCTGAAGGAGTTCATAGCCGAAACATTTATGATAGGCGACGAGGGTGAGCAGCTTGGCGACTCCGATTCCTTCATGCAAAACGGGATTATCGATTCGACCGGCGTTTTGGAACTCGCATCCTTCATAGAACAGGAATATGGCTTTTCTATTGAGGACGACGAAATGACGCCGGGGAATCTGGATTCATTGAACAATCTGGTTAGTTATATTTCCAGGAAACTGGCCTGACATTGACCGGCCGCTTGGCCGGTTTGTCAGCGTTCTGGAGCCATGAGAGTATTTGATCTGCTTAGGGCAAGCGCGGAATTATATCCTGACAAAATAGCCGTGACCTGTGATGGCCGCGAATCAACATTCCGGGGACTATTTGAAGCTTCGTCCGCATTAGGCGCTCGCCTGAAGAGAACTTCTTCCCACCAGAGGCGAACGCATCGCTATTCTGATTGAGAACTCCATCGAATATGTTCAGGCCTTCTTCGCCGTTTTCGCGGCGGGGCATGTAGCCGTCCCACTCGATACATCTCTGGACGCTTCGAGTCTGCGTTTCGTCATTTCCGATTGCGGCGCAAGAGTGCTTCTGACGGGCAGCCGATTCAGGCGGATTATACCAAAAATTCTCGAAGAAGATACGCCTCTGGAATTGCTTGTTTGCGACAAGCAGATTTACGCCGGGGCGTGATGATATCCCGGTGGAATTGTTCAGCAGTATTATAGCAGAACACGCTTCCGCTGGGCTTTCCGGGGAAAGTGCCGTTGATGAAAACGAGCTGGCAGCAATATTCTATACCTCCGGTTCGACCGGCAAATCCAAGGGAGTCATGCTCTCACATCGGAATCTGGTTTCGAACACCGTAGCCACCGTTGAATATCTAAAGCTCACGGCGGATGACAGTATCATGGTCATTCTGCCGTTTTATTACATCTACGGCAACTCGCTGCTTCTGACTCACGTAGCCTGTGGCGGACGACTGGTGATAGACAACCGGTTTATGTATCCCGAGGTCATTCTCGATACAATGGAACAGCAAAAAGTCACCGGCCTGTCGGGAGTGCCTTCGAACTTCATGATTCTGTTGGCCAATTCCACTTTTGCGAAAAGGAAATTCGAATCACTGCGGTACTTCACCCAGGCGGGCGGCGCTATGGCGCCGGAAATAGTAAAGCGACTGATGGATTCATTCCCGGAGAAAGAAACTTACATAATGTACGGCCAGACCGAGGCTGCCCCCCGCGTATCGTATCTTCCCCCGGAACGTCTTAAAGAAAAGCTCGGGTCTATCGGAATTCCGGTGCCGGGCGTGGCAGATGACAATAGTCGATACCGATGGTAACGAACTTCCGGTCGGCGAGGTAGGCGAGATTATGGTCACCGGGCCGAATGTCATGCTCGGCTACTGGAACCAGGCTGATGAAGAGCGGGATGTTCTCAAAAATGGTCGGCTTTTCACCGGGGATCTGGCGAGAAAAGACGAAGACGGCTACTTCTATGTCGTGGGACGAAAGAAGGAAATCATCAAAACCGGCGGCAACAGAGTAAGTGTCAAGGAAGTCGAGGAGTGTATACTCGAGTGCCAGAAGGTGCTCGAAGTGGCGGTGTTCGGTATTGAAGACCCCGTTCTGGGCGAAGCTGTCAAGGCCGTGATCGTTTTGAACAACGGCCAACAGGCCCAGAGCAAAGAGATCGCCGATTTCTGCCGCGCACGCTTGGCCACTCACAAGGTGCCCAAATTTATTGAGTTCGCGAAAGCCCTACCCAAACAGAAGTCGGGTAAAATCGATAAGATGAAGCTGAAAAACGGAAAATGAGAGATAGTCAATACATAGGAAAGGAAGTCACATGAAACCGATACGCGACCTTCTCAAGATAGATCCAAAGCGGGAGAGCGCTATCGTTGCGGAGTTCATGGGAGCGCAACTGAAGGGAACGCCAAAGAGAGACGGTATCATAGTGGGAATCAGTGGCGGCATTGATTCGGCGGTGGTCGCCGCGCTGGCGGTGGCAGCTGTCGGGAAAGATAGAGTTTACGGCTTGATACTGCCCGAGAAAGAGTCAAACCCGATCTCCGCTGAGTTCGCCAAAAAGGTCATCGACAAGCTCGGTATCAGGCACCACACGGTAGAACTGACCGAAGCAGTGGGCAGTTTCGCAGCCTATAAAACGCGCGATGAAATAATCAAAGGCATCTTTCCCGAGTACAACGAAAACTATAAGTTCAATATCTATTTGCCGCAGAATCTTCTTGATGTGGACCGGTACAATTTCTATACGCTGCGAATCGATGACGGCAAGGGCAATCATAAAGAGAAAAGACTCACCAAGCAGCAGTTTCTGACCATCACGGCAGCGGCCAATGTAAAGATCCGCTCCCGCATGATTGCTTTGTACTTCACCGGTGAGCAGATGAATTACCTGGTCGCCGGAACGACCAATAAGACCGAGTTTTTGCTGGGCGATTATTGCAAGTTCGGCGATGGCGGCACGGATATAGAAGCAATCTCCCACCTGTACAAGTCGCAGGTCTATCAGATCGGCGAATATTACGGCGTACCGCAGGAGATTATCGACAGAGTGCCGAGTCCCGATACGTTCAGCCTTCCTGTCTCCGATCAGGATTTCTATTTCTGCCTGCCGTTTAACCTGCTGGACCCGCTTCTGTATGCCTGGGAGTACAAGGTGGATATTGGTAGTGTATCAAAAGAGCTTGGCCTGACTGCGGAGCAAATAAACCGGGCCTATCGCGATTTCGAATCCAAACACACGACTACCGAACATATCCGGCAGCTGCCGTATGCCATTGAGCGTGATTGGAGAACCTACGCCTGAGCTAAGATGTAACGGACTTTTATATGCAATTTAAGAAGGCGGCCTGATCGGTCGCCTTTTTCTGTATCCCCTCCACGGACGGCCGAATTGGAGCATAGTACTTGACAGAGCCTGATCCGGCTGCCAAATTGGGTGAAATTGTCACAAGGGAGATTATGTCAGCATCAATTCTTGTCACAGGCGGCTGCGGTTTTATCGGCTCGCACGTTGTAGATGCTCTGCTGGCCGCCGGGCAGCGGGTCACCGTAATCGACAATTTCAATGATTTCTATAATCCGGCCATCAAGCGACAAAACTGCCGTCCGCACCAGGATTTCGAGGACTACACTCTCGTTGAGGCGGATATCAGAGATGCCGAAGCTGTCGCGCAGTGTTTTGAGCGGGGTCAATTCACTGAAGTAATCCACCTGGCAGCTATGGCCGGGGTCAGGCCTTCAATAAAGAATCCGGTGCTGTATCAGCAGGTCAATCTAATCGGCACAATGAACCTGCTTGAGGCCTGCCGTCATCACGCCGTTAAGAAATTCATATTCGCGTCGTCTTCTTCGGTTTATGGCAACAACAAGAAAGTACCCTTTTCTGAAAGCGACCCGGTGGATAACCCTATTTCTCCCTATGCTTCGACCAAAAAAGCCGGTGAACTCATGGCCTACACCTATCATCACCTCTACGGTATCAAGACTGCCTGTCTGCGATTTTTTACCGTCTACGGCCCCCGCCAGCGCCCTGAAATGGCCATTCATCTGTTCACTGACAAAATACACAAGGGTGAAGAGATTCAGCAGTTTGGCGACGGTCTCACGCAGCGGGATTATACTTTTGTCGATGATATTCTCAGCGGTATACTCGCATGCCGCCAGGCTGATGTAGAGTATGAGATAATCAACCTCGGCCGGTCGGATACAATCGAACTGAAAGAGCTAATCAGAACAATAGAAAAACTACTTAATAAGACAGCAAAGATCAGAAAAATACCCCATCAGCCGGGAGATGTTCAGCGAACATTTGCTGATATTTCAAAAGCGAAGAAACTGCTCAACTACAAACCCGCGGTATCCATAGATGAGGGTCTGGAGAAATTCGTAAGCTGGTATCTAAAGCAACAAGGGAATAAAGCATGAATATATGCGTAGTTGGAACCGGGTATGTCGGACTCGTGGCCGGCACCTGTATGTCGGATTTCGGAATGCACGTTACCTGCGTGGATCGGGACGAGTCTAAAATCAAGATGCTCAAAAAGGGCAAAATGCCCATCTATGAAATGGGCCTCAGCGAACTGGTCCAGCGCAATGTCAAGCTTGGCCGTCTGGAGTTCTCCAGCGATCTGGAGAAGGCTGTCAACCGTTCTCTGGTGGTCTTCGTAGGCGTGGGGACCCCGGAAAACGATGACGGCAGCGCCAATCTCACGCAGGTGCGCGAGGTTGTCAAGGCCGTGGCCCAGACTATGAGTGAGTACAAGGTAATAGTCATCAAAAGCACTGTCCCGGTCGGCACGGCCAGTGAGCTTAAACAGCTGATGAAAGACAACCTGGCGCACGACGTAGAGTTCGATATTGTCTCCAACCCGGAGTTCCTGCGTGAGGGGGCGGCCGTAAATGATTTCCTGAGACCCGATCGGGTGATTATCGGAGCCGACTCGGAAAGGGCTATGGCTATCATCAGAGATATCTATCGACCCCTCTACTTGCTGGAGACACCGATTGTCAGTACGACCAACGAAACGGCCGAGATGATTAAATACGCTTCCAACACGATGCTGGCTCTGAAAATCTCATTCATCAACGAAATAGCGAATATCTGTGACCGGGTCGGAGCCGATGTTTACAAAGTCGCCACAGCGGTCGGTATGGACAAGAGAATCGGTCCCAAATTTCTTCACCCGGGACCCGGATTCGGCGGATCGTGTTTCCCCAAGGATATCCGGTCGCTGGTAAATACCGCGGAGTCGGTCGGATACGACTTCGAAATCGGCAAGGCCGTACTCAATGTAAATGAGAGGCAGAAAGAGTTGATTGTGGAAAAGAGCCGCAAGCTCTTAGGCACATTGAAGGACAAGACGGTGTGTCTGCTGGGGCTGTCTTTTAAGCCGGGAACGGATGATGTTCGCGAATCTCCGGCTCTTCACATTGCCCGCCGGATGATTCAGGAAGGGGCGACGATACGAGCATATGATCCGGCAGCGATGGATGAAGCCAGAAAAGAGCTTCCTGAACTGAAATACTGTGATGATTATCTTACCGCTGCCAAAGGGGCCGACCTGGTAATTATCGCCACCGAGTGGCACGAGTTCAGAGATCTGGATTTCAAGTCTCTCAAGGACCGGCTGAACGCGCCCAATATTTTCGATACTCGCAATATCTACAGTCCCGGGGATGTCCGCCGGCACGGCTTCACTTACATCAGCACGGGGCGGCAGTAGACAAATACACCCTGGAAAGCAAGAACGAATGCAATAAAAAAGTCGGGTACGAATCGTACCCGACTTTTTCTATAGTTGTAAAACCAAATTAGAAGTTGGCTTTCAACGTAAAGTACTGGTTGTCATCGAATACTTCTGTTTCGTTCCAGGAGTATTCGAAGCTCAGGTCAACGCCACCGAGCGGAACAACCAGCCCTGCGCCGAATGTCACACCAAACAGGTATGAATCCTGCTCCGAGAAGTTGTATCCGGCGCGTAGCGCGTACTTACCGTCATAGACGTATTCTGCGCCACCCTGCCAGTAATCGTCCGCATAGTTGTTGGAACGGAAGTTACCGGACAGATTGGCCAGGTTCTTGCCGTCATCGAGGAAGTCATAGCCAACGCCGACGTTAATCGAGCTTGGCAGGTCGAATTTGGCGGCAACCTGTCTGGCCGGACGGTCGTTGAGCTCACGGTCGAAACCGATTCCATCAAACGCCATTTCCGGGCCATAATTCTTGATTGCCATACCAATCGACAGTCCATACCATTGCGGCCTATAGATGAAGCCCACATCAAAGGCGATGCCTGATGCCTGGACCTCAAAGATGTCCTCGTTGATGAACATCGCGGTCACACCGAAGGCGACGTTTGCCGTGAATTCACGGGCATACGTGACATTCAGGACGGTCAGATTCGGGCTGAAAACACGGCCCGTGCCATCCGGATAGTCTTCGGTGGTCTCTTCGATATCACCAATCGAGACGCCTTTGTAGCCGAAACCGATGGTACCAAAACCCTCGATACCTTTGGCAATACCGACGTAGTTGACGTCGATATCAGCAAAATACGGCAGGTATGTGAATGCTGCTTCCGTACCTTCCAGCGAGGCAAGGCCGGCCGGATTCCAGTACATCGATTCTATACCGGAAACGGTCGAAAGCACGGCACCACCCATAGCGGTGCCACGGGAGCCGACTGGAATCAGAAGCTCCTGGGCACCTGCGGTGCCTAATCTCAATGTGTTCCCCGCATAAGCCGGGCTCAGGCCTGCTACAAGGAGAACCATTATCACTATGAAAAGTTTATACTTCATTACTTTCACGCTCCTTGTTTAGTAAATGTCCAGAACTTCCTGCTCGACGAAGACTGCCATTTTGCCAATCTTCTGACCAAAGCCCGGTGCATCCACCACATAAATGTAGATACCGGACGCAACCGGCAAGCCGTTCTCGGTTAACACATCCCAGGTAGCTTCGGCCGTCGTCGGATCGTTCTTTTCAACGGTCCGAATCAGGTCGCCACCGAGGTTGTATATGGTTATCGTACACTGCGCAGGCAGATGATGGAACTTGATGGCATTGCTGCCGGGGTTCGGATCATATCCGCCAGACAGATAGAACGGGTTCGGTACCGGTTTGATCAGGTCGAGGTCGGATTCGGTTGAGGTCATCTGCGGTGCAGGAGCCGTGAAGAAGAATGTATCGGCCGGGAAATTCGGCTTGGCCGTGACGATTCTGAACACAGTGCCTTGCTCCGGCACATCCATCGTGAACGGAGGTTCAATGCCGCCGTTCCAGTTGACGAGCACGCTACGAGCAAAGATTTCACCGGCAGACAGACTACCATCATACACGCCACCGAGCATGTCAGTCTCGGCTGCCGTATAGCCAGCTTCACCGGGAGACTGATCCATCGGGAGCTGCCAGTAGACCCAGTCGGTGAAAGGATCGTTGTCACCACCCGACACTGAGTGTTCCCAGTCGCCGGAACCGGTGGCTTCACAACCCCAGCTCTCGAGTGCGTACATATCGTCGCCTTCGTACGTCAGACCGTAGTCATCGATGATGTACGCAATTAGACGAACGTCATCGCTCGGATCGTCAGGCGTTCCAATACCGGTACGCCAGAGTTCGAACGGCACCCAGACTGCGTTGTCGTCGTTAAACCATTCAATGGCGTATCCGCCTGCAACACCCGGATCATCATTGGTACCGGTGAAACGCATCTCGAAATCGTACGAGCCAACTCGATCAGCATTGTCATTGCGAAGCACGCGTCCTTCCCAGTCACTCATAGCTGCGCGATCGTCGCCACCGTCTTCCCTCAGCACGGCATCGTTATTGGCTGTGTGGAACAGCCACAGGCCGTCGCCGGTCGCTTGCTGGCCATCGTCGGGCCGTAGTGCAGTGCCATCGGCATCGAGCGGAACAGGGAAGCCTGCCCATTCGGCGGCACCGGCTGCCGGCGGATCAATCGGACCATCAGCGTTGGCCACAACCTGGAAGGATGTGATTCCCGGAGCAGGTCCCATAACCCGCAGCCAGATACCATCGAACACGAAATACTCGTCGTCATCATTCTGGTTCGGCCAGGAGTCGATGACTCTCTCGCCGGTGCTCATATCATCAACGTTCCAGACCGTGATAGCCGTGGAATCTTGAAGGACTTCGACCAGAGTCGTCTCTACACAGAGGATAGGATCCCAGTATTCCACATATGTGGTTTCCGGAGGATCCACGCCATCGTCGATGACCATTTCCACCTCTTGCGACCAATCGCAAGTATCGGTCAGCGTTGTGTAATCCCAGACAGTGTCCGGAGCCACACCCCAACCGTCGGTAAAGGTCAGTCGATACTGGTGACCTGTCAAAGCGGTAGGATCAACGACCAGCGGCTCGATAACACCATCGGACACACCAGCCGCGTGTACGACAGGCAGAAGGTCCTGTGAATTGACAACCGGGTGGACACCACCCAAAGGCGAGGCCGGAATGACAGTGACTGTTCTTTCACTCTCAAGGAAACGGTCTCCGTTCGGAACTACGTCACCGTTCAGTTTCTGCAGTCCGTACGAGAAAGCGCTAACTCTGAAATAGTATTCAGAGAGGTCCTTGAGCGCAGTGTTCGTCAGTGCGTCCATGGTCGTACGATAGTGATACTGCAGACCGGTATTCTTGACCGAACGCATAATGACCGGCAGGTTACGACCTGACTCCGTGTCGAACAGTGTGTCGACCAGCGGGTTCAGAGCGTCGAGACGGTCATTGACAAGGTCATAAGTACCCAACAGGGTCCATGGTCCGGCCGGACCGGCACCCTGCCAGACCGAGTATCCCTCGAACGGGAATTCGCCCGCGTCGACTTCGGAGGTATCATCCCACGAGAGGGTGATTTCCTGAGACAAGGCTGCCACCGTCACGTTCGGTTTGGCCGGCGGAGCCGGAGGATTGAAGCCTTCCTCATAAAGCACCTGGGCGAATTTGTCCAGATTCTTTACGACGGCGACCGAGCTGATGTTATCAGCGCCCTGACCGATAATCATGGCGGTGAGAATCTCCGTGGAGTCTCCGGGCCGGAAAGTAATCGGACCGGTAGTCTGCATCCAGCGACGGTCGGCGGGAGCTATATCGAGATCGCCTTCACCGGTAACAGGGTCACCGGAAAGTACGAACTTCAATTCCATTCCGTCATATACATACGGATCGCCTTCTTTGGTTAGGCCCTGCATGAAGCCGTAGGTCTGACCAAAGTTGTCCGGGTCGGTACCGTTGATGTATTTGTTGAACGAAGTCAAGCCCATGTTGGTGTAACCCACCCAGGTGGTGTCCCACATGAGGGCAGTATCAGCCTCGTCTCCGGTTTCGATAAGCGGCCCCTGGAAGAAGTCGCATCCCATAGCCGGCGGCGCGGCGCCATACTGACCGTCATCGTTATCGGCATTGTAAACGAAGCCGAGGTCAATGGTGGTATCGCAGCCGACGAAGTCGTCGCCCGCAGTACCCAGATCCGGGTCATACCAGATAGAGAAGTAACAGTCTTCAAGAGTGTTAGCACCCTTGTTGAATATCCGGTATCTCACGAAAACCATATTGCCCAGCGAACCGATCCGGTCGAAACCGAACACGGTCTGTTTCACTTCGATGCCCAGCGGGTTAGTTTCACCGGCATCGTTCGAGTGACCATCCGGGTCGGCGTCGTTATAGACGGCCCAGAGCATCTGGTCACCAATCATCTTGGGGTTGCCATCGGCGTCAACCGGCGCACCCTGGTCAACCGGCCAGTTCAGGTAATCCGCATTGGGATTGCCTGCGAGACTGTCGCGGTAGAGTTTATAGACTCTATAGTCCGGGCTGTCCGCGGAATAAGTCCCGTTGACCATCGGTCCGGGAGTATATTCACTGCTGTACTCGGATATGATAACCCGTGTCTCGCCGGTCGCGGAGTCAATAGCGCCAACCCACAAGCCCGAGGCATAGTTGGGGGAGAAATCTCCCGCCTTGCCTATGTTGCCCGAGATCAGCGACGTATCTCCGGAATACGGATACCAGGTACCATAGTCGTACCCGAATACACCCGCCAGGTCACGACCAAAGTTGCCGTGATTGGTGACGAACATAAGTATCCTGTTGACGTCAATAAAGGTGCTGTTGTCAATCGTCACCGACGACGGCTGGACATAATCCCCTTTCGGGGGTCTAGCCGCAAGCGGCACCGCCAACAGGAGCACCATCAAACAACATAAAAGTTTAATTCTCATTTTATAGTCCTCTCCTCTTCTTCATCAGAACGATATCCGCAACCCGGCGAATACCATCCGCGGATTGGAGTAGTTCTTCGGGTTGTTCTGCAGAGCGTCATACCTGTAGGCAAAGTCTTCGCCGTTTACAGGATCGGCGGCACGCACAATACCTTCCGGAGATTCCAGATAACCGGATGTATTGGGTTCACCGGTGCCTTCGTAAACACCGACGATGTTTTCTCTGTCAAGCAGGTTCTTCACCCAGATGTACGGACGAATCTGGTAGTTGCCTGCGTTAAAGGTACGCTCCAGTTTGAGGTCGACGACAAAGGCCCACGGCATTCTGGCAGAGTTGATACCACCGGTCGGAGTCTGCTGAACGGAGGCGTTCGGGCTGACACCGTCGTATACTTCCATCGGCGTATACGGAAGTCCGCTGGAGGCCTGCATGACGACGTTAAGACCAAAGTTCTCAAACGGACGAACATTACCGATCATGGGGCCTTCACCCTTCAGAGAGCGCAGGTCGAACAGAGCGATAATGCTGTGACGCTGATCATAATCGAGAGGCGATGTTGTTTTCGGCGTTCCGGTCGGGTTCTTCCAGGCAATGTTGAAAGCCGAGTTGGCGTAGGAACCAGTACCGTTAGCATAACTGAGCGAATATTTCAGCTGCATGGCAATATTGCGCGTCCGGCGCATATTGACGCTTAAATCCACGCCCTTGATCGTTCCATAGTCAGTATTGCCATAATAGTCATAAGCAGTCGGATAGGCAGGTGACTGGTGGAAGATCTGGATCAGATCCTGTACGTCCTTGTAATAGGCTGTAATATCAAACGCCGTGAATTCACCCAGTTGGTGCGTTATACCAACCTCGTACTGGGTAACCTTCTCCGGCTTAAGGTTCGGATTCGGGAAAGCAAAGTAAGAACCGGCATCGATACGAGCCGCCAGGAAGTCGTAACCGACGAACAACCTGACAAGATCGGGACGCTGGAAGAACTTACCGTAGTTGACGTGCAGCTGGGTAAGGTCGCTGACCGGGAACGAGACGCCCAAACGCGGTGACACGCGGGTGAACTTCTCACTATCTTCGAGGTCAGTGGGATCGATGATAGCACCGAGTGCGTCGCCGACGTTATCCGGGTCAAGCGGACGTTCCACGTTTCTGAGCTGCTTGGCCTTGTAATCGAAATAGTCGAAACGTAATCCGGCGTTAACGATCAAACCTCTCCAGTCGAGGCGATCGGTAACATAGACACCCAGGTTAATCGGGTGCTTCGGGGCGAAGGCGATAACCGTATCGGGATCGCCGCTCACCGGATCGATCAGGATTCTCTCGATTTCAAAGTCTTCGAGGTCGGACTCATTGCCATAGATATCGTATCCATAGCGGTTCCAGCGCAGATCGCTGTATCCTTTGGTAACATCGGCTGCGTTAAAGAAACGCACCGTGTGACGCTGGAAGTCGAAACCAAACTTGAGAGTCTGGCTGGCACTGAGCTGGCTGGTGACATCGCCCTTGAAACCAATGTACGATGACTTACGTTTCAGCGGGGAGGTGTAATAGGAATCTCTCCACTCGACGAAAACATCTTCTTCGGAGCCCACTTCAATTGTCGGATCCAGCTGGCTGGCATAGACGCTGTCGCCTTGACGGAACAGGTTGTGAATGTCGTATTCCGGATTGGCGAGATCGCGTTCGTAAGCTTCGATATCATCAAAGAGGACACCGTCGCCGCGCACTCTCTCGGTCACGAAAGTACGAGGTACTGAGGTTATAGAATGTCTTCGCATTCAGCGTGTGCGTGATCTTGGCATTCAAACCCAGGTTGGTGTCTTCGTAACGCGGAGTGTGTTTGACCTGGTCCGGATAAACCGGATTGTTGTAGAAGTGGAAATACTGCGACCATCTGTCGATCGAGCCGTTACCGTTTAAGGTCAACTTGACGGCAGGTGAGAAGTTATAATCCAACTTGCCCTGGTACGACCAGCCTTCGAGCCAGTTGTTGGGCATAGTGCTGCGGGGTTCCCACCCGAACTCTTCGAAGATATCCTTGGTTTTAATCGAAGGTTCGCGGTCTTCCAGATAGCGACGCTCACCGGACAGATAGAAAAATCCATTCTCAAGTCCGGGGATCGGTCCACTGACGTCGCCAGTATAGTAATTGTGGTCAAAGACGGGTTTGTTGTCGCCTTCGAAGAAGTTGTCAGTTACACCTTCAACGGCAACATGGTATTCATCGCTACCGGAATTGGTAACGACGTTCACGATACCGGAAGCCACGTGACCATACTCGGCCGAGAAAGCACCCGAGGTCACGGAGACTTCTTTGATGGCGTTGTTACTGACATTGGCAGTCGAGATACCGGACAACGGATCCTGCTGTGAGAAACCGTCGACATAGTAAGCAACTTCGGAGGGACGACCGCCGCGCAGGTTGAGCTCGGGAGAAGCTGCCCGGGACTCACGACCACCGCGCTGACGGGTATCAACGTTGGAGTTCATGCGAACGACGCTGTTCTGGATACCCACGACTTGTTCAAAACCACGGGTCGGCATGGCCTGAATTTCTTCCGACCGTACGACATTGACCGATGTGGTTTTGTCGCGAGTCACCAGCTTTTGTTCGGCCCTGACTTCGATAACGGTTCCAAGCTCGGTAGCCTGGGAAGTCATGGCCTGATTAACATAAGCTGCCAGATCAGCGTGAACCATCACATTGGAGACTTCCACCGTAGCATAGCCGACGGCGGTCATAACCACGGTATAGTCTCCAACAGGAACATTCAAGATGGAGTACCGACCATCCGGGTCAGTTATTGCACCCCAAGTTGTACCCTGCACCGACACGGTCACACCGACGAGCGGCTGTTGTGTCTCGCCGTCAGTGACCACGCCCGTAATCTTACCTACTACTGCACTATAAACACTACCTGTTAATAGAAGCAGCAGGGTACACGTGATACACAAGAGTTTTAGCTTCATGCTTCACTTACTCCTTATCTTCTCTATTGAGTTAAAATTGGTGGTGAGCCAAAGAAATGAGTTAACAACAATCTATATTTTCCTCCTTTTGGGTTTTTTAAAGTTTAAGGTTAAAGGACCCTCTTATTTCCTAATAAGAATACGCCTTTTGGGGGTATAATTGTCAACAAAAAAATGGTTTTTAACCGCCCTTGAGAAAAGTAAAATAAATCAGTATAAAACGGCCCTGCTTAATCAATCTCATATTAATTAGAAATACTCACATATTCAAGGTTTCATTGGGTGATTAATTCATGTTTTTTTCGCGTGCGATGACGCAATGCGATGACGTCGTGGTCGGCCGACGAAAACCACAGCGCTTCTGGGGACGATCAATTGAGGCAACCCTAAGCGGTTGTAAAAAAGATACTTAGCTGATGCGGTGCCGAACGCGACGCTACGGAGCAGAACCAATAATGTTCGACCATCCACGCATTTCCCGGATTTTCTCCGACCGTTATGTTCTTCGCCGAGTACGAAGACTTTCATAGACATCACATGAAACCCATTTTCAACAGAGCCTTCCGATACGATTTTATCACGATCTAGATCATCAGATATTTCAATAGTGGAAAAACTGAGGCAAAAACTGCGCTGCCGGCGTAGTTGCCCCGGATACTGTTTTCATTGGCCGGAATGTCTGTTAATTCGTTGTCATACGATGGACTTGTGAATTTTCTTGACAGTAAGTCGAAAAAGAGTATAATACGACGCCAATTTGACACAATGACCCCATCGTCTAGTGGCCTAGGACACCGCCCTTTCACGGCGGTAACACGGGTTCGACTCCCGTTGGGGTCATTTTTTTTGTGCAGCTATTCGTTTGAGCGATTGATCGATCGTATCGCAACTCCAATCGCCGTAAAATACCACTAATCGCTTGCCCCGCGCCGGATTTCTATATAAAATGGTAATCCTTAAAACAGATTGAAAAAATTGTAACTGATTAAATAAGCGGGCCCGGCTCCGGCCGTGCGCTCCCGTGGAGGTTCAAATGGGTATTTATCGTGTGCCACCACCAAAAAACGAACCGATATTGGCTTATGCTCCCGGCTCACCGGAGAGAGCGAAGCTACAGCAGGAACTGGCTGCACTCAAAGCCAAACCGCTGGAAATTCCTCTTGTAATTGGCGGTAAGGATGTCAAAACCGACAAGAAAATTGATATATTCGCCCCCCACAATCTCAACCTGAAACTCGGTTTCTATTACCAGGGCGGCGAGGCAGAGGTCAAAAAAGCGGTCGATACCGCGCTTGAAGCCCAAAAATCCTGGGAGCATATGCCCTGGGAACATCGCGCCGCTATCTTCTTGAAAGCAGCCGACTTACTGGCCGGCCCCTATCGCCACAAGATGAATGCAGCCACTATGTTGGCCCATTCCAAAACGATTTATCAGGCCGAAATCGACTGTGTTTGCGAGTTAGTCGATTTCTGGCGTTTCAACGCCCACTATATGCAGCAGATTTATCAGGTCCAGCCGGAGAGTGCTCCGATGATCTGGGACCGGCTCGACCATCGTCCGCTCGAAGGCTTCATTTTTGCCGTGACACCGTTTAATTTCGTGTCAATCAACGGTAACCTTCCGACCGCACCGGCCATGCTCGGCAATGTGGTGGTCTGGAAGCCGGCATCGACTGCGACTTATACCTCGCATATCCTGATGCAAATTTTCCGCGAGGCCGGTTTGCCCGATGGCGTGATCAATCTGATTTTCGCCCGCGGCGCTGCTATCGGCGACGCTGTTCTTCGTAACAAACATCTTGCCGGTATTCACTTCACCGGTTCCACCGCGGTGTTTCAGAATATGTGGAAGACGATTGGCGACAACATTGCCAACTACCGCGCCTATCCTCGCATAGTCGGTGAAACCGGCGGCAAAGACTTCATCGTCGCGCATCCATCGGCAGACCCCAAAGCTCTGACCACAGCGATCGTGAGAGGTGCTTTTGAATATCAAGGACAGAAATGTTCGGCGGCATCGCGCGCCTATATCCCCGAGTCAATTTGGAAAATCATCAAAGACGACCTGGTGGCGCAGGTGAAGGGTCTCAAGATGGGTGACCCGGAGGATTTCACCAACTTTGTCAACGCCGTCATCGATGAGAGTGCATTCGAGTCTATCACCGAGTTCATCGATTATGCGAAGAACGCCAAAGACGCCGAGATAATCGCAGGCGGTGGCTACGATAAGGCCAAAGGATATTTCATCGAGCCGACTATCGTGGTGACCACCAATCCGCAATTCAAATTGATTGAAGAAGAGATTTTCGGCCCGGTCATTACTCTTTATATCTACAAGGATGATGAGTACGCCAAGACGCTTCATCTGTGCGACCAGACCTCACCTTACGCTCTGACAGGCGCCATCTTCTCGACCGATCGCAAGGCGATTGAGTTGGCCGAAAGAACGCTGCGTCATGCGGCCGGTAATTTCTACATCAATGACAAACCGACCGGAGCCGTTGTTGGTCAGCAGCCGTTCGGTGGTGGTCGGGCCTCGGGCACGAACGACAAGGCGGGCGGCATCCAGAATATGCTGCGTTGGGCCTCGCCACGGTCGATTAAAGAGAACTTTGTTCCGCCGACTGATTACCGTTACCCGTTCATGGGTTAACCGTTTTAGCCACAACGAAATAGTTCAATACAAAGCCGCCGGAGTTTTAGCTCCGGCGGCTTTTTTGTATCCAACCCTATGCGTTGCCCTAAGATTCTGTACGATAATCGTTTATGATGGGTTACCGGGTGCGATGGAAAGCCTGCGGCGACGATTTTGTTCTCCTCAAGTTATGCCGATGTTTTTCCGTTAATAGATATATGGAAATACGTCAGGTCCTCCACTACAATCTGTTCGAAAAGATCGGCGAAGGGATCAGCGGCGAGGTCTTTCGGGCCTGGGATAATCAGCAGCAGCTGCCCGCCGCCGTGAAAATTCTGAAAAACACGCCGGCTTCCGGACATCTTACCGACCGTCTGTCAACGGCCCGGGCTCTGATTCACAAGGAGCATCCCAATCTCTGCAGAATTTACCATGTAGTTGAACATGATGATTATACTGCGATTGTCATGGAGTATGTCAACGGCGCGAGTCTGGCCGACATTATCAAAAATAAACACCTCGGCAAGCACAGTGTGCTGAACATTTTTGCCCAGGTTGCGCGGGGACTGAGGGAAATCCACGCCATGAAACTGGTTCACGGCAATTTGAAGCCGGGCAATATCATGGTCAGCACGGAAGGCGAAGTGAAACTTCTCGATGCCGGTCTGTCTATATTCGATAATTATCAATTGAATCCGGAATTCGAGGCTCCGAAAGAAGCTTACTACTATCTCTCGCCTGAACAGGTTCTCAATCAGGACTGCACGCCCAGGGCTGATCTTTTTTCGCTGGGAACAATATTTTACCAGTGTATCACCGGATCGATTCCGTTTGACGGTAAGGATGTTGACGGGGTCAGCCATTCTATCGTTGAGTATCACCCGAATTTCACGGGTCTGCGCAGCCAGACAATTTCCGGCGACCAGATTCTCCTTCTCGAAAGACTATTGACCAAGGACCCTCAGGACCGCCTGACCAGTTCAAGCGAACTGGAGATAACGCTAAAAGAAATGCTTTCGTTTCATGACGATTACGATAAGCTTCAGGCGTTTATGAAACCTCCGCCGAATCCGCGCAAGTACATATCAGTAGCGGTACTGGTGGCCCTGCTGCTAATATTCTGGTATGTCGTAACTTCGGGCCGGCATTAAATACAGCCTGATTCCGCGCATTTCAGGCGCAATCTCATCAATCTCCAGAAATCTGTTTACTACGCCAAAAAAAAGCCTATTTTACGTGGTTGCCGCCGTATGCCAAGTGAAAGCCGGTGGCCGGAGGAACATGAAATTAAAGCATAATTCTGAAGAAATCGAGATCAAGTCCAGTTTGCCGTTGATACCGCTGCGAGACGTAGTCGTATTTCCCCACATGATTTACCCGCTGTTGATAGGGCGCAATTTTACGATCAACGCGCTCCAGCATGCGTTAAACGACGACAAGCAGGTCCTGCTCGTGGCCCAGAAGCAGGCCGATATCGACAGCCCCGAATTCGATGAACTCTATCGCGTCGGTATCGTAGCCCGAGTGCTTCAGGTCATGAAGATGCCCAATGGTACGTTTAAGGTTCTTGTTGAGGGTCTGGTCCGGGCCAAAATAATCTCTCTCAAAAAACAGGGTGGTTACTACCAGACCGAAATAACCGCTGTTCCACCCGACGAAAAGAAAAGCGACCGTGAAACCGAGGCTCTCTCCCGCTCCGTGGTCGAGCGCTTTGCCGAGTATGTCAAATTGAATCGACGTATTCCCGAAGAAGTTCTGGTATCGCTATCCGCGGTGAGCAGTTATCAACAGAAAGCCGACAGCATTTCGGCGCACATTCTTCATCGGATGGAAACCAAACAGCAGATTCTTGAGGCTTTTTCGGTCAAGGAGCAGTTCGAACTGCTGGCCGATATCCTCAAAGAAGAGATAGAAATCCAGAAGATTGAACATAAGATTGACGGTTCGGTGCGTGACTCGATGTCGCGCAGCCAGCGCGAATTTTATCTTCAGCAGCAACTGAAGGCCATCAAGGATGAGCTGGGTCAGTTTGACGAAGCGCCGGCGGAAGTCGATGATCTTTACGCCAAGCTCGAAAGCACCGACTACCCGGCTGCGGTCAAAGCCAAAGCGGAAGATGAGATAAAGAAATTATCCAAGATGCACCCGTATTCCGCCGAATCGGGTGTCGTGCGGGCCTATCTTGAGTGGCTCCTGGGATTGCCATGGAACCATCCGACAAAAGACCAGACCAATTTCAAGAAGGTCAGGGCTGTTCTCGATGGTGACCATTTCGGTTTGCAGAAACCGAAGAGCCGAATCCTCGAGCATCTGGCGGTGATTCGTCTGGCGGGCAAGGTCAAGGGCCCTATCCTCTGCCTGGTTGGTCCTCCCGGTGTCGGTAAGACATCGGTGGGACGTTCCATTGCACGGGCGCTGGGACGGAACTTTGTGCGCATGTCTCTCGGCGGTGTTCACGATGAAGCCGAGATCCGCGGCCATCGCCGAACATACATCGGAGCGTTGCCCGGCAGAATAATCCAGTCAATCAAGAAGTCCGGTTCTTCAAATCCGGTCTTTCTGCTCGACGAAATCGATAAGATAGGCAAAGACTTCCGGGGTGACCCGGCCTCGGCGCTGCTCGAGGTTCTCGACCCGGAGCAGAACAACAGTTTCACGGACAATTATCTTGAGGTCGAATACGACCTATCCGATACGCTGTTTATCACGACGGCGAACACCGTGGCCACCGTACCTCCGGCGTTGAGAGACAGGATGGAAATCATTCGCCTTCCGGGGTATCTTGATTTTGAAAAAGTGGCTATCGCTAAAGATTTCCTTCTGCCAAAATTGATCGAAGAGTCAGGACTTCAGAAAGTCGCTATCGAAATCAAAGAGCCTGCTCTGCTCGATATCATCAACAGCTACACCCGCGAGGCCGGCGTTCGAGAATTGGAACGCCAGTTGAGTGCCATGCTCAGAAAAATCGCTGTGGATATAGCTTCGGGCAAGAAAGTTCGAAAGGTTTCTCTGACAAAGGGCAAAGTCCACAAGCTGCTTGGCGCGCCGAAGTATCTCGATACCAACGTTAAGTCCAGTCCGACCATCGGCTATGCCGTGGGGTTGGCATGGACCGAACTCGGCGGCGATGTTCTTCCGGTCGAGGTCGTGCTGATGAGCGGCAAGGCGAAACTGACTCTCACCGGGTCGCTTGGCGATATAATGCAGGAATCTGCCATTGCAGCGCTGTCTTATATCCGCCGGAATGCTCACACATTCGGTCTGAAAGCAAATTTCTACGAGAACCTGGAGGTTCACGTTCACATTCCTGAGGGTGCGGTTCCCAAAGATGGTCCCTCGGCCGGTATCACTCTTCTGACTGCACTGATGTCCACTTTGACCGGTATCCCCGTCAGGACCGATATTGCCATGACTGGAGAAATTACTCTGATTGGCGATGTTCTTCCGGTCGGCGGCCTCAATGAAAAGCTTCTTGCGGCAAAACGCCTCGGCATCAGCGAAATAATCCTGCCGGATAAAAACCGGAAAGATGTCGGTGAGATGCAAAAGGAACTGTTGGAGGGGCTCAACCTGCATTTCGTAAGGCGGGTGCGCGATGTTCTCAATCTGGCGATGCTGGAGACACCTTTTGCAAAGACCAAAGGTAACCATCGCATGGATTACGGCATCCGTTTGTAAAACGGAAAGTTAAGATTATAACTTCAGAATGTATAGATAGCTTGTTTTGAAACAGATAAACTGCCGCTTTGTGGGCTCATTCTACAAGTATGACCAGCTCCCCCGTGATAGACGCCCCCAGATAGCCTTTGCCGGGCGTTCCAACGTTGGCAAATCATCGCTTCTGAACAAGCTCACGGGTCACAAGAAGCTGGCCAAGGTATCCAATACGCCCGGAAAAACCCGCGCACTCAACTTCTTTCTCGCAAACGACAAATTCTACTTTGTCGATCTTCCCGGTTACGGGTACGCGCGTGTTTCCAAAACCGAGCGGGCAGGATGGGCCAGGCTGCTGGAAGAATATTTGGAGCGCAGTGAGGATCTCAAGGGTCTGGTCATTCTAATGGACAGCCGCCGGGAAGCTACCGAACACGACCTTCAGCTTTTTGAATGGCTGGCCCGCCGGGAACTACCGGGAATAGTCGTCGTTACCAAAGCGGATAAATTGAACCGCGACAAAATAAACCAGAAGGTCAGGCAGGTCGAAGCCGATTTCGGCTTGACAGCGATTCCATTTTCTACTATAACCGGTGTCGGAAAAAACGAATTGCAGAGCGCTGTCATGGAATTATTAGGACAAAGCAACTAATTTACAGATAGAGAGTTTATGAGTAAAAACAAAATAGTCATCGGATGCCAGTGGGGCGATGAGGGCAAAGGCAAAATCGTCGATCTGCTGGCGGCCGAGGCAGACATCACCGCCCGGTTTCAGGGCGGCGCCAACGCCGGACATACTATCTGTGTGGATGATAAAAAATACATCCTGCATCTGATACCATCGGGAATCATTCACCCCGGTAAAGAATGTGTCATTGGTAACGGTGTCGTGCTGGACCCGTTCGGATTCAAAGAGGAACTCGATATTCTCACCTCTCAGGGGATCAATTATCACGATCGCCTGTGGGTGTCGCCGGCGGCCAACTTAGTATTGCCGTATCACAAGCTGATCGATGCTGTCGAAGAAAAAAGCAGAGGCACCGGTAGCCTGGGCACAACCAAGCGTGGAATCGGCCCGGCCTATGTTGACAAAGTAGCTCGTCACGGCATCCGCCTGGCCGATATCTTCGCACCCGACAGACTGAAAAAACGTCTGGAGTACCAGCGTATTATCAAAAGCAAGTATTTGACAGGTTCCGATGACGAACGGGCGGATCTTGACCGGACCTACGAGGAATTGCTCAAACTGGCTGACTTGTTCAAGCCGCTCATGATTGACGTGTCGCTGTTTTTGCACAAGGCTCATAAAGACGGCAAGACTATCCTGTATGAAGGCGCTCAGGGGGCGCTTCTCGATGTTGATCTGGGTACATACCCGTTCGCTACCTCGTCCAACACCACCACCGGCGGCGCTCTGACCGGCCTTGGAATTGGCCCGCAAATGATCGATGAGGTCGTGGGCGTGATAAAGGCCTACACCACCCGCGTGGGCGCCGGTCCTTTCCCTACCGAGTTGATCGATGAAACCGGCGAGGAACTTCGCCGGATCGGTGACGAATTCGGCGCCACTACCGGTCGTCCGCGGCGATGCGGCTGGCTGGACCTGGTATCGCTTCGTCACGTGGTGCGCATCAACGGGGTGGACTCGGTCGCGGTCACCAAACTCGACGTACTTGACAGTCTGACCGAAATCAAAGTCTGTACGGCGTATGAATTCAAAGGTGAGCAGATAACCGAAGTGCCGCTGGACCTGGCGGAGCTTGGTTATGTCAAACCGGTCTATACGACGCTGCCGGGCTGGGAGAAGGATACCACCGGAACCACCCGCTTTGGTGATCTTCCGCAAAAGGCTCAAAACTATCTGAACTACATCGCCAAAGATCTGGGCGTGAAAATCTGTATCGTATCGACTGGAGCTAAAAGAACAGAAACCATATCAATTCCAACCTAAACCCTGGAGTGAGTGCTGTGAGCAAAATTTTGGTTGTCTCATTTATCCTGTTGTTTGCCGTGGGAATGACCTACGCGGGCGACTCAACTGACGTGAAGCAGGAAGCTAAAAAAGTAGAGGCCAAAGCTGACTCTACCGCTGAGAAAGGTGAACCCGAAATGATTACTACCGAATCCGGCCTGAAATACACTGATCTGGTTGTCGGAACCGGCAAAGAAGCCGTCAACGGAATGAACGTCCAGTGCCACTACACCCTGTGGTTCGCTGACGAAAATGAAGAAAAGGGCCAGATGGTACAAAGCTCGAAAGAAATGGGTCAGCCGTTTACCTTCGAAGTTGGTAACAAAGGTCTAATCAAGGGCTGGAACGAGGGTATGTTGGGCATGAAAGAAGGCGGCACCAGAAAGCTTATTATTCCCTCGGAACTGGGTTACGGAGCCACGCCTCCGCCCGGAATCCCGAAAAATCAGACCCTTATTTTCGAACTGGAATTCTTGAAGGCTATGTAAGCTACTTGTGCTGATAAGCTTGAAAGATATCAGGCATAAGAAAAGGCGCCCGTCGGGCGCCTTTTCTATAAACTACAAAGAGGTATGAAGGCGTTTCAAGTACAAGCCCAACATATACTATTGAAAAATCCCTTTGTCATCTCAATGTCATTTTTATCAGGAAAAGTGGAAAAAACCCTCGGAAAAGATGCAGATATCGGTAATGCCCTGGACTGTAGGCAAAAATCGTTTGACAATCGGGGTTAAGGTCGTATTTTAGCCACACGTCGCGCAGCCACATCTGCGCTACGGGGGTGTAGCTCAGTGGTAGAGCACCTGCCTTTTAAGCAGGGTGTCGATGGTTCGATCCCATCCACCCTCATTTTTTTTGCATAAAATTCACCGCACAGAACAAAAAAAACTCCCGGTCACTCTCGGAGACCGGAAGTCTATATGGTAGGTTGGGAACACTTATTTTGAAGCAGCAGGTTGCAAATTCATAACTTTATACTGTTTGGGTCCGGTTTTGGTTTGAAAAAAATTGGAAATCGTAAAAAACCGTGTACGTTAATTTCTTGCACAATATAACCGATTCTGCTACAATTGGTGAAGCGACAGATGCCCGTAGATTTTCAAGTATTTTCCGGAGTTAGCTATGGATTATAAGATTAGAACCAGAATTGCCAGAATATTGGTGGAAGATAAAATTGAGGCCGATTCCGATGTCACCGTGCTCGGGTTGGTTAGAACCATTCGCCAGAGCAAGGAAGTGGCCTTTGTGGAAATAAACGATGGTTCCTGCATGGGCAGCATCCAGGCGGTGTTTCTCAAACCGGAAAATTTCCCTGATCTGGATAAGATACTGACCGGCGCCTCGGTCAGGGTCAGGGGTAAGCTGATTCACTCTCAGGGCAAAGGACAGAAATACGAAATTGCGGCTGAGTCTATCGACCTGATCGGCGAAGCGGACGCGGCCTACCCTCTTCAGAAGAAACGCCACAGTTTCGAGTTCTTAAGAGAAATCGCCCACCTTCGTCCGCGCACCAACACTTTTGGCGCCGTTAACAGGATTCGCTCCAAACTGGCCTTCGCTATTCACAAGTACTATCAGGAACGCGGGTTTTACTATATCCATACGCCGTTGATTTCGACATCGGATGCCGAAGGCGCCGGGGAAATGTTCAAGGTCTCGACCCTTGACTTCGAGAAAATACCCATGAAAGACGGTCAGGTTGACTGGTCGAAAGACTTCTTCGATGCTCAGGCATATCTGGCGGTATCGGGGCAGCTCGAAGGTGAAGCGCTGGCCACGGCGCTGGGGGACATTTATACGTTCGGTCCTACTTTCCGCGCCGAGAATTCCAACACCAGTCGCCATGCCTCCGAGTTCTGGATGATTGAACCGGAAATGGCCTGGGCCGAGCAGGAAGACAACTGGGATCTGGCCGAGGATTTTCTGAAATATCTTTTCCGCTATGCTCTTGAAGAGTGCGCCGACGAGATGGCCTTCTTTGGCCAATGGGTGGACAAGCAAGTGCGAGAAACGCTTGAGTCAGTCATCAAAGCCGATTTTGAACGCATCTCCTATACTGAGGCGATAAAAGTACTCGAAGCATCGGGTGAAAAATTCGAATTCCCCGTCAAGTGGGGCATGAACCTTCAGTCGGAACACGAGCGCTATCTCACCGAGAAAGCTCTCAAGAGACCGGCTATCGTTTATGACTACCCCGAAGAAATCAAAGCGTTTTACATGTACGTCAATGACGATGGCAAGACGGTTCGGGGAATGGATGTTCTGGTGCCGCGAATCGGCGAGATTATCGGCGGCAGCCAGCGCGAACATCGCATGGATGTTCTGACGGCACGCATAAAGAAGATGGCGCCGGACAATCTCGACAGTTATTCATGGTATCTGGATCTTCGCCGTTGGGGCACGATGCCTCACGCAGGTTTCGGATTGGGCTTTGATAGAGCTATCATGTATATCACCGGTATGGCCAATATCCGCGATGTAGCCACGTTCCCGCGTGTCCCCGGCTGGGCGAAATTTTAGACAAATAATTTACTAAACGGGCAAAAAAAGCCCCGCACCGGGGGAGGGGAACGGTACGGGGTGATCAAGACGTCACTGTTGTCAGATCATGTGCTCGTTGATCTGGACGCCTTGTCTTTAATTTATTTCACGTAACAGCAACCTGTATATTTCTGTTTCCCAAACGTTGACAAATTAGTGAAAATTAGAACAAAAATCAAGACAAAATTAAACCTAAAAGTGGATTTTAAGGGGCTTTTTGTGCTGTAACTTCTTGTCACTGTGAGCTTAAAATCTTAAGTAGATTATTTGACTACATTATTGAATCGTTTTTCACTATAATCAAGTCACATGAGTGAAAGAGAATTAATTGTAAGAGCCCAGGCGGGTGATTTTCAGGCGTTCGAAGTTCTCGTTAACGCCAACAAAGGCAAAATCTACGCCCTGGCCCTCAAAATGACAGGCAACCCGCAGGATGCGGAAGACATTGTACAGGAGACTCTACTCAAGGCGATTGACAATATAGAACAGTTCCGCGGCGAGTCGGCATTCGGCACCTGGCTTTACTCGATAGCCCTGAACCAATCGCGGGCGCACCTGGCAAAACAGAAACAGACAGAGCTGAAACAAATCGAGGATTACCTGCCGACGCGATCGGCCGAAGAGATGCACAATCATGGCGGGCATAAACTGTTCGATTGGAAAGACCCGCACAGCCTTTTGGAAGATGACGAATTGAGGAAGATAATTGACGATGCACTTGGCAACACTTCCGGTTAAATACCGGGAGGCGTTCCTACTTAGATATTATGAAGAATTATCGATTAAAGAGATTGCGAAGCTGATAGATGAATCGGTGGCTTCGACAAAATCGAGAGTCCTCAGAGCGCGGCTTGCCATGCGCGACCAGTTATCAAGGACTCTGGAGGACCGTTATGGGACGTAAATGTCTGGACTACATAAAAGAGCTTAACGATTATATCGACGGCGAACTGGACCCCTCGATTTGCGAAGAGATTGAAAAACACATAGGCCACTGCGAGAACTGCCGTATCATGGTTGACACCATGAAGCAGTCGGTGACTCTTTGCCGCGAAGGACGCCCGGTCGATCTTCCCAAATCGCTGGAAAGCAAGCTCAACAATCTTCTAAAAGAGCGCTGGCAGAAGAAATTCGGGAAAAAGTAGGCTTTCCCGCCCCTTCTCCTCAATTAATAACAGCACCTTCATTTATCCATAATCTCCATTTCCCCCAAATACGGCCACCGGCACGGCTGGGATTTAGGCGTTGTCAAACAACAACTTACACCGAACCCAACCGGACTGGACAGGTTCTCCGGTCTTTTTTTGAATCATTGTGCCGCCCAGCCTATCTAAAAGGCTAAAGAGAACAAAATCCGAAAAGGAAAAAAGCAGATGAAGCAGAGAGTAATTGATTTCGCCATTAAACGTCCCTGGACTGTAATTGGCATAGCGGTCGTAATCACGGCCTTTTTCGCCATGCAGTTTCCCAAGATGAAGATCGATACCGATCCCCAAAATATGCTCGAGGCAAACGAGCCAACCCGCCTTTTCCATATGATGACCAAGGAAGATTTCAATCTTCACGATTTCATCGCCGTTGGTGTGGTTAAAGAAGCCGGGGCTTTTACGCCCGACATGCTCAACCGTGTTTATCGTATCACGGCTGAAATCGAGGAGCTTGATGGTGTTATCGTTGATGACATTATGGCGATCTCGACGGTTGATGATATCAAGCAGGGAGCCGGGGGCTCATTAATAATAGAGCCGTTGATGGCGGAAGAAATCGAGACCGATCAGCAGGCTCAGTATATCCTGCAGCGAATCAAAGACAGCCCGATTTTGCGCGGCAAGTTGGCCTCCGATGACGGTAAGGCTATTGCCCTGTTCATTCCTCTGGAATCAAAAGATGTATCGCACCAGGTAGCCGAGCAGGTTCGCGAGATCACCAACCGACACGGCGGCGACGCCACCTATCATATAGCCGGCCTGCCTTTGGCCGAGGATTCATTCGGCGCCGAGATGTTCGTCCAGATGGCCTATTCGGCCCCGGCGGCATTGATTATTATTTTCCTCTTGCTTCTGATGTTTTTCCGTCAGGCGAAAATTATTCTGGCACCGATGGTAGTCGCGATGATGTCGGTTATATGGGCCATGGGGCTTCTGATACTGACCGGTAACACCGTTCATATCATGTCGTCGATGATTCCCATCTTTTTGATACCGATTTCCGTGTTGAACTCAATCCACATCATATCAGAATTTCACGATCATTATAAACGTTACAAGCACAAAGATGCCACTATACGCCATTCTATAAATGAACTGTTCGTGCCTATGCTTTTCACTTCGATGACTACGGTGGCCGGCTTTATCTCGCTTGCTCTAACGCCCATTCCGCCGGTTCGCGTATTTGGCATCTTTGTAGCCTTTGGTATCGTCGTTGCCTGGTTCCTGTCTCTGACAATCAACCCGGCGATCGGCATGCTCATCTCCACCAAAGCTCTGCGCAACTTTGGGCAGGCCGACGACTCTCACGGTGTTCTATCGAGAATCATGCACGCCTTCCGCAATCTTGCCCGTCGCCGCGCCAAGACCGTAATCGCGGTATCAGGCGCTGTTGTCGTAGTAGCTGCGGTCGGTTTGTCGATGATTGAGGTCAACGACAATCCGGTCAAGTGGTTCAAGAAATCACATCCTATCCGGCAGGCCGACATGGTGATGAACAGCCACCTGGCCGGCACTTACATGAACTATCTCGTCTTCGAGGGCGAAGATGACGACATCATGAAGCGCCCCGAGGTCCTGACTTATATGCAGTCGATGCAACGCGAGCTTGAAAAAGACCCCATAGTCGGCGGTACCACCGGATTGACCGATATCGTCAAGAAGGTTCGTTTTGAACTGTTCAGCGGCGACTCGGCCAAAGCGGCTATTCCGACAAATCAGGACGAAGTAGCCCAGATGCTGTTCCTGTTCGAGATGTCGGGCGGTGATCCGGATGATCTCTTTAAATTCGTGACCAACGACTACTTGAAGTCCAATCTCTGGGTACAGCTGAGAAACGGCGATAATCAGTCGGTACAGCGTGTCGTTGACAGAGGCAACAAATTTCTGGCCGCCAACCCGCTCTCCCGATGGAGTACAGGTTCACTGGGCCGGACTACCTTATATAAATATCGAGTGGCAGAAACAGATGGTCACCGGCATGAGGTCCTCACTGTTGAGTTCCTATGTCGTTGTGTTCTTCATGATGGTCTTCTTGTTCCGCTCGTTCAGATGGGGCATTATATCGATGCTCCCGCTGAGCATTACAATTATGGCTATCTACGCCTTCATTGGCTACATCGGCAAACCGTACGACATGCCGGTAGCGGTACTTTCATCATTGACGCTGGGTCTCTCCATTGACTTTGCCATCCACTTCATCCAGCGCATAAGGATGATTCATGCCCGCACCAACAACTTCAGCGAAGCATACAACGAGATATTCGAAGGTGCCGGGCGCGCCATCAGCCGAAACGTTCTGGTGATTGCCATTGGTTTCATCCCCATGATGTTTTCAACTCTGGTTCCGTACATCACCGTAGGTTCGTTCTTCCTGGCAATCATGGTGGTTTCGGGTTTGGTGACGATGTTACTGTTGCCGGCTTTGTCGGTTACTATGAAAAAGTCTTTGTTCCCGGTGGTAGAGAAAGCGGCCGGACACGAGTCATCCGCCCAAACGGGCAACGCCGCAATTGAAGCTGAAAAAAGTTGAAGAGAGAATACAAAAGAAAAGGAAAAAGGAAAATGAAAAAGGTAAGCATTTCACTGGTACTGGCACTGATGGCTGTTGTGGTCTCGAGTGCAGGCGCGTCGACTCAGGACGCCAACGAGATAATGAAAAAATCGCACCTGGCGTACTACTACGCCGCCGATGACGGCATGGCCGACGTAACCATGACCCTTATCGACAAGAAGGGCAAGGAACGCAACCGCGAGTTTGCCATGCTGCGTCTGGATCTGGAAGAGGGCGGCAACCAGGATTACTATACGTACTTCAGGAAACCGTCCGATGTCTCCCGGCTGACCTTCATGGTCCACAAGACCGCCGGCGGCAATGACCAGCGCTGGATCTATGTACCGGCGGTGGACCTGGTAAAGCCGATTTCGGCTGACGACAAAAACTCCAGTTTTGTCGGCTCGGACTTCTCTTATGAGGATGTCTCCGGTCGTCACTGGAATGAAGATAACCATACCTTTGTGAAAGAGGCCGACCTCGATGGTAAACCGGTGTTTGTCCTCGAGTCGGTCCCCAAAGTTGAGTATCAGGGATTTGCCCGGAAAGTATCCTACATCGACCAGACCAACTACCTTCCTCTGAAGGAAGAGTATTACGACAAGAAGGGTGAGCTGGTTCGCATCTTCACGGCCGAGAAGGTGGCAGACATCAACGGCATCCCCACCGTCACCATCCGCGCCATGGAAAACGTCAAGAAGGGAAGCAAGACCATTGTCGACTTCTCCAAGATCACTTACAACGTTGGCATCACCGACGACGTTTTCACCGAGCGCTACCTTAAAACGCCTCCCCGGCAGTACATAAAGTAAGAAAGGGAAGGTGAAGGTATGAAAAAGATAGCACTTCTAATGTTCGGACTGCTGCTGATAGCGGCAGTCCCCTCTCAGTCCGAGGTGTACATCGATGGCTTCCTGCAGGGGCTGTACGGTGGCCGGCTCGACGAAGAGAACCCTACATCAACGGAGCAGACAGCATCGGAAACCCGTCTGCAATTGCGGGCTGAGCATTTCGGCGACAAAGCCGAATTCTTCAGCCGGCTCGACTTTGTCTGGGATGGCGCCGACAGCGCCGACTACAAATGGGAGCTGCGCGAGGGTTTCTTGAAATTCAGGGTTGGCTCCAACTTTGATTTCAAGGTCGGACGTCAGATACTCACCTGGGGAACCGGTGATCTGATCTTCATCAACGATGTCTTCGCAAAAGACTACCGGTCGTTCTTTATCGGGCGCGACGATCAGTATCTCAAGGCTCCGCAGAACGCGCTCAGGGCTGAGTATTATCACAACGTTGGAGCTTTTTCGCTGATCTGGACGCCGCGGTTTGAGCCGAATCGCCTGCCGACCGGACGGCGCTTGAGCTATTACAGTCCGATGGTCCCCGGTATTGTTGGGACGGGAATGGGCGATATGTTCTATTTTGACCCGCCAACACCGGAAGCCAAGTTTGAAAACGGCGAGATTGCCACCCGCTTCCAGCGGCAGATCGGAAATTTCAATTCCGCCCTTTACTTCTATAAGGGTTTCTACAAAAATCCGGTCGGAATGGACATCGTCAATATGACCGCCTATTATCCGAAGCTCAACGTTTACGGAGCTTCGATGCGCGGCGCCATATGGGGCGGCATTCTGTGGCTGGAGGGCGGTTACTTTGACTCACGCGACGACCAATGTGGCGAGAAGCCCTACATACCCAACTCCTCGGTAACAGGGATGATTGGCTATGAACGACAGGTAGCTTCGAACCTGACAATCAACGGACAGTGGCAGGCTGACTACATGCTCGACTACGACTTCTTTAAGGCGCAACAGATGCCCGGAGTGTTTGTCCGCGATGAGGTCCGCCACCTGCTCACCAGCAGAGTCACCAAAAAACTCAACATGGAAACGGTCACTCTCTCAGGGTTCGTCTTCTACTCTCCTACCGACGAAGACATGTACCTGAGGCTGTCGACTGAATACAAGTACACTGACGAGGTCACTCTCATGGCCGGGGCCAACATATTCGATGGCAACCACGAGAACACCGACTTCGGGCAGTTTGCGAAAAATGACAACGTGTACGTAAAAGTGACATACGGTTTCTAAAGGGGGCTTCAAGCCCCCCTGTTTTTAATAAGGAGTATTCTAATGAGCCTGGAAAATTCAATCAGACTACTGGCAGGCGCCCTGATTATGGGTTCGCTGGTACTATACTATTTTGTCTCTCCCTACTGGCTGCTTTTGACGGCTTTCGTAGGGCTTAACCTCTTCCAGTCTTCCTTTACCGGCCTGTGCCCGGCTGAAAAGATAATAAAGAGAGCCTTTTACAGCAGAGAAGCCGCCTAAAAACGGCTTCCTCGCTGCTATTTACCCTTTTCTTATGGCTTAGCTCAGCCAATCGGCCACCCTCAAAACAAGGGCAAAACCTTGCTCTGACTGCCTAAAAAAACCTACCATGAACAACATTGAATTTGTATAATATTATATAAGACAGTCAGATAACATTATGTTAAAATAATCGGCCCAATGTGTCGATATAGAGATAATATGAGAGCTAATAGACAGCATCTTCAGCTAAATCTGATAGCGATATTGGCCGTGGCGCTAATGCTGGGCCTGTATGGTTGTGATGGATCGTCCACTTCCAGCGGAACACCGCCGACAGAAGACTATCGTGTCGAGGCGACGTTGATCAAAGACCTTAACGCTGATAATATTCTGACCGACTCGTCAACTGTAGCTGTCAGTTTCAAGCGCAACGATTCCGTTCTCGCGTCCGGCGTGGTTCTATTTGAAGATGACACGCTCCTGTTCAATCTGGGGGCTTTCGGATTTGATTCGATGTGGTCATTCTCGGGAGCCGCAACCAGCATGCTGCTTCCGGACATCTACCAGATTACCGTTCGGGATTCTTCGCGCTTCACCGGCGCCGCTGCAACAACTCCTGTCGGATACTTTCAGCATCGACTTCTTACACTGGAGAGTGTATCGTACCTAACACCAATGGCCAGGAAGATCCAAATCACCTGGACAGCAGCGCTCAATATAGAGGGCTACATTGTAGCCGCCGTTCTCCGAGATTCTCGTATACGCGGCTACGGCTATTCTGCAGTACGTTGTATCGCAAACGACTGAAGCAACCATTCCGCCCGATGCGTTTCGTATCGGCAGCACATCTGTCGTAGACACCGGCTGGTACAACCTGTACATCTATGGCTATACCGGTTCACCCGACAGTGTTGTATCGACCCGCTATCTGCCGGTACCATTGCCATCGCAGCTTGGCGACAATATCAACCTGACAAATTTGTCAGGCAGAGCCGGTTCGGTCGTAGTGACCAAACGGGTACCGCTTCACGTAATCAGCCAGTAGCTTCGGCACAATATCACGGGCAAATCCAAACGGGCTCTGCCCGTTTTTTATTGCCTGCCGGCGGGCGTTTGCCTAATATTCGGCTATGTCTGACTACGATGAACTGATAAAAATTCTTGGACGCCTCCAAACGGAGCAGGTAAATCAAGAGACTATCGATATCGACACACTCCCGCCGCTGGAGATTGTCCGGAAGATAAACCGGGAAGACAAGAAAGTTGCCGCCGCGGTGGAGAAATGTCTACCTGAAATCGCAAACGCGGCAGGCATCTTTGCCGAAACGTTGCGCACCGGCGGACGCGTGTTTTATATCGGGGCCGGTACCTCGGGGCGGCTCGGTGTGCTCGATGCGGCCGAGTGTCCTCCGACTTTTGGAACCGATCCCGGGCAAATCATCGGAGTCATCTCCGGTGGATATGAAACTCTGGTTCTCTCGAAAGAAGGTGTCGAGGATAGACGCGATGAGGCTGCCGCTGACCTTTTGCGCCATGATTTCAGTTCCGGTGATTTTCTCATAGGCCTCGCGGCTTCGCGGCGAACACCCTACACTCTTGCCGGATTGGAATACGCCAGATCCATCGGCGCCAGGACAGCATTCATCGTATGCAATCTTTCAAACGGACTTTCGGACGATAAATTACAGCCGGATGTTATGATAGAGCTCGATGTGGGTCCGGAAGCGATCACCGGCTCGACACGGATGAAATCCGGCACAGCTCAGAAGATGACGCTGAACATGATATCCACCACGGCTATGGTTTTGCTTGGGAAAACTTATGGCAACCTGATGGTCGATCTTCAGGCGCGCTCTGAGAAGCTTGCGGCACGCTCGCGAAAAATTCTTATGGATCTCTTTGAAGTCTCTTCGCAGCGAGCGGACCAATTGTTGCGCGATTCCGGCGGCTCTGTTAAAGTAGCTATCGTTATGATGAAATATGGCTGTGATGCCCTGGCAGCGCGTGACAAGCTGGCTACGGCGAACGGCTTCATATCGAAAATCAAATAACCACCAAATGCAAAGGGGGTAGTGTGATAAGTTACAGAGCCATCACTGTATCGTTGGCGATGATATTCTTCGCAGCAACCACATCGCTGCATTCGCAATCTGCCGGAGAGGCCAACACTGCAGCCGTCGATAGTCTTCAGCAAGTCAACGCCATGAAGGATAGCATCTTCAGCAACATCAATCAGGAGTACCAGGCCATAAAGCCGATCCTCCAGAAGAGTTGCTTTGACTGTCACAGTCAATTTACAGAGTACCCCTGGTATCACAAGCTGCCTATAATTGGTGGCATGCTGGATGATCATGTCAAAGAGGGGTTGGAACATTTAAACCTCACCAACGATTTTCCGTTTACAGGCAAAGAAAGCCTTCCCGAACTTCTTGAGGACATGAAAGAGGAAATCGCCGAGGGAGAGATGCCACTCTGGAGCTATCGCCTGATGCACTGGGGTACGCTAATCGAGGGCGCGCAGCGGGACTCGGTTTTGGGGTGGATCGATGACGCATCCGCAGCCGTTGGTCCCCTCTTCGATTATGTACCGGAGCCTGAGGAGACAGATTCCGACGATGATGATTAGTGTCTGAGGTGGTGCATCCGCTCCCGGTCGCATTCTCCACACTACGGCAGGTTAAAGCGCACGTAATGCGACGGTAATTTCGTACCTTTACGTTCAAAGACGGTCAAATGTACCGCCAGGTACAATCAAACCTGTATTTGTCGTCTTTGCTTCACACCCGTAAGGCACTGTTTTACAGGACCTTATAAACCCACCTGAAAAAACGGCATAGAACTTGTTGTGTTATGGGGAGGCGGCAAGAAACCAAAAACATAATCAACGGATTTTCAGTTATGATAAACAGCCTGATTGAAGCGCCTCCAAGGGACCACTCGCACGGCGGGTTGGTTTGGCCCCAAGCAGGCCGGCCGGAAATGGAAGCCGTTGATTTTTCTGTTGCCTCGATTTTCCAGCAAAATGCTCCGCATTTGGCAGCTGCTGAAAAAAAATCGATTATTCTCAATAACGAAATAGTGTGGGGTCGCCTTTGTCTCGATACATTAGTGAGCGAAGTAACTGACTTAAGCGGCTCAATTTCCAAAAACAGGGGCGCTGAGATCATCCAACGGGTGATACGTTTGACGCACAATCATGACTTCCATCTTCCACCAACTGACCGACAGGGAGTAAAGTGGGCATCCGAGAGTACTGTCCTCATTGACTGTATCTGCGAAGATACTGTCGTCGCATTTGACGGACCGGTTCTTGATAAATCCACCCTACTCGACTTTTCCCCCGAAAGCGATACCGGTGTCAGCATTGTAGAGGGTTTAACGTATCTCGAGACGGAACCTGTAGCATCTTTTTTTACATCTGGACCGCAAAGAAGCACCTTTGTAGCACCTTTGCCCGACTTGAGATCAGCGCCTTTGGAAAAATTATTTGTTTCTACGTCCCCGAAAGACCGGTTGCCCGCGAACTGAGAGTTTTTTGGTGAACCGCTCCAGAAGGATCCGGAGTGTGAAAGAAATAGAGGAGAATTTCTAAGTCCTTCATACCTTTGCCTTTACTGTAGAATCCCGGTGAAACTAACGTTTCGCCGGGGTGTAATTAAGACGAAGCGCAGAGGGTGTAAGTAGCAGATTTCGGGACGGACCGAACCTTTGATTAGAAGATTTTGTTATAAAAGTTAGAGACCCACAGCAAACCCCCCTCTGTCTCTCTCAGAGACAGCCCTGCGTTGGGCAGGATTAGCGATAATCCTGCCCTAATTTTTTTCACGTTACTTAATTAAGCTCTTGTTGGAGAGAGGTAAGAATGGAGTCTACCTTCAGCGCAGGACTGACTTTACCCTGCACCTGCTTGTACAACTCGCGAGCCTCGAGTTTTTTGTCCCGGGACTTCTGCATCACGAGCGCATTGGCGAGAGTGACTTTGTAAGTCAATGAATTGGGATCTGAAGCCAGAAGGCGCCGGATAATCCATTCTGCCTTATCGTACTCTCCGAGAGCAGTGTACAAGACGCCTTTAGTCTGCAGGAACCTCTCCTGCTCACCGAACCTGTCGATAGCCTGGTTAATCACCGCCAGAGCAACATCGAGCGAATCTATCTGGTGGGCAATGACAGCCATCTGGTAGTACCGGTCAGGGTCATCAGGACTGCTTTCCAGCAGCTTCCGCATGTGGATATAGGCAACGATAAAATTGCCCATTTTGACATTCAGGTCGGCCAGCTTCAAACGATAGTGCTCAAGCGAATCACCGGTGCCGATGAGAACGTTCACTGCCCTTGCGGCTGTTTCCCACTCCTTCAGTTCCGCAGCGATGGGGTAAATAGCCTGGTTGATTTCCCGGTCCTCCGGATGCAGCAGATCGGCGCGCTTGAGATAGAACAGAGCCGAGTCGAGAATATACTCACGCTGGTAGCTCATACCCATAAAGTAGAGCACATCACGATCAGAAGACTTCAGCATCACTGCCTTGCTCAGATAGTCACGCGCCACCGCGTAGTCTTCCTCGAGATAGGCCTCCCGGCCGGCCTTTTCATATTCGGCCAGAGTATCAGGCCCGTTCTGGCAGGCAACGGACGTCAGCAACAGCCACAATAACCACGATATTTTTTTCATAGGCCGCAGACTTTCAATTCAAATTCAATCTTTAATCATACTACAATTGTATCGTCAATTCAAGCCGCTATTGAATGACCATAAGAATCCATAGTACAAAGTTGTTTGAAATTACCGTAAAATCTTTTTATCCTTACCTGAGAATTTAGTCTAATCTGATCCGGAGAAGGGCTTGTCCTTGACTCGAAACCAAAAGACAATGCTGGCAGCGCTGCTGGTGGTACATTTGCTTTTGCTCTATCTCGCCCTCTCGCGTAATCTGGATTTCCTGTTTAACGATGCTTCGCACCGTATCGGGCCCGGCTCGGATTTCTGGGCTTTATACAATGCCGGGAAGCACTGGCGTCTTGGCGACGATATTTATATGCAGGGACCCGGTTTCGGATTCAGGTATCATCCGATCTTTGCCATGACGATTCTATCGTATATTTCGTGGCTGGGACATCAACCGGCATTTTGGCTGTGGGTCGTAATCAACGAGATCCTTTTTCTGGTCAGCCTGATTATCGCCCGGAGGATGGTACCCGACGCCAAAAAATTTCTGATCTGTTGTGCGCTTCTGGTCTGTTTTACACCTTACTACCTTGAAGTTTACATGGGGAATGCTTCTTTTATAACGGCAGCGCTTCTGCTGCTGGCAGTCTACCTTTTCGAACGCCGAACTCCTCTGAGGGCATATATCACTTATCTTGCCAGCATTCTGATAAAACCTCTCGGTCTGCTTTTCCTGCCATACCTGTTGCTTCGACAAAAAACCGGCACGGTTGTATTGACTATCCTTATCATCGTTGGGTTGGGCCTGCCATACTTTGTGATGCATCCGGGTGACTGGTTTGATTTTGTTCGCGTCAATTTTGAGGGCTTCCCGACCAACGCCGGGGTTCCTCGTGCACGGTGGTAATCAGGGCTTTTATGCGCTGGCCGTTATGATAAGCGCCTTTATCAACGGCATACCCACTCGCGAGCTTTCCAGTTTGTCACAATTTCCGGATTTCAACCGGATTCTTATCAGGCTCATTCCGTTCATTTTCATCGCCGTCTCCGCCTGGGCAAGCTACCGTCTGCGCCGGGCCAACAACAGTCTCTACGTGATGGTCTTTTTGTGGTCCGCTACTTACCTGCTCGGGTACAAAGATGTTTGGGAGCACAGTTACTCTTTTCTTATTCTGGGATTATTGATGCTCTACCTGTCGCGGGTAGTAAGCACCAGGTTACTTTTGATATTTAGCTTCGCCTTAGGCTTACCGACGCTGTTTGCGTTTTACGATGTGCCTATATTGTCTGCCGGAATCAGCGATCCCGGCTGGTTCTGGGACTTCAAAACATCATTGCTACATCACGCTACCAAACCGGTTTTGCTTCTTATTTTATACACGATCGTGATTGGCAGGGCCTTGAGCGGTCGCATGGCGACCCTATCAGCCGGAGTAAAACGAGCGTAGCTATTGAGGGTCAACGGCTTGAGGGTCTGACCCTTTTTCCAACAAGTGAAGTCCAATTTGTCCATTTAAGAGTTGACACAATCGAGGCTGCCGGTTATCTTCGGAACAAGAGGTTGCCAGGTCACTCATCCCTTTGAAATTGCTAACTACGAGACACACGAAATCACATTTATGGTCTCAACCTGACGCCATATAATCCGGGTCGGGGTTAAACCAAAGCTTTGGCAGACCGGAAGTGTGACGTCGGTATGTGCCGACGGGCAACAAAATGAGGTTACCCAAGTAGCCGAAGCATCTTAAATTCGTATCTTTATTTACGGCCATCCCGGGTCCCCGGGGTGGCCGTTTTTTGTGTCTCATATAATCGATCTTGGAAAATCGTTCCGGTGTGATTACCTTAACGCGCATCATCGGTGTGTGATGAAGTGACATAAACCCTTTAAGGCAATTGTAGCTGTTTTTAATGCCTACTACTCTGTCTATCCCCTATCTCGGCGAGTCCCTCGCCCTGCTTACGGCAATTGTCTGGGCGCTGGCGGTCGTTCTCTTTAAGAAAAGCGGCGAGACTGTTCATCCGGTTGGATTGAACCTGTTTAAGAATATGCTGGCAACAGCCCTGTTTCTCCCCACTATCTGGTTGTGGGGAGGGGTGTTGCTTCTGGATGCTCCCACCGATGATTACCTTTTGTTGCTGCTGAGTGGTGCGGTCGGTATCGGCATAGCGGACACCCTATTTTTCCAGTGTCTCAATCGACTGGGCGCCGGGCTTACGGCCATTGTAGATTGCCTTTACAGCCCTTTTATCATCGGGCTTTCCATGCTCTGGCTCGGAGATGTGCTTACTTTATGGCAGGTTGTGGGAGTGGTGCTCATCATATCAGCCGTTCTGACAGCCGCGCGACCGCAAAGCGACAACAGCGCCGATCGTCGCAATCTGTTTGTCGGCATCACCTACGGAGTTCTGGCTATGGCGTTGATGGCTATCGGAGTGGTTATAGCCAAACCGATTTTGGATCGCGCTCCGCTTTTGTGGGTTACCGAAGTCAGGCTGATAGGAGGCGTTATTATTTTGTGGGGACATCTGCTTTTCCATCCCGGACGAAGACGAATTGTCCGGTCTGTGCTGGAATCGACCGGGCGGGTTTACACTGTTTCCGGCTCGATTATCGGCGGTTATCTGGCGATGATAATATGGCTGGCGGGGATGAAATTCACCCAGGTGTCTACTGCCGCCGCCCTTAATCAGACGAATAACATATTCATCTTCATTTTTGCCGCCCTAATTCTCAAGGAGAAAATTGATCTCTTGCGCACAATAGGCATAACTCTGGCTGTCGGCGGCGCTTTCCTGGTAACTTTCGGTTAAACAGCGCGCTCCGGCCCGGGTTGACTTTCTCAGGCAATGCTTTAGATTACAGAATGGCAAACACAACAGACAACAGAGGTCTTGTCCAGATACTGGCTTTGAGTCATTTCTCGGCGGTCAACCCCAGACTGCTGGAAGTGCTGATTAGACACTACGGCGACTTGGATCACATCATGGCGGCAGATGCCGGCTCGTTGATGACAATCTCCGGTATGACTGCGGATATTGCCAATCGCGTAGCCAAGGCTTCTTCGCATATAACGCGCGCCGAGGAATATTATGACCTGCTGACAAAGAAAAATATTGGTCTTGTTTCCCTTTTCGATCAGGATTACCCGCAACGTTTATTCGAACTGAATGACCCGCCGTCATTGCTCTACTATCGCGGGGTTCTTCCGAGCAACAGCGCCAAGACGGTAGCGCTGGTGGGGGGCGATAAGGTCACCAACGAAGGTATTGAGCTGACCGTAGAGGCGGCTCGACGGTTCGCCGAAGCCGGGGTGCAGGTTATCTCTTCGCTGAATAAAGGAATTGATTCGGCTGCCCACCTTGGCAGCAAAGCCGGCCGCGGCAAGTCATTTTCGGTTCTGAACAGCGGGCTGGATGAAATCTATCCCGATGACAGCCGTCCGCTCGCCATCGACATAGTAAAAGACGGCGGCCTTATGAGCGAGTACCCGCCCGAGCAAAAATTCCGCGACGACAGTTTCAAGGCGTCCAACCGGATTATTGCCGCCATGTCTCACGCGGTCGTGACCACCGAGTTTTATAGTCATTCGATAACAACCCTCGACCTGCTGGCATGTTGCAGCCAGATAGGCAAGCTGGCGTTCATACTGATTGATCCGCGTCACGGCGCTCTTACCGATAAAGACGGGCTTGAAACGGCATACTCCAACGGCGCTATCGCTATGGTCGGCCTGCATCAAATAGATGAGATTATCAAGTCTCTTGTGTGAGATGGCGTCATGGATGATCGCTACCTGACTATCGAAAAACCATCCGTTGAAGAAATAAAGGTCAAAGGTTCCCGCTTCATCGGGCAGACCATAGAGTCGGATTCGGTGGAACGGGCACAATCCGAGCTGGAACAGATTCGCAAACGCGAATACGCCGCAACCCACAATTGCTTTGCCTACGCAGTGGGCATTCCCGGTGAAAATGCATCTTTCAAATACTCCGACGACGGCGAACCGGGCGGCACGGCCGGTCGGCCGATATACGATGTTATTTGCGGCAGCGGCATCACGAACATTCTGCTGGTGGTGACACGGTATTTCGGTGGGACCAAACTTGGTACGGGTGGGTTGGTCAAAGCTTATTCCGAAGCAGCCAAACTGGCTCTGGAGAGTTCCGGAGTCAAAGAGAACTTCGTAACCGGAAAAATAAAAGTCGACATAGAATTCTCCGCTTACGATAGTCTGCTTAAGGCAATTCATCGAAACGCTGCCAGGGAAACTAAAGCGGATTTTTCCGACAGAGTTTCGGTTCAAATTGAGGTCCGTCTGAGCAAAGTAGAGCCGCTGATTGCCGAAATAATCGAGCTGTCCCGGGGGAAGGCCACGGTTGAAAAAATCAAATGAGCCGGCCGCAATAGATTGTCTGGGGATGGGCATTATCCCTTACGACCTTCTGTTCAATGTTGACCGCTATCCGCAGTCGGGAATGAAAATTGACGCTACCGACTTTTTCATGCAGGGCGGCGGGCCGGTTCCCAACGTAGTTATCGGACTCTCACGACTCGGATTCAAAACGGCGCTGATTGCTGTCGTTGGCAATGACCCGTTCGGCGAAATTTCAATTGAAGAGATAAAAAGAGAACGGGTTGACCACCGTTTTATCATCGTTAAGAGACAACCCTCTGCCTTAGCCGCCGGATGGATAGAACAGGGGAGCGGTCAGAGAACAATGGTGCTCTCCCGCCGCATTTTTGTCACACCGGCGGACATCAAAACAGCGGCCTATCCGACACCAAGAATATTGCATCTCGATGGTCGCGATATGCCGGCGACACTGAAATTGGCCAAATGGGCTAAGAGGAAAAAGATTACAGTATCATTTGATATCGGCTCGATGCGCAACGACGTATCGGCGGTGTTCCCTTATGTAGATCATCTGGTTGTCGCGGACAGCTATGCCTTTCCATTTACCAAAACCGACTCGGCCAGAGCAGCTATAGCTAAACTCGCAAAGCTGTGCCCCGGAACAATAGTCGTCACCGAGGGAATCAAAGGTTCGACCGGTCAGGGGCAAACCGCAGGCAACAGGGAAGGATTTACCTTTCAACCGGCTTTCAAAGTGAAGAATGTTGATACTACCGGCGCGGGTGACTGTTACCACACCGGTTATCTTTACGGCCTGCTGAAAGGGGCCACTCTGGCGGAAAGAATGAAATACGGTTCAGCGGCAGCCGCGCTCAAATGCACCAAACCGGGAGCGCGAAGTGGTATTCCGACCCTGAGGGAATTGCTGGCATTCTTGAGAACGAATCCACCTGTTTATGGAGAGGGGAAGTATGCTTGACAATCTGATTCGATTCGATACGACTTTATTCTTTTTCATCAATTCAACTCTTGCCAATCCGGTCACGAATTTCATCATGCCCATTATCACCAACGACCTTTTTCTCAGGATCATTTACGGGGTGGCGATGGCGCTGCTTCTGTGGAAGGGCAACGCCAAACTTCGCTGGCTGGTTTTAGTGTCGGCGGTGACTTTACTGCTGACCGATCAGGTCGCAGCCGGCCTGTTAAAGCCGATTTTAGCCCGCCCCCGTCCCTGTCAGGAGTATTTCAGCATCAATCTGCTGATTGGATGCGGGGGAGGTTTTTCAATGCCCTCAGCGCACGCAGCAAACGCTTTCGGGCAGGCCTGTGTGTTCACTTTTTTCTATCCACGATACGGTTGGAGACTGTACGGCTTTGCTGCTCTGATTGCTCTGAGCCGGGTGTTCGTTGGCGTTCATTATCCGGCAGACATCCTGGCGGGAGCCGTTATTGGCCGCGTAGCCGGGGTTTTCACTGCCACGTTGTATAATATGATCGTGAGGCTGATTCGGCCCTGGCAACCGGGAGATGAGTAAAAGGGGTTTGGTGATGGCTTACAAGATCGAGATTGTCCGCGGCGATATAACGAAAGCCGACACCGAAGCAATCGTAAATGCAGCCAACAATGAGTTCTGGATGGGTTCGGGAGTGGCCGGAGCTATAAAAGCCGCCGGTGGCGACCTTGTCGAAAAAGAGGCTATGAAAAAGGGTCCGGTTATGCCCGGAGAAGCAGTCTTACTCTACGGCCGGCAAGCTACCCTATAAAGTGGTCATCCACGCGGCTGTCATGGGGCAAGACCTTCGAACTTCAGACAAATATATCAGGAAAGCGACCATAAGCTGTCTCAACATCGCCGAGAAGCTCAAGCTCAAGTCGCTGGCCTTTCCGGCTTTCGGCACCGGCGTCGGGGGCTTTCCCATGAAGGCCTGCGCTCATGTAATGCTGGATGCGGTGCGAGGGTATTCAGAGCTTTCTAAAGGGATAGAGCGAGTGCAATTCTGTCTTTTCGACGAGTACGGCTACACCATCTTCAAAGACAAGCTCTACAAGAAGGATAATCCCGATTAATCGCGCCCGGATCACTCAGTATTCTTGACCCTGAACTGACCGGAAAAGGTCAGGGTACGGTCATCACGGTTTGCAAACCGGCCGTCAATGGTCATGAACACATGTTTCGAGGTAACTGAATCGACCGTGTACGAGCCTTCCGAAGCCAGAAAGATTTTGTCCTCGGCCGCAATCTGATACTGGCCGAGCACCTGAAAGTACGATATCTCTTTCAGATCGGCGCCTGCTGCCTCGACCGGCTGCTGGCAGTTCGATGTAAAGCCGGCAACGCCAGTACTGATCGAACCCCATCAGCTTGAAATCTTCGCTGACATCCTTTGGATTCCATCGCGTACCCACCGTCAGCACCGCCACATTCCCCTGTCCGGAGACGAGGTTGTTATCGCTGAAGGGATCACCGATTACCGCGTCGGCGACAAACTGCGTCTGCTCGACATCAACCTTCTTGGTTACATCGTGTTCCGATACAAACAGATCCAAACGGTACCGACTGGTTACACCGCATGAACATAAGAGGCATGCAATTATAGTCAGGATTATGACCGGTGAGTGTAATTTATTGAAAATAGACATGTGCAATTATAGGTTTTCCGTGCTTTGAAGTCAATCGACACAGGATAAGACGAACGGTGAGCTTGTCCTGTTTATCCGGATACGCTACAGAGGGAGTTCTACGATACGGTATTTCTTGTAAGGTTTTGCTCCCATTTGCTCGGCAGCTTTGAGCATTAACTCGTTTGTCTCCAGCATCCACGAAAGCTCGGCCCACTTGTATCCTTTTTCGATCCCCTTATTGTGGGTCGCAACGTACATGGCCATGTCGACACCGCGCTTCTGAAATTGCGGTACGACGCCGAAGGTGATCATCCTTACACCGTCAATCTTATTTCTGATCTTGGTATGCCACAGTAGTTTCAACAGTCCGAAGGGAAGGAGCCTGCCTTTCATGTGAATGAGAGCCTGATTGATGTCGGGGAGGGCAAGACTGAAAGCTACCGGTTTGCCTTCATACTCGGCGATAAAAACGAGGTCCGGTTCGACAATCTGCCTGAGATTCTTGGCCACATAGAAGAACTCATCCTGATCCATCGGAACAAAACCCCAGTTGTGCTGCCAGGCATCGTTATAGACATCGTTGATTCTTTTGATTTCCCGGTCGAATTCCGACATCCTGAGAGTTCGTATAGTAATCTTGCTTCGCTCGGTCTGCTTTTCCACGACTTTCTGCACCCGTTCGGAAATCGGGGAGTCGCTCGTAATTTTGAAAGCCAGCAGGTCCATGACTTTCTTGAGTCCGAATTTTTCCGCCAGCTTGGGCAGATATGGCTGGTTATAAGTCATCATTACCGAAGGCGGACTATCGAAACCTTCTACAAGGAAACCGCATTCATGGTTGGTCGAGAAGCTTATCGGGCCGCGCATCTTTTCCATCCCCTGGCGCTTGAGTTCGATCATGGCCACTTTGAGCAGGGTAGAGGCAATCTCGTAATCATCGGGGCAATCGAAAAAGCCGAAGAAACCGATTTGTTCTTCATGAAACTGGTTGTGGTTGTAGTTTATGCACGTGGCGATACGGCCGACTACCTCGCCGTTTTCCATGGCGAGAAAGAGTTTGACCGAGGATGTTTTATAGAAAGGGTTTTTCTGGCGATCGAAAAACTCTTTGCGTTCGGAGAGCAGCGGCGTGACATAATTACTATCCCCCTGGTACAACTTATTGGGATAGGTAATAAATTTCTTCAGGTGTGAGGATGATTCTACTTCGACGACTTCAATTCTGGCCATAAGCTTTTACGAGATCAGCCCTTTGGCGCGTCCGACCTTAGCCATCACCTCCACGACCCGATCAAGCTGGTCATCGGTGTGGGTCGCGGTGTAGGATGTACGAATCATGGCGTGTCCCGGAGGAACCGCCGGGGAAATGACCGGATTGGTGAACACGCCGTTGTCAAACAGCTCTTTCCAGAAGGCAAAAGCGTCCAGATCTTCACCGACAACGATGGGTACAATGGGAGTCGCCGAGTGGCCGGTATTGAATCCGAGGGCCTCAAATTCTCTCTTCATCCGTCGGCCGTTTTTCCAAACGTTCTCGCGTCGTTCCGGTTCAGCCTCAATTATGTCCAGAGCCGCCAGAACCGCCGCGGCATTCGACGGCGGAATGGATGCTGAGAATATCAGGGACCGGGCGGTGTGCTGAATATAGTCAATGACCTTGGCATCACCCGCGATGAAACCACCGAGAGAGGCAAACGATTTCGAGAAGGTACCCATAGTCAGATCGACAACATCGCCCAGACCAAAATGCTGGGCCGTACCGGCGCCCGTTTCACCCATCACGCCGATACCGTGGGCATCATCGACAAGCACCCGGGCGTTATACTTTTTGGCTATTTCTACCAGGCGGGGCAATTCGATGATGTCGCCTTCCATTGAAAAAACACCGTCGACCGCTACCAGAATGCCGCCGCGATTATTCATATTACGAACGTTAGCTATCACCCGCTCGAAATCATCCATGTCGTTGTGGGCGAATTTATAGAGCTTTCCGTAGGACAGACGACAGCCATCAACTATACATGCGTGCACCTGACGGTCGATTATGACAGCATCACTCTTGCCTACGAGAGTCGAAATGGAGCCAAGATTAGTCTGGAAGCCGGTGGAGAAAACCAGAGCGGCATCCTTCTTCATGAATTTTGCCAGCCGGGCCTCGAGTTCAAGATGCAAATCGAGAGTACCATTGAGAAATCTTGAGCCTGTACATCCGGAACCATACTTGCGGGCTGCGTCGGCAGCCGCTTCCTTTACCTTGGGATGATTAACCAGCCCGAGGTAGTTGTTCGAACCGACCATGATACACTTGTGACCACCAACAATCACCTCGTCGCCGGGGGCGGATTGAAGGGGATGAAAGTAGGGATAAATACCCATCGCCTTGACATCGTCGGCGTCGGTAAAATTGAAGCATTTCTCAAATAGGTCCGGGTATGTGACCTTAGTGTTATCGCTGGTTTGCAAGAAAGCTCCTTTTCAGGGGATGTATTCCATATTCAAAGGTATCAGTGAACCAATTTTGTTCTCTATTGTCAATCAATTAGCAACGCAATATAAGAAACTTGAGCACTCTGGGAAAACATTTTTTCTCGGTGCTCCGGCAAAAGATTTCTTCGTTCCCCCTGAACCCCGGCGAACGCCTGGCAACATAAGCTATTGTCTATCATGCTAATGCGGCGCCACTCCAATTGCTGCCTGACCCGACATCGACCGAAACCGGTGACCGCCGCCACAAAGCACGGGTGACAAATTCGTCAGCGCCGTTTGGGCCTGCTGCCGAAAATATACATGTTCATGGAATGGCGTGTGATCGGTTCCTCTTTATTGGAACCATACCCGATAACATCAACAAAGCCCACTCTCTTGAACATATCAATCAACTCGTGGTAAGAGTACATCCGAATCGCTGTTTCGTGCGAGGATTTGCCTTCCGGGCCGATGAAAGTCCAGGTATCGGTGCTGATGGAAGTGGCATAGTCAAAGCCTCGTTTCTCCAGTACCCTCATCTCGCCGGCCTCATACCAGTCCCTTGATTGAAAGTTGGCCATGATCCAATCGCGATTGATCAAGTGAAGAAGAAACTTCCCTCCCGGTTTGAGTGCCTTGAAGATCTTTTTGAGCACGAGAAGATTGTCGGATTCTTTCTCGAAGTATCCAAAGGAGGTCCACAGATTTCCGGCGGCATCGAATTCCCGATCGAAATTGATTCGTCGCATATCTCTCTGGTAAATGTCTATTTTCAATCCTGCTCTTTTTGCCTTACGGCTCAGTTCATCCAAGATAGCTGGGGGTAACATCGACGCCAGTGACCTTGATACCGGCCCTTGCCACCGGTAAAGAAATGCGCCCGATACCACATGGGCAGTCGAGGAACTTCTTGCCGGGACGCAAGGTCGAGCTTCCGGAGCAGAAATTTGACATCGGCATTAGTAGTGCCGCGCTTCTGACATTTTGGCGAATACGGCCTGAATTTCGGAAAGAATTCATCCCACCAGCCGGAGTCTTTCTTTTTGACCATGATACCTCCCTGCGAATGCAAAAGTGGCGGCCTTCGGCAGCCGCCACTTCATGAGATTGTCGTCAATATTGTAATGTGCGGAAACAGTCGAAGACTGTTTAGTTGTTCTTTTTGAACTCTTCCATAAACTGCGCCAGCTTGTCGACACCTTCCATCGACATGGCGTTGTACATAGAGACCCGAATCCCGCCTACATCGCGGTGACCTTTCAGACCGCCCATGCCGGCTGCTTTGGCATCGGCGATGAACTTCTTCTCCAGATCTTCATTGGGCAGCCGCATGGTGATATTCATCCAGCTGCGGCTATCCGGCTTCACGGTGCCCCGGTAATAGTCTGAATACTGGTCCATGAGGTTATAGATGCGTTCTTTCTTGTCGAAGTTGGCTTTCTCGACAGCCTGAAGTCCGCCCTGCTTTTTGATCCACTCGAGCACCAGCTTGACGATATAGACCGGAAAGGCCGGTGGCGTATTATAAAGCGACTTCTTGGAGGCATGAGTCTTGTAGTTGAACATGGTCGGCAGACCCTCGGCGCACTTGTCGAGCAGGCTCTGTTTGATAATGACCACCGTCACACCCGCCGGACCCAGATTCTTCTGCGCTCCGGCGTAAATCATGTCGAATTTCTTGAAATCATGACGGCGTGAGGCAATATCCGACGACATATCGCAAATCAGCGGCACGCTGCCGGCATCGGGGAATTTCGAGTACTGCGTCCCGAAAATCGTGTTGTTGGATGTAACATGCAGATAGGCAGCATCGTTGGGGAAGCTGATATCGGTCGGGATATGGTCGTAGTTGGATTCTTTTGACGAACCCGCAAGATGCACGTTGCCAAACAGCTTGGCTTCTTTGATAGCCTTGTTCGACCAGGCACCGGTGTCGACATAAGCCGCTGTCTTGCCTTTGTGAAGGAAATTCATCGGGACCAGCGCAAACTGCGTCGAAGCCCCACCGCCCATAAACACCACGTGGTATGAATCGTCCAGTCCGAGAATCTCTCTGAACAGGGCAATGGTGGTGTCGTTGATTTCATCGTACTGCGGCGAGCGATGCGAGATTTCCATCACTGACATACCGGTCCCTTTGTAATCGAGCAGTTCCTCCTGAACGATTTTCAGGGCGTCCAGTGGCAGGGTTGCGGGTCCGGCGTTGAAGTTATAAATTCTATGAGCCATTTCGTTTCCTCGCTTAATCTAAACGTTCCCGGGGTCTTATCGACCTTATTTTTGTTTGGCGTAATCCGCTATCAGCAGATCTACTATATATCCGATCCTCAGCATATTTTCCTTCGTTGAGGCAGCGATGTGCGGCGCCATCAGAGTGTTCGGAGCTTTCAGAATCGGTGATGACGGATCCGGCGGGTCGGACAGCCAGACATCGGTACCGTAGCCGGCCAATTTGCCGCTCTTGAGTGCCTCGGCCACGTCTTCTTCGACAATACAACCGCCGCGCCCGGTGTTAATCAGGTAGGCGCCGTCCTTGAACCATTCGAGCGTCTTCTTGTTAATGACGCCTTTGGTGCCCGGAAGTAAAGGCATGTGAAGCGAAATATAATCCGACTGGCGGATGGTCTCTTCCATAGTGGGTGCGATTTCCGCGAAATCGGTGAAGAACACGTCGGGATGCCATCCGAGGACTCTCATGCCAAAAGCTCTGGCTCTCACTGCCAGGGCCAGGCCGATTCTTCCCAGGCCAAGAATACCGAGCGTCTTGCCCATCAATTCGGTGCGCTTCAGGTCTTTCTTTATCCACTGACCTTCTTTCATCGATTCATGGGCTCTGGCGATGTGATTGGGCATGGCAATCATCAGCGCGAAGGCCATCTCGGCGACCGCCACCGTCGAAGCATCGGCGGTATTGGCTACTTTGATGCCTTTCTCTCGCGCATAGGGCTGGTCAACGTTGTCCAGGCCGACGCCGCCCCGGATGATATATTTCAGCTTCGGTGAAGCATCGATATACTCCTTGGTGGCTTTTGTCTTGCTGCGGATCAGGATGATTTCCGCTTCGGCCTGACGGCTCTTGTCGTCAGTGACTTCCCCATATTTAGCCAGTTTGCCGGGGAGAGTGGAGTCGAATGCATCAGAGATTAGTATCAGCATTTTTCACGCCTTTCTGCTTAATCTTTCAACAAATTGACGACCATGCCGCTGCGCAGCTTGGGCTCAAACCAGGTGGATTTGGGCGGCATAACCTCGCCGGCATCGGCTACCTTCAGAAGCTGCTCAACCGAGACCGGGTATAACGAAAACGCTACTTTATATTCACTGCTGTCAACCAGCTTGACTAACTCTCCTACACCTCTTATGCCGCCGACAAAATCGATGCGGTCATCGGTGCGGATATCCTCGATGCCCAATATAGGGGCCAGAAAGTTCTTGGTCAAGATGGCCGAGTCGATCGAGTCCACCGGGTGGTTAGCATCGAAGCTTCCCGCGCGCGGCGTCATCACGTACCATTTACCCTCACAATATACCCCGATCTGGTGGTTTTCCTTCGGGTCCACCGGTCCATCGTGCGGTTTGATTTCAAAAGACTTTTCGGCCCGGGACATGACTTCCGCAATCGAAAGTCCGTTCAGATCCTTTGCGACTCTGTTGTACGGCAGGATGCGGAGTTCGTCGGCCGGGAAGACGACGTTCAAAAAGAAGTTGTAGATTTCTTTTCCGGTGTGTCCGGCATTTTTCTCTTTGAGGCGGCGGCACACTTCCGATGCCGATTGTGAGCGGTGGTGGCCGTCGGCAATATACATTTCGCCCAGTTTGCTAAAGGCGCTCTCGATTGCTTTTACCGATGTTTCATCGTTAACGACCCACAGTTCATGGCCGACACCGTCCGGGTTGGTGAAATTCACCGCCGGTGCTGCGGATGTCAGATTGGCGAAAAGCGCCTTGATTTCCGGATTCTGCCTGAAGGTGGTGAAGACCGGTCCCACCTGTGCCTCGAGAGTCATGATATGATTTGCCCGGTCGTTTACTTTGGCGGGGCGGGTGTGCTCGTGTTTCTTAATCAGCCCCTTATCGTATTCCTCGACCGATGTCAGAGCGACCAGTCCGGTCTGTTTACGCTCGCGCCAGGTCAGGCGATAGAGATAAAAACAGGGCTTATCATCTCTGACCATTATGCTTTCATTTACCAGGCGCTCGAGATTCTCTCTGCCTTTTCTATATATTTCTTCACCGTACAAGGGTGTGTTCGGAGGGAAATCGACCTCGGACTTATTAACTCGCAAGAAGGAGTCGGGGTTATCTTTAACCATAACCCGGGCCTCTTCGCTGCTCAAAACATCATATGGAGGGGACGCGACAATATGAGCCTTCTCCGGCCGGGGTCTCAACCCACGGAAGGGACGTACGACAGACACGGATGAACCTCTCTTTCCTGACCAAAAAATGGACGAACCAGCAAGTGTTTTTATAGTTTGCCTAAGATAATTGAAACCGCGCACCACTGTCAATCCATTTATGCTTCCGGGGGCTACCTTGCTGCGAAGCGCGGTTTCCGGGCGGAAATTTTCTCTTAAAATGCGGGTCGGGGAGATAATCGACCAAAAAAAAGGCCGGCTCAAGGCCGGCCTTAACAAGCTATAGCCAAAGGCTTATTTCATGTGTTTGGAGACCAGTTTGGTCATCTCAAACATTGAAACCTTGCTCTTGCCACCGAAGACCTTCTTCAGTTTATCGTCGGCATTGATATTGCGACGATTGACAGAGTCCTGAAGTTTGTTCTTCTTGATGTACGCCCACAGCTTCTTCGTAACTTCAGTGCGCGGAATCGGCTTGGTACCGACAACGGCTCCGAGTTCCGCAGAGAGCGTCATGGGACGCATGAAAGCCGGATTCGGTTTGCGTTTGGTTTTCGCCTTCACGACTTTCTTCTTCGGGGCGGCTTTCTTCTTCGGATGCTGCTTTCTTCTTCGGTGCTGCTTTCTTGACAGCTTTCTTCTTCGGGGCTGCCTTCTTCACAGCTTTCTTCTTCGGGGCTGCTTTTTTCTTGGTGGTCTTCTTGGCGGCCGCTTTCTTCTTAGGAGCGGCTTTCTTCTTCGGTGCTGCTTTCTTCACAGCTTTCTTCTTCGGAGCCGCTTTCTTCTTGGGAGCGGCTTTCTTCTTGGTGGTTGTCTTCTTGGCTACTGCCATTCTGTTGCTCCTTAGCATTAAGGGTTGGTTCGTTATAAAAATTTTTTGAGAGTTTTCTCTCTCACAAAGCGCATTGTCACTGTAAAAATACAACTTTTTTGAAAAATTGTGCAAGAGAAATCTATAGGGGGGTAATAAAAAAATCAATTTTTTAAGAGGGGGGTTCTTCGTCATCAGACGGATTTTCAGAGTGCAAATCAGCCCCGGGTGAGTTCTATGACAGGGGCCTCCGCGGGACAGCCGAGACGGAACGGGAACCAGTGTCCGACACCCGACGAAGTGTACAGGTGACTCTGCTTCTTTACATAGTGCCCCCATAGGTAGCGATCAGGCAGGAACGACTCGAACAGAGATCGCTCCCAGTTGCCTATCTGCCCCCCGTGAGTGTGGCCTGACAGGGTGAGTCCCACACCTGCGTCGGCGGATGAATCCAGGGCAGCGGGGCGATGGCTCATCAGCACCACGAAGTCATCATCGCTTCTATCGCGGAGCGCTGTTTCCGTGCTGGAGCGGAAGAATTCATAGTCGTAATTGACCATCGAACGCGGGTCATCGATACCTGCCACATATACCGGCGCCCCGCGGTACTTGAGGCTCATACCCTCGTTAACGAGCAGGGGCACGGCAGATCTATCGAATATCCGTCTCACTTCGGCAATGCCCCTGAAGTATTCATGATTACCCAGACAGGCATATGCCCCCATGGGCGTCCCCAGCCCGTTTATAAGTTTCAGGGCATCGGGAAGCATCTTGAGATTGTCCGCCACATCGCCCGTAACAACAACCAGGTCTGGGGCGAAAGGCCCGGCTTTTTCGATTACCGCAGCTAAATCATCCAATGTAATGTGCAAGCGCAAATGAATATCGGTCAGATGGAGAATCTTGATTCCTTCCATATCCGCAGGAAGGTTCTTGATGGCAATGCTCCTCTTGTACACTTTTACACCCGCCACAGCCGCAGCCATACCCGCTGCCCCAAGCGACAGGCTGGCCAGAGGAATGGCTGCCGCGCCGACACGGAGGAACCGGCGGCGATGGTGATCGACAGCTACATCAGGTTGCTTCGTCCGGTGTCGCGCGAGCCGATCGAGCAGGTAGTTGATCAGATGAATCGCACCGGAAACCGGCAGGGACAATATTAGACCCAGTTGAAATATGAACGACAGAATCGCCCCCGTTGCCCCGGGATAAGACAGCCAGTTGTTAGCATGATATTCACCCCATCCCCAGAGTGTCACGAACACAATACCTGCCGCCGGCAGGGTCCAGGCTGCCACTCGAATCCATTTTCTCTGCCACCATTCACGGTTCAGAAAGCGAAGAAAAAGCAGCTGAGTTATGCCAAACAGCAGGATAAGAAAGACGGCGACCACTACCGGAAACAACTGTCTCATCAATACTCCGAATGTCAATTACTGGCTATTCGTACCTTTGTAAGGTTAAACGAATCACTCACCGATAAGTTCTCTATTTTAGACGCCATGTTGAGGCAAATGATAGCGAGGGGCTTAATCGTGTTGGGCTGTATTATTTACGCCATACGGAGGGGCGCAAAAGGATAAGAACGGTCAGAATCTCCAATCGACCCAGGAGCATCGAGAACACCAGAATCCATTTGCCGGGGATAGCGATCCAGGAATAGTTCTCTATGGCCCCGATACCGCCCAGGCCCGGTCCGATGTTTCCGATAGTGGCTATGGAGCAAGTAACAGCGGTGGTCATATCCGGCACGAACAAGAGCATGAGGCCCCCGGTGATAATAAACAGGGCGACAAACAGGATAACGAAAGACACGACGTTGATGATCCTGCGATCATCCACGGCGTCTTCACCCACTTTTACGGGCGCCACCAACCGGGGTTGAGTGAGTTTACGCAGCTCATTTAAGACAATCTTGCCGACCATCAACACTCTTATCATTTTCATGCCACCGCCGGTGGAGCCGGCACATCCGCCGAAAAACATCAATAGAACGAGAGAGAATCTTATGAAATCAGGCCATAGGTCGAAATCGGCCGTAGCGAATCCGGTGGTGGTCACAATTGAAAGAGCCTGAAAACTGGCGACGCGAAAGCTGTCATAGAGCGAACTGACTTTGTCGGCTTCGTTGACATAGTGATCTGCAAATTGATCTGTGGACATTGGCGCGTGACGGTAGCTTTGCTGCGCGTGCTCAATCGGGGCCGGACCGTTTATGTACAGCACGCCGGTTATGACCACTATCGTGAGCACAATCACAGTTAAATAGAAAGTGAATTCCTTATTTCTTGTCAGTGACCGGAAATCTCCGCGCATAGCCCGGAAATGAAGAAGGAAATTGACTCCCGCAAAGAACATGAAAATGGTGATTACCCACTCGATAAAGTCGGATTCAAAGGCTGCTACTGAAGCATTCTTGGTGGAGAATCCGCCCGTAGCCATTGTCGCGAACGTGTGGCAAATCGAATCGAACAGATTCATCCCGCCTATCCAGAGCAGTACGGTTTCGATAGCGGAGAGCAGCAGATACACCCCCCAAAGGACAGAGGCTGTCTGCGCCAGCCGCGGGTAGAGACGTTCCTTTGTGGGGCCGGGGACCTCGCCGCGAAACATCTGGTAACCATAAACGCCCATCGCCGGAAAGACCACAATGGCCAGCGTGATAATCCCCATACCACCGAGCCAGTGCGTGAGAGCCCGCAAAAACAACATGGAACGCGGGGCGGCTTCGATATCGGTCAGAATCGTCGCTCCCGTAGTCGTAAAACCGGACATGATCTCAAAGTAAGCATCGGTGAAATGCCTGAAGAAATTGGCCCAACCTTGAGGGTCACTGGCGATGAAGTAGCTGAGAAGCGGTATCGAACTGATTAGAGTGAGGCCCAACCAGCCAAAGGTGACAATGGCATATCCCTCTTTCACGCCCTGAAGATACTGTGCGCTTCTGAAGGCAACGACCATCTGAGTACCGACCAGAATCGATAAGAGGATAGCCACCCAAAAACCTATGACCTCTCCCTCGACGATCATTTCTTCGAGTGGGAGGTGGAAATTGTCGTAGATGGCAATTGCGAACGGAGCCAGCAGAAAAAGGCCCATTACCTGCATCAGCTTACCGATTGCGTATCCAACGGCCGCCTTTTGCATCAGTTACCCTCTATCGAAAAAGCGACGTGGTTTAAACAGTTTGGAAAGAGTGGGGATATTGCGCTGGTGCGTGATTACAATAACGTGATCATCGGCTTCGATAACAGTATCGCCTCCCGGGAGAATCATGCGATCCTGCCTGATTATAACGCCGATTATTGAACCCTTCTTGAGCTTTGTGGCAATATTTCTGACCTTGGTTCCGGAGGCATCACTGGCCGGGTCAACATTGAATCGCACCGCCTGGATATCGACATCGGAGAGGCGCACGACCGCTCCAATGTGACCCCGGGAAATAATCTCCAGAATCTCCCTGGCCGTGGTCAGACGGGGATTGATAATATGATCGATGCCAATCGACTTATACAGCCGGTTGTGCCGCAGATCCGTGGTGGTGGCAATGACCTCATGGGCTCCCTCGGCCTTGGCCAGCAAAGCAGAAAGCATATTGTAATCAGGGCTGTCGGAAACGGAGATAAAAAACGACGCCCGGTCGACATAGATCTCCCTCAGCAAGTCATCCTCGGTACAGTCCCCGTGGAGAACCTCGACTTTGTTGAGCATTGCCGCCACCTGTTCGGCATGTTCCAGATTGGGGTCAACATAGGTGACCTGATACTCGTCGAGCTGCTCAAAAGCCTGGGCCAATACCACAGTAGCATAGGAATCGCCGGTGATAATTATCTTCCGGCTGGCCTTTTTTTCAAAGCCGACCAGGGTCATAAAACGTTCGAGAGACTCTTTAGGGAAGAGAGCATAAACGGTGTCGCCGGGTTGGATCACGGTGTTTCCGTCGGGTATCATGCCGACTCCGTTTCTGACAAGTGCCGAGAACAGTACCGTATCGGGAGATATATGCTCTCGAATCTCACGGGTTACTTTATTCGCCAGTGGCATGTTCTCGGTGACTTTATACCCGCGCATCAGCATCTTGCCATCTTCGAAATTAGCCGATTGTACAGAATGAGGCGTCTGCACAAACTGAAGCACCTGGTCGACGAGCACTTTCTCGGGGTGGATAACCGATGTTATGCCTATTTTGTCCAGGTCTATCAGTTTGGCGTCCCGGGAATACTCCTCACCGCGCAGACGAGCTATGCGTTGTTTCACGTCGTGCTGGGCGGCTATTGAGCAGGCGACGATATTTACTTCATTACTGGGGGTAACGGCCAGCAGCATATCGGCCCCGGATATTCCTGCCTGGTCGAGTACCGCGGGCGAAGCTCCAGAACCGTTTATTACCTGCAGATCAAGGCGCTCCGAGATAGTCTGACACAGGTGCGGATCGACCTCAACGAGGCAGAGTCGGTGCTTGTCTTTCAACAGGTAGTCCGCAAGGCTGTACCCCACGATGCCGCCACCAACGATTATTATGCGCATGTATTCACCTTACAAATGATAGCCGGGCGTTATCCAAACCGGGAATTAACTTATAAATACAGATAAAGCGCACCAAGAATCAATTAAATTATTTGCCTTGAGTCGAGAGAGAAGCAGAGGTATCTTGTTGTGAGGCAGCACAAAGCACGGCCTGATTCTTTTGTTCTGTTTTTACGTGAACAAATGAGGCCGCATCGCGATTTGTATAAATGATGATTTTACGTAACACTCCGAACAGGAATGGCTGACCGGAATATGGCAGAGTTTCGATTTCGAAAATACATGAAATTCCCGCGAACGTGGAAGGAAGTGAAAAGCCTGGGATGGAAATTCATCCTGGCCTTCGTATTGTTTTACCTGATCCGCGACAGCATTCTTTACCTTTTGATACCCTACCTGATTTATCGCGGTGTTATCGGCGGTTGAGTGATTCGACCACAACTATTCGGTATCAAGCATTTCGAGCCCGCTAATAATTCTCAGGCTCTCTTTCTCCGCCCAGCTGTGTTCTGATTTCAGACGTTTCAAATCCACTTGCAGTCTCTCGATTTCAAGTGCCGTTTCTTCTTCGTTGAGAAGTCCGGCTCTCGCCTGCCGGGAGATGATAAAGCAACGTTGTAGGATAAGTTCGTGATCGTTTATGAACTTGCGGTGGATGTTGAAGAGTGCTTCGTGGGTATTCTTGATTCGCGAAAGGTCGTCTTCGGATGTCATCTCGGAAGCTATGGTGCGAAGTTGCTTTTGTACGAAGGCGTCAACAGAGCGCATCTTGCCCGTCGCCCGCTTGAAATGTTGTTCCTCGCCAACAATTTTGTCAAGCAGCTTAAATAGCCGCCGTCTGTTGACTGTGTTATAGTTTGTCATTTGAAATGCCCCCAAAACAGATACTGTTCTTACTCTAAATATGTACCCGGGAAGGCATCATGACAAGCGAAAAAGCCGGCAGACAAGCTGCCGGCTTTGATTTCTGGTTACTCCAAATAGATATTAAAAACCGTAAATCTGACCGTATTTGGCCGTCATGTAATCGATTAACGGCTTAGAAGACAGCGGCTTGCCGGTAACTTTTTCGACCAGCTTGTTCGCCCGGTATCTCTGCCCGTGAAGATGGATATTTTCGCGGAGCCACTCGCGAAGCACCACGAAATTCCCGGCTTCGAACTGCTTCATCAGGTCGGGCATTTCTTTTTGCACCTGAGCAAAAAACTGGGCTGAGAAAAGATTACCCAGGGTGTAGGTCGGGAAATAGCCTACATATCCGGCCGACCAGTGTACATCCTGAAGACAGCCGTTGGCATCCTTATCAACATCGATACCGAAATACTTCTTGAAGCGACTGTTCCATTCGCCCGGAACATCGGCCGGTTTCAAATCACCGGTGAGAAGCGGCCGTTCGAGTTCGAAGCGAAGAAGAATATGCAGGTTATAGGTCGCTTCGTCGGCTTCCACGCGAATGAATGACGGCCTCACATCGTTTATGGCACCATAGAAATCATCGAGCTTAACGCCACCGAGGGACTCCTTGAATATCCGCTGCGCCTGCGGGAAGAAATACACCCAGAAAGCACGCGAGCGGCCGACCTGGTTCTCCCACATACGCGACTGTGATTCATGAATTCCCAGTGAAACCGAGTCGCCCATCGGTGTACCGAAATGCTGTTTCTTATCCAGTCCCATTTCATACAGGCCGTGTCCGGCCTCGTGCATAATCCCGAAAAGAGCATCATTGATACGCTTCGGATTGTAGCGCGTGGTAATGCGGGTGTCGCCGGGGCCTATGCCGGTGCAGAAAGGATGAGTGGTGATATCGAGCCGGCCCTCGTCAAAGCCAAAGCCCATAGCGGCCGCAACTGATTCGCCGAATATTTTCTGAAGCTCAACGTCATAATCACGTGTTACAATACCGGCATCCGGTTTGCGGGGAGCTCCCTTAATCTTGCCCAGCAACTCCACCAGTTCCTTTCTGAGGGTCGTAAACACATCTACGATATCCGAAGTCTTCGCACCTTTCTCGTAGTCATCAAGAAGTGCATCGTACGCTTCACCATCGTACCCGTAGGCATCGGCCTTCTGTTTTTGCAGAGCAATAACTTTCCCTAGCCACGGTTCGAAGTGTTTGAAATCGGATTTCTTACGGGCCTCAACCCACTCTCCTTGAGCCAGCGTGGTGACTTTGGTAATCTCCTCAACCAGGTCTTTCGGCAACTTGGTCTGCTTGTCGTAATAGTAACGAATTTCGCGGATATTGACCGCCTGGGCGGATTCGGGGTCCTTGACCAAATCCGACTGCTCCAGTTCCGAGAGAAGCTCGCCTATTTTGGGGTCGGTCAATTTTTCATGAGCCAGCCCGGAGATCAGTCCAAGCTGGTCAGCCCTGTGCGCGGCCCCGCCCCGGGGCATATAAGTACGTTCATCCCAGCCAAGTATAGCGTCACAGGAATGAAGCAGAGAGACTTCTTTCACCCGCTTAATCAGGTCGTCATAAGCCTGTTGAGTGGACATCACAAAACTCCTTTTTATCTCGGGGGACCCGTGGTCCCGGTTGTTTTTCGAAACAGGACATAAGATAAAGAAAAGCCGCCTGCCGCGCAACCTTACGGCTCATCTTGATGGCATTATTAATCTATTTTATCTTATAAAAACGGCCCGGTCGACCGCCTGAAACGCTTCTCATCAGCCCCCGGGGCATAAAGAGATTGTCCACCGGAAACGGTTTGATTATATTGGCAACTCACGGTTGAACTGAATAAAGGAGAATTGTGGCACACGTAGTAAACGAAAAGGCCGATGCCCTTCTGGACAAGGAATTCAAAGTCCTCGACCACGGATTCATCCGCCTTATTGACTATATGGGCTCGGACGAGGCAATAGTCCAGGCAGCCAGAGTTAGCTATGGCAAGGGAACCAAGAAGGTCTCTGAAGATCGCGGGCTTATCCGGTATCTTATGCGCCACAAACACACCACCCCGTTTGAGATGGTGGAGTTCAAATTTCACGTCAAACTCCCCATCTTTGTTGCCCGCCAATGGATTCGCCATCGCTCGGCCAGTGTCAACGAGTACTCCGGCCGGTATTCGGTTATGAAAGAGGAATTCTACGTACCGCAACCCGAGGATGTCCGCTACCAGTCGACCGTCAACAAGCAGGGACGTTCCGAGGAAGAAGTCCCCGAAGAACTAAAACAGAAGCTGCTCGATTACCTGATTACTTCCCAGAAGCAGAGCTTTGAGAGCTATATGGAGTTTGTCGATGATGGCATGGCACGCGAGCTGGCCCGCATCGCTCTGCCGCTTTCGCTCTACACCGAGTGGTACTGGAAAATCGACCTGCACAACCTTTTCCACTTTCTCCGGCTTCGCATGGACCCGCACGCCCAGCAGGAATTCCGGGAGTATGCTGTCATCATGGGTGATATGGTCAAGACGGTCTGCCCGGTCGCATTTGAAGCGTTCATGGATTACTCTGTCAATTCGGCCTATTTCTCCGGCCCCGAACTGAAGGTTCTCAAGAAACATCTCGCTGACTGCAATTACGATTTGGATGAACTGGTTAAATTGGGATTGTCCAAACGCGAGGCTGCCGAGTTTATTGATAAGCTGACAAAAATAGAAGATATTTGACGCCTGCGCGGTTCTTTCTCCCGCCCGAATGTCTCACACCCCTAATACAGGCGAAAATCGTTTGATTTCACGACGATACCGTTGACTACTATATCAAGCCGGTGCTGACCCGGAAGGTGGGTCCTGGTGCTGTGATTACGAAAAGAGTGTTTGGTGGCTGCGGCGATGCTTTCCTGAGCAGGGAGTTTTTTTTCGGCAAGCTTAAAGACTTTTGGGGAAAGCTTGCCGTTTTTCTTTACAAAGTGAATCCGGTAATCTATCGCCAATTTTTGGGGACGTTTCGCAAGCGATAAAAGGTCGAATGAAATAATAACATCGGAGCCTATCTTGATTTTCTTGCCTGACAACTTGAAATTCTTCAGCTCAATCTTCGGATTGGCAGTAAACCCGAGCAGGGGAAAGACCGCCCGATCGCCGCGCTTGATCAGTGTCCTGCAGGCGTGCTTTATAATCCAATCGGTATGCTTGTTTTTGTTCTTCTGCCAGATCGTGGCCGTTTTGATGACCAGGCCGGGATGGTCTTTGGAGATGTCGTTAAGGTTGTTGGCCACCGCTTTTCTCACATACAGGGAATCGTCGGCCTTGAGTTTTTCAAGCAGCGCCAAAACCGGTCGCGGGTCCTTCTTGAACTGGTCAATGTGAGCCGTCCAGACCCCTCTGGGGCGCGAACCCTCGGCGGCCAGCCGGCGGATATGCTCATTTTCATCTTCCGCCCAATCGTTCATGACGGCGAGCATTGTCGCGGGATCGTGATTGACATAGGGCCGAATGGCGAACTCGGCCGTACTGTGTTGAGTAAGGTCTCTCATGGCGGTCACGGAAGTGTCGAAATTCTCCAGTCCGTACAGCTCTATGTAGGACATGAGCGCCCAGTTCTCAAAACCACCAAGCCCGGGGGCAATTTTTCTGAAAATGTCCATGACCCTGGCATAATTGTTCGGCAGGAAGTCATGCAGCGCTTGTGCTATCCGGTTAATTCGTTGCTTGAGCTCCAACCCGACAAAAGCCTTGTCTGAGAGAGCCGCTACAAACGAGGATTGGTCGAATCCTTTGTGGACACGACCAATCTCACGAGCGATTTTACTGATAGTGGCCTGATTGAGATAGTCTTTCCAGAGACCACTCTCAGGCTTATCATTGTTCTCGGTCGCCATAGACTATGAGAGCGAATCCGCCAGTTTAACGAATTCATCTACATCGGCGAGAGACCTGTTTATGGCATCAACCCAGAAGTCTTCCTTCGTCAGGTCCACGCCCAGATATTTCTGCGCGACCTGTTCGGTAGTCATGCTGCCGGTTTCGGCCAGAAGGGCCTTATATTGCTTGGCGAAAGCGGGGCCTTCTTTCTTCGCCTTATCGTAAACGCCGCCGGCGAAAAGATAACCAAATGTATAAGGGAAGTTGTAAAACGGCTGATCGCTGATATAGAAATGAAGTTTCGAACACCAGAACAGCGGGTGCAAACCCGACTCATCGAGCAGCGAGCCGAAAGCCTTTTTCTGCGCCTGAATCATCAGTTCGCTCAAGCGGTCGGGTCCGACGGCTCCTTTTTTGCGCTCGGCATAGAAAGAGCGGTCGAACAGGTAGCGACAGTGAAGGTCAGTGAACATCCCATAGGCGCTCTGGAGTTTCTGTTCTACCAGCATCAGTTTTTCCTGCGGATCAGTCGCCTGCGCCAGAGCGGCGTCGTTGACGAGCGTCTCGGCGAATATCGAAGCCGTCTCGGCAAGATTCATCGGGTAGATTGTCGAGAAATACGGTTTGTCTTTCAACACCCATCCGTGGTAGGCGTGGCCAAGCTCATGAGCCAGCGTGAGCAGATTTTCATAGGAACCGGCGTAGGTCATAAACACGCGCGGTTGACGAAACTTGCCGGTGCCCATACAATAGGCTCCGCCGCGTTTGCCGGGACGGTCCTCGGCCTCGACCCAGCGTTTCTCGAGAGCCATCTTGCAGAAATCGGCCATATCCGGTGAAAGACTGCCGATATGTTTCCGGATAAACTCACCGGCCTCTGCGAAATCGTACATCTTGTTGACAGTCCCGCACGGAGCGAACTCATCGTACCAGGCGTATTTATCGATGCCCAGAAGTTTTTTCTTGGCGTCTATATACGGCTGAAGTCGTTTGGTCTCGCGGGCTATTACCTTCCACATGGTGTCGAGAGTCTTCTCCTCGGCACGAGACATTATGAGGGCTTCTTTTACCGGGGATTCCCACTTGCGGCGGTCGTAGAGTGTCAGACGGAACCCACCGAGCGCATTGAGCATCATGGCAGCCAGATCGGTCTTGGTCTTCCAGGCTTCAGTCATCTTTTCAAAAGCCTGCTTGCGTATCTGACGATTGGGGTCCGACATCTTGGTGGCCAACTGGCCCAGCGAGATTTTTTCTATCTTTCCGTGTTGTTCGAAATCAACAGCCAACCCACCCGCCATCTTGTCGTAAATCTGATTCCAGGCGTGATAACCGTTCACTGACAGCTCGAGGGCGAGCGATTCCAGCTCGACCGGCATCTTGCTGCGGGCGATAACTCGCAGTTCATCGAGATAAAACTGTATACCATCCAGACGGGAATCTTTAAGAAGCATCTTCCACTGCTCATCGGACTGCATCAACGAGAGCGCTTCAAGCTGCGTGCGGAGCTTCTCCCACTCCGACGTAAGCACGTGCCCCTCAACGTTGATCCCATCGGCCGCGGAGTCTTCAACATTCTGTGACGCCAGAGCGCCGGCAAACGACCGGATTAAGTCTATGTCTTCCAGCAGGGACTGAAGCTTCAGGATCATATCGACCCATGCATCGAGCGAACCCTTGTCGATCGATTCCGGTAGACTCTCAATCAGGCCGGAGGCTTCTTTCAGCCCGACCTTGACGTCTTCACGGTGCTTGCGGAAATCTTCCGATTTGCTTCCGCCTCTGAATATGGAATCGAGGTCCCATTTCGGTGCGGGTGGTATCTTGGTTGATGTGGTCATTCTCTGGCTCCTGATAGGAATACTGTTTTTCTCTTTGGTAGGTTGCCAATATAGGCAACCCGTGCCCATAAAGCAAGGGATGCAATCAGGCAGGCCGCGCGCCTGAGGGGTTTTGTGTCGCGCAACAGAAGCCCCCGATTTTCTATCGTTGTGTCAGGTCTGGTCCCGATGAAATCGGGGACGTGACCTGACACCTGAGTTCAAAAGCCAACAAGGCGGCAGGTCACATCCCCGATTTTGTCGGGGACAGGACCTGCCGCAATGTGGCAATAATCCTCTAAGTCCGGCTATACGTCCGGAGCCTCGTGCTTTTTCACCCAGCGAGAATAGAACACCATCGCAATCGCAGAGACAATACCGATTGCTGCAAACTGATACCACAGCTTATACGGGTCGTATGCCGTCCAGAGCACCTCGGTGGCCTGCTGGTGGGTCATGTTCGATACATCGACCAACCTTTGCATGGCGTCCGTGCGGGAGACATCGGTTATGTTGTAATTCTTTGCGAGGTAATCAAGGGCAAGATTTGCTTTGTCGCCCATGTTGTCATATACATGCCCGGCAAAGACCGAACCTACACCCCAGCCTATTCCCTGTGGGATATTGGCATACCCCATGTATAGCCCCTTCTTACCCTCAGGGGCAATGACACCGAGATATTCATTCATTTTAGGCGATGACAACATCTCACCCACGGAAAACAACAGAATACCCAGAAGACAAAAGTAACCCGAGGTGGTGAAGCCGGCCGCGATGAGACCTACCGAAGATACCGTAATTCCGAGCGTGATAGAGTGCACTCTCCTCATCCGGGAAACCAGATAAGAAACGAAAATAACCAATACTACGATAAGCCCGGCGTTGGCATTTATCAGCCACTCCTGCGAAATCTGCGGCGGGCGGCTTGAATTCTGCTGAAGCATCCATTCGGGCAATCCCAGATCATGCACTACTTGCGAGCTGTTGACCCAATCGACAATGAAATTGGGCAGCATGTCAAAAAGCTGCATGAACATCAGCCAGAATCCCGACATAATCAGAATGAAAACGATGAGCCGCAGGTTGAATATATTCTTTATCGTAATCCACAGGACTTCGAACGGATTGCCTGTTTGATCACCGCCGGCCGGCGGGTCTTTGTAAGTAAGCAACATCAGGAAATTGAGCGAGACTATTACGGCGCAGCCATAAAAGACGACCGGCCAAGAATAGCCATAGAGATAATGCGCCAGCGGCGGTCCTAAGAACCCGCCGATATTGACCAGCATGTAGAAAGTTCCCCAACCAACCGAGGAGTTTTTCTTGGTCAACACCTGGCACATCGTACCTTGCACGCCCGGTTTGAATATAGCCGTGCCCAGGGCCAGCACGCAGCAACCAATCAAGAACGGCCAGAATTCCCGCTGGGTAGCCATGAGAATATAGCCGGCCATTTTGATAACGATCGAGGCGGCGATGGTCTTCTTGTACCCGTAGCGGTCGGCAAACCCACCGGAGATCATCGGGGTCAGCGACTGAAACAGCGCCCACCAGAGAAAAATTATTCCTTTGTCGGTCTGGGAAAAGTGGAGGCCGCCGATTTCATCGGCCTGAGCAATGTAAATAGGTATAACGACTCGTACGCCGTAGTAGGCCAAACGCTCAAGCATTTCCATCACATTGACCATCCAGAATGGGCGACTCATACTGGCCAGTTGGCCCATGAGTCCCTCGGACGGGGCTGGCTGGGATGGAACGGAAGATTGCGTGGTCGACATAGATGTCCTTTGCTAATATGATTTGAGAATTTCCCTTAATAAACTCTTAGTTCCTGGCTACGTCAACAGGAAAGGCAAACCCTGACCAACCGGCAGTGTGGCCAAAAACCCGGTTGGAAATGGCCGCGTCGCTATTTATAATTCCGGAAGACAGCGGAAATCACTACCGTTGTGTCAGGTCTTGGCCCGACGCAGTCCCCGTTCCCGTTGTGTCAGGTCTTGGCCCGACGCAGTCCGGGTGTGACCTGACACGGAAGCAGCAGCGCCAATCCCGTTGTGTCAGGTCTTGGCCCGACGCAGTCTCCGTTCCCGTTGTGTCAGGGCTTGGCCCGACGCAGTCGGGGTGTGACCTGACACTAAAGTTCGAACAACAAAGAGTGTGATATGACCGAAAACCACGACAATCCTGTTGAATACCCGATAGACGGCACCCTTGATTTACACCTCTTCGCCCCCAAAGACACCCGCGAGGTGGTTCTGGAGTATATTCGGGCGTGTCTTGAGAGAGGCGTATTTAAGCTTCGCATTGTCCACGGCAAGGGGAAAGGCGTCAAGCGCGAGATCGTTCATTCTATCCTGACTAATCATCCCGATGTTGTTCGGTTTTACCATGAGGGTGGCAGCGGCGGCGGATGGGGTGCGACCATTGTCGACCTTAAGCACTGATATCAAATGCGATACGGATACAAAGCAAAAACCCTCTGTTAAGAGGGCTTTTGCTTTGGCGGTTCAATACTGCTAACTGAGCAGTACTACCCAAGTGTTGCTGTACTCTCCAGCCTTCATACGCCTGTTAGTACAGCTTTACCCGAAGTATAAAGCAGGGCATCCCGTTCGGTCTTAATCTGATTTCCAGTTTCGCCGTAGATGCGAAAGACTGAGGAGGTCTGTCCGCGGGTACCTAAGGTTCTGCGAAACCGGTTCTCAGTTTTGATAGGGACAGACGGGGATCTATTTAAGAATACTCACATTCCTCTTTTGTGTCAAGAAATTTCTGCCGTGGGGGATAAAGCGAAGACGCTCCGGGGACCCTTTACGGGCACCACCGGAGCATCATTCCCCCCGTTATCAGACACGCATAGAGTTATTGTTGACACAAATCCGCTATGAACAAGTATCACCAAGTCGCATTATTATATATTTCGATACCCTTGGTATCACCACCAGTATGGAAGGCTATGAGTGCCCGCCATTGGGTGGAAGCACCTGGGGATAGTGTAAATTCGGCGGCTTGAAAATCCAATGTCGGTGTAATTTCGGAGGTCAAACCCGTATAGTAAGAGACTATCTGGTTCATGGGATGTTCGGAAAGCCCATCAAAACCGTAAGTGACGGCTTCGCTAGATGACGGTTCGAAAAGAACGGCAAAGGGTGCTTCGTTATCGGGCGTGTAGCTGCGCCACAAACCAGTTGAAGAAAGTCCAATAAGTCCTACACCGTTTATATAGGCGTCAATATCAAGCGTCTCAGACGAAGTCACGTTGGCAAGCGCCGCCCCATCGTGAATGTGAGAAAGCGGGTGGTCATAAGACCAACTTGCATCTCCCGTGTTAGTGAAATCATAACCAATCGATGCGCTTTCCTCACCTGCGTTGAGTGTTACCGTAAATACTTTTGTAACTTCCTTTCCATTGGCGGTATCGATCGCAGTCACCCTGTAGGTGCCCGTTTGCGCGCTGTTCTCGAGCACATCTACATCAAAATTGCGCGTTGACCAATATGCCACTCCGTCGACCAAGCCACCCGCCTGTATGAAGTTACGCAAGAAGCTCTCCTTTCCACTCATCCCGCCTGCGTCAATAAACCGCCCGGCCTGCTGTACCTGATCTCTATTGATCTGTATCCACATCACGCCGTTGTCCGCTCTGATGTCAAGGGTACCATCTCCGGTAAAGTCTTGCTCACTTATAATAAGCGGCCCACTTACTTCACCAGTATCTGCCGCAAGCGTCGTTTCCCATTTGACTAGCTCCCAGCTGCGGTCCACCAAATCCCAAGACAAGATGTGCACTCGAATACCAAGGTAGCCAGCTATTCCACCACTCAGAGTCCATGACCATTGCTGGCCATCGACCTCACCACAATACTCAAGGTAACCTTCAACTCCTAGATTTGGCCCAGCGACAGCATATATCTCCACATCAATTTCTGGTCTAATGTACACTTTGACCTGTGTATTAGGTGATTCAATCCAATCACAATCGTGCGCAGCACAGTTTAGCGTCTTTTCCCAAACAGTGGTCCATTCAGAGTTTTCATAGCTCGCACCACAAGCGACGCTGATAGAGCCCTCATATCCAGCCTGCAGAGCGAGTACCGAAGCTTCTACGGCATAACCAGCCCTAAACCGGAGCGTGGACGTTATCACTACCGGCACATACTCTACCCACACTACCGTCTTGCCCACCGGTATTTCAGCAAGAATCGTATCCCCTGAAAGGCCAATCGAACCGCAACTAGCTATAATGTCAAGCGAGCTGTTTAGCTCACCAGACCCGATGGCGTGGAACTCCTTCAAGACCCGGTCCTCTATTTCAAAGCCAAGATCCAAGACAGGTTCGAAGTTCACATAACCGCCAGATATTCTTACGGTGTTGTTCTCGTCAGAAAAAAGAGTTACGCCGCTCAAATCGATACCTTCTTCTGTGATCGAGACACCTTCCATTTTATATCCGCCCTTAGCTGGTTCGGTAACTGCTTTATTCATCGCGTCATCGAGCGTCAGTGGTACTGTGGCCTGCAGACTACACTTTACGAAAGCGTCCGTTAGAACAGCATCCCCTGTAGTGATGCTAAGCAGACTACCCTCCTGCGAGACGGCGGATACTCTCCTCAAGAAACCGGAATTGTCGGTGCCCACAATGATGTCTCCGGGATTAAGGTGGGGCACGTCTCCGCCTACGGAAAAGTAGTAGTTCACGCCGTCAGTACTATCCAACTCTACGGCGCTACTTTCGCCCAGAGCCGTTACGTTCCCCGATATTATCGTTTCTTGCTCAGACGACTCTGCGGGGTTTTCATTCGAACAGCTGGACACTAACAGTGAGATCGCGAGCGCGGCCACAATTGTGACAATAGCTATGGACTTGGTCCGTAACATTTAGGCCTCCCTATTTTTTGGTATAAGTGCCCATCTGCTGCCATGATCCGCATTCGGCACTCGTTCGTTGAGTTGACTGCGAACCGCATTGGTGGGCTGCTTCTGCAGATGTAATAGCAGCTAAAGAGAAGATTTGTAGAAAAATCAGTGGGGTTTTTCGGCGGCCCGGAGCTGGCCCTCGGTCACCCAGCCAGAGTCAGTCCAATAGGTTACGGCGCGAAGAAGTTCTTCTGTGTAGTCGCCTGAGTTGATTTCGGAAAGCAGCCCCCGATCGACAAGCTGGTCTCTTTGAGTATGAAATCCGTCTGATAACTTGACGCCGCCCACTCTCATGCGATCATCGAAGAAGTATGTGGCGTAATTCAACGTATCGGTTAGTGGACTCAGATCCACCATGAAACGGCCGCTGGCCTCAAAGACTATCCTGTATATTGTGTTATATCTGGCTCGCAGGGCAATACTTACATCCGAACGCGGCAGCATAACATAAGAGTACTGGTTCCCTCGCGTCACGCCGTCAAGAGCGTAAATCGTATCAGAGAATGGCGGGGACACGCCGTAACTTGAATCAACGTATAAGCCAAAAAGGCCGGAACTGCCAACGCGATTGTTGGTGCAGGTAAAAACCAGCAGTTTTTGCCCGCCAGCGGCGCCGGACTCAAGCACTCCCCGTTGGTGGGCAAATCCGGAGTTGATGTACCATCCCAGACTCTCGCCATCCGAGTTCCACACCGTGATGTGAGTTCGGGCAGGATATTCTCGGCACACACAACATACTATCCGTACGCCTTTGTCGGTCTGAACAAACTCCACGGTCGATGGATAGTAATTCAAATCAGCAGTAGAATCGCCGGGGTACTCAGCCTCGATTGTGCAAGGTCTCGCGAACAACTCTTTGCCGTCGTGATCGTACAAGTACAAAACGGCTTCCATGTTAGATGAAAGCCCGGGTTTGGGGACGAAAGCCACTTCATTCTTGCCATCAGAATCGAGATCGCCAATGGTGTAAGTCCGGGCGGAGGCCAGCGAATCCACATCGTACGTTTTAGACCACAGAGGCGTCGAGTTCACATTCACCGCTATGAACCCATTTTTTGTCGGTTTCACATAAGCCGGATTATCATCAAACCCCACCCACGCTTTCGGATAGATAAGGCTGATCAACAGGTATGCCAGCGCCAGAAGTATCGGCACCTGGATATGAGTCGCGCGGCTGTAGCGCACCGCCTTGCGGGCAACATACTGACCAATACACACCTTCTCGGAACGAACCACGTTCTTGTCGTCCAGAATATCGGCCAACCGAGAATACGCAACCACATGAAGGGTCCGCCGTCGGGTACTCCGCTGATCAAGCTCGCCAACTATTCTCTCCGCGGTACGGATGTTGTCCCGTCGGGCAGCACCAGGAATTTGATATGCGAAAAGAAGGCGCGCGATATCTTCTCACGGAGCGTGTCTTCGTTAACCGACGTAATATTACCGGTCTCGTCAACCCCACCTGTAAATGCAACCTCCTGCGATATGAGGCGCTCATGACGCATTACCTCGGTCTTCATAAGTCCCGCAAATGTTACCGCCGCCACTCCAAGACCGATCGAGTCGCCCGTGAATGTCTGGCTGCTGTCAGCTAAATTGAAATGTCCGTGGTAGTATCTGCCCGCCTTGTCTTTGTAGCCATGGGTTTGAAAATACTCCCGGAGAGATGAAAGAGCGTTATAAGAGCTTCCCACAAAGGGATCATCGGGGGCCTTTATCTGGTTCTCAAACGTGATCTCATCGGTCGTAGCCGATTTCCCGAATAACTCTACACTTGCCCGCAGGGCGCGAAGTCGGCCATGGTCGCTCTCGCCGGAAGTCTCCACAAAGAGGCAATAAGCCTGATCATGGCGGAGTTCTTCAGACAGAATAGTCCATTGCGAGTGGATTTGTTCGAGAGTGCCGACTGCTGGAGAATTGGCCTGCTTAAGATACTGGCAGAGTTCCAACAGTCCCTCACGGTCGCGGAGCGTAGCGAATTCTTCCGGCAATTCTACTCTTATCGAACTTTCCAAAGAACCTACTGCTCGACCCGGGCAAGGACGGATTCGAACGGGTTCAATCGCAGTTTCCGGGGCTTGCTTTTCAAACCGGGCAGGGTGAAATCGAAATCGGGTCGATCGATGAAAATACGGATATACGCTTTGGTCTTGTCGTCCATCTCAATTTCCAGAGGAACATACATCATGAAGTCCTCGGGCACGCCGGTCGTTACCACATGACAGTAGGCAGTAAAAGTGCCCGAAGAATCCTTCTCGATGTTGTAGGAGAACTTGTAGGTTGGCAAATCGCTGGAATAGATCCATTGATCGAAGAACCATCCCATGTCACCACCGGTATATTTCTCGGTCAGCCGTCTGAAATCGGCAGTGGTTACATCACGGCCGCGGTATAATCCGTAATACTCTTTCATCATATTCATGAACAAGTCTTCATTCATCGTCTGGAAATCGATAAGCATGTTACGGAGCATGTGCAGCACCAGGGCGGCTTTTTTATAAATAATAAGTCCGAAGTCGCCTCTGGTTTCGGTGCTCGCCGTTCTATACCCCAATGCTATCGGCCCCGACTCCTCACCCGAACCGAGCAGATACTGCCGGGCCGAGAAGACATCGGTGCGGTAATCTTTGAGATGCTCTAAGAACTTGTCGTTGCCGAGGACGGCTTGAAGATACATCAGGGAGCTGTATTCGGCGAACCCCTCGCTCAGCCACTGATCGTGATAGGTAGCCCAGCCAACTCCCACACCCCACCATTGGTGCGCCACTTCGTGGGCACGATTCGCGCGCTCGTACCCTTCATAGTCAGTGCTGATCCATGTGTCGACTCCCAGATGAAGAAAACCCGGAAAAGCCTCATGGCCAAGCTGCATGACTTCACCCACCGTTATTTTATTATATGGACAAGGACCGAAATAGTGTGTGAACAGCTTCAGCGCTTCCACAACATCCTCGCCGACCTGATTTTGCATGTTTCTTCCGGTCGGGGTAGTCCCCTGAGCCAACTCCAGAGCCAAGGCGCGGTGGAAATCCTTAGAGAAGTAGACATCGACAGGCGGCACCTTTTCACCCTCAAACGTATATTTCTCCATAGGACCGATATTGAATCCGACATTGGCCGCCGGCGGCACCACTTTCCAGGTAGTAAAGAGAGTGTCCTCTACAATCTCCTCCCTCACGAGGTTACCGGTGGCTACGAAAGCATACTGCTTGTGGGTTTTGAAATTCAGAGTGAACAACGTCTTCCGCCTGAACCCGTAGCGGGGATACCAGTCCGCACCGGTCCTTACGAAGAATTGACCCATCTCCTTTTCGATTATGTCGCCATGATAGTGGAACTTCAACCTGACTGTCTCTCCTGCAAACAGGGGACGGTCAAACATCATATATAGCGGATACGATTTGTATTTGTCCTTCTCGTAGCGCACAAAAGCAATCTTTTGATCTGTCGAGTCGGTTATACTGTCTACGACAAGTTCCGGGTGCAGCAACATCCTTAGCACCTGAGTGGGACCCAATTTGACCTCGAATATCATCTCGGTGGCGGCCTCAAACTTTGCGTTGTGGCTGATCGAGGCATCGATATTATAGCGGTCGGGGCGGATACGATGTTTATCGAGGCCGTTTATGTTGATATACCCCGGATCAATGTACTGTGAGTAGCCGCAGACAGTCTCCATAAATGAGAAGCCCAACTGAACATACTTCTTGAGAAACCTTACTTCCTCCCGCTCGTTCGGATCGAAAACGTAAATCACCGGATCGCTTTTGTCCGGCTCCAGATGAACCATCAGATATGGTAATTGCCCCGGCTGCACAATAGCTCTCAGCGTTTCGTAGAGGTACTCCCGGTTTTCGTCTTTCGTAATCTCCTCGAACAATTTGCGCGCATCACGGGCATGGTTGTCATGAAGTGATGCCTCGCCGGACGTACAGGCCGCCACAATCATCTCGTAAATCGGCGATGAAAACAGAAGCAGTATTTTGTTAAAAGAGCGGTTGAGCGAATCAGAGGCAAAGAAACGATTCAGTTGTTCCTGTTCCATTCTGACAGGGGGCGCAAACCTGAACTGCCCGGCACCATCGTAGTAGGCCGCATAGTATACATCGGAGCCATCGATTGTAACCGGCTTGAAAAAAGCGATCCGGCCGGGTTGGAAGACTATCTCGAGGTCCTTGTGCTTGAGTTCAAAGTCGCTGATGTGACAGGTCGTCAGGGTATCCAGTTCACCTTTGAACATTTCGTTGAGAGCGGTCTGCAGCCCGGCGCCGTCGGCAGCCAACAAACGACCGTGAGGATACAGTATCAGCAATAGGCAGGCGATAACGATGAAACGTGCAACCAGTTTCAACCGATGCTCCTTTTTCACTTCGGGCGACAGTTACGGCCGGTAATTACGTACAAATTCTATACGTTTGTTGAGCGCAGGATGACTGTAAAACCAGAATTCTATTATTGGATGCGGGTCGGGGTCAGAGAGATTAAACGCAGAAAGTTTATCGAATGCCACGGCCGCCGTCTCGCCCGATACTTCGGAAATATCCATGCCGTATTTATCGGATTGGCGCTCCATGTGACGGCTGAAACCGTTTGAAACCGGGTTAAACAGAAAACCCATTATGCTCAGCATTATCATAATCAGGGGAAGGGAGGCAATGTCACTCAGGGATTCGAATCCGAAACGATGTTTGAATCGGTTTATTATCGGCTGGACTGTGCGGCTCGTAATCCACATAGCCAGGCCTATAAATACTATCGCAATCAGCAGGCCTTTCCAGACGTGATTCATCACATAGTGGCCCATTTCGTGTCCCATGACGAATTTGATCTCATCGGTCTCGAAATTCTCGATCATATTGTCATAGAGAACGATTCGCTTGGTGGCAAAAAGCCCGGTCACGTAGGCGTTTATTTTCGTGGACTGTTTTGAGGCGTTGACCTGAAATACATCGGAACCCTCAATACCGGCCTTGCCGGCAAGCTGCAGAATCTCTGATTCCAATTGTTTGTCTTTTAGTGGCTCGTATTTGTTAAACAGGGGGGAGATAACAACCGGTGCGATAATTATCATAAAAACAGCCAGGGGCATCGCGCCCAGCGCCACCCATAGCCACCATTTTTTCGATTTCTCTATCGCAAAGTAGAGAAGCCAGATAGGGATGACAGCGAATATCATAGCTATCAGCAGATCCAAAAGACTCTCACCCAGCCAGCCGCCGAATGTCAGATTCACGAAACCGTATTCGCCTTCGACGAGGAAATCGCGATAAAGATTAAAAGGGAAGCTGATGATATAGTCGGCCAACAAAAAAAGAACGACAAACAACCACAGAACCAAGAATTTCTTTTTCGCAACGCCGGCCCAGTTTCTCATTTTCGCGGAAAAACCGGTGAAGAGTATCAGCGCCATCACCGCCAGACCCAAAAAGAAGCTGATAAACCGCCAGATGTGATTGAATTGCGAATAAGCGATAAGCTTTGCTTTGCGTTCGGGCGACATCGGGTAAACAGGCTGATCATCCGATTTCAGACCCGCAGCAACCACGGAAGAATCCTGTTGCGATACAACAACCGTATCGCCGCCGGTCAGGGGTTTCGCAAGCGAGTCTGCCGACTCGGACTGGGCCAATAAACTGCCGTTACCAATCAGGACTGCCGCTAAGGCGACCACGAGAAGAAGACTTAAATTTCTGATTGACATTGTTCTGTCCCTGCTACTGATTTATAGGATAGTCTAATTATCTTACGTGGGGCCTGATTGTCAAGAATAGAATTGAGCCCTTCATCTTCGCCCTATCAGGTCATTATATTCAGTTGATATCTGGACCTGTTTTATACGTTTCAGATGTAGAGGAGGTTCTATGAAGAAATCCGTTATTTTTGTGGCGCTGTTGCTTTTGACGGCGCATTTCATTTTCAGTTGCAGCGACGACGACACCAATTTGGGGCTGGCAGGCGGTGAGGAAACACTTGTTCTGGGACAGGTACTCTTGAGACCGTATGTCGATTTCAGCCTCGATATCTTCCCCGTCTATGGGCAGGGCAACCAGATCGACTCGATTCATTTCGCCGATAGCACCTGCGAAATATACCCATCCTACTACTACAATTTCTACGGTACAGAATACCTGTATACGGGCGTATACTATAATATACGCGATTCCCTTCGTTTCCAGTCCGGTGATACCGCTCCGATAAAGTTCTTTGACAACGGTCAGACATCGACGGCCGAGGTCGCCTTGCTCCACTGGGAAGACGACACCCTGAAGTACCTACTGCCACCGGCGGAATATACCGCAAGTCGCGGAGAGACGGTTGAAATCGCCTGGTCTCGTGTCCCCAATGCCGACTGGTACGGCCTGGTCTGGTGGTACGAATTCGACTCGTCAGGCTTCTCAGCATACCGCGACAGTATCCTCTGGACAATCGACACGACCATGGTGATCGATGGGAGTTTCCTTTCAGATAATGGACGTCTCCATATATATGGTTCTTCTATCGCCGGTCCAATTCCGGGCACCACCCCGAATGTCAGCGGCTTGAAAATTACCGGTTCAATCTACAGCCGGTCGCTTCTGGCCGTCAAATTCATTACTGTTGGCAGCGGCGTGCCTTCCGATCTGGAAGGGGAGGGTCAAGCCGACGCAGAAAATTCGGCAAGCAAAATGGTCGAGAGCCTCTACCGGCTCAGGTGAGTTCTCCCCTGATTTATCACAAAAAAGGCTGCCTTAAAGGCAGCCTTTTTTGAATTTGTGAGAGCTGAGAATCAGGCGAATGTAACCTCTTTGCAGAGATAGACATCCTGAATGGCATTGAGGAGTCCGACGCCCTCTTTCATCGGCCGCTGGAAAGCCTTGCGCCCGGAAATCAGACCCATACCACCGGCGCGCTTATTGATAACGGCCGTTCTGACCGCCTGCGCCAGGTCGGTGTCCCCGGCAGAAGCGCCACCGGAGTTGATCAAAGCAATCCTACCCATATAGCAGTTGGCTATCTGGTAACGCGTAAGGTCAATCGGATTGTCTGACGTAAGTTCGTCATAAACCTTCTTGTGCGTCTTGCCAAACTTGAGAGCATTGTAGCCGCCGTTGTTTTCGGGCAACTTCTGCTTGATTATGTCGGCCTCGATTGTCACGCCCAGATGGTTGGCCTGACCGGTCAGGTCGGCCGAAACGTGATAGTCCTTGTCCTTCTTGAACTCCGGATTTCTGAGATAGCACCACAGAACCGTGAACATACCCAGCTCGTGCGCATAGCTGAAGGCTTCAGTCACTTCCTGAAGCTGACGCATGCCCTCATCGGAGCCAAAATAGATGGTAGCGCCAACACCGGCGGCTCCCAGGTTGAAAGCGTCCTTGACCGATGAATACATGACCTGGTCGAATTTATTCGGATAGGTCAACATCTCATTGTGATTCAATTTCAGAATCATCGGAATCTTGTGTGCGTATTTGCGCGAGATTGCTCCCAACACGCCGAATGTAGACGCCACGCCATTGCATCCGCCCTCAATCGCCAGTTCGACTATCTTGGCCGGATCGAAATAATCCGGGTTGGGGGCAAACGAAGCTCCGGCGGAATGTTCTATCCCCTGGTCAACGGGCAAAATCGACACGTGCCCGGTGCCCGCGAGACGACCGGTGTTTAAAAGCCAGCTCATTGACCGCATCACTGCGGGCGAACGATCCGACTGGCTTACTACTTCGTCGACGAAATTAGGCCCCGGCAGGTACAACCGGGATTTCGAAATGGTCTTGCACTCATGGGTCAACAGGTTCTTGTCGCTACCCAACAACTGCTCAATTTTACTGATCATTTGAAAATCTCCCTGATTTGTTTAGCCTGATTATATTCGATAAATAACCCTTTTGAACCTCAAACGCAACCAGATTTCTAAAAGGCAACCCCGGGTTTCCGCCGGGAAATGGAGAAACACCGGCAAACCAAAAGAAACCCGCCGGCTGAATTAGGTCCGGCGGGTTCGCTAAACGAAAATATAGCGCTTTAAGGTCGCTAAATCTGGAACAAGTACTGCAGCTTCATGAAAAACTGCCTCGATGTAAGACAGGTCCGCGTATCCCGGGCCTCTTCACCGATACCGTTGTAAGTGCAGTAATCATAGGTTGACCCGATGTAGAAAACAGAGAACGGACTGAGCCGATAAGTCAGGAGCGGATCCAAGTCGAAACTCTCGCTGAACTTGTTGTACTGGCCGACTAACCTGACCGAGAGAGCTGTGGTTAACTGAAGGTTCCAGCGGGTTCGAAGAATATACCCCTCGTAAAGCTCTTCGTTGGTCTCAAGAGCATCACCCTTAACATAGGTATACCAATTTTCGATAAACAGCCGGTTTATCGGTCTCAAATCCAACCACCCCGACAGGTACAGTTCTTTTTCCATAACGGGCGGGTCTTCTCCAAGTGCGGGCTGGTGGGCATAAGTAACCGAACCGCCGAAATTAATCTTCAGACTCGGTTGTGTACTGAAACAGGTATGGAGCAGCCAGACATCATCAAAGTCAACGCCACCCCATCTCTCGGAAGCTCTCTTGTAGCGGGAATGCGTATTGGTTTGGGCAATTCTGAATTTCGTTTCCAAATTAATGTCAGCAAACCGTTCCTTGCGTTCGCCCACGAAATTCCAGGCGTTGCCAAGCTGTATGTTGGGGATCACCCACTGGAGCAGTCCGTCATCGAAGCGAAAGACATACTGGGTGTATAACCTCACGCTCCGCTGATCATTTCTCGGCTGAAAGCCGTTGGCGGCCCGGTAGGTCGGGCTTCTCTCGAGATAGCTGAGGTCGATAAATGAGTTGCGGGTTTCACGATTGACTCCAAAATAATAAGCGTTGCCCCAGAACGATTCACCGTTGAAACCAGCGGTGTATCTGCCATCGTCAAAAGTCGAATAATGAAAATCGGTGTCGTCCTCATCAAACGTGATCACTGAATCATCCGGCTCGGCGGTGTAGGTACCTATCGTCTGCCACTCAAACCTATACTTCTTCGAGAGAAAAAAGGCACCGTCGGCAGACAGAACCGTACCGGAACCACCATCTTCATAGCGACGGTCGGTGACCAGAATGCCGGCATGCGAGTTCTCGCCGAACGTCTGCCTGGCACGCAGTATATTCGAGGTGCTCTTGCCACCGAGGAAAATAGAACTGCCCTCTTCGAACGGCATGATAATCGGGCTGTTCTCATCATGAGCAAACAGGTACGCCACGCTGGTTCGATCCTTGCGGGCGGTCATTTTGGCAGTAAAATCGGGGTCATTGATCGAACGCGTATAGACAGCCGCGAAGATAGTACCGAAAAGATCGCTTCCTTCCTGGAAGAACGGCCGGCGCTCACTGAACGAGAGGGCGAAGTTGGTGTTTACATCAACCTGGGCCGCATCGGCCTCGACCTGACTGAAATCCGGATTATATGAAGCCTCGGCCATGATATCGGAGGTAATAGCATATTTGCCATTGAGTGACAACTCACCGTCGGGATCACTGTTATCAAATTCAGAGAGAGGATCATCCGAATCGGTCAGTGCCCCGGCCTGATAACCTATCACCGTCGGCATTATCTCTATACCCCGACCCGGCCGAACGTCCTCGATGCCATGAACCGTTCCCCACTGACACGGCCAGCAGTTTTCATCCCGGTCATAGGCCGCCCACGAGTACTGACCGCGAACATCCCGTGGACGATTGCGCCAGAAATCCATTTTCCAGGTCTGTACCTGTTGATTCGGAAAGCGAAGACTGGCAAACGGTATGGCCATCTCGACCTGATAACCGGAGTCGGTTATCTTGCCGGCCGATTCCCAGATCAGGTCATAGCCGCTGTCTTCACCACCATTTCTGGACCAGAGAATATCTCCCTGAATACCATGAGGATTTACACACAACTCATATGCCCAGGCCGCGTCGCCGTAGGTATCTAAGGCAAGGACTATGTTGTCATCCGACCAAATGTGGTCTCTTTCACACAGTGAAGCTCTGACAGTTGCCGGGTCGTCATAACAAATGAAAGCGACATAGAGCTTGTCGGAATCATAGGTGATGAGGGCTTCGGTATTCACCGGAGGCTGGGTCTGATCGCCCGGCTGGTGTTCGGCAAAATTGTCGGCCATAGCCGCGTTGCGCCACCCGGAATCAGTGAGGTCACCATCGATGGATATACTCCCCTGAACCCGGCTTGCGGTCAATTCAGGATGATAGACAGGCGTGTATTCTCCATCAGCCCCGGCAGCCAGCGCCGATCCTGATAGAAGCAAAAGCACGATGAAGGCGGACAGACTATTTCTGAAATAAGAGGCTCTTGGCATATATCATCCTCTCCTCAATAGGGCTACGCCCGGGATTCTGGTTTAACGGCGGAGATTACGAGACGTCTGCTTCTCACTACATCTTGGATTAATGTACGGGATAATTTTTATGGGGTTTCAAAATATTATGGGCGCAGAAGTCGCTGTTGGTTGCGCGAGGCTCCGGTTTGCCGAAACTCGATAGGCATGAAGTCCGGCTTCTGCTCAAAACGGACCAGTACAACCTGAGTTCTGGCGGCGGATCGCTATCTCATATCAATATTGAAAACTGTCACGGCCTGCCCGAAAAGATGGACCCTGTCGCCCACAACCTGCAAGCGGAGTTCACCCCCTCTGCTCGAAGCCTGATAGGCTTTTAACTCGGTCTTCACGAGGCGATCCATCCAGTAAGGCCCCAGGCAACAGTGCGCCGAGCCGGTCACCGGATCTTCGTTGACACCGACTGCCGGCGCAAAAAACCGGGAGACAAAGTCGTACTTATCGCAGTCGGATCTTGCAGTTACAACCATCCCCCTGACCGGGAATTTCAGAAGCGCCGAAAAATCCGGGGTCATGTTTCTGACAATCTGTTCGGATTCTACTTCGACTACATAGTCAAACTGGTTTTTGCCCACAAAAACAGCCTCAACCCCGAGAGCTTCGAGAAATCCCGGCGGCGGCTCTGCAGCCTTTGGAGGTTTCGACGGAAAGTTCAGCCTGATCCAGCCGTCGTTCCAGTCGGCTGTAAGCAGACCGCTCCGGGTATCAAACCGGGCTGTCTTGTTCTGCGGCAGATAACCCTGCTCCCACAGAATGTGCGATGAAGCCAGGGTTGCATGGCCGCAAAGGTCAACCTCCACTCTCGGCGTAAACCAACGCAGATTATAGCCACCTTCCGACGGATACAAGAAGGCGGTTTCCGAAAGGTTCATTTCAGCCGCCACAGCTTTCATCCATTCCACGGGCGCAGCATCGTCCATGACGCATACACCCGCAGGATTTCCTGAAAACGGCTTGTCTGTAAAGGAATCAACCTGATATATCTTTTGTGCCATACGACCTTTTTCCATTCTCTGCCCCTTTAACAATAGGACGAACCAGCTAACGTAATATGTCAATGAATTCGAGTGATCCCGTCAGCTTCTGCGAGGCACAACAGCACAGATTTTAGCACACCCTATTGATTTGGCTATCAATGCCTTTCTTACGAAGGGGATGGCAGATTTGTTGCGAGACATCGCTGTAACGCAAAACGTGAGATAGCAAAAAAAAGCCCCATTAACGGGGCTTTTCAAAAACATCTCAAGAAGGCTATGATTACGCGAAGGTCTTGATGGCCTCATCGCGGGTGTCATAGTGCTCGAATACGGAGATCAGCCTCGTAATGGTAAGAATCGATTCAATCTTGGTTATGTTAGCCAGGACCAATCTACCGCCAGCGTTCTTGACAGTGGTCAGCGCCGAGATCAACATTCCCAGGCCAACCGAGTTCATCCAATCCACTTTTGACAAATCGATAACGATGTTCTTTTTGTTTTGCTGGATATACTCGTGAATTTTGCCGTGGAAGAGGGTAGTCTCTTCTCCTCCCATAATTTTACCGGAAACATCAATTACAGCGATATCCCCTTCCAGAAAGTCCTCAAACTTCATACTATTTTCCCTCTAACCTTTCTTAAATGATTCGATTGCTTGTTCAACACTGTCGTAACTTTCGAAGATCGTATTTAGGCGCGTCATGGCAATAAGATTCTGGATTCTGGTGATATTGGCCAGCACCATGCGCCCTCCGGCATTCTGCACCGTCGTGAAAGCCGAAATCAACATCCCAAGCCCCACGGAACCCATCATCTCGATCTTCGTCAGGTCAACGATAATCGATTTCTTGTTCAAGTTAATATACTGATGAATCTGCCCGTGGAACCGGGTCATATTATCCTCATGAGCCATAACCTTACCGGAGATTTTGATTAAAACAATATCCCCCTGCAACGTATCTTCAAATTTCACTTAGACAACCCTTTAAAGTAGAGTAAAAGGACATAGGCGGCGCTTATGATGAAAAGCGCGGCCTCGTAAGTCCTTTAACGCCAAAATACGCCGCCGGTTTCAAAAATCAAGCGGTTTTTCCGCACCGGCACCCCGGCGACAATCATCGGGCAAAAGCATACTTCTGTTTTACACTGGTTGACGGGGAAATTCGCTCCCGACCCACCAACACATACTTTTTAATGTAGCGCCGAATCGACAAACCGTCTATTCTTTTTGACTATGGAGCTACTGGGAACAAATCCCGGCCGACAAATCCCGATTTACTTTCTAATAGCTATAATGGCCGGTGCTATTTTACTTACTTTGCCGGTAAGTTGTCAGGACGGGCAGCTATCTCTGGTTGATGCCCTGTTTACGGCCACCTCGGCGGTTTGTGTGACCGGACTAACGGTTGTTGATACCGGGAATCATCTATCCCTCTTCGGCCAGGTGGTTGTGATGGTGCTAATACAGGTGGGTGGTCTCGGCTTCATGACTCTAACCACGGTTATTCTTCTCTCGCTCGGAACGAAGATAACTTTCAGGAAGAAGATAAGTGTTGGCCAGAGTTTCAAACCGGGCGTCAGCGGCGATATCGGAAGCCTTATAAAGGCGGTCGTAGTAACTACTTTTTTAGTCGAGCTTCTCGGAGCGATTGCCCTGCTGACCAAGTTTTATGGGCGCTTCCCGTTTGGCGAGGCTTGCTTTCTGGCCGTTTTTCACTCAGTCTCAGCATTTTGCAACGCCGGTTTTTCTACTTTCAGCAACAGTCTCGAAAGTTATAGTGGCGATTATGTCATGATCTTGATCTTTTCGGTGCTGATTATCTCCGGAGGATTAGGATTTGTCGTGATTAACGACATCTATAACCGGATTCACTACAAAGATCGGGGCCTGACGCTGCATTCCAAGCTATGCCTTACAATAACGGCCATTTTGCTCATTGGTGGAACTTTCGCATTCTTGCTGTCCGAAGACAAAAATGTGTTTCAGCAGACAAGTCCCGGCTACAATCTGGCAAATGCCTTTTTCCAATCAGTCACCTGCAGGACAGCCGGCTTCAACACCATCGCGCAGTCGAGCCTCAATGAAATCAGCATACTCGTGACGATGATACTCATGTTCATCGGGGCCTGTCCCGGTTCCACAGCAGGGGGCATCAAGACCACAACTCTCGGAATAATTGCCATTTTAGTATACCGAAGATTTCGCGGACGACAGAGTGTTTCAGTATTCAAACGGACGATAAGCCCCGACTCCGTTACCCGCTCTTTAACCGTCCTGATTCTTGCCCTGTTTGTGATAGTATCGGTGTTCGTCATATTCATGTACTCTGAACAGACCCCGGGTTCACACCAACTCAGCCATGGGTGGTTTGTGGAGAATTTATTCGAAGTAGTCTCGGCGTTTGGTACGGTCGGTTTATCGATGGGAGTAACGTCGCACCTGCACTCTTTCGGTAAGTTAGTGTTGATAACAACAATGTTCATAGGCAGGGTCGGCCTGCTCACCCTGGCCTTATCGCTGGCTCGCCCACGCGAACGCGGCGAAATAATCTATCGCGAAGAAGAGGTCATGGTTGGATAATAGAAAGGTGAAAATATGAAAAACTTTATTGTAATAGGTATGGGCAACTTCGGGGCAACAGTCGCCAGCGAATTGCTGCAGCTCGATTGTGAAGTAACGGCAATCGATAGCGACAAAGCAAAAGTCCAGGCCCTCCAGCAGCACCCGCGGCTCGTCGCGATTCTCGACGATGCTACCGATCGCAATTTTTTGGAGAAGCTCGACGTAGTGAACTCTGACAGCATTGTCGTTTCGACAGGTCGAGACTCACACGCATCCATCCTCATTACGCTGCACCTGAGTGAACTTAAGGCGAAAAAGATTGTCGTCAAAGCCAACTCACCTCAGCATGCTAAAATACTGATAAAAGTAGGCGCCACCGAGGCCGTCATCCCCGAAAGTCAAATGGCCGTTAAAGTGGCTCGCTCTCTGGCACAGCCTAACCTGGTTGATTACCTGCCGCTCGGCGCGGACTATAACATCGCCGAGGTGGTCGCCCCCGAGGGATTCATAGACAAGAACCTCGCGGAACTTCAGTTGCGGTCTCGATATCAGATTCAGGTGATTGCCACCAGGGACAGCATCACCAACAAGTTCAACTTCATTCTTGATGGGGAGTACAAAATCAAAAGCAGCGACATCCTCGTTGTATTGGGCAAACAAGAGAGTATCAACAACTTGAAGTCGTAAGAGCCCGACCTTCCGCATCAATCCGGGCCAACCACCGGTAGTAATCGCCATCCGGTCCAAAATTCGAGGTCTCGCAAGATTTCTCCACCACGTCCGGCCGCGCTAACGTATTACGTCTGCTAAACAATCACAACGCAGGAGATAATATGACCAAAAGACTGGCGATAATGACAGCATTTGCGGCAATTCTTGCTGTCGGGCTAATTGTCGCATGTTCGGGCGAACCGAAACAAGCCGATGCTTTCAGTATGAGTCGGCAAATTGAAAGAGGGAAATATCTGGTTAACATAGGTGGATGTAACGACTGCCACTCACCAAAGATCTACACCTCCAGCGGGCCAATACCCGATCCCTCCCGCCTTCTCTCGGGCCATCCCGCCAGCAGCACCCTCCCGGAAGTCCCCAAAAACGTAATGGGACCGCAGGGCTGGGCAGCCCTTACCAACAGCGATTTCACAGCCTGGGCCGGACCCTGGGGAACAAGCTTTGCCACAAATCTCACACCCGACGAGGTAACGGGCACAGGCGCCTGGCTGGAGTCATCTTTTATCAGCGCCATGCGTAGCGGCAGACATATGGGTACCGGCAGACCGATACTGCCCCCGATGCCATGGCAGAACATCGGCGAGCTAAGCGACGACGACCTGCGCGCCATATTCGCTTATCTCCAGTCGCTGAAGCCAATTAACAACATGGTACCAATGCCGATGAAGCCGGATGGAATGCCGTCCGGCGTAAAGCAGTAACGCGGGAAATTCTTTGGATGGAAATCGGGTGCCTCTTAAATCAGGGGCACCCGGTCTGCCGACTATTTTTCTTCCGTCTGGGCAACAACGATCGGCTCAAACTTCATACCCAGATGTTCTTTCACTTTTGATAGCACCTCGGCTGCAACCTCGGGAGTATCCTCCAGGAAGCGCTTGGCATTTTCGCGGCCCTGCCCAAGGCGCTCCGAACCGTAGCTGAACCATGACCCAGACTTGTCCACAATGCCTTTATCGACAGCGACATCAATAAGTTCGCCGCTGGTGGAGACACCCTTGCCATAGATTATGTCAAACTCGGTCTCTCTAAACGGGGGCGCCACTTTGTTCTTTACGACCCGAACTCTGGTCCTTGAACCTATAACCTCCTGATTGTCTTTGATAGCGGCTATCCGGCGGATATCCAGTCGCACCGTGGAATAGAATTTGAGAGCGTTACCGCCGGTCGTGGTTTCGGGATTTCCAAACATTACGCCAATCTTCATGCGAATCTGGTTTATGAACACGACAGCCGTCTTTGACTTGGAAATAATGGCGGTCAACTTCCTGAGAGCCTGAGACATCAGGCGAGCCTGAAGACCCATATGGCTGTCGCCCATGTCTCCTTCGATTTCAGACTTGGGTGTTAAAGCCGCAACGGAGTCAACCACTACGATATCAACGGCACTGGAACGAACCAGCGTTTCGGCGATTTCAAGAGCCTGCTCGCCGGTATCCGGTTGCGAGATGAGAAGATTATCAATATCAACGCCCAGCGCTTTGGCATATTTAGCGTCAAGCGCATGCTCAGCGTCGATAAAGGCTGCTACTCCGCCAAGTTTCTGTGCTTCGGCGATTATGTGAAGCGCCAAAGTAGTCTTACCCGATGATTCCGGACCGAAAATCTCAGTGACGCGGCCGCGAGGAATACCACCGACACCGAGAGCATGGTCGAGTCCCAGGGAGCCGGACGGAATAACTTCGACCTCCAAAACCACATTGTCTCCCAGCCGCATAATTGAGCCCTTGCCGAAAGAACGCTCAATCTGCGTCACGGCAGCATCAAGCGCCTTCTTGCGGTCGGGTGCACTTGTCGAGTTAGCCATATCTGCTCTGCCTTTCTTTATTTCTATCTTGTTCTTCGTCATGACACAACCTAAGTGGGTTCAATTGCGAAATATATCACATTCTTCCCGAGAATAAAATAAATTCTTCCGGTGACAGGGTGTGTCAGTCTAAATACCGAACCTTTCACTAAGTTTTACGCAGTCTCTCCAACTAAATAGGGTAGATCACAGCCGTTGATGCTCTTGCGAGCCAAAACCCTTACCAATGGGGCCTTCCGGAAAAATAATGTCGCCCGGACTGTGCATAATTATACGCAATTGTGCTTGTCGTTATTCATACTTTATCATGGACTGTATGGCTCCGCGTACGCCCTTATTGCGACCAACCCCTAACGTTCACACCAACAAACACTTACACCGCAACCTAAAACATTCCGGAATACCACAAAAACGGGCACACTAATTGCTACTTTACTTATCTTGTATTCGGGACAGCAGTAGAGCACACTTAATAATTTTAAGGAGAATAGACTCTTCAAAGGCTCTTTTTAGTAAAAAAACTGAGCTTTGGAAGTTCTCCAGGAGCAGAAGTGAAAACGAACAAAACCATTTTGATATTCACGGTCGCGCTAATTGTAGTCGCCGCAGCCTATTCGGCGAACGCCCTGGTCTTAAACAACCATCGTCCGTCGGTAACTCCAGCAGTCGCCAACAATTGGACAGCCGGTAGTTCTTACACGCCTTTATCGGGCTCATCTTACCACACCGGTACACTGTTTACTTCGCACAGTTACTGGAATGACCAAAAGGGCGGATCCGAGTTTTCCGGGTTTTACCAGAACTCCCGGACATCTAACTGGCGTTACGACAACAACGAATGCGAGTTGGAAACAACCGCCACTCCGGAACCGGCCAGCCTGATTCTGTTTGCGACCGGTCTTGTCGGAGCCGGTGTGTACCGTCGCATGAAAAAGTAAATTCTATCTCACACCTTCTCATAGTTACGCCGGGCGGCCCGAATGGGCCGCCTTTTTTGTGCGGCGCGGGGGCGGGATCCAAAAAGTAATTGACCCCGGCCGGGTTTAGTCGTACTTATTAGTTCGTACAATAATTAGGAAGACACTTAAGAGACTCACCCTTTTTCACCGGTTGCGTAATCGTGACAATTCACAGCAGGTGGTTCTGATTTGGACAAAGACTAAGAGATGAAATACGCTAATTTCGTACATCTGCACACTCATAGCCAGTACTCGCTACTCGATGGCGCCTGTCGACTGGATAACGTCATCGACATGGCCATAGAATACAAGATGCCTGCCCTGGCCATCACCGACCATGGTAACCTGTTCGGAGCCATAGAATTTTATAAAAAAGCCACCAAAGCCGGCCTCAAGCCGATCATCGGATGCGAGGCATACGTTGCCGGCGGCAGCCGCTTTGAAAAACAACCGTCCGGCCGTTATCCCGATGGTGGCTTCCACCTGGTACTGCTGGCAAAGAACGAAACCGGTTACAAAAATTTGATAAAGCTTACGTCGGCAGCCTTTCTCGAAGGGTTCTACCATCGCCCGCGAATCGACAAGGAACTTCTCAAACAGCACTCCGAGGGACTGATAGCATCCTCGGCCTGTCTCAAGGGTGAAGTCAACTGGCACCTGCTCAACGGCCGTACCGAGGAAGCGGTTGCTGCTGCCAGGGAGCTGAACGACATCTTCGGCAAGGGCAACTTCTACCTCGAGATACAGAACCACGGTCTGGAGAAAGAACTCCAGCTGATACCCAAACTTGATGCTATCTCCCGCGAGACCGGCATCCCCCTGGTGGCTACCAACGATTGTCACTATCTGCGTCAGCAGGATTATGCCGCTCACGACGCTTTATTGTGCATACAGACCGGTAAGGTTGTATCCGACACCGAGCGTATGAAGTATACATCGGACCAGATCTATTTCAAATCCGCTCCGGAGATGGAGTCAGCGCTGGGCGACTTTCCCCAGGCTCTTGAAAACACGGTACACATCGCCGAATCCTGCCATCTTGAGCTCGAACTGGGTAAACTTAAACTGCCGCGCTTCCCGATTCCGAAACCGTTTGTGGACCCCGATGTTTTCCTGAGCCACCTGTGCGATGAGGGGCTCAAAGATCGCTATGGAGAAATCACCGATGAGATAACCGACAGGCTCCAATACGAGCTGGGCGTTATCAAACAGATGGGTTACGCGGGGTATTTCCTGATTGTGAAAGATTTTTGTGACTACGCCCGCTCGCAGAAAATCCCGGTTGGCCCCGGACGCGGTTCTGCCGCCGGTTCGCTGGTTTCGTATGCCCTCAAGATTACCAATATCGACCCCATCAAGTTCGAGCTTCTTTTTGAAAGGTTCCTCAACCCGGAGCGAGTGTCGATGCCGGATATCGATATCGACTTCGCCGACCGCGGACGCGACAAGATCATCCAGTACGTTATCGAAAAATACGGCTCGGACAATGTCTGCCAGATAATAACTTTTGGAACCATGATGGCGCGCGGGGTTATCCGCGATGTCGGTAGGGTGCTGGGCATGCCGTACATGGATGTCGACAAGATTGCCAAGATGGTACCGGAGCGGATAGGCATCACGCTCGCGACTGCTCTCAAAGAGGTTCCGGAACTGACACAACTGAAAAACACCGACAAACGCATCGAGCGATTGCTTGATTATTCTATAACGCTCGAAGGTCTGGCGCGTCATTGCTCCACGCATGCCGCGGGAGTGGTGATTGCTCCCTCGGCTCTCACCAACTATGTACCGCTGTTCAAAGGGACCCGCGACGAAATAACCACCCAGTACGATATGAAAATGGTCGAAGAAATCGGCCTGCTGAAAATGGATTTTCTTGGCCTGCGCACCCTGACAGTCATCGATGATACCCTGCGCATGGTCAAAGAGAATGATGGCGGCGCCGATATCGACATCGATAAAGTCCCTCTCGATGACGCCGAGGTATACAAAGTATTTGCCCGCGGCGACACTATCGGCATTTTCCAATTTGAATCGGCCGGCATGCGGGACTACCTGCGCAAACTCGGCCCCGAAAATCTGACCGACATCACGGCCATGAACGCTCTCTACCGGCCCGGACCGCTGGACTCCGGAATGATCGATATATATATCGAGCGTAAACGGGGCGCTAAGACTATTAAGTATCTTCATCCCAAACTGGAAAAGATCCTCGGCAGCACCTACGGCGTAATTGTGTTTCAGGAGCAGGTGCTGCACATTGCCAACGCCCTGGCCGGATACAGCATGGGCTCGGCGGACTTTCTCAGAAAGGCTATGGGTAAGAAAGACGCTGCTTTGATGGCTGCCCAGAAAAAGGAATTTCTGGAAGGGACCGACAAAAATAAGATCGACCGCGGTGTGGCCGAGGAGGTCTTTAACCAGATAGAGACTTTTGCCCGCTACGGCTTCAATAAAGCTCACGCCACCTGCTATGCCTTCGTAGCTTATCAAACCGCCTGGCTCAAGCATTATTACCCGCGCGAATTCATGGCCGCCCTCATGTCATCGGAAATCAACAACTCCGATCGCATCTACCAGCTTCTGGAAGAGTGTCGCCGCATGAACATAGAAGTGCTGCCACCGGATATCAATGAATCCAAAGTCGATTTTTCTGTCGTTGACGGTAAGATTCGATTCGGCCTGATGGCCGTTAAGAATGTCGGTGAAGGACCCGCCCGTGCCATTGTCGAAGAACAGCTGAAGGGTGGACCTTTCAAAAAGCTCGAAGATGTCGTCGGCAGAGTGCCATTGAAAGCGATAAACCGACGCACGCTCGAATCGCTTATAGCCGGCGGTGCCTGTGATTCACTCGAGGGACATCGCGCCCAGAAGTACCAGGCGGTCGAGGCAATGCTGGAGTTCGGACACAAAGCCTCCGAGCACAGCAGCTCTCACGATCTCTTTGCCGATACGGGCGGCGCCATTGAGCGTGTCGCACCGCCACTACCCGATGTACCGGAATGGTCAAATGCCGACAGATTGGCCCAGGAAAAAGCAATGCTCGGTTATTACATCTCCGGACATCCACTGGACAAATATAGAGACGAATTGACTCATTTCACTACTTATCGAATCGGCGATCTCGGCCGGGCGGCCGACCAGAAAGAAGTAACGGTAGGCGGCGTTGTTACTACCGTTAAGAAAATGCTGGACAAGAAGGGTAACATGATGGCTTTTGTTACCCTGGAAGACTACTCCGGCTCGGTGGAACTGATAGTTTTTTCAAGCTGTTATGAAAAGGGACAGGAGTGCATTGCCGATGAACGGATGGTACTGGTGGAGGGACGCGTTTCGACGCGAGAAGGGGAGGCTCCCAAGATCATTTGTTCAGAGCTGATGCCGCTTGAAAATCTTTCGGAACGGTTTAGCTGTCAATTGGTTATAAAGATTGATCGGAACTGCTCCGATAACATAATTGACAGGGCCCTGGCCTCCCTCGAGCAGTACCCGGGCGAGGCTCCGGTACTGATTACGGCCCAGGAAAACGGTTCCGAAGTATATATAAAATCCCGAAAGTACAGAGTAAAACCGGATTTCGCACTTTTGAACAGCCTCAAGGAATTGCTTGGTGAATCATCGGCATTCCTCAGGAAACTTAGCAAGAAAGAAATGTATTAATAGAACCCGGACCCGAATATGAAATTAACAAAGACCATTGGCATCACGCTGTTTCTGCTGACCACCTCGTCTGTGGCCCTTTCAGGAGCAGAGATCAGTCCGAAAGACGGCAGCAAACCGGCCGAAGAACCGAAAAAAGAAATCGTCTGGCATGCCTACGATGCGGGATTGAAAAAAGCCAAAGAAGAAGACAAACATGTTTTTATCGATTTCACCGCCAAATGGTGCGGGTACTGCAAGAAGATGGATCGCGAAACTTTCTCCGACCAGAGAGTGATCGATATCCTCAATAATGATTTCGTCCCGGTCAAAGTGGATGGTGAGTCGAAAAAGGAACTCGATATCGACGGGTACAAGATCACGGAGAGGAATCTCGCTATTCAGGAATTCGGGGTTCGCGGTTACCCGACTTTCTGGTTTCTCAAGTCCGACGGTAGCAAACTCGCTCCCATCGGCGGCTATCGACCTACCGATTATATGCTGGAGGCTCTCACCTTTGTCAAAGAGCACAAATACGAAGATTCGACAGCTACGGAAGGTGACGGGCAATAACCAAAACATGATCTGGAAGACAGTATCGGCCTGGCAAACGGCAAAGCTCGTTTTTGCTTGCACTGATGTTGCGGTTGATTAATTTACCTACAGCAAAGTTGAAAAATATTGAGAAGGAAAATTAGATGCTAAGAAAAATTACCCGATTCAGCCTGATCGCATTTACCATGTTGGTCCTGGCTTCATGTGGATCCCAGCAGGCGGCCGACCAGACAAATCAGCCAGCTCAGACCAATCCCGCGGTCGACACTACCAACCTGCGCGACGATCGCAACCGACACGTTTGTATTTACGGCTTACGATATCCACGGCACATTGCGCGATTCGAGAGAATGGGTCGGCAAAAAGCCGGTCGTGCTCAATTTCTGGGGAACCTGGTGTCCGCCGTGCCGCAAAGAAATCCCCGATCTGGTCAAGGTATACAACGAGTACAGCTCCGATCAGATTGAGATGATCGGTCTTGCCGTTCGCGACTCTCCGGGCAACGTTATCACTTTCGCAGAGCAGAACGGCATGAATTGGATCATGCTGATGGGAGACAACGACCTGGGCATTCGCTATGGTATCACCGGCGTGCCAACGACAATTTTCATAGATCGCAACGGAAACGAAATTGGACGATTCGTGGGACCCCGCGACTATGAGACATTCAAAGACGCTTTTGAACTGGCTCTGCGAAGCTGACAGATATCCGCAAACCACAGATATGATAAAGGGTGGACCGAACAACGGTCCACCCTTTATTTATTTGCACAAAAACAATCTCAGGTTGTCTGACCCTTCCCGGAGAGAAACAGTCTGAGCATATACCAGACCAACCCGACGGCGACAAGAAAACAGATCAGGAATATAATGAAAATCGACCATTGCGGGTTGACCGGTAATGAAGCCGGGTCAAATTGCCCCTCGAGAAACAGCAGTCTGACCGTGTGCCGGATCCAGACCATCAAGATCATCGACACCAGCACCATGAGCGATGCGAACAGAAATTTCTTCTTGAAAAAGAAATGCAGCGATCCCAGCGATAACACAATCGCAACCAGAAGCAGCCACACCGCCGAGCTGCGCATGAACGGCAAGATGTAGTCACCGAACGTAAACAGATACGCCAGGCCTATCACCATTGCGGCTACCATCCCCCACAGGTAAAACGCCTTGCCGACTTTAAAAGCCCGGTCATCGTCTTTGCCGATAAGCCCGACGAAAAAGCCGCCTACGGTCAGGGCCCCGAGAACCATGTGCAGCCACCGGAAGATGTAGGAACCAAGATCCGTATTGAGAATCAGTCCCGACTGGTTGCCGGCATAGAGAGAGGCATAGAGTTCCCGACGCTCCGCCATTGAGAAAACGGAACTGTACACGAACGAGATATACAACAGGCCAATCAGAGCCACACTCAGATATATGTTAACGCGCTTGTTGCCGGTATTCGTGGCGAACGATGAAGCGTACAGGAGATAGTAGACTATCATGGCAACCACGAATATCATCAGCCAGAACCAGCCGCTGACGATCGATGCGGCATAGACCGGCTTGGCGAACACCAGCTGCGCAAACAGCAGAGGCGCCACCCCGATGGTGACCGTAGCCGCCATAATGTTCGGGAAGAGCTTGATGAATTTCTGGACCACCGGATGGTTCCATCGGTCGTTGAATTTTCCGAACAGAAGAATGATTATACCGCCGAGCATGAAATTCATGGCCAGCAGATGCAGTGTCAGCGTCACAGTGTGCAAGACCGTGATGAGCCAGAGAGGCGCCGACAGGAAATTGTAATCGGGTAAGTTCATTGCGTCCCCCCTTTGTTTAACGACAACAGATACTGTATCAGGGCCTGGCGTTCAACATCGTCGCCGGTGAATGCCGGCATCTCTTCGCCGAAATCAGCAGCCATATCCAGAAGATCGTTGAGGTCATCCGCTGTCAAACCGGCCAGTGTCTCCCACTTGTCGTTGAAGCCGCCAATCTCATGACACCGTCCGCAGCGAACATCATACACTTTCTCCCCGAGCGCCACGCCGCTCAACTTGTAGATTTCACTCAGATGGCGACTATCGAGTTTGCCGTATAAATGAGCCGCAATCAGGCCCGCTTCCTGTTCCGTGCCGGTGAACGGCGGCATATTGCCTTTTATGACCTGCATACCGCGAACCGTGGCCGCAATGAAGGCCGTGTCGGTTCCATCCAGCGCCGGTTTCAACGGCTTATAACAATCGATTGTGTGACAACTGCGACAGGCGTGGCGGAACAGATCGGCCCCGTCGTCGCCCGTCCTGAACGCAATGTGCTCGAGCATGCCGTCCTGCGTGTAAACATCAGCCTTCGCCAACTCCACAGCGTTACCATACATATACCCGGTGATGACATACGGTTTGCGAATCGACTCGCGCATCCATTCATATTCGCCAAACCAGCTCAGCCCAAAAATCATGAGAAGCACGGCTATTACCATGTTGTATCGTTTCGGGATTGCCAGGCCGAAAAGAATCAAAAATACGAAGATCAGGCCGGCGTTCCAGAAAGAACCATAGAGGGTAGAGATGGGTGTTGGCATCTGTGCCAATGCGGTTTGCACGATACCTGAGGGAATCGCGCTCCAGTACCAATAGAACGTAGGCACCATGATGACCAGTCCCACCAATGCCCAGACAGCGTTGTACCTGACCAGCCTTGCCTTGAAATCGTCGGCGTTGTATCGGGCCGCCACCACGAGAGCATACAATCCGGCCAGCATGATACAAATGCCGGTGCGCAGCCAGAGCGATGACCAGAAGGTCGGATTAAAGAACCCGTCCCAGAATTCTCCCGTCACCAGCCAGTCTCCCGGTGTAAGCATAAAAGTGACAATGCCGTTGATAATAAAAAGCGACATCCAGGCGGCGCCGAAATAAACCCAGCCGACAAACATGTGGGCTTTTGCCGACATCTTTTCCCAGCCATAGAAATAAATCAGGGCGGCGGTGATTTCCATCACGAAGAAGGTCCACTCGGTCGCCCAGCCCCAGACGAAATTGTGAATGAGCGCTTCCGTTGCAGTCGGGTTGAGCAAACCGATAATAAACCAGATGCCGACCCCCGTTAACGCTCCGAAGACAACCGTCACCAGCACGAAAAACTTGCTGAGCTTCCTGAGAAACCCGAGCATCAGCTCATCGTTCTTCTTGCGAGCTGCTCTTTCGGCCACGACCAGGTACAGACCGCCACCGATTGCAAAGTGCGACACGAAGACGTGAATCACGGCTATGATGGCCATCAGTAGTCCATAGCCGATGTCCACATCCCAGAATGGATAATTCATGCGAACAACTCCAATCCTTATGGTAGTTTAGTTGATTATAAATTCAGTTTATAAAAATCGGATTCCTGACGCAAGCCTGATTGAAAAAAAACATGCAGAATAGGCCAAAAAAGTCTTTGTTGTCAGGCGTCGGGAGATGGCCTTTTGGTGAAATACTTGATATTGTGTTCGCAGTTATACCCGTGACTCTGAAAACACGAGATGGACGGGTAATTGATTTCTTCTATCAAGGCACAAATCACCACCGCCCCTTTTTCGCGCAGGAATTCCTCGGCTTGCGCTATCAGTTCTCCGGCCAGTCCGCGTCCACGGAAATCAGGGTCGATGGCCAGCCGATTTATCCAGCCCCGGCGGCCGTCAAAATTCGCTATGACCACGCCCATCATGTTGCCGTCTTCGAAAAGACCAAAGAAGGCACAAATGGGGTAACCCATCTCTCTGGCCATCATTTCACGGCTGTCACGTCCTTTTGGCTTATAGGGCAGGCCGGCAATGGACCAGATGCGAATGATTTCATCGTAATCTTCGATCGACAGTTCTCTAATCTCGCGGACCATATTTCTCCTCCAGAATCGCTTTTAGCGACGAAAAGGCAAACTCGGATGCGAACGGTTCATCATTCCAGTGTTCGCAACCGGTGAAATTCAGAAGCACCCCGCGCGCCGGCACACCGACCTCGGCCGCAGTACGCATGCCCGAAGCGAGCATCATCACACAGGCAATACCGATAACGCTCAGGTCTTCCATCTTCCCGGCAAAATACTCAATCTGCTCGGTCAGCTTGCGCTTGGAAAACGCGATCTTAAGGCCGTACTTGCCTGCCAGATCGCCGATCTGGTATGCCTGGCAGGTCGGGAGACATCTTTTGCAGAAAGAACCATACTCCTTTTCCACTTTCTCGCACTCTTTATCGTGGATAGACAGACAATCGGGCATGATTACGAGTGTGTTTTTGGACTTGTTGAATTTCTCCCGGTTAAGCTCGTCGTATATCTTAAAGGCGACCATTTCAAGGAGATACTTTTCCTTTTTAGTTTGCCTGAGGTCGCTGTCGTCACGCCCCCGGTCATCCCCGGCGCGTTGAACGAAGCCCTCAATACGGTCAAATTCCTCGGAAAAAGTAGTAAATCCCGCAGCGATAAAATCCTTAACGAACTTATCCAGCTTTAGGTTGAAATCGGGGCCAAGACGGTAGGTGGGATGCTTGCTGTCCATGAATGCAATATAAGAAAAAGGTCAGTTTGGGCGATACTATTTTATTTGCGCTCAATGCTGGTCATCGGTTTGAGGCGCTCCACTCCTCTGCGCGCCTGCTCCGATTCCGGATCGAGATTTAGGGCAGTGACAAAATTCTGCTGTGCCCGGGCGGTATCTCCACTCTTTTCATGGCATTGCGCCAGCGCCAGATACACCATGGCCCGGCTTCTTGTGTCGTCCGGGCAAAATTGCAGGGCAAGCCGCAGGCTCCTGAGAGACTTTTCGAACTCGTCTTTGTAAGTCTCTATCCGTCCTTTCAAGTAGTACGCCTGCCACGAGGACGGGTCGTGAGAAATTTGCTTTTCGAGCACCTGATAACAACTGTCAAACTTGCCGTCTTCATACAGCGCCAGCGCTTCTTCGAGCCAATCATTTGCCTGTGGTGATAACCTCGCACCTGTCGAAACGACCGGCCCCACCCGCGGGTCAGGTCCCATGTATCGGGCCTTTACTGTGTCCATCCTGTTTGAACAACCCGCAAGCAGTTGAACGAAAAAGGCCAGGGCCAGGCAATTTAGCGCTGAGAATCTCATTACTTATGATTATCGGCCCGGTGGCGGATAATATTCAGACCGAAAATAGTTCAAAAAGGCGTTGAATTAAGCCTATGCCTCGTAGTATTATAAGCAGGTATCGAAAACCTTTGCGCGCGGGAGTAAATGATGACCTATCAACCTCCACCTCGATTTTTTAAAAATCCCGGTCTTGCCGCGGTGCTGTCGTTTTTCTGGATGGGCCTGGGGCAGATTTACAACGGCCAAATCGCCAAAGGGATACTTTTCATTGTCGCCTATAGTATCTCATGGCTGTTTATCGCCTCAATCATACTCTTGCCCATCGGGATTATCAGCACTCCGGTATTATTTATTTTTGGCATGTACGATGCCTACAAATCGGCCGAGAAAATCAACCGCGACATTGCTTCCCAGCCCCCTCAGGCCGGTGGCCCGTCAATAAATTAAGACAAGATTATAGAACCGGTAGCGGCATTGGCTTGACGACTGACAGGTATAACGGCTATATTCCCCTATGCTTCTGGCTATAGACATCGGCAACACCACCATCGTGATCGGTCTTTTCGAGAACACTACCCTGAAAGACCGTTTCAGCATATCCACCAGACAAAACATGACTGCCGATGAAGCCGGCTTTATGATTACCGGGTGGCTGGAGAGGATGCATTTATCGGGGGAGGATATAGAGGTTGTCATCGTTAGTTCCGTCGTGCCGCCATTAACCACCACGTTTGAGTACACCTCGAAGAAACATCTTGGATGCCTTCCAATTATTGTCTCCCACAAATTGAAACTGCCAGTCACAGTTGAAATCGATCAGCCCGATCAGGTTGGGGCGGACCGAATTGCCAACGCTGTGGCCGGTTTTACTAAATTCGGAGGGCCGGTCATAATCGTCGATTTCGGCACCGCAACCAATTTCGATATCATCAACGAGAAGGCTGCTTATATCGGAGGAATACTCCTGCCCGGACCGGAGACCTCCATGGCGGAGCTTGCCAAAAGGGCCGCCCGTCTTTTTGAGGTCCGCATTGAACCTCCGGATTCCGTAGTGGGGAAATCGACCGCCGGAGCGCTCAAGTCAGGTCTGTTCTACGGGACAATCGGACAGGTAGACTACCTGGTTGACAAAATCATAGAAGAAACCGGGTTCGAAAATTGTCGGGTTGTCGGCACGGGAGGCTTCTCGCGCAGTATCGACAAATACTCAAAACACATCAAACTGATAGAACCGAATCTCACGCTTGAAGGTCTCCGGCTTATCGCCGCGATGAACACCAAATAAGAAAGGCGCCACGAGGGCGCCTTTGCTGCTTTTATGTCGAATTACTAATCAGAGTTTGTAATACTGCTGAAAATCCAGTTCAAAACCCTTCGGAGAATATTCACCCTTTTCTTTGTTGAGGACATACTCCTTAAAGTAATCACCGGTCGCTATCTTTCTTATCATCTCGAGAAAACGATCGATCTCCTCTTTGGTATTGTAAATGCCGAACGACATGCGGATTGTCCCCGGCAGATGGGAACGGTCGCGGGCAAGAATCTCGTCCTCCAGCACCTTCGAGTCTTCATCGCTGACTTTCAACAGCGATTTGACGTACAGGTGGGCACAGAAACATCCCGAACGCACACCGATGGCTCCTTCGTAACTCAGGATAGCCGCCACCAGGGCGTGGGGAAGGTCACCTACGTTTAGTGAAATAACACCCAGCCTCTCGTGCGCTCTGTCAGGATTCGTATCGCCATAGATCGATACCGAAGGAATTTCTTTCAGTTTTTTCAGAGCATACGCCGTCAGTTCCGCCTCATGACGAATGATTTCATCCCACCCGATCGACTGAATCATCCGGATAACTTTGGCCAGCGCCACAACACCGATAATATCCGGCGTGCCGGCTTCTTCTTTCTCGGGAAGGTCCGTCCAGTAGGCATCTTCGAGAGTGACGATATCCACGACACCGCCGCCAACTTCTTCCGGGTCACCCTGCTCGAACGTTTCCCGCTCCCCGATCAGCACGCCTACCCCAAAGGGTGCATAAACTTTGTGTGCGGAGAAAACGAGATAGTCTATCATACAGGCTTTGTCGTTCGCTTTCATGTCAATCGGACGATGAGGCGCCAACTGGGCAGCGTCGACCAGTATCTTAGCGCCTATCTTGTGTGTTTCACAGGCGAAGAAATCAATATCGTTGATATAACCGGTTACATTGGATGCCCCCGTGATAGCGACCAGCTTAATTCTTGACCCGTACTGTTTCAGCTTTGCGAGAAAATCATCGGTCGAAATCGTACCGTCGTCCTTAAGACCAATATGTTCAACCTGTGCCACCCTTCGCCAGGGGAGTTCATTGGAGTGATGTTCCATCAGTGTCGTTAGAACGATGTCCTTCTTTTCCAACGGTAACCGATTAGCGAGTTTGTTGATTGCCTCGGTGGAGTTTTTCGTGAAGATAACCACCTGTTTGCTCAAGTCGGCGCCCACAAAGTCGGTCACAACATCTCGCGACTGTTCAAAAGCCCAGCTCGATAACTGTGATTTGAAACCGGTACCGCGGTGAACGTTGGAATACCAGCGCAAAAACGAAGTCACCGATTCGGCGATATGCGAGAACGTCGGTGTGGAAGCAGCGTTGTCGAAATTGATATACTTCATGGGACCGTGCAGGGTCGGCACGGTAGTATTGGCACCAAGCAAAAGAGCGGGAAGGTCCGCTATCGTTATTTTCTCTGATTCGGCTAAGGCGCTGACCGGTTTAGACATATCGTTTCCTCGAATTTACTTTTAGCTCTCGCCCAATATAGGTAATTGCCTCGATAAAGCAAACGGATTAGAGCCGATTTTAAGAGTAGTCGCCCCCGGATATTACCGCCGAAGCACTGCCGGTCTTAAAACAGCTTCTCTCGAAGAACATCTACAATTCGCCCGGCGCTATGACCATCCCACAACTCCGGAATCCGTCCCTTTTTGCCTTTACCGTTGAGATTGTCATCCACGACCGCCAGAATGCAAGCGGGATCGGTCCCGCAAAGAGTATTGGTGCCGAGTTCAACAGTTGCCAGAAGCTCGGTATTCTCGCGGACGGTAATGCAGGGGATCCCAAGATAGGTTGTCTCCTCCTGAATACCGCCACTGTCGGTAAGCACTATGCGCGCCTCCGACTGAAGTTTGAGAAAGTCGAGATAGCCGAGCGGTTCAATCAGGCGGAAATCTTTGGTGCCGGAGCCCTGGTCGAAGCCGAACTGCTCAATCCGGGCGCGGGTGCGAGGGTGACAGGGAAAAATAACCGGCAGTCGCTTGCTTATTTCCCCAATACACGACATGAGCCTCTGGAGAGTTTCAGGGTCATCTACGTTGGATGGCCGATGCATGGTCATGGCCACGTAGCTCTTTGGCTCCAGGGTCAGTTTCTCCAATATGTCACAATCACGAGCTGCCTTCGAGGTGAGCCACGAGCGAGTCGATCATAATGTTTCCGGTGTAAAAAACCTTCTCGCCGGGTACGCCTTCGTTCTCAAGATTTACCATCCCGGCATCTTCGGTCACAAACAAATAGTCCGAAAGTCTGTCGGTTACTATCCGGTTTATTTCTTCTGGCATTCTATTATCGAAACTTCTCAGTCCCGCCTCGACGTGAGCCAGTCTTATGTTCAGCTTGGCCGCGACAATCGCGGCAGCAATAGTCGAATTTACATCGCCGAAAACCACCACCAGGTCCGGCTGTAGTTGGAGCAATTCCCTCTCCAATTCAACCATGATCTTACCGGTTTGCTCGGCATGTGTCCCGGAGCCAACTCCCAGATAGATATCGGGTTTTGGCATCTTCAATTGATCGAAAAACAATTGGGACAAATTGTGATCATAGTGTTGCCCGGTATGTATTAGAACCGCCTCAAACAACTGCGGATGCTTTTGAAGCTGAGTCAAAATCGGCGCGGATTTCATAAAATTGGGTCGAGCACCAACAATCAGGACAAGTTTCATTTTTCGAGTCGTCAAATTAGTCTCCCCGCCAGATTTCAGGAATCAGTGGTCGGTAAAGGTCACGTAAAGTACTAACTATAACACAATTACGGGTCAAATAGCAACCGATTTTGCCGCCCGGACAACGGTCGGCCAACAAAAGCAAAGATATGCTTAGTTGTTTACTATCAATCACTTAATGAGAGGGTGGATAAATAGAACAGGAATGATCAAAAGCTTCTGGTGGTTCAGACGCTGTCAAGGAAAGAGAGATATTTTTCAGCCCACTTTTCACGGCAGTGATTGCGGTTAATATGCTCGTGATATTTCTTGCCAAGCGCTACGCCGTCAATCTCGCCTGTTTTGATTGCGAGAATTAACTGGCACAGACGGTCAGCATCGTCCGCCTGAAACGAAAGCGCTCCTCCGGCTCTCTCGAGTTCCGTAACCGCCTCACCACCGGAAGAACCATAGATGATCGGCTTTCCGGAGGCCATGTACTCAAAGAGCTTGCTTGGCAGTGATCCCTTGGTCACCGGTACATCCTTCATGCTGTGAACCAAAACATCACCGGCGCGAAGGAAATAAGGGATTGTGTCCAGAGGTTGAAGGCCGAAGAATCCGACATTTTTAAGACCGTAATCACGTACCATCCCCTCGAGGACTTTCTTCTTCTGGCCGTCACCGATGAAGGCAAAATAGATGTCGGGCTGGTCGGTCAACTGTCGTGCCGCCTCGATAAGAGTCTCCAGGGAGTGGGCCCATCCCAGAGTACCGGCATAAATGACAAGAAACTTCTCTTCCAGCCCGAATTTTTTGCGAATACCATTGGAGTCGGAATCTATAAATTCACGGCTTACCCCCGACTTAACCGTGGTAACTTTCGAATCATCCAGTCCCAGGCCCAGAAGGTAATCAGTGATACCCTGAGTGACCGGAACCACCGCATCAGCCTTGCGATACAGATGGTGCATCATCTTCTTGAGCAAACGCGTGAAAGGCGAACGGCTGAGGTTTCCGAAATCTTCACTCGATTCCGGCTGCAGGTCGCGAATCTCAAGGACAAATTTACATTTTCTGATTCTGCTGAGCAGGTAACCAATCACCGGAGTGCTGACCGGCGGGGAAGAAGCAATGAGAATATCGCTTTTCTCTTTTATCCTGAAAGAATTGATAACGGATGTCACCAGAAAGGTGATAAACCCAATCATCCGTTTGGTGGGCTGATTGTTGGAAGCCGGCAACACCCAACTCCGGTAGACCTTAACGCCATCCATTTCCTCGTAATAGAAGAAACGCCCGCGGTACTTGGGCGGCACGATTCCATCCGGATAATTGGGCATAGCTGTGAGAACCGATACCTGGTGACCTCTTCGTACAAAGTACCGGGCGAATTCAAATAGACGTCTTACCGCTCCCCTCTCGGGAGGGAAATGCTGAGTGATAATAAGAATCTTCATAGGCCCACAGACTGTAAGTCTACCATTATTTACCGGTTTAGGCAAGATTTTTTTGCCCGCCCCTGCCTTTTTGAATATTTTTCTTTTAAACGCTTGACTACGTTACAAATGCTCAATATTTTTTGGCAGTTACGAACCTGAAACCAAAACAAATTGTATAAGGGTTAACAAATAACTTCAAAGAGGTAGTATGATGCGTAAGTTAATGGTTATTGCCCTGTTAGGTTTCGCGCTTCTGGCCTTCACAGCCATGTTCGCCATGGCCGGCGAAGAGACCAAAACCGAGGCCAAGGAAGGTGCCGCAAACGAATTTGTCGGCGCTGAGAAGTGTGCTAAAGTCTGTCACAAGGCTCAGTTCACCTCATGGCAGGAGACTACTCATGCCAAAGCCTGGGATGTTCTCTCCGACGAGGAGAAAGCAAAACCGGAGTGCGTTACTTGCCATATGACCGGTAAGTTGGCCGACGGTACAGTCCTTGGAGGCGTGGAGTGCGAAGCTTGCCATGGCGCCGGGTCGGCGTATAAGTCGCCCAAGATCATGAGCAAATCCAAATGGAAAGGCGATCCGGAAGCCTACAAGAAGATGGCTATGGATGCCGGTCTTGTCTATCCGACCGCCGAAAACTGCCACCCAGTGCCACAAAGAAGAAGGCAACCCGAACTTCAAGCCGTTCGACTTTGAAGCTTCCAAAGGCAAAGTGCACGCTTTCGAGGAATAAGCTCACTGGCGTAACAAGTATTCATTTGATTATTAGAGCGGCCTTCGGGCCGCTTTTTTTATGCCATGGGAGGATTGGCGGCGAAGCCCTTGAAGGGAAAAGTCCTCACGGATACCCAGCGATCATTCACCAGGGGCGTCACCAGATCAATAGACCCGGCATAGAACTTCTCCTTCGGTAGATAGGACGCTAATTCTTCCTTAACGACTATCAGCCGGTGTTGCGATATCTCACGGGCTACGGTGACGTGTGGTAGATACTGCTTCTTCGGTATCGGCATTCCCAGTCTGACATACAAGCGATAGTACAGTTCGCTGAGTTGGTCGTTTCTGGTCACATTCCAGTAAACAGTGGGAGAGTCCGGATAGAAATCGCCGATACTCTCAAGCTGAACCAGAAACGATTTCTGGTTTTCCGTCTCCGATTTTATCTGGTTGGTCAGTTCATCGAGCGGCCGGTTGGTTTCAAAAGGGAATACGAGCGTTATATGGGGTGCCACCAGATTGTAAAGAGGATCGAATCTTTCGCGCAGAGGCGCCACTATCTCGTGCAGTGCCTGCGGCAGAAACACAACTACCGCGTACTTGTTGCGACGGCGTTCACTCAGGGGGTTATCGTAATCAAAATACTTGTCCATATTTCTCAAGACGGGAAAAGATTCTACTTATAAAATATAATCTCGATGCGTCTGTTTTTTGCGCGACCATCGGCGGTGTCGTTCGAAGCTACGAAATTGGTCTCACCTTTCCCGAACACTTTAATGCGCGCCGTATCGACGCCGTGCATTACCAGATAGTCACGGACGCGATTGGCGCGCTTTTCCGATAGCTTATGGTTGGCTACATCGGTGCCGATATTATCCGTGTACCCGCTGACTTCAAGCCTGATTTCAGGGACGAAATTGAGGACGCGCGCCAATTGCTTAAGCCGTTCCTGGTTGTTCGGGTCAACCTCGAACGAGCCCGGCGGATAATCGATATTCAACACCATCGGACGGGAAAAATCCGCGAGGTCAATACAACCGAACTGGTCAACATCAACGCCGTACAACGTGTAGGGGCAGTCATCCAATCCGTCGGGGACACCATCGGCATCAGTGTCTATAGGGCAGCCGCTGGTGTCAACGTGGGCCCCCACCCGGTTGAAAGGACACCTGTCCAGATAGTCCGGGACGCCGTCGAAATCCGAGTCAACCGGACATCCGTATATGTCAACCATCCCGACCGCACGCCTGTCAGTACCGGGGCAGTCATCGAGACCGTCACTGACCCCATCGGCATCCGAATCCAGAGCGCATCCGGTTTTATCTACAATAACTCCAAGTGGCGTGTCAAGGCATCTGTCCAGTTCGTCCGGCACACCATCACCATCTCCGTCGAGCGCCTCCTGCCGGGGAGAGTCACCGGTCTGGACAGCCGCCTGTGACCAGGTACGATTCGATTTCCATTGTCCGGATGATCCGCCCCCGAACAAAAATCTCACAGACAGCAGGGACCCTACCTGCCATATATCGCGAGAGTCTTTGACGGCCGATTCAAATTCGGCGCCGGCGCCGGTCAGCATGTCGGCCTGAATATCCCAGCACAGTGACCACTTCGATGATAGCGCCAGATCAAAGCCCGTTCGGGCCGACAGGAAAATCTCCGTTGCAGCATAGTCGACTCGTTCATCATGAACCCCCAAGACGTCAATTACGGTATCACCAACCGGCTCCACCATCTTCCACACCATCAGCCCGCCACCCACACCCACGTGCATATTCAGGAGATTATCCGAACCGAACAGAAGATGATTGACAGAAACACCCAGTCGGGTAGCTTTCCATTTCAGCGTCGCATTGACCTCATCTCCGCTGAACGTAAAACTGGAGGTTGCCGTGCTGTCGTTATAATTGCGGTGTGTCGTAAAATCGATTTCCAGATTCCATTTATCCGAGAGACGGAGTCCGGCGCTGCCGCCGAGACTCTTGCTCAGAGGGAATTTGTATCCGTCACCACCCGTTATGCTCGAAACACCACCCTTGATTCCGAAATAGTAACGGTAATCGGATGCCTGACACGGAATCGACAGCAGCAGTATGACTATGACAATGGCAAAACGCAGCATTATAAACAACCCCGGACAAAAATCCTTAATACAGTTTTCTTAGTTCAACTCCCGTGTAATAATGAGTCAGGATCTGATCATACGTCCAGCCCTCTCTGGCCAGACCGATAGCACCACACTGACACATACCCACACCGTGCCCGTAGCCGCTTCCGCTAAATGTTATGGACCGGACATCGCCGCTATTGTCACGTTCTATCTCGACCTTGAAACGATCCGACGGCAATATCAGATCGGGATTCGAGGTGCGACCGACAACCCACCTGATACGATCCTTGTGAAAGCGAAAAACATCCTGATCGGTATGCACCAACATCGTTGCCACTCTTCCTCCCGGCGTGTATTCGGTAATAGTAATATCCCGAATTTTCCCGATCCGGAGATCACGTCCGCGGTCGCTGGAAAGATATTGCTCCAGACGGCCCCGCAACTGTGACTCCGAGAACTCTTCGCTCCAATTGTAGTACTTGGACCAGGAGCATGCGCCGCCATCCTGAACGGATTTCAAATAGGGTAGTTCTTTTCTGTCCCAAACACTGGCGATATCATCGGTATAGCCGCCACAGGTGGAATGGTAGTAGGCATTTATGTATTTGTCTTCGAAAAACAGCACCCTACCGGCGGTAACGTCAATTGCCCGATTGACCAGTTTGTCTTCGACGCCGGCCCCCTGATATACCTGATCGACAATACTGGACTTCATATCGTACTGTTCGTTCGAATACTGTTGAAGGTGAGCCATAGCGTAGGTCCGGGCCGCCACTGCCTGAGCTTTAACGGCCTCAAGTTCGTCTTCGGTTCGCTTACCGATTTCGGGAGGAACGACCCCCCGCAGGTAGTCTTCCATGTAAACTACATTGATCAATTGAACCGATTGCCCGTCGGGTAGCATCTTGAGAATCCCCCGGTAGCGCGCTCCATCGAGAATCACCCTGTTGTTGTTTCCCCGTGGGATGATATTGACTTCATCAAGACGCTCCTGGATTACGGCTCCCTTGTGGTTTTCCACCCTCAGAAAACCTCTGGTGTTTTTCACCTTCACGGCGCGTGACGAATAAAACACCGACTGCTCCCCCTGCTTCAGACATTCGATAGCAAAGGAACCGTCGGCGGCCACAGTGGCCTCGTCGTGATTTTCATCGAGAAGCACCCGCACAAACGGGATTCTTATGAACGTACTCGATGATTCTTCCTGAAGCCCCGGTACGGTCGCACAACTCCAGACCAATATCATCAGGCACAGGACAGTCCCGACGCGACCGGTGTACTTAACGACAGTGCTCAAAATTTTTCCTATTCTCATTGTTGCTTCCTGCGCCCGGGGGGCTGTGTTATCTTACCCGAAATCGGCTGCAAAACTCTGCGGTCGGCTTTTCCGTACGTTGTCTGAAGCATTCGAGAACGCAGGCAGGCTTCACCCATCACGGCATAGGCTACAGCCTCTACATAGTCTCCATCGATTCCGAGTACGTCGATGGGGGCGATTTGCAGACCCGGTATGTAATGCCGGAGTTTGTTCATCATGAAAATGTTATGTTTTCCACCCCCGGTCAAATATAATTTTGACAGCGATTTATCCCGTTTCAACAGAGGCTGAACTGCCCTTGCCACCGAAACGACCGTCAATTCGGCGGCCGTCGCCATGATATCATCATCCGATAACCTCCGCCGACGACTATCGCGGACAATCTCCGCCGCCATCAGCTTACCGAATGCTTCGCGACCGGTCGAGGTAGTATGCCCTCTGTAAAAAGACGACTTCAGCAAACTCGACAGTAGCTCTTCGCAGCTTCGGCCTTTCTTAGCCCGCCTGCCGCCCCTGTCATATTTCTCACCGAACAGTTTCTGAGCCAGAATGTCGCTCAGACTGTTACCCGGTCCGCAATCAGCCGCCATAACTCTCAGGCGGGAATTTCGCGCCGGAAAATAGAAATAGTTGGCCATTCCCCCGATATTCACAATCAATCTTGATTCGCTGCCCGCACGAAACAACTCCTCCATGGCTGCTACGGTAATTGGCGCACCCTCGTTGCCCAGAGCGATATCCGCCTGACGAAAATCACTTATGACGACTTTCCCGGTGGCGGCAGCAATGAAATCCGCCGAGCCGATCTGCAGACTTCCGCGAACAGTATAACCCGAACGTTTCACTTTTTGCGGGGCGTGCCTCACTGTCTGCCCGTGAGACGCCACGGCATCGATAGTCACCCCTGTCGGGAGCTTTGACAAAAACGCCCTGGCCGCCCGACCGTAGAACTGTCCCAGAATATTGTCCAGGTAGATTAAATCTTCGAGACGGATTTTCTCGGAGTCGGCTATGTCGAGAATCAGGCGCTTGAGGGTAACGGGGAACGGTTTGGTGGCACCACGAATAAACTTGATACGTCTATCGCCCCCAACCTGTGCAATACGCACGGCGGCCATATCGAGACCGTCCGCCGACGTCCCGGAGTTAAGGCCGAGGATAGTCAGGCTCTTTTTTGTGAGGCTTCGACTCAATGACATGGCCGAAAGGTATCAATATAAAACGGATTTGCCCAGTTTGAATTTTATTCCTGTAATCCTATCAAGAGAGGCTTTGATTCGATCCGGAGAAATTTCGCCACGTTGAGCAGCGTCTTTGAAATATTCATATGCTTCCATGGCTGCATCCAGATCCTGTCCGAACAGCAATAGATCGTGTCCGGCATTGAAAGCCGCAACAGCCCGACTCCCCACGGAACCCAGCCGGGCCGCACCTGTCATGGTCAGATCATCGGTGATAACAGGGCCGTCAAAGGCCAACCGTTGCCTGAGATAGCCGGTTATGATTTTTTCCGAGGCCGTCACCATTTGATTGTCAAAGGCAGGTAGCTCGATATGTGTGGTCATGACGAAATCGGCACCTTTTTCGATACCTGCGGCAAAAGGCAGTTTTTCTCTTTGTTCCCAGACCAGTTCGTCATACTCAGCGGTAGTGGTTTTCTCGTGTGGATCAATCCCGGCGGCGCCCAGTCCCGGAAAATGCTTGAGGCACGAAAGCAAACCGTATTTGTGACAGACTTCCACAGCTTTCTCTACGAAAGGGATCACCTCATAAGCCGACTGCCCGAAACAGCGACCTTTGAGACACGTGTTTTTCTCGTTGAGAAAAATATCGCAGACGGGCGCCAACACTAAATTGACACCGAGCTTCTCCATGCACAAAGCCGCCCTGCCGAAATCCTCCTCAAAGGCTTCGATACCGAGCCGGCTGCCGTAATCTTCGGCCGCACTGAATTCGGCCGGGGCGCCATGTATGCGGCACACTCTGCCGCCCTCCTGGTCCACCGCAATAAACGGCATCCTGATCTGGCAGTGGTCATTGATCAGCCGAATGTTCTTCTCTATCATTTGATGTGTGGGACAATTAGCCCTGAAAAAAATCACGCCGCCGATATTTTCTTCCTGGATGAAATTCAAAAATGCCGAGGACGGCTTGCGTTCGGGAAAGCCGATTATGAATAACTGGCCTATTTGTTTTAGTGCTTCCAACATCTTATCCATTTCCCCTAAAATGTCAGTATGCTACGAAGGCGACGAATCTAGATGACACATACCGCGTTTTTTCCCTCACCCTTGGCTTGATAAAGAGCCTGGTCGGCGACTGATACCAGTTCCTCCTGTGATTTCCCGTTCTCAGGAAACGAACTCACACCCACCGACACGGTGACTTTTAGCTTACCGTACTGCCTTGCCTCAAAAACCTCTTTCTCGACTTGTTCCCGAATACGCTCGCCGATTATCGATGCTTCCTTCCTCTGAGTCTGTGGAAGGATAATCGCAAACTCCTCGCCGCCGTAACGTGCAAAAATATCAACATCACGAATACAGCGCTGGATTATTCCCGACAGCTTGCGAAGAACGTAGTTCCCAACCTCGTGTCCGTAACTATCGTTGAGCTTTTTGAACCAGTCAATATCCACCATGATAAGCGACAGCGGCACCGAATATCTGCTCGCTCTTCGCTTTTCTTCCTGAAGCTTCTGTACAAAGTATCTATAGTTATACGTCTCTGTCAATTCATCTATGATAGTCAGTTCCTCGGTCTTTTTGTGAAGTTCCGAGTTTTCCAGAGCCAGTGCCGCCGAGCGGGCAACAACCGACAACATCTGGAGATCTTTATCCGCGAAGTGGCCGATCTCATCCGATTCCGCGGTCAACAGACCATTAGTATGCGCATGTGATGTCATAGGCACAATCATCATCGCATGCGTTTCCTGGTCAAGCGGCTTGACATCCTGCCGGCTGGAAACATCCTTCACGATTATCGGTTCACCCATATCGGCCGCCTTGCGTACCAATTCCATCCGGGAGACATCGATCGCCTTAAGATGGAAATTGTTCTGGCCGGCCTGAAACCGCGCTCGATAGTAGAAATTACCCCATTTATCTTTGAACACTATCGCATACGCCTTGTACTGCAGAATGTTGCCCATAATCCTCATCACCTCTTTGACAACACTGTCGGGTTCGAGGATAGAGGCAAGAATGCGGGTGTTCTCGTAGATCATCTCAAGATGAGCCTGAGACCTCTCGAGTTCCGACGTCCGCTGGTTTAACGTATTGAAAAGTTTAAGCAGGCGCTTTTCGGAACGACGCATATAATCGGATGCGTATAGGATGGCAAAATAGTAAACCCAGATGAAACCAACACGCATCGAAATATCGAACAGATGTCCGACGTGAATTTCGTCTCCTATGGAAACGAGAAGAGCCGCCGTCACCAGAACGGTAGTGGCAAGAGAAAACCAGAAAGTGAGCACATAGGCCGCCACCGAGACCGTCAGAAAAAACAAAAGATAAAACGGAGAATGGGCACCGTCCACCTTGCTCGTGTAGAGAATCAACAGCGGTATCATCAGAATGTCATAGATAATCGCCGAGAGGTAGGCCAGCTTAAGATCGAACTTCCCCTTCATCGCCGTAAAAAACAGTAACAGATGGACGACGAACGTACCGAGCAGAAAGTAAAACAGGTTGTGGTCCTCGCTGGCCAGGTCGCCGAAAAACACGTACCAGGCGATGGCGCAAAGAACCATTGACCGGGTCAGAAGATAGATTATATCTACTCGCGGCAATAAGGTCTTGTGGCGATCGAGAAATAACTTCATGTTAGACAATATCCTACTTTGCCTATATATCGGTCAAAACGCAGGTTTTTTGATTGAAAGCTTACAATTAAGCTTAAATGGAAGGACGAACGGCCGCTCCCGGTTCGGTCAGTTTGCGGATTGACAGCCGCACCACCCCCACCGCCAGTACCAGCAGAATTATATCAACGGCAGCCAGTAAATAGTTGTGCCCTGGCAGATAATCCTGAAATAACTTGTAACCCAATGCCGACATTGTAGTTATGACCATAATGACGGCCGGGACAATAGTGAACCAAGTTGGTCGTCCCGCTCTATTAAGCCAGACTGTCACGGCGATAAGAGTCAGCGCCGCCAAAAGTTGATTCGTTGAACCGAACAGCGGCCAGATATGTTGGTAGCTATTGGTCCACGAGAGCAAAAGCATAAGAATAACTGACAGACCGGAGTTGAACCAGAATTTCTTCATATACGCCGGCGGGCGTTCAAAGACTGATTTCCAGAGTTCCTCGAACAGGTAGCGGTTCAACCGGACAGCAGAGTCAAGAGTCGTAATCAGGAAACCTTCAACAATCAGAATGCCGATCACGGTTGAGAATGCCATCGACAGACCTATTGATCCGTTCAGCAGATGCCCCAGCGATAGAGCAAAAGCCAAGATAGGATTGCCGCTTCCGGTTTCCGGCCAGGCGATTGCCATGTAGTCATTGAATTTCAGCGAGGAACCAATCGCTACGAGAACCAGCACAGCAAGCAGCCCCTCCAGCAGCATGCCTCCGTATCCAATAGCCTTCGCCTGATTCTCCCGCGCCAGTTGCTTCGACGATGTCCCTCCGGCCACCAGAGCGTGAAACCCGGAGATGGCACCGCAGGCAATAGTGATAAACAAAAACGGCCAGACCGGGCCCATTTTGGCCGTGCCGGCCGCAAGGTTACTTACCGGCGCTGTCACGGTGAGACCCTGAAGGCCGGAGACAACCACACCCACAATCATCGCCGCCATACCGAAGTATAGAATCTGAACGTTGACGAAATCACGGGGCTGCAAAATGAACCACACCGGCGTCTCACAGGCGAAGAAAGTGTATATCGCGATTATGACCATCCACAAATGAGGTGACAAAGACAGCGGATGGTTGAAACCAACAAAGACCGACAGAAAACAGATACCGAACGCTATGGCAAACGCCAGCCATGTCTTAATCTCACGCCTGCTGACCAGGTAGCCGAGAAGCGGAGCCAGGACAGTTATTACGATTACCGAAGTAGAGGCTATGCCTCCCACGATACCCATCGTCTGGTCACCGACGGTGGTGGTTCTGAGCATGGTCTGTCCCGGTTCAAGCCCCAGTTTGTCAAGCGGGTAGAGCGATGTCAGGGATATGGCCGTGAAAGACAGAAAGGCCGAAGTCACCAGGACGAGAAGAACAATCGTAAAAACAATGAACATGGTGAAGCCGGACTTGCCGAGCGATTTACGCGCTACTTCGGCCATAGAACTCCCCCCCTCCCGAATCGAGGCGAAAAGAGCCACAAAGTCGTGAACGGCCCCAAAGAAAATCGCCCCGATAATCACCCATAACCAGGCCGGGCCTACACCGTAGAGAATGCCCAGAGTCGGCCCCACGATAGGGCCGGCGCCGGCAATCGTTGAATAGTGATGGGCAAAGAGCACCGAGGGGCGTGTCGGGACATAATCCTTGCCATCATTTATCTCAACTGCGGGAGTGGGGCGGTCGGCATTTTCGCCCAGAGCACGGGCCACAAACCGTCCATAGAACCGGTAGGCCAATATGAAGCAGGCAAGAGCTACCAGGAAGTAAAACAATACATTCATGCTATCTCATCAGTTTGCCGAAACACATCGTGATTCGCGTCTGATTGAAATAAAACAAACAAGAATGATAATTCAAGTGTAATTGTAGCCGGGGAGGTCAGGAAAAACGGCGAAAACGCGGTCGGGCAGGCCGGCGTTAAACCCCGCATATCAGAAAAAAACACTTTTCTTAATTCCCCTTAGCCCGTTTCTTAAGATATATTAAGACCAGATGAGGCAACTCGATTTCCTGTTGAACGTAGTTTATTAATAGAACCGGAAAAAGGAAATGAGATGAAGTTAGCTCGTAACACATATCGTCCCGTGTTTGGCGCCATTCTGCTTACCCTATTTATGCTGACCGGCCAGAGCAGCGCCATTACGTTCGAAAGTGAAGATAACGTTCACATCTCCAATCTTCATCGTATCGACGATGACCTCCTGGCCTGGGGATCTCAGATTACCGTGGACGGCCTCATTGAAGGCGATCTTATCGCCGGGGCCTATACTGTCAATACCAACGGCCATGTCAGAGGCTCACAAAACGTTTTTGCCTACAGTTTCACCCATACCGGTAAAGTCGATGGCGCCCTGAGGGCCTTTGTCAACCGGGTCGATGTTAACGGCTATATCGGCCGGTCAATGCTCGCAAGCGGCCAGGAAATTCGCGTTGGAGAAAAAACCGTCATTGAGAAGGATGCCGTGCTGTTGGGTGGCAGTGTCTATTTCGACGGTATGGCGCGCGAGGATGTCGAGATTACGGCAGGAGCTGTGTATATCAGCGGCGTGATTCACGGTGATGTTATTCTGAAAAGCGACAATATAAATATCCTCCCGCCTGCCTTCATCGAAGGCAACCTGACATACTATTCTGACAAGGAAGCCTTTATTGATATTAATTCCGGCGTGACCATTGTCGGTGAGACGATCTGGGAACCCAAGACCGCTCCGGAGGACAAAAGCAACGTAGGCCTGTTTACCTCGGGAATCGTAGGCCTTTCCAAGCTGATGGCAGCATTTCTGTTTGGCGTCGTTCTGCTTCTCCTTTTCAAACGATACGCCATGGAGTCGGTACAGCAACTTAAGGCCAATTTCGCGGTGGCGACCGCCACCGGATTGCTGGCCCTCATTATCTTCGTCGTCAGCGTGGTTATCCTCGTAATTTCCGGCGTGTTGGTTACCACAGGGCTGCTATTGGTCTATAGTTCCGATGGTTCCCCCGTGGGAGGATTGGTGCTGGCACTTTCAATCTTCATGGTCCCAATCACCAGCTTCATAACCGTTTCCGGGGGAGTACTGTTTTACAGCGGGAAAATCGTCTTTGCCCTTGTCGCCGGATATTCCCTGATCAAACTGATGAAGCCCGGCGCCACCTATCTGAGTCGTTTCCAATTGCTGATAGGCCTGGCACTGCTGACTTTAGTGTGCGCCGTGCCGTACGTTGGTTTTCTCATCTACGTAATAATAAGTATCATCGGGGCCGGAGCGATCATTCTGGGAATAAGAAACTGTCGCAAGGACTCTGAGGAACCTAAGGTATCCCTGCCGGCCGGTAACTCCGGGGCAGAGACGGAGTAGAATCAATAACCGTCGGTTGTCCCGCGCTTCCGCGGATCCGAGGCGCCTGTCATTGATCCATCAGGGTCAACATATATCAACTGTACATCACTGTAGGGGCTGCGCTCTTCAATGTGATGACCAAGACTGATAAGCGCCTGCTTGACATTGATGTCGAAACCGCCCTCCTCCAGATAAAGAACATCCGGCAACCATTGATGATGCACTCTCGGTAGAGCTGCCGTCTCAGTCGGGGTAAGATCAAATCTTGTCAGATTCAGGATGGCCTGAGCAACCACTGTTATAATCTTGCCGCCACCGGGCGCTCCAATAGCCAGATAGGGGCGATCATCTTTCAGTATCAGGGTCGGCGACATCGATGACAGCATGCGCTTGTTCGGCTCGATTTTGTTAGCCTCGGCCCCCACCAGGCCATAGATATTCGGGAAGCCCGGCTTCACCGAAAAATCATCCATCTCGTTGTTCAACAGAAAACCCGCACCATCAACGACCAGCATACTTCCATAAGAAGCGTTCAACGTATAAGTGATGGCTACCATGTTGCCCTGGCGGTCACAGACCGAAAAATGAGTCGTCTGTTCAGACTCAACCCTGGGAATCACTCCCGGTCTCACTTCCTGTGAAGGCACTGCGTGATCAGCGACAATCAGTGCGCGGCGCTCGTCGATATATGCGTCATCGAGCAGACCGGCCACCGGGACATCATAGAAATCGGGATCGCCCAGATGTTCACTGCGATCAGCAAAGGCCAAACGGCAGGCTTCGCAAAACAGATGAATAAACTGCGGCGAGTTGGGCGAGAGGCGTGAAAAATCGAATGGCTCCAAAATTTTCAAAATCTGCCCTACCAGTATACCGCCGGAGCTTGGCGGTGGCATAGAGTAAACATCAAGCGAGTCGAACTCGACATGTATCGGCTCCCGCCAGACAGGCTGGTAATTCTCGAGATCTTGCACTGTGATGAGTCCGCCGCGAAGGCGCATGGTCGAATCTATGAGAGAAGCTATTTCCCCCTTGTAGAAACCATCGCGACCTTCCGCCGCTATCAGGTAAAGTGTCTTGGCTAAATCTTGCTGAACCAGAGAAAAACCCGCCCCGGGGGCGCGGCCGGTTGGAAGATACTGCCTTGAAGTTTCTTCGAATTTTCTTAGTCCGGACTCGTGATCCGCCAACGACCCGGCCAGGTACTGATCCACCACAAAGCCGGTGTCGGCCAGTGCAGCGGCATAACCGACCAACTCCTCCCACGGCAGGGTACCGTGCGCCTGCCACAATTCGTACAGTCCGGCAACGGTTCCCGGTACTCCTGCAGCTTTGGCTCCGAGCGTCGAAAGATCTTCGATCACCTCTCCGGAGTCATCAAGATACATTCGTTCGTAGGCCGCAGCCGGAGCCGTCTCTCGAAAATCGAGAGCCCGAATATCCCCGCTTGAACCGTCCCGAATGAGAGCGAACCCGCCACCGCCGATATTGCCGGCCTCGGGATGCGAGACCGCCAGCGCGAATCCGACCGCAACGGCTACATCAAAAGCGTTCCCGCCGCGAACAAAAACCTGACGGCCGATCTCGGTGGCTATCGGCGATGATGTCGCCACGGCGCCGTTATCGTAGTATCGCGAAACCTCTATGCCGGTGCAGCCGGCAATAATAAATGCCGCGCAAACCACCGTCACGGTTGCCCGGACCGCGGTCAGGTAACCTGATATTAATCTTAACATGAGAGTTGTTCCGTTTAGCGCTTATCCACTGCGAATATTAACCCGTCCGGGTATTTAATAGTCAGCGGTATACCGTCTCTCAGTTCCTTGGCCGTAAGCCTCAGCGGTTTCTCTTCCTCGCTGCTGAATATATTCGTCAGACGCAACTTGGCCGATTTGAATCCGGCGACCTTTAGATCGGCCTTGATGATAATCTCCTTCTCGCCGGCCTCAAATCCATCGGACAACTCACCCGGAGGAGGAGCAACCACATATAGCAGACCTCGTTTTTCACCGTTCTGGAACGAAACATCCACTGCCGGATCACTGCAGTAGAGATATGATTCAATCTTTTCGCCGGTCAAAAGCGACTCGACATACGACAGCTTCTGGTGATCTCCACCGGAAGCAATATCGAAAGTGAAAAGATAGAAGTTACCCTTGAAACGTGAGGAGCACACCCCGACGACTTTCGCATCGGACTTAACCAGCTTCTTCACCTTGGAATCATCGGTGCTGCGAATGGAACCGTATATATACCCCGGGAATGAACCGGCCTTGTGCGTAATACTGCCGATGCGATAATCTACCGACGTCTTGATTCTGAAATGATTGGCCAGCACCTGACAGTCTTTGAAGTTTTCGTCGTATTTCGGCATCAAGCCGACCAGAATGACCGTCACGCCCGCCTTGGTCAACTCGACAATAGCCTCCTGGTCACTCTCGGCCATTATCTCCGCCGAAGGAATGACAACGAGCTTATATTTCTTGAGCGTCTCAAAATCCTTGTTCTCGCGAATACCGAAATTCAGCTTCAGACGCATTAAGTCCCGAAGGAGGCCGACAGTTGAATCATAGAGCAACCGCTTCATATACAGAAACGACTTCGGACTCGAGGTCTGGGCAAGCCAGGAGTAATAGCGATTACCCAAGACCGCTATCTCCGGCTCGTTGTCCATGTGCTCCAGACCAATCCCGGTAACCACCTGATTGAACCGTTTGGCGATGTTGTAACCGTCGGAAATCGTACCATCGTTGTGGAGCGGGGCGCCATACCAACGATCACGATCGACAAACATGTAATGGTTCATTCCCTTGAAACCGGCCGCCAGCCCGGCCGCCAGATAGAATCGCTGGGTATTGCCGGTAATAGGGGCCACCCGTTCTTCTCTTCTGGGTTCCGCTGCCGCGGCACCGGAGGCAAACGATGTGGCAAAAGCAAAGCCATACTCCGCCTTCAAAAAACGCGCCTTGACCACGAGATCAAAGTAGTTTCCTTCCGGAAATACGTTACTTCCGAGAAAAGGTTGACGATCGGAGGGAACGAGATCGAAGGCTGACAAAAGATCACCGCTGCGGAAATACAAAGACCGGTATATCAGCGGCTCCACCGTATAAGCCTTGAAAATGTCTTCCAGCTGTTCGAGATAAGTATTGAGAATTGACTGCCTGAATTTGAACCAGTCCATCACCTTCGGATAATGTTTCATGTCAAGCCCATCGAACTGCCGTGGAGGCTCAACCCTGGCGAAATCAGCGTTTTTCTCTTTGTACTGAACATTCAGCTTCTTGATATCGCCATAAAGGCCCTCCAGAAACGGAGGGTAATACTTCTCGATAACATCGGGATTATAGTCGGCGCTGTCAGGGTCCAGCTGACGGGCAAAAGAAGTCTCATAATCAAGCTCTATCATGAATATCGGCCCGCGAGGATGGACATAGTTTCGCGTTGTCTCAATGAAAGCTTTGAAATAACTCTTGAGATGGTACTGGAAATTCGGATGGAGATAGCTGGGAAGATAACCTGTTTCAACTCCAAAATCATCGGTGAGCTTGCGCTCCTGACCCTTGGCGTCGCGGGCAAAAATCTTGATATCGTTAAACAGATATTTCGGCAAACCGCCGTAAGGCAACTGCCCTGCGACCCACGGACCCGGCCTGAGAATCACCTTGAACCCAAACTCCCGGGCAAGCTCCAAAAACACGATCAGATCGTTGCTGGGATGATCATAACCGCTAAAATCAAAATGCTTGCTGTTGTCCTGATGTATATTCCATGGGACCGCCGTCGAAATTATCCTGAAACCGGCCCTTTTGATGCGCTCGAAACAAATCGACCAGTATTTCTTCTCGATCCTGAAATAGTGCAATTCCGCGGAAAACGGATGATAAGTTTCCCGGCCTATTGAGAATTTATTTCCTATAACTCCTAGCATAACACCTTTTATATCAATAACTTAAGGTTGTGTTTTTAAATGGCCTGAACATTCAACATACGTAAACTCATCCACAAAGTCAATAATAAAGCTCTAATGCGCTGGCGGACAACCCTTTATATCGAAGGGTCTCTGCGCCCCCGGTACGTAATAGTATCATAACATACGTTAAAACACGATTGCCCGCGCGGTTGCCTGTCAGTAAGACCGATCTTCCTGACGTTTCTGCGCTAGTTTACCGTAGAATCTAAAGAAAAACCCTCGCTGCCTGCGCAAGCGAGGGTCCACAGATTTATTTATTTTGTAGGGCCGACATTACTTCAGAAGCATCATCTTTCTCGTATCGGTAAAATTGCCCGCTTCCATCTTGAAGAAATAAACACCCGATGAAACCGCATTTCCGTTATCATCGCTGCCGTTCCAGCTCACAATCCACGAACCGGCGCGGCGTTCTTCATCGAGTAATTGCCTGACTCGCTGACCGAGAAGATTGTAAACTGAGAGATTGACATGCGACCTCGATGGCAGGTCGAAGCGAATCTCAGTGGTCGGGTTGAAAGGATTCGGGTAGTTTTGCCCGAGGGCAAACTGCGTGGGAAGCTGACTGCCGTCGCCATTGACGGAAAGAGGGTTGGCCAGCGTGAAGTTATAAGGTCCGCCCCAGCTAAACGATCCGCCTGCACCGGCCATCATCCAGTGACCGTTGGGAGGATAGAACGAGGAGTCCAACACCAGCGTCCTACCGTCATGCTCCGGCCCTATCGGTCCAATAGTGAGCGCGTAGGCGACCTCGTCGAAATCGGCAGGAAGACCACCGAATATGGCCAGTGCCCCCAGGCCTACCGTATCGGCGCCACTGCCATCGGCGCTACAGTAGTTTTTGAAGAAGCCACCGGGAGAGTCCCACATTGCGTCCCAACCGGTTCCAACCGTAAGGGTATCGGCTGTCAATGAGCCCCAGACGGCTCCATCAGGGGAGTAAACCCTGAACCCGGTTGTAAATCCGCCCGAAACGGTATTGAGGCCGACCAGTCGAAGATTGAATACTATCTGAGTGCTGCCATCGGCCGCGAGCATCGAATCCTCAGCCGGTCCAACCAACCCGCTGACGCTTTCGAGGGTGATTCCCTGACCGTACGACAATGCACCGGCCATCAACAAAATCACGAATATCATGACTGCATATCTGGATTTCATACTGATCATAGCCTCCTGAGATAATGTGCTAATCGTGCCTCTGATGATATATCCATAAGACTGCCAACGGACACATTCTGTCCAATACAGTCCATCCTATTGGGGACTTCTCCGGCAGTCGTCCGGACTAAACATAAGCCAACATTTCAAAATACCACAATTCCCATTATTGTCAATACAAAAGGGACGCCTTCCGGACGGGAGCGGGGCACAAAAAAGCCCCCGCACCGGGCGGGGGCTTTCAGCTTAAATATGTCTTAAACTGCTTACTTCAGCAGAGCCATCTTTTTGGTCTGAACGAAGTCACCGGCTTCCATCTTGTAGAAATAGATGCCCGATGAAACCTTGCCGCCACCGTTGCTGGTGCCATCCCAGGACACTACATACGTTCCGGCTTCGCGATCTTCATTGACCAGCGTGGTCACCTTCTGTCCGAGAACGTTGTAAACGTTGATCTGAACATGTGAACGAGTCGGCACGTCGAACAGAATTTCCGTGGTCGGGTTAAACGGGTTCGGATAGTTCTGCTTCATGTCAAACTTGGTCGGCAGTTCCGCGCCAGCGACAGAACTTACACCGTGTTGCTTCCACCGGGAAGGTATGGGGGCCGTCCCATGCGACAGCTGCACCCTCTTTGTCCCAAACCCAGCGTCCGGCCGGGGGATAAAAACATGAGTCGAGTACGATGGTCAAACCGGCGTAATCTTCACTGATCGCACCAATACTGAACCAGTACGCAGGTATCGTTCCACAGAGGGGAAAGACCCGTACCGTACTGGCCGACCGCTCCACCAAACCCGATTGTGTCAGAGTCTGTTCCGGTGGAGAAATAGTTGACAAAGAACCCGAGATCGAACATACACGGGAAACCGAAACTCAGATCCCATGCATAAGCGGGATTCAGAGTCGCCGGATTCTCGGTAGCATCCATTGGCTCCCAAACCACTCCGTCCGGAGAGTAAACGCGAAATCCGTTACTGATAACGTCCTGCTGAATATCCCTGTTGGTTAAGCGAATGTAGAATGTCACATTCTCGCCGGGAATGATTTCGTCATCTTGATTGAGCCCGGAAACAGCCTCCAGAGAAACCGCCTGTCCGAAGGACAATCCGAATGAAAACACTACCAGTGCAAGGGTCAGAAATGTAATTTTGCTCTTCATCTTTTTACGAGCCTCCATTTATCACGAATATTTCTCTATTGTTTCCTAACAAGCAAAAAATAACTTTAGCAATAGGCAATATGTTCCACCTCCCGGGAGTAATATTGAATCCCTTCAATCATCATTTGGAATAACACTCTTCAGCCTATACTACGGATAATTATAAAAGCCAACAGTTGTTTAGTCAATAGAAATAACTGTTCTAACCAAATTATAACTCAGCCTCTTACGGCTTAAGCGACCGGAAAACCGACACCTTATGTCTGCCGTCTACAGCCCTGGCTGTCAGCCGCCAATTACTAATACAACAAATTCGATGCCGTGCTGCTTTTAACTTATTCTGCCCGTATACCAGTAACTTAGAGGGAAATCCCGCATCCGTTAAGGCAAAATGGTGCAGATTATGGCATATCCTACTAATATTGTGACGATTCAGTGCGCTTCAATGTCGCAAGAATTTTACAGTCAGAGAGGCCGAAGAGCATGATTTCATCTCAAATTTCGTTGCCCGGCATGAGTCGCGGACTTCTTTGGGCACAAAAAAACAGCCACTCCGACCGAAGTCGGAGTGGCTGAGTCTATCAGATCAGAATTCGAAAATTCTGTATCTTGTCAAATAAATGACCTGCTTAGTGGCAAGGAACCGGAGCAGTACCGCCCTTCCAGGTGTAATTGACGAGATAGGTGAGATCCAGCGGGTCACCCGCAAGGTCACCATTTACATCAACTTCATCCACGCAGTCGGGATCCGCGCCACCCTTCCACAGCCAGTTCACGAAGAACGTGATATCCAGCGGGTCGAGGTAGTTGTCACCGTTAAGGTCACCCATGATTTCGCAGCAGCCTTCGCAAAGGTCAATGCCACCAGTGGCATTGGCGTCGGCAAAGATAGCCATGCCACCATTGGTGGTGTACCAGGCTTTACCGGCATCGATAGCGTCGGTCAGGTCGGTCAAGGTACCTTCATGAACCGTAGCCAGGACAGTCACTACCTCATAATAATCGGTAGCGCCGAAATCCATCGACGGGTTGAAGCACATGGCCGAGTGCAGATCTTCGATCGAGTCGGTAGCAGCCATGCCGGACTTCATCATTTCCTGATAGAAGAGGCCAGGGAAGAAGCCATCGGTGGCTTGGAGCAATTCGTTCTCTTGAACGAATCCACTATAAGGACCACCGGCAGCGAAAGCGCCATTGAAATAGGATTCAACAAAGGCGTTACCACCGTAGCGGGCGGTGTTCTGCTGGCAGTCTTCGCCAACGGAATCGTCGTCCCAGGTAGCTTCGTAACCCTGCTGATAAAGCAGGCTTCTGGTTACATCCATACCACCGTAGTTACAGACGGTCCAGGTCTCGCCTTCAACGTCATCATCTCTAAGGTCTTGAGGAATATCCCAGTCGATCGCTTCACCGATCATCAGACCGGTATGAGCAGCGCCGTCAAATGAGTATACTTTCATATACTGCAGAATGAACGGGCAGTCATCAAGCGGAGCAACCGTGACTTTCTCAAACGCCATAGTCGAGTCGTGAGTCGTGAAGACACCTGAATGGAAGACTTCGGCGTTAAGAGGCAGACACTCTTTGGTGACAACTTCGCCATACTGCGGACGGAATCCATAAGGATCCAGCCAGCCGGTTTCCCAGATGGTCCAGTTGAAGGTCGTGTCGCCATCAGTAATCCAACCGATAACGGGTGTACCGTCATACAGGTAGTTGGTAGCGGTTTCGTCACAGTCACCGGAACGGATATAGTCCATGGTGACGCCGGCGCGGCCGCCGTTACCCATGTTACCGTTGGAACCGACCATGAGAGCCAGGCAATTGGTGTGAACGGTATCAAAGACCGGTCTCTGAACCGTGTCAGCAACGATGAAGCTGACCGGTACCGTCACCGGGAATGCCGGGTCGTTACCGTCAAAAATGATCGCGCCTTCAAGCACGAGATAGCCAGTCTCAACACCACCATAGTTGAAATATACATCAGCCTGGGCAACGTTGCCAAGACCCGACGGAACCGTACCGGCATAGCTGCCCATAGCCAGCCAGCCAGTGGCGCCGTTGTATTCTTCGACTGTGGTTGTCCAGTTGAGTTCCATGTTACCGGCGTTCTCAATCGTGATGAAAGTGTCGACCTGCTCGCCGGGGTGACCCCAGGCCGGATCGCCATAGTCACCAGGAGTGATAATGGCCAGCGGGTTCGCAACCGGCTCTACGCACGGCATACGGAACCACTTAACCGGGACATACTGCCAGGTACCTTCATTCTGTACGGCACCACCGGCATCGCGGTCATTGATGTACTGAATGTCAAGGTAGTAATCCGTCGGGGAAGAACCACCGGACGGGTCAACGATTTCAGCAACTGACCAGTCTTCACCGGTCTGAACCTGACGTCCCCAACGGGTCATCGAGGCCCAGTAATCACTCTGGCAGTCTTCACCGCCAACCGGATCACAATGCGGGCTGTAGGAGTTGGTCAGGTTACGCTGAGCATCCCAGGTCATACCGCCGTCTGATGAGATCGAAACCCACAGGTCGGCGTTGGCAGCACCCCAATAGGTATCAGGGTAACCCCATTCGGCGCAGTCATTCTCAACGCCGTTCGGGATGTCATTAAACTGTGACCACATGGCATACATCTTGCCATCGCACTCAGACAGGGTCATCTTCGAAACAGTAAGCGCCCATGCAGGAGTACCGCAGCTGTCACCGGAATAATAGTTGTGGTCGGCAATTGTACGAATATAAGGTACGTTTTCTGACCAGTGGAACAGACGAGCTTCTGTCCCCTGCCAGAACTCTTCGAAAACACCATCAAGTTCCGGATCGGCCGGCCACGGAGAGGCGTGCCAGATCAGGTGAAGATTGCTGTTCTGGTCAAACAGAATAGAAGCATCGCAGTAGGCCTTCCAGGCAGCATCGCCGTACGGGCCAACTTTGGTAATATTCTGTCTCGGGCTCCAGTTAATACCCTGATTATCAGAGGTCTGGATATAAATATCGTTGTCCATCTGGCTGAGCAGAAGTCCGTCGTATCCGGGGGTCGGAAGACCTGAGCAGGTGTCACACCACGGCTCTTGATACGGCGGAGCAGCAAACCAGGACATACAAATGCGATCACCCATTCTTTCACCGGTGATATCCTGTGCGATATCTTCGCAGGTATCAACGACGTACGGAGGGTAATCCCATTCGCCTTCGCCTTCGTAACCAACACAGCGGAAATACATGGCTGAAAGATAGCCAAGATCGCTCATCGCAAAAACGTGGAGCACTGTGTCAGTACCGAACTGGAAGAAGAATTTCGGCCATGAGGCTTCTTCAGCATCTTCCGGATATCCGGCAACGCTGTCAGGAACGCGCACAAAGGCCGTGAAATCTTCGCAGCTCGAACAGGCATCAAAATGTATCTGAGGCTGATACGGTACCGGACCACGGAGGTCAGCGTGACCGCCGACAATACCGCGGTTATCAGGAGTTACGTCGACGTTGACGTAACCGGAATAAGGATCTTCATGAAGTACGTACTCACCGGCATACTGGTGAGTTCCGCTGCTGTATGCGTTATAAGCATACGAACGAGCCTGGTTGAAGTCTTCCGGTGTTGCCATATACATCCAGCCAAAGTGAACCGTAGCCGGGCCGGTTTGTCCAGAATGCGGTCCAGTCTCAATCATACGGCCCATGGAACAGTTGTGCTGATATTCATAGCACGTACCACCAACGACCTGCCCCGGAGAGGCGGCCGAAGATGAGTATGATACTGTTCCCAGAGTGGTATGACCCTTCTGGGTACCGACGCTACCATTGGAGGCTTCGTCAGTAAACGAAAAAGCTTGCATGTTAGCCCTGGTCTTCTTGACCAAGTCGCTCTTGCCTTTCGTATGAGCCGCAAACGCTGTCATCGCCAAAAAGGCAACTAACAGTAAGGAGACAACAAGAATTGTGGAAGTTCTCCTTATCATTCATCGCTCCTTTCGAGAGTGAATTAGTTCCCAACTTAGTTCCTTGCGGAAATAAGTTTTTCGTTTTCAATCGTCCGGAAAGTGGCGAAATCCCAAAAGTCTTATCGCTAAGACCCCAGGAAACTCGCAAGGCTACCCCTACTTGTGGATTGACCTCCCTTCGAAAACCATACGATGGTTCACCACGGGGTGTACTTTAGGGCCTGGTAAGTTTGATTTGAACCTTGAAGTAAGTTTGTGAGAAAAAAAATTCGCCAAAAGTTCTCCGCTCACTAATTACATGTCAAATTGGTCAAGTCTAAGCTACCAAATATCTCGACTTAGAGAGAGAAGCTATTTCACTAAGCGAGTATGTAACGTAAGAAAGTTGTCTCTTTGGTTTACCTTCATCCACGAAGACAAGCCTAAATTAACGTCATATTCCATTTTTGTCAAGCAATTTTCGCCCGATTAATGGTCAATTTCTCCCTATAAAACACCCTCTGGCTCGATATACAAAACTGCTCAGCTGCGGATAGTCCCGTTAGTGTGCAAACGCTGAACAATTCCCTTTGCAAACAAGATCCAACGCGACACAACGCGCCTTAAAACGTTTATTCGGCGCATCGAACCAAATGCCTTAGCATCCACGATCAAAGAAATGAAACCATACCAACATCGTATTGTTTTGCGCTTGACGGGTCAGTCCCACACCTTTCAGTCACGACTTTGAAATGTCACGCCCTTTTATAACACTTCGTTTGTGCACACTTTTTTTAGATTGACAGAATCCAGCTATTCGCTATTATATCTCCCTTAACAGAACCATTAGATATCCTTTAGAAAACAATGGCCAAAATTTCGCGACAAACCAAAGAGATCATAAAGACAATCCTGTTTTTCGGTGCAATCGCATTATTGCTCGTAACTTACGTAATCTACCCGCTGAACCGCGCCAAGACCCTAATGGCCAGAGAAGACCTTGATCAGTACAGTCAGGATTCACTTGCCGAAAATGCTGCCGGGCTTTACGTAGAGGCCGGACTTGAAGCGGATACTTTCCGATTCGAATCCGACGCTCTGACCAATCTGGCCTGCCTTGAAATCCCCGTTCGCCGGGATTCAGGCGTAGTGCCCCGGGGGACGGCGATTTTGCTTCACGATGACGGGGCCAATCGCGATAGCCTGGTGAGTCTGGCAAAAATGTTTTCCGACTCCGGATATATCGTCTTCGCTCTCGACCTGAGGGCTTCGGGTCGCACCAGCGCCAAGTACCGGGGAGAGGGCTACCTTGAGGCTACCGACATTCAAGCCCTCATCAGCCATCTGGAAATCCACGGCCACATCGCCCATCCCCTGCTCATAGTTGGGTACGGGCGGGGAGCCGAGGCCGCCCGACTAGCAACCTTCGAGGAAGAGCGCATCGATGCTGTCATTGCTGTAAGACCATATCTGACAACAAAACGCATGCAAAATATCCTGCGCCAACGGTACGATACTTACTGGTTTCCTTTTTACCGCACGATTATGTGGTGGTGGTATAACATTCGTTCCGGCTATGGCGCCCCCTATAGAGATACCGAAAATCTCCGCCCTGTCACCACCCCCACGGTCATATACCTCGATGAAAAGGATATGGAGATCGAAGAGGTAACGCACCTTAAGGAAATATCTCCGAAAGAACTTCTGGAAATTCTGCCTTTGCCGGTCGATGATGCCGCTGTCTTTGAAAAGGCAACCGCCCTGGCAGCCACTATCCGCACCGATTCCTGAAATCGTATACCGTCTTATTTGCCGCCGGGAACTTTGTATACCCCGGTTGTTTTTAACAGGCTATTGACTATATTATGGGCCAAAACAATGCAGGAGACTATTATATGAGCGCTACAAAACTTGCCGAAAACGTCTACCACGTAGGTGTCAAAGACCCCGACCTCAGAGTATTCGATATCATCATGAAAACCGAACACGGAACCACCTACAACGCCTATCTTGTCAAAGGGACCGAGAAAACAGCCCTTATCGACAGTGTCAAGAAGCCTTTCACCGACGATTTCTTTGCCAATATCGAACAGATAACTCCGGTCGAAAAAATCGACTACCTGATAGTCAACCACAACGAACCTGACCACAGTGGAGCAATCAGCACCCTTCTGGATAAAAACCCCAACCTCAAGATATACTGCTCCTCGGCCGCCGTCCCGTACCTGAAAAACATAATAAACCGCGAGGCGGATATCACCGGCCTCAAAGACAAACAGACACTCGAACTCGGCGGCAAGACCCTGACATTCAGACTGATGCCATACATGCACTGGCCCGACACCATGATGGAATTTCTCGAGGAAGACGGCATCCTGTTTTCAAATGATGGTTTCGCGGCCCATATATCATCGGATTCGATTTTCGCCGATGAAGTCACGGTCGATGTTGATTTTGAGGTCCGTTACTATTTTGATTCTATCATGCGCCCCTTCACGGGATATATCCGGCGCAATATGCCTAAACTTGATGACCACGATATTAAGATGGTAGCACCCTCCCACGGCCCGATCTTCCGCAAAGACCCCCTCAAGCATATCAACAGCTACAAAGAATGGTCGGTGGACAAATCCGAACAGGGAAACGTGGTATCGATTTTCTACGCATCAGCCTACGGAAATACTAAATCCCTGGCTGAAGCAATAGCTGTCAGTCTCACCAAGGCCGGCTTTACCGCCAACTTAACCGATGTTACCGAGAGCGAACCGGATCAACTACGCGAGCAGATAGAATCGAGCAAGGCGATTCTTATCGGTACCCCGACTTTCAACGGCGATGCTGTCAAGCCGATTTGGGATACAGTCAATCTCTTTTCAACGGTTTACAGCATTGGCAAGAAAGCCGCTGTTTTCGGATCCTACGGCTGGGGTGGTGAGGCATCCAAACTCGTGGCCGAACGGCTTTCGGGCTTGAAACTCAAAGTATTCGAGGAAAACTATCGCGCCCGCTTGATTCCCTCTGAGGAAGAGATGGCCGGAGTTGTCGAATACTCCCAAAAACTGGCCGAATTTATCGGGAAATAGAAAAGATTCTTCGTCTTGACAACACAATACGGGCTTTTATATAATTAGACAAACACAAGTGGGAGGGGTATCCCGTGAGAATATCTTCATATGCTCTCTTTGTGAGCATTTCGTTGTCCGTAGCAATTTCCAGTCATTCGACTTCTCTGGCCGTAGCAACCGAGTTCACCGTCCCCGGTTTCACCAGACAGATCGAGAAACTGGAATTCAATGATATCGATTCCGATAGTGAGCCGGAAATTTTGGCCTCCGACGGTGAGCGGCTCATTCTTTACTCCCCCTCAAACTGGTCGACCCTGCTCAATGTCCCGTTGGTCGATAACTACACGAATTATGCCATTGCTTTCGATGACGTCAATCGCGACCTGATACCGGATGTTGTGCTGGCGTACTATTTTGCGTGCCGCACCACCTCGCCGGATACAGCCTGCGTGATTTATCTCTACGATGGCGCCTCAGGTTATCTGCTGACCGATTCGGCACATCACGAGGCAGGCTCGATGATTGCAGCCGACCGGGGTTCTCCTTTCAACTCGATAACAATGAGAGCGCTTGATGTCACAGGCGATGGTTACAACGAACTTTTCTGCAGTTTCGACAAGTACCGCTCTTTCGAACTTTTTCAAGCCGTGGTGCTGAGCACCGAGGGTCTGTCGTGGATAAGCCCGGGCTTCGCGCAACCGGCAACATGGGATAGAGCCGACCTTATGATGGATCTTGAAGAAATTGCGTCGTTCGAATCCGAACCGTATTTCGCTGCCACGAAATGCGATGTCGTTGCGCGGGAGTCGGGCGATATTACTGTTACGGCCAATGTTGAGATTGTCGATGCCGGTGGCAACCCCTATTTAGTTATCGGCCAGACGGCAAGCTGTATTTGCGCCGGCGACTCGATGCCACGCCACCAACTCGGCCAGCTACCTGACCTCGGGCAACATAAACCTCATTTTCGATGGCACCGAAATGCTGGTCCGCCACCTCACGCAACAAACCTGCTATTTGGAGGACATGGCGGTATTCGATACCGTGGAGACATCACTCGCGCTCTACAATCTGGTATCGCCCGACTCAGCTGACATTTTGTGGAATGTCTTCGATGCACCTTCATGTTCACAGTATTTTTACAGCCCTGACTACCCCGGCAAATTCTTTGGCATCGAAAGTGGCAATCTCTACGAATTCAACGGCGAAAGCGGCCAGCTTTCGCGTGGTAGCATCGCCGTGACCAGCGGCAGACTTTTCTGGACCAGATTCGCAATGCCGGATATTCACAAATTGGTCTCTGTACGAAACCAGACCGTAGCCATACACGAGCTTGACCTGGTAACCGATATCCCTCCGCAGCAGGACTTACTTCCGGGTTCGTTCACTCTCGGCCCGGCCTACCCCAACCCTTTCAACCCGTCATGCGTCATCGAATACGCACTCCCCGAACGTTGTCACACGAAAATCGGCGTGTACAACATCCTCGGACAAAAAGTGGCAATCCTGGTGGATGAAACGAAACCGGCCGGAAGCTATTCGGTCGAATGGAACGGCGCCGATCAATCCGGCCAACCTGTGGCGACAGGAATATATTTCTACAAAATGGAAGCCGGGGATTACGTGGGGTCAAAAAAGATGCTGCTGCTGAAGTGATGCCGAGCCTCAGTACAGCCGCTCTCGCTTGGACAAAAAGGCATAAAGCGCCTTGTCAAAAGGCATAGCAGTATCAACCGGAAAATAATCGATATTGCTCTGACGACAAGCTGTCGCCACTTCATCGGAAAAAGCCTTCACCTGGCGGGCAAAATCCCGCTTGATCTGATAAGGCAAGGTCGTGACCTCCTCGCCGGTCTCCATATCCTTGAAAATCGCCTCCTGAGGAAAAGCAAAATCCCGTTCGCGCGGATCGAGAATGTGAAAGACTATCACCTCGTGCTTATTGTAACGGAAATGTTTCAACCCGCTGATTATCTTGTCGGATTCATCGAGCAGGTCCGACATGATTATGACCAACCCGCGGCGTTTTATCCGGTCGGCCATTTCATGAAGGGTCGATGATATATCGGTGGTTGCCGATGGTGTCTGGTTGGCAATTTCGTTCAGCAGCACGTGAAGGTGCCCTGATTTGGAGCGCGGGGGAATATAACGCCGAATCTTCTGGTCAAAAGTCACCAGCCCCACAGCATCGCGCTGCCGGAGCATCATAAACGAAAGCGCCCCACACAGCATCCCTGCGTAATCAAGCTTGCTCACCCGGTCGCCGCTTCGGTATGCCATCGAGGCGGAGCAATCCAAAAGCAGATAGCCTTTCAGATTGGTCTCTTCTTCGTATTGCTTGATATAAAACCGGTCCGATTTACCGTAGACTTTCCAATCGATGTCGCGGATATTGTCGCCGGGCATATACTGGCGGTGCTCGGCGAACTCCACCGAGAAGCCATGATATGGCGACTTGTGAAGTCCGGCAATGAACCCCTCGACAACCATCCGGGCACGCATCTCCATCCCCTTGAGGCGGGAGACAATTTCCGGATCAAGATATTTTCGATGATCGGTAGTCACTGTGGGGAGCTATTCCTTAAAGATTTTCACAACAGGTGCGGCTCCGGGCAGCATCGACCCGCGGTACATGCCCTCGGTGTTAAACGGCATAGCGACATTGCCGTCTTTGTCTATCGCTATCAGCCCGCCGGTACCACCCAGTTGAGTAAGTTTCTCGTGTATTACAACATTAGCCGCCTCTTCAAGCGACAGACCCTTCAATTCCATCAATACCGACACCGTATATGACACCACGGCCGTAATAAAATACTCCCCGTGTCCGGTGCCGGAGACGGCGCAAGTGCTGTTGTTGGCATAGGTTCCGGCGCCGACAATAGGCGAATCACCCAGACGTCCGAATTTCTTGTTGGTCATACCGCCCGATGAAGTCGCGGCCGCCAGGTTGCCGTCCTGATCCAACGCCACCGCCCCGACCGTGCCGTGCTTGTCATCGGAATGATCCAACTGGGAATAATCCGATTGCGTCAGTTTTTCTTTGTATTTGGCAGCCTTGAGTTGCTGCCAACGATGTTCGGTATAAAAATAATCATCATCGGCAAACTCCACACCATGAACTTTCGCAAATGCTTCGGCACCATCGGCCCCCAACAGGATATGCTCGGATTTATCCATCACCAGCCGCGCCAGATCAATCGGATTCTTGATATGCCGCACCCCTGCTACCGCTCCCGAGTTGAGCGTTTTGCCGTCCATAATCGAGGCATCCTGCTCGTTTTTGCCCTCATGCGTAAACACCGCCCCTTTACCGGCATTGAACAGCGGCGAATCTTCCATTATTTTCACCGCCGCCTGAGCAGCATCGACCGCCCGACCACCCTTTTCGAGAATGCTATAGCCGGTCTGCAGGCTCAGCAGCAGCCCTGCTCTGTACTCGGCCTCTTTCTCGGGGGTCATTTTCGCTTTGAGAATTGTCCCGGCTCCGCCGTGGATAACCAGACCGAAGTTGGATGCCATGCTATTCCTCGTTGCTTTTGCCCGACTTAGCGCCTCTGGCAAGGTCTACGTAAACTGCCAGTGCCATGTAGACTATCGTGATAAGTATGATCAGACCGCTGATAGCCAAAAGATCATCGAATATCCAATGGAACGCTTCCCCGGTGAGTCCCACCGCGTGCAAGAAAACGGAAACGGCAAACACTATCAGGACAATTTTCTTGGTGCGCGGCTTCACCGATGTAAAAATAAACACCAGGCCCATGGCAAAAAACAGCAGCGTTTGGCCGTTTATATGCGTATGCGCTAAACCCAAATTGTGGCTCAGATGGTCAATCGCATCCGGTCCGGGGTATTCGTCGATAGCCATTTCATCATTTTCCGGCGCGATCTCGGCGTCGTACTGCTCAAAACTGTCCGCTAACTGAGCCGAGTCAAACACCGCCTCTTCTTCGGCAGTGTTACTGTCCCAATCCGGCGCCAGTTCCGAAGCTGAATCAGCCAGGATCTCATCGATAACAATGGCTATTTCTTCGTCGCCTTCTTCCGCCGGCATGGTGTCGTACTCTTCTGCCGGCTGCGAGTATTCGTCGACTGTGACCAAACCCTTTTCGACATAGAAAATGGTCATCGCCCACAGACACACGAAAAGCATCAGCGCCGTGAACAACCCAACGAACAGCTTGCCGTACGACGGCAGCTCTGAGAGCTTTATATTCTGAAGCATTTACTCCCTCGAATCATATTGTTGGCGGGGTTTGTCAGATGGTTTAGCACGAGCTCACACCCGCTCCTTTACGGAATCCAACACCCGCTTGATGATCTCCACCGAGTCAACTCCATCCGCCTCGGCATTGAACGAAGTAACAATGCGATGCCGCAGCACCGGATAGGCCGCGAACCGAATATCCTCAGGACCCGGGGTCGGGCGCCCTTCCAGTATGGCCTTCGTCTTGGCGGCCAAAATCAAATACTGCGAAGCCCGCGGTCCGGCTCCCCAGTTTACCCAGTTCTTCACGAATTCAGGTGCATCCGTTTCGGTCGGACGGGTCGTGCGTACCAGTTGAACGGCGTATTCTATCAGATGATCCGATACCGGCACCCGCCGCACCAGATTCTGAAAACCGATAATATCCTCCGGCGATAAAATCTTCTCCAGATCATACGAAATAACCGCTGTGGTTGATTTTACAATCTGCTGCTCTTCGGCACCCGAGGGATAATCTACCAGCACATTGAACATAAACCGGTCGAGCTGCGCCTCGGGAAGAGGATAAGTACCTTCCTGTTCAATTGGGTTCTGCGTCGCCAACACGAAAAAAGGTTCATCGAGCTTGTAGGTTTCCCCGGCCGTGGTTACTTCGTGCTCCTGCATTGCCTGAAGCAACGCCGCCTGGGTCTTCGGTGGCGTGCGGTTTATCTCGTCGGCCAGGATTATATTGGCAAAGACCGGCCCTTTAACAAAGCGGAACTGCCGGCGTCCGGTTGTATGATCTTCTTCGATAATCTCCGTACCGGTGATATCCGATGGCATCAAGTCAGGAGTGAATTGGATACGGTTGAATTTCAGGTTCAATACGCGGGCCAGGGTCGAAATCAGAAGCGTCTTGGCCAAACCGGGAACGCCGACTAACAGACAATGCCCCGATGACAATAAGGAAATCAGGAGTTGCTCGATAACCTGATCCTGACCAATTATGACTTTTCCAATCTCGTTTTTAATATTTTTATAGGCCGCATTAAGTGTCTCGACTGCTGCTATGTCAGAACCGGTCTGTTTGGGCGACATCATATCCTCCATGGTTTGTTATCTATGCATTCGTCTTTAGAAGCTAACGATTATTTATACAATACGGCAGGGAAAAAGCAAAAATGGCGTCAATCAATGTAACGTTGGGGCAGAAGCCGTCCGATGCCACAAGAGGACAAAACGGGTCGTTTTTAGGTGATATATGCAATTTGTGCCGGAATCCTGTGGTTCACGCCGGGAGCGAATCAAGCGGTCGAAGAGCGCAAAATTTACGCTAAATCCCGATAAAACTTCAACTTAAATCCAAATAAAATGTGGATAAACGAGTCGAAAAGTCCACTATTCCAAAAGGTTATCTTGTTTGATAGCAACACGATGGGCGGTTATCCACAAAATTACCGCCTTTTCCACAAAAGGGCGTGTTATCAACAATCAAAAGGTCTTTTTCTTCTCCGGGATCTCGACTTCCTTTTTGGGCTGTTCGGGCGGCAAGAAGCCCAGGCTACCCTTGCTTTCTTTCATATTGCAGGCGCCGCAGAACACTGCCCCCTGCTCTATTATCAAAGACTTGGTTTTCAGGTCGCCTTCCATCTCGCATTTCGCCTGCAGCTCAATCTTCTCAGTCGTGTCAACATTGCCAACCATGCGACCGGCGATAATAGCGGTGTTGGCTTCGATCTCAGCTTCAACAATCCCTGTCGCACCAACCGTCACGCAGTCAGAGCAGAGAATCTTTCCCTTTACGGTACCGTCAACTCTCAGCGCTCCCTTAACGTCGAGCGTACCGTTGATGACAGTGTCTTTGCCAATAATGGTGTTCATCAATCCATCCACTTCGTTATTGTTAATCTTCTTAATCATACCAGTTATCCAGCGGATCTATAGGGTTATCATTTATTCTAATCTCATAATGGAGGTGCGGCGCCGTTGACAGACCGGTATTACCCGACAATGCGATCCGGCTGCCCGCATATACGTTCTGCCCCACCTCAACCAGCAACTCCCTGTTGTGACCGTAAAGCGTGGTGATAGAATCATTGTGCTTAAGGACAACCATGTAGCCATAGACGGTTGAATCGATAGTCGGCGTAAATCACCTCGCCACTCGCCGTGGCCAGCACCGGCGTTCCCTCGGCACAGGCGATATCCACCCCGGGATGATAGTGATTGTCGTCGGCTACTTCAAAATCCTGGCTGATAAAGCCCTGAATGGGAAGTCCGGCAGGCAACGACATATCCACTCCGGCCGCACGCGAAACCACCGCCATACCGCGCTCATCGAGCGAGGCAAACAGCGTTGAATCATCCGGCAACTCGGGAAATTCAATATCGATACCGGCCAGCTCTGTAAGTCTTGTCACAATGCCCCGGGCTTGTTGCAGATTAGCCTCCAGAAGCTGCACTTTGTACTGATAGCGCAGCAACCTCTCATTCTCCTTAGCAAGTTTATCGGCCAAGGCGGCCCGTGTCAACACCTTTCCGTAGAATACAAAGAACAGGACAATCCCCACGAGAATCGTTATCAGGCTTATCACTATCGCCTTGAACAGCCACTGACGCATCCGGAAACCACTGCGGCTCTCGGTACCGTCGGGAATCAGCATCAGCGTGATGTATTTCTTCGTCGGCCATTTTCAGCCTTCGACCTTCCTGAACAACTCGACAATCCGGTCAAGGTCTTCATCGCCGTAATACTCGATCTCAATCTTACCCCGCTTGAGTCCCGGGCTGATTTTCACCGAGGTTCCCAGCAGACGTTTGAGATAGCTCTCCACTTCGGTGATGGCGGGGATTTTCCGTTTGGGCACCAGCCGGCGCTTTTTCGTCCGCCGTGTTTCATCCTCGACCTGCCGGACCGACATCGAACCCGACATGATCTGGTCGGCCATGCGAAGCATAGCTTCGTGAGTCTCCAGCGAAAGAATCGCGCGAGCGTGTCCCTCGGTCAGCTTTCCTTCGCGTATCATCCCCTTGATACCCTCGGGAAGCGTGTTGAGCCTTAAAACATTCGCGACAGCGGCACGACTCTTACCCACCCGCCCAGCAAGTTCATTCTGAGTCAGACTGCACTCTTCGACCAACCGACGATACGCCTCGGCCATTTCCATCGGGTTGAGATTCTCGCGCTGAAGATTCTCCACCAGGGCCAGCTCGAGCATCTGCGTATCGGTGACCTCACCGGCAAGCATCACAGGCACTTCGGTCATGCCGGCAATGCGGGCGGCACGATACCGGCGTTCACCCGCTATAATCGTGTAAGCGCCTCCATCGGCACGCACTACCAGAGGTTGCATGATGCCGTTTTGTTTGAACGAATCCGCCAGCTCCTGCAGCCCGGCTTCATCGAACGTACGACGAGGCTGCATCGGATTGGGACCTATCTTGTCCAGGGCTATTGTCCGATATTTTCTTTCATCAGTCTTAGTTTTATCCTCGCCGGGGATCAGCGCCCCCAGACCTTTGCCAAGAACTATCTTGCTCATCGTGCCAGCACCTCTTTTGTAAAGGACATATAATTTTCCGCACCCGTGGACATGATATCGTAAAGAATGATCGGCTTGCCGAACGACGGCGCCTCCGATAGACGAACGTTACGCGATATCACCGTGTTGTATACTTTACTCTCGAAGTGCTTGCGCACCTCGTCGGAGACCTGTCGCGAAAGATTCAGGCGACTGTCGAACATCGTCAACAGGACGCCTTCGATCTGAAGATTCGGATTGAGATTCTCCTGCACCAGTCTCACCGTGCTCATGAGCTGCCCCAGACCCTCCATCGCATAGTACTCGCACTGGATCGGTATGATGATCGAGTCGGCCGCCGTCAGGGTGTTGAGCGTCAACAAACCCAGCGAGGGGGGACAATCGATTATGATATATTTGTAATCGTCGAGAATGGGGGCCAACGCGGTCTTCAATCGCGTCTCGCGCGCCAGCATTGGCACCAGCTCCACCTCGGCGCCGACCAGCGAGATCGATGCCGGTACTATGTTGAGATACTGAAGCTCGGTGGGTTGCACTACTTCCTTGATGGTCTTATTGTCGATGAGCACATCGTAGATTGATGACTCCAGTTTTGCTTTATCAAGACCCACGCCGCTGGTGGAGTTGGCCTGGGGATCCATGTCGATCAGACAGGTCTTATGTTCCGCGGCCGCCAGGCAGGAGCTGAGATTGATAGCTGTCGTGGTTTTCCCGACACCGCCTTTTTGATTTGTAATCGCAATAACTTTGCCCAAAGGACACTCCTTAATGAAATCAACTTCAAGTAGAGCATAAGTTTAATGGAATGCGAAAACTTAAGCAACAAAAATCTAACGGTTTTTACGGAAGATCGTAAAGCTTTTGGTGGGGGCATCTACGGACGTGTGATAACAATAAGTTATGCCGGACATGCTCTCTGATTTACAATCGGCATCTGGAGTGGCATAATAGATGAAGATGGCGTTTTCGGCCATGACAGATTCGATTTTTTTGAGCAGTTTTCTCGTGAGAGTAACCAATCGAAGCGTCACGAGATCATGGCGAGAGGCAAACTGAAGGTCCTCGAAATTACCATCGACAATATCCACAGCGGTAGACGAGCCGGAAAGAGGCCCGCCGGCGATACGCTTCAGCGCCTGAGCCTTCTTGGAAGTCCGCTCAACAAGAGAAGCATGGGAGATATCTTTGGTGAGAATGACCGGGAAGGCAGGGAATCCACCGCCGCTGCCAATATCCAGATAGTTCTGATAGATCTTTTCAGGCAGATATTCGAAAGGAAGCAGCGATTCCGCCGCCAGCGTCTCAAGCCCGGAGTCAATTGTTTCACGTGAAACAAGGTTGATTTTGCGGTTCTCTACTCTCAATAAATCGTAGTATCGAGACAGCCGCCCCTCCGGGTCCCGACGCGTAAGGAGTTCCACAGGAACAAGTTCGATAGTCTTGCGAGGATCATCCATCATATCGAAGCCTTATGTCTTTTCAAGTATACCGACAATACGGCAATGTCTCCGGGCGTGACACCCTCGATTCGACCGGCCTGACCAAGCGATAACGGCCGGAACTTGCGGAACTTGTCAAGAGCCTCCCGCTTCAATCCCTTGATATCATCGAAATTGAAACTCTCCGGAATCTTCTCGCTTTCCATACGCTTGAATTTCTCGATCTCCCGAAGTTGCTTTTCCACGTATCCGCGATATCTAATAGCAATCGCCGCCCGCTCCAGCACTTCCGGATTGTCGGAGAACTCGCCGTCGAACTTTGCCAGAAACGGCATTGCCTCCTTGATTGTCACACCAGGCTGTTTGAGAAGCTCTTCAAGGGAGATTGAATCCTTCTTTTGGAAGCGAGCCCCCAATTCTCCAAGCTCTGAGATACCCACACGCTTCTTTCGAAGCAGTTGAATCTCGCTTGTGGTGGCTTCCTGAAGTTCGCTGAATAAGGTAAAGTCTCTGTCGGCAATAAGGTTAAAGCGTTTCGCGTAGCCAAATAGACGATCCCGGGCGTTATCCTCTCTAAGAGCCAGCCGATACTCCGCCCGCGAAGTAAACAACCGGTAAGGCTCGGTGGTAGAGCGGGTAGTCAGATCATCAATCATCACCCCGATATAAGCCTCCGACCGGTCGAGAGCAAACGGCTCCTGATTCTCAATGTGTAGAACTGCATTAATGCCTGCCATCAAGCCCCTGGCCGGCTGCTTCTTCATAGCCCGAAGTCCCATTGATCTGCCCGGCAAAGAAAAGCCCGGCGATGCGTCTGGTCTCCAGCGAGGGTTTAATCTGGTAGGCGGGGCAATAGTCATATTCGATGGCATACCCCGGACGGGTAATTTTCACTCCCTCCAGACCTATCACGGTCCGGATTGCTTTGTCTTGAATTTCTTCAGGCAGCGCAGTCGAGAAACCGTTGGGGTATATCTCGTTAGTGCCATTTCCTTCCGGCTCCAGAAAAATCTGGTGACGGTCTTTATCGGCAAAGCGGAAAAATTTATCCTCTATCGATGGGCAGTATCTCGGGCCGGTCGAACTGATCTGACCGGAAAAAATCGGCGATGACTTGAAATTGGCCGAAATGATATCTTTGGTAGCGAGACTTGTATAGGTCAGATGACACGGGGTCTGCTCAAATGGCTCCCGCTTCGAGCGGGGCGAAAACAGGGGGAGAGGCTCCTCACCCGGCTGAATCTCACATTTCGCCCAGTCGATAGTATCACCGTCGAGGCGGGGAGGAGTCCCCGTCTTCAAGCGACCCACCTCGAATCCCAGACTACGAAGCGATTCCGAGAGCATATAGGCGGCGTTCTCACCCATTCGCCCGGCTTTTATTTTTCTCGATCCGATGTGTATTAGTCCGCCCAGAAATGTCCCGGAGCATACAATAACTGCCTTTGAAGTAATAGCCTGACCTGACTCCGTTCTAATTCCGGTGATGGACCCGTTCTTATTAAGTATTTCCCCGGCAAGGCCTTCTACCACATCAACATTGTCTGTCCCGGCCACAAAATCGACTATATACTGGTTATATTTAACTCGATCTGCCTGCACCCGGGTCGACCAGACCGCCGGACCGCGCGAAAGGTTCAGGCGCCTGAACTGGATACCGGTAGCATCAGTGGCCAACCCCATAACCCCGCCGAACGCGTCAATCTCTTTGACAAGATGGGATTTGCCGATACCGCCGATAGCCGGATTGCACGACATAAGAGCCAGTTTCGAAGCGTCCATGGTCACCAGCGCCGCTTTTTTACCCATGCGCGCTACCGCCAGGGCCGCTTCGACACCCGCGTGGCCACCACCAACTACTATAACATCATAATCGTAAGTCATTGATCAATTCCATAAACAACGGTCTGTAATAAACTGTTCGGGGGGCGAATTGGCAACACAAATCGGTCCCGCGCGGCTCTCCGCCCAATGTTTCACGTGTAACACAAGCGAAGCTTGATTTACAGACTAAGCCTGCTCTATTCCCCTAAACCTTCAGAAGTGGACAGATGTGACTAGCGTCACTTGCCAATGCAGAATTTGGAGAAGATGCGGCCGAGAATATCCTCGTTGTAGACCTTTCCGGTGATTTCATCGATAGCATTGATAGCCTGGCGTAGATCGAATGCGGTTAGCTCCGGCGATTCATCTGCCAGAAGTTTCTTGCGGGCGGACTCGAAGTGACTTCACAGCCGATGACAGCTTCTGTTTGTGCCGGGCCGATGTTACCACCACTCCCGAGGTCAAATCAGGCATGCGACTTTCTATCCGGCCAAGAATTGCCTCGCGAAGCTGCTTTATCCCGCGATTGGTCTTGCACGAGATGGCGATTATCTCACTTTGGTTGATTTGGTCTTTCAGTGAGAACGTCTCGCGCGCAGCATCTATTTTATTGCCCACCAACAGAATGGGCCGTTTACCCAGATCCGGCAGGTCGCGCTCAAGATGGCGACTCCATCCCGGTTTCGAAAGATCAGCCATCCATACTATAAGATGAGCGCCCTGAATGACTGTCCGCGACGATTTCTGGCCGGCCTTTTCGATCGCGCCGCCGGTAGCGCGAAGTCCTGCGGTATCTATGATATTGACTTTGTAGCCCTCAAGATCAATCCACTCCGATAGATAGTCTCTTGTGGTTCCCGGAGTTGGTGTCACCAGGGCGCGCTCATGCCGCAGGAGAAGATTAAAAAGCGAGGATTTCCCGGCATTCGGTCTTCCGGCAATAGCAATCTTGAACCCCTCATTAATAATCTGACCACCCTGATAAGTCGCACTTAACTCATTGATGTCAGCCATTATAACATCCACGGCCGCAAGCAGGTTTTGCCGTCCCGCCGCCTCAATTTCGTCTTCGGGGTAATCCACCGAGGCCTCAACCTCGGCAATTATGTCAATCAGCTTCTCGCGCAAAGCGACCACGTGTTCGTGATACTTGCCCAGCAGATGGTCGCGGGCAGTATCAAACGAGGTATCGGTATTAGCCGCGATAACCTCGGCGACTGCCTCGGCTTTGGTCAAATCAATTCGTCCGGCCAGAAACGCCAGTTTTGTAAATTCTCCCGGCTCCGCCACTCGCGCACCATCGCGAACGCACTCTTTCTGAATGAGCTGCACCACCTGCCGACCGCCGTGACAATAGATCTCCACCTGGTGTTGTCCGGTGTATGATTTTCCGGAAGGCATATAAACCACCAGCACTTCATCGATCACGACTCCATCGCGATCGACAAAGTAACCATACCGCATCAAGAACGGTTTGAACTCCTCTTGGTCGGACGTAATTGGTTTGAAATGTTTTTTTAGAATCGACAGGCTGTGCCTGCCGGCGATGCGAAGAGCAGCGATGCCGCCCTCGCCGGGCGGAGTTATGACGGCAACGATAGTGTCATCGTCGCCGTCTGCATTTTTTTTTTAGCCACCATAAGCGCTAAGCCGTTTTCACCTCAGCGTTCTTATTGGTACGCTTGAAAGCGAAATAATCTATGAGCGAGAAAATCGAGAAGCACGCCCAGTAGAGCACCAATCCCGCCGCAAAACGATAGAAGATAAAGCCCATGAACAGGGGCATGATGTACATGAACATTTTGTTCTGCTGCGATGTAGCCATGGTGAGTTTCTGCGAGACAAACTGCGCCGCGATCATGATTATCACCAGCACGATGTACGGGTCGAGAAAACTTGTGGCGCCTCGCGAAAGATCCGTGATGAACCACACAAAAGGTGCGTCGCGCAAGAGAATGGTCGCACGAAAAACGGAGAACAACGCGAAGAACAAAGGCATCTGCGGAAGCATCGGCAAACATCCGGACATCGGGTTCACCCCGTGCGTCTTGTAGAGCTTCATCATCTCCTGATTGAGCGCCTGCGGATTGTTCTTGTGCTTCTTCTTGAGCTCTTCCATTTTAGGCTGAAGTTCTTTCATGGCGTTCATCGATTTGAACGACTTCATCGACAGCGGCATCGTGACCAGCTTAACCAGCAGAGCGAACAGAATAATAACCAGACCATAATTGGGAATCACCGAATACATTCTGGGCAACAGCCATATAATCGCGATGGCAAACGGCTTGATGATCCACCCCACATACGGTGTCGTGCCGATACCCAGCATATCTTCCAGCCCAATGTCATAGGAGGACAGCAACGTATAACTGAGGGGACCGACGAACACTTTGAAACTGTCGGCGAAGTTCGGACTGATGCTGGTGAACGGCATCTCCATCCCAACCGTAATTTCTTTCATCTCAACTTTGCCGTCCGCTGTCGAAATGTCCTGCTTCCGGCCGGATGCGGAGACGCTCTCGGCCAGACGATTCGTTGGGATCATCACCGCCGCAAAATATTTCGAGCGCAAACCCGCCCACGAGGTGCTGCCGGTCATTGACTGTTGAAGTTGTCCGTCGTTGTAATCATCCAGCGTCACTCTCGACCCCGCCTGCATTGCCACCGCTTCCATCGCCTGGTAATCAGTTTCCGCTTGAGGTTCGGTAACGCCGAGAGGCGTGTTCCATACAAGGTTGTACATCCGGTCAAAGCCGAGCAGGTCCAGACCGTTGACCTCCAGATAGAGATCGTAATGGTAATTATCGGGGTAGAACCGGAAATGTCTTTTGATTTCGCCGCCCGATGCCGGCTGATAGCTGTACACGATATCGAGCGGTTCGCGGCCGACAGTGTAATTGCCGGGCGCAACATCGCTTGAGAAATTGATGCTCGATGTCGAGAACTGTCCGCCCGCGAATTTAGCTTCCGGGGTGGCTAACTTACCATCGGGAATCATTTCTATCAAAGTATCATTGCGGTAATCGTAGTCGCGAAGTAACATCGACACCGGTCCACCGCCAAACGAGGTCAGCGTAACGATATATTTCTCGGTGGTCACCACGATAGTGTCGATACTCTCGGGTCCGGCCACAAAGGCCTCGACTTTGGCCACAACGGCAGCAGGCACACCTGTCGTTGTATCCGGAGCGGGAGGCGTAACAGGTTGCGATTGGGCTATTTGGGTGGTGGTGTCAGTTACCGTGTCCTGTACGGCAGGTTGTGACGGAGCGGGCTTATAAAACCCGAGGAATTCCATTATCTGGAAGTAAAAAAGCAGCACCACAACCAGGGCGGCTACTATCGCAATATTCTTTTTGTCCAATTTTGTATACCTCTCAATCCAGCAATTTCAATAACTCATATACCCGCCGGCGGGCCTTTTATTCAACCGGGTCAAAGCCACCCTCGTGCCACGGATGGCACCTCAGCAGACGCTTCACGCTTAGGATAACTCCCCGAAAAGGACCATACTTGCGCAACGCATCCTCGGCATAGTGCGAACAGGTCGGATAATAGCGGCAACTGTTGCCTATTAATGGGGAGAGCGTATACCGGTAGATATAGATGGCGAAAATCAGAGGATAGTTTAGGATGTCTAAGCTTTTACGCCCGATTGCTGATAGTTTTGAATATTTGACTGATCTCAGCATTGATAATTTCGAAATCGACCTGACCTAATTTCACCCTGGGAAGAATTGCGATACTAACCGGCGCTCCAAGCAAATCCCTGTTTAGTCTAACGGCTTCCCTGACAATGCGTTTAAGTCTGTTTCGTTTGACGGCAGAACCAAGTTTTCTCGAGACAAATACGCCGTAGCGAAACTCCTCGCTTTTCTCCCATGAAAGAGAAAAATAATCCCCAGAGATTCTCTTTCCTTGTTTAAAAAGGCGGTCAATATCAGCCTTTGATTTCAGGCTGAGTCTCCGGGGTAACTTATTTCTTCCGAGCAACTTTGACAGTCAGTCTTTTTCTGCCCTTGGCACGGCGTCTGGCCAGCACTTTGCGGCCGCCTTTCGTGGCCATCCGGGCCCGAAAACCGTGGTCGTTGAGCATCTTCTTATTTGAAGGCTGATATGTCCGTTTCATATTATTTTCACCTCAAAATTCTAAGTTTGCCAATATAACATAATTACAGTCCCCGTCAAGCAGATTAATCCGCCCCCAATTTCAACCTTTTTGACGGTTTCCCCGTAAGAGAGTCTTATATATTGTAGCCCGCGCACACAAGACCAGCAAAAGGAGAATATTGTGGTTAAGCGAACCAAATGGCTCGACCGGCGGTTTAATTTCAATTTCCCGGTCAGCGATTTTCCCTTTATAATCGAACGACTTCGAGGCACTCCCGACCGAGCCGAGGCTATCGTGAAACGGCTTCCGGCCGAGATTCTCACCAAAAAGCCGGAGCACGGCTGGTCTATTCAAGAACAAATAGGGCATTTGATCAAGGTTGAGGCGCTTCACGATGCCCGGCTCGATGATTACGACGACGGTTTGGAGGTTCTGCGAGCGGCTGATGTCAAAAATGTCCGGACCACCAACGCCGATTTCAATGCCGTGGATATCGAGTGGATTCTGACCGAGCTTCGCAAAGTCCGCGAGGCCTTTTTGGCCCGATTGGAGGCAATGGACGAAGCTCAGGCCGCGCGTTCGGCTCATCATCCGCGCCTCGATGTCCCTATGCGTGTGTGCGACATGGGCTTATTTGCGGCAGAGCACGATGACTACCATTTCGCCATGATTACCGAGCTGGTTCGGGAGTTGAGTTAGGTTAGAGAAAGAGCTACCCAACCGCGAAGACAAAACAACTTTTGCAGAAAGTAATACAAACATGAAGAGAATCAACACCATTGCGATCATGATCCTTTGCCTGACTGCTTTCAATGCCGCCTACGCTGGAGATTTTCAATATGGCTTCAAGCTCGGCACTCCGATATCTAACATCCGCTTGACCGACCGCGTTTACGAACATTACGATGCTGACAAGCCCCTTATCTGGATGCACTATTTCACCCCGAAGTTCGGCCTCAATTTTTCCGGTTTCGGCGGATACTATGTAACTGATGAAATCTACGTTGGGATAGAGCCGGGTTTTATCATAAAAGGCGCGGGGTTTTCCGATGAGAACTCGAGCCTCAGCCTTCAGTACTTCAACCTACCCATCCTGATGAAATACGAGCTTTCGGACCGATGGCGAATTCTGGCCGGGCCGGAGTTCTCGACTCTGGTCAAGGCCTCGCTCGATTATAACGGCCTTGATATCGACATGAAGGAATTTTACGACAACGGTGTTGAGACTTCGGTAAACTTGGGCGTTGAGTACACCGCCACCGATCAGTTCTGGCTGGGAGTGCGCTACAATTATGGCCTTACGAAAGTGTCGGAAACACTCTGGTACAACGAAACCGGCGATTTGCTCGGGGCTGTTAAAGAATACAACTACTACTGGCTTTTTTACCTGGCCTTTGGCTTTGGCGGGTGAGATCATGATCCTCAGCCAGCCACCTCGGTGGTGGTGCGCCCGACCTTAACACCCTTCACCAAGAGCCACAGACACAGCGACACCTCGGCCACACCGGCGGAAATACCAACAATCCAACCCAATAAAACTTCACTTCCCGGGAACAGAAAATTGCCAAAACTCTCTGTCAAATATCCAAAAGAAGCGATAACCAGCAGAGCGCCCAAAACTCTCGGAAACAGCTCAGATTTGTAAAACAGATACCCGAGAATCAAACAGTGAAGGCCAAAAAATGCCCCGGCTATCAAGTATCCGGTTCTGTGCGCGATGAAATATTGCTGGACTATTGCCTGAAGTTGGCTGGTCTCGAATGCAGATGAAAAATCCGGATTACTCAATATTTGCAGAGGGATGAGATGATTAAGTAGATTCAAGCTTCCTATAGCGGGATGAGCGATCAGCCGCAAGGAAGCTGCTATGAGCGACAGAGGCAAGCTGACTGGCTTGAGCAATATATATAGTAGTACAGCGACCATTGCATCGCTTATAAATGCTACCAAGTCGGTTACGAATCCAGCTCTGAAGAGCCACTCGTTAGCAAGAATGTTGTTTGCCGTGGCAGCTGGATCTGACGGGACTACCAGGCTTGAACGCACAAAACCTTCGCTGAAACCGGCACCTACAATAATGATCAGATATAGAATTCCGGCAATTCTTGCATATTGGCGCAACTGCACCGTATCGATGTTTCCGTTCATGGGAGTTCCTTCCGTTGACTTTATTCATTTGATACGGTCAAACGCAACATCCCGTGAGGAATTTATGGGTTAGTCTTTGTATCGAACCCGCTGAGCATCATGCCCGCATGCGGCGTGGGTGAGCTTGGTGTCGGCGTTCCGAGCGTGGCAGATGCCTGCCCTCCGATTCAGGGTCCTCATCTCCCCGATCGAAGTCACTGGTGAAACCTACTCGACGATAAAGACCAGGCTGTCAATATCCGTTTCGACCGCATAATCCGTGAATCCGGAGATCGACAGCACCAGCAGGTTTTGACCAGCCTGAACCGGAATATTCACCATCTCGTACTTCCCCTCCACCGGCGTGAATAAACTGGATACATCCTGCTCGTTCAGAGAGGCCGTAAAAGTCTCGGTGATGAGCGAACGATCATATATTATGAACAGGTTCGTGCTGTCGGTGCCCGATTGAAGTGTCGTGGTTGCATCGGTGATATTGACATATGACAGAAACCGGTTGATTTCGGGCGCTATGCTTTCAGTGCCATCGAACCCGCCGGTGACGGTGCTTCTGAGGGCCGAGAGTCTGTCAAAAGAAAATGTGTAGGTGTGAACAGTCCCCGGTATGTATGGGAATCCTGTCAAAACCGGACGCCGAGGTTTCATCGCCGACATCGTACCAGTTCATTCCCAGTCCATAGGCCCCGGAATCCTTAGTGGTCACAGTGAGTTTGAAATCGCCGCTCAAGGGTAGTCGCGCCTCAAAACCCATCATGTTCATCATGGCCAATCCCTCGGGGTCACCTATGGAGTTGTCGTAATAGGCCGACCGCGGAATCTCGTTGTATTCCTGTCCAGTGGCAGCATCGACTCCTGTCTTGCGACCGGCAGGATCGGTCACCATCAATTCGCCGGGTGGGGCAAATGAGATATATATGTTCGAAAAATCCTCGCCGGTGATGGATAACTCGCTGCCATTTGCCATAAAACTCTGGTACAACCTTCGAGTGGCGGGCGGTAGATCACCCGAGAGCGTTTTCCACCGGGAGACTTTCACCGAAAGGCACTCCGCCAGTGCGCCATCGGCTGTCACCAGGACCGTCTGGAGATAAGTTCGCAATGTTTTGGAAGCAGGTGTCGTTGGCGCGTTCGGATCGGGCATTGTTCTCACGGACAGATTGCCCGAAGATTCCGTCACGACATCAGGATGACCGTGAAGCCATATTTTCCACACCGGGAGGGCTTTCATTTGTCGGTCGATTTTAGCAAGCACATAGGCGGCATCGAGCCAGATCGCCTTTCCCATATTGACAGAGCTGTGCTGCATGACATCGAGAAACGCGCGCGGGGCGGCATCCGGAAGACCGGCAAAGTCCTTGTCAAAGAGCAGCGGGTCCTTTTCATTTGGATCCGGTCCTTGAGGGATCAGAAACAGGGTCGCCGAATCACCATCGGGTTTAGGCATCTTAAGCGGCGGACCAACCTCCGGCTTCTGGGCGCGGGGAGGCACATAAGTTGTATCCACGTACCTCGAATGAATCTTCAGCGGTCGGCCTTGAGCCGGGTCTATCAGCACCTCGAAGGTGGCCTCGACCTCACGGCCGCCAGGTCGTATTTCTTTGAGCGGCACGTTTACCAGATTCACTTTCCAAATCTCGCGGTCATTTATCAGTGGGCCGACATAGGGCGTGCTATCACCCGTGATAACCACCAGTTCGGCAGAGTGTTTATCGGCCTCCGGAAAACCTTCGAGCCGGTCAAACCCGGTGATTTCAATCGCTTTCTTTATCGCTGCTTCTTCGCCGGCGATCTGCGCATCACTCACTATCGCCTGACCATGAACGAAACCTGCTGCTAACAATAAGAGCAACACAGTCTTTGTGAAAGATTCGATACCACATCATTATTGAATTCCTCTCCCTTGACATTTGCGGTTTGACGGTGCGCGATGGGTTTTTTGGCCGAAGTTGCTGCCGCCGATAGAGCAACATGGGCAGGCCCGTTTGCGTTGTCAATTAGTTTAATAGACGACCAGTTGTAGGGGTGGGTTCGTCTTCGGACCCGCCATCATCCTGCTGACTGCTCCGGATTATTTGTCGAGTATGGAACGGAGGGTCTGCTCAGTCGCGACCGGTTGCTCCAGCATCGGAAAATGGCAAGTGTTCGATACAACATGAACGCCAATCCGCTCACGAAGCGGCGCGGTCCATCCCAGTGAATCGATAACCTCAGTCGCGGCGAATCCGCGGCCGCCGTAAACAGCATCAATCCGGGCCGGTGTCTGCTCTGCCTCGGCGCTAACATCCACGGACGTCAACCGCTCGCGAAGTGTCGCCGAGTACCGCGGTCGCTCCCGGGCAAGCATATTGGTTACTTCGGCGAGGAGTGTCGCAGACGCTGTCGGCATCAGCAGATTCTGGAAGAACCGCTGAGGCGGCGTGATGAACGATTCAACGAGGACCACGCGCAGGGTGGTGAGACCGGATTCTCGTGCGATGTCCAGCGCCACCAGACCGCCGAGACTGTGCCCTACAAGCGTGTCGGTGGACGTCAAGGCAATCCGCGACCGGAACCAGTTGCTGAAGTGGCTTATCGTATCAAAGTTGGGAGTCAGATCGGTCGGCCAAAAGAGCGCAGTCGTATCATAGTGATCGGCCAAGCCGGTGGCGCACGGCCGCCAGATATCTGCCGTGCAAGCAAACCCGGGGAGGAAGTACACTTTTGGTTTCATGATCTCACACATGTCTCTTCGAGCCAGAATCCCGCACAAAGAACGGGCCAACCGACCTATGTTGAGGGCGGCAGATTTCCTCATCTGCCCGTAACTCTCTGGTTTATCGAAGCGTTTGATAAATCAAACGCCTACGTTTGCCCCCTCACATCTCCACACCGAAGATATATATCAGCGTATAGTATATCCCAACCAGAATAAAGATCCCGCCGGTGATGCGGCGGGCGTAGAGTTCAAAGCGTGTGAGGGCGTTGAAGAACCGTCCCACAAACCGCGCACCCATCGCCACAAAAAAAGCAACAGCGATAACCGGAAGACCGGTCCCCAAACCATACAATAACGGAAGGGCGAATTTGGAATTGTGCGTCACGGATAACGGCACCAGACTTCCGAAAAACAATGCCGCCGACACCGGACAAAAAGAAAGCGCGAAAATTATCCCGAACAAAAACGCCCCCCAGATACCATACCCTTCCAAACGTTTCTGCGTCCGGTCGTTCATCCCGAATCCGGGGAGATTGAATTTGATAATACCAAACAGAAGTATCCCCACGACTATAAGCACCGGCCCGAGGAAGGTGTTGATATGTTTCTGCAGGACGAACGAAAGATCGGGAATCGAAAGAAGACTGGCCACCATGATAATCCCCAGCGTCAAATAAGCCAGCATCCGCCCGGCAACATAGAGAAGCCCGGACCAGAAGACCATCGACGGACGCGCCATCCGGTTGGAGATATAACTCACCGCCGCTACATTTGTCGCCAGCGGGCAGGGGCTAATCGATGTCAGGATGCCCAGCCAGATTGCCGACCCGACCCCGAGCAAGAATGAATCCATCAACCTTCCCCGATAAACGCCGTGACTTCATCCTGAATGTACTTAACGTAAGCCTCTTTGTCGCCGCGGACCAGCTCCCAGATCTTGTCGAGGTTTTTCCAGCGAAGTTCTTTCCCGTCCTGAACCTCGGAAAGAATGACCGACTTGGTGTAGAGCTGGTAGTCCTGCATGAAGTGTCCGTTGCCTTCTTCATCGGTGTTGACAGTCTGCCACTCGATAGTTCCGGCTTCAAGCTCTTTGGCAAACCCGGTCTCGACTGCCTCCTGCGTGTACGCCTCCAGCCTCTTGCAGGTGGGGCATCGGCGCGTGCCATGTACGTAATACACTACCAATTTCGCGCCATCAGTAGCAGGCTGCTGGACATTGGTCGAATCCGTGGCAGAGGGAGTTTCAGCTTTGTCTTGTGAATAGACAGATCCGGCGATAAACGCCACGGCGAGCATCATCGCGATAACGGTTAGCACTCTGGTTTTCTTCATACGTTCATCCTATAATTCTTGATGTTTTTCATTCTACGCATTTGATAAATCAAATGTCTACCGCGACAGCACAGCGCATCTCTCAGCTCACTCCTGGAGCATCTTTTTGATTTCGTCGACCGATGGTACCTTGCCGGATACTTTCACGACACCATCGATAACCAGCGCCGGCGTCATCATCACGCCAAACGCCATGATTTTCTGGATATCGCTCACTTTTTCAAAATCATATTTGATACCCAGCTCCATCGCGGCCTTGACTGCTTCCTCGCCCAGCTTATGGCACTTGGGACAACCGGTGCCGAGCACCTGAATCTTCTTCATTGTATAGTCCTCACTTAATAGAACGTTCCAAATATCAAACCGCTTATTGTCGCCATCACGATAACGAGACTTACGAAGACCACGGTCTTCTTCGTCCCCATGATACTGCGAATAACCAGCATATTTGGTAGCGAGAGCGCCGGTCCGGCGAGAAGCAGCGCGAGGGCGGGACCTTTACCCATCCCGTGTCCAAGAAGTCCTTCGAGGATCGGAACCTCGGTCAAAGTTGCGAAATACATAAACGCTCCCGCTACCGATGCGAACAAATTTGCGCCGAGCGAGTTACCGCCGACAGCATCACTTACCCAATGTGAGGGTATCAGTCCTTCGTGGCCGGGCCGTCCCAACAGAAGTCCGGCAACCAGTACGCCGTAAAATAACAGCGGCATAATTTGTTTGGCAAAACTCCATGTCTCGCTCAGCCAGTCTTGCGTCTCCCCTTTGCTCGTGCCGGTGATTACGGCCAGGCCGACTACTGCTAATCCGAATGGGATGAGCGGCTCGTGGGGAAAGAGTGCGGCCAGAATTGCCAGTGATAACGGCTACAGATGCTACTTTCCACCATACTATCCTGAACCAGACTATAAGCAATACTCCGAAGATGGCCGAAGCGACCGACGTGATGATCCATTTGTAGGAATAGACCGTGAACCACAATCCCGTTGTCTCTTCGGGTTTGCCCCAGTTGGCAAAAACGAGGATTGCGATCATCGCGCCAAAGTAAACGACGTTCTGCCACAACGGACGGCTGACTTCCGGTTCGGGCAGCGCCTGCTGCGCGGCGATCTTATCATTTTCTTCCTTGCGGTAGATGAAGTTCATAATCAGACCGATGACGATACTGAACAGCACCGCGCCAACCGCCCTTGCAATACCAAGCTCCACACCCAGCACTCTTGCTGTAAGTATGATAGCCAGAACGTTAATTGCCGGACCGGCATACAGAAAAGCGGTGGCGGGTCCCAACCCCGCGCCCATGCGATAGATCCCCGCAAACAACGGCAGGACGGTACACGAACACACGGCCAGAATAGCACCGGACACCGATGCGACTCCGTATGACAGGACTTTGTTGGCTTTGGCCCCGAGATATTTCATCACCGAAGCCTGGCTGATAAAGACAGCGATAGCACCGGCAATAAAAAACGCCGGAAGGAGACACAGTATCACGTGCTCGCGAGCATACCACTGGGTAAGACCGATAGCCTCCATCACAGCATTGTCAAACCGTGTTGAGCCCAACGGAAGATAGAAAAATATCAGGAAGATGCCGGCAATAACGGCGAGCGGCCTTATTTCTCTTTTAAAATCCACGATCTTTTATTACTCCGATTCAATTAGAGCGGCACTTTCCTTCGCCGCTGATTTCAGCACATTCTCGATGCATCCGAAAAAATTCAACACACACGGCGTCTTCAGATTATAAAAAACCTGCGTACCCTTCTTTTCGTCTTTGATGAGGCCGGCGTTTTTCAGAATTGAAAGGTGTTTGGAGACTGTCGATGTATCGGCGCCGATCATTTCAGTCAACTCACACACGCATCGGTCGCCGCGCGAAAGCTCTTCGACAATGAAAAGCCGGGTCGGGTGAGCCATCGCTTTGATAATTCTGGCGCGGGCCTCAAATAGATTTTTCTGTTTCTGGTCCATATATATTTCTCACTGTTACTATCGGTTGTTTGGCAATATAACCAAATAGCCACAAACAGCAAGAAAATTTAGGCCAAAGACCCATATTTTTGTAAGGTATTGTAATAATTGAGGTTAAACCTCCGGGCGGCCAAATGAGGAGACCGCCCGGAAAGAAGCAACGTACTTATTCGACTGGTGCCACAAAGCCAAAGTAGTTAATATCGTGGTCTTCCATCTGAATTACCCTGCGCTCGAAAAGAAGACTGCCGTTGCCTTCGCTGTCTATGACAAACGAAGGAATAACCGTACCGCCATCCACCACTACTTCTTGCGCCCACTGCCCTTTTGTTTTATAGGCATGAATAATGCGACCGGTGGAGCCGGCCCCAAGGGTCTCTTCGAAAACCAGATGTGGAGACTTATCTGGGGCGAAAGCTATACGCGGACGAGCGCCGGTATAGGAACCGCTGACCATTTCGGTATGGTTGAAACTTCCGCCACTCCGACGACACGCATAGTAGGCATGGTGCTCGGCGCCCAGTTCGATATTGGTATGGAAAGCCAGGTGAAGGTTGTTTTCGCTGTCGCGCTCGAGTGACTCCGGAAATACAATCACTCCCGGCACATCGACTAGCTCGGCCGCCCACTGCTTGCCACCCAATTTTCTGTTCTCTTCGACCCGGATCAGAAATTGCCCGTCCTCGTCCTGATGGTAGGCAATGACAACGCTGCCGTCTTCACGTGCCACAATATCCGGCTGTGCGAAAAGCCCGTGATGCGGCACCACAGAGTTCTTCAGCAACTGGAAATGGAAATTTGATGAACCATCCCAGTAGCCGTAAGCGATCTGCCATACTACGAATCCGCTTTCAGTGTCCCAGTTCACCAGCATGGCGACATGGGCGACACCTGCGGCGTCAACGGTCAGAGCCGGTTTTCCAACACCGTATTCATCGGGAGTCTCAAGCGTATGGAACTCCCAGCTTCCTGCCCGCCGGATACCGAGAACCAGTTCACTCAAATTGTGAAAGACTACGTATATCTCACCGGTTTCCTTGCGCACCTCCAGCCATCCCGGTCCCGGATATGTTCCCGGTGCGCCGATTTGTTCAGGCGTGCTCCACTCTCCGCCCTGAGGTCTCGAAACATAGTACAGGCCCTGTGCGGAGCTTACGCCGCGCTGGTAGATGGCGTGCAGTGTCCCCTGATTATCAATACCCATTGCTCTGCGGCTCAGAAGGTCCAGGTCCGGACCGGCAGTTACCTGCTCAAGTTCGGCGAGATTCCAAAGGTCCTGTTCATTCGGGGCAATGCTTGACGCTACGCCCGGGGTTGTCAACGCTGGATCCAGCGGGCTTCTTTCCGAACAACCCTGTCCTACCAACAGCGTCAGCACAGTCAGCAATAAGACCGTCAACTCAAAGCGCGTACCAGATTTCATAATTCTCACAGATGTCCTTTCTTTTAAAGAGGAGTCGCTTAACGACTAGTTATCTAACCAGATGCGTGTGTTGTCTACGCCGAGTTCCCAGCTCTGGAGCATGAAGAACATCATCGGATCGCCAAAGAAGAACGTTATCTGGGATACATCGGTGATGACCTTGTTCCAGTCGGCGTCGTCATCGCCGCTGCCATATCCGGGGAGCACTTGCCATCCTTTCGGAATGGTGTCGCTCTCCGAGGGGATGAAGAAGTTGAATTCTTTGAAGACACCGTTAGGCATAGGAATCATTTTATTGCCGGTCCAGAACACCTGTATGTCATCGCTGAAATCATAAGGTGTACCGTTCTCGTTTCTCAACAGCAGGCTCAGTGGCCGCCAGCCGGAATCTGCGCAGCCGAAGATGGCTATATCCACACCGACTTTGGTCACCTTCTTTGCTCTATAGTTGCCGGTGAAAATGGATGGTTCCCCGATTGGGGTGCGAAGCTGCGGGGCGAAAGTGGAGAGACACCCATATTGGCCGCAGGTGGCGTGCAGATAGGCACCGGGGTTGCCACCACCTTCTTCGAAAATCTCGACGGGGTTGCCGGGGGCACCGAAGAAGCTGAAACCGCCTTCATTGGAATTGCTGTCGAAAGTCTCTACAAATGTCGGTTCGGCCAGACCGTTGTCGGATAGCTCCGGGTCGACCGACTGGGCGATTGCACCGATAGAGTTGCCGGTCGGGTCGACCGGGTTGTCCTGCGAGCAGCCTGCCACGAGCAGCATACAAGTAAGCGCAGCCGTCACAATTCTCGCGATAATTTTGATAATCCGTTCCAAAGTGTCCTCCGGATGTTTGTTGTTTGTCGAAGCGGTGAGAGACCAGGGTGCTTAAAGCCGGAAGCCAAAGCCACACGTAGTAACTGAACCACTTATTTCATTATTGAACCTGCCTTGTGACAGGTCCTTTCGTGAACGGGCGTGTACACGAAAAAAGGAACGGTTAAACAAGAAGCTGCTGTCTGCAGTAAATAGACGTCGCGGTAAAAAGGGCGTCTAATTTATTAGACGCTTTGCCGGATAATATGTTTCGACAGGCAATTATTGCGTCTTTGAAGTAATAAGCGGGGCTGGGTCCGCATAGCGGACCCAGCTGCAATCTATAGCTACTGGTTTAGCGTAATACTTACGTTGTCAGCTCCAAGTTCCCACTGCTGGAACATGAAGAAATATTCCGGGTCGCCATAGAAAAAAGTGACCTGCGAAACATTGCCTATCACCGTATTCCAATCGGCATCGTCATCACCGGTGTTGTAACCGTACATGACCTTCCATCCGTCGGGAAGAGTCGTGCTCTGTGACGGAACCTTGAACTTGAACTGCCGGAATTTGCCGTTGGGTGGTGGTATATTGACATTCCCCACGTAGAAAACCTGTATGTCGTCCGACCACTCCAGCGGCGTGCCGCCGTCGTAGCGAAGCATCAGACTCAGCGGCCGCCCTTGCCACGTCACAATCTCCGGCCCGAACGTTGCCAGGTCGACGCCAAGCTCGGTCACGCCTTTGGCGCGATAGTCGCCAAGGAATATGGAAGCATCCCCGATTTCGGTGCGAAATTTCGGGGCGTATGTATCAAGACACGATAGTCCATCGCAGGTGCTGTGCAAGAACCCACCCGGGTTGCCGCCGTCTTTTTCTATCACTTCAACATGATTCTTGGGATCACCGAAATAGCTCCAGTTACCCTCGATATTCGGATTATCAAACGTTTCTACGAATGTCGTCTGCGCAGTATACGCGGACTGGACACCATCGACACCCACGACCGGCTCCAGTGAACTGTCACGAGAACAACCCAAGCCGATTAACAGAACAGCCGAGGTGAGTAGTACGGTAAGTAATGTGATACGTGAGAACTGATGCATTAAATGCCTCCTCATACTAAGGTGCTTGTTATTGTGTAGCGAATTCGCTCTTATTCTCAAAAACTACTCTTCCCAGGTGATTCGCGGATTGTCCAGGCCCAGATCGAAACTCTGGAGAATGTAGTACAAAATCGGGTCGCCGTAATAGTACTGAACATAGGATACGTCTTCCATAAGTTGCTTCCACGATCCGCCCGGGGTCGTAGCCGCGCCGCTTCCATTACGGAAAAACACCCAGCCTTCGGGAAGCGAACCCACCTGCGACTGAATAACAAAATCGTAATTAACCCAGCCCGGTTCGTTGGTAATGGTGCTGGATAACCAGGCGACATACTTCGACGGCAACTTGGTAGGGCCGACAACGTAGGCGCCCCAATCGTCGTCTATGTCCAGCGGTGTGCCATTGTCATTCATCAGCATGAGGGTCAAATAGCGAGTGGTGATATCATATTCGTAATCGAAACATCTCAAATCAATCCCCAGCGAAGTAACTTTTCTCTCACGATAATTCCCGGTGAAAATGGATTCGACGCCAAGACCCGTTCCCGGATGCGGCGCAAACGAAACCACGCCTCCATCGTGAAGATAACCGCCGGTGTTGCCGCCTTCCTCTTCGATAACAGGTCTGTCGGGGGTATAGAAGCTCCAACCACCCTCGTTGCGACGACTGTCATATGTCTCTATGAAGATGCCCGGCTCGACGGCATCAAGCGGATTGCCGCCAAATGATTGACTGGTGACAGGCGATGTCGCTGTCGGCTCCACTGGATTGTCATGGGAGCAGCCCGGCCCTGTCAGCAAAACGGCCGCCAAGAGCATCAGCGATGCCAAAATGCGTGATGTAAGTTTCATTAGATTCTCCTGACTGTGGTTGTCGGTTTACATTGGCTACTACAGGCTACATGGCGTGTTCGTCCGTGAACCCGTGCGCCACAAAACACGGCAATGCATATTATCACGGGCGATCAACTGATCGCCCGAATTGTTCAAATCCAAAGTCTATTCCCAGCTAATGCGCGGGTTATCCAATCCCAGGTCCCAATCGTTGATCAGGTGGTACGAGGTCGGATCGCCGAAAAAGAATCTGACATAGGAAACATCTTCCATCAGGTCCTTCCAATTGCCGGCGCTCGGTTTGGAGCCGCCGACCATGGAATTGCTCCACTTCTTCCAGCCATCCGGAAGTCCCCGCGACTGCGAGTTAATCGCAAAATCATAAGAGACCCATCCGGGAACATTGGTTGCCAGAGCCGTCACCGCGGCTTTCATCGGTACATACTTCGATGGTATCGGAACATCGCCGATTTTGTAGGCGCCCCAGTCATCGGTGACATCAAACGGCGTACCGTTGTCGTTAAACAGCATTAGTGTCAGATAACGACCGGTGATCTCACCATCGTACCAGAAACATCTGAGGTCAATACCCAACGAGGTAATATTGCGCTGTCTGTAATCGCCGGTGAAAATGGAGTGAGTGCCAAGGCTTGTTTCCGGGTGCGGCGCGAACGACTCGACATCGTTGTCGTGAACATACCAATCCGGATTGCCACCGGTGGTCTCGATAACATACATATGGTCGGTCGCAAAACTCCAGCCACCTTCGTTGCTATAGTTGTCAAAAGTCTCTACGAATGTGCCCGGCTCCGCCAGACTGAGCGGTGCATCGGGTGAGGACTGGCTGATTTCGGTAGTCGATTCGACATTCGATCCGACCGGATCGAGCGAGGTTTCATGCGAACAGCCCAGGCCAAACAAAACAAGGGCCGTCGCGATAAGCAATACGAGTGAGGCAGTGCGTGTTGTCTGTATCATGGGGATCTCCTGATACTGTTGATTGTTAAACGCTAACCCACATGCGCACCGACACCGCAGAGCCCTCCACAGGATAGACTCGGCACGCTTGTGACCTACGAAACTTTCTTTCTCTTTTTCAGCTTTCAACGCCCGGGCGTGTAAAATGGGGGCGTGGAAGTAATACCGTAACTTGCTGCTAATTAACTACATATATATACAAAAATATCCATTTTTGTCAAGCACTTTGCATGTACAGACTGCATTGGACTCTCTGGGGATGAAAATTCGGTCGTGGTAGGCTCTATAAACGAATGTACTGCTTCACCTTATCATGCAATGCCGCCCGATAGTGAAGCCCGCCGATTGGCATTTGCCGCATTATTTTCGAGAACCCCTCAAACTCCGATAGCTCTGCCAAGGCAACCTCACGAATCTCGTGGCAGTCGGTGAACTCGAAATTGCCGCTAACATATTGCGCCTGAAAAACATAAGAGGTCCACTCGATAGTCCGGCCATCGCGCGGAACCAGCTCAAAAGTCACGTTGCTTATAAGCAAAAACCGCTCAATTTCAATCTCGCAGCCGGTTTCTTCCATGGCCTCCCTTTTAGCCCCGGCGACAAAATCTTCGCCGACGTCTATCCCCCCCGATGGTGCCCGGAACATCCCCGGCGGATAGAAATGCTTGGCGATTACCACGATTTTGCCATCCTTTACGATATACATGGTCACATCGTGACTGCGCTCGTGTTTTTGCGAGGCTTTGATCCGGTCAAACTCTTTCAGGTCGACCGGGATCAAAAACTCCGCCTGCTCAGGAGTACCAAACTGTTCTTTGAGCTTCTCTATTGTCTCAGTCGCTAAAAACATAATCTAAAACAGCGGGGTGATCTCCATCTGAAGCGGCAAGGTGGTCACCTCGGCCCCGTTATGCCCAATCAGAACATTGATCTCCGTGCGAAACCCGCAATCGGATTTATAAATCCCCGGCTCGATTGAAAACAGATGCCCCACCTGAAGTCTGCGGTTGTCTTCGGCCTCAAGATTATCGATATTCGGCCCCGGCCCGTGACCCTCGACATGGATCGAATGACCGGTCCGATGCGTGAAATAATCGCCGTAGCCGGCATCGGCAATGACTTTCCGGCAGACGTCGTCCACCTCGGCTCCGAACACCGGACGGTTATCGATATGCTCGCGGATAAAATCGACAGCCCTATCGCGCGCCTCCACCAGCACCGCGAACATCTTCTTGTAATCATCGGGAATCTCACCAGCCGACCCCGCAAACGCCATCCAGGTGATATCGGCATAGATCCCCTGTGCATGTTTCATCTTGGCCCACAGGTCTATCAGTATCAGGTCCCCTTTCTTGATCTCTTTTGAAATGCTCTCCGTTGGCTCATAGTGAGGGTCACCGGCGTTGCCGTTGACGCCGCAGATAGGGGTGTCGTGCGTCTCCATGTCAAACCTGTCAACTTCGCTGAGTATGTGCCGGGCAATATCGTATTCTGTAACTCTCTCCCCTTTCGACAGCTTGCTTCTGATAAAGTCAAAGGCTGAGGTTTTTATCTCGATCATGTTGTTGGCGGCGATGCGGTGAGCTGCTATCTGCTCCGGGGTGAGGCGCGCCTGAAAGTTGGCCACTAAATCTGCCGAGGAGACTATTTCGATTCCGAACCCGCGCACCATCTCAATCGTACCGGCATCGACCAACCCGATATACGGCAGCCGCCCCATCGGCGAGTACTCCATAGCCAGCCGCTTGCGACTCCTTACTGTTGCCTCAAGCCTCTTTTCCAGATCTTTGTAACCGAAATAGGGGATGATTTGGCCGGGGAGGTGTTTGAATTTGTTCTTTTCGATGATATTGACCAGCCCGACCGGCTCACCCTCCACCGGGATAAAATAGAACGACCGCCGGCTGACAATGCCCGATATCTGCAGCATATCCATCGCGACATTGTTTCTCGCGTGAAAGTCAGCCATCAGCCACCCATCGAGTTCGTGCTCTTTGAGATACTCTTGTATTTTTGGTATATCCATTTTGCTTTCCTTTTTCTGGTTCTATGAGGCTTTGCGTTTAAATTACGCGATTGGTCGGGCAAAGTCACTTGGAATTTGGATGCCGAGCGACAGTCCGCACTCCTGCTCTATCAGTATGCGATGCGTATGTTTTTTATGGCAAAGAAAGCATTCCTGTTACATAAAATGTGACTGGTGTTTCACATTCGACGGAAAGAGTCAGAAAAATACAGCGTAACGCGATAGAATTAAATTATCGTAACTCATTGCCTAATGGAGTGTTGTCATATACCAAAGCAATCTACGTTTCCCCTCCGTTTTTTGGAACACAACTTGCTTTGCGTTTAGTGGTATGTTGTACCTATAACTAGGTTTAGAAATATCTACAGCTAAGGGGGTATATCTTGAAGAAGTCACTGGTGGTCCTGATGGTGCTCATTGTAGCAGCTCCATTGACGGCCTATGGATTTACAGGAATGTTGAGCACCAGCAGCGGCGGCCTGATGGGAACCGGAACCTGGGCAGACAACTTTATGGTGTCGTGGGATGTTCAGCAGCAGAGCGACCTCTCGTGGTATTATGAGTATCGTCTAACCGGTCTCACCGGCGATAATCTTCGCAAGGCCGTTAGTCATCTTACTGTCGAAATCTCTCCCAATGTCCCTGAATCACGATTCTGGGGCTTCAGCCTGAGCACGGGCGATGTGGAGTTCGGCGGGTTTGAAAACATCACCACCGCCATGAAGCTCGATTGGGGAGCAACCACCTACTCTTTTCACAGCTGGCAGGCACCTGTCTGGGGCGATTTCTATGCCAAAGGCGGCGTCGATGAGGACACCAAGATCGAACTGGCTATTTGGAACGCCGGATTTGGTCTTGCGGATCCGATAGCTACCGCGGCCGATGGTTCGATTGATTACAAAATACTCCGCCCCGATACGTACTCTTCCATACCGGAACCGGGCACGCTTCTTTTGTTTGGTGTTGGCCTGATGGGAGCCGGCATAAGAAAGCGCTTCTTCAAATAACGCGGGCTGTATCTCTTTACGAATACATGCGCAAGACAAAGCGGCCGGGAAACCGGCCGTTTTGCTTTTGCAGCACCTCTCCGGGGAGAGAGCCATTGATGTCACCACGACATCTCGAATACTTCAAAGCACAGGACTTGATTCTCTGAAGCTCGTATGCTAACTTGAATAGCATATGCCCATCAAAATCGTCATTACCGGTGCGCCGGCATCTGGCAAAACTAAATTCATCGAGCGCCTCAAAACCGACCCCCGCTTCGAAGATTTTGTCTTCCTCAACGAATTGGCCAGGCAACTGCTCGAAGAAGACCCGACCTACCGCCAGAGATGGAGCGAGTTTCACCGCGAAATCTACCGCCGCCAGGTAGCCAGAGAAAACGAACTGGCAGACAAATCGTTCATCACCGATCGAGGTACCGCCGATGCTTTCGCGTTCCATCCGGAAACCGCCAGAGACATGGGCACGGCTATCGAAAGTGAATACAAACGATATGACGCAGTAATTCAGTTGGAGAGCACGGCATCATTGGGCGAGCAGTATTTTCAGCACGATGAAATCCGCAACGAATCGATCGAGGATGTTCTTTTTATCGAAAAGGCGACCACAAATGTCTGGAATAGGCATCCGAATTACCACTTGATCAAGGCCGAAATCGACACCGAACTGAAATATGGCAACTTTCTCCAAACATTGGTTGACCTTATTCGTTAACCATAAATAATTGACAAATAATACGATTATCCGTCTATACAGCATAAAACTACATGGAGGCTTCTGTGAGAATAGTTAAATTCGTGCTAACCGTTATTCTCTGTCTGAGTGTCGCCGGCGTGTGCGGCGCGTCGGAGTTTTTCGACAAATTCAAGTCAGACTACAACCTTCTGGACCTCGATCTTCTGAACAACGTCGGCGAAAGAGCCGAGGTCACCAATTTCGTGTATCAAAAGGATGTCGCGACTTTCACATTCGAAGAAGGCTTTATCCACATGCTTCGCTATGTGGACGGTCGTCCGACGACAGCCATCTTCATCGGTAAGGGAAACGCCAAAATCGATATCCCCATTCACGGGGAACGTATGTCGCTTCTGAGCATCAGCAGAGACAGCGTCGTTAACGAGGATTTCGAAGTATGCTTGATTCGTATGGCCGATGATTTCGATCTCAAGCTAAAAGAGCAATTCCCGGTTGAGGAGAAAGAACTGAAGTGGAAAGACTTCACGGTCGTCAAACAGGAACAGAGCGAGATGTATTTCAAGCCGATGATAATGCATCAGTATGACAACTATTTCCAGCTTCTCAGGTCGGCGTACGAACGCTCGGCCGATGGGTATTTCTGGATTGATTTCGACCGCTACAATTTCTGGTTCGACCCCAACGCCCCGGAAGAGGTTACCGTAGCCTACGTATTTCAACCCTCCGAGCAGACAGTCACCGATGCGGCCTGTTTCCAGAGAAAGGAAAGGGGCGTTTACGAAGATTTCAAGCTCTCGCAGATCGACTATCCGACAACCACGATAAGCAAGAGTGCTGAAATTGAAATGGGTGGCATCGATGGCCGGAAAATCGACAATGCCCGCGCCGATATACAATTGGTCATAAACACCGACAGCTCCAGGTTTCTTTCAACGTTCCTTCATTTCAATCTCAACGAAGACTCAATCTACTGCAACGGGCAGCGCGTTGATTACTACCGACGCAAAGATTTCACCTTCACCGGAGTAATCCTGCCGGAATATTTCTACAAGGGCGACACTATCACGCTGACGTTCTGGTACAAGGGCAAAGACTTCAGCCTTTTCCTCCCGTGGGTAGAGGATCCGAAAGCATCGATGCACTCGCTGTCATTCACGGCACCGAAAGGGTTCAACTATGTTATGCCGGGTATGGGTGAGGTCGTTTACGAAAACGGCAAAGAGCGCTTCACGGCCACACCACAAACACCTTACGAAAAGTTCTTCATGCAGGGATATGCCTCCGGATTCGACACAACCCGGGTCGTTTCGGACGTCGGCATAACCCTTAATTTCCTAAAGGCAAGCCACATCACCAAACGCCTCTCCTGCTACACGCCGGATGAAATATACGAAGTCACGATTACGGATGCCTTCAATTTCATGTGCTCTAAAGTGGGCAACCCGCCCAACACTTTCGAGTTGTTCGTCTATCCCGAAAATTACTATACCATGCCGGGGCTGGTCGAGGTACCACAAATTGTATGCTACAACGAAGGCGGGATGGAATTCATGGGCGGTTTTAACGTGTTTGCCGGTTTTTCGGTCGCCAAGCAGTGGTTCGGCTCCGGTCTTAGGCCGGCCTCCGATAGGGAGGTCTGGGTTCGCGATGCAGCGTCGGAATACCTGTCGCTGATGTTTATCCAGAGTAGTCTGAAGGCCAGTACGTATTACACCAACCTGCTCAACCGCAGGGATACCCTATACACAATGTGCGGTCTCGACCGCGACCGGCCGCTTATGACTGGCAGCCGCGCACCCTCGGCCATACGCACCAACAAGGGCGTTTGGTTGTTTCACATGCTGCGCTCCGTAATGTACGATCTGGAGGCAAGATCCGAGGAGAGGTTCTTCAAGTTTTTGTGGGAACTGTCCCTGACGTGCAACACCCGTCAGTATTCCACCGATGATGTGGTCAAACTGGCTGAGAAGCATTACGGGCAGCCACTCGACTGGTTCTTCAAGTTCTGGCTCTGTGGCATCTGCTATCCGGAATTCGAGGTCGAATACAAGTATGATAAGAGAACCGAAGGATATTTCATCAAGGCGGATGTCATCAGCAAATACGTCCCAGGCGATTTCCGCATGCCGGTAATGCTGAGAGTTGTTGATCAGAACGACCAATCTACATTCATCAGGAGAGACATCACCGGAACGAATTGTAGCTTTGAACTGGGACCGTTCGAGTCCGAACCGAAAGAGTTTGTGTTCAACGAGCTGTATTCCGTTCTCTCGAAGGACAAAGTCAAAAAGCTTTAGTGTTTTTCTCCAATGGGGCATGTTGGCCGGCCCCATGATAAGTTGCGGCAGGTCCTGTCCCGATGAAATCGGGATGCGACCTGCCGCTCCCGCAATAGACCTGAAGACCTGACCCAACAGCCTTTACTCCCTCTCAGCATGCCGGGCATCCCGATCCGAACAAAAAAAGGAGGACAGAAACATAAATGATTCCGTCCTCCACGCACGAGTTCAAAGGAGATTGAAGTTAGAGACTGAATATTGTTCGGAAAGAGTGTTTAGACTACAACAGTGAATTGAGAAGCTTCTCAATATCGGACATCATGAACGGCTTGGCCAGGAAACCATCCGGCTTAATATTCTCATCGGTGACTTCGCTGCTGTCAACGGAGTAGCCCGATATCAGCACTACCGGAAGTTTAGGAAATTTCTGCTTGACCTTCTCGATCAGTTCCAGACCGGTCATATTCGGCATGCGCATGTCGGTGATAACCATAGAGAAGGTCTTCTTCTCAAGTTCTTCGAGCGCCTGACTGCCATCGGAGGCCCGGACCGACTCGTAGTCGAATACCTCGAGCATCTCCGACAGGAGAGTCGACATATTGGGATTGTCATCGACTATTAATATCGCTTTTGCCATAGTTGTTACCTTTTGAAATATTAATCGGCAGAAAAACGCAGAATATTACGAAAAAACGGTGCGTTTCTTAAGATATTGGGCTGAACTGGCAAGGATTTCCGCCTGTACAGCCGCAATCCCGCGATTCTCTCTGGCAGAGATCAGGTAGCTCTTGTGATGATTATCCAGGCCGGGGACAAAATCGGTGGCGGCATCTATTTTGTTGTATATCAGTAGATAAGGGATTTTTTCGGCCCCGATTTCGGCCAGAACCTGACGCGTATGTTCTATTCGCTGCTCAAAATTGGGCTCGGAACAGTCAACCACTAAAAGCAGCAAATCTGCCAGACTGACCTCTTCCAGCGTCGACTTGAAAGATTCCACCAATTCGTGGGGTAATTTCTTGATAAATCCAACCGTATCGGAGAAAATGACATGGCATGGGTACCCGGAGGACATGACTCTGGTTGTCGAGTCCAGCGTCGTGAAAAGCATATCCTCAGTCCTGACCTCAGCTTTAGTCAGCCGGTTAAACAGGGTGGATTTGCCGGCATTGGTGTAACCTACCAGCGCTACCTTGAAAAGCTCCTGGCGTCGCTTGCGTTGCGTCGAGCGCTGGCGGTCCAGCTTTTTCAGCCGCTGTTTCAGGTGAGCGATCTTCGTTCTTACCTGTCGGCGGTCTATCTCAAGCTGGGTTTCTCCCGGCCCCTTGGCGCCAATGCCGCCGTACTGCCGCGAAAAGTGAACCCAGGCTCCGGTCAGGCGGGGTAGTGTATATTCCAACTGGGCCAGTTCAACCTGGAGACGAGCCGCAGCGGTGCGTGCCCGCGTGGCAAAGATATCCAGAATCAGAATGGGTCGGTCGATTACTTTGCACTCAAGCTCCTTTTCCAGATTTCGTTGCTGCGCCGGACTCAGCGTGTCATCGAATATCACGCAGTTTCCCCCCAGCTGTCCGAGCTGGTCCTTCAGCTCACGCACCAATCCGCTGCCGACGTAGAAAGCCGGGTCAGGGCGTGTTTTGGTCTGGACCCGACGGCCGACAACTGTAGCATTGGCCGATAACGCCAGTTGAGCCAACTCATCAAGAGAGGCCACCACAGCCGGGCGTTCGGCGGAACTGCGGGCTAAGCCTATGAGTATCGCTTTTTCTACTTCGGTCTTGCCGTACTCAATTACCATATTAACAATATACGTTGGCTACGTATATTTTCAAGGGGTATCGAGCGATTACCCCCGTGTCTCTATCTTTGAACGAGTCAAAAATCGATTGCGAATATCGGCTTTTTTATTACCTTAGGGCCATGTATAACGACACCGTGATGGAACACTTTCAGAACCCGCGTAACACCGGCGAGATTCCGGATGCGGATGGCGTGGGTAAGGTCGGCAGCGCCGAATGCGGCGATATTATGATCATGTATATCAAGGTCAAGGACAACCGGCTCGCCGACGTTAAATACAAAACCTTTGGCTGTGCCGCTGCTATAGCCACCGGTTCGATTGCCTCCGAGCTTCTGATGGGAAGAACGCTCGAAGAGGCTGAGAAACTGACCAGCGAAGAGATTTCCGAAGCACTTTTTGGCCTGCCGGAGAAGAAGATGCATTGTTCACTTCTTGCCCCGGATGCCGTCAGAGCCGCTATTGCGGACTACCGGTCACGCCAAAAATAGAACCCCGTCGGCAAAACACAATCGCTTCCCCCGCAAATATCCGCTCGAATATTTGCTGTCTATAATGGTAGTATATTCAGAACCAATAATGACATTCTTCCAGGAGGTAAGCACATGATGAATCTGAATTATCGCTGCCCTAAATGTGGCAATACCGCTTATGAAACCGGAGAAATCCGCGCGGCCGGCGGCTTCTGGAGCAAGATCTTCGATGTTCAGGGGTCCAAATTCAGCCGGGTAACCTGCGCCCGATGCCGATACACTGAATTCTACATGGCCGACACCAGCAAGCTGGGCAACATATTCGATTTCTTTACGAATTAGATTACGAGACAGGCGTTCTTATGGCGTGACATATATTACAAGAGTCATGACGCTGTTTATCAGGCTTTCGCCGGTGGAACGGTCGATAGATTCCTTGATTCCCCTGCTATAGCGAAACTCCAACCCTATATCCCTGTTCTGGAAAGAAAAATCCAGAGCAGCACCGGCAACGAAACCAAAATCGCTCCCGGCAACATCAAACTCCTCCAGAGGGTCGGCAACCAGGTTCTCATATGATACGGTGCTGCGAAGATTCCAGGCCACATAGATGCCAGCCAGAATCGAAGGGTTTACTGCTGACGTCAGGTTTGGCCCGGCTTTCACCATAAGCGGCAACTCGAGATAATCCACCGCTATGGAACCTTCGGCCGAGGTCAATTCGGCCTTGTTGACCAGCGAGTAAATATCGGTCACAGCGCCTTTTTTAACGAAATTCAACTCGAACTGATAGTCCATGAATCTGGATATTTCCCGGTTGGCTCGCAGTCCGAAACACACCCCTGACAGATCATCGTATCGCAACTGGCCGCTCTCCAACTTCGCTACCGAGCCACCAATATGAAATCCCGGCTTGAAATTATCTGCGACAGCGGTTGTCGAGCCCGCCAACAACAGAAATGCTATTGAAGCGATAGTCAGTTTCTTCATAATATAAGGCATCCTGTTTTTTTGCCCCTCGAATGCTCCCTAGACCCTTAAGGGGATGCCAATAAGCCCGGGGTGTTAAAAGATATACCCCAGCATGAAGGTGACCCCCGAGTTGCGAACATTCGGAGACGGATCCATATCGAAAATCTTACTCAGACCAAAGGTGAAACGCAAGTCAAACAGCATTCTTCCTTTCGGTAAGGCTGAATCAAAGCCACCACCGAGGGCCAAACCGTAATCGATTGTATTAACGCATGAGACATCTACCGTACGAGCGGAATCCGCGATGGTATACTCGGCGTTGAGGTTGATGGCCACAACCGGACCGACATAGAAACCGGGCGTGAGTCCTTCGCCACCAACTGAACGATAGCTTGGTTTTTTTGGTCTGTCTGCTGAATGCGGCAGAACGACCTTTGCCAGAACCGGAATTTCCAGATACGTCAATGTGTATTTGTTTGGTAGCTCAGTTAACTTCGAGGCGTCCTTTCCCCCCTTCATAGTGTAGAGCACTTCCGCTTGCACTCCAACATTGTTATGTATCTTCCGCATAACAAATCCGCCGACAGAAAGGCCGGCCTTGTAATCAGTAAAGGACGTCTCATCGCCTACCAGGTTGAAGTAGCTCATACCAACCTTGAGACCCGTTTCCCAGACTTTCCCGGCGGACACCGAACCAGCCACAAAAAACACCGCAAATACACACGTCAACAGAACGGTTACCGAACGATTCATGATACTCTCCCGCAATGAAGTTACTTAACCATCTATCAGTCTGAGCCGATCCCAGAGGAACCGTCGTTCCCACGCACACTCAACTGAGGCGCTATCGCTTATATCCTATTCTGCGGAGGAATGCCTGCCGCTCGAGCTTGTCATCCTCGGTTTCGATACCGAGCGGAGCCTCACCATCGACCACGCCCAGCACGCCGCGACCCTGACGCGTCTCGATAACGATGACTTCCAGAGGGTTGGCCGTTGAGCAGAATATTCGACAGACCTCATCGACTTCTTTGACGCGTCCGAGAACGTTAATAGGAAAACCGTCTTTAAGATAGATGAAAAAGCTGTGACCGCAGGCAACATCGAATGCCGCCCCCGCCGCGAGCTTGACCAACTGGTCATCGTTGCCGTCGGTCCGAATCAGCCGCTTCTGTGAGGCTTCGCAGAAAGCTATGCCGAATTTGAGTGACGGCGAGGCCGTTATCAGGGCTTCATAAAGATCCTCGACAGTTTTGATAAAGTGCGATTGGCCGAAAATTACATTGCAGTCCGCCGGGATATTTACTTTTACAATTTTGGTTCTAAAGCTTGGTTCCATCGTTCACCTCGAAAATTTCATCTTCAACTTCGCTATTTATAATCGGATTGCGGTAATACTCGGTACCGGCAAATTTAACGCCTATAAAAAACATGGCTTTCCCCTTACCGGCGATATCGAACTGTCGCGGCAGCCAGTAGCCTTCGTCCGTCGGTGCGTATACAATCGCCATCGACATCTCTTTTAGCTTAAACATGGCCTTCTTGACAAGCTTCGCGGGTGAGAAGTCAACCCTGACCAACTGGAAGGACTCCACATCGAAATAGAAATCACCGTTGATGCGGGTGTCAATCTCTTCTTTCGATACCACCCGAAAATGGTGTGAGACAAATCCCTCAACCGGTTCGGGTACAACTCCGCGATATTCAACCTCATAAAACTCCCGTTGGTCGCCGTGGAACGGTTCCAGCATGGAGAACGAAATGTCGCGGGCGTTGCGTTTTGCCTTCTTCTCTTTTCGATCATTGGCCTCTTTATCGCGGTCCTTGTCGGATTGCAGTTCACCGTCTTTGTAGTACTCAAGGTAATCTTCATGATAGAGAGACGTATCGGCCAGATATTTGATATAGATCTTTTTGACAAAACGAACTTTTTCTTTAAACTCTCCGTCCTTTTCCTCTCCCTCAACATACTCGGCGTCGAAGACCAAATTGTGAATCTCTCCGAGTTGCTGCTGCTCGGCTACAAGAATTCTCTCGATGAGCGCTTCCGGGTCGATGCCGTCATCGACCTGGGCGATGGCGTTTTGTATCAAGCCGCAGCACATTGTCACACCCACGGCCACCAGAATGAAACTTAGTTTCTTCATTGGTATGCACCTTCATGAATCAAGACTTCCTTGATTGTATCCCCCCTGACTATCTGATCCACCACATCCATCCCCGAGAGTACTTGCCCCATGACAGTATAACGGCCGTCAAGATGCGGCAGGGGTGTATGTGTTATAAAGAACTGTGAGCCCCCGGTATCCTTGCCGCTGGTGGCGATACCGACCGTACCACGCCGGTAGGTCTCGCTGGAATACTCGCAGCGAATTTCGTATCCGGGACCTCCCCAACCGGTTCCTTCGGGATCACCGGCCTGAGCAACGAAATTGGGAATCACCCGATGGAATATGATCCCATTATAGTATTCATCCTTAGCCAGATCAATGAAGTTAATAACCGTAAGCGGGGCAATATCGAAATACAGTTCCAGATCAATCTCGCCGCGATTTGTGATGATGGTTGCATAGGGATTGGATACGTACTTTTCCACGGCGCCGATAATTTTGCTTTTGCTCAGACGGGTGTTGGCCGGCGGGACCTGCTTGTAACGATCTTCATTGAGCTTGTCTTTGTAAATCCCTGCTGCCGTGCGGCGTATAATATAGTCCGTATCGAGTATGCCGGCGATAAGAATCTGCCTGGCGAGGGTATCGACAGTCGCAATACTGTCACCTATGAAAGCTTCGGAGCAGTCAACTATGGCCGCGCGGATGTCTTTGTTGGTCCGGGGGCCCGCCTCAACCAGACTCTTGAGCTTTGGAAGATAAGAGGCAAGACGACGGGTCTTGATTTCATCAATCGCCACGATGGGCATCACGTAGACTGAATCTTCGAGCGCTTTTCCCAGATAGAAATCGACATTGCCGCTATCCAGTCCTACCAACCCGTAGAAGGCAGTCATACGGACCAGCGGGCTGTTGTCATTAAATAGTACGGCCAACCTCGAAACGATACCCTCCGTCCCGATAGCGACATACGCATCGGCGCAGGCAGCTCTAATTTGCTGATTGTCCACAGTCTGCAGTGAATCAATAAGCATGACCGCCCGGTCTTTCTGGATCGTTGCCAGGTATCCGATCGCCGCAACGGTGACATTTACCGATGGCTGAGCAGATAGAATAGCGTTCACGATATCGACCGCTCCGGGATTTTCCTGGCCGGTGAGAGCCTGGATTGTCTCTACTTTCAGCTTCTCATCAGTCACCGTGCCAAGCTTTTTTACCAGCTTCGACATAGCTTCGGGCGTTTTCTTATTCGACAACTCACCTATAGCCTGAACCACCACTCGCGGATCACTATCATTGAGCGCTATTGTAAGATAGTGAACAGCCTCCGCGCTGTCCGACCGCCCGATACCGCGCACAGCGAGGGTTCTGACATACGGGTCCGCATCGGCAATGTATTTTTCATAAACAGGTTGTGCGTCGACTACGCCTGACCGGGCTAAAGCATAAAGCGCGGCTATCTGCACCTCTTCGTCCGGCTCCGCCATTACGAACTGAGTCAATTGTGGCCCTTTCGATAATGCCCCGGCACGAAAGAGAGCCATACACGCAGCCGAACGAACTTCGGGAGATGGATGAAAGAGAAAATCGGCAATGGCATCGGTCTCGGCGGTCATAGTGGTATCGGTAAGGCGACCGGCCGCCTCGACAAGTCTGACCGTTACTTTCGATGGAAGGTCGAGAGCCAGATCGAGCAGGTCAGCGGCGAATTTCTTTTCGCCGGTCAAGCCGATGGCAAAACCTGCCAGGGCAGCAACATCCATGCTACTGTCCGATGTTATCAGATCATAGAGCAACTGCCCGCATCCGGGGGCGCCAATCCGCCCGATAGCCAGCGCAGCTCTGGCGCGAAGGTCAGCGTTGTCGCTTTCAAGATATTTGGTCAACTCAGGTGAAAGGACTCGCTGGTCTTCGAAATAAATTATCTCGCCAAGCTGTTCGGGGTACGTTCTTTCCCTCAGAGTGTCATAAATATAGTATGCGGCCACCGCAAACAGCAGCACTGCCAGAAGAACCAATAGATTTTTCATAAATGTCCTCATGTTGGTCTGAAATCTAAACCCGCGCTCTGAGGCCGTCAACGTTAAAACTCGCGGGCAAACAGCAGGCGCTCAGCACATAAGAGCCCCCTGAGCACTAAGCTCAGAGGGCTCCTGGTGAGAAAGTAAGAGGTCCGTCTCTTACAATTCGTTCCAAATAAAGGTGTAATGACCGCTGACCGGAACACCACCGATATCTTCATAGTAGCTTTCGATTCGCAGCTTGTATACCATCAGGCCGGTCCTTATCAGGTAGACATGCGATTTCGAGGTCAATTGATGGGTTGTTCCATTGTAGTTGTACCATTCGGTTAAAGCAGAGCCGGGGATATCGGGAAACAGCGGTGCGCCCGCGGGCTGCTCGATAAAAGCATCGATATCGGTCGGATCATCGAGTTCACCCCAGGCCAGGAAAGCGGCGCATTCGCCGGAGCCGTTGGGACCGCTGTTTTGCATTATGTCATAGGCATAGAAGGCGATGTCCCATTCGTCCGACTCAGACGGATCGGCCGGGCTGGCCTCAGCGCCGGAGGAAAAGTCGAAATATCCAGCTTCGGAACCGACTTCAATAGAGGCTTCAACACAATCACCGGCAAGTCTTCTTACGCCCACCGTGTCCTGATAATAGTATTTCAGCCACACTGTTCCCATGCTCGGCGGCTGACCGGCGCCAACAATCGAGTCAACCTGGAATTTTAAGTAGTGCTCACCGGAAGCATCAAGCATAGAATACACATACTGGTTCATGGTTAACTGATGGGTGGTCGGGTTGTACACATACCACTCATCGATGAAGAAATCGATAAAATCTGAAACCCAGGTGACGCCTGTGGTATCATCGATAGTGACAGCATCATAGTCGACCAATCCCAGATCGGCTCCTTCGACATCGCCGTTGTTCACGGTCGAGGTGCCGCCGTTAAGTTTGATCACTTCGCGACGGAAAGCAATATCCCATGAATCGGCAAGAGTTTTGGAAACCGCGCCCGTTACCGTATCCAGCGTTGCAAATGAGAAATGCATATAATCGTCATAGTCGGCAGCGTCAACCGTACTGCTCCAGTATTCGCCGGTCGCGTTCCATGTCGTGGTAGCGGTGCCCGTAGGCGTGGGTGGTGGCGTGACCGGATTGCTTTCGTCATCGCTACAGCCCACCGTCCCTAAAACGAGAACCAGCAGGGAAAATAAGATTAACAACTGTTTCATCAGACACTCCTAAAATATTAGTTATTAGAAAGATTAAACTTTATTCCGGCAAAGACCTGCAAACCAGGCCAGTAGCCATAGTCAATGTTCGTTTCATCGAGCAGGTTCTCGAACGTGAGGAACGTTTCCAGGCCGTTTTCGAATCTCTTGAATAAGTTGAGATTCAGAGTCGTCCGCTGCGGAGCATACTGGGCCCCACCCTCGTTGCCACCGGTGTTGGAACGCGGCACCCAGAGTTTCTTCGATTGGAAATCGCCCCAGAAACTTGCCCCGGCATTCCAGTGATCGATCATACCCGTGAAATAAAATTTGACAGTATGATCGGGGCGGTTGATCAACTTCTCCTGCGTCTCCAGATTGCGCGTATAGAGATAGTTATAAGAGAACGATAAATCGAACGATTTGGAAAGACGCACCCGCGATTCCCACTCGAGACCCTGGGTGATAGCTGTCTCGATATTCTGGTACACATACACACCGCGCCAGTATGGATCAGGGAAACCCACCAGCGTGAAATCAATGAGGTCTTCGAGGTGATTGTAAAAGTATGTCAACCGGTGCAGTCCGATAGTACCGTATGAGAACTCGGCGGAAATCGAGCTATTAATCGAGTTCTCCTGCCTGAGGTCCTCAACTTCGAGACCACCCAAATCCAGGTCGACGGAACTGACTGCCGAGCCGCCGTATACGATATAGCCGGCAGCGGTGTGATCGAATATGAAATATTGCTGTTTGATTGATGGCGCCCTGAAGCCGCGGCCGACAAATCCGCGAAGCTTCACCTGTTCGGTTGGTTTGAACATTACGTTCAAAGACGGGTTCACGTGACCACCGAACGAACTGTGATTTTCATAGCGCACGCCCGAAACGAAATTCCACGACGGGTGCGGTGAGTATTCATACTGAAGATACCCGGCGGCAGACTGGTCCGCTTCGGAACCATCCACCAGCTCATCGGACTTGAGATCCTGATAGTTGTATTCCAACCCGTAAGTGGCGATATGTTCTTGACCGATAGCGTAATTGGCGTTATAAGACGCCTCAATGAAAACATCTTCCGTTTTCGATGTATCGATCCAGTACTCGTTGCTATACTTGTTCCAGACGTGGTCATAGTAGGTACCGAACAGGCGGAAATTCATCGAGTACTTGTCACCCGACAGATAACCCAGAGTGGTTGATGCCTCGTAGCGCTTATTTATCTCTTCGTCATCATAAGTGTAGGTGGTGTCACGCAGGGTATTTATCTCGATAACCTCAGATTCGATCCAATCGCGATTCTCGTGCATGAAGCGAGTGGATCCGGTAAGATCCCACTTCTCAGACAACTTGTGCCGGACCTTGCCGGATAAATTCCAACGGTCGATTTTCTCCTGCCCGTTAGTATGCGGCGTGCTCGGGTCGAGATCGAAACCATCGGTCGAAAAAAGTTTGCCGCCAAGCACCGCGCCGGTTCGGTCATTGCCGTACTCAACGTCTACCGACGGGTTGAAGCTGGTATGGGTACCGTAATCGAAATAGACGTTGGCGTTGGTGATATTGGTCGATGGCTTCTTGGTAATGATGTTGATGACACCACCCATAGCATCGGACCCGTACAGTGTCGAGCCGGTCCCCTTGACAATTTCAATCTTCTCGACATTATTCAGCGAATACTGGCTCAGATCAATGGATCCGCGCACGCGTCCCACCGCTCGTTCACCATCGACAAGTATCAATACCCGGTCTCCCTCGATGCCGCGAATGGTCGCACCCTGGCCGGACAGGTCTTCATTGATGGTAATGCCGATTGATGACGCCAGCGCTTCGTCGACAGTCGTTGCGCCGGTGCGCTCGAAATCGCGCTTCGTGACGACTTCGGTCTGGACAGGAACATCTTTCAGAAGATGCGGTGAGCGCGTTCCGGTGATAACGACATCGTTTAATACCCACGGAGACGGCTTGAGCTTAATGTCGACAGTGCTCTTGCCGGAGACATCCGCCAGAAGAGTGTCACTGATATCATAGGATACATGGGTAGCAATCAGATGATACCGGCCATCATCGAGCTTATTAAAAACGAACATCCCGCGTTTGTCGGTTTCAACGACACGACCGGTTTCGACAATGCGTACATTCACACCCCGTATAAAGTTCTTCGTTTCCGCATCCACTATTCGTCCGGAAAGCTCACCCGCCGATACCGGGGCGTATGTCGCGGTCAGGGCGGCAATCAGACAAATCGAAAAGAGACAGGAAGCAGTTTTCATTTTAATATTCTCACCTTTTGTTAACTCAGACTGAATTTAATGACCGGGGGGAAAGTGTTTGTCATGAGAATGTCATAATCAAAACAAAATTTGTGCTTTTTTTCACAAGGATAGAAATATCTTATCTGTCTAAAGTAGACTCGACAAGTGCCGGATCGTGCCGTAAGACTTTGTTAAATAACTATTTGGCGTGCTTAAGGGCGGCTTTTTCGAAAGATGGACTGATTCTTGATTTTATTAGTCTGCGAAGTTGAGTGATATCTGACGGTTCAAGTCGGTTGAGGCGGCGGGCAAATCTGCCGGATTCTATATCCTCGTACAGCCGCTCCATGTTCTTCCTAACTGCTTTATCTATAACCTTTTTGCCGGATTTCGCGGAACCGTAGCGAGCCGTGACAGAAATTCGGTCGTACATCCCCTCGATTCCGTAAGTTTTTATAAGATGAATAATCAGGTCAAGCTGATATGCTACTTCGAGATACGCGTTTTCCGGCGGGATCCCCTTTTTGACAAGTAACTCAAAACCGTTGAGAATGAGCTCTGTCAGCCCTCCGCAGAGTACCGCCTGTTCGCCGAACAGATCACCTATAGCCTCATGTTCGAATGTAGTCTTGATAAGCCGGTCTCGTCGGATGCCTATTGCTACCCCAAGGGCTGAGGCCTTTTTCAAGGCCCTCCCCGAGTAATCCTGACTCGCCGCATAGAATCCGGAAAGGGACCTGTCGGTAAGGTACTTCTGGCGGACGCTCACGCCGGGGCCATGAGGGGCCACCATAACTACATCACAGGTCTCAGGCGGCAAGACAAAGCCAAAGTGAACGGAGAACCCGTGGAGGAAGACAAGGGTCGAGTTTTCATTCAAGTTCTTGCGGATTTCTCTGCTGAAGATACGTCCGTGAAGATGATCCGGCAGGGCGAAACAGATGGTCGAGGCAGCGCGGGTAGCCTCGGCGACAGTCAAAATGTTTCGGAAACCATCGCTCGCAGCCAATTTTCTGGTGGCTGAGCGGCCTTTGAGACCAATTATTACCGGGAAGCCGGAATCTCTGAGATTGAGGGCGATGGCTCGCCCTTGAGAACCGTAGCCCAGAACAGCAACCGGCTCATTTTTTGATTTTTTTCGTGGCACAAATGGAATATAATAGTCCTACAAGTCGTTGCCAACAGTAACCTTTTTGGGTGAGTGGAATGGACAAAGAACATTATGGCACTGTTTGCCGCCTGGTCAAGGCCGCTCTGGACGAAGATGTCGGCAAAGGTGATCTGACGTCAATTGCCTGTCTTGAGCCCGGTCCGATCAAAGCTAAGATAACGGCCAAGTCAAACGGTGTTCTTTCCGGGGTTGAACCGGCGCTCATCGCATTTGACATAGTCGACTCGGCCAATGTCATCCGGCCGCTCAAAAAAGATTCAGAACCGTTTGCTCGCGGCGATATCATTATGGAAATCGATGGTTTCAACCAGACTGTTCTCACCGCCGAGCGTACCGCCATAAATTTTCTGGCTCATCTGAGCGGCATAGCCACACTCACCAGCCAGTTTGTCGACAAAACCAAAGGAACATCATGCCGGATTCTTGACACTCGCAAGACCACACCCGGCTGGCGTTATCTTGAGAAGGCGGCGGTTGTCCACGGCGGAGGATGTAACCACCGGTTCGGTCTCTATGATATGATTCTTATCAAGGACAACCATATTTCATCGGCCGGCTCCATAAAAAGCGCCGTTGAAAAAACCAGAGAGTATCTCGGCACGGCCGAATTCCGCCTTCAGTTCGAGATGAAAGCCGAAGAGGTCGGCATCGAAGTGGAAGTCACCAACGAAGGTCAGGTCGAAGAAGCTATCGATGCGGGTGTTACGCGATTATTGCTGGACAACCAATCTCCACAGTCTCTGGCAACGTTGGTGAAACTGGCTCGGAGTCTCAATCCGAAGGTCGAGCTGGAGGCATCGGGGAACGTGACTCTCGATACGGTTGCCGCTATCGCGGCTTCCGGAGTTGATTTTGTATCGGTGGGTTCTATCACACACTCGGCCAAAGCGAGTGATTTCTCCATGACAGTTGTCGAATAATCACCTATGACAGGCACGGATCTGGAAAAATTGGCTGACGATATCCTCTCGAGGATTCGCCGTCGTCCGGGAAAACCGGTGTCGATCGCTTCGCTGCAAAAAGCTTTCAAAGTGCAAGCCGATGACATCTTTGCGTCGCTCGGTCAACTAAAGAAGCTGGGATACAAGATTCGCAAGAAAACCAAAGGGCAGATTGCGTTCGTGGCGGCGCCGGATTCGTTGACCGGGACAGAGGTTAGATACCACCTGCCGACAAAGTTCATTGGCCGGAAAATTCACGCCTACCAGTCCGTAAAATCCACCAACGACATTGCCGCACAACTCGCCCAGACCAACGCAACTGAAGGGGCAATAGTCACCGCAGAGATGCAGACCAGAGGACGGGGTCGTCTGGGAAGGCAATGGTTCTCGCCATCGAGGGCAGGAATCTATGTATCGATAATCCTCAAGCCGAAATTCCGCCCTGAAGCAGCTCCGGGACTGGCTGTGATGACCGCCCTGGCTTTGGCGGACGCTATCAATAAGCACACGCCGGGCGAAGTAAAAATAAAATGGCCCAACGATATTCACGTCAACGGCAGGAAAGTTGCCGGAATCCTGACCGAACTGTCCGCCGACAGAAATAAAGTAGATTATGTAGTGGTAGGCGTTGGCATCAACGTCAACCACAAGCCCGAGGATTTCCCGCCCGAGTTGAAACCTATAGCGACCTCATTGCGGGCGATAAATCGCAGGAAAGCTCCCCGGCTGGAGCTGCTCCGGCAGTTCCTGACAAACTTCGAAAGCGAGTATCTTCGCTATCAAAAAGGGCAACTGAGCCGCTCGAGAAAAAGAATTATCAAGTACTCATCGCTGATAGGCCAGAACGTGAAGCTGAGTTTCGGCAACCACATCGTGGAGGGCAAAGCGGTTGATATTGATGCTACCGGGGCGTTGATAATTGAAAAGGATGGGCAACGTCGGGTCGTTACCAGCGGCGAAGTAACGGTAGTGAAAGAATAAAGTCAGACGCTCTTGCGGTATCTTTTCAGGGCGGCAACTATAACCGGTATGATTACTATCTGAACCGCAATACCCGGCAGACCGGCCACTACCGCGCCACCGGATGAGAAAAACACGGCAGCGGTGTAAGGCAGCTCCATAAATCTTCCCAGTACAAAAAGCCCCACGGCGAACATGAGTCTTCCCAGTATCAAGGCAGCCAGAAGGGCTACATAGATATTGAGTTTGAGCTTTTGATAGGCCATGCCGGCGATCAGGCCGTAGATGGCCAACTCCATCGTCATGAGCGGCACTGCATAGGTAGGAGGCATGCCGGTCAGCAGAAACGATGCGGATGGACCGAGCAGGCCGACAATCAGCCCGCACCAGGGTCCGGTCAAAAACCCGGCGAGCAAAACAGGGATGTGCATCGGCAGAAAAATTCGGCCGCCGACTCCGAAAGCATGGAAACCCAGTGGCAGCAGTACTGCGAGAGCCAGATACAGTGCCACATGAGTGATAAAACGTATTCTGGGTTGGGGGGCGCTCACCTTGCGGAGCCTACTTGGAGTTCACTGCTATGGCAAGATAGAGGCCGGGGTGGTCCTCGATATCTATCTCGGCGAACTTGCTGCTGTTAAGCATACTCCGCAGCCGGTCTTCGGGCGGAATCTCGTCGTCGGCAACAATACCGCCGATGCGATGGTGAATCTCCGATACTTCTTTGGAAGAAATCAGGTGAATGATGTAAAACTTGGCACCGTTTTTCAAGACCCGGTGGGTTTCATCGATAGCCTTCTGCTGGTCTGAAAAATGAGGAAATGCCGAAAAGGCCACGGCCATATCGAAAGTGGAATCGGCAAACGGCAGGCTGACAGCATCACCATCGACCACATTAACGTTCGAAAACGGGAAATTTCGGTGCGCCTGTTGAGCCATTTCGTAGGAAAAGTCCACACCCGTCACCGAACCGTCAGCCGATACCTGCCGCCGGAGCATATCAAACAGGATTCCGGTGCCACAACCCAGGTCAAGGACATCCATCCCCTTTTTAACCCCTAACCTGTCAACGATATGGGTGAGGCGTTCAAGATCTTCGGCCGTGAACATCAAATCCCATTCAGCCGCCAGAGCGTCGAAGAATTCCTGGTGTTTATCGTGCATAGGATTCCTAAGTTAAGCCCGGCGTTCGCATTGTCAAGCATTTTCGATTTTGGAATGAAACCGGCAGGAGCCAACTGCGGTTGAAGTCAGGTACAAAAGAAAGTGATAACTGAGCGCCGATTTCCGCTTTCGCAGGTGGCGAGATTTAGTATATTTACAGACTGGACTATTTTGGACGAAAAATGGCTAAGAAGAACGGAAAATATCAGAAAAATCAGGAGTTCCTCCATATCAAGGGGGCGCGGGAACATAACCTCAAGAATATCGATGTCAAAATCCCCCGCAATACCCTGACTGTGATTACGGGACTCTCCGGCTCAGGCAAAAGCTCCCTGGCATTCGACACTATTTACGCCGAAGGACAACGGCGCTATGTAGAGTCGCTGTCAGCTTACGCCCGTCAGTTTTTAGGGCTTATGGAAAAGCCCGATGTGGATTTTATCGAAGGTCTCTCACCGGCTATCTCCATTGAGCAGCGCGGCACGCCCAAGAATCCGCGTTCAACTGTCGGAACGGTCACCGAAATTTACGATTACCTCCGGTTGTTGTTTGCCCGCATCGGCGCCCCGCATTGTGTGAAGTGTGGTCAGCCGATAACGCAGCAGACCGCCGAGCAGATAGTCGATTCGGTGCTGACATTTGAAGAAGGGACGCGCTTGATGGTGCTGGCCCCGCTGGTGAGAGGCAAAAAAGGGGAACACAAAGAATTCATACAGGAAGCTCAGCGGGAGGGATTTGTCCGCCTCCGCATTGACGGCGAGGTTGTGGAAACCGACAGCGATATTGCCCTGGATAAGAAAAAGAAGCACACTATCGAAGCTGTCGTGGATCGTTTGATAGTAAAGGCCAAATCAAGACGGCGTCTTGCGGATTCAGTCGAAACAGCCCTGAAAGTGGCGCAGGGAACCGTGCTGATCAATATCAAAGGTAAGGACCTTCTGTTTTCCGAACAGTTTGCCTGCCTCAACTGTCATATCAGCTACGAAGAGCCGACGCCGCGCATGTTCTCGTTCAACTCCCCTTTCGGCGCCTGCCAGATTTGCGATGGTCTCGGACAAAGGATGGTGATAGACCCGGATCTGGTCATCCCCGACAAATCACTCTCCCTCAACGGTGGTGCTATACGCCCCTGGGGCGGGGCCGATATGTCGAACTGGTACCGCTATATGCTCAAAGGAATCGCCAAACACTACGATTTCAAATTCTCCACAGCGTTTGACAAGCTGCCCGCTCAGATTCAAAAAGTTATTCTCTATGGTTCGGGCAAGGACGAGATCGAATTTGAATACGAGCATAATTCCGGAAGAGGACGCGGCGCCGGAGTCTATGAGGCTACTTTCGAGGGCGTCATTCCGCATCTGGAGCGACGCTACAAACAAACTGAATCCAGCGGTGTGCGTCAGTGGATAGAAAATTATATGTCTATTACGGACTGCCCCGGATGCAAAGGCAGCCGTCTTCGCCCCGAATCCCTGGCGGTGATTATCGACCGCGAGACAATCGACAGTATCACGAACATGTCGATCAAGCAGGGCCTCAAATTTTTCAACGATATCCACCTGTCCAAGCGCCAGCAGATTATCGCGAAGCAGATACTGAAGGAAGTCAAAGAGCGACTCGGGTTTCTTTGTGATGTAGGTCTCGACTACCTGACCCTGAGTCGGGCAGCCTCGACTTTGTCCGGCGGCGAAGCCCAGCGCATCCGACTGGCAACCCAGATCGGTTCCCGTTTGGTGGGAGTATTGTATATCCTCGATGAACCATCGATTGGACTCCACCAGCGCGACAACAAAAAGCTCCTCGCCACCCTGGAAGAGTTGCGCGATATAGGCAACACGGTGGTTGTCGTGGAGCACGACCGCGAGACCATTGAGAGCGCCGACTATGTAATCGATCTCGGCCCCGGCGCCGGCATTCATGGCGGACACGTGGTGGCCCAGGGAAAACCCGGTGATATCAAGAAAGCCAGAACCTCAATTACCGGTCAGTACTTGAGCGGCAAGAAGAAAATCGAGACGCCGAAAGAGCGACGAAAATCAAACGGTGACGTCATCAATTTGTCCGGAGCGACGGGGAATAATCTCAAGAAAGTCGATATAGATATCCCTCTCGGCTGTCTGGTTGTCGTGACCGGCGTTTCCGGTTCCGGCAAGTCTACGCTCATAAACGAAACGCTGTATCGCGTTTTGGCCCGTCGGTTCTATAATAGCCGTACAGCGCCGTTGCCTTATGAAAAAATCGATGGTCTGGAAAATATCGATAAGGTCATTGATATCGATCAATCACCAATCGGCCGCACCCCCAGGTCCAACCCCGCCACCTACACCGGCCTGTTCACCCACATCCGCGACCTCTACGCCGGACTGCCGGAAGCAAAGGCGCGCGGCTACCTGCCGGGACGCTTTTCCTTCAATGTCAAAGGGGGGCGGTGCGAATCCTGCGAGGGTGACGGTATAATCAAAATTGAAATGCATTTCCTCCCCGATGTCTATGTCCCTTGCGAAGTATGCAAAGGTAAGCGCTACAACCGCGAAACTCTCGAAGTGACTTTCAAGGGTAAGAACATCGCCGATGTGCTCGACATGACAGTTGACGAAGCACTCGCGTTTTTTGAGAATATTCCCCGTATCAAGAATAAACTATCGACTCTTCTCAGTGTCGGTTTGGGATATATACATCTCGGTCAACAGGCAACCACCCTCTCCGGCGGCGAGGCCCAGCGGGTTAAGCTCGCGACTGAGCTGTCTAAAGTAGCTACCGGACGCACCCTGTATATTCTCGATGAACCCACCACAGGGCTGCACTTCGAAGATATCAAAATGCTCCTGAAAGTTCTAAACGAGTTGGTGGAACGCGGCAACACGGTTCTGGTTATTGAGCACAATCTCGATGTTATCAAGACCGCTGATTGGATAATCGATATCGGCCCCGAGGGGGGTGACGATGGTGGTCGTATCATCGCGGTCGGCACGCCGGAAGACGTGTCCAAAACGCGAGACTCTTACACCGGTCAATTCCTCAAAGATGTCTTAAACGGCAAACAGGTGTAGCCGGCGTGCCTGAGCTTCCCGAAGTAGAAACAGTGGTCAGGGGGCTGCGCGACACGGTTCTCGGTCGCACTATCACCCGGGTTCGCGTTTGCGCTCCGCCCGCTTCAATCGTGGTGAGCAAATCTCTCAAGCCACGTTCTTTTGCGCGTCTGCTCAAGGCCAAACAAATCCTTTCGGTCAACAGACGCGGCAAGAATATTCTGATTGACCTCTCTGGCGATCTTACCCTGTGGGTACACCTGAAAATGACCGGTCACTTCTATTTCTATGAGAACTCGCAGCCATACGACAAACACGACCTGGTCACATTTTATCTCGACGCTCTGGGGACAGAAAAACAGTCTCCATCTCTGAGATTCAACGATTACCGCCGCTTCGGAAGACTCCGCCTCTTTTCCAACGACGAACTCTGGCAGCAAAAGGGACTAAAAGAGCTGGGCCCCGAACCGCTTGAACTTGACACTGACTCTTTTGTGTCGTTGTGCCAATCGCGGGGGAGGATGATCAAGCCGGCTCTTATGGATCAATCGTTCATTGCGGGACTGGGGAACATATACGCCGATGAGGCACTCTACGCTGCCCGCATACACCCCAGGAGGCTGACATCATCAGTGTCAAAGAAGAAACTCGCAGAGCTCCACGCTCACATACAGAGATTGCTCAAGATGGCTATCGGCAAAATGGGAACGTCGGTTGATACGTATGCCGGCGTGAACGGCCAGCCGGGGAGTTTTCAGAAATACCTGAAAGCGTACGGGCGGGAGGCACAGCCCTGCCCGCGCTGTGGAAGACCGATTGTGAGAGAAAAAATAGGCTCGCGGTCGGCTCATTTCTGTAGCCGCTGCCAAAAACGACAATAGCGCATCCTATGCCGTAGAACTCCCACTCTCATGCTAACGAATCGTTCAGATCGTTGGGCACACCACATTCTGGACACTTAAAGCGCCGAAAGAGTCTCTGCCCAAAGCTGAGGTCAACTTCCTCGCCACAAGCCAGACACGTCATCGATTCAGGCAGAAGGCTCTCGAGACGCTCTTGCGGAATTTGCCCCCCAAAGCCCGAATCCCTAAATTCACCCCAAGAGTTATTCAACTCCCGCAGCAACGTGACAATCGTTCCGAGGCGCTGCAACGCCGTTACCATTGCCCCAAGACGGGAAACCGCAACAAAGAACGCCACTAGAAGTATCAGCGACATAACGAGATTTAAAAATGCGATTGTTATTACTGACATTGTTCCTCCCTGTCTCTGGTTTTTGTATGTCTGTAAAAAACTTGCCGCTGCTAATCTGGGTGCTTACCCATTTCATTCGCCCTAAATTCGCAACCGGGTTTCTTCGCTGAAAAACATTAGCTCCTTGCGGTCGAAACTAAATCGCACCACCTCGCCGGCTTCATATGCTTTCTTCGCCCCCGAAAGAACAAGCTCGTGCCCGCCGAAATAAAACTCGACGACATAGCTGTCGCCAAAGTACTCGCACGACATCACCGTACCTTCATACTCGCCGCCGGGCCTTATCTCTATTGCCTCCGGTCTCAGACCTATCAACAGCTCCGCGTTCTCGCCGGACAGATAGAAGCTGGATACTTTCAGTCCGAAGGGAATCAGGGTGTCCTGTTCGATGCGGCCGGAGATTATGTTCATCCTGGGACTGCCGATAAACCGGGCGGCAAAAACCGAGTTGGGATTCTTGTAAAGCTCCTCCGGTGTGCCAATCTGTACCAGCTTCCCCTGATGCAGCAGCGCTATGCGGTCGGCCATGGTCAGCGCCTCGGCCTGATCATGCGTTACATGAATAGCGGTGGTTTTGATATCTTTTTGTAGTTTCACTATTTCAAGGCGCATCCGCGCGCGAAGGTCGGCATCGAGATTTGAAAGTGGCTCGTCCAGCAGAAAGAGCGATGGCTTGCGAATAATTGCCCTGCCCAGCGCGACCCTCTGCCGTTGTCCGCCGGAGAGTTGCCCCGGCTTGTCGTTCAGCTTATCGCTAAGACCAAGCATGGCAGCTACTTTTTCAACCCGTTCCGTAATCTCCTGCCTGCTGACGCCTGACACCTTCAACGGGAAAGCAAGATTCTTGGCTATGGTCATGTGTGGATAGAGAGCGTAGTTCTGGAAAACCATAGCAACTTCGCGCTTTTTCGGAAGCAGATGATCTATTCGCTTGTCGTTGATATATATCTCACCGGCGTCCGGTGTCTCCAAGCCTGCGATAACGCGCAGCAGTGTGGATTTACCGCACCCGGACGGTCCCAGCAAAACCAACAACTCTCCATCGCCAAGCTCCAGCGATATGTCATCAAGGACATTCAGGGCACCAAACGCTTTGGAGATATTTTTTAACGTCAGTCCCGCCATTTATCAAACCTCCACTATTTCTCCGTGTGCGACCCGATAGCCACAACTGTTTTCCTTCAGGAACCCGGGAGGTTCCACTGCTGTGGTCAGGAAGAGTTGCTTGAAGTCCTCAAAGGCGGCCACCAGCAACTGGGCACGTTTGTAATCAAGCTCGGCAAATATCTCATCTAAAAGCAATACGGGGTGGACTCCGCGTTTCTCCTTGAGAAGATGGTATACGGCCAATTTGAGCGCGATAGCCGCGGTTCGCCATTCACCCTGGGAACCGTGCGAGCGGGCAGGCAGATCATTTATATCAAAATCTATATCGTCGCGGTGAGCACCCACCATAGCGGTTTCCATCACGCGCTCTCTTTCTGAAGCCCTCTCAAGAGCCTCACGGAAAGCATTCTTGATATCATTGATAGTGTTCGCGTCATCAGCGAGCTTTACCGATGGCCGATACTGAAGCTTCATCGCTCCACCATCGGAAATATGCCGGTAATACTCGGCCGCCGAGTTGCCGGCGCTCTTGAGAAAGTCGGCGCGGTCTTTCATGACAGCCGCCCCGGACTCAATCAGAAGTTCGTTAAAAGGGGAAGGATCCATGCGTCTTTTTAGCGCCGCGTTTTTCTGTGAGACTACTTTATGGTAGGTCGTTAGAGAATTCAAGTATTTCCCTGAAAACTGAGACAAATAAATATCAATAAACCTCCTGCGCACAGATGGCGACCCGGCCAGAATCTCACTGTCTTCCGGACCAACTGCAACGGCGCAGAAGTTGTCATAGAGTTCACTGATTTTAACGGCTACTTTTTCGATTGTCACTCTCTTGCGTCCGCCACGCTGATAGGCTACAGCCAGAGTTAAACTCTCACCTTCCCTATTTACCTGCCCTTCAAGCCGATAAAACTCGCACCCCTCGCGAACCATCACCGCCTCGGATGCCGCCCGGTGCGAACGACCGAGATATAATACGAAAATTGCCTCGAGCAGATTCGTTTTGCCGGAACCGTTGTCTCCATAGAAGATGTTAACCCCCGGCGATAGATTGATTTCAAGGCTGGCAATATTGCGGAAGTCGGTTACTTTCAGTGATTCTATAATCATGATCTTAAATAAAAAAATGGCAGACACATGTCGTTATCTGCCACTTTATAGAATCTGTCTTTTCCTCTAATCTGCCAGTCGTAGGGGCATTACCAGACAGAGGAAATCGTCCCTTGATTTATCCGGGCTATAAATAATACCCGCGGCCACGGATGTCGAAAGCTCGAATACCGCTTCTTCACTGTCCAGTTTGCCAAGGATATCATTTATGTAATTAGCATTATAGCCAAGTTCTATCTCGTCGCCGGCGTAGTCGCATTCGAGCACTTCCTTACCTTCACCACCGACGTCAGCATTTGTGGTCGAAAGCGTAAGAGAGTTTCCTTTCAACGCAAATTTAACCTGGTGAGTTAAGGCGTTGGAAAGAATTGAAACGCGCCGCACGGCACGAGCAAGGTCTTCTTTGGACACGATCATCTTCTTGTCGTTGTTCTGGGGGATAACCTGGTCGAAATTCGGATAAGGACCTTCAATTAATCGTGAGGTTAGGATGATATCGTTGAGATTGAAAATAATATTATTTTCCCCGAAGATGATACCAATCTCCTGATCGTCTTCCGAAATGAACTTCGGAATAAGATTCAAAACTTTAGGAGGAATAATGACATCGTCGTATAGGCCTTTGAGTTTTTTGTTCTCAACGGCCATTTTTGCCAGACGGTGACCATCGGTAGCAACCATCTGCATCTTGTCTCCCTTGGTCTGCCAGAGAACACCATTCAGTGCCGGGCGAGTCTCGTCATCGGAAGATGCAAAAGTAGTCTTACGAATCATGCCGATTAAATCATCTGCCGCAATTTTTATTTCCTTCTTAGTGTTCACGGCCGGCAGTTTAGGAAATTCATCCGATGGTACCGAAGCTATCTTATACGAACCGTTCGGAATCTTAATCTCAATGCGCTGACCGGTAGCTTCAAAAACAATCTCCGACTCCGGTAATTCTTTTATAATATCGAACAGTATACGTGCCGGTATGGATGCTGAGCCCTTCTTGGTAACCTTACAGTCTATCGAAGCTGCGATCGAGATATCAAGGTCGGTAGCAGAAATCTTAATTTTGTTTTCCAGGGCTTCTATCAGAACATTGGTCAAAATCGGCAGAGTCGACTTTGTCGGGACAACCTGAAGAATATACTGCAGGTAATGCGCCAGTTTTGATTTGGGTAAGGAAAACTTCATCTATTAAATCTCCTGAAAATTGATCTCCACATTCTTTTCTTATTAGTCTTTAGATATATATCTAACTAAAGATAATAATAAGTATGTTGATATGTTGAGAACTCTCTAGTCTATAATCTATTTTAATTCTTTTAAGTATTGAAAGTCAATAAGTTAAGTATCTATAATAAATACTCACACACCCCAATTTCTTATCTACTATTTACTAACACCACAATACTCTTTTCCACAGGAAATGTCAAAGGTATTGTATTTATAAGTTATCCACATAGTAACCAACAGTATATCAATAGAGTAAGTCAGCCGATATTTTGTCTATTTTCTGCCTGAGCGAGAGATCAACTGACATCTTCTTTGATATCAAATCACAGGCATGGATTACGGTGGAATGGTCCCGGCCACCAAAAGCATCACCGATTGACTTAAGCGAATTGTCCGTTAACGATCGCGAGAGATACATTGCCACCTGACGGGCCAGCGCGATCCGTGATGTTTTTTTCTTGGCGCACATCATGTGCGGTTCAATTCCAAAACACTCCGAGCTCCGCTTCTGGATAGCGTCGATAGTCACCTCTTTCTTACGGCTCGAGAAAGCATCGGAGAGGACTTTCTCTGCCAGTGGCAAGTCCAGAGGTTCGTTCTTCAAGGATGCATAAGCGAGGAGCCGTATAAGGGCACCCTCGAGCTCCCGAATGTTGGTGGAAATTCTATCCGCAATGAAACGGATAACATTCTCCGGTACGCTGATACCCTCGGAGTCAAGCTTCTTGTAGAGAATAGCCGTGCGATTCTCCAGGTCTGGCGCCTGAAGATCGGTGACGAGTCCCCATGAGAAGCGCGATAACAATCTTTCCTCGAGACCCTTAATCTCCTTTGGTGAACGGTCCGAGGTAAGCACTATCTGTTTGCCCAGATGGTAGAGCGTGTTAAACGTGTGGAAGAACTGTTCCTGGGTGGACTCTTTCCCCGTGAAGAACTGGATGTCGTCAATAAGAAGTACATCGACATCACGATAAACGCGGGTAAAGTTGGCCACGGAGCTGTTCGAGATTGACGCAATAAAATCGGATGTAAATTTTTCCGATGTTGCGTACATGACTCTCTTGTTGGGGAACAACTCCAGAATGCGATGCCCGATCGCCTGTACAATGTGTGTTTTCCCGAGTCCCGTGCCGCCGTATATGTACAGCGGGTTGTATTTGGTCATACCCGGCGCTTCGGATACGGCCGTTGCTGCGGCGCAGGCGAACTGGTTAAAATCGCCGACCACCAGCGAGTCGAAGTTGTATTTGCCACTGAGGTTGTGCTGGTTAGCCCCCGCCGGAACCCCGACAACATCACCCTGTGCTTTCTGCACGGAATTCAGGTTGAGCATGGTTTGAGGTTCATCGTCGGCCGGTTTGTTAATGACATATGCCACAGAATACCTGCGGCCGGAGACCTCGTTCAGCGCCTCCTCAATCAGGTCGTTAAAGTGTGCTTTGATCCAGTCGGCGACGAACTGATTGGGGACGGCAACCCTGAAGTCTCCATTGGTGCCCGGCTCTCCCTTAGTAGGTTTCAGCCAGGTCTTGAATGATTGCTCCTTCACGCGGTGCGAAAGGTAGTTGAGGCAATCATCCCACTGGTTTGAATTAGTTACTCTTTCGTACAAGGCAGTTTTCCCCCTCGTGGTTGTCCACAAAGCCAGTGAAAGTTTTTCTATTCTCTTTTAGTAAGTTATATCGATGCGAGGCTGGCTCGATAAAAGTTATTAACATGTTTATCAACAATTTTTCTTTAATTAGGTAAATAAAAAGTGAAGCAGGGTAAGCGGTTTCAGCTTGTCATCTATACTTACCCACAATCTGTCAACAATCCGGGGCCTGTCTAATTTCATGCTAATTAATAGAGTAAGAGAGGGGTGTCGTCAAGCGAGCCCACAAACATTAATTCGGGTTTTTCTAAAGCGCTTGCTTGATAGAGCCTTAGACGGGGAACAAAAAACGCCCGACGGGACATCATTCTGAGCGACGGTCAAGTTTAACTTTCCCGAACGAAAAACTTTGTTGTTAACATACACTTATCCAGCTAACATTTCGCTAACGAACAAAAGCACCATTACAGGAGTGCACTCTCGTGAAAACATCACCTCACACTGTTTCCAAATAGAGAGTGTGGTATACACTGCGAACAACGAACGCATCCTGCCGCATTCGAGATACGAACAACACAATCAAATATCGATCTGCATCCGTACTAAAGAAGTTGTCTTTAATGTTATTCTTGCTACGGTGTATCATACCTCTGTTCGGTCCAATGAGTTTTACTTCTATCATTGAAGTGTTCTCCCCGGTGGAGACGCAAAACCGTACAGGTTAGACTGCGGCATGACGTGTATCCGGACCGCGTTGCGTACGTAAAAATTGTCGGGAGATCAAGTACGCTACGTCAGGCTACCGGTGTATTCTCTGGGGAAGAATCCGCCGGCGCCTTGGTGAAGAAGAGGATTTTTATCACCAGAAACACAATGGAACAACTGATGACAGCATCAGCGATGTTGAATGTCCACCAGCGCTGCAGTTGATACCCGAAGAGGTCAATATCGAAAAAGTCGAAATCGAGAAAATCTATCACGCGGCCGTACTGTAAGCGGTCGATTATATTGCCGATCGCCCCTCCGGCTATAAGCCCCAATGGAAGAGTAATATAACATGTTTGGCGATGCGTATAGATGTAATAGAGGAGGAAAACCAGAATCAGAACGGATGAGATTAAGTAATATGCCGGAGACCCTAAATTTGTGCCCATAGCGCCCCCCTCGTTGTACACGAGAGTAAGCATGAAGAAATTCCCGAGAATCTCAACCGGAGAGTGATCAGTCAGATACGAGAGAGCCAACGACTTCGATATCTGGTCGACAAGAGCGACGGCGGCAATGGCGATAGCGGGTGCGAGTAACTTTTTCAATTTATTTTTTTCTACCGGGGCTTTTCTCTTCTTCTGCGGACTTGCAGTCGATACACATGCGGGCATGTGGCACGGCTTTCAAGCGATCGAAACCAATCTGTTTGCCACACCCGACGCACTTTCCATAGTCTCCACGGTCGATCCGCCTCAGTGCTTCCTCGATGTGATACAGAAACCGTCCCGATTTGGAACTGAGCATAAAAGCCATTTCCCGCTCCATAGCATCCGTTCCCTGGTCGGCCATATGGTAGGAGTAGGACGAGAGGTCCCCGGTCGAGTCCTTGATTGTCTGAGCGAGCTTCTCGTTCATCGCCGAGAGCTCCTCATAGAGGACTTTCCTTTTTTCGAGCAGGAGTTTTCTTAGTTTTTCTAACTCGGTTTTTCTCATTGTTACTCCGATCAGCAGTCCCTTCTTATGACAGCTATAGCGGCACTAACGCCATTTACATTCCATTCGGTGCAGCCATCAAACGACTTCTCTTTCAGAAACGAGATACTGTCGGCCAGTGTTTCACCTCTGATAAATTCATCGTGTCTTTTGACGGCCCCGGTCAATCGGTCAGTGGAGCTAATCTTGATGTCAATCCGGTCGGTAACCTCAAAGCCGGAGCTTTTGCGCATATTCTGTACTTTGTTGACGATTTCGCGCGCGAACCCTTCGTCAATGAGATCATCGGTCAGCCGAATATCCAGGGCTACCGTCAGATGACCCTCACTTTCAACAGCGTAGCCATCGTTTTCGGTCTTTACAACCTCTATTTCTTCATCGGACAATTCAATTTTCTCTGAGTCGACCTCGAAAGTCAAGGTTTTTGTCTGGGCGAATTCTCTCACGCTGTCGGAATCGAGCGATGTTACAAATGCGGCGGCCTGCTTTACGTGTGCCCCCAGCTTGGGTCCGGCTGTCTTGAAATTGAGTTTGGCCGAGTATGTCACCAGCTGGTCGAGATTCTCTTCCGGAGAGACCTCTTTGATATTGAGTTCATCTTTGACGATATCGACAAATCCCTGAAGTCGCTCTGCGGGCAACCAGTTGGGTAATTTTATCATTAAGCGCGACAGCGGCTGGCGTACTTTGAGATTTTTGCGGGACCGGGCAGCCCGTCCGAGCGACACGATCTTCTCAGCAACATCCATGGTCTCTTCGAGTTCGGTATCAATCAGTGATTCATCGGCTACGGGGTAATGGTCCATATGAACCGACAGCGGAAGACCGTATTTCTCCCGCGAGTCTCCCATAAGTTCTTTCCAGATCATCTCCGATATAAACGGCGCGACCGGGGCGCTGAGCTTGCAAACACCGACCAGCATCCGGTAAAGAGTCAGGTAGGCTCGCATTTTGGACGGATCATCCTCTTCGGCCCAGAACCGGCGCCGACTGTTGCGAACATACCAGTTCGACAGTTCTTCAATCACGAAATGCTGAATAGCCCTGACCGGGCGGGTAATCTCGTAACCGTCAAACGACTCCGTCACGTCTTTCACGAGGCTGTTATACTTGGAGACAATCCAGCGGTCGAACCGTTCCGGCTCGCCGGCCCTCTTTTCGAGAAAGGCATCTATCGTGACTCCATCGGCTTCGGCCCTCTCGGAAATTTTGTCAATATTGGCATAAATCGCAAAGAACGAGTAGGTGTTGCGAAGGGTATCGAAATACTTGCGTACCACCTCGGCAAGGCCATCCAGTCCGAATTTGGTCGGCAACCACGGATTCGACGTTGAAACCAGATACCACCGAACCGGGTCGGCCCCGAATTTGTCCACCGTAACAAAAGGATCAATCACATTCCCCTTGTGCTTGGACATTTTCTTGCCTTCGAGGTCCAGAATGAACTCAAGCACCACAACATTCTTAAAAGGTGCCTTGTCAAACAGTAGAGTCGAAATAGCCAGCAGCGAGTAGAACCATCCTCTGGTCTGGTCAACCGCCTCGGAGATGAAGTCCGCCGGGTATTTTTTCTCGAATTCCTCTTTGTTTTCGAACGGATAATGCCACTGGGCATAAGGCATTGCCCCCGAATCGAACCAGACATCGACAACCTCGGGAATGCGTTTCATGGTCCCGCCGCATTCGCAGGTCAGCCTGACATCGTCCATCATCGGTTTGTGCAAGTCTACTTCATCGGGTAGACTAACGGCTTCTTTGCGAAGTTGTTCTATCGATCCGACCGCCCGCTGCTTGCCGCATTTGTCGTCCTCGCAAATCCAGATGGGAATTGGCGTACCCCAGAACCGCTCGCGCGAGAGCGACCAGTCGACATTGTTTTCCAGCCAGTTGAGCATCCGGCCGGTGCGGATATCATCGGGATGCCAATTGATATCGTTATTGTTTTTGATAAGCTGGTCTTTGAACCGGGTCGTCTTGAGATACCACGACGGCTGAGCTATGTAGATCAACGGTGAATCACACCGCCAGCAGAACGGGTAATTGTGCTCGTACAGCTCCTTTTTGAAAAGCCGGCCGGCTATTTTCAGGTCCTTGATGATTATAGGATCTGCGTCTTTGATGAACATGCCGTCATAAGGCTTCGCGAAGTCTTTGAACATACCGTTGGCTTCAATTGCCTGAAAGACCGGAAGACCATGCTCCTTACCCACTTCGTAGTCATCGGCGCCGAATCCGGGAGCTATGTGAACAATACCAGTACCATCTTCGAGAGTAACAAAGTCACCATTTATGACATAAAAAGCCTTGTCAGTATCTTCTTTGAAAGTATCGAACAGCGGTGTGTATTTGCGCTTGAGAAAGTCCTTCCCTTTATACCGATCGAGAACCGCTACCTCGGCATCGCCGCCAAAGACCTTAAACACCAGAGCCTCGGCCAGTACCAGCTTCTCACCCTCGTACTCGACCTTGACATAGTCGGCATCAGCTTTCATACACAGGGCGGCGTTCGAGGGCAGCGTCCACGGGGTGGTCGTCCAGACCAGATATGAGAAGTCGTCGTCGGCCGCTTTCACTTTTACGTACAGCGATGGATCTTTGACCAGTTCATACCCCTGGGCGACCTCGTGCGATGAAAGCCCGGTGCCGCAACGGGGGCAATACGGAAGGGTCTTGTACCCCTTGTAGATAAGATCGCGGTCATAGAAGTTCTTCAGTATCCACCAGACGGTTTCGATATATTCGTTCTTCAGAGTGACATAGGCATCATCGAGATCCAGCCAGTAGCCGATGCGGCGGGTTATCAGGTTCCATTCGTCCAGATACTTGAAAACCGACTCACGGCATTTGCTGTTGAACTCTTTGATACCGTACTCGAGTACCTGGGCTTTGCTGGTTAACTTGAGTTGTTTTTCGACTTCGATCTCCACCGGAAGTCCGTGAGTATCCCAACCGGCCTTACGGTCCACGCGAAAGCCCTGCATGGCCTTGTAGCGGCAGATTAAGTCTTTGACTGTGCGCGAGATAACATGGTGAATGCCGGGCCGACCGTTGGCTGTGGGAGGGCCTTCGTAGAATACAAAATGCGGCCGGTCGTTGGCCATATCATTGGCTTTGTGGAAGACGTTATTGTCGTCCCAAAACTTGAGAACTTCTTCTTCAGCTTTCGGTAGCGAGAAATTATCTTTTAACGGGTCGAATTTCATAGGTAACTTTCCTCAAATAACCCACCAATTTAGGCCGTTAGCCGGATTTTGTAAAGGGATTTGTCATTGCCGGCAGTCCGCAACATACTCCCGGCGCCAAAGAACAATGTTGCTACTTATATTTCAGCGGGCACCCCGCTACGAATGCCGCCTCACCCACCCTATCCGGCCAGTTTCTCCACTTCATCGACCTGCTCGGCAAACAGCTTGAGCGTTGCCTCGAAAGGAGCCGAGGTAGTCATGTCCACGCCGCAGGCCTTCAGAAGCTCAATCGGGTAATCTTTGCCGCCTGATTTGAGAAGCTCCAGGTAGCGGTCCATAATTCCCGGTTCGCCCCTGACGATCATCTCCATTATCGCCTGCGAGGCGGCATACGATGTAGCATACTGATAGACATAGAAAGTCAGGTAGAAGTGCGGGATGCGCGCCCACTTGAAAGTCGAAAGCTCATCAAGCGTAAGAGCCGGCCCATAATAACCCTTGGTAAGGTCCGCCCACAGCTCTGTCAACGCCTCCGGTGAGAGGGCCTGCCCGCTCTCTACGTGCTCGTGGATGGCCAGTTCGAAGCGGGCGTACATCACCTGATGGAAATAAGTGCCCATAGTGTTATCGATATGGCGGTTGAGCAGATACAGCTTTTCTTTTTTGGTTTTCGCTTTGCTCAACAGGTAGCGAAGGAGAAAACCCTCGTTGAGAGTCGAGGCTACCTCGGCCACAAAAATCGAATACTGGGCCTTGGGATACGGCTGAGTGGAATTGGAAAGATAGCTGTGCATCGCATGGCCCATCTCGTGCGCCAGCGTGAACATGTTCTCGACAGTGTTATTATAGTTCATCAAAACGAACGGATGGACCGAGTGGCTCCCCCAACTGTAAGCGCCACTGGTTTTTCCCTTCGTTTCGAATACATCGACCCACCTCGAGTCGAATGCCTCCCGTAGTTTGTCCTGATATTTATCCCCCAGCGGCGTCAGTGCGTCAAGCGTCTGCGTTACTGCCTGATCGTAAGGAATGTCATAGTCTTTCTCGGCAAAGAGCGGGCAGAGCATATCGTAAGGGGCGATTTCATCGAGCTTGAGGATTCTCTTGCGCAGACCGGTCCATTTGTGCAACCCCTCAAGATGCGCTTCGGTTGTTTCCAGCAGTGACATGTAAACCGAAGTGGGGATATTGTGGGCATCGAGCGCACTCTCGACACTGCTGCCGTATTTTCGCGCCCTGGCGTAGAAGACGTTTTTATTAACCTCGGTCGAAAGGGTTGCCCCGATAGTGTTGATATGGTCTTTGTAGGCACCGTGAAAAGCGTTGCTGGCATCACGCCGTACCCGCGGGTCTGCAGACTCCATAAATTTGGAGAAACGTTGCTTGGTCAACTCAACCTCGTTGTCCTGCTCATCTTTAACAGGCGGGTATTTGAGGTCGGCGTCATCGAGAAGCGAAAAAATACTGTCGGGGCCTTTTGCAAAAGTTGCCGCCAGAGACAGAAGTTCCTCAACCTCTTCAGACCGTATATGAGAGCGCGAACGCACCAATTCTTTGATATAAAAGTCATACAGGTCAGTCTTCTCGAACTGTTCCGCTGCCTGAAACAGCTGTTCGTCTGTCAGCTTGAGAAGTTCCGGTTCGACAAACGAGAAGGCGGCGTTGGCCTCGGCAGCGAACATGGCGGCTTTCTCGGTCATAGCCTGATACTTAGAGACCCGGCTATCCAGATCGCGGTTAAGCTGCGCATATTGATACAGTCGCGAAATCAACTTCGACAGCTCGGTGCGTAGCTCGAGGCACTCGTAGAGTGTCGCGGGTGATTCGGTCAGTTTGCCGGCATATTCCTTGGCCTGCGCCGCCATTGCCTGAGCCTTCTTGAATTCTTCTTCCCAGGCGCTATCGGACTTATAGATATCAGCAAGCTGCCATTTGAATCGGTCTTCGATTTCACTGCGCTGCAGGGTAGCTTTCGGGCCGCCTTTGGGAGCTGTCATATTTATCCCTTTCGGTGTAAGCTCAATAATTGTAATGAATAAACAAAAAACTATCAGTAAATGCAACAGCGGCTAAACGCCAGGGTTCAGCCGCTGTGGAATATTACGGCAATGCCCTCCGGAGGCCTAAAACGATGTCGTACAGACCGGCTTGTGCTCGGTGGCGAACAGCTTGTGGAGCTGGTCAACATATTCCGGCTTCGAAACATGCGCCATCCCATACCCCACCAGCGACTTCAACCCCACCGCCCCGAGCAGAAGCGATGAAAACTCCGCAATGTCCAGCTTCAGTTCAACATCGGATGGCGACTTTTTCGCCTTGATAACCGGTTTGCCATCGGCAAAATAAATCACCAGGCTACCGTCGTTCTCCTTGAGGAAACTGTCCTCGACCGTAAGCTTAAGCCGCACTGTCTGCCCGCCGAAAGAGTGATCTTTAAGAATCTCAAAAACGCGCCGGGTATTGAGTACCCTGAACATGATACCGACTCCCGAAACATGGCTCTCGTGATAGACCGGGGTCATAAGATTACCGCTGTCGTTGCGGGCATCTTTAAGCAGGAGATGGAAATCATCGTCGTTGGTGTGGAAAATGATCCGGTTTATCTGATCGGCCTGAGTGTGCAGGAAAGTCATCAGTTCCAAAAGCGCTTCAGGATGTTCGTAAATAAATTCGTGAACCACAATGTGATTATCCACGAAGTTGGTAGCTTTCCCCCGTTCGAAAGTAAACAGGATATAGCCTTCAATGCGCCCGTTGTTTTCATACCCGACATACTTGACAGTCTTGCCAAGCTCGAAGCGTATCTTCCGATGGACCAGCGTTTCCTCTATCATGCCGGTTACGCGGTCAACCTGACGGTTGTAACAGTCGTTGAGAGCTTTCATGTCTTTTTTGCCGAGATAGCGAACATGTTTTTTGCTTTTGGATGTTGGCAGGTCGGCCGGCTTGATTTTGTAAACATGTCCCTTGGAACTGAAGCCGCACCCCATCGCCCGGTAGAAATCCGGCCGGAACGGCCAGAGCACCGCAAAAGGAGCATCCTGCTTGCGGTAATGTCTGAAATAGAATCTCATGATGTCGCGGGCAACGTGTTCTTTTTTGTGTAGCAAATCGACAGCCAGGGCGCCGCCGCCACCGGCAAGGACTTTGTGCCCGAAAAGATTCATGGTGTAATCGTAGAGAATCAATCCTCCGAGCATTTCTTTACCGTCATACATCCCCCACCAGGATATCCGCTTGTCTTTGCTTCGCAGAGCGAATCTTTCTCTCATGCGTCTTTTGTCCTCTTCGGAGGACATTGGCAGGCCGGGATAAGCATCGGCCATGATATCGAGGAATTTTCCGATATCTCTCGCAGGCATTTTTTGAATTTTACTCATGATCTGAAATAAACCACCCTGACTTCAAAAATCAACGTTTTCGTTTTATTCGGTTTTATACGGCCCAAAATGGCCAAAGTTGTCCGAATCAGCATTTTGAATCCCCAACCCCGCCATGATTTCTTGACAAAAATTGCCAATCGGGGCTATCTTGAGTGTGTATAAATATCTGAAGCATTCTGGCGAAATATCTTAATATCTCAATATCCGGGAGGACCTATGAACAAGCAGCACCTCTACTTTGCGGCCGGCTTTCTTGTGATGGCCATGGTAGCAGTCATATTGATGTCATGCGAGAGCGGCGTGGACCCGAGCGGCGCTTTCGAATCAATCATTGACATGCCGTCCAAACCGCTACCGGCGAACTTTTCCACTGACCAATCATCAATAATCAAGCTGTACTGGTCAGACTGTGACAACGGAAGTGGTATGGTAACCTACGTATTATACATTGACACCACCGATACACCGGTGGTGGCAGCGAGCCAGCTAACGGACACCTTCTGTGTGCTGTCGATGCTGGAAAGTAATACGACGTACTACTGGCGGGTTGAGGCATGCACCGAAGATAATTGTGTAAAATCCCCCCTGTGGACTTTTACTACCGGCGACAAATGGATTTACCCCCTGATAGTCGGACAAACATGGCAATATCGACATGAAGTCACCTACGGGAATATTGATATGGCTGACGGTTCGGACATCATTTGGCCGTATCACTTCGTTGACACCATAACAGCGGTGGTCGTCGATGATGAAATTATGCTCGATGGATCCCCCGGCTACGCGCTGCAAGAAACCAGTTCCAATTTGGACTACTTCGGTTATTCCTATTTTCAAAACCGCGACGATGGCTTGTATTTCTATGGCAGTGTGGGGACCAATAGCTTTGCCAGCCCCTGGAAGCCGCTTGCGGTAACATCAGCGAAACCGGTCTCAATAGGCGGCGCACATCTGGAGCCGGTTGTCGGGGATTTTTCCGGTAACAGTGAGGCTGGTTCAATCCTCGCCCGGCCGTATCTCAGCCTTAAGTATCCTTTTGAAGTCGGTTCGCAATGGACGGTGGTGCGGCCGGAAGATTCCGATGCCGGCTGGAAAATCGATAAACGGATACTTTACGAGGGGCAAATCCCTGTCTACGCGGGAGTGTTCGACTGCTTTGTGCTCAAGAGATATTATGATAGGGACAACGATGGCAACTGGGACGACGATGTGATCTGGTACGATTATATCGGCAGGGAAGGACTCTTGAAGAGATCGGTTACATTCCGCAACATTAACATTGTGGGTAGCGAAGGGGACATAATCGGGACCGCCGATATGAGCGAGCACCTGAATCTGATTAGCTACTATCGTCATGCGAAAACGCCGGATTGAAATCCGGCGTTTACGGGGCTTTTACATTTTTTCGACGCACCCGGCTATCAGGGCGCGGAGTTTTGGTTCGGCCTTCGAGGCCGTCCCGATTACATCATCGAGCGAACACGGATGCATGTTGTCGGCCAGACCCATATCGGTGACAATAGAAAAAGCGAGAATTTTGATTTTCTGGTGATGGGCGGCGATAACCTCCGGGACGGTCGACATGCCGACAGCATCGGCGCCAAACCCGCGAAACATCCGGTACTCCGCCGCCGTTTCCAAACACGGTCCCGTCAATCCTACATACACACCCACCTGAAGCGGCAGGCCCTGCGCCAAAGCCACATCTTTAGCCAACTGCTGATACCCGCAATAATACAGGTCATACATATCCGGGAAGCGGTCACCCATCTTGTCGTCGTTGGGGCCGATCAGCGGATTGCCGGGGAAGAAATTGATATGGTCCTTAATCAGCATAATATCGCCCGGCTTGAAATTCGGATTCATACCGCCGGCGGCGTTGGATACCACGAGCGATTCGATCCCCAGGCGCTTCATGACTCTTATCGGAAATGCGATCTGTTGAAACGAGTAGCCCTCGTAAAAGTGGAAACGCCCCTGCATGCACACCACCGGCTTGCCTTTGAGATTACCAAAGAGAAGTCTCCCGGCGTGCGACTCTACGGTCGAGACCGGAAAGTGCGGGATCTTGTCGTAGTCGACCGTATCGACCATATCGATTCCATCTACGAGAGACCCAAGACCGGTGCCGAGGATAATCCCTACTTTGGGCTGAAAGCTGGTCTGGTTCTTGATGTAATTTACAGCTTCGTCCAACTGCCGGTGCAGTTCTTCTATGGAATGCATTCTGATTCTCCTCCGATGATAGTGTCAGCTTAAATTTTGACAAATATAATCCATCAGGACCGCTAACGAAAGCGATTAGATGATGGTATCGTTGGAGGAAAATTCACATGCGCGGTCGCGGTAGGTCCTGTCCCCGAAAAATCGGGGATGTGATCTGCCGCCAATGTCACTCTGATGCTCGAGTGTCAGGTCACAATTCTTGCGAGCAGAAATCAGGGACAAACACAACAAACAGTGGGGCTGTTCTGTAAAGGGTGACAAGCGACAGAGAATGCCCCGGAGGCAAAAAAAAGACCGGCCTTGTGAAGACTTAAGGCCGGTCTCTTTATGGTCTGGTGGGAAATTGTTTAGCTTTTTTCCGCTTTTTCCATTTCTTCTTCGAACTTGCTCACCACATGGTCAAGAGCCTCGGCCAGATCATCGGGAGAAACCTCTTTCTTGGCCAAATCTTCCGGGGTGGGCTTATCCATATCGATAGCGTTGTGCTCGGTAGGTCTGTCCTGAGCATCGGGAGCCAGCTCGGAGCTATCGTCTTCGCTGTCCACCGCGCCGGTGTCGTCCAGATCGTCTTTCGATGCCTGGGCGGTTGGCTTTGCGGCCTGGATTTCAGCCTCGGCGACTTTGGCTATAAAGCCGGGCGGAATGTCTTCTGCGGTTTTGTCAGTCTCTACAATCGCTCCCTGAGGCGGGGCGGGACCAAACTGCTGTTCGACCTCTGCATCCGACGGATGGTATTTTTCGAGCGCGGCAGCCAATTCCGGATCCACGGGGCTGTCAGCAGGTGAATCTTCCGGACCGGCATCATCCTGCTCGGCGGTCGGGATTACTTCTTCAGCGGCGTTGGCTTCTTCGGTCTTAATCGGTTCTTCGTCCGGTTTACTGGCCAGGGTCTCAAGATTCTGGCGGGTAACATCAGTCGATTCCGTGACCTCTATACCGTTCTCGGGTTGCTCGTCGAACGGGTTTTCATCCCGTGTGACCTCACTGACTTCACCGTGGATATCTCTCATAACATCGGCGGTGGCGATTTCGTCAACCATTTCCATGTGAGAGTTGATCAGGTTCCGCAATTGGGCAGTATATGATTTCTTCGTCTGTTCGAGATTACCAAGCTGTGCCCTGATCTCTTCAATCTGCTTCTGTTGAGACACTATCATTTCACCGGCTTCTTTTTTCGCCTTGGCAAGAATCTCAATAGCTTCTTTCTTGGCGTTGGCGACGGTGGCGTCGGCGTTGCGACGGGCGTCGATGGCCGCGTTCTTGATGGTGTCTTCGAATTCCTTAAGTCCCGCAATTTGTGTCTTCAGCGAATCCGCTTCCATGGAAAGCTTGAGATTCTGCTGCCGGGCTTCTTCCAGCGCCTGCGCAAGTTGTTCGAGGAGATTATCTACTTCCTCTTTGTCATACCCACGCATCTGGCTGGGGAATTCGTAATTGCGAATGTCATTTGGGGACAAATCCATAAACTACTCGCCTATCTTTAAGGTTACTTTTTTCATAATCGATCTATGGTCTGCCCACCAGTCCGATTGTTCGAAAAACGAACAGCGAAGACTGGCATGGCTTCTATTTTATTATCGTAATTTTAGAGGAAATATTGAGTTTTAGCCGGATTTTTTGTTTTCAAGCGGTGAAAACGAAGACTTAAATACTACTGTTTGGGGGAGGTCGAAAATCAGTCGGAGTAGTCGCGAGCCCCGAAAAGGGCCGTACCTATGCGGATCATGGTCGCTCCCTCGGCGATGCCAAGGGGAAAATCGTAAGTCATGCCCATCGACAGAGTATCAAACTCATTTCCCACAATGTCTTGGGCAGAAGTAAAAAGACTGCGGCACAAGCGGAAAGACTCCCTGATCTGGTCGTCATCGTCGACATTAGGCCCTACCGTCATAAGCCCGGTCAGGTTGATGTTTTCCAGTTTGTATATCTCTCTAACCAGATCGAGACATTCATCCGGCTCTACGCCGAACTTCTGGCTTTCCCCCGATGTGTTAACTTCTATGTAGCATTCGATTGTACGGCCGATTTCGCCGGCCCGGCGGCTGATTTCCTCGGCCAGTTTCAGCGAATCAACCGACTGGATAACATCGAACAGGGATACAGCTTTCTTAACTTTGTTGGTCTGAAGATGACCGATCAGATGAAACCTGGCTATCTGTCCGACTTCGAGAATCTTGGGTTCGGCTTCCTGGATTTTGCTCTCACCGATGTTATGCATGCCGGCTGCGACGGCTGTTTTGACCATGGCCGCTGGATGGGTTTTCGTTACGGCCACTATCGTGATGTCGTCGGCATCGCGGTCATACTGTTCACATGCCTCAGCGATGCGGCCGTGAAGTTCCACCAGGTTTCTTGATATGGAGTTTTTCACTTTCGGGGGAAATAAAGCGCGTACAGGCCGATTTTTGCAAGGAAAATATTGAAGGTCGAAGCCGCTCGATACAACACGGCTTCGACCGTTAGGTAGGCTTTTATGCTACGGCCAGTTGTGTGGGGCCTTCATCCACAACCGGATTGTAGAAGTCAATCTTCGGGGCCGACATCGACGCTATCGCAGCGGCCGGTTCGGGCACGCTTGTGGGAACGAACCTGGATTCCAACATGTCCACAGCCTGGTCAACATTCGTGAAGAACGACTCGATGCTTCCGGTCAGATGGTCTCTGGCCATATCTACCAACTCGCCAGAGAGACCCAACTCGCTAACCGCGAGGTCAAAGAATTGGCCGGCGTTGGACAGCAACTGCTCCTCTGCCTGATCGAGGTAACCATCGACAGCATCAAAGAAGGCCGACATCATCTCCGGCGTACCCTTTTCGGCTACGCTGCCCGCCGAGTCGAAATAAGGATCCAAATTTTGCGGATCGGTCTGCGCCATCTTCTGTGTCTGCGTATTGAATCGGTTGAGGAACGTGAAACTGAACTGATTGTCCATCCGGTATCTCAGCGAGAATTTCTTGACGGTGTTGCTGAAATTCTTGCTGTTGTTGACGTTGGTGGAACTTTTGATCTTAGCCGCTTCATCGGAAAACGCATCCAGATTGAAATTGCGGCTCTGAGCCGCGAACCGGGTGGCGTTTTGCGCCATGACCGATCTTTTGCTCTTCACCCGTTCTCCCTCGAGAGCTTCGGATGGCTGGTCGGTTTGGGTTATTTGATGTCCCTTGAAATCCATAGCTGCTTTAAGGCCGAAACCGGCGGCAGCGAATTCCTCAAACGACGTAACATTGCCGTCGGCAATCTCCTCGGCTATCTGAGTAAACGCACTCAGCTGGAACTCCAACTGAACTTCGTAAGCAAATTTGGTGAGGCGGCGGTAACGGCTACCGGCATCGGCGGCTTCATCGGTTTCAGGTTCCACGGGAACAGGTTCATCGCCAATATTTTCGGCATCATCGCTCGCCGCGGCGCTCTGGCCTTCAGCGTCGGCGGAAATTTCCGGTTCCGGCTCAAGCGATGCGGCCTGAAGCGGTACGTCCGTTGCCGGAATGTAGCTGTCGGTGGCCGGAGTCGAGGTGCTGCGTTGGCAGCGGTCGTTTGTGTCTGAAGGTGCGTGATTTCTGGTGATATTGTCGGTCCGGGCCTCATAGCGGCTGATCAAGGTATTGGCCGCAGCGGCAAAGAATTCAGCAATCCCCATAGTATCGCCCTTGGTGTTTAGAGAGTTTGAATTACCTTAAAGGGAATATCGGCACTTTGGCGATATGTCTTCACCGTCCGAAAGACCTCACCTCCGATTTTGTGGAACTTGACAACGCTCTTTTGTTTTGTAACTTTATGGCAATTAAATAGACAAACATTCAAAACAGAGGAATCATCCATGACACCGGTTCATCCTGATACCCTGGCAGCGCTTACGGCCGGCATCCAATCCGAGGTAGCCAGCTATGTCTTTTATCTCAAGGCAGCTAAAAAGACCGTGGCCGCTGAACACAAAGATATTCTCGAAAAATTAGCCCTCGAAGAAAAAGACCATTTCCATATCCTTGAGAGGCAATACGACTCTCTGGTGCGCAGCGAGAAATGGATCAGCACCGCCGACATTCTCAAACAGAAAGGCCTCCCCGAAATTACCGAGGAAATGAGTCAGGAACACCGCGAGCTTATCGGCGAAGTCTCCGATGCCGACACGCTGGAGAAAATTCTCGATATCGCCTATCGTCTCGAAGAAGACGCCCACAAACTGTTTTCCTCGGCTATGGGGCATGTCCAAAGCGAAGAGGGACGGAAGATGTTTGCCCAACTGTCGAAATTCGAGGAAGGGCACATGAAGATGATAGCTGATATGAAGGCTTCTCTTAAGTAGAGTAGTGAGTGTCAGATTTATAACGAAAAGGCCCCGCGCGGGGCCTTTTTAATTATCAGTCGTTGCGGAGAGCTTCCACCGGGTCAACCCTGGCCGCTCGCGATGCCGGATAGAACCCGGCTATCAGGCTGACAATCAACCCGAACAGGAAAGCCGTGCCGACCAGCCACATTGGTAAGGCAAACAGTTCCACCGGATCGATCCCCTGATCACGCATAATCGCTTTAGCGATGCCGGATGCAACTAATGTTATAAACCAGCCGAACGCTATCCCGACAGTGGCCCCAATACTGCCTATCACACCCGACTCGACTAAAAAGAGCACCCGAATTGTCCCCTCGTCGGCGCCGAGCGATTTGAGAACCCCAATCTCCCGCGTGCGCTCGATTATCGACATGACCATCGTGTTGACTATCCCCAGCGAGGCAGTCACCAGAGCAATCAACCCCACCAATCCGAGAGCGAGGTCGAAGTAAAAAAAGAATTGTTGTATCCGGTCAAACTGCTCCGCAAAACTGAAGGCATCAAATCCGAGCGCCTCGACAGAATCTTTTATCCCTCCGTATGCAACCGACGGATCCATGTCCAGAGTAACCTGCGGGTAGGTTTTGCCGGTGCTGTCTGTCGGGGATGTGAACATGGCACCACGCTGTGCGGCTGAAACCAGCTGCATGGGGTCGCCGGTGAATCCACCGGCATCGAAACGGACGGCGGTGGCCGTTGGAATTATTATTGGCTCAAATCTCAGATGATGGTCGCGGGTGAGCTTTAGAACGCCGCAGATAGTGAGCGTATCGGTGATTGTCTCGCGAGCATTCATGTAACCATCGACAAAGACCATCAAGGCCCCGCTCATCTCTTCTTTCGCGATTCGCTGCCAGTACTCCCGCTTCTGAAGAGAATCAACGTCGAACTCTTTCGCTCTTTTACCGACACGTTCGCCGAGGGTCTGCAAGACTCTGGTCAGGCCGCTGTCGATACTTGATGCTTCCACCGAGACCAGTAGCTGCAGACCGATGGCCGAGTCAGGGTCTTCGATACCGACCATCTCGAGAAATTTGTCCGATACGAGGGCTTCTTTAGTGCTGTCTCCGGAAAACGTAGATCCGGCCAACAATTGAGAGAAAATCTTGGTCTGAACAGCCGCACCCGGAAGGGCCTGGGCATCTGTCGTAACCTGGGTGTCGGCCACTTCTGCCGTGACTGAGAAAGCGGCCATCGGGTAAGCCAGATTCACCCCCGGTATTTGCGCCAGCGTCTCCACCGCTTGCTGGTCAAGTACAGCTATTGGCAACGAGTCGGTTTTGTTTTCTTCCGACCGGGGATAAACGTGCATGGTGGAGAAAAGCCCCAGCTCATCGAACTGTTCGGCGACCAGTTTCTGATTGCCGGCCCCAAACGAAAGCATCGAGACAAACGCGGCGATAGCGATAACAACCCCGGCAATGGTCAGAAAAGCTCTGAGCTTCATGCGCCAGAGGTTGCTGGCCGAGACGAGGATAAGGTCGCGAAAAGTCATGCCCTGTCCCCCCGGTTTTTGAGCTTGATGTCGGCATCGGCCATCTTGCCATAGGTCATGCGGACGGCTCTGTGTACCACACCGGCAGCCATGTCAACATCGTGGGTGGCCATCACTATCGTCAGCCCTTGCTTGTTCAATTGTGCCAGAAGTTCGGCTATCTGCCGGGTGTTATCCAGATCGAGATTGCCGGTGGGTTCATCGGCGAAAAGAATTTCGGGCTTTTTCACTAAAGCGCGGGCAAGCGCTACTCGCTGTTGTTCCCCTCCGGAAAGGTCGGCAGGACGGTGGTCCAGCCGGTCGCCAAGGCCGAGTTTTTCGAGAATCTCCGTGCTTCGAAGGCGTCGCTCCCGGGCGGGGGTATCGTTGAAATAAAGAGCCAGTTCCACATTGCGCAGGGCCGTATGGTGCGCAATCAGGTTGAAAGACTGAAACACCATCCCCACCCGATGCGCTCTGTAGGCGGCCAGTTCGCGCCGGGATAATGCCCCCAGCGCGGTTCCGTCGACTTCCACCTGTCCCGAAGTAGGCGTATCGAGGCCTGCCAGAAGGCTTAGCAGCGTTGATTTTCCGGACCCCGACGCCCCGGCGACACATACAAACTCGCCTTTCTCGACTTTGAAATTCACACCATCGACAGCGCGTACCTGATGTGTCCCGCGGGTGTAATACCGGCAAAGTTCTACTGTTTCAAGCCAACCATTTCGCATAGTCTTTTTACGTGGACTTTTCTAAAAAGATGTCTAATCTTCAACGATTATTGTAAGGCATCCCGGCGGCAAGTACAAGACCTTTTGAAGCCGCAAGGCCGGGCTTCCGGAAATGAACAAAACAGACAAATCTTCTTGTTGTAAAGCCGGTAGATGCCGAGTATAAATACATATGATGGCCCCGAAGAACATACTTAACTGGATTGAATTGTCGCGGGGTGCATTGACCAAAAATATCAATGCCCTCAAGAGCCTCACCAACGGCAAACTCTTAGCGGTGTGCGTTAAGGCCAACGCCTACGGTCACGGTCTGCCTGAGATAGTGTCTATCGTAAAAGACAGCCCGGTTGTTGACTATCTCACTGTCCATTCGCTGCAGGAAGCTGTCTGCTGCCGGGAGAGTGGCTGGCAGAAAGATATCATGGTGTTGGGGCCGATGGCGCTATCGGAGGCAGGGGCGGTTCTCGATTACAATCTCCAGCCGGTGGTTTTCAACAAACAGTTCCTGGTTCGTCTGGGTCAACTGGGTAAGAAACAGGGCCGCGAAATCAAAACGCACCTGAAGCTGGAAACCGGCACCCACCGTCAGGGGATCACCGAGAAAGACCTCCCGGTCTTTGCCGAAGTATATCGCGCCTTTGCATCGTTGAAACGTCCGCACGGCGCCAGTATGCATTTTGCCAATATCGAAGACACCACCAGCCACGACTACGCGGAATACCAACTCGATAATTACCGCCGGATGGTCAAGCTGATGGAAACGCTGAAGATAAAGCCGGTTATCCGGCACACGGCCTCATCGGCGGCTACCATTTTGTTTAAGAAGACGCACTTTGAGATGGTGCGCCCGGGTATTTCTGTCTACGGTCACTGGCCATCGAAAGAAACCTACCTGTCCTACCGTCTCAAGGGGGGTGAGAACGATTTGTTCCGGCCGGTGCTCTCATGGAAAACCAGAATTACCCAAATAAAAAACTTGCCTGCCGATTCCTTTATTGGATATGGTTGCACTTATCGCACCACCTCGCCTACCCGTCTGGCGGTGCTGCCGATGGGTTATTTCGAGGGTTACAGTCGTGCGCTTTCGAACCAGGCTTATGTTTTGATCAAAGGAAAGCGCGCACCGGTGCGAGGCAGAATTTGTATGAATCTGACAATGGTCGATATTACCGACATCAAAGGCGTGAAATTGGAGGATGAAGTTACCGTTATTGGCACCGATGGCACGGAAAGGATTTCTGCCGAGTTACTGGCTGACTGGGCCAAGAGCATCAACTATGAAATTCTGGCCCGATTGTCACCGACAATGCCCCGGATTATAGTATCTTAAAATCACAATTGAAATAACCGACGGCTGCGGTCAGGATTTTGGGCCGACAGCGTAAGTTATTGATGTATAGCGCAGTAATTACCCGGAAAAATATCGGAGACAGATATTTTTCTTGACAGTCCAACCCCGGAAGGATATACTTCTTGTGAAGCATTTCACATGGGCCGGGGCTGCCCGCGAAGGCCTTGAGCACTTAAGGAATTTTTGAGAATATGTCACTTCTCATGAGCACAAGAAAACGCATATCCGAGTCAACGATACATCGGCTCTCGCTTTACTATCGTACGCTCTCCCTTTTGGAAAAAGAGAACTACGAAACTGTTTCATCCAAAGAGCTGGCCAGAAGAGAGAAACTGACTCCTGCCCAGGTGCGCAAGGATCTTTCGTTCTTCGGATCGTTCGGAACCCGCGGTCTGGGTTACAACGTGCGTGAACTCAAGCAGAAAATCGAGGATATCCTGGGCATCAACCGCGACTGGAAAGTGGCACTTATCGGTATCGGAAATATCGGCTCGGCTCTCGTGAGCTACAAAGAATTTTCCCGGCAGGGATTCAATATAGTAAAACTGTTCGACAACGACCAGCGCAAGATAGGTTCCAACCACAAGGGTATAATCGTTTCCGATATCGCCAATCTCGAAAAAGAAATCAAGGAATCGGAGATTTCGATGGTTATCCTTGCGGTGCCTGCTACTGTGGCCCAGTATATTGTCGATGATGTCGTCAAGGCGGGCGTTACCGCTATATTGAATTTTGCCCCGATAAATCTTCGGGTTCCGCCCGATGTTCACCTTCGCAATGAGAATATGTCCATGGAGCTTGAGTATCTTTCTTTCGCGATGGTGAACAATCATGCTCCCAAAAAAGTTAAATAAGGTAAGACAGTTCTTCGGGTAGAACCGAAGGGCTGATGCTTACCTCTCTTTTTAAGCAAGGCGGTCCGTCTTTTCCAACAGGCGGACCGTTTTTTTTGTCGAATCAGAGCCGAATGTATGGGGCCGGCCCCACACTTTGCCCCTCAGGGTCCGAGTCGTAGACCATCAAGGCTAACCCCCCCACTGTCTTACAACAAGTTACCGGCGGCACGCATTTTGTAAGACGTTCTTTAGGATACTCAATTGGAACATTCGGAGGAATTAGCTATGAAAAAATTACTCGTGTTTAGTTTGGTGCTGTCGGTTCTGATAGTGGGCGTGGCGTGGGCCGGTGATTGCAAGATTGTGAAGCAGGACAAGAAAGAAGTCTGCCAGGTTTCCAAAGAGTTGAAGCAAGCCAAAGAGAACCTCGGCAGGTTGAACTCTCTGGTGGAACAGTGGCACCAGGCCTGTCTGGCTATGGATGAAAAGAAAATCAATCAGTATGAACAGGCTATGTACAATTTCATTATCACCGATATCAATGCCTCTTTCCATGCGGTCCAGAAAGCCGAGGACGAGGCCGGCCGTTCGCGCAAGCAGTGGCAGTCGGGCAACGAGCAGAATCGCGATGTAGCCGATGAGTACGCCGATTGCCTGAAAGCCAGAAAAATCCTCTCGAACAAAGAGGGTGTTTTGTTCCGTCTGAAAAACAGCGATTCGTTCTCGCTGAAATACCGTCTTCTCTCGGAATACCGCGGACTGATCAGAGAAGAGCTGGGGATGAACCGATGGGAGCTGGCTGAGAATGTACGCGAGGTGAAGCAAGACAAATAATGTTGCGCCAAGATCACTCCTTGTCCGGTTGAGTGAGGCGACCGGATTATTAACAGCGAAGGGCCGCCACACGGTTGTGGCGGCCCTTAATTTTGCATCGATTGCGCCGGACTATGGTTTGCGGGCGTAGAGTTTTACCGAGGCGACCTTGCCGGCGTATTTATCCATGGCGTGTTTGTCGGATTTGTGTTCTTTATCGCCGCAACCGCAGTCATCACCGCACCCGCAACCATCGGTTAAACTGCCCAGCAGCGATTCCGTGTAAACCTGTTTCCCTGCGATCTTAACATCAACGAACCCCGCCTGCTCCGCCAGCCGGATATATTCGTCCTGTTCAACCGCCCCTGCGATACAACTCACCCACGCCGCCATATCATCGCGGTATTCATCGGGAAGACCAATCGTCACCAGGTCCGACACCATCATCTGCCCGCCCGGTTTGAGCACGCGGTAGGCTTCGGCGAAAACTTTCTCTTTGTCGGGTGAGAGATTGATAACGCAGTTGGAGATTATCCAGTCGACCTCGTTGTCATCGACCGGCATGTTTTCCATCTCGCCTTTGCGCACCTCGGCGTTGGTGATACCGGCCTTGTCGAGATTGGCGCGGCAGGTGATGATCATCTCGGGTGTCATATCCAAACCGATAGCCCTGCCTGTTTCGCCCACTTTTTTCGCGGCCAGGATCAAGTCCAGCCCCGCGCCGGAGCCGAGGTCCAGGACAACATCGCCCGGCTTCACATTCATAAGCGCTACGGGGTTGCCGCATCCGAACGACATGACGCTATCGGGCAAGTCCACCAGGTCATCGGGGCCGTAGCCCGAGGCTTTCGCCAGCCAGCTGTCCATATTGCTATCGAGTTGCACGCTCTTATTAGCGCAGGAGCATCCGGACTTGTGGGTGACCGCCTCGCCGTAGTGTTCTCTGACCGCCTGTTTTATTTCATCGTTCGATTTTTTCATATTCACTGCGCCCTTAAGATAATTGACTTTTTTCACCATGTAAGGTAGTTATTTAGACGGCGAAAATCCAGAAAAGTTTGGCCGGCAGACTGTGCCTGTTTTGTTCTGACCGCCACCATTGCCAAGATTTGTTGTATTTGTTTGCCTCTATTTCGGTTACAAGGATTTGGGTTTGTTTCCACAGGCTTAGCCTGTTTTATTTGTATGGCTTTTGCCGGACGTGTGCCGGACCAACAAGCAACTTCCCCAATGAGTCATTCCTTTCCCTCTGAGTCATCCCTTTCCCTCTGAGTCATTCCTGCGAAAGCAGGAAACCAGTGTTGTCGTCATTCAGGGTGTTTTCCTCTAAGTCTTTCCTGCGAACGCAGGAAACCAGTGTTGTCGTCAATCCGAGCGAAGGCCGGAATCCAGTCACACGCGACCCAAAAAGGGCGCGTCAATCCGAGCGAAAGCCGGAATCCAGTCTTCGACTTCCCGTATTTCTGCCCGCCTCGTATTCTTGAAACAATTTGGGTTCGTTTTGTCATTTCTTATGTTTTGTCCAGTTTTGAACTTTTGCTCATGGTAGACTCACGCCGCGGCGTGAGTCTACCAACGCGGGATTTTTGGGTGCATCGATGCGTTTGATAAATCAAACGCCTAACAGCAGCCCACTTGTGTCGTAAGGGTTCAAAATTTTGAACCCCTACGGATGGGTGCGAATGCGCCCCGTATGATTTTTTGTCTATTCTTCTATCTCTCATGCCATTATTGGCATTTGGGTTTGTTTCGTCATTTTTAAAGGATCCTAAGTATTGTGGGTGGGGGTTCGAATTGTATCTGGTTCTGAGAGTTATGCGAATTACGGGGGCGGTTTCGGTGCATTTCGGAGCGTGAAATAGCGCGTTGGCGCACTCTGCCGGTTTTGGAAAAAGGGTAATCTTCATGCACAGCATCCCGGCCTGCGTTTTTGCGTGGAAGTTGTATAGAAAATGCCGGAACCGGATATAGCTGTTTCCAAACATCTTGACAATAGTCCATTTTAGGCTATAATTAAGGAGCCGGTCATGGCTTTCCAGTGGGGGAAGGTTTCACCGGGGAGGACTTATGCAAAGTACAACACCAATCACAGGCGACCACGTACTTCAGCCACTGGCTGTTGTCACTTTTGCTGACCTGCTCTATCTCTCAGCCGATTTTCGCCGGTCTCATGCCATTGATTTCGACCCGGCCAATATCATCATGCATTTTCATGGTGAGGAGGATAACAGTTCGCGCCGGGAGCAGTCTTGACCAGCCTGGGCGATATCAACGGTGACGGTTTTGATGATATTGCTGTTTCCGGTTGCAATCCGGCAGTCACGTACGTGTTCTTTGGCGGGGATCCTGTTGACAGTGTCCGGACATGTTCTCTGCGGTCGGACACGGAGCGGCCGGTCCGATAGACCTTGATGGTGACGGAATAACGACTGTCAGTGATATCACAATCCTGGTCTATGGGACGATTTATTTCTATCAAGGGTTATCGCGGATTCGCTTGGCATCGGTTCCGTACGATTCCATCGTCGACAATGACGGATTGGGGTTTGGCTTCAACGGCTGTGACCGGCTACGTGCGATGGTGACAGCTACTGGTGATCTGCTTACCTACAAGTCTTCATGAGACCGTATGGTCCGAAACTGTACTATTACAGTGGCTGTCCGGCCCTTGACACGCTCGTGGACTGGACCTTCGACATAGCTGATGACAGTCATCACGTTTAGCGGTTTCGGTTTCATCGATTTCAACGGCGATGGTAATCGGATATATACCTGGGAATGTACGCTGATCTATGATACGCTGAGCTATGTGTATATATTCTTCGGTCCTGATTTTGGCGCGGAGCCGGATGTAATAATCGGTCACCCTCTGGACTTTCCAGCCCGTTCGAGCGTGGAGTTTTTTGCGCTAGAGGTTGTCAATGTTGGTGATGTTGACGGTGACGGCTGGGAGGATCTGGGGGTGATTGTATTACCACTCATGGCATTTATCGTACTGCGGTGGCCCGATCAGCCGATACGCTTTACGACTATATTCTGGAGGGTATCATCCAGCGAATTGTCGTCGGCGGGTGATGTCAACGGCGATGGTTATGATGATATTCTTGGGCGGTGATACCGGGCCCGCTGATGGTATAGTGGATCTTTATCTTGGCGGTAGCTCTGGTTCGACGAGGAGTTTGATATGTCGATATACCGCAATGACCTTCCGCCGCTGTTTCTAGAGAGATCGGTTATCGAGTTGTCGTCGGCCGGAGATTTCAACGGTGACGGTTATGGCGACTTCATGTTTGCCTGTCAGAACTTTGCCTCTGGTGATCCGGGGGATGTATTTGTGGTGCAAGGGGGACCGTATCTTCCGACCGCCGTTGAGACAATAGAGCAAGGTGATATACCGGATGAATACGATCTCGGTCAGAACTACCCGAATCCGTTTAACTCGTCTACAAAGATAGAGTTCAATCTGGCACAGAACGATACTGTAACACTGAGTATATATAACATCCTCGGCCAAAAGGTGGCGACGTTGATTGAAGGCAAGACGTACTCCGCCGGAACTCATGTTGTTGATTGGAACGGCAAATTGGATGACAATTCCGATGCCCCCTCGGGGGTGTATTTTTATAAACTGACAACATCGCTGACGGGAGAGAGTAAGAAGATGGTGATTGTGAAGTAGGGCCGATGATTCGAAAGGCTCTCACCCCGCAAGGCCGTAGGGCACAGAAGAGAGAAGAAACCCCCTTTAATTCCCCCTTATCAGGGGGAGGAAGAGAAGGAAGTCGGGTTTCTGCTTCGCTACGCACATCCGGAACACCGACCTACGAACTGTCAGGTGAGGACACCTGACAGCACCGAAACAACAAACTAGTGCCGAGCCCCTAATTCCCGTCGGATTCCTCGGGCTGGGATTGCTCCTCGTAGTCGGTGGGGAGGGAAAAATGCTGTTGGACCAGAAGCCACTGGCCATCGCGTTTTTCCAAAACCCCTGTCCACCGGGCGTTGGTCCAGCCAATCTGACGGCCATCCCATTCGCCGTAATCATCGAGAAGACACGAGAACCAGGCCACGTTGCCATCGGGCGAGAGATTGACCCGCAATTCTTTTATCTCCGAACTGGTGGCTTTGAATCGGGGATCGAAGAAAATGCGTTCGGCATAAGCCTGAAATTCTTCGAAATTGTGAATGGTCGATTTGGAGTCCGGCTGAAACATGAAAAAGCTGGAGTCTTTGGCGCAGTATTTGTAGAGTTTTACGCGGTCTTTGTCGGGAAGACACCATTTGATACTGGTGTTGATAGCCTCGGTGATGGCGGCAATTTCCGCCTCGCGGTCGATTTTTGCGGTCATATTTGAACACCCCATAAATGCTGTTGTCAGAACAACTAAAGCGATAAGATACTTCATTTTTTGCTCCCTTGGTAGTGATGTTTCCATACATGACGGGTAGAGCGGGATTTTTGTTGAGGACAGGCATTGCCTGTTTTTTTTGATGGCGGATTGGTTGACCGGACATTGAGAAGAAACCCCCTCCAACTCCCCCTTATCAGGGGGAGAGAAGAGAGAGATCTGTTTTCGCAGACTTGCGCTCTTATCGTAAAATCGGGCGTAGGCTCACGCCGCGGCGTGAGCCTACGCTGGCCAGGGGAGGCGAGCTGGTTCGATATCGTGGGGAACTCCTCCCCTGATGCTACTCCACCCAGCGGGTGGGCTTGATTTGGTTCAGCTCTATCATACCGTCAGATGTTCGGCGATTTGATTCCCACCTGCCGCTGACGCTATAGGTGGGGTACCGCTTGAGCTTGATTAGGATCTGCTCTGTAGTACCGTCAGATGTTCAGCGATTTACTTCCCACCTGCCGCTGACGCTATAGGTGGGGTACCGCTTAAAGGTTCAAAGTTTTGTACCACTACGGGAGAATAAAAACCTCACATGGCAATTGAGGGGTACGAACAATTTTGTTGCGGCGGGGGGCGAAGCCGGACTATATAGTCGATATCAGAGTCCATCTCATTTTCAGGAGGATAGATGAATATTCCCGTCAGGCAAATCCGAAGTTTCGCCGATCCGAAAGGCATTTTAGGCAAAATAGTCCAATTCCCGCTGGTGCGGACAGTTATTGCGCTTCTTTTCATTTTAGTTCCGATGTTTTTGCTCGAGATGCTGTCCGAGGTCATCTTGCTGATTTTCGAAGAGCCAGTGACACTATGGCTGCGTGACCTTTTTGCGATTGTAAAAATTGTAGTGGCAATTTCTCTCTACTGCATATTTACGAGACTTATCGAAAAGCGTAAGGCTTTGGATGTATCTCTGTCGGGTAGTGTTCGTGAGACTGCTGTTGGTGTGGGATTGGGCGCGGTGATAATGACTGTCATGGTGGCGCTATTCTGGGTGCTGTCGTATTACCGTGTGGAGAGTACCGGACCGTTGTCTGTGATTATACACGCTTTTTTCTTTTTCGGATTCGCTGCGTTTATAGAGGAAATAGTCTTTCGCGTGATTCTGTTCAGGCACGTCGAGGAATTGGCCGGGAGCTGGGGCGCGATAATTATAACGGGGGCGCTCTTCGGGCTTTTGCATTTCGGCAATCCGAATGCAACCGCGTGGACCTCGGCTGCGATTGCTCTTCAGAGTATTATCCTGGCCGGTTGTTTTGTGCTTACGCGCCGGGTTTGGCTGGTGTGGGGTATTCACGTGGGGTGGAATTACTTCCAGAATGCGATATACGGTGTCGCTGTTTCAGGGGCCGATGATTTTGAAAGCGTGCTGGTGCCTTCGATAAACGGTCCGGAGTGGCTGACCGGTGGTGCATTTGGAATTGAAGGTTCTTATGTCACGACGGCGTTGTGCTTTGTCATCGGATTCTTGCTGGTGATGAAAGCCTCGCGCTCGGGTCAGCTTGTCGGGCCGATGTGGGTGCGGAAGGAGAAAGCGGCATTAGCGGAAGTGACGAACACCGAGGCTACAACTTGACGGTCAAAAATTCCTTGCCCTTTGGGGCGGGTGGTTCGTAGATTAAGTGCGAAGATAAAATAGTTCCGTTGGGGGTGGCGTAAATTACCGCCTGAGAACATACCCCCCAGACCTGATCCGGATAATACCGGCGTAGGGAAACGGAGATGTAGTAAGCATCCCCATTGCCTAATTACCGGCAAACCTAACGAGTCAGGACGGAATCTTGCTAAACAACAACGTGTTATGCGAGGTTACTGTCATGAGCGAAAAGTATCACTGGTTAGCCCAGAAGACCGTCAGGTCACACCCTCGACTTCGTCGAGTCCAAGACCTGACGGAACTGAGAGAGAGTACGGTGGGGCAGATGAGGGCATCTGCCGCCCACGGTAAGAGCGTCAGGTCACACCCTCGACTTCGTCGAGTCCAAGACCTGACCGAACTGAGAGAGGCCACGGTGGGGCAGATGAGGGCATCTGCCGCCCACGCGCTCCAGAAGACCGTCAGGTCACACCCTCGACTTCGTCGAGTCCAAGACCTGACGGAACTGAGAGAGGCCACGGTGGGGCAGATGAGGGTATCTGCCGCCCACGGGAAGAGCGTCAGGTCACACCCTCGACATCGTCGAGGACAGGGCCTGACCGAACTGAGAAAGTGTGTGTCACTCATTCTGGTTGCTATCGCGCTGGTCGCGATAGCGATACCGGACGCGGGGGCGAAAACAATCAAAGGGAAAGTCGTCGATATCGACAGTCAACCGTTGGTGGGGGTCTCGGTGATACCCGACCAGAGCGGCAAAGGAACAATCACCGATGAAAGCGGCGAGTATGAGCTTACGGAGGCGGACAACATATCGCGCCTCACGTTTTCATCGGTCGGGTATCAATCCGCGCAGTACAGAATTGCCAATCTACCTGAGACCGTGGTTCTTCAGGCCATGTACTACCGGGGGACCGATATTCTGGTGCGCTCCGACCGGGCCGCGCCGGGGATAACGCCGATTGCGTATCAGGATTTTTCGAGCGAAGATATCAAGCGCGATTACACGGTCGGCGAGTTTCCGCTTCTTTTGTCGACAACGCCGAATCTGTATTCGTATTCCGATGCGGGGTCATCGCTGGGCTACAGCTATACGAAGATTCGCGGCTTCGATGACAAGCGGATAGTCACCTATGTCAACGGTGTGCCGCTTAACGATCCTGAAGACCAGGCGACATACTTCGTTGACCTTCCGGATTTTGCTGCTAATGTCTCGGACATTCAAGTTCAACGCGGAGTCGGGAATTCTCTTTACGGGGATGCATCGTTTGGCGGTTCGATAAATATCGTGACCAACAGTTTTAATCGGGAGCGCAAGACTACCGTCACGGCCGGGTACGGTGAGTATACATCGGGCGGCGAGTCGGTCAGCGATGTTTACAAACAGAGTATCGAATACGCCAGTGGTCTTATCGATGGACGCTGGTTGTTTTCCGGACGGTTCTCCCGGCAGAAGACCGGCGGGTACCGTCACAATAGCTGGTATGAAGGCTGGGCGTACTATTTTTCAGTGGCGCGGTTGGATCCCCGGATGACGACTGAACTTCATGTTTATGGCGGGCCGATGCGGATGCATCTGGCATACTGGGGCGCCTCGCGTGATGCTATCGAGGCTGACCGCCGGACCAATCCGCTGACGTATGAGCAACGAGACGGATAATTTCAATCAGCCGCACTATCAGCTTCACAATACGTACCGTCTGAGCGACAACGCCACGCTTTCCAATACGCTGTATTATATCAGGGGAAAGGGTTACTACGAACAGTACAAAGACGAGCGCGACTACCGGGAGTATAACATCTCTCCGCTGCTCACGAATATCGACCCGGAGACAGGCGAGCCGTATACGGACGGTGATGTAGTTCGCCAGCAGTGGGTTCAAAAGAATCAAACCGGTTGGAACCCTCGATTGGATGTGACTCACGAGAAGGGAATGCACTCCGTTGGCGGATCGTTTTACTATTTCGATTCCGATCACTGGGGTCAGGTGGTGTGGGCGCAGAACATAAACGGCGCCCTGGATCCGCGCCACCGGTATTATCAGTACTATGGGAAAAAATATGTAGCCTCGGTATTCGCGCAGGAGTATTACAAGTTGACCGAGAAGCTCGGCGCTCAAATGACGGCACAGGTGAAATATCAGAAGTATGATTTTGATCAGGATCGGATGGGTGCATTTTTGGGGCATGATTACAGTCTGGACTGGCTTTTCTTTTCCCCACGCGCCGGCCTGACCTACAATATAAGCAACAGGCTCAGCCTGTTCGGAAACTTTGCGGTATCATCGCGGACGCCGACCGATGCTGCGATTTATGACGCTAACGATCCGTACATACTTCCATCGCTGGAGATCGAATCGGTTCAGACTGATGCCGGCGGCGATACGGTTGCTTATGTTTTTGGCGATCCGACCGTCCAGAGTGAGAGGGTCTATAATCTTGAATTGGGAGGGCAGTATCGCAGCGACCGGTATCTGGCGGGAGTGAATTTATTCTGGATGGATTTCCGTGATGAGATTATTCCTTATGGCGGCATCAATGAGAACACCGGACTTCCAGTCACGGTCAATGCCGATCGCTCCGTGCACGCCGGGGTGGAGCTTACCGGGTCGTACAAGCCGGTGAAGGAATTCTCGCTGAGCGGCAATGTAGCCTACAATTATAATCGAATCAAAGAATATGTGACTGAGATTGATGGGTACGAAATAGATTTCAAGGACAAAACGATTCCGTTGTTCCCGGAGTATCTTGCCAACATCATGGCCGACTACTCCGCTGATAAACTTCGCCTGACTTATCGTCTGAGGCTGGTCGGGAGACAGTTTATGGAGTTGGCCAATATCGGTGAACTGTCGATTGATCCGTACACGGTATCGTCATTGTCGGCATCATACCGGTTTATTAATCTGGCCGGAATCGGGGATGTGATCGTTCAGGGCAGAGTTGATAATCTGTTCGATAAGAAGTATGAATCATCGGGTTATGGCGGCAACTTTGCTTATGAAATTGCCGATGATGTCATTGTTGATGGCTGGGCGGAGTATTTTGTGGCCGCGGAGCGTTCTTTTTATGGACAGCTTGTGCTGGAGATGTTTTAGTTAGGTATGCATCCTGTTGATTATCTGCTGATAATACTTTATCTGGCGGCCCTGCTGATTCTGGGGTTCGTTCGTCGTCTGAAAAAAGACAGCTCGGCCAGCGACCTTATTGTCGGTGGCCGGGTCTTGACTCTGCCGGCTTTTGTGGCAAGTCTTGTCTCGACCTGGTATGGGGGGATACTGGGTGTCGGCGAATACAGCTATTTGTACGGCCTTTCCAATTGGTTGGTGTTCGGCGTGCCGTACTATCTGGCAGCTTTTGTGTTTGCGATGTTTCTCGCTCAGCGCGCCCGCAAAACGGAGCTACTCACAATTCCCGACCGACTGGCGCAGACTTACGACAACAAGACAGCCGTAGCAGGCTCGGTTATTATTTATCTGATGACCGTGCCGGCTGCTTATGTGCTGATGATCGGCACGCTCTGTCAGTTTCTGTTTGGTTGGCCGTTCTGGGTGGGGGTTTTGTGTGGAACATTGTTTTCGATAGTGTACGTATACTTCGGTGGATTCAATTCGGTGGTTAGGACCGACCTGTTTCAGTTCGGTTTGATGTTCCTCGGATTCATGTTGATGCTCGCGGTACTGGTGAGTGAATACGGCGGAGTGGAGTTTCTTCGCGCGAACGTGCCACAGGAGAATTTTACATGGCACGGGGGCAACACCGGGATGTACATCGCTATCTGGTATTTCATCGCGCTGGCGACATTGATAGAACCGACGTTTTATCAACGTTGCTATGCGGCCAGGGATGGCCGCGTAGCGCGAACGGGAATACTGGTGTCGATAGGCTGCTGGATGTTCTTCGATTTTCTGACAACCTCGTGCGGTCTTTACGCCCGCGCGATTCTTCCCGACCTGACCAACCCGGTGGGTTCTTATCCGGCATTGGCGCTGAAGGTGCTTCCGGTTGGTTTGCTGGGACTGTTCGCGTTGGCGTTGCTGGCGACGGTAATGTCGACTATTGATTCATATTCGTTCGTGGCGGCATCGACATTCAGCCGCGATATAGTGATGCGCCTTTTTAAGTCCGGCGATAAAAAGATCACGTATTATACGCGTATAGGTCTGGTGGTGACAACGGCGCTGGCTGTGGTCATGGTGCTGTTTTTCAGATCGGTGGTGGATATCTGGCACGTATTCGGGTCGGTGGGTACGCCGGCGCTGCTGGTGCCGGTGTTCTTTTCGTTTGTGGGCAATCGTCGATTACCGCCCAAATGGGCATTTGTTTCGATAGTCTCGTCGGGGCTGCTGTCGTTTGTGTGGTATCTGTCGCAGTACAGCGGGGTTTCAGAGAGTTACTGGTTTGGCGTTGAACCGATTTTCCCGGGACTCGTCATCTCAATATTCATATTTCTGCTTACCGCCCGCAGATGCGAGGACAACACGGTTGCAAAATGAGAGAAATTGGTTATATTGGAGAATCTTATGACTGATCCGTTATACATGTCGAAAGAAGGTCTTCTCAAGCTCGAGGCGGAGCTTAAGCGGCTAAAATTCGAGGAACGTCCGAAAATCGTGGCCGAGATCAAACGCGCCAGGGAGTTGGGCGATATCTCCGAAAACGCCGAATATCACGCCGCCAAGGAGGCGCAGGGGCATCTGGAGAGGAAGATAGCCGAGGTTCAGGCGAAGCTTGCCCGGGTGCGGTCGGTGGATGCCGATCAAATACCGACAGATAAAGTGTATTTATTCGCCAAGGTTCTGATTAAAGACCACAAATCAGGCGAAGAGATTCTTTATACTATTGCTCCTCCGGAAGAGATCGATATCGACAATGATGTTATTTCGGTGAAATCCCCGATCGGTGCGGCGCTTTTGGGCAAGGCCGTAGGGGAAGTAATAGAGATTCAAGTACCCGCCGGTTTACTAACCTACGAGATTCTTCAGATCTCAAGAGACTAAGCATTCAAATAGCGGTGGCGGCCGCTGAAATTCATTCTTCGTAATCGCCGAAAAAGTCGTCGACAGATTCGTCTTCTTCGTAGTAACCGTTGGCTTCTTCAGGGTCTATTCCCGCCGCGAGGCTGGCGCATTCGTCGCTGCAGAAATGTTCCCCTCCCTGATTGACGGCCTTTCCACGAATCTTCTCACCGCAGTTGGCGCAGAACATATTTAGCCTCCAAAATTCATCAAAGAAGAGACAGGCCTAAAACCATTTTTGCTTAAAAAAAACATGCTCTGTATTTATCGTACCGAGCGCGAAATATCTTAATTTCCGCCGGTGTTTCTGTCAAGTATTTTTACCTGATTTTGGCGGCGGAAAAAGCCCGCCCTGACGGTACAAACCAATCTGGCTACCCTCGTTGTTCCCCAAAGGCGGGGGGAGCAATGGTCAGGTCAACCCGGTATGACCGCCTGATGAGTTTCCCGTCGTTTATACCGAAAAAGACAAAAGAGTACGGTATTGTGGCGCGGGGTGTGTTTTATTGTACGGAAAAATGTCTTACAGTAAGGGCTATTCTTCGCCCAGGGTCATCATGTCTTTGACCATAACCGGCTCTACCGCATAGAATCCCTGGCCGTATGTACACCGGGCCTGTTGGCCGAATGAGCGGGCCATTAAGGTAAGGCTGTCGATATAGTCGCGGGATTTATCGGGATTGAGGAATTGCGACCGGTGGGCCGAGAGAGCTTCTATCCACTGTTCGAAATGAGGCGTGATATCGACCACGAAGTTTGGTGTGACGCCCGGGGGAAGGAAGTAGTGAAAGATTCTCGTGACAAGGTGTGGTTCGCCGGGGATATCGACTTTTTTCAGTGATGCCAGGTGAGAGGCATTAATGGCGATCACGCCGGCGGCGACATGGTCGGGGTGCGATTGGCGACGTCCGTGGCCGACGTGCGGATAGGGGGCAAGAATGATTTTCGGTCGGCACTGACGGATAATTTTTGCCAGTTCAATCCTTTTGTCGTAGCTGTCTTCGAGGCGAGTGTCGCCCCAGTTGAAAGTTTTGATGATGTCGACGCCCAGAATAGCGGCAGCCTCGGTGACTTCCCTGGCGCGTATTTCGGCCGTGCCGCCGGTGCCCATTTCACCTTCGGTCAGGATTACTATACCGCAGCGATAGCCTCTTTTGCTCAGATCGATCAGCACCCCGCCGGTACCGACTTCAACATCGTCGGGATGAGCGCCTATTGACAGCAGGTCGTATGATGTTTCTGTTTTTCCCATAGAGCTAAAAAAAACCCGGTGGATTATATCATATCCACCGGGCCTAAGCTTGTCAAGCCATACTATCAGTAATCGTTTCCAAAGCACTCGGAGTGGAAAATCAGGATTTCTTTAAGCAGATCGTAGACATACTGATGTTCCGTAGCCGGGTTGCCGTCATAGCCCGAATATTCCATTGTGGTTACCGGGTAGCCGGCCTCTTGGAGAGTGGCAACCCACGACAGTGTTTGCTCGTGATAGCCAAAATTTGCCTCGGGAGTCGTGGCAACCCACATATTCACTCCGTCGAGCGTCGAGCCTGCCAGAATGGATTCGAGGTTGTTTTCCTGCCACATACCCCAGATGAGCGGATCCGGAAGGCCATCGGAGGTGAAAGGGAGATGGAAGTCGAAATTCCTGGTATCACTTCCGACGACGGATGTAATGAGGGTTGTGGAATCGGTAATGATATAGCGAGCAGTGATACTTACATTAACGCCGACCGTGTCACCAATAAGGTCACCGTCGATATCAAAAATACTGTATGTAAGGCTGTGGTCGACGGCAGTATCGTGAGGTGAGAAAGCGAGAGCTCCTCCGATAAACAGCTGTGCCAGCGGGTTGCCGGAGCTGCTGTCGAAATCGTTCAAGTTACCGTTGAGAAGGCCTTGCTCGTTCAGCACATCATCGAAAAGTGAAACGAAACCGCTGTTGCCGTCGGCGCCGTCGAAATCGAGAGGGCCATCAACGGCCGAGATCGAGCAGAAGGTTCCGGGGTGTTTCATGGCAGCGCGGAAAGCGCCATAAGCGCCCATGCCAATACCACCAATACCGCGCTTGGCCTGGGTGTTAATAGTGTACGGCGCCAGAGTGGAATGAATGTATTCCACCAGTGTTCCGCCGATAAGGGTGTCATAGTTGCCGGCACCAGGGTATCTGCTGCCGTAGAAGTAGCCACCGAACACGGCATCGTTGTTGATACAAACGATTTCCATAGGTTGAATGATTCCTGCCGAAATCAACTCATCGGCCAATTCCTCGAGCCCATGGTTGAAATAGAAGAACTGATCGGCGCCTTTCGGAGGGAGCAGAATCAGAGTCGGAACCGGCTTCAACTCACCGCCACTCGTGGACGGGTAGGATACCTTGGGCGTATAGCAGGCGATTTCGAGGAGCTGGTAATCGTTTCTAATCTGGAGAAGGAGCTCTTCGAAGAAGACATGGCGATGCGGCTTGAGGCCGCCCTCGACCAGCAGCACGATTTCATCGCCGCCGTTGGTTCCCCTGTCGGAACATCCGCCAACAAAGACAAGGGTGAGCATCAGGGCCAGCGCTATCGTATAAAGACATATTTTCATTGTTGATCTCCTTAGAACCGATAGTTAAAAGACAGAACGGTTTCGTAGGTATTGGCTTTGTATTGACCGGTGAAACTATCAATGAGACCATCATCATTGGTATCTACCAGTTCGGAAACCGTGATGTCGGAGTAGGCAGTATAAGCTCCGGAGATGCCGAAATCCCACTGTCCGTAATGATACACCGCGCCGCCGCTGATACTGGTCTTGTCGCCGGTATCGACGAACATCGGTGTAAACTCCGCCGCTTCTCGAGCCGGCGATTGGTCAAACGAGGTCCCGGCCAGAAGAGTCAGACTATTGCTGAACAGGTATCTGGCGCCAAGCATCACTTTCGCGGCATCTTTCCATTCAACCGGGTAGGACAGGTCAGCGGTGAAGAATTCGTTGACAAAAGCGCTGGTATCAGCCGCACCCGTCAGTCCGTTGTGATCGGTGAAGGTAAAATCAAAGCCTTCGAACGCGGACCAGAGGGTATACTCGGCGTCAAGCGCCAGGAGCAATTTGTCCGTGACATCGTAGGCCAAACCGGCGCCGAAAGAAACCGGCAGTTTCAAAGTGGTCTCGAAAGAGGCCTGGTCAATAATTTCGTTTCCCACGATGAACAGGTACTCGGGAGTTCCCTGGGTGTAGTCTTCTCCGTCGGTGCTTCCCGGTTCCGTCAGGCTGTTAATCTTGGGCATAAAGAAATCAAGTTTGGAGTCACCCTTGAGGGTTATGTCAAAGGGGACGCTGGCGGTGATACCGAGATTGGCCTTATCATTAAGCTTAATCATCAAACCGGCGTTGATTCCAAACCCCCAGCCGTTGCCGTCATTCTGGTTGTACTCGGTGACTTTGTCCCAGGGACGGTCGGCCAGAACGGTACCTTCGTAAGGATTGTTACGAAATACGATACTGGAGAATTTAAGGTCGGCCCTGAGCAGCTGTAGTCCGAGTCCGAAGGCGACTTTTTCTTCCACCAGGTCTCTGGCGAAAGTCAACTGGAACGCGACCACATCGAGATTGTTCGAGTACTGGTCGGTTGGCAGGCTGAGAGTGTCGTTATATGCGAGGGGCATCTCGTAGAGCGTCCAGGTGATGTTATTATCAAATGGCTGATAGGCAGAGAGTCCGATAACGGATTCCCCGAAGAGGGGGACTCTGGCAACGAAGCCACCTGACGGGTTGGAATATATTTGGTGTTTGTTGTAATTGACCTGGTCATTCAGTATGCCGACCTCGTAGATATCGCCGAATCTGTAATCCGGAATAAGCTCATTGCGCAGATGAATCAGGCTGGTATTTGCGCCCAGCTGGTTATCATTGATTCTGGCGTAGCCAGCCGGATTGTAGTAGGCTGCTGTCCAGTCATCAGCTACCGCGCGGAAGGCACCTCCCATACCCCTAGCCTGGTTGCCGAAGCCGAAAGTCTGGAACCCACCAGCGGCCAGGGTTGGAGATAGGAGAGCAATAATTACCAGAACTGTAGCAGTGAATCTAACCAAGGACATTCTTGTCTCCATGTATTTATGCTATGAAAAGTTTATCTTGCTATATTACAAAGTTGTTAGCCAACCATACTCAATTGCTGCACATGCCAATTTCGCCTCGCACTCGATATCGTCTGCAGTCGTTTCATGGTGCTGCATTATAGGCGAAATCTCCCTCAAAATAAGCTGTCAAGTTACTACACGTCGGGTGCATTGTCAAGTCATTACCTTCCTTTTTTTGCCTCGACGATTCTTTTAAGTTTTTGGCAGTGAGCGCGTTACTCATGGCTATTAATGGACGTTTGAATGGTGAATCTGTTGAGAGCGAGGGGGAACTATGCCTTAAAAAAATATAAGAAAACTAAAATTGATTGCGAGATTTAGGTTTATACACATCGCTTTGCGATATTCGGCGGCTGGGGCTATTAAGTTGTGCCAATCGGCTGCCGATGGAAATTAATTCCGTCTATGCCGGAACGAGTTTCTTTGCAGGCGAATCCGGGTTCATCGCTATCGATCCTCAATCGAACCTATCTCGTTGTTATTCAAGAGCCTCATGATGCGAACGAGTGTTTGGCATTGTCCTTGCATAGGTGGAGTGTGAAGTCTCAGGAGAGACGGACAAAATAGTCTTTACCATAGGAAGGTAGAAACGATGAAAAGGCTCTTGTTATTTATTTCACTGGTGATAGTCCTGGTGTCGTTGAACTGGTTTAGCGAACTGGTCGCACAGGACCTTGACCAACTAACCCCCCAGCAAAAAGAAGCTCTGCTAAAGCGGTACAAGTCGCAGACAACGGCCACCGAGGGTTCGAGTCAATACTATGAGACACCGCCAATCTATGATGGCGATGTATCCGGGGCACTTGCGGGGCGGGACGGACAGAACCTGGTCGATTCGCAAGCGGATCGCTCAGTAGCCCCGGGCAGCGGGGGCGACAATGATAGAAAGTCGACGGCTCTGCCGGAATTTGAGGACATGGTTCCATTCGGGATGGAGCTTTTCCAGGGGGATGGCGAGAATGGCGTTCCCATTGATATTCCATCGGCATCCGACTATGTCATCGGCCCCGGTGACAATCTGATAATCTATGTGTGGGGGCGGGTGGAAAAAGAATACAATCTGACTCTCGATAGAGAGGGCAAGCTTTTTGTCCCGCAGGTCGGGGAGTTGGTTGGTTGGGGTCTGACCTTAGAGCAGTTTACAGACAGGGCGAGGACGCAGTTTTCAAAAGTATATTCCGATTTTGACATAACCGTTTCGCTGGGCAAGATTCGTTCCATTAGGGTATTTGTGGCGGGTGAGGTGAAGAAGCCGGGCGCTTACACGGTTTCTTCACTCACCTCGCTTTTCAACGCTTTGTATCTGGCCGGCGGTCCCAATGAAAGAGGCAGTATGCGTCAGATACGGCTAATGCGCGGCGGCAAGGCAGTTGCCGACGTAGATCTATACGCGCTGCTTCTCAGCGGTGATAATTCCGGTGATGTCAGACTTCAGACCGGCGATGTCATCTTTGTCCCGGTGGCGGGCCCGCAGGTGGCTGTGCGAGGTGAGGTAAAACGCTCGGCCATATACGAACTCAAGGGCGAGGAGCGGGCAGCAGACCTGCTTATGCTGGCGGGCGATGCTACCGCTGAAGCTCATCTTGAGCGGGTCATGCTCGAGCGTATCTCCAGTGATAATCAGTGGGAGGTTCTGGACCTCAACCTCGAGGCCGATCGAACCCGGTCAGACCAGAATGTCTTGCTGGTGGATGGTGATCGCATGACGGTCTATTCCATTTTTGAGGCCAAGAAGAATATCGTGGCGGTCTTCGGACAGGTAAAGCACACGGGTTACTATGAGCGAACCGACTCGACCTCTGTTGCGGTGCTGATCCGTCGGGCGCAATTGAGACCATACGATGTGTATTTCGACCGCGCCGATCTCTTCAGGCGCTATCCTGACCGTCGCATGGAAGTGATTCCGCTCGACATTGGCGCCATACTCGCCGGTGATGCTGCGGCAGATATACTGCTTGAGGACAGAGATTCGCTGTACATATATTCGATTGATGAAGTGGCGTGGCGCAAGCATGTTTACATTGAGGGCGAGGTTAAGAAACCGGGAGAGTATCCTCTCTATGATAACATGTCGGTGGAAGATCTGATATTTTTGGCCGGTTCATTGAATCGCGCGGCCCAAAGTCATCGCATCGAGATCGCCCGTATTGACCGGCTGGGAAACGTTTCTATTGTTTACCACGATTTATCTGAATCCGATCCGGGACAACTTCGCCTGCAGGAAGACGATCACGTCTATATAAGGCAAATCCCGGAATGGAAACTGCATCGAGCTATTACCGTAGAGGGGGAAGTGACCTATCCCGGCGAGTATACTCTTACCAACAAAGGTGAGACGCTGTACCAGCTTCTTCAGCGCGTCGGCGGGTTTACCGAAAATGCTTTTCCCAGGGGAACGGTGGTCGAGAGAGCGTCGATCCATGAGGGACTGACGCGGATGCAGGTGCCGAAGATTATCGAAAAATCGGCGCCCCTGAGAGAGGATTCCACGGGGCAGATAGTCCGTTACAATAACGTCGATTTCGACGGCAATTCGATGAATCGATTGATTATCGATATGGAAAAAATTCTGTCCTCGAACGGCTTTGAAGGAGACGTAATGCTGGAGCCGGGGGACCGCATTTTCGTGCCGACTATTCCCTCGGGGATTTCTGTTATCGGCGCCGTGGGTTCCAATGGCACAATCAAATTTACCGAGCGTAAGACGGTCAAATATTACGTGGAGCGTGCCGGCAATTTCACAAAGCAGGCGGACAAGAACGAGACTCGTTTGATGCGGGCTACCGGAGAGATGATTTCCGGGGGCGGCATTCTCGGCAAGCGTGTGGATTTGGGGGATGTTGTGATCGTCCCGACGAAAATCGAAAAAGAACGCAATCTCATGAAGACATTTACGACTGCGCTCAGCGCAGCTACCGGGGTTTTGACTTCGGTATATATCATTAGCAAATTGTAGTGTGCTTATAGCACTAACGCTGCATTTTCTTTTCTTACCTTCCTAATGAAGCCGGAGAGAGGTTAACTCCTCCGGCTTTTTTTAATGGGAAGATTTTTCGACAGAGGCGGAAAAAGATGCTTCGGCCGAGCGCATCTTGCCGCCGTCTGACGTTGCTGACCGCCGCCTCACCAGCCGCTTCGCCTTGTAATACAAAGGCTTAAGTCGCATCGCACAAAAAGGGAACAGTCCGGCACTTGCTTTGCGATACAAATGGGCAGAAAGGACTATGAGGAAATTATATGTCGATTCAAATAGCTCCACAAGCAGACACATCGAACGACCTGGCGGCGGTCCTCGCCGGTAACAGCGAAGTATCCGAAGGGATGGTGCTGACGTTTGGTGATCGCACTGCGTTTCTGACGGATTTGCTGACGTTGCTGAACAAGACCGGAGTCAACCTCATCTGTGTCGGACTATCCACTGCCGATGTTGCCATTGCGGCCGACCGGGCCGGTGTGAGTCTCGTGGAGACGACCGGCGATTCGCCGTTTTCGGGTGACATAGACAGAGCGCTGGCACGCGTCGCGAGCCCTTCCGATTTGATTTACGTTGCCAACCCGAACCGGGTGAGCGGGGCAGGTTATTCGCTTGCCGATCTCAGGACACTGGCAAGGGCAATACCCGAAGGGGCTTTGATAGTCGATGAGCACTACTATGACTGTGTCGGTGTAACGGGGCGCGCTCTTTTTGAGATGGAAACAAATGTATATGTGTTGAGGTCATTCTCGGTCGCGCTGGGGAGTCGCTCGACCGATGCCGGATATATTTTAACCAGTGAAGTCAGAATGAACGCCCTTCGCGACTGCGTGCATGGGCATTCTATTTCCCCGGTGATGAAAAAAACGATACTGGAAGTCAGCCGCAACGAAGAACTGGCAACGCTGAGGGTGACCGAGCTTCACAGTGAGTCGCTGCGCCTGGCCACCGAGTTGACGGGACTGGGTGTCCAGTGCCGTTTAACAGCCACGGACTTCCTTTTACTTAGAGTGGCAAGCCCCAAGGATGCAGGAAATTTTCTGACCAGATGCAAAGTACCGGTGGAGAACCTTGACGGGTATCCGCAGATGAAGCGCTATATCCGCTATTACATAGGATCACCCCGCACGAATGACAGGCTTCTTGAGGCGTTTCGCCGGATGCCAGCCGGGTATTACCGTAAGATTACGTTTGATAGCCGTGCTATTGCGATGAAACGAGGCGGAGAGCATGCTGGACGGGTGAATGAAGATACACGCGCAACGCACTCGGCTGGTGACCGACGGTCGCGAATCCACCTGAAGCGACCTGCGCCGGCGGTGCGGCTGGCAGAGGCGGTTGATGTAGCAATTAAATAAACGGGAGATTTGGCAAAAGACTCATGCAAACAAACCGCAAGCGATATTTGAGAAAGGGGCTACTCATTCTGTTTGGACAGACCTGCGGTCACCTGGTGTCAGCGGTGTCCGTAACTGCGGCAGCGATTGCCACAGGGATATCGGTATCGATTCTTGCCGAGATGCTGATTACGGTGGTGCTGATAAGATTTCTTTATTGCCTGACCCGTGGCCCGCGACCGGTGCTTCCCGCGTACAGGCTGCGCCGGGAAAAGTATCGAGTCGTTGCCGACGAATTGAAGGTCGGCATTGCCTTTGCCGCGGCTTGTTTCCTGCTCCAATGGCCGGTGTCGCTGGTGGCGGTTGGGGTCTTTGCGGTAGCCAACCTGGCCGGTCAGATGACTCTGTCGCACGTTTCAAGGATCATATCAAAGGGACTGTCGAAAATAGATGGCGGCTTGCTGTCGCAGGTCTGTTGCCGACAGGTCCTGATTATCGGTACCGGAGCGTTGGCGAAAAAAACGGTCGATGCGATTCTGGAGAGCCCCGAGACAGATACGGCCATAGGCGGGTTTCTGGATTACACTCGCAAGGGGCTGTGGCGCTACCGCGATATTCCGCTGATAGGGCACCCGAAAGAAACGGAGATATTGATTGCCAACTGTCAGGTGGATGCTATCGTGATTGCGGTTGAGCCGGAGGAGATACCGCAAACGCGAGAAGTGTTCGAAGTTGCCGAGAGTATGGGGGTGCCAATATGTTTTGTGCCGGAGGTCTTCGAACCTAAAGTCACCCGTGCGAGGACCGAGTCAATTGGGGGTCGTCCGCTGGTGGTGTACCGGGCCGTGCCGGAAAACGAAATTCTTCTCAGTGCCAAGAGTCTGATAGACAAAATTGGTGCCCTGTGCGGTCTGGTGTTGATTTCACCGGTCATGGTGCTTACGGCGCTGGCGATTAAATTTGATAGCAAAGGACCGGTGTTTTTCAAGCAGATCCGAAGTGGTCTCAATGGCAGGCCATTCAAATTTTATAAATTCAGAACCATGTGTCAGGATGCGGACAAAAAGAAAGATGAGTTGGCCGCGCTCAATGAGATGTCTGGTCCCGTGTTCAAGGTGAGAAATGATCCCCGGGTAACCCGTGTAGGCCGTTTTCTTCGCAAAACATCGCTTGATGAACTGCCGCAGTTTATCAATGTGCTGAGAGGCGAAATGTCACTGGTAGGACCGCGTCCTCCGCTTCCAAAAGAGGTGGCCGAGTATCAACCGTGGCAACACCGGAAATTGTCGGTCAAGCCGGGCGTAACATGCACCTGGCAAGTTGGCGGGCGCAATAATATCGATTTCGACGATTGGATGCGTCTTGATCTGGAATATATAGATAACTGGTCGCTGTGGGAGGACACCAAGATCATCGCCAAAACAATCCCGGCCGTTATCAAAGGATCCGGGGCTTCTTGAGCCCGTGCAATAGCGGCTGTCCCGACGTTTTTGAAAGAGATAGACCTATGAATCCGGCGTGGATGAGAAAAATTTCGGCTATTGTGATTATCCTCGTATCTGCGTTGCCCGTGTGTGCAACGTCGATACTTCCCGCCGGTGAACTTGAATACGAGTTTGTGTATGACCGACTGGAGCGCGGGGAGGCGCTCATTTTCGATAGTTTCAACTACCAACTGGGTCCGTATGATGACAAAGGGAATGGGTTTTCGTACGGACCCTTCGACTATCTGCAGCAAATGCCACTGACACGGCTCGCTGTTTTCTCCTTTGTCGGTGAAGATTTTTATTCCGAGAAAAACCGGTCGTCCAGAGGATTCGAATCAATCCGGGGAGGTATCGCCGCCAGTCCGGTTGAGAATATGTTTGTTTACGGCAATTTTCTTCTGGATGAACGCAAGGCGGAGGACGAAGACTACACCGGCAAGAAATGGCGGGGGTTGGCCGGGGGAGTCGAACAGGCCTTTATCTACTATCGTTTGAAAAAAATCGAGTTTAAGGCGGGCCGGTTTGCATCGTTCTGGGGTCCGCGCCATTCAATGGTATTGTCGGCGAAAAATGCACTTGATGGCCTCGAGTACAGCTTCCATTGGGGTAGACTGACTTTGAGTTATCGTCTGGCCAGACTCAACGGGCTTGACCCTGATGTGGATGATGTCGATGAATACGAAAGCCGATATTTTGCCGGGCACCGTCTGGACGTACGCCTTGCCCGCAACCTCAGGGTGGGCGTGTTCGAGACGATAATCTATGGCGGTCCCAACAGGCAGATTGAGTTACTCTATCTGAACCCGATTGTTTTCTTTCATGCCGACCAGTTGAACGAAGGGCTGGAAGATAATACAATGCTCGGATTTGATTTTACGTACAAACCTAAGGCTGGAGTGAAGCTCTATGGCCAGTTGGTGGTGGATGACTTCCAGGTGGAAAAGGAGTCGCAGGGGGATCAAGAGCCGGACCAGTACGGCCTGATTGCAGGCGGCCATTTTGTAGATTTGCTGCCGCGTGTGGATTTCAGGCTGGAGTATTCGCGCGTGACCAACTGGACTTTCAATCAGGGGTATGCACGCAACCGGTATTTATATAACGATGATGTGATCGGTGTGGCCGATGGTAACGACTATGATTTATGGGAGTTGACCGCGACACGATGGTTCTCTGACGACGCAGCAGTGTCGGCAATCGCGGCTTACAACCGGCAGGGCGAGGGCACCGTGACCGATGAGTGGACGAGGCCGTGGCTGGAGGCAGATGGAGATTACGACGAACCGTTTCCTACAGGAGTGGTCGAGAAGAATACAAAATTGAGCGTGGAACTGAAGAGTTTTGTCCTGCGTCATTTTTATCTGCAGGCGGAGGGAGGCGTCAATATGGTAAAGAATTATCTTCACCTTGATGGTGACAACCGCGACCTTCCGTTTGTGCGAATACAATTATCTACCTTTTTCTCCGCTCCACTGAGCGTGGAATAAGTCTTTTTCGCCCGGCAGTGCCGGGCATCCAATCATTCAAACTTGATGGAACTTGTGCCGTCGGTGAGTCGTTTTGATGCTTACCGGTTGCGGGGGCCGGCAAGATATAGTATAGTCCGTGATTGCGAGAGAGTTGAGAAAGCGCATGTTATGAGTGATTCGAACGACCGACACAGAAATCGATTAGCCAACGAAAATTCCCCTTACCTGTTGTCCCACGCCGGCAATCCGGTGGACTGGTATCCATGGGGTGAGGAAGCGCTGAATAAGGCGAAAACGGAGGATAGGCCGATTTTCCTTTCGATTGGCTATGCCGCCTGTCACTGGTGTCACGTGATGGAGCGCGAGTCGTTCGAGGACGAGAGAATCGCCGGGTTTCTCAATGAGCATTTCGTCTGTATTAAAGTGGATCGAGAGCAACGTCCGGACCTCGATCAGATCTATATGAATTTCACGACGGCTATGACGGGTCAGGGGGGATGGCCCATGTCGGTCTTTCTAACGCCGGACTTGAAACCGTTTTTCGCGGGGACCTATTTTCCTCCCGATGATCGCTACGGCCGGCCGGGGTTTATGAAGGTCATCTCTGAGATAGCCAGAGCCTACGCTGAAGAAAAAGAGATGGTGGTAACATCATCGCACGACATATTCCAGCAGGTGGTGGAAGCGCTCGGGACCGGGATGACTCCGGGTATTTTTACGAAAGATATGCTGAGCCGGTCGGCGGATGCCCTGATTAAGACTTTTGATGAAACGCACGGGGGATTCGGCACAGCGCCCAAGTTTCCTCACTCGCTGGAGCTTTCCTTTTTACTTCGGCATTATAAATCATCAGGCGATTTCACTTACCTGAGAGCGGCGGAAAAATCTCTTCAGAGCATGGCGCGCGGAGGTATCTATGATCAACTCGGTGGCGGGTTCGCCCGCTACTCCACCGATCGCGAATGGCTGGTACCGCATTTTGAAAAGATGCTGTATGACAACGCTCTGCTGGTTCCAACATACGTAGAGGCTTATCAGATAACGAAAGACGACAAATACCGTGTGGTTGTTCGCGGAACGCTTGATTTCATTATCAGAGAAATGACTGATGAGTCCGGCGGATTCTATTCGGCTTTGGATGCCGATAGTGAGGGCGAAGAAGGCAAGTTCTATGTTTGGACCGAGAGTGAGATTCGTCAGGCGCTCGGTGACAATGCCGGCGTATTCGGAAAATATTACAATGTTACGGCCAGGGGGAATTTCGAAGGGAAGAATATCCTGCATCTGACCGAAGAATCCGAGCGGGTGAGAGCATCATCGGGGATAGATGATTTTGACAGTTTCATAAAAGCGAACTCGAAAAAACTTCTTGATGTGCGAAACAAACGAACGCGCCCCCTCACCGATGATAAGATACTGACCTCATGGAACGGCCTTGCCTTAAGCGCGCTGTGCAAAGGATATCAAATTACCGGCGACAGGCGGTATCTGGATGCAGCGATAAAGAATGCGGAATTTATTCGGGACAAATTGTATGTTGATGGCAAGCTGGTTCATTCTTTTCGCGAAGGCAGACACTCCGATGGTGAGTTTCTTGAGGACTACGCCTTTTATGTTAAGGGACTTCTGGATCTTTATGAGAGCGATGGCAGTCGACGAGAACTCTCAATTGGCTGCGGTTTGCCATCGAATTGAGCGATAGAGCGTTGGAATTGTTTCTGGATAATGAGGGACGTTTTTACCTGAGGCCGGATGGTCAGAGTGATTTGATTTTGAGGCCGAAAGACGAAACCGATGGCGCCATACCGGCTCCCGGTTCTTTTATGATAAATAATCTCCTGAAGTTGAACCGGATGACTTCGGAAGGCCGGTATCTTCAGAGTGCGGAAAAAGGTTTGCGGGCGGTTTCCGGTCTTGTCGGGAAATATCCCGGCGGGATGACCTCGGCTCTGTTTGCGATCGATTATTTTTTCAGTGATAAGATAGAGATTGTCATTGTCGGTGATGGAGAGGTGCGTGACCGGATGCTCTCGGAGTTGTATCAGCGGTATTTGCCGAACAGAATTATCGCGTTGAGCAACGGTTCCGGCGGTCAGGGTCCCTTGTTTGAGGGCCGCAGTCCGGGCGACAGCGGAGTGGCTGCCTATGTTTGTGTCAATTCCGTGTGCCGCCTTCCTGTTTCCACTGTCGATGAACTCAAAGAGGAGTTGGGCGGGTCATAGAATAATCGGAGTGGTGATTTACTTAACGGCAGTAAAGAGGTATATTCTGATTATAATCATTTTGACAGGTTCAGCACGAAACTGATAAGGGTAGAGATATGATGACAGCCATGATGAAATGGGCCGGTGGTCTTAAATTTGAGGGCATATCGGCTTTTGGCCACAAGATAGTGACCGATGTTGCCAAACAATCGGGAGGCGAAGAGGCCGGTTACAAGCCGACCGAGCTTCTGCTGTATGCCATTGCCGGATGCACGGGGGTTGATGTTGTTCGTATACTCGAAAAACAAAGGCAGAAACTGAGTTCTCTTGAAATCGAAGTGGTGGCGCGCCACAATGATGATTACCCGAAGCCGTTTCACACAGTCGAGGTGAAATATATTGCGCGGGGCGAGAATATCGACGAAAAGAAGCTGGCACAGGCAATCGAATTGTCTGAAAGCAAGTATTGTATGGTGAGCCAGACGGTTGAGAATGCAGGGAAAGTGGTCACCAGCTATGAAATTCTGCCGGAATAAACTGAATCATTTGGCCTGCTGAGCTATCTAATTAAGAAACGAAAGAAAGGGATCGAGCTATGTTAGACAAGCTGGCCTATCAATTGAAATCCGATAAACCGTTTGATACGGTGGTGTCGAATCTGGAAAAGCAGACGGCCGAACACAAGTTCCGCGTTTTGCATATTCACGATGTTCAAGCTACTCTGGCCGAGAAGGGGCTTGAGCGGGGACCGCTGAAGATAGTCGAGGTCTGCAACGCCGGTCTTGCACACAAGGCGCTCGGCAAAAATGTAGGTGTGGCGCTGTTTATGCCCTGCCGGTTTTCGGTTTATACCGAAGGCAACCAAACAGTAGTGACGCTGGCGCGACCATCGATGATCTCCGAAATGATGCCCGGAGCGGGGCTTGATGAACTGGCCAACGACGTGGAAGAGACGCTCAAAAAGGTAATGACAGCATCGGTATAAAAGCCAGCCGGACTTTTCAGGAACTGTTAAGCCGCGAATCGGTTTTGGTCGATATGAAAAATATGAGCAAGTATATTAACAAGCGCAGTGTGCTTTTCGGTGTTGCCGGAGGTGTTGGCGGTTATATATTGTATTACACCTGCCTGGTGTTTGGAGGTACCTGACCGATGACGGCTAACCCTTACCCTTGGACTATGTTAGGGGTTGTGACCGGGGCGGTCATGTCATTTACGGATATGAAAGTATTATAGGAATCAGTTATGCCACTGTTTGAATATAAGTGCGGCGAGTGCGACAGCCGGTTTGAAGAACTGGTGAGCGGCGATACTAAAATCAACTGTCCGAAATGCGGCTCGGAAAACGTGACGAAACTTCTGTCGGTATTCTCGGCATCGGGCGGTGGTGCTTCATCGTCGTTGCCCTGCGGCCAAAAGTCATGCGGCAGCGGTTTCAGCTGAGCATCGTAGGGAACATGCCCGCGGTCGCGGGTTTCGAAATTATCTCAAAAGCCGGTTATGCCGGCTTTTTTGCTACCACGCAGATTCGATAGGTCCCTTTCCTGGGCTTTTCAAAAGAGAAGCACCGGTAGAATCCTTTTATCTGGAAGCCGGCGGCGCTGAGAGCCTTTCGGATAACATCGTTTTCATACGCTCTCTCAACGTGAACTTCCTCGAAACGCTCGTACAGGTGTCCGCTTTTCTGAAAAAATGTCGTGCGGCAGGCGGCCGATTGGGTTTTCGGGTTGTAATCGTTTTGCCAGATCCAGGCCAACTGCTCGGTAGTGCCGGCATAGACCTGTCCACCCCAGAGAATTTTGAGGGCGGGCGGGGTGTTCATGTCAAAGATAAACCATCCACCGGGCTGAAGGTGCATGAAGACGGACTTGAACGCGGTCTTTAGTTCTGTCTGGTTTTTGAGGTAGTTCAGCGAGTCGTAGAAGCAGGTAACGACATCGTACTGCATGACTTTCTTACTGTTCCCGTTAGCGAGCAGTCGGAATTTCGGCAAAGACTTCTGATACAGTTTTACTTTGTAGCTTTTGAGCTTGAGAGCGGCCATAGCCAGCATGGCGGCGCTCTGGTCGAGGCCGGACATCATGATGCCTTTTTCGGCGAATTTCTGAATTGCCGAGCCGGTGCCGCAGCACAGTTCGAGGCCGGTGGTTGGTTTTATGCCAAACTTGCGGAATATCTTGAAACAGTATGCTGTCATCTTTATGGAGTGGTCATCGGCCCCCATCTGATCATAGACGTTGGCGAATTTCTGGTACGGTTTCACGTTAGCTCCCTTTCTGTTCAACCAGGGTACGGTGCGAATTTAAGTTGACTTGGAACCTCTCCGGCAACTTTCATAAAATAATCCGACAGGGGTAATCGAATAAAGAAAAAAATAGACAGTATAGTATATAACTCGCGCACGCACGGCCTGAGCGAGAGGTAGCAGAAAGGAGCGAATATGCCCAGCGTAGTGTGGATTTGGCTGGCCGCAATGGTGGTTTTCCTGATACTCGAGTTGATGACGCCAACACTGATTTTTGCCTGTTTCGTAATCGGGTCTCTGGTGTCGGGAGTGGTGGGTATTTTTTCCCCGGAGAATTACTATCTTCAGATCGGTATCTTCGTGGGCGTGTCGGTCATACTCTTGCCGTTGACGCGGTCACTGGCCAAGAAGATTACCAAAGAGTCGCCGCAGAAGTCGAATGTCGATGCTTTGATTGGTAAGGTCGGTCTGGTGACCAGAGCCATCGACCCCGATCTGGGCGGCCAGGTTCGGTTCGAAGGAGAGGTCTGGATGGCGACCGCCAACGAGCGGATAGAAGAAAACGCCAAGGTGACGGTGGCGTCTGTCTCGGGCGCTAAAGTCCATGTTGAGAGAAAGAGTTAAGAAAGGATAGAGTCATGAATCCCGTTGCATTGTTTCTTATAATAGCGGTCGTATTCGTCTTCATAGTCGTGGCCATGTCGATACGGATTATCCGTCCGTTCGAAAAGGGACTGGTCGAAAGACTTGGTAGGTTCCAACGAATACTGGACCCCGGTTTGAACCTGATTGTTCCGTTTTTTGACACGACTATCAAGGTCGATATGCGTGAGGTAGTGATGGATGTTCCGCCGCAGTTGGTGATTACATCGGATAACGTCGGCGTCGAGGTTGATGCGGTTGTCTATGCGCAGGTGACTGACCCTGTCCGTTCACGTTATGAAATCACCAACTATGTTATGGCAGCCACCAAACTGGCGCAGACCAACCTGAGAAACGTTATCGGCGAACTTGATCTGGACCGCTGCCTCAGTTCGCGCGATACTGTCAATGCGCAGCTTCGCGATGTTCTCGATCAGGCCACCGACAAGTGGGGCGTAAAAGTGAACCGGGTGGAACTTCAGAGAATCGACCCGCCGCGCGACATCACCGAAGCCATGAGCCGCCAGATGAAGGCCGAGCGTGACAAGCGTGCTGCCATCCTCGATGCCGAGGCAATCCGCCAGGCCCAGATTACCAAAGCCGAGGGCAGCAAGATGTCGCAGATTCTTGAAGCCGAGGGTTACGCCGAGGCGGTGAAGAAAAAAGCCGATGCCGAAAGGTACCGTCAGATTACCGTTGCCGAGGGTGAAGGCCAGGCGATCGCAACGGTGTTTAGTGCCATCCATGCCGGTAAGCCTGATGAAGAATTGATTACGCTGAAGTACCTGGAGATGCTTCCGAAGCTGGCCGAGGGTAAAGCCAACAAGCTGTTTCTGCCTTATGAGGCGAGCGGGATTATATCGTCGTTGGCGGCGATGGTTGAGGGTGTCCGTGGTAAGGGCGGCCGGGGCCCGGGTTCCGGCAATTCTGAAGACTGCGCGGAAGCGCCGACGGCTTAGAGTAGGTAACGATACACTGATTGATAAGGCCGGTTTAACAGACCGGCCTTTTTATTTGTCATACTGTCAAAATTCCGGGCCAAATCACAGAAGTACGTACGGATTGTCGGCGTTGGCGATTTCCACTGTATTTTCGTCGATACGTTTTGCCCCGGGGCGATCGGCAACGCGGTCAGCGAACTCAGCTTTCGTGAACTCCACACTTACGGTGAAAGGAGGGTCAACACGTAAACGGGGCAATTTTTCCGACCTTCTTCATAGCTCGCTTCGCAGTTTCCTTGATCACCTGTCGGGCTTTGACGGGAGAGAGTGAGATTCCCGGCACGGGGGCAATTCCGGCGGACTGAGGGTGCAGCCCTTCTTTGACCACCGCTACTTCGGCATCCGGCACTAACGCTTGTGCTTCGTTGGCGGCTGCTTTATCCCCACAAAGGAAAACAAACGGCACGCCGAGTATCCCTGCCGTGTAACAGTTCATCCAGATTTCGCCCACCGGCACTTTATTGACGTTGTAGGCGGCGATTCCTCCCCAGAAGCTGTGAGCCAGCACGGCATTGGTAGAGCCTGCCATGCCGTGCAGACCGCACTGAAACAGCGCGTCGAAGCTTTTGTCGAGACCAGCCGGTCCGGCATCTCCGGCCGCCATGACCAGTTTGCATTCGGGATGTAACAGTTCAACATCGAGACCACCCGGAAAATTGCCGTGACCATCCCAGGCGACAATTTCGGTCGCGCCGCCTTCCAGCGCGCCCTCGACCAGCGCGTTGAGTTCAAGCGTCGCCAGACGCCGCGCCTGTTCATAATATCTGGGGAACCACTCTTTTGACAGGTCCCATTGACATTGTTGGCGGTGGTCCACTACTCCTGCCACGCCTTCGAGATCGCACACAACATAGATTTTCATCAGTATATTCTCCGTTCATCAGTTTTATCAGTTTTGCATAAAGCGACGGTGGGCAATATTTCCTCACTATTCTGGTCGAATTGCGATGATTTAGATGAGAATCGCAGAAGGTGAATCATTTGTCAGATATTAACATAGTGTTTGCGGCCGGATGACGGTATCACTTTTTGGGCAAAACTGTGGTCAGCCTCTTTCCTGCCGCCAAACCCCGCCAATCTTCTTGACTTCGGGGGTTCAAACCGTATTATGCATGCACGAAATGGGTAAATAAATATGAGCGATCAAGACTCTGACATTAGAAAACCGGCCGTAGCGGGGCTTTTTTACCCCGCCGGCGCAGGGGAGTTGACCAAGACCATTGCCGGACTTTACTCGTCGGTGAAGAAGGCCTCGGTTGACGGTACCCCGATTGGGTTGGTTGTGCCGCATGCCGGGTACCCCTACTCGGGTCACACGGCCGCTAAGGCCTACAAACTGCTCGAAGGGGAGAGTTTCGATACGGTCGTGGTAGTGTCGCCATCGCATCGGGTCTTTTTCAAAGGCTCATCGGTTTTTGACGGCGCCGGGTATCAAACACCTCTCGGCGTAGTAGAGATCGACCACGATTTATCCAAAAAGATTGCCAATATCCACCCATCGGTATATTTCTCCAACATGGGTCATGCCAGCGGCGCCACCCGCGGTGAGCATTCCCTGGAGGTGCAACTTCCGTTTTTGCAGATCGTTCTGGGCAAATTCAAGCTGGTGGCTATCGTGATGGGTGACCAGGAAGAAGATTCTATCAATTCTCTCGGCGAGACTCTGGCGGCGGCGCTGAAAGGGACCAATACCCTGATGGTTGCCTCGACTGACCTTTCGCATTTTCATTCCCAGAAAACTGCTGAGCGATTGGACTCGGCGGTACGGGAGGCGGTGGAGAAGTTCGACCCCGATATGCTGGTTGAGACGTTGGAGGACGGCAAAGGGGAAGCCTGCGGCGGCGGTATTGTTGCGGCGGTCATGAAAGCGGCACGTCGGATTGGCGGTAAGCGGGTGCAGTTTCTGGAGTACACGACATCGGGCCAGACCACCGGCGATTTCAACGAGGTAGTCGGCTATCTTTCAGCGGCGATACTTGCCGATACGAAGGTTGTGTCTGACAAAGCTGTGATTGGTTCCGCACCGGCACGTTCCAAGCAGGAGTTTGCGCTCACCGATGATGACCGGCAGCACCTGCAGAAAATTGCCCGTGAATCGATCGCGGCGCAATTGAAGAATCGGACGTACGAACCATCGGCCCGGGAAAATCTCGAAGTTCGCCGGGGTGTATTCGTGACGATTAAGCTCGACGGTCAACTTCGCGGTTGTATCGGTCTTATCAAGGCTCGTCAGCCGATTTATGAAGCGGTGGCGGAGATGGCGGTAGCGGCGGCTTTTGAAGACCCGCGTTTCCCGCAGCTTACCGAAGACGAGTACGAACGGCTGGAATACGAGATCTCAGTGCTGTCGCGGCTCGAACGGCTTCATAATTTTGACGATATCGAGGTAGGCCGCCATGGTTTGATGATCAAGCTCGATATGCATTCCGGGCTGCTGCTTCCACAGGTAGCCGTAGACTATGGGTGGGACCGCACGGAATTTCTGGAGCAGACCTGCCTGAAAGCCGGACTGCCGAAGAACAGCTATCGCGACAGGCACGCCGAAGTTTATCGTTTCTCGGCTGATGTATTTTAGCCCGGTCGACCCGTTTCAATCCCCAAATATCTATTGTTGTTTCCACTTTGCCAATTGACTAAATTCCGCACATGCCGGAGAATCATCCAAGTATACTGATTACCGGGGCCAATGGTTTTGTCGGGGCGCGTTTGTGCCGCACTTTCCTTGACAAAGGTTTCGAGGTGGTGGCGGGAGTACGCAAAAGTTCTGACGTGAGTCAGTTGAAAGGCCTCGGAGTAACATACCGCTATGGCGACGTCAATCAGCCCGAAACGCTTGAACAGATGGTGACGGGGGTTGATTACATAATCCACAATGCCGGTGTTGTGAAAGCAAAACATGCTGATACTTTTTTCGAGGTAAACGAAAAAGGTACGCGCAGCCTGTTTGAGGCTGTCGTCAATTTCAACCCGGGCGTCAAGAAGGTAGTGTACATATCATCACTGGCGGCGGCGGGTCCATCGGATGGCAACACACCCGTGACTGAAGAAGACGAGCCGCACCCCATAACAGTGTATGGGCTTTCCAAGTTGGCCGGCGAGCGGGCGGCTCTTTCCTTTTCCAATAAATTCAATGTGATGGCGGTCAGGCCGCCGGGGATATATGGTCCGGGGGACAAAGAGATATTTGCGTTCTTTCAGACGGTCAACAGCCGCATCAAGCCATACATTGGCGATACCGGTCGGAAACTTCAGTTGGTGCACGTGGATGACCTCTGTTATGGATTGTATCTGGCGGTTAACGGCGAGACTCAGACAGGCTCGATTTATTTTATCGCGGAGAACCGGTCGTATACTATGAAGGAGCTTATCAGCCTGTTGCAGTCAGCAATCGGCAAGAGTTGTATTCCGCTTATTATCCCTTCGGCCCTGTTCAAAGCAATAGCTTATGTATCAGAGAGACTGCTCAAGATATTCGGTGTTACGCCTATGCTCACTACGGAGAAAGCCGGTGAGCTTCTGGCATCGTGGGAGGTATCCATCGCGAAAGCGACCAGAGATTTTGGTTACGACTCGCAGATTCCGTTCGAGCGGGGAGCGCGGGATACATTTCAATGGTACAAGAATGAGGGCTGGCTATAATGATATCGACAACGCAAATGATATATTGTTTCGTGGCCGGCGGGGCTTACCTGCTGTTGGCAACACTGGTGCTGGAATTTTTCTGTAAGACATTGAACTTAAAACGAGGTATTTCGCCGGACATCCTCGAACAGACCACCGGCACCTGGTTCGTGTTGTTTTTTCTGATGGAGTTTTTGTTTTTCGTCGCTATCCCCACAATCAGCTACAGCTTCTTGTACCTGATAGTGCCTTTTTCGGGAATCCGGGCGGGTCTGGCGGCGGCGTTGTTTGCCTTTACACTCGGAGCCGTGCCGGTGATTATGGGTCTGTCGGTTCGAGTACGACTTCCGATGCCTTATCTCTTGTACACGTTGCTGGGCTATCTGGTCAAGTTAGCCGGAGCCTTAGCGATAGTCGGTTATCTTTATACATTGTAGGTGGCAGCCATGAATGACGAGTTACGCGCGAAGTTTTTGAAGATACGGTCGTTGTTTCCGCATGCGGGGGATGTGGCCTATTTCAATTCAGCATCATACGGTCCGTTTTGCACGCCTGTAGCCGAAGCTATTGATGCGAATGTGAGATTGCGGATGGAGGCGAAGGTTGATGATTCCCATGATGCCTTTGCAGTCCATGACGAGTTGCGGCAGGATTATGCCTCTCTGATCGGAGCGCACAAGCGCGAGGTTGGCGTGGCCCTGAGCACGACCTATGGATTGAATATCGCCGCTTTCGGTTTGCCGCTTAAGGAGGGGGACGAGGTCCTTGTCAGCGATGTCGAGTTTCCGGCAGCGGTTTATACGTTTAAAGGGGCTGCCGAGGCGAGGGGGTTGAAGCTTCGTTTCATAGAATCTACCGACCGTTTTTTCGATATTGAGAAATTTCGCAAGGCGATAACGCCTCGAACACGGGTTTTGGTCCTATCGTTTGTGCAGTACTTCAATGGTTTCAAAAATGACCTGGACCGGATAGGCGCTATCTGCAAAGAACACGGTATCTTTTTTGTAGTCGATGGTATTCAGGGAATGGGAGCGGAAGCTATCGATGTTAAGAAATCGAAAATAGATATCTTTTCGTCCGGCTGCCAGAAGTGGATGCTTGCGCCGCAAGGGTGCGGTTTCTTTTATTTATCCGACGAGGTGAGGGACAGACTGATTCATCCCAATATGAGCTGGCTGAGCGCCGATTGGAATGTGGAATTCAGCAGTCTTTTCCGGTTCGACCTGCCTTATTTTGATTCCGCCCGAAGATTCGAGATGGGCTACTATGCGGTCTTGAACTTTCTGGGGATGAAAGCCTCGGTAGAGATATTCAAAGAACTGGGAATCGATAATATCCAACAGCACAATCATGCCCTGATTGACCGGATAGTGAAGTATATGGATGGTAATCCGTTCTATAAGATAACATCATCGATGGAGCCCCGGCACCGGTCTTCGATCTTCACCTTCAGCTGTCCGCGTCTGGAGGAACTTCGTACTCTGCTGAAGGAACGGGGTATCTTGGTAGTCAGGCGCGAAGGCTCGATACGGGTGTCGGTTCATCTGTTTAACAACGAAGAAGATATCGACCGATTGGTTGCCGTTCTGGACGAGTTCTCCAAAAAGTCCTGAATCCTGCGGCCGGAATTTTGTTAGAACAATCGCACCGGCTGATTCGTTTTAGAGTTAAAATTGACGGCTAATTGACATGGCAAACGCAAAGACATATAATTGGCGTGTATTTTTGGTCTCAGGATAGGACAACATGAGCATCGATCTCAAAAACCAGAAAATACTCATAACCGGCGCTTCCGGCTCGCTGGCCAGGCAGATCATTTATGAGCTTGAGGGCATGGGTGTTAAGCCTATCGCCCATGTTCGCAAGTCTTCCGATACGAGCTATATCGATTCCCTGAATCTCGAAAAGAGGTACGCCGATCTTCGCCAGGAAGAAGAGCTGGAAAGGCTGGTTGAGGGTGTGGATCTGGTCATCCACGCGGCAGCCTGGGTGGATTTTCGTCAGGACCGCTTAACCCAGTTCACCGGTATCAACACTTTTGGGGCCTTGAATATGTTCCGGGCCTCTCAGAAGGCGGGTGTAAAGAGGTTCCTGCACATATCTACAGTTGCGGCAGTCGGGGCTATTCGTCGCAAACAAAACGGTAACCTTCTTGACAGCAACAATCTTGTTCGCGAAGAAACCGAATTCAATCTCGACCACCTTCGCATTCCATACATCATGACCAAGCACGCCGCCGAGCAGGAGCTTTGCAAGATAGTCGATAACGGCTCAACCGAACTCGTCGTTGTGAACCCATCGATAATTGTGGGTCCATCGGAAACCGGCGATGACCGCAGCCGGGCACGCAAGATTTTTGGGCGTTTGATTATGCCCGAGGTGCCGATTCGTTTGAATCTCGTTGATATTCGCGATGTTGCCCCGGCGGTGCTGGCAGCTCTGGAGCGGGGGCGTAGTGGGCACCGGTATATCATTGCCGGTGATAATATCACAGTGAGGGAATTGGTGCTGGTGGTATCATCGATAATCGGTAGAGTACCTCATCTGGTGCGAATTCCTCGTCCGGCCTATGATTTTGCCGCGCGTTTTTCGGTCTTCTTCAGCAAGGCGTCTGGGGCGCGGGAAGGTGTCTTTTTATCCCGACCTTGTCAGATTGCTCGACTTTGACTGGGCGTATTCATCGAAGAAAGCCCGGGAGGAACTCGATTACAAGTGTCGCTCGATTCACACGACACTGGATGAGCTTCTGAACAATAATTTTGTCGGTACTTATCTTAAGCCGGAAGTCACCCGCGGCGCGCGTTAAACACAAATCACTAAAAGCTTTATCTGAATCTGATCGGGGGGCTATTTGCCGTTCGATTTTCCAAACCAGAGGCGGTCAATGGAGTAATGGCCGGGGCCGGCGATGAGGATTGTGAGATAGATGAGAAAATATATCAGGGCGAACTCCTGTTTTGCCCAGGGGTCGGCGCCGTGGATGACGAATGCGGCGACAAGCATGGTGACAATGGGTGGAATTGTGGCTAACCGGGTTAGGAATCCGAAGCCTATTGCCAGAGAGCAGAAGAACTCAGCAAAAACGGCCAGCACGAGCGTGAAAGTTGAGCCAAGTCCAAGAGGGTCAGGGAATTGCGCAGAGTAGGCGGCAAAATTGACCAGTTTGTCGGCGCCGTGAGCAAACAGCATAAACGCGGAGACACCGATCCGGAGCACCAGCAAGCCGATATCGGTGCGAATATTCTGCTGTCCGTTCCCCGCCCCGGATGAGTTCCAACTGTTGCGTCCGCGCAATGGGCTGCCTTTCAGTAAAATAGGGTCCTTATATCCTTATACGTGACCTTGAAGCATTGTTCCCCAAAATGCCGGCCGCGGACTTTGTGCGCTTGCATACTCTGTTTGTCCTGTGTATGATATCTTACGTTGACCTTCACATTTTAACTTCAATCCAGGGAGTCCAACATGCGCAAGCTTGTTCTGCTCGTATGCATTTTGGTTGCCGGCCAGACTCAGGCCGGAGTGATACCGTCGTGGGAGTCGCAATCGGGGAAGATCGGCTTCTACCCGATTTCCAACGAAGTTTCGTTTTATAAGAATGTTGATGATGCCGGGACCGATCGCGGCCAGACGCTTCAGATAGTCTCCATCAACAGCTCTGAAGTTGCTTACAAATTTCAATTTCGAATTTACCGGAGACTTCAATTTTGATTATACGCCGGGACTGAGCGATGACCATTATATTGAGTTGTCGATAGTCAAGCCGGTAACGAGTTTGGTCAGTTTCAATGTTCAGCGGGTGATATCTACATTTGAGTCGGAATCGGTCAACCAGTTCGGGGTGCGGTTGGTGTTTTAGCGTGGCGTAAGCTACTGTAAAACAACGAATTGCGTGAGGGGCCAGCCGCTCTCTCAGAATCCGGAACAAAAAGGCTACAATTTTGTACTAGAGAAGTGGCGCGAGATGGTTATAAAATGCTTGACAGAATCCGATAATACTATAAAATTATAATATCGTCCCCATGGGCATTGCGTCCCATGGCCCCCAGGTGGCTGCACCTGGGTTTTTTTTGATATTTCTACCGGGGAGGATTATTTGAATAGATCCATATTCTTCGTTGACGGTTTCAATCTTTATCATGCGATGATGCGGGATCCCCGATGTCATTCGCACAGGTGGCTGAATCTTGACGCCCTCGCTCGACAATATCTCTTCGACGACAGAGAGACTCTTTGTGGTATATACTATTTTACGGCGTTGTGTCCTTGGGATCAGGCCAAGCAGAATAGGCACAAACGATTACTCAGAGTGTACAAGCATTTTGGTATCAATATCGTTTTGGGCGAATTTCGTCCCGTTACGAAAACCTGCAGGTTGTGTCGTCAGGAGTATTCGACACACGAGGAGAAGCTTACGGATGTCAACATCGCCATAAAACTATTTGAATTAGCCCTGGCTGATTCTTTCGACACAGCTTTCATAATATCTGGCGACAGCGATCTCGCTCCGGCTATCTTGGCTGTAAAGAGAGAGTTTCCGGCAAAGCAGATTGGAGTAATCGTTCCGATTGGGGGGCGCGGAAAACTTCTCCAGAGCCGAGCGGATTTTACTCGGAAAATGAGAATGGAGCACCTGCGATTGTCGGTACTTCCTGCCACTGTCGAGTTGACGGCTGGCCAGACGGTGAGTTGCCCTAGCGAATGGATGTGAGTAACGGCTTTGTGTGCGAGAAACTTTGGGCCGCCCAAAAGCGTTATAATATATCGCGGCTATTGAATATTCTCTGCCGATAGAGTATATTAATGTAGCAGTTCTTTGAAATCTGAGGTTACGACCTCTCAGTAAATCTTCGAATCGGGGGTGACTCGGTTTCGACGGGTTTAGCGAGGGATCGTTGGCGTGTCGGGGTTGTCTGGGGCCCCGTTAACAAACCGGGCAAAACAATAATTGGCAACTCTTATGCCATGGCTGCCTAGTAACTAGCGCAACCCGTTGTACCCGAGGCTTTGCCTTCAAGTCCGGACTACAGCGTCGATAAAAGAAGGATCGGCTATCTGATGTCTATGAGGAGAGCTTAAACTAAATAGGCTGGCTCCGTAAGTGGCCTGTCGGTCGGCAGCGTGCGGAGCGAGAATATAAAGACCTGACTATACACGTAGATGACGGTTCGACGTTATATTCGGACGGGGGTTCGATTCCCCCCACCTCCACCAATATAACTTATTATGAGACAATAGCTTCTCTACCGGGCGGGGTATCATACGCCCCACCCTTGCGTCTGTAAGTCTATATCCCCCAATAACCCCGAATAACTCGACACCATTTTGGTCACAGCCCTTCTTTTAGCCCTATTCTCATCTAGCACCAAGATGGTGTAAATTTTTATTGTCACAGTGTAAATAATACTTGACATATTGTCGATAATTATTTACAATTAGGTCAAGATGAAAACGAACGACGTGGAGGAACTGAAACAAGTCAGATGAAAACGACTCTTCGCAGATTCAGGTTTGAACGAGGTGAACTTAGCCAACAGCAACTCGCCGATATGGTCTCGGTGTCACGACAGACCATAGTCTCAATTGAGAAAGGTGACTACGCCCCATCAGTGAAGCTGGCTTTGCTTCTGGCGGAGACACTCGAAACTACCGTCGGAGAACTCTTTGTACTGGAGGAGAAAGACCATGTTTAAGAGAGATCCTATTTTCTGGTGGGCAAGCGGCATCTTCGTTGCGGCGCTGGGGCTATTCGCGGCGACACAGGACCAGTCCTGGCTGACACTCATGATAGCTTCCTATCTCCTGCGTCCAACTCTGGCATCACTCGGAGTCGGTCGGAAGAGAATCGATGAGCGTCAAATGACGATTCATTACCGTTCGGGCAATATTGCGTTCGCCGTTATGATGATTGCATGCGTCATGGCGGCCATCGAACTTGCAGCTGAAGACAACCATGCGTATGAACTCTTCGATATGGCCATTGTCATCGGGCTTGCTGCCAAAGCACTGTTCAATGTGATCCTGGTAAAGGACTTCCAAAAAGCACCATCTCTGATCATAACCTCTGTCGGTCTCCTGATAGCACTATTTGGATTTTTGGAAGGGAGTCCACCATTTCAGGACAAGCTGATGGATGCACTTCCCGGAACCGCACTTGCTGTCGTCGGTCTGCTGTCCGGGAAATACCCAAGGTCGATTGGCATAGTGATCTTTGCCATAACGGCATTTCTTCTCACGATGATCTTCAGCAGAGGCCATGACTGGGCATCAATTGGAACGGCGCTTATTATCGGTGTGCCCCTGGTACTTGCGGCTCTGTGCCTTTTCAAGCGGGACAAAATCGACAGCGATTCAGAACCCGCAAGGCGCGACGTGACACATTGACTGAATCAGTCAAAGAACAGATGGGTCAACGCTAACGACTGGCTGGATAGCCCCCATGTAAGGAGGTCCACCGCCAGCCCTTCTGAAAACCCGAGAGGAGTTCCTTATGAAACGTTTCACTCAATTTCTAATGGATGATCCGCTGCAAAGCTTGCCGGCTCGGCTCTTTGCGGTTGTAGCAATCATTATCGTATGCAGTGGTGTTGCTTTTAGCGGTGATATCCAATCGGATGACGCAGTCGCCAAGGCGTATCAACTGCGGCTGGACGGCAAGGTGGACGAGGCAAAAACTTTGCTTAATGATCACATCACCGCAAACCCCGCAGATGCCGCCGGATACTATGAACTTGCCAGAGTGTATTACTATATGGGTCCCGGAGATATGAAGCATATCCAAAGCACTATCGACAGTGCCGAGAAGTCAATTCAGAAAGCCGTAGAGCTTGATCCCAGCAATCCTGTCTATCGGTACTTTGACGCCCGAGTGACATTCTTCAAGGCCTATGTGCCTATACAAAGCGATAAGGAACACGCCAAGGAACACGTGGCGGCAGTCTGTCTCGCTTATGAGGCCGTCCTCGAATCGAAACCTGATTACGGTGAACCAATGCTGAATCTTGTTGAGCTATACGGCGGGTTGCCGGAAGAACTGGGCCTGGGCCGGGATACAGCTAAGGCGGCTCAATACGAAGCGAGATTACAGGTCATTGACCCTGTTCTTGCGGGCAAAGGACATTGCATAATGATGCCCGATGACTTTGATCGGATTGCTTACTGGAAGGATATGGCAAAGCAGCACCCGGGAAATATGCGGGTGCTTGAAGAATTGGGGAAAACATGTCTCCGGGAAGGCAAAACCGATCAGGGCGTGGACTATCTCAAAAAGGTCATGAACGCTGAACCTTCCAATTCAGTTCTCTATCTGGTCATCGCCAATCATCACATCATGAAAATATGGCAGGATGAACAAGCTAAAGGAACCTGTATTCCCCTGGCGATAACGGCCCTCAATGATTTTTTGGAGACTAAACCGATCGCGCCGTTAAAGGCGTACGCCCTCGGTCTGTTGGCCAAACTCAATTACGCTCAAGACAAGAAAGCCGAAGGTGCAAAATACCTTGAGCAAGCCAAAGCGACCGATGCTTATTTCTCCAAGGCTTCTGGTATCCCGTTGGATGATCTGTTTGTACCGCCGGGAGAGATATCACACAATCACACGTTTCTATATAAGCCATTCTAGCTCCAGACAGTCTGTCATTGACGCTTTTGGAGGCGATAATAGACTTTTTGACTCGACTATAAGCTTAAAAAAACGGTCACAATTTGGTCACAATAGGGTGTAATCCTTGTGTAACAACGCGAGTATGGGGTTTGATCTCCCGCCTCCACCATAGACTCTGTCTATTCTTCTCCTTGGGACAGCGGCTATTGTCACTGCTGTGATTTAGCACAGTTATGACTCTGTGATAAGCAGGGCTTGTTGGTTTTGCCAACGATACTCCAGCGATAACAATAGAAGCATCGGGCTGAAGAGCCACAACTTGGCGAGTTGCTGAGGACCGCGGTAATGTCTTCTTAAATAACCGGCAATTTATGGGAAGGCGTTAGCCAACGATGGAAGAGATGTATCCATCATGCATCAGAGGCGTTTTTTAACCGTTCCAGTCTTTCGGAAATTTTCCGCGACGTCCTGGTGGTGGACAGCCCTCCCAATCCCGTGCACCGCAAAGTAGCGGGAATGCTCTTTCCAACGATATCCATCACCTCAATAGTTTCATCCAGTGGAATGACTTCATCAAAACCTGCCAGCGCCATGTTAGCGCAGGCCAGGGCATTGGCGGCAGCCATAACGTTCTTCCCCAGGCAGGGGACCTCGACCCTGTTCGCTACGGGGTCACAAATCATTCCCAGTGTGTTCTGTAGAGCCATGGAAGCCGCCGCGAGTGCTTGCTGGGTGTTTCCTCTTGCAAGCGTTACCAGGGCTGCGGCCGCCATAGCCGAACCGGAACCGCACTCGGCCTGGCATCCTCCCACCTCGGCGGCAAGAGTAGCGCGATGACTGATGAATACTCCGATCATCCCCGCGGCCAGCATCGCTTTCGCGGTTTCTTCTTTCGAGAGCCTCATGATACTTGCTGCTCCCAGGCAGGCACCCGGAAGTGCCCCGCAGGCGCCGGCGGTTGGAGCTGCCACGATCAACCCCAGAGAACTTTTCATTTCCATCATGGCAGTAACATAAAGGATAATTCGGTTCAGAAAGCCTCCATCGAGAAGCCGGTCTTCCAGCATATGTTTGGAGAAAGTGCCAGCCTGTGGCCCCAGAATTCTATTAGCGTATTCAGTGCCCTGGATTCCCGTACGGATCGAATCGCTCATGACATCTATAAGCTCAATCATCTTCCGAAATACATCATCATGCGACAATCCACTTCTGGCCATTTCATATGTAATGGCCAACTCCCAGAGCTGCGATTTTCGTTCTTTATTGTACGCAATCATCTCACCGGCAGTGATAAAGGGCACTTCGAGGTCTTTCCGGGACAGCACCGGCAGGACGGGTGATATCCTTTTTACGTAGCGGACATCAAATCTTGAATTAAGTTCAGAAGCAATTTCTGTGGCCGGGAATTCCCGGGATTTGATTTGCACGATCTGGAACTTTGTCCCTTCTGCAAGATGAATCTCCTCGGCCTTAATGTCTGCTGGAAGCCAGTCTATCAAATTCTTGTCATTTGAATCGCAAAAGATGAGTGTTTCGCAATAATCACCGGCAATGGAAATGGACAGAGAGTCAATGCTGATGATTTCAATTATGCCGCCGCCCGTAGAAATAGCCGTCAGTTCGTGCCGTTCCCGGCTGTTTTTCAAGATCAGCCTGATGGCGGTGGGGTGCTTTAATCCGAAATCCGATATGCGTAGACCAATTTTTATTCCCGCTTCTTTAAGAGCCTTTTCGGATTCAGGCAGCCGTACGTCGGTAATGTCCCAGCCAAGCAAACCGGCAAAGAGCCCCATGTCCGTCCCCTGGTCGCGGTGAGTTGTCGCAAACGCGCCGCTTGAATCAAATTCTATCTTCACTTCACAAATATCGCCATCCATGAGATCCCTGGCCATTCTTCCCAGACGCAACGCAGCCGCGCAATGGGAGCTGGAAGGTCCCCTCATGACAGGACCGATTATATCATTGAAGATGCTTGGATACTTCATGATGTTTTCCAGCGATCGCCCGCGATCGATTCCATTACCCGGTGGACCATAGTTGCGATATCGAACACCGGCAGACCGGTCTCCCTTCGAATGGCAGCGGCAAACGGCGGCAGATCGGTACATTCAGGCACGATGGCCCCTATTTCCGGATGATTCCGGGTTAGAGTCGAGGCCACTCCAACGAGCTCTTCGGTCATTTTTTTTACATTCAGGATGGCGGCAGGATTATCTCTGATTTTCGGAAACTCCCCGGTATTCTCGATACCGTAGATTGCGATGGGGATATCCTGAGTGATTCCGACATTTTCAAGATGAGCTAGGCCTAAATGCGAACTGTCGGCTGCGATGATCTTTGAAGCGGCGTCGTTTAAAACAAGATCGTGCAAAAGCAGCCTGCCCCTGCATACCCAGACCCAGAACGAGTGCGGTCTTGTGTTCCATTCAATTTATCCTCATTCTTATGCTCGTTTTGGCCAATAAACGTCGTTTGGCAATATTGGCAAGCGTATTTCTTTCCAATCGCGACGGGAGCCATCGATAGATGGAGTTCATTGAAAAAGGAGGCAGGGGAATCGACAAGGAAGACTAACAGGCCGTCGCCTTTGCTACTCCTTATTCGGGCTGAAAAACGGTCACAATTTGGTCACAATAGGCTGTAAGTCCTTGGGCTACAACGCGAGTAGGAAAACGGGCCGCGCCGGTTCGATTCCCGCTTCCACTTATGTGGCTTTGAAGATTTTGGTGGTGCGGTCCTAAGGCCTGACCTTTTCACCTTTGAGAGTCTTTAAATGCTCCCATCGTCCTTTCCAGAGCAAGTAAGAGCCGATTATGCTCAACAAAACCATCTGCCACAGCTGTGCAAGCGGACTAATGCCGATCGACCCTTTTATGGTGTCACGCACTTCATCAAAAAAGGCATGATAAACTGTAGGTACTGCCAGGCTTGAGGATGCGGACCAGAAGTAGGCAAAGACCACGGCATGCATCATAGAAGGAATTATGCTGATGGACAACAGGGCCAGTACTGAAAGCAGACTACTCCCTTCAAATATGGGCACGTGCACTCCAGCGTAGACCTATACAGGAAGATGCCATGCCCACCATATAAAGGCCTGGATTAATAGTGCCTTTCTTATTGAGTGTTTCACGAGTAGACGCGGTAACAATGTACCTTGCCAACCAAATTCCTCTCCAAAAAGCGGGGGACAACCGTAATCACAAAAGATAGCATAAATGTAGTCAGCAGGTCTGTCGCGGAAAGATGCAGGGGTTTATCGTGTAGCCCCAGAAATAGAGCCATCGCAGTTGGTACTACCCAAAGAAAACAGAAAGACCAAGTGCGGCCAGATAGTGAACCGGCGGGTCCCCATCGCCAACCGGCATCGGCAAAAGTGTCATGGAAACACAAAACTTACTCGTTATAAATGTGCCCACGCCAACCATGATCATTGAGACTAAAAGCATCTGATGTCCCCAATCCGCATCAGGCCAGAAAAATACGAAGAATTGAAAAGGCCAGGAAAGGTAAATACCAGAATACGTAATACCGGCAGTGAGAATGGTCTGCGAGCGGGAGTGGGTGTGGACATTGACACTGCTTCCTCCAAGTTATTCAGTTTCATGCAATCCACTAGGACAATTCTACTAGACCTTATGGAATCCACGGAAAGTGATGAAGCCATGAATTGCCACCTGGCAATTCAAGACTCGACCTTCCGTCTCTTAAAAACAACAGCCATCAAATGAATGCCGCACCGGCAAAAACAGTATATCCTATAATGCCGATATTCCTGATATTCATATTCGCCAGCGGTACGCCGATTAAGCCTATCAGCGATAGATACGCCGCTGACTATCATCGTCATGCGCAATGAATTTTCCAACCTTCCGGCACCGAATACCAGGGCTCCAAATAACATTGATAGAGCGAAGAACCAGTCCCAGGCAAGTATGTCCAGAGCATAAACAACCGATGGCCACTTGAAAGAGAATAACAGCGGTGCCCAGGAAAATCCGATAGCCTCAATCTGACGACTGACCGTCAAAACTGCGAAATGAACGCAGGAGGTAATTGTGGCCATGATAATCATGAATATGATGGCTATTAGACCATAAGTTTTATCCTTCGGCTTCGCATAGGCATGTACTACCACCATGTTAACTACCAAAAGAGGCGCCAGAAGAAGAATGATTAATTCCATCATGGTAAAATACGGATCTGCGATTGGGGCCTGAGGCGACTCAAGTGAAAGGAGTCCGAGCGTTGTTACGGGGATATAGGCCATCAACAAAAAGACTGATATTAACGTAGACGTTATCCCGATAACACGATGTTTTTCGTTAAACGAATCGTTCATTTTTGTCACGCTCCCTGTTTAGCAGCGTTTTTTGGAGTAGTCCTCATCGTTGTCATCAGTCCTGAGGAATAATCTGTGTGACCGAACCCTTTCCGCTGAACATAGCCTGCCGGTTGAACCAGACAACCAGGACTGCAACAGCCGCAAGAATGTATGTATCGTAGGGCTGGGCATCGGGCCAGATGGGATTCATGAGCTGAAAGTGCATCAATGCCGCGAGGAGAATGCTACCGCGCGAGGCGTTAAACAGCGCGGTCATAATCAGGCTGATTGCAATCGTGCCTCCGAAGAACGGAGCGAACGACCAGGCGCTCTGTTGCGTCCCGCTCAACAGGAATGCCGGCAGGTGCCAGAACCCCCAAACGATACCAAGAATCAGCGAGGCCCAGACGGGCGCGAACTTGCGCTGCAGCAAAGGCTGCGAAAATCCCCTCCAGCCGAACTCCTCGACGGGTCCCTTGATCGCGCCAAGCAGAAGAGCTATGAGAAGCGGCTGAAAGGAAGGAAACGGAAATGGATCCGTGAATAGGTTTCCCTTCCACGCTGACCCACCATAAAAGACCAGAGGAAGGCCGATGAGTAGAAAAGCATACCAGGTCAGGGAGCAGCGCCATAGCAATATCCGCTTAAGATACCGACGCAAGCCGTCAAAGCCGGCCCTGCCGGTGATGACAATAAAAGCGGCGATGGCCGGTGCGTACACCGCCAGGAAGAAGAGCGGATGATCACCGGTTAACTGTCCGAATATCCCGGTCATCTGATCCGGGAGAAAGATGTACAGGGCCAGGACTCCCCACGCTAAAGCGAAAGTTATAAGCAGGAACGGCGCAAGGGAACTGAAAGGGAATCTGACCCTTGTGAGGCACTGATGATCCTGTATTCACGATAGGTTCCTCTTAGTGTTTGGTTCTATTAGAAGTTGGAAACTCTTTTCATCTCCGGGCGGTCATCATAACGATTTCGGCCAAGCGGTTTTCCATATCTTCCATTACCGGCGTTGAGTCATCTACTATTCCAATATCCGTATTGATCTGGAAAGCGATGGCGATACCATAGTCGGGATAATAGCGAAGACTGGAGCAATAGCCGGGGATCCAGCCGCCGTGACCGTAGGTCGGGCCAAAAGGACCATCCTCGTGGATCCTACGGAAATGCCGTATCGTGTGTTAGGAGCGTCGTCGCTAATAGGGACCGACTGTAGGAGTGTCGTCCAGATAGTGTCCCTCTATCGCCCGGCCCTCGAAAAGGGCTTTTGCCCACCACTCAACCCTTCGAGTTCCAGCGAACCCCGCCTCCGGTCCATTCGAGACCGGGATGCCAGGCCATGACGCCGGGGCAAGAGTGGTTTTGGCCGGTTGGCCAACTGCATCGTCTGCCGCCATGTATCCGGCGGCAAGACCGGGGAGCTCCCGTCGGTCTGATGGTGTGGTCAGCGAAAGCTGCAAAGGTTCCAGAAATCGCCGGGTGACTTCCTCGTAGTAACTGTGCCCGGTGGCTGCCTCGATAATCAGGCCCAAGAATGTACCCGGTATCAGTATAATACCAACCCTCACCTGCTTTGAATAAGGGTGGCTGGTCCGGTGACGATGTAATCGTCTTCAGGTGTAAATGGATCGATTGATGCGTCCCACGTATTCTGATGACGCCTGCCTAAAGCCATCCTCCTCAACATGATAGCGTATACCCGAAGTGTGGTTAAGAAGCTGCCTCAATGTAATCTGTCGTGATTCGGCAGACGCGAAAACCACGTCCGATCATCGAGCCATTTCGAGATGGGATCGTCGAGATTCAATACGCCATCCTGTGTAAGAGCGAGAATGGTTGCTCCTACGAAGGTCTTTCCAATGCTTGCCGCCAGCATACGCGACTTCGGCGTCATTGGAGTCTCAAGTTCAACATCGGCCAGGCCAATCGCGAAAACCTCGACCGTTCCGTCGGGCAGTATGTACGCGGCCGTTGCCCCCGGAAACCGGTACTGGAGATGGATCGCATCAAGCTCTGATTGGAATTGCTCTTTCAAAGTAGGCGAAGGTGAGCAGTCAACAATGATGAATACAATCATCATGACGACAAGCAAACGAGGCAATAGCAATCTGATCTCGCACCCAAACTTCATCCATACACTCCTAGAATATTTCTGCGTCAATTGCTACAGGTTAGATTGAAGTCCGAGCCGAACGTAGTGGCCTGGTTTGAGATCATTCGAGACCACTTCTTCGTCACCGGAATAGAACGCAGGGCGTCGTCAGGGTCCTGCACAGGAAAGGCTCGGCCAGGCAATACCTGTCACGATCTGGGGCATACTGGGGTCCACCCAGCGCATCACACACCCATGACTTCACTGGTGCAGGATCTTCTGGCCATGATGGAGCGCATTGCTGCATCGATGGCGTTGCCGGCCGTTCGTCGGTTCGAATTCGCGCCGGCCACTGTGCCGGGGTGCAAGAGCAACAGCTTCGCCTACCTGGCTTTGGACGATGGATCCATCGGGCTGACCTATGTTGCGCTGGACGATGCCCTGGCCGATCTGCAGGCGCAGATGCCGGGCAAAAGAATTGTTGGCTGCCGCCCGGAGGAGCTGGCTCAGTTGTATGCCGAACCGCAGGGCTGGCAGCGTGCGCTTGGGCTGGCCGCCATCAACGCGATCAGCCAGTGCGTGTTGTCGAACCATCAAGGGCTTAGAGCCATGCCGCGGTCATTGCCGCCACTGGCCTTGCAGGCGGGCGACGAGATCGGCATGGTCGGCTATTTCGGCCGCCTGGTGGAACCCATTCGTGCGCTCGGTATTCCGCTGACCGTAATCGAGCTGGACGAGCGGCATCTGGCCAATGAACCCGGGGTCGTCGTGACTACCGATGCCACGCGACTGGCGCGCTGCAACAAGGTGATCGTCACCGGTACCACCTTGCTCAATCACACGCTCGAGCACATACTCAGGTGCTGTACACGCGCGTCCGACATCGTTTTGCTCGGGCCCTCGGCCAGTTGTCTGCCCGATCCATTGTTCGCACGCGGTGTGACCATGATCGGTGGGTTTCGCGTCACCGATGCCGAATGGTTTGCCATGCGCTGGCAGGCCGCCGAGCGCTGGCGTGACGGGGGGCTTCGTTCGGGCTGGCACGCGAGGAATACCCCGGGGTGTCGCAGTTGCTTTGATGGCCGGCCATCCGGATCGACACCAACAGGGCGCTCGGGCGCGGCGATATTCAGCAGCATACCCGCAAAGGTGCGGAAACTCAGGCCCGTTGTTCAGGCCCGCTGTTCAGGCCCGCTGTTCAGACCCGCTGTTCAGACCCGCTGTTCAGACCCGCTGTTCAGGCCAGCATCTTCAGGTCGTTGCATATCGACAGCGCCTGTCCGGTGATGGCCTTGCCGCAGTCGCTGGCAAGAAACAGAATCTGGTTGGCAATGTCCTGGGCGGTGACATAGTCGGCAATCGAGCTGTAGGCCAGCGCCTCGGCTTCGATCGCAGCGAACGACAGGCCACGCTGCTGCGCCTTCGACTCGAGCACCCGCCGCTGCCGATCACCGGCGACGATACCCGGCAGTATCGCGTTTACCCGAATCCGGTCTTCCCCGAGCTCGATCGCCAGCGATTTCGTGAACCCGATGACGGCCCATTTAGCGGCCGCATAGGGCGTGCGCAACGCGAAGCCGAACTTGCCGGCCGCGGATGACAGATTGATGATCGAACCACCGCCGGCGGCGCGCAGGTGGGGCACCGCACGCCGTGTGCAATGAAACTGCCCGCCCAGGCACACGGCGATGCACTGATCCCAATCGTGCGGATCGATATCCTCGATGTGCGCGCGGTCGGCCCGGCACTGCCGGCGTTCTTGACCAACGTCCAGCCCGCCCAGGGTATCGACAGAGGCCTGTATGAAGTCGTCGACGGCGTTGCGATCGGTAACGTCGCAGAGCGATGCGTAGGCCGGCGAGATCATGTCGCGCGCGTGTGCCAGAGCCTGTGCATCGATGTCGCAGATGCTCACCAGAGCACCTTCTCG
>CAVPPI010000008.1:0-12020 GCA_963707365.1 uncultured candidate division Zixibacteria bacterium | reverse complement strand
TCGTGTCCGTGCGCCGGGTAGTCCTCCCGTTGGGAGTGCTGGAAAGATAACACATGCTCTGCGAAAGCGATATCAGCATACAGTCGTGTGCAGACTGGAATGGACGATTGAAAGAAGGGTCTGTTTTTTTAAACAGAGAAAAGGACTCTATTCGGCAAATCATACAAGAAAATCGCCGTTCGTCAGAAATATCTGATGGTCAAATGTGGATAATTTCGCCGTGATTCAATTCTTGCCCCGGTTTTCAACAAATTCTATTTTTGCAGCATAGATCCAAAGTCATGGAGTTAAACTCAAATTCAAGGGATGAGTGAAATGGAACCAGTGGCAATCAATTATCTGGCTGTCATTGTGGCCGCCGTAGCATATTTGATCATCGGATGGCTGTGGTATTCACCGCTGTTTGGCTCGGCCTGGATGAAAGCAATCGGCAAAACCAAGGAGCAGGTGGCCGCTGATGCCTCGGCGGTTAACTACATTGTAGCTCTGATAACATCCTTCATCGCATCCTATGGTATTGCCAGAATCATGTTGTGGTATGGCGGAGACACGATGCGGGATGGTATCATGGTGGGAGTCTTTGATCGGCTGATCGCTTTGTTCTGACCTCCATGTTCGTCAACGACACCTTCGAGAAACGTCCTAAGGGTCTGACATTCATCAACGTTCTCTATCACCTTGTGGCCATGGTTGTCGCCGGTATAATAATCGGCGTGTGGCGCTGACGGAAGATTCGGGGCGGGAGTTTTCGGCTCCTGCCCCATCGGTAGCCGGTGTCGTGATCGCGCCGCTAACAGAAACATCGCCGGCAAAATTTCGTTTGACCCGCCTTTGTTATATCTGCTAAATTGACGTAGGAGATATCTGCACCCGACCCCTGTCCTGTTGGTCGGAGGTCGCGATTGCGCATTCACACACCCCGGGGACAATCAACGATCCACAACCATAAAGGCAGGGAGGAAATTATGAATCAACGTACCCACGCATGGCTCGCGATTCGTGCTGTCAAATTGCTCGAAGACTCCGGGGAGGTCCCGTACCTCGTTAAGCTCTTGAAACCCCACGTTAGATCGGCTGCGATAGGCGCCTGGATTCCTGATCTTCAGGATTCCAAGAAAGGCAGTGGAGATATAGACAACCACGTTTTGAAAATGAAGCTTTATAAAGGCAGCCAGAAGAGCCGGTTCACTGCGTCTAAAAAAGAGATGCTGAAGCGGCTAGGTCCGGAGCGTGGGATGACCGGGTTTCTTGAGAAAGACAGCTATCTGACATCACAATGGTGGCAAAAGCCTTACAAAGCTTCACCGCAACCCGGGCAACACCTTGGCAATCGAGCCATGGCACTGTCGGTGACTATAATTGATCTTCTGATTCTTGGTGCCCCCCCTGTAGCGAGCCTGGTACCCGGCACGGTCAGATTTGCGGGGAATCTGGATCCTGAAGCGAGGTCTACGGCCGAACAGATTGCTACTTACTTCTTCATGTTAAGCCATTTTCTGGCCGACGCCTGCATGCCATGCCATTGTGACGGCCGTCCGCTGTCGGCTTACAAGGCGAACCTGCACCACAAGCTCGAGACTCGTTGGTCCAAGAAAGTCGGTACATACTTTGACAAAAAGAAGCTCCTCAAATCAAAAGACGCGCCTATCGAGGTTATGAAACAAGCCGTACGCATTGACAGTCAGTTTGGATACGAACTCCCCACCGTGATTCCCAAGCTGCCTGCCGACGATGTCTGGAAAGATGTAGTCAACGTATGCCGAGGCTCATTCGCAGTCGCCAATATACTGGCTCCTGCTGAGGACTACCCGCTCGATACTGTTAAAAAACCGAGCCTGGAAAAAGTCATTGAGGATTATGGCGAACAGCACGTAAGTGAAATTGACAGGGTGGTCATTCACGATGCGATACTGAATATCGCATTGACCTGGAAGCACATCTGGATGAAGTTTGATTAGTGGTAAACTCAATGGGTTGCGCGGACATATGGTTAGCTTGCCGGCAGTGCGACGGCATTCGTTCGCACGCGTTGCTCTGTTGAGTCTTTCAGACTACGTTTGAACGGCGTGCACAGCGCAACGCGGACCAATTTACCGCGTAATAACTTAGCCGACAAAAAGAATTCCTTGTGAAGCCCCTATCGGTCACATTAGATTGTATAACACAAACGGTTCCGGTAAAACAATTGTGGAAGCCTAAACTGCAAATAGTGTGGCACATTCGGTCATAGAAAGCGACTTCTGAAAATTGGAACAGAAATCCAAAGGGACACTTGGAACATTTCTCGGCGTCTATACGCCGACCGTCCTGACCATCCTTGGCGTTATCATGTATTTGCGTTTCGGGTGGGTGGTCGGACAGCTCGGGCTGGTTAAGACAATCATCATCGTAATTATCGCGAACGCCATCACTCTAATAACTACTCTGTCATTTTCCTCAATGGCGACAAATATGCGGGTGGGTGGCGGCGGCGCTTATTTTATTATCTCCCGAAGTCTCGGCCTTGGCATAGGTGCGGCTATTGGAGTGCCGCTGTTTCTCTCTCAAGCAGTCTCGGTGACTTTGTATTCATACGGTTTGGCCGAGTCGCTTCGCATAGTCTGGCCTGATGTGCCGCTGGTGTTTGCCTGTATCACGATTATTCTCGTTGTGGGAGGGGTCGCCCTTTACGGAGCCAGGGCAGCCCTGAAAACACAGGTGCCGCTATTGGCGCTGGTGGCGCTTTCACTGGTTGCGCTTACCGTAGGAGTTTTTACATCCGTTAAGACAGAATCTGTTTCGATTATCGGACCGATTCAGAGCGTAGATTTCTGGACGGGTTTCGCCGTCTCTTCCCCGCTGTCACCGGTGTCATGGCGGGGCTGAGTCTTTCCGGCGACCTGAAAAACCCCGGGAAATCCATCCCTCTTGGTTCCATCGCGGCCACCCTGACCGGTTTTGCCGTATACCTGGCTATCCCTTTCCTGCTGAACATGTCGGCCGACACGATGGAACTTCGCAACGATTCACTTATCTGGCTAAAGATAGTCCCCTTGGAGCGCTGTTGGTCCTGCCGGGTCTGTGGGGCGCCATACTCTCATCAGCGGTTGGCTCGGTTCTCTGGTGCGCCCCGGACTCTTCAGGCCGTTTCCCGCGATCAGGTTGCCAACCGCAGGGTCAGGGATTTTATCTCAGGCAAAATGGGCATTGGCGTAGCATCGGTTCTCTCTATCGCCATAGCGCTGGCTTTCGTTTTTCTTGGCGATTTGAACGCTGTCGCCCAGGTGGTAACGATGTTCTTCCTCACGGTCTATGGCACTATAAACATTGTTGCCGGTCTTGAGACGCTCAGCGGTGATCCATCGTGGCGTCCGAAATTCCGCGTCCACTGGGCGGTGAACATTGCCTGCGGACTGGCTTGCTTGTGGGTGATGTTTCTAATCAGTCCTCTGGCAAGTATCGCCGCTATCTGCAATCGAGGTTCTTCTCTGGTTGTTCTTTGCGCGAAGAGAACAGAGGGCCACTTGGGGTGATTCGCGTCGCGGCCTTTATGAAGCTGTCTTGAGGTGGGTGCTGATTCATCTTTCACGTCGTTCCATGAGCGCTCGCAACTGGCGGCCCCATGTACTCGTCTTTGTCGATGACCCTCAAAGAAAGTTGGACCTGATAAGATTCGGCTCGTGGTTCAGCCAGAACCGGGGCGTCGTGACCGTGTGTGAGTTGATTATAGGAGATCTCGCCAAGGATACCATCGATATTCAAAGCAAGCTTTCCTCCACCCGCGAACTGATGCGATCGGAAGATCTGGCTGTATTTGCCGAGATTGATGTCGTCAATGATGTTGTCGAAGGCATCGTTAACGTTTCGCAGGCTAACGGCATCGCCGGTTTTTCCAGCAATACCATAATTCTGGGTTGGCCGAAAGAAAAGAGCATGCTGGTTGAATTCCTGCAGACAACGCAGCGCCTTGAAAAAATCAACAAATCGGTCGTTATCGGCAAGATAAATCCGCAGCATATATTCCCGGTGCGCAAGGCCAGCCGGGAGATACATGTGTGGTGGGGAGGATTACGTCAGAATGGTGACCTGATGCTCCTGCTGGCTTATTTGCTGACGCGCAATCCGGATTGGCGGGGGGCCGAGTTGAAGATTTTGAGCGCGGCTTCCAATGAATTTGCCCAAAGAACGACTGCTAACTACCTGGAGACGATGTTGCGGGAGATACGCATCGATGCCGAGTGTGACGTTTTCCTTAAGCCGCCGAAGCAACCTATCAATGAGTTGATCCAGATGCACAGCGCAAATGCCGATGTAGTCTTTCTCGGGTTGGCAACGACCGAGCCGGGCGAGGAGCTCCAGTATGTCGAGCGACTCGAAGATCTGGCCGGTGACCTTCCGGTTGTCTTTTTCGTCAAGAATTCCTGCCTGTTTGTCGGCAAGCTACTGCAGTCCGAAGATATCGAGCCGGAGTAGGCCGTATTCGCCGCCCGGCGAATATCCTGACACAGGTGTATCGGGCAACATTATGCCATGTCGCTCAGAAAAATTAGTGGACACCGCAACCCTCTTTTGGTAGATTACAACAGTCAACAGAATTCCACAGCACATTTATTCCGGGAGGATGTCATGTCACATGCATTCCATCGTAATACTCTCGTGACCATCTTTGTGGCTGCCCTTGTAGGTTTATCGACTGCAGCGATGGCAAAGGACGAGGTCAAGTTTGGCAAGATTTCCGATATGGACTGGCAACAAGGGGCACCTGCTGATTACCCCGAGGCGAATGCCATAGTGATCGTCGATGACGGTTTTATCGACGTGACTACAGACCGCATCAAAATCGAAAGGTTGGTCCGGATAAAGATATTGACCGAGGCCGGCATCGAGGATGTTGGCGAGCAGGTTATCGGGTATTACCCCGAATACGACAAGATCAAGGGTTTCGAGGCTCATACGATTTCACCCGATGGCAAGAAGGAGAAAGTGAAAGATGATGCGGTTTTTGAGAGAACCGATGGTGATTACAGAGAAAAGGTGTTCTCCTTCCCACAGCTCAAAGCCGGGTGTATAGTTGAATACAAATACACCAACATCAGCAAAAGACTCCGCTACCTCAGGCCCTGGTACTTTCAAGGGTCGTTGTACACCCTGAAATCAACGGTGGCAGTACGCCTCCAGTACGGATTCGATTACAATGCTTCGTTCTTCAACGTACCGCGGCAGTTCCAGCAACCGGAGAAGAAGGAAGAAGTCAATATCAACGATCCTTCGAATCCCATGGCAGCTCTTATTACTTATAGCTGGGGCCTTTCCGACCTTCCTCCGATTACCGATGAGCCATATATGGCCGCCATAAACGACTATCGCGCCTCTATGAGGTTCCAACTGGTTAGCTGGCAGAGTCGAAGGAGCTTTCTCACCTTTGTTTCTACCTGGGAAGAGTTGGGCAATGACATTCTCAAGGACCTCAATGAGTATTTGAACAAGAAGAATGACATCAAGAAACTCGCCCTGGAGATTACCGAAGGGCTGACTACACCCCATGAACAATCGCGTGCTCTTCACAAGTACGTTGCTTCGCAATTTGAGACTTCCGATGACTACTATAACTGGTACTTCGTTCACAAAAATGTAGGTGAGATGCTCACGGAGAAACGGGGGTCGGCCGAGGCAATGAATCTGCTTCTGGTTGAAATGCATGAAGCTCTCGGCATCACCGCCTGGCCTATTCTGATCAGCACCAGAGATCACGGCAGGTTGGACCCGGGCAACCCCGATTTACGCCAATTCAATCATCTTCTTGCCTATATTGAATTTCCGGATGACTGGAAAATTCTCGATGCCTCCAATGAAATAATACCCTATGGAGTTCTTCCGCCGAATTGCCTGGTCGATGGTGCCTTGTTGTTGAAAAAAGACGAGTGCATGCTGATCAAGCTTCCGGAAATGCCGCGACCATCGGAGAGAACGGATCATACGCGGATGATTATCGATGAAGAGGGACTTGCATCCTGCTCGACGTCGTGCAAGTTCACCGGCTATTATGCGACGCAGTACGGACAACTCTATAAGAAGAAAACACCCGAAGAATTCGTAAAGGACCACCTGACTGACCGTCTGGGTATCACCTATACGCTGGGCAGTTACAACTGTGCGCTGGATACGTGCGATGAGTTTATCGCCAGCCTTGATTTCAGCAGCGACGAGCTCGCGCAACAGCTCGATGATAACTTAGTTGTAGCTCCGGTGTGTTACGCTTTCAGGGCGAACCCTTTTAAGTCCGAGAAACGGTTTTTCCCGGTCGATTTCATGTATCCCTTCGTATACCGCAACATTGTCGAAATCTTTCTACCCGAAGGCGCTGGTAATTACCAGTTACCGGGAGACAAGAATATCAGCATTGAAGGAGCGGTGTTCTCGCGAGTAACGAAGGTCAACGACTCCTGCGTAACGATCACATCGACCTTGAATGTCGAGCAGCCGGTTTTCGCGCAGTATAATTACGGCGAACTCCGGGGGTTCTTTGAGGCGCTAACGCTTTGCTCCAAAGACGAGTTTCTGTGCAGTCTGAACAACGGCAAGTGAGCAGGAGAACTAAGGTGAGGGATGTTACACGAACCGGGTTTTTGAGCATTATGGGTAGGTGGTATTCAGCGGCAATTTTTGCTCTTCTACTTATTCCGCTGACCGCTTTGTCTGACGACGGCGAACCCGAAGAAGGTGCTTGCTACAACTATCGAAACCGGGAATGCCTCGTTGCCGGCAAGATGTTGACTTTAAGGGTATCCGAAAGCATTACCATCTACAACGAAAGGGGCAGGAAATACAACTCCCTGTCGCTCGTTGAGACCGGGTTCTCCAGGCTCAAGAATGTTAAGGCCGTGGTTAAAGATAAAGACGGCAAAGTTCTGTTTGCGCGCGGGAAGAGCGATTTCACCAAGGCCTGCGGTTACGGCAATGTGAGCATCTACACCGATCACTGTTATTACTATATAACATTGGAGGCAGCGCAGTTTCCTCATACGATCGAATACGAATACACTCTTGAGTATGAGTCTCCACGCCTATGGCCAGCCGTTTATCTTCAATCTACCATTCCCATTAAGGAGATTACCTATAAGCTGACGGCAGCGGACGATTTTCCCTTCAGTTATAAGTGCTACGGTGTCGAGCTTGACCCGGTAGTTCTGGGGTCTCGAGGCAGTCTGACCGATTACCTCTGGGAAGTTCACGATGTTGAGGCGGCTGACGACGTAGAATACGTGCCGGCGGAGGATGACAGATTGGCTCACATTTCCTTTGTGGCGAAACAGTTCGAATTCGAGGGGTATCGTTTTAACGACGCAAATTGGCTCGAGATCGGCCGATGGTACAACTATCTCTCGCGGAATCGATACCGGGAGTACTGTCTTATCAACGGCCTGCCGGAAACCGGAGATCCGTTGTCCACGCTCAAAGCGATATACGAATATGTGACAGATAATATTCGATATGTTTCGGTCAAGATCGGGCTTGGTGGATGGCAACCGCATCGAGCCGACCAGACTCTTGGTTGGGGCTACGGTGATTGTAAGGACATGTCTACCCTGCTTGTTTCCGAGGCAAGGAATATGGGAATCGAGGCTTATCCGGTGTTGGCATTGACGAGGGACGAGGGAGTCATTGATGTCGACTTCCCCAATTTCAACTTCAATCATGTAATTGCCATGGCCGTGATCGGCAGTGACACCGTGTGGATGGATCCTACCTCCAACAAGTGTCCTTTTGGCGAGTTGCCAACCTGGGTGCAGGATATCGATGTGCTGGTCGTTACTGAAGAAGGTGGTCAGATTCGGCGAACACCGGCAGCCGCCGCCTCTGATAATTGCACAGTGAGAAAAAGCTTGTGGACAATTGACGAGGATCTTCACGCCAGTCTAACGCTGACGACAGCGGTCACAGGCTCTTGTGCCATCGACCTGCGGAGAACGATCCCCGGACTGACTCAGGATGAGCTACGTCGGTTTATCGACAGACAGTTCCAAGGGGCTGGCAGCAAGTTCAAGATTAACTCGTACGAGATTAAGAATCTGGATGATTTTGAAGCGCCGGTCATTATTTCGATCCAGGCACAAACACTCAAGCCGGCGAGGAGAATCGGCAAGACGGTTTATTTCGATCCCTTTATTTTTAATGAGCTGACCAGGCTGGAGAAAACTGATGTCACGGATCGCGAATACCCCCTCAATATGTTCTATCCGGAACTGATTGAGGACAGTATCGTTGTGAGGTGGCAAAATTCTCTCGCGCCGGACTCCGTGTTCGCTCCAGAGGGAGACAGCCTTGTTTTCGCGTGCGGCAGCTTCAGCCTGCGTTCATCGACAGATAGTGCCGAAATCAGGCTGTTTGCATCGAAGGCATACGACACTTATTCAATCGAACCGGACCAATTTGAGGATTTTGCTGAATACAGAACCAGACTTAAGGATGCGTTTTCACAGCACATAAAGTTGTCGCTGAAATAAGTTGCGATGATTGGCAGAAAATCTAAGCCGTTCAAGTCCTATCGAGAATCGGCGCAACGAAGCTGAGAATCGGTCACCTGTGCCAATGTTCCATCGCTGTCATGTCAATTGCTTCGGAGCGTCGAAACCGGATCAGTGTTAGCAGCTTTGAACGCCTGAGAGCCCGCTGTAGCCAGAGCAAGGACAAGGGCTATTAGGCCCGCCGCGAGAAACGTTCCCGGTCCCAGACCTACACGAACTGCGAAACTCTCCAATAAACTCGACATCATCAGATAAGAGATTGGCAGGGCGATCAGATTGGCAAGGGCGATCAGGATAAGAAATTCGCGCGAGAGAAGTGTGACGATTGAACCGACACTAGCACCGAGTACTTTTCTCACGCCGATTTCTTTAGTACGCTGCTCGGCGGTGAAAGATACCAGGCCAAAAATACCCATGCAGGCAATCAAGACAGTGAAGAGCGCCAGCACCAGGAACATGGTCTGCTGACCACGGGTGCCATCCAGGTTGTGATATATCTCGTCTTCGAGAAAACTGTACTCGAACGATTCTCCGGGCAGAGCGTTCTCCCACACATTTCGTATTGAAGCAACCGAACCGGTGATGTCATCCGATGGCAGCTTGATAGACAGGGAAGTATGCCTATCCGGCTGGAGGGTTATAACGGCCATGGCGGCATCGACGCTCACGTCCAAAGCGCCGCCGTAGAAATCATCAATGACCCCGACAATTTCGGAATGCCTGGATTCGCGAGTGAACTTCTGCCCTATAGGATTACCGGACAGGCGCTCAGCCACAGATGAAGTTACGACGACAGGATTACCGCTTTCGGAGCTTTGCCTTCCAGAAAATCCTTCTCCCACGGTGACCTTCAGGCCAAACGTGCTCAAGAACTCCTCATCTGCTGTGAAATGAGTGGCAACCAGGGTATCGTGGCTGTCTGTAACGAACCGCCTATAAGTATAGGTCTTTCGACCGGGGGGACAGTTTGAAGCGGTGGCTGACACAACGCGGCAGTTTGATAAAATTTCGTTCTTCATCAGGGCACAGTTTTTGTGGGCCATATCGCCTTCGAAGTCCAGCACCAGAATATTTTCTCGATCAAAGCCAAGATTAAATGTCGATACGTACCGGGTCTGATTGTACATGATGACGGCGTTGGTCACAAAGAAAATGGCAATGACGAATTGAAGTACTACCAGAGTTTTGCGGATAAGTGACCTTCCTGATTTGATAGAAGACTTTCCCTGCAAAACGGTAATTGGTCGGAACCGTGACAGATAGAGCGCCGGGTAGAACCCCGCCAGCACGCCTACAACAGTGATCAATCCAGCTATCAACAACATCATCATGGGACTGTTATAGAAGTCAACCAGCATCTCTCGCGGTAATAGATCACCGACCGATCGCTTGAAGATTTCATACAAGACGATACTTACGAGCATGGCCAGTACGGCAATCACGATTGATTCTCCGAGAAACTGTTTTACCAGATCAGTCCGCCTGGCTCCGAATACTTTGCGCATTCCGACCTCTTTCTGCCGGTCCGAGGTGCGAGCCGTGGACAGATTGACGAAATTCACAATGGCCAGAGTCAGGATGAAGAAAGCCAACATGCCCATTTCGAAAATGAACGATGCCTCGCCGCGCGGTTCAAGTTCCCCGACGATATTCTGTCCCCAGGAATTGAAATAGATGTCGTTTAGCGGTTTTAGATATATCTCGTTCTTTTCCTTCGTTTCCGAAACGAAATTACGATTGAGTATGGCCGGAAGTTTCTGTTCCACGACACGCCAGTCAGCTCCGTCGTTTAGCAGTACATAAACATAGTCGCTACCAAGCGGCTGCCATAATTTGGTGTCTTCGCCAACCCTTTCAAGACTTGAGTGCGAGGCGATGAAATCACAATGAAGCTGTGTGTTGGTCGGTACATCGTAAAGTACACCGGTGACGATAAGCTCGAACTGTTTATTGACAGTCAGGTTCCGCCCCACCGGGTTTTGATCGGGAAAATAGGTTCGGGCCGCTTTCTCGGTGATAAGAACCGACAGAGGATCGTCGAGCGCTGTCGAGGGGCTACCCTGACGCAGAGGAAACGTGAACACATTGAAAAAGTCCGGGTTGGCGAAAATCAGGTTGCCTGCCTGAATATCTCTTTCGTCTTCATCTATTTTTACACGCACATCAGCATAGTGTCTGAATATCGCCACAGCCTCGACATCGGGAATCTCTTCTGCTATAGCTTCTCCCAACGGGGCCACGGTACTGGCATAGGTTATATCCGAGCCAGCCTGGTCTTGCCGGACCTGAACGCGATAGATGTGGTCTTTGTTGACGTGGCAATCCTCAAAGCTGTACTCATAACTCAGATGGCCGACCACGACAAGGCACACTGCCAGACCAAGAGCTAATCCGAGGATGTTGATCGATGTAAACAGTTTGTGCCTAAACAGATTCCTTAGAGCGATTTTTACATAATTGCGAAACATGCTACGCGTCCTATTCTGTGCTACAAATCTTATTCGTACTGAATGGAGTCCACCGGGTTGGCCCGTGCCGCTTTGATAGCCTGATAGCTGACGGTCGATATGGCTATTATCAGTGCTGCCAGTCCGGAGATGACGAACGTTCCGACTCCAAGGCTCGTTCTGTAGGCGAATCCTTCGAGCCAGCGGTTCATCATATAGTATGCTACCGGCCAGGCAATAATGTTGGCCAACAGAACCCAACGGACAAACTCCTTAGCCAGGAGGAATACGATTTCGGACTCGGTAGCACCCAGCACCTTGCGAATACCAATCTCCTTGGAACGGCGTCCGGCCGTAAACGATGCCAGACCGAACAGCCCCAGACAGGCGATGACAATAGCCAACACCGAGAAGGAAGTGACAACTTTGCTGGCCTGTGCCTCTTTACCGTATTCGCCGCTGATTGATTCATCGAAGAATCCGAAATCGACTGGTTGTCCCGGAACGAAGCGGTCCCATAGCGTCTCTATCTGACCCAGCGTCTCCTGCTGAGTTCCCGGTCTTATGCGCACAGTCAAATATCGTCCGGCGCCATCATTCAGCGAGATTATCGCAGTGGGTCGAATAGATTCGTGAAGCGATTGGATGTGAAAATTCTTGACGACACCGATAACCGTAAACGGCGGGTCGTTTTCCCCTATCTTGGAGAGACGCTTGCCGACAGGGTCCTGCAATCCAAGCGCCGATACGGCGGCTTCGTTGATTATGATCTGCATTTGAATCGGTTGCCCGTTCCGGGTCAAAGTACCTCCCGCTCACCATCTGAAGCTTCAACGTCTGCATAAAGTCCTGATCGGCATTTATGGCTATCAACGTGTTGTATTCACTGGAACCGGCGTCATCCTTCTGCACAACCTCGGCTCCCAGACGCATGTACGGCAGACCGTTGGTATAGGAGGCATTCACCACATTCGAGTTTTGCAGCACGAGATTCTTGAACGCCTGCTGGGAGTCTTCCAACTCCTGGCAGCCCCTGACAACAACTACAGAGTCCTTATCATATCCCAGG
>CAVPPI010000007.1:0-243845 GCA_963707365.1 uncultured candidate division Zixibacteria bacterium | reverse complement strand
GCCCCGCCATCCCATGAAGATAATTGAGATAATACACCAGAGCAACACCGTGATGGCGGTATTGTAATAGACATATTTCACGACACCAACGAGAGACATCATAGGGCAGGCGATTTAGTTGTCTGCCCTTTTTGGCTTGTGTCAGTGGCGGCAGGTGGCAATTCGGGCAGATGGGGATCCGCCATCGGCGGACCGCGCACAGATTGTTGTCGAATATGTGATTGTCGTAATCTCGTATTTAGCGTACCATACGACATAATGATGAATGGAACCAAACTGTGATTGGGGTGTCAATATGGCAGATGTGTTAGCGTTTCATGATGAGAGTATGAGCCACCATACTGCAAAAGCCCGAACTTCTTTGTTCTGGCTGGTTGTGTATTGTCCGCTGACTCTTGGGCAAAGTTGGAGAGCGAGTGGAATGCATGTTAAGCGAGTTTGCGATTACGGCAAACAGATCGAGTGACTGCAACGCCCAAAAGGTGAGTTTGAGGCTGGGATGGACGGCAAAAGGATGAATTACGAAACAGATTGATTGAGACTGTTAAGAGAAGCTGGAAGGGCGAACCGACCTGCCCTGTGTATCCGGGTTTGTTAGTTGACACGAACGTGTTTCGTAGAGTGTCCGCAGAGTATCCGCACACAAAACTAAGTATATATGAATTTTGCGTTCTTCTTGTTGTTTGTGGCCACAAATCCGCAGTAGCGAATGCCGCGTGGGCGGATGAGGCTCAGTGTATTCTTCGAAGCAGGCCAAGATGTTGGGCCTCAGGTGCGAAGTCGACTCCAACGCATAGAGCAATCAGAAACCAAGATCGCACAAATAGCCTTCCTAAGCAAGAAGGACCATGTACCATTTCAAATAGCTGATATGATGGCCTACGAAATATTGAAGTCTTCTATGGAGGGCCGACGTAAGATATTGGATGATTTGTTGCAGCGTGCGGTGGGTGCAATTTACACTCCAACCGAGCAGGAGCTCCGCAATGCATTCCAAAATTACGCACTCGAACACCCGACAGTTCTTCAGTCCTAGTAATACGGGCTTCGATGATAAAGAAGTATAATCGTGAGAAACCCGACATCAGCGAATGGCGCACAAGCGATCGCAATAAAGAAAGCCGCCAACGGGGCGGCTTTCTTCGAGATACCAACTGACCGGGTCTAATAGCGGGGTGGCCCCGCGACTCCGTAGAGATAATTGAGATAGTAGACGAGGTCAGTAATATTGAGATGGGTGTCGCCGTTGGCATCCCCCCGCCACGCACCCCCAACAGGAGCTTCACCGTCACTTGTCACGAATTCCGTCAAGTAGACAAGGTCTACCAGGTTGGAACTTCCGTCCGCATCATAGTCACCCGGATCGTAGGCTTGAGAACAATCATAATTAACTATAGTCGTCGAGGCACACTTGATACCGGAACCATCGATACCCTCCGCTCTGATAAAATACCGGGTGTCAGGAGAAAGATTTTCAGGCGTCAAGGGAAACGCCCAACCATCGGAACCGTCGCTGTCAAGGCCGAGCAGCGTTCGCTGGACATCCCAGTTGACAGCCCCGATCGCAACCATCATGTCTATACCATGCCATTCGTTATCAAAGAATATATCACTTTCCGATTTAGTCGAACGTATCGGCATATCCTCGATAGCGCCGGTAGTTGGATTGCACACCGAGATTAAATAGTTGCCGTCGGGTTGCACCCAACCCGTGAAACCATCCACCGCCAACCATAGACCGGGGGTTCCGCCAACCGCTACCAGTGTTGCCTTTTCCTCTTCTTCAACTGCCTTCCTTATTTGCGCATAATCGGGGTGTCGTACATGCTCAATAGTAAGAGCGTTACCGTGTTCGGAACTGAAGTCGCGCAGACCACCATACAGGTATTCGTCAATAGTACCGTTGTTCTCTTTTATTTTGAAACGAACGGCTATCTCTTCAACAAGTTCATCGAGGGTCAGCTCTGATGCTTCGACCGACATCAGCGACGAATAGCCCCGATCGCTCCACAGTTGTATCGCGGATGCGACCGCAATCGGTCCGCTGTAATAATCTCCGAACTGTGACTGGTTCAGCGCAATAAGGCCGGACGAATATTCTAAATCGGCTTCCTTAATGTACAGACTGACCCTGGCCATGTTCTCATCGCTGCACGACATCAGAATATCCGTTTCGGAGCAGATATCGGAACCATCCTCGAATGAAATTATTCTGGCTACCGGCGGCGATGGTTCAACGTACACCGTGACCTGATCTGAAGCAGATCTGCCGAGAGAATCGACGGCGGTAACTCTAAGCGTGTAGTTGCCCTCTTTCAACATCGAGAAGTTCCACACCTGGCTGTATCCGTCACCATCTCCTGAGTTATCGATACCGTTTCGTAACGTGGAAGACCCATCATAGTCGCGTCCGATTTCAACAAACCCGTTCGGTGTCGAATATTCAAAAGAGACGTAATCTATAATGTTGGAGCCGGACAGCTCGTGAGCCCAGATGCGGCCGGTTCCGAGAAGTTTTTCACCGCTCGACGGTGACAGAATCGTGAGTTTCGGTTCAGGTTGCTGCGGCTGGCTGCTCTGCGGAACACCAGCTGCGCCCATAACGAGTTGCCCGGGGAAATTCCACAGACTGTTGCTCAGCAGGTCGATAAAGCCGATCTGCTCGTCCCAGATATCGTATGACTGACTTTGTGCTGTCGAATCACCACCGGTCAGCAGGGCCAATCCCATTTCAGGCGTGACTGTGCTGCCGAGGAAAAATCCGGCGAAGAAAGGACCGTGGACTACTACCGGAGAATCCAGCGGGATCCATACATCGTAGTAGCCGGGGGCAGGAATGATAAGTTCATAGTCGACAGATATAGCCAGCACCGCACCCGGCCAGGGGCGACCCGCGGACGGATAATACGCCTCCTCGACATCAACCGAAACATATATAGAGGTGGGCGATGCGAAATACATAGGCATGTTAATTTCGGTAATTCTGAAGGGGTAAGCATCCGGGCACGAGTTCGACGGATCCAGATAGCTTTTGTATAGCTCGTTACCTATGGCCCAGCCTGCGACTTGATATTGAGCGTTCTCTATCGACCTGAATTCGCGTGATTCGTTGCTGTTGTCTGCCGACTTCAACCGGATTTCCGTGATCTCCGACAGGCTGGAAGACTCTATCTTCTGAATCTGTGGCTGGCGTTCGGCGGAAAGCACGGACTGTGTTATAAGGACTGCGGCAAAAATGGCGGTGGTGAGGACTTTCTTAGGATGCGACATCATAACCCCGTGGAATCTTTTGAATTCTTCTCTTTCTCTTGATTATCGAGCGATTTTCCGTATACTTGATTCAATTGGTTAAGATTGTCGCGAATAAGATCTCGCGAAGAAAATATTGTGATATTTGCGTACTGATTTTCAATGAGTGAGATACAGAAAAAGCCTTCGTGGCTGCGGGTAAGAGCTTTTAGCGGAAGCGGATTTGATCACGTCAACCAGCTTCTCAAGCAGCACCGCCTGAATACCGTTTGTCAGGCGGCAAACTGCCCCAATCGCGGCGAATGTTTTAACCGCGGCACGGCCACTTTTCTGATTTTGGGACCGGTGTGCACCCGCAACTGCAGGTTCTGTGATATCAATTCGGGTCAGCCGGTTGCTGTTGACGCCGATGAACCCCGCCGCGTGGCGGAGATGGCAAAGATGTTGGGACTAAAATATGTGGTGATTACCTCGGTCACCCGCGATGATCTCCCCGATGGAGGGGCGAGCCATTTTGCTGAAGTTGTCAGATTATTGAGAGAGCTGGTGGAAAAGGTAAAGGTGGAAATCCTCACGCCGGATTTTCTGGGTAAGCCCGGTGCCGCCGACACGATTATTGGCTCTGCTCCCGATGTTTTCAATCACAATGTAGAAACAGTACCGGGACTGTATTCACAGGTGCGCCCGCAGGCGGATTATCAATCCTCGCTGGCTCTGCTCAAATATATCGCCGTAAACTCCTCAATCACCACCAAATCCGGTCTGATGGTCGGGTTGGGGGAGAGTTTCGACGAATTGAAAACGGTATTCAGGGATCTTGCCAACAGTAGCGTTTCAATTTTAACCATTGGTCAATATCTGGCTCCCTCAAAGAATCATTATCCCGTGAAAAAATACGTGCATCCCGACGAATTTGTACAATTGAAAGAGATGGCCGAGGCAGCGGGTATACCGAAAGTGCTGTCGGCGCCGCTGGTCAGGTCATCATATCTGGCCGACATGTTCATGGCCCGATAGCACCACAATCTTTCCTCTGAGGTCAATAATTATACAATAATTTCAAACCGGCTGTGCAAAGGTACAAGGTTGTCCGATAAAAAGATTGACCTGAATATAGAAAGGACACCTATGGTAAACAGCCGGCAAACGAATATTGTGGTTGTCGATGATGAGAAGTATATCTGCGGTATCATCACCGAGGCGCTTTCTTCAGGACCATACAACGTCGTCTCGTTCTGCGATCCTTCTCAGTGTTTGGAACATATAGAAAACAATGCTGTTGATCTGGTTCTAACCGATCTGGTCATGGGTGACTACTCCGGCATACAGGTCATGGAGGCAGCCCACGCTCATCATCCCGATGCCATAGTTATTCTAATGACGGCGCACCCTACGGTGCAGACGGCCATATCGGTGCTCAAGAAGGGCGCCTACGATTTTCTGGTAAAGCCTTTCAAGCTGGATATTTTGAAAGCCGCCATTGATCGCGGCATTGAACATCAGCGCGTTATACGTGATGTTGTAAATCTAAAGGGTCAGGTAGAGTTTTTAAAAGTTGCCAACGCCGCTGTAGCCGAAGAGAACATGACCACCTTCATCAAACTCGTGGTGGAGTCCTGCAAAAAAGAATTGTCGGCGCAGGCGGTGTGTGTAACCGAGCTGGATCCCGAGACCGGTCAGGTAGTAACGGAATTCTGCGACTGCGAGAGAGAAGACTGCCTTGAGGCTCTGGCGGAAGAGTCAAAACAACGACCGCTTAAACTTAAAGGACAGCACCGGCCAATAATCAGAAGAGAACAGGTAGAGTGCCACGGTAAGCCGGCCACTAAAATTTTCATATCGCAGCCAATCTCGATTCGAGGTCACCTGCACGGGGTGATCGATTTATTGATCATCAGACGATTCGACGAATTGACCCGCGGACAACTCGATGTCCTTACCATATTAAGCAACTCAGCGGCATCGGCTATGGCCAACAGCAGACTCTACAAAAACCTCGAGCGTTCATACCTCGAAGCTATCCGCGGCCTGGCTAACGCGATTGAGGCGCGCGATGAATACACCGCCGGTCACACCGACCGCGTCTGCAAACTCGCCGAATTGATCGCCGAAGAGATGGGATGGAGCCGGGGGAGAATAGCGAGCCTGCAAATGGGCTGCACGCTTCACGATATCGGTAAAATAGGCGTACCAGATTCAATCTTGAACAAGCCGGCCTCTCTCACCAACGAGGAACGCTCAAGAATGCAGCGACATCCCGAAGTTGGCCTTAAAATAATCAGCGAAATCGATCTGTTCCGACCGGCCGTGCCGTACATCATGGCTCACCACGAGTGGTATAACGGTAGCGGTTATCCCGGTGGTCTCAGCGGAAACGATATCCCGATTGAAGGACGTCTGCTGGCGGTAGCCGATACTTTCGATGCCATCATGTCCGATCGTCCCTATCGCAAGGGGCGAAGCTTCGAGACGGCCATATCTGAACTGATCAAGTTCAGCGGGTCACAGTTTGACCCGGCCGTGGTGGAATCTTTCTTCAGAGTTGTCAGAAAAGGGAAGATCAACTTCAAGGTAATGTACGGCCACACCGAGGATGTAAGCAGTATTGACGAAATTCTGTCTAACGAAAAGGTATCGGTGTAAAAGAGATTACGAGAATTATCAACGCGATTATCCCCATCCCGGTAGCTGTGCTGCCGGGTTTTTTGTAGTCATTCAGAGTCGGCGGATGCTTCACTCCGAAAACAAGTCCGAACGCCGCAAATACCCACCATATAGTCGAATAATATCCCATCACCAGCAGTACCCCCATGGCCGTCATTCCAAGATAGTATTGTCGTTGTCTTCCAAGACCGTATATAATGTGCCCGCCATCGAGCTGTCCTATCGGCAGCAGGTTAATCGCTGTCACCAGCAGGCCTACCCAACCGGCGAAGGCCGCCTCGGTGAGAATCAACCTGTAACCTTCGGGTGCGAAGCCAACGATATTCACGGTAAGCAATTTCATCAGGATAGACTCGCCTTCAAGAGAAAAATCGAGAATGCCCGGTGTGATGGCATCGGGAGGGATATAGCCCGACTGCGTCAAGCCATACCAGAGCCAGCCAAGCGCGATAATCCATCCTGCAATCGGCCCGGCGGCGCCAACCTCGATAAGATCCCGGCGATTCCAGAACGGCGATTTCGACTTTATGATCGCCCCGAAGGTGCCAATTATATTCGGCGCAGGGATAAAATACGGCCAGGAAGTGATAATATTCCGCCGACGACTGGCAATGAAATGGCCCATCTCGTGAACAAACAGGATGGAAATCATGGCCAGCGTAAATTGAATTCCCTCTCCTGCGGACAGGGCGGCAAGAGTGCTGTCGAAAGCGCCCGGGAAGGCTGACAGCGTTAGTTTCATCTCTTGCCAGAAGGAGAGCATTTCTCCCTCAGCCAGAGTCAAACCGTTTGCCAGCTCATTCAAAGTCAACGTCAGTCGAGTCAGGAATACCGGGACGAAGTAAACCGAAAACAGTGTCGCGAAGAATAGCACTACGTTCAGAGTCGGAATCCTGAAACGAGGCTCCGGGTCTATGGTGATATATAGCTCGCCATTGTTGTCCGTTATCGTGAATTTGTATCCGGCCAGCTTAAGACGATCGGATAACAGCTTTATTGACGTTTTCTTCTCATAACGATTGCTCAAGCTGATGACCAACTGGCCGCCATGTGCGTATATCGCGCCGACATCGAATAAGTCCTCGAGAAGTCGGGAAATCGTATCGATGTACTTGTCCTGCTTCGTTTGTTCCATGCCGCACTATTATACAATAACCTTTTCAGATGAGAACATAAAAATCCCGTCGGTAGTTCGCGGTCGGTGATACGGCATATGTGACAGTGCTGCCGCAAGAAGTCCTTGACTTTACCGGCGATTGTGATTTTTGTGGTGACGGGATGCGATTAATCTCTCTTGAAATCAATAACTTCCGGGTAATCCGAAATGTCCGCCTGTCGTTTCCTGACAAGGTGATTGGCATTATCGGACCCAACGGCGCCGGGAAGTCCTCAATTGTGGAAGCGGTATCGTGGGCGCTCTATGGCAACCAGGCGGCCCGCACCGGTAAAGATGAAATCAAATCAGTATTCGCCCGACCGACAGACAACTGCGAGGTTAGTCTGGCGTTCTCTATCAATGAACAGAAATATCGCGTAATCCGCAGGCTGGTGGGTAAAACCGAGAGGGCCGAGGTAGAGCTTTATCGTGGTGATTCGTCCGAATCAGTAGGAGTGAACGAAACCAAGACGTATGTCGGTCAATTGCTGGGATTGGACTGGCGCGGGTTTCTCAGCTCCTTTCTGGCCCGTCAGCAGGAGCTGAACGCTCTCTCAGACTTGCAGCCATCGAAACGCCGCGACCACATCGCCGGCATGCTCGGTATCGAGAGACTGGACAAGGCTATTCAGAAAGTCAAAGACGATACCCGCTTGCATCAGGATAAAGGGCGATTCCTTGAAACCCAACTGGCAGACAAAGCGCCGGTCGAAAGCAGAATTCAACAACTGGAAGAACTCGTGTCCGGCCTAGATGAACCACTCAGCAGGCTTGAGTCGGAACATCACAATGCCGGGAAACAGTTTAAGACTGTCGAGCAGGAATTCAACGAGACTCAGCGCAAAAAAGAACGATGGACTCAACTGAAAGCGGAAATCGAGGCGGCGGAGAAAACCATTGCCAACTTAAACGACCAGGTGAGCAGTCTACAAGAAGAGATTCAACAGCTCCAAAAGGACGAAACCGAACTGCAGCAGATTAGCGTGAAGCTGGAAAAACTGCCGGAACTCAAAATGGAAGTCGAAACCCTCAGAGAAATAAAAAGTCAAGTTGCCATCAAAGAGGAGCTGCTTTCACGCAAGAAAGAGTTGTCCGACCGCCTCACGCGTCTGGAAGATGAAAAAAAGAAGAACGAAGAACACACCGGCAGACTAAAAGAGCAACTCTCTGCGATTCCGGATGATATCGACAAACTGTTCGAGCAAGGCAAACAGAATCTCGAAGCAGCGAGAGAGGCTTTCAGCAAAACCCGCGCTGAAATGGAGTCGTTGAACAAGGAAGCCGGCAAACTTGAGGCTCAGCTTGCATCGGTCGAAGAGCTCGGTCCCGAATCTGTCTGCGATAGATGCCTGCGCCCATTCGGCGATGAGTACGATGACATCAGAGGACACCTCACCGGTGAACTGGGGACGCTCAAGCAGGAGATTGAAAGGCTCAATGGAGAATTGGCGGTTCGAAAGAAGTCCGGAGAGGAAATGGCGGCGAAGGTTTTGGAACTTGAAACCAGGAAGAAAGTCGTCTATCAGCTAAAAGTGGACCTTTCCGCTGTCGAAAAGTCGCAGCAGGAACATAAGGCTACATCCGAAGATGGCCGCAAAAAACTTGCGGATCTAACGGCCCAGCTGGAGAGATTCGAGGGTCACGTTTTTGATCCGTCGAAATTTGAAGTGCTCACCGCTAACATTGCCGAACTGGAAACCATCCAACAAAAGTGCGACCGTCTGAAAGGTGGTCTGGCCCGGTTACCGGTAGCTGAGAAGAATCTCGGTGAAACCAGGCGGAAGTTGGATGACACCAACGCCAGTCTGTTGAAACAGAAAGATGAACTGGAGAAACTGGGCGTCAGCGAAGCCGAATTCGCAAAGGTTGCCGGGGCGTTCAATGAAGCGAGAAATACGCTCGATAGGGTGAAAGGTGAATTGCTGGCCAAGGTGAAGGAAAAGGAATTGCTCCAGAAAGAATTGGAAGGAAAGCTGGAGCAATTGAAGAGTTTCGAGAAGGCCGCTGTTGAACTCGAACAGGCGCGGTCGGCTCACTATTACGGTGAGAAGCTGGGTCGGTTGTTTGGCGATTTCAGACAGAATCTCATAGCTACTATCAGACCCTCGCTGTCGGAGATATCCTCAAGACTATTCAGTGACATGACCGACGGCAGGTACTCGCTGGTCGATCTCGATGAAAAATATAACCTGAGGGTTATGGACAGTGGCGTCTATTACGGTGTGGACCGCTTCAGCGGCGGGGAAAAAGACCTCGCCAATCTCAGTCTCAGACTTGCCATATCGCTGGCCCTGACCGAATCGGCCGGTCTTCATCGCTCGTTTGTTATCCTCGACGAGGTCTTTGGCTCGCAGGATGCCCAGCGCAAGGAGTTGATACTTCAGGCGATGGCTCATCTCAAAAGCAGGTTTCCGCAGATTCTGCTGATTACGCACATTGATGACGTCAAAGACGGCGTTGAGGAAATTATCGAGGTGCTGCCCGACCGGAAACGGATGGTCTGAAGTGAGGGTCAATGGCGCGGGCATCTAAAAAGAAAATTACATTGCTGCGGCAACTGGTGATTGTCGCCGTTCTGGTTGCGCTCATACTGGTAGTCCGGCTGGTAGAAGATATTGGTCTTGACCGTCACCCCGATGACCGCTTCACAATCGTGAAAATTGTCGATGGCGACACGGTGGAATTACTTGGCGGCGACAAACTTCGTCTGCTCTCAATTGACACCCCGGAAAGAGGTGAACCGCTTTATGATGAAGCCACTGACTTTGTCAGGGACCTGGCTCTGAACCGGATTGCAACCATTGAGTATGCTTCGACCCGCCGCGACCGGTATGGACGGTTGCTCGGGTATCTCTATATCGATGGCCTTTTTGTCAACAAAGCAATTTTAGAAAACGGCCTGGGCTATCTTTATTTGTTTAAAGATAATGACCTCGAACGTCCGGAAACAAACCAGTTGCTAATGGCACAGCGGGACGCTATGGAGCAAAAGAAAGGGATATGGTCCTTGCCCCGTGAGCCGGAAGAATATTACATTGCCAAAGATAATTCCTTCCGCCTGCACCGCCCCGGCTGTTCTTCGGTGGCCGATTTAAAGCCGGGTGGTTTCCGCAGATTTGAGACCCGCGAAGAAGGTCTCCGGGAAGGCCTGTCACCGTGTCGTAACTGTAAACCGTGAGGTATTGTGAGCAGCATTTTCAAATTAGGGCAGTCTAAGATAGCCAGTTCCGCTACACTGAGCTTTTTTCTGATATTTTCTGTTATCCTGATGACCGGCTGTGGCAAACGTCAGACCGTTGTTTATGACCAGCCGGAAGTATCGACTCAGGGCTATTATGAAACCGCCTGGGTTGACCCTCAGATACTGATTTCAGATACGCTATATACTTTGATAGCCGCCCGAAGAATCGACTCTTTTTATGTCGATGAGCCCCTCAATCCTCTTGAGCCGATGGCCCCGGCGATTGAATTCCATGTCGATCAGGCCGGCTGTTTTACATCGGTCAATCTTCTTGACGAGCGCTCCGCTGTCATTCGTCCTCTACTGGCCAGAAACCTGAGCTATGGTTATTACAAGGTTACGGTCAATGTCAGTAAAATCAGCCCCTGGTTGTCCTCCACCGGGACCTATTTCTTGAAGGTCGAATACTGCGGTTTTACAGTCGTGGAACGACTTACCGTCCGGTAACTTACCGCGAAATATTGTCTAATAATTGCGCAGGCCATTTCCTTTATTCTCTTGCCTCAAAGCCGATATACGTAGAGAGCCCTGTTTTAGGGCTGCTTTAGGTTACCAGTTAGGAAGGTACTTACAAGTCCAGAGGAGTAAACATGCCAAACATCCTTGTCGTGGACGATAAAGACTCCATGCGCAATATGCTCACCGAGACTCTGCTTGAGGAAGGACACCGGGTAGACTCGGCATCAACAGGGAAAAAGGCGGTCGATCTGGTGCGCAACAAATCTTATGATCTGGTCTTAACAGATCTTAAGATGCCGGATATCGATGGCCTGCAGGTGTTGTCGGAAGTCAAAGAAGTTGACTCCGAAACAGCCGTTATTCTCATGACAGCGTTCGGTACGATTGAGGACGCCGTGAAGGCGATGAAGATGGGGGCATTCGATTTCGTAACCAAGCCGTTTGACACCGAGCACCTCTGCGTGCTGGTCGGCCGCGCTTTGGAAAATAGAAGAATGATTGCCGAAAACACTCTGTTGCGGCAGGAACTTTTTGCTAACACCGGTTTTGGAAACATCATTGGCAAGAACGAAAAGATGGTCGAGATATGTCGCCTCATGGAAAAGGTGGCCGTATCCGATGCTTCGGTCCTGCTTCAGGGTGAATCCGGCACCGGAAAAGAGCTTTTCGCCCGCGCCATTCACACCATGTCGCTTCGCAAGGACAAACCCTATATAGCCATCAATTGTGCCGCTATTCCGGGTGAACTCCTCGAAAACGAGTTGTTTGGTTCCGAGAAAGGGGCCTTTACCGGCGCTCATGCTCGCAAGATGGGTAAGTTCGAAATAGCCCATACCGGGACGATCTTCCTCGATGAGATCGGCGATATGGACATAGCCCTTCAGGCAAAGTTGCTACGCGTTTTGCAGCAGAAAAATTTCGAACGTCTCGGTGGGACAAAGACAGTCGATGTTGACGTACGTGTCATCGCAGCTACCAACATGGATCTCAACGAACTGATCCGCGGCAAGAGGTTCCGTGAGGACCTTTACTATCGCCTGTCAGTCTTCCCGATCCAGATTCCGTCGCTGCGGGAAAGACCCGATGATATCCGTGAACTGGCGGATTATTTCATCGACAAGTACTGCCGGGAGATGCGCAAGCCGCTGAAGTCTATGTCGCGAGAGGCCTCTAAGCTTCTGGAAACCTATCATTGGCCCGGCAACGTTCGCGAACTTCAGAATACCGTGGAAAGAGCCGTTATCCTGGCTGAAGGTAAGAAAATCACACCGGATCATCTGGCCATTCGGCTTCGCCGCTCCGGTGAAATTCAGTTGCGGGAGGGAGCAGGCCTGAAGGAAATAGGTGCCCACGCTCAGAAAGCCGCCGAAAAATCAGCGATTATCAGAGTGCTTAAACAAGTGCGCAACAATAAGCGCAAGGCCTCGAAAATCCTCAAAATCGATTACACCACCCTTTTCGATAAGATTAAGAAGTACGAGATTGAAAAGACCATGAACGATGAAGATTCGTTAATGTAGGTCGTGTAAATGCTTACAGAAGCCGCCCGGTTCAGGGCGGCTTTTTTTTAGTAGATGGTGGCTATGTAGATGCGCAGCCTACAGATTCCTGTTGACAATTCGCTGCCAAGGTGTCATTTTTTCTGGAAGTTGGCTAAAAAGACCGGTGGCTGTCAGCCTTGTATCTGTATACTACGAGTTTCACCCCCTTGGAGAACCCCGCCGGTGGAGAAAGTGTAATAGTAATAGGCTATGAACAACTCGCTTATAAATCGAAGCGTACTGATGCTGAATCAGAATTATGAGCCGCTGACCGTTACCTCGGCTCGACGAGCTGTCGTGCTCCTCTTTCAGGGCAAGGCCGAGATGATAGAAACGGCCGACGGCCTCAAAATCAGAAGTGTCTCCCGTAGTTTCTCCCTGCCTTCGGTGGTCCGGCTCTGGCAATACAAAAAAGTGCCGTTTAAGAGGATTATGTTGACAAGAAAGAACATAATCACGCGCGATGGTAATCGGTGTCAGTACTGTGGGACATCGAAAGGCCCCATGACGGTCGATCACATTATCCCTAAAACGATGGGCGGTAACGATAGCTGGGAGAACCTGGTTTGTTCCTGTTCTAAGTGCAATAACAAAAAAGGTGATCGAACACCGGAACAATCACAGATGAAACTCCTGAAAAGACCTACCCGGCCGACATACATAACCTTCATTCAGCGCAACCACAGTGTTGATGAACGATGGAAACCGTATCTGTTTATGGATTCCACTATCGGCGGCATGACTACCTGATTACGACTCTCGTCTGTTTTTCATACTTCCGTAAAGGTTTATCCACATCTCTGTATGCTGGTATTTTCATTGCTAAAAATGACAAAAGTTTTATTTGATTTAAAAATCGTTTAAGCTTAAACTTCGCGGGTAAAATTATGCTGTTTTGCAGCCACACTTAAGGAGAAGCAAACATCAATACCACAGGCAAGACACCGGCGAATATCAAAGAAACCATTCTTTCCGGCATGCAGCCGACAGGAGCCGTTCATGTCGGAAACCTTGAGGGGGCTATCCGCAACTGGGTTCATCTGCAAAACGACTTTCATATGTACGTCTGCATTGTCGACTGGCACGCCCTTACAGCGGAATTCGAAGATACCAGCGGTCTGAAAGAAAATGTCTTCCAGATGGCTGTCGATCTGCTGGCGGCCGGCCTCGACCCCGAAAATTGCGCCATTTTCGTCCAATCGGATGTCAAAGAACATGCTGAACTGAACCTGATATTCTCGATGCTTATTTCGGTGCCTACCCTGACCAGGCTGCCCACTTATCAGGAGAAAAAGGATGCCCTCGATTCTTTCGGTTTTCTGGGCTATCCGGTGCTGCAAGCCGCGGATATATGTCTTTACAATGCTCACAAGGTGCCGGTAGGTAAGGATCAGGAGAAACATATCTGGCTGGCCAACGATATTGCCAAACGGTTCAACCGCCTGTACGGTGACATCTTTGTATTGCCTGAAGCGTTGTTCACGCAGGTTCCGTTGGTTCTTGGAAGCGACAAGCGTAAGATGTCCAAATCGTACGACAATCACATTCCGATAGATTATACCGCCGAACAGACCGAGGCCCGGATAAAGACGTTCTTTACCGACCCGAACAAGATTCGCAAAGGGGATCCCGGCAATCCGGACATGTGTCCCGTTTACCTGCTGCATCGCATATATACGCCGGGCTCTGAAAACGAAATAGCTCCGCCCTGTCGAACCGGTGAACTGGGCTGTGTCGATTGTAAAAAGAGGTTGAGCACCAATCTCAATGCCGCTCTGGCTCCCATACGTTCGCGTCGGGCCGAATTGCTTAAGCGACCCGACGACATTTGGGATATGCTCTCCGATGGTGCTGACCGGGCGCGGGTCACCGCAAGAGGCGTGCTGGAAAAAGTGCGTGCGGCTATGAAAATGAATTACCGAGAGAAAAACTGACTATGCACACTCTGACTGAAAATACATCAGAAGATTATCGGGTAGACCTGGCCGTTTTTCAGGGGCCGCTTGACCTGTTGCTTTATCTGATCAAAAAAGAAGAAGTCGATATCTATGATATCCCGATCGCCCGGATCACCAGGCAGTATCTCAAGTATATCGAAATTATGACCGAGTTGGACCTTGAGATCGCCGGAGAATTCATTCTCATGGCGGCCACCTTGATTCGTATCAAGACCCGTTTGCTTCTGCCCCGGGATGAAGAAGATCCGGACGAGGCCGATCCGCGCGAAGAGTTGATCGCAGCTCTGATCGAGTACAAAAAGTATAAAGAGGCCGGAGATATTCTCAAAGACAAGGCGCTCGTGGAAGAACAAAAGTATGTTCCCCCGAGTGCTGTGGAGAAGATTGAAGGTCGCGTCGATCTGGAACCGGTAACGACGCTATATGATCTGGTTAGCGCTTTCCGCGATGTGATGACCGCCAAGAAAGTGGAAACGGTCCACGAGGTTGTCACTCAGGAAGTTCATATCGAGGACCGTATCAGGTACGTTATGAGCTATATGAAAGCCGTGGAATTTACCACATTTCAGCAGTTGTTCACGGACATTCCGACAAAAATCGCCGCCGTGGTAACGTTTATCGCCTTATTGGAGCTGGTTCGCTCACGGCGCATCGCCGTTTATCAGTCAATGCCGTTTGCCGAGTTGCGGGTCTATCGCGGACCGGAATTCGACGCTACGAAGCGCGACATTGACCTGATTGACATAACAGCCATCAAAGAAACATTGGAAGTATAATCGATGCAAAGTAGTTTTCAACATTCCACCATAGAAGCCTTGCTTCTGGCCTCACCTGATCCTCTGCCGGCGCGAAAGATTGCCGACGTGCTTGATGGTTTCAGCCCGGCCAAAGTGGGGCGGGCCATTGCCGATCTGAACACCCGGTACATGGAGAGCGGCTGCTCTTTCCGTATTCGCGAAATTGCCGGCGGTTATCAAATCTACATAGTGCCCGAGTTTACCGGTTTTGTCGAAGAGCTCTTTGCCCGGCGGCGCAAAATGCGCTTAACACGGGCTGCCCTGGAAACTCTGGCTATCATTGCCTATCGTCAGCCGGTGACCAGAGTCGAAATCGAACAAATCAGGGGCGTGGCTTCCGATGGCGTTATTCACAACCTGCTCGAAAAGAGCATGATCACTATCAGAGGCCGGGCTGAAGGTGTCGGCAAACCACTTCAATATGGCACAACCAGCGAGTTCCTGATGTTCTTCGGTCTCAACAGCATCGGTGACCTTCCCAAAATGTCGGAAATCGAGCAAATGGTAGCCGAAGAAGAGCCCGACATCAACGACGAGACCGACGATCTCGAAGAAGGCAACGGCAACGGTAACGGCAATGGTCACGGGACTCGCGAAGCCAAATTGAATATTGCCGATGGTACATTTGATCCGGCCCGGCGAATCAGCGCCGAAGATCTTGCCGACGAACCGGACAATGTGCCGGAAATCGCCACCGATAGCGATGAGCAGGACATTGAACCCGGGGAGTCCGAACAGGTGTTATCCGACGGCGCGGATGCCGGGATAATTATCGACATCGATACCACTTGATGTTCCGGTGACCTTCAGAAAGCTCCGGCCGTTATCGGGTGACTCGTTGATAGGCCTTATCGAATCTGGATAGAACCTTGATCCGCCTCAATAAATACCTCTCAGTCTGCGGAGTTACCTCACGCCGCGGTGCAGATGCGCTTATCGCTGAAGGCCGCGTTGCGGTCAATAACGTCATTGTCGATAAAGTCGGCACCATCATAGATGAAACCAGTGATACCGTGGAAGTGGATGGGTCCGCTGTCGCCCCGGTTGAACAACTGGTTTACGTTGTTCTCAACAAACCGCCCGGTGTTATGACAACGCTCAAAGACCCCTTCGGGCGCAAAACAATCGTTCACTTCTTGAGCGATCTCGGTGTCCGGGTATATCCGGTCGGCCGACTGGACCTTGACACCGATGGAGTCTTACTTCTCACCAACGATGGCGACCTGGCCTATCGTCTTGCCCATCCCAAATATCAGATACGAAAGATTTACGATGCCAAAGTCCGTGGTTCATTCTCAGACGATGCCGTGGAGAGAATTGCCAATGGCATCGAGCTGGAGGACGGCGCTATCGGACGGGGCCAGGTAAAAATTGTCAGTCACGCCGGCAATGTCAGCAGAATCAGAATGGTCTTGACCGAAGGTCGGAAACGGGAAGTTAAGCAGCTATGTAAAGCAGTGGGACATCCGGTTATCAAACTCCGGCGCATCGATTTTGCGGGCATATCTGTGCGAGGACTTAAACCGGGCAAATGGCGGCACCTGACTTCCGAGGAAATCCAGCATCTTAAGCAATCGGTCGATCTGTAGCTCCCTGATAACCTCAAGTTGCGACAACCAATAACGCGCTATCATACAACGGGTTGCGTCGTATGCGCTCAATGCTCACCAATAAATTCCAGCAGCAGGCTTGACAACCGGGCGCAGGCGTACTTAATTGTGGATAATTATTCCAATCTTGGGGCAGTCATCACGTAATATACATAGACAGGGACGGGGGTAGCTTAGACATCCCTGCGTAATAATTATTAGTGAGATGTGGAAGGAACTATACAAACGCTTGAGTATGGTTGGTCCGCCGAACCGTACTGATACACGGACGTGCCATTCAACCTCGCAGGCTCTGACTCAGCAAGGACCTGCATCATTTAGCGAATATTACCTCGAGCAGTTGAGGCTAATTCAGCACCTTCGAACGGGTGTCCCACCCATAAATTCCACTGGACCGTCATCAGATACGAAAGCTGAAAAACGGGGACACGCTGTCTAGTCAGTAGGCGCGGTCAACCAATCCAATAACATCGGTAGAGCCGGGCAGGCTCGCTCATGGCAGGCGTCTATTTTTTTGACCCGTTGATGTACTACTTGAAAACAGCATTTTTCAATATTACGGCAAACTGAATCCAAGTATAGGAAAGGATGTTACAAATGAAGAACAACAGCTTAATCAGGCTGGCGTTGATATCAGTTGTCAGCGCTGTGCTACTGATGTCGACGGTTATGGCCGGGACCGGTACTATGGAGGGCAAGATACCGATCACGACCACATCGAAACAAGCTATGGAGTATTTTCTCAAAGGTCGGGACCTGTCCGAGCGCCTTCGTGCACCGGAAGCACGCACATGGTTTGAAAAGGCCGTAGGCGAAGATCCCAATTTTGCCCTGGCTGAACTCAATCTGGCGCAGGTACAGCCCACCGCAAAAGGCTACTTCGAGCATTTCAACAAGGCTCTTGCCCTGGTTGATAGAGTCTCTGAAGGTGAAAAAATGATGATCCTGGGGGCCCAGGCAGGCAATAGCGCCGATGTCATGAAGCAGCGTGAAATTTATACCAAACTGGTAGAGACTTATCCCAATGACGAACGGGCACACAATCTCCTGGGTACGAACTACTTCGGTCAGCAGGAGTGGACCAGGTCAATCGAGGAATACAAGACTGTCACCAAAATCGACCCGCAATACTCACAGGCTTATAACCAGTTGGGCTATGCCTACCGGTTTTTGGGCAAGTACACCGAGGCCGAGGAAGCCTTCAAGACCTATATCAGCCTGATTCCCGATGACCCCAACCCGTATGACTCCTATGCTGAATTACTGATGAAGATGGGTCGGTATCAGGAATCGATCGACAATTATCGTAAGGCTCTCAAGCTCAATCCGACGTTTGCGGCCTCACACATCGGTATCGCCACGAACCTGAACTACATGGGCAAGTATCCGGAGGCCCGCACCCAGCTGCAGACCATGTACACCAACGCGGTGGATGATGGCCAGCGCCGTCAGGCTCTGTTCGCGACGGCCGTATCCTATGTGAACGAAGGCAACATGACGGCCGCTCTGGGAGAGATAAAGAAGCAGTATGCGATTGCCGAAAAAATCAATGACTACTCCGCCATGTCGGCTGATTTGATTACAATGGGAAATATCCTTCTAGAGGACGGCCAGTACGATCAGGCACAAACTCATTTTACCAAATCAGTGACAGTAATTGAGCAGTCTACTCTGGCCGATGATGTCAAGGAAGCGGTCAGACGCAACAACCTCTATAATGAGGGCCGTGTTGCTTTGGCGAAGGGAGAAACAGTCACGGCCAAGGCGAAAACGGAGCAATATCTCGCCAAGGCGACTAAGATTAACAACCCCAACGAGATCCGCCTTGCCCACGAACTCGAAGGCATGATTGCGCTCACTTCAAAAGACTACAAAACCGCTCACGCCAACCTTCTCAAGGCCAATCAGCAAAATCCGCAGAATATTTACAGGATGGCTGCGGTGTACCAGGGGCAGGGTGACAAGATGAAGGCCAAAGAGATGTGCGAAATGACCACAAACTTCAACGCTCTCAACAGCCTGAATCAGGCCTTTGCGACACACAAAGCTAAGAAGATGATGGCCGGATTGTAATTGAAGCTGAACTGATTTGTGGATTAACGAAACAAAATGGGATGCCGCCCAAAAGCAGCATCCCATTGTCATTTAATATTGATATAATGCTCAATAGTCTTCGATTTGATTCCACTCGGCATCTTCGAGCCAGTGGTTGGGGCGATCGAGAAACTTAATCACGTTTTCCATCGTGACCCAGTGCTTATACTCTTCGTCGGCGATGCGAGTCAGAATATTCTTCTGATTGTCATCGTTGACTTCGTTGGCCTTCTCACGATAAAACGTTTCGGCTTCCTTTTCAATTTCCCGCGCATGCTCCCACACCTTCTGGGCACCTTCGGGGAATTCAAAATCTTTATTTTGGGCTTTTAAGTTCTCGAAGACGTTTTTAACCTCGGCGAGGATTTTAGTCTTCTTAGCCTCTTCGTACTGCACCGGCAGACCATCTCGAAGAGCCCTGAATATCAAGTAATGCTTTTGTTCGTCGCTGGCCAGTTCCATGAGAATACGTTTCAACTCAGGATGAGCTACTTTGGCAGCGCTTTCCTCATAGTACTGTTTGCCGTCAAGCTCCATTTTCATGGCGTACTCAAAAATGTTCATGTCTACTCCTGTTTCATTTAAGTATTCTATAATCGCTAAAATTGGCAAAATACATGACTTTGTCAATAACAACGGCGTACTTAGAGTGGTTCAAAAGTTTTTGAACTCCTCACTTGATGTCAAAGGCGGCACTTGCCATAGGGCGAAATTTGACTATCTTTCCACGGTGAGACGACTCAAGCTCATCCTATCCGTTACCTTGTGTTTCGCAGCGTTGCTGCTTCCGCTAACGGTGAATGCTACCGAACCGTTGGACAGGGAACATTTCACCTATTACTTCGATAACTCGCGATACATAGCTACCGCGGACAGAATCCTGCCCGGAGTCAGAGAGAAATTGCGGGGTTTGACAGGTGATACTCTACCGTATAAGCCCTCTATCTATATTGTGGATGACCTCAACCGCTTCAACGAGCTGCTTGGAGGCAAATTCCCGGATTGGGGCGCGGCCGGGGCATTCCCCGAAAGACAGCTCATAGCTCTCAAAGCGGCCGATAAGTTCAACCTCAGCAGGTCTTTGGAAGAGCTACTGGCCCACGAATACAGTCATCTTGTCGTTGCCCACGCCTCCGGTTTACAGGCTCCGCCGCGGTGGCTTGACGAGGGTGTCGCGATGTACGTTTCGATGGAATGGAGTTGGTCTGATAATCTTGCGATGAGCAAAGCCGCTGTATTCGGGCAACTTATCCCGCTGGCCGATATCGAAAATGTCAACAGGTTCAATGAAGGCAAAGCGCATGTGGCCTATGCCGAGGCTTACCTTGCGGTGAGATATCTACTTGATAATTACGGCATAAATTCGCTTAATGTGTTTCTTGATCAGCTTGCGCGAGGGAGGAACGGGGCTGAGGCATTATACGAGGCAACCGGCTCGACAAGTGCGGAATTCGAAAGCGATTTCAGAGCACATCTCAACAGCCGATTCAATATTGCGAGTCTGTTTATGGATACCGTTTTTTTCTGGATTGCCCTGGCTGTGATTGTGGTGATAGCGGCTTTTCTTCGCTACCGCAAAAAACAGCAATTCTACCGCAAGTGGGAAAAACAGGAACAATTCGAATCGACCGACTTTGAATGGGGCGATTCGGAAAATCCTGAAGAAATCGATGATGATGACGAACCATGGCGAGCCTGAAACACAATCTTGAATATATCATCGCCCGCGCCGGGTTCGAAGCAGTCGGGGTGCTTAGTGCGCGGGCAGCCGACAAATTTGCCGCATTTGTTGGCAATGTCGGCTACCGGCTTCTGAAATCCCGACGACAGGTAGCCGCGGACAATATCCGAAAGGCGCTCGGCGACAAACTCGGTGAAGCCGAAATCGACGCTATCGTTCGTAGAGTGTTTCAGAACGTTTCCCGAAGCTTCATAGAGACAGCCCGGTTCGGTAAACTAAAACAGGAAGGTCTGCGCAAGATCGTCGTTGGAGCCGGCGAGGATTACCTTCGTCAGGCTCATCAGCACGGTAAGGGGGGTATCATCCTGACCGCTCACTTCGGCAACTGGGAAATGCTGGGTGCATGGGTAACATCTATGGGCTATGACATGGATCTGGTAGTCGGCGTTCAGCACAACAAGAAGATGCATGACCTGATAAATAAATGCCGGATGGAAATGGGCAGCGGTATAATCGAGGTAAGTACGTCGTCGCTGCGGGAGATGTACAAAGCTCTTAAGGCGAATCACTTCCTCGGCTTTGCCGCTGATCAGCACGCGCCGGCACGGAACCTGGTACTCGATTTCTTTGGACGCAAAGCCGCAGTGGCTTCGGGGCCGGCACAATTGGCAATGAGGACCGGATGTGTCATCTTACCGCTGCTTGCTCGTGCGCGAAAGATTTGACCGGCATGTGATGATTGCAGGTGATCCTATTTATCCGCCCCAAAGCGGTGATGAACAGGAGAATGTGGTCCGCATCACCGAAACCTACCTTCGTTTCTGGGAAAAGACCATAAGCAAGTATCCCGACCAATGGATGTGGACACACAAACGGTGGAAAATCTGATGGCTGCGGCCGCAACTTTATGGCGCAAAACCAGTAGAATAGATTATATTTGCAACTGGACTTGATGACAAGCACCTGCGAATCAAGCAGGCTCTGGAAAGGATGATGTGAGAAGGATATATTATATTGCGATTGTTCTGGCGCTCGTTTTGATCGGTTACTACGGCGTCAATGCCATCTTCACCAAATCATACGATATTCCCACTACAAGAGTACAGCGGGGAGAGTTTGTCATTGCCCTCAACGAAAACGGGACGGTTGATGCCACCCGGGCTATGACTTTATCGGCCCCCAGAGTCCGCGGTCTGCAAATCACCTGGCTGGCTCCCGAAGGCAGTACTGTTAAGGAAGGCGACCCGGTAATAAAGTTCGATGCATCGCAGCAAATAGCCGATCTGGCCGATTTCGAATCAACGCTGAAAATCAACAAGTCGGCGCTTGAACGGGCGCGCCAGGAATATACGATTCAGGAAAAACAACTCCAGCTTGACCTCGAAAAGTCGAAACGCAACTACGACGAGAAAAAACACGAGGCCTTGCGTGTAGCCGAGGAAGCGAAGCTGGAATACGAACTGGCCACATTGAATTTCGATGCCAAGCTTGAACAGTTGAAAGCCGATGTTGAGAAAGCCGAAGTAGAGGTACAGCGCGCAAGTGATAAAGTGGACCTGGCCCGCAAGGAACTCGCCCAGATGACTATCAATGCCCCTATCCCGGGTCTCGTGGTATACCTCGAGATTTGGAAAGGCGGCACCATGAGCAAGGTTCAGGAGGGCGACTCGCCCTGGCCGGGCATGGGACTGATAAACTTGCCCGACCTCGCCGAGATGATGGTTGAAACCAGCGTGTCCGAGGTGGACGCCAACAAGGTCGATACCGGGCAGCTGGTGAATGTCGTTCTCGATGCTTTCCCGGACCGGACCTATCAGGGTAAAGTGACCAAGAAAGGCACCCTTGCCCGTAAAAAAGACTACAACAGCAAAATCAATGTCTTTGATGTCGAAGTAAAAATCATGGAGCACGATGATAATCTGAAGCCGGGTATGTCGGCTTCCGTTGAGATTGTCGTCAATGAGATACCGGATGTCGTTCATGTGCCGTTGGAGGCGGTCTTTGAAAAGGATGGCCGGGCGGTTGTATATCTCAAGAACAAAGACCAGCGCGAAGTAACCGTTGGCCGCAAGAACGACATGCAGATCGAGATTGTTGAAGGGCTCGAAGGTGGCGAGGATATCTGCCTGGTGGATCCGACCCTCGATGAACAGGGTTTGCCCGGAGAAGAAGCTACCGAGCCGGAATTGAACAGAGATAATACTTCACAGCAGCCTCCTTCATCCGGCGGGCGACGGGGTTCAGGTTCGCGATGATCGAGCGGCGTATTGTACAAGTCGCGTTTGATGCTCTGGCCGCACACAAGCTCCGCACATTTCTAACCATGCTCGGAGTCATTTTCGGTGTCGGTGCCGTTATCGCTATGCTCTCCATCGGCGAAGGCGCCAAACAGGAGGCTATGGAGCAGATATCGATTCTCGGCATCAACAACGTTATAATCAGGGCAAAAATCCCCGATGAAGGTCTTTCTTCTGACCGGGGTCTGGCAAGATCGCCGGGTTTGTCTCTTGCCGATGCTGATAACATCTTACAATTCACCGATATGATCGCCGGCGTCGTACCGCAACGGTTCGAAGCTGTCAGCACCATCTACTACGGCTCCGAAGAAGCTTCGGCCCGTGTCGTGGCGACTCTACCATCATACATATATTCATCGTCGATTGAAGTCGAACGAGGACGATTCATCACCGATATCGACAACGAGACGTTTGCCAATGTCTGCGTCCTCGGAGCCAAGGCGAAACGCAGTCTCTTTGCTTTCGAGGACCCTGTGGGTAAAGTCGTCCGTATTGGCGATCTGAACTTTGTCGTTATTGGCGTAATGATGGATAAATATATCGGCCGGGGAAAAGTCGAAGGATTCGAACTGAAGAATCTCAACGAAGATATTTACATTCCCTTTAAGACAGCGCTCAAGAAGTTTGATAGGGTCCCGGCTGCCGCCGAGCGTCACTATTACTCCAGCGATGAAGAAGAAGAACAGAAGTACAACACTCCCGAGATTGACCAGCTCACGGTTACGGTCACGGATCTTAAATATGTTCCCGCTGTGACAAAGTTGGTCGACAGAATTCTGAGCCGTCGCCATTATGGAGTCGATGACTATGAAACTGTCGTTCCCGAGTCGCTGCTTCGCCAGTCACAGAAGACGCAACAGATTTTCAATATTGTTATGGGTGCTATCGCCGGGATATCACTCATCGTCGGCGGCATCGGTATTATGAACATCATGTTGGCCACGGTGCTGGAGCGTACCCGCGAGATCGGGGTTCGCCGGGCCGTTGGCGCATCCCGAACGGACATCCTCCGCCAGTTTTTGATAGAGGCCGTTACAATTTGTCTCATCGGGTGCGTGGCGGGCATCGCGCTCGGACTCATCCTGGCCAAGGTTATTTCGTTTTATGCCGACTGGCCCACGATTGTCTCGTGGTATTCGATTGTACTGGCGGTCGGTGTCTCCACCGGCGTAGGTGTGATTTTTGGTATCTATCCGGCCAATCAGGCTGCTAAACTCGACGTAATAGACGCCCTCAGATATGAATAAACATAGCCAATGATTTCAGTGATAATAAAGAGGTGAGCATGAATCACAACGCCCAACCCCGCCCGCAATATCTCTGCTTGTTGATAATCTCAGTAGGTGTGTTTTTAATGCCCGCGCATGGTTTTGCCCTTGAACTAACGCTGGATGATGCCGTGCAGATTGCGCTGGAGAAGTCGAGCAGAGGGGAGATTATCGACGGAGACCTGGAGGTCGCCGAGCAGAATTATTTTGCCGAAAAAGTAAATTTCTATATCCCGGAAATTTCGATAAACGGTAATCTGCCGGTTTACAACGTCGCCGAATCTTTTCGCTTCTTCGGAGGGCTCGACCAGAAACAGCTGATAAGAACAACCGATCGCGACCTTAGAACCAACATTGAACTCAGGCAAAGTCTGGTGACCGGCGGAAATGTCACGGCTCTGGCCAACCTCTGGAATCGCAAAAGCGAATATCCGCTGTCAGGTACGAATGTCATCGAAACGAGCAACCAGGGGGTTTTCGACTTCACTTTCCAACAGCCGCTACTTAAGCCCTCGGACCCAAAAAATACGCTCAACAACAAGCGCGACGATCTTGAAATAGCGCGGGTTACAAAGGTCGAGGAAATTGCCGGCCTGAGAAAAGAGGTGTCAGAAGCATACTTCGGCGTCCTTCAGACGGAACTCCAGATGAAGATATCCAACGACAAAGCCGAATCTGCCAGGCTCACCGGAGATATTGACTCTATGAAATTCGTCGACGGTGTCATATCCGAGGAGGCCTGGCTGGAATCGACCTCGTCGCGCCTCGATGCCGAGCTTACCGTATTCGACACGCAGAACGAACAGATCGAGAAAAATCGCGAGCTGGCTCTTCTTTTGGATCTAAGTCTTACGGAAGACCTCAAAACCTCCGTCCCTGAAATTCCCGAACATCTCACGGAGGGTCAGAAGAAGTTCCTTATCAACCAGTGGGAAGAATCGGTGCCGGTAAAGAAAGCCTACCACGAATATCGTAAGGCGAAGCGTCAGGCCGACTACACTGCCTCTTCGCACGGACTGGGCGGAACATTTGAGGCCAATGCTTCGCTCGGGCGAGGCGATGTCGAGGTTGACGGAGTCACCACTGACAATAATACCAATAGCTGGGGATTGGCCGTCAATTTCACCCTGCCATTGTGGGATGGCGGCTCCACCGGAGCTTCAATAAAGGCCGCACGGATTTCGGAGCAGAAATCAGAACTGGAATATCAGCGGGCGCGGAAATCGGTCCGGGCCGAGATCGTGGCGTTGGTCAATCGTCTGGACGTGAGTTTCCGTAAGCTCAACGTTATGCAAAAACAGATAGAAATCGCTCAAAATAAGCTTGAGATTGCCCGCTATCGCATGGATGACGGGCAAATCTCGAAACCTGAATATTTAGACTCCAAAGTGTTTTACCTTGAAGCTCAAAACAAGTATCTTGAAGAATTGAAAAATTATTTTACTATTCGGATAGATATCGAAAGCAAATACGCGAACTAATGTCTAATAGAATCTTAATTCGAACGCCCAACCATCTTGGCGACTGTATCATGGCTTTGCCCATGATTAATGAGGCCAGGGAAGCCTACCCCGGTGCCGAGGTGACGCTGCTTGTTCCGGAGAATTTATACGACCTGTTCCATCCCAACCCTGCCATTGACCACGTTGTAAAAATTCCCAAAGAGCATGTTCACGGTCTGATTGCCGTGATGAAGATTAAAGACCTGATCGCATCGGGGCAATACGATATAGGGTATATTTTGCCACCGTCGTTCGGCGCTGCCGCCGGTTTCAAACTGGGTGGGGTCAAGGAGAGAATCGGTTATATTGCCGATGGTCGGCGCCTTCTGCTGACGAAGCCCTTAACCCTGCCAAGTCCCCTCAATGCCGCCCATCGTAGCGAATTGTATTTCAACCTCCTTCGACGGGGAGCCGGGATCGATATGGATTATGTCCACCCCAAGCTCTTTCTCAACGATGAAGACGTAGTTAACAGCGTCAATTTGCTGGAGGGATTCGGAATCGGTGAGGGAGAAGAGTACGCGGTCGTGGCTTTCCGGGCTGTCGCGGAATCGCGGCGGTGGGGAGCCGATAACTATACCGGCCTTATCAAACGAATCGTTGCTGATTATAAACTGAAGGTTGTCTTGCTCGGAACCGACGATGACCGCAAGACCGGTGAAAATATCGCTCAGGCAGCGGGCACAAAAGAAGTGATAAACCTCTCCGGGAAAACCAGTATCCGGGAGGCTGCTTCAGTTCTGTCGCGAGCAAAATTCTTCGTGGGAAACGATTCCGGTCCAGCCCATCTGGCGGCGGCGGTCGGTATCCCGGTCGTTATTCTATCAGGAGCCGATGACCCCAGGGCCACTTCGCCAATGGCGCACAACAAACAATTACTCTATCTGAGAGATCTTACGTGTATCAGTTGCGTCAAAAATAAGTGCCCTTTGAAACAGGACCAACACATGCAGTGTATGACCGGCATTTCGATCGAGATGGTTTCGCAGGCGATAGAGCGACTTATCGCGAAGACACCCTGAGCGAGCGCGCAGCAATTTTTAGACAACCGTATCTTTAATGAGCGTTTTTAAATAATTCATTCAACGCGATAATTCGTTATCAGCGTATTCTGTATGATATGGACAAGCATCTTATCCCCAGGGTAGGCATCGGCAGGGTTGACTATTCGTCTGCTAAAAAACTCCAATCCGGCGTACGGCAACTTCTGGACCAAATCGGCGATATAACGAACATCCACTGGCAGGGAGCCAGAGTTCTGATCAAGCCGGACCTGATGCTGGGTTATCCGATGAGAGAAAACCCGACCACCCACCCCGAACTTGTGGCAGCCGTAGGCAGGTTAGTGCAGCAGCTCGGCGGACACGTGGTTTTAGGTGATTCACCGTTTATTTTAGATAATGACATTAAAGACTTCTGGCGCAAGACCGGCATGTATGACATTGCCGAGCGGGAAGACTTCGAGCTGATTGGCTTCGAAAAAGCCGGAAGCGAGGCGGTGGCCGTTGAGACGCATGTTTACTACGTATCGAAGGCTGCACTTAATGCCGACATCGTAATAAATCTTCCCCGGCTTAAGGGTGATCTGTGGACCGGCTTTGCCGGTGCCGTGCGCAACATGCTGGGGGTTCTGCCAGGTTTTCAGAAAGGTCTGCTCTTCAAAAGGGCGGCCAGCTCCAAAGCTGTGGCAAAGACTATTGTTGATGTCTTCTCTGTCATTAAACCCGCTATCAGTATTGTTGATGCCCTAGAGTTTACTCCCGGCGAACAGGTCGATTCAAGGGAGGGCTTCTTGCTCGCGGCCTCGGATGCCGTGGCACTGGATACGGTTCTCGGCCATATTTTGGGCCTTGACCCCCACAAGACCTTTACCACCCGGTATGCGGCCGATGCCGGCTTGGGGATTGGGTGGATGGAAGGGATTAAGTTGGAAGGAGAGCCCCTTGAGACGGTTAGGTTTATAGCCAGTTCCAGCCGGCTCGCTCTGCCCAGTAGCTTCATTCCCGGCGTCGCCATGACCATGGCGGAGCCATTTGTGTGGATGCACTCGGACGTCAACGAGCAGAGGTGCGATGGCTGCGGCGACTGCGTAGCTTTCTGCCCCACCAAAGCGCTGCATTTCGAAAACGGCTCCAACAGACCGGTTATCAAAAGAAACCTTTGCATAAACTGCTGGGCAGGTTTTTCAAACTGTCCCAGACAGGCAATAGCTGTGACAAAATCACGAATGTTAAACAAGCTGTTTCGCGGGTGATCTGTTAGTCCGATGCGCAGTCTCTGCTAAGTCTATGTCGTTGTGGCCCTTACTGCGCAGCTTCTGCGACGCAGCAAATATCGCTTGACTTTTGCATGGAATTTGTTAAAATACGGTGGCTTACAGCATTGTTTCTTCAAGTAGGACCTTTTTTTATGAGCCAATCAAGACTTCAGACAAATATAGTTTTTTTAGATAGAATAGGAGTAATAGCTATGAAAAGGCTAAGATTGCTTGGGCTATCGCTGCTGTTACTGGTTGTCTCTATGTTTTTTACAGCTTCGGCTTTCGGTGAGCATCCCTGGACTGTCGAAGCGCCTCAGTACGGCAAAGACACCGATATGGGTGGTGGCAAGATGGGTGGCCAGGAATCACTCAATAAGTGGACAAAGCAGGATGTATTCACCAGTAGTGCTTTTGTCCAAGTCCTCACCACTAAAATCACGCTCTTGATTGTTGACTGGCAAACTGACAATGCCGTTTTGCAGGTATCGCCGACTGAGGGACAAAACACGTCACATAGTCGCAGCGCTGGAACTACTGACGCCTATAGGTGAGATGATATAGTAATAAGCACCTTATAAAATATTAGACAATAGAAGATGGAATCCTCGCCAAAACTGTCTATTGACAACCGCCTTTTGGCCATCGAAGAATTGATTCGCCAGCGCCAGTACCGGGAAGCTATTAGCGACCTTCGTGAATTGGTCCGAATCAGACTTCAAGGTCAATGACCACGAACTCGGATTGTACCTCGCTCTCAGGGCCGACGGACACCGCTATGAGGGCAATTACAAGAAAGCCCTTGAAGACGGTCTTCGCGCGGCTAAACTCTTAGCGAACTCTCCCTTCAACGAAAGATACGGGCGGGTTCAGCTTGTTCTCTGCGACGCTTACGTTTCGATAGGTGACATGAAAAATGCCGAATTTCGTGGGCGAGATGCCCTGGCGTTTTTTCGTCGAGGCAGTGATCGCGTTGGCCAAGTCACTTCTTTAAACTATCTGGCCAGAATTGCGTACATTCGCTGCGACTATCGTAATGCGGTTGCCTTTCTTGAAGATGCGGGAGTACTCCTGGATGAGAATACCGAGCAGACCGCAATACTAAACGCCAACATTGGACGTTTACGGACACACACCTTTCAGTGGGACAGGGCTGAGAAAAAGTTATCTCAAGCCTTGGAATTCTTCACGAGATGAAGAAAACGAGATTTCGGTAGCCGGTCTTTATCTGACAATGGGGTACCTTCAACTCAGACGTCGCAGATTCATCCTGGCCCAGCGTTGGCTTGACCAAGCTCTCGAGATAATTAGCCGGCTTGGATCTCAAGCGCGAAAAAGTAATTCATCTTGAGTATGCCGGTGAGCTTGCGCTTGAGAAGGGTGACAATTTAAAGGCCAAGTCGATACTGAGCAACGCCTATGAGAAGGGTATGTTGCTTGCCCCCGAATCTTCGCTGGTGTCTCAATCGGCCAGGCTGCTTGCCGAAGTGGAACTGGCCTTGGATAATGTCGACGAGGCCATGAAATACGGCCAGAAGGCGTTGGAGATATCCCTGAAGGTCGGTGAGAAGGCCGAAGTAGGACTCTCAAACAGGGTTATTGCGCAGGTGTTTGCTGTAAAGGGTGACTTTGAAGAAGCTATTGAACATATAAATCAGTCGGTAGAGATTTTACTCGAGGTCGATGATCCGGTCGTCACAGCCAGAACGCTTCTTGTTCAGGCTGATATCAAAGTCAAGGCATGTCCCGAAAAGACCGAGCGGATTCGAGACATCTATGAAAAGGCACGCAGAATCTTTAAGGATTTGGGTTTGGAATACTGGATGGCCGAGGCAGACATGCGATGTGGCGTATTTGCTTGTCAGTCCGGCGACCTTTCGCGTGGTTTTGGTCAGCTCAGTCGCGCCGAAAAGATGTTTGTCTCACTGAACGATAAAGCCAAAGTCAAGTCGCTAAATAAATTCCTCCAGTCTCTGAGCGACCAGGCCGTTGCCCTTTCGCTTTCACAGGACAATGAATTCCAGATATTCGGTAATCTGATCTCATCATCCGAACTCTCCAGCATCAAGGCGAGTCGAATTGAAGATATTCTTGAAGTATTGCTCAAACGAACCAACGGCGATAGGGCAATTGTCTATTCCCCTGATTTCGATACATCACCGATAGAGGCCACCCTGCCACTGAGCAGTCATCAGGCGAAGAAATTTGAAGAGGGTTTCGAAAGCCTGTTGGGCGAAGAAATATCGAGGTCTAAACCCACCCTGATTCTCGACTGTCGCCGGGACCCGTTTATAAACGAACTAATATCAGGTTCGGTCGACAGCGTGGCGAGTGTCATTGTAGTGCCGTTCAGGATGAGTGATAGTACGGTAAGTTATCTGTATGTCGATAAACTGAGTCGCGACAATGGACTTAACCCGTTCAGTCAGGCCGAGCTTAATTTTGCTGTCGGATTCTCTAATCTGATTGCTTTCAAATGGGCCGAGATTCAGAAGAACAAGCTGATGGAGGACAACCTCCGGCTTAAGAGCCAGCTCCGCGAAAAAGCGGCCTTTCCCAACATCATCACCCGCAACAGCGAGATGCTGGAATTGCTGGCTCAAGTGCAGCAAGTCGTGAACTCCAATATCTCTATGTCAATAGAAGGTGAAACCGGAAGTGGCAAAGATGTACTTGTCAGAGCAATTCATTACAACTCTGACCGCGCGGACAAGCGATTTATCTCCGTGAACTGTGCCGCCCTTCCCGAAACCCTGCTCGAATCAGAGCTATTCGGGTACAAACGTGGTGCCTTCACCGGCGCCGACCGCGACAAGTCCGGTCTGTTTGAAGAAGCCGACGGCGGAACATTCTTCCTTGATGAGATAGGCGATATGCCGCTGAATATCCAGGCCAAGGTTCTTCGAGTACTGGAAGCTAAAGAACTCGTCAGGCTCGGAGAGACCACACCGCGCAAGGTCGATGTACGTATTGTCTCGGCAACCAACAAGGACCTCAAGGAACTGATGTCGCAAGGGCTGTTCCGTCAGGACCTGTATTACAGGCTTTCGGCCCTGACATTCCGTTTGCCGGCTCTTCGCGATCGCCGCGATGACATCCCGCTTTTGGTTGAGCACTTTCTCGGCGATTCCGGAAAGAAAGTCTCGTCCGACCTGATGAAGCTCATGATTGGATATGACTGGCCCGGCAACATCCGCGAACTCGAAAACGAGGTCAAGAAGCTTATGCTGCTGGCCGGAAACGCCGACGTCATATCACCTGAAGTTCTATCCAACAGGATTCTTTCGGCAGGCAAGACGCTCAAGACTGAGAAGGCAAGAGAAGTGGAGAAGTCCGACGACATCGTCTTTGATTCCAACTATTCTCTCTATGACTACCTGGCCTACCACGAAAAACGGTTCATTATTAAAGCCCTCAGAGAGAAAAAGGGTGTCAAGAAACATGCCGCCGAGCTTCTAAATATCCCGGAATCGACTCTCCGGCTTAAGATCAAGCAGTACAACATCGATCTGAAAAATCTCGATGTTAGCGGTTAGCCGGGTGGCTGATTCATCATCACACTCCCCTAATTTTCGTCAGCGCCAATTGTTGGCACATGCCAGTACCGTATGATCTACCCGGGTACTTTACTTACCGTTGCATTTTGATTAGATTCCGCCGTGATTCGATACCTTTACTACGAGCACTTCGAGCGTGATCCTTTCTGGAACATGGCCTTCGATGAATGGATGTTCGGTGAAGTCCTGAGGCACCCGGGCTCGATACTGCTACGCCTCTACTCTTGGAATAAAGGCGCTATCACTTTCGGTTTTAATCAGCAGTCGCAGCGAGCTCTGGATCATTCGCTGGCAGGGGATACGCCTGTGATACGGCGAATTACGGGGGGAAGGGCACTGTATCACGATCCATCGGAACTCACATACTCCATTGCGGCCAACGACGTTAATGTGGCCGGCCTTAATCCGGGCGTTTCCACAGCCTCCGCCTCAAGGACAATCGCGGGGATTCTGGTATCCTTTCTCGATAGCTTTGGGGTGCGGTCGAGTTATGTCGATAGGACGTCACCGCAGAACTCGCACGCCCGGTTTTTCCACACGGCACCATGTTTTGCCTCCAGCTCGCGGCACGAGATAATGCAGGATTCACGAAAAATCGTTGCTTCGGCCCAGCGTAAAATTGAACGCACCGTATTTCAGCACGGCTCAATCAAGATTTCCGGATTGGCGATTCATCCAGCGGTTCCGGTCAGCAGCGATAACTCCATCGGTGTTAATGACCTGAAGGCACTCGACCTCAATCAGTTCAATACCTATTCCCGCGCTTTTGTCAGCGCTTTCGAGCAGTCGCTGGGGGTGAAATTCACCGAATGCGACTTGTCTGAAAGTGATAAGCAAGGCGTCGAAAGGTGTCTTGCGAGCGTGCAAAAAAAATAATTTGGCACAGCGCGATATTATTAAACAGAAGTGATTTGCCGCAAGTCTATTACAGTGATGGGAAAGGCGTATGTCAGACCAAAAAATCGCTTGACTTTGGGGCGGGATTTCACCAAATTTGCCTTTTCTATAATGTAAATTTGATGGCGAAGTAACTGATAGGTTGGACTAATTGAAACTCAAGAGGTTGGGGACACACGATTTAGTAACACTCCTCACCACCATGTCTAAGCCATTGACTTTGTTTACATTGTAATTTGCGTAGCACCGCCTTTTGGTGAACGGCCTCGAAGGGAGGCCTGGCGACGAAAAAGATATTTTGTAATAGGCCCAGGAGGATCAAGCATGCATTTCTGTCGTAAGCAGCTTTGGCTGTACTCTTTACTACTGTTGGGTGGTATTGCCCTTCTTGCTACAAATACATTTGCTGCCGCTACCGGTCAGATCAAGGGACAGCTCATAGACAAGGATACAAAAGAGCCCGTCATCGGAGCATCAATAATGGTGGTCGGGACAAAGCGGGGAGCCATGACGGATCCCGACGGTCGGTATATTATCGGCCAGTTGGAGCCGGGTGTTTACTCCCTCCAGATATCCCACATGGAATATAACAGCGTGACGGTTACCGATGTGAACGTCAAGTCTGATATTACCACTGATGCTTCTCAGGAGTTGACCAAAAAGGTCTCCGAGTTGGATATCGAAATTGTCGTAAAAGACGAGCAGGATATCCTTAAGATCTTTGAAGTCTCCAACGAGGTGACTATCTCGAAGGAGGCTATTGAGACCAAGCCGGTGAGCAGCGTGGAAGATCTGCTGACGGGGGTGTCCGGTGTGGTCACCAACAGGCAGGGTGAGGTCTTCATTCGTGGTGGACGAGCTTTTGAAGTCGCTTACGTCGTTGACGGTGTGCCGCTTCGCGATCCGCTCGGAGGTCTCGGCCAGGCCGGTGCCAACCTGTCGCTGGTATCCGGCTCGATTCAGGAATTTACGGTTATCAAAGACGGTTTCGATCCTGAGTACGGTGATGCTCTTTCCGGTATTGTAAAGATTACCACGCAGACAGGCGCCAAGGATGTAACCCGTTTTAACATGCAGTACATCACTGACGATTTCGGTAACGAATCTCTCAATGAATATTCGCGGAATTTTGATTATGTCAGGTTCTCGGTGAGCGGACCGGATCCGATTTTCAAAAATAAGATTTTCCCCGCTCTCGGCTTGGACTTCCTCGAAGATAAAGAACTCACGTACTACTTCTACGCCGAAGTGGATAAGGACGATGGTTTCTACCAGTACTCGTCGTATGATACGCCGGCAACGCGTGCCTCGTACGGTTCCTTTAATCTCCTGGGCATCGATATTCCCGAACGTCTCAACAACAAGTACTACTGGATGGGCAATATCAAGTTTAGACCTACGCAGAATCTGAAACTGTTGTTCTCCTATAAGAACCGCGAACTCCGGTACACCGATTTCGATTGGACCTATCGCTACAGTGCGGCCACTGCTCCGGTCAGCGTCGAGAACTGGAGATCGGCATCGCTTGAGGTCTCTCAGTCGATTTCGAAGGACATGAACTATGAAATGATCCTGTCCTACAGCGAAAACGGACTGACTCAGAAGCCCGGTGACCCGGACAATCCGGGCCAGGGATTGGACCCGGATCAGATTCCGCTGGACTATGAATGGGAATCCTATCTCGATCGAAACAGCAACGGAATTTATGACGCCCCCGAGCCGATTATTAACCTGTTCCCCGATACAACCGACTATGGCACGGATTTCTACGGCCCCCAGTATACCAGCGGCGAATTTCTCATCGACAACAACACTCAGGGAGCCGTTATCGAACTGTCGGATTTCCGGTTCAACGACAATGGTTACTTGGACAATCTTGAAGGCGAGCCCTTCATCGATCTCAATGGCAACGGTGTCTGGGATCAGGGCGATTTTCTGTACGACAAGAACGGCAACGGTATCCTCGATCTCGATATGGTTTCGAATATCAACACTCGTTCTCCTGAGCCGTACATCGATGGTGACTCGTCTCTCGGCGAGCCGTTTATCGATGTAAACGCCAACAACGTTTACGATGCCGGAATCGATATTTTCACCATGAGCGTCGGTGCCGACAACATGGATTTGAACCATGACGGAAGGTACACCAGCCCCAATTTCTTAGAATGGGAGCCCGGTATCCCTTATATCGACCGCAATGGTAATGGGTTGTTTGATTCTCCCGATCAAACTTACAACACCGGCGAACCGTTCACCGATGTTAACGGAAACGGAGTATGGGATGGCGGTGGCGCCAGCACATTTTTCGATCCGCTCAGCTATAGTGATAGCTGTGTCTGGCACAGTCGTAATACGAAAACCTACCGCGGTGAGGTAAAGGTCTTCTGGCAACTCGGCAACCACGAACTTAAAGGTGGTTTTGCGATGACGCAGGAAGACTTCATTTATGAAGAAATTCAGTATCCTTATATGCTCTATACCGGTCGCCCTGATGGCGGTCCGTATCCCGATCGAGGGGCTTTCCGCGATATGTTCGGCTATAACCCCTGGAGTGGGACGGCTTACATTCGTGACAAGCTTGAGTATGGTTCGATGATTGCCTCTCTCGGCTTCCGCTGGGACTTCTTCCTTCAGGACAAGGAAGATCTCGTCGACGTCGCCAGGAACGATGACCTCGGATCCGGTATAATTCTTGGTGACCGACAGGCTTTCTCGCCGCGTCTGGGCTTCTCATATCCGATTTCCGACAAGGCGAAGGTTCACTTCAACTACGGCCACTTTTATCAGAGACCGAGTCTGCTCTACATGTACAAGAGAAACACGACTTCGGTCAGTCTGAGCACGGCCATCGGTAACTACAACCTGGATTATCAAAAGACCATTCAGTACTCGTTCGGTGTCAAGTATGCCATGAGCGAATTCTATTCTCTCGATTTTTCGGGTTACTTCAAAGATGAGTTTGATAAGATCAACCGGGCATCGGTGCAGAAAGACGGACTGACGCGCACCCAGTTCCAAAACAGCGACTATGGTCGCAGCCGCGGTTTTGAGTTCTCACTGGAGAAACGAGGCGGTGGATACGTTAACGGACTGATCAGTTACACCTACGCTTTTGCTTATGGAAAGGCGTCGCAGACTAACGAGAACTATATGACGGATTTCGAAAATTCCCGGACGCCTCTTGATGAAGCTCCGCTGGACAACGATGTTCGCCACAACCTGAAGGCAAGTGTCCAGGTATATGTGCCCAATACGGTCAAGCCGCGTCTTTTCGGAATACCGATTCCCAACGGCTGGTCCACGGATGTTCAGTGTTCTTTCGAGAGCGGACGTCCTTACACTCCGGACAACAACTACCCGAATATCGATACCGATCTCGGAGAAGACATCGCTCGCAATTCTATGAGAATGCCTTCGGTTTTGAATTTCGATCTTCGCTTCACCAAAGACTTCGAGTTGTTTGGACTGGACAACAAGTTTATCGTCTGGGTTGAGAATCTGTTCGATAACAAGAACGTGACATGGGTATACCGCAATACCGGCAGACCCGATACGCAGCAGAACGATGGTACCAACGTGTTTGGCGGTACGGCTTACGACTCCAACCCTTACAATTATGACTATGGTCGCCAGGTCCGCGTTGGACTTGAGATTAACTTATAATAGAATGTTGATATAAAAGAAGTTGAGCAAACTTTGAGAATAAACGAGGACAGTATGTTTTTGGCAAGAAGCAGGTTACGTGTTGGGAAGTCGCGACAGCTGGGCTTGGTAACGTTTGGAATAGCAATAGTGTTGTGCCTCATGTCTATGATGGTTACCGGTGAGGTTCAGGCACAGGCCAAGGTCGGTACTACCGGCGCACAGTTCCTGGAGCTGGGCGTGTCCGCGCGTGCTATGGGTATGGCCGAGGCTTTCACCGCGGTTGCCGACGACATTTCGGCGGTCTACTATAATCCTGCCGGTCTGGTATACATGTACGGGCGGGAGGCCACGTTCACTTACATTACCCTTCCCGCTGATATCGCATACTATTTCGGCGCCATTGGGATGCCAATGGAATCGCTCGGTGGAGTTCTTGGTATCGGTGTCTACACGCTGACGTCAGGTGATATAATCGAAACCACTTATGAAACCTCCGACCCCGAACTCGGCACCGGACGAACATTTTCCTATGATGATTTCGCTTTCTCAGTCAGCTATGGCCGCTATCTCACGGACCGTTTTTCTATAGGTGTGACGGCACGGTATATCGGCGAGTTCACCCACGACTATTCCGCGTCGGGGTGGTCGGCTGATGTTGGCACGAACTACGACACCGGTTTCAGAGGTTTTACGATTGCTATGGTGATCAGCAACTTCGGACCTGACATGCGAATGATAAATGACGATTATCCCCTTCCGATCAATTTCAAGTTCGGTGGGTGTATCAACCTGATAGAGGGAGATGACCACTATTTGACATTTGCCGCCGAAGGCTCGCATCCATCGGACAACCTGGAAAAATACAATACCGGGCTCGAATATACTTATAAGGACCTGTTTGTTCTGCGCGGGGGCAGCCGCTTCAATTATGACGAGGATGGCCTTACCGCAGGCGGCGGTCTGAGGGTACCTTTCGGCGAAGAGAGTCAACTGCGTTTTGACTACGCTTATCAGGATTTTGGCATCCTGACCGAGGTACATCGATTTTCAATGTCAATATCATTCTAAGAGGAAACCAGGTTTATGACGATGACCAACAGTTCTAACAGATTTAAGGCTTTGGCCTGGTTAAGTCTTACCGTTGCCGGACTTCTGGCTCTTTCGGTGATTATCTTATCAGGCTGCACGGAAACACTTAAGGGAGATGAAAACGCCAATAAGGCTCCTGTAGTATATTTCGTCAATGTTCCTCCGGATAGCGCCAGTTTCTCCCACAATCCGGAGGTGTATTGGTTTGGGAGCGATATCGATGGTCAGATTGACTACTATCGCTACAGCGCGGTGGACAGTGCCACTGTCGGCAGCCAGACCCTCGCGGACTTCGCCGCGAATCTCCACGATACCATGTGGACATATGTCGATGTGGACCCGACCGCATCGGACCCGCAGACAGCACACGTGATTCCCCTGACGGCTGATCTGACCGACCCTGTCAATATCTATGTCAAGCAATTCATTTTGCTCCAGGCGTTTGACGATGATGGAGCGGCGTCTGCGGTCGCATTCAAATGCCTTAATAGAAACGACAACCCGCCCGCCACGAGACTGTGGAGCGTGACAAATTATATTCCATTCGTCAATGCTGTGTCGGAAGGTGGAATCGTTACGGGTGTCAAATTGCAGTGGGAAGGCTCTGACGTTCATGATTATGACGAGCAGGGTTTGATTCCCCCGCCATTTCAGTTCGAGTGGAAACTTTTCGGACCCTTTACGGAAGACGATACTCTGCGGATCGATTCGCTGTTTAAAGAAATCGTCTTTGTCACGCCGGGTGGACGTGTTTGCCATATTGGAGATACGCTGGTTGTATGCGATCTGGTGATGGTTGAGGATGATGAGGGGTCACACTGGGAGGAAGTTTGTGACTCGATTATCCTCGATGAAACGCATGCCGGTTCGTCAACTCCGGAGTACCGGGTTGATACGCTGCTTCATATCGATTCGGTGGTAGTGACGCATATCGACGGTGATGATACGACTTACACAACCGAGAGATTCCCGAGTGATCAGGTGGCTGCTCGTTCATGGAACGGTCTCGATACCTGGGTTTATGATACCCGGGATACCCTTTACGATGTCTTTCCAGATAATGATGAATATAGAGACTCAACGGTCTCGAGATTTTTCATCTTCTGGGTGCGGTGTCGCGATGATGCTATGGTGCCCGACCCGACTCCGGCTTTCCGGTCCTTCCCGGTCATCAACCCGAGATTCGAAAGAGATATTCTCGTTATAGATCTGCAGGGTGGTTCTACCGACTATCGCGGCATTCTGTTGAGCAACTTCAACAAAGACTATCCTACTATGATGGATTCCGGTTTCACCATGCGTAAAGAGTTCTGGGACAGCGCCATAACTCGATGGGATCCTTCGATCGAGTTCTACCCGTACGGGGACTCCAACGACTATCTGCATCAGTCATTCTATATTACGAATGAAAGGATTCCTCTCGGTAAGCTTCTTCAGTACAAACTCTATATCATTGTTGAAGACCATTCGGTATTTGCCGCTCAGGGGTTCAACAATAACAGTCTGAACTACGAGGATATTTTCACGGGTATCGATGTCGGCATCAATGCCTGGGTCGCCGGCCGTTCCGTTATTTACGGAAATCCCGCTGCAAACGACGCATATGCCATGCAGGATGCGGCCGATTATTTCCGCACGTATTTCGGAGTGGAGGCCGCCTATTACACTCAATGGTACACATTCTTCCAGGGTAGGCATCCCTTCAACGATTCTGTAAAAGTGCGGATGGAAGATTTCATTGGCGCTTATAGTATGGACGAAGGGCGCTGGCCCAATCTTAATGTTGACCCTGACCTGCTGCGAAGCAGATACTATTGGGATACCCTGGGCGTTATCAAAACCCTGTCCATGTACTGCCCGTGGTATGATACCATAGCCGCATTGCCCGAAGTAGGTTGGTGTGAACGAGCGTACGGTACCGAAGTGATGTATCTGTACAAATCGCGATTCGGTCCCAACCATTTCCTCGGCTATCCTTTCACGATGGAAGGTGCTCCCGTGGGTCACCGGTATGAAACCAACATGTTCAGGACTTCCTGGTTGATGTTCACGCCGTACGCCTTTGACGCCGAATCGGCCTATGATCTCGTCGCCGAACAGCTTGATTGGCTATATGATCCCACTATCGGCCAATCGCTCCTTTCGATGGACAAGAGGTATCCGGATGCAACCGTCAAGATCTCGCTCGATGAAGCGAGGGTGAACGCGGATATCAGGCGAACTACTTACTGATTTTGCTTATAGATGATTAGGTATGTTCAAAGGGCTGAAGAGATTCAGCCCTTTTCTTATTTACCGCTTGCCTGCCCGTTTTTGAAGCGTCGGAGATATTCGTTGTCAGGGAATTTCGTTAGTGCGAGATTCAGGACTCTTTCGGCATCAGCAAGCCGACCCACCGATAAGTAGCCGCTGATAAGATTGACATAAGCTTCCGTCAACGAGGAATCACGTCTTATTGCGCTCTGACAGTAATCGATAGCCTCCGCAAAAGAACCTGACAGGCCGCTTAAATATCCGAGCTGATAGTATGACGTGGCTCGCATTTTTTCCCAGTTGGCGGCGCTGTTGCCGAAATTCCGTTCAAACGCGCCATCATCGGTTTCCACCGGAGGCGGAGTGGAGTTCAGAGCCATGTTCAGAATATCCCTGGCGTTCTTCAGATCGCCTTTTGAAGAGCAGAGGGCGGCCGCATCGTTCAGGACAAGGATATGATAGTCCGTTCGCCTAATCGCTGGCAAAAGCGGAGTCGGTCAGAGCCGGTCCGGCAAACTGTGAATCGGCGAAAATCGCCCTCAGAAATACCAGGTTGGCAGTGATATCATAGGGAGTAGCCTCCAGTGCCGCCTGAACCTCCTCCAGGGCCTCATCGGGACGATCCTGGAGAAGATATATCGAGGCCACGTTGGTGTAGGTCTTGGGACGAAGAGGGTTGTGCCGTTTCTCCTGGTCAAAATAGTAAAGTGCGGAGTCGAGATTCCCCATGCGCACGAAGGCGGCGCCGATATTCAGATTCGTCTCCGGGAAAGTGGCATCGATCGCACGGGCCTGCTGAAAAGTATCAAGGGCGCGCTCGTAGTCGCCGGTATTCGTATAATAGAGTCCCGCCGATGACAGGTATTGCGAGCGACTGCCCGACGGCAAACCCACTACCATGTGGAAGGAGAACAGGCCAAAAACAACTGCTGCCGACAAGGGAAGCAGAACAGTCTTGAACTGCGTAAATACCCGCTCAGACAACCAACCCAATGTGTACGATGAAAGCACGAAAAACAGCGGCAACAACGGCAGACGGAAACGACTACTGAAAAAGAAGAGGGAAGATATCAGTATATATAGGACAATAATGCCATAGAGAAACAGTGCCTCTCTGTTTCGACCCCATAGCAGAAACAGACCTACGGATGTAAGCGCGAAGAGAATTCCAAACGAAAGAGGGTTGTACCTCAATAAGGGCACACGACTGAAGAAGAAACCGAGATTCCGATTATTCGATATCTCGCGGTCAGAAACATGACGGTACAGCTTCTCCAGATAAAGCTTCAGAAAGGCAGCAGGGTTGCCCTGTATCCACTTTAGCGACCTGCCAATCCAATACGAAGAAACCTGTCCCTGCGTGAGGTCCCTGCCCTCGTCGCGCTCCGCAATGTAGCTTATTTGCTTAATTCGCCAGTTGAAGCCGAGTGGCTCCGGCATAGTCGCCGAGATACCATCGGCAGATTCGTTGTTCCCGATATATAAATTAATGCCGCCCTGGGAGGCTATGATTACCGGGTCGTGCGCCACCGCGACGTTGCGGATAGAAATCGGAAGAATGAATATCACTACACCCAGCAAGAAGACCAGGGATTGTCTGAAAGATATGCCTGACTTACGATAGACAGATACAATTACAATGACAATCAGGGGAACGACCACCAGGGCCGTTGGGCGCGTAATTGCGGCCAGTCCCAACCAGAGCCCGCAATAGAAGATATCGGCGGTTCGCCTGCTGCTCCACCACGCCAGCGCCTTGTAAACGGCAATCTGAAGTAGCAACGTGAAAAGAGGGTCCAAAAGCAACTCGGACTCAAAGTAGAGGCACGATGGGTAAATGGCGTGAAGAGCCGCAGCGATAAGCCCTGTCTTATGTCCGAAGACTCTCTTTCCTATCTTGTAGGTCATCACAATCGAAACAATACCCACAAGTAGGCCAAATATCCGGCCAACCCACAAAGATGCCCCCAGAACGCTGTACAAAGCCGCCAGGCAAAACACGTAGAACGGCGCCCGGAAGTAAGTCGTGTCGCCAAAGACATTGCCACTTGCAATAGAAATCGCCCAGTTGTGATGGTAGTAGTTGTCTACTGTCAACTGATCCCACAGCGGCAGATCCTGGTAAATGCCAAGATAGACTAACCTTAAAACAATGGCTGTGGCGGTGATAACAATCAGTCCTACGGGAGCATTGAAATGCCTTTTCATCCTCGAGATCATCGCTGAGAATATAGGAAATCAGATTCGGAATGGCTGCTTTTATTTTATGGCGAGATATCTCTTTAAGTCAAATTAGTTGCTTAAAGTTGCATAACCTGCAAAAGACCTGCCTACTGTGGGAAAATTATGCCTGCCAGGCCTCTCGTATTGCAACTGCTTGTAATACAGCACTATACGCCGCAATTAGGGTCGGCCGAGCCAACGAAACAGGACTAAATGACGAGGGCATAAGGGTTGCTTTTATGGGTATGGAGAATGGACTGTAGGAGTACCAATGATAGATCAATTCATTAAGAAGATAGTAGTTCTGGCGGGTGTCGCCGTGCTTTTGGCACCTTTGACAGTCAGCGCCGGTGAGCTGTCACCGGGTCTTGCCAGGGCCGCTTCTACTGTTGGTGCTTCTGCAACGGTTGATTCTCTTGTCGAGGTAGTCGTTTTTCTTGATGACTACGAATCCAAAGAGACGGTCTACAAGGTGTCGCAGACCTCCGGCTTGTCGCGAAATGATCGAGCCAAACAGATTATCCATCAGTTGAAATCATACCAATCTCCCTATAAGCAACAGGTTCTCGATTTCGTCCGCTCACATTCCAGTTCCGTTATAACAGAGCACTGGATAGTCCCTGCCATTACGATATCTATACCGGTCAGTCAGGTAGAGGCTCTTTCTGAAATCGACGGCGTCAAGTTAGTGGTTGAAAATGCTGACCTCATTTTTGAATCGCCGGTAAAGGTCGTTTCCACCCTGTCCACATCCACGACAGCGGTTTCCAGTCAGCTTCAGATGCTCGGTGTACCGGAACTGTGGAGAAGAGGTCTGAAGGGTAAGGGAAGACTTGTTTGTTCTTTTGATACGGGCGTCGAGCAAAGTCATCCGGCTCTCGCTTCCAAGTGGCGCGGAAACAGTAGCTCGCTTGAGGCCGCCTGGCATTCTACCATTGCTCCGGACACGCTGCCTTACGATCTGGCCGGACACGGCACTCATACTATGGGTGTTATGGTCGGCAGTACCGATGCTGATACTTTTGGCGTTGCTCCGGCGGCTCAGTGGATTACCGCTGGTGTCGTGGATCAGGGGCGGACACTCAGTATGACTATCAGCGACATTCTGGGCGCTTTCCAGTGGACGCTGAATCCCGATGGTGACTTCAATACAACTGACGATATACCCGATGTTATTCTCAACAGCTGGGGGATACCCAGAGGATTGTTCAGTCCGTGCGATGATACTTTCTGGGGAGCCATCGACAATGTCGAGGCGGCCGGTATCGTAACCATTTTTGCCGCCGGCAACGAGGGTCCTGAGCCCAAAACAATGAGAAATCCGGCCGATCGTGCCTCTACGCCCATCAATTCGTTTGCCGTGGGAGCCGTCGACAACGCCAAAGTCATTACCGCCTTTTCCAGCCGAGGTCCTTCATCCTGCGATACTACCCAGGTGAAACCCGAGGTCGTGGCCCCCGGTGTCGATATCCTTTCGTCCTACAAGGGCGGGGGATATGCCCTGATGACCGGAACTTCAATGGCCGCCCCTTATATAGCTGGTATGGTTGCCCTGTTACGCGAGTACAACCCCGATGTGACTGTCGAGCAAATTAAGCAAGCCTTTCTCAGCGCCGCCGAGGACCTCGGGACGGTCGGAGAAGATAACGCTTATGGACACGGCTTTGTGAATGCAGCTCGCATCCTTGACTACATCCCGTTGCCATCGACCGATGAGCTTGAAATAGTCTCGTACCAAATCTCCGGCGATGGCGTGGCCTTCCCCGGCGAGACTTTCGACCTTCAGCTTGTTCTTGCCAACAGTTCCGGCAATGTCGAGGCCCTGAGCGGTATCATAGTGGCCGATGATATTCCCGGAGTAACTCTCATCAGCCAATCGGCGGACTTCTTCTTTGGCACAGGCGGTACACTCGCCAATAACGACCCGCTGTTCACCATAGGTTTCGATTCCAGCCTCTATCACGGCCAGAGAATAGATCTCCACCTGCTGCTGTCTCCCAATGGGTTTGATATAACCGACACGATCGCTTTTCAACTGACCGTAGGCTTACCGCCCAAAGGGGAGATTGCAACCCATAACAACGGTAAGGTGAAGATTTCGGTGTCGGATTTCGGGCAGTTCGGATTCGCGCCCGGTTCAGCTTACAACGCCCTTGGAGATGGCTTCTGCTACGATGGTTCAAGCAATCTGCTGTATGAAGCAGGTCTTATAGTCGGCAGCAGCGACACGCGTCTGGCTAAGTCGGTCAGAAACGAATCCGGCATTTTCGAGCCATCCGACTTTATGCCCATAGTGTCGCTTTCGGATGCATGGATCGGCGACGACGGTGGTACGCATCGCAGAGCAATATTCACCGATGGCAACTCCTTGGTGCCGCTCAATGTCACCCAGGAGACAATCAGCTTTGACAATGTCAGCGACCAGGAACTCCTGTTTATAAAATACACGCTGATAAACAAGTCACTCGAGAAACTGACTAACCTGCACTTCGGTTTTCTAATGGACTTTGACCTGTCAGACAACGATGCCGTTGTTATTGATGGTACGGCAAACATGATCTACCAGCAGAGTTCAGACGGTCTGTATGTAGGCCTGGTGGCGCTGGAAAATGTCGCCGGATTTCAGGCTCTTGCCAATGGCACTGCCAAAACCGGCTTTGACCAGACGCAGCTGTTCGAGATGATCTCCTCGACCATATCAAGCACCACCGCCGGTGTTGCCGGTGATGTCATGTTCGTGAGTTCTTCGGAACCGTTCATTATCGACCAGCAGAAGTCCGTCAACGTGGTCGTAGCTCTGGTGGGCGGTCATGACCTGACACAGTTGTACGAGAACGTCAAAAGGGCACAGACAGTCTATGAATTGTCAAGCAGTCTGGCCGGGGACGGAAACTCGCTACCGGCGTCTATCAAGCTCTATCAGAACTATCCCAATCCGTTCAATCCTTCAACGCGGATAGCCTTCTCGCTGGTGGAACCGGGCGATGTTTCCCTCGATATTTACAACGTGCTCGGACAAAGGGTCCAGACTCTCCATTCGGGTTACCTCAGCACCGGTCTGCACCAGTTCGAGTGGGATGCCACCGATGAACGCGGACAGCGCGTGGCCAGCGGCGTTTACTTCTACCGGATAGAAGGACCGTCGTCATCGGCAACCAAAAAGATGGTCCTACTTAAATAATAGAACTCGCTTTAAAGCCCGTTTTTGCCCCTGTGAGGGGCAAGTGAAGACGCATTTCCCCACTAAATTAGTCCTCGTTATCCGTGTCCACCGCAAAATACTGATATTTTGTTGTGACATGTTGTTGTGACCTGTTGTGTAACAATCGATTACGTTTGGCTAAATACTCCAAAAAGCACTAAAGAATTCGCTTGACTTTCCGAAATATACAGTATATATATGAAATTGAAAATCGTTTTCATTTAGCCCTTAGGGTGGATTTAGATGAGAGAGTTTTTGAAGACAAAAGGTTTTAAGATGACTCCGCAGCGGGAGTTGATATTCCGTTCGTTTTTCGAGTTAGGCGAGCATGTCTCGGTTGACGAACTCTACGAGCGCGTGCGCCGTGAGGATAACTCAATCGGATATGCGACTGTGTGGAGAAATCTTAAATTGATCTGCAAGGTCGGTTTGGCTGAACAGGTCAATATAGGTGACGGTATTACCCGATACGACAGGATTACAAAGGTTCCTCACGGTCACCTTTTTTGCACCGGTTGTAAGAGCGTGACCGAGATAAACGTTGAACAGCTTGTTGGTATATTGGCGCAGTCGGCAGGCACCCGGGGATTCACGCCCGAGAGTTTCAAGATTGAAGTTCAGGGTATGTGTGAGAGTTGTCGGGCCTCCGCGAAGGATAAACCGGTCATGGCCGCAGCGATCGCAGAAGAGGCGACAGATACCAACAACGGCGAGAGGGTACCTCGAGAGGGATAATGATCTATGACGCCATTGAGTGAGATGCTTCCCGGCCAGAAAGGAAAAGTTGTCGGCTTTACGGTCGACTCCAAAATATCAAGACGACTGTTGGAGCTCGGTGTCGTGCCGGGGCGTTCGGTCGTCTACTTGAGAAATGCACCTCTGCGCGACCCGATGGAGGTGCAGATTGGACCATGCTGTTTGACGTTGAGACATGCGGAAGCGGCCATCATCACCGTTAAGTTAGACAGGTGACGTCGAAGAGTTCTATATGAGGGTCACGCCTGATAAAAGCCCTGCCCGTTCGGGCGTGATTGCTATTTGCGGCAATCCCAACTGTGGCAAGACAACGCTGTTCAATGCCATCACCGGTTTGAATCAACAGGTGGGCAATTACCCGGGAGTTACAGTCGAAAAAGTATCCGGCCGGTTCGGACTGTCACCGGATTCTCCGGACAAATTCACTCTTCTCGACATTCCCGGTTCATACTCACTTTCCGCCTTTACTCCCGATGAATACATAGCGGCATCGGTACTATTCGGAGAGGTAAAAGGAGAGCCTCGTCCCGACGCGGTTATCTGTGTTCTCGATGCTACCCGCCTCGAACGCAGCCTCTACCTGTTGTTCCAGATCCTTCAGATCGGCTGTCCGGTAGTGGTGGCGCTGAACATGGTTGATCAGGCTCACAAAAAGAAACTCCGGATAAACACCAACCGGCTGTCAAAACTCCTTGGCGGCATTCCCGTGGTTCCTGTCGTGGGTAATCGCAGAAAAGGGATTGACAGGCTCAAGCAAGAAGCTATCAAGGCCGTGGGTACTCAGGCTGCCGCGGATATCGGTCGTATCGATGATATCACGGAAGAATCGCTGCAGCTTTTGATTAACCGCTACGGCAACACCAAGCGTACCCGGGCGCAGTATCTCCGGGTTATATTCGACGAAGACGGTCCCGCTCAGAAACGATTCGTTGCCGAGGAAGGTGACGAAGCGTTAGCCATTATTAACAAGGCCCGGGTTGAGATAAGACAGAAGTATGGTTCCCTGGCCGGGGGAGAAACACAGGCTCTCACCGATCGTGCCGGGAAGGTCTTCCGGTCGGTGGTCAGAGAGGACGACAAGAAACCGGAAACCCGTTCGGAAAAGGTCGACAAGTATCTTCTGCACCCGGTGATAGGACCGCTTGTCCTGGTGGCGGTGATGGTTCTCGTCTTCCAATCGATTTTCAGTTGGGCTGCCCCCTTCATGGATGTAATAGACTCTGCCTTTTCATCGATAGCCGATCTTGTTCGAAGCCGGATGGTTGATGGACCTCTGCGGTCGATGGTAACCGACGGCATAATCGGGGGCGTAGGTTCGGTGCTGGTGTTCATACCGCAGATCGCCATACTCTTCATTTTTATAGCCATTCTCGAAGATTCGGGTTATATGCCGAGGGCCGCTTTTCTGGTTGACCGGATGTTCCGCTGGTGCGGTCTGTCGGGTAAATCGTTTATCCCTATGCTGTCCTCGTTCGCCTGCGCTATTCCCGGCATTATGGCCACGCGGACCATAGAGGACCGCAAGCTTCGCCTGATAACCATAATGGTAGCGCCTCTGATGACCTGTTCCGCGCGCCTGCCTGTCTACGCCATAATGATTGCAGCTTTTATACCGTACAAGACTTACCTGGGCATTCTCAATCTTCAGGGGCTGGTGCTGACCATGCTTTACCTTCTGGGAATAGTTGCCGCGGTGATAGTGTCGTACATAATGAAGAAAGTGATTTTTAAAACCGAGCGTGGGACCTTTATGATGGAGATGCCGTCTTACAAAATACCGACGGTGCGCTCAATCGGGATTCGAGTCTTCACCCGGGTGAGGTCTTTTCTTGTCAGGGCCGGTACAATTATTCTGGCCATCACCATTATTGTCTGGGCGCTCAGTTACTATCCGCGTTCGGACGAGGCCAGGGAAAATTACAACCAGCGTCGTGTTGCGTCAGCAGAAGTCTACAAGACTCAAAAAGCGTCTCTGGAGAGTGAGCTTCTCACGATGCTGCTGCAAAGACAGGCGAGCGGTGACTTGATCTCCGCCATTCAGACTGCGTTTGGCACAGCTACAAGTCCGCAGAAGCTTGATTCTGTCTATCAGGATCTCTTAGTCGAATTTCCCGGTTCCGCCGCCCTGATAGAAAACAGCTTCGCATTGTACAAGCTGCGTTTTGACCACGAAGCAGAACTGGCAGCTTTAGCCAATCAGAGAACCGGCGAGCAGATTCGAGGCTCTTATCTTGGCTATGTCGGCCGGCAGATTGAACCGCTTTTTGAACCACTGGGCTGGGATTGGAGAATTACGGTCTCGGTTCTGGCGGCGTTCCCGGCGCGTGAGGTTATAATCGCCACTCTCGGCACACTGTATAACCTGGGTTCCGATGTCGGCGAACAATCTTCGTCGCTGGTCAACAAGATGCGCAAGGCAAGGTGGGAGGAGGGTCCTAAAAAGGGCCAACTCGTATTCTCGGCCCCGGTGGCCCTGTCCATTATGGTCTTTTTTGCCCTGTGCTGCCAGTGCGGGGCCACGCTGGTCACTATCCGGCAGGAAGCCAACCATATCATATATCCGATTGTCACCTTTGCCTATATGACCACCATGGCATATTTAACCTCGCTCGTAGTATATCAAATATCCAACGGTCTGGGGTTCTGATGAGTGTATTCTGGCAACAGATAATTATCGGCGGCGCAGTCGCCCTGGCGGGCTTGTACATTGTTGTGTACTATATTCGCCGCCGGAGGCTCAAAACCACCTGTAAATCCTGTCCTGCTCTGAAAGCTCTGGAAGAGAACAAGACGGGATTATCAAAAACATCCACCTCTGTTTGACACCGCTGTACCGGCTGCCTATATTGTCGCTTTAGAAAAAGGCGAATATGTTTCAAAGCACACCTATACTTCTGGGCCAATACCGACCTCTCGATTCATTTCTGCACCGCCTCGATGCCCGGTCGAAAATCGTTCCGGTTACGCTCATTCTTGTTCTGGCGCTGCTGACTGAGTCTCTGGTCTTCTATCTGGCGATTCTGGTTTCGCTGGTGGCCGCGCTTGTTTTTTCAGGCGTGGGATGGCGCACGCTGGCCAACAATTTCAGGCCGGTGCTGATTCTGGTGGTGGTGACATCGCTGTATCATCTCATTTTTTCAGCCCGCGACAGCGAGGTGCTTGTCAATATTCTCGGCTGGAAAATAACGACCGGCGGAGCCGATATGGCCTTGTTCTACTCCCTGCGCCTGATAATTTTCATCTCGGTGGCTTTCCTGATCACCTTGACGAACTCCCCATCGGAACTGGGCGATGCCCTGACCAAACTGTTTCGGCCTCTCGAGAAGATTCGCGTACCTGTTTACGACCTTGCTCTTATTCTATTCATCGCTCTGCGGTTTATACCCATCCTCTATGAAGAGTTCGCAGCTATCAGAAATGCCCAGATAATGCGCGGAGTGTCCTTCACGGGTTCGCTGTTCAGTCGTCTCAGAAAAACCACCAGTATCATAATTCCCGTGTTTGTGGCGGCTATCCAGAGAGCCGACGAACTGGCCCTGGCCATCGAGGCCCGGGGCTACACGGGCGGACATAACCGTAGTTTCTACTCCCGGAGCTGGTTCGGGCCAACCGAGTGGTCATTCGTGTTGCTGACATCACTTGCGATAGGTGTCCTGTTTTACTTTACGCTATAAATCATGACAGAGCAGAACATAAAACTGATCATCCAATACGATGGCACCGGGTACTGTGGCTGGCAGTCACAGACCGACCAGAAGACTGTTCAGGATGCTGTCATCGATGCTATATTCAAAACCACCCGGAAGAAAGTGAAGCTGACCGGGGCCGGTAGAACGGATGCGGGGGTGCATGCTCTCGGACAGGTGGCCAATTTCAGAATCGAGCACAATCTGGAGCCTGCCAGATACTCAGACGCTCTGAACTATTATCTGCCCGATGACATCCGGATTATGGGTTCCCGGCAGGTGCCGCTCCGGTTTGACGCCCGTCGCGATGCGCTATTTAAAAGATACCGGTATCTGATCGGGGTCGAGAAGTCGGCCCTCTACAGAAACTATCGCTGGGAATACACTGAGCCTCTGGATCACGGCCTTCTGAACGAGGCCGCCGGCGAGATTGTCGGAGAGCACGATTTTGCCCCTTTCTGCGTGGTAGCTTCACGCAAAGAAAACAACGTCTGCCGGATTGAATATGCCCGCTGGCGGCGCGTCGGACCGCTGTTCGTGTTTGAAATCCGGGGCAACCGCTTCCTGCACAGCATGATCCGATCCCTGGTCGGAGCTATGGTGAATCTGGCTGCGGTAAAACCGGATAAGAACAAGCTGAACTTGACTTTAGACGGCTTTAGAGATATTATAAAATCCTCAACCTCCGAGAGGATAAAATTCACCGCTCCGGCCCAGGGACTGTATCTGGTGTCCGTAGGTTACCATAAGGATTAGTCTGGCATGAAGTTTTTCATCGATACCGCAAACATCGCAGAAATCAAAGAAGCAGCCTCAATGGGAGTGCTCGACGGTGTGACCACCAACCCATCACTGGCCGCCAGAGAAACCGCGCCTTATCGCGAACTCCTGGCCGAAATATGCAAAATAGTACCCGGACCGGTCTCGGCTGAAGTGATTGCCACCGACCACGACGGCATGATCAAGGAAGCCGAAGAACTGGTCAAGATTGCTGACAATATCGTTATCAAAATACCGACTATCTTAGAAGGTCTCCGGGCGATTAAGACCCTCAGCAGTCAGGGCATTATGACCAATGCCACCCTGGTATTCAGCCCGTCACAGGCCATACTGGTAGCCAAAGCCGGGGCGACCTACGTTTCCCCGTTTATTGGACGGCTCGATGATATCTCGACCGATGGGATGGAACTCATAAGTCAGATAGTAGGTATTTACCATAATTACAATATGACCACCGAGGTGCTGGTGGCGTCGGTACGTCATCCCATGCATCTGGTTGAAGCCGCCATGCTGGGGGCCGATGTTATCACCATGCCCTTCAATGTGATTAAGAGTCTAATCAAACATCCGCTGACCGATATCGGTCTGGAGAAATTCATCGCGGATTACAAGAAGGCGAATAAAGGCTGATGATTCCACGCTACACGCTCAAAGAGATGGGGACGCTCTGGTCGGAAGAAAATAAATTTAAGACCTGGCTGGAGGTTGAGGTTGAAGCCGCCCACGCTATGGCCCGGATGAAAATTATCCCGATGAGCGCCTATACGACTATCAAGAAAAAAGCGCGTTTTGATGTCGACCGCATCAATGAGATAGAGAAAGAAGTCAATCACGACGTAATCGCATTCCTGACCTCGGTGTCGGAACACGTAGGCGACGAAGCCAGGTATTTACATTTCGGCATGACCTCTTCGGATATGCTCGATACATCGCTGTCACTGCTTATGAAGCGCGCCGCGGCAATCATAGATAAGAAAATCGTGACCGCCCTGAGACAGATCAAGGCGCTGGCCATCCGCCACAAGATGACACCCTGCATGGGACGAACTCACGGCATACTGGCGGAGCCAATGACAGTAGGCCTCAAGTTCGCCGTCTGGTACACGGAGCTAAAGCGCGCTCAGGCGAGGTTCAAAGCCGCCACCGAGGAGATATCGGTTGGCAAAATATCAGGAGCGGTGGGCAATTTTGCAAATCTCGACCCGAAGATCGAAGCGGCTGTCTGTCGTCGTCTGGGATTGAAACCGGCCGAGGTAAGCACCCAGGTGATTCAACGCGATCGTCATGCGAATTATATCAGTGCCCTGGCGCTGCTGGGTTCCTCGCTCGAGAAATTCGCCACCGAGGTTCGCAACCTCCAGCGCAGCGAGATTGGCGAAATGGCCGAAGGCTTCACCAAGGGACAGAAAGGTTCCTCGGCCATGCCGCACAAGAAAAATCCAATCACCGCCGAGCGCATCACCGGCATCGCCCGCATGCTTCGCGGTTATTCAATCTCAGCCATGGAAAATATCCCCCTGTGGCATGAACGCGACATCGCGCACTCGTCGGTCGAAAGAGTTATCATCCCCGACGCAACAATCATCATCGATTACGGCCTGCAGAAATTTAATGAACTTCTCAAAGGGTTGGTCGTAAACGAAAAACGAATGATAGAAAACATCTTTTTCAAGGGTGGCGTCGTCTTCTCGCAACGGCTCCTTCTCAAACTCACCGGTCCGGTCGGCTCGCGCGATAAAGCTTACCGGATGGTTCAGCGTAATGCCATGGCCGCCCATGAGGGGAAAGGTATGTTCAGAGATCTGGTCAAAAAGGATGCGGAGGTGCGAAGCTTCCTGTCCGAAAGCGATATAGACTCCTGTTTCGACATCAAGTATTACACTCGCAATGTCGGCAAAATCTTTAAACGTGTGTTTGGAAAATGATAGCGCGCGAAGGGCTTTACCTCATTCTTATAGCCGTCGTGGTCACTGTCGGCCTTATCCTGACAGCGTCGCGCTATGACAGCAAAGTGCTGTTTTCACTGAGCGCCGTGTTCGCTCTGCTTACCATGTTCACTATCTTCTTCTTCCGTGATCCCGCCCGAACTCCGGTGCAGCAGGAGCGCGTTCTGGTGGCCCCGGCCGACGGTAAGGTTATCAGAATTGACCGCGTGGAAAACCATGCTTTTGTTGGTGGACCGGCTATCAAAGTATCTATTTTTCTCTCAGTCTTTGACGTCCATGTCAACCGCGTTCCGGCGGCTGGAAAGATAGATTTTGTCAAGTATAACCCCGGTAAGTTCTTTGTTGCCTATGCCGACAAAGCTTCCGACCTTAACGAGCAAACGGAAATCGGCATGACCGCAAATACCGGCCACAAACTGGTTTTCAAGCAAATAGCCGGTATAATTGCCCGTCGAATTGTGTGTGACCTTACACAGGGTGCGCAGGTAGCCGCCGGTGAACGTTTCGGTATGATAAGGTTTGGTTCAAGGGCGGAACTTATCGTACCCGCCGGGAGCAATATAGAGGTCAAGGTCGGTGACCATGTAGCCGGAGGAACCAGTGTTATTGGTTACCTGCCGGCAGAAACGATTAATTCAGGTGAGGAAAACAATGCCAGGGGAAGCAATGTCGAGATATAGAGGTCTGGTACCCGGAATCTTCACTATGGGTAACGTGGTGTGCGGGTTTCTGGCTATCCTTTCGGCTTTTGAAGGAGCCATAACCACGGCCTGCTGGTTTGTGATTCTGGCCGGATTCCTTGATGCTCTTGACGGCAAGGTTGCCCGGCTTTCCGGCGGGTCATCCCAATTCGGCGTCGAGCTTGATTCGCTGGCCGATTTTCTCTCCTTTGGAGTAGCACCGGCCACGCTGGTTTATGCCATTAAGCTAAACAGCCTCGGGAAGTGGGGCTGGATTATTTCAATCGTGTATATTATGTCAGCCGCCTATCGTCTGGCGAGATTCAATCTGCTGGCAGATACCGAAGAAAAGAAAGATTTCGTGGGACTTCCTGTTCCCGCCGCGGCCGCGGCGATGGTTACTTTTATCATCTTCAGCTATTACCTGTGGGATGGTCTCCAGTACAGCGAATGGCTGGTTTCGATGATTATCCTGTTTGCTTTCCTGATGGTTTCCCAGGTTCAGTACGATGCTTTTCCGGACAATTTTGACACCCCACAAAACCGTATGCGGCTTGTCGTTCTGGTAGCCGCCGGTATCATAATCATTATTAAGCCCAGACTGTTGTTGTTTCCCTTTTTCGCTTTGTATATATTGTTCGGGATGGTAAGGGAGGTGTACCGGCTTTTCTATGTCGGGGTGGGGAAGGTGACCGGCAGACCGCACGGACGGCGCAAAACTGATAAAGGAACTGATGATGAGTGAGTCGAAAAAAGTCGTTGTTTATGTTAAATTGAAAGATGGCGTGCTGGACCCCCAGGGCGTGACAATTCATAAAGCCCTGCAGCAAATGGGATACGACGATTTTCTTTCCGTTCGATCCGGCAAGTTCTTCGAATTGGAAGTCAAGGCCGACGGAGCGGAAATCGACAGGCAGATTGACGAGGTCTGCGCCAAGCTTCTGAGCAACCCTGTGATCGAGAAATTTACGGTGGAGAAATCCTGATGAAGTTCGGTGTGGTGACATTTCCCGGCGCTAATTGCGATTACGATGCTTATGCGGCGGTTAAGAATATTTTGCGGGAAGATGCCGAATTCCTGTGGCACAAATCCGAAGATCTGGCCGGTTGCGATGTCGTCATCTTGCCCGGCGGATTCTCCTACGGCGACTACCTGAGAGCCGGAGCTATTGCCAAATTTTCACCTATCATGGACAAGGTTATAGAATTTGCCAATTCCGGTGGAATAGTGATAGGCATCTGCAACGGTTTCCAGGTGCTGACCGAGTGCGGGTTGCTGCCGGGAGCCCTAATCAGGAATCGCTCGTTGCGTTTCAGCTGCAAATATGTACATCTTCGCGTAGAAACCACCGAAACGAATTTTACGCTCGACTGCCGCAAAGGCGAAATCCTCAAGATCCCTATTGCGCACGGAGAAGGAAATTATTATCACTTCGGAGGTGAAATCGAGAAACTCGAAGACAACGGGCAGGTTGTCTTCAGGTATGTCGATGCTTCCGGTAACGTCACCGACGAGGCCAATCCGAACGGTTCGGCCAATAACATTGCCGGGATAATCAACCGGGAGGGTAATGTTCTCGGTATGATGCCCCATCCGGAAAGGGCTGTAGAGAAAATTCTGGGATCGTCCGATGGCGTCAAAGTACTCCAGTCGGTTCGATCCTCGGTCGCTAAACTGAGTATGGCGGGTTAAAAGTGAAATCACGTGAACTGACATTCATTATTGTTGCCCTGGTGCTGGGTGCGGTTGTTGGTGGACTGATAGGCGATATCATCGGAACCTTCCTGCCCGCGGGAGCGGCCAAGACCGTCTTCACCAAATCGATTGAAATCGGCTTTGATACTGTAAAGGTCGATTTCTATGCCATCGCGCTTACGTTCGGTCTTAAATTGAAGATAAATTTCATGTCGATGCTGGTAGTTTTGCTGGTAATCATTTATTTCAGATGGTGGTACATCTAAGTTAAACCGGTGTACCAGGAGGTATTTTATGTTTGGAATGGGTCCCTGGGAATTATTGATTATCTTTCTGGTTATCCTGCTTCTGTTTGGTGCTAAAAGGCTGCCCGACATCGCGCAGGGACTGGGAAAGGGGATTCGGGAGTTCCGTAAGGCAATGAAAGATACAACCGAAGAGATCAAGGGCTCCATCAACGAGCCGCCCGCAACCGATGATAAGGAAAAGAAGAACGGTTAATATAAATCTATTTCCGGTAATATGAATAACAAGCCAGCCAAAGAGAAGATTCTCAGCAAAGAAGAAGCGCAACAGATCGGTGACGTGCTGGGAGCAGAGAAGATTACTGAAGACAAAGACAAATTCCGCCTCAAGGTTATCAACCATGAGGAGAAGCGAAGTCTCTCGCTGGAGATATTTCCCCAGACCACGCTGGGTAAGACCAGGGGAATGCTCGTTGTCGTTTATACCGGTAATTCGCATCTGCAACTGCACAACTGCACCGGGTATGTAGTCTCGGAAGAACTTGGTGAAGTTACCTTCGTTTCGGAATCAGGAAGCCGGCTTTCGGGCCTGGTTGTGGAACGCGGGGCATCGTGTTCGCTTTATGCCGCGCTCAACCGGGATCTGATTTCTTCCGACTTCACGCAGCTTGGAGTCGAAGTAATGCTATCTGGAGTAGCTCTTTCACTTGCCGAGGAAATACTGTCGGACCAGAAAGATCAGTAGAAAAATCAAAACGTTACGCGATAAGCGCGACGTCCCTCACTACCGAGATTTCGGCAGTAACGAGAGAAGCCGTTACCTTAATTGGTAACGGCTTTTTATCTGTGCCCTCCGAATGAGTAAGGAATTCTTAACTTACAAACGACTCCACAAACTCCTGCAACTCGGTGCTCAACTCGCTGGCTTTCTGGAATCGCTCGGCCGGATTCTTTTTGAGAGCCTTACTGATAATATGATCAAACATCAGCGGTATCTGCGGATTGACATTGGAAGGTTTCTCCGGGTCATGATTGAGCGTGGAATATATCAGTGACGTAATATTCTCACCCTTGAAGGGTCTGCGCCCTAAAAGCATTTCGTAGAACACGACGCCGAGGGAGAAGATATCCGCCCGCTGGTCAACCGGCAGACCTCTCAGTTGTTCCGGAGAAATATAATTCGGAGTACCCATGGCGATTCCGGTTTTGGTCATCGAATTGGAATCGATACGGGCGATACCGTAATCCATGACTTTCACACGGTAATCTTTGAGTACCATTATATTTGCCGGCTTAATATCCCGGTGTACAATCCCTTTTTCGTGAGCGTATTGAAGAGCGCTGCATATCTGCATGATTATCTGCGCGATGATCTTATAGTTGAATTTGACTTTCTTCTTGATCATTTCATCCAGAGTTTGCCCGTCAAGGAACTCCATGGCGATATACTGCAGGTGTCCTTCGGAACCGACATCGTAAATTGTCACGATATTAGGATGAGACAGTTTACCCGCCGCCTGGGCCTCTCTGAAGAGGCGCTCTTTCAGTTCTTCCATCTCGGCCGGGTCATTTACGAAGTCCAGACGAATGGTTTTTAGCGCTACCGGTCGGTTGATAGCCGGGTCGATGCCTTTATAAACATGCCCCATAGCGCCCCTGCCAAGTGTATCGGTGATCTGGTAGCGTCCAAGATGGGTAATATTCGGCTGACCATAAGCACCGGTAATAGATCTGGTCTCATCCGCCACGAGGATTTCACCTGAGTCGGCGTCCTCCGGAGTCTCAGAATCATCTGACGAGATGGTTTCAGGTGAAAGCTCTCCGGAATCGTAAGCTCCGTCGGAGTTATCGGCTCGCGAATCTTCAGCTATTCCGGAAGAGTCCAATTCTCCGACTAACGTCTCGGAGGAATCGATATCGATTGCCTGGTGATCTTCGGGATACACAGGGCCATTGCCGGTGATGGCTGTTGTTACCTGATTTTCCACTCCGCACGTTTCGTCCCTGAGCTCTCTGACAATCGCCGGGCTATCATCGGTTTTCTTGCCCTCTTTACCCAAATTGACCCGCGGTATGCCGCCCCGGGTTCGTTTCTTCTGGTCGGCGGAGGAGTTTATCAGTTGCGAGTCGAGAAGCGGCGAAGCAAGCATGAACAGGACCAGCTCGGTCGCGAAGTAAATCGTATTAACGATGACCTTAAAGGAACTGAAAAGGAAATAGTCGATATTCGCGAGTATAATCAACGCGCCCGCAAGAATCACCGCCCGGTAGAGCAATGACACCTGAGGCATCACAAACGCGCAAACTCCACCAATAACGAATATCAGTATCAGACCTAACAGGGTCGTATTGGTCTTTGGCGTCAGTATATTGCCATTGATGATATTCTCGGTTACCGATGCTGTGATGACCGACTTGGGTACTTGCTTGTGGACAGGTGTTCTATAAACCAAATTGCTGGAGAAATCCTCGTAGTCGATTACGACCAGTTTTCCCTTGAGCTTGGTGAGATCAAACCCTTCGGCCAAAATTTCTGCTGCGGAGAAACGCCGAAAGCTGTTTTCCGCCGAGAAATTAATTAAGAACTCGGACTTGTCGTCTATGGGGATTGTAGCCCGGGTGCCGACCTGAATTTCCTGCTTCTCAACAACTTTGATTTGATCCGGCGCCACACCCAGATAAACAGCGGCTCCCAGCAGGGACAGCGATGGATAATAGTATCCGGCATAATTCATGACCATCGACTGGTGACGCAGGACCTTGTCGCGGTCCGGCATAGAATAATCAAATCCCAGATAAGGATCGCTCTGCAGGACTTTTTCTGCCGGCAGAAAGACTTTGCGCACCTGAAGACTGGCGTCTTCTTCCATCAGACCCAGCGGATTGTCCACAGCTACAGAAAAATTGAATAGATGCTTGGGATTCTGAGTCTTGCCACTTCTGAAAGTGGCCAGAGCAACATCGTAAGGCATCACCACATTGCCCATCCAGCTCAGTTGCCCGGCAAGAATATCGGTGAACCCGGCCGAGTCCTGGCGGGCGTCTTCGGAAATCACAAAATCGACGACAATAGCTTTTGGCTCGCCCGTAGCGGTTGCTGCCAGCAAGTCGCCAATTAAATCATGATTCCAGGGCCAGGCGCCGTACTCATCCTGAGCGCGACTGTCGATAGAAACGAAAACGACATTTGATATCGAATCATCATGGGCCGTAATACGGCAGAGCAAATCGTTTATCGATCGTTGAAGGTTGTCCAGAGGCGCAAACCCGTTTAAATACAATAACGCTACAAGTATTGATATCAGCAGATACAAGATGTATGACGCGTACTTGTTCATGATGTCCCTGACCTATCTGCCGGCACTCAACCGGGTTATAAGCGTGCGAGGTAGTTTCGCCTGTGCCATCTTCTCCTGGGTCGTTTCTATATCATACTCTACCCGATGGTAAAGCACTTCATATTCATCGCTATCGAAAATCGCGTAACATGCCCGGGGATCGTTGTCTCTCGGCTGGCCGATTGAACCGACATTTACGAGATAACGACTCTCTTCATCGGGCATAAAATCGTGGCCCACCTGTGAACGCGGCAGATCGCCATCCCGCTCACAGAATATCTGCGGCACATGGGAATGACCGTAGAAACACAGCTTCTCCTTGAAATTACCAAAAGCGTCAAGAGCTGCATCAGGCGTCATGATATAGTGCCACTGATCAGGCTCCACCGGTGATGCATGGACCAGGAGAATGTCTCCCGTCGTATGTATCATCTCATATTCAGCCATAATCGAGAGTTCACGGTCGGAAAGCTGCTCCCTTGTCCAATCAGAAGATTTCTGGGCAGCAGGGTTGTAGTCTTCGGTGCCTACCAGGCCGAGCGCAGCATACTCGTGGTTCCCCATGAGTTTTACCGCGCAGTTCTTTTCGATCAACTCAAGACAACTAACGGGATCACATCCGTAACCAACTACATCTCCAAGACAATAAATCTTGTCGACCTTTTCCTTTTCAATATGATTGAGAACCGAAACCAATGCCTCAAGATTGCCATGGATGTCGGATATTAAGGCGAGTTTCATTTAGATGTTCCCCTCCACGAATTTGAAAGTCGATTTCCCAACAGTGATGAGATCACCATTCTTGAGATTACAGGTTGTGACCGGCTCACCATTTACCAACGTTTTGCCTTTCTTGCCAAGATTGGTCAGTACGTGGCTGTTGCTCTCTTTGGTGATTTTCGCCTGGATGGCGGAAAGCCAGAAACCCTTGGCTTTGATATGAACGAATTTAGCTTTCCCGATCGTGATAACATCACGGTCCAGTTTGAATTCTGAGAAATCCGTATTCTCTTCGCCGAGTAAAACGGAGCCTCCGTATTTGGACACGATCTGTCTCTCAACCTTGTCATTCTCAAGCAGCTTCTTCTGACGCTTGGTGTTCAGAATCATCGTGCCGTCAAAATCGGCGGCGCTATCATGCTCCTGATTGGCCTCGCTGTGATATACCAGGGCGTACTTGCCGATCGTGATCACATCCTCGTCGCGGAGCACTTCCTCAGTAATTTTACGGTTGTTGACAAAGGTTCCGTTGAGTGATTCGTTGTCGATGACGATGGCGGCTTTGTCATTGAACTCAATGAGGGCATGTTTGCGCGAGACGCCGCGATTCTCCAGAACAATGTCATTGTCCTTCGTGCGGCCGATACTCAAGCGCTTCTTCTCGGTTACGATTCTTTCGATAACCTTATCATCGAATTTGACGATTATCTCGGCCATGGATTGACCCTTTCGGTATATGTTATCGTTATCTCTTTTTCTTTATTTAGCAGTGAGATCCATCTCGGAATGCTATTACATCCCTTGTTGTCCAATAATGACTTAGTTATATTATCGGCATGAGGATTGGAAACTTAAACCTCAAGCAGGCAGTCCTGCTGGCTCCGCTGGCAGGTATTTCCAACCGCCCTTTTCGCGTTTTGGCGATTAGAGCCGGGGCCGCTATAACCTATACCGAAATGGTCTCGTCTGAAGGAATTATCCGGCGGCAGAGTAAAACGCTGGAAATGATGAAATTCCAAGCCGACGAACAACCAATTGGGATTCAACTATTTGGGGCAAATCCGGAAACGATGAGGGAGGCTGTCCGAATAACCGCAGAAGAGTATCAGCCCGATATTATTGATATAAACTTCGGATGTCCGGTAAAAAAAGTTGTAAATAAAAACGGCGGAGCCGCTGTGCTGAAAGACCTTGCCTTGACTGAAGATATTATGAAGGCGGCCGTTAGCGGAGCCGGGGAGACGCCGGTAACTATCAAAATACGAACAGGTTGGGACGAAAAAACCCCGGTATATTTGCAGGTGGGCGAACTGGCCGAAAAATGCGGAGTCAAGGCTATAACACTTCATGCCCGCAGCCGCTCCGGCGGATTCTCGGGTCAGGCGGACTGGTCGGCCATAAAGCAACTTAAGCAGGCCGTGAGCCTTGCGGTGATAGGCAACGGCGATATTCTAACCCCTCCTGATGCCAAACGGATGTTCGATGAAACCGGCTGTGATGCTGTCATGGTGGGGCGGGCGGCTCTGGGCAATCCATTCATTTTTAAGCAGATAAACGATTACCTGCAAAACGGTACGCTCTCCACGGAACCATCGCCGTCTGAAAAAATAGAGACGGCAAAAATTCACGCCGGCCTGGTGGCACAGCAGTACGGGGAACAGCGGGGAGTTATCAAGATGAGAAAATACCTGGGCTGGTATGTCCGGGGGCTAAAAGGAGCCAGCCGGCTCAGGCCAAGATTGTTTCAGGTCACGAAGCTGAGTGAAATCGACGATATCTTTGCTGAATATCTTAGCGAGCATGCCGGCTGATTCGTACCCCCAATCCGATCAGTACAAAAAATCCAATCGACTGCGCCCAAAATTGTTGCCTTGAAGAGATACTCATTTTATATTCATCTAAATCGAAATTTCACCTTTGATTACAAGTAAGGTATTGAAATGAAAATATTTACGGTAGCAACGCAAAAGGACGGCAAGCTCGTTGCGGCTTCATTTGAGCTTATTGAAGCTGCCAAATCACTTGGTGGAGAAGTTATTACTGCAATTCTGGCCGAGGATGCCAAAGCTATGGCCTCTGAACTGGCCTCACGCGGCGGCGGCAAAGTGCTGGCAGTATCTCATCCGCAGTTGAAGTATTTCAACGATGAAGTTTACGTTAAGACCCTGTCTCAATTGATAGCGAAGTACTCGCCCGATGTTATCATGGGTCCAGCGTCATTCTATGGCAGAGCACTGTTTGGTAGACTTGCTGCCGCGATGGATGCCCCTATGGCTTCGGATATCACCTCTATTGCCTTAAACGGCGATTCTCTGGTAGCGACCAGGCCAAGTTACGGCGGCTCGGTCATCGCCCAGGTAGCCAAAAACAGTGACAAACCGCTTTTCGTGACCGTGAGAATGAAGATCTATCCGGAATCCAAAGATGGAGCCGGCGAAGTGGTTGAAGAGACCGTCGATGGAGCCGCGTTTGAGTCGAAGATGGTGGTGAAAGAAGCGAAAGTGGAATCATCCGGCGCCGTCAATCTGACCGAAGCCGATGTAATCGTGGCCGCCGGTCGTGGCCTCAAGGCGGGCGACAACCTGCCGATGGTTCAGGACCTGGCCAACGCGCTCAAAGGCGCTTTCGGAGCCTCCAGAGCTATCGTTGATGCCGGATGGACGGCGTACTCCAACCAGGTTGGCCAGACAGGGAAGACCGTTAACCCGAAACTGTATATAGCGGTTGGTATCTCCGGAGCGATACAGCATCTGGTCGGCATGCAGACATCGAAGACGATAGTCGCCGTCAACAAAGACAAAGATGCGCCCATCTTCAACATCGCCAGCTATGGCATCGTTGGTGATGCTTTCGAAATCGTCCCGGCTCTCACGAAGAAATTCAAGGAAGAGCTGGCCGAATAGACAAATCCTTCAGACACTTTTGATCTGCAAAAAGAAAGCCCGCCATCCGGCGGGCTTTTCTTATAACATCAATCTATCAACTATACCTATGACCTAAGGAACAGGGACTATCAACTCAACAGAATCGATAGCAGCACCGCAATCGTTTATCCGCGTGAGTTTGACCCAATAGGTCCCGTCGGTATCTATGATCGTCTGAACTTGAGTCACATTTTGGCCAAGGGGATCGGTGCCGAGATACCAGGCCCGGCTGGTGACGATACCTTCAGTGGATACATCGGTAAATTGGAACGTACTGCCCGCCGTTCCGTCGCCTTCTGTTGTATCTACCTGAATAAGGATGTCTTCAGCAAGCAGAGTATCGCAGAGCGTAATCAGGTCCTCTTCGATAGCGGTATTGGCCCCGCAAGGTCCATATGCTACGAGAGAGCAGGTGTAGATTCCGGGTGTAGTATATGCGTGGATGGGAGCCTGCCCGGTATCTGAGAATCCATCGCCAAAGTACCATCTCAGGCTGTCGAAAGCGCCCATGGAGGCGTTCTCGAACTTGACCTGAAATTGTTGGAAGTCGGTCTTGCATGCCAAGGTGGAAGCCTCATCCACCACGAAGCCCGCCAGGGTGGTGTTGGCTACGTGAATGAAATCTACGATAGAATCAGTAGCCTCTCCGCCGGTGCTGTTTACTGTCAGTCTGACCGTGTAATCACCGGGGAAGGTGTATGAATGGGTGGGATTGGCGTTACCTGTTACAGACTGCCCGTCACCGAAATACCAGCTCTGGCTTTCAGGAGTGATAACCTCTCCTTCGCCCGGCTCTGAATCATCATGGAAAGTAATCTCGTCATCCACACAGACAGAGCTGTCCGACGCGTAGAATCTTACAGTGGGACAGTTCGAAATGTCAACCTCCAGTTGATGAGTAGCCTCGCCACAGTCATCTTCAGTCACAAGCGTGACGACAAAGAGTCCCGCGCTTTCGAAAACATGTGTAGGATTCCACGAAGAGTCCAGATCACTACCGTCGCCGAAATCCCACTCGTAAGTTTTCCCTGAGAAATAGGTGAAAGGCACAAAAGCAATTTCACTGCCGGTGCACTGATTGGTATCCGAGGCTTCAAATTCTGCCGACGTTGCCCCCACATAAATAAACCGCTGTTTGACCTGACGGTCCGCCCCACCGGTCATGGTATCTAACAAATGAAGAGATACCGTGTAAACACCGGCTTCCTCATAGATGTGCAGGGGTGCCTCATATACAATGGTCGAATCAGCCGGTATTGTTTCTACCAAAGTGTCTCCGTCTCCAAAACTCCAGGTGTAGACATGCCGCGGGCCACGGGATTCGTCTACGAACAGTACCGTGCAGGGTTCGCACCCGATGCCCGGGGTAGAGTCGGCCAGGGTGAATTCCGCTGTCGGCAGGCCGGCAATGGTATCTATAATTGTTATCTGTTCCGTGATAAGTTCATCGCAACCTGTTTGTACGGCGATAATTAGAAAGGCGGACAAGACAGCGAGCAGCAGCAATCGTTTTATAGGCATCGGAAAGGATTCCCTTCGAGCTAGCGGTTCTGGTTTACTTGCTTATATACTCCAGTGGCCCGAAAGTGTCAAATTATTTTTATCCCATCAAAGATTTGTCCGACAGCAGTTTCCGGCGACAAATCGGCTGCCGCAAAAGCCCGTGAGGGCTGGGTTTAAGAAATCGCCAAATATGACGAATATAATGCAAAACATCTAATATTCTCAGGCAGGAGAAATCATGTCGTTATTAATTGAAGTAATTGAGTGGATGGATCCTTCAGGTGATGAGATGATTCACCGAATTCCCCAAACGGGATCTGCCGATTTCAAACTGGGTGCTCAGCTCATCGTCCGCGACAGCCAAATGGCTATATTTTTCAAGGATGGTCATGCGGCCGACTCATTTACGTGCGGAAGACACACGCTGTCGACCCTCAACATTCCCATTTTGACCAGGCTGCTGGCATTTCCATTCGGCTTCAACTCGCCGTTCAGGGCCGAGGCCTATTTCATCAATTTGAAGGTCTACACCGACCTGAAATGGGGTACCAAGCATCCGGTTACTTTCGAGGACAGCAAACTCGGTCTGATCAGACTGCGGGGACACGGCGCTTTTACCATGCGCATCAAAGAACCGGTGCTGTTTCTGAACTCTATAGTTGGCCGTCAGGCCCGCTATACAACCGCGGACATTCAGGATTATCTCAGAGATGTCATTATCGCTCGTCTGAATGATATGCTGGGCGAAAATCTCGAGTCGATTCTGGATTTACCGGCAATATACACGGAATTGGCTGCGGATTTCAAAACGAGCGTCGCCAATGAATTTGAAAAATACGGGCTGGAATTGGTCGATTTCTATATCTCTTCAATTACGCCGCCCGATGAAGTCGGGAAGCTCATTGACAAACGCTCCGGTATGGAAGCGGTGGGCGATTTGGACAAGTTCCTCAAGTTCGAAATGGCCAAGGGGCTTGGCGCTCCCGGTGGTACGGCCGGAGCCGGAGCCGGTATCGGCATCGGCGCAGGCGTTGGACTGATGGTTCCCGGAATGATGACCAAGGCCTTTTCACCGGAGCAGACCGAACTTCGCCGCGAACCGGTGGCCACCGTGACCTGCCCAAAATGTCATACCGACACACCGGAACAGTCCCGTTTTTGCTATCGGTGCGGTCATCAGATGTTCGTTCTGAACAACTGTCCTGCCTGTCAGCACGAACTCCCCACCGAGGCCAACTTCTGTCTCCACTGCGGCTACAAACTCGATACAAAGCCAACCTGTCCGCACTGTTCGGCCCAGCTGATTACCGGATCGAAATTCTGCGGCGAGTGTGGAAAGGCAGTTGATGGAAGCAGCGACGAAAAATCGTAAGAGCGGCTTCTATATCGAGGTGACCTGCCCCGGTTGTGGCAGTCCCCTTGAGCTAAACGAGGATTTTTTCGTTCTTGAATGCGAGCATTGTGGTTCGGTACATCGGGTCGTCATGCCCGATGTACCTTCCGCTTATCTTGTCCCCGCTAAGATTGACAAGCGCGAAGCCCGCTTCAGTATCGACCGGTATCTGAAGAAGAATAATTTACCGCTGACCGCCTCCGGTATGGTCCTCAAGCAGGTCTACTACCCTTATTGGAGGGTGGATGCTATCCTGTTCAAGCTGCGCAATAAGGCATACGAGCGCATGATTTCCGCGGAGACGGAATATAGCGATTCTGTCTCTGTTACTCACGAGAGAACGGAAATCAATCTCACTCCATACACGGCCACCTGCGCCGCCGGGGCATACTTCGACGGCGTGCCGTCGTCGATGGGTCTGCGCACGGAGTATATTCGTATGCTTCCGTACGCTGAAGAGAACCTTCAGGACGATTTCGACTCTCTACCCATAGTGACCACCTGGGAAGATGTACGTGCTGACCTCAATGTCAAGATGGGCATTATTTCCGATGTTGACCCGGCCAGTTTCGGTTCAAATGTAACCGAATTGTTTCACCCTAAGGCATCGCTGGTTTATTTTCCCTTTCTGGTTTTTGAATCCTACGCCCACGGTGGCTTCAATCGCTATGTTGTTGATGGAGTATCGGGCAGGGTGCTCGACCATGTAACCCGGCTCGATACCGATAAGCAGGCAGATTTCCCCGATGAACCGGATATCACGTTTGGGGCTCTTTCTGTCGAACATCATCGCTGCCCGAATTGTGGTTTCGATCTCCCTGCGAGACAATCCTGGGTTTACATATGTAGCAACTGTCAGCAGTTGGTCGTAATTGGCGGCAACGACGCTGCGGTCGAGCAGGTCTTCCGGGCATCAGGGAGCGAAACTCCAAACGACAGAGCCTTCCCGTTCTGGTCATTTACTATTCCGGAAGAAGACGCCCGGCGGGTGAAAACCATGTTTGGCGGTGTCCACCACTCGGACCAACTGGTCATACCGGCTTTTCAGACCCGGAATTTTGATGCTATGTATCGCCTGGCCAAACGGATTTCATCGGCTCTCCCGCAATTGAATTTGAAATCTGTGGAGAGTTTCGATAACTGTTACGATCCGGTTACAATTGGTCTCGATGAAGCACTTATGCTGGCTGATGTAATAATATATCGGCAGAGCTACTCCTCGCCCAAACGGTCAACTGACCGGGGGGCCGGCTTCAGTCCCGGTGAAGTCCGGTTGATTTATGTCCCCTTTCACCCTGAAAACTACTTCTACGTTGATTCCCTTCTAAACGCGGTGACTTTCGAAAAGAGCCTCGCTCGCTGATTTTCGGAAACCTTTGCCTGCTGAAGGGTTATAACTACCGATTGAACAATCCTAAACCGGCTTAATTGTCTTGCCATCACAAGCATTTTTGGCTATTTTCGTCCCTGAGTCGGTAATGAAAACTGAAGCTTGGATAACCTGATTTATTAAAGAATATTACAAGTCACCGTGCGATCTCTGCAAAGCGGATTGTACGGTCTGTTTTTTTGGAGCATGATGTGATAAAAAAAACCATCAAACCTGTCTATTTGATCAGTCTGTTTATGGCCCTTGTTCTGCCTGTGGCAATTCAGGCGGGAATCGCAACGAGCTATGACGCCCCCTACGACGGATATATCAGTAACGTTGTTATCGACATAGTCGAACACAACGGCGGCGTGTGGTTTGCCACCAGCGACGGTGTCAACTTCTCGTTCGATAACGGCCTGACCTGGTTCTCGTATGACAAATCCAACGGACTTGTCAGCAGCAACGTTTCCGCGATTTACTCCCTGCCCAACGGACCATCAACGGACCGTATCTGGGTAGGCACCTCGCATGAACAAGAGTACTATGGCGATCTGTACCAGTATTCCGATGCCGTGTCCTACTCCGATAACGACGGCGACCCGTGGACTCAAATTATATTCGATTCCTCCGGCCTCGACATTCCCTATGTATTTGGTGTCGACCGGACCGTCTATGACATCACCGGACACTTTGATCCCGATGATCCGGCCGATGATTGGCTGTTCTTCACCGCCTTTGCCGGAGGTCTTCTGGCCTCACGTGACGCCGGAATAACCTGGCGCAGGATTTATTCCTCCCGGGACGATTCCGCCCAGTTCAACAACCCGGATGGAGAGGCGCCATCATTCCGCAACAGGTATTTCTCCTGTGCCGCCGATTCCTCGCACGGCGATACTCTTATGCTCTGGGGAGGAACGGCCGAAGGGTTCTTTCAGTACGTTTTTGCGGCCCCGAGGGATAAAGCGTTCAGCGAATATGTCAGCCGCATCGCATTCTGCGAGTCGTGTCCTGAAGACAGCAACTACGCGTACTTTGCCGGTGATGCCGGATTTACGCGCGGCGAGAAAACCGGCGCTCCCTACATGACCCGTATGGAAGATGATGGCCTCCCGGGGCAGTCGGTCATAAGCGTTATAGATTTCCAGGGCCGGATATATGCCGGCACCATTGACCCGTCCGATAGCAGTTCTACTGGACTGGCCGAATCGATCGATTTCGGAGAAACCTTCAGTTCGTCCGCGGCTTTCACCGAGATGGGACTGAACAAAAGAATATTGGATTTTGCCGTGATGAACGGCAGACTATATATGGCCGCTGAGGAAGACGGTCTTTATGTAACCGAAGACAACGGTATCAACTGGGACCCGGTTGTCTTCACTCCCCCTGATCCGGCCCACAACATCGTCAATGCACTCTGGAACGTGGGACGACACTCTCTGGTTGGAACCAACGCCGGCGTAGGCCTGCTGTTTATGGATGCTGTCGGCGCTGTTGATTCGACAAGATTTTTCACCTTCGACGAAGGCGATTCAGCTTCCGCCCGGGTCATTCGACTCAAGACTCAGACGTTCCAGGGGAACGATGTTATTTGGACTATCAACAGGCCGACGACCGATAACGGGACCCCAATCGTTGGCCGTTCGACCAACAACGGCGAGACCTTTGCACGCTGGCAAGTCGGAGTTAACTCACATGATGTGAATTTCATGGGTGACACCGCATTCGTGGTCGGCGATGCCGGTGTGAGATTCTCCACCGATGCATCCAATCCCAGCATTATATACGAGGTCAAGGAAGTCGTTGGTTCCGTTGCTATCGACTCTCTCAATCTGGATGCCGTCACGGTTATGGAGGTGCTCGGCGATACCGTCTACTTTGGCACCGACAACGGCTTCGCGTTCTCTCTGGATCGCGGTGAATCGTATGACATCAGAAGAATCAACAAAGACACTTTGGGACCGGACCTTGTTTTGCAGTACACATCCGATATTCAGGGTATTAACGGAAACTTCATTCCGGCCATGGAGGTACAGCACCTCCCGGATACGCTGGCAAGGCTCTGGCTTTCCTGTCGACCCGCCGTCGGAGGCGTCAATGGCATCTCGGTTGGTCGGATAGACCAGGCCTGGCGATACCTGTATGACTCCACCGGCGCTATCGTGGACAGCGAATATGTCTACCTGTACAATTGGGACAGTGTTTACCACGACTACGCCTGGAATTTTGCTTTCAACAACGATACGGTCTTTGCGGCGACCAACGACGGAGTGATCTGGGCCATAGGCGCTGAACTGCTGCAGGGAGTTCTCACCTGGGATACGCTGACGCTGCAGGACAGTATCGGAGATCCGCTCCTGCTTCCGGGAACACCCATCTACGCGGTCGAAGTTATCGGCGACTACCTGTGGGTCGGCACCGATGACCGCACCGTGCGAATTCGACTCGATGATTTCACGGATCAAACCCCGTTCTTCGTAATCGACTCGACCAATGAGGTCTATGCTTTCCCGGTGCCATTCAGCCAGTCGCTGGATCAGGCCGTTGAGTTTCATTTCGTATTGGAGCGAGACGCCAATGTTACTCTGGAAATATATGATTACGCTATGAATCTGGTGCGTCGCGTAATCGACAACCAGTTCTACACGGCAGGCGTTTACCCCACGGCAGGATCAGGTCGAAGAACCTGGGATGGTATCAACGGCAGGGGAGACATGGTAGCCGTTGGCATGTACTATTTCAAGATTGAGTATTCGACCGGCGAAGTTCAATGGGGCAAACTGGCGGTAATACCGTAAGGAGGCGACAATGATTTGGAAAATATTTATATCTACTCTGGTGATCCTCGGATTAGCGGTTGCCGCCTGCGCTGAAGATGGTAACGGCGGATATGCCGCACCCTTTCTGGAGATTCCGATTGGCGCGCGTCCTGCGGGTATGGGCGGCGCTTTCATTAGTATTGCCGACGATGGCGCCGGCATGTTCTTCAATCCGGCAGGAGTTTCTGAGATAAGAACTACCCTTTTCTCTTCATCCTATCGCTTGATGGACCTCGACCGCACTCTGTCCCACGCCTCGTTCATAATTCCAACCGCCAAAAAATCGGCGCTGGCTTTTAGTTGGCTCTATGCCGGTTCGGGCGATGTCGAGGCCCGCAACTCCGATGGCGACAAACTGGGCTATGAGTTCGGTATGCACAACCACAAATTCTCATTCGCCTTCGCGAAAAGATTCGAGGATTGGCTCTCGGCGGGTATCGCCGGAAGTTACCTTCACTCCAGTTTCTCGGAGATGACCACTTTTTCGGTTTCCCTCGATCTGGGCCTAATTCTCTACTTTGACCAACTCAAGTCCAGAGAAGACAGAGAGACGGCGGCCATCAAGGACCTTCAGGCAGGCCTTGTGCTAAGAAATCTCGGCGCCAACTACCGGTGGAACAACGAAAATTATCTCGCTGCCCGGGGCATAGGCGTCCTGCCGTACGAAGTCGAGGACAAGGTCCCGATGGAGGCAGGTATTGGCGGTTCGGCAAGATTCTTCAATCGCAAACTGCTGACATCCGTCGATATGGTTGGCAATACCGAAACCAACTTCGCTCTCCACGGAGGATTGGAGTACTTCGTGTCACCACAGTTTGCTCTCCGGGGCGGATACTCCGATAAGAGCCTGACAGCCGGTACCGGCTATATCTTTAAATTCAGCGGCTTTGTGGCGGCTATAGATTATGCCTTCTCGAGCGAGAAGGTTGACGAAGGATCCGAGCACATCTTTTCATTTGATGTGCTGTTTTAGAGGTAAGAAATGTTGAGAACATTTCGATATTCAACGGTTTTGATATTTGCCGTGCTGCTTCTGGCGGCGACGGTCGGCGCCCAAGACGGTCTTGCCCTTATGAAGATAGAGCATGGCGCTCGTTCGGCCGGTATGGCGGCGGCAGTGGTGTCGCTAACCGATGACCCCAATGGTGTTGTATATAACCCGGCAACTATCGTAAGCCTCGATGGTTTCACGGCATCATTTGGCCACACTGTCTACTGGGAGAACGTGCGGCTCGAATCCGGCTTTTTCGCCACCAACCTGTCAAAGCGCATGTTTCTGCACGGCGGGATACGCTACGCTGTTATCGATGAAATCGAACAACGCCTGCTGCCCACCCTGGAACCGGACAACTATTTTGATGCTCACGATGTTTCTTTCAAGTCCGGAATGTCTTACAGGGTGTCGGATAAAGTCGCGGTGGGTTTGTCGTTGGGATGGTTCATCGAGAAGATAGAAGGCTGGCGCGGTTCGGCCTTCAACGCCGACTTCGGTTTACTTGTCATGCCCACGGCTAATCTCAATGTCGGCGCGTCAGTGACAAATCTTGGAAACGACTTTCAACTGGAAAAATCAGGACAACCCGGTTCGCGCGATATTTCGCTCCCAACCACCTATTCGCTCGGGGCGTCGTACCGCTACGAGAAATATACCGGTGCGGCCGATCTGGTGATTGTCGATGACGAGGCCCATCTGCATCTCGGCGCCGAGGGCCGCCTGCACGAATTGTTCTCGCTTCGCGCGGGATACATGTTCAATTACGACAGTAAGAATCTCACGGCCGGGGCGTCATTCACCAAGCGCAACTACTCGGTGGATTACGCTTTCGTGCCTTATGACAATGACCTTGGAACATCGCATATATTTAACTTCACTTTTAGTCTCTAATTGTTAAAGGAGAGTTAATACGAATGGCAAAGTACAAAATCGCATGGCTGCCCGGCGACGGGGTGGGCAACGATGTAATGGAAGCGGCTAAGATAGTCTTGGATAAAGTTGGCCTCGACGCCGAATATATCCACGGCGACATCGGCTGGGAATTCTGGCGGACCGAGGCTAATCCACTTCCCGATCGTACTATCGATTTGCTGAAAAATACCGACTGCGCGCTCTTTGGCGCCATTACTTCCAAACCGAAAGAAGAGGCGGAGAAAGAACTGATCCCCGAGCTTCAGGGCAAAGGACTCGTCTATTCATCGCCAATCGTAAGGCTGCGGCAGGAATTCAACCTGCGCACGAACCTGCGCCCGTGCAAAGCCTACGCCGGTAACCCGCTCAACTATCGCGATGACATCGATATCGTCGTCTTCCGTGAAAACACCGAAGACCTCTATGTAGGTATCGAGTTTCATCCGCTACCGGATGAAGTCCGCGACTCTATCAAAAAGCACAACAAGAAAATGGCACGTTTCGATTCCACACCGGGTAGCGACATTGCCGTCTCACTGCGCGTGAACACCCGCAACGGTTGCCGCAATATCATCACCGATGCTTTTGAATATGCCAAGAAATTCGGTCGCAAGACCGTAACCGTTGTCGAAAAACCCAACGTCATTCGGGAAACCTCCGGCCTTATGATTCGCACCGCCCGCGAGGTAGCCAAGAATTATCCCGGTATCGAACTGTGGGAAACCAACATCGATGCCATGTGTATGTGGCTGGTGAAAAACCCGCAGGAATACGCTGTCCTGGCAACATCGAACATGTTCGGTGACATCGTCTCCGACCTCTGTGCTCAGTTGGTTGGTGGGCTGGGCTTCGCCTCGTCAGGCAATATCGGTGACAAATACGCCGTGTTTGAACCGACTCACGGCAGCGCTCCGAAATATGCCGGACAGTACAAAGTCAATCCGATGGCCATGCTGCTGACGGCCAAGATGATGCTTGACTGGCTGGGCGAAGGAGACAAGGCCGATAAGCTGGAAAAGGCCATTGCCGATGTAATCGCAGAGGGTAAGGTCCGCACATATGATATGGGCGGAAAGAACACCACCCTTGAGATCGCCGAGGCCGTAGCTGCCAAGCTGTAATTAGTCATATCGCATTTGATATAATAGTAGCGGGTGAATCTTTTCGTTCACCCGCTTTTTCTTGTAGACAAAACCGGACTTTTGACGTATAAATTCCCTGATGATCGAATTTAAACAAGCTGAATCCGCGGCCCAGCTTACAACCGTTCGCGGGCTTTTTAAGGAATATGCCGGTTGGATCAATTATAGGACCTGTTTCGAGAACTTCGATAAGGAACTCGACGGTCTACCCGGCGAGTATGGTCCCCCCGATGGCGCTTTGCTGATTGCTCTATACGACGACATACCGGCAGGATGTATCGCGCTGAGGAAAGTCAAAGACGGCGTCTGCGAAATGAAACGGCTCTGGGTGAGAGACAAATTCCGGGGCAAAAATGTCGGCTGGAATCTGGCCGAAGAGATAATTGTCCGGGCCAGAAAAATGGGATACAAGAAAATGGTCCTCGAGACCATTCCAATGATGGAACGAGCCATCTCTATCTATCAAATTCTCGGCTTCAAACAGACAGCGGTCAACAAGATTGGCAACGATGATGTCATACACATGGAGCTACAGTTATAGCTCCGAAATGCCGACCATTTATGTATGGTTGAAATAATCCAGGCTACCACAACAGAGCATCTGGCAACAATTTGCGAGTTGTTCGCGGAGTATGTCGAGTCGCTCGGCTTTGATCTCTCCTTTCAGAATATCGAAGAAGAAGTCGCCAACCTTCCCGGCGAATACGCTCCTCCCGAAGGACGGCTGTTCCTTGCCCTCCTTGACGGTCAACCGGCAGGCTGCGTGGCCCTGCGCCAGCTTTCCAGCGCTATCTGCGAGATGAAAAGGATGTGGGTCAGACCGCAGTTCCGGGGCAAGAAAATCGGCCACGCCCTGGCCGAGAGAGTAGTCAATGATGCCCGACAGATAGGCTATCGCAAGATGGTGCTTGATACTATCGACACCATGGCTGAAGCTATGGCGATATATCGTTCGCTCGGATTCAAATCAGTCCAACCGTATTATTATAATCCTATCGATGGCGCCACGTTCTTCGAAAAAGACCTGACCGAAGAAACGGTCAATTCATAATCCTGATACAATTGAAATGCAACTTGCCGGCTCAGTAGCGAAAGCTGCTGTTCCAGTTGCGGTGTCCTGGTTCCCATGGGGGAACTAATCAAATTGCGGCTGGTCCGGTTCCCATGGGGGAACTAATCAAGTTGCGGCTGGTCCTGTCCCCGACAGTGTCGGGGATGTGACCTGCCGCTTTTCGTGTACCGATGTGTCAGGTCACAATTTCCGCAGGCGGAAATCAAGACCCGACACAACTTTGGATTATAGTCGATCGGAGAGTTAAAGAGACTGCCAATACTCAGTCGCGCAGGCTGTTGAGGCGGTCGATTATCACCGTGCGGATTTCCTGAAGCGCCTTCCCGCGGTGTGACACCAGGTTCTTCTCTTCGAGAGTCATCTCGGCAAAACGTTTTCCCGACGGTGGATAGTAGAATACCGGATCATAACCAAAGCCACTGCCGCCGACAGTATCTTCGGCGATTAGCCCCTCCGCGACGCCATCAACCGTCTCGACACTATCAATATCCCAGCAGACAGCCATAACACAACGGAAACGGGCCGTGCGCTTCTCTTTCGGGACATCCTTGAGATCTTCCAGCAGTTTGCGATTGTTGTCGGCATAGGTGACATTCGCCCCGGCGTACCGCGATGAGTACACACCCGGAGCGCCACCGAGAGCATCGACCTCCAGACCGCTAGTCGTCGGCGAGAGCGGGAAGGTCACAGAATTCCCATACAGCTCTGGCTTTCAGTACGGCGTTTTCTTCGAGTGTGGAACCGGTTTCCTCGACATCGGGGAATTCAAGGAAATCGCTACGGGTCAGAATCGTGACCGGGAGGTCATCGAGCAGATGCCGGATTTCCCTGATCTTATCTTCGTTATTTGTCGCCAGGACTATTTGCATTGGGCACTTTCTAATTGATGGGCCAAGATACTATGGAAAATATATTCTCCAAACAGATTTTCCGCGTATTCCTCTTCGTTTCTCCACCGCTCAGGATTCTGCCGAATATACCGCCGGATTGCGTTGAGCTCGACCTCGTCGCGAATTACGTGGTCATAAAACCGGCGTTGCCATGCGAAATCGTGAAAGCCATTCTTGTCTGCAGTATCTTTTTACGTTCCCCTTATAGTGGTTTATGATCGACGACAGCGACCCTTTCACCAAAGGGTTTAATGTTTTCGGGCCCTTCGCGTTTGTAGGCTCACGCCGCGGCGTGAGCCTACAAACAGCGGGGGCCGGTTTTTTGTCATCTATTTCGCTGCGGTTTTTCTCGCGCCCCGGCGCGAGGCTACAACTGTTACGATCTGGGATGACCACAATCCCGTGCACATGATCCGGCATAATCACGAATTCATGCAGCTCGACCAATGGGAATCTCTGCGGTATCTCCAGCCAGAACTGCCGCGCAATATGGCCTATATGCGATAGCTGCATTCTGCCATCGTCGATTTCCCCAAACCACGGCACTTTTGATCTTGTGCAAATCGTAACGAAATAAGCACCCGGCTGCGAATAATCATAGCCCGGCAAACGTAACCTTCGGTTATCCTTGAAATGCAAAATTCCCTCCCCGGGAATGTTCCGTTTTTCCCCTAATACCTGCTGATATCCACCCGCGTTATGCGGCTGACCTCACGGCCAAGAAATCGCGAGGCTACCCCCGAAAAACGTTCGGGGACATCACTGACAAAATACTTGGTCTCGCCCTCGGGGCAGGGTGTCTGAGAGGCATTGGGACTGAGAAGATTCGTCTCGGATAGAAGATCGTTGACCACCCGCGCGGTCTCCTCGGCGCTGTCAATCAACAAAACATCATCACCCATAACATCACCGATAACATGCTTCAGCAGGGGATAGTGCGTACACCCCAGCACCAGCGTGTCAACATCGACATCCTTCATTGTCTGAAGATAATCACTCGCGATAAGATAGGTAGCCTCTTTGTCAATGTATCCCTCCTCGGCCAGCGGCACAAACAGGGGACAGGCAAGGGAGAATACTTTGAGCTTGGGATCAATCTCGTGAATACACTTGGCGTAGGCGTTGGAGCCAATCGTGGCATGAGTGCCGATAATACCAATTTTGCCGGCTTTGGTTCTTTCGGCGGCGGCGCGCGCCCCCGGCTCGATAACACCTATCATATCCACCGGGCATTTGGGCTTGATTTCATCGAGCGCCACCGATGATACCGAGTTGCAGGCGCTCACGATGAACTTGACCTTCTGCTCGATAAGAAATGCCACATCCTGCTGCGTGAACTGGATGATAATATCCTTGGAACGTCCGCCATACGGGGTTCTGCCAACATCGCCGAAATAGACGCAATCTTCAAAGGGAAGTAGTTTGAATATTTCCTTAAGTACCGTCAGTCCTCCCACGCCGGAATCGAAAACGCCGATGGGTGCTTCACGGTCTGCAAATACCGGTTTCTTCATTATATGTCCTATTGACTTTCGTATTTAGCCTTGAATCGTTTGATGGCGTCATAGATAGCTTTCGCCACGTCTTTCTGATAGTCGTCTTTTTTGATAAGATTCTCCTCGGTCTGATTGGATATGAACCCGGTCTCGACAAGAATCGATGGTGCAAAGACCATATTGAGAACATAGAATCCGGCCTGGTCGACGCCCCTCGCCGGGATCTTGAGTCCCCGCCTGAACTCCCTGTCCACCATCATAGCCAGATCGTGTGACTCGGCCTGGAATTCCGTCATGATCATTTCATTCAGTATCGTTAGAATGGGATCATCAAATGCGACCCCGTTGTTTTCGCCCTCATCGTTGTCTTCAGGCATTTGGTCGCGAAAGAAGGCGCTGTTTTCAAACTGCGCTACAGCGCGGGCGGAGTCGTTCTTTGCCGGGGCAAGGAAGAACACGTTCCAGCCTCTAACATGCTTTTTCAACGATGAATTGGCGTGAATCGAAATGAACAAATCACCCGAGGCCTTGTTGGCGATATCGGCTCTCTCCTGAAGAGTCACGGTTTTGTCCCGGTCACGCGTCATAACAACTTTGAACTGCTTATCCTTGCGAATCAGCTTGGCCAGCTCTTTGGCGATATCCAGGGCTACGTCCTTTTCGCGCGTTCCTTTCTGGCCTATCGCACCGTAATGAGCGCCGCCGTGGCCGGGATCTATCACGATAACATCGATCTTCTCATCCGGACCGATCCGCGGAGTGGTGTCGCTGGGTTCGAGATCGAAGTTAACATCGGCTACGGAGATTTGGATTCGCGGCGGGTCCGACTGAATCTTGTGTGTCCATTTGTCGGCATTGCGACGCAGACGAATGGAAATTTGGCCGGTCTCCGGCTGCTGGTGCGTCTTGAGGTCATACATGTATCTCGAATCCCGGCGGGACTGAAGGCGTGGCACGTTCAGCTTACCATCGCGGATCGACACGTTAATCCAGTTGCCTTCGGTGACAAAAATGTCGTAAGCCATGGCGCTGGTCAGGTAAATCTCGATAAGCAGACCGTTAGCCTTCGGCGAGATGGACATGTCGGTAACATTGAAATACTCCGAGTCAACCCTGATCGTCCTCGACTGAGGCACCCAGGTGATCTTCTGGTAGAAAACATGGTCCAGAAACGGAATGAAGGTTGCCGCCGGAAGAAACAACTGACCCTCGATAAACAAAGCCGGGTATGTCAGGTTGAACAGACTGTCGTTGCGTTTGTAAAACGGCGAGCCGACAACGAACACGAACCGGTTGGTGTCCTGTGAGTAGGTAATCTGATGACCGACCAGACCCCAGTCGAGTGTCCCACCGATTATGTCAGCCAGACCGGAAAACGATATATATTCAATCTCCCGATCCTGATAGCCCTTTATCTCCTGAGTAGTGCCCGATATGGCTACCTTTACGTTCTGCGCTATCACAGTCGGAACAGCGATGGCGACAATAATACTGATGAATAGGATGAACGCGATCAGTCTATTTGTGAAGGTCATTTAATAGTCTTTCTTCGTAGCACGCTGAATCCTTTTGTCAGCTTCGGTTTTGGCTATGGCCTGTCGTTTATCATACTTTTTACGTCCGACTGCCAGTGCCAGTTCTACTTTAGCCACTTTGCCCTTGAAGTAAATCGAAAGAGGAATCAACGTCATCCCTTTCTGCTCTGTCTGAACCCACAGCTTGCGAATCTCTCGCTTGTGCAAAAGCAGTCTCCGCATACGCATCGGGTCGTGGGCATCCTGAGAGGCCATCTTATACGGGGAAATGTGAAGATTCTTCAGAAACACCTGGCCGTTCTCTACAATGGCGTAGGCATCGGCAATGTTGAGCTTCCCCTCACGCAACGATTTAACCTCGGTGCCAACCAGTTCAATCCCGGCCTCGATTGTGTCGCGTACGTCGAAATCGTGACGTGCTTTTCGGTTACGCGCTACTATCTTTATGTTACCTGTCTCTTTCATCACCCGTTAGGATACCCTGTTTGCGATACGATGGCAATTTTAAAATACCGGACAGCCCCGCCCGGTGCACTCCGTCTTATATGCGGCCGGTCGAATTACGCCTCAGGGATAACGGTTCATCGACTACCTTTTCTTCCTGTGAGTGATTACCGGCAATACCGCCCCAGATCTTGATAGAAAAGACGTGATTGCACTCATCTGTTATTGTGAAATCACACCTGCTATGGCGCCTCTACTGACGATGTCTTTTCGAGATGTCGGAATGATGGATCGATAGTAGCATCAGGCTGAAAAATAGCGGGAGAATAGAATTCTCTCTGGCAGCGGCCCTGTGGGAACCGTAAGGCAGAGCAGGACAAGGAGTTGCGTGGCGATTGCGATATTGTAGATTGGCCTGAAATCAAGCCCCCATAGGTTAAGTTTTTGCCTCAGGCTTCCGACAATATATACAAGCGCAAGAAATGTAAGGACTTTGACTTAGAGATATTATGTCCTACAAGGTTGAAATTAACACTGCCAAGATTCTGGTCGTCGATGACGAGCCGGAAATAACCGAAATCGTCGAGACCTTTCTCGTTGAACACGGCTTTCAGGTTCAGACTGAGAATGTCCCCAATAAGGCTATCGAGAGAGCCAGGGCTTTCAAGCCCGATGTGATCCTCCTCGATATCATGATGCCCGGGGTCGATGGCTACGATATCTGCCAGGCTCTGAAAAATGACCCTGAATTCGCCAATGTGCCAATCATTTTCCTGACCGGAAAAGACCGCACCGATGATATGGGTAGGTCCTTTAAGTCGGGCGGCGATATGTTTATCAAAAAACCGTTCTCCTGCGAAAGACTCCTGGAAATAGTAAGCATCGTTTTGATGTCTGCCGGAAAGCACTAACGCTCACCAGGGCGGCCCGGCCGCTTTTTTTATTTGACATTTATGGTGCAGTGCACTATTATTAGGTGTGAAGATTATCAAAAGACATAAGAATCGGCGGCTCTACGATGCCGAAGAAAGCCGCATTCTCACCCAGGCCGACCTGGCTGATATGATAAAGGGCGGTATCGAACTAAGAGTTGTTGACAACGCCACCGGCAAAGACATTACTTTAGCGGTGTTGGGGCGTGTCATGCTGACCGAAGCATCATCGTGGGAGGACATCAAAGAATCGAAAGAACTGTTTCAGAAGATAATATCATTAGGAGGTGACAAATCCATGTCAGTACTTAAAAACACTATCCTGGCGTCAATCGGTGTGATCCAGGTAACCAAAGAAAAGGCTGAAAAGATCATCGATGATCTGATTAAGAAAGGCGAGTTGGACAAGTCGGACCGCAAGAAGGCCGTTATGGAGCTTCTGGAAAAGACGGAGAAGTCGACATCGCAACTCAAAGAGAAAATATCCAAAGGGGCCGACCGGACGCAAAAGGAGTTTGCCAATCTGGTCAAGTCACTCAACGTGGCCAAACAGTCCGATCTGAAAAGTCTTGAGGCGAAAGTCGATAAGCTGACCAAGGCCCTCAAGAGTCTCGAAAAGAAACTCAATCAGGCATAAAATACGGGCGGCCTCGCGCCGCCCTGTCTTATCCGGCCGATTCGTTCAGTTCTCTGAGGAATACTTCCGGCTCAATGCCGTGCATGCGGCAGGCCATATCGACTGATTCATACGCCTGCCCCGGACAATCAAAACACCCCGACCCGAAATACTTCTGAAAAGTCGCTCGCGATTTGGGATTGTTCTTGATAACGTCACCGATCATCGTGCTGGCCGAGAACATCGGTTCACCGCCGCCTTGGCCGCCCGTAGAAAATCCGTTGCGTTTCAGTTCGGCCTCGATACTCTCTATCAGCTGGTCGAGATCAAGCTGATGGTTTCTGGCGGCGTTTCCAAGCGTAACCCCTGCTGCCCTTACTTTGTCCATATGGCCCGGCAGTCCCAGCGGAGTCAGACCCCCTCGGACCAGAGTCTCCTTCAATGAGGGAAGAGTGTCAACCAGATACGCTACCGGCGTATCGGCGCTCACGCTAACGGCCGGCTTCTCCTCACTCACGACAAACGAACTGCTGGGATTCGGTCTGTGACGATGGTGCCGCCACCGGTGTTTTCGCCTGGGGCAGCTTTTTCGGTGTGAGTGTAATCCAGATATTCACGACGAACATGAAGATGGATAACACCTGAAGACTGGCGACTACTATAAAAAGTGTCTGGTAAATGCTCGCCCCGGTGTCTACGGCCAACCCCCTGAATACAACCATACCGATAAGACTGATGTTGGCCAGCCAGAAATGCACCGGCACCCAGCTCTCGAAACGAAGTTCCGAGCCATTGAAGCGGGGAAGGATGAAATAGCCGATGCCGAACACGATCATGGCCATGAAACCGAGCAGATTAAAATGCGTGTGGGCGAATGTACCCATATATCCCAGGTTAACGGTACCATCGAGTATCCCGATAATAGCGGCCAGAGCCAGATAAAATAGCGAGGCGTAAACGAATCTCTTCATATATAAACTCATGCTGATCTCCTGAAATTGCCCGTCACAGGCTAAATTGTATTACATAGACTGATATTGTCCACAAGGTACGATATGCGGAGGCTGCTGTCAACCCAAAAGCGCCGCCAGGCCGTCTTCGTCGATCACGGCAACGCCAAGTTTTGCGGCTTTGTCGAGTTTTGAGCCGGGGTCGCTGCCGGCCAGCAAATAGTCGGTTTTGGCCGAGATTGAACCGGAAACTCTGCCGCCATGCTGTTCGATCAGATTTTTGAAATGGTTTCGCGGCTCTGAGAGTGTCCCGGTGATTACGAAGGTCTTTCCTGACAGGGCGCCGCCCGTGGTAGCAGACCTGTAGTCCGGCAGCAGAAGCCCGCCGTTTTTCATTCGCTCAAGCATCTTTATATTTCCGGGATTGCGGAAATACTCATAGATATTGGCCGCTATGACCGGGCCGATTCCCGCTATATTGGTCAGTTCCTCCTGAGAGGAATCTTTAAGCCGGTCAAACGAGCTGAAATGAGCAGCCAGAAGCCGTGCGGCTGATTCACCAACGCCGATAATACCGAGTGCGAAAATAACGCGCGGCAACTCAGTGCCGCGCGAGCGGTCGATAGCCTCTATCAGATTCGAAGCTTTCTTGTCGGCCATCAAATCCAGCGGCAGGAGCTGTTCTTTGGTCAGGAAAAACAAACCGGATGGATCCTTCACCAACCCCTGTTTGATCAACTGCCGGGCCAGTTTGTCACCGAGACCTTCTATATCCAGCCCGCCTTTCGATGCAAAATGAATCAGGCTTCCTTCCACCTGCGCCGGACAGGCCGTATTCAAACAACGATGCGCCGCCTCACCTTCGGGTCGGACTATCTTTGTCCCGCACGAGGGGCATTTGGTAGGGAAGATTACGGACTTCGCTCCAGCCGGGCGCTTATCTTTTATGACCTCAACTACCTCCGGGATAACATCGCCGGCTCTCTGTACGACTACCGCATCACCGATATGAATATCGAGGTCTCTCAATTCATCTTCGTTGTGCAACGAGGCATTGGAGACTATCACGCCGCCAACCCTGACCGGCTTAAGTTTAGCTACCGGGGTAATGGCGCCGGTTCGTCCGACCGAGAACTCAACATCCTCCAGAACAGTTTCAGCCTGCTCCGCAGCAAATTTCCACGCTACCGCCCAACGGGGAGCACGCGATATCTGACCGAGTATTTGCTGCTGGGCGAATCCGTTGACTTTGACTACCATACCGTCAATATCGTAATCAAGCCCTTCGCGTTCGTCAGCCAATTGACTGAAAACTCCTTCGACACCGCTGACTCCCTTGACCAGGGTTGTCTGTTTGTGAACCGTGAACCCTTCGGCTTCAAGAAATTTCATCGCTCTGTGATGATTGTCCAAACCATCAAGCCCGGTTTCGGATATACCGTAGGCGTAGAAGATCAACGGGCGAGAGGCTGTTATCGACGAATCAAGCTGGCGGAGCGATCCGGCCGCGCCGTTGCGTGGGTTCGCAAGCGGCGCCTGATTGTTTTCGGTCAACCACTTGTTAAGTCGCTCGAAAGCCGGGCGACGCATGATCACCTCCCCGCGCACTTCAAGCAGGGGATACTTTGCTGCCGCAGCATCTGAAAGCTTCAGAGGGATATTTCTTATTGTCTTCAGATTGGGGGTGATATTCTCACCTACGAATCCATCGCCACGGGTCGATCCCCGCACAAACAGGCCGTTCTCGTAAATAAGCTCCACCGCCAGACCATCGAGCTTCGGCTCGGCAACATACTCAATATCACTCTTTGACTCAAGGCCGTCTCTTACCCGACGGTCAAACTCGGTGAATTCTTCGGGGGTGGTTACTTTTTGCAGCGAGAGCATGGGTATACGATGCTTAAGCGGCTCGAATTTTTTCGATGGCGCGAAGCCGACGCGCTGAGTGGGTGAATCGGGAGTCACCAGTTCAGGGTGCTGCTTCTCCAACACAAGCAGCAGGTCAAACAGACGGTCGTACTCGGCATCGGAAACAACCGGCCTGTCCTCGACATAATAGAGGCGATTGTGATTATTGATCTGGTCGCGAAGTTCTTTGAGTTGTTTCTGGATTTCAGAATCAGTTTTGCCCATGCTGAAATAAATCATGCTCAGCACCGGCTGTCAACTAAGCTTTAGCGAGGATACGGCTCAGAATTTGAATGTGATACTGGCGGTGATATCGAAATAGGCGTAATCATACTTTACGAAATCAGATTGATTATCCACCCACGAAACCTGTACAGTCGGCCTTATCAGCTTGCCATTTGCCAGCGAGACTGGCCTCTGAAGGCGGACATAGCCCACAGTACGCTTGTCATCACGGTACTGAACGTAGACAGTATCATTAACCACATCGAGATTTGGCACGTAATTCTTATAAGTGTAGCTGCCGCCCACTTCAAGGATAAGATTCTTGCCCGGGAAGTTCTTGAGGTTAGTACCGATTGACCAGCCATCCCAGAGGTCAGACCAGGGGGAGAGGTAGTCGACAGTGAATCCGTAGACTATCGACTCAACGTCCTTGGCGAAGTATCTCTGAGTGTAGTAGGCGCTCAGACCCGTGCGGATGCCCAGAGGTCTGGAATAGCGGGTAGAAAGACTGGCGACCTGAAACTCACTCTTTTCACCCTCAACACTCAGGTTCTGTCGTCTACCGTTGACTACCCAGGAAGAATCCAATCCGGTGACATAACTCTGAAGCGAGTAGCCGACCTCCAGGTTCAAGCTGTTCGAGCCAAACGGAGTGAAATTAAGCCCGGCAAAAATACCCAGAGCATCGCTGTTACCACTCGGCGAATTGGGATAGCCGGTGCTTCCCAGCGAGGCACCGCCGCGGAAAATTACCCCGGGGCGAACATTATAACTCATGGTGAGGTCTATCTCGGCCCCCCAGCGGTTGTACTCCTCATAGACTTGAGAGTCGTAATTGAGGCCGCTTATCCCACCGGAGATCATCAAATTCATATTGGAGTCTTTGGTATCCGGAAGAATCGTGATTGCGGCGCTGCCGGAGAGGTTGCTCAGGTCAGTCGAGTCGTAAGCGGTGTAGGCGCCGGAGAGCGCTATTTCAACCTGCGACGATGGATAGTATTTGAGATAGGGGCTGACGGCGATATAGCTGTCGTCGATAGACGACGAGTCATTGAACAGATTGTCGGTATAACCTCCGCGTAGCGTCACTTCGGGTACTACTTCGGCGTATGTCGATAGAACCGTAAACAGGAGAGCCACAACAACCGTCAACCCTATTATCTTTCTCATCACTTCCAACCTCTAACAAACATTATTGTCATATATACGAGAAAGGCGGCCGAAGCCGCCATTCCCAATTTGCTAACTGACACCGGTAATTTATTTCGTGCCATTCTTGCCGGCATCTTCCGGAGCATTCTTGATGGCCGTTTCACTCATTCCGGGATTGAAAGAACCCTGGCCGATTGCGCCGGCGTTACCCATCGGATCCTCGGGGGTCGCGCCTTCAAGCATAGCTTTGCGCTCGGAAAACACCATGTGGCGGGACTGGACCATATTCTTCGGCTGGAGCTTGTACTGGAAATTGTACGCGTACATGTTGCCGGCCTTAGTCATGGTACCCTCACCGTCACCTTCTTTTACATAGTCTTCATCGATGCAGTTCGGGATGCCGTCACCGTCGTCGTCTTTCATGTTGTCACTGAAGCCGTCGCCGTTCAGGTCAACAAAACCTTTCTGCCCACCCTCATCGTTACCCGCGTATACGGCGGTTCCGAACAGGAAGGTGGCAGCGACCAGCAGAGTCAACAGAGTCAGCAGTCTGGTTGTGGATTTCATAATAAACCTCCGTAAGTTAGGCTAAAAAGGTTAATTTTCATAACTACGCTGATTACTTATACAAACACCGTGCCAAACCGGATTTGTCTATCTAACACACTAATTAGTAGTCATTTACGCTATATCGACAAGTCTAAAACTTACTGCTTTGGTGTACCAGTGGGTACAAAATGGGAAAAAGTGCCTTATGGGGGACAAGTCCAAAAAAAGCTGCTGCGCTCTACAAGTAATAGGACTGTTGCGCTCTTAATTGTCTGCGATAAGAGCTGATTTCCTTTCCCGCCATGTCATTGGCAATGTCTGTAATCCAGAGCCTGCCCAGTCTGCACTGCGAATCAAGCTCCACTATCAAAGATTCGGAAATATAGTAACTTTTTAGGTTATCTGCAAGACCGAACGACAGCTTAACGATATCTTTATTCTCATTTGTCGTGAGTGCCGGCCGGGGAATCGTGTTGCGAAAATTCAGCCATCGTATATCGGCCATCCCGGTCGGTCGCGGTGGCGATAGAAGCGGCTCGATCTGCCAGTGTCGCCGGGGCATCTCCACCTCAATGAAAATCAATCGCCCTTCCTTGTCGAAATCAAAGCGTATATCGCCGGACTCCAGAAAAGAGAAGAAGCGGTGTTTCTTTGAAAAAGCCCCTACCTGCACAAACAAAGACTCTTCTTCGAGCTGATAAAAACCCCGACCGGGCATAAGGGGCGCTGTCGGGGTTAGAAGATTTAACCGGATGGTTGCAGCCGTCATCAAAGGTCTTTAAGCCTTTCTTTCGCCTGACTGGCCTCAAGGGTCTCCGGATATTCGTCGATCAATTTCTGGAAAGTCGCCTTGGCATCTTTTGTTTTGCCAAGTTCCTGCTGGGAGCGCGCCATCTTGTACATGGCTCGACTGGCATTCACGGAACTCTTGTAGTTGTCTATAAGATACTTGAACTCCTCGATAGCTTCGACATATTTCTCGAGCGAATAATATGACTCGCCGATCCAGTAGTGAGCGTTTTCGGCAGATTCGTGTTTCGCGCAGTGCTGGAGAAACAGACGGAATCCCTCGATCGCGTTTTCGTACTCGCCCCGTCTGACCAGAATAAACGAGTTGTCATAGGTGGCGTCGCAATCGATAGCAGGTGTCGGCGGCAATGCCTCAACCGGCTTCGTCGCGGCCGTGTCGGCGATTGTCACCGAGGTCTGCTCCGATGCTCCGGGAGAACTGCGGACAACGTGGGTTACCGAAGGCTGCCGGCTCATCTGATTGATCTGCGTGAGTAAGTCGTTGTAGTTTTCCAGCAGCATGTCTATCTGTTGTCTGAGATCATTGACAGTAACAGAAACATCGGCCCGCAACTTGTTGTTGGCGTCGGTTCCGGCAGTTATGACAGAATCCAGTCGCGTTAGCATATCCTGGGTCTGTTCGTTCTGCTGCTGGACCTGACGTACCTCGGCCGCGAGTTCATCGATGTTACGTTTGGTGGCGCAACCACTCAGGCCGATAATGACAAACATAACCGCCACAATAAATGTGGCGGTCATGCGTTGATTTTTTTTAGTCAGCATAGGTAAACACCTTGCGACGTTACTGTGAAACGATACGGAACTCCGCCCGTCTGTTCTTGGCCCACGCCTCTTCACTGTGACCGGTGTCTATCGGCCGCTCCTTGCCATAGCTGATGATCGATATTCTGGAGGCATTCATGCCCAGACCTATCAGATAATCCTGAGCGGCTTTGGCTCTCTTCTCGCCAAGCGACAAGTTGTACTCGACGGTTCCACGTTCGTCACAATGTCCTTCGATCTTGATTACCACGTCCGGGAATTCCTGAAGCAAGTTGTAGTCGTGATCCAGAGCAGCTTTGGCATCAGCACGAAGAGTGAACTTGTCAAAGTCAAAGTACACGGTCTGGAACTGCGATGCTTTCAGTTCCGGCTTCGGTGGCGGTGGTGGCGGAGGAGTCGGCTCGGGCGTTACTTCTTCCGCCGGAGCAGTCTGAACTGGTTCTTCTACCGGTGGTGGCGGCGGCTTGCCGGGGCAACCCATGAAGGCCAAAGCAAACACACCGATGAGCAGGAGCAATGCGATTTTTTTCATAATCAATCAACCTCCCTGAAGGACGTTAAATGTTAGTTTTCACCGTTATATCCATATATCGTTGGCCAATCTACACTAAGACCGCTATCCGGTCAATATAAAAAAGGAGATTTCTTGGGTTTTCCTTCATCAATTTCTTATACACGCCACAGAATCAGAAGCCCAATCGGCTGCGACTATTTCCAGCGATTATCGAATCGGCCCCCAGTTGGGATTGGAACACCTGCCGGACCGGGTCAGCCGGCGCTGGTTGCGACCGGTCACATCCATGGTGAAAATCTCCCGTGCCCCGAGTCTTGTCGACGAGAAAATGATGTGCTTACCGTCAGGGGAGAAATGCGGATTCTCGTTCATGCCGATTTCGGTGAGAATCCTGTAATCGTAACCCGCGGTATCAATCGAAGCCAGGTCAAACCTGCCGCCGCGAGTGCGACTTACAAAAGTAATGCGGTCAGCCCGGCTCGACCAGATAGGGGAGTCGTTGTAACCCCCTTTGAAAGTCAATCGGCGCATATTCAGACCGTCGGAGTCCATTATGTAAATCTGGGGTGAGCCGGTCCGGTCAGAAGAAAAAGCAATCAAACGACCATCGGGCGACCAGGTCGGAGCGGTATCGATCGAACTGTGACGGGTGAGCCTCTTTATGATGCGGCCCTTTGTATCCAGAACGTAGATTTCCGAGTTGCCGTCCTGAGAAAGCACGCACGCAATCTTGTCGCCATCGGGAGATACGGCCGGAGCAGCCACGATTCCCTTGAAATTGCCGATCTGGACAATCTCCAGGTTGTTGATATTTATCTTGAACAGTTGCGGGTCGCCGCGCATATAGCTGGTAAAATAGACTTCGTCCTGGTCGGGCGCAAAGCACGGCGAGATATTGATCGAACCGGTAAAAGTCAACTGCCGTTCGTTGGTGCCGTCGTAATCGGCGATAAATAATTCCTTGCCCTCTTTAATTTCCCGCGCGTAAACGATTTTAGTCAGAAAGATACCCTGTTCACCGGTCAGGGTATGGACAATCTCATTGGAAATCTCATGTCCCAGCACGCGCCAGTTTCCTTTTGGTCTCTCCACCATGCCCCTTGCGAATTGTTGCTGGCGAATTGTATCAAACAGCCGCCAGCGCACGCGCATTTTGTCGCCGGGGAACTCAGCCTCGAGTTTTACCAGCAAATCCGCCCCGAGCCGGCGCCATCCCAGCACACTCATTTCGCTGATTTCATAAGTTCTCAAAAAGAAACTATCGATGGGAATCAGCTCAAAGTCGGCATAGAAGTCGATATCATCCTGTACAATCCGGGTCACGTAATACATCAGCACGGAGTCATCGTGGTTGATATACTGGTTGCCGATGTATTTCATGTCGTCGACACCGACCGGGGTCGCCTGATACTCACCGCTGATAGTGTCGAACAGAATCTTACGAACCTCGTCATCGTCGGCCTGTGCCAGGAGCTGTCGAGCTGAATATCAGAACAAGTGCCAGTGTCGTAAATATCGAAAGGGTACGCATGCTGTTACCTCAGATTGTTGGTGAATGGAACGCTTATACCAATGATCTCATCGAGAAATTCTTTGGGCAGCGGGGGAAACGGCGCCGAGCGCTCGATAGCTGCCACGCAAACATTATCGAAAGCCGGTATACCCGACGACTGCTCAACTTCGACCTTAACCAATCGTCCCGACCTGATTACCTGAAAATAGACCACGCAAATCACCGATCCGTCGATGACAACCGTGTTGCGGAAATTTCCGGCGATCTTGTTGAACGCCTGAGTAAACCAATAGGGATAATCGAATGAGGCGTTATCTATGGTAGCGCTGCCAAACGGCGATCCCGCGCCGCTCCCCGAAACCTCAATTTCTTTTTTGCCGTTGCCGCCGCTCGAACCTCCGTTTGTCTGAGCAGGCTTTTGCTGCGCCGGCTTAGCCTCCTGTTTCGGTTTGGGTTTCGGCTTGTCGACTTTCTTAGGTTCCACAACGGTCTTAGGGTCGTCGATTGGTATTTCCGGAGCTTCCTCGGGCATCGCCTGCGGCACAGCCAACGGCTCAATTGCTACCGGTTCGGCAGTCGCCGGGGCAAAATCCGGCATGGCTACGGCGCGAACTCTGATGACATCATCATAGTCAAACGCTTTTTTGGCATCAAACGGAGATGAAAAGACCGCTGCCCCCAGAATAGCTATGTGTAGAGCCAGAGAAAGTACTATTTCCCGTTTCATTGCGGTTACTTTCGATTGCGTCCACCGCCGGAGTTCTCCTGACGAGCAGTAACAAGACCAATCTCTTCAATACCGATTTCCTTCAGGCGTCCGATTACGTCAATCGCCGTGCCGTAAAGCACCATCGAATCCGCCCGGATGAACACCGAGGAAGCATTCTTGGCCCGCAATTCATTTTGAAGATTGGTCTCGAAGTTTTCAAGTCGGGACCAGACATCGTTTATGTAAATGCCGCCCTTATCATCTATTGTAACAACCACCCCTTCGGCTTGTTCACTGATCGCTGCTGCTCTGGTCTGTGGAAGGTTGACTTCGATTCCCGACTGAAGAAGCGGAGCGGAAATCATGAAGATGATCAGCAGCACCAGCACGACATCGACAAGATTCGCGATATTGATATCAGCCAGAGCCTTATAAGTGCGCACTTTGCGGCGAGCCACTACCGGGCCTCCTTTTTCGCCTGTGACATGAAGCTTAGGATGAAATTGCCCGAGAAGTCATTGATGAATTTCAATTTGTTGTTTGCCCAGTTGAATGCGATCACCGCCGGGATGGCTGCTCCCAGCCCGACTATCGTTGCCAGCAGTGCCTCGGCAATACCCGGGGCGACCACTGCCAGAGATGCAGAGCCACGCTCGCCGATTGCCCAGAACGAATCCATGATGCCGACAACGGTGCCGAGCAGCCCCAGAAACGGCGCCGAGTTGGCCGTGCTTGCAAGAAATATGACTTTGCTCTCCAGAATGCCCATCTGTTCCGTGAGACTTCTCTCCATAGCCATCTCAACGATCTCGAAATCATCCTCATCGAGCTGCCGGACTTTTTCCTGAAGAGCGCCACCCTGATTTTTCTGCTCTTTCAGCTCCATCAACTCATGATAGCCGGCCAGATATATCTGCGACAGCGGCGAGTTGGCCGCGCCCTTAGCCTGACCAACCGATTCCGAAATCTGCCGCGATCTCTGGAAATGATGCTGAAAACGATGATTGTCTTTCTCGACCACTTTGAACTGACGCCATTTATGGAAAATAATCACCCACGAGACAATCGACATAAAAGTCAAAACGATGAGGATGAAGCTTCCAAAAGTAGAAGTATTGCTGATTATCTGCCAGAGTGATCCGGAGAATATGCCTGCCATAACCGTTGGGTTCATATTGCTTTTTACACCTTATTTATCTAAAAGTTACACGTTCTCGCATCGCAATCTCAAATAAGCTTCTCAGGTCACCGAAAATAGCCCCACCTTATAGTCCCGTCAACAAAAATAGGAAATCAGCGAATAAATCAGCAATTCCGCAAATATTTATGCTTGACATGGTCTTTTCAAAAGCATTTGTTGTCCACGTTAATTTCAATTGGGAACAGAGAGGAGATAGTATGAAAAAAGCAGTTGTATTGCTTACGATTCTGGCGCTTGTTATCGCCTTTGCCATTGGTTGTGGTCAGAAGGAAGCCGAGCAGACCGATAAGGTTCCGGCTGATGTTCAGCAGGCCGAACAGATGGATTCCACCAGAATGGATTCAGCCATGGTGGATTCTGCTGAAGTTCCGGTCGAGACCGCTCCTGCCGATAGCATGTAATAATTCGCTTGAAAACAAAAAACCTCCCGCAATGGCGGGAGGTTTTTTTATGCCGTGTTTTATACGGATTATCTGCTTTCAATGGTCTCCACGTTGGCGCGGGGGACTATCGCCCGCTGACCGTCGTCAAACTCCACCTCAAGGACACGCGCTTTGGATTCCGACTCCAGCTTTTGAAGCGGAGCAGGAAGGCCGGAAACTTTTCCAAGCATGCCAAAATACGGATGTCTGATGACCCTGACCGGCGATCCGATGCCAAGTCCTTCCAGGGGAGCAGCTTCCCTGTCGGAGTCCCGGGCTGTCTCACTCTCTTTGGGGATAACGACCTCCGGCCGAATCACCCCGGCCCGGATCTGCGTGGCGCCGTTTATACACACCATGCTGCCTTCATTGGCTTTGAATAGGTCGAACGTCTTCTTGGCCATGTTAATCTGACCGAAACCTTCCGTTACAACCAGAGTAACACCAATTTCTTCGGAACCGGTAATGGCAACGCCAATATCGTAACCGAGGAAATCGCGAAGATCTTTGTCATCGAAACCGCCGACAACTATTCCCTTGACACCCACTTTGACCGCCTTCTTGATAGCGTCAGCTGTCACGAGAGAACCTCCAACGATCACATTGCCGGCCATGCTGTCGTTGATCAGGCTGTCACTCAGAACGGTGGTGTTGTCCTCTACGGCCATCTGGAGATTGCCGGAAGTTTCTCCGCCGATTCCGAAAATCCCCTGAATAAAAGTGGCCATGCAGTCCACGACAACACCTTCCTCGGGAATCACTTCCACGACCTCACCCCTCAAATAAGCCTTTACCTCGACCGGGATTGGATGACCACGCTGAAGCACCTGTCCGGTCACACTCGAGATGGATTCCAGGGTGCCGTCGATGGTGGCGGTACAGGTACTCGAGAACCATTTGATAATGGCCTTCTTAACCGCAATCGGTTGGCCCTCTTTAATCGCGTCGCCTTCCTTAATAACCATTACCTCGGCCATATCTTCCGGGGGAATACCAAGCTTGTTGGCAACATTCAGAGGAACCACATTGCCGGGCAGGTGGGTACGGGCAACCACATCATCCGGACTTACCTTGTCACCCACTTTCACAATTACTTCCCCTTTCAGGGGAAGAATGCGCTGCTTCTTTACCAGCAATCTTTCAGTGACTTTAAGTCCGGGCGTATATGCATGTGCCATTTAAACTACCTTTCTACATTAATATATAGGACTAACTACGTTTCCGTTTCATACGCACAAAAATAACGATTATCAGCAATATCAGAATAGCGATACTGAGATAAAACGTGACCTTGGAACCACTTTCCCTGAGACGGCCTTCCTCGTCAGTATCGATGTCGGCCACCTTGACACTCTGCCTCGGAAGCGCATCCTTCACGTTCTCCGTGCTGAACGAAGCCATGATATCCTCGAAAGTTTTCTTGCTGTCTTCAAACGTGGTGTCCGGCGAGAAGAAATAAAAAGTGGCAATACCCTGCTCATAGAACTTCATCACTATCAGGTTCTTCTTCAGCGCATCCTGACCTTGATATATGTCGTTCAAAAGACTGAGGGTCTGGCTCACCGTATCATAAGCCGGCCGGCTTGTCTTGATATCCGCGAGCATGGTGTTGAAGGGCAGGTAAGTGATGCCGCGGCTGTAATCCTGCTTGAATTCACCCAATATTGAGTCAATCTGGTACTCGGCGAGTTCTCCGACCGTTTCCAGCGTAATGATCAGATAATCGGTATCGAAGAAAGGACTGGAACTGCTTGGAGCCAGGACAGCGTCATAATTATACATGCTCTCTTCGGCACCGCCGCGCGAGAGGAAAGCATCCACCGTTACGTAATCAATCTGCTCCCAATCATCGGGATAGTTGATATAGAAATTGCCGTTCAGACTAACATAAGTGTTCGCCTGCGCCCCTGCCATAAGCAGAACCCAGATCAACAATACCAGCGTCGAGAATTTCACACTCTTGAGCATCTGTAAACCACCTTCGCTCATAATTTATCGGTCGGGTAAATGTCAAGTTCCGTCATCCACTTCGTCAAGTACTTGACTCTATCATCTTCGCTCAGCGTCGAGAGGTCAAACGGCCGGCCGCGACCATCGAGGATTATCCCCACCACGCCACCGTGAAGTTCCTTGGTCACTTTGTTGCCTTTGCCGGCGCCAAGATCGTAGCCGCGCTCCGGCTCCAGGGTCGCCTTGGCCATCATGGGCAAGCCGTTCTCCTGAATCCCCAGTTCGAACCGCTTCATCTCCAGGTGTTCCAGCGTACCCGAGACCGTACCGGTAGGCAGCTCAATCGTGTATTTCATCACCGGACCCGGTTTCTTCGACGTTCCCGACGGAGCCACGCAGGTGCCAAGGTGAATAAGGCAGTCTTTCTCAAAAACTTCGGTGGCGGCTTTCGGCTGAACCTCGGTCAGTACGCCCAACTGCGGCATCATGAAGATTGAGTCAACGGCCAGACGGGTGACGCCTTCCGGCATGAAAGCATCAATCATCATCAGCGCCGATTGCTGTCGACGGGGAGCATGGGACAAAACGCCGCCGGAACCGATCAGCATATCCAGGGTCATCATGTTGACGATCGTAGCGCCCGATGACGATTGCTCAAAAGCGTCGGCAATAGTCCGCTGCTGCTGAACGCCTTTCAATACCGTGGCGAAATTCTTGTGCTGTATCAGAGCCAATCTGAGCGCTTCTTTGGCAATCGCCTGCTCGAATATCAGTTCTTCCATAGACTGCGGAATGGTCGTCGGACGGATCATCTTGTTTTTCACGCGGTTGCGAAGGTCCCGCTCATCCATCTTGAACGGTACCCAGCGCATGACCATCGGCAACGTAGCTTCGGCAAATACGTTGGAAATTGAATACGACATTCCCAGGTTGGCTGAAACCGTGCGGTTAAACACCGGTGTCTTGCCGTCGGGACGGAAAACCGAGAAAACGTCAGTGGTCGCGCCACCGATATCGACTCCGAGCGCCTCAATGCCGTAAATCTTTGCGATTGTCTGAATAATGAGACCCACCGCGCCCGGGGTAGGCATGATAGGAGCATCGGTCCACGACATCAGCTTCTTGTAGCCGGGGGCCTGGGCCATAACGTGTTCCATGAACAATTCATGGATCTCTTCACGCGCCGGGCCAAGATTCTCGCGCTCCAGTACAGGGCGAAGATTATCAACTGTCTTGAGGTCAACCTTATCCGCCAGCGTATTCTTGACCGCTTCGGTGGCGTTCTTGTTTCCGGCGTAGATAATCGGCAGCTTGTAGCTCGATCCCAGCCGGGGCCGCGGATCGGCGGCAGAGATCAACTCAGCGATTTCTACCACGTGGGTCATAGTGCCGCCATCGATACCTCCCGACAACAATATCATGTCGGGACGCAGCGCACGAATGCGCTCTATCTGCTGATGGGGGAGACGTTTATCATTAGAAGCGATTACATCCATCACAATGGCGCCCGCTCCAAGAGCAGCGCGCTCGGCCGATTCGGCCGTCATTGACCGCACTACTCCGGCTACCATCATCTGAAGGCCGCCACCGGCGGAAGAAGTGGAAATGTATACATCGGTGCCGACATCGCCCTGACGGGGAGATATTATCCGGCCTTCTTCGTCAAGCAATTTACGTCCCGAAAGTTCTTCGACCTCGGCGACAGCGTTTAAAACACCCATCGTTACATCTTCAAATGGAGCTTCCACAGTAGTAGGGGCTTCGCCGCGCGTGATTAGTCGGTATTCGCCGTTGACGTATTCAATCAGGATTGCTTTGGTCGTGGTAGATCCACAGTCAGTAGCGACAATGACCTTAATGTCATCTGGATTTTCGAATTTTGCCATTAAAAATACCCGTATATTTGAATTTTAGAACACATTACAAACCTTTATTATCTCTTACTATCATAAAGAGATAGCAAGGATAGCGACTCCTTGCCGCCAAGTTTGCCATTATAACATATGCCCCCCCACTTGTAAAGAGGGTTTTTTTCCGCGCCCGGCACAGGCAGAACCCGCACCGCTACCTATAAAACGCAATTAGTACGCTTTGTGTCTTGTTAGAAATGCGATGATGAGCAGCGCTGCGATTTGGCCGATGAATCTCTCTGTGTGCTATAACGTATTGCCGCTTAACAAAATCGACCTGCGACATGATTTTTTCGCTTGACTTGGGTGGGGGGTGCGGTTAGATTGGCGTTTAATTATTTTGTCCGTCAGCTAACAGGCAGATAATCATACCGGTTTATCTGAAAAGCTTGGACATTTGAGTGTAGCCGGCCGTTATTGGTTTTGTAATAGCCTTCGGGCAAACGAAAAAGAAACAAGGAACGACAGTTTGATACGCACTCGCCGCAACCTACCAAAACACTCCGTTTGTCGGTCCCAATATCTCGTCTTAGCCCTATTTCTCATAATAATTTCAAGCCTCTCAGTATTAGCGCAGGAAGCGCCGGTTTTGATTGACACTGCCGCGGTCCTTCCTGATTCCCTTGAAACTGCTGCCAAACCGTTGCCTCCTACAGATGTGACTGTAAAAGACACCCCCAACGATGCCGGCGGCGCTGTGACCATATATTGGACCAAGTCTCCGGATGATGTCGAGGGTGGTAAGGTCAAAATTTACAAAATCCATCGCGCTGAAATGACCGATGGTCAGCCCGGAGAATTCAAAGAGGTCGGCGAAGTCCCGTCCGGCAGGACTGATGATGGCTATGAATTGGAAGATGGCAATACCGTCGACGGTGTCCAATATATCTATAAGGTTCTGGCTCTCAACACCTTCTATAATGCTAACGAGGAACTGGTTGGAATCTCCAGTGGATCTGTCGTGTCCGGGTCGGTCACATCATCAGCTCAGTGGTTTGATTTCAGGCGCCGAAACGTTTTAGTCGGTGTTGTTGTACTTTGTTTCCTGATCATTTTCTATATCAATCAGGCAAAGTCCGGCAAAGAGCTGTATATCCGCAAAATCGCCGGTATGGAAGCTGTTGACGAAGCTGTCGGTCGTGCTACTGAAATGGGCAAAAAGATTTTCTACATCTCCGGCCTCGGCGACATGGACAATATGCAGACCATTGCCTCTATTACGATTTTGGGTCGTGTAGCTGAGCTTGCCGCTCAGTATGAAACCTATATTGACGTGCCCGTTTGCCGTTCACTGGTTATGGTGACCGCAAAAGAGGTTGTCAAAGAGTCGTATTCAAAAGCGGGCAGACCCGATAGTTTCAAGGAAGATCAAGTTCACTACCTCACCGACGATCAGTTTGGTTATGCCGCTGCAGTCGACGGTATGTTTGTGCGTGAGAAGCCGGCTACGATATTTTTCATGGGGCAGTTTTTTGCCGAATCGCTGATTCTGGCTGAAACAGGAAACTCCATCGGCGCCATTCAGATCGCCGGTACGGCTATGCCGGCTCAGCTGCCGTTCTTTGTAGCAGCGTGCGATTACACTCTGATAGGCGAAGAGCTTTTTGCGGCTTCGGCTTACCTCTCAAAAGAGCCTAAACTGCTCGGTTCGCTCAAGGGGCAGGATATCGGCAAAGGCATTCTCCTGGCGGCGCTGCTGATAGGTGTCATACTGGAATCACTCGGCGTCTGGCAAGTTTCTAACCTGTTTTCGGTGATTGAATAATTATGCGCAGAGAAGTACCGTTACTTATTACTGGAATCGTGGGCATCACCTTTGTGGTGAAGTACTTCGTACCCCATTGGCCGTTCAGCCAGATGGATGCCTGGTTCTCCGACTGGTTCTCCGTTATCTCGGCCTGTGCAATTATCCTCGGTGCTCTCAACTTATTGAAGATATCCGCTCTAAAAGTCATGGACCGCAAGAAAGACTGGGGCTATGCGGCTGTCGTTATAGCTTCATTTGCGCTTATCATGGTCATAGGGCTTGCTGATGGGACAGACTATCGCAATCCGGGAACCAACTTTGATTGGCTTTACGTATATGTCTTTATTCCGCTTTCCGCGACCATGTACTCGATTCTGGCCTTCTTTGTGGCCTCCGCATCATATAGAGCCTTCCGGGCGCGCAACTTTGAAGCTACACTGCTTCTTGTCGCCGCGTTTTTCCTAATGATTGGTCGAGTTCCTGTCGGTGACGTGATATCGGGGTTTATGCCCGTGGGCTGGCGCCTGTCTGACCTGGCCACCTGGGTTATGAATTACCCGCAAACGGCAGGGCAGAGGGCAATTATGATCGGTATTGGACTCGGCGTGGTGTCAACCTCGCTACGCGTAATCCTTGGCATAGAACGAGCCCACATCGGCGGTGGAGACTGATAAATATGAGTACGAGATTCAAAGAAATACTGGCCATGATAGCCATTACAATATTTTCGGTGGTTTTCTACGTCGGCAAGGTCTCCGGTTGGGAAGCAATTGAGTTCTCCACAACCGTTTCAATGATAATAATTGGGCTGATAGCCCTCGCCCTTGGATGGGTACTGGTATTGACCCTAAAAGGCCGCCTGATTGAACGGCGTGTGGTCTTCCTCTTTGTGGGAATCGCCGTGTCATTGCCTCTGTTTATGAACCTTTCACAGGAGATGTCGGTTTCGCCCGAGGTCCGGCAGTTGTACGATGCCGTGATGGAACTGCAGCCGGGTTCCAAGGTCCTGATGGCGTATGACTACGACCCACCCTCGGCTCCTGAACTTCAACCTATGGCAGAAACATTCACGCGGATATGTTTCGAACGCGACCTCAAGATTATCATTATGGGAATCTGGCCGCAGGGTCCTCAACAGGCCAACCTGGCCCTTGAGAAGATTCTGGCGGAACCGACTGTAGCCGCTAAGAATCTGCAATACGGCGTCGATTACGTCAACCTCGGCTTCCAGTCCGGCAACGAATTCGTTATTCAGCGCATGGGTGGCTCATTCAAATCGATGTTCAGGACCGACTATCAGGGGACGCCCTACGATGATCTCCCGCTTGTCAAAAACATTAAAAATTTCTCGAACATAGATTTTGTCTTTAACCTATCCTCCGGATTCCCTGGCACCGTTGAGTGGGTTCAGATTGCTGTTGACCGTTATGGCGTCAAACTTGGAGCCGGGAACACTGCCGTACAAGCCCCGACAGTTTATCCCTATTTAAGCGCCGGACAACTGACCGGCATACTCGGTGGCATGAGTGGTGCAGCTGAATTCGAGCGCGTGGCAGAAAAACCCGGCAAAGGTACCAAATTTATGTTGTCGCAGTCATTCGCACATATGATCGTGATCGCCTTTGTATTGATCGGCAACGTGGCGTTTATTATGTCCGGGCGTAAGTCGGCACTAAAGGGATAGGGCAGGAGCAGATAATTATTATGGAACACTTCGCAAGCTGGTTGGCCGCCTTTCTTACTCTGGGGATTTTCTCGTTTTTGTACAAGGACAACCCCTGGTATAAGTTGACCGAAGCTATCTTCGTCGGCATCTCCGCCGGCTACTGGGTTGTAGTGCTGTTCTGGGACAACCTGTACGGCAAGTTCTGGGTAGGGGCTGTCGAGACCGGTGATGATCCTTACCTTTGGATTGGAGCCGCTCTTGGTCTCCTGATGCTTATGCGTCTGGTGCCGAAAATCGGATGGATCTCGCGCTGGCCGCTGGCTTTCGTTGTTGGTGCCACCGGCGGTCTCTGGCTGATCAACTACTTCTCGTCGAATGTAATGGCTCAGGCCCAGGCCACTATGGTACCGTTGTTCTCCACCGTATTTGGGGCAGGGCTCGATGCCGGGGTTGGCGCTGTCATCGGTTCTCTGGTAATATTCGTAGGAACCTTTACCGGCCTGGTCTATTTCTTTTTCTCCAAAGCACACACCGGAGCTTTCGGCGGCGCTGCCAAGGTCGGTATTTTCTTCCTTATGATCACCTTCGGTGCTTCGTTCGGATACACTGTCATGAGCCGTATGTCGTTGCTGATTGGACGTATCGACTTCCTGCTCGGGGACTGGCTGGGGATGATTAAATAATCATGGTATGCCAGAGGATAACCATTGCCGGTTAAATTCATGAAATGAAGTTTTTAGTCCTCGTAATTTTCCTGATTTTACCCTTATCAATCTTAGCTCAAGGCACTTCTCCAGACATTATTCCATCTGACAGTATCGCGGATTCATCTGTCGTTGTTGTAGCCCCGGTCACGTCGCTGATTGCGACCGACCACAAGTACGACGCCGGGGAAGGGATCGAACTCAACTGGGTTCCCTCGATTGATGACCAACTTCTCGACAGCAAGGTCATCGGCTATAAAGTCTATCGGATAACGAACAACGGTACACCCACTCAGGTTGCCCAATTACCTCCAGCCGTGAATTCCTATTTGGATGAAGGTCTCGACTCCGATTCCACCTACAGCTACTACGTCTCAACACTATCGTTGAGTTACGAAGCGGCCTCCAATCACACCGAGCCGATGTCGCCTCAGTGGGAATGGTTGGATATGGAGAAGAAATGGCTTTTCCTGATAGCTCTGATTGTAGGTGGAGCCGTCGCTACATTTATCGCGCTGGCCCGTAGCGGCAAGAAACTCTTTGTGCGAAGAATCGCCGGTCTTGAGGCGGTTGATGATGCCGTCGGACGCGCTACGGAAATGGGTCGTCCCATATTGTTTATTCCCGGCATTCAGGACATGGATGATGTTCAAACACTCGCCGGTCTGACTATTCTCGGTCGAGTATCGCGAGTTATTGCCGAATATGATACGCAAATTTTTATGCCGGTGTCACGCTCGTTGGTGATGACGGCAGGTAGAGAAACCATTAAAGCATCCTACCAGGCCGCCGGTCGTCCCGACAAATACAACGACGACATGGTTTCATACGTAACTGACGAACAGTTTGGATATGTGGCCGCTGTCGATGGCATCATGGTGCGCGAGAAACCGGCGACAGTGTTTTTGCTGGGTGCATTCTTCGCCGAGTCGCTGATTCTGGCCGAAACCGGCAACTATATCGGCGCGATTCAAATCGCCGGTACCGCCCGTCCGGCTCAGCTTCCATTCTTCATCGCTGCCTGCGATTTTACGCTTATCGGCGAGGAGCTATTCGCCGCTTCGGCCTACCTCTCGGGAGAGCCGATGCAACTGGGCTCGTTAAAGGGGCAGGATGTGGGCAAAGCTATCGCCATGGTCGCTATCGTTATCGGTGTTATTGCGATGACGATAGGGCAAGCCTGGGATGTTCAGTTTATGAATGATGTCGTCACCTGGTTGAGTGACGTTTTTTCAACGAAATGATTGAGATATGAAACGACAGATACCGCTGTTCATAACATTCTTCGTCGGGATGCTCCTGATCTTCTCCGTATTCATTCCACCCATGGAAAATATGGGGGAGAACTTCACGCTCTTTTTCGATATTATAGCGGTGTTCGCCTTCTTCCTCGGAGGAGGAAACCTTGTCCGCGTGCACGTTACCAAGCTCAGTCGCCGCAAAGCCGACTGGTGGTTCTCAGTCGTTACGTTGATCGGGTTTTTCTTCATGCTGACTATCGGGCTGTTCAAAATCGGCAATCCCGGAGACATATCAGCATCGGTCACGGCCCCGGGCTCCTGGTTTCAGGAAGTATTCAACTATGTTCTCAATCCCCTGCAGTCGACCATGTATGCACTTCTGGCGTTCTTCGTGGCATCGGCCTCATACCGGGCCTTCCGCGCGAAGAACGTTGAAGCTACCATACTGCTTATAGCGGCTTTCATAATTCTGCTGGGGCGCACACCTTTTGGAACGATTCTGACGGCTTGGATTCCGGATTCATTCTCGGTGCTCCAAATACCGAACATGGCTATCTGGATAATGAACTCGCCCAATCTTGCCGGACAGCGCGCGATCATTATCGGCATCGGACTCGGGGTGGTCTCCATGTCGCTGCGCCTGATACTCGGAATAGAACGCACATACCTGGGAGAAGACCGTGGATAATCTGGGTATCATACTATCTCTCGTAATTATCTTCGGCGGTCTCGTGGCGCTGCTTGTAAGGTCTATCATGGCCAGGGAAGTGGACCGCCGCGTGATATTCCTCTTTATATTTATCGCAGTCGCGGCTCCGATTCTGTTTCCTATCACGTTCTCGGAGAAACCCACACCGGTGGTACAAGCGGTATTCGACAAAATTGAGAATCTTCCCGATGGCTCCACAGTGTTGCTGTCCTTCGATTTCGACCCGGCCATGGCCCCCGAAGTGCAGCCGATGGCTAACGCCATCAGTCGGCACTGTCTGCACAAAGGGCACAAGGTCATATTCATGTCGCTCTGGGCTACCGGACAAGCGCTGTTGACTCAATCATTGAGCGAATTCATATACCCATGGTTTCCCGGAAAAGATTGACGGCGTTGATTATGTCAACCTCGGTTACAAAGCCGGCAACGAAGGTGTGCTGAACGTTATTGTTACCAACTTTCGCAAGATGTTCCCGACCGATGTCAACAGTGTCCCCCTTGATAGCACAGCCGTTTTCCGGGGAATAAAATCCTGTAAAGACCTCGACCTGATTATTTCTATCGGGGGCGGCAAACCCGGACCGAAGGAATGGGTGCTTTTTGTCGGCGACCCGGCCGATGTGCCGGTTGGCGTTGGCGTGGCGGCGGTCATTGCGCCACAGATGTATCCCTATTATCCCGAACAGGTGCTGGGTATTCTCGGTGGAGTCAAAGGCGCCGCCGAGTATGAGTATGCGCTGAAGGCTACTCACGACCGATTCAAAGATATGGATTCGCCGGGATTGAGAATGATGGGACCTCAGACGCTGGCCCACGTTGTCATCATGTCATTCATAATCATTGGCAATATCATCTTTTTCAGAAGCCGACGGCAGGAGAAGAAATAATGAGGCGCTCGACATACATTATTATGGCCGTCATTCTGGTTCTGTTTGTGTTGAGCTGGATTCTCAAGGCGAGTTCTTTCAGAGGGGAAGAAGATAACTACATCCTTCAGGGCTTTCTCGTTACGTTCTCGGCTTTCCTGACTCTTGCCGTACTGTCATTCTTGTATCAGGATAACCCGTTTTACAAGTTCGCCGAGCATCTGTTTGTGGGTGTATCGGCGGCCTTTTGGATGTGCGTCGGGTTCTGGACCACCATCGTACAGAATTTGATCCCGCGTTTGTCCGAAGGACTGGCCTCATCTTTCAAAGTCCAACCGCAGCCCGGCGACTACAACTTCTTCTTCTATATTCCCGTTATCCTGGGCATTATGCTGCTGATGCGACTGTCGCCCAAAGGTGGTTGGATCTCACGATGGCCGCTGGCCTTCATTGTGGGAACTACGGCCGGACTTAATTTCATTCGCTATCTCAGGTCCGATTTTATAAAGCAGGTTTCGTCTACTTTCGTGCCGCTGCTGGGCAAAGAATGGCAGGGCATAGGATCGTTTCTGTCAAATCTCGATATGTCTGCCACCGGGCAGTTGGTCGTGATGCTCAGCAACTGGGTCATTTTCCTCGGTGTGTTCTGCGGCCTGATATATTTCTTCTTCTCCAAGGAGCACAAGGGCGCCTTCGGGGTTGGATCACGCGTCGGCATCTGGATTCTCATGATCACCTTCGGAGCGTCGTTTGGCTATACCGTGATGGGGCGCATCTCCTTGCTTGTTGGACGAATCACTTTTCTCTTCAAAGACTGGTTGGAATTAATATAATAAACATATCCCTTAACCGAAAAGGGAGCACTGTATGAAGCATAATTTGATTATTCTTTGCCTCTCGTTGCTTTTGAGCTTCGGCGTTGCTTCCGCTCAGGAGACTCCTCCTGGTGTTACCGATTCAGTTGTTGTCGACTCTACGCTTTTCCCGGCTCCGGTTACCGAGCTGAGAGCCTTCGACACCGACAACGACCATGGACACACCATTACTCTTGAGTGGAAAATGTCAGCCGATGACGGGCAGGGCAAGAACAATGTGACGATGTACGAAGTCTTTCGGTGGATGCCGGACCTTATGGCGTCAATACCGGACCTTCGTGACACTCTCTCTTTCCTGAGATCACGCCTCGCCGCGGGATACACCGCTCCTCCGGAAGGCAGCCAGATGGACTCGATTAGCCTCGTGTTTGCGTCGCTGAGCGATGATCAGGTGCAGCAGAGAGTCAAAGAGACCGAGCTGAAAATCGCCGCAGCCCTTGAGGGCCTACCCGAAGCACACGCCGCCTATCCGCAAAATGGTTCGTGGGTGGACGTCGGTGTCGTTCCTGCCGGAGCGACAACGTACAACAATGTAGGCACCAAGGAAAAAGCATCCCGCGATTATTTACCTGACTTCAGCGATATGTACTATCGCGTAGACGCCATTACGGCAAATCCCGACTACCGGGCCTCCTCAGAAATCGTAGGACCGGTCCAGAGTTCGGGGCAATGGTTCAACGGCGACCGCACCCCGGTCTTCTTCTTCGTGATATGCTTTGGTATCCTGACCACCTATTTTGTCCAGAGAGCCCGCAGAGGCGCCGACCTTTATGTCAGGCCGCTGGCCGGAATAGAGGCGGTCGATGATGCCATAGGCCGGGCCACCGAAATGGGACGCCCCATTCTCTATGTAATGGGTTTGGGCTCTGCCGACATGGTTGCGACAATCGCGTCATTTACCATTCTGGGTCGTGTTGCCAAACGGGTGGCCGAGTACCAGACATCTCTGCTCGTACCGGCTTATGACCCCGTTGTGATGGCGGTGGCGCAGGAAGTTGTCAAGACGGCCTATCTCGATGCAGGGCGCCCCGATGATTACAAAGAAGATACGGTCCACTTTGTCACCAGTCTGCAGTTTGCATACGTGGCCGCCGTTAACGGCATCATGCTGCGTGAACTGCCCGCGACCAATGTCTACATGGGTAAGTTCTTCGCCGAGTCGCTGCTTCTGGCCGAAACCGGAGCCGTTGCCGGTTCGATCCAGATTGCCGGTACCGATGAAATCGCACAAATACCGTTCTTTATCGTTGCTTGCGATTATACGCTCATCGGTGAAGAACTATATGCTGCTTCGGCGTATCTCGGACGTGAGCCGATATTATTAGGCTCGCTGAAAGCTCAAGACATCGCCAAAGCTGCGGTGATTATTCTGGCCATCGTCGGCCTGGTCGCCGCCAACCTCGAATGGGGTTGGGCTGCTAAATTCGTCAACATGTTTGAAGTAGCGGATTAGGAGGATCTGAATTATGAAAAGACAAATTCCTGTTTTTCTCGTGGGATTGTTCGGATTATTCATGATCTTCCAGTATTTCGTACCGCATGAATCATCTGAATGGGTCTATGAATTTCTGCTCGACTGGACTATCATCATCGGAATCTTTGCCATGGCTTTAGGGCTGTGGTCGATGTATCGCGTAGCCGTCGACAAAATTGTGACCCGCAAACCAAATTGGGGATACTCATACCTGACTCTCACCGGCGTCGTGACCATGATGCTATTCGGCTTCACGGTTCAGACAGGCGACGGCTGGGGCTGGTTCTTCCCGTTTGTTATCTGCCTGAACCTTACACTCATTATGCTCATGCAGGCCAGGCAGGCCAAGGAAAGTGGCCGACCGTTGTTTCTGGGACTGGCAGGTCTGTTCCTTGCCGGCACGATTCTCATTGGCGTTTTTGATAGCGCCTGGGCTTTCCATTTCCGGACAGCCGAGGGTCTCCAGGAGCACCATGTTTGTAGCCTTCTTTGACCATATCCTGATTCCGATATTTGCCACAATGTTTTCGCTGTTGGCGTTCTTCATCGCATCAGCAGCCTATCGAGCCTTTAGAGCACGCAACCTCATGGCATCGCTGTTGCTGCTGGCTGCTTTGATAGTGATGATGCGATTTAATCCGTACTTCGGATTCATCTCACCGTATCTCTCCAAACTCGCCAACTGGCTGATGAACGTGCCCAACCTGGCCGCCCAGCGAGCTATCGTCATCGGCGTAGGTCTTGGAATCGTGGCCACGGCTCTCAAAGTCATCCTGGGTATTGAACGCGGATATATGGGGAAAGGATAAGGATCTGAGCTATGAATATATTTGATAGATTGATGAAGCTCGACCGGCGCTGGGTGTTTCTTTTCCTGATTATCGTATGCGTTATTACATATGCCTTTGAATTTCCCGTACCCATTCTGGTTGAGCCGGAAGTAGAAGCGATCTTTGACTTCGTCGATACTCTCCCACCCGGCGAAATAGTCATGGTTCCCATTGACTATGACCCGGGCTCACTGGCGGAGCTGCATCCAATGACATACGCAATTGTCGAACAGTGCTGGCGCAAGAACCTGAAAGTGCTCTTCACGGCGCTGTCTCAGAACGCCCCCGGTATGGCTGATCAGGCCATTCGGGATATCTCAGACTCTCTTAAACTGGAGAAAGAATACAACGGGGTCGTTTATCCGCCACGCGAAATCGTCAACGGCATCGACTACTGTTTTCCTCGGATATAAACCGTATCCCGCCATCATCATTCTCAGTATGGGGCAGAACTTCCGACTGCCGTTCCCGACTCGACTACTACGGTACGCCACTGGATTCCATGCCGATGATGAACGGCGTGCAAAACTACGATGACCTCGCCTGCGTGATCGATATCTCCGGCACCAACTCGACCGACTACTGGATCTCCTACGGTCAGGGACGATACGGTTTCCCGCTGGCTATCGGTGTGACCGGAGTAAGTCACCGCCCAGTACTATCCCTTCTACGGTTCAGGCCAGATATTTCGGCATCATGGGCGGCATGCTCGGTGCCGCCCAGTATGAAGACCTGGCTGATAACCCGGGATTGGCCAAAGATGGTATGAGAGTCCAGCTGTACGCTCACATGATGATTATCGCCTTCATCATTCTCGGAAATGTCGGCTACTTTGTCAGTCGTCGTAGAACGAAAATGGAAGGGGGGAAATAAGCATGGATTTCACTACTTTCTTCTGGACAACGTTTGCCGCTTTCCTTACGCTGGCAACCTTTTCGTTTCTGTATAAGGACAACCCCTTCTACAAAATCGCCGAACACATCGTTACCGGTGTGGCCGCCGGCTATTTTGCCATTCTGCTCTGGCATAACGGGCTGATTCCGAAGCTGGTGTTCGAGCGACTCGAGGACGGCAGCTGGTACTTGCTGTGGCTCGATTCATCCAAGCCCTGGTACCTTGTACCGGCTTTTCTGGGGATGCTCATGTGGACCCGCTTCTCGATGAAATACCAGTGGGTGTCGCGCTGGCCGATGGCTATGTATATCGGCATCTCGGCCGGTATCGCCGTGCCGCTGGAAATGTCCAACAGAGTAAACAAGCAACTCTACGACACCATGGCGACTATCGACTGGGCCAACTTCTTTGGCCATGGTTCATTTAATCTCCTCGATGTCAGTTCGGGACTGTCCCAACTTCTGATATTCGCCGGAGTGGTTGCGGGCCTGGTATATTTCTTTTTCTCCAAGGCCCACACCGGTGTCTTCGGCGGCGTTGCCACCTTCGGCATCTGGGTTCTGATGATCGGCTTCGGAGCTTCGTTCGGGTTTACGGTGATGGCGCGTATTTCGCTATTCATTAACCGTATGCAATTCCTGAAAGGATGGGGTATCGAGGCCTTCAACGCCACCGGAACCGAGAATGCCAGTTACTCAGCGTTGTATCAGCTGCTATTCTGGCTACTTGTTCTGCTTGTCGCCGGCTATGCCGTGATGGAGATTGTTAAACATTTGAAATCAAAGGCAGCTTAGGATAGTAGCTGACGATTTGGTTATAAATCCCACCGCCATCCGGCGGTGGGATTTTTTGTTAACTTCATTTTCGCTTAAACTTATGGTGCCGAGAAGCGTATAAAATATATGTTGCGCAGTAATTGTATGTCTAATTTTATCGCAAAACTCATCTATCATATGCCATACAAGGGGTTATAGGTTCTGAGGCATAGCAGTATAAAACATGTAACAACAATAGGTTAGCTCGCCATAAAAATAGCACACAACTAAGTCTTTAACGGTTCGAAACTTATAGCAAAGAAAATGAAGAATATGAAAAATTTTCCTTGACAAGAATCAAAGAGCAGCTATAATTAGCTTGGTGGTGGAACCAGGGTAGAAGTGTAGGTATAGACAGTACAAAGGGTAGCCACGTCAATTACACAGGGAAAGTGAGGTAGTTAATGGCTCGGACGAAGAAAGGTACTCCAGCCAAAACCAACACTACCACTCAAGCAAAAACCGAAGGGAGGAAAGCTAAGCGAACGGGGGCGTTATCGACAGCTGAAGCCCGCCGGGAATATCAGCGTCGGTACTATCAAATGCACAAGGAGAAAGCCAAGGAGTACCAAAGACAGTATAACTTGACTCACAAAAAGAAGGCTCGCGGGGGCCGCGGTAAATCCAACTTCATTGCTCCCCGTGAAGTAGTCCGTTCTACCTACAATACGACCGATATTATGCATTCACCGGTTGAAAAGACCATTCGGATACTGGAGAAAATCATTAACGGAGAACGGTTCTTCACGATGTAAAGTGTCACAGGTAAAGTTTCTTGGGCGATTGAGGTATATTTGACCAACTCAATCGCCTTTTTTATTGCGTTGTGGGTCTTTTTTTGATAGATTCCCGAAAAATTTAGACCATGTAAACAAGGGAGACAGGTATGTCCGCTAAGAAAGCAGCTGCCCCTAAGAAGACAGCAAAATCGGCCAAGGGAAAGGGAAGCACTGCAAAGAAGGCACCCAAAAAGGCTGGCAACAAACCGGCCACCAAGAAGGCCAAGACAACCAAGGCAGCCAAGACAACGAGCACCAAACTGTCTTTTTCTGGGAAATATTACTACTTCTTCGGTGGCGGCAAAGCCGAAGGCGATGCCTCTATGAAGGACCTGCTCGGCGGAAAAGGAGCCAACCTGGCCGAAATGTGCAACGCCGGCATTCCCGTGCCTCCCGGTTTTACGATCACGACCGAAGCATGCAATATCTATTATGAAAATTCGCTTGAAGTCCCCAAGCAGATAGATGAAGAACTGGAGAAGTATGTTGCCATGGTCGAAAAAGCGACCGGAAAAAAATTCGGCGACACTCAGGATCCGCTGTTGTTCTCGGTCCGCTCAGGCGCCAAGTTCTCCATGCCGGGCATGATGGACACCATCCTTAACCTGGGGCTAAACGAAACTACGGTTGAGGGTCTGGGTGTGAAAACCGGTAATGCCAGGTTCGCCCTCGATAACTACCGGCGTTTTATATCCATGTTTGGAAACGTCGTGTTGAGCATCGACAAAGATCTGTTTGAACAGGTAATCTCGAAAAAGAAAACAGAGCGTCGTGTCAAACAGGATAGCTCCCTGCAGGTCAATGACCTTAAAGATATCGTCAAGAAATTCAAGCAGATCGTCAAAAAGAAATCGGGCGAAGCATTCCCCGATGATCCCTTTGTGCAATTGCGTATGGCTCGTGACGCCGTCTTCCGCAGCTGGAACACCCCCAGGGCGATTTCATACAGGCGCATGAATGATATCCCTTCCGATCTGGGAACGGCCGTCAATATTCAGGCGATGGTATTCGGTAATATGGGCAACAACTCCGGAACAGGTGTTGGCTTCACACGCAACCCGTCCACCGGCGACAAGGAATTCTACGGTGAGTATCTGATCAATGCCCAGGGAGAGGATGTCGTTGCCGGTATTCGTACGCCGCAACCAATCTCTCAACTGGCTGATGAGATGCCCAAGGTCTTCAAGCAGTTGAAGGAGATTACCACTCGTCTGGAGAAACATTATCGCGATGTTCAGGATTTCGAGTTCACGATTCAGGAAAACGAACTCTTCATGCTTCAGACTCGAAACGGAAAACGCACCGTACAGGCTGCGGTTAAATGCGCTGTCGATATGGTCAAAGAGAAGTTGATCACCAAGGAAGAAGCTCTACTGAGAATCGAACCCCGGCAGCTCGACCAGATTCTGCACCCGAGCCTGGACCCGGCAGCGACTTTCGAGGTAATTGCTCGCGGTCTTCCGGCCTCCCCCGGGGCTGCCTCCGGCAAAGTATACTTTACTGCTGAAGATGTTGTCCGCCACGGTGGTCATCATGCCTCTATCCTCGTCCGTGAAGAGACTAACCCGGATGATATCGAAGGTATGAATGCTGCTGTCGGTATTCTTACCGCTCGCGGTGGTATGACGTCTCACGCCGCTGTGGTTGCCCGTGGTATGGGTAAGTGCTGCGTTTCAGGAGCCGAAGCCATCCGCGTCAACGCTGCCAAGAAGCGTTTTCAGGTCGGCAAATTGATCATCAAGGAAGGCGAAACTATCACCCTCAATGGCTCCACCGGTGAAGTCATGATGGGCGAAGTTCCGACCATAGAACCCGAACTCTCCGGTGAGTTTGCCGAATTCATGAGCTGGGCCGATGAAGTGCGCCGTCTTGGCGTCAGAACAAACGCCGACACTCCGCGCGATGTTCAGCAGGCCCTCAAGTTCGGAGCCGAAGGTGTTGGTCTGTGCCGCACGGAACACATGTTCTTCGCCGAGGATCGCATACCCATCGTGCAGGAGATGATTCTGGCCGACTCCACCGAGGAACGTCAGGCGGCTCTGGATAAGCTGCTGGTCTTCCAGAAAAAAGATTTCAAGAAGATCTTTGACGTTATGGAAGGGTATCCGGTTACGATCCGTACTCTCGACCCGCCGCTTCACGAATTTCTGCCCAGAAGGGCCGAGATCGAACGGCAGATCGAGGAACTGGACAAAAAGAGTGACGAGTACGAAGAGGATATGGAGCGCCTCAAGAAAGTCATTCAACGGATCGATGAACTCAGCGAGTTGAATCCGATGCTCGGTCACCGCGGATGCCGCCTCGGTATCGTCTTTCCGGAGATCACCGAGATGCAAACCAGGGCTATCATTGAAGCCGCCTGTGAGGTTTCCAAAGACAAGAAACCTGTCAGACCGGAAATAATGGTGCCGCTGGTCGGACACATCAACGAACTGAAAAACCAGAAAGAGGTAATTCAGAGAGTTGCCAACGAAGTTATCAACAAGAAGAGAATCAAAAAGCTCGACTATCTTGTCGGGACTATGATAGAAATACCGCGAGCGGCCCTGACTGCCGATGAGATTGCTTCCGAAGCGGAGTTCTTTAGCTTTGGTACCAATGACCTGACGCAGATGGCTATGGGATTCTCGCGCGATGACGCCGGTAAGTTTCTCAACTACTATGTAGCCAACGGCATCCTGCCGGGTGACCCGTTTGTCAGTATCGACCAGACTGGCGTGGGTCAGCTGATCCGGATAGGCTTTGAAAAGGGCCGTGCGACCCGCCCTGACCTTAAAGTTGGCATCTGCGGCGAACATGGCGGCGATCCTCAGTCAATTCACTTCTGTGACATGATTGGCCTCGACTACGTGTCATGTTCACCTTACCGCGTGCCGATTGCTCGACTGGCGGCAGCGCAGGCCACTCTGAAGGCAGCAGAGGCCGACAAAGACAAGAAGAAGAAGTAGTAATCCGGCCAGTGATTCGATCATTTTGCCGCCCGGAATTTTCCGGGCGGCTTTCTTTAGCGGCGCAAAGCCGCAAATGTTCAAGTAAAAGGCCAACTTTGACTTGACTTTTCACGGGGATTATATTGATTCTTTTAGGCTAAACGACGATATAGTCTATAGGTTAAGCTGCCTTTTTATACGTCGCTTGCCATGGAACAACAAATCGCACGATGCGCTAACTTTAAGTAATGAAATAAGATATGAAACAACAATTAGATGCCATATTCAAGCCAAAGTCGGTCGCAGTCATCGGTGCTTCGACCCGAAAAGGCACCATAGGTCGTGAAACTCTTCACAATATCCTTGTCGCCGAGTTTAACGGCAAAGTATTCCCGGTCAACCCGAAAGCAGCGGTTATTCATTCTATCAAGGCATATTCGACTATTCTTGATGTACCTGACGCTGTAGATCTCGCCATTATCATCGTACCAAAAGAATTCGTCAAAGGCGTTGCCAAACAGTGCGGCGAAAAAGGCGTCAAAGGTTTGGTCGTGATATCGGCCGGCTTCTCCGAGGTAGGACGGGAAGGGAAGAAACGGGAAACCGAAGTCCTCGAAATTGTACATGAATATGGCATGCGGATGATCGGCCCGAATTGTTTCGGTGTGGTAAATACTAATCCCGATGTCTGCCTCAACGCTACCTTCGGCAAAACCTATCCCAAACAGGGACGCATCGGCTTTATCACCCAGTCCGGTGCTATGGGTGAAGCTATTATGAACCATGCCAAGGAATTGGGAATTGGATTTTCATACGTGGCATCTATCGGAAACAAGGCAGACATATCATCAAATGACATTTTGGCCTACCTGAAAAATGATCCCGACACGGATATTATTCTGATGTACCTCGAGAACTTCGGTAATCCGCTCAACTTCACCCGCATTGCCCGTGAAGTATCACGTGTTAAACCGATCGTGGCGGTGAAGTCGGGTCGTACCAAGCTCGGCGCAAAAGCAGCCTCGTCACATACCGGTGCGCTGGCTGGTCTCGACGTTGGAGTGGACGCTCTCTTTGAGCAAACCGGGGTGATGCGTGTCGATACGGTCGAGGAATTGTTCGACGTCGCCGCCGCGCTTGCGAAACAGCCCGTTCCCAAGGGAAACCGGGTAGTTGTCGTCACCAACGCCGGGGGCCCCGGGATTCTCGCTACCGATGCGCTCATAAACAACGGAATGGAAATGCCTCCGCTATCACCGTCAACGGTGGCCAAATTGAAGAAATTCATCTCTGCCGAAGCTTCGTTTTCAAATCCGATGGATATGGTAGCCGGTGCGGCCGGTAAGGAATTTCGCATGACGCTCGATGCTGTCAAGAATGACAACCGCTACGATTCCATCATACCGATCTTCGTGCCACCGGTGACCATCAATCAACTCGAAGTCGCCAAGAATATTCACGAGTCGCTCAAGGATACCAGGAAAACTGTTCTGGCTTGTTTCATGGGGGCTGGAGAAGGTTCCGCCGGCATCGAGTATCTCAAGGAAAACAATATCCCGGTTTACATATTTCCGGAAGCCATTGCGAAGACCCTCTCTACAATCTCACAACACAAGACATGGCTCAGCAAACCGAAGGGCAAGTATCAGACTTTTAACGTCGATTCCGATAAAGTCAGAAAAATCCTCAAAAACGCACTCGAAAACGGCGGCCGGGCCGTTGTCGGTGAACAGGCAATTGAGATTCTCAATGCTTACGGAATTCCGGCGGCAGGATACAAATATGCTTCAAGCGCTAAACAGGCGGTTGAAGGTGCCAACACCACCGGCTATCCGGTAGTGATGAAAATCAATACTCCCGCTATTTTGCACAAGACAGAATTCGGCGGCGTTATGGTCGACCTGAGAAACGATAAGGAAGTCCGCGATGCCTTCAATGAACTCAAAAGACGGGTTGGCAAAGTGGAACCGGGAGAGAAATTCTCCGTGGCCATGCAAGCCATGATTTCAGGCGGCATTGAAACCGTCATGGGAATGGTCATCGATCCTTCATTCGGTCCACTGCTCATGTTTGGGCTGGGCGGTATCTATGTCGAGGTGATGAAAGACGTTTCCTTCAAAATAAACCCGCTCACTGACGCCAGCGCCGCCGATATGATCCAGTCTATCAAATCGTACCGGCTGCTTACCGGTTTTAGAGGTGCTCCGCCGGTCGATGTTAAGACTCTCGAAGAGACGCTGCTGAGGCTGTCTCAACTGGTCAGCGATTTCGACTGTTTCTCGGAGATCGACATAAATCCGTTTATTGCCTCTCCGGACAAGAATATGTGCAAGGCCGTCGATGCCCGGTTTATTCTCAAGGAATGTGTGCTGTAAGCTCTCTGAGGTAACCGCACGCCCGTCATATTGCCTTGATTCCGACCGGCACATGCCCATATTCTCTCTTTCGAATTATGGCCGTCAATTACAGCTGATTTTTCCTGAAAAATCTATCTGGAAATAGCTCTTTTTGCTGTTGCCTTGATATTATTTCTGTTATACCATTCGGCTTAGAATTAAAGTCTAAGGCGGAAGGGTAAATTATGCGGTACGAGTTAAAATCCATTCCTATCTGGCCGCTTACGAAGGTGGCTTTCTTCGTAAATTTGGTCGTCGGATTCATCTTCGGCATCATCTACGGGTTTTTCCTGAGTTTCATCCTGGCGATAATGTCGCAGGTGCCCGGGTTTGAAACCGGCGAACTCGATTTCGGTGCAGCCGGGGCGGGTGTGATGATGATTATCATACCATTCATGATGGCCATCTCTTCAGCCTTTTTCGGAACTCTGGCGTGCGTTATCGGAGGGTTCATTTACAACCTCGTAGCCAAACTCGTCGGAGGATTTGAGCTTAACCTCAGCAAGATAGAGGAGCAGCCGGTGGCTCAATATAGTATGCCTCCGCAACAGCCACAAGCGCCTCCGTCATATACTCCTCCTCCGCCTCCGCCACCACCACCGCCGGACAACAATCCGCCGGGTCAGCCGACCACGGATGATCGGGACCCTCTATCTTAGTGTAAGGAACTGATGAGCAACAACCCTGTTAGAGTCCGCATCGCGCCTTCACCATCGGGATACCTGCACGTAGGTACCGCTCGAATGGCGATCGCCAATTTCCTGTATGCCCGACATACCGGCGGCAATTTCCTGATCAGAATCGAGGATACCGATGCCGCGAGGAGCGATCAGGCGCTCATAGAGCCGATCCTGGCCGCCCTGGAATGGCTCGGTCTTAAATGGGATGAAGAAATCGTCTACCAATCAAAAAGATTGGATATTTACAATAAGAAAGCTCACGAAATTCTCGAAAGCGGATACGGTTACCGCTGCTTCTGCACGTCCGAGCAGCTGGAACAAGACAGGGAAGAAGCCCGCAAAATCAAAGGCCCCCTGCAGTATAACCGTCGTTGCCTCGGTCTTTCGGAGAGTGAGATTCAGAAAAAATTGCAGGCCGGCGAGCAGTTCGTTGTCCGAATCAAAATCCCCGATGGGGAAACGACTTTTAAAGACATCGTCTCAGGTGAACTGAAACGGCAAAACAGCGAGATTGAGGATTTTATCATAGCCCGCTCCGATGGTACGGCCACCTACAATCTTGCGGTGGTTGTCGATGACCACGACATGAAGATATCCCACGTCATCAGAGGCAATGATCACATTACGAATACATTTAAGCAGATTCACATCTATCGTGCTCTCGGATACACTCTGCCGGTTTTCGGACACCTGCCCCTGATTCTCAGACCTGATAAAAAGAAGGTCTCAAAGCGGCTCGGCGATAAAGATGTCGGCCAGTATCGCGAGGAAGGCATTTTGCCGGAGGCCATGTTCAATTTCCTCTGTCTGCTTGGATGGTCACCCAAAACGGACCGCGAAATATATACTGTCAACGAATTAGTTGACATATTCAATCCGGATAACTTCAATGCTTCAAATGCCGTTTTCGATGAAGAGAAGCTCGAAGCCTTCAACCGCGAACATATCCAGATGAAAACGGACCATGAGCTGGCTACTATGGTGGCGCCGATGTTGGTTGATGCCGGATTGACCACCAAGTACTGGCTGGAAACAAGGTGGGAATATCTGAGAGCCGTTGTTCGAACGCTAAAAGACCGTGCACGCCGATTGACGGATTTCGTGTCTATGGGTTCATACTTCTTCAGCTTCGACTACACCTACGATCCGCAGGCCGAGGCTAAAAATTTCACCCCCGAGGCAGCGGTGCTGCTGACCGAACTGGCCGGGCGCTTTGAAAAACTCGAGCCGTTTACGCACGATTCGACTGAAGCGGCGCTCAATCAACTGGCCGAGGAGAAAGAAATAAAAAAAGCACGCTTGATTCATCCGACCCGCCTGGCGGTTTCCGGTGTCCCCAACGGTCCCGGCCTGTATGACGTACTGGTATTACTGGCCAAACCCACTGTTATCGAAAGAATGAAAAAGGCCGTAGAACATATCGATAGAAAATCAGAACCAAATACATAACGAGGAACAATGTCAGACTCAAAAGAACAAGTTGCCCGCGTCCTTAAAGTGGCCATCAAAGGAGAAGAAGACGGCTATTATTTCTACAATCTGTTGTTTGAAAAAGCCACCAATCAGGACGCTAAAAGGAAACTCGAAGGCCTACGCGACGATGAAGCCCGGCACAAAACAACCCTGCTCGATATGTACCGCAAGTATGTAGGTGGCGAGATCGGGGAACTGCCCGCTAAAGGTCTTACGGCGTTGGCCGAAGTCTTTCGTAAAGGTCATCTCGAAGAGAGAAAAACCGAGATGGACTTCATAAACCTGGCCATTGAGGCCGAACTGGCGGCAACTAAATACTACCAGGAAGAAAAAGAACTTATCGACGACCCGTTCTTCAGTGCCGTCTTTGATCAGTTGGCCGAAGAAGAACACGGTCATTATGAACTTCTGATGGCGGAGAAGGAAGCTCTTTCCGGCAACTATTTCTGGTTTGAGTACGGTGACACATCACCAATGGAGCATTAGCAAACGTGACTTCTATGTTCTGGAGGATAAACTGATGGAGTATGTGTGCGAGGTGTGCGGCTATGTTCACGATGGGGAAGAGCTGCCCGATATGTGCCCCGTGTGTGGCGCTCCAAAGAGTAAGTTTTCGGAGTGGACCGAAGACGACCCGGACTTTCTGACTGATGAAACCGTCGAAGACGATATCGACAATTTCGAAGAAGATCTCTATGGAGATTACGAAGAATGAGTTCTGACCAGGCGCAGCATCTTAACAAAAATATGGTCAGGTTAGAGGTCAACGACCCGGCGCCCGATTTTACTCTCCCGACCCACAACGAGGGGGAGCTTAACCTGGCATGGTACCGGGGTCGCAAGAACGTCGTGTTGGCCTTCTACCCGGGAGACTGGACGCCGGTTTGTGCCACCCAGATACCCGAGTACCAGCGTGTATTTGAGAAGTTCGATAGTTATGACTGCCAGTTACTGTGCGTGTCGGTCGATTCCGTACCCTGCCATAAGGCATGGGCAAAGTCGCTCGGAGGTCTGTCGTTTCCCCTGATGTCGGACTATTACCCGCACGGCGAAGTCGCGCAGAAATACGGCGTCTTTACCGACCGGGGATATTCCGAACGTGCGGTCTTTCTAATCGATAAGCAGGGTATTATCCGGTACATTGAGCGGCTCAAATTGTCTCAACTTCCGGACAACGAGCAACTCTTCGAACAGTTGGCTCGTCTGCCAAAATAATCCGGGGACGCGGCTATTTATTGAACCGTGGGCCGATTGGCTTGTTATTGGTCTAACCGGTCGGTTCAACCGAATCAGCCGCATGGAGGCTGACGACGCTCAGGTCATAAGTCGCCGGAACAAAAGCTAATTTGAGGTTATATAATTCGATACCAGAGGCATCAGGATAATTAAATGGCCCCACGACAGGCAAAGTGAATCTATGGAAAATAACGAAAAAACAAATCCGCCGGCCGACAATACAGACGCCGGCAAGCCGACCAACTTCATCCGGGATATCATCGATGAGGATATTCTGAACAATAAAAACGACGCTCGCGTGCACACGCGCTTCCCTCCGGAACCCAACGGATACCTTCATATCGGGCATGCCAAGTCTATATGGCTCAACTATGGAATCGCAAGCGACTACAACGGACTGTTCAATCTCAGGTTCGATGATACCAATCCTATCAAAGAGGAAGCTGAATTCGTCGAATCCATAATAGAAGACATCCGCTGGCTCGGCGCCGACTGGCAAGACCGCCTATTTTACGCCTCTGATTATTTCGAACAACTCTACGAATTTGCTGTCAAGCTGATTAAAGACGGTAAAGCGTATGTCGATGATTTAAGCGCCGATGAAATCCGTAACCATCGCGGCACCCTCACCGAACCGGGCAAAGAAAGCCCTTGCCGCAATCGTTCGGTCGAAGAAAATCTTGATCTGTTCGAGAGGATGCGTGAAGGTGAATTCCCCGATGGCGCCAAAGTGCTTCGCGCCAAAATCGATATGACCTCCGGTAATCTGAATATGCGCGACCCCGTCATGTATCGCATTCTGCACGCCAGTCACCACCGTACCGGCGATAAATGGTGTATCTATCCCATGTACGATTGGACACACGGACAGTCCGATTCCCTCGAAAAGATTACACACTCTATCTGTACACTGGAATTTGAAGATCACCGGCCGCTCTACGACTGGTTTATTCAGCAGCTGGACATATTCCACCCGCAACAGATTGAGTTCGCCCGTCTGAATCTCACCTACACGGTGATGAGCAAACGAAAACTGCGGGCGCTGGTCGAAGAGGGATACGTGAACGGCTGGGATGATCCCCGGATGCCGACCATCTGCGGCTTCCGCCGCCGCGGCTATTCTCCGTCGGCCATCCGCACCTTTCTCGATAAAGTAGGTGTGGCAAAGCGAGACAGCATGGTCGATATCGCTCTGCTGGAACATTGCCTCCGTGAAGACTTAAATCCGACCGCTCCGAGAGTGATGGCCGTCCTCAGACCGTTAAAAGTCGTTATCGAGAATTATCCCGAAGACAAAGTCGAGGAACTCGATGCTGTCAACAATCCCGAAGATCCGTCCATGGGCACTCGAAAGATTCCGTTCACCCGGGAAATATATATCGAGCGTGATGATTTTCGTGAGGACCCGCCGAAGAAATTCTTCCGCCTGTCGCCCGGACGTGAGGTTCGCCTGAAGCATGCCTATTTTATCAAATGCGAAAAAGTCGTCAAAGACGAAAAAACCGGCGAAATAATCGAACTCAGGTGCACCTATGACCCCGCCACCAAGAGCGGGTCAGCCGCCGATGGACGCAAAGTCAAAGGCACCCTGCACTGGGTATCGGTTGCCCACGCTATCAAGTCAGAGGTTAGATTGTATGACCACCTTTTCACCCGCGAAGATCCGGATGAAGAAGAAGATTTCAAAGCCAACCTCAATCCGGATTCGCTGGAGGTTATAGAGGACTGTTTTGTTGAACCGGGTCTGGCAACGGCTGCCGCCGGTGCGAAGTTTCAGTTCCTGAGACACGGTTACTTCTGCGTCGATTCGAAAGACTCGACCGACAATCACAAGGTTTTCAATCGCACCGTGCAATTGCGCGATAGCTGGGCCAAGATTGAGAAAGCAGATAAGCAGAAGGAAGGTAGTTAAATGGGTAAGAAGGAATCTCTCCCGCTCCCGGTCGGCACACCCGTTCCTGAATTCGACCTCGAGGCATCGACCGGAGGCAGGTTGTCGTCAGCGGATCTGAGAGGCAAATTCGCCGTTGTTGTATTCTACCCCAAGAACAATACCCCCGGCTGAAACCGCCAGCTCGCGGCGTTAGAGCATTATCGACCTCGGTTCGAGGCGTTGAACACACAGGTGCTGGCAATAAATTCGGCTTCCGTTGCCTCCCATCTGAATTACACCGGGAAGAAGAACTTCGGTTTTCCCATTCTCTCCGACCCCGGCGAAAAAGTACTGGCCGCCTTCCGCTCTCAGAAACCGGCCGGCAAGGGCGTATTGAGAACCGTTTACGCGTTTAGCCCCGACGGGAAAATAATCTTCGGCGAGAGAGGTCAAGCCAGCTACGATGAGATTATCGAAGTCATCAAAAAGTTGACCTGAACATGCACTCTGTCGCAACGACAAAAGACACTTACGAAGTGACATTCATAGGCGCCGGCCCGGTCGCCCTCTACGGTATGTACTACAGCGGACTGCGTCGCACCAAATCCAAAGTCATCGACATGCTCGGTGAGGTTGGCGGGGGCCTGATGGCGCTCTATCCGGAAAAATACATCTACGATGTCGCCGGCTTTCCGAAAGTACTGGCCAAGGACCTCGTCAAACTGCTTCGCCGCCAGGCCGATCAGTACGAACACACCTACTGTCTCGAGGAAAAAGTGATCGGTCTGGAAAAACGCCCGGACGGGATTATCAAACTCACCACCGAAAAAAATGAACACCTGTCTAAAACCGTTGTGGTCTGCGCCGGACTCGGAGCCTATATACCAAAACGATTGGATATCCCCAATATCAGGCAACTCGAAGGCGCCGGGGTCTACTACTTCGTCCGCCGACTCAACGATTTTGTCGACAAAGATATTCTCATAGTCGGTGGCGGCGACTCCGCCTTCGATTATTCCATGATGCTCGAACCGGTGGCGCGATCCATTACCCACATCCATCGCAACGATTTCTTCTCGGCTCACGAAGACTCCGTGCGCAAGGTGATGGATTCGTCCGTGAAACTAAGATTCCCATTCTGGGAGCTAAAGGAGATTGAAGGTGAAGACCGGGTGCGGCACTGTACCATAGTGCAAACGCAAACCGGCGAGCAACATCGGCTTAAGGTCGATGCCGTTATCTTTAATGTCGGCTTTATTACCAATCTGGGACCTATCGGACAATGGGGACTCGAAATCGACAAAAACGCTATCAAAGTAGACAGCCGCATGCGTACCAATATCGATGGCGTCTATGCGGCCGGGGATATCGTTACCTACGATGGAAAGCTCAAACTGATATCCACCGGATGTGGCGAAGTGGCTATTGCCGTTAACAACGCCAAAAGCTATATTGACCCGAAAGCCAAAGTGAGCCCGGGACACTCGACGGAGAAACACGAACTCGTCATGAAAAAAATCGCCCGGGAAAAGCAGAAAGCGCGCAAAGACAAGGAACAATAATACAATGTATTTTTCGCTCCCACAGCTATATAGAGAGGCCACCACCGACGACCTCAAGCAGCGTATCACAGCAGCCAGAAAAGAACTGGGGACTAAACTCGTAATCCTCACTCATCACTATCAGCGCATAGAAGTCGTCGCTCACGGTGATCATGTCGGGGACAGCTACGGCCTGTCAAAAATTGCTGCTGAGCAGAAAGATGTTGAATACATCGTTTTCTGTGGCGTGCACTTTATGGCTGAGTCGGCGGATATCCTGACCGCTGAATCCAAAAAAGTGTTTCTGCCTAATCCACTCGCAGGTTGCCCGATGGCCGATATGGCGGAAATGGCCGATGTGCTCGAAGCGTGGAAATATCTTGAGGAATTCGGTGGCGATCAGGTCTTCATGCCGATCTCATACATGAACACCGCCGCAGGCCTCAAAGCTTTCACCGGTAAGCACGGTGGCTTGATTTGTACTTCCTCCAACGCCGATGCTGCCTATAAATGGGCGTTCGCACAGCGCGAGAAACTTTTCTTCTTCCCCGACGAACATCTCGGATATAACTCCGGTATAAAATACGGACTGAAACCTGAAGAAATGGTGATCTGGGATTTCTCCCGCGAAAGCGGTGGCCTGACTCCCGAACAAATAGACAAGGCCAGGGTGATTCTCTGGAAAGGGCACTGCCACGTTCACACCAACTTCACCGCCGACCACGTCCGGGAAGTACGACAGCAGTACCCCGGTGTGAAAGTTGTCGTGCATCCGGAATGCCCTCACGAGGTTGTCGAATTGGCCGATGCCGCCGGTTCTACGAAATTCATCGTTGATTACTGCCACAATGCGCCTGCCGGTTCGACGATTGCGATCGGCACCGAAATAAATCTGATTAACCGGATGGCCCACGAAAATCCCGATAAGACCATAATCGAACTATCCGGCCAGACATGTCCGGTATGTGCCAATATGTATCGAACGACCCTCAATGATCTCGCTTACACGCTGGAAAACCTGACCACCATAAAGCCGATTCGGGTCGCGGAACCCGTTAGAAGCGAAGCTCTTCTGGCTCTCGAGAAAATGCTCGAAGTCAACTGAGCGGCGCAACTTGTTTCGAAATCTTGACTACAATGGTGAACATTCTGTATATTACCTACGTTATCACCCATAAGAAATAGTCTGTAATTTGAGATAAGAGGACACGAAGATGGCATTAGATGTTTTGGTCCCTCAGATGGGAGAATCGGTGCTTGAGGGCACGATTCTCGAGTGGAAAGTCAAAATCGGAGATCCCGTAAAACTGAATCAAGCTCTGGTGGAATTGATGACTGATAAAGTCAATGTCGAAATTCCGGCCGAGGCAGAGGGAACTCTTACTCATCAATTTGCCAAAGAAGGGGATGTCGTCCCGGTGGGTACCCGCATAGCTGTTATTGACGATGGCAAGGGAGCGGCTGTAGCGCCTCCGCCGGCCAAACCTGCCGAGACACCAAAAGCCGAAAAGGCCGCCCCCGCTGCTGCACCGCCGCCGAAGCCACAGGTCGAAGTCAAAGCCACCGCCGCAATCGGTAAGGGCAAGATGTCCCCCAAGGTAAAAGTCCTCATTCGCGAATATTCTCTGGATCCATCAACCATCACGCCCACCGGTAAAGACGGTCGTGTTACGGTCGATGATGTCATGCGCGCCGTCGAAGCCCGCTCGGCATCGGCTGGGTTCACCATGGGACCAATTCCCGCACCACCGGCGCCTATGGTATCAGCACCGGCTGCTCCGGCCGCCGCGAAAGTCGCGGAAGAAGCGCCCCGTGAACCTCTCATAAAAGTAGAGATTCCTACGTTTGAGCCACTTCCGGCCAACAAACGGGAAACCCGCGTGCCGCTCGCCGGAATAAGGAAGATGATTTCCGATCACATGCTCAAATCGGTGCAGACCTCACCGCACGTGACCACATTCGAAGATATCGACTTCACCGAACTTGTGAAATACCGCGAAGAGATCAAGAAATCCTTTGTAGCCAGTTATGGCGCCAAAATTACTTACATGCCGTTCATCATCAAGGCCGTTTGCGCGGCGTTGCATGAATTTCCGAAATTGAACGCCTCCATGACCGAAAAAGAGATTATCTTCAAAAACTTCTTCAATATCGGAATCGCAGTCGCCCGCGATGAAGGTCTGATTGTCCCTGTCATCAGAGACGCCGACAAGAAAACCATAGTCGAGCTTGCCGTCGAAATTGACTCTATCGGAAACAGGGCCAGGAAAAACCAATTAACTCCCGATGATGTCAGCGGTGGTACGTTCTCAGTCACTAACGCCGGCATGTTCGGTGCCACGGCATCAACGCCAATAATAAATCAGCCGCAGGTGGCTATCCTCGGTGTTCATGCCATAGTCAAGAAGCCGTGGGTCGTCAAAGGCGAAATTACTATCCGCGACATCTCCAGCTTTGGCCTGTCATTCGATCACCGGCTAATCGATGGCCACGTCGCCGTCCAGTTCCTGCACCGGGTACACGAGTATCTGGCTGATCCCCGCAAGTTGCTTTTGCAGCTTCGCTAAGTAGTAAGAACTATGACGGATAACGCTTTTCCGGGTTGGGTCCTGAAACTGGGGAAAATCGAGTTCGAACGCGTACTCGAATGGCAGCGGGGACTTGTCAAACTTCGCAAAGAAGGCATGGCCCGTGATACCATCATTCTCGTTGAACATCCTCCGGTAATAACAGTCGGGAAAGACGGCCACAAACAGAATTACGAAAATCTCAAGGTCCAACCCTATTTCATCGAACGCGGGGGAGATGTTACCTATCACGGGCCGGGACAACTTGTCGTCTACTTCATCTTCAATCTCGTTCGCAGGGACCGCGACCTTCACCTGTTCATGTCAAACATACAGGAAGGAATCATACAGGCGCTGGCGGAGTTGAATATCGAGGCAAAAAAAGGCGAGGAATACACCGGTGTGTGGGTTGGCGACAAAAAGATTGCCTCACTGGGTGTCGCCGTGAAAAGCTGGATTTCATTTCACGGCGCTGCCATTAACTTGAATACTGATTTGAAAGAATTCACGGAGATAAATCCGTGCGGTCTCGATCCCGATATCATGACTTCGGCAAAGGCCCTGCTCGGACAGGAAATTGACTTACAAAAATTCGGTGAAAACCTTCTGAATAAATATACTTCCATATTTAACACTCAGTTTTATCAAGTCAAACTTGAAGAAATCGCCGAAGATATCGAATCCCAGGCCGGGGGCAACGTCATCTGAACGCAGGTTGAGAATCTGACAGGGTAAGGATAGAGAAAAGTGGAATTAAAAGGAAAAGTTGCATTCGTTTCGGGAGGGACTAAAGGTATCGGCCGATGTATCGCCGAGAAATTGGCCCAGCAGGGTGCCCACGTAGTCGTGAATTACTTCCGCTCCCGGCAGGCGGCTAACGAAACGGTCGAAAAAATAAAAAGTTACGGAGTCGATTCCTACGCTCACCGCGCCAACATGGGCAATCACGACCAGCTACCGGCTATCTTCGAAGGAATCAAAGAAAGATTCGGCAAACTTGATATCCTCATATCAAACGCTGCCCTCGGATTGTTCACCAGCATGCTCGAAATTGATGACAAAGCCTGGGATTTGTCAATGCACACCAACGCCCGCGCTTTTCTCAACAGCGTTCAACTGGCCTCGCCGATTATGCCGGACCACAGCCGGATCGTCACCCTCTCATCACTCGGGTCTATCCGCTACATTCCCGGATACGCCTCAATAGGCGTCTCTAAAGCTGCTATCGAGAATATGGTCAAGTATATGGCTATCGAACTCGCCCACCGTCATATCACCGTCAATTGCGTCTCCGGCGGGTTTATCGATACCAATGCTCTGAAAAGTTTTCCGAATTATCAGCAGATGCTCGATGAAGTTGCGCAGCGCACCCCTTTTAAACGCGTCGGCAAACCGGAAGAAGTCGCCGATGTCGTCGTGTTTCTTTCAGGACCAAAAGCTACCTGGATTACGGGTCAGACCGTTATTGTCGATGGCGGCTACTCACTGATGTAGCGGCAGACGATTCCACCCAAAATGTATAAACCCCTCTCTATTCGAGAGGGGTTTTTATAAAGACTTAGTTCAAAGTCTAATGTCTAGTGTATCGGAAGCTCAATTACGGGGTGCAGCTTCCGTCCTGCAGCTTCAACTGAATCTGCAAGCGGTCGGGGTCGCCATCAAGGGTAGGGACAACAACCGGGTCCTGGCAACTGCCATCCTGAAGCTTCAGCTGGATCTGATCTTTGATCTGATCGCCACTGACAGTACCATCCGGCAACGTGCTGGTCGTCAACTGGCCATTCTTGTAACCGGTTCCGTCTTGAGGGGCATACCAGTCAGGGTCTAAACAGTTCGGGATTCCGTCTCCGTCGTCGTCATGAAGCCAATTGTAGGAATTGCCATCGGCAGCCATCGCATTACCGGTACCCATAAACAGGGCGAGTCCCAGTACGAGAAGTAAGGTGCTGATTCTACGCATTTCGTGCATCTCCTCCGTTTGAGGTGTGAGGGTTAGTAACTCTGGTTCTTTAAGTGCCAGACACCGGTTGTAGTTGCAAAGGGTTTGCCAAAGAGAGCTTGTACTACCAAGTCGACTATTCGCCAATGGGTTAGGTTTTTGCCTCGTTTGGTCAAAACCAAAAAACGCGTACCCACAGGCCCGAGTAGTGACTATTTATGTACCGACAGGTACATTTTACACGGATTTACCCCACAGTTTGGTAAATTTTACTACAGTTATTGATTGATTCGGCTATTTCGCCCGCAAAGCGTTGACAATACGAAAACGCGCGGCACGAACGGCAGGAAGAAAACCGCCGATAAAGCCCATTATTACGGCAAAGATGAAGGCATCAAGGACTATCTGCGATGACAACTCAAACGAAAAAGCCAGCTCGGCAAAGGTATTCCAGTTGGTTGTGGACACCTGTACGAATCTCAGGAAACTGGCCGCAAGAACACCTGCCGCCCCGCCGATCAGGGCAATCAGGAGCGATTCTGTCAGGAATGCCAGAAGAACAGAGCGTCGACTAAAACCAAGAGCGCGCAAAGTGCCAATCTCTACCGTTCGGTTGGCAACGGCAGCATACATGGTTATCATCGCCCCGACTATCGCACCCAGAGAAAAAATGATAGAGATAGTCACGCCCAGGGCATTGATGAAAATAGTGGTGAATTTTGACTGCTCTTCATAATAATCTTTTTCCCTCATGACCTCTATTGTATATCTGGGGTCATTCTCCAAACGCTGCCTGAAAGCATCAAACTCGCCCGGATTTGCCAGACGCATGGTGAGCGATGAAAACACCGGGCGTCCAAAGGCGTCCATGAGCTGGTCGACATCTCCCCACAACTCCGATTCAAACCCGGAACCATCTGTCTCAAAAACACCGACCACGGTCCATTCCCGCATTCCGAAACGCACCGTCTCGCCTAAACCACACCCTTGAAAAGACTCGGCGACCCTTTTCCCGGCGATTATTTCCGATGTTCCCGGTTGCCACATCCGTCCCTCGACAATCCTGAACGCAGGACGCATTCTGATAGACATCGGGGCGACGCCACGAACCGGCACGTTGCTGGGTTCGTCGGTCCCGCGTTTGGGCTGATTAATCAGAACAAGAATTTCCGAGGTAACCAACGGCACTCCATTGGTGTCTCTGGCAATAGCCTCATCTGCCCTGATAGCGTTGGCCATGTCGCGATAAAGAATCGACTGCACCTCTGTCTGCGAGGCCCGACGAATTACAATAGCGTTATCGTCTTCGCCGGTAGCTACAAGAGTCGTGCTCATACCGTTGGAGAGCATCAATACCGCGCAAAAGACAAAAACCACCAGAGCTATGCCGAAAATCGTCAACACCGAAGTCAGCTTGCGGGCAAAAATGTTCTTATATGAGTAGTTGAACAGCAGTGTCATACTTCATGCCTATTCGATTATGCGAAGTCCATCAACTATAGGTGTTCTTACGGCTTTCAGGGCGGGGAAAATTGCGGCCACCAACCCGACAGCGAGCGATGCCGCCAATCCGATAACCAGCGTCATCGGGTCGAGCTTGAATATCGGGAAGTAATCGCTGATCACCGTCCCCAGGAGATTTTTCACCGGGAAAGTTATGGCAAGCCCGACCAACCCGCCAACGGCTGCGATAAACAGCGACTCTCCAAAGATCAACCCGAGAATATGCCACCGGTCGAAATCCCAGCGTCTTCATCACTGCATATTCCGAAACGCGCTCCCTGGCTGTCATGGCCATTGTATTAGCCAAAACCAGTAAAATGATACCTATAACCATCACCGATATTATCCGCAAACCGGTCACGATAGAGCTTGCCATGGAAACGAAACTCAATTGAAAGGCCTTCTCTGTCTGCGTTTTTGTCTCTGCTATCGAGTTGGCAAAAAGATTGTCAACGGCGGCCGACATCTGAGCCGACTGCGACGGGTCCGCAATCCGGACTATAAAAGAACCTACCTGTCCCGCCCGTGGCGGGGCCTCAATCCTCATGCGTTCGTCAAGATACTCGAAGTGCATAAACCACTGCGATTCATCGGTCCCCTCCTGGGCGCCGGTGTAGATTCCGCGAATCACGAAATCCCAATCTCCCGGAAAGATAGTCCCTGTCAAACGAATCGGATCTCCAACCGACCAGCCAAATCTGTCTGCCAACCCTCGACCGACTATGACAGCGTTACGCTCCTGAAGGTATGCCTGCTTCTGCTCCGGCGGTATGATATACTCCGGGTACAGTTCAAGATACGAATCGTCGATAGCGAATTGAGGGAAGAAGTTTTTCGGGTCAACATAAGTTCCGCCGAACCACTGTGCCCACGACAACCCGGTGATGCCATCCAACTGACCGATCTTCTCTTTATATGCGAGGGGTAGAGGGAAAACCAGGGAAATGCTGTTTGTAACGACCAGCCTGTTGGGCGAAGAGGCATCGGCCCCGGAATACCAGGCATCGATCGAAGTACGAATCACGGCAAAAGCCATCACAGCTATTGCCAATCCCAGTATAGTCAAAAACGTTCGCAGCAGATGCCGGGTCGTGTTCTTGCTGACCAACTTCAGGACCTTCATACGTGATTGAGTTCCCCTTTGTCGAGGTGTCGCTGTATGTGAGCCTTTTCTGCCGCCCGCGGATCGTGCGTGACCATGATAATAGTCTTGTTGAATTCCTGATTCAGGCGACTCAACAATTCCATTACGTCCTCGGCGGATTTTTTGTCAAGGTCGCCCGTCGGTTCGTCGGCAAGAATCAAGGCCGGATCAGTTACAATCGCGCGAGCAATTGCTACCCGCTGCTCCTGACCGCCCGATAACTGATTGGGGTAGTGGTCCAGCCGGTCGCTCAGATCGACAATCGAAAGCGCCGTCTCCACCTGGCGGCGACGCTCTTTGCGATTAAGCTTGGTGAGAAGCAAAGGTAATTCAACATTCTCAAAGGCGGTCAATACCGGCATGAGATTATAGAACTGAAACACGAACCCGATATTCTGGCTGCGCCATCGCGCCAGCTGTCCTTCCGACAGTCCGGACACCTTCTGACCATTGACAACCACGTCACCTTCCGATGGCCGGTCTATTCCGGCCACGAGATTGAGCAGCGTGGTTTTGCCGGAACCTGATGGTCCCATCAGCGCGACAAATTCGGCCTCCGGGATATCGAGATTTATGTTCTTCAGAACAGGAATCTCAAGACTATCCCGCCAGTAAGATTTGTATACACCCTGTATCTGCACAAACGAATTTGCCATCAATCTATCCTTGCTAATTTGATACTTCGACTTTTTCACCCGATGTCATCTTGCCGGGAGGGGAGAGGACAACCCGGTCGCCCGGATTCAATCCGCTCAGAATTTCAATTCGGTCGCCAAGCTGACGGCCGACTTCCACGCCAACCTCGGTCAGATTTTCGCCGTCAACACGGAAAACCACCTTGCGTCCATCGCGCATCGTGACCGCGTCGTTGTCGACCACTATCACATTGCTGTATTCGTTGCCGGTAGTCTGTTCGCCGGCCTCGAAAAAATTCACTCTGGCCGACATTTCCGGTAGAACACGATCATCGATCTCATCGAATGACACTTTCGTCAGCACAGTGGCGCGGCTACGATCTGCCGTCGGGACTATCTTCTTCACCATGCCCGAATAATTTCTTCCGGGATAGGCATCCAGAACTATGTCGCATTTCTGTCCCACTGTTACTTTATGAATATTAGCTTCCGAAACATCAGCTTCTACTTCCAGAGAGCTCATGTCCGCGAGAGTCACGATAGAACCCTTGGAGGAAGCCGACGATGCGAACGGAGCCACTATCTCACCCACATCCGCATTTTTCGTCAATATCGTTCCGGAAAAGGGAGCGCGTATAAAAGTATATTCCAGGTCAACTTCAGCCGCTTTCAGTGATGCTTCCGCGGCGGCGACGCCGGCTTTAGCGAGTGCGAAACCTGTTTCGGCATCTTCAAAAACCGACTCGGTAATTGACCCCGACTCGAGAAGCTGTTTTTGGCGGCGGTAATTTCTTCCGGCATTGAGCGAGTCTGCCTCGGCCTTCACCAGGTTGGCCCGGGCAAGTTCCAGGTTGGCCTTAATATCTTCATTCTCCAACTCCCCGATAATCTGATTGGCCACGACCTCGTCGCCCTCCTCAAAGCCGAGATACTTGAGCCGCCCGGTAGCCTTTGAAGCTACTTCGGCTTTACGCTGGGCTACAACATAGCCCGAGGCCACGAGACTTGCCTGTGATTCGCTGCCGGTAATCAGTGTCGCAGTCGCGGTTTTGACCTTTGTGGAAGGAGCAATTATGGTTTGTGCAATGAAATATCCCACGATCACAGCGATTGCGATAAGCAACCACACAAAAATCCAGATTTTTTTGCTTCTGGGGCGGTCGCTGTATCGTTTCTCTCGGTCAATCTTAAGTGAGGACAAATCGGCTTTATTGTTCTGTTCCATACGATTACTTAGATTAACTTGTTTTAGATGTTTTGGTTCCGGTAAATTAAGAACCGGTAAGGAACAATGTAAAGATACTTTTTGGCAGTTTTTTCAATTTGCGACTTTGGCGCGATCTTAGCCTGAACCGCTCTCTACCAGATACCAAGCAGGTCTTTGGCTCCATCGGAACACATTTCCTTGGGATCCCAGGGTGGGTCCCAGACCAGCTTGACCTCAACAGCCGTAACCCCTTCGATTCCCTCAATGGCCTTGTGCACCATCGATAGCAGCATCTCGCCGTATGGGCAGGCTGGCGTGGTGAGTGTCATTTTGACCACGACCTTTCCGTCGTCTTCCAGCATGACGTCATAAATAAGCCCCAGATCAACAATGCCAATACGGATTTCCGGGTCCTGTATCGGCTTGAGTGCCTCGATAATCTGCTCTTTGGTGATCTCTGCCATAACCGTCAATCCTTATCCTCAGTCGATACCGTTGCTTTCTGATCAGCCTTGCCATCCTCATAGTTCTTCAAGCCCTCTATCAGTGTCATCCAGGCCAGCAATGCACATTTTATTCGCACCGGGAATTTGCGCACTCCCTTGAGAGCATCGAGGTCCTCGTACTCCTCGGGAATCTCAGTATCCTCACCCTTAAGCATCTTCTTGACTACCTCCGCGAGTTTCTTGGCTTCATCGAGAGATTTACCTTTCAGATATTCCGCCAGCATTGAACCCGACGCCACCGAAATCGCGCAGCCACGACAGTCAACATGTATGTCCTTGACCGCCCCATCGTCCATGGTCACCTGAAGTTCTATTTCGTCGCCGCACGAGGGGTTCTGACCGTCCGAAGACAGATCAATCCGGTCCACCGGCTTCTTGCCGCGAGGCGAGCGAAAATGATCGAGAATTATCTCGCGGTACATGTCATCGAGAGGTTCTTTCATACTCCGAAATACCTCCTCATCTCTTTTAACGCATCGACCAGAGCATCGATATCGGCTCTGTCGTTGTAGATATAAAGCGATGCCCGCGCTGTTGCCACCTTGCCGAGCGTTTTCATCAACGGCTGGGCGCAGTGATGTCCGGCCCTGATGGCGATACCGCGCGAATCCAGAAAAGTACTGATATCGTGAGGGTGAATCTTCGAATCGGTGAACGAAATGGCCCCGCCACGATGTGAAACATCCTCCGGCCCCTGAATTTCCAACCCGTCAAGCTGTTTCAGCTCTCTCGATAGCGTAACCGGTGAGTTCCTTCTCGTGCTGCCTTATCTGTTTCATGCCAAGATTCTCCAGATAGCTCAGGGCGGCATCGAAAGCCACCACTCCGGCTATATTGGGCGTACCGGCCTCGAACTTATGCGGCAGATCATTCCACGTCACCTTGTCGAACCCTACCTGCTTTATCATCTCTCCGCCCATATTGAACGGCGGCATACTTTCAAGCAACTCAGAACGTCCATATAAAACCCCAACCCCTGTTGGTCCGAGCATCTTGTGTGCGGAAAAGACATAAAAGTCGGCATCTATCTCACGCACGTTGACTGGCATGTGCGGCACCGCCTGGGCACCGTCGACCAGAACCACCGCCCCTTTGTTGTGTGCCAGCTCCGTTATATGCCTGACCGGATTAATCGTGCCCAGAACGTTGGACATATGCGCAATAGCCACAAGTTTCGTTCGTTCGGTGATAATACTGTTAATATCCGTCAGGTCCAGATGTCCCGCAGGGGAGAGGCCAATGCGCTTGAGAACCGCTTTTTTCTCTGCGCCAGAATCACCCACGGTACCAGATTGGCATGATGCTCCATCTCGCTGATAACAATCTCGTCACCCTCGCCTATATTCTGCTCCCCCCAGGTGTAAGCCAGAAGATTGATTGCCTCTGTGGTGCCGCCGGTGAAAATAACCTGGCTGGAATCCACACCGCCAATAAATTGTGCCACGTGTTCCCGCGTATGTTCATAAGCCGAGGTGGCCCGCTCGGCCAGCGTATGAAGACCCCGGTGAATATTGGCGTTCGTCTTTTCATAGTACTCGTCAAGAGCTTCAATCACTGCCTGTGGCTTCTGAGTTGTGGCGGCATTATCAAGATATACCAACCGATGGCCGTTTACAATCTGAGACAAAATCGGAAAGTCAGTCTTGACTCTATCGGTATCCAGATGTCCCGCAGACGTAACAGTCTTCGGTGCATTCGTGTTGCTGATTTCTGGCATCGTATTTCCCTCTGCTTCTATTCAGTCCACTTGTACCAGTATCCGGCCGTTTTCAATTTTGGTCGGGTAGATATCAATACCTGCTACTGCCGGCGGAGATTTTGCCTCGCCGGTCTTTACATCGAATCTGGCTCCGTGTCGCGGGCAAATTACCTCTCCCTGGCGCACCCAGCCGGTGCTGATAGGTGCATAGTCGTGCGAACACTCATCCTCCATGGCGTAAAAACCGTCATCGCTGTTGACGACAACAATGCGTCTGTGATTGACTCTGACAGACTTCATTTTCCCTTTGGGGATTTCATCGGTCGAACCGATATCAACAAACTCTCCCATTAAATATGCTCCAGTCTCTGGGCTACATAGCCGGTCAATCTTTCCTGCAAATCCTGCGGGACCTGCTTTAACGTGTCACTGACAAACCCGGAGACGATCATGCGTACTGCATCCTGATAACCTATCCCGCGTGCCTGCAGATAAAACACCATCATCGGGTCGATAGGTCCAATCGTAGCGCCATGCGAACAGGTAACGTCCTCGTTTAGAATCTCCAACTCCGGTATCGTTTCGGCGCGCGTACCTTTGTTGAGAAGCAGATTGCGATTCTCCTGATAGGCCTCACACGTTTTGGCGTGGCGGTCTATCCGGATAAGCCCGGTATAAGCCGAAATGGACCGGTCGCGAAGAACCACCTTGAAATCGATATCAGACCGCGTTTGTCCTGAAGCATGATGGTGAAGAGTATGGTTGTCGAAATGCTGATGACCTGAACCGAACAACAAGCCATATATGTTGCTTTCCGCCCCCGGACCGTTGAGAGTCACGCCGAAATTGTTTTTCGACAATGAACCGCCGAACGCCAAAGCGATAGTGAGCATATTGGCGCCGCGCTCGATTCGAGCCCGATGCGTCAGATACGATGTTGCCGCCGGCGTCTGCCGCTGGAGCAAAACGTAGCGAGTGCGGCTGTCGGCAAGGCCGAAAATCTCAACCGCCCCGTTGGTATAGCTATTGCCTTTGTCCTCATCAGTGGAACCGCCGCCGTACTCGTCGACCAGTGTCAATTCGGCGTTTTGACCGACAACCACCAGAAGACGCGGAAACTGAGCCGACCGGGACAATCCGGATTCGCGCAGAAGATGTATCGGCTTATCAACCGTCTTACCATCGGGCACATAAACGAAAATTCCGTCGTTCCAAAGCGCACCGTTCATCGATTCGAACTTACCCGACTGACTGTTGACCAACTGATATATATATTTCTCAACCAGATCGGGATACTGTTTGACCGCATCGGATAGCTTAGCAACAATCACACCGGATTGCCGGAGATTCTCCAGCCCATGGAAATTGACATCGCGCCCACCGAGATCAGTAGCCAGCACCGAAAGACGGCCCTGCTTCAGATTTTCGAGTTCCTGTTTCTCGACCAGATCGTAGTTGTCGCCAAAAGCCGTGTCTGCAAGACTGTCACGGTCGACAACAAAACTCGATGGATCAGTGTAGCGCCACAGATGAAGTCCACGCTCGGGAATCGGCAGGCTGTTGTACACCTCACGCGCCGAGTGGCGTTTCTCTCTGAGCCACAGCGGTCCGCGCTCAAGTTCCGAGGCTACCACCGGAATATGAATATCATTCGTCGTTTTGCTCATATCTAATAATTCAAGCGGGCTGTCTACCCGATTGACCCTTCCATTTCAAGTTCGATCAGTCGATTCAGCTCCACCGCGTATTCAAGCGGCAGTTCCTTCGTGAACGGCTCCATAAAACCGTTCACGATCAGCAGCCGCGCCTCGTCCTCGCTCAGACCGCGACTGGTGAGGTAGAACAGCTGCTCTTCGGCTACTTTCGAAACCCGTGCTTCGTGTTCCACACGTACCTGCTCGTTGTCGATTTCCATCGTCGGGTAGGTATCACTGCGGGCCTCTTCGCCAATCAGCAGAGCGTCGCACTCCACCGACACTTTGGCATTGACGGCGTTCTTGTGGATTTTGACCAGACCACGATACGAGGCCCGACCGTTATCCTTGGAGATGGACTTCGAGGTGATCCGCGACGAAGTATTCGGGGCGGCATGAATAACTTTCGCGCCGGCATCCTGATGCTGGTCGACTCCGGCAAAAGCCACCGAAAGAATTTCACCCCTGGCGCCCTCGCCAACCAGCTGGATACACGGGTACTTCATCGTCAGCCGCGAACCCAGGTTGCCGTCAACCCATTCCACCGTAGCGTTCTTGTGAGCCGTGGCGCGTTTGGTGACCAGATTATAAATATTGCGCGACCAGTTCTGAATCGTAGTATACCGAATGTAGGCATCTTCCATAGCGATCAGTTCCACCACCGCCGAATGAAGCGAATCGGTAGAGTAAACCGGAGCCGTACACCCTTCGATATAATGCACCCGCGAACCCTTGTCGGCGATAATCAGCGTCCGTTCGAACTGGCCCATGTTCTCGGCGTTGATACGAAAGTACGCCTGTAGAGGTATCTTTACATCGATACCCGGCGGAACGTAAATAAACGAACCGCCCGACCAGACAGCCGTGTTCAAGGCGGCAAACTTGTTGTCGGTCGATGGTATCACGCTGCCGAAATGTTTCCTGACAATCTCGTCGTATTCGCGCAAGCCGCTGTCCATATCAAGAAAGATAACGCCCTGTTGCTTCAGATCTTCCTTCATCGAGTGATAAACCACTTCCGATTCATACTGAGCGGACACGCCGCCGAGGAAATTCTTCTCTGCCTCGGGGATGCCCAGTTTGTCAAAAGTCTTCTTGATATATTCCGGGACATCATCCCAGTTCTTCTGCTGGTTCTCAATCGGCTTCATGAAGTAATAGATATTGTCAAAGTCGATTTCGCCCAGGAGTTTCGTGTTGCCCCATTTAGGCATCGGCTTGGCATAGAAGATATCGAGCGCCTCATGACGTTTCTGCGTCATCCACTGCGGCTCTTTCTTCATCTGGGAGATCATCTCAACCACCTCATGGTTGACACCTCTCGCTCCCTTGTGGAAATAATCTACGGGATCGTGGAAACCGTACTTGGTCGTATAATCCTGGTTAAGCTGACTGAGCTCTTTGTTCTGCTGTTTTATGGTTTCGGACATTCTCAGACCTCTGCTTTCTGTCTCATCTCATTTTCGATCCAATCATACCCGGATTCTTCGAGCTTCAGCGCCAGCTCCGGACCGCCGGACTTGACAAAATGCCCGCTCATCATAACATGAACGTGGTGCGGCTTCACATAATTCAGAAGGCGCTGATAGTGCGTCACCAGCAACAGACCTTTCGATTTGTCGTGAAATCTGTTGATTCCGGCGGCAACCGTCTTGAGAGCGTCGATATCCAGGCCTGAATCGGTTTCATCCAGCATTGCCATCTTCGGATTCAAAACCGACATCTGAAGTATCTCCATCCGCTTTTTCTCACCGCCGGAGAAACCGTCATTGAGATACCGGGTGGCAAAAACCTGGTCGACAGAAAGCGCTTTCATTTCGGCTTTGAGCAATTTCCTGAAATCAGTCATGTCGGCATCGGGCCCCCGGTGAGCCTTCAGCGCGGCACGCAGGAAATTGGCCACCGTCACGCCGGGAACAGCCAGGGGATACTGAAAGGCCAAAAACAATCCGGCACGAGAACGCTCATCTGCTTCCATCTCCAAAATGTTCTTGCCGTCCAGAAAGACCTGACCGTGGGTAATTTTATAATCGGGATGTCCCATCAAGGCGTTGGACAGAGAAGACTTGCCGGACCCGTTTGGTCCCATTATGGCATGTATCTCCCCGGGGTACACTTTCAGAGATACACCTTTTACAACTTCTTTACCTTCGACCTCGACATGAACGTCGTTGAATTCAAACAATGGTTTTCTATTGGTCATCTTTGTTCTATTCCTCAATTTTCTTTATTCTGTTCAAATCTTATATTCGCTTTATTATCGATTCTCCACCGATGATTCACTCTTTGTCCTTGGCTCGCACTCGTCCGGAGAATCTGAAAGTGAAACTCTACTTTCGATTTTGGCAATCCGCTTAATTCCCGGTCCGTTCAATATGCCCTCAAGGGTGGTTTCTCCCAAAAACTCGCCAACCAGTTTGGACAACCCCACAAGCGTGTAATGAACGGAGCAATTCTCCGTATGCACACATCTGTCCAAATGTCCCGAATACTTGCGGCAGTGATTCGGATCGATAAGCGGTCCGCCGAGTGCCGTAATAACCTCAAGTAAGTTGATTTCCGATGCCGGCCGGGCGATGCTGAAACCACCGCTACGGCCGCGTACTGCCTCAACCAAACCGGTCTTGCGCAACACCGACAATAACTTCGAGGCATATGGAATAGATATGCCTTCCTTTTCGGCGATTTCGGATATCGATAGCTGACCCTCCGGCCCGGCCTGAGCAAGGGACAGCAAACATCTCAGGCCATACTCTTCCAGTGCTGATATTCTCATAATTCCCCAATTTTCAACTACTTATGGTTGTCTATCCAACAGTTATACGAAATCTTTACTAAATCGTATTGTTTTTATCTAAACCGATGTGCGAAAAAAACGTTCCCGTATTTTCAAATTTTTCCTTAGATTCAGTTTAATGCTTGGAAGCGGTCTGAGCCGGACCTGAGCAGCTCATGGCGGCCTTTTGTAAGGCGATGGAATACAATTAGTTTGCAGGGTAGTAGATCGGCGTGGAATTCACCAACGTAATACTGCTGGCTTTCGCTCTGGCCTTTGATGCTTTCGCGGTGGCTATCGCTGTCGGAATCAAACTGGGAAGGATCGACCGATGGGTCGTATTCCGGCTCTCGTGGCACTTCGGTTTCGCTCAGTTCGGCATGCCCATTCTCGGCTGGGTGATCGGCGAATACGTCTCCGGTGTGGTCGGTGATTATGCCCGTTGGATGGCTGCCCTGGTGCTGGTTATTATCGGTGCTCGCCTCATATGGGAGCAGCTCTATCCCGATGGCCGCTCGTGGAAAGGTGACCCCACCCGTGGAGCCAGCCTGATAATACTGATGTTCGCAACGTCGGTCGATGCCCTTGCCGCCGGTTTCACCCTCGGACTCGTGGGCATACAAATTCTCTATCCCACTCTCATCATCGGTGTTGTGGCTGCTTCGATGACCATTCTCGGATTAATCTTCGGCAAAGCGGTCGGAATACGGTTCGGACGCGGAGCCGGCGTCTTTGGCGGATTGATTCTAATCGGACTGGCAATAAAAACGATTTTCCCCTGATACTTATCGCACGAGAGCGGTCGTAGATTCTCTGCCTATCAGCAAAACCCTCAGCATGACCAACGGTAAAATCAGCATGAAATACTTCTCCCAGCCCAGATAAGAAAACGGCATCACCACGAAAAAGACGATTATGCCCAGGTTCAAAAACAGCGCCAGGTCAAAACGATTCTTGTGATACCGATGGGCAGCATCCCGTAAAATCCAGATCAGAATGGGTACAGCCAGAACAAAGCAGAGATAAAATACCACGTGAACGGCTTTGGTGCCCGAAAACAGGTAATCCAGCAGCCGGTGAAACAGGCCCACGGTAGGTATGCCTACATCGACTGATGGTTTCGAAGGTCCGATAGGGTAGATGATGTAGAAAACTGATGCCAACAAGCTCACCAGCCACACCTTGTAATTGGAGTAGAACTCCCTTAGATAGACTACCGCAAGCGGGAAATGGTACACGAACAACAAGCAGATATACAGCGTCAGCACCGAAGGATGATAGAAGAATCCCTCCTCAAGGTAACGCACTCTCAGGCTGCTGTCGGGACTTGGCCCTCCCCAGAGCAGGATCAACAGGCCGTAAGGAATCAGCGAGACAACGCATCCGAGTAACATTCCTACGGAACTGCGCTTTCTTGCGGCGAGAATCTCGCCCATATAAAACAGACCTGCTGCCAGAGTAAAAAACGCGATATACTGCCGCGAGAGCAACGCCAAAGCCATCGCCGCTGCGAACAAAACAGGCCGCCGGCGCACGTGAGCAGTGACGGACAGGATGAGAAATAAAATAGCCAGCATATCGGTATAGACAAATATGCTGAAACCGATCATGTACGGTTGCACCGCCAGCAGGGCCGCGCCAAAGAAGACAATGTTCTTATCACTCACGGTCAAAAAAAGCAAGCGATGGAAGGCGATATAGGTGATCAGGGCTATGAGAACCGACAGGATACGCAGATGGAACAGGTCAAAGCCGAACACCCGCCCCCAGAGAGCATACACAACAAAGGGGAGAGGCGTTGACATTTCCTCGTAATGCTGCAGCGTCTCAAGCGATATCTCAGTCCCGAATCTTTTGATTGTATTTTGAAAATGCCACTCGTCTCCCCAGTGTCCCCATTCAGGTCTGAACTGATTGCCGACAAGAACGACAAGCAGTTCGAATAGAACCAAAAACACCAAGAAAAGTGCGAGCGATTTCCGGTATCGTATCATAGACAGTCAATACAATTAATCTTCAAACGCGCCGGGCTCTTCCCATACGTTGAAGATAAATCCAAAAGGGTCGCGCACGTAGCACGTTTTCCCTTTACCTTCCCACCTGAGTATTTCACATCCCTTTTCTACGAGATCCAGCTTGGCGGCATCGAGGTCGTCCACCAGCAGTTCAAAGATAAGTGCCTGTTTGTCTCCACGGTCGACAAAGAGTCGCACCGGCGCAGTATCGAACTCAATCTGGGGAGCACCCTCATCAACCACCTCCAGGCCGATCTTGTCCCGGTAAAACTCCACAAGCTCTTTATGCCGTCGGATGCTCCATTGCAAAACATCGACTGAATCTGTAACGCATTACACCACCTCGCCTATTCGAGAGGATTGGCTGTGAGCGCCTCAATATCATCGTCGCTATAACCGAGCTGTTCGAAATCCAGCACGCCCTCGGGGCTGTGGCAATCTCCGCAGGTTAAAGCGCCGACTCGCCGGATTGCATGGCTGATCTCAAGCGAAGCATCGGTCGGTATCCACCGTGCCTCAACGTTCTTGATCTGCCTGACATCTTCGTACGCTCCGGTATTCCAGCCGTCAACGGCCATGAACGACATGAATTTGTCCATCATGTAATATTTGAACATGAAACCGTACATCATCGGCATCATGCTCTTGTCCATCTCCGCGGCGGCTGCCTTGTCAGGGTCACCGGTAGTGTAATAGGTCGGTAGATTATACGGCACGAACATACCGCCGAACGGTCCCATATTGGCCAGGTCGATATGCTGTTTGCCGTTGAACAGCTTCATGGCGTAAAGCTTCGATGCACGTCCGTTCTGTGCGATAGGACGCATCACATCCTCATACCACGTATCGTAGTCGAAATCCTCATACTCCGGCCAGACACGATTTGCGGTGTAAAATTGATAGAGATTTTCACCATTGGGGTTGTCGCCGATAGGATTGCCGAGGAAAGTCGCATCACCGTTCCACCAGCGGTAAACAATACCGCTGCCGGGCAGGTTCTCTTTTACCGCATCGTCATAAATGAATATTCCCGGATGTTCCTCGAACACGGTGTGGTCAAAATCACGCATAGTGGCATTGTCGGGGTGCAGCGTCGGAATATGGCAGGTCTGGCAGGCTATGATATCAGTATGTCCATTTAAATATTCGGCCAGTTCGGCATCTTCGGCATGAGGTTGCAGAGTGTGACATCCATCACACGTTATCTCAACATTCGGCAAGTCATTAGCCATCATGGTTGTCGTGTGGGTCCCCTTGGCGATATAGTGCCCCTCGGTAACGTGACATTCGATACACGACATCCCCGCGGCGGCGTGGACATCCCAGGTCGGTGAATACGGCGTCCCGCGCTTGGATCCGGGGTGGAGTACTCGCGGACGACTTTCACCGGTATTTACCATGCTCTGCATATACGATGAATCAGCTTCATCCACATAGATGTCACCACCGAAGTTGTGCTGATGGCACCTCAAACATGTCTGAGCCGTGGGTGTCGTTACGGAGACAGCCGCGCGCATCGACCTGTCCTGGTCCCAGCGCTTCAGTCCGTTGGCGTCTACAACCACCTGCTTACGGTTCATATCGTAAGCTACCGCGTGACAAATCAGACAGTCGATTGCATCCTTCTCGTCCTGTGTCGTGCTGTAAAAAGGCATCATCTCCCCGAGCGGGGCCTGGTACTGACCGCCGATATGGCACTGACCGCACCCTTCCGACAACGTGTCACCAGTCTCCAGCGGTACAATCTCCGCCCAGGCCGTCATCGCGAATGACCCCGGCTTGGGACACGGACGGTTTATCTTTCCCATCGGAAAATCGTCAGCCAGCGTTCCGTCAAACCCGTACACGTTGGGATGTTTTTTCGTGAAAAATAAATAGTGCGCCGAACCGGTCAGGTTTTCCATCAGGTCAACCTTGCGGGCGGTATGAGTCTGTGAATCGGTGTATTCAATATCGGAATGGCACGTTAAACAGGTGGCGGGACCTTCATAGGCCAGAATGCCCGCTTTGGCAAATCGGTCCACATGGTCAAAAGCAGTGCCGAACTCGTTGTCGAGTTCTTCACCAATCATCGCCAACCGTTTCGCCGATATCTCCTCGACAGGGAACTCTATCGCCGCCGGGCGGCTGTCCGCCGGAAGCATCATGTGAATCATCGTCGACCAGTTCATGGCAGCCACGATAGTCAAAGCTACAACGAATACAACCACCCACAAAAACCATTTTCTTGCCTTCATGGCAGCACTCCTATACCTGCACGCACTTTTTAGCTGTTTTCACGTGTTCCAATAAACCAAATAGGCGTCATCTTAACAAGCAATAAAGAAAAATGGTCAATTTGGGTCAGCGACAAGAACGTCGCTGCTTCTATAAGCTTACCGGGCCGTAGAAAGCCCTCATTCCAAAAAGACCTTGCCCTGCCGAAACCAAACCATTATTATTGTGAAATAATTCACGCACCCTTGCGTCGCGAGTATACTGACACTCGACGACATGCTTGAAGGGGAAGCTGGCTTTTTGCTGTAAGTGGATATAACGCATTAGAATAAAGTAGGACGCTAATGAAAGAATTGCTTTCTGGAAACGAAGCGGTGGCACGGGGTGCTTTTGAGGCCGGAGTTAAACTGGCCGCCTCATATCCCGGCACACCGTCAACCGAAATCCTCGAGACTATTGCTGCCCGACACCGTTCGATATACGCACAGTGGTCTCCTAACGAAAAAGTCGCATACGAAGTTGGTATAGGCGCGTCGATTGGCGGCGCGAGAGCTCTTGTCACCATGAAACACGTGGGACTCAATGTAGCTGCTGATCCGTTCATGACCCAGGCATACACCGGCGTTAACGGTGGCTTTGTTATTGTCTCCGCCGATGACCCCGAGATGCACTCCTCCCAGAACGAACAGGACAACCGGTTCTATGCACGCTTCGCGCAAATTCCGCTGTTGGAACCATCCGATAGCCAGGAATGCAAAGACATGGTGGTAACGGCCTTTGAACTATCAGAGCTTTTCGATACCCCCGTTATGCTTCGGGTCACCACCCGCATATCGCACTCCAAGGGAGTGGTTGAAATCGGCGAGCCTGTCGAAGGACCGGACAAGAAATTCGTCAAGAATCCGGCGAAATATGTAATGATTCCTTCCAACGCCAAGGTCCGACATGTTGTCGTGACCGAACGCCTGGAGAAGATGAGGAAATTCAGCGAAGAAACCCCGCTCAATTACGCTGAGAACAATGGCTCCAAAATAGGCATCATCACCGGTGGCGTCTCTTACCACTACACCAAAGAAGTAGCCCCCGACCTGGACTATTTCAAAGTCGGTTTCAGCTATCCGCTACCGCTGAAAAAAATCGCCGAGTTCGTAAACGCTCACGACAAAGTAATCGTTGTCGAAGAACTGGAACCGTTTTACGAAGATCAACTGAAAGCCGCCGGCATCAAGGTTGAAGGCAAAGAGTACTTCGGAACCCTCGGAGAACTTTCACCACACCGGGTGGCCGCTGGACTGAAGAAAGCCGGAGTGATGGACAAAATTCCGGAAGCCCAAATAGCGGCCCAGGATGGCATGTTCCCCCGTCCGCCGGTGTTGTGCCCCGGATGTCCGCATCGCGGAGCCTTCATGGCGCTCAAGAAACTCGGTGTGGCCGTAACCGGCGATATCGGATGTTACACTCTCGGGGTTCTTCAGCCGCTAAACGCCATCGATACCTGCATCTGCATGGGCGCATCCATCGGTACCGCCATCGGCATGGAGAAAGTCAAGGGATCCGATAAAGGCACGGTCGCCGTCATCGGCGATTCCACCTTCCTGCACTCCGGGATTACCGGTCTCGTCGATGCCGTCTACAACAACAGCAACGTGACAGTCATCATTCTCGACAACAGTGTCACTGCCATGACCGGGGGACAGGAGCATCCATCCACCGGACGCACCCTAATGGGCGAAAAGGCCGGTGTCGTCGATATAGAAACGCTCGTCAAAGCCCTCGGAATCAGGAATTATCGCAAGATTGACCCTTACGATTACGATGGCGTCCTCAATACCATAAAAGAAGAAATGGCCAACCCTGGTCCCTCGGTTATTCACACTAACCGCGCCTGTGTCCTGATGCCGAAACGCATCATGGACGAACCGTATACAATCGATGCTGAACTCTGCAACGGTTGTTCGGCCTGTTTCCGCATCTCCTGTCCGGCCATTGCCGCCTCCACGGAAACCAACGAACACGGGCATCCAAAGGCGATTATCGATGAAACCCTGTGTACCGGATGTACCCTCTGTGCGCAGATTTGTCCAACCGAGGCTATCATGCTCAAGAGCCAGATGGCGAAAGGGTAGGTGAAGGATTATGAAAGAAAAAGACAACTATAGCATATTGATAGTCGGCGTCGGCGGACAGGGCGTTCTCCTGGCATCAGAAATCGTATCCGAGGTTGCCATGACGGCCGGACTCGATGTCAAAAAATCCGAAGTACACGGCATGGCCCAGCGCGGCGGAGTAGTAAGCTCGCACGTCCGCATCGCTCCCAGAGTATATTCACCGACCATCGGGTACGGACAGGCCGATATCATCGTCGCCTTCGAACAGGCCGAGGGACTCAGAGCCATTGACTGGATGAAAAAAGACGGCGTCGCTATCGCCTCGATGACCCGGCTTGTTCCGGCCATCGTAACATCATCGAAGAATTTCACCTATCCCGATGACTCCATTGCTGATATGAAAAAGAAGGCCGACCGCGTTATCGGTGTCCCGGCCGATAAAATCGCCATGGAGCTGGGCAACCCGCGTCTGGTCAATACTATCCTGATGGGCGTTATGTCGAACTACCTTCCGTTCGATAGCGACCTCTGGCTCGATGTCATCCGCAGAAAGGTCAAACCCAAATTTGTGGATGTCAATGTCGAGGCCTTTAACAGGGGACGCCAAATCCAACTCGGTGAGGCGAAAGGTTAGTTGGTCATGTCAACGAAGATGCTGATCATAAATCCCGGTTCGACTTCCACCAAGATCGCTCTCTTTGACGGCGACACCAAAGTCGCTGAAGAAGTTGTCCGCCACGATGGCGCCGAGTTGGCACGCTTCGACAACGTCGCCGACCAGTTTGACTACCGAACGGCCATGATTCAGAAGTGGATAGAATCACTGAATAATCAGGCTGATGGCATCGCCGCCGTTGTCGGAAGGGGAGCCCCCCTGAAGCCTCTCGAAGGCGGTTCGTATGAAATCACCGAGGAGATGCTCGATGACCTCAGGACCATGAAGTATTCAAACCATGCTTCGAATCTGGGAGCCATCATCGCTCACCATCTTGGTCGGAAGTACGGCGTACCGTCGCTGATTTCCGATCCCATCACGGTCGACAATTTCACCGACATCGCCAGAATCAGCGGTGTACCGGAAATTGAACGCAAGTGCCGTGTACATGCGCTCAATATCAAAGAGGTCTGCCGCCGGGAGGCTAAAAAACTGGGCAAGAGGCTCGACGAGGTTAACTTCGTCGCCGTTCATATGGGTGGCGGGGTATCGGTAGCCGCGCTCGAAAAAGGACGCGTTATCGACGTCAACGACGCTCTCCTGGGGATGGGACCGTTCTCACCCGATCGCGCCGGTGCCGTGCCTATCGGTGGCCTGGTCAAACTCTGCTTCAGCGGAAAGTTCACCGAAAAAGAAATGATCGACAAGCTCTCCAAAAAATCCGGCCTGGTTGCTTATCTCGGTTCTTCGGACCTGCGCGAAGTGGAGAAGATGATTGAATCCGGCGACGAGAAAGCGAAGCTGTATTTCGATGCCATGGCCTACCAGATTGCCAAAGAAATCGGTGTGGCCGCTGTCGCCCTCAAAGGCAAATTCGAATCTATCGTCCTCACCGGTGGCATGGCAAATTCGAAAATGCTCGTCGACGAGATTTCAGCATTTGTCGCATTCCTCGGCAAAGTGACAACGGTGGCCGGTGAATTCGAAATGGAGGCTCTCGCTGCGGCCGGTGTCCGCTTTCTCACCGGACAGGAGAAGCTGAAGAAGTATTAAACGAAGAGACATCATATGACTCAAAATCCCATACATTCCTCGGATCAACTCATCGAGCGCGCCATAGCCATTGCTCAACAGGGACGCAAAAAAACTGTGGCAGTGGCCGGGGCGCAGGACGTCGACGTTATCGGAGCTGTTTCTCAAGCTTCCTCTGATGGTTTCCTCGACGGTATTCTTGTCGGCGACGCCGACACGATTAAGAAAATGGCCAAGGATAACGAAATCGATATTAGCCATCTAAAAGTGCTCGACGAAAAAGATGTTACCAGAGCCGCTCACATGGCGGTAGGATTGGCGTCGAGAGGCGAGGCCCATGCTATAATGAAAGGCTTTCTGCCGACTTCGTCGCTGCTGAAAGTGGTACTGGATAAGCAGTATGCGCCTGCGCGGAAAAAACACTCTGTCACACTGCGCCGTTCTGGACATACCGGGTTACCACAAGCTCTTGAATCTCACCGATGGCGGCATGGTGGTCAAACCCGATCAGGAACAAAAGTTTCAGATTCTCGAGAACGCTGTGCTCGTAGGAAGAGCTCTGGGGCTGTCACCGGTCAAAGTTGCCGTGTCCGGAGCACACGACAAACCGTCCGTGAAATTGGCACACATGATTTCAGACATGGACTACATCATCCCCAGAGCAATGAAGAAGCTCAAGGATGTTGCCGTTCAGGGACCGTTGCCGTTTGACCTCGCAACCTCAAAAGCTGCGGCCGACCCAAAGCAAGCTGAAGGTACGGTCGTGGGAGATGCTGATATCTATCTCGTCGATTCCATCGAAGAATGCAACATCGTGGCGAAAGCTCTGATACAGTTCGCCGAAGCTGTTTTTGCCGGTGTCATTGTTGGCGCCAAAGTACCCGTCTCTTTAGTCTCGCGCACGGACACCATCAAAAATAAGAAAGCGTCATTGGCGCTCGCTTGTGTCTTGTCGGATTATTACAGCAGCCACGACATCTGGGGAAAGGGGGATGAATAACATGACGGAAGATAATTTCACAATCCCCGAAGTAAGCACCTTCAAACAGATTCTCGACCGGGCAGGGAAGATGATTGCCCAAAACGGAAAGCCGCGCGCGGCCCTGATGGTGCCATCGGATGATATCACTCTTAGGGCTTTTGCCACAGCAGCAGACAAAGGGCTGATTGAACCCTTTATCATCGGTGACGAAGCTCTCGCCAGGAAAAAGGCTGCCGCACTGAAACTCGATTTCGGCTCAGCTAATTTTCTCGATGTCAACCAGCCGGATTTAGCGGTGCAGGCTGCTCTCAAAATGGCTGTTAGTGACGAGGTCGATATGCTCGTTCTCGGACGATATCCAACTGTTGACCTGCTCGCTATGCTTCTGGACAAATCAGGTGGTTTTGTCAAAAAGGGCCGAATCCTGTCCCATGTGGCCGTGATTAAACCTTCACGGTACAAAAAGTTGCTGTTTTTGACCGATGCTGCTGTCAATATGGAGCCGGACCTGAAAATTAAGCTCGCTCTCGTTAACAACGCTGTCGAATTTGCCAACACCGTTGGAGTCGATATGCCGCGAGTAGCCGTTGTTGCTGCTGTGGAAGTCATATATCCTCAGATGCCGGTGACGATGGATGCCGCCGTTATCTCTAAGATGGCTGACCGCAAACAGATAAAGGGCGCATATGTCGACGGCCCACTGTCTTTCGATATCGCTGTGGATCTTTTTGCCGCCCACTCAAAAGGAATAACAGACTCTAAGGTCGCCGGGCAGGCCGATATTATTCTCGCCCCGAATATCGAAACCGCAAATGGGATCTATCGCGCTATGAGCCTTTACGGAAAATCGGAACTCGGCGGAATAATCTGCGGCGGCAAAGTCCCTGTGATAGTAAATTCACATTCGGATTCGGTCGAAACCCGATTTAATTCCATAATGTTAGGCAGCCTGGCCGCTGCCGGGAAAAAGGGCTAACAGTCCAAAAGACAGCAAATAACATTGGCCTAAGACGGACCGGCGTGCCCGGTCCGTTTCTATATTTGACCAATTCTCTCAAACGAAGGGATTCTTTACTTGACTCGGAAGTTTAAGTCGATTATTATCAGCAGATTACGAGAATTTAGTGAAGGAGCGTAGATTGGTCTACGGTGTCATTTTAGCAGGTGGTAAAGGTGAGCGGTTCTGGCCGCTCTCAAGGTCCGAACGGCCCAAACAGTTTCTCAGGTTGATGTCGGATAAAACGATGCTCGAAGAAACGATCAGCAGAGTTTTGCCTCTGATACCGCACGAGAATATTCGCATTGTAACCGGCGAGTCGATGACCCGTTTTATTCGGGAAAATGTTAAAGAGCTAAATGATGGACACCTGCTGTGCGAGCCGATGGGACGTAACACCTGTGTGGCCATTGGACTGGCGGCCGTTCATCTTCTGCACGAAAACAAAGATGCGGTGATGGTGACTCTGTCTGCCGATCACCTTATCAGACCGCCGGAAAAATTGCTAAAGATTCTACAGGCAGGCACGGCCATCGCCGCTGCCGAGGACTGTCTGATTACGATAGGCATCGTACCGACCAGGCCGGAAACTGCCTATGGATATATCAAAGTGGGCAATATGTACAAACACGAGGGTGAGTATGTCTTTTACAAAGTGGCTGCCTTCACCGAAAAACCCAAACTCGCCGTTGCCCACGAATACTATTACAGCCACGACTACCTTTGGAACAGCGGCATGTTCATCTGGTCCGCCAAGAGTATCCTCAAGGCGATTAACGAGCATCAGCCCGACCTCGGAAAACTGCTCCAGGAATACTCTAAGCACATCGGAACCGGGAACGAATCAGAGGCCTGTCTCAAAATGTATGAAGAAGCCACTTCAATTTCGATTGATTTTGCCGTGCTCGAAAATGCCACAAACGTCCTGACAGTCAAGGCCGACATTCTCTGGGATGATATTGGAGGCTGGAATGCCCTTGCGCGGTATAAGAATGTAGACTCCGATCGCAACGTGATTGTCGGTAAAGCCGTGACCCTGGAGTCGTATGAAACGGTTATTTACAACGATGCCGATGGTATCATTGCCTGTCTCGGTGTTTCCGACCTTGTGGTGGTAAGGTCAAAAGATATAACTCTGGTTGTACATAAAACCAAAGCCGACCAGATTAAACAGATTTTGGCGAAACTGGAAGATGATGAGAACACGAAGCGATATCTATAAGTTTGCCGCTGTATTGTTGACCGTTTTGCTCATTGGCGGCTGTGCTGCCAAAAAGCAAGTCGCCGAAGAGGAGAAAGAACGCTCTGCGGTTGCAACGGTTGATACTCGCGGATTTGACCCGCTGGAACTGCCGGAGGATCGCGAAATTATTCCGGTCACGCACCCGAGATCAACGGATATCACCGGGCAAAACGCCTTTGTGCAAGCCGACGCCACCGTTGATACGTCTTATCAACAGCCCGAAATTACATCGGAGAGCATCGACTCGTTGAACAACCAGGCCTACAGGATACAGATTTTCACCACCAAAGTGTATGGCGATGCCAGATTTTCAGTGCGCGTGGCTGATGAGATTTTTGACCGACCGATCTCCCTCGACTACGAGGTCCCATACTACAAAGTCAGGGTCGGCAACTTTGATAGCCGCGAAAAAGCCGAGGACTACCTGATGAAAGTCAAGTCGGCCGGTTACTCCGATGCCTGGGTGGTCGTGGTTAACGTGCGGGTCAATGAAGCCGCACCGCTTTATGATGAACTGCTGGCGCCGCAGACGATAGACTCGCTGATGCCGGCGGCAGAAGATACGGAAAGTGTGATTGGCGATGATGAGCCCCAAAATTGACACCATAGAATTTACGGTACCGGACCAGGCTGTGGTAGATAAAGCTGCATCGGTCCTCAAGGACGGTGGCATGGTGGTTGCACCCACGGAAACGCGCTACGGCCTTCTGGCGCGAGCCGACCAGCCTCAGGCTGTGTCGCGCCTCTATCATGTCAAAGGACGTCCGGTCGAACTGCCGACTGCCATCTTCGCTCACGATCTGAAAGATATCGAATCCTTCGCGGTACTCGGTCCGGCAGCGCGAAGAATCGCGGAGAAATTCCTGCCCGGCCCCCTGACCCTGGTACTGACAGCTCTAAAAGACCTGGGCGAACCGCTGGTGGTCAAAGGCAAGATCGGCATAAGGCTCTCATCGGCGCCGTTTATCAAAGCGCTCCTTAAGCAAGTTTCGTTTCCGGTTACGGCAACATCCGCGAACCCGTCGGGCGGTGAGGCTCTCGATACGGTCGACGAAATAGCCCGCGCCTTCGGTGGGAAGGTGGATTTGTACATCGATGTCGGCGTTCTCGATAACACCCCCTCGACAGTTGTCGATGTCAGCGATGAACAGGCTGGTGATACTGAGAGAAGGTGCTGTCTCGGCCGACGATATCCAGCAGCTTCTCAAGAGTCAGCTTATATGAACAACGTTTTTACCATACTCTTTGTCTGTACGGGCAACACCTGCCGCTCTCCGATGGCCGAGGGTGCTCTCAGGATGCTGCTTGAGAAAAAACGACCCGGAAAATTCGAAGTCATCTCAGCAGGGACTGCCGCTGCCGCCGGTTTCCCGGCTACCATGTATGCCAATGAAGCATCGAAAATATGGGATGTCGATCTATCGAAACACCTTTCGCGTCCTCTCACGGCAACCGTAATAGATAAGGCCGATCTGATATTTGCCATGACGCCGGAGCATTACCACGAGGTTGTCAGAATAAAAAAAGATGCAACCGGTAAGACTTTTCTGTTCAAAAGTTTTCCCACGCCCGGTGGCGACGGAGAAGGGGTGCTTGACCCCATTGGCCAGTCGCTGGATCGATACAACGAAACATTTCTGGAAATTGGTGAACACCTGGGCAAAGTGCTCGATGAAATCATCAAGAGAATAGATGAGAAGGTCAGTGAAAATTAGATCTAAAATCCCCGCCGCAATAGTGTCCATTCTTGCCGTTATCGGCATGATACCGCTGTTCTACTTTGCCTCCATCGAGATTGGCATAGCCGAAGCGGCCTCCGGCGACAGCACCGGCCAAACCGAAGCCTATGGTTCCATCGACCGCTATGTCGAGAACGTTGCCTTCGGCGTAAACGAACGATTCTCCTTCGACATAAATTATGGATTTATCAACGCCGGTAACGCCACTATGGAAGTTGCCCGGTTGATCGAGTACAGCGGTCGTCCATGCTACCAGATCCTGACCCGGGCCTATTCCAACAGCTTCTTTTCCAACTTCTTCCAGGTCGCCGACAGTGTCGAGTCAATTATCGATGCCCTGGGGATATTCTCGTGGCGGTTTGAAAAGAAACTGAGGGAAGGGAACTATCGCTCGGACCGTCAGTACAGTTTCGATCAGCGCAACAACCTCGCTTATTTCGGAAAGGACACCATCGAGGTCAGCCCTTACATTCAGGATGCTCTTTCAGTGCTGTACTATATCAGAACCCGGGACCTCGAAGTAGGCAAATCCGTATTTGTGGAGAATTTCACCGACGGCAAAACATATTCACTTGAAGTTAAGGTTCTCAAAAAAGAACGGATAAGCGTGGCTGCGGGCACTTTCGATTGTGTGGTTGTCGAGCCTCTGTTGCAGTCAGTGGGGGTGTTCAAACACGAAGGGCAACTGACAGTATGGTTGACCGATGACCGTCTTAAAATGCCTGTATTGATGAAGTCGAAAGTTATCGTCGGTTCCATCTCGGCAGAGTTGACCGACTACCAGCTTGGTGATCTCGAAGTTTTTTAGTATGCCTCAAAAGAAATCCAAAATTCAGCCCATCGACCTGCGTAAAGTTAAGCAGTATTCCATGGCCAGCCGGAAGAACAGAACCAATGTCGGCTCTTTCGGACGTCCGGTCAAAAGCCTGTCCGGCTCCGACTTTCTGGATTCGCTTCCTAAAATGCTCAAGGCTGCCGACTTAAACGAGTTCATAGACCTTGTCATAAAAGCGAGAAAGATAGAACGCCCCTTTCATTTGCTCCTCGGCGCCCACACCATAAAAGTCGGTCTGTCACCGGTATTTATAGACCTCATGCAGCGCGGTTTGGTAACGGGATTGTCTTTCAACGGCGCCGGTCTGATTCATGATCTCGAACTCGCCTTCTGGGGCGGAACTTCAGAGGATGTACAGGCGGGACTGCTCGACGGCTCTTTCGGAATGGTCAAGGAAACCGGCGAGATGATAGAGGCTGTCGGCCGACTCGCCATCGAGAACAATCTGGGACTCGGGCAGGCGGGTGGAAAATTCATCGCCGCCCAAAAAGCCAAACACGCTAAGCTATCGGTCTTTGCCGCTGCCCATAAGTTGGGTCTGCCCGTCACCGTTCATATTGGTATCGGGACCGACATAATCTCGCAGCAACCAACTTTCAACGCCGCACAACTGGGCGAGGCATCCCACACGGATTTTCGTATCCTGTCAACCATATGTACTGAAATAAACAAAGGCGGTGTGGTAGCCAACGTTGGCTCGGCAGTGATTCTGCCGGAAGTCTTTCTGAAAGCCCTCACTGTAGCACGCAACATCAGCAAGGGCAAAAATCAGCTTACCGCCGCCAACTTTGATATGATAACCCACTACCGACCCAGGGTTAACATCGTTGACCGTCCCACGCACAAAGCGGGGAAAGGTTTCAATTTCGTAGGCCACCATGAAATTATGATCCCGCTATTGGCCTGGGGTCTTAGAAGAAAATATAAGTCTTAATCTTTCCGGAGAATACTATGGCTAAGCTAGTTGAATGTGTCCCTAATTTTTCTGAAGGCCGGCGTCCCGAAGTCATCGACGCCATCTGTAACGCTATTACATCGGTCGACGGTGTCGTCCTGCTCGATAAGGAGATGGATCGCGACCACAATCGCGCTGTCGTCACTTTCGTCAGCCATCCGGATAATGCTGTCGAAGCAGCTTTCCGGGGTTACCAGAAGGCGGCCGAACTAATCGACATGACCACCCACAAAGGCGAACACCCGCGCATGGGCGCCTGCGACGTCTGTCCGTTTATTCCTATTTCCGATGTCTCCATAGACGATGCCATCGAACTGGCCAACAAACTGGGCAAGAGAGTCGGTGAAGAACTTCAAATACCGGTCTATCTCTACGAAGATGCCGCGACCTCATCCAAGAGGAAAAACCTCGCCAAGGTACGTCAGGGCGAATACGAAGGTATCCGTGACAGTATCGAAACCGATAAATCACGTAAACCCGACTACGGCCCGGCCAAAATGAACCTGAAATCCGGCTCCACCGCCATTGGCGTGCGCTTTCCGCTGGTGGCTTTCAACGTCTATCTCGATACGAACAAAAAATGGATCGCCGACAATATCGCCGATGCTGTTAGATCCCTCAAGGGCGGTTATCGCTTCGTCAAGGCTCTCGGTTTCGAAATCAAAGAGCGCGATCAGGTTCAGATTTCCATGAACCTCGTTGAATATACCAAAACGCCGATCTTCCGCGTGTTCGAGACTATCAAATCCGAAGCCGCCCGTTATGGCGTCAATGTAACATCTTCCGAAGTCATCGGCCTCGTTCCCAACGATGCCCTCGTGGCCGTGAGCGACTTCTACCTGCGTCTGGAAAATTTCAGCAAGGCCCAGATTCTTGAAGAAAAGCTCAAAGAAGCCGGCTCCATGCCGGCCGGATCCGGCGAAACTTTCTATGACGAAGTAGCCTCATCGTCGCCGGCGCCAGGTGGCGGTTCAGTGGCTGCTTCAGCAGGGGCGTTGTCAGCGGCTCTCTCGGCGATGGTCTGCCGTCTCAGCGTAAGCAAAAAACAGTACGCCAGTGTCAAAGATGAGCTGTCCGAAATACGTGATAAATGTGATGACCTCCGCGCTGAATTGGAAACTCTGATTGAAACCGATAAGGAAGCTTTCAACAAAGTTATGGAAGCTTTCAAAACCAAAGACGACGCTATTATCGAAGAAGCCAACAAAGGAGCCGCCTCTGTGCCGCTCACGGTTATGAAGAAGGCTCTGGAAGTCCTCAAGATGACCGAGGTCGTAGCCAACAAAGGCAACGAGAATTCCATCACCGACGCCGGCGTCGCCGGACTTATGGGAATGGCGGCTATCGAAGGTGCCGGATACAACGTCAAAATAAACCTCACCTCGATAAGCGATAAAGATTTTGTCAATAAGCTCAAAACTGAAGCCAACGAAATCACTAAAGAGGGTCAACAGGTAGCGGAGAGAATAAAAAAGCGGGTGGAAAGCAAGCTGTAAATGAAGCGGTACGTCGACTTACACCTGCACACCTGTTACTCCGATGGTACCAGTCAGCCCGAAGAGTTGCTGGAACTTGTAAGAAACAGCCGCATTCAGGCATTCGCAGTTACCGACCATGACACCCTGCAGGGATTCCGTGCCGTTAGAAAACTCCTCAGAGAAGATGATCCGGAGCTGATACCCGGAGTGGAGCTTTCAGTGACCGTTGACGAAGCCGACATGCATCTTCTGGCCTACCTGTTCGAGCCTGACGATGTGACCTTCAGGCAGGCGCTGGATGATTTCCAGAACCACCGGAACCAACGGGGCAAAGTTATGGTAGAAAGACTCAACAGTCTGGGGATCGATATCTCGTTCGATGATGTCGTCAGACAGTCCCACGGAACGGTGGTCGGTCGCCCACATGTGGCCAGGGCCATCTTCGAAAATGGAGCGACTAACAGCTACGAAGAGGCTTTTGCGAAATATATCGGCAACGATGGTCCGGCCTACGTCCCGAAAGTAAACTTCACGCCGCAGAAGGCAATGGAGTTGATTCATCAAGCCGGCGGCCTTGCTGTGTTGGCACATCCCGGTGTCGGGGAAAAGGACAGGCATCTTGATATGCTCATCGAGCTTGGTCTCGACGGTATCGAGGCGTACCACCCGTCGCACCAGCAAAGCCAGGTGGACCGCTACCGCCACATGGCCGAACAGCATCGGCTCATCGTCACCGGCGGTTCGGATTTCCACGGGCTAAACGGCCGTTACGATGCGGTCGGTTCACAGAAGGTACCATACGAGTGCGTCGAAAAGCTAAAAAGTATTCAAAAAGTGAGGCGAGTTTGAAATATTCGATTCTTGTAACAGCTGCTCTCGTCTGTCTGGCGGCGCATGCCGTCGCCGACCAACTAAGCCGGGAAAAACAGGTCGAAATTATACAGGCATATATGTACGTCACCGGGCAACTGGATCAGAGGCAGGCGACATCGCTCAGCACCTCTTTCGAGGAAATGGGTGAACGCCCCCTCAAATGCGGTACACCGGCAATTAGAGATTTCGTCCTCAATCAGGACAAACTCGACCCCGACCTGCTCAAGTCCTTAGGAACTCAAATCATACAGCGTCCAACCGGATTGCCACAGTCACTGGTGTCACCATCAGGGATCTTTCGCGTTCACTACACGACCTCCGGCGACAGCGCCGTTGCCAGCGGCTACCCCGAATCGGTTGCAGCTATCTTCGACGAAGTTTATTCGCATCTGGTCGATGATCTCGGCTATCCGCCGCCACCGAGTGACGGCTCTTACGACCCCGCCGGACCGGAGTTCGATGTATATTTGGTCAATTTCAGTTTCGCCGTATACGGAATGACCTATTTGGACTCGGTTCACATCGACGGTACCACGGCCAGTAGCAGGGCCACCGCTTTTATGCTGATAGATAATGATTACGCCGAATTCAGTGAATATCAAGACCGCCCGCTCGACGCCGTTAGAGTCACCTGCGCCCACGAATTCTTCCACGTCGTCCAGTACGGCATAGATTTCACCGAAGGTGCTGTCGTCTCTCTCGACGGAGCCTACCGGAGTGCCTGGATGGAAATGTCAGCGACGTGGATGGAAGAAGAAATGTATGATCAGATCAATGACTATTACTTCTATCTGCCGTTCTTTTTTCGCGAACCCTATGCCTCGATTCGAAGATTCATAAACAGCTTTGACCTCCATCCCTACTCGAGCGTGCTCTATCCGCTGTTTTTGTCCGAAAAGTACAGCCCGAATCTTATCAGAGATATCTGGCTTGGCTGCGCTACTCTCGGGATGGGGACCGATGACTTCCTGGAATCAACCGACAACGTCATAAGTACGTATACCGGGGGAGACGAATCTTTTGCCTCTTCGTTCCATGAATTTATGCTGTGGAACTACTATACCGGTACAAGAGCCCACATGGCTCCCGATGGGATCGGATATTCCGAGCGAAACAGCTACGAAGAAGAATTCCTTGAGTTCTCCGACGAGCAACACGTCGACAGCAACATGGCTGTACACCTTGATTATTCCGAGCCTGTCGCTGTATCGGGATGGGAAAATATTCTCGTCCCCGACCACAACGGAGCATTCTATCTGAAACTTAACGGTCTTCAGACGCTTTTCCCCGACACCACTTACTGGGTCTGTAATGCCGGAACCTTCCCGGCTTGTACCGATTCCACCGAGATCGAAGACCGGCTCGATGGTTACGACTTCATGCACGTCGACTCCATCTTTACCGTAACGGTTGATCTCGACGAAGATTTCCCCTTCGATTGGGGCTTCAACACCGTTTACCAGTTGGAAGACGATTTTGACTCAACCGTTGTAGTCGAATCGACGCTCACCACGGCCGAGGCCCATTATCTTTCTTTCGATATTCAGGATTTAAAACAGTACCGTTCTATTGCTTTCATGTTTGCTCCCGCGTCTGCCCAAAACAGCCTGTACAATCCCTTTAATCTGTTCCTCATAGGCTACGCTATCGAGTCGGAATTAACCGCTCTCGATCCCACCAGATTGAATCTGCCCGCCACGATCTTTGCCCCCTATCCCAACCCTGCGGTCGTGAGTGAATTGGACGGCGGAGTTATCAGGTTCAAGTTCCAGGTACCCACCGACTCAATCGGTATCCCCCTGTATGGATACCGGTTCGATGATCCCTATATCGTATGTGATATCTTCAGCGTGGCCGGAGATCATGTCCGCACCATTGATAATATCGCCGATGCCGACGCCGAATACGGGGGATACTGGATGGAATGGGACCTGCGCAACGCCGGAGGCAAAGAAGTAGCCTCGGGCGTATACGTCGCCGTGATTCGCCTCTATTCGGAAAGGGACGATAAGGTCCTTCTCGCAGAAGATAAAACGAAGGTCCTTGTGGTCAGATGAGCTCCAGGCTACGACTGATACCCCGGATAGCGCTCTTCTCAGCGCTCATTTACGTGCTGTCCTGGGGAATGTCGTACCTGCCCAATGTCAACCTGATTTTCTTTATCGTTTTTTTGGCTGGCTTGATGTGGGGCATCGGCCCCGGTCTGCTCGTTGGCGCTATAGGCATGGGGCTCTGGACAGCCCTAAATCCGTTCGGTCCTGCTACGCCGCCGGTCATGGTGGCCCAGATAGCCGGTACCGCCCTGAGCGGCTTAGTCGGAGCCTTGTTTCAACGTTGGGGGTACATGCGATTGACGGGAAGAAGACTCACTTACGCGCTCATAGTTGGCGCCTTACTGTGTACGCTGCTTTTTTATCTGCCCGTTAACTTCATCGATGCCTGGGTATTCAAACCGTTCTGGCCCAGATTTGTTGCCGGGATGATATGGTCCTCGATTTCTCTGGTCACCAACATGATAATATTTCCTTTATTGTTCCGACCGGCCCGCTTCGTGTATAACAAAGAGAGGGTTACATGAAGTACATTTTGCTCACGCTGTCGGCACTTCTGTTGAGTCTGTGCGTTGCCGCTCAGGAACAGGACACATCTTTTGTGCCGCCCGTTCAAGACAGTCTCATCGCTCCGGCGAATGCCGACGATAGTCTGATTATCGCCGACAGCCTGACCGGGGCCGAGAAGTCCATGGCGGAGTTTGAGCTGAAACGCGAAGAATTTCAGCAATCCCGCAAAGAGCGAAAACCATCGATCGTTTTTTTCGATAGCGTCGCCACCTATTTTACATCGCCACGGCTCGACCAGCGCGCCAATGTCGATCGCTCTTTCTACCACGATGCGGGTGACTACTTCCGCTTCGACCCATCGTTCACCGTGCGCGACTTTCAATCCACGCCGATGAGAAAAACTGTCCAGCCCTTCGGCCTTAATGGAAATCGCCTGAACGTTATTGCCAACCAGTTGCCGCTACATCCGTTCGAACATGTGGTCGAGCCGGATGGCCTGATGGACCTCAACGACATTCCTACGGCAATCGACCACCGGATATATCTGCTCCCCGGTCCGACCGGGCAGCTTTTCGGCGGCGACCAGGCTATCGCTACAATGGTCACTTTGCCCAAGAAGCCCGACACCTATACCCCCGAAAGCGCCATATTGGTCGACCAGGGTTCATTTGAGTATAATTTCGTCAGGGGAAGATACTCCAAGCAATTTTTATCGGGAAGAGAGCTCGATCTGTCCATAGGCTACCGCAATACCAGTGGCGTGGAGCTATCGACTAAAGACGATGCCTACCATTACACGGGAAAGCTCTTTCAACCTCTGGGGGCCGACTATGGCATCCGCTTTTCGGGTCAGCTCTACAGCCGGGGGGGATTGTACCGGGTGATGTCGAGTGCCGAGGGAAAGGTGATGGAGCGCAATCGCCTCGATAGAAGCGCTAAAGTCGGTTTTGAAAAACACAATTCCGATCACACCGGACGGACCGAGGTCGGGTACAGTTATCTCAAGCAAGGGTCCAACATCGATGGCACCTATAAAGGCAGGTTCGAAAACAATGGCGATGGCCTCTATGTCGTTCGACAATGGGCGACAGGCAGCACGGCCTTCAGCGCCGAAATCAACGCTGACCAGCGAAATTATAAAGACGGCTACGATGAGTTCGATCGTGCTTCCGGAAAAATCTCCTTTCGTATGGCGCGGTTGAATCCCGGATGGCGCTATGCCGTGATCGGCGCCGTAGAAGCAGTCGAGAATCTCAACGCGCTGCCGTCAGCGTCGCTGATACTCTTTTCCGACAACGACAAATCCTTCTTTCTCCTGTCGGCCGGGTACACCGAGCGAGCGCCATCACTGTACGAACTCAACCTGCGATTCCAGCGGACCACCCTCGATACTCTCTCCGGAGACGAATATGCCGACATGGGCAACCCCGACCTGAAAAAAGAAAGACAGATTGTCGGTAGTGCCATGATGGAACTCGGGGATATTTCCAGAAGCGTTAGGCTGTCAGTCACGGGCGGCAGAGTCTTCAATGGCATCGACTGGATCCAGACCGAACTCAGAGACAGCTTCTTTGTCCGCTACACCCTGTTTTCTCCGGCCAACCTCAATTTTGACTTCTTTGATATCTCACTGCAACAGCGTCTGGCCCTGAACGATCTGCTGTCCCTGACCTCAGGTGGAGCCTATCACCGGGTTGAATATGAATTGTACGATAAACGTCCTTATCAACCTGAATTCGAAGCCTTCGGCGGTCTGGAACTTCATCAATTCTGGCCCCAGAGAAATATACACCTGTTCGCGTATGGTGAGCTTGTTTACACCAGCGAGTATGACGGCTACGACAAAACCGGCCTGGGCAATACTATGGTGGCCAATGTTAAGCTATCCTTCAGAATTAAGGACTTCCGCTTCCACTTCGTGATACAGAACGCTTTGAGCAAACTGTATTATCCTCACGAAGACTTTATCAATTTTGGACGTTACAGCTATTTCGGTCTTACCTGGAAATTCCTTGACTAAAGTCATCGTGAATCGCGCAGCAAGATGCTCCTTGACTTGGCGCGATAATATGAATTAATTCAGATTATGTCACAACTCACCCTGACGCGGGACCAGGCCTATCAATTGGTCGAAACCAGGATAGGCGTCAACAATCTCCTCAAGCACATTCTTGCAGTCGAAGCCGGTATGCGCAAACTCGCCGAACACCTCGGTGAAGATATCGAATACTGGGGACTGACAGGACTGCTCCACGATCTGGACTACAACGAGACCAAAGACGATGAACCCCATCACACCTTCATTACGGAAGAATGGCTGAAAGAGTATAACCTGCCCGGGGACATGCTCTACGCCATTCGCGCCCACCCCGGACACGTGCCGTGCAAAAGCAAGCTGGATTGGGCGCTCTACTCGGTCGATCCGACCACCGGCTTTATCGTCGCCTGTGCTCTGATGCACCCGGACAAGAAAATAGCTTCGCTTGATGGTGACTTCATGCTTCGCCGATTCAAGGAAAAAAGATTCGCGGCCGGCGCCACCAGGGAAAATATGGCCGCCTGTTCCAATCTCGACCTCGAACTGGAACAGTTCATGCTCATTGTTAGAGATGGCATGCTGACTATTTCAAATACACTTGGTCTGTAATTGATGAACAACACGACCTCCCTCTGGAGGAAAGATATTGTCGGCTGGACGCTCTACGACTTCGCCAACACTATCTACTCCATGAATATCGTCTCGCTTTATTTGAAGCGATATATCGTAGAAGACCTCGGTTGGGACGACCGCTTCTTCGATATACCGTTCTCGATATCCATGCTGTTTGCGGCGCTGCTCCTGCCGGCTCTCGGAGCAATCTCAGACCATTCCACCAAGAAGAAAATATTCCTGTTCCTGTTCACGCTGACCTGCTGCATTGCCGTCGGGCTGATGGCGGCGGTGCCGGCTCCGGCAGTTCTGGTCATAATAATCCTCTTCATAATAGCCAACTTCTCATACGAGGCGGGTCAGCCATTCTATAACGCCCTGCTGTATTCTGTCGCGGAAGGGAAGAGGGCACGTTTTGTTTCCGGTGTCGGTGTCGCTCTTGGCTATGTCGGGTCCGTTGCCGGCATGATCATAGGCACTGCCTTTGTTACCGGACATGTTTTCTCTTTCGATGTTCCGTTCATCGATGGCGCCGGCAAGACAGCCTCGTTTGTACCAACCGCAATACTGTTCATGCTGTTTGCCCTGCCGCTCTTTTTCTGGGTGCGCGAAGCGCCGACAATCAAGACGGGCAAAACAAATCTGAAAAAAGCCTACCGCGAGGTATGGGAGGGAGTAACCGCCACAAAGAAATATCCCGGTGTCCTGCGCTTTTTAATTGCCGATTATTTCTTCGAAGACTCAGCCACCACCGTGATAATAAACATCGGCCTCTACTGTTCTATTGTCATGGGGCTGAGCGAAGCAGACATCACCCGGTTTCTGATTATCTCAACTGTCTCGGCTGTCGCCGGCTCTTTCCTGATAGGCAAGATTGCCGAAAAATGGTCCCTGAAAAAACTGCTCCGCTCCATTGTAATCGGCTGGGTTATCGCTCTGGTGATATTCGTTGCGGTGGACAACCCCGCGGTCATATGGTTCCTTGGTTCGTTCGTAGGCATCCTGCTGGGCGGTTTATGGACTACTTCTCGTCCCATGCTGGCCGAATTGGTCCCCAGAGAAGAACTCGGCCGATTCTTCGGGCTGTTTTCACTATCCGGCCGGGCAGCCGCTGTCGTCGGACCCTTAATCTGGACAACTGTCGTATATTTCTTTAATGCCGATAGATACCTTGGAAGACTTGTGATCGACCTGTTCGAGCTTGAACCGGCCGCTTTCGTCAAACTGCCATACAAGACCGCCGTATTATCACTGAGCTTGATGATGCTGGTCGGTCTTTATATCTTCAGACGAGTGCCGGATACACACGGGAGTCCACATGCCTAAGAAAGTCGGCGATTGGTACGTTTATACCGGAGCCATCCATATTCACACCACCGAATCCGATGGCACCAAACCCCTGGAAGAGGTTGTTTCCATCGGCCGTCAGGCTGGTCTGGAATTCATGATGTTCGCCGACCACATGACTCTCAGCAATCGCGACAACGGTCTGGAAGGATTATACGGCGACACGCTGGTGGTCATCGGCTACGAACACAACGATGCCAGGGACCACCATCACTATCTTCTGTTTGAATCGCCCGATGTTTACCCCGGTAAGATGACGGCACCGGAGTATGTAGACGCCGGAGCGGCTGATGGTGCTCTTGGCATATTGGCACATCCCGATGAAATCCGAACGGCTCTGAAAGAACATCCCGCATACCCCTGGACAGACTGGTCCAGCAACGGTTTCGTTGGTATTGAATTGTGGAACCAGATGTCGGAATGGATGGAAAAGCTCACTCGCTACAACAAACTATTAATGTCGCTCTCACCGCGAAAATCGATGGCTGGTCCGACCGAGAGAATCCTGAGAAAATGGGACGAACTGAGCATGAAACGCAAAGTTGCGGGAATTGCCGGTGTAGACGCCCATGCCTTCCCGGTCAAAGTCGGCCCCTTCACGGTAGAAATCTTCCCCTACAAAGTCCACTTCCGATGCCTGCGGACTCACATAATTCTGGCCGAAAGACTCTCCGATGACTTCGCTACGGCCAAACGACAGCTATACGATGCCATCCGCGACTGCCGCCTGTTCTTCTCCAACATGAGATGGGGGACCGCCGATGATTTCGAATTCTACATTCAGTCCGGTTCCGAAAAGATTACCTGTGGCGGTACTCTGACAACACCTAAAGGTGCGCGGCTTTATGTCAAGTTGCCCTCCACGGCCACCCTCAGACTCGTTCATAACGGGGAAACGATAGTCCAAACTGATACCGACTTCCTGGATTTCGGCGAAGTCAGGCGCGGCATCTACCGGGTGGAAGCCTGGAAAGGAAGCCGGGGATGGATTTTCTCCAATCACATCAGGGTCGACAATTGAGCACGCAACAAGAACCCAAAACCAGCATAGTCTGCCTTTCGGAAAAACCCGATATCTCAGCCAACCAAATCCACAGGCCCGATTCCACTGATGCGGATAATAAGTTAGTGGGGAAGTTCATCCTAATCGCCGGATCCGACGAAATTACCATGGCCTACGGATCGTTAGAAGACTTTGGCTATCACGCCGACCTCCTAAAGCGCTTCTGCGACCTCAACGATATACCCTCGGGGTGGGCGAAAAAGCCGGACCAGTACGAAATTATCTCAGATTCCCACCGGATTGTTGGGGGAGGGTGGCTTGAGGAGAACGTGGGTGAGAAGACCCTCCGTTTCTACGGTTATTCCACCGCCTACGGTGGCTTCGATCAGCAAGATATACTATATCTTTTACAGACCAGCGAGGACTACTCTGACTACCTGGTCGACTTCAACGACTGACCCTGCTCACCCGCCCCAATGCTGAGGCGCGTCGCCCTGCGTTCAGACTGTCATCTTGTCGTTCTTCGTAAAATATTGCCATATTGTAACATAAGGTCGTCGACCGACAATCGAACGTGTCATTTTATCAGGCTTTTGTACCAAAATATCTTGACAAACACCCGTATAATGCCTAAAGTTACCAAATTATTTGGCTAAAGGAATAACAGCTTTGTTTGATACTTTTTTCCCAATCTTGCTGCTTCTGATTCTGGCTGCCGTTATTGCTGTGGTGTTTGCTCTCTTGTCGGTTTTACTCGGACGCCGAACAAAGCTGGGCCACAAGGGTGATCCGTACGAGTGCGGTGTCGAACCGATTGGCACTACCAGAGATCCCGTCCCGGTCAAATTCTACCTCGTAGCTATCTCTTTTATTCTCTTTGATATCGAGGTAATCTTTCTCTACCCCTGGGCCGTCGTCTCGCGCGACCTTGGCATGTATGGCTTCCTGGCCATCTCCGTCTTTGTAGGCGTGATACTTGTCGGTTACCTGTATGAACTCGGTCGCGGAGCGTTCAAGTGGGATTAGAAGAAAAAATTCCAGATTCAATCATATTGACTACACTGGACAAAATGGTCAACTGGGCGCGTAAACGCTCCATGTGGCCGTTCTCTTTCGGACTCGCCTGCTGTGCTATCGAAATGATATCTACCTTCGCGGCGCACTTCGATCTCGCCCGCTATGGCATGGAAGTAGCCCGGCCTTCCCCAAGGCAAGCCGACCTTATGATTGTCGCCGGTAGAGTCTCAATGAAAATGGCTCCGGTCGTTAAAACACTCTACGAGCAGATGCCAAATCCGAAATGGGTCATCGCCATGGGAGCCTGTGCTTCATGCGGCGGTGTTTTTAATAACTATGCCCTCGTGCAGGGAGTCGACCGGATCATCCCTGTGGATATGTATGTTCCCGGATGTCCTCCGCGTCCGGAGCAGCTTATGGACGGTATCCTCAAGCTGCATGAAAAAGTAGAAAAAGAATCCCTGAAAGACAAACACGACGAGTGGGGACGCAAAGCGGTGTAAACCTTTGCGGATAAGACAAAAAACTTAAGACTTCAGCCCTTGTGAAAATTGGAACAAGCTACGGCGATGGAAGATAAAGTCAGAACATTCTTTAACTCCCGGTTTGCACAGGCAGTCATCCGTGAGGATAACTTCCGAAATCAACAATCTTTCTATATTAAGCCACAGTTCCTTGTTGAAATATGCCGGGCTTTGCTCGAAGATGCCGATCTGAAAATAAATTACCTCTCGGATATCACTTCGCTCGACTGGCTCGATCACTCCAAAGAAAAAGACGGCCGCTTCGAAGTCGTCTACAACATGTATTCACTGACGAATCACTATCGCTTCTTTATAAAAGTCCTGCTCCCGGGGGATAACCCCCGCATACAGTCACTCACAGACCTCTGGTCAGCGGCAGACTGGCTGGAGCGGGAAGTCTATGACATGATGGGCGTAATATTCGAGGGACATCCCAACCTGACCAAGATTGTCACCCCGGATGAACTCGATGGACACCCGTTGCGCAAGGATTATCCGCTAACATACGAAGAGCCGACCTTCACCTGGAATAAGGATGATCCGCCGGAGGTGATAAAGTGACCGCCGAGCGCAAAACCGTAACCATCAATATGGGCCCCCAGCACCCGTCCACCCACGGCGTGCTACGCGTCATACTTGAGCTCGATGGCGAACGGGTTGTCAAAGCCACACCGGTAATAGGCTATCTCCATACAGGTATCGAAAAAACGATGGAGAGTAAGCTGTATTACAAAGCGCTGCCGGCCACCGATCGAATGGATTACCTATCGCCGATGTCGAACAATCTGGGCTTCTGCATGGCTGTGGAAAAACTTATGGACATCGACATCCCCGAAAAAGTCAAATGGGCGAGAGTCTGCCTGGCGGAATTGACAAGGGTCAAATCGCACCTCGTCTGGCTCGGCACCCACGCTCTCGATCTGGGCGCCATGTCCATGCTTCTGTACGCCTTCAGAGAACGCGAATCAATCATCGATGTTTACGAGGCGTGCGCCGGTCAGAGAATGATGACCAGCTACATCAGAATCGGCGGCCTCGCTCAGGAACTGCCCAAAGATTTCGACAAACTGGTAAGAACCGCCATAAAACAAGTTACGCAGGGCATCAAGGATTACGAAGACCTCCTGACAAACAACGAGATATTCATCAATAGAACAAAAAACGTCGCGATTATCTCCGCTGAAGATGCTATCGATTTCTCACTCTCCGGCCCGATGCTCCGGGGCAGCGGCGTGAACTACGACGTCAGAAAAGCCAACCCGTATTCCGGCTATGAAAACTTCGATTTCGAAATACCGCTGGGGAAAAACGGGGATGCTTATGATAGATATTTGGTCCGATTGGAAGAAATGCGCCAATCCCTGCGGATAGCTCAACAGGCTATCGATGGTATGCCGGAAGGACCCTTCCGGGCCCACGTGCCGGGGGTGGTGTTGCCTCCCAAAGAGGATGTTCTATACAAAATGGAATCAATGATTTTCCATTTCAAAATTATTACCGAAGGTTTCAAGGCCCCCTGCGGCGGCGTCTATCAGGCGATAGAAGCCCCCAAAGGTGAACTGGGCTATTTTATACAGGGCGATGGTACCAACAAACCCAACCGGGTCAGGGTGCGCCCGCCGTCGTTTATAAATCTGGCGTCATTGCCAAAACTGGTAGAGGGCAGACTGTTCTCGGATGTCGTTACCGCTATCGGGACTATTGATATTGTGCTGGGAGAAGTAGATAGATGATTCTGACCCAGGAATCGATTAAGGAAATTAAAGAAAAGGCAGCGAAATATCCGCGCAAGAAGTCGGCTATCCTGCCGGCTCTCACCGTAGCCTATCGTCAACTCGGATACGTTGATGAGGAGATTTATCGGGATATTTCCAAAGTCATCGGCGTCCCCCACGTGGAGGTAGCCGAGGCTGCCACTTTCTACACGATGTTTCCCAAGCAGCCACGCGGCAAATATCTCATACAGGTCTGCCACAACATATCCTGCGCCCTTTTGGGAGCCGACTCCTTGATTACCTATCTCGAAGAAAAGTTGGGCATCAAAAAAGGCGAAACTACTGAAGACAAATTATTCACACTTATATCTGTCGAGTGTCTTGGCTCATGTTCCACTGCTCCCATGATGCAAATCAACCACGACTACTATGAGAACCTCACCAGGGAAAAAGTCGACTCGATTTTGAATGATTTGAAGGCTAAAGCATAATGTTCTATTCACCGGTGATTACAAACGCGGCTCAGGTCGCTAAAGACAAAAACCTCCACCTGTTTAAATACGTAGAGGACTCCAATCAGCACAAGATTGACACCTACGTCGCGCACGGTGGCTATGTGGCCTGGAAGAAAGTATTGTCAGGCATGTCGAGTGATCAGGTAATAGATGAAGTCAAAAAGGCAGGCCTGCGTGGCCGTGGCGGCGCTGGCTTCCCGACTGGCATGAAATGGGGCTTTGTGCCCAAGAATTCGCCCAAACCACGCTATCTGTGCTGCAATGCCGATGAATCCGAACCCGGCACATGCAAAGACCGCGTGCTCATGGAACGCGACCCGCACGCTGTAATCGAAGGTATGGCTATCGGAGCTTACGCCATCGGTTGTCACCTGATGTTCATCTACATCCGTGGAGAATTCGAGCACTGCCATGCCCGCATGGAACAGGCTATGAGCGAAGCCTACGCCAAGGGCCATCTCGGAAAGAATATTTACGGCAGCGGCTACGATCTGGAAATGATCGTCCACACCGGCGGTGGCGCCTATATATGTGGCGAAGAAACTGCCCTGCTGAATTCCGTAGAGGGCGAACGGGGCATGTCGCGCATGCGCCCGCCGTTCCCGGCCATCGAAGGTCTCTACGCCTGCCCGACCATCGTAAACAACGTCGAATCGCTGGCCACCGTGCCGCACATTATAAATCGTGGCGCCGATTGGTACAGTTCTCTCGGTACCGAAAAATCCAAAGGCACCAAAATATTCTCCCTGTCCGGACATGTAAAACGCCCCGGCAACTACGAGGTCGAACTCGGCTTCAATCTGAAGAAGCTCATTTTCGATCCTGAATACGGCGGCGGTATGCTCGGCGACAAAAAACTTAAGGGTGTCATCCCCGGTGGCGCTTCCACGCCGTTTTTGACCCCGGACAAGATAGATGTCGGGCTCGACTACGAATCCCTGACCACCGTTGGCTCCATGCTCGGCTCCGGCGCTATCATCGTCTTCAACGAGGACGCCTGCATCGTCTGGGTTATCATGAAGTTGATTCACTTCTTCCGTCACGAATCCTGCGGTAAGTGTACACCCTGCCGCGAAGGCACCGCATGGCTGGAGCAGGTGATCAAACGCATTGAGCACGGCAAGGGACAGCCCGGTGATATCGAAAAAATCGAGGAAGTCTGCGGCAACATTCTCGGCCGGACCATCTGTCCGCTCGGCGATGCCGCCGTGATGCCCATCCAGTCAGCTATCAAACACTGGCGCGATGAATGGCAATATCACATCGACCACAAAAAATGTATGGTAAACTCTCACTTTGAGTTCAAATAGACACTATGGCAGACGCTACGAATAAAGACACGCAGGCAAAGGCCGCCGTACAAACAGTGACATTCACTATTGACGGTCGTGAAACAACCGTTCCCAAGGGCACCACTGTCCTCAACGCCGCCCGCGAAATGGGCATTCACATTCCCACTTTCTGCTGGCATCCCAAACTGAAATCAGTCGGCGCCTGCCGGATGTGCTATGTCGAAGTGGAAAAAATGCCCAAGCTGCAAGTATCATGTATGCTCGAGGCTATGGATGGCATGGTTGTCTATACCGATTCCGATACCGTCAAACAGGGACGTAAGGCCATTATAGAATTCATTCTGCTCAATCACCCGCTCGACTGCCCGACCTGCGACAAAGGCGGCGAGTGTGAACTGCAAAACCTTACGTTTGCTCACGGTATCGATGACAGCCGCTTCGATTTCCAGAAGGCCCGCTTTGTCGATGAAGGCATGACCACCACATTCGATGACAAGCGAATCGGTCCCGAAATTATTTTAAATAGAAATCGCTGTATCCTCTGTTATAAATGCGTTCGCTCCAATAAAGAAGCCTTTGGCGAGTATGACCTCGGTGTCTACGAGCGCGGCAATATCGCCGAAATCAATGCCGCTCCCGGCGAACAGGTCGACAATCCCTTCTCCGGTAACCTCGTCGAAATCTGCCCGGTGGGAGCCTTAACCAACACCGACTGGCGCTACAAAATCCGTGTTTGGCTGACCAAGACAACACCGTCAGTCTGCAATTACACCAGCTCAGGAACGAACATCCTGTTCTACAAAGAGGATCACAAGAATAAGATTTTCCGCACGACTTCGAGAATTAACGAAGAGATAGACGACGGCTGGCTGGCCGATATCACCCGCTATGGCTACCAGGTAGTGAACGCCCCCGACCGTCTCCAGAAGCCGCTGATCAAAAAAGACGGCAAACAGGTCGAGGCGACCTGGGAAGAAGCCCTCGATATCATCAGCAAGAGGTTCGGTGAAATAAAAGAGAAACTGGGCGGTGTCTGTGTCGGAAGCCTGGTCGCTCCGAATCTGGACAACGCTTCCCTCTACGCTGCGTCAAAGCTGATGCGGACGACATTCAAATCGAATAACATCGATTTCAGGGGCGATTACCGCATGTTGCCCGCTGAACCCGAATCAGTATACATGACCCTGGCGTCTCAGCCATTCAAGATTGCCGACATTGATGATTCCGATGTAATCATCACCTTCGGCTCCGATCTCGTACGGGAACATCCAAACGAATATCTGCGTATCCGCAAAGCACGCAATTTCGGCAGCGCCAAAATATATTCCATGAATCCATATGCCGTGAAATCGGCCGATGTTGCCGATCTGGAATTGGTCTATAAGCCCGGAACCGAAGAAATCGTTATCAATGCCATCTGTCTCGCGGCAATCGACCTCGGTATCGTTGACTCGAATCGCGCTTCACAACTGAAATCGAAAATTGCGCCGGCATCCTTAAGTGCCGCCTCGCAAGCCTGCGGTGTCGACACCGACAGCTTGAAAATTATCGCTCAGGCCCTTGCTGACGGCAGAAAGATCACTTTCTTCGCCGGGGAAATTGTCACCCGCTCCAAGGCCCGCGATGTCATCGCGTCCGCCCTGCTGAATCTCTCAATGATCTTTGATATTCCACGGAAAGGCCAGATGGCGGTACTGGCAAGATATGCCAATTCCAAAGGCGCCGAAAAACTCGGCCTGCTTCCCAAACCCCGTAAGAACATGGTCGACGAACTGACCTCCATCTGGGGCGAGTATCCCGAGTGCGCCGCCAATAACACCGATGCCATGATGGCTCTGATAAAGAAAGAAGAAATCAAAGGCTTCTTCGTTCTGGGAGCCAACCCGATGATGCTGTACCCTGACCGCGAATTCGTCAGGGAAGGACTCGAGAAACTCGAATTCCTCGTTGTCTGCGACCTCTTTGAAACAGCCACCACCGAACTGGCCGATGTTGTCCTACCGCTCGCAAGCTGGGCCGAATACGAGGGTTATTATGTCAATCTCGAAGGCAGAACACAAAGGGCTGAGCAAGCGGTTAAACCGATAGGAGAGGCTAAACCGGGTTACGAAATCGTAAAATTGGTCGCCGGAGCGCTCGATATCGAGTTGTTCGATAACGACGACCAAATGCACTCCGACATCCAACGCCTGCTGAAAGTCGATTCGGTTATACCGTATCCCGGTGACTTCCTTGATGCCCGGCCGCTCGATGATGTCCCCGTTAACGAAGAATACGTCTTGCCTCTGTACGTTATCGACGATGCCCATCACTCGGGACACCTGACTGAAAAATCAACTTCGCTTGCCAACTTTGCCGGCGAGCCATATATTGAAATTTCGCCGGAACTGGCGTCAAAGTACAAAATTGAAGAGGGAGATTCCGTAAGAGTGGCATCAGAAATCGCCAAGGTCGTTTTACCGGCGAAAATATCAGAGCACCTCGAAAATGATGTCGTGCTCGTGCCGCGCAATTTCCCGTCCAAACCGGTAACATCGGTTCTCATGCGCAAGAGAAGAGTCGATCGAGTCAAACTCACAAAGGTGGATGAATAGACGCTATGCTTGAGATTATTATAGCATCTTCGATTAAAGTCCTGTTCGTGGTGGTCGCAGTTTTGACCGGCTGCGCCTATTCCACCTGGCTCGAAAGAAAAGTCGTCGGACACCTGCAACACCGCATCGGCCCCTCATACGCCGGCCCCTTTGGTCTGCTCCAGCCGATTGCCGATGCTGTCAAGCTGATGTTCAAAGAAGACATCATGCCCGATAAGGTAGAGCGCGTTACGTACGCTCTGGCCCCGATTATCTCGTTCACACCGGCTCTGTTGACTTTCGCTGTCGTCCCCTTTGGTATGGATGTCACCCTTTTTGGATATGATGTCAAAATGGTCCTCTCGGATCTGAACATCGGCATTCTATTCGTTTTTGCTGTAACATCGCTCGGCGTTTATGGCATTGTTCTGGCAGGATGGTCCTCCGGCTCCAAATATTCCCTCATGGGTGGTATCCGGTCGTCGGCGCAAATGATCTCCTACGAAGTGAGTTACGGACTGTCTATTATTGGCGTTCTGCTCATTGCCAATACTCTTTCGCTGAGGGAACTGGTGAACCAGCAGACCACCGATTCCATCTGGTTTTTCTCCAATTGGTTCGTCTTCAGACAACCACTCGGATTTTTGCTCTACCTCACGTGCGCTATTGCCGAAACCAACCGGCTGCCGTTCGATTTGCCCGAAGCCGAATCCGAACTCGTCGGTGGCTATCACACGGAGTATTCTTCGATGCGGTTTGCCATGTTCTTTATCGGTGAATACGCCAACATGCTGGCCGTTTCCGCCGTCGGCGCGACTCTCTTCTTCGGCGGATGGCACGGACCGTTCGTGGAAACATTCCCGCTGCTGGGTATATTCTGGTTCGTTTTCAAAGTGTTTTTATTCATGTTCTTTTACGTATGGCTCAGAGGAACTTTCCCGCGCTTCAGGTACGACCAGTTGATGAATTTCGGATGGAAAGTTATGTTGCCCCTGGCGCTGCTTAACACTATGGTAACGGGACTATTTGTCGTATTGGGGTGGTTGTAAGGTAGGTTGACTATGAACGATATACTGAAATCCGTCTTTAACGTCTTTGTGAAAATGCCCAAAGGGTTCGTTGTTACCTTTAAGCATATGTTCAAAAAACCGGTGACGCTTGACTACCCGCGCAAGAAAAAACCGATGGCTCCCAGGTACCGCGGAAAACACTATCTCGAACGCTACGACGATGGAACCGAGCGCTGCGTTTGTTGCGGACTCTGTGCCGCAGCTTGCCCGGCTGACGCTATCTACATGGAACCCGAAGAAACCGAAAATGGCGAAAGAAAAGCAAAAATTTACGAAATAAACCTGTTGCGTTGTATCTTCTGCGGCTTCTGCGAAGAAGCCTGCCCCGAAGAGGCCATCTTCCTCGGACACGAGTATGAATTCTCGGCCGGCACGCGCGACTCGTTCATATACAAAAAAGAGCAGATGCTCGTTCCTCACCCGCGAAAGGACAATGCCTTCAAACGGATGTACCGTCGCGTTAGAAAAGTATACGGAGTTACTGATAAGCAAGTATGAGTCTTGATGCTGTCATATTTCTGATCTCGGCTGTCGTTGCGGTCTTCGGCGCCACCATGATGATTGCCCAGCGCAACCCGGTGCTGTCGGTCCTCTACCTGATACTGTCGCTGGTCGCCCAGGCCGTTCTATACGTCCAGCTTGGCGCCCTGTTTCTGGGAGCGGTGCTGATTATCGTGTACTCCGGCGCTATTCTGGTTCTGTTTCTGTTCGTTATCATGTTGCTCAATTTGCGCGGTAGCGAGGATCTTGGCGAAGACTCAACACCGGTAAGTAAAATTTCCAAGTATGTCCTGGCTGTTCTCTTTGTTATCGAACTGATTTTGGTCGTCAGGACAGGCTTTTTCCGCACGGACCCGACCGTCGGTATGATGGGAACACAGATTCCCGATTTCGGCTCGGTAAAAGCCGTGGCGATGCTGCTGTTCACAAAGTATCTATATCCGTTTGAACTTGCGGGCGTTCTTCTGCTGGCAGCCATTGTCGGGGCGGTCGTCATGACAAGAAATCCCTCCGAAGAAGAGTCGCCTACGGTCAAAGCCGGGGACTACGATAACGCCGGAGACATCGAACAGAATACGGAGGGCAAATAATGGTTCCTATATCAGCTTATGTTATCGTGGCTGCGGTGCTCTTCGGAATCGGTACCATTGGAGTGATGATCTCAAGGAACCTGATTGTGCTGTTTATGTCGGTGGAACTTATGCTGAACGCCGCCAACCTGACCCTGATTGCGTTTTCCAGGTCGTTGAATGTCCTTGACGGCCACGTATTCGTCTTTTTGGTTCTGACCATCGCTGCCGCCGAGGCCGCCGTCGGTCTGGCTATGGTGATAACTCTGTTCCGCAACAGAGAAACGATAAACATTGACCGGTTTAACATTCTCAAATGGTAATGAGACAGGAAATAATTTAGAAATGTCCGATTATCTGTTTTTAGTCCCATTGTTTCCGCTGATTGGTTTCATAACCAACGGACTCTTGCTGGGACGCCTGCCACGACCGGTAATCTCTTTCGTGGGGTGTGCCTCGGTTGCCCTCTCGTTTGTTCTGTCGGTGATGCTCTTTTTCGAGCTGCAGGCTATGACGCCGGACTTTCGCATAATTCAGCAAGTCCTCTTTGAGTGGGTTCCCGCAGGAGCATTCAATGCCAACATCGGACTACTGCTTGACCCCCTTTCAGCTGTGATGATTCTGGTCGTCACCGGTGTTGGTTTCCTGATTCACGTCTATTCAGTCGGCTATATGCACCACGATCCCGGTTATGGCCGCTATTTCACATATCTGAATCTGTTCACTTTTGCCATGTTGACTCTCGTCCTGGCCGATAATTTCCTGCTCATGTTTGTTGGTTGGGAAGGGGTGGGGCTTTGCTCATATCTGCTCATCGGTTTCTGGTTTGAGAAGAAATCGGCATCCGATGCCGGCAAAAAAGCATTCATCGTCAATCGTATCGGTGACTTCGGCTTCCTGATCGGGATGTTCATAATTTTCTGGCAGGTCAAATCGCTCGATTTTCTGACCGTGGCTGAGATGGCCCCCGGTGCCTTTATCGCCGGTGGAACTCTGATCACCGCAACCTGCCTGCTCTTATTCGTAGGCGCTACCGGTAAATCGGCGCAGATACCGCTGTATGTCTGGTTGCCCGATGCCATGGAAGGCCCCACACCGGTTTCCGCATTGATACACGCTGCCACCATGGTTACGGCCGGTGTCTATATGCTTGCCCGCACCAACGTCCTGTTTATGATGGCTCCCGATGCCCTGATGGTCGTGGCCATAATCGGTGCCCTGACTGCCCTGTTCGCTGCCACTATCGGATTGGCTCAAAACGACATTAAGAGAGTACTGGCTTATTCAACTGTCAGCCAGCTTGGATATATGTTCCTTGCCTGCGGTGTGGCGTCTTTCACCGCCGGTATCTTTCATCTGATGACCCACGCCTTCTTCAAGGCCCTGTTGTTCCTTGGAGCCGGCTCCGTTATCCATGCCATGTCCAACGAACAGGATATGCGCAATATGGGTGGCCTGAAAAAACATCTGCCGATTACCTTCATGACTATGTTGGTCGCTACCCTGGCAATATCAGGGATACCCGGCTTCTCAGGCTTCTTCTCGAAAGATGAAATCCTCTGGAAAGCATTCTCGTCCGACTTCGGTCATCCCATATTCTGGATCGTTGGATTTGTTACTGCCGGCCTGACCGCATTTTATATGTTCCGGCTCATCTTTATGACTTTCTTCGGCAAGGAGCGGATGGACGACAAAACCAAATCGCACATCCATGAATCTCCGAAATCAATGACCGTTCCTCTAATGGCGCTGGCCGTGCTTTCGCTAATCGGCGGTTTTGTCGGCGTGCCGCACATTCTCGGAGGCTCAAACCATTTCGAAAAATGGCTTGAGCCCGTCATGAAGGGCGGACAGCACGACACCGCGTCTCACGCGCTTGCCTCGGCGGCGGGGGATACCGGTATGGAGTGGGGGCTTATGGCTGCCTCGGTTGGACTGGTCCTGATTGCCATCTATTTCGCCTACCTGCTCTATAACAAGAAAACCGAAATAGCAACATCGCTCAGAAACAAATTATCCGGCCTCCATCAGGTGTTGCTGAATAAATATTACGTCGACGAACTCTACGGAGCCGTTATCGTTCGCCCCGTTGTCTATTTCTCGCTCTTCCTCTGGAAAGTATTTGATGTCGTCGTTATCGATGGCTTTCTCAACGGGATGGCTTCGTTCTATCAGGAAATTTCCGAATTCGTCCGAACCGGTCAGACCGGCCGGGTCAGAACCTATGCCACCGTGTTTGTATGTGGCGTTGTGCTGTTAATTGCCTATATGGTGCTCGATTAAGATATGGAAAAAGAAATACTCACTCTGGTTACGTTCTTCCCGCTTCTGGGCGTGCTTTTGCTTATGCTGCTGCCCAGAGAACGCGAGGACAGCATCAAAGGCTTCGCCCTGATCATCTCATTTGTTACATTCCTGTTCTCTACATGGATGTATCAAATGTTCGATCCGGTTGCGAACGGCATGCAGTTTGAAATCAATATCCCGTGGATAACCTCTATGGGGATAAGCTATCATATGGGTATCGACGGCATTTCGCTCCTGCTGATAATGCTGACGACCATTCTTACGGTGCTGTCGATACTGGCCTCATGGAAATCGATTAAAACCGGCGTCAAAGGATACTTCATCTCAATGCTTCTGCTGGAGACCGGCATGATAGGCGTGTTCTGCGCTCTGGATTTGTTCATGTTCTATGTCTTCTGGGAAGTGATGCTGGTGCCCATGTATTTCCTTATCGGTCTCTGGGGCGGACCGCGAAGAATTTACGCCGCTATCAAGTTTGTTCTGTTCACCATGTTCGGCTCCCTTCTGATGCTGGTCGGTATTATCTTCATTCTGTTCCAATACCAGAAATTCTCCGGCGAGCTGTCTTTTGATATGATGAAAATTATCGCCGAACTGCCCCTGACGTACCATGCTCAGCTTTGGCTGTTCGGAGCTTTCGCTCTGGCCTTCGCCATAAAAGTGCCGCTTTTCCCGTTCCATACCTGGTTGCCCGATGCTCACGTGCAGGCGCCAACGGCCGGTTCGGTCATCCTTGCCGGGGTGCTGCTGAAAATGGGTACGTACGGTTTTATTCGTATATGCTTGCCGCTGTTCCCGGAGGCTACTATAACCTACCTGCCGTATATATGCATCCTTTCGGTTATAGCTATCATATATGGCGCGCTTGTCGCGATGGTCCAAAAAGACGTCAAATCACTGGTGGCTTTCTCCTCCGTGTCGCATATGGGTTTTGTCATGCTGGGCATGTTCGCCCTCAACCTTCAGGGCATTGAAGGTTCGGTTATGCAAATGATCAACCACGGCATCTCCACCGGCGCCCTGTTCCTTCTGGTCGGCATGATCTATGAACGCCGTCATACGCGGCTGATCGAAGACTTCGGTGGCATTGCCAAAGTGATGCCGGTCTTTGCAACTTTCTTCATGATCGTTACACTATCATCAATAGGCTTACCGTTCACTAACGGATTTATCGGAGAATTCCTCATCCTGCTCGGAGCTTTCAAAGCCAACCCGGTCTACGGCATTATTGCCGCCAGCGGCGTTGTCTTTGCCGCCTGCTACATGCTCTGGATGTACCAGCGCGTATTCTTTGGCAAAGTCACCCATGAGGAAAACAAAAAACTGATCGACCTCGACTGGAGAGAAAAGATTATTCTGATCCCGCTGGTCGTGCTTATTTTCTGGATAGGCGTCTATCCCAAACCATTCTTCGAAAGAATCGAGCCGGCCGTCAAGAAAGTTATTACGCAGGTCGGAAAGGCACAGACAGTTGAAGTCGATGCGAATTTCCAGATCATAAAGAAACTGGCCGCTGGCGATGCCGGCGAGCAAGATGTAACCCTTACTCTGGAGGATGATGCCCATGAGTGAGATTACCATCTACGTAAAAGACGGCTGCCCGTACTGTGCCGCTGCCATGAAACACTACCGTGAACAGGGAATAGATTTCGAAGAGATCAATATACTAAAAGTGGCGGGTGCCAAAGAGAAAGTCATCGAACTTGCCAAAGGCGAAAGAGTGGTCCCTGTCATTGTAGAAGGCGAAAACGTTACCGTCGGCTTCGGCGGAGGATGAGGATTCTAATGAAACGCGCGGCGGTCGCCGTGCGATGATTCGGTGATAAATATGGATACTACGTCAGCTTCAATTGACCTCAGCATACTGTACCCGGAAATCAGCCTCCTGATTGCCTCGTTCATTATTTTCGTAATGCCGTTTTTCAAAATGCCGTCGAGACTGGCTCCGGTCATTGCGTTTCTTGGCCTGTTGGTCTCCGCATTGGCGGTCTTCGGCCAGTGGGGTGTACAGCATTCAGGGTTCTTCGGTATGGTAACGTGCGACAACTTCGGTGTCGCCTTCAAACTCATTTTCGTGCTGACATCTGTCCTCGCCATGCTGATGGGGCACCGCTATTTTATCGCCAAAGGTATTCAGCGCCCCGAGTTCTATGGCTTGCTTCTGATTTCAACGGTGGGTATGATGGTCATGGCCAACACCACCGATCTGGTTGTCATCTTCCTCGGACTCGAAGTCATGTCCGTGCCGCTATACGTTATGGCAGGTCTGGCCAGACGATCTCTACAGTCAAACGAGGCCGGTATCAAGTATTTCATTATGGGTGCATTCGCCAGTGCCTTCCTGCTCATGGGTATAGCTTTCGTCTTTGGTGCCTCGGGCACGACTGACCTCAGAAGAATCGTTGCCGACTTCAACTTCATTATGTCACACTCCGAGCCATACATGATGCTTGGCGTCTCATTGCTGCTCGTGGGCTTCGGCTTCAAGGTTGGGGCGGTACCGTTCCATAGCTGGATACCCGATGTCTACCAGGGAGCTCCCACGCCGGTCACAGCCTTTTTCTCGGTAGGACCTAAAGCTGCCGGTTTCGCTGCCCTGCTCAGAATTTTCATGTTCGGTTTTGCCGATATTGCTATAATGTCAACCGTGTTCCAGATTCTGGCTATTCTTACTATGACGGTCGGAAATGTTCTGGCTCTCAGGCAAAGTAACGTCAAGCGATTGCTGGCCTATTCATCGATTGCCCATGCGGGGTATATACTGGTTGCTCTTGTGGCAGGTGGGGCCGATGGCACCTCCGCTGCTATCTTCTATCTGGTCGCCTATGCTCTGTTCAACCTCGGAGGTTTTGCTGTCCTGACTCTGCTCGAAACCCGCTCCGGATGCAAATCCGACTTCAGCGAACTTGTCGGCCTGGCCAAAGCACACCCGTATCTGTCAGCCACTCTGGCGTTGTTTATGTTCGCCCTCTCGGGTTTCCCGCCAACTGTCGGCTTCTTCGGCAAATTCTATATCTTCGCCGCCGCTATCAAGTCAGGCTATATCTGGCTAACCGTAATCGGCGTGATGAACTCATTCCTGTCCGTCTATTACTATTTACGGGTGATCAAGACGAGCTACTTCGACGAAACCGAGACCACTTTCATTCCGGTCAAGTATTCGCCGGCCATTCTCGTGGTCCTGATTGTTACTGCCATAGGCACTCTGGGAATGGGTTTCTTCCCTGAGCAGTTGCTCGAGCTGTCTCAGACGGCAATCTTTGCCTTCCTATAAGCCACCGGCTATCCAGGCACACCATCGCGCTATAGTAGAAGCATTTATCTAATTGTTGTGATTTGTATATGGCTCTGCGAACTACGGTTTGCCCAGACGGAATTTTCCGTCGATCTCCGGGGTCTTCATCGGGTACTTCCCGGAAAAACAGCTGGAGCAAAAGGTAGTATCGGGTAACGAAGAGATCGAAAGCATCCCCTCGAGAGATAAATAACGAAGCGAATCAACTTCCAGATACTTCTCAATCTTTTCTACCGACTGATTGGAAGCTATCAGCTCCTGCTTGGTCGGCATGTCTATGCCGAAAAAGCACGGAGATATAATCGGGGGAGAGGATACGCGGAAATGGACCTCTTTGGCTCCCGCATCTCGAATCATCTTAACCAGCTTTTTCGAAGTCGTCCCGCGCACGATTGAATCATCGACCACGACGATTCGTTTGCCGTGAAGTACACCCTTTACGGGGTTGAACTTCACTTTTACATCGAGGTCACGGATATTCTGCTGGGGGTCGATGAAAGTCCGGCCAACATAATGATTGCGGATAAGACCGATTTCGAACTTTATACCTGACTCCTCAGCAAAGCCTAAAGTAGCCGTATTTGCCGAGTCGGGGATACCGATAACAATGTCGGCCTCCACCGGATGTTCCCGCGCCAGTTGCCGCCCGAGCCGGCGACGAATCTTGTCCACGTTCTCACCGAATATCTTCGAGTCGGGACGCGCAAAATAGATGTATTCAAAAATGCAGAAGGCATGCTTGGCCTTTTTCATCGGGAAATAAGACTTAAGACCCCTGGCGGTAATTTCCAGAACCTCACCCGGCTCTATGTCACGAATGTATTTGGCCCCGATGATATCAAAAGCACAGGTTTCGGATGCCACCACATAGGACCCTTTGAATTTTCCGAGACACAAAGGCCTGAATCCTCTCGGATCCCTGGCGGCTATTATAGAATCCTCGGTGAGAAACAGAAGGGAGAAAGCTCCTCTCACGGTTGACAGGGCATCACAAACTCGCTCGATTCGCCGCCGCTTTTTTGATTTTGCCACCAGATGCAGTATGATCTCGGTGTCGGAAGTCGTCTGAAAGATAGAGCCGGAGCGATCGAGCTTGGTTCTCAACTCAAGTGCGTTGGTCAGGTTGCCGTTGTGGGCTACCGACAAATATTGGGACCGGTTCGTAATGATAAACGGCTGGATGTTAATCAGCGAAGAGGCTCCCGTAGTACTGTACCGGGTGTGTCCGATGGCAATCTTGCCGGTGAGCCGGGCCATGGTCGTCTGGCTGGCAAAAACCTCGGAAACCTGCCCCATCCCTTTGTGGAGATTGATCTTTCCGCCGTTAGCGGTGACGATACCCGCGGATTCCTGCCCCCGATGCTGCAGAGCGTAAAGACCGAAATACGTCAGTTCTGCCGCTTTGGAATTGCCGAAAATTCCGAATACACCGCACTTGTCATTGAGCATAGCGTCTAACAATTCGCTCCTCCTGAATTTGGAAGAAACCTCGAATCTATCGACTTTGTTTAAGATTGTCAAACACAAATCGGGTATAATTTGCAGACAGCGTGTGAACAGAAATGCAGGCAAAAGTACGTAATAGGAGCCCTGTTCAATCTTTGCGCAAAAAAGGTCTTGGCTAAGGCGCTGTTTTATAACTACTTTACGTATTACCACGAGATTACCTGCCTGCTGTGAAGTTTAAATTTTAAGGGCATCCGATTTGCTCAAATACATCTCGATTGAGATTCGTAACTATGAGCAGTATAGAAGATAACAGATTCGATATCCTTAGGGTGCTGGCCGTTGCCGGAGCCAGGGGAGAGGACCTCACGGGAGCTAGTCAAATAGCCCTTGAGGCCGCGGCGCATTATGTCGGGCTGAATGCTGCCGCACTATATCTCTGGGACGACAACATGGAGGTAACCCTTAACGTGAGCTACGCCGACACAAACGACAGCAAGGGGCGGTTGGCCGGGCTCGAAGAAGAACTCTTCGCCCGACTTCGACGAGACAAAAAACTACTGTCTGCCTATATGTCCTTCGGGGGTGATGTCCCTTATCACTCCTTCTCAATGCCTCTCCTTAACAAAAGCAAACCGTTCGGGGCTGTGGTAGGTCTTCAAGAAGGCAAAAGAACCATCATTGCCGAAGATGTTTTCCTTGAGGCTCTGGCCTCGGTTCTGTCGATAAGCTATGCCGCCCAGTCAAAAGACGGTATCCAGGCAGTCAGTCAGGACCTCCTGGACAAGGAGCGACTGGCAGCCATAATCGAAACCGCTGTCACTGTCAACCACGAGGTCAACAATCCCCTGACCGCAATTTTGGGAAATGTCCAGCTGCTCTTGCTTAAGCGTGATGATCTGGACGAAGAACTGAAAAATAAGCTGAGAACAATCGAAGCTTCCGCTATGAAAATAAAAGACGTCACTCAGCGCCTGATGCACCTCACTACTCCACGCACCGTCGAGTACAGCGATGGTACCAAAATGGTCGATATCTCCGAAAAAGAAGAAGACCAGTAACTAAACCGCTACGTTCACACCTTTAACGCAACAGCCAATCTACCAGAAACGACGAGGCCTCAGGATTATTTTCCAGAATGTCCGTGCCGTGGAATGGCCCGGGATATATTTTCAAAAGGCAGTGGGTCTTGTTCAGAGCTGCCAGCTTCTCCGACGAACTCCTGGAGTATCCATCTTCCTCCGCAGCGTAGATGAGAGTCTTGCCCTTGAAATTAATTAAGGCCGGGGCAGGCTCCAGCGACCGGTAACTCTCGCCGGGTGAGAGCATGACAACCTTGGTCACATCGCCAACAAGCTCCGCCGCCATTATCGCTGTGTTAGCGCCGATCGATGCTCCGACGATCACGATGGCCGGTTTCTGCTGCTGCAGATTATTTTCTCTGAGAACATGATTGATCATCGTTTCAACATCGGTTGGATAACTCTGGAAATCCTCCGGCTCCATCGTCCGGTAACTGATCGTTTTGTCTCCCATGCTGGTCGATTCACCATGGCCGCGCATATCCAGGCAGAGCATGTGCGGAAGCACTGCCGATTTTATGGAAGAATCCGGCGTCTTGAACCGCTCGTATATCGCCTTAATAAGGGGATTGTAGCTGGTGTGCGTATATCCCATCATCGGAAGCATCACGAAAAGCGGTGCTTTCTCAAATGGCGATGGCGTGAACCAGCCGTGAAGGTCCAAACCATCGGGCATCTCGACAATATATTCGGTCCCGTGAAGTTTTGATACTTTTGCGCCCTGCTGAGCATAGGCTGGAAGCGTCAGACAAAGGAGCAAAGACACAACACAGATCATCTTGTTCATAACTGTCTCCTTTCGCCGCAATATATCCTATAGACCGCCATTTATAAACGAAAAAAAACGGCGGCAAGTTTGCCGCCGTATAGCATATCGTTTTATTTGACGTACCTAAATAACGTTCGTCTCCTCGACCAAACCGGCATTCGTAAACCGCTCGGGCGAGTAATTGGCTATATCTACCGATGGCTTCTTGCCGGTTAACACCTCGGCAGTCACTACGCCGGCGGCAGGAGCATGCATAAACCCGTGTCCGGAAAAACCGGTAACATGGAACATGCCTTTTACCGATGGTTCCCAGCCGATAATAGCCCGGTGGTCGGGAGTCGTTTCGTAAAGACCGGCCCACTGATTGGCAACTTCGGCTTCCTCCAATTGCGGCATCAACTCCAGAGCGCGCTCTAAAATAGCATCGGTATAATCCGGATCGATGGAAACATCGAACGAAGGCTCAACGGCTTTATCTGCCCAGCCCAGAAGCATACCCTTGGACTCCTTGTGGCAGTACAGACCCGACCTTACATCGACCACCATCGGGAAGAACGGCTTGACAAAATCCAACTCGCCGGTCGTCACAATCTGACGGCGAACCGGCTCGACTTTGACATCCGCTCCTACCATCTGTCCGATTACCTTACCATACGGCCCGGCACAATTTATTACCAGCGGCGTGCTGATATTACCTTTGGCCGTCTTAACCTCGGTGATCTTTCCGCTGTTCAAATTGATACCCGTCACCTCGGCCTCGAGTGCAATCTCGACTCCCATCTTGCGCACCGCATGATCATAGCCGGACAGAAACTCGTGCGGATCACCAAGACCGTCATCTTTACAAAATGTCGCCAGTTGAACATCTTCCAGCGACACATGAGGAGCGTACTGAGGTATCTCATCGGGCGTCAGCAGTTTCACATCGAGACCAAGCCCGCGCTGCATCTCGTAAAACTGCTTGAATTCGGCAACTTCCTCGTCACCACGCAAAAGAAACATATATCCAACCTGATCGAACAAAGCATCGGAACCGGTCTCTTCCTTGAAATTGACGAAGAGTTTTTCGGACAACATAGACATCTCAACATTGTCTTTGGTGGCGAACTGAGCTCTGATTCCGCCGGCCGCCTTGGATGTTGCCCCTGCTCCCAGAAAAGGCTCTTTCTCAACTACCGTTATCTGACCGTAATTCGCTTTCGCGAGATAGAATGCCACCGCCAGGCCTATAATTCCCCCGCCAACTATAACCGCGTCTGATGTATTTCGCATAGTCCTTACCTCGTGCCGGATATTCGTTTTAAGTGAACTTTTTCACTATCGGGAAGGTACGTAATATCACCCTAAAGTCAAGGCCAATCAGTACTTTTGTGCCTCGCCGACACTTAGCCCAGGGAAAACGGCGACCAATAATCCCTTGAACAATATGTTAAAACTCAATAGATTGTCTACCGTTATGAATGTCCCATACTTTGACGAAATCGTAAAACGGTTTAGAATATCCGGAACCAATGTTCTCATCATTCTCTCGGTTTTCGTTGGCCTGTCTACCGCTCTGGGAGCCATAGGCTTTGTTCATCTGATAAAGTACTTCAATGGCCTTTTCTTCGGCCTCACCGACCAGCTTCTGACCGAAACCATAGGCGAGAGAGGCCTGAAATTCTGGTTTCCCCTGATCCCCATGCTGGGCGGCCTTCTGGTCGGCCCGATAGTCTATAAATATGCCGCCGAGGCAAGAGGACACGGCGTCCCGGAAGTCATGAACGCCGTAGCCCGTCTCGGAGGCATCATCAGGCCGCGAGTGGCAGCCGCCAAAACCATTGCCTCAGCCATCTGTATCGGTTCGGGAGGCTCGGCCGGTCGCGAGGGGCCTATCGTCCAGATCGGCTCCGCTATCGGCTCTACCATTGGGCAGGTATTCCGGATGTCCGGTGAACGCGTCAAAATACTCGTCGGATGTGGGGCTGCCGCCGGAATATCGTCAGTCTTCAACGCTCCTATCGCCGGCGTGATTTTCTCCCTCGAAATTATTCTGGGTGATTTCGCTATCAAAACCTTCTCGCCGGTCATTCTGTCATCTGTCGTTGCCTCTGTGGTAACCCGCACCTTCATGGGTAATCACCCGGCTTTCTCGGTCCCCAGCTACTCTCTTGTCTCGGCCTGGGAAATCCCGCTGTATGTCGTGATGGGTGTCGTTTTGGGTGGCTATGGTGTCTTCTTCACCAAAACCCTTGAGGCTTTCGAAGACTTCTTCGAAAAAATGAAAATAAAGCCCGTGCTCAAACCCGCCCTCGGCGGTCTGCTGCTGGGCATTATTGCGATATTCTATCCGCAAGTGCTGGCCGATGGTTATGAAACCATCAAGCTGACCCTATACGGAAACATTGGTATTGCTCTGCTGGTGGTGCTCATTTTCATGAAACTGGCGGCCACATCGCTTACACTCGGTTCCGGCAACTCGGGTGGTATCTTTGCCCCGGCCCTCTTTATGGGTGCGGTGGCCGGAGGTGCCTACGGGTTTCTGATGAACCTGCTTTTCCCCGAGGTTACCGCTACCCCCGGCGCCTACGCTCTGGTCGGCATGGCCGGAATGGTGGCCGCAACCACACACGCCCCCATGACCGCGCTGCTGATTATATTCGAGATGACATCGGACTATCGCATCATTTTGCCCCTGATGGTTACGGTGGTCTTTTCAGCACTCGTTGCCGGCCGACTATTCAAATATTCAATCTATACCTCGAAACTGGCCAAACGAGGAATCGAAATCAGCGGCGGAAAAGACATCAATGTCCTCAAATCGCATCAGGTGAAAGAAATCATGGATGTGCATTTTGAGACTATCAATTCAAGCGCCCCCCTGGCACAGATATTCCGCACCATCGAAAACTCAAGCGAATCTTACTTCGTCGTTAATGACAGCGAGGGACACCTTAAAGGCGTCATCTCTTTTCAGGATATCCGGAGCATCCTCAGTCAACACAGCCTGGACTATCTCGTCATAGCCCAGGATCTCGTTAAAGAAAATACCGAAGTGCTCAATTTTGATGATGATCTCGAGAAAGCCTATAAGCTCTTTGGGCTGAAAGACCTCAGCCTGATTCCGGTAGTCAACCCGTACGCTGAAAGTAAAGTGATTGGTGTGGTGCGTCGGGATGAATTGATTGACTACTACAACAAACGGCTGATTGATACCCTGCGGCGAGTGTAAGGATTGACGGAAACGTCAAATATATACCACAAACCTCCGGGCAGCAGCTTGAAACCCGGTTAGTCCCATGTCGAATTACGCTAAACTACGCACAGACCTCGTTTCAGCCCCCGCCGAAATTGACGGTCAGACGGTCTACAATATAAAGGACCCCATAACCGGAAGCTACTTCCGGCTAAGGGAACCCGAGTTCTGGCTGATTAATCAACTCGACGGCGAGACCCCCTATGATGAAATCGACCGCCGCTTCCACGAAAAATTCAATCTCCAAATCGGCGTTGAGAATATCCATAAATTCGTTGCTCTGCTCGAGAAGAAATTCTTCCTCGAAGACCAGCGGGCAGAGCAGGCCATTTCGCGCAAGAGCTACGGGCACGACGCCAGGAATTCTGTGTTCTCAAAACTGCTCTCAGTCAAAATAAAAGCATTTAACCCCGGACGCCTTCTCGATATCCTGACCAACATCTATCGCCCGTTCCACCGATCCTTCTGGTTCACCGTGGAAATCATCCTCATCGCTTTCGCCCTCGGCATTCTGCTGTCCAACTCATCCTACTTTTCAGTGTATCTACACGAGGTTTTCAGTCTCGGCTCCGTGGCCGCTATCGTTCTGGCGTTTTTTACGGTGATTGTCATGCACGAATTCGCGCATGGTCTGATATGCAGATTCTACGGTGGCGAAGTGAAGGAAATGGGAATGTTGCTGCTGTACTTCCAGCCCTGCTTCTACTGCGATGTCTCCGATGCCTGGCTGTTCAAGGACAAGAAGCATCGCTTGGCCGTAACCTTCGCCGGCCCCTATTTCAGTTTCCTGTTGCTGGCCCTGGCGGTTTTCGTCTGGCGCGTCACTGTCCCGGAATCCTTTATCAACGAACTCGCGCGCTTGATCGCCATCATAATATGGGTCACCCAGCTTTTTAACTTCAACCCCCTGATTAAGCTCGATGGCTACTACATGCTTTCCGACTGGCTTGAAATACCCAATCTCCGGCAGAAATCATTCAGCTATTTCGGCAATGTCTTCAAACGCCGCCTTCTGAGTTGGCCGATCGAGACGATAAGCGTCTCGCGACGAGAAAGAAAAATCTATCTCACGTACGCCATCGCCGCTATCATCTACTCGGTATCTCTGCTGACCTACCTGTTCATACTGCTGGGCGAATTCCTGCACGCCAAAATGGGCGGTACGGGATTAATCTTGTTGTTCGCCATTTTATTTCTTACTTTACGCTCGAATATCGTCAACTTTTTCAAGGGAATTGTCCAACACATCAAGTTTATGAAGCAAATTCTTAAAAGCCCCGTTCGCTTGATAACCTATATAATTATCACCATCGTCTTCATCGTTTTGGTTTTTGTTATCAAGCTCCCTCACAGAGTGACCGGCGAGGTAGTCGTTCAGCCGATAGCCGAATTCAGCCTTCTCATAAACGATTTTGGCCTGCTCGAAAAGAGATTCAGACGCGGGGGAGAAGACTCCCAAACCAAATCGAGCTATCTTCAAATGGCCTCCACCGACAATATGGCCTCTCTGGATCTCGTCCCCTATGTTAGAGACGGACAGCAAGTATCTATCGGCGATACCGTGGCAGTCCTGATATCCAATCAGGTAAGCACCGAACTGGTCGGCGCCAGATCAGTGCTCGACAGACTTGAGAAAGACCTCGTCTTGCTAAAATCCCCACCAAAAAAAGAAGAGATAGAGGAAGCCGAGGCCGAGGTAACCGCTGCAACTGCTGTTTATAATCAGCGGCTCAGCGAGGAAACGCGCCTTAAGGAATTGTCTGACAAGAACTTGACTTCCCCGGAGCGGCTCGAAGCTGCCCAGTCGGCATCTGCTGTGGCCAAAGCAGAACTCGAAAACAAAAAAGCAAAAGTCCGGCTGCTGAAATCCCCTCCGAAACCCGAAGAAGAGGCCGTCATTCAGTCTGAAATTCAAAAACAACTGGCCGATATAGATTTCCTGCAAACCCAGATGGACAACCAGTCAATTCTGGCTCCGATATCCGGAACAGTGGTGATGAGCCAAAATGATGAGTGCGTCCTCTGCCTGACAGAAAATCATCAGGTGGAAGTCCTGGTGCCAGTATCAGACTTCAATATAAACCTGATTGAGCCGGGCCAGATCGTCAATCTCCGGGTTCGTTCTTTCACCGACCGGCTTTTCGAAGGCCGGGTGGCTCACATCCCCAGGGACGCCATTGTCAGCGATGACGGCGATGCCCGCTTCCATGTATCAACTGTCGTTGCCAACGACCAAAATCTCCTCCACAAGGGCATGACCGGATACGCCAAGATAGAGGTCGGCAAGAAGTCCCTGTTTAGCATGGCCCTCAGAAAAATTGCCTCTACGATCAGAGTCGAATTCTGGTCGTGGTGGTAAGGTATTGCCCCACAACATCGTAGGCGCGGGCCACCGGAATACCCGATTTCTCAAAAAACTCATATCCTCCGTAAGAATCCCATGCTTCACCAAATATGGTAGTTGAACGCAGTTAATGAAAGTTCATAGACAATAAACACCTTTAGGAGGTTTTGAGATGGTATACGAACTGACTCTGGAAGAACTGGAAGCTCGCATTTCCCCGTCCAAGTACGGCGTTGACTGAGCCAAAGGCTACAAAGTAAAGCCCTAAAGGCAGGATTTCAATCCTGCCTTTTCTTTTATGCTGGCTGTAAGAAGTCTGAAGTTGGCCAAATATGATAGGTGAAAGCAGACAATAAACATTTTTAGGAGGTTTGAGATGGTATACGAACTGACTCTGGAAGAACTGGAAGCTCGCATTTCTCCGTCCAAGTACGGCGTTGACTGAGCCAAAAAGGCCACAAAGTAAAGCCCTAAAGGCAGGATTTCAATCCTGCCTTTTCTTTTATCCCGCACTGCCCCCCAAAAAAAGACAGCCGAACGAAAAAAGCCTGTAAGAAAATCGCCGCTTCCCAAATAGCCTTACTGAAAAGAGCAAATCGGCCACGCGGCCGCTCGATGTTCACGCTAGTAAACATTACTAGGAGGTTTTGGAATGGTTTACGAACTGACTTTGGAAGAGTTGGAAGCTCGTATCATCCCGTCTAAGTACGGCACCGGTTAAGATACCGAGCACAAAGGCGCCATAGCCTTTACTGTAGATCCCAAGGGCAGGACAATCATTCTTGCCCTTTTTCTTTTCTCTGAAACTGCCTGGCCAGACTGTCCCGACCTCATGTCGCCCCGGCAAAAAAAAGATATTGAGCCGCCGTAAGAATTCCCCCCCTCACCAAATATGATAGGTGAAAGCAGACAATAAACACTTTTAGGAGGTTTGAGATGGTATACGAACTGACTCTGGAAGAACTGGAAGCTCGCATTTCCCCGTCCAAGTACGGCGTTGACTGAGCCAAAAAGGCCACAAAGCAAAGCTTCAAAGGCAGGATTTAATTCCTGCCTTTTTTATTGCTGTCTGTAAGAAGTCTCTGAAGCTTCGACCAAATATGATAGGTGAAAGCAGACAATAAACACTTTTAGGAGGTTTGAGATGGTATACGAACTGACTCTGGAAGAACTCGAAGCCCGGATTATCCCGTCCAAGTACGGTACCGGCTGAGTTGAGTCGAAAAAGGGCGTAAGCCCTATCGAGTACAATTAAAAAGGCAGCGTCAATCGCTGCCTTTTCTTTTGCCCGTTTCTGAATCTGATTATTTCATTTTCTGTTTTGGCTGGAATCGCGGGAGCGTCAGCGTTAGAGTCGTACCCTCGGTATAAATGGAGCTGGCAATCAGTTCCCCTCGATGGTGTTTCACTATTCTTTTGGCATGATACAATCCCAAACCGTGCCCGCTTTTCTTCGTGGAAAAACGCATATTGAAAATCTTGCCAAGAGTTTCTTCCGTCATACCGACGCCGTTATCGCTGATCTCTACCTGAACCGCTTCTCTGAGCTTGTCATATGACGCTCTGATCTCGATCTCCCGCTTTAACTCCTGCCCCTCGGCCTGAAATTCCACCGCCTTTTCTTCAAGCGCCTCGTTGCAGTTGTTGAGAATATTCATCAGGACTTGCTGAATCTGACCCACATCCATCTCAACATTCGGTATCTCCTGACTCATCTCAATCGTGAAGTGGGTCTGCTTGAATCCCGGCTGCATTCTTAGCGAAAAAAGCAGGTCTTCAATCAGATGCTTGATATTGTAACTTATGAAATCAGGTCCTGGCTCGGAGAAATCAATCAGGTTGTCTACGAATTGCCTGATATTCGCAATGTTTTCCGCCACCTTCTGGCCGGCGATTTTGGCTTTGCCGTATTTTTTGCCATTGATTTCCCGTATTACTTCCTGCGTGCGAGTCATCGCGCTACGCAAGTACTCATCGAGTTCGCGGGCTACCGAGGACGCCACCTCACCCTTGGCCGCCAGTTTCTCCGAGAGAACCATGTATTTTTCCATAAGAACCTTGTCCGTAACATCCTCAACCGTGATGACCAACCCACCGCAATCCGTCCCCCTTAGCGGTGACATCCTGATTGATATCACTTTCTCCACGTAACCGGTGTTATGGTAATACCTGTCATGAGAATAATCTTCCTGGGTAGAAAGAGCGATATTGATCATATATTGCCAGCGTGATTGCTCCTTTTCCGGGAAGATTTCCGAAAAGACTGTCGGATTGTCACTTTGCGACACCGGCGTGATACGATCTCTGTTGATATCCAGAACCTCCAGCGCCGATGAATTCATAGTAAGGACCTGACATCGGCTGTTGATGGCAATCATGCCGACTGGCGCTCTGTTCACTATTTCAGATAGAAGACTCAATTCAGTCTCACAGGCAGCCGCGTTAGCGCCACTGTCGTGAGATGAGGCCTGTACTTCAGCCGGTGATGCCCCGCTTTTTTGGTCGACTTTGCTCATAGATGTAACTTACTCCCGAATAGTGCCATAGATTAATATCGGTAGAATTGCCTTCGCAATTTACCTAAACCGGTCAAGACAATTTTGTGTGATCAATCTCTTGGGGAGATTTCAGACAACGAAAACGGGCGGGATTTTACCTTATAATCTTCACGACCAAAGTTGGTCAGGTCAAGAAACCCCCTGAAAAGCCACCTGATGGGCGACTCTCCATCAGTATCGGACTGCTTTACCTCTGCCAGGTTGATTCCTGCCAGAGATACACAGGTCATAGCTATCTCGATGAAATAATCCCTGCCGCTATCGAGAGAATCAAGCACGGCAAGCTCTAAAGCAACGGAATCGACCAGAAACTGGTGAAGCCGGGCCAGGGAAGAGAAGCTGCGCTCGCTTTCACTATCCCTTGAAACGTCCAATAGAAAATAATCTTCCGTAATAACTTGATAGCCGATTCTGAAAACTCCTGCCGCTTCACTTATCTTATCAGAACCCCAGAGCCTCTTCGGCCGGAAAAGCTCCACCCTGAATTCGATAGCGTGATCGACACCCTCCTTCATCAGATCGACACGACGCGATGTTATCACCGAAGCCATATCGATCCATACTGTCATGACGCCATCACATTCATAAATATCGAACGCAACAGCGTCGCCGTCCGCTGCGTGCAAATTCACGCCGCCCGACAACGACAGTAATAATATTGCTGCTGTTAAGTAAAATCGGTTTCTCATGACCAACCCTGTCGGTGGCCGCACGAATCAGAATACATGATCCAGTCGAACATAGAATATCGGATTGTCGTCAAAAGAACGATCCAGCCTCTTGGCAAGACTGACCCGGAAATCATCTTCAATGTAGAGGGCCAACCCCAGGTCCTGCTTGATATCGATATCGCCGTTAAGCTTGCTTTCGTTGGCAATCTGCCCCGCATCCCAAAACAGAGCGAGGGCCGTCTCCACCCGCGGAAATTGTATCCGGTACTCCGCATTGGCCATCCAGAACCTGGTCCCCATGAATTCCTTGTGGTCATAACCCTGAAGGGTGCCCAGACCACCCAGGAAGAAGCGCTTGTACATAGGAAGATACCCGTCGCTGCCGCCATACATCAGCCGTCCTATAACCATCGCCTGACGGTTGATCTTCTGATAACGCCGCAATCCCAGGGTGTAGCGACGGTAGTCAAAATCAGAATTGAAATTATCCGATGACCACTCGAAATCACCGGTGGCATACCAGCCCGAACGATCGAACGGATCATCCACATCGCGAGAATCCCAGACTACGCTCGTGTACCAGACAGCGTTGACAGTCGAATCTATCTCATTTATACCGGCTGTGCGGTATGGTTCGCTAACCGTTGAAAAATTTTCGGAAAAAAGTTTACTGCCGCCGAATAATGACCACAAATGACGGCGGGCATCCAGCCACCGGGTGTCCTGATTTTCATAACCGGTCTCCACGGTAAGCTGAGTTACCGGGCGGGATTTGAAGTAAATTGTGCCACCCTCAGCCTCATAATAATCGCGGAAATCCTCGGTGGCCAGAAGCGCAAAAGTCGAGTTTTCCCAGTCACCGAGCAGCCAGGAATCCCCGGTAGCAAGCCGACGGTAAACCGACCCGCCGACCATTATAGCCGGATCCCGAAGCAGCGCCTGCTCGGCTGCGAATTCATACCGCCAGCGTTCCGAATTAAAGCCATATCCGATTTCCGTCCGAACTCGGGGGAGAAGAGAATCAGGATCGGCGTACTCAATTCCGCCGTAAAGACCCAGCCCATCGACCCTGTCATAGGTCAATCTGCTAAACAGGTCCCAGTCGCTGACATCACGCTCGAATCGCCAGGTGCGCCTGATACCGCGCCGATCGATTTCGAATGTCTCACCGTACACTGCCGCATCCCCGGCAACATCTATGCGGCCCTTAACCGAAGCAACATCGCCACGGGCTACCGCTTCCGGCCCGATATAAATATCACCGAGAATAGCAACTATGTCCTTGTTGACTTCGCCGTAGATTTCAACGTTCCCCGCTATTGACAACACCATCCCTCGAATAAAATCGTCCTCTTCGACTTTAACCGTTCCGGCAACAGAAACAAGATTGCCGCTTTTGAATTGTGCCACGCGGGTTGAATCCATCTTGCGGGTGTAGAAGGTGACGATCACAGTGGTCCCATCGTCCGTAATTCTGCTGTCAGATATTCTGTCATAGGGATAATTTTTGTCCCCCATCACGAGACCGCGCTCGTCGAAAAGCAGAGTTCCATTGGCGGTGACGGTACCCTTGTCTGATTTCAGGCTACTTCGCGGAAAGCTTGCCACAGTGAAGTCTTCTCCCTCAAAGGCACGAACCGTCACATCATCCCTGTCATAACTGATCTCGAAATACTCTTCGGAAAGCCTCGTTAGCTTATAGTCCTGATAGTCGACGGCTACCACTTGCGATGTGGCGAAGAGAAAAAGGGCTATGGTCCATATTCCGGCTGCGAATTTCTTAGTCATCTTGTCCTCCGTTTTACCAAAGTAGAAAACAAATACTGTGCCACAAAGTCAAGTTGTGAAATGTCAATTGGTTAACAATTCTGCCTGTTAATAACCGTGTGAAATCAACACGCCGTGACACAATAATTGTTCAGGCCTTTTTCAACCCTAAGTCCCTGACCTTACGCGAAAAATTGGCCCTGTCCACGCCGAGGTTGCGAGCCGCCGCCGATATATTCCAGTCGTTATCGCGTAGCGCCTGCTCGACAAGCTGCCGTTCAAAACGCTCAACACTCTCCGCAAGCGAGATGCCTGCGGGGCCTCTGCCCACCGCCGCCGATTCAGGCGACAACTGAGCCAGGACATCTTCCATCCCTATCATCGGGCGGGGACACAGTATCGTCAGCCGCTCAATAATGTTCTTCAACTGACGCACATTCCCGGGATAAGCCAGGGTCGAAAGATAAGCTACAGCCTCCGGTGATAGTGTCTTCGCTTGACCCGGATCAAACCGACGGAGAAATTCTCCCACCAGTGCCGGGATATCATCCAATCTATCTCTCAGCGGCGGGACATCAATAACCAGTACCGAAATCCGGTAGTAAAGATCTTCACGAAACTTCCCCTCCGAAATCAGCTTGGTCAAATTCCGGTTGGTGGCGCAGATCACCCGAACATCCACCTTCCGCCTTTCAGTCGAGCCCAGCGTCTCAACTTCGCCCGTTTCCAATACTCTCAAAAGTTTGGCCTGGCAGTCGATGGGGAGGTCACCGATCTCATCAAGAAAGAGAGTACCGCCGTCAGCCAGCACGAATTTACCCGGATAGTCCTTCACAGCCCCCGTGAAAGCCCCTTTGGCATGCCCGAAAAGCTCCGACTCGAACAACGTCGATGGAACACCGGGGCAATTGACCTTTACATACGGTTTATCCCGACGGTTACTCTCCAGGTAAAGTCTTGCCGCTACCAGTTCTTTGCCGGTTCCATTCTCGCCGGTAACAAGAACGGCGGCATCGGATGAAGCCACCTGTGTGATCAATCTCGTAAGCTTTCTTGTGGCTTTGGATTCACCGATAATCCGTGAATGAACATCCAGGTCATCAACCAGAAGGTTGCGCTGATGTTGGGCCGCGGCGAGCAACAACACCGAACGTACGCTCGAAAGAAGTCGCTCCGGTGAAACCGGTTTTTCAAGATAGTCCACCGCGCCGCGCCTGATAGCCTCCAGCGCCGTGGGAATATCCGTCTGGCCCGAAATAACCAGTACCAGCGGGGCATCCGGCTCTTCCTTTATCTCGCCCAGAAAATCAATACCCGATTTCCCCGGTAAATTCAAATCCAGAAGCACCAGGGCATAGCCCCTGCTGCCAATAGCCTTGAGCGCCTCCTCGGCTGATGCCGCGCTTTCACAGGTGTAGCCTTCGTCGCGAAGAAGCGATGTGAACGACAGCGTGATATTAGGCTCGTCGTCTACAATCAGTACTCTATTGGCCATCGTTCCTCCTGAGCGGAATACTCACGCTTACGGTTGTCCCTGCCCCTTCCACCGACTCTATCGCAAGACTCCCGGCCAACTCTTCCACAATCTTTTCCACTACCGCCAGTCCCAGGCCGCTACCTTTTGCCTTGGTCGTAAAATACGGCATCCGCGCCGATGAAATCACCTCCTGCGACATACCCCTTCCACAATCGCGAACCTCGATTACGGCGTTGTTGCCTGTCACAAACAGTCGCAAGATAACAACTCCCTTTGCAGGTGTAGCATCGACGGCATTCTGCAGCAGATTGTGAATAACCTCCCTGAAATACGTTGGGTCAAGATTCACCATTACCTCTTCAGAAGGTAACTCGAGCTTGAAATCATAGGCCGACAGTGCTTCCTCATACAGAGCCGCAGCCGAACGGAGAAATTCGTTCAGACTGGTCAGTTCTTTAACGGGGGGAGGAAGTTTGGCCAGTTGCGAAAAACGATCAGCCAACTGCGTCAAATGCTTTAACTCTTCCGATGCCGCCTGAAGCGGTTCGCGCAAAGCCTCATACTGCTCGGACCCCTCCAGGTTCTTCTCGATGCGATACAAAGAAACCATGATCGGTTGCAAAGGATTCTTCAACTCGTGAGCAAACCGACGCGCTATATTGCGCCACGCGGCCACTCGTTCACTCTGCGCGAGTCTCGCTGTGGCCATCTTGAGCTGCCGGGCCATGGAATTGAAATTCTCAACCAGCGTCGCAATTTCGCCAATACCGCCGGCCCGAACAGTCTGGTCAAAGTCGCCTCCGGCTATTTTCTTTGATGCATCGCTGAGTTCCGCAAGGGGAGAAGCCAGATTCCTCGCCATGCGCGACGAAAAATAATAAGCCGCTCCGCCGGTGACCACCCCCACCACGACGAGCAAAATGGCAGCAAACAAAATGTAGTTGGTAGCAAGGTCCCGCTGCACAGCCACCGATGACCGCTCCGCCTGAACTTCCCGCAGAAGGTCATAGTATTCGGGCCCATGTACCACACCGCCAACTAAATGCGAACCATCCGCCGCATCAACACGATAAAATTGAAAGTAAATCCGGCCCTGCAAAATCACACCCTGAACATCGTCGAGGGACGCCGATACCAGTCTCTCGGTCAGCGAATCGGACAGCTCCGGGCAGGGAAGGACTATCGTGTAATCCTGATCTTTGTACGATACGACAAAATCAAGCCACACCGCCTCTTCGTCCGCGCGAAAACGCTCCTGCTCCAATTGAGAACGGATTTTGTCATACAGGAAAACGTTATAATACGCCGCGACCTCGGAAACCTGCGCTGTTTTACCCCGGTTGAACGTGAAACGCGATTCAGACGACAGGAAATATCCGGTGAGAGCCAATATGCTCGCCGGTATCAAAGCGAAGAGCAAAAATAGGCGAAATAGCTTTTTGCCAAATGGTGAATCCATGTGTCTACTGACGGAACCGGGCCGTGTAGTCAGCGAGGGCTTGATGGTGCGACTCGAAAGCAATCTTGTCCGGAAGTTCATCGAAACCGAAGAATCGTACCTCCGAGGCATCATCAGAGGCCTTCATCTCACCGCCGATGACCTCCCCGAGATAAAGCATCAGCACGGCGTTATTTCTGGGGTCATCCTTACCCGAATACACCTCAAAAAAACCTCCGAGCTTTATCTTCAGTCCCGTCTCCTCCTCCACCTCTCTCACTGCGGTTTGTGATGGATGCTCGTTCCACTCCATAAAACCGGCCGGGATACACCACCAGTCCACCTTCGGAGGGTGAGCTCTTCTCACCAGCAGTATCTTATCGTCCTCAACAATCACAGCCCCCGCAGCGGGAACCGGATTCTGATAAAAAACGAAATCGCACGCCGGGTTGGTGCAGGCCATCCGCTGGTGACCGTCAATCGTTTCCGCCTTCAGGTCACTGCGGCACAGCGGGCAGAACTTGTAACCGCACATCTCCTCCTTGCGCCTGAAAAGCATCTCTTCATCGAACCTGTCATATTTGTCATGCATGAGCAGTAAATCCATTATTGACTTTGAGAGCTATAATTGTAGTGTCATCCTTGGGCGGATAGGTTGGGTCGAACGACCGAACATCTTTCAAAATGGCATCTATCAGTTTCTGAGGCTCATGGCTGCGGTGCTCAACCACGTACTGTCGGATTCTCTCTTCGGTGTATTCCTCTTCTTTTTCGTTCATAGCCTCGGACAATCCATCGGTAAAGAAAAAGAGCACGTCATCAGCCTCAAGCTGGACCGAGTCGGACTGATACCGCATCATAGGCAAAGCCCCGATCACCGGCCCGCCGGTCTTCAGCAACTGCATCTGACCATCGGATTTGACCAGTACCGGATAGTTGTGCCCGGCATTGGCATAACAGAAGCGTCCGCTCAAGGTATCGAACTCACCGTAGAACAACGTCACGTATTTTTCCGCCGATGAGGAATCTACAATCTGCTGGTTCATATTCTTTAATACAAGGTCAATAGCATTTCCGTTGCAAACTTCACTGCGCAAAATCGCCTGAGTCTGCGCAATCATGAGAGCGGCCGGCATGCCCTTACCTGAGGCATCCGCAATAACTATTCCATAGCGGTGGTCATCAATCTTCACAAAATCAAAAAAGTCTCCTCCCACCGTGCGCGATGGAGTCGAGTGAGCCGAAATTTTGGCACAGGGGAGTTCCGGGGGCTTCGATGGAAGCAGATCAAGCTGAATCTGACGGGCCATCGTGACTTCTTCCTGAAGACGAATACGCTCCAGAGACTCAACATACAGCCGGGCGTTGATAAGCGCCGTCACCATCTGGTTGGATAGCACGCCCAACAGATTGATGTCTTCCGATGAGTACGTGTAGCCTGCCGCCTTGTCCGTTAGCGCCAGGAAACCAAGAAGATGATCGGCATCCTTCATCGGCAGAATAAGCTTGGTGGAACGATCCTCTAACAACCCGGCCAGATTCGAACCCTCGGCATAGTCGCTCAGCGAATGAAAATATGTAGGCGTGTCGAGCAAATTAATACCCCGCAACATCAAATCATCCCTGGCAATAACGGCCCGCTTGGCATTGTCTTCGCTCTGAAGCAACACGTACTCGCCCACGTGATCGTCGTACAGAACAAAATAAACCTTCTCGACAAGCAGAGTCGTCTTCAGCGTCTCATCGATGATATTGCGAAGTTGTGACGGATTAAACAGCGAGATCACCTGGCGGGAAAACCGCTCAATCACATTGCGGTGATCGGTTCGCGTCCTGATAAACAGTGACCGTATAAACTCATCTATCCAATTATTTATTGGCTGGAAAAACAGAAGGACTAAAATAATGAAAGCATAACTTATCACCTGGGCCTGTTCGCCGAAAATCGGCTCCAGCATCTGCTTCGATTTAACCACCAGCAAGACATATAACCCGACCAGAATCGCCGAGGTGATCGAGTAAATGAACGACTGCCTGAAAATCAGCCGGACATCTAAAAACTGGTATCTTATCGTGGCGAATATCAAAATCCCCGCTCCGGCAGCAACCGCCAGAATCATCAGTATCGACTTGATCGTGTCAGGAATCGTGTAGGGGAGAAATGTCGGGGCAAGATGCGCCGCAATCAAAAGACCAAGGCCGGCACGCGTGCCCCAGAGAACGACTTTTGTCTGAGTGAGAAGCCGCGGATTGGTTACGTATCTCCTGCCGGTCTCAAGGAAATATGCCGCCGCAAGAACATAAACCGTGCTTATCATGCCGAAGATATTGCTGTCAAAAGACCTTACATAGCTTACCAGAAGATACAGCCACGAAATGAGCTTGGAGAAAGGCTGCAAAACAAGACTGGAAAATCCCTGGGTGGTGGTATCGATTTTTATATCTCCCAAGAATTCAACCAGATCGTTGAAAAACAGTACAATCAATATGTGAATTACCTGCGGGATGAAAATGATATACCGCAAACGCGGATGTCGGAATTCTCTCAGGCGGTCAACAGGGAAAATCCACGAGAACAAAAGAAGGCAGGGGAAGAAGAACTCCCAGACATAGTGCAGACCATAAGTCACGCTCTCTTCAAAGCCGACCTGCGACGTTATCGATGTATCCACCATCTTGCCCAGGGCAATGAAGATCGGTCCCAAACCAGCAAACAACAACATGGCGCCGGTCACCCGGTTCAGCCGGTTGCTGAAATTGTCCCGGGTTATCGTTATGGCCAGAAAGACCAAAAACGCGCCGGTCAAAAAGAAAAGTAGAGTTTGGACCAGTTCTATGCTCATCTCAAATTCATCCGCCTGATTGCGCCTCAGTTAAGCTGCTTCGTGATTATTACGGCGGTGCCACCGGCGATATCGGTGAATTCGATGCTGTCCATCAGGTTTTTCACTATGAATATCCCCCGACCGGCCTCTTTAAGGAGATTCTCATCTGCCAGAGGATCTTCTATGTGGTTGGGATCAAAACCGCCACCCTGGTCGGCTATGGTTATCGCAACTTTGCTGCCGTTTCTCGAGATGGATACTTTAACCGTCTTCTCACCCGATGATTTATTGCCGTGGCAGATCGCGTTGTTAACGAGTTCCGATACCGAGATGGCAATATCGGCTATCATCGACTCGTCAGCACCGTATCCCCGCAGAATACCCTCAATGAAAACGTCTACGTCGGTAAGGTATTCCTGGCTTGACGGTATCGTGATTGTATCCCCCGATATGATTGGTCTTTTCATTGGGGTAAGCTCTCCTAAAAAAACAGGCAGGACTCTGCGAGGCCTACCTGCCAAAATGTATCGTTTGTTCTTAGCTAAACAGCATGGCTACTTGAACGACCTTACAGCTTCGTCGACTGACTCGTAGGCCTCAAAAACAGTAACCAGCTTGGTTATGGTAAGCAGCGACTGAATCTTGTCGGTTACATTCGCCAGCTTAAGTTCACCTTCGGTGTTGCGCAGGGTGGTGTAGCCTGAAATCAGGATGCCCAGACCGGTCGAGTTCATCCAATCCACCTGAGAGAGGTCAATTACGACCCGTTTCTTATCCTGTTCAATGAACTCGTAAAGCTTATCGTGTAATAAACTCGCATCTGGTCCACCCATGATTTTTCCTCTCGGTTCTAAAATCACCACGCCGTCCTGTTCGCGGTCAGTGAGTCTCATACATCTGCCTCCGATTGCGAGATATTTCTAATACGTTACATTCGGTGTCAGGGTTCCGCTCCGGCGTGACCGGTCGGATTCCCTGTATCAAAAGCCTTTGCTGTCGGTCCAGCAGGCTAAGTCTTTAATTAGCTTATTATTGCCAACGGTGTCAAGACTAATTTACTGTACTCCGGACCCTTAAAACGGCGGGCTTTAATCGCGGCTGGAACCGGTATTACTGGTGCCTGAATAAGGACGAACGAAAACCGGCTAAATAGCAACTTTTTTTAGAGCCGGAAGTACGGCTTTCCACTGTAGCGCCTTGGTCGGACAAAAATGCGCACAGGCAGGATCACCGCCGCAAAGGTCGCATTTTACTACCATATTATGCTGTTCGTCCAGAATGGCGCAACCAAAAGGGCAGGCCGCTACACAGGCCATACATTTTACACAAACGTCCTGGTTGAGCTCGATTGCGCCGGTGTCGGGATTGCGACGCAAAGCATCCACGAGACACGACTTAACACAAGCAGCATCGTCGCACTGAAGACATACCACCGGAACCCACAGGTCTTTGAAACCGCCATCCAGAGGATAAATTCGCGTTTGTCCCCGCAAACCATCAACAGCATGCGTAAACGAACAGGCCAGTTCGCAGGTGCGGCAGCCGGTACAGAGATCAGGCGTGACTATGAAACGATATTTCATGACTGAACCTCCCGTTCCCAGATAGCTATTCGGCCCATGGTCGACGCAAGGTCTTTACGATGGCACTCATCGCAAACCGAAAAATATTCGATAGGGATATTCCTCTGAGCACTCAGATGCTCGGCCAAAACCCTGGTTATGGTCTGTTTCCCGCACCGCGTACAACTGAGAAGCTCGAACTTGCGATCCCAGATCGTCAGATTCTTACCGCTTATCTTATATTCTATGAAATGCGTGGGACAGTTCTTAGCGCAAGACAAACACCCTGTACAGTCCGGCGGAGACTTGCGAAGGGGAGGGGCGACCTCTTTGCCGTGCCCGCGCCCAACGGTAGATATGGCCTTGAATCCCATCCTATCACAAATTCGAGTACAAAGACCGCAAAGGATGCAGTTGTTCCCATCCTTGACCGTCTGGTAACTGGTCTTCATTACACCATACTCGCCCGCGAGCTGAATTATCTCCGGGCACTTCGGATGACGGGCAAGGAACAAATCCAGTATCGTCTTGCGAAGTTCGTTCACTTTGGGAGCATGCGTATTGACAATCAAGCCGGCCGATACGGGGTAGAGGCACGACGTAACATAGTCACACCAGCCATCCCACGAATCGCGCGTAATCTCAACAACGCACAGCCGGCAGGCTCCGAAAGGTTCGACCGCCTCATGGTGACACAGTGCCGGGATGTCTATCTTCTCCCGACGCAACACCGCCAACAGCATCTCGCCTTCTTCGGCCTGAACAATCTTTCCGTTTATAGTAAGGCTGACCATATCTTCTCCTAATTAACCTCAATAGCGTCGAAGCGACAGATGGCAAAGCAGGCTCCGCACTTGGTGCACTTCTCCTGGTCAAGTATATGTACCTTGTCTTTCTTACCGGTAATGGCTTTGGTGGGACATACCGACACACATGCCGTACAGCCGGTACAATTCTCCAGAATCTCGTATTTGATAAGATCCCGGCAGACCCCGGCCGGACAGCGCTTGTCACGAATGTGAGCCAGATATTCATCTCTGAAGAACTTCAGAGTGCTCAGCACCGGATTCGGACCGGATGTACCCAGCCCGCAAAGCGAGCCTATAATTACCATTTCCGACAACTTTTCTATCTTGTCAAGATCCGATTCCTTGCCGCGTCCCTGGCAGATCTTCTCGGTCAGCGCATGAAGCTGATACAAACCCTCGCGACAGGGTACGCACTTGCCGCATGACTCGGAAACGAGGAAGGAAAGGAAATACCTGGCTACATCAACCATACAGGTCTTGTCATCCATGACAATCATGCCGCCCGAACCCATCATCGAACCGGCTTTAGTCAACGAATCGAAATCCACCGGGAGGTCAAGCTCGGATTCGGGGAGACATCCGCCCGATGGTCCACCGGTCTGGACAGCCTTGAACGGACGCCCATCGATTATGCCACCGCCGATATCGTATATGATCTCGCGAAGCGTCGTTCCCATGGCCACCTCGATAAGACCCGTATTACGAACCTTACCCACCAGCGAGAACACTTTGGTGCCACTGCTTTTCTTGGTGCCGATCTTTTTGAACCAGTCCGCACCATTGTCTATGATAAGCGGGACATTGACATACGTCTCAACATTGTTCAATACGGTAGGTTGGTCGTAAAGCCCCTTGATAACTGATCTGACATACTTGGCGCGCGGTTCACCGACTTCGCCGGCCACCGATTTCATCAGGGCAGAAGACTCACCGCACACAAAAGCGCCGGCTCCGCGGGCGATGCGGATACTGAAAGAGAAGTCCGTTCCGAGAATATTCTCGCCCAGCAATCCGACCTCTTCACAATCTCTGATTGCCTTAAGCAAGTGGGTAACCGCCAGCGGATACTCTTCGCGGACATATATGAAGCCCTGCTTGGCGCCGACGGCGTAAGCCGCAATCATCATGCCCTCAAGGACCGCATGAGGATCACCCTCCATGATAGACCGGTCCATGAATGCCCCCGGATCGCCCTCATCACCGTTGCAGATCACATATCTGACATCCGATTCCACATCGCGGCAGGTACGCCATTTTTTTCCGGCCGGGAAACCGCCGCCGCCGCGACCGCGAAGTCCTGACTCGGTAATCTCGTCGATGATTTCATCAGGCTTCATACTGGTTAAGGCTTTTGCTAAAGCCTGATAACCACCCACGCTGATATATTCCCTAATGTCATTGGCCGCTATCTTTCCGAGGTTCCTCAAGGCCAGTCTATGCTGATGCGAGAAAAACTCGACATCACCGTATTTTTCAACCTTGTGCCCATTCTTAGGCTCGGCGAAAAGAAGCGAGCTTACGACTTTCTTGTCTTCTATAGACTGCTCGATTATCGCATCAACATCTTTCGGTTTGACTTTCGTGTAGAAAATCCCCTCCGGTTCGATGATTACAAGCGGACCCTGTTCACAGAATCCATGACAGCCGGTCTCTTTTATCGCCTCGACCGCAAAATGCTTTATGTCCCGCTTATCGAGGGCGGCCTTGAAAGCATCTACAATCTTTCCCGCTCCGTTGGCAAGGCACCCCGTTCCGCAGCAGACCATGACCTTTCTCGGAAACTTCTTCTGCCCGGCCAGGTATTTATCTCTTACCTTCGTTAAATGCTGTGGGTCTTTTATCTGCATACTACTTTACCTTCAGAAGTTTCTTAACAGTGGATACCTTGACCGAACCGTGATACTTGTCGTTCACGATTACGACCGGAGCCATCGCGCATGCTCCCACGCAGGCAACCACCTCTATCGTGAACTTACCATCCGTCGTCGTTTCACCGGCTTTTATCCCAAGGGAGGTCTCTATCTGGTCCTGTATCAGGGCTGCGCCCCGAATGTGACAGGCGGTTCCCACACAGACTTTGATGACTCTCTCGCCGCGCGGATTCAAACTGAAAGCGTTATAAAAAGTCGATACCGAAAATACCTTGCTCAAAGGCACGTTCAATACCCTGGCTGCTTCCTCGAGAGCCTCGCAGGGCAGAAACTGATACTCTTTCTGTATGTCCTGCAAAACGGCAATCAACGACTCTTGCGATTTGGGATAGCGGTCGAATATTTCCGGTAGTTTGCTCATGTCGTGATTCATACTTTTTCCTTCTGAGCCATCATTTTCAAAGCGAGGTCATAGCCCTGCTTGAGAGCCGTCAGGTTGATCTCAAGCAAATCCTTCTTTGCGCCCATTTTCTCGACTACCGTCTTTTTCACCGTGTCGAAACCAATCACCTTCGATGCGCCTATAAATGCTCCGAGCACAACAACATTAGCCGCCTTCGCATTACCGGCCTCTGTGGCCATGTCATTGGCAGGAACCAACAGCTGCCTGATGTCCTTCCGGTCAGAACTTACATTGATCAGCGAACTGTTGACTATCAGCAGACCGCCCGGTTTCACTCTCGGAGCGAATTTGTCCAGCGATGGACGGTTGAACACGCACAGGGCCGTCGGATTGTTTATAATCGGCGAACCGATACGAATATCCGATATAACCACCGTACAATAAGCGGTGCCCCCGCGCATCTCGGGGCCGTACGATGGCAGCCAGATGACTTTCTTGCCCTCCGCCATGCTGCTGTATGCCAGCAGTTGCCCTGCTGTCATAATACCCTGGCCGCCGAATCCGGCGAAAGTCACTTCAAATTGCTGCATCTTTTTTCTCCGAACTCTCTGGATCCTTCTTACAGCCCAGCGGATAATACGGCATCAACTTATCGGCAAGCCACTTCGTTGATTCGCCCGGCGTCATGCCCCAGTTCGTAGGACAGGTGGACAGCACCTCGACCAGCGAGAAACACCTGTTTTCCATCTGGTAGGTAAACGCCTTCTTGATAGCGCGTTTTGCCTGAATAATATTCTGCGGCGTATGGACCGCCACCCGCTCCAGATATGAATCAGTGGCCAGCGCCGAAAGCAACTCAACCATCCTGATCGGCTGTCCCGTCTGCGCTACGTTCCTGCCCGATGGACACGTTGTCGTAATTTGTCCTTCCAGCGTCGTCGGAGCCATCTGACCACCGGTCATCCCGTAAACGGCGTTGTTGACAAAGATGGTCGTAAACTTCTCGCCCCGATTGGCGGCGTGGATTATTTCAGACATCCCTATCGAAGCCAGATCCCCATCACCCTGATAAGTGAATACAATCATGTCCGGTCTGAGTCGTTTGAAACCTGTCGCCAGGGCAGGGGCACGACCGTGAGGAGCTTCGAGAAAATCACAGTTGAAATAGTTGTATGCCAGCACCGAACATCCCACCGGCGCAACTCCGAGCGCCCTCTCTCTGACCCCGAGGCTGTCCAGGACCTCCGCTACCAGACGATGAATCACTCCGTGAGTGCATCCCGGGCAGTAGTGAGTAACAGTATCCGTAAGAGCTTCCGGTCTGGCGAAAATCGTATTTTCCGATAATTCCATAGCCGACCTCAAGCTTTCTTTTTGGTTTTCGGTTTTCTCTTGTCGACCAGCTTTTTGACCTGCTCCACAACTTCCTCCGGAGAAGGTACAATGCCGCCCGTACGGCCATAAAAACTGATAGGCTTTTTGCCCAGTACTGCTCGCTCAACATCCTCGCACATCTGGGCTGTGCTCATCTCGATTACGAGCACATCATCAATATTTTTCTTGGCAGCCTCATCCTGAATCTGCTTCAGCGGGAAAGGGAAGAGGCTGATGGGCCGGAACAATCCAACCGAAATACCTGCCTCTTCCAACTCATCAATTGCCGTCTGGCAGATGCGCGCCATGGTGCCATAGGCCACAATCAAAATCTTGTTCTTGGCCGCGATCTTGTATTTCTCGAAACGAATCTCTTCCTTTTTCATTTGCTCGTATTTTGCGTTCAGGAGCCAGCTGTTGTTCTCAAGCCCCACCGGGTCAAGGAAGAGAGACTTTATGATATTCGGCTTGCGGCCTTTCGCCCCTGTCGCTGCCCAATCCTTAGGCGGCAGTTCCGGCTCTTCGTACTTTTCCGGGAATTCCACCGGCTCCATCATCTGGCCGATCATCCCATCGCCAATCATCATCACCGGATTGCGATACTTATCCGCCAGGTGAAACGACAGCATCATCAAATCCACCGCTTCCTGAATCGTCGATGGTGCCAGCACCAACAGCCGGTAGTCTCCATGACCTCCGGCCTTCGTAGCCTGAAAATAATCTGACTGCGCGGGAAGAATACCCCCCAGTCCCGGACCGCCGCGCATGATGTTGACTATCACGACCGGAAGCTGCGCTCCCGCCATGTATGAAATAGCTTCCTGCATAAGGCTGATACCGGGGCTGGATGAAGTCGTAAATACCCTCTTGCCGGTCGAAGCCGCTCCAAAAAGCATGTTAGCAACAGCCAGTTCGCTCTCTCCCTGCAAAAAGACTCCGCCTACCTCGGGCATCCGACGAGCAAGGTACTCCGCTACTTCCGTCTGCGGTGTTATCGGATAACAGAAGTAATTGGTCGCACCCGCCTTCAAAGCCGCCTCGGCGATCGCCTCATTACCTTTCATCAATACTTTCGCCATTGGTTTCCTCTTCAATCCCGGTTAATCAGTAATCAAACAGGGCAAATGAAGTTCCGAAGGTGTGAACCTCGATCGCCACATCAGGGCAGGTGATGGCGCAAATCTTGCAGCCAATACAGCGAGAGCCGTCTGCCATCTCCGCGTAAAAGTATCCTTTGACACCGATCTGTTTCGACATTCTCAGTATCTGTTGCGGACACGCCTTCACGCACAGCTCACAACCTTTACAGTGATTCTTATCTATGGTAACGCCGGGCATTTACAAGTCCTTTATTCTTACTTGGTCCCGCTTTGTTTTCTTCTTTCCCAGGGCTTCAACAGCGACCGGTCAAGCGTCAGAACCGGTACATCAATCTTATCCGGCTCACAGCGCTCAAGAACATCGGGGGTCGCACTCAAAAACACAATCGGCAGGCCGCTTCTGTCACTCACCTCGTGAGCCAACTGAAGTCCCGCCATAATCGTCGCCTCATCGGTATCATCCATCAAATGAGTATTGGAAATTATACCCGTAAACTTAAGTCGCGACGAAGACTCTATATCTTTAATCATCTTAAGACAACCGTCCACCGTCGATGTAAACGGACGATTGAGATTCAAAACCATCAACAGCTCATACTCGCCCGGAGTGAAAGCATCCGCCAGCGAACTCAGCACTCGCGCTCCCACGTCATCGCCGCCAACGTCGACTACCGTCGTACCGCGGTTATCCTGAATGCTCGCCTTTATCTCGGGAAGAATAATCGGCAAGTCAGCAAAGAACTGACCACCTTTGGGATTTATAGCGTGGATACCGAGCTTCCCCAAGCTCCGCGGCTGCTTCCCTCGAGCGGAAATACGGATTGACAATATCAAGATCAACAATCGCAACAGGCTCATCCGGTGTGGCGCGGTTTAAAACAATGTAACGGGCAAGATTCACCGACACCTCGGACTTCCCACTGCCATAGCCGCCGACAATGATGATAATGCCTCTGGAAACATCTGGAGGTTGGAAAGCTAACACTGTTTCATCCGATAACACTGTTTGATAACCTATTTAATAATCCCTACAGGATAAGCAATTTCACACACTTTTTCAAGGTAACCGAATATTCTATCCGACAAAAGCACCCCAAAAATATCCTGTTTGTTCTAATATCTACAATTTCCGGCTTTTCGTCAAGAAAGTTTGTGAAAAAAATAACTATACCAATCAATTTGACACGAGCTTAAAGGCCTCGTATATTCTTCAAATATCATAGATTGTAATAAATTAAGAAGAGGCCCAAAAATCAAGCCATTTTAGGGTTTTTACGAAAATGCACATATCTTTACTCCGACACTCGCGTTTGACACTCGCTTTTGTCACCTGCCTTATGGTTGGTTCCTGCGGCAACAGTGATGTAGCCGACAAACAACAGCCCGATAGCTCCGCAACCGATTCTGTCGCCAGCGACATCAAGCCCCTGCGGGTCAATTACGCCGTAGACGAAAACGGAAACCCGCTTCCTGCCGATTACAGCAACTGGCAGCAAGCCGCCGTGGGCAATGTCAAGATTCTGTTTCCGCCGGATCACCCCCACAGAAACAACATGGGGACGCTCGCCCAGACGTATGGTGGTGCCCTGCGCGCCGATTGTCGTTTCCTGAACATTGAAGTCCAGCCGGATACTCTCTATGTATTCTATTACACCGGTCCGGGGCAGGGGAGAAGCATGACTCACGAGCAATACCCCTTCTGTGTCGGCGATACATTACACCAGTGGCCGCCTCACGCTCTTGGCACTCCCTTGATCAAGTACCTGCTCCCCAGGTGGGAACCGCGGCCGACACGACACCTTCTCCTTGAGCACGGCCTGAAAGCGCTGCTGGATAATTCCGGCTCCAACTACCACACTAAGACACTTGAAAAAATTGACAACGGCAACTTCTTGACTATAAGCCAGATGGTGGCCGATACCACCTTTAATAGCGATGTAGAGAGAACCCGCTCCGGTATTGCCGCGTCCTTAGTCGATTTTATCATATTCCACTACGGGTTGGATACGTTCAAGGCGTTGTACGTTTCGGAGGAAGATTTTGACAAAGCTGTCCGGGATATTCTCAAACTCGATATCGATAGTCTCCAGACTCAGTGGCTTACCACTATTAAGCGGGCCACCTCGCCAACAGAAAATACCGGCGGATAAAATGTCCACCGGATTAACGAAGGTATAGCTATGTCAGATAAAAACTGGAAGACAGCGATAACCGATGCCGGCCCGGAGAAAATCCGCATAAAGGGTTACCCGGTAACATCGATGATGGAAAAACTCTCCTTCGCCGAGGCAGTATTTCTTGTCCTCAAAGGAGAATTGCCCTCGGCCACCCAAACTGCTCTGATGAACGCCATACTCGTCGCAACCATCGACCACGGTCCCACCCCTCCATCTGTTCTGGCTGCCCGAACCGTCATGTCTGGTGGCAACTCTCTAAACGCGGCGATAGCCGGAGGTGTCCTTGCCATCGGCGATACCCACGGTGGCGCGATTGAAAAGGCTGCCGAAATCCTGCAGCAATGGGCGCAGAAAAATCAAAACCCCGATACTGCTGCGGTTGAACTGGTCAAATGGCTCGACGAAAACAACAAGCGCATGCCCGGGTTCGGGCACCAATTACACAGCACCGACCCGCGCACCGTTAAACTCTTTGAACTCGCCGCGTCCCACGGTCTCAAAGGCCCGCACATCCCCCTGTGCCTGGCAATAGAAAAAGTACTCAGGGAAAAGTCCGGAAAGAACCTGCCCGTAAATATCAACGGAGCCGTGGCGGCCGTGATTTCAGATATGGGCTTCGATTGGCGCCTCGGAAAAGGACTTTTCATTATCTCCCGGGTACCCGGACTTGTAGCCCACGCCTACGAGGAAATGACACGCGAAAAACCGATGCGCAAACTTGGCCCCATGCCATTCGAATACGACGGTCCGGGGGAAAGGGATATCTAAAGTACCCCGAGCGCACTCTGACGCATCGCCGGAAAATCCCTTGTCATATCCAAACCACTCTCTTATTTTGTCCACCATGGATATCGTAAAAGACAAAATTAATCAAGCAATCAAGATCCTCGGTGAACTTGAGCTTGACTGCTGGCTCGTGTTTGTCAGAGAAACCGAAATGGCGTCCGATCCCATCATGCCCCTCGTCGTCGACCACAGCGTCGTCTGGGAATCGTTTTTTATCTACACTCGCAAAGGCGATGCTATCGCTCTTGTCGGCAATTTCGACGAAGAAGACTTCAAAAGCTCCGGACACTTTACCGAAGTCATCTCCTATACCGAAGGTGTCAGTCAGGATTTCAGAAAGATACTCAACCGCCTTGACCCGGCCCAAATTGCCATAAATTATTCAATCAACGACTGCGCCGCCGATGGCCTCACTCACGGGATGTTCCTCAAACTGGAAAACTATCTCAACAAGACGCCTTATCTGGACCGACTGGTGTCCTCCGAAGGTCTCATCGCTCGCCTGAAAAGCTGCAAACTTCCGTCGGAAATGAAGCTCTTGCGAAAAGCAGCCGAACTTGCTGACGATGTTTGGCAAAAGGCAATCAAGAAAATCAAACCCGGCATGACCGAAATCGAAATCGCTGCCCTGATAGACGACTTAATTGTCAAAACCGGCAATGTCAAATCTTTCCAGACTATCGTAAACGCTGGCGATAAATCCAAACCCGGCCACGCCAAACCTACAAAAGCCAAACTCGCTCCCGGCGACCTGCTTCACGTTGACTTCGGAATTAAGCACCAAAACTACTGTTCCGATATACAACGCCTTCTGTACATCAAGCGCCCCGGACAGTCCGCGCCGCCGCCGGAGTTGCTCGAAGCCTTCGATACGGTGAATAATATTATCACCGAAACGGCAACAATGTGTAAGCCGGGTGTAAAAGGTTATGAAATCGATGCCCGTGCCAGAGAAATACTGGTTGAGAATGCTTATCCCGAGTATGAGCACGCTCTCGGCCATCAACTGGGCAGAGATGTTCACGATGGTGGCGCGCTGATCGGGCCGAAATGGGAACGCTATGGCATAACGCCCACGATTCCGCTCGAAGAAAACAATGTTTTCACTCTTGAGTTGGAAATTATGTTGCCCGGCATCGGTTGTGTCGGTCTTGAAGAAGATGTGTGTGTCACTGAAAACGGCGCTGTTTTTCTCAGCCCCAGACAAATGGAGCTACCTGTCAGATGAAACAAATCCTGCACCCCGGTTTTCTTTTGCTTGCGATCATTGTCCTCGCTCTCGGATGCGGACCCAAGCCGATCGTCGATGAACAATCCGCGGCTTGCTATGCCGATAATCTCGGTGTTGATGTTAATTCTCAGACTATGGATGTTCATTGGAAAACAAAATGCACCCGTCTTATAAGCGGCTATAATATATACATAAGCGAGGAACCCCTCACCGATAAGTACCCCGGCGCTGATCTGTCTTCAGCAGTGAAGCCGTTTAACCTGACTCCCTATGCCGGTGACACCGACCCTGATGATGGCATCGAGCATTTCATCGCCGAAGGACTACAGGACGGCAAAAAGTATTATGTCTCAGTGAGAGTGGTGATGCCCGATGGAACCCTGTCGAGGCCATCCGATGAAGCAATCGCGGTGTGCGGGCCAAGTGGTGAAATCGAACTGACTGTCAGGTACAAGTCCGATAAAGATGGCTACTCGTTTGGCCTCAATGAATATGTCCGTGCCGATGATCTCAACAATGACCTCTATTTCTTCTCCAAAGACGGCAAAGACTATCTCAATTCGCCGGTCAAACTCGATGGTTTCCTTAAAGCCAATCGCCTGAGGAAATTGCCTCTCAAGGGAAATTTTAGCGAAATCCGCGAGAAACTGACCGCCATGTCGTTGGAACCGGCTGAAGACCGCGTTGAAGTGAAAAAAGGGGACTGGATTCATATTCAAACACCCGGTGGAGAAAATGCTGTCATCCGCGTTCTTGAGCTATCAGGCGACGGTGCCGAACGCAAAATAAGACTTTTCTACGCATATAGTCCACTTTCCGGCGAAGTCGTCTTCTGATTGGACAGCACTCCATTGACCTCATTTAAGATAATGACTATCAACGGATTATGTCTTGACAAATTTCGCTCAGGGGCTATCTTTAGTACTGAGTATTAAACAAAGTTACCTGTCCAGCGTTTCTAATTTGGGGAACCGAAATAACCTTCTCCTCACTTGTTAATAATAACCTCCGGTTCCTGTGGAGGTACATTCAAGGATGATGAAATTGTCACTGCATTCATTTCTGGCGATGCTGGTTTTGGCAGGCACAGTCTCCGGCGTTGGTATTCCGGATCAGCCCGAGGGCCCGGTTCCCGGAAGATTCATCGTCAAGCTGGCCGAAGGTCAGTCTCCGGCGTCTCTCTCGACGGCGATGAGCAGCCGTGGCCAATTCCGCAAAGCCTTCCGAATGATTCCCGGCAGCGATATAGTTGACGGCGAACAGTGGAACAGGTTTTACCTCTTTCAGTCCACGGACCTCACGGTAACCGTGGATGATATAGTAAGCACTCTCGGCAAGAATAACGTCGAGTACGTTGAACAGGATTACTACATACAATTTCTGGAATTCCCGCAGGATGAGCTGTTTTCCAACCAATACTACCTGCACAACACAGGACAGGAATATCTGGGAATCGAACGCATTCCCGGCGATGAAAACGATCTCCTCGTATACAAAAGCGGCACCCCCGATGCAGACATCAGACTCGTAGACTTTTACAACAATACGCCGGCCGATAATACCGAAGTCGTAGTCGCCATCGTTGACACCGGAGTAGATTCCCATCACCCCGAGCTTGAGGATAGACTCTGGCAAAATCCCGACGAGATCCCCGACAACGGCATCGACGATGACCACAACGGCTATGTCGATGATATCATTGGCTACGATATTACTGGTGATTACCCGACACCTCTCGAACCGATCGGCGATAACGATCCCAACGACCTTATCGGACACGGAACCCACATAGCGGGGATAGTGGCGGCAAGGCTCGATACAGAGGGTATAGCCGGTATTGCCCCCAACGCCAAAATCATGGCCATCAGCATCAATCCCAATACCACCACCAGCGCCGCCACCGAGGGTATTATATATGCCGTCAATTCGGGAGCCAGAATTATAAACGCCAGTTGGGGCTCCGTATTCGAATCGGCAGCCCTGAGAGAAGCTCTGGACTTTGCCCGTGAAAACAATGTCCTGGTAAGCATCGCTGCCGGGAATACTGGAGACAACAGCCGCGATTTCCCAGCCGCCTATGATTCCTCGTTCGTGGTTACCGCCGGCAACTCCGATGGCTTCCTCACCGAATTCGCTACCTGGGGCGCACACATTGATATCGTTGCACCGGGTCTGGATATCCTTTCGTTACGGGCCGAAGGTACCGATATGTACGCCGGCTACGAAACCGGAATAAGAATAATCGGTGATGATTCAAGATACTACCTTTCCGATGGTTCCTCTATGTCGGCTCCAATGGTCTGCGGCGCTGCCGCTCTCATACTCGGAAAACGACCGGGGCTCTCCGTTGCAGAATTGGAGACCATCCTTCTTCAATCGGCAACCGACATACTCGACCCGTTCAATATCGGAGACTATCTTCCCGGTCCGGATACGTTCTCCGGCTACGGTTTTCTGAATATAGATGGTGCCCTTGCGTCAATTCAGTCCGGCACGGTAATTATCACCGAGCCGATACGCTGGCAGAGATACACTTCCGAAGTGACCATCAAAGGTGCGGCCATCAACGGATACTCCGGACCCTGGTCCCTGGAGTACTCAACCGGCGATGGCGACCACAACTGGATATCCCTGGCGTCAGGGACATCATTTCCCGCAGATTCCATACTGTACGTGTTCGATAACCTCAACCTCGAAGGACCGATTTATCTGCGACTGACCGACTACTGGGGAAACGGCTATATCGTCGGTTTCTACAACGTTCGGAATAACACCGTCCGGCTCGACCAACCATCATCCGGCGAAGAGGTCCAATATAACGTAGAGATAAGAGGCTCCGCGTACGGCCCCACCTATGATTCCCTGGCGGTGTACTATCAGTCTGATGGTCAACAGGTGCACCTGATGTCAACAACCGGTGAGTTCTTCGATTCGCTGGTCTACAACTGGTCCTTATCGGGCACGGACACCGGGCAGTTCACTCTCTATATGCACGGCTATTTCGATGGCGAAGAAATAATAGAATCGGCTGATATTCATGTAAACTCCGCCTTCGCTACCGGCTGGCCGCGCAACCTGGGGGATGTATCCGCAAGATCACCGGTTAGCGCCGACCTTGACCACGATGGCAGCTGCGAAATTATACTCGGAACCGCCAGCGGTTTGTATGTCTTCCATCCCGATGGTACCATTGTCGATGGCTTCCCCGTGCTCCCCGAAAAAGATATGCGAAGTATCCCGGCGATATACGACGTCGATCGCGATGGCTACGATGAAATCATTTGTACCGGCGACAGCAGCCTGCACGTCTTCAATGGCGATGGAACCTATGTCGACGGCTGGCCTCGAGTGTGTTTCACCGGTAGCATCCCCTATGGCTACAGCTACCCAAATCCGACCGTTGCCAAACTCGGGTTAGTCGAGGATTCCGCAATTGTGATTATAAACACGCTTGGAGAAATTCTCGCGTACAAGTTCAACGGAGATTCCTATTTTTACACTATGGATGGATTCTTTGCCACGTTCAATCCACGAATCTCCGATTCATATTCCAAAGGTGGCAGTACTTCCCCCATGGTAACTTCCATCGATCTTAACGGCGACGGTTTATACGAAGTCGTGGGTTCTTATACGGCAGCCGCTCCGTACTGTGGCGCCGGTGTTTTCGATGGACGCACCGGGCAACCCGCCTTCGACCTTGAGGACCCGGTTATCACCAGGGTGCGTATGGTCTACGGGACAGCCCTGGCCGACTTCGATGGCGACAATCTGCCGGAAATATTAACCGCCGGTTATGATGCCGATGTCATCCCTCACATCTGGGTGAAAACAAATGTCTTCGATGACCTCGCCGGCTTTCCGCTGGTCCTGCCTGAATGCCAGGGATGGGTTGGGTTGTACCCGACTCTGGCCGATCTCGACATGGATGACAGCCCCGAAATATTGATCTCCTTTCATGAGTACGATATATCAAGACTGTATATCTTTCGGTCCGATGGCTCGGCCTATGCTCAAATGGCCGGTCAACCCTTCGGCGTCGCCTTCAGCGATTTTAACGTCTTCGGCGAACCTATTGTCGCCAACCTCACCGGAGATGAGTTCCCCGAGATTATCTTCAGATCAGGTTACCTTCTCCCTAACACGGGACGTGAACGCGTGTATATTCTGGATTACAACGCCGAACCGTTACCCGGTTGGCCCATCACTACTCCGGCCACACCATCGGAAGTCTTCTCGACAAGATTCGTTCCTCTGATTGATGATATCGATGGTGACAATCTCGTCGATCTGCTCCTCGTCAGCGACAACAATGATCTGCTCGTGTGGAATTTCGACGCTCCCAGCGACGAAGGCCGCAATCGCGGCAGGTTTCTGGTGGATAATCTGAACTCCAACATACTCAGATTGCCCGGAACCACGACTTCTATCAGCGACCCCATGACACTCTTGCCCGGCAGAGTGCGTCTGGCTCAGAATTACCCGAACCCATTCAATCCCGTAACCGCTATCCGCTTCGACCTTCCGGCTAAGAGCCAGGTCCAACTCGAAATATTCAATATCCTCGGACAAAAAGTCGGTTCCCTGGCCGATGGCGAATTTCCCGCCGGAATCCACACTGTCTATTTTGACGGTGCGACTTGCGCCTCAGGGGTTTACCTCTACCGGCTAAAAACGGACACTGCTACATTTACAAAGAAAATGGTGCTGCTGAAATGAGATATGTATTCCTGACTCTCTGCCTGCTCATCCTATCGACCTCATTGGTTAGAGCCGAGTATGATACGATACCCGACCAGACTATATTGATTAGCGATCTTCAGGATATCGTCGTCATTGACGACTACGCGGTGGCCGTCACAAGTCAGGGAATCGCAAGCTACAGCTTTGACCAGACTACAGGTAAATACGCCTTTTCGGACGTCATCTTTCTTGATGTCGCTGATGCTTCCATGAAGCACTACGGTAACTTCATTGTCGTCCAGGCCGGTTACAACCGTCTGCTCTTCATAGAGATCTCATCACTTCCGCATCTCGAATATCTGGGCACCATTGATTTCGATGTGTACTTCGCCGACTTTGCCATCGAAAATAACGATATCTATGTCTCGCTCTGGTTTGATGGCATCTGGCGCTATCGGATGGAAGGTCCCTCGGCTGCAGAATTCGTTGATTCGAGCATGGTAGGCATTCTGGTGACGCAACTGGATATACACGACAACAACCTCTACGCGCTCGATGAATACAACGGATTGCTCTGCTATGACCTCTCTGTCGATGGCTTCGGAGAGTTCATCGACTATCTCTATGTACCCAGAAGACCGTCGTCGTTTCTCAAGTATGACTCAGAATTCTGTCTGACTCTTGACGATGGCGGAGCCTATATCGGCGAATTTTTCCCTGACGGTGCCGAAATAACCGACTCGGTAAGCGGCTTATCGTCTACGCAGGCTGTTTATGCCACCGATTCGCTGCTTACTTTCGTCTGCGGTCGGGAACTTGTGTTTGCCGAACGAGCAAACCTTCAGAATCTCACTATTGTTGAGGCCCCGTTGATCCGACCCCTCGGGGATTTTGTACGCATCCACAATATCGACTACCTGATGTTGCCTGAGTCGGACGGCGGTGCAACACTGTTTAATCTCACCGATCCTGCCATTACCGAACGTGCCTTCGACAGGGAAGGGCAAATGACCGCTCTGGAGATTTTTGACAGCCTGCTCTTTATTGGCGGATTGTCTTCGCCGGTCGATGCATACCAGATAGGCAGCAATAACCGCGTGTCCAAATACTACACCATATATGAAGAGTGGGATAGTGTCACCCTGATGACACACAACGGCGATACGCTTCTACCGCTGTATGCTCTAACGAACCTCGTAGGCTTCGTATCGCAAAGCAACGACCCGGATTCATTTTTTCTCGATTACGCCGTCTACGCCAAGGCCACCGGGGCCAAAGATGTAATATACATGGATGAGAAAGTGAACGACTATCGCGTCATGCTTGTTGTCCGCGACTACGAGTTGACCATCTATGGCATCTCTGATTCCGCCACCCTTGAAGTCTATAAAACCTGGAATCCCAGCCGCGATTTCATCCGTTCCGTGGCTGTGCGGGGTGATATGGTTTATATCGATCAGGGTAAAGTGGACCAGATCAAGGGATATCGCCTCGACGAAAATCTCGAGCTACTGGAAACCGCCGCTATTGGACTACACTCCGCATCAGTAAGATTTCTGACAGCAGGTGACCGTCTCTACGCCTTTCAGTCGGATATTCTGCAAGTCTATGACATCTCCATCGATGATGACATGGATTACATAGGAATAGTGGCCCTCGAATCTCCCGCCTACGATGCTGTGGCTCATGACGACAGGCTATATACCGTTGGACCCGCCGGCATCGCTGTCTACGATATCGCCCCGAATTCACCGGTTCTGCTTGAAACAGGGGGGAGAGGCGCACAACACATCGCCGTCGGAGACGGTATAATTGCAACCGCCGGCGCCGACGGTGTTTTCATCTATTCAATAAACGACCAGTCCAGCACACCGGTCTCAAATCCAAATCAGCTCGAATTACCGGCAAGTTTTGCTCTGGCCCAGAACTATCCCAACCCTTTCAATATGGAAACCATCATTGCTTACGACCTTCAGACAGCGACAGACGTAGAACTTACCGTCTATAACGTCCTCGGCCAGAAGGTCACGACCCTTGTCAGCAGTCCACAGACTGCCGGAAAGCATACTGTGGCGTGGGATGGTACGACAGCCTCCAATACCGTCGTCTCCAGCGGCGTTTATTTCTACCGCCTTACAGCCGGAGATTTCAAAGAAACGAAAAAGATGTTGTTGGTGAAATAGGGTGCTAATAAACTGATTTATTCGGTCAGTTCTCTGAATCCTGAGACTCAAGCTCTCGCAAATCAACCTGCCAATTGACCTCATCCGAACGAAAACTATCATTTGTCTCAGGAGATATCTGTATCGCTCCCGGTATCCACGCCCCATCGGGCAGGATCGCCCCAACCCCCCGGTAACTCGTGGGATAGTATATCGCCGTCAGAATATGATCCCATGTCTGAGCGACTGCCGGAAGCTCATTGTTGGCCCGCCCTTCCATGCGAAAAGTATATGTGCCGGCCGATTTGTAATAAGCGCGCGTCACCATAGCAGGAAAGTAGTTGACCCCCGTATTTACATATCCTGACAAACCCGCGACACTAAAATACGGATACTGCGTCCCGCCGCCCTCGTTTTCATCAATCTGCACTATCGCCGTGTTGGCGCCGATTGTTCCGCTGAGCATTACATAGCACTTTCCATAAAGAACGATATAGCCCTTATCCGGCGTAGTAATCGTCACTACCGCCAAATCCGTCATCGAACCCGTCCCAAGCGTCATCAGGCTGATATTTACACTGCTGGCAATTCCCGGTTCACTTAAAATCTCACCGGCGTTGATGGCCGACTCCGGCAAAACCACCGCATCGTCACCATCAGCGTCCCGCAGTACGATCTTCTCCGCCCCGGTGGTATCGAGAATTGTCAACTGACGGTCGGTACTCGATGTAACCACGGCCGGCCTCCCCTCAACATCAGATACCAACAGATCGTTCGCAACAATCGCAAACGGCACGGTCAATAAACGGCTGCGAGGAGAGACTATCTCATCATTTATCTCAACCTCAAGAAACAAACTCTCGTTGCCCGCAAACAATCCGGGAGGGAATGCATTTGTCGAACCAAGGCGGTGCTCGAAAAGCCCGGACACGGTTGTAACGGTAGCCGCCTCTGTCCACAGCGCCTGACCACCCACCGAGTCCGAGAAAACAGAAAAGATGGCCGAATAATCGCCGTCGCCTATCGGTGCTCCGCTGCCATCCGTCATTCGCCCCTGATAAGAAATCAGTGGCTGGCTCGCAAAAGCCATCACCGCCGCTAAAATCCATAAAATCGATATGCCAAAACCGATAAAGTTGCGCGTTGAGCTACGTGACAAAGTCAAACCTCTTCTTTCACCGAATGATAACCTGACCGGGCAGGCCCGATAACTGAATATCGCCGATTTTCCCGCTTTTGGCAATGGGTATCATCGCCTTACGGAAGCACCCCGGAAACAGGAAACGGCTTCAAATACTCAATACGTTTATTGACTTCACTATCTAAATTATATATGCTCCGGCGACAAAAACACTGAAACTGGCGGATTTTTCCGCAATACTGTCAAGGTACTAAAAATGGCTCACGAAATAAATATCGACGCGAACGGTAATATCGTTCTCAGAATCAACTGGAAAGCCACTCTAAAGGTTTTCGCTATCATTGCTTTAGCTGTCGGCGCCGGATTTTTGCCTATCGAGGGTTTGACCCTCGGTGCCAGAATTTGCCTTATGATCTTCGTAGGAGCTGCCGGGCTCTGGGTGACCGAGGCAATTCCGCCCTTTGCTACAGCTATTATGGTAATCGTTCTTTCCGTCTACCTGTTGGGCACCCCCGGTGGCCCTCTCGGTCTCGATCCCTCAGGTGTAACTCACAGCTATCAAATTTTCTTAAACCCCATCGCCAGCCCCGTTTTGGTTCTTTTCTTCGGTGGTTTTATTCTCGCCGTTGCGGCTACCAAGCACGGCCTCGATGTCCGGCTTGCCCGGGCTTTTGTAAAACCCTTCGGGACTCACCCCAAAATGGTGCTGCTCGGTGTGATCTGTATCACGGCGATGTTTTCCATGTTCATGTCGAATACCGCTACAGCAGCTATGATGATCGCTATTCTGACACCGCTGTTCAAACACTTTGAAGGAAGAGATCCGTTTAAAAAAGCACTCGTCCTGGCGGTTCCATTCGCCGCCAATATCGGCGGCATGGGCACCCTGATAGGAACTCCTCCAAACGCCGTGGCCGCATCCGTCCTCGGACAACTGGGACACCCCATCTCGTTTCTGCGCTGGATGGTGATAGCCATGCCTATCGTGATCGTTATGCTGTTTATCCTGTGGGTTCTGCTGGTGAAAATCTTCAAGCCACGCACTGATAAATTTGAGATGCTCTTTCCCGAAGACCTCAAAATAACCTGGGATCTGGTCATTGTCGTTGCCACCTTCACCGTAACGGTTATTTTATGGCTGGCCGAACCAATCCTCAAAATACCCTCGGCGGTCGTCGCACTTCTGCCAATCATGATTTTTACCATGTTCGGAATCATCGGCCGGGAAGACTTAAGGAAAATCGAGTGGCACGTGTTAATTCTGGTGGCCGGAGGACTGGCCCTCGGTGTGGCGATGAAACAGTCCGGCCTCTCGGACCTGCTGGTCGGATATATCAAAATTCTGCACCTGTCACCCATAATGCTGCTGGTGACCATAAGCCTCTTTGCTGTCCTTGTGTCAAACTTCATGAGCAACACCGCCGCTGCTAACCTGATGATACCAATCGTGACCTCTCTGGCCGTTGTCTCACCGTCACTCGGCGCTGTTGTTGTCGCGCTGGCGTGTTCCTTGTCTATGAGCTTACCCATAAGCACTCCGCCAAACGCAATCGCCTTCGCAACTCAGGCCATAGAAACAAGGGATATGGCCCGTTACGGCACCCTCGTTTCGGTGTTCGGTATCGTCGTCATGCTGGGCATTCTATATCTTCTCAAGGGGGTCATAAGCTAACAGGCTTCCGGCGGATTCACTCATAGTCGAAATACAGGGAGACCGTGTCCCAACTCCAGCTGAGACGGTCTCCCATAATTCTGCCAAAAGAATTGCCAAAACCCCGTTTGTTGATTATGTTCCCACAATTGATTGAAACAGTTAAGGAATTCAGCTAATGAGCGAGCAATTTGACCCGGTTCAGAACCACGAAAACTCAAAAAAGAGAATCGGTTATATAGAATTTGGCAAGGCCACCACGGCTGATTACGAGGCCCTCGGTTTCAAATGCGGCCTCGAAATTCACCAGCAGCTCCTGACCAAAAAGAAGCTCTTTTGCAGGTGCCCCGCCGGCCTCTACCAGAAAAACGGCCAGTATGATGCCGAAATCATCCGCCACATGCGCCCCACCCTGAGCGAACTGGGCGAATACGATGGCACCGCCCTGATGGAATTCAGGACCAGAAAGAACATCATCTATCACATCAAGAACGAGACCGCCTGCACCTATGACATCGATGACACCCCGCCGTTTCCGGTAGACCGGGAAGCTCTTAATATTGCTATCGAAATCGCCCTGCTCTCCAAACAAAACATTGTCGGCGAGCTGCACATTACACGGAAGCAATATCTCGATGGAAGTATCCCTACCGGCTTTCAGCGCACCGCCATCGTTGGTATCGAAGGCGAAATTCCACTGTCGAACAAAAAAGTGCGCCTCATACAACTCAGCATCGAAGAAGATTCATGTCGCGAAATCTCCGATATCGGCCATGAACGCACCTATACCACCGATCGCCTCGGAATGCCGCTGATTGAAACCGTAACCTATCCCGACATGACAACACCGTACGAGGCCGCCGAAGCCGGGCAGTATCTGCGCTTCCTCGCACGAAGCACCGGCAGAGTCCGCGTCGGTATCGGTGCCGCCAGGGAAGATGTCAACGTCAGCGTTACCGGAGGGCAGAGGGTCGAGATTAAAGGAGTCGCCCACATAAGCTGGATTCCCAGGCTGACTCACAACGAAGCCTATCGCCAGAAGGGACTCATTGAAATAAAAAACGAACTCAACCGCAGAGTCAATGATCCCGAAAAGTGGAAACCAACTTACAAGAATATCGATTACGATTTGCTCGATTCCAACATCGAACCCCTGCGTGAGGCGCGACTGCAAGAATAAGAAACTGGTAGCCGTCAACCTTCCCGATTTCAAAGGCCTGCTGTCATTCTTCCTGCAACCGGGCAAGAGCTTCGCCGACGAAATCACCGGACGCCTCAAGGTCATCGCATGTCTGGAGCGCCCGAACATGCTGCATTCCGAACAATCGGACCTGCCGGAGAACTTGAATACCAGACTGGCCAAAGTCGCGGGTCTGCTGAACGCCGGCGTCAACGACGCCCAGATTGTCTTCTGGTCGTCGGAGGAAGACTTCAAGACTGCCATAGAGACTATCGAAGAACGCTGCCGCCTTGCCTTCGATGGCGTTCTGAACGAAACACGCAAATCCTTGTCCGATGGTACCACCATCTTTGAGCGCGTCCTGCCCGGTCCTGATCGGATGTATCCCGATACCGACTCGGCCCCGATTCCTATAGGCGAAGAAATGATAGAGCAAAACCGGAAGCTTCTGCCTCCCGATGTTCATGTCCAACTGGAACAACTCCGGCAGTGGAACGTACCAGCGGACACCTATCACTATATCCTTAGAAACAACCTGATGCCTGTGATAAGGCGCATTATTGATGAGTGCGGGTACGAACCCGTTTTCGTCGCCACTACCTTCGGGCACACTCTCAAGCATATCAGCGGTAAACTTCTGCCGACCGACGGATTTACCTACAACAAAGTCTACGGTCTGTTCAAATATGTCCGCGACAACAAGCTCGAAAAGGAAATTATCCGAGAAATGCTGCCGGTTGTCTATGAGCACCCCAACATACTTTTCGATTCGGTGCTATCGTCAATCGAATTCGCCAAAAACAGCAGAGACAAGATTCTCGCCTATATCCCCGTTCTGAAAGAGAAGTTCGAACAAAGAAACGGCTGCTCGAACCGCGAAGCCGAAATCCGCTGGATAATGGGTTATTTGAGAAAACGGGCTCTGGGCAATATTCCGCTCAAAGAACTGCGGACAACGGTGGAAAAGGAGCTGTCAAATGTCTGATATATTTAAAGGATACAAAGGTAAAGCTCTCGATCTGCTCAAACAGTACAATATCCGCGTCTGGAGCGATACTGCCGTCAAAACTACCCGCGGCGATTTCAACGGAATCATATTGCCTCGAAGCGAAAACGACGATGATCGCCACATCGTAATGAAAGTGCCCACCGGCTACAACGTCGGCATAGCGGTCGATACCGTTCTCGATATGACAGAAAAAGGATATAAAGAAGCCCACTACAAGATTCCCGAAAAAGAATTCCCGTTCTCTGAAAATCTGCCGAATGTGAAACTCTTTGGCACCGGCGGTACCATTGCCTCCCGTCTGGACTATCGAACCGGAGCCGTTATCCCGGCGTTTTCACCGGGCGAACTCTACGGTGCTGTCCCCGAGTTAGCGGATATCTGTAATCTCACAACCGAAAAACTGTTTGCCGTATTCAGCGAAAATATGGGCCCGCAGCAATACACTAAACTCGCTGTCTCCATCGGCAAAGAGATAGAGAAGGGTATCGATGGTATCGTCGTCGGTCACGGAACCGATACCATGCATCACACCGCCGCGGCGCTGGCCTTCATGGTACAGGACTCACCGGTGCCAATCGTTATGGTGGGATCACAAAGATCATCAGATCGGCCTTCATCCGATGCCGCCCTGAACCTGATGCACGCAACCAAGGCTGCCGCGGAATCGGATATCGCCGAAGTAATGGTCTGCATGTTTGGGCCGACCTCCGATGAATACGGATTGCTTCACAGCGGCTGTCGCGTCCGAAAAATGCACTCATCCTATCGCTCCACCTTCAGAACTATCGGAGATATTCCGCTGGCCATGATTGACCGAAAAAAAATCACACCCCTCAGGCACAACTACAACAAGCGACGCAACGACACCAGCGCCAAAGTCCTGCCCTATTTCGAAGAAAAAGTCGCCCTGGTATACTACTATCCCAACATGGCGCCGGATATTATCGATGCCCTCGTCGATAACGGCTACAAAGGGATTGTTATCGCAGGCACCGGCCTGGGACATGTCAACAAACCGGTCTATCCCGCTATTGAACGCGCCACGAAGGCCGGAGTGGCCATCTACATGACTGTACAGACCCTCTGGGGCTATGTTCACATGTTCGTCTACGATACCGGACGTGACCTGATGGCCAAAGGTATCATTCCATCGGAGAATATGTTGCCCGAGGTAGCCTATATTAAGCTGGGATGGGCATTCGGTCAGACCAACGACCTGCAGAAAGTCAAAGAATTAATGCTTACGCCGGTTTGCGATGAAATCACAGAGCGCGAACCTTACAACGGATATTTAGTCTATCAGGGCGGAATCCCTGAAATCGAAGACTTCTTGAAACGAGTCCACAAGTAAAATATACAACAGAAGCAGAGACCAATAAGGCCTCTGCTTCAAAGCAAATCTTGTAAATGTCCGCGGTGCTACTACGGTCCGTTGTGCTTATAACCGCTCTCTCCGGGCTCCCTCAGCGGTTCCCCCCAACCCCGGCGTTCGGCGCCGGCCCAGGGATCCCGATAGCGTTCGCGGTGCTGGTCCGCTTCAGACGCGTTCAGACAATCAATTGGATCAGCCTTCTGCGAAGCATCATCTGGCGAAAGTGACTGATGTAAGTCTGCTGTTGAACCGGGCCCGATAATCGAGCTGCCCGGATCACTACATCCGGAGAAAATTAGAAACATGAGCGGAACGGCGAGATAAATGAGCTTCTTCATCAATACCTTACCCCAAATATCCGTGAAATGCTACGGTAAATATTTAAGTCTATGTAATTCAAAGTTAACCAATTATGCCCAAAATGTCAAGTCACTTGTCGGGCGTGCCAATCTTATGAATCAAAATTCTGACAGAATAAAAGATTGGGCCAAGCCTGCGGGGAGGGGAAACAGACTCGGCCCGTTTGAAGCTGCCGGCCGAAACCGACAGGCTTCTTATCTTACTCTATATTAATGCGAAACGCACACTTTATCAATAACAATATACGTATTTTCGTGCTCGTCCGCGAGTCTTTTTTTGTCAACTCAACTTGCGACCGACGTCACGCATAAAAATGCGGCCAGGCCTGCGGGGAGGGAAACAGACCTGGCCAAACCAGAGTGTCAATCATTATAGATGATCAAGCAAACTTAATAACCGCTCCCGCACACAATAGGTTCCCGCATCTAACTGTTATTTCCCGCAAACGGCTACAATTATTTCCTGCCCTTGCCTTTTCCACCGGTAGATTCGGTTTTCTTGGCGTCCGCTGTCTTCTTGTTGGCCTTGGAATTTTTAATCTTGTCGTGGATAGCTATGAAACTCTGTCCTTCCTCCCGCATTTTTGCCACTTCATCCGGACTATAACCATGATAATCACAGGCAAACTTGAGATTAGCCAAATCCACGATCTCGTGATCCGAAAGCGAAATTGTACCCCACTCCTTGCGGTGCCGGTTCCTAAAATGCCCGTATGCCTTGCCCTTTGGCGGGTTGCTGTCTTTCTCGAAAGCGACATAGAAGATTTCAGCCGTAAAACCATACTGGTGAGTGATTTCCATCCATGTCTTACCGCTCAGGCGTAAATCCACTATCACGGATGGAGAAACATTGGCCCGTCGGGCCAGATAGAATACAACCACCAGGTCATCATCTGAAATCTGTCTCTTTTTGACTACAATCAGCTCCTTTTCGGGAACGTTGTAATGGCTGCCAACGGCCAGATAGAAGCTGGTCACTCTTCCATCTTCAATCGAAAGAGCGGCGCTTATGTTTGCGTAAGCCTCAGCCCCATAAGCAAATACGGTCAGAAACAAGACCGCTGATAAAGTGCGAAAATAACCCACAAATTGCCTCCGTGTCATGTGCGGTTCCGCAGTGCGTGTAATTCGTGTCATTTACTTCTAAGTCGGAACAATACGGATCCCAATTTAGAGCTATCTTTCCAATTCACACACCAAATTGAACCCGGTGGCCAGAGACAAACTGTCAAATCTTGCCTGCGGAACTGACGGTCTTGCGAATCAGGACAAATTTTATGCTCGATTCCGCTCAAAAACTGACCTGAAGCGCCGACAAAGGAAATAGGCAACTACCGGAAGGACAACCATATGAACCCCAACACCAGAGCAATCCTCTATATTCTGATTATTTTCACAGCGGCAGCCGCAGGCTGGGGAAATTCTAACGGTACATTCTTTCAAGGAGTGACTGGCGCTCCGGGCGAGACTACTTGTGCGGACTGCCACGACAACCTGAATACAGGTTCCGGCTCGGTGGTTATCACCGCTCCGGACGACTACACTCCCGGCGATACTGTCGAAATCACCGTCAGCATCAATGACGCGGGGCAAACCAGATGGGGGTTCGAATTCACGGCCCTCGATGCCTCCGATCAACCCGCCGGAACAATCATCGTCACCGACATCGCTCGAACCGTCTCAACCACGGCATTAAACGGTCGGCAGTATATAGCTCAGACAACATTGGGAACCGACGCTACAAAAGGAAATTCCACCCAGTGGAGTTTCGATTGGATAACACCCGAATCGAATATCGGTCCGGTTACCTTCTATGTGGCGTCTGTGGCCGGTGACGAGGCCTCTGGTCCGAATGGCGACTACACCTATACCACAACGCATACTATGCTGGCTACTTCTGTGGTCGAAGTCGCGGGATCGCACTTACCTGGGGACTTCAGTCTCGAACAGAATTACCCCAATCCGTTCAACCCGGTTACCGCTATTGAATTCAGTTTGCCAACTCGCGCCAAAGTAGAGCTAACCGTATTTAACATCATTGGGCAGAAGGTGAGAGTCCTGCACAGTGGCATTCTTGAAGCAGGTCAATACCGAACCGAGTGGAACGGTACCGACTACAACGGAAGACAGGCTGCCACCGGTGCGTATTTCTACCGTTTGGAGACAGCAAGCTACAGACAGGTGCGCAAAATGATTCTGCTGAAATAATTATTCCGACAAACTTAGAAGCAAATAAAAAAGGCCACCCTTAACCGAAGGGTGGCCTTTTCATCAAATCAATTCTGATTAGGCCTACTTAAGTAACAACATCTTCTTCGAATCCACAAAGTCGCCCGCCTGTATGCGATACAAATAAACTCCGCTGGCGCAATCTGAGGCATCCCACAATACGCTGTGCTTCCCGGCAGACACTTGCCCTTCGAGAAGCGCGGCTATCCTCTGCCCGGTTATGTTGAAAATTTCCAGCTTCACATTTGCCCGGGCCGGAAGCTCAAATAGAATCTGTGTAGAAGGATTGAACGGGTTCGGGTAATTCTGACGAAGCGAGAATGTCGAAGGTAGCGGTTCATTGGCTCCATCGGCCACGCCGGTGGTCACGCACGAAACGTCATAAGCGCCAACAAGCAGCCCGCACGGACTGTAAGCAGGCGCGCAGGGCGAATTCTCGCTTACGGAAAAATCTCCGGATGCTGTGTCGCAAAACATCGGGTCAGCCGAGAAATTGTCCCACTCATCACCGGCCTGGAATACTCCCGCATCCCAATCCTCGCCGCCGTTTCCGTATGAATTGCTGCACAGAATTTGTTGCATCGGTTGCGAGAAATAGAGGACCACACCGGTCTCCCGGTTGTAGGCGAAAATGGAATTTGTCACCCTCGATGTGTCATCTACAGAGCTGGCGCCTGTCTCAGGACTTACCTTCGGAAAATTGAAGTCCCAGAAAAGCCCCACTCTATTATTGAAAAAGGTGCAATTGGCTACGTGGAAATATTCGTCCATAGTAAACATGTGCAGCCCGATATTCCCATTGCCGTTAGCTACGGATTCGATCATTTCTACTTGCCCGCCCCACTCAATGAAAACTCCATTGTATCCGTTATGAGAGATATCCGATCCGGAAATCCGGGTCCGACCGCCGTGCGAACGCACCCCGCTCACAGTATTGTTGACTATCGTACAATTTTCTATCCGTAGCCAATCGTCCCACGGAAGATTCGGATAACAGTAAATGCCACAGCCATCATTGTCGGATATGATACAATTGCGAATCCGGGGGGCAGCCCCCGTGACAGTTATCGCGCCCTGCTCCTCGCTATAAGCATTAGTTATCGTGAATCCATCGATAGTCGATGATGAATCCTCGCCGCTGTGGAAGAAAAACGCAAAGTGCGGATTGCCCGGACTCCCCTGACAGTCTATCGTCGTTGCTTCAGCACCGTCCTGAGACAACACCAAAATGTTCTTCCCCTTGAAATCCAGGTCCCTGTTGCCGTCACCGGTATATGTCCCCGCACCGCACAGCACCGTGTCGCCATCAGAGGCCAGATCAATGGCTGCCTGAATCGTCGGTGCGTCCCCGCTTCCGTCGGCATTTACCCTCCATATTCCACCGGGACAGCCAATTCCGTACAATCCCATCAAAACACCGCAATCATTGTTATCTCGGGACACAGGGGGAAGACTGCCCTCAAATAGTAATTGTCATTGTCGCGGTCGCAAAAGAGCGGATCTGCCGAAATATTACCATAATCATCATCCGGACCAAATCCGATGTCATGGAAATCCTCCACCAGATTCCCAAAGGCATCATTGCACCGAACAATCACCGACCCGGCCCACACGGACGACGAAGTGCCGTACCTTTCGTTGAAGGCCATGATACAGTTTTCCACTGTCGATGTATCAACCAGCGCTAAAGTCTGAGTCGCCGACGATGTCTTCGGGAAGTTCCACTCATAAGAAAACCCGATATCATTGCCGACCATAGTACAGTTCTGAACATGAAAAATCCCGGCTCCGATAAACAGATATATCCCCACATCAGCGTTCCCCACCGCCAGACACTCCGCTACTTCGGCCGTAAATCCGTAGTAATCGGCGTCCCAGAAAAAACCGCACTGGCCGTTGTAAGAAAAAATCGCATTCACTAATGTCAACGGCGCCATAGTTGACCACAACCCCATGGCCGGTGTTATAAGTCTACCGGACAGTCGGTCATTCTCAGGGTGTCGTCGGCATACAATACACCATGACAATTATTCCCTGTGATTACGCACCTCCGGAGTCGGGGCGAAGCATCTTCGCACCGCACTGCCGCATCAATATAAAATCCGTCGCCATAAGCACCGGTGATAGTAAACCCCTGAATCACCGATAATTCGGATTCCCCCGATGTCAGGTAGAACGCCCGATGAGGTTCGGCCTCACTGTTCCACCACAGTCAATAATCGTGCTTTCCGCACCGTTCACCGACAACAGGTATACGTTCTTGCCCCCGAAGTCTATATCCCTGTTGCCGTCACCGGAGTAAATGCCGTCATCCACAACAACGGTGTCCCACTCGGCCGCCGCGTCAATCCCGGCCTGAATCGTGGATTGATCACCGGGTACATTTACGATCTCTGCTGTACCGGCGATAGGAAATAACAGACATAAAACAAATGCCGAAATAGCCAGGTTTCTCATGACTCCCCCGCAAAAGGATTTAGCAATTCGTATATATACAATATACACCCGAAGTCGATTATGTCAAACTCTAGCCCTGACCGGATAATCCGTTTTGGCTCAACCCTAAAGAACAAGGTTTTCCTGACGAAACATATATTATCCGGTATTGAATCGATTATTGGGCCGGAACTTAACTGCGAACAGCGGGGGATTTACCATGTATTTTAAAAAAGCAATGATTGTAGCTGCTGTGGCCCTTATTATGGCCGGCACCTCAACAGTTTACGGGCAAGCTCAGAAACCGAAAAAGGCTCCTTTGAAACCCAGAATAGAAAGAGAACTACCGCCCGGTAGGGGTTTCATTCCGCCTCTTACTGACCTCTCACATCTTACTGCTTCAACTATGCCGGCAAGCATGTCCACTGCCGCCTTGCCGACCAGTTTCGACTGGCGTGAAACCGGTATGGTTACGTCGGTGAAAAACCAGAGTAGCTGTGGCTCCTGCTACGCCTTCGCGGCCCTCGGCAACATCGAAGCTCTGATGCTCATCGATGGCGAGGGAACATTCAATTTCTCTGAAAACTATGCCAAAGAATGCAACTTCTATCAATCCAGTTGTGGAGGCGGGACCTACGACTATGTCGTCAATCTGCTGTCCCAAACAGGCACGGTCCTCGAAGCGTGCAATCCTTACATTGCCTCCGATGTTGCCTGCAACAGCAGTTGCCCGAAAACAAAAACCATTCTCGATTGGCGCATTATTTCCGATGACGCCGTTCCGCTTACCGATGCGCTGAAGCAGTACGTTTTCGACAACGGGCCAATCTATACGACCATGTTCACCGGCGATGGCACAGCGCCTTCCTGGGAGACAGAGTACAACAACTACGACGGTTCCTACACGATGTACTATTCCGGTTCGGATGTTCCGAACCACGCCGTTCTCATTGTCGGATGGGATGATGCTCTGACCCATGCCGGCGGAACCGGTGGATGGATCGTCAAAAACAGCTGGGGGACAGGCTGGGGCGGTACCTGCGGCTACGGAGCCGAAAGCGGCTATTTCACTATCGCCTATGGTTCCGCGAACATCGGCAAATACTCCTCCTATTCGAAAGCATGGCAGGACTACGATCCTACCGGCGAGCTTCTCTACTACGATGAAGGAGGCGCCAGCATAAATTGGGGCTTCGGCAACATCACCGGCTGGGGTTTGTGCGGCTTTACCACCTCCATAACCGCCTACCTCAATCGCGTCGAATTCTGGACGAACGATATTACCACCGATGTTGACGTGTATGTTTACGATGAGTTCGATGGCAACAGCCTCTCCAGCGTGCTTGCGAGCAAATTGAATCTCTCATTTACCGAAGCCGGATATCACTCCGTCGTACTCGATTCTCCGCCCCTGATCCCGGCGGGAGAAGAGATATGGATCGCGGTTAAATTCACGAATGCAAGCTACGACAGTCCGGTCTGCGCCGACCAATACGGTCCCTTAGAATCCGGTTCCACCTATCTGAGCGCGACCGGATTGAGCGGCAGCTGGTGGGAAATGGGCGGCTTGGACGCCGATGTCGCTATCCGCGGCCGCACCAGCGATACACCTGCTGTTTCGGTCGATGACGAGAGTCCGGAACAACTTCCGGGCAAATTCAGCCTGGGCAAAAATTATCCGAACCCGTTTAACCCGTCCACGATAATCGAGTATGCTCTCAGTACCAGATCTCACGTTGAAATCACCGTCTACAACGTGCTGGGTCAGAAGATCAATACTCTCGTAAATACCACCATGCCCGCCGGCGAGCATTCCGTCGCATGGGATGGTACCGATTACAACGGAAGCAACGTAGCTTCCGGTCTGTACCTGTATCAAATACAAGCCGGAGATTATGCCGAAACCCGGAAAATGCTCCTGCTGAAGTAAAACGCCGCAAATTATTCAAAGAGGGCCGGGATTTTGCAGTGTCCCGGCCCTGCTTGAGAGGCCAACTCCCCAAATACTCCTTATGAATAGTATTATTGTCTTAATCCGGCTTTTCATGTATAATAGGTAGAAATGAAGGGGACGGGTAATCAGACAATGAAACCGGGCCGCAATTGTCCGGCCAAGCGCGAATGATCGAAAATAGTAGCACTAATCTAAGAGGTCCCAAATGCGTAAGAAGCTCTGTTTAATGATTTCAACAACTTTTCTAGTCCTGACCCTCCTCGTGGCAGGGCAGACAGGAGCCGTCTCAAACGTCACATTCGATAACCACGAAATCAAACTTGCTCTCGATGTCCCCGCCCACCGAGCCGCCATCGAAGATAAAGGCCGGATGAGCGTCGCAAAAGGCGGCAACATGTTCCTGCTCAATGATGCTGCCAAAATAGAGACTTTCACCATCGATGGCCAACCTGTTGAATTCGTAGCCGTCCAACTCGCCGACACCGCCTCTCTGGCCGATGAGTACCGGAGCAGCCTGCCGGCGTCTGACTATGAAGGACAGCCACAGCTCGTTTTGTTCACCTGGCCGGATCAGGCCAACGTTGCCTTCGAGATAAAATTTGCCGCCGAATTCTTTGAAGATGTCGAAAATATCCGATTCTCCAACGAAAAAGTGGGGACCGAAGTCTCCGGGACTATTCTCGATAAAGGCGCTTATCTCAGCTCCGCTGCTTACTTTTATCCCTGCGGCGACGAGACCCTTGCCGGCTTCAAACTCACCGCCGATATTCCCGAAGAGTGGGAAGCTATCAGCGATGGAAACAAGCTCTCCAGCGAGACAGTCGATGGCCGCAAGATTCAAACATGGGAAAATCCGTATAAATCCGATGGCGCTACATTCTTTGCGGCTAAATTCGAGGTAGGTGTTCTCCCTGTCAACGACAATGTCTCTGTTACGTGCTATTTCTTCCCTGAAGATATCGCTCTCATGAACAACTACCTCTCCGCGTCGGCTGAGTATATCAGGATGTACACAGAGTTGATCGGACCCTATCCTTTCAAGAGCTTCAGCGTTGTCGAGAATTTCTTCCCGACCGGTTACGGGATGCCCGGATGGACCCTCCTGGGTCAACAGGTTCTGAGGCTGCCCTTCATCATCAGAACATCACTCGGCCACGAAGTCCTGCACAATTGGTGGGGCAATTCAGTATATGTCGACTACGAACGAGGCAACTGGTGCGAAGGCGCTACTGTCTACGGCGCGGATTATCGGTACAAATTGAATGAATCACCAATCGAGGCGCGCGACTACCGCAAAGACATCCTCAAACAGTACATAAGTTACGTCAACGATAAGAACGATTTCCCGGTGCGCGCTTTCAAATCACGTACCAGCCCTGACACACGCACCATCGGCTACAATAAAGCCATGATGGTTTTCCATATGATCGAAGAACAAATAGGGACCGAACCGTTCTTCGCGGCCTGGAAACTCGTCTACAGCAGATTCATAGGCCAGAAAGTCTCCTGGGAGGACTGGATTGCGGCCTTTGAAGAAACCTCCGGCAAAAAACTGTCACATGTCATCCCGCAGTGGATTGACCGGGCCGGCGCCCCGAAGCTGGACATTGCCGTCACCGAAAACAAATGCAGTCCCGAAAAACAAATCTGTGAAGTGAAGCTGCAGTTGAGCCAGACGGCCGGCGATAAATACCTCCTGAATGTGCCGCTCCGCTTTTCCGGAACAGATTATGTCTTCGATACCACCGTCACACTCAAGTCCGACAAAGACAGCTACAAGTTCAAGGTCTCCAACGCCGTCAAGGCTGTCGAGGTTGACCCCGACTATCATCTGTTCAGGAAACTGTACCCCGAAGAAGTGGAACCGGTCATTTCGGCTATCCTCGGTAACCCCAATAAACAGTTTGTAATATATGTCTCTGACGATAGCGTTCGCGCCCTCTACGGTACCTTCGGCCTCAACCTCACCGAAGATTCCGTGGCTATCGCGCCACCCGAACTGCTGGCCACCGTCGGTGCCGATGAATATGTCGTGCTGCTCAACCCAACGGAAATACCCGCGTTCCTTCAAAAGTCCGTAACGGTTACGAAAGACTCAATCACCGTATCCGGCACTACCTACCCACGCCGGGGTGCGACCGTTGTCATGGCCGGTCAGGATATGGACCAGATTCAGAAATATTTGGTTCTGATGACATGGGATTACCCGAGTCTGCCTCGTTTAGGGCAACTGTTGCCGCATTATGGCAAATATTCTTATTTGGTGTTCAATGGCGTCCGGAATGTCGCCAAGGGCCAGTGGAAGTCAGATAAATCGCCGCTTATGAAATCTTTGGCGCAGGCTGAACAAGCCGCCGGGAATTAAATTACCTTTAGGAAGGGCAGGGGCGAATAACTCCTGTCCTTCCTCTAACGATATTTCCGCCACTCGTGCTCTATCGTTTCGATATGAGTGTGAGTGCCTTCCTCTAAAATCTTCAGCACCGCCCGGGCCTCAGGTGCTGCCGTGTCGAATATCCCGAAGAACTTCCGCTCGATCATCGCCTTCTCAATATCCAGTGCGATCGACAAAGCCGCCGGCAAGGCAACAGGGGAAGTCCTCGCGCGGCTCGTATGACCCCGCAGATAATCGATAGAAGTCATTATCGCTATCGGCTTGAACCCCGAGGTTTCCACCACCCGCACCTCGCCATCGACTATTTCAAGAAGCCCGCTGATAGCATCAGCATGCTGGCGTTCTTCCGAGGCCAGCAAGTTCCAGTAATCCCCGTGGTCACTGAACAGCTCGGCATAGGCGGTATATAAGTCACTGATAGCAACCTCATGGTCTATCAGCATCCGCAACGCATCTCTGTCACTTCCCTTGTAAAGCATAGTCGAAAAACTCCCGTTGAACTCACCGCCTGGTTTTGAGGTCTACATCTGCTGCGTCGGCGGCTGCGACCGCTCGTGCTCGAACTCCACTTCGATACCGCCAACCCACGTAACCACAAGATTAAACAAAAACGCCATGATAAGACTGGCTATGAAACCGATCACGCCGTAGAAAATCGGGAAGAAGATTATGGAGCCGATGCCGAAGATCGCTCCGAACACTCCCGCATCGCCGCCGCCGAATGCCGATCCCACCATCGCAGCCAGGCTGGCAAACAAGCCTATTACGAGTCCCAGTGCGGCACCCAAAACGCCGCTGACCTTGGCGTATGAAAACGGTTCGATTCGCTTGAGAATCATCGTTCCCTCCTTGGATAGGGGTTAAAATGAAATCATGCGCGGCGAGTCACCCCTTGGCAACTAAAATAATCCGCCGAAATCACAGCTGCTACTTGAGAAATTCATCAATCGGTTTGCGCTTAGGGACAGCCATATTTCTCTTCGCCGGATAGCCCAGAGGTGTGATTGTGGCCAAATAGTGCGTTTGCGGGATACCCAGCCTGTCTTTGATATCGTCGCGGTCCATGCCGCCCATCCAGCAAGTCCCCAATCCGAAATGCCATGCCGCCAGTATGAAATGGTAAGCGGCAATACAGGCATCATGGTCGACCCGACCTGTGATATTGGGGTCAGCGCAAATAACCACCGCCATTGAGGCCTTGGCTATCGGAGCCGTACTCGACTGACGGGTCTGAGAGAGCCAGTCCAGCATCTCACAGTCCGTAATAATCTGATAGTAAAAGCCCTGCGAGTTACGTGACGTAGGCGCCAGGCGGCAGATACCGAATATCTTTTCCAGAAGGTCTTTTGGCACCGGTACGGGAAGAAAGCTTCGAACGCTCCGACGGGTAAGCAGAAGTTCATCGCCAACCAGGTATTGACTGACCGGATCATTGAAATACTGACACTCGATCGTCCGCCCCTCGGGGTCTTCGGCAAAAAACTGGTAGATATTGTACTTTTCGTTCTCGGTCGGCTTACCTGCGGCTGTATCTTTGAGTACGCCATACATCTGGTCGACTTCGTCTTTACTCTCATAGAAGAATGTCAGCATGGCTTCGTTTTCGATTTTGTCGCGCTCGCAGAATCCAAAGAGGAAATTGCCGTGCCTGAAAATCACGCAATCGCCTTGATCTTGCCAGATTTCACAGCCGATTTTGTTCGTGTAAAAATCTCTAAGAGACTTTAGATCCTTCGTTTTCAAAAATAGTATACCGCTCATATCCACCTCATTCTGTTTTCATTGAAGATAGGCCAATTGTCTCTGATACGAAAGTAAAAGCCCGGCTTTTTGCCATTGTGCGCGGCAGATGCCCTCATCTGCCCGTTCAGGCAGACCTAATCCCTTTTCGTCATTTCATTTACACCGATTTGGCTTCGTTTCCACAGGCTTAGCCTGCTTTGTCTGAATGGCTTTTGCCGGACGTACATCGGGCTGGCAGCGTCAGGCCGGGGAAACACGCCTCGGCGTGAGCCTACCAATGTGGGATTATTGAGTGCATCGATGCTTTTGATAAATCTAACGCCTACCGATGCGCTCATATTTTTGCCCGTGTCAGTCTTGTAGCGGGTTCGTCTTCGAGCCCACCATTCTTCTGTAGGGCAGCGACCCCTGCCCGGAGGGTTCCGCCGCCGCGGAAAGGTCCTGCCATCTTCAACTGATTTGGCTTCGTTTCGTCATTTTTAACTGTTGTAGGTCGAGTCCGTTCGAACCGCCACCGCAGTTTCCTGTAGGGAAGCGACCCCTGCCCGGCAGGGTTTCCGCCGCCGGCGGAAAGGTCCTGCCATGTTTTTTGTGTTCCTATAATAGTCATGCGATTAACCGGATTTGGCTTCGTTTGTTTACTTTTAGGGATCCTACGATTGACGACCGGCGGGCTGAACGTGTTTTGGTCTTGCCACTCACCAGCTTCTTGTTGTGCCGCGTTTATGCACTTTCTTCTTGCGAATTTTCAGGTTCGCGAAACCAGCGTATTCTTCGATTAGGATCACGCTCATACATGACACGGACGATGAAGTTTTTGCGCGGATGTTGTTGGGAAAATGTAGGGGGGAGACTCATACGCCAGGATCGGCAGCGAAGCGCTCTCATACACTCACCAGGGCGGATTCTTGTGGCTCTTCAAATACTCAAGCCACGCGGGAATACCAACCTCGCTTACATAAGCGTCGACCAACCTAAGTCCTTCACCGTAGATTGGGTCAGGGCTTTCCATCGTCGTCTGCCTCAGCATGTCTGCATCTTCGCCCTCAAGGTCACCAATTGCCAGCATCCCCGCATACTGGCAACTGCCTTCGGTAAGAATATCAGCCATATCAGACTCACCGTTTTTGAACAGCCACACATGCATCAGCTCATGCCCCAGCGTTAGAATAAAACCCGCTTTCGGCATGCCGTATAGAACAAATATCTCAAAGTCTTTACGCGACCAGATACCAGCCAGGGCCGTTTGCTTTCTGTAAGAGGTGTATCCCGCGGGATCGTCGACTGAAGACCCTGCCTTGCGCCGCAATTTAGGGCGATCTACAAGCTGAAGAGGGATTCTCTTTTCTTCAATCTCGATGCCTTTGTCGGCCAATTCCTCGATTATTTGGGCCATCAAGTCCTTAGCCTCTTTGATGTCATTTACAGCCGACTTGAGGCAGATTGCACATACGTGCCTGTCGTCGGAATAAGTCTCGCCGCCACCTGTAGTGTTCGGTGCGATGGCACGGCCGCAATATTCGCATACCGGGTATTCGTCCTTATGGCTGGCGTGAAAAGTATTACCGTGTATGTCGGTCAAGTACTCGCCGTAAATTGTCTCACCGCAGATAGCGCAACGTGGCCCGACATGATCTTCATAACATTGCTGGTGATAGAGGTTGGAATCGTCCTCGATATAATTGCCCTGAATTGGCTGACCGCACAAAGCGCAGTTCGGGACGAACAACTCAAAGTAGCAGGTAGAGTCATATTTTTGCCCACTTTCAATATAAACCAGACCGGCCTTCAAATCGCCGCCACAGTTTGCGCATATGAAATGATCAGCGTGATAATACTTGCCGTCGAACTCAACCCAACCGCTTTTTGTTATCTTCTCGCCGCAATGATCGCAGACCATGTCTGCGGCCGACGCGGATATGAACAGCAGAAGAATTGCGCTCAGAGTTACGATTAGAGTATAGTAGGAAAAGCATGTGCGGTTTCTCGGTTGCCTCATGTTATTGCCATTAAAACTGATAGGCTAAATAAATCCATCTAAAATAATACCCCCGGCAGGACTCGAACCTGCTACCCTCTGCTTAGAAGGCAGATGCTCTATCCGGATGAGCTACGGGGGCACACGCGTTGCGTGATCTGCTACGTTACGGTCGCGCAAACAACAGACCACAATTCTGCCCGAATCTAACCTATTTCCGGCCATTGGTCAAGACACAAAAAAAGCCCCCGGAAATCCGGGGGCTTTAGCCTAACTTCAACCAAGTATGAAGACTCTATTGAAGCGAAAGCTTCTGCACAAACTCACCGGGAGGAGCATCCTCAGCCGTCCGGTCATCATCGTGACATCCCGAACAATCCGGTTTGTTGTTGTATTTCAGATCAACATGGCAATCGCCGCATTCAAGTTCGCCATGGATTTCATCAAGCTGTAAACCGGTAACCACATGGCTGAAATTCGTCTGATTCCACCCGGCGTGACAGGTGTTACAGGTATTATTCAGCTTTGCGATCGTCTTGCCGGTCGGGTGACAGGCGCGACAATTGAGGTCCTTGTGGAACCGGTTCAGCGGCCATCCGGTCGAGGCATGAGAGAAGCCCGGCTTTTCTTTGTGGTCATGGCATTTGGAACAGGCGTCTTTCTTATGACAGTCGTTACAGATTGCGTGAATTTCCTCGTCCGTCTTGGTCGGTCTGGTCTCGGCCTGAAGGTCATGGCAATAACTGCAGTTTTCCTCTTTGTGACAATCCACACAGCGCAGTCCGAAAAGGTCGATATGCTGCTGGTGATGAAGCGTTACCACCGGCCCCTTCTCATAAGGAGTCGTGTAAATCTTCTTGTTCGGGATCGTTATCATCGGGTGAGATATACCAATAATATCGGTCGAGTCCATGGCCGGGTCTGGCAAGCGCTCCGCCCGGAGTGGGAAGGTGACAGATAATACACTTGGTATCATGACTCCACTCACGGTGACAGGAAAGACACTGGCGGTGATAGGCGCCTTTCAACGACGGCTGCCGGAGGTTTTCCGGGTTCTTTTCACCGCCGTGGCATTCGGCGCACGGGGGGATGTGACCCGGCGGGCTGTAATGGTGACAGGTCTCGCAACCCTGACCCATCTGAGCCATATCAGCATGAAGTTTGTGGTTGAAATCAACCGGCTGATACAGGTCGCTCAATTGGCCGATAAGAAACGTGTCAGGAGCCTCTGACAGATTATGCTTGGCGTGCGCCGTCGGTATCTGAAGCGTCGGACACGGCTTCAAACATACGTTCTGTGCAGTCGGAGCTTCGCAGGTGTGGCACTCAAGACAGTTGAGTGTCTCGAAGTCCTTGTGCGTCGTCTGAGTGGCGGCACACAGGTTGATCATAGCCGCCGCCAAAACGAGGGTAAAAGCCATCACGACGATTTTTATGGGTAGTTTTTTCATGTTACTCGGCCCTCGAGAAGTTGCTGACGTTTAAACGGCTGTCGTCCTTGATATGATTTCCCGCTTCATCAACCGGGACCGTAATAATCGGGAAGACCATCACGAACGCCCGATACAGCAGCACCAAAGCGCACATGAATCCCGCCGTTACGAGAATCTCGGCAAACGACGGGTAATATGTCTGCTCGGGATATAGCGGCTTGTAAGCGATAAGGAAGACATTGATTCGGTTCAGCGCCACGCCGAACATTACCAGCGAGGCAGCCGTAAATAAGCCACCAACGGTCGCGCGTAGGCGGTGGCTGGAGAGTATCACCACAGGCACCAGAACGCCGAACACCATCTCAATCAACCACATGATCGACTGAGTCGACATCTCGGCCACATACGGCCAGGCGTTACGAAGCGTTATGTCGCCGATTTTGAGCGCAAAATAAATTCCCAGCAACACCGGCGTGTAACGCGCTATCGACGACAGCACATTCAACTCGGGTTTCAGCTTGAATGAACGGGACGCCAGGATCGACTCGAATATCACCATCGGGAATCCCACCGCGATTGCCGAAAGCAAAAACAGCAGGGGAGAGATCGGCGTGTACCACAGCGGATGTAGCTTGCTCGGGACTATCAGCATAAGCGTGCCCAGCGACGACTGATGCAGGCACGAGAGCACCACACCGGCGATAATGAACAATGAAACGAATCTTCCCAATGTGCGATCGGCAATGGAAAGGAAAGACTCAATCAACTTGTTGAACGCGGCCAGCACGCCGGGTAGATTGACCTTGCCCTTGAAACGTTCGACCACGATGGGAAGGAACTCGATATAAAGCACGGTGAGATAAATCATAACGCACATGCCTACTTCGAACAGAACCGAATTGCCCTGCCAGAAGCCGGGAAGTGCCACGTGCCACATGTTGTAGTAACGTCCGAGGTCCGTCAAAACGCCGATAGCCACAAAAGTGTAGCCCAGCATTGCCGTCAGAAGAGCCGGACGAACGATAACGTGATATTTTTCCTTATGGAAGATGTCGGCCAGCGCAGCCGTGGTGAAACCACCTGCGGCCAGAGCCACACCGGAAGCAACATCGATAGCAATCCAAATACCCCAGGGGTACTGGTTATCGAGATTGGTGACGGCTCCCAAACCGGCGATAAAACGGTAAACAAAGACCGCCAGGCCGGCCAGCATGATAGCGAACAAAACCTTGGTGCCGTTAGTGAAATACGGCGCCTTGATTGGAACTGCTACTTCGTGATGGTGCGCCATTACTCGCCCTCCTGTCCATTTTTGCCGTTACGGAGTGCGTGCATCACCAACCCTAAAAATCCGTAAAGGGCCAGCGGCGGTATAAATGATTTGAAAATACCGTGCTGAATCGTTTCGGTGTGCTGCGGGATCGGGTCATCGGGAAGCGTCGGCAGTTCCGTGTTTTCGAACTCGGCCGCCGCCAGGTACATCCAACTCGTACCGCCTATTTCCGTGGCTCCATAAACATGATCCACGTAGCGGTCCGGCTGCATACGGATACGCGTATGAGCCAGGTCTATCAGTTCCTGACGGGTACCGAATGTCAGTGCCTCGTTGGGACAAATTGAAACGCAGGCCGGACGGTTACCCTCTTCGAGGTGACGCTCGGTGCAGAATGTACACTTACGTACCTGCGGGTTAAGGGCGTTCTCGTACTCGTAGGTCGGAATCTGGAACGGACAGGCTACCATACAATAGCGACATCCAATACATTTCCAGGCCTCGTAAACTACCGGGCCGTTCGGGGCCTTGTTGAGCGCCCCCACGATACAGGCCGATACGCAGGCCGGCTCGTTACAGTGCATACACTGAACTTTCATCGTGTATGTCTTGTCGGTCGCCGGATTGCGGTATTCGTTGACCACGGTGTACGCTTTTGAGTGCGGACGGCGATGCGTGGCGAAAACCGACTTGTCCTCGAAGGCCGTTATCGGTTCCGTCGAAAGCGCGTGTTGATTGTTGCAGGCCCATTCGCACTTGCGACAGCCAATACAAACGACCGTATCTACCAGGACGCCGTATGTTGCCCTGCAGATCGAGAACCTCACCGTCCTCAGATGCCAGAGCGCTGTTGGTGGCAAGCGCGGCGGAGCTTAACGCAGCAAGTTTGAAAAATTCTCTTCGTTTTAAGCTCATGTTTATACCTTATCTATACCTCTTGATACTTATGGACAAAGCAAGTAATGTGAAGGATTTCACATATCTGCCTGAAAAACCGCATTGTGGGTTGAAAATACCTCGTTCATCACTTTTTGTCAATAAGAACTGGCGCGGTTTGGTTTACAAAGACGCAATCGCCCGACCCGGCGATCCGCCTGCCCACCTTTCCATACTAAGACATAGCCCGGTCAGACAGCAAGTAAATACTACCATTGCTGTCTTATTTCGGCCATTTGATGAAAAAAATGAAAAATAACTTGCGCCGAGTAAACTAAAAAACGTATAATGACTAAAACGTTTCACAATCGAAGATTGTCAGGATGGATAGAAAAAACAAAATTCTTGCCTCGGCCCAGTTGCTCTTCTCAAGGTTCGGACTGAAGAAAGTCACCACCGATGATATCGCGCGCGAGGCAAACGTCTCAAAGGCCACCATTTACAGATACTACAAGAACAAACAAGAGATCTTTCAGGATGTCGTCAAACTCGAGGCCGACAAATTGCTCGATGCCATCAAAAAGGGCGTCGAAAAAGAAAAAACCGTAGCCGCAAAGTTTAAGTCGCATTTATTCACGAAAATGTCTACCATACGTGAACTAATAAATTTCTATGAGGTTACACAAAAATCGGACGACTACTACTGGCCTTTCGTAGCGGAAGCCCGCGCACAGTTCATCCAGGAGGAGAAGAACATTGTAAAAGGCATCCTTGAGGCGGGCAATCGTAATAATGAAATCCACGTCGCAAACACCGATTTGGTTGCCCACATGATGGTCGTGTCACTTCAGGCGCAAGAATATGCCTGGGCCATCGAAACTCTGAACATATCCCTCGAGGAATACGTAAACCTCATGATAGATGTCGTCATCAACGGCATCAAAAAAGAGAAGCGGTCGCGTGACCGAAGCTCGAATTCAGATAGAAAGCCGACACCCGGTGTCGCTTCGTTTATAGAAAGGAAAGCCGCTTCATGCGTCTTATGGGCCATAATCAGGCAGGGGAGACCGCCACACGGCAGGAAAATTATCCGCATACATTCCATATACCCGTCATGGGTACCGGATTCACTATAGATACCCCCCTGCGCATCGCCAGATTCGGCATAGCCTCGGTCATCTCGATCGGTGATGATATCCTCATCGAACAGATGCGCCAACTCCACTGCGAAAAAAACGGACTTACATTTACGCCCATCAAACGCAGCGAAGAAGACTACCGCGCCAAAAGAATTACGACTTATCTCAACCTCGTGCACACTCTCGTCCAAAAACAGACAGCTGAACTCGCCGCCGGGCCGTTTGAACCGGGCAGCGAGATTACACGATATTTCGAATTGTTGCCCCAGTCACCCCTGAGACAGGCATACCGTGAAATGCTTGACACATCCGACCCCCAACGTTGGGGGTCGGATGTGTCGAGCCTTTCACGGTATGCCTGTCTGGGGTGTTGGGCAACGATTCGAAATATCGTGTAATCTCGCTGCCCGGTTCAAACGGCCCGGCACGAGTCGGCTGTCTGTTTTTGGACGAGCGCGTGTAAGCAAAAAGGTAGGATCTGTTTTGGCGCGGTAGCCGCTGCGTTTGATGGGCGTAAATGTAGTCCGTTTTTCGCAGGAGTTGGCGCATCTGTTCGATGAGGATATCATCACCGAGATATGACCGAGGCTTGTCCGTATCTCAGGCGATGCGCAGGGGTATCTCATGAGTAAATACGGTACCCATGACGGGAATATGGAATGTATGCGGATGGGTCCCCCGAGTGGCGGTCTCCCTGCCTGATTATGGCCCATAAGACGCATGAAGCGGCTTTTGTTTCTATAAACGAAGCGACACCGGGTGTCGGCTTTCTATCTGAATTCGAGCTTCGGTCACGCGACCGCTTCTCTTTTTTTGATGCCGTTGATGACGACATCTATCATGAGGTTTACGTATTCCTCGAGGGATATGTTCGAGTTTCGATGGCCCAGGCATATTCTTGCGCCTGAAGTGACACGACCGTCATATAAGCCATCAAATCAGGGTCTTCGACGTGGATTTCATTATTACGATTGCCCGCCTCAAGGATGCCTTTTATTGTTCTTCTCCTCCTGGATGAACTGTGCGCCTTCCGCTACGAAAGGCCAGTAGTAGTCGTCCGATTGTTGTGTAACCTCATAGAAATTTATTAGTTCACGTATGGTAGACATTTTCGTGAATAAATACAAGCTAAACTTTGCGGCTACGGTTTTTCTTTTTCGACGCCTTTTAAATAGGGCGTCATTTGTCGGCCTCCGAGTTTGACGACATCCTGAAAAATCTCTTGTTTGTTCTTGTAGTATCTGTAAATGGTGACCTTGAGACGTTTGCCTCAGCGCGCGATATCATCGGTGGTGACTTTTCTCAGCAACTGGGCCGAAAACAAGAATTTTGTTTTTTCTATCCATCCTGACAAATATTCAATTGGAAACGTTTTATACGTTTCAGTTTACTGGCGCAAGTTATTTTTCATTTTTTCATCAAATGGCCCAATAGACAGCAATGGTAGTATTTACTTGCTGTCTGACCGGGCTATGTCTTAGTATGGAAAGGTGGGCAGGCGGATAGGCCGGGTCGGGCGATTGCGTCTTTGTAAACCAAACCGCACAGTTCTTATTGACAAAAAGTGATGAACGAGGTCTCAACCCACGATGGTTTTCAGGCAGTATGTGAAATCCTTCACATAATCTGCTTTTGTCCATAAGTATAGAGGTATAGATAAGGTATAAACATGAGCTTAAAACGAAGAGAATTTTTCAAACTTGTGCCGTGTTGACTCCGCCGCGCTTGCCACCAACAGCGCTCTTGCATCTGAGGACGGTGAGGTTCTCGACTGCCAGGCAACATATGGCGTCCTGGTAGATACGGTCCAGTTGTATTGGCTGTCGCAAGTGCGAATGGGCCTGCCGCTGGATTCGACACGCGCTTTCGACGGAACCGATAACGGCCTTCGAGGACAAGTCGGTTTTTTCGCCACGCATCGCCGTCCGCACCAAAAGCGTACACGGTCAACAATACGCAATCCAGCAACCGACAAGCGATGAAAGTTGCAGTGTATGCAGTGTAACAAGCGGCCTGCGTATCGGCCTGTATCGTGGGGGCGCTCAACAAGGCCCCGAACGGCCCGGGGTACATTACGAGGCCTGGAAATGTATTGGATGTCGGCTATTGTATGGTAGCCTGTCAGTTAGATTCCGACCTACGAGTACGAGAACGCCCTTAACCCGCAGGTACGTAAGTGTACATTCTGCACCGAGCGTCACCTCGAAGAGGGTAACCGTCCGCCTGCGTTTTAATTTGTCCCAACGAGGCACTGACATTCGGTACCCGTCAGGAACTGATAGATCTGGCTCATACGCGTATCCGTGTGCACCGGTTCCGCTACGTGGATCATGTTTATGGAGCCACGGAAATAGGCGGTACGAGTTGGATGTGGCCGCGGAGCCGAGTTCGAAAACACGGAAACTGGACGCTTGCCGATGACTATCCGCAATATTCGGGCACCGGTATTTTCAAATCGTCCGGCTGGCCTACGGATTAGGGTTGGTGATGCACGCACTCGTAAACGCGAAAAATGGACAAGGAGGGCGGAGTAATGGCGCACCATAGCGAAGAAATAGCAGTTGAATCAAGGCGCCGTATTTCGCTGACGGTACCAAGGTTTGGGTCACTCGCTATGCGGTGGGCCTGGCCGGCCTGGCGGTCTTTGTTTACCGTTTTATCGCGGTTTGGGAGCCATCACCAATACTGGAAACGAGACCAGTACCCCTGGGTATTTGGATTGCTATCGATGTTGCTTGCGGTGTGGCTCTGGCGCACAGGCATGTGCACCCACAAGAGCCGCTGCGCTCAACGACATCTTCCAATACGTAAGAAAAAAATTTCTTCCACATTATGGTTCATTGCACTTCTGCTGACGGCGATGCTGGGCTACGCTTTTTGTGGCTATGGGGCTCGGACTGAACGGACCTCAGACGCTACTACAATTTCAGTGTGACGTGGCACTTCCCGGCTTCTGGCAAGGCAATTCGGTTCTGTTCGAAGTATAGCGAGATATCAGAGTTATGATTTATCTCGGCCTGCTTCCTGTGTTTTCCATCGTGGTCGAACGTTTCAAGGGCAAGTAGAAATCTCAGGTGTGCACACATTCAACAAGTTGATTGAGTCTTCCTTTCCATTGCCGATGGCACATTGGGAAGATTCGTTTCATTGTTCAACTATCGCCGGTGTGGTGCTCTCATCCTGCATGATTCCATCACTAGGCCTTTCAGGCTTATAGTCCCAGAGCAAGCTACATCCGCTGTGGTAAGGCGCCAAATATCTCCCCTGCTGTTTTGCTTGCGCAATGCAATAGGTGATGTCGGTCAACTACTGTAGCATCCGCTCATTGAACTAAAAACCCCGAGTTGAATGTGCTGTCATCGATAGCCCGTTACACGCCGGTGTTCAGGGAATTTATTTTGCGCTCAAAATCGGTGACATAACTTCGTTGAACGCCTGGCCGTATGTGGCCGAGATGTCGACTGCGTCGTGGTTGATTGAGATGGTGTTCGGCGTTCTGGTGCCTGTGGTGATACTCTCCGCCCGCCCCCAGCCTAGCGCGCCGACAGTTGGTGGCTTATTTACGGCTGCCTAGTTGGTAATATTGGGCAACGGGGCAAGCGCGATCGAATCAATGTCTTCCTTATGGCTTACAAGCCGCTATATCCCAAAAAGCAAGCGCCTACAACCGTCTTGCCGAGTAACAAGCCGGGTCATGTGCGCTTTGGTGCTGCTGTATCGGGCGTTGGTGATGTCCCCGGTTATCACCGTCCCAGTTAAAACGGGAAATAATCTAGAAGGATGACAGCGGCTTAAACGTCAGCGATTTTCGAGGGCCGAGTAACATGAAAAACTACCATAAAGAATTCGTCGTGATGGCTTTTCCTCCGTTTTGGCGGCGGCTATGATAAAGGCCTATAACCCGCCACTCAGACGACGCACAAGGACTTCGAGACGCTCAACTGTCTTGAGGTCACACGTGCGAAGGCAACTGCAGGCACAGAACGTATGTTGAACTTGGTGTCCGACACTTAGGATGCCAATACGAGCAAGGCGGGCCGGTAATTATAAGCACATTTTCTTATCGGCCAATTGAGCGAAAGTATATGGCCCGGACTATTTCAACCACAAACTTCATGCTCATATGGCTCCAGATGGGTCAGGGTTGCGACCTATCACCATTACAGCCCGCCGGTCGCGTCCCGTGCGCCGAATGCCACGGCAGTAAAAAGGAAAATTCGGAAAACCTCCGGCAGCCGTTCAAATTCAGTTGAAAGGCGCTTATGCACTTTTTCACTGTCACCGTGAGTGGAGTCATGATATGGAGTATCTGTCACCTTCCCACTCCGGCGGAGACACTTGCAACCGCTGCAGTGGACTCAACCGATATTATTGGTATTTCTCACCCAATGATAACGACCCCAGAAGAAGATTTACACGACTCCTGAGAAGAGGCAGGTGGTGACGCTTCATCACCAGCAGCATATCGACCTTTTCGGACATTGCGCTGTGTGGATTGTCACAAAGAGGAAAACTGCATTTATTGCCATGACCTTCAGGCCAACTTACAACCGACCAAGACGGACGAGGAAATTCACGCAATCTGTAACGACTGTCATAAGAAAGACGCCTGTTCCAGAAATGCCATGACCACAAAGAGAAGCCGGGCTTCTCTCATGCCTCGACCGGATGGCCGCTGAACCGGTTCCACAAGGACCTCAATTGTCGCGCCTGTCTCAACCGCGGGGGTGCATCGGCAAAGTTGAATAATACCTGTAACACCTGTCACGCCGGGTGGAATCAGACGAATTTCAGCCATGTGGTTACCGGTTTACAGCTTGATGAAATCCATGGCGAACTTGAATGCGGCGATTGCCATGTTGATCTGAAATACAACAACAAACCGGATTGTTCGGGATGTCACGATGATGACCGGACGGCTGAGGATGCTCCTCCCGGTGAGTTTGTGCAGGAGAAGCTTTCGCTGAATAGAGTCTTCATACTTGGTTGAAGTTAGGCAAGGCCCCCGGATTTCCGGGGGCTTTTTTTGTGTCTTGACCATTGACCGGAAATAGGTTAGATTCGGGCAGAATTGTGGTCTGTTGTTTGCGCGACCCGTAATGTAGCAGAATCACGCAACACGTGTGCCCCCGTAGCTCATGCAGACGAAACTTCTAAGCAAGGGTGGCGGTTCGAGTCCTGGTGTTGTTTTAGATGGATTTATTTAGCCTATCAGTTTTAATGGCAATAACATGAGGCAATCTAGAAACCGCACATGCTTTCCTACTATACTCTAATCGTAACTCTGAGCGCAATTCTTCTGCTGTTCATATCCGCGTCGGCACAGACATGGTCGCCGAATTTGCGCAAAAGGAGGTTTAACAAAAAGCGGTTGGGTTGAGTTCGACGGCAAGTATTATCACGCTGATCATTTCATATTCGCAAACTGTGGGACATTTGAGGGCCACTAACACATTTTGAAAGTGGGCAACGCCCAGACTACCTCTACTTTTGAGTTGTTCGTCCCAAAACTTGTGTGCGGTGCAAGTCAGGGCAATTATATCGAGGACGATTCCAACCTCTATCACCAGCAATGCTATGAAGATCATGTGGGGCCACGTTGCGCGTCTCTTGCGGTGAGACAATTTAACGGAGTACTTGACCAACCGCGTTGCACGGTAATACTTTTAGCACCAGCCATAGGACGAATTGCCGGTTGTGCGAAATATTGCGGCCGTGCCATCGCACCGAACACTACAGGTAGCAGCGAGACTTATTCCGACGACAGGCACGGTAATGTGCAGTGTCCCTCGGATCGGTCGTAAATGACGTCAAAGAGGCTAAGGACTTGATAACCAAAATAATCGGAATTGGCCGACGAAGGCATGCGAGATTGAAGAAAAAAAAAGAGTAGGCCTTCAGCTTGTAGATCGCCCTAAATTGCGGCGCAAGGCAGGGGTCTTGAGTCGACGATCCGCGGATACACCTCTTACAGAAGCAAACTCGGCCCTGGCTGGTATCTGCGTCGCATAACTTTTGAGATATTTGTTCTATATCGGCATGCCGAAAGCGGGTTTTATTCTAACGCGGTCATGAGCTGATGATGTGTGGCTGTTCAAAAACGGTGAGTCTGATATGGCTGATATTCTTCCTCCGAAGGCAGTTGCCAGTATGGGGGTGCTCACATGTAGGGGCGAAGAGTGGCATTTATCAGGCTACGACGATGGAAAGCCCTGACCCAATCTACGGTGAACATTAGCCTTAGGTTGGTCGACTCTTATGTAAGCGAGATTCCGCGTGGCTTGAGTATTTGAAGAGCCACAAGAATTCGCCCTGGTGAGTGTATGAGAGTGCTTCCGCTGCCGATCCCTCACGTATCAGTCTCCCCCCTACAGTTTCCCAACAACATCCGCGCAAAAACTTCATACAGTACCAGTGTCATGTATGAGCGTAAAAAACGTTTAAATCGAAGAATACGCTGGTTTCGCGAACCTTAAAATTCGCAAGAAAAAAAATGCATAAACGCGGCACGACAAAAACTACAGTAGTGGCAAGACCAACACGTTCAGCCCGCCGTCGATGTCGTAGGGATCCCTCGAAAGACCTAGAACAAACGAAGCCAAATCCGGTTAATCGCATGAAAAGTTTTATAGGAACACAAAAAAACATCGACAGACCTCCGCCGGCGGCGGAACCGGGCGGGAGGGGTGGCCTGCCCTACAGAAGGAGTGGTAGGTCAAAACAAGGCCGACTACAAGACTACAACCGCAATTGCAAAAAATATGAGCCCGTCGGATAGGCGTTAGATTTATCAAAAGCATCGAATTGCCACTGAATAATCCCACATTGGTAGGCTCGCGCGGAGCATGTTTCCCAAGGGCCTGACGCTGCCAGCCCGATGTACGTCCGGCAAAAGCCATTCAGACAAAACAGGCTAAGCCTGTGGAAAGCAAAGCCAAATCGGTGTAACATTAGACAACATACGAATACGGCAAAAAGCCGGCTTTTACTTTCGTATCTGGAATTGAAACAGAATGAGGTGGATATCAGCGGTATACTCTTTGAAAACGAAGAATATAAAGTCTCTTAGAGATTTTTACACGAAGCAAAATCGGCTGTGTCGGCAAGATCAAGGCGATTGCGTGATTCCAGGCACGGCAATTTTCCTACTTGGATTCTGCGAGCGCGACAAAACGAAGCCATGCTGACATTCTTCTATGAGAAAAAGTGAAAGAAGAAGTCGACCAGAATGTATGGCGTTCTGGAGCCGCACAGGTAGACCGACCCGAGAACGAGAAGTACAATATCTACCAGACTTTTGCCGAGGGCAGGTATTTTCAATGATCCGGTCAGTGGACATTACCTCATTTTGGCGATGAACTTCTGCTTACCCGTCGGAGCATTCGAGGCTTCCTGCTGTACCGGTGCCGAAAGACCTTCTGGAAAAGATATTCACCTGCCGCCTGGCGCCTACGTCACTCGGCAAGAGGCTGCTATTATCAGATTATTACCGACTGTGAGATGCTGGACTGGCTCTCTCAGAAAAGTTACCCGTCAGTCAAAATACGGCTCCGATAGCCAAGGCCATGGCAGTGGTATTTTGCGCTGACCCCAATCTGGCAGTTCGGGTCGAGCCGGACGATGCCTGTATTTGGCTTACCCCACTTCATCTGGCGGCATGGCATTTCAGGATTGGGGACTTGCTGATAGGCATGACCACGACGATATCAAAGACCGGCTGGGTATCCGCAAAACGCGGCAACTCGGCCACAATCACACCTCTGGGCTATCCGGCAAAGGGGAATCTGGCTGTTCCCAAAACGCGAGCCGACTGAGGAATTTCTCGGAAGAAATAGCAAGCGCAGGCTCATTTTTTTGTTTGCCAGACGCAGTGATGGGCGGGCATTCGTTTTCTTTAACCCCTATGCCAAGGAGGGAACGATGATTCTCAAAGCGAACATTTGGTTTCCCAAGGTCAGCAGTGTTTATCTGCTGCATTGGTTTTGTAGGAATAAGGCTCGTTTCCAGCCTGGCTGCGATGGATCGGCATTCAGCGGCACAACAATGCGGGAGTATTCGGAGCGATATTCGGTATCGGCTCAATAATCTTCTTCCCGATTCTATGCGCGTGATAGGTCGCGTAGCCAGTCTTATCATGGCGTTTTTGTTCATCTCAAAAAGGTTGGCGGTATTGAGCTGGAGTTTCGAGCACGAGCGGTCGCAGCCACCGACGCAGCAGATGTAGACCTCAAAACCAGGCGGTAGTTCAACGGGAGTTTTTCGACTATTGTGTTTACAAGGGAAGTGACAGAGATGCGTTGCGGATGCCTGATAGACCATGAGGTTGCTATCAGTGACTTA
>CAVPPI010000006.1:0-11167 GCA_963707365.1 uncultured candidate division Zixibacteria bacterium | reverse complement strand
CCCCGTTGGCGGCTTTCTTCATATACGCTGTTCTACCTGCGTCTCGCGACAGCTGCGTTGATAGCCCGTTCGGCTATTTCGGAATCGATATCACAGATCGAAATCAGACTGTCGATTGCTTCATCGATATGTTTCAACCATTCCTTCTCCGGGTATCGTTGCCTGAGGTCATCGGTGACTTCATCGGCGATCATGGCAATAAACTCGGCATACCTGCGCTTTTTCCCGGTTTTCAGATATGGAATGACGTATTTATTCGCCACATGGCTGATTAGTATCAGACCGATAGAGCCCAGTGCGCTCAGAAACGACCCTGATTGAAATATGGATGCTTCCAACATCTCACCTCCCTTACAGTTTACATGCCTCTATTGTTATCACCAGCCTAACCGCCATTCGGTTAGGTTGGGTACTTCCTGCCTCTGCCGTAGAATCACTCCGTCGGAACGGGCAATTGTGAATTCGTATTTTGTCCCGGATGGCTCCATCAAGTCGGATGGAATCAAATCGATGTAAAAGTATCCGTCCGCATCGGTAGTTGCTGTCAGAGCCGACGGCGACACCAGTACGCCGTTGTAGAGGGCGATCCCCGCCGGCAGGCTGGCGGTAATAGTCGCATTTGTTTCCGGTTCGCCGTTAAGAGCATAGAGATGGCCGTACACACGACACAACCCCGGTGAGGCCGGCACGCCGGGATCGAACTGATCGCCGAACACGGTGTCGGTGGTGGGACCGTTAATGATTATAGTATCGTGCGCCCCGAATACATAGCCGCCCGCCGAAGCAATCGCCAGATAACTGCCGTTGTCGAGATTGAACGACGCTCTCCCGTCACTATCGGTTATTCCGACTGCCACGAGGGAGGTCTGATCGAGATTGCGGATGACGAGCGCCACACCGGGAATGGCGACATCCACAGTCGTGTCCGCTGATTGGAGATGCACGCGTAGGTGCCGGAACCACTGCCAATGCCGGATACTTCGGCGTCCAGATTGCCGCCGAAAGTCCCATCGGCAGTATGATTGAGCTGCGGTGTGTTCCAGACCCACGAAGCTATCGAGGCCGAGTCGGCCCCCTCCCCGACGACACCCGAATCTGCATGCACCGACAGCTTGTGCCAGTAGCCATCGGCATACATATTAGAATCCCTCCCGTATATCGTATCCGCCATCTCAGCAAATTCATCCTCAAGCAGCGTAACCGGCGAAAGTGTCGGGTCAAACGATGATATCCAGTCATCGTGACTCTGCAGGCTGTCCAGCGCCGCATAGAGACTATCGATAATCTGCGCCTGCCATATCAGGGTATCGTAGAGACGATTCGCAAACGCCGCCGAGTCACCGATATCATCAAGCTCCCAGCCTACGACTTGAAATTCGAAACGCACGATGGAATACAGTTGCAGGGTGGTGTTCTTGCCGATAAATTCGCCCGTGTACGATCCCGGCGTTCCGACGCCATCGATATCCGCCGCCAGCCGGTGATAGTAATATACTGTCCTACCTGCCACCCTGATTGTGTCGAGGCCGATCATCGAAGTTGTGCCGGAATCGATGAAAACTACATCGTTGGCGTCTGATTTGAGCACAACTACCCAGAAGCTGTCGGCACTGATGGGAGTGTATCCGGCGGAATCCCAGTTGACCAGAGAGACTGTTATTGAATCCTCTCCCGACACTCCATTGTTGCCGACAATGCCTCCCGGGCTTATCCCCGTCAGCATCATCACCATCAAACTCGTGAACGCGAGAGCTAAAAGTGTCCTGCGCATTTTTACTCCTTATGGTCGAGCATTTGTTTTCTTCGTCCTGATGCCACCTCTCCAGCTATGTCTTCTTCAGTGTATGTAGCGTACATGGAGAAGTTGAAGGCCGTCATTGAGGCCGGGGTCCAATTATCGAAATCAAGAGCACAGTAGGTATTGTCTGTCGATGTTGAGTTGCTGACGCTGTTATAATAGATGGTTCCCCCGGTTCGGGGAGCGCAACTGACAGCCACACCGTATTCACTGCCTGCATTCAAGGGATAGTCAATTGCAGAACTGTTGAACCAGCCCGCCGTGCCCCCCGATATCGTTACGCTGACCGGGCCGGCTACTCTGGTGTCGGGTACGCCATCGACTATATCATAGGTGGCCATAGCGACAATCATATCTCCGGCGCCTGTCTCACTCCCATAAACCGAATATTGTGTTATAGATGCGGTCTTTCCCTGAGGTACAACGCAGGTGTTTACTCCTGTCAAACGGTGGCAGTATGCGTAGAGTTGGTTCCAACTCATACTGGACGCACCCACTGTGGTGTTGCCGAAGGTAGGATCGATTGTAACCGGATAAGTTGCCGATTGAAGCCAGGTTTCATCGACAAGTATTTCAAGTCTATCCTTTGTCAGTGTCGATGGTCACGTCACACCAAGTCGTATCGTCACCGTCCCACGCTCTGGGACGGTAAATGATAAACGCCTGTCCGGTACCATAATGGCTATGACTGCTGTCTTCGCCGGTCACAAAGCAAACATCATTGGACCGAAGCGAGTGATATGCAACCCATGCCCCCACAACCGAATCGGGACGGAACGCCCGCAGTGTATCGAGTTCAAAAGCAGAAAGACTGTCCTGATAGTGAAAGCTGAGATTCTCGACACTTACGTCAAACCCAAACACGCCGGTGTCCGGCCGACGAAGCAGCACAATCTCCCACTCAAGCCCGGATTTGTTTCGATAGAATCGGTGCGCCATGTCATCGTTCGCGATCACAACCGTATCACCCGATAGACTATGTTGCCACTCGCTGGCGTTGCCTGGCAGGGTTGAAGAGTTGCCATTGAGGTCAATGTCAAATCGACATTCCCCCTGCCACAGATCCAGACCGAACATGGGACTTGCCGTGCTGCCGTGAACCCTGGCGGTCATGTAGCGCATATTCCGGTTAGACTTGATGTCTCCGTCGTATAACGCGATTGTGTATGATTCCGCAAAAGCAGGCACCGCGGCCGCACACAATGTGAGCACGGCCAAAAGCACGGCTGCCATACGGCAGATACGGTCGCTTTTACCCATCTTGCTGTTTTGCCTTTTTCTTTTTCTTTTCAGGTTTCTTGTCATCGTTTGGCAGGTCTTCTTTGCGGATTTCATCGAGCATGTTCCAGAATTTCTGTTGATCCGCTGCCGATGGCATCAGTTTCTTTCTCATCTCTACCATTTTCAGAAAATCTCCTATCTTGATATCCTTGCCTTCTGTCTCTTTCAATTTCTTATAATAGTTGCCGATTAGTTCGTCGAGTACATCGATACCGACCGGATGTTCTTCAGGCTCACCGGGCGGCCTTTTAGCTCCGGCCATTTCAGTCGCCCAGTTCCACAACAAGAAGGTCGACTAATACCGGACCGGTGGCGTCGGCATCACGGCCGACTTTGAAACCTTCAGATGTCTCACTTCCCACGACGTGTGCGGTCTGTTCGCTCTTGGGCCGAATGAACACGCGCGGATTGGAAATGCTTGTTGGGAGGTTGTTGCCGCGAAAATCAGTTAACTCGCAAAAACTGACCGTCTGCGAACAATCTCCGATATCGAAACTGCAAAACAGAATCGATTTGGCCGCATCAACGCTCTCAACCGTAAGTAGCTCAATCTCGCCCCAGCCTGATGTCCCCCAGATACTGACATCGGGAACGAACCAGACGCGACGGGCTGTAACATTTGATAATGCCGATAGCATAAGTCCTCCTAATTCTTCACCGGGGACGCCGGTCCGGTATACGGTGGGCGGAAAGAGTTGAGAAGTTGTTCACTTCGTTGTGAGTAGTGGTCGCCGAGCTTCATCCACACCAGCGCGACTTTGTCGCTCTTGTTCAGACGATACAATTCTCCGGCGGCAGCAGCCCGGCAGACTATCTCCAGAGCGCGATAGGTAGCCGCCGCCTGCAGTGCTACATCGGCTCCAAACTGACCATCGGGATCAACAGCCTGCTCGACAAGACCGTTGGCCTCGATAACGGCCTGGGCAAGTATCTCTTCGGTGTAGCTTGCCAGCAGTGGAGAGTAGTCAACGTAAACCGTCTCGCCATCGGATATCGAACCCGACGATGTCCTTCGAATGGCGCCTTTGCTGTAGTCTGCCTGATAGTCCGTTCCCTCGACATAGACTCTGTAGGTCGCGTACCACATGGTCACGCTCTGACCTATTATCAGTTCGCCTCCGTCCTTGAGTTGGATACTGCTGTTGTCGTAGTCGATAGAATAGTCCGTACCTTCGGCGTAGATCTTGCCAAGGGAGCTATCGGAGGCTACCAGCACGGTGTTCGGAACAAGGGGAGCGGAGACTATGGCAGTGGAGGCAGCAGTCAGACACAGATTCACACGAGTCGGTTTAGCATTGACCAGACCCTTGACTATCAGCGACTGCTCATCTATGGCGCCTCCGTAAAATATCACGGGATCAAGACCGCGCACTATGACACACTGCTCATGGACACGGCTCTGCACCGGATAAGGAGCATCGAGATATTTGCGCACCAGTTCTGCATTAGTATAGGACACCGCTACCTCCCCACCGTTAGTTCGCGCAGGTCTGTCTTAGCCGTTATTTGACTTCCAATCGGACCGGCGGAAAATCCGGAGACAACCTCCGCCTTGACCCAGAACCTCCGGCTGCCGTCAACACTGCATTTCTGCCAGTCGCCCGGTATCGAGTTTAAGTCGGCCCAGAGCAGCAGGCTCTTGTTGGATGTATCGAAATTGAAAGAACCGCCGGCCGGCGTGAAGGCCTTCCAGGTAGTGCCATCGAAATAGCTGCAGGTCACCGTGCCACCAATCCCGACCGATGACAGCACCACGTTCACACTTCGGAATCTCACGTTCATACCCAAATAAACAGCATCGCCGGCGTTCTTCAGTAGCGAACCTGTAAGAGGGTGATAAACATCCGAGGGCGTTCCCGATGACGCTGCCCCCGTGAGATCACTGTAGGAAGATGATATGGTATCATAGGCCAGTACGTCGGCCAAATCGCCGGTGGTGGTATCGAGAATCTCTGCGGCGGAAAAAGTACCCGTTGTGCGGTGGGAGCACTTGATTACCGATTGATTGTCTCCTTCCTCACTCAGATAAATGACAACCGGAATATTCTTTTCGAACTTCAGTTGCGGATACAATCCTTCGGATTCATCGAGAATACTAACCGAACCCCAGTTGCTTCCGTCATATTCTCGATACCGGAGCTGCTGCGCGTCGAAAACGACGCCGAGCAAGCCATCCGAAGAGACGGCAACATCAAAGTGATCATCGAGGCCGCTACCTGATGCGATGGTAAACTCGTCAGACCAACTTCCGCCCGAAAGGGGTTGTGACCGGATGAACAAATCGCTACCCGTCCCTGAATACACTACATGGACGCCGGTCGGCCCGACCGCTATTTTCGACGCAGCGGCGGACAGACCGGTCCGCAATGTATCGCCAATATCAGTCGGACCTGTCCCCCACGTTTGACCGGAGTCGGTCGATGTCTTCACCTGAATATCGAAATAACCTGACGCAAGCCTCGACCAGCTTACCAGGAGCCTTCCATTGGTATCTATTGTAATCGAAGGCGCGATAGCGACACCGCCGTTATAGATATAAGCTGCGTCGCCGACACTCCAGCTGACACCGCCGAACGTAAGTTTTCTAACCGCCAGAAAATTCGTCGAGCGCTCACAGTAGGCGACAAAGACGTTACCGTTAGCATCCATAACCGCATCGAAACCGAAATCGGCCGATTCGGATGTCACTTCCGCCAGAGAGCTCCAACTTAAATGCGGTTTATCGGCGAAGGCAAACTGTATCTGGTTGTCCTCGGTCTGCAGGAGGGCCAGCATCCTTCCGGCGAATTGCCCCGATGGCACGGTAAACAGCCTTCGGGACGTTGGACCTGCCAATGCCGTTGAGGCCGTGGTCTCAGTAATTTTTACCTGCATATCTTTCCTTAAGGTAAGGCCCGGATATCCGGGCCTTTTTGAACGTTAGTGGTTGGTGTTCAGGATAATCGCTGCCTGCTTGAGCACCTTGGCAAAGGTGACCGACTCGGAGATAACAGCCTCTTCGAAGCGCTGGTCGATAACCTTGTCGTACTCAATCATGAGCGGCTGGGTGACCACTTCCTCGACGGCGAAGCGATTGTCCAGCCCAATAACATAATCGCTGGAGACTTCATCCGAACGCACCAGAGCGGCACCGAGCGGGCTGAACAGCTGGCCCGTGTTCTGGAAGCGATAACCGGCCATGGGATCACGGAACTCGTCGAGAGTCAGAATGGCTTTCAGTTTGTCGCGGTGACATACGATTGTGTTCAACTCGAACGGCGAGAAACTCGACCACAGGCTGATGAGGTCATCATAGGTAAGCGTCCCGGCATCTGCAGAATTGATCACCGTCGCGGCGTTGTCATTGCCGTCGCCATCGACAATGGTGTTCACCAGCATTCCGATCTTGTCGGTCTGGATCTTGAAACCGATGTACCACAGGAGCACTCTGAACTGAGCGGTAGTGCGATAACGCAACGCCTTGTAGCTGGTCTTGAGAGCCAGACCGTAATCGGCCACGTTCACGGCATGATTCTGTTCGGTAACGAGCAACTGCGGTATCTCGGCTCCCTCACCGATCGGCCTGAGCGAGAAACGGCTGTCGTTGTCGGTATCGATATTGAACGGCGTGTACTTGTTGCTGGCGACGGTGGTGGTGCTGGCGATGAGCCGGTTGAGGTCCGGGCGCATTGCCTGGCCCTTTTTGATTTCCCGAAGCATGAATTCCGGAAGCAGCGACGGAGCCTGCTGATAGAACTGCTCGACTGTTGTCGGGGATTTACCGCCGAGACGAACACCGGCCAGAGCCAGCTGCCGCTCGAAGGCATCAAGAGGACTGCCACCGACTGAAGGATCATACTCATCGCACTCCAGAAGCTCCGAGAGCGACATTCCTCTCGCCTCTGCCTCGGTGTAAAGCTCTTTGTTGATTTCTATAGAGCTGGCGCGACTGAGGTCGACCGATGAGTGATTCAAAGCGTTCCGGCCGTCCTGTTCCAGATTGGCGACGGCTCCTGACTGAAGAAATTCGTTGAAATCCACTGTCTCCCCCTTTCTAATTCAGAAGTATGACACAGTCGGTCGTGCCGTTGACATCAAGAACCGTCCCGCGAGCAACGTTCCCGCCGTCGGGATCGGCCGCCACGGTCGGGGCCTGTTTGACAGTTCCACTTCCGCCGCCAACAACCCTGTTGCCGACCGATGGCGCCGGCGAGCCTACGGCCAATCGACATATCCCGCCGATCTGCACTGTGGCCACCCGCTGACCGTCATCGGCGTCGGTCAGGGTCAGGCTGATGAGCTTGCCAAGCAACTGTCCGTCCGCCGCCAGCGGACCGATTTCGCAATTGCCGGTGAGTCCCACCGGACCGCCAATGTCGGCGTCCTTCAGGTCGTCCACGCTGGAGGTCTGGTGGATTTTGAAAGTTGCCAGCATCGGCGCAATTGTCTCAAGATTATGATCTCTAATTGTCATAATTCCCTCTCATTATGTTTTTTCGTGTTTTGCTGGCCGGGATGAACTCCCACGGGCCGGGACTAACGTCCCACGGTGCTACTTATAATCGCTCAGTTTATTTCCACCGGAGATATTCGATACCCGCGGCTGAAGCATAAAACTGGTGGGAAAGGTGTCCCTGAACTTCGCCCGGGTCTTGCGGTATCTCATCAACAACTGCCGGGAATCCAATCGCGGTAATTCTTCAATGGCGAGCAGAGCCGTCTCCAGGCTATCACGACTCTTCCGTGCAACAGCTATTGCCTTCTCCATACCGGAGAGTCGCTGGATAAGATCTTCCCGGAGTATTTCTTTCTCATTTTGAGCAAGCTGAAATTCATCGAGAACCGCCACCATATCCGCCAGGGTGCTTTTAAGCAGATCAAAATCAAGCTCAGCAATCGATTCACCTTCGATGCTACTTATGGTCTGCTTAAGAAATGCTTTGTGTTTTTCAATTCTTTCCAAGGTCTTCTCCTCGCCTTTCTTTAAGGTAAAACTCAATGCGGGACAGCCGCGCTTCGACATCCCTGGAAAATTCATAGAACTGTTCGCGGTTGACCACGCTTTCGGTGAGCATGACTTCGATATTGGCCAGTTTTTTGTCCAGGACCGCAACGGCGGCATCCTCGGCTTTGGCTGCCAGTTCTATCTTCAGCGATTGGATTGTCAAAAAATAGGCAGCTGCGAGACTCAAGACGACACCGATAATTTTCAGCATCGCGGCATTGAGCTTGAAGCCATGCTCTCTATAGTCTATCACTACCATGCTTTTCCGAATCCGCGTTTATAGTTTTGGAATCAGTTGATCTATAAATCAGGCACCGCTGCGTACCGTTTATCTTGACAGGACTGACAACAAGGACGCCCTCAATATTACCGGCGACCTTTAGCAGCAGGGAGTTGTCGCAAACTCTGGCCTTTAGTAATTCTCCGCCGGCAATAAGAGTGCAGGATTCGGTGCTGCGAGGGTCAACCTCGTCTGCTATGAACCTGGCGCCTTTCGCAAACCGGCCGAAATGGAATTGTTTGAGAATAAACTGATGCGTCTTGCCACCGCGAAACAGACACAACACCGCGTCTTTGCTCTCGGGCACGCCGAACAGGCTGAAATACCCGCAGGCTTCGTCCGTCCTTTCCGCAGGATGGTAAATATATCCACCGTGCCCGGGCGGAAGTTGGTCTTTTCGGTACAGGCGCACGCCGCCTTTTGTTTTCATGCGGCTGGCGCACTCGACGAGTCCGGATACGCCGGTGTAGGCATGTCGAATCTCTTTCACGGACGAGGACTGTTTTGCTTCCACAGCGGCAAGATTCACACCCTCCTGAGGTAGCAATCTCAATTCGACTCTGGTGACGGGACCGCTGCGGTCGTTCAGATATTTTTCGAGATCGCTAACAGAACACCGCTCCTTACCGCGAAAACCGATCAGAATACCGTTCACGCCCTGCATCTCAGGCAGGCCATCAGTGCTGAAATCATCGATGCTCTTGCCGGCAATGGGTTCACCTTCAGTGGAAGACAGTGACAGCGCTCCTTCGTGACAATCGACTACAACCTCGATGCCATCATAGTGAGGTACCACCAAATACTCGGCGGTCGGGTCGAGCATCGCGGGGTTGTCTATCAAAGTAGCCGCCTGAGCGGCGTGAACGGTGTCACCGGATTGAAGTTCTCGTGAGATGGATGTTTCCGGGACAGCGCCCCGGTAGACAAGCGATGTTTCCAGTACTCGCTCTATCTCGCGATAATTGAAATGGCAGACCTGGCCGTCTTCCGTTGAGGGATACTTTTCAAACGGCTCGTGGCGGCAGGAACGAATGTCTTTGCCACACACAGAGCATTCCGGCGTCAGATAGGTGAAACCAATCGAACATTCTTTGTAAATGCCGCCATCGATATTCTCTTTGAGGTCCGAGGCTCCTTTGGCCGAGCGGAGCCAGTAGAAATAGCTCTTCACCCAGGTCTTTTCGTTGCGCGTGATAATTTCGGCGTGGAATGTACGGGCCACGGGAAGTCTGTCCTTGCGGTGCCCCACCAGAACCGGCGAATCCACCAGAAGTTCGCTGAGCCGGTCGAGTTCTTCCGTTGGGAATCTGCCGCCGAAACTGTTGACCTCGTCGGACACGATATACATGGCTCGAATGTGTACATCCGAGGGCTGCACCGGCGCGGGTGGATTGATGTTGTGATTAATATGGCTGATAAGTTCTGATAGCCGTTCGTCGGACGGCTCGGCCAATTCGGCTTTTATTCTTGAAAAGCTGGCGTTCATCTGACCTCCATCTTGGGCTGTTTACCAAAGAATCCGGCCAGACATTTACCATCGATTCTCATGCGCTTTTGCGCAAATTGTTGCTGTTATTTGTAGTGTTATTGTTGCTCGGGTGCTCGGCCCTTTGTGTGGGATTACATATTCGGCCAATCACATAGAAACCCACCCGGAGGGCGGGCCACCCGTCCGTCCAATCTTCGGGTTCTCGCTTAAATTCCGATTAGACGCTCCATCATCGCCTGACAGCAAACAAAACCGACCAAATCTGTAGCTTTTTCGGAGTGGTTCTGATCTTGCGTAAGTTTACGGCGGGCTCCTACAAATCGGCATTATACTGCCGATAAACTAACTAATGAGGAATATCACTGTACTTATAGGCGAAGGCGACGGCCAACTCCGAGAGCTTCTTACTGATTTAATCGGTTTGGCACTCGAAGATGAGTGTAATTTGAAGATGTTCGCCACGTTCGTGACCGACGAGCTATCAATGCTCGCCCGTTCCCACAATGTTGACCTATTTGTTCTAATTGTTAACAACCTGTTCTTCTCAGGTGGAGAAGCGTCTTCAGAAAGCAGGATTGAGAAAGGACTTCAGTTCGTCACTCACCTAAAGAACGAATTCCATAAGCCGATCATCGCTCTTGCGGGCTTTCCTCATTATCCAGAATATGCGGACGAGATTATCTCAGCCGGCGCTGACCGGTTTTACAGGCTACCGTTCAAAATGGATGATTTTGCGGAGTCCGTCAGGGAGTGCTTAGCTGATGCGCTCGACCCATGCTGAGAATCAAAATCCTATCAGAATTGCTGAACATTTGTCCACAGCTTCCAGCCGAGACTGTCCCCGAGCAAAAAAGCCATTGCACAGGTGCCGCACCCTTTGAGCTGGGATTTTTTGCTGCGCGGGGGGGGCTTGTCACGATTATATGTGAATCGAATCGGAAAGGAACATATATGCGGCAACTACAACGCCCACGACTCACCTAATACCGCCGCTTTCATGCCTGCTGTATGTGCGGACGCGAAATCAGCTACTCTGGGTGGTAGCCCACCATACACACTGTCTAATCCACATGACCTTTTATAATCGTTGTATATCGGAATAGAAAGCGGCACAGTCGCAGCCAAAAATGGATACATTCCAAAAGCGTCTGGGCCGATCAACCACGTGAATATCCACGAGGCAAATGCTACGGCTAAAACTGAGCCACCGACACCACCTAAGAACGTGCATGGGGAACCCGTAAATCGTCAGGGAGCCAAAACAGTAGTAACGATAGTATTGAGCCCCCCAGTGCGCCGATAGTCGGAAAGAACTGGCTCACCACGATTACGATA
>CAVPPI010000005.1:0-205778 GCA_963707365.1 uncultured candidate division Zixibacteria bacterium | reverse complement strand
TCCGGTGGGTTCTGGTCGCTGAAGGAGAACGCATCCGAAGTGATGGCGATCTTCGCAGACCTGCTGCGAAACCCGACATTCCCCGAAGAGAAGCTCGAGCTGGCGAAGGTTTCTCTCCGTCAGCAGATCGCCTCGCGAAACGACGAGCCGATGGACATTCTGCAGCGGGAAATGGGGAAGCTGATTTACGGAGCCGACCATCCGTACGCGCGGCACACCGAGTATGCGACGGTCGAGGCGGTGACACGCGAGGACCTGGTTGCCTTCCACAAGAACTTCTTCCACCCCGACAGGATCTATCTGACGATCTGGGGCGACATCGATGCGAAGGAGATCAAGAAGGATGTCGAGCGGCTCTTCGCCGATTGGAAGTCTTCGACCGCTCCGGCCCCGGGCTGCCGCCGACGGCGGGAATCGCCGCGGGGGGTGGCCTCGCCTATGCCGAGAAGACGGGAACGACGAACACCTGGGTCGTGATGGGTCATGTCGGTCTCAAAGGCGATCATCCGGACTATGCTGCGATGAACGTCCTCGGTGAGATTCTCGGTGGCGGCTTTTCTTCGAGGCTGTTCAACGAGATCCGTACCAAGCGCGGTCTCGCCTATGCGGCCGGTTCGAGTCCCGGAACCAGTATCCCTCGCGCCGGCGTCTTCATCGGTTACGCCGGGACACGAAGCGATTCCGCGTTGGTCGCTCTCGACCTCCTGAAGAAGGAGATACGCAAGGTCACTGTGGAGCCGGTGACCGCCGAGGAACTGAAGAATGCGAAGGATGCGATCCTCAATCGCTACGTCTTCCAGTATGCGTCGAAGGGCCAGATTGCCAACCGGATGGCCTTCCTCGACTTCTACGGGTACCCGGTCGACTTCACATCGCGTTACCCCGAGCAGGTCAAAGCGCTCACGGCTCAGGATTTGCTCGCTGCGGCAAAGAACAATATCCATCCCGACGATCTGCAGATTCTCCTCGTTGGGGACGAGAACGATTTCGCCGAGCCGCTCAGCAGCCTGGGGACGCGAATTCGTCACGGTCGATCTGACGATCCCCGATCCCGCCCGAGAGCGAGGAGATCCCCGAGGCGTCGCTTGCCTCGCTTGAGGAGGGGAGGCGTCTGTTGACCAAGGCGATCGACGCGACCGGCGGGATCGATGCATGGAAGTCCCTCGAGGACATTACCGAGGAGATCGATCTCTCCGCGTCGATCCAGGGGATGAATCTCTCGATCGCGATCCACTCGATCCACTCGTTCGACGGCCGTGACTTCGTCTCGCAAGTCCTACCTTTCGGTGAAATGGTGATGGCCCGCACCGGGGATACCGGTTGGAAGAAGAGCCCTCAGGGGATCGAGGACATGACTCCGGCCGAGATCGACGAGATGAATCAGGAACGGGCGCGCGACTTCTCCGAGATCTTCAGGAACATCGATGCGATCCAGGCCCAGGCCCTCTCGCAATCCGAGATTCAGGAGAAGGAGGCCGATCGCATTCTTCTGAGCGGTCCCGGCTTTGAGAAGCTGTTCCTGTATCTCGATCCCGCAAGCGGCGAGCCGATCGCCCGGCGCTATCAGAGCAAAGCGCCGATGACCGGCGCGCCGGTCCAACAGACCGAGGTCTTGAGCGACTACCGCCAAGTCGGGCCGGTGCGGATGCCGTATGCCTTCGAGATCCTCCACGATGGCGAACACTTCGCCTCGGGGATCGTCAAATCGATCGCGGTCAACGCCGGCGTTGACGTGAGCAAGTTCGCCAAGCCTCAGTAAATCAATGACCTAAGGACTCGTGAGGGCCATCCGCCGACGCGGGTGGCCTCTTTTCAACCCGATGACTCAGGTCATTTCGGTAGGTGCCCTGAGGACCGATAGTTGCCTGGTGGACGCTTGGCGCAAGATGCGCCACCCAGGGAGGATTCCATGGCAATTCGCAAGATCATCGAGATCGACGAGAAGCTCTGTGACGGCTGCGGGCTCTGCATCCCATCCTGTGCGGAGGGTGCGTTGGCGATCGTCGACGGGAAGGCGAAGCTGGTCAAAGACATCTACTGCGACGGGCTCGGCGCCTGTCTCGGGGAGTGCCCGCAGGGTGCGCTGAACGTGATCGAAGAGAAGCCGACGGCTTCGACGAAGCGGCGGTCGAAGAGTTGCTTCGCGAGCGCAAAAGAAGCCAGGCCCAGACCGATTCCCCGAGGGTGGCGACGCGCCTCCGCCAGTGGCCCGTTCAGCTCACCCTGGTTCCTCCCTTCGCTCCGTTTCTTCGCGGGGCGGATCTCTCTGATCACTGCCGACTGTGTTCCGTTCGCCTACCCGAACTACCATGCCGACTTCCTCGATGGACGTGTCGTTCTGGTCGGCTGCCCGAAGCTCGACGATCTTCCTCACTACGTGAGAAGCTCCAGGCGATCGTTCGAGGCGGCGAAGGTCAAGAGTGTGATCGTCCTCAAGATGGAAGTTCCCTGTTGCACGGGGATCGCGCAAGCCACACGGATCGCCCTGGACGCGACCCCGTTCCACATGCCGGTCCGGTGCGTGACGATCGGGGTCGGGGGTGAGGTTCAAGAAGACGTGAACTTGGAGCCTGGCAGCTCCGCGTCGCTCCCCCAGGCATCCTCGGGGTGTGGGGGAGGTTGTCCTTCGGGGCGCTGATCCAGGGGCGCATTCGCTATTTGCACAGATATGCTAGTTTGATGCCGATCATGTTCAAGTGCATCTGCTATCTGATCTTTTGCGTCGCAAGCACCCAATCTTCCACGGCGGTCACTGCGCCGACGATCTCGGTTCGAGTCGATCCGCGTATTGAACTGCTGTCCGTAGTACAAGCCCTCGGAGACTACGAAGAGCGTTTCGATCGGATCACCCCATTTCACCATCGCTATCGCGAGGATGTCGATCGACACTTCGCCCAATACAGTGACCATCCGGCGGTATCGCACCTCCAGGAGATGAGTCGATGGGGATTCACGTTCGACGCCCCACCCACGGCGATGCTGCATCTCTCGGATCCTCCTGACCTTTTGCTGGAGATTCCGTTTTCGGACTACCTGAAGAAGCGTGCCGGGGGAGAGATGGCTCTTCTGGATCTCATGGAGCAACTTCGATCCTTTGCGAAAGAAACCGACTTTGTCGCATTTCATGAATCCAATCGATCACTCTTTGGGGCATGGGTAGAGTCGGTGCATTCCATGGTTGACGTCGATCGACTCGTTCGCGATCTGGAGGAGTACTACGGGCAGAAGCAACCAAGCTACTCGATCCTACTCGCTCCGATGTTTCAGGGAGGATATGGACCGAGGATAGAGCGGAAAGACGGCCTGCACGATGTCTACAGCATCCTTGGGCCGTGCGGGATGGTGGAGGAGAGTCCATCCTTCGGGGATCGAGAAGAGTTTCCGCCACATCGTTTGGCATGAGTTCGGGCATTCGTTCGTGAATCCGAGTACGGCAATCTACCGTGATCTCGTTCAGTCGACCTCTGCTCTGTTCGAGCCACTTCGAGGAGCCATGGCCGCGCAAGCCTACGGGAAGTGGGAGACCTGTGTGAATGAACACGTCGTGCGAGCCGTAGTCACTCGACTCGTTCTCCAAGAGCAAGGCCCCGAGGCGGCGGACCAAGAGCTCCAGATGCAGAGGCGGCTGCATTTCTCCTACCTACCCGCGATCTATGAGAAGCTTGCCGAATACGAACGTCAAAGGAGTCAATACCGGTCACTGCCCGAGTTCTACCCGAAGCTGTTGGGTGTGTTCGACGAGTTGCTGAATGCACAGCTCGATGACGGCTTCTATGAACTCGGCTTCGATGGGACCATCAATTCCGTAACCACCGATTCGCAGAGGCCGCTTGTGGTCATCCTCCCGACCCATGAAGGGAGCGATTGTGACAGTGCGGGAATCGGGGAATACCTCGAGGTGTCCCTCGAGAGGTGGTGGAGCGAGCCGGAGGTTCTCAGCGATGACGAGGCGCTCGATCGAGATCTATCGGGGAGGGGACTTGTCGTGTATGGCACGATGGAGGGCAACAGTTGGCTGGCGCGTCACCGCGAAGAGATCCCGATTCAAATCGAGAGAGACGGAGTGGTCGCCGACTCGTTCTATCCGGGGATCGACTATCGGGTCGTCATGGCTTGGCGGAATCCCGAGGATCCTACCCATGGGGTTGTGATCTACACCGCCCAGTACGCAGACGATTTGATCGGAATCCACTCCGTCTACCACGGACCGACGGGATATGTCATTGCAAGGGGATCGAAGAGCGTTCGATCCGGCAACTTCCGTATCCGGGATGGACGCTACGGGTTCTGGTGAGAGAAACGCGCACCCGATTGGCTACGAGCGTTCGAGCCCGCCGTCACGACCCGCTTCATCGTCGCATTCCCGAGTTGGTCTTCACCATCCTCGATGATCTCGAGAAGGATCCCGGGTAGCAGGACCCGAAGCTCTTCACCCACCGACAACCATTCGGCGATCCGTCCCCCATTCGCGACCAGCTTGAAGTAGGCTTCGCCGAACGGCTTCACGCGAATCGTCTCGATCTTCTTCGGAAGGGGAGCGTCGAGGCGCGTGTCGATCCAAACCTCGCCGTCGAGGCGGAAGCTCACGCCTGCCAGAGTTCGGTTCGCGACGCTTGTCTCGTTCTTCTCCTTCAGCGCGGAGATCGAGCCGGCATCCTGGAGGCGCCAGGCCTCGGCCGAGGTCTTCACTTCCTCCTCGGCATCTTGCGGGGTCGCGAAGTTCAGCGCCCCACTTCCGCGCGAACTCTTTCTCTGCCCAAGGGAGGGAGCCGGCGCCGAGTGGAGTATCATGTTTGGACGACGATCTCTGCCGTCGGCGAGGAGCGGTTCGTCCTCGCGAGCGAGCAAGGCCATCTCTTCGTTGAGGATCCCGTAGCGCCGCGAGAGCTCCCGTAGTTCCTCGACGAGGCGCCGGCTCCTGCCTTCACGACGGATCTCATCGATCAGGGAGGCCGCCTTGCGGGATGCCCAGAGGACGGGAACGGCGCTGCTTCTCGTCGCTGCGTCATCGAAATCGATCCGCCAGCTTTCGCGGAGGCGCTGGCCGTCGGGACCTTCGGCCGTCAGTCGCACCGTGGCGCGGCCCGATCCGGGTCGGACACGTCCGGCAAAGAGAAGCGGCTCGCCCGCAAAGAGATCGCGCCTCTCCTTCGGGAAGAGTTCTTCGATTTCGGCGCCGCGAATGTCGAGGCGAACGTTGCGCGCGGCCGGATGCTCGACCCGGTGACGCAAGGTCGTGACCGCCTCGGCGACATCCTCGCCCGGCTTGACGTAAGTCACCGAACCGCCGCGAAGTCGGGCCAGATCATCGAGAAGGTGCGCGTCGACGTCATAGCCGACTCCGAATGCGTAGAATCGTAGATCCTCTCGGACGCGCGATGCGCGTCGAAGGATCGACTCGGGGGAGGTTTCGCCGACGGTCGGGAGACCATCGGTCAAGAACAGGACGAGGTCGGCCTCCCAAGAGGGGTGAAATGCTTCATCGATCGCCTCTGCGATCGCCGTCCCTCCACCCGGATCGAGGCGGTCCAACCAGCGCTGCGCCTGCCTGCGGTTTTCCGGGGTCGCCCGACGCGGACCGGAATCGAAGACCGAGCGCACATGGTCGGAGAAGGCGATCAGGTTGAATCGATCCCGTGGCGAGATCTCTTCGAGGAAGCGGTGGACCGCCTCACGTGCCTGCTTGAATTTCTCTCCCTCCATAGAACCTGAGGTGTCCAGGACGAGGACTTTCGTTTCGGAATGATCGCGCCGTGCGTTTAGGAGGTCCCATCCGGGGGAGACGGCAAGGAGGAAGTAGTCGTCGTCCCCGTAGCCGTCCGCCGTTCTCAGATCGATCCCGATCGCCCGGCTGTCGCGGACGGTGATCAGCTCCAGCGTCTCGTTGAGATCGGGTCGTCCGACCTCATAGAGGACATGCGCCGTCGTTCTTCCGTCCCTCTCGATCTCGAGGTCATGGCTGGGGGAGTAGACCTGAAGGATCGGATCGTCTCCCTCGATGGTGAGTTGGAAGCGAAGGGGACCGACATGGTCGAGACCGCAGAGGGCGGCAAGCGGCAGCAGAAGCCGCGTGCGGCCTTCGGTAGCCGGCAGACTCTGGTGGTAGCGGAACGAGACGGTTCGCTCTCCTCCGGGCGGAATCGGGAACGCGGAGAGTCGGAGGAGGCCGTGGCCGACCAGCTCGATCAATGCCGGATCACGCCGGGAGCGCACGATCGATTCGTAGATCGCCCGCGCCTCGTCGGCGTCGAGCACCTCCGCGCGGTACTCCTTGCCGTCGGCGAGCAACAAACCGTCGCTGACCACCGCATCGGCGGGGACCGGGAGGAGGATCTCGACCTCTGCGACGCCGTGACCATGGTTAATGAAGGTCTGTTCCGCGCGAACCTGGAGGATTGACCCGTCGAGTTTTGCATTGACGTCGGTCTCGCCTTCGATCGAGGGGGGGCGGGGCGGAATCGGGATCGGGCGGGGATGTCGGTTTCTCGACTGGGACGTGGCCGTGCCCGCAACCAGAAGCGCGAGGACGACGATCACGGCGATACGGTGGAGTGCGAAGCGGGTCTTCATGGTTCCAACCTCCTTCTCCGGCCCGTCAGCTGGGACCGGTGGCTGCTGGAACCTACCCGTCAGCGGGGACGCGTATTCCCTCGCAAAACGACGCCCTGGTTCAGCCATGCTCGCTGGAGGCGGACGGTGTCGACCTCGGCCGCAACAGAATCGATTTGGAGTGCGTTCTGGTAGGCGATGAAGGCCTGCTGGAACGCTCGCTGGTCCTGCTCACGGCGTCCGATCCACTCCCAAAAATCTCCGATCTGCCGCCATTGGCGGGCCTGTTCAGGCAGCTCGATCGCCACGTTCTCCGGACCGCGCAGGCGCTGCTCGGCGGATGCCAGTCGTACCCTCAACCCGCTCGGTTCGCCGAGGGTGTCATCGGCCGCCAACTGCTGAGGAAGGATCATCGCGAGATCCTCCGTACCGGTCCCTCCTCGGAAGTGAACATCCGAATCCTGGTAGGTCAGTGCATCAAGCCGATCGCCGATGGCCTTTTTAGCCGTGCTTTCGCCCTTCGCTTTCAGTTCGGACCGTTCCGGAGTGGGTGAAACCGGACTCCTGCGTATCGGTTCGGCGGCTGCTACCGGTTGTTCCTCCGGCGGTTCGTTGGACGCGCGGATCTCGAGGTCCTCAAGGAACGAACCTTCCTCACTCTCGATCGACGCCGCCACTTCATCCGAGGCGCGGAGATCCTGTGGAGCATCTTCCTCGATTGGGGCCACGACCGATTCTTGGGTTCCCGTCTCTTTGTCGACGATCTGGCCCAGCGCCGGGGTTTGTTCCTTCGTCAGGTCTCTTCCGGTCTCTTCCTCGGACCCGACCGCGCCTCGATCTCTCGCCTTCTCCATGAGGGTCCCCGCCGGTTTTCCCATTGCGACCGGCTGGTCGAGCTTGTGCAAACCCTCCTTCGGCTTCAGCGGCTCCATCGGGACCGGGCCGAGGCGGAGGGCAAGCAGAACCGCCGCGGCGGCAACGGCAACACCGGCGGCCCACCGAAGCGACCAGTTCCAACGAAACGATCGTTTTGGCGGCTCGACACGGACAGAGCGTTCCCAGGCCGGCGGGGGCTCTCGGTCGATCGCCGAGAGGACGCGATCGAGGGCGCGCTGCTCATCGTTGGGATCAGACGTTTCTTCCTGCAATCCCTCACGGAGCGCCGCATCGATTCGTGCATGTTCCAGATAGGCGGCCTTGCAACCGGGACAGGAGGCGAGGTGCTCCTCGATCGTTTGCATGACCGCGGGGTCACACTCACCATCGAGGTAGAGATCGAACTGTCGCCTGATCTCGCTGCACGATTCAGACATCGCTTCCCCCTTCGGGGGTCCAGCCCCTCAGGCTCATCCGCAAGCCGGCGCGCGCGCGGTTGATGCGTGACATCACGGTCCCCTTCGGAACCTCAAGGATCTCGGCAATCTCTTCATAGCTCCGTTGCTCCAAGATTCGGAGGATGAGAACCGCACGATGGTCCGGCGGAAGTTGACCGAGACCCTCCAGCAAGGCCCTTCGCAGAAGTTTCGCGTCGAGCCGCTCGAGCGCGGAGGAGTCGGCGTGCCAGGTCGCTTCCGGACCGAACGCGCCGTCATCCTCACTACCGGTCGTCTCGAGGCTCAGATGCTTCCGGTCCCTTTTCTTGAGAATCCTCATTGCTTCCCTTGCGCCGATTGTCCAAAGCCAACTACGAAACGGCCGAGAGGGATCGTACGAATCCAGGAATCGGAATGCCCGCAGAAGCGCCTCTTGTGCCGCGTCCTCCGCGTCGTCTGGGTTTCGCGTGATTCCCCGAAGGAATCGGAGCAACTCCCCATGGTAGGTGCGGACCAGCGCTCCGAAGGCGTCACGATCCCCTGCGAGGCTTTGCCGCACCAGCTCGGCGTCGCGTCGCATCACCTCATCAGGAGAGGTTCCTCTCGAACTACCTTCTGTGGCCGTGATTATTCCCTCCCACAACCGATTGCCATGCGCGGATCAAGGCGCCGGCGGCCGTGGCGGTCGATTTGGCCGTGCATTCATGCCCCAGGCTGAGTCGCACCGATCCGAGCGCTTCCTGCGGGGAGATGCCCAGCGCGACGATCGCCGAGGGTGGCTCCTCGCTTCCCGCGTGGCAGGCGGAGCCGGTCGATGCGGCGATCTCCGGGGCCGCCGCCAGTACGGCGTTGCCGGTCGCCCGGGGAAACCGAACGTGGAGCGTGTTCGGAAGCTTCGCCGCGTCGCGAGCCGTCCATTCGATTCCCGGAATCGATCCCGATAGCTGCTCCCAGAGTCGATCGCGGAGGTCGGCGAGGCGCTCCGATTCCCCGTGCCTCATCTTTTCACCGGCCAGCCGGCAGGCAGTTCCGAGCCCGACGATGCCCGCGACGTTTTCGGTCCCGCCACGGTAGCCTCGTTCCTGTCCCGCGCCGGGAAGGATCGGGACGATCTCCGTGCCGGTCCGTACATAGAGCGCGCCGACTCCTTTCGGCGCGTAGAGCTTGTGCCCCGCGATCGAGAGAAGATCGCACGGAATCGCATCGACGTCGATCCCGATCTTCCCGATCGACTGCGCGGCGTCGACGTGGAAAATCGAGCGTGCGATTCGTGCCGCCTTGCCGATCTCCTCGACCGGCTGGATCACCCCGGTTTCGTTGTGCGCATGCATCAGGCTGATCAGGTCGGGGCGTAGCGGGCTTTTGATTGCCTCGAGGATCGGGCCGACCAGGACGACGCCGTCGGGTCCCGGGGGGACTAAGGTCACGCGGTCCCCGGACTTTTGGAGCGCCTGCAGCGGCCGAAGGGTGGCCGGGTGCTCGAGCGTGAAAGAGATGCAGTTCAGACGGCCGCTGCCCTTGTGTTTTCGTCTCGCCTGGGCGGCGCCATGGATGGCCAGATGGCTCGACTCCGAACCGCCCGAGGTGAAGAGGATCTCCCCGGGTAGCGCCCCAATGAATTCCGCGACCTCTGTCCGCGCCCGCTCCACCGCGGCGCGGGCCGCGCGACCGAGCGCGTGTCCGCTCGAAGGATTGCCGAACTCGCCTCGGAGATACGGGAGCATCGCCTCGAGCACCACAGGGTCGACCGGTGTGGTTGCGTTGTGGTCGAGATAGATCAGGCTCATGAGAAGTACCTCGAGGTTGTCACGGCCAAGGATCACCAATTGAGACTAGAATAGCCCGGTCTCGATCCCTGACAAGCCTCCACCGGCGGCCGGGTCGCCTCGGGGGGAGATCGGGAAGGAACCGGGAGAGGCTCGAGTCCCACCAAATAGGAACCTGAACGGCTGTTCGCGTGTAGGATCCTAGCGAGGCACGGGGCAGAGAGGAAGAAAGTCGATGAGCGGCGTCCGTGCGTCGAAGACAAGACGTCCCGTGCCCTGGGTTGCGTGGGCTCTCATTGCCGTCGTCGCAGCGACGGCACTAACCGCAGCCACGCTGGTCGGCTCCTACCAGAAGGTCCGGATTCCGCAAAGCGGATCCCGCCAGACGATCCTTTTCTATTCCAGACCCTGCGGACTGCTCCCCGGGTCCCGGTGCGACCTTCCCGATCTGGAGGCGCGGTGCAAGCGGCTCGGCTACCGTGCAGCTGCAGACTCCCTCGAGGTCGGGCAATTCCGGATGACTCCCAGCGGCGCCGAGATCTATCTCCGGCCGTTCCGGTACCCGGAGTACCGCTCCCATGCCGGCCGTGTCCGCGTCCATGTGACGCAAGGCAAGGTCGATTCGTTGATCGCCGTCGATCTTCTGACCGCCGAGGAGTGCAAGCTCGAGCCGGAGCGGATCGCGAGTTTCGAGGGATCGACCGGCGCTTTTCAGAATCCCCTCCGCTTGGAAACGACCCCGACACTCCTTTTGGACGCGCTAATTGCGATCGAGGACAGGCGCTTCTATCAGCACCCGGGGATTGACCCGATCGGGAGCCTGCGCGCGCTTTGGTACAATCTGCGATTTCGTGATCGGGCCCAGGGAGGCTCGACCCTGACGCAGCAGCTTGCCCGTTCGCTCTATCTGCACAATCAGAAGACGGTCACGCGCAAGCTGCAGGAAGCCGTCTACGCGATCGGCCTGGAACTTCGCTACTCGAAGAAGGAGATCCTCGAGGCCTACCTGAACGCGATCTACTGGGGCGCCTGGGGGACGATGGAGATCCGCGGCGCGCGCGAAGCTGCGCGTTACTACCTCGGTTGTGAGCTCGAGGAAGCCGATGATGCCGGCATTGCCCTTCTGGTGAGCCTGATTCGCTCGCCCAACGCCTACTCGCCCTACTCGTCGCCGCAGCGGGCGCAGAGACGTCGCGACATGGTCCTGCGTCTTCTTCACGATCGCGGGGTTTTGAACGAGGCGAGGACGCGCGCGGGTTTCGATACACCGCTACCCACCGAGCGCCCGCCCGAGCGCATCGCCGATCCGAGCTACTTCTTGGACGCGGCGCGGCGCGAGATCATGCGACGCGCGCCCGATGGGACCTTGGGCCGTAGTGGGATCACGGTCTTCACAACGCTCGATCCGTTGGATCAGACCTCGGTCGTAAGGACGCTCCGAGAGGGGATCGCCGATCTCGAGAGCACGCATCGCCGTCTCCGCCGTCGGAACAATCCTCTGCAGGCGGCGGTCGTTGTTCTCGATTCAGGGACCGGGGAGGTGTCTGCGCTGGTTGGAGGACGTGACTACATACAAGGTCCCTGGAACCGGGCGGTCGATGCTCAAAGGCAACCGGGATCGTTGTTCAAGCCTTTCGTCTATCTTGCGGCTTTTCGGAAGGGTCAACGCGGCGATGGCGGTTCTTGGACCCCAGCGACCGTTCTAAGAGACGAACCGGTCGAGATCCCGGGGGTGCGGGAACGGGATTGGCCACAGAACTACGACCGCCGCTTCCGGGGCGAGGTGACGGTCCGAGAAGCGGTGGAGCAGTCGATCAATGTCCCCACCGCCCTCGCAGGATATGAAGTTGGGATCGAGCGCGTTGCCGAGGTGGCGAGAGACCTGGGGATCCTCTCTCCGCTCGATGAATTCCCCTCTCTTGCCCTCGGAGCATCGGAAGTCAATCTCCTCGAGATCACCGGGGCCTACGGTGGCCTCGCCGCCGGCGGGATTGCGAAGAGGCCGAGGTTGGTGACCGCGATCGTCGATGAGAAGGGTCGATCGATTCCGTTGGCCGCGGTTGAGGATCCACCCGGCGTCGCCCCTGAAGATGCCTACCTCGTGACCCAGCTCCTCAAGGGCGTCATCCAACGCGGCACCGGCAAAGCGGCACGGCGCCTCCTCACTTCGGGTGAGGTCGCCGGCAAGTCGGGGACGACCGATCTTTACCGCGACGCCTGGTTCATCGGCTACACCCCCCGACGCGCCGTCGGGGTTTGGGTCGGCTTCGATCGCGACGAGCTGACCGGCCTTTCGGGGAGCGGCGCGGCTCTGCCGATCTGGGAGCGGGTGATCGAAGCAACCCGCATTCGTAGTGGGGACGGGACGTTTCCGAAGCCGGAGGGAATCGTGACCGTCCCGATCGATCCCGAGACCGGGCTGCTGGCGACTGGGGAGTGTCCGACGTTCTTCGAGGAGTCGTTTCGTGCGGGAACTGAACCGACGACTGAGTGCACTCTCCACAAGCGTGGAATTCTAGGGCGCCTCAAGGGGTTTTCCGTTTCTAAGCTCGACCGGCGCGCCTACGAATCGCGTTCGAATCGATCACGGCCTCCACCCGGCGACCGTCTCGGCGGCCGTCGTCGCCGGGAGCGGTACCCTTCGTCGTCTCTCGAACCACGGGATGGGGGATACGCTGAGTCCTGGTCCCTCATGTCCCGCTCGCTTGGAGGGATCTCCCGAACGACGGGGCGCCTTTCCCACCCGCTGCTGTCGATCGCCGGCTGCCCGGTCTTCTCACGTCGGATCCGGTCTTCCTCCAGCGTCCATTCGAGTTCGACCTCTGCAAGATCGCGTGCGCCCTCCATCGCGCTTTGGTCACCGGCGAGGGCTCGGGCGCGGGAGACAACAAGATCGTAACCGCGCAAACGCTCGGTCCACCGTTCGGGGATCGTTTCAAGTCCTCCAAAGGTTCCGCAGAAGGCCCCCAGAATTGCTCCGACCGTATCGGTATCGCCTCCTGCAGTGTTTGTTTCCACCGTGCCCGTTCTTTGAGTACGTGGACCAGCGGCCAAGAATACCGTCTTCTCCGTAGGCTGATCCTACATACAGCCTTCCTGTGCTCTTATCCCGGATCAAATAAACACCATTCACAGCGGCGAGAGCCGACACAAAGGAAAAGTTGGATGACGTGTGCGACACGAGCTTCTTTAGTTCATAGAAAGTTAATCGCACCTGATCGTACGCGACAAAGTCACCGATGGTGTGTTCCCCCTTGATCTCTAGTACCTTCTTGTCCTTTTTCTGAACCCAGGAGATTGTGGCGGTACCCCACTCAATAATGAGCCTTTCGGAAAGCTCATGGATCTCCGAATTGAGCTTCATATCGTACCAGGCATGATTGTCGTGCCAGGATTTCGGGAAACCATACTTATCTATTACGGTATGAAGCTCTGATGTAAGGTCCTCAGTAAGGATGGTTTTTTTGATGTCCCATAGTCCTAAGAACAGCGCGGATGTTCCCAGAGATGGTGCAAACACAGCGATGTGTGAAGCGTCAGCAAACTTGCCTGGTCTTTGGAAGCTTTGGTAAGCCTCAAGTTTCTTTCTGTCGTTGCGAAAGGTCTCAAGGATTGGTATCTCTTTGTTGCCATGCCGAACTAGCTTAACCTTTTTGGAGTCAATTCCGTAGTGTTCTAGGAGCTGAAAAAGAGTAATCATCGTTTGCTAATTGCCTCTAACCATTTTTAGCGAGGTGGGTCTCGAAGGTTGCTAAGACTGTAATGATACCGACTACCATAGCTGAAAGAACAGGCTCATCCGAATATGTTTTCAACAAAAAAAACCTGCGGTTGCGCCAAGGTAAAACTTCCAGCAGGAGTGGCGGTCAGCTTGATATAGGTCCCGCTCCGGTTGAAGAAGGCTCTAGGCTTCGGTCCGGATTCGAGATAACATATGCTAAAAACGTTTGACATTATTCCGAAAACGTGTAATATATAGCCTTGCCAAAGGGCACTACACTCCCCTGTAGCTCAGTTGGTAGAGCAGCTGACTGTTAATCAGCGGGTCGCAAGTTCGAGTCTTGCCGGGGGAGCTTTTTTATTGCAGTATCTGACCCCCAAAAAGCGGAACTTTTTGCCCTAAATGCTTTTTTACCAATAAGCTAATTTGCCGCTTTTCAAGCGCCGACAAAAGTATTAGATTATCGACCACATTGTAAGGGATTTGACCGGGAACAAGGATGTTTACTAAAACCGCTAAATTTTCAATTCTAACAGCGACCTGTGCAGTGGCGCTAAGCTTGATATTCGTGCAGTCGCCAATGGCTCAGAGTGATTCCTCCACGGTCGTGTACTATGTCGGCAAGACGGTCAAGCCACATCCCGATGGCGCTCTCGGTTCGGTCTCGTTCCATGCCGGGCTACAGTATCAGTTCGTGACCAAGCCCCCGAACACACCGGTAGTCGATATCCAGAAATTCAGTGCGGCTCTCGGCTGGGTGGCGCACGAGCGAGTCACTCTCATGGGTCGGTTCCTCGGTACCAAAGAAGACAGTACTCGCTATGAACTCGATTTCGGGTTAAAATTCTACACTGTCAGGCCTGACCGTAAAGATAAGGCCCACAATCCCGATGGCGCAGTGGGCGGGCCGGTATTTTCAGTCTCCGGCGGTATCAGGTATCCCGATTTGGCTATCGAGGATACCAAAAAGGTGGGTGATTTTGGAATTTTGATGCCCGTGTCACGGCGAATCTCTGTTCTGGCCGGCTACAGGTATTTCAAGGAAATCGAAATAGCCGATGTTCAGCAGGGTTATGGCGGTATCAATGTCTATCTGTCGCGCTACAACGCCGACTCAGCTTACACTAATCCCGATGGTCCGGTCGGAAACGCTGCGTTTCACCTGACCGGCGGCGGCTCTGAAAATGGCGTTTTTGGCGACCTGACGATGTTTTTCCCGATCAGCAACAGCCTCACATGGCATCTCACCCTGAGGGGCGAAAGAGTGGAATTCCCGTATCGCCGCGTAGTCGTCATTGGTGCCGGTTTTTCTCTATACCCTTCCAACTAACACAATCATAACAACTTAAGCATTTCAGGCTTATACCTTGCGGCAGGGAAACTATCTGTGCGCAAAACCCGTATACATAGGAAAACTTACGAATATCTCAGCAGTACGGAGGAAACCATGCGCAACATCCTGAAAATCTCACTGGTCACGATAGTAACCCTTGCCGTGCTGGTTTCTATCGGTTTGACCGGATCATCCAAGTCCGACAAATATCCCTGGCTGGGGATCTATGGGCAATCGGTGTCCGAAGATTTGGCCGATGCTTTTGATCTTGATGTCGAGTACGGGGCTATCGTCAACGAGGTAATTGATGATTCACCGGCGGAACTGGCCGGGCTGGAGGAGGGGGATATCATCATCGGTTTTGGCGGCACCAGGGTCGAGGATTATGATGACTTGCTTGATATGCTCGAAGACCGCAAGCCGGATGAAAAGGTGCAGCTTAAGATCAATCGCGATGGCAAGGAAATGGAACTCGAGGTCGCTCTTGAAGGCCGTCCACGTGATTACCGTTCGCGGTCATACACCCGCTGGTATGATGATGACGGCAGCCGAATGCTCTACATACCTGGGGTCCCCTCGGTGCCGCGCGTTCCGGCAGTACCAAGGATACCGGCCATACCTAACATTGACAAACTTGTACGCTCCGACATCTTCCGCGGCGGCTCGTACATTGGTGTTCAGGTTACGGAACTCACCGAACAACTGGGCGAGTATTTCGGTGTTGAGCGCGGTCGCGGAGTACTGGTCATGTCGGTCGAGAAGGACTCTCCTGCCGAAAAAGCGGGCATCAAGGCGGGCGATGTTATCATCAAAGCCGACAATCAGCGCGTGTTCGAATACGACGATCTTCATGATGTCGTAAACGACTTCGAAGAGGGGGACAAGATTGCCGTTGTCGTGATACGAGACAAAAAAGAGCAGTCAATCGAGGTAGCCGTTGAGGAGCGCAAAGGTTTCAGACATGGCCGGAGCTATCACTACAGCAGCCCGGACATTGATATTCAGGTTCCGGATATGGACGATATCTATTTCGGTGTTTATTCCGATGACGGTGAGAAATACTTTGATTCCGAGGATTGGGAAGAATATCGCGAGGCCATGGAGGAGTTCCGCGAAGAGATGGAAGACCTCAGAGAAGAGTACAGAGAGATGCATCTTGAGAAAAACGAAGAGCTTCGCGAGCTACAGCAGGATGCCAGAGAGGACCTGAAGGACGAAATCAGGGATCTTCAGAGAGAGCTTAGGGATATGAGCCGAAAGCTCGATTAAGTTGGCCGTTTTCAATCATCCCATCAAACAGCACAAAAAGCCCCGTTCGCGGGGCTTTTTTGTTTTTTCTTTCTTGCTCGTTTTGTTGTGTCTCTCTTATATTTAGACCGCTATGACCAATATGACTGTTGAAAGACTTTTCCAGAACCGTACGCAGGAACTGGAACTGACCCTGCTTAACGGCAACGAAGCCGGGCTTAAGAAGGTAATCCACAATGCCGAGCTGCATCGGCCGGGCCTTGCCCTGACCGGTTTTTTCGAGAGGTTCGCCAACAAAAGAGTTCAGATACTGGGCGAGACCGAGATGGCCTATATCGGCCGGCTGCCGACTGAAAGGCTCAAGGAAATCTCTTTCAAGCTGTTCGAGTACGATATTCCCATGGTGATCATATCGAAGGGAATAACACCCCCTTTTGAGGTTATCGAAGCTGCCGACAGACACAACACGGGGGTCTTTTCGAGTCGTCTCAGCACGGCCGAGCTAACCAACAGGCTTTCGGCTTATCTGGATCATGTTTTCGCGCCTTCAATAAATGTGCATGGGACGCTGGTCGATGTTTACGGTGTCGGGCTGTTGTATACGGGCAAGTCCGGAATCGGCAAATCCGAGGTTGCGCTCGATCTCGTTGAACGCGGCCATCGCCTGGTGGCTGATGATGTTGTCAAGATTACCCGGACGACTCCCGATGTCATAATCGGTACCGGGTCCGAACTTCTGGGCCATCACATGGAGATTCGTGGTGTCGGAATTATCGATATCGAGGAATTATTCGGTATCCGCTCAATCCGTTTGCAAAAGCGTATTGAAGTAGAGGTTAATCTTACGCTGTGGTCTGAGGCCGAAGATTATGAGCGCCTTGGAATCGAGGATCGCAAGACTACTTTGCTGGGGGTGAATATCCCGGTTGTCAAAGTTCCTATATCTCCCGGCAAGAACATCACCGTGATCTCAGAAGTCATCGCCATGAACCACATGCTCAAAGTATACGGCGAAAATTCCGCTGTTGAGTTCACCAAAAAATTGTCGCAAACCTTAAGCCGCCAGTCTGTTACAAAAGACTACCTTGAGTCCGACTACGAGTAATCGCGGCTTTTCTCACCATCAAAAAGGGCTTGGAGATTCCTTCGATCAAGGTTATACTATACGACTTTATGCCCTGTAATGATTTAAGGAACAATTCCATAAAATCGAAGTAAAATGTTTTGAGATATTTGGAGGTCTATTTGTAATGAACAACAGAATGCTGAGCTTAATCCTGGTAGTCTTTTCGCTGATGGTCTTGGTTTTCAGCGGTTGCGGCAAGTCCGGAGACACCCCTGTCGCCACAGTGGGCGATTACGATATCACTACCGACGAATTCGGTGAATACTTCCAGCGGGCCAATATGACTTTCCCGAGCGCCCAGGAAGAGTACAACAAGAAGCGTGAAATACTCGATTCGATGATTGTCACCCGGCTTCTTATTCAAGGGGCATATGAGAAGAACATCGACAAAGTTGAAGATCTGGCCCGCGCGGTAGCGGCCAATAAGGACAAGTTCCTTGTGTCGACACTCTACAAGCTGCACATCGCCGATAAGGCCGAGCCGAGTGAAGCCGAAATGAAAGATTTTTACAACCATCTGGAAAACAAAGTGCGGGTCGCTCATATCCTTATCGAAGATATGGATACTGCTCAGGCTGTTTTTGAAAGAGTAAAAAGCGGCGAGAATTTTGAGCAGTTGGCATTTGATTACTCGATAGACCCCGATGCCAAGCGCAACAAGGGAGACCTCGGTTATTTCCTCTGGGGCGCCACGGTAGACGAATTCCAGCAGACAGCTTTTGCAATGGCGCCGGGCGAGGTTTCGCCTCCGGTTAAGTCGCGCTTCGGTTACCACATTATCAAATTGATCGACAAAATTCCAAACGATGGCCGCGGTGAGTATGCGGCGATGAAGGAATCTATCAAAAACCAGATCCTTCGCCGTAAGTCCATGGACCTCACCCAGCAGTATTTCGAAGAACTCAAAAAGAAATATCCGATCGCGATCGATACAGCCACGTGTGATTATATCATTCATAAAAGAGAGCAGCTCTATCCGCCGCAGTTGCTGGCCACTCTGCCGCGCAACGACTTTGATCTGGACCAGCTCGATCGTAACGAAAAAGAACTGGTAATGGCGACCTGGGATGGCGGTCAGGTGTCTCTGATGCAGTATCTTTCGCAGGTGAAAAATATCCCCGCCAACTTCAGGCCCGAATTCGACGATTACGATTCGGTCGGGGCGGTTGTCTTTGAATTGCTCAAGCTTGACATTCTCACGAAAGAATCGATTGCCGAGGGATTGGACAAAGACAAGGATTATGTGAAGACCATGCGGATGTTCAAAGAGTTTAACATGGCCGATATCATGAAGAACGACTCGATTATTACGCCGCCCGCGCCGGACGAAGACGCTCTGCGGCAGTATTATAACGAGAATATTGCCGAGTTCACCACGCCGGCCAAGGTTCATATCCACGAAATTTTGCTCAGTGATGAAATGCAGGCCACCCGCACGCTCAAGCAGATAAAATCTTTTGATGCTTTCAAGAAGGCAGCGGCGGAACTGACCGAACGTCCGGGACGCAGAAATCGAAACGGCGATATGGGTTATATCGAAGAAAAGTGGTATCCGGAACTGTTCGAGGCCGCTATGAACACGGCCGAGGGCCGCAAAGGCGGACCGGTCATGGTGGGCGGCAAGTACTCAATCTTTTATGTCGTTGACAAAGTTGAACCCGAAGTAAAGGATTTCCTCGAGGTCAAGCGCCTTATCAACGATCGGTTGGTTAAGGAAGCAAAAGGCAATGCTATTCAGGCATGGGTCGACGAGCGTATGAAGACGACAGCGATCGAAGTTGATGAAGATGCTATCTGGGCCACTATCGAAACGGAGAAATATACTGAGCCGGAACCGGTGGCTGATACAACAGGGAGTTAAGCAGAAGCGAGATTTATGAATATTCTGAAAATCGGACTGGTTCTTGCGCTGGTCGTTGTTTGTGCCGGATCCGCCATCGGTCAAAGAGAGATTATTGACAGGGTCGTGGCGGTGGTCGGTGACGAAGTCATCCTGGCGTCGGAACTCGCCGGCCAGCTGCAGTTGCTAATGCTTCAAAGCGGAGCACGGCCGAAAAACGAGCTCGAGATGGAGAAACTGCAAAGAGATGTTCTTGACCAGATGATCTCCGACAGGCTCTTTCTTTTCGCCGCCAAGGGAGACACCAGTATTTCGGTGAGGTCGGAGGAAATCGACGAAGCTCTGGAGAACCAGGTTGCCCGTATATCGCAGAATTTCAACAGCTATGATGAGTTCCTTGCCGCCCTTGCGGCCGAGGGGCTTACTATCCGCGATCTGAAGAGAAGATATCGCATCGATGTCGAAAATCAGATGCTCAAACAACGGTATATCCAGTCGAAACTGTCTACCGTCTCGGTCTCCAGACAGGAGGTCAAGGAATTCTACGACACCTTCAAAGATTCCATACCGAGTCAGCCGGAAGGTGTCAAGATGGCCCATATCCTGTTGACGATCCAGCCTTCGCAAAAGGTAGAGGATTCGATAAAAGAGTATGTAGGTGGATTGCGGCAACGAATACTCGATGGCGCTGATTTCGCGGTAATTTCTTCACAGTACTCGACCGGTGGTGCAGGCGTCAACGGAGGTGACCTCGGTTATCTTTCGAGGCAGGATGTCGTGCCGGAGTTTTCCAGAGCGGCCTTCAACCTCGGAGTGGGCGATATCTCCGGCGTCATTAGAACCCAGTTCGGTTACCATGTTATCAAGTGCGAAGGTAAAGACGGTGACCGCCTCAGGTTGCGTCACCTGTTGGTCGAAGTGCCCCCGAAGGCGGAAGATTCAGCGAGAGCCTATCAGTTAGCTGATTCACTTTTACAGGCTGCGCGCGGTGGCGATGATTTCGCGCAGATGGCAAAGGCCTTTTCTGCAGACAACGATACCCGCGCTCAGGGTGGGGAACTCGGATGGTTCGCCACATCGGATCTGCCTCAGGAATTCGCCGAGGTTGTTAAAGGATGGAACACCCCCGGTGAATACCGTGGACCGGTAACCTCGCGCTATGGCATCCACGTCCTGAAGCTACTCGAATATCAGCCGGAGAAAGAGTACACCATGGATGAGGACTACGATAGAATCAAAGAATTGGCGCGTCAGGATAAAACCGGAAAACTGGTTGATAAGTGGATCGAGGAGCTTAAGGGCAAGACTTTCATCAGCTACCGCCTTGAAGAATAAGCGCCATGCGTATAGATGACTATCTGTCCACAGTCGGGCTTATCAAACGCCGTACTGTAGCTAAAGAACTCGCCGGGAACGGAATGATCGCGGTCAATGGCCGCACCATCAAACCCGCCTATCAAGTCAAACTAAATGACATTATCCAGATTAAAGGCAAGAACGCCTTTGCTGTTGAAGTCATCGAACTGCCGTCCGGTTCGGTCCCCAAAGCAGAGCGCGAACGCTATTACAAAGAACTGACCATAGAATAGCCGATCGCCGGCTTAGCCATTTCCCCGAATTCATTACTGTATCTTGCCTTTTAGGCTTAACTGCGGCAAGCATCTAAATGCCCCAGAACTTATCCTGTTTCGATTTGTTATATGCTATAAACCGTACAAAGGATATTTGCGCTATGAGTAATACAAAACGAACTGTTAGACCTGCGACCCTGAGGGCTTTAAAAGAGTCGGGATGGGAAAGCAAGACTGTAAAAGAAGAATTGCGACGAAACCTTCTGGAAAAAATAAAATCATCGACCAAAATCTTTCCCGGTATTGTCGGATACGACCGCACGGTCGTACCTCAAATACAAAATGCCATTCTCTCCAAACACAACTTCATCCTGCTCGGTCTGAGAGGTCAGGCCAAGAGCCGGATTATCCGACAACTGTACAATTTGCTCGATGACTACACGCCGGTCATACCCGGTACGCAGCTCAATGAGGATCCCCTGAACCCGATATCACCGATGGGTAGGCGTATGGTTGCCGAGATGGGCGACGACATGCCGATAGAGTGGAAAGAACCGCAAGAGCGTTTCCATGAGAAACTGGCGACGCCGGATGTTTCTATAGCCGATCTGATTGGCGATATCGATCCAATCAAGGCGGCCCGCGAAAAACTGGACATCTCCAACGAAGAAGTCATTCACTGGGGGATCATCCCGCGCACCAACCGCGGCATCTTTGCTATTAACGAACTGCCCGATCTGCAGCCACGAATTCAGGTAGGTCTTTTGAATATCCTCGAAGAGAACGACATCCAGGTACGCGGTTTTCCGCTTAGAGTGCCGCTGGATATGCTTTTGGTTTTTACTGCCAACCCCGAGGACTACACCAATCGCGGTAACATCATCACGCCGCTGAAAGACAGGATCGACTCACAGATTGTAACGCATTATCCGCGCACTTTGTCCGATGCCAGGACTATCACGTCGGGCGAGGTCGCGCATGATAATGGCAGCGCTCCGGTTCCGGAATTCGTCCGGAACATACTTGAGGAGGTTGCTTTTGAAGCGCGCGCCAGTGAATATGTCGACCAATCATCGGGTGTTTCGGCGCGCGTCTCTATATCTGCGCTCGAGAATTTTCTTTCCAATATCGAACGGCGGGCGGCCCGCAACGGTGAGAAAGACAACTATCCCCGCATGTGTGACCTCTATTCGATTATCCCATCGGTGAGCGGCAAGATCGAGCTTGTGTACGAGGGAGAACAGGAGGGCGCGGTCGTCGTGGCCCACAATCTAATCGCCCAGGCGATAAACAAGGAATTCCTCCGGCATTTTCCCCGTCCGAATAAAGAACGGCAAAAGCCGGATGAACCCGTGCGCGACAACCCGTATGAAGCTGTCATTGACTATTTCTCGGGAGGAACCAGGCTGGAAATATCCGACGAAATGGATGTCGAGAGATACCGCAGTCAGTTAAGCGCCATCGCGGGCTTGCAAGAAATAGTCCGTCAGTATTTTAACACCAAAGACGAACGGGAGTTACTGCTTCGCATGGAGTTCGTTCTGGAGGGGCTGCACCACAACAATCTTATCTCGCGTGAGATGGAGGATGCCACCTTCCGGTATGGCGATATATTCTCCGATATGCTCCGGGGCATGGGAGGCAAACGTTGAAATTCATTTATGGCGAATTCAACGATGAGCTTTACCGGACTTTGAAGAGCCTGGCCGACCTGATGGCCATCTTTAATTATCTGCTGATGCGTCTCAATGGCGATGTTGAGGAGACGCTCAAAATGATGGAGCGTTTGCAGCAGCAGGGATATATCGATCCCGACTACGATCTCGAAGAGTTCAAGCGGAAGCTGAAAGAATCGCGGCTCATAAAGCAGACCCCGAAAGGTCTCAAGCTCGACTCCAGGGGGGAGAGGCAGCTGAGGCAGGATGCTTTCGAACAGATATTTCAGAGGATGAAGGCAGCCGGTAAGGGCCAGCATATATTGCCGTACGAAGGCGGTTCCTCGGAAGAAATGCTGCCTGAGAAAAGGGAGTTCAATTTCGGCGATAGCCATCGCGCCATCGACTACAACAGTTCCCTTTTCAACTCGATCAAACGTTCCGGCGACTTCGACCTGAACATGTCGGAGAAGGACCTCGAGGTTTACGAGTCCGAACGCTCGACTTCTTGTGCCACGGTTTTAATGATCGATGTTTCCCATTCGATGATTCTCTACGGCGAGGATCGTATAACGCCTGCCAAACAGGTAGCCATGGCGTTCACCGAGCTTATCCTTACCAAATACCCGAGGGACGACCTGTCCATAGTGCTGTTTGGTGATACAGCCAGGCAAGTGCAAATAAAGGATCTGCCTTATATAGGTGTCGGACCCTTTCACACCAACACTCAGGCTGGCCTTCGCATGGCCCGGCAGATACTCCTTTCGCGTAAGCACGTCAATAAACAGATATTTATGATTACCGATGGGAAACCATCGATGATAACCAAAAAGAACGGTCAATTGTATCGCAACCCGATGGGGCTGGACCCTGTCATTGTCAATCGCACCCTCGACGAAGCCGTGGTCTGCCGCAAGAAGAAAATACCGATTACGACTTTCATGGTTACCGATGACCCGTATCTGCAGAAATTCGTTCAGCGCCTCACGGAACTGAACCGGGGGAGAGCCTACTTTTCATCGGTTGATAATCTTGGCAGCTATGTTATCTGGGATTTTGTTGCCAATCGCAGAAAGAAAACCGGCTGAGCGAATATCAGAATTGCTATCACCGATAAGGTTTCTTAGACCTACAATTGGGGTAACCGGAACAACCCCAAAACCGCCCCCAACGACCGTTGACTACTTTCATTTCTCTTCCGCACTTGTCGCAGAACATCACGTCTGATATCAACTTTGGCGAAATTCTGCTCGACACAAAGTGGCTTTCTATTCTATGCCCATTTGGACAGCTAGTCCCGGCCGCTTCCGTCTCTGGTGGTATTTCGACTATCGCTCCGCACTCTGCACACATAATCTTGATGTTTTCCACTCCTTGACGCTGAGGGTAAAACTTCAACATGAGCTTTCCAAGAGCCTCGCCATCAAGCAGTCTGATCCCGTTTTCTTTGGCATAGTCTCTGGCCGTCATATGCAAACTTCCCCGTCGTTACCACGAACCCCCCCTTAGCACCTTCTTCGTGCATAGCCGCAAAAAACTTCATCAATTCGGGTCTTCCGACGAGTTTACCATCTCCATATTTCTTACACTCAAGCAGATATTTATAGCCTTCCAGATACATGATAGCATCTTTCCCTCGATCGTTGGAGGCGGGTGTCATGTTGACGAAATAGCCAAGCTTTTCAAAGAGCTGGCACACCACTATCTCGAATTCTCTGGGCTCTATTGTGCGGAGGTAATCAATCCTACCCATATATAGTCTTGTCATCCGCTGTGCCTCGTTCTGCCGAAGCTGCTCGGCGTTCTTTCTAATGAGCCTCCTGCCTTCTTCCTCTTTCCGGATTTCCTCGGCGAGTCTGTTCCTTTCGACTTGCTCATTTACACATGTGCTACAACGGCCTCGTGCCAAACCTCCTTTGATCCCGTGTGGACAGTGCGCCTTACCTTCTTTCCATTGTCTGATCATGGTGCGAAGTCGATAAACGGTTAAGCATATTACGAGGAGACCTAAGTAGACACCCAACCCGATTAAGATTCTTTCCGAAGAGTGATCCAAGATTTGCTCCGCGAACGACGGTTAAGCGTTTAGAGATATGCGCTTGGATTCCGCTTATGTGTCCCCAGCAGAAGAAAGCTAAGAATTGGTACGCCGTTTGTCAAATTATCTTATAAGGTGCTTGGGTGGAACACAAAATCAAAAAAGTGATTGCTAAAAAGCGTTGAACTTCTTACGCTGGCAGGGAAACGAAAACAAGAACCGATTATTTCATCACGGGTGCGAGTACTATGAGCAAAGATATCAAAATTCCCACACTTCCTAAGCTCAACTGGAAACAGGCGACCTGCGAGGTTTGCGGCGAGACTTTCGACTATCCGTCGAAGCGCCGTCCACCGACATGCAAAAAGGGTGAGTGTAAGTACAAATACGAATACAAGATAGATCCCCAGTCCTGGGCGGCTCATCAGCCGGGGCTTTTCGACGACGCTAAGAAGTAAGCAGTAGCGGTGTATCGCACCGCTCATTGGGATAGAGTTCTAACCGCAGTCAGTCTTCATAGAAACTACGGGGCAAAACATCCTTTTTCATCAGCCACTGCCTTATCGTGACGCCGATTTCATCGCGGACACGACGAAATTCCTGCAGGATTTCTTCATCGGTTCCGACAGCCGCAGCCGGATCATCGAACGGCCAGTGTACGCGATTGACATTTCCGGGGAAAACCGGGCAGTTGGCAGCAGCGTTATCGCATACCGTGATGACGTAATCAAACTTGTCGTTTAGGTACTTTTCCAGATGATCGGATGAATGGGCGGAGATATCTATTCCCCGCTCTGTCATCACTTGCACGGCTATTGGATTAACGCCGTGCGGTTCAAGTCCGGCTGACCGAACGCCTGCGGCCGATTCGAAATCTCTCGACTTTGAAGAAAATAGTAGCGGAAGAAACCCTCGGCCATCTGTGAACGGCACGAGTTGCCGGTGCACAAAACAAGGATATTCATATCAGCCCTGCCTATATATTGGTGTCATGTGATGTTGCCCTGTCGGCGATTGCCGTGCTGTCGGCAGTCGCGGGAAACCATGATTGCGTGCGCAGGCAAAACCGAACCAGCATCAACATCACCGGAACTTCGATCAACACTCCCACCACCGTTGCCACAGCCGCGCCGGAATTCAGACCGAACAGGACCACCGCGGTTGCTATGGCTACCTCGAAATGATTCGAGGCTCCGATTATGGCAGCCGGAGCAGCGTCTTCGTAACGGAGTCTAATCAACCGCGCGATACCGTAGCCAATGGCGAATATGAAGATTGTCTGTATGAACAACGGAACCGCTATGAGGGCGATATCGAACGGTTGCTTGATGAGAATTTCTCCCTTGAGAATGAACAGAACCACCAGCGTAATCAGAAGGGCTGTGATTGCCACCGGCGTGAGTTTGTGAAGAAACACGGAATTGAAGTAGTCAATCCCTTTTCTGCTGAGGATTGTCCTGCGCGTGTAATATCCGCTTATCAGTGGCAGGCCCACATATATCAGTACCGACAAGACGATAGTCTGCCACGGGATGGGCATCTTGTTCACCGAAAGCAAGAGCCCGCCAAGCGGAGCATACAGCACCAGCATCGTGAGCGAGTTGACGGCGACCATCACGAGCGTCAGAGCGTCGTTTCCCCTGGAGAGATAACTCCACATGAGAACCATGGCTGTACACGGGGCAATTCCCAGCAGGATGGCGCCGGAGATGTACGAACGATATGTTTCTACCTCGTCACCATTTATTATTTCGGTGCCGGGGATAAGGTCTTTGAAGAGATACCCGAGGAACAGATACGCGATAGCGTACATTGTAAACGGCTTGATCAGCCAATTGATGACCAATGTCAATGCAACCGGTTTGGGCGTTTTTGCGGCAGCCTTTACACGGGAGAAGTCAATTTTCACCATGATCGGGTACATCATAAAGAAAAGACAGACCGCAATCGGAATCGAAACCTGCGCGTAGGAAAACTTGTCCAAAAATATAGCCAGTGACGGTACTGTGTATCCTATTAGTGTCCCCACAACGATAGCCAGCAAAACCCACAGGGTAAGATACCTTTCAAAAAACGACAGTCCGGTTTGTTTCATGGCGCTAATCCCCTTTGGTTACCAATTGTATAGTCTTTACAGTCGATTTGCTCACTTGCAGCGATCCTTCCTGATGCGAAGTTGTTCCAATCGCGTTGTATCGCTGATAAACGGTTCCTTGCTCTTCAGCCCTCTGAAGTAGCCCTTAAGCGCAACCAGCAGCGGCTGGTTGGCGTTGTTCAGGCGGTAGTGAATCCACTTTCCGTGCCGGGAGTCTTGCACAAGTCCGGATGTTTTCAAGCGGGACATGTGACGCGATACGGTGGACTGGGGCAGCAATAAAGCTTCCTGCAGCTCGCATACGCACATTTCACCCTCGGTCAGCATGGCCATTATCCTCAACCGGGTCGGTTCGGACAGCGCCTTGAATATCTCGTGATCCATCATATTTCCAGAAGTCGTAAATGCATATATCCGGATATACGGATATTAAGAGATATCTGTCAAGTATTCTTAAACGAGGCAGTTGTTTTATTCGTATTTTCGTGGAATGAAAGCCTTCGGAGGTATTCTCAGCCGGTGGGGAACTATGTTCGCCGCCAATTTGTTTTATTAGCTAAGCAGTTGTGGGGAAACTGCTTATATTGTACGACCGGGAGATTGCAACAAAATCTGCAGTTGTGCGTAGAACAGAAAAGCTTATATTCCGGGTATGCAGAAAAGAACTTTTGATCTTCAAGGAGTAACAGCGTGAACAGAGTAACGAAAACGATTGTACTTGCCGTAGCCGCCTTATTTGTCATTTCGGCGGTAGCTTTTGCGTGTGGTGAAAATGCCAAATCAGCCGAGAAGGCTACCACGGAAACATCGGCCAAGATGGCATCATCTTCCAGCACAAAAACCGGAGGATGCCCGCTGGCCGGAACTCCCGCCTGTGGTGCGTCCGGGACTACCACGGCGCAGACTGCCGGCGTTGACAGCAAACTGCTTCGGACGATTTCTATCAAGGGAATGACCTGCACCGGCTGTGAGAGCGGCGTGTCGGCTGCCCTTACCAAGGTTCCTGGAGTAGTAGAGGTTGTCAGCATAAGTTATGAGAAAGGCGAGGCTACCGTAAAAATCGATCCGGCCAGGCTTAATGAGTCTGAACTGATTACGGCGGTATCCAGTAAAGGGTACGAGGCCAAAGTCATTCCGGCCGTGGCGACTTCAACGGAAGCCGGTTCAACCTGTGGCCTCAGCGCCAAGAACACCGTAGGCAAGGCGTCGTGCGAAGGCTCGGCTCAGAAGGCGAGCGAAGAGAAGAAGCCCGAAGAAACCAAATAACCGTTTTGTCGATATAACCTCACCAGAAACGGGAGCTCCGGCTCCCGTTTTTTTTGTATAAGAGATAAGCTTTAGTAAAACCGGGCGGATTTTTTTGCCTTTGATTTAAACCAATATTGTTTAACTTATACTGCAATGCGGCAAACAGTTATTTACATCGCAGCCCTTACTCTGCTTTTGTCGTCTCAAGTCTTTCCGGCCAAATATGCGGGAGATGCTTTTTCGCTGGGAGTCGGTGGTCGTGGCCTGGCTTTGGGTGGCGCCGTTGTGGCAGGTCCATTCGATGGCAGCGCTCCCTATTGGAACCCGGCCGGGATGAACCAGCTTAGTGGCAGATATATTACCGCTATGCACGCCGAAACATTCGGGTCGCTTCTCAACCACGATTTTGTTTCCTACGTCGACGCTGCCAACGGGGACAATTCGCTCCTGCGAGCTTTCGGGTTCTATTTTTATTATCTGGGGGGAGGCGGTATCAAAATAACCGCGCTCAACGAATTTGACCGTCCTTATGTAGTCCGTGAAGAATCGCACGGCGACTTCTTGTTTGCGGCAGCCGTTTCGGGAAAGCTGACTGACAAAATTGATTTTGGACTCACGGCCAAGATTATCTATCGCGATATAGGTACCGAGTCCGGCAAAGGTCTCACTATGGACGCCGGTCTATTGTATCGAGTGAGAGATTGGGCCGATGTCGGCCTGATGGTGACTGATATCACCACCGGATTCATTCGCTATTCGGGTGAGACTTTTGACGATGGCGCCAACACGGAGTCTATCTATCCCACGGTGAAACCGGGATTGATGTTCAGCCGGAGTTACCGGAATATGACCGGGCGGTTCCTGATGAGCGGTGACATCAAATTCGAGGATATCAAGGCCGCCGCTCAGTACTGGAGCGGGCCGGTGTCGCTGGACACTCACTTCGGCTGGGAGATCGCCTACAAAGAAATGTTATTCGGGCGGGCCGGGTTCGATATCGGCAATCTCACTTTAGGCGGAGGTGTCGATGTCAAAAATATCACCGTCGATTTCGCTTTCCTCCGCCATGACGCGCTGGAAGAAACCTATCGGGTCAGCGCCGGCTATCGCTTCTAAGCAATCCTGTGTATCGATACTATCTCTTTCTGCCGAAGTCTCACAGGCTATCGGTCGCAAGCTGTTCGGCGAAAGCCTTGCCTTCGGGCCACTTTACCTCGACCACAAACATCCCTCGCAATTCACCGCTGTTGTACCCGGTGGCTCTGTCTTCGGGATATTTCTCTTTCAAAGCTGCTTTCACCGCGGGGTCGATCTGGTCCACCGGTCCGTGGCATTTAAGGCAAAGCGGGGCGGTCATTATCGGTTTGTAGAAGCGGAACACCGTGGGGCTTTGTTCCGGCCACTCATAGGAATACTCCGGCATTTGCCCGGTGGTGTCGGCAAATCGGTTCAATATGGTCATCTGATGTTTGTCGGCAAGGTTCTCCGGATTACGGTTTCTGCCGGTTACCCGTGAGATCGACCAGTATTCGCCGGAATTAGCCCTGGCTATCTCCGGAGCCTTAACCTGACAGACTCCAATCGCATTCTCCGCGCCGCCATTGCTCATGGCCGACATCAACTCGCCTTTGAGCTCACTGCTGAATTTGCCAATCAGGCGGTTGGATGCCGCGATTAAAAGTTCGTTGTCAGTCGTCGATGCTGGTTGATTTTTTTCGATAGCAGAATCTTTGTCGGCATCCTTACCGCACGTGACAAACAACAGAGAAACAAGCAAGAGTATCAAAACGGTTCGCATAAACCCTCCTCGCTGAGGTTCACATCTCTTAAGTTTATTGTATGTTGTTCGTTTAGAATGCAAAACCAATGTTTACATAGAAACGGTCGAAATCACTATCGGCGATGCCGTAGCCGAACTCGAACGGGCCAAGGGGAGAGTCGACCGCCAGCGACACTCCTACGCCGTTGCGAAGGTTGCGCAATTTTATCTGGTCAGAACTCACGTACACCTCTCCCAAATCGTGTCTTCCCGTCAGGTATATTTTCAGAGGCAGTTTGACGCGGATCTCGTTGGAGAAGATGAACATCTTGTCGCCTGCCAGCTGGTAGGTTCTGAAGCCGGCAAAGGAGTGCATGCCCCCGAGGAAGAACTGCTCCGATGGCGGCAGTCCTGATCGCGATATACCGAGTCCGAAACTGGGATGATAGTTCACGTACGGGGCAATCGGAATATAGATCTCCAGTGAAGTGTAGAAACGCGTGAATTCCTCTTCGCCACCGAGGTACTTGCCTGCCAGTTGTAATTGAAAGAGGTATCTATTCCCCATATTCGGAAACGGCAGACGGTCGAAGTTTTCCACCAGCGATTCAAATGTTATGATTCTCAAATCGAATATTCGCTTGGTGCCGGTGTCGCTGTTGTCGTATTCCACCCGTTCGACTGTCAGGCCGGCCGACACCGTCCCGAGACGCGCGATTTGCTGACCGAAAGTGAGGTCGATTCCGCTCTTGCGTTCTTCGCGCGTTCCCACCTGTACATCGCCGATATACACCCGGCGGTCGAGATAACGATGAAACAGATTTATTCGTGAAGTCAGGTAGGTGGAGAGTATCCGATCTGCTTTGAAGGCAGCCAGGTATTCCTGCCGCCTGGGCGCATACCGGGCATGAAGCAGGTACTGAAGACCGATACCGCCGACATTGTCATCGAGAAACTCGGCAAACTCTTCCGACTCATACTCATCATCCCAGTGCCATCCCAAGCGTAACTGGCTGTTTTTCTTTTCCTCGACGCCGATCTTGACTACGGCGCCGTCACTGGAAGGCAGCACTCCAACCGTTACCCTGTCAAACAGGTCAGTGCCATATATGTTTGCAATACCCTCGCTGGCACGGGACGTAGAATACGGTTCTCCGGCTTTCAGAGTGAAGTATGATCTTATGTACCAGTCCCTGGTGCGCTGATTGTGTTCAATATCGAGTCTCTGTATGATAGCCTCATCAATTGATATCGAAATGCTGCGGCTTGTCCCTGTCGATCATGACACTGCGGATGTTGGCGAGGTCGAATCCCTGATCGTGGTAGAGCTTAAGAATTCTATCAAGCCCCTGTCTGAGGCTCTGCGGTGTGATGGTAGAATCCGGGGCAAGAAGTTCGCGAATCAGGGTTTGCTGGTCGTAAATGGAATTGCCGAAAAAACGTATCTCCGTTTCAGCGATAGAGAAATTCTCGTAGGTCATCACTATTAGAGCGACGTCGACACAGTCGGGTGATGACTGATCGGTCGGCTCGATCTCCGCCTGGAGCCGAAAAAGCTTGAGTTCCGAGGCCAGCCGGCGCAGTTCCGATGTCAACTCACCCCGGGTGATTTCCCGGCCGACCAAATGGTCCCGGATCGTGTTGACTTTTGATGACGGCAGGTCGACTACTTCAACGGCCTCGATACGGTAGGTGGTGGTTTTACGATGTTGTTCGATTATCGCTATTATACTGTCAGCGTGCTCCAATCCACAGCGGTATCCCAAAGCAATAAGACTGTCCTTGTATTCAAAATCGCTGGCGGCGAAATCATCTATGGGCGGTTCAATCACATAGTCCGCCTCTTCAAGCTGGTCTTCAAGCTGGTCCGCCGTCATAATCGATGTCACCTGATTGGCAATATCAACCGGTGTGAGCAACTCCTCTTTCGACAGCAGTTCGCTGGCCGTATTCACGGCGACAACCAGTTCCGCTGGGTTGCTCATACTCCGGACGAGCTTTACCGGGATAGGCGTCACCATGCCGCCATCCATAAGTATCTGATTCTCTCTCTCCAAACCGGTGAAGGCGAGAGGGAAGGCCATAGTGGCTCTCATGGCATCGGCGATAGACCCGGTATCGAGAACGACCTCTTTCCCGGAAATAATGTCGGTACTGATAGTCTTGAAGGGAATGGGCAAGCGGGAAAAATCGGAGTTCGACTGATAGTTCGCCCGGGTCGTCAAAGCCGTCATCAGTTCGGTGAGTTTCTGTCCTGCGGTCAGAGCTTGTGGGATCACCGGACGAAGACCATCGAACCGCACGGAAAGCAGGTGTCGATCACGTTCCTGTCGCCGCGTAAGAAGCATGGATCTCCGTGCCGGCGTGTTCGAGAAGAACTCGTTAAAGTCGATCCGGGATGCAATTGAGTCCAGCTCATCGGGTGTGTATCCGGAAGCGTAAAGACCGCCGATTATACCGCCGATGGATGTTCCCGTGATGGCCTTTACCGCGATGCCCTTCTCTTCGAAAGCTTTCAGAATGCCGATGACGCTGAAACCTCTCGCACCGCCTCCTGACAGGGCAAGCGATATCGAATAATCGCTTTCGGTCCGTTGTGCGCCCAGATCGTCAATGCCGCCAACGACAATGGTATCATCTTTGCCTGACACGGTCGCTGTCGAAAGAAGCAGAATGAGTATAAGAACGATTTTAGTTTTCACTTGCCAACCAGTCGTCACTATCGGTTCATTAGGTAAAGTTGCAACTATTTGTAGGTGATGACAAGTGTCAATTACAAAGACTCAGCTTAAGAGTATCAAAGCGCTCGCCACCAAAAGCGGCCGCAGGGATAGCGGCCTTTTTCCGGCTGAAGGAGTGCGGCTTATTGAGGAAGCCATCCGTCACCGGGTGATGCCCGCCCAGCTCTACTTTGCCCCGGCGCTTCTGAGTGAGAGGGGCAAAACGCTGGTCGATGGTCTTAGCCGCCGGAAAGTGCCGCTGTTTGAGATTTCCGCTCGTGATATGAGGTCAATATCGTCAACCCAGACACCGCAGGGCATTGTGGCCGCTTTTTCCATACCGGAAAGTCGTCTTACAAAACTTTATCGGGTCGAGTATCGTAAAATACTATGGTGCGAGAATATATCCGACCCGGGCAATTTAGGCACGTTGGCGCGTTCGGCGCTTGCTTTTGGTTTTCGGCTTGTGATTCTCAGCGGTAGCTCGGCAGATATCTGGTCGCCAAAAGTTGTCCGTTCCTCGGCGGGAGCCGTGTTCGGGCTTAACGTGGCGCGGGAGACAACCGATGAAACACTCAGGTTTGCCCGCGAAAACAAAATCCCCATTCTGGCCACCGGTACGGAAGGGAAAAATTTGGATTATTCCTTGAAAAAGCAGTTTGAAAAGACCAAATTGATGCTGGCTATAGGCAGTGAAGCCGATGGGCTATCCGGAGAAATTACCGAAAAGGCAGACTTTTTTGTCAGAATAAGCCATTCGAGCGATGTGGAATCGCTAAATGCCGGCGTGGCCGGGTCGATTATTATGAACATGTTCTACGACAATTCCGGAGAACTAAGATGAAACATCTTAAGCAAACACTAATCGTCTCGCTGATAATCGTGTTAGTCGGTGGCTCCGTGGTTGCCCAGGAGATCTTCGAACAGGAACCCGGTCTCTATTCCACCCGGGAACTGAAAGCCAGCGCGCCTGCACCTGCTCATGGGAAGATCATTATAAAATCGGCCGCCACTTTGCGGGGAGAGCTTCGCATCAGCACCTCGAGCGAGCCGACGATCAGTGTCGTATATACCAAGAAAGCCAAGACCAAAAAGAAGTCCACCGCCATTGATTATGTTGACCAGATAGCCATCAGTTTGTCCAAATTATCGGGGGGAGCGCGTCTGGAATTCCGGGCTCCCAATCCTGCACCGTGGAGCGAGACCGAATTAGGTTTGGTTGAGGCGGTCGTGATAGTCCCCGAGTTCTGCCAGGTTGAAATCGAGACCCCGTATTTTGACATCGAGGCCGATGGTCCGTTCGAATCATTCAAAGTACCATCGTCGCTCGGAAGACTGAATGTGTCGTTCGTCACCGAAGAACTGCAACTGGTTACTGCCAATAGACGTGTGCATGTGGAAAATATTGCCGGCAAGGTCAGGGTGGCCACAACCAATTCCGATCTGGTGGCGCGCGATATCAGGGCGACCGACGGGCAGGCCTCGTTCCGCAATGAAAATGGCGACATCAGCATACTTGGCGTAAGCGGCGAGATTAACGTTAAGAACAGTTATGGTCGTATCGAAATCGACCAGTTCGTAGCAATCGGAGGCAATAGCTTTGTCAATGGCCAGTACGGTCCCATCGAAGTCTTCGTATCGAAAATAGGTGACGCCCAGTTGAGTTTGAGCAACCGCTATGAAGACATTGAGCTCTCTTTGCCTTCGGATGTCTCGGCCTTTCTTTCTCTCGTTGTGGAGGAGAATGGAAAGATAGAGGTAGCCAATTTCCCGTTTGAGGCCGATCTCGTGCAGAAAAACCGCCTGAGTCTTATAGCCGGAGACGGCAAAGCTTCCATCAGCGGCTCTGTCAGGGGAAAAGGTAATCTTTATGTCAGGGGCTACCAGCCGGAGGATCAGTAGTTGCGAAAATCCAATTTCATCTGTCTGCTATATACTATTTTTCTGTTTGCGGGAGGAATACATGTTTCGAAAGCTCACGCCGAGAGAGTCGAAATGCCGTCCGGGGTGTTCTATTACCAGCCGGCGGCAACGGTTTTCGGTTCCGAGGCTGCCTGGGTAAATCCCGCCGCCCTGGCAAGATACCGAATTCTGGGTTTTCAGTTTATGGCCGACTACTACGACGGCGACTATGCCAGAAGCTGGGGTTCGGTCATCAGTCGAGAAGCGCTTTCCGTTGCCCACCGAACCCTGTATAATCCCGATGGCGACGATTATAAAGAGTATGTGCTCGCAGCATCGATACCGGTCGGCCAGCAATTCTCTATGGGTAGCTCATACCGGGTTTTTACTGATGGTCCCGGAATTTATAACAACCGCCATTTCTGGAATCTCGGATTCCTATACCTTCCTGACAAGCGTTTCAGCTGGGCAGGCGTGTTTTCTAATTTGAACCGGGGGAAAATTGACGGTATCAGGACCGAAACCGAACAAAGATACTCATTTGCGTATCGACCTTTGGGAGACGACCTGACGCTGGCTGTGGACATGTTTCTCTCGACGAAAACTCGGCTGAGCAACGCCGACTTTGTCTATCAACTTGAGGCTTCACCTACCACCGGTTTGTATCTGAACGCTTTCATTGACAACAGCAGCAATTACGAGATAGGTGTGCGAGCGAACCTGCTTCAGTATTTTGTGGGCAGTCGCCGACAGTCCGACAGGGACGGCAACCATCGGGGTTCGACAGTCTTCGCCGGCGCCACCAGTAAACGGCAACCGTCGCTGATTAAAGAACGACCCCGACGACTCTCAGTGAATATTGCCGGACGACCGCAGGAAAATCCGCCCCGTCCCATCATCGGGAAAAAGGCGACCCCGTATCTGACCACTCTGCTGAGTATCTATCGTGCGGCTGACGATCCTTATGTCGGGGAGATGGTGCTCGGGTTGGACCGTCTTTCGCTTGGAATTGGACAGGCGCAGGAGCTACGAGAGGCCATCAAGTATTTCAGAACTAAAAATAAGACAGTCACCTGCCACATCTCGTATCCCAACAACATCGCTTACTATGTCGGCAGCGCCTGTGACAAAATTCTGATTCCGCCGGTAAGTCAGTTGAATCTTGTCGGCTTGAGAGCTGAACTTACATTCTTTGCCGGTACGCTGGAAAAGATTGGCGTCAAAGCGGATATTCTTCGCATAGGCGACTACAAGACGGCAGCCGAAACATACACTCAATCAGCCGCCTCCGATGAAAACAGGGAACAGATCAATCGTCTGCTGGATGACCTTTTCGACCAGTTCGTAACCGGAATTGCTCAAGGACGCTCGATTGCCGTCGATTCGGTCAAAAGACTGATAGATCAGGGGCCGTTTACCTCGGCGAAGGCTCTTGAACTGGGGTTGGTTGACGGTCTCAGTTATCGCGATGAACTGAATAACGGCGTTTTACCTCGAATGCCTGAGATTTCACTTCGTCGATATATCGCTGATACATTGGTGAACAACAACTGGGGTGAACAACCCGTGCTGGCGATAGTTGTTGCTGAAGGTGACGTTGCCTTTGATGATGCCGGTCTGATGCCGTTTGACGGGCAATCCGATGTCACCCCCCGGAAAATGGCACAGGCTTTTGAGCGTACGCGCAAAGACGAAAACATCAAAGGGGTAGTCTTTCGGATCAATTCCCCCGGCGGTTTTGCGCTGGCGGGCGAGGAAATCTTTCGCGATACACAAAGAGCCGCTCACATTAAACCGGTCGTTATCTCGATGGCCAACATTGCTGCTTCGGGCGGTTACTATATCGCTATGCCCGGAAGACACATCTTCGCCAATCCCGCCTGTATCACCGGCTCAATTGGAATTTTTGGCGGCAAAGCCGACTTTAGCGGGCTGTACGATAAGATAGATCTCGGTAAAGAGCTTTATGTCAGGGGTAAATTCGCCGGTATGCTGAGCACCATGCGACCGTTCACGCCCGATGAACGCCAGAAATACTATTCGCAGATGGATGCTTTGTATCAGCACTTCTTATCTCTGGTGGCCGATAACCGGAACCTGGGTGTCGACTCCGTTGACAATCTGGCCCGCGGGCGAGTGTGGACAGGAAGAGAAGCCCAGGACAACGGGCTGGTGGATCAGACGGGCGGTCTCAAACAGGCACTCGATTTTACCGCCGAGAGACTGGGTCTCGATGATTATCGCGTCCTGATACTACCGCAGAAACGCCCCTTTATAATTCTTCCCGGCAACACCCTGATGGGCGGTATCTCACGCATTCTTGGCCTCGGCGGCCGTGGCGGAGGAGATGGTCTGGACTCAAAACTGCCGCTGGCCGCTACCGAGGGCATTCTGGCCCGACTTCCATTTGACATCGAAATCGAATAACTTCATTCTGCCCGAAAACATCATCGCCAACAGACTTGAATCGTAGCCTCCTTTGGCTTATTATAATGTCAGGTAAAGTGGTTATCCTGAACATCAGAATAGACGGAGCATGTCATGGCCAAAAACTATAAAATGTATCTCGGCGGCAAATGGGTCGAGCGCAAAGATAAGCTGACGGTTGTCAATCCTTATGACAAATCGGTGGTAGGTAGAGTATCGATGGCGTCCAAAGATGATTTCACGAAAGCTATAGATGCCGCCCAACAGGCGTTCAAAGTCACCCGCGAACTGCCCTGCTACAAGCGCGAAGAAACCTGCCGAAAAGTGGCGTCGGAAATCGAGAAGAACGCCGCAGCACTGGCGCGAATGATGTCGCTGGAGTTGGGCAAAGCTTACAAAGATTCCCTGCTCGAGGTCACCCGCGCCATCGGTGTGTTCAAGGTAGCCGCCGAAGAAGCCAAAAGAATAGGTGGAGAGATTATGGATCTCGACTGGACGCCCGGCGCCGAACAGAGAGTGGGTCTCATTCGCCGATTCCCGATAGGTGTGGTCGGCGGCATTTCACCGTTCAATTTTCCTCTCAACCTGGTGGCGCACAAGGTCGCTCCGGCTATTGCTTCCGGTAACACTATCGTAATAAAGCCCGCTTCGAAGACGCCGATTCTGGCACTTATGCTGGCGGAAATCATCGACCGTACCGACCACCCCAAAGGAGCAGTGTCTATCCTTCCGGCCTCATCGAAAGACGCTTCCGTGCTGCTGGAAGATCCACGGGTAAAATTGATCACTTTTACGGGTTCATCCGAGGTTGGCTGGTGGATAAAACGCAATTGCGGCAACAAGCAGGTAGTTCTGGAATTGGGCGGCAACGCCGGTGTGGCCGTGGCCGATGATGCCGATCTGGATTGGGCCACAACCCGGCTTGTCACGGGTGCCTTTGCCGTTGCCGGTCAATCCTGTATATCTGTCCAGCGCATATTCGTTCAGGAAAAGGTGTATGACAAATTCCTGAGCATGTATGCGGGGAAAGTCAAGAAACTCAAAGTTGGCGACCCGCTGGATCCGGCTACCGATATCGGCACCATGGTTGACGAAGAGGCTGTTGAGAATACGGTCAAGATTATCAAAGACGCCGTAGCGGATGGCGCCAGGGTTCTCGTAGGGGGAAAAGTAAAGGGTATGACTCTCCAGCCGACAGTGCTTGTCGATGTCAAAAGCAGCATGGATGTCTGCGCCAGAGAAGCTTTTGCCCCGGTAGCCGTGGTTTCGAAATATAAAACGTTCAAACAGGTCGTCGACGAGATAAACAATTCGGACTATGGCCTTCAGGCCGGGGTCTTTACCAATCGTCTCGACGATGTCTACTATGCTTTCAGGAATATCGAGTGCGGCGGTGTGGTAATCAATGATGTTCCGACGTACAGGGCCGACCATCAGCCGTACGGCGGCACGAAAGCCTCCGGACTTGGCCGCGAGGGAGTGCGATACTCAATAGAAGACATGACCGAAATAAAGATTCTCTCGATGAATTTCAAGACCGCTCGCAAGGACTGACCACGGAGAACAGCCCGGAACCATTCCGCGGTGCTTCCTGTTTTAGTACGTGTAAACGTGTCCGGGTTTTACCCCATGCCCACACCGGGGTTACTCCGGCGTCAAAAAAGGAGGCTGACACTTGCGTGCGAATGTAGGAAAAGTAGACAAAACCTTCAGAATCATTGTCGGGCTTGTTGTCCTGGGCGCAGGCTATTATTTCGGAAGTTGGTGGGGATTGGTCGGGCTGGTGCCACTATTAACGGCACTCACCGGCTGGTGTCCGGCATACACCGTTTTCGGAGTATCTACCTGTTCCATGAAGGAAAAGACAGCATCCAATTGATTCGCATTGGACCACATATGTTAATGCCCGCGATGACAGCCGTGTCAGCGGGCTTTTTGTTGTCCACCGTTGCTTTTATCACACTGCCTTAGCAGGTCCGTTTGTCCGCCAAAGACATAGCATTTGACCGAAAATAGCACAAAATTAGTGCTGTTTGGCCCTTGAGGGGGGACTTTACCCAAAAAGTGCTTGCCAAGCGGGGGGATGGCTGTTATTATTGATTTTTGTTTTTGGCTCAAGAAATCCAGAATGTGAAGAACTGGCAAGTTTCTTTGAACTGAATCTGAGGCTTATACGTCGATTGTTTAGGCTTTTAGACTGGAGTTGAGGGAAATTTTTACGCAGTAAATTCTGTTTGACGACATTCAATATATAGAGGAACCAAGCGTATGCGTCGCAAAGATATCAAGCTGGCAATTCTGATGGCTCTTGTGGTCGGATTTTCATTGTTGGTAATCTACTCGTGTGACAATCCACAGGATCCTGTCGACAACGATAATCCAACAGTTACGATTACGAATCCGGTTGATGCCAGCCACGTGCCCAATTCGGTAGACGTTCGGGCAGAGGCTTCAGACAACGAAGGTGTTGACAAGGTTGAATTCTTTATCGATGGAGTGTTGCATTACACCGATAATTACGCTCCGTGGGCTTGTCTGTGGACGACCACCACGGATGACAGTGGAGAGCATACCATTTATGCCAAGGCGTACGACGCTGCCGGCAACAGCGCTCAGTCCGCGGCAGTTAGTGTTATTTGTGAAAATATGCCGCCGGCAGATGTGACTGACCTGGCCGCGACCGAACCTACCGCTACCGGCAGCCTGACTCTTTCCTGGACAGCTCCCGGCGACGACGGTACTACCGGAACAGCAGGCCTCTACGACGTCAGATTCTACTGGGAGGATATTACTGACGAGAATTGGGCATCGGCTACCCCTATGACCGGTGAACCGGAGCCTCAGGTGGCAGGAAGTTCAGAATCGTTCCACGTGACCGGGTTGCGCCGAAGCACGACCTATCACTTTGCCATGAAAACGCAGGATGCCGATGGTAACTGGTCCGGAATATCCAACAACATAGTCGTCACAACGCCTGATATGTTTGGTACTCCGGCGACCTACGAGGTTGGAGCAAACGCCAATTTCATGATCGCGGCCGATATGAACGATGATGGTTATGATGATCTAATCGTTACCCATCTGAGAGACACCAACAATCTTTCTATTCTCTATGGTATCGGCGATGGCACCTTTCAGGATCCGACTGTCCTCTATGCTCGCCGGGGTCCCTCGTCTGTCAGCGCTGCTGACTTCGATGGCAGCGGCACTATGGACCTGGTAGCTACAAACTATGTGCCCAATTATAGCGTGCCGACCAGTACAATGCTGGTTTCCAAAGTGACTCGGCTCCTGCAAGAAGCGGGCGGAGTTTTCAATATCGACACCCTTTACAAAATTGATACAGGTTTCTATTGGTGCATTAGTGCTCCCTCATGGACCTTCTGTCAGCTCAGTTGTTGGATCCTGGATACTACGGAAATACATGAAGACCACAATGAATTTGGTTGCCCGAATTATGACGTTGAAGTAGTTGATACGACTATCAACTATTTCTATGCCCACGATAGTGCCTACGCCAGCTGCCCGATTGATGTCGATAACGACGGCGATATGGATCTCGTGGTTGCCAACGAAGGTGATGCCAACTTCTCACTGATGATAAATGACGGCAATGGTAATTTCGCTAACCCCGTCAGGTACGATGGACTGGCCAAGCCGGTGACTATCCGTTGCGCCGATTTCGACGGCGACGGATACCTGGATGTAGCAATGAACATCCGCAGCACCACGGGCGTGATTCTGGTTTACAGGAATCTGCAGAACGGAACCTTTGCCGACTACGCGCGATATTCGATCGGTCCGACCTCCCTCTGGATGGACGTGGCCGATATTGATGGCGACGGTGATCAGGATATCATCACAGCCTGCTACGGCAACAACACTATTTCAGTGCTCAAGAACACTGGAAACGGTACTTTCGGTTCGCAGTGGATCTACAACGTCAGTCGCGGCCCATCAGCCGTTGTTGCGGTCGATTTGTCCGGCAATGGAGCTCTTGATATGGCCGTGGCAAGCGCCGATGAAGATCATATCGCCATCCTGTTCAACGAAGATCCGTTTGCGTTCTATTCGTTCAATACGGTTACTTTCGGGGTCGGTGACGGACCGGGTGCCATTGCCAGCGGTGATTTCGATGGCGACGGCGACAACGATATTGCTGTACTCAATGAACTTTCGGCGAATATATCGGTTCTGCTCAACCGGACGATAGAATAACCGATAAAGATTAGTACACTTCCATACCTTTGCTCAAGAAGTGTGAAGCCTCCGGTTCACTTTTGGAACCGGAGGTTTCTTATTATATTCCAATTTCAAGTGTTTCCTATTGACGAGGAGGTAAGAGTATGCACCGTCAGAATATCTCATCCGGTTCGCCATACGAAAGCACCATCGGTTTCTCACGAGCCGTAAGAATCGATAACCTGCTGGCCGTCTCCGGCACGGCACCGATCGCCCCCGATGGTTCCACCGCCGCCCCCGGTGACGCCTACGGCCAAACCATGCGCTGTCTTGAGATAATCAAAGAGGCAATCGAGAAGGCCGGAGGTACTCTCAACGATGTTATCCGAACCCGCATTTACATCACCGAGGCATCGCATCAATCCGACATAGGCCGCGCCCACGCTGAGTACTTCAGAGATATCCGCCCGGCCGCGACCATGGTTGTTGTCAGGGGCCTGGTGCGCGATGATTGGTTGGTCGAACTCGAAGCTGACTGCGTGCTCGGCTCTTAACTGAATGCCGCTACCTTCCGGATGTTTGCCCCCCATTAGGTGACGGCGCTACTGCTTTGCCGGTCGGGTCCACCAGCCCGAGCCGCTCCAGCCGGGCTTTAATAGAACCGTAGCTCCGCTGGAGCTGTTTCGAAATATCCGAAATCTTGCGCCCTCCTTTGTGCATCCGGATCATCTCCTCCTGCTCGTGTTCGGTCCACTTTTCGAAGGCCCGGGCGTGGTCTTTTTTCAACTCGTCCATCGACCTGAACTGCCCACCTTTCACTATGAATTTCATGGCTCCCTCCACTTTGATGTCTTTGTCGACGATGATGATTTTCTCGACGAGATCTTTGGCCACGCGCGCCGACAGCATGATATCACCCAGCGACAGTTGCGGATGTTTTTCGAGCACCTGCTTGTACGAATGTCCGGCAGCGACAAGCTCCAGCACCTCGGTGATAGCGACACCGGTTTCCCTGATCATGATCTCCGACATAACGTTTCCTCCCGTTAGCGTTTTTGGTTATCTCTCAATTTATCAAGGCGATGCTTTATATCGCTGTTTGTGCGGCGGAGTAATCGGGCCAGGTCGGCCTGGCCGGCTCCGCTTTGGAAAAGCCGCAACAGTTCAATATCTTCGTCTGCCGTCCAACTTTGCGGGCTTCGTTTCTCTCTTATGGGCATTACCGCATCGGAAACCTCCCCGCACGCCGCCCAATAGCGTATAATCAGATGTCGGGCTGTCGCAGCGGCATAGGCTATGTCGGCGGACAGGAGCATCGGATACTTGCCGATGATTGCCTCATACCCGAGGCCGCGAGCCATCAGGTCTAAAATCTCAAGAATACTGATCCCGGTGTCGCGTATGTTCAGCTTGTACTTTTTGCCCGCCATGCCCAAGTATATATTCAGGGCCTGACAGAGGCAGTCAGTATAAGTTTGCCTAATAAGGTAGAACTTGCCCGAAAGCCCAAAATAGACTATTTTGGGCAATGAGTCTAATGGAGCTAAGCGCCTAAGATACGAGGAATTATGATATTCGGAGCCCATGAGTCAATTGCCGGGGGAGTGTTACAACGCCGTGGAGCGCGGCCACAGAGCTACCTGTGATACTATTCAGATGTTCAACAAGTCGAACAACCAGTGGCGGGCCAAAAAACTCGAGACCAAAGAAATCGACCAGTTCTTTCAGATGATTGAATCCACCGGTGTGACAGTGTCCGTGTCGCACACCAGCTATCTTATCAACATAGCCTCACCTGACCCGGCTCTGAACGAGAAATCCTACAAGTCGCTCAAGGATGAAATGGAGCGCTGCGAACTTCTCAAAATTCCCAACCTGGTGATGCATCCCGGCTCGCACGTCGGCTCCGGCGATGAACCCGGCATGGATATGGTGGCCGACAGAATCAACCGGATGTTCGGTGAACTGAAGAACAATAACGTCACTTTGCTGCTGGAAGCTACGGCCGGGCAGGGGACCAATCTCGGCTACAGTTTTGAACAGCTTGGCTACATGATCGACAAGATTGAAAATAAGGACAAAATGGGCGTTTGCCTTGACACCTGCCACATATTCGCGGCGGGTTATGCTATTGTCGAGCCGAAAGAATATAAAGCGACAATGAAGAAGTTCGACGATGTATTAGGGCTGGACCGGCTGAAAATCATCCACATGAACGACAGTAAGAAAGAATTCGGTTCCAAACGCGACCGCCATGAACATATCGGTCAGGGTTTTATCGGTCTTAAGGGCTTTGCCAATTTCGTCAATGACAAACGCTTGAGCAAAGTGCCGATGATTATCGAGACGCCCAAAGGCGATGACCTGGCCGAAGATATCGAGAACCTGAAAATACTCCGGGGGCTGGTGAAGAAGTGACTGTACGCCCGCAATCACTGCCGCTGACTTACTCCTTTATGTTGTCATATGAATCATAGAACCCCCAAAAAAGTCGCCATCCAGACCGTTGGATGTCGGCTCAATCAGTACGAATCGGAACGCATTGTCGCCCAACTGGCTCCGTACGGTTTCGAACGCGTAATGCCCACCGAACAAGCTGACTTGTACATTATAAATACATGTACCGTTACGCATAGGGCGGATTCCAGTTGCCGCAACATGATAAGGCGGGCGGTACGCCGTAATCCGGAAGCGCGCGTTGTTGTTGTCGGTTGCTATGTAGACGCCGACCCGCAATTGCTCGCCTCAATGGAAGGTGTCGATCTGATTGTAGACAACGCCCACAAAGACGATATCGGCAAAATACTTCCTGCGAAATTCCCGGAACTGTTCAATGGCGATAGTCCGGCAGCGTGCACCTCGCTCGTAAGCGATTTTTTCGAACACAACCGGGCGTGGGTAAAAGTTTCTGATGGCTGTAACCAGTCCTGCTCATATTGTATTGTCACCAAAGTGCGCGGACAGTTGAGGAACCGACCGGTACAGGACATCATCAACGAGATAAACAATCTCGTCAAGTGCGGCTACAAAGAGGTCGTGCTAACCGGCGTCAATATCGGTCACTACAAGAATCGCAAAATGGAACCGCAGGCCAAAAACCTTGCTGCCCTGTGCCGGATGATTTTCGAAAACAGTGATCTGTACCGGCTGAGAATATCTTCGATAGAGCCGCAGACGATTCGAGATGAACTGCTGACTGTCTATGCCGACAAGCGCGTCTGCCACCATCTCCACGTACCGCTACAGTCCGGCTCGGCCCGGATACTGAGGCTTATGCGGCGGCCTTATAGCCCGGAGATCTACCTTGAGAGGGTAGAGGCGATTAAGAAGGCCGCTGCGGACACTGTAATCGGCGCTGATGTTATAGTCGGGTTTCCCGGCGAGACCGACGAAGATTTCAATTTGACCCGATCGGTGGTGGAGTCGGGATTGATAGACTACCTTCATGTCTTCTCGTATTCTGACCGGCCGGGAACACTTGCCGCCGAGATGCCTGATAAAATCAGCCCCGATATTATCAAGAGAACGTCACGATATCCTGACCGAAACATCCCACCGGCTTCGTCTGAAGGCTCACCAACGGCAAGTGGGTCAGGAGCTTGAGGTTATCAGCGAACACCTGAAAAACGAGCAGGATGGCTACTGGGGTATATCGGGCAACTACATTAAAGTAGCCCTTCCCGGCGACCGGATCTGGGGCAGAGACATCGTCCGGGTCAAGGTCGATTCGGCCTCAGATGACCACGTTGTCGCTCATATCGTAAGAGCCAGTTGACCCCCTTCATTAATAGTAACCTCCAGGATTTTCCATTTCCGGTTTAATAATTCCTCCGATTACGGGAAAAATATTCCCTTTCTCCAAAAAACCAATATCCCGCCCCGGGACACTCGCTCTACCTAAATAGTTGTCATACAATAGCGTAGAGGGTATCTCCGAAGTGTGGCACGGACGTTGCTTAACAAGGTGATGGAGAAATAGTAGCTATAAAACCGTTTTGGGATATTTGTAATGGCTGAAGAAGCTAAACAGAATGAAAAACAAGCCGGGCAGGACAAAGCTCAGGCCCCGCAGGCCGCATCTTCCGGCGGCCTTATGAAATACCTGCTTTTGGGTGGCGTGGCCCTGGTAGTGGCCGTCGTGGTCGCATTTGGCGTTGCCTTCCTTATGAAGGGGGAGTCGTCTCAATCAGCCGATTCCGGACATGAAGAGACCGCCAAAGAAGCACCGATCGTGCCGCGTGATAGCCACGAATCGGCGGAGCAATCACATGCCGACAATCAATCCGAATCAGTTCAAGACGATTACGGTCTGAGCGACGAAGATGCTTCGGCAATTGACAAGATCATGGAGAACCTGGCGTTTCTGGATTACGAACCGGACGACAGCGATATAATGGAAGACGAAGACGGTATGTCGGTCGAGGACTCAATCGAGCAGGTAAACTGGCTCGAAAAGGAAAAAGAAGCTCTCGCCGCCAGGGAAAAAGAGCTTGGCACGCGCAGCAAGGAACTCGAACGCCTTGAGCAGCAGGTTAACAAAAAGCTTTTGAATGTCGAGCAGGTAGAATCCTCGCGAACAGCGCAACTGGCAAAGTTATACGATGGTATGGATGCCCGCTCGGTGGCCCAGTTGCTGGCCAATCTCGATGACAAGACGGTCGTCTCCATTCTGCCGCGCATGAAGGTGAAAAACGCATCGGCCGTGCTTCAACTCATGCCGCCGCAGAGAGCAGCCAAACTTTCAAAACAGATGATTTCGCTCGCGGATAACTAAATGACACAGACACCGGTAAACATATTAGAACTCTTAATGGGCAGCCTGGGCGCTCAGCCCGCAGGTCAGACCAATAACGGCTCGGAAGCTGCCGGACTTTTCGGTGATATCTTCGGTCAGTTATTGTCGCAGACCAACGGCGCTGACATTAAGTCCCTTCTCAGTTCGCCCGATCAGGGTTCTCTGCCGGTATTCGATGGTCTTCTCGGTCTTCCCGGAAAGACGGGAATCATAGGTGAAATGGCCGGAGAAGCACAGGACAAAACGTCACTGTTCAGTCAGGAACTGGCGTCGCTCCTGCCGCAATCCGGAGGAACTTTCACACCAAATATAAAAGAGTTGATGTCCGACCGATTCGCTCAGTTGCCCGAAGGCAATTACCGCATTCTCGGTTCCAGCGTTGAAGGTGGTAAGCTGAGTCTCGAACTGGAAAACCAGAATCTTCCGGGTCAAAGCATAAAGCTAATCCTTTCGGCCGACAGCATTGCGAACCTATCCGACCTTAATAACCAGGCGGCTCAGAGAGTAGCTCTTGATGGCATCACCTCCGAAACCGCGAAGTTTGACGACCTGCTTTCACAGCTAAATCTGAAAGAGCTCAGAATAGAGAACGCCGGGATTCAGCAACAGACAGGTGAGGCCAAACAGCCGGTACAAATTTCACTCGTTACGGAAAGCTCTGCCGGCGAACTGGTTCTCAGGGCCAATCTTGACAGAAGCCGCATCAGAGCTTTTGCCGAGGGATCCGGCGAAGCAGCCAACAAGGCGCTTGAGTCTATCGATGGTCAGAAGTCTCAGATTCCAAAAATTCTGGAGAGCATGCAAGCAGTAAACGGCGTGCAGGGCAAAGGATCGATAGTGCTCCAGCCGGAAAATGACTACTACCTTGGCACGATGCTCGGTGGCAACGCCAAAGCTTCCACTATGCTGGGAAATCGAATTCCGGTAGCTCAACCCGACCTGTTCGCATTTGGCAGAGACACCGGTGATAAGAGCCAGAGTTCAAACAGCCTTGAATCGTTCCAGTCAGCCTTTGGCGGCACGGAGTTAAAAACTGCGGTGGACTCCCACGGCAATCAGATAGCGCGCGCCGATGTGCGTTTCAACCTGCCAATGGACATCAAGACGGCTCTCAAGCCCAACGGGCAGTCGATAACGCTCCGGATAGAACCGGAAAATCTTGGCCCGGCCAAACTGAGCCTGTCGTTGCGCGATGATAAACTTACGGCAAAAATCAGTGTTGAATCCGCTCCGGCCAAAGCGGCATTGGAAAGCAATCTCGACCGTCTCGTCAGTCAGCTGGCCAAGGCGGATATCAGTGTAGACCAGATAGAAATAACGATAACCGGCGACAGTGCTCATAACGAATTCTTCCAGCGCCAACCGCACTGGCAGCACAGAGTCAGTTACCGGTCGTCACAATCCGACGACATTAGTTCCGAATCCGACGGCATCCCGGTCGCCGAACCGCTTTTGAGCGCGGCGCAATATGCCGGACCGAGCGGAGTTAATCTGTTAGCATAGGAGAACACGTATATGGGAATTATATCTCCAATAGGTACCGATACAAACGGCAACGCGAGACAGACCGGCAGTCTGCAAATTCTCGGCGATGACGATTTCCTGAAGCTGATGATAACCAAGCTCGAAAATCAGGACCCGCTCAATCCTATGAGCGACGAAGACTATATTGCGCAGCTCGCCCAGTTCTCCTCGCTCGAACAGCTCAATGCCATTGCCGACGGATTGGCCGCTTCAAACGAATGGGACTATCTGCAGATGCAGTCCATTAATAACGTCATGGCGTCAGCATTTATAGGTAAGGACGTACGGGCATCGTACAGCGGTGTGTACGTTGATGCTACCACCAACCCGACGATTACCTACACGCTGGAATCGGCTGTGGATCAGGTAGAGTTGGTTATCAAAGACGGCAGCGGCAAAACTGTCACGACTCTTACGCAGGACAGTGTGCCTAAAGGCGTCAACAGTGTCACCTGGGATGGCACGGACAGCATGGGCAACCGCGTCGACGAAGGTTACTACTATGTGGAAGCAACCGGCACGACCACTTCCGGTAACACGGTAACGCCCGCTCTGGCACTGGAAGGCAAAGTTGAGGCTGTTATTTATCGTGATGGTTCCGCTTACCTGAGGGTGAACGGCACCGAGATAGCTCTTGGCGATGTATCGACTATCGCCGAGGCCGGCACTTACACAGGCGACAGCGAAGACAGCGAGTGATAAAAGGAAAAGGTAAGGTAAGAAATGAGTTACGGACAAGGAATGCGAATCAGCAATTATCAGCGACCGGTTGATTTGATAGATATCGCCAACCGGGGAAAAACGACACCGGAGCAGACCCGCGCCGGCGATCTGTCTTTCAAGGATATGTTCTCGCGCGAGTTGGCCTCCGACCGTCAACTCACCTTCTCTAAACACGCCCAGGAGCGGCTTTTCTCGCGGAATATCAGCCTGTCAGAGGAAACCGTTAATGGCATCGCTGATGCGATAGACAAGGCGGAACTGAAAGGCTCCAAAGAAACCCTGGTCCTTTCCGACGAAGCCGCGTTCGTCGTGTCTGTGAAGAACCGTACGGTCATCACTGCTTTTGACAGAGACAATCTGCGCGAAGGTGTGGTGACATCGATCGATTCGGCAGTGATAATTTGATAATGAGAATAAGAATGAAAAACGAGATAAACAATCAGAAAACTGGGATTGGACTCCATGTTGATGGAGAGATTCCGGTCGAAAGCATGGAGGTAACTTAACCATGATGGCATCATTATTTTCCGGAGTATCCGGACTGAAGAATCATCAGGTTAGAATGAACGTGATTGGTAACAACATAGCCAATATCAACACTATTGGCTTCAAGACCAGTCGTGTTAACTTTCAGGAAGCTCTGGTGCAGACCCTTCAGGGCGCCGGGCGGCCGTCCTCGACAGTGGGCGGTACGAACCCGGTCCAGTTGGGTTTAGGTATGCAGATTGCATCAATCGACACCATGTTTCAGCAGGGTGGTCTGGAAACCACCGGTCAGATAACTGACCTGGCCATCCAGGGAACCGGATTCTTTGTCCTTGGCGATGCCAATGACAACCGGTACTACACCCGCGCCGGAGCCTTTGGCTTCGACGCCAACAGTAACCTGGTAGACCCCGCCACCGGCCTTTTCGTGATGGGACGTATGGCTGACTCAAGCGGCGAGATTCCGTCGCTGGCCACCACCGGACCGATTACGATTCCGTTCGGTCAGCAGGACCCCGCCCGGGCTACTGAGACTATTACGCTGGCTAACAACCTGAACTCGTCGGCGACGGATTCGGTTGCTACGCTCATGCAGGCCGGAACATCAAATGTGAACGGTGTCTCAGGAACTGCTGATGATGGCGTTGGTGGAACACACACGATCACTATCACGGGTAATCAGGCTCTGAACGATTCGTTCACGACGAGCACGGGTGGATCCCTTGCCCTTACCGATACTCTGGGCACCGACCTCGGTGTCACCGACTTCTCCAACTTCTCTATCACCATCGATGGTACCCGCACGGAGCCGATTATGGGTCTCACGGCGGCCAGCAGCGTGGGCGACCTGATCAGTGCTATCAACCTGATAGCCGGAATCACGGCCGAGTATGATGCCGGTGAAATCACTATCACCCGCGATATAGCCGGCGACCCCGCCGAGTACAACTTCTCGTCATCTGCAGCCGCGGCCGGTAACATTGTACAGCAAGTATTCGGTGGCGCTTTCGCGTCTTCCGGCGGAGCAGCTACGACATTCGTGGCGACCGACAGTTTCCTGCCCTCGCAGGGTACTGGAGCGGCCGCCGGGCCGTTCGTCACACAGCTTGATCTGGTGTTCAACGAGCAGACCGGTTTTGTCGAGGGGCTGTCGAATCTTGGCGATGGCGGCGTCGAAATCACCACCTTTAGCGGCGGCTTGATGGCTACCGCACCGGGATCCGAGCTGGTAATCCAGACCGAGGATACGACTCACTCCATGTCCATCGCGGTGTTTGACTCCCTTGGCGCCAAGCACACGCTATCGCTCGAATTTTTCAAATCAGCAATCACCAACCGTTGGGAATGGACCGCCGATACGCTCGGCAATGAGACCATCAGTTCCGGAGCGACCGGCTATGTCCAGTTCAACTCCGACGGTTCCTTGAATACCTTTACCTACAACGGTGGCGCTCAGGCGATCACTATGGATCCCGCTAACGGGGCATCCGTAATGAGCATTGAGATTGACGCCGGTACGGTTAACTCGTTTGACGGACTCACCGGATTCTCCACCGCCAGCCACACGGCCGCTATTATCGGTCAGGATGGTTACGGTCTGGGTATTCTGGAGAAGATCTCCATTGACCAGCAGGGTAATATCTCCGGTTTCTTCTCCAACGGTGTAACGAGAGTCCTGGCCCTGATTATCATGGCCGACTTCTCGAACCAGGCCGGTCTGCACAAGGCCGGAAACTCGATGTACCAGGAATCGGCCAACTCCGGTGAAGCGGTCGAAGGCGTGGCCGGCGAGACTATCGCCGCGACATTGTCCTCAGGCGCCCTGGAAGCATCTTCAGTTGATATCGCTCAGGAATTCACCAGCATGATTACCGCACAACGTGGTTTCCAGGCTAACGCCAGGATTATCACGACTTCCGATAACATGCTCGATGACCTGGTCAATATAAAGAGGTAGTAAGTAAGTGATAAAGGTTACCCGATTAAACGATACTGACCTCGTAATCAACGCGGACTTGATCGAGTTCGTCGAGGCGATTCCGGACACCATTATTTCTCTAACGACCGGTAAGAAGATAATGGTCAAGGAGTCTATCGAGGAGATTATCGAGCGGGTAGCTCAGTTCAAGCGGAAATCAGGTATCCGGGTTGAAATCCCGGATACCTCTACCGCCCCGGAAGGGAGTTAACAATGCCATTGGATGATGATAAGACTGTAGTTGAAAACGGTAAAGGCGAAGCGCCCGCGCAGCAACCGGCCAAGAAAAAAGGCGGGCTGATGCTGTTCGGAGGTATCGGTCTCGGTGCTGTCGTAGTCGGCGTGGCCCTGGCCCTGTTCGTTGTCAAGCCCATGATGTCCGATTCTGGCGGTGACAGCGCGACTGTAGAGCAAAGCGAAGGCAGTCACGCTAAAGAAACCAAAAAGCCAAAGAAGAGCAGTCACGGCGAAGCCGCCGGGGCCCTGATTCACGAGATCAACAATATCGTTGTCAATCCGGCCGGCACGGGAGGCTCAAGGTTCCTTTCTGTGTCTTTTGGATTTGACCTCGAATCAGCCGCATTGGCCGCTCAGTTCGAAAGCAAAGAGCCTATTATCCGCGACGCCCTGATAACGATTCTGTCATCTAAGACCGTCGCGCAACTAACCGACCCGAAAGAAAAAGAAATTGTGCGTTACCAGATCAGGAAACGCTTGAGCCAGCTGATGGAAACAGACGAAATCACTGGCGTGTATTACACCGATTTCGTGCTGCAATAAAGGATTTTAAAACGTGGCAAAGATACTTTCTCAGGATGAGATAGACGCCCTATTGACGACGGTCTCCTCCGGAGATTCGGCTCCGGAAGAAGACAGCTTTGATGACGACAAGGCAAAGTCGATCATAGCGTACGACTTCAAGCACCCCAACCGCGTCTCCAAGGATCAAATCCGTACCCTGGAGAATATGCACGACAATTTCGCCGGACACTATGGCTCGACGCTCTCGACCATCATGCGTACTATTGTCGATGTAGACCTTGTCTCGGTGGACCAGATTACATACTCCGAGTTCATCATGTCACTGGTGACGCCATCGTGTACCTACACGTTCTCGGCCGAACCTCTCGATGCCGTTTGTCTGGTGGATTTCAACCCCACCCTGACCTTCTCGTTTATCGACCGGATGTTCGGCGGCAATGGAAAAATTCTCGAGACGGAGAGAGAACTAACTGGAATCGAACGGTCGGTTATGGCCCGGCTGGCGAACAAGCTCTATCGCGATTTGGAACGGGCCTGGGAGAATATCGTCAAAATACACGTGGAAAATAAAAGTTTTGAGACCAACCCTCAATTCATTCAAATCGTGGCGCCCGGCGAAACAGTCGTTGTGGTATCCTTTCAAATCAAGCTGTTTCAATCGACCGGACTACTGACTGTCTGTTATCCCTTCATGTCGCTCGAGCCGATTATCACCAAGCTGTCGGCGCAGAACTGGATCGACGCCACCAAGAAGAAAAATCTCGAAAGTGATCGTCACGTAAATCTGTTCAATCTCAAGCGCGTCAATGCCGAGTTAACCGCTCAACTACTGACGACCAACATTAAGATGCGTGACTTCATGGAATTGAATGTTGACGATGTCATACCGTCGGAAACCAAAATATCCGAGAATATCTCGGTTTTCGTAAACAGCCGCAAAAAGTTTGTCGGCAGGCCCGGCCTGTCGGGTAAGAAACGGGCGGTTCAAATATTGGAATACCTTGAAGAAGAAGAACTGGAGGTAGGATAAATTATGGCTGATGAAAAAGATCTACAAACGCCACCGGAACCAGAGGTGGTAGAGAACGCCGAACAGCAGGCGCCGGCTGAAGCCGAAGCTGCTGTGTCGGAGGAAGCGGCCGCTGCCGAAGCAGGGCAGGAGGACGCCCCGGGCGACGCGGGCAATTCCAAAGAGGCCGATGCCGAAGCAGAGATGATGGCAATGCTCGAGGACCTGCCGGATGACGAGCAGAAGGCGAATGTCGATGATATCAATTTCGGCTCGACTTCCGTCTCCAAAGCCGAGTTCCAGCAACTGTCGGAGCCGGCCGGGCACTCCCAGAGCCGCAATATCGATCTGCTGATGGATGTTAACCTGCCCATCTCTATCGAGCTCGGGCGCACCAGAATGTCGATCTCCGATATTCTTGCCCTGGGACCCGGTTCGGTGGTGGAGCTTAACAAGCTTGCCGGAGAACCCGTGGACCTTCTGGTCAACCAGAAAGTGGTGGCCAAGGGAGAGGTGGTAGTAATCGATGAAAACTTCGGTGTGAGAATTACGCAGTTGATGACGCCGGAAGAAAGGTTGAAGTCACTTGGAGAAGAAGCTTAAGGTGAATCGACGTTCACGTCTGGCAGTCCTGGTGATTGTCATTGTGGCGTTGATTGGTGTGCTGGTCATAAATACCGACCCGGCCAGGGCGGTTAAAACGACCGACACCCAGGCGACAGTGCCTCCACAGGTTTCAAGCGATGGTGCCGGGGAAAATGTCCCCTCCTTCCTCTCATCAGCCACACCCTCGCTGTTGAAGCTGTTTAGCGCCCTGATAGTCGTCGTGGCCGCAATCTATGTGGGCATCTATCTGTTGAAACGCCTCATGGGCAAGAAATACACCGGTAACAGGCAGAACAACCTCTTGGAAGTGATCGAGACCACATACATAGCTCCAAAAAAGAGTGTCTCGCTGCTGCGAGTCGCCGACAAATCGGTTCTGGTTGGGATGACGGAAAACCAGATCTCGGTGCTGACCGAACTTGATAGCGAAGAGACCAGGAAGGTCCTCGCCACGGTTGCACCTGAAATTGAAGGCGAAAGTTTCGGAAGTCTGTTGAGACATGCCACTGACAAGATAAAGGAGATCAGTCTCAAGCGAGCGGGGAAAACCGCCCTGGAGACATAAGATTCGCTTTAGAACCGGTCGGGCAGTGATAGCACGACCAATTGGATTGACCATCCCCCCGGTGACATTGGATGTTGCGGGGTAACCAGAGATATAGGACATGAAGAACATAACAAAGAAGATCTCACTCACGGCGGGAATGCTCTTTCTGCTGACTGCAGAAGTGTACTCCCAGACCATCCCCAAAATTTCAGTCGAAGTCGGCGAATCCGCCGACGGCGGTGAACTCACGACGACACTGCAGATAGTCATCCTGATGACAGTTCTGGCACTGGCGCCGTCGATTCTGATCATGGTAACATCGTTTATACGGTTCACGGTGGTGCTGTCCTTTTTGCGTCAGGCAATGGGGATAAAGCAGATGCCGCCGAACCAGTTGCTGGTCGCGCTGGCGCTGATACTGACTTTCTTTGTCATGTCGCCGGTCATCGATAAATCCTACACCGAAGGTATCAAGCCGTATCTCGATGAACAGATGAACAAAGAAGAGGCGTTTGATAAAGCCATCGATCCCTTCAGGACATTTATGCTCTCCCAGACGAGAGAAAAGGATCTGGCCCTGTTTGTCGATATCGCCAAGCTAGAACACCGGAAAAACCGGAGGATATTCCGATTCACGTGCTCGTTCCGGGATATGTGATTTCCGAGCTGCGTACGGCCTTTCAGATTGCCTTCGTATTGTTCGTACCGTTTCTGGTGATAGACATGGTCGTGGCCTCGGTGTTGATGTCGATGGGTATGATGATGCTGCCGCCGATTATTGTCTCGTTGCCGTTTAAGATCCTTCTGTTCGTGCTGGTCGACGGCTGGTACCTGCTGATGAAATCGCTCGTAGAATCGTTCCACATGTAAGAAAGGTATGATAAAATGACACCCCAAATGGTAGTTGCGATAGGTCGTGAGGCCCTGACGCTGACGGTGATGATTTCAGGACCGTTGCTTCTGTTTGCCCTGGTCGTGGGACTTATCATTTCCATCTTTCAGGCCATCACTCAAATTCAGGAAATGACGCTTACCTTCGTTCCGAAGATCCTTGCCGTGGCCTTGGCCCTGCTGATATTTCTGCCCTGGATGATCAACATGGCGACCGATTTCACCCGCCACATGTTTGAACTTATTCCCACTCTGGCAGGATGATGCAAATTCCCCAAAAACAGCCACTTGAACTTTTTTCCAACAGCACTGGTAATATTTTCCTCAATAATCTTCCGGCCATAACCGGATACAATTATTACAAAAGCTAAGTCCTTACAGGGCAGCGACTTATTGTTCGCAATTAAACTGTTTCAGTCTGGCACAAGTTTTGTGATAGCAATAAGCGATTAACCCGTATTGTGAGGATTTTAGCCTTGTTCGACTTCATAAATTTTGGTGCTGATAAGCTAATCGTTCTGCTTCTCATCATCCTGCGAACATCAGGACTGCTTATCACGGCACCGGTTTTAGGCGACAAAGCTATCCCCATGCTTGTCCGGGTAGGACTGGTACTCCTTCTGGCTATAGTCCTGCTTCCGGCTCTTCCGAATGCTGATTCATTCAACCAGGTCACTTCGCTGTGGCAGTTGGCCGGCCTGGCCTTCAACGAACTTCTGATCGGATTCGTGATTGGCCTGTTCTTCCGGTTGATCTTTATCGGCGTTCTCACGGCCGGTTCTATGATAGGCTATCAAATTGGTTTCATGTTCGCGACCGTGTTCGACAGCAACATGTCGAACCAGATTTCGATCATCGGTCGCTTTCTGTATGTCATGGCCATTTTGTTTTTCCTGAGTATTAACGGGCACCATGTAATTATAAATGCATTCGCAGACAGCTATCAGGTGATTCCGCCCGGCGGTGTCACCGAGTACGGCTCTACCGGTGAACTGATCATTCGGTACTCCGCCTACATCTTCGTGATAGCTCTCAAAGTAGCCTCGCCGATAATGATCACGCTGTTTCTGACCGATGTGGCGCTGGGAACGATTGCGAAAACGATGCCGACGATGAACGTCTTCTTTGTCGGTTTCCCTATCAAGATTGCTGTCGGGTTGACGGTTATGGCGATGTCGCTGCCGCTGTTCACCTACGTGGTCGAGAAAGCAGTGGGCTATTTCGATACCGAACTGCGGTTGCTGCTCTATTCGTTGGGAAGAGCATAAGCACAAATGGCTGACCAGGGATTTCAAGAAAGAACGGAAAAGGCGACCAGCCGGCGGCGGACTAAGGCCCGCGAAGAAGGAAAGGTCGCAAAGTCGATGGAACTAAACTCGGCAGCTATTCTCTGCCTTGGTTTTCTGTCGCTGTGGATGATGGGTCCGCACCTGGCTAAGCAGACCATGCAGCTGATGAGCTACACGATGGCCAATGCTCCGCAGATTGCCCTGGCTGACCCGACCTTTGCCAGGGTGTTTGCCGACAACATGCTCAAGTTCTTTATCATCCTCGGACCGGTCTTCGCGCTGGTGGTGATGGTGGCCTTTGGCGTCAACGTGGCGCAGGTGGGATTCAAGATTACGCCCAAATCGATGGAGCTCAAGTTAGACAAGTTGAATCTCGTCAACGGTCTCAAGCGGCTCGTTTCGCTGCGCTCGCTGGTACAGCTCGTCCGCGACTCAATCAAGCTGTTCATTATCGGCTTCGTCGCTTACAAAGTCATTAAATCAGAGTTCAGTTCGTTCTTCCTGCTTCCCGATATGTCGGTGGTGCAGCTGGCCACGATGATGGGCAAGATGGCGCTGATGCTCGTTATCAAGATCGGCGCCGTCATTCTCGCCATAGCCATCCTCGATTACATATACCAGCGCTATGAATTCGAAAAATCAATCAAGATGTCCAAGCAGGATTTAAGAGACGAATACAAAGATACCGAAGGTTCCCCGCAGATCAAATCGCGAGTACGTCAGTTGCAGCGCCAGATGGCGCGTAACCGCATGATGGGAGCCGTTCCGACTGCTGACGTTGTCGTGACCAACCCGACTCACCTTGCGGTGGCCCTCAAATACGATCCGTCCGAGATGACCGCTCCGGTCGTTGTCGCCAAAGGTGAACGTCTGATCGCGCAGCGCATCAAGGAAATCGCTATCGAGCACGGTATACCGGTGATCGAAGACAAGCCGCTGGCCCGAGCTTTGTTCAAGATGTGCGATGTGGGCCAGTTGATCCCGGCCAACCTGTACAACGCCGTGGCCGAGTTACTCGCTTATGTCTACCGCATGAAGGAAAAGGTGATAAGGTAATATGGCGCAGAACGCTTCACAATCCACTATGCTGGAGAAAATTTCCTCGCGCTCCGATATCGTCCTGGCGCTGGGCGTGGTTGCTATTATCGGTGTTCTCGTAATTCCGATTCCCACCGCCCTGCTCGACTTTGCGCTGGCCTTCAATATCACCTTCTCGCTGGTAGTGCTGCTGACCACGCTCTATGTCACGCGTCCGCTCGACCTTTCGGTATTCCCCGGAATGTTGCTGATCGTGACCCTGATGCGGCTGGCTTTGAACGTGGCCTCGACCCGGTTGATTCTCGGTCAAGCCTATGCCGGTGAGGTAATCAACTCTTTTGGTAACTTCGTGGTCCAGGGCAACTACGTAGTCGGTTTCATCGTCTTCGTCATCCTGGTCATCATCCAGTTCGTGGTTATTACCAAGGGCGCAGGACGTATTTCCGAAGTAGCCGCCCGATTCACTCTGGATGCCATGCCGGGCAAGCAGATGGCTATCGATGCCGACCTCAACGCCGGTATCATCAGCGAACAACAGGCCAAAGACCGCCGCTCGGAAATCGCCCGCGAAGCTGACTTTTACGGTGCGATGGACGGTGCTTCCAAATTTGTCCGCGGCGACGCTATCGCCGGTATTCTCATAACGCTTATCAACATCATCGGTGGTTTCATCATCGGTATCGCGCTCAATGGAATGGCGCTCGCAGATGCTATCAAAACATACAGTTTGCTGTCGATCGGTGACGGTCTCGTGACCCAGATTCCGGCGCTGCTGGTATCAACCGCGTCGGGTATCATCGTAACGAGATCCGCCGCAACAGCCGATATGGGCACCGACCTTGCCGCCCAGTTGACGAATAAACCACGCGCTATCCTCGTGACCGCAAGTGTCCTCATCCTTTTCGGATTACTCCCGGGGATGCCGACGCTGACTTTCATGACCCTCGGTCTGGTGGTTGGTGGGGTTGGCTATGCTACCCGCGAGGCTACCCGTCGAAAGGTACAGGCGGCCCAGGAGCAGTCCAAGCAGGCCAGCACCCAGACACAGAAGCCGAAAGAGCGAACCGAAGACCTGCTGAAGGTTGATACGCTCGGCCTGGAAATCGGCTATGGATTGATTCCGATGGTTGACACGCGGCAGGGTGGCGACCTGCTCAACCGGATCGCCTCTATCAGAAAACAACTGGCCGCTGAGCTGGGGATTGTGGTTCCGCCGGTGCGGATACGTGACAATGTCCAGTTGAAGCCGAATGAATATCAGGTAAAGCTCAAAGGCATTCGGATTGCCGGCTTCGAAGTGATGGTGGATCACTTCCTGGCCATCAATCCGGGTTTCGTTGAGGACAGAGTCGATGGTTTCGAAACCAGAGACCCTGCCTTCGGTCTTCAGGCTACCTGGGTCATACCGAATCTCAAAGAAGTCGCGCAAGCCAAAGGGTATACGGTTGTCGAACCGGCGGCCGTTCTGGCCACGCATCTGACCGAACTCATTCGCAATGCCGCTTATGAGATTCTGACGCGCCAGGATGTTCAGCACCTGATCGACACTCTCAAAGAAGATTATCCGGCGCTCGTAGATTCGGTCATTCCGGAAACGGTATCACTGGGAACGCTGCAGAAAGTCCTCGTGTCGTTGCTCAGGGAGAAAGTGCCGATTCGCGACCTGGCCTCCGTGCTGGAAACGCTTTCGGACTATATCCACGCTACCAAAGATACCGATGTTCTCACCGAGTATGTCCGCATGTCGCTCAAGCGGCAGATAACGGAACTCTATCGCGATAAGACGGGCAAGGTCAATGTCTTTACGATCGATCCGGCGATCGAACAGAAACTATCCGACGCGGTGCAGAACACCAAGCAGGGTTTGATGCTGGTCCTCGACCCGGCTCTGACAGAGAAGCTCCTCAAGCTGATCGGAAAACAAACTGACCTGATGCAGGCCGGTGGTTATGTCCCGCTGTGTATCTGCTCGCCGAATATCAGACTGGCCCTGAGGCGACTGGTCGAGGCCGTCTTCCCGCATCTGGCAGTTGTCTCATACAACGAAATATTACCCGACGTTGAGTTGGTCTCAACAGGCATGGTGAGGATAGAAGATGATAATTAAAACCTTCACTGAAGAATCGTCGGCGGCCGCCCTCAAACGGATTCGCAAAGAAATGGGTGGCGACGCCATCGTACTCAAGACTCGTCAGGTGGCTGGCAAGGACAGGAAAGCTTTATTCGAGGTTACCGCCTGTCTGGAGAAAGCATCAGTAGCACGCACTTCGGATGTCCTGTCCGACTCGAAGACGATAGTGGCTGACGCCCCGGTATCAAAGCCGGAGAGTACTCCTCAGACTGTCAGTCCTATCGAGCCGACAATGCCGGTCGACACCGATTATCTGAAAGAAAGAATCGTTGCTATCGACCGCAAACTCAACCAGTTGCTGAGCCTGGGAATCCAACCCGATGGCCTCAGCCGGCTGGAGATGTTTCAGAAGATTCACCGTTGCCTCAAAGAGGCCGATCTTCCCGATGATTACCTGGAGTCGTTCATTTCGTCGGTCACGGAAAATTACGACGGCACGTCCGACATAACAACCGTTGCCCGTCAGAGACTGGCCGATGAACTCCGCGGTATGATTTCAGGCGAAATAACGCTGAAGCACGGCGACACCGCCGTCTTTGTCGGTCCCGCCGGTAGCGGCAAATCATCGGTAATGGGCAAGCTGGCGGCATCCCTGGTTGCCAGACAGCACCGTAGCGTCAGATTGCTCACCCTCGACAATTTCAAGATGGGCGCCTTTGATGAAATCTGCAGCTATGCCGAGATTCTTGGTATCGAGGTTGTCGACCCTCTCAAGATTGACACCGAGAACGCGTCCGACAAGAACGCTGTCACACTCATTGACGCTCCGGCCATGCCGTTTGACACGGAAAAACTGAAAGCCCTGCGTGCCCGCATCGAGCAGATCAACCCCACCCATACCTTTGCGGTCTTCTCGTATTTGACGCGTTCACGCGATGTCTTCGAAATAAGCAAACGTCTCAAAGAACTCCACCCGACTCATCTGGTCCTCACCATGCAGGACCTGGCCAGTTGCCACGGTACGGCGGTCACTGCCGCTAAATCGACCGGTCTGAAAATGGCTTTTGTTTCCGACGCTCCGGGCGGAATGGGCGACCTGAAATCACCGGACCCGGATTACCTGGCCGGAATGCTTCTGAACTCTGAGGTGACGAGTGAATAGATTCGAAGACAAGAAAACCACACCGCGCCGAATCAACAGTGGCACGGTAAAAGTCGTCTCCATCCTCTCCGGTAAGGGCGGGGTGGGCAAGACGGTGCTGGTGGTGAATCTTGCCGAGCGAATGGCCGCTCTTGGCGCCAGGGTTCTGCTCGTGGATGGCGATATCAACTGCGGCAATGCTCATATCGTTACCAACACCGGTTGCGATTATGGCTTCAGAGAGTTCATACGCGGCGACCTTTCGTTGCGCGAAGCAATCACCACCACCGCGCACGGGTTCGATCTGATGGCTGCCGGGGCCGGACAGCCGGTCTTCGTCGATGGCGACATAAAGCCTATCGCGACGACTATGATCAACCTGCGACGGGTCGCAAAAGATTACGACATAATCCTCATGGATCACGGTTCGGGAATTTCCAAAGCCGACACCGTGATGGCACACGGCAGCGATGTCACCTTGCTGACTTTTGTGCCTGAGCTTACGTCGATCTCCGACTGCTATGGTTTATACAAGCACCTTCGGGCCACTGACGGCGCAATCGATGTCCGTCTTCTGGCCAATCGCGCCACCTCGCAACAGGAGGCGCACTTCGTTTTTGGCAAACTGTGTGCATTAAGTGAACGTTTTTTGGGTCATGCTCCGGCGCTCATAGGCTATGTGAGCGAGAGCAGACTCTTCCGCGAGAGTGTCGCCGGGCAGACCACCCTGAGTCGTCTGAGTCGGCAATCCTCTGCCATACAAGAACTTACTTTAATTGCTGCTAATATCTTCAAGAGTTTTGGCTGGCCGGTATCAGCATCTGTTACCGCCCTGCTATCAACAGAAAAGACGATAAATGAAACCGCGGCTCCGGCCGATATAAGGGAATAGCTGTCAAATGGTTACCGTAATTAAAAACCAAACGAAGCGAGCTGACAAAGACGCAACACCTGAGGTTCTGGAAAACACCTTTTCCGCAACGCGGAGAAGAAGAATCAAAAAGTGGGATGTCAGCGATCGGGACTGGTCTCGATACCATCGACTCGGCACGGATGAGATCCGGAAGGACCTTCTGTCCAAGTACATCCCGCTGGTTCGCAATGTGGCAACTCGCATGGCCATGGGTTTTCCCCGATCGGTTGAACTGTCCGATCTGATCAGCACCGGGGTGATCGGTCTGATCGAGGCTTTCGCGAACTTCGACCCGCAGCGTGGCGTCAAGTTTGAAACGTATGCCGTCCCTCGCATCCGGGGAGCCATCCTCGATGAACTCAGGGCTCTGGACTGGGTACCGCGCTCGACCCGCGCGAAATCGCGAGAGATAGAAAGAGCTTACAACGTGCTTGAAAATGATCTCGGACGTCCGCCGGAAAAGATGGAACTGGCAAAACAGATGAACATCACCCTCAAAGAGCTGCACAACACTCTCGAGGATGTATCGGGTACGGGTATCCTGTCGCTCGACGAAGTGATTTATCGTGAGGATGACAACCGCCAGGTCCCGCGCATTGAAACGGTAATCGACCGGGAAACACTGAGTGTCCTGGGTGAAATCGAAAAGAAAGAACTGAAATCGTTCCTCGGCGTGGCCATAGACAGGCTCACCAAGCAGGAGAAACTGGTTATCGCCCTGTATTATTACGAGGAATTGACTTTGAAGGAGATCGGCGAAGTGATGTCAATCTCCGAATCGCGCGTATCGCAAATACATACTCGCGCGGTGGTTAAACTGCGAGGAATGGTCAGGGAGAAATTCGCCCTGACAGGATAAGTGACCTTCGAGGATTCTTAAGGAGCCTAAAGGATGACGGAATCATTAGAGCGCATTGAACATGCGCCCGACCATCAGCCTTCGGAAAAAGTCAATCCGGCCGACCGCTCAAACCCGGAGAAAAAGGATAATGGCTTTTCCAACGCGCTCAAAGAGAAGATGAAAGAGAAACTGAAGAAAAAACACGCAAAACGCGACGAAGTAATTTTGAAAAGTGAACCCGATGTTACCGATGAACCCGAAGAACAATCTCCGAAACAGGCCGACACCGAGAACGTCGAGAGTGAACCTGAAGCGGATGAAACGCCGGTAACAGAGGATTCTAAAGTAGAACACATAGATCTAACCGCATAAACAAAGGATTCGTGAAAATGGATATTTCACAGGAATTCATCATCGATATGGCCTTGAACGTAGGAGGCTACCTGATCGCGGGAGCTATCTCGGTCCTGATATACTCCCTGTTTGCCGGTCGCAGGAAAAACGTTGCTGTTGCTCAATCATCGGAACCGATAGCCGCCGAACAGCAAGCCATCGCAAGCACCGTCGCGGAAACCGAAAAACGTCGCGTGGAGTTTATCAAGCTCGGTCACGAAAACGCTACCGGGTCGGCTCCTGAAGGCAAATCCGAATCGATGCGGGAGACCACTTCCTCCGATCGGCGCGACAGAGCCGAGATTATAAGAATTGCGCGCGGTATGCTGAAGGCCGGGGCGACAAACGAGAGAATAAAACGGGTACTTCCCATATCAGAGGCAGAGCTGTCTCTTTTAAGCATGAGTAGAAGTTAATCGATAACGGAGATAAACATGTCAAACGAAAGCCCATTCTTTCTGTCAAAAGTAGAATGTCCTATCTGCAAGACTATCAACGAATACGAAACGGTGAAAGTCGGTGCATTCTACGAAAACGGGCGTGATACGGATTTCTGTCCCAAGGAAATCCAATGGCGATACCCCCGATATCAGGGTTACAACCCGCTGGTCTTCTTTACTGCCACCTGCAGTAATTGTTTTTACACCAGAGAATTCGCCAACAACTTCAAAGATTGGAAAAACGACAATAATTTCAAAGCCTACCGTCTCAAAACCGTCAAAGAAAAGCACCTGGATCAGCTTGCCACGGCGGATTCCATCATGAGAACGATCGGTGAGGCGATTGACGTTACCGGCCATCCGAACGAATCGGCCATTCTGAAACTGCTGCTCGCCGCTTTCGACGAGATGCTGGCCGAACGACAGAGCAATCTTGATCTCGGCAGATTCTACTTGAGAATCGCCTGGGTCTACCGCGATCTGGAAAGAGGCGAGAACCCGAGCTTGCAGTTTCTTAAAGGCCTGATGCTTGAGATTGACAACCAGTTTCACCAGATGAAGGAATCTCTTTCGACTAATCGCAGAAGCCTGGAATCATTCTCGCGCCACCTGTTTTCGCACTTCGAAGCCGGTGAGATTCCGGCCGATGTGAAGTCGCGGATATATCCGTATCGCGAGAAATTCCAACCCCAGGTGGAGCAACTGGAAAGCCTGGTGGGCGATTCGGAGAAAAAGCTCGACGAGTTCTTAACCCTGCTGCACGAATACAAGGCTGCGGCTCTTGGCGATGCGGGCGGTGCCGATGGCGCCACTTTCGGACAATACCATTCCTTTACCGAGTTCCTGCTGACTCTCAAGAGTCGGTGGGATGGCGTCGTGACCAATGAAAAAGAGGCACTGGAGAAAGCGATACAGTACTATGTCGAGGCCTTTGCCGGCGGACGCGACATCTCGCCCGGCAACCAGCAGATTCAGGCTTCATACCTGATAGCCGAACTCTCCCGCAGGATTGGCGACTACGACCAGGCCCGTCAGTACTTTAACAGTACTATCAAGCACGGACAGGAATTCATATACCAGAATCGTAAGGATCCGTCTCGAACGGCGCTGGCCCGGAAGATTTTGGAACTGGCTATAGAACAGGGGAAGGCCAACATGGAGGCTCTCAAGTCAGCTTAGGAGGGGATGGAACTTATGCAACTAACACTGCCGCAAATACCGGAACCGCTGAGGTTATGGGAAAAAATCGAGATTGTTATCGGCGAGGGTGACAGCAGAGGTGTCTATCTGACCAGAATTGAAGGTTTTGCCGATGACAGCATAATAATCAGCAATCCGGAATTTCAGCAGGGACATACACTGCTGAGGGACAACTGTGAAGTGGTGGTACTGGTAATCAAGGAAGACGCCGTCTACCAGTTCTATTCTCATATACATCACATCGAAGAGAACGACAAGCGGGCATATACTCTCACTCTCCCCACAGAGATAAGACGAGTGCAAAGGCGACAGTTCGTGCGAATCGATTTGTCCAGCAATACCCGCTATGCTAACCTGGGTTCCCGGGATTTCAGCCGGAATCTGGTCTGGCATCAGTCCACGTGCGAGAACTTAAGCGGGGGCGGAATGCTCCTGCGCAGCGATGATAATCTCGAACCACCGGATATCCTTCTGGTCAAGGCCGATGTTTTTTCCAAACTGCAGTTGCCACAACCGATAGCTGCGATATGCCGGAGATCATTGCTTAAGGACAAGCATCAGTTTGCCGGAATCGAATTCATCCGTTCCGATAGTCTGGCGCACTACCTCTATGCAAGCGAGTTGGCAAATCTTCCGTCAACCGTGCTCGAATTCGACCATGCCGCTCAAAATCGGCTGGTTACGTTCGTTTTCCAGCAGCAGATTGAACTCCGGAAAAAAGGATTGATATAACTATGTCCGAGCAAGACTATACCATACCGACGGAACATACTTCCATCGACATATCCGATGTTGACCTGTCTTCGCTGGTCGGACATGAAGTCGTCCTTTTCACCGAGCAGTACGAAGGCAAGTCATTGTCGACGAAAGTTATTCTGGTGTCCAACGGCTCGATTACGGTCGACCGCAGTGGCGCCAACGGCATGATCGATAGCCTGATAAATAATCAAAAAGCTATAGTGCAATTCGTCTACCGCGGCCAGCGCATCTCGGTCGATGCCCGGCTGAAAAGAACCAGCGGCGGCAAATGTACTCTGGTCCTTGGGGAAAAACTGGTACCCCTGTCAAGACGGCGGTACACCAGATACCAATTATCACGGCCGGTAAAATGTGCCGTGCTTCCTTCGCGTGATTTCGATCCCCAGCGGATATCCAAACTTCGATGGATAGAGACAGACTCTGTCGATTTCTCCAGCGGCGGTGTTCAGCTCTGTCTACCCAAGCAACTCAACCACACCAGCTACCTGTTGCTAAGCATAGATCTGCGTGACATCGGCTTCCCGGCGCTGATCCTCGGACAGGTGCGGTACTCTCACGCAATTGACCGGTTCAGATACCGGGTCGGCGTAGAGTTCATAGTCAGCGAAGTCAAAGACAAGCACTTTGGTGTGTCGGCAATAAAAAAATTTCCTCCGGTTGTGTTCGAGTACAGCGATTCCCGGAGAAAAGAATTGAACAGAGAATTGGCAGTACGCCAGCAGAAGTCATAAAAAAACAGGAGCAATTAGATGAAAAACACCGACAAAGTCAGATTCGTTTCCGAGGTTGATATCGGAGACAAAAGGGTTGAAGTAAGAAAACCCTTCAAGATGGAATACGAAAACAAACGACGGTTCATCCGACTCGAGATAACCGGACCGGTGGATTTGAAGTCTGTTAAAGATTGTCTGTCCAATTTCACCCCTGAAGAGGAGTATCATTTCCAGGGCAGCATTCTCAACATCTCCGCCGGAGGCATTCTCGTTGACCTGAGCCAGTCTATCAACACCGCGGATATCGTTCTGATGAGGCTTCGCTTACAGGAAGTCGAAAAACTCGACAATATCCTCGGCGTGGTCAAACGTGTGGAAAAGGACGAAGACGGTTACCTGGTAGGAATCGAATTCATCACCAAAGAGAATCTGAGAGACATGCTCTCCGAAGCTGAAATCGATCTGCTCAGTGAAAATGTCAGCGGTTTCGAAGAAAGAGTCCATGAGGTTCTCAGTCGGTACCTCTATTCCGATTCGGCCGCCGAATAAGGAGAATAGCTTTGATAAAGCGATATTGGATATCGTTGCTGGTGACTTTGCTCGCCGGCGGGCTGTTTGCGGCCCCGACGGATCGTGATTTTCTGGTAAACGTCATCACGCCGCCGCTTGCCTACAGTGATTCGCAGGTGGATCAGACCCTCAAGCGACATCTGACGCGCCGGGGCGACCTCCGCGTGCGCCTGATAGGGGTGAACGATGACAGTCAATTGCCGTTCCCGGAAGATCATCTCAATATCGACAGCCTTCTTGACTGGGGACGGGAAGTGGGCGGCCGTTATCTGATGGTTGTGGAAATTACCAGCGAAAGGCTCGAGAAGCGAAAAGGTTTTCACGTACCGCTGGTTTTTCACAAATACGAGAATGTCGGGATTATCGAAGGCGAGATGCGCCTGATCGATTTGTCCCGCGGTAAGCTGCTTTCGGCCGAGCCGTTCAAGCTCGAACGCAAAGGCCCCCGGATCTTTCAGGCTACCATGGATGACGAAATCAACGATCCCGATCTGCATCTGACAGCTCCGGACAAAATCCGGTTTTTCGGCAAACTTGAAGAAAGCCTGTGCGAACATCTTGCCGACCGCGTAAGCGCACTTGCCGGAGGGCGATAGGCTACTAAGACATGAAAACGAAACGTCCGCCAAAAACAGCTCGAACTAAACACAGTGAACTGGGCATAGTCGCCGAGATAGCGGCCGCCTGCCGCAAGGCGTTACCGGAGGCCGAAATCTACCGGTTCATCCTGACCAAACTCAAAAAAATGGTCGCCTTCGATGCCGGCACCGTGTTTGTGTTCGATCGGGAAACGAAAGCCCTGATCGAAACGGCCAGTCTCGGACCACGGGTGGTGGCCCTCGACTTCTTCAGCATCGACGGTGGACAGGGCCTGACGGGCTGGACGGCACACAGTAAGAAACCAACCCTGCTGTCCGATCGTAGCGGCCGCAAGGATTTCGACCCTGACGCCGATTTCGCGTCATTTTTATCCGTGCCGCTCACGGCTTCGGATGAAATCATCGGCGTGATCAATCTGGGAAGCAATACCCCCGGTGGCTTCAGTCAGGAGCATGCCGACATGCTCATGACAGTGGCCGACCATATCGGACTTTCACTCGAAAAACTGGCCTATCAACGAAAATTCGAGGACCTGTGCCGGCGTACAGAAAAGATCCTGATTAACCAGGGTGATATGGAGACACGATCGGTGCCGAAGGAACGGCTGATAGAAATCTCCGAAACCATTGCCGTGATAAACCACGATATCAATAATTCACTCTCGGTGTTGCTGGGTAACCTTCAGTGCATGCTGTTGGAAAAGACAACCATGGACCAGAAGACGCTATCGAGAATCAAGCGCATGGAGAATGCCACAACAAAACTCCGAACGGCCAATGAAAAGATACTCAAGCTATACGCGGACCTTCGCGCTATGTCCGACGAAACCGTTCCCGACGAGCCCGGAAACAACAAGACGGTGGTAACAAATGTTTGATAGTGTAGCACAGACCGGATCACCGGGTACGTATGCCTCCCTCTGGCAGGGACTGGACTGCATCGATGTGGGTCTGTTTCTTTTGAACAGTGATGGATTCCTGATTCGGTACAACAGCACGGCCACGAGAATCTTCGCTCTGGACACCGATGCCTGGGGCCAGAAGCATATCTCGGCTATCGACACCATTCTGGCAACCGGATTGGCCGGGATGGTGCCCGGTATTCTGGATGGCTCGCGGTCTTTCTGTCAAAAAAATATCAGTTGTACCAATCCGAGTGGTCTATACCTGGTTCTCGATATCTGCTGTAAGGCGATTGCGCCCCAGTCCGGTGAGCCGGAGTTGATTCTCGGCGTCGTGCGGGAGTCCGAAACAGGCCGTTCGAATGAATCTACCCAGATTGACCATCTTGAAGACCTCAATATCCTTTCCACGGTGGCCTCGTCACTTTCATCGTCATGCGAATTGGAGCAGATACTCGAAGTGATTTTGACCGGCGCCACTGCCTCGCAGGGTTTGGGGTTCAACCGCGCCTTTCTGTTTCTTTACGACAGCCACACCGAGTGCCTCAGAGGGCATCTGGCAGTCGGGCCAACTTCGGCCGAAGAGGCCGGATATATCTGGCGCGAACTCGAATCCAAAGACCTGTCGCTCGATGAAATTCTTCAGCCCGGAACCAGGGAATCGGTTCGAAATAAGAACTCCACCAACAGACTTATCGAGAATATGATATTTGATCTGAGCGATGACTCCCTGATAGCCACCGCGTGTAAAGATGGCGTTTGGATGAATCTTGACGCCGGTGATGAAATAGACACTCCCACGGCGTCGTTTCTGGACCGCCTCGGCTCACGAAATGTGGCTCTGGTTCCAATGGTGAGCAAAGGACACCTGACGGGTATGCTTGCCGCCGATTGCGCTATCACCGGCAAGCCCATCTCCGACGGCGCGGTGCAGCTCCTTCAAATTCTGGCCAACCAGGCGGCTGTGGCAATGGAAAGGTCCCGACTCTACGAAGAACAAATCACGCGCGCTTCCCAACTGGAACAATTGAATATTCTACTGGGAGAATCCCAGGACCATATTATCAAGATCGAAAAGCTGTCGATCATCGGAGAACTCACGGCGGCCATTGCGCACGAACTTCGCAACCCTCTGGCTGTGGTCGGTGGTTTCGCCAACCTGATGCTCAAATCCGATGCTACCGAAGAACAAAAGCAGTATCTGCAGATCATTGCCAGTGAAACCGCCCGCAGCGAGGCTATCCTTAACCAGGTGCTGGACTTCCACAAAGCCAGCAAGAGCGATCAATGCGAGTTCGGCTTCTCCGACCTGGTCGATAAAAATCTCAAACTGCTCAAAGGCCGACTGCGGAAACTCGATGTCAACATAACTCAGTCACTTTCGCCGCAACCGATGAAAGTATTTGGCAACTACGACCAGCTGTCCCACGCCTTCTATCAGTTCTTCAGACTCGTAGCCGAGGATCTGATCCCTCCGGGTACAGCCGAGGTCAGAACCGAACGCAAAGACAATACCGCAGTTATGTTGATAAAGATAAATGTTGAAGGGCGCGACCGCGATAAGACCGTGAAGGCGCTCAGGCAAATCTTTAGCGAAAATAAGGCGGCTCTGCGTCTGATGATTCTGGTGGCCGGTGAAACCATCAGATATCACGGAGGGTCATTTGGCATCTGCTCGGAAGAAACCGGCGCTCCCACCATTTTCGTTGAACTGCCAATAGCCCAGGAGAAATAATATGCCGAACAAAATTCTTGTTGTAGACGATGATGACTCTCTGAGGCTGCTGTACAGCCGGGAGTTGACCAAAGACGGCTATACCGTCGAGACGGCGGCTAACGCCGACGAGGCATTGCAGCGTATTTCCGAGATGGACTATTCTCTGGCCATTGTCGACATCGAAATGCCCGGGATGTCCGGACTGGAATTGCTCGGGAAGCTGCGCGACGTATCCCCGGAGACGTGCCTGATTGTAAATTCGGCTTACAGTACATATAAATCCGATTTCAAATCATGGCTGGCCGACCGGTATGTCGTGAAATCGTCCGATCTGGAGCCACTCAAACAAAACATTCGAGAATTGATGGTGGTAAGTGAATAACGAACACAATCGAGATACCGAACTCCAGCTGCTGACGCAGGTTGATGAACTCAACGAAACGGTCAAAACACTGGCGCTGAACCTGGCCATCTATCTGGCCAAAGCCAAAGCGCAATCAGAGGAATTGAACCGGATGGAGCCGGAGTTTATCAGACTTATCAATGGGTCTGTAAAGGTCGTTCAGGAACTGGCCGCGGTGATTGCTGCCGCTCGCAACAAAGTTACCATGGCTTTCGATGTTCCCTCCGGACACGGAGTCGATCACATCGAACGGAAACTTGAATCGATCTTACATCAGTGTGGTGAGATTATGAGAACTCTCGCCAAAGAAACGGACATCAAAATATGACCGCGGAAATTATCGAATAGTGAAATGAGGTGAACAAATCATGCCGCAAGCGATTATTGAAAAATTGAATGCCATGGCTACGCAGCGGGGAGACCCGTTCCGTGTCCTTATCGTCGATGACGAGAAATGGATTCAGGAAGTCTTCAGGGACTTCTGTGAGTTGACCAGCGCCTTCACCGTCGAGATGGCTGACAACGGTGTCGATGCCATCGAAAAGGCTCGTAACAACCGGTACGACCTGATCACGCTCGACCTTATCATGCCGGAAATGTCGGGTCTTGAGGTGCTGCAGGCTATCAAGGAAGTCTCACCCCATGTGCCGGTAATGATAATTACCGGAAATGCTACCGACAAAATCGTCAATGAGGCCGGCGTGATGGGAGCTTGCCGCGTAATGTATAAACCGATAATGCTTGAAAACTTCATTGCCGAAGTTATGGCCACGCTGGAAAGGTAATCGGGCAACAATGATCCTGGTATGTTATCGTAAGTGTGACCTGGAAATACTTGAAGGGGGACTGAATAGATGAAAAGCTCCGTTTCCGTGCTGATTGTCGATGACGAAGAGATGATGCGCACGCTGCTTGAGAAGATTCTCGCCCGCGAAGGTTACAAAATCCTCACGGCCGAGGATGGCGTCGCGGCTCTGGAAGTTCTGAATGCGCACGAAGTCGATCTTGTTATCTCGGATATGAAGATGCCGCGCATGAACGGATTCGAGCTTCTGAAGCACATTAAACAGGAATACCCCCAAACCGGGGTAATCATTATGACGGCCTACGGTGATACTTACACTGTAAAAGACGCTCTCCTGCTTGGAGCCGACGAATATATCACCAAACCGTTCAAAAGCTACGAGATCTCGCTCGTTGTCGAACGAGCATACTGGCGACTGCTGTCTTCCAAAGGAAGGGTGTCGCAGACAACCGAATAGGATTGAGCATGGTTAGCGATGTCGGCCAGCCGACGACAACTCCGAGAAGAAGAGTCACCGTAACGGTCACGAAAGATTCGATGACCGCGTCTATCATTCTGCGTGAACCGCCCGCTGAGGACCCGCCTATAACAGTCGAGGAAATTCTGCAGGAAATACAGCAAGCCGAAATCGTCTATGGCCTCAATGAGGCCGCCATCGAACAGGCCATTACCGGCTCTGCCTACAATGTTCCCATTGTGGTGGCTAAAGGCATTCCGCCAAAACGCGGACAAAACTCCAAATTCACCTACCATTTCGACACCAGCCACGACCATAGACCCGATGTCGACCGGGATGGTCGCATTGACTACAAAAATATACACTTCGTGCAGAATATCGAGAAGGGCGGGCTGCTGGCCAGTAAAACACCGCCTACTCCATGTGTCCCCGGATCAAACGTATTCGGGAAGCCGATAAAGGGCGTCGACGGCAGGGACTTGCCGTTTAAGCACGGGATAAACACGATCGTTTCCGAAGACGGTATGAAGCTTCTGGCTGCGGCCAGTGGCGCTATCATCTATCTCTATGGCAAAGTAGCTGTCAACGACGTTATGACTATCAAAGGCGATGTCGACTTCAATGTCGGCAATATCGATTGTCGCGGTTCTGTCCGTGTCCTCGGAGGCATAAAAACCGGGTTCGAGCTGAAAGTCGACGGTGACCTTGAAGTCAACGATAATGTCGAGGACAGCAACATAGACGTCAAAGGAAACATCATGATAAAGGGCGGGTTCTTCGGCAAAGGCGAGGGTCTGATGCGCGCCGAAGGAGATGTCTTTCTAAAATATGCCGAGGGTCAGCGAATTGAGGCCGGTGGCGATATATATGTGGGCGGTGAAGTAATCAACTGCCGAATAATCGCCGGTGGCAATGTCTGGGTAAAAGGCAAAAAGGGAAAAATCGTCGGAGGAGACGTTAAGGCCTATAAAGAGATCAGAGCCAGCTTTCTCGGCTCCAATGTCGGGACTGTTACTCGCCTGACGGTTGCTTACGACGCTGCCCTGATGGATAAATACGAAGAAAACGTAAGTGAGACAAAACGCCTGCAGCAGGACCTGGACAAGGTCAGGCAGGCCCTATACACTCTCTACCGCCAGCAAATAGACAGCAAATTAACGCCTCAACAGCAGGAGGTTCTCGAGCAACTCGAGAAGCTCAAAGAAGATATCCCTGCTAACCTGAAGAGACTGGCCGAGGAGATGCAGGATATCGAAAACACCCTCGCCCAGCTTGAGGGTGCCGTTATCGTTGCCGAAGATACCTTGTATACCGGGGTCAGGGCCGCTTTCGGGATCGTCTACAAAGAAATATTGAGAGAGGCCAAGAAGTGTGTCCTGAGCCTTGAAGATAGAAAAGTGCTTGTCTTACCACTCAAGTAATTTCCCCCTCAGCTATTAAATCGCTTGATATTACCGCCTAATTTCCTATATTTTTCGACGTCTTAAAGCAATCAACGGAGAGGTGGCCGAGCTGGCTGAAGGCGGCGGATTGCTAATCCGTTATAGGGCGAACAGCTCTATCCAGGGTTCGAATCCCTGCCTCTCCGCATACTTAGTATGTTTCTCCGCTTTGCGCCGCGGCAGATTTCCCTGCAAAGCAAATCACCAGTTCAGCTGTTTCTATGGAGTACACAGACCCCGTTAGCGAGCCTTTCTGGAGGCAATCGCCTTTAGACGGCATCTATACGTATTGAGGTTTTTGGCAAACTGCCCCTTAATGTCAGGTTTGGACAGTATAACCTCAAGCAAAACAATCCGTTAGGGCGACGAAAGAGGCTCGTCTGCTCCTAAAGATTTCCTGCGGAACGCCGATATTCTCAGAAAAGGACAGGTTTGTCCGGGCCACATATAATTGTGCATATGAAAGGATGATCGGGCATATGTTTAATAAACAAAGTAACCGTATCTCAGAAGACCATGGGATCAGTCTTTTAGAAGTGCTCATCAGTATGGTCGTGCTTGCGGTGGGGATTCTGGGACTCGCACCTATGGTTGTCCTCTCGATCGAAGGAAACAGCATCTCCCGCGACTTTTCAATTGCTACCGAATTGGCCAAGCAACAACTCGAACTCCATGAGGCTTCGGGAATACTGATGGACACGGTCCATACTGAAAGCGAAACGTATGAACTGCCTCCGGAGACAAATACTCTCACAGACACTCTCGGTTGCTCCAGGACGGTGATTATCAGCCCGGCCGATGCCGTAGCATCGAATCCTCCGAATCTGGTCAAGATCGATGTTATCATTTCATGGACAGATAAAATGGGCAACGTGAGATCCACCAGACACTCCACCTACATGACCAACGATTGATGAAAGAGGAACTACCAATGCGTATCGATAGAGAAAAAAGTGTCCACAATGAGTCCGGCTTCACGTTGCTCGAACTGCTCATCGCGGTTTTAATTACCGGAATTCTGGCTGCCTCCGCTTTCCAGTTTTATGTCACCATGCACCAACAGGTGATAACCCAGCAGGAAATATCCGACATGCAGCAGGTCTGCCGCTCAAGCCTTCAGGAAATCGGCAAGACCCTGCGCATGGCAGGATACATGTTGCCCACTCATCCTGCCTGGGATACCAATGGCTGTAGTCTCTCTGTCTATATCAGCACGGGCACCATCGATGAGGCCGATACCGTTATGTATTTCCTTCAGGAATTCTCGGACACCGAATATGTTGCCGTCCCGAACCTAGCGACAGGGCAAAAACTCTACAAACTGATGAAACAGGAAAACAGCAACGCGCCCGAAACGTTCGCTGATTTCATTACTTCAATAGACTTTGTGCCTATCGGTACCACTGAGATGGCGGTTACGGTGCAGGTGCAAACCACCAAAGATGACGAATCATTTTCGACCAATGATGGTTTTAGAACTTTTACCAACACGGAGCGCGTAAACATGCGAAATGTCTCAATGTGAGGAGGAGACTAACTTAATGAGCCAGCTTCAAGGGAATCACGGCGGGGCACTTTTGATAACGATGGGGCTAATGTTTATGTTGATGATTGCGGCAATACTGGCGGTACAAACCGCTCAAACAGACATAGATTTATCTTTCAACCAGTTGAACGGTGATCTGGCTTTCTATGTCGCCGAGGCAGGACTGAAAAAGGCTTTTGTGGACTTGAATCTGGATAATGCTCTGGATACCGTTTATACGAATATCAGTTTCGAAAGCGGTTTCTATTCGACCATCATAATCCACGGCGATACCGTCAATCCCATGTACGACACGGTGACAATCAAGTCGGCCGGCTCCGTGCAGGACGCCCACGCTAATCTTACTGCCCTCGCCGTACCTGAACTGATCTATCCGTTTCAATTCGCCGATGTTCGGCGAAGACGGCATCACCTTGGACAACAACACCTGCACCGATTCGTATAACTCCGATTCCGGCACCTACGCCTTAACGCTTGACACTCTTTACGGTGGCGACATTGCCTCTAACGGAACGATCACCCTCGATAACAGCGCCTATGTGGCTGGTGATATCTCAACCTCCACGTCCGGCGAAATAATCGTATGCGCCACCTGTACCGTCACCGGCGATCGAAGACGACAGTTTTGAACCGTACGAACTGGATACGATTCCGCGTGTTGACTTTGACGCCGCTGCGATCGACAACGATAATATGACCGGAATTACCGGTGTATACTCGTGGACTGCACCTATGCCGTCTATCGAGCTTGGCACCTCGGATACGGCCTATCTGCACACCGGAGTATATTATTTTAAAGATATAACGCTTACGACGAATTCGTGTTTAATGATAGCACCGGGCGAATCGGCGGTTATCTATCTCGATGGAACCCTGACACTGGAAAACAATACTTCCGTAAATCCCGGACCGAAGATCCGGCCGACTGTATGATATTTTCCGATGGTCAGATTGTGGCTATAGGGGAGAGCACCGAACTGCACGTGGCGTTCTATGGTCCGGATGCCGAGGTCACTTTAGAACAGAGTTGCGACTGGTATGGCTCCATCATTGCTGAATCGGTTGAAGCTGTTAACACCGGAAGTGTCCACTACGATATGGCATTGGCCAAAGTTCCATACGGCACTACAGGTAAAATGTTGATGATTGCCTGGCAGGAGAATTAGATGTAAAACCCTCAGCGGCCTCGAAAAATACTGAGGGATATTATAGATAGAGGCGCTTGCGGTGACAGGATTTACGGCCTAATCACCGCGGTAGCGGGCTGGAAACAACCGCGATGGAATAGAAATATGGTAACATGCGCTGACTTTGTTTGACAACCAGGGGGTTGGGCGATCCAACGGCACCATGCGTGTTACAACGGAAAACGTTGTAAAAAGTGGAGAGAAGTACATTGGGGAAGATTAAACCTAACGAACGCGGTGGAGCGCTGTTGATAACTCTGTGTCTACTCGTCATGTTAACAATGGCAGCCATTATGGCGGTTAATACCGCCCAGACTGATATAGAATTGTCCTTCAACCAGCTGCAATCCGACCAGGCATTCTACGTAGCTGAAGCCGGTCTGAGAAGAGCCTTTGTGCAACTGAATGATGATAACGACTGGAACACCGGATATGCCAACGAAGCTTTCGAGGGCGGTCTCTACTGGGTCGCCATAGTGGACAGCTTCGTAAACCTGGCACTCGTGGACACGGTCGTTATCAAGGCGACAAGCCGGAAAGATGATGGTTTCGCTAATCTGGAAGCCGTAGTTGTGCCGGAATATGAGAACCCGTTCCAATGGGCCGTATACAGCGAACAGGATATCACCCTGGGTAACAACACCTGTACCGACTCGTGGGATTCGGATTCAGGATGCCTACGACCAGACCGTCGACTCTCTCGATGGCGACATCGCATCCAACGGCACCATTACTCTCGATCAGATTGCCAATGTCGGCGGCGATGTGTCGTCCTCGGTAGATAGCGGTATTTTCTTGGCCTTAACGCCGACGTGTGGGGCACGGTAACGGATGATGTACCGGAATTCGAACTGGATCCGATCACCCAGGAAGAAATGGACTGGGCCGCAAGTGTGAGTGCCGCCTCGACTGGCATGTCCGGCGATTACACCTACAATCTTGCCGATACGTCACTGACAGTCGCGGCAACTGAAACCGTGGTGCTCACCAGTGGCGTGTACTATTTTACCGACATCATACTGGAGAACAACGGCACTCTGGAGATTGCCGACGGAGCCGATGTTATCATATATATGACCGGAAGTCTGATTCTCAACGAAGCCTCGCAGGTAAATCCGACCCAGCCGCCACCGAGTCTGCTGATCTACTCCACGGGCGGTATTTATACTCAGGGTCAGGATACCGAAATAAGTGCAGCCTTCTACGGTCCCGATGCCGACTTGGTACTGGAAAACAGTTGCGAGGTCTTACGGTTCGATTGTGGCGAATACAGTCAGCATGCAGAATATCGCCTGTGTACACTATGACAAGGCTCTAATGGAAGTTGAGGGACGCAAAACCGGCGAAATGCAAATGATTGCCTGGCGGGAATTCTAAGCCAAGAAACCTGTTCGGGCCTGACGATATATGTCCGTTATGGCGCAAGGGGTGCGAGGGTAGTTGTAGGCGGCCGCCGACCGAACCGGGAGTGGTTCGCGGCCTATAGAGATAGCATGCACTGAGGGGCTATTGTCAAAGGGGGTTTGACAACACTTATCAACACCAGGCATGTGTAATCGATAATTGTTGTTCGAGGAGTTCCGTCTTGAAAAATCCGGAAAAAGACGAGCGCGGTAGTGCGCTATTAATTGCCATGGCGGTATTGCTGATGCTTACCGTGGCGGCGATGATGGCTGTCGATACCGCTCAAACAGACATTGAACTGTCGTTCTACTCTCTGCACCGCGACCAGGCATTCTATACGGCCGAGGCAGGTCTGCAGAGAGCATTCATGCAGTTGAATCAGGAAGCAGGTTGGAATGACGGCTACGTTAACGTTTCCTTCGAACAGGGAACATATTCCGTCGCCGTCGTCGATAGTACCGTTGATCCAGCCCTCGTTGATACCGTATTGCTGAGGGCAACCGGGGAAATGCAAAAGGCCAACGCCAACCTGGAAGCAATAGTCGTCCCTGAGTACCGTTATCCCTTCAGATACGCCATGTTCAGCGATGACACTCTGACGATGGATAACAATACGTGCACCGATTCCTATCGGTCAGATTCCGGTTCCTTCGCCGCCACCTACCTGGATTCCGATGCCGACATCGGATCGAACGAACCAATAATTCTCACCAACACCGCCCTGGTCAACGGTGGTGCCTCTACGGCCATCGAAGACGGCATCACTATGAGCAATGTCGCCGAGGTTCGCGGTGACACCGCTACCGGTGTACCGCGCAACGAACTTGACATCGTCTCAGCCTCAGACTACGAGTATGCCGAACTCAACAACAACGCCCCGTACGGTTTCCGGGGCAATGGTTACACCTACCGCAGTGGCACCGGCGAATTAGAGTTGGCTCAGAACGCCACCATGCAGCTTTCCAGCGGTACATATCTATTCTCCAGCATTGTAGTCGGCAACTCCGCCAGCATCGAGATTCTGCCAGGCGAGGATGTTACAATCTACTTAACAGGCAATCTCGAACTTGGCCAGAGTGCCTCGGTCAATGCCGCCGGTTCTCCGGCCAACCTCACCATCTTCTCGCAGGGGAACTCGCTGATGCTGGGACAATCCACGGAACTGCGCGCGGCCTTCTATGGTCCCAACACCGAGGTTACCATTGACAACAACACGGATTTTTATGGATCTGTCGTGGCCGGAAAAGTAAACATGCGCAACCACTCATGTTTTCACTATGACCGGGCATTGTCAAAAAAAGCTATCGGTACAACAGGAAATATGCTGATGGTTGCCTGGAAGGAATTGTAACCGGAGATAACGGCCTGTGCGCAGTTACGGACACGGTGCGGGCGCCGGGCCGCTTTTCCAGAAATAGTCGACAAGATATGTCAAATCCAGTGGGTCCACGTCGTTGTCACCGTTGACATCGACTTCCTCTTCGCAGGGTGGAACATCACCGAACTTCCACAGGTAGTTGACAAAATAGGTGATATCCAGTGGATCCAGCACCCCGTCATGGTTTATATCGCCACTGATCTCACAACAGAACGTCAGAGGCATCGATGTATTGATATACAGATACATCCGGTCGCCTACAATTGAATCCACCCGTACATAATTGCCCGAGTACCCATTGTAGCCATCGCTGCTTGGATACGTCTGTGGACCGAATTCATTCTGTCCGTCGACATCGTCGGAAAACAGTGCCGCCTTGCGCGTCTCATATGGACACCACCACTGGGCGCTGTCGGTGACGTGGCCTTCGGGATTGCAGTAAATCTTGCAGTCCGGATTGTAGCCGGCATCCTCAACCATGACTGTATAATGCGCGTACCTGGGGGTGCAGCTGTTCATGGTGTACCATTCCGATGTTGACGTCAGGGAGTCGAAAATGTGTGTTATCAGCAAACCGCGATCGAGCGAATCTGCGCCGTACGTGAGGTCCTGCCAGAAATACACACTGAAGTCGGAATCCAACTTGTCGAATTTGCCCGCCGAATGAGGATTGCGATATTCCAGCAGAAAATACTCGTCGGCGCTTTCATCGATCCACAGTCTGTAAAGAGAGCTATCCGCATGGGTTTCTATATCGTAAATCACCAGGTCGTTTATCTCGCCTTCCAGAGTGATTGGCTCTATATATCCAAGCTGCATCTTGCTCCAGCCACAGAGATGCGACGGAATCCTGGAGCCGAGCGAGAGATAACCATAGCCATAGTAACCCATCAGGCACCAGTCCACGAGCGGATGGTCATTGAGATCACCCGGAGTATAGTAAGTCGATGTTATCAGTTTGTTGTCGTAGTCGTAAAGGTCCGGCAAGCCCAGGTTGTGGGACAACTCGTGGGCAAAGACCCTTATGCCGTTCAAAGTGTCGATTCCGGAAAATAACCTTGGATCATTCGGGTCGCGAAGAGGTTTGGTCTCCGGACAGGTATGCCAGTGCGTAATCCTGACATCATCGAAACGACCAAAGCCCCAGTCACTAACCGTGGCGTAGGACCATATATCATTGGGCTCCTGTGAATCTTCCTCGCCGTTGCCGCTACGAAGGAAGCATATAGCGTCAACTTTTTTGTCCCCGTCGCCGTCGTATTCCGAAAAATCAATCAGCGGGTCGAGCTCCTCAAAAAGGTCTGCGAAACTAAAATCGGATGCATAATAACCCGCATTGTACCAATCGATCACGTCGCCTTCCAGCACTACTCTACCGTAAGAAACCTCATATAAGTAATCCGCCAGCGAGCCGCTCGGGTAGATATCTCGCGAGAATATCATGCTGTCCAGCGCTTCCCGCGGCCAGGTCGACAGCCGGTCGGTCCATTCCACCGGAATCACCAGAAGCTTCAGAGTGTCGCCCTCGAACTGGTAGGTAGCCATCAATTCCAAATCTTCGGAGGTAAGTTTTCCACCTGCGAGCCTGCCCCATCTGGCCAGCATCTCCTCCTGTGGCATGTCGTGATATATCGCGTAGTCCGGTTCAGGGTCGTTAGCCTGACCGAAGGTGAGCAACGGCGCCAGAAGAACGGCCATGATTATGTAAAGAATTGATTTCATTTTGACCCTCACGTGACGTAAAAAGACCGTTTTTAAATCGAAATCGAGCCCTGAGATGTAAGTCGATGAGTACCGGTATCCTTACGGAAACGCGGCGGAAGAACATTCTGCTCGTACTGTTTTTGCAGACATCTCAAAGATAGCCACGTATGTCCTTTTTGTCAACGCCTTCTTCTTTAGTTATCGGTATTTTGGCCGGGCCGATGAGTCCAGATAGAACGCAAAAGAAAAGCCGCCTTCAATCGAAGACGGCTTTTACAAAATATCCCTTGGTTTACTTACGGACAGGGAACAGGCGCCGGGCCGCCCTTCCAGATGTAATTAACCAAATAGGTCAAATCGAGTGGATCAGAATATCCGTCGTTGTTAACATCTATCTGCTCGAGGCACGACGGACCCGGTTCATATTTCCACATGAAACCCACCATACGAGTCAGATCGAGCGGATCAACAAAACCATCGTCGTTGAAGTCGCCGCGAAGCACACAGCAACCGCCGCTGCCGCTGTAGTCGGTGTTCACGTACATATACAGGCGATCATCCACAATGGAATCAACCCGAACATAGATATTGCTCGGCCCGCCATATCCGTCACTGTTCGGAACCGTGTTCGGCCCGAATTCCGACTGGCCGTCGACATCATCGGAGAACAGTGCTCCCCGACGGGTCTCGAACGGATACCACCACTGAGCGCTGTCGGTGGTGTGCCCTTCGGGATTATATGTAAAGTCGCGGGCGGGGTCATAGCCGGCGTCTTCAACTATAACCGAATAATGCGGATAATCCGGCGTGCCGTTGTTCCAGCGGAACCAATCTTCAATCGGCACCAGCGAATCATGGCAGTGGGTTATCAGAAGTCCGCGATCAATGGAGTCACAACCGTAAGTCAAATCCGGCCACAGATAGGCGCTGAAATCCGAATCGAACTTGTCAAACTTGGCGGTCGATTTGGGATTGCGGTACTCCAGAAGGAAATACTCACCCTCGGCATCGTCAATCGGCAGCTTATAGAGAGCATTGTAATTCGTAGTCTCAATATTGTAGACAACCACATCTTCATACTCACCATCGAGCACCACCGGCTCGATCCATCCCGCCTGCATCTTGTTCCATCCGCACTGGTGAGTCGGAATTTCCAGACCCATGGAAAGCAAACCATAGCCACCGTAGCCCATCAGGCACCAATCTACGAGCGGATGGTCATTATTGTCGTTAGGCGTGGAATAAGTCGAGGTATCCAGTTTGTCATCGTAGTCGTACAAATCCGGCATACCCATATTGTGCGACAGCTCGTGGGCAAAAACCGGAATCCTGTTGAGCGTGTCAATACCGGAAAATTCCAGCGGAAAATCAGGGTCACGCAGGGGCCTGGTTTCGGGCGAGGTGTTCCAGTGAGTCACCATCATGCCGTCATATGGTCCCCAGCCGGTCACCCACGACATGGCATACGACCAGATATCGTCCGGGTCGCCGGAGTCTTCCTCGCCGTTACCGGAACGTACAAAGCAAATCGCGTCGACTTCGCCGTTGTTGTCCCCGTCATACTGGGTAAAGTCAATCACCGGATCGAGAACAGTAAGAATATCGATGAAATCCGATGACCCCCAGGTGGGTTTATACTTGCCGGCATCGTACCATTCCGTGACATCACCGGTCAAAGCAACCTGACCGTACGAGACCTCGTCAACATAATCAGCCACCGAACCGGTGGACCAGCAATTGCGCGAAAACAGCAGGCTGTCCATGGTCTCACGGCTGTATGTTGACGGGCGATCCGACCACTCAACCAGAATAGCCAGCATCTTCAGCGTATCGCCTTCAAAGCCGGAGGGGGCCATTGCCACCAATTCCGCAGTGGTTAGCGCCTCGCCGGGGAGTTTCCCGAATCTCTCGAGAATCTTTTCCTTGGGCATGTCGCGGATAATAACACGGTCAATATTGACCTCGGCGGCGTAAACGTTGGCCACGAATATAAGACACATGGCCGCAAGAAGGAACGCGGATCGTTTCATGATTTCTCCGATGTATTGTGAATAAAGTTTCTTCTCATACGCTGTATGTCGGCAATACTGAGTAGTTACGATTAACAGTCCGATCTGGTAGCCCCTAAAATTATGTCTCATGTACGGTAACTTGTAGACAAATATAAATATAGTAAAAAAATCCTCTTTGTCAACCACAGAGAACCATCATCGTCAACGGCGGCAGATTACCTGCCTGATGACCCCCGGCTCAGGGACAGGGATAAGGGGACGGACCGTCCTTCCAATAAGCATTGACCAGGTAGGTCAAATCCAGGGGGTCAACCGTGCCGCTGCCATCGACATCGACCTCGTAGCGGCAGCCCGGTTCGATGGCGCCATTCCAGAAATAATCCACCATGTAGATTATATCGGCAATATCAATCCAGCCATTGCTGTCAATATCGCCACGCCTCATACAGCAGGTTGTCGGAAAATTCTGCCAGTAACCGGCATGAAGGACAAAGCTCGCTGATGCTCCACCCTCCGCAACCGGCTGCCCGATAGTGGCATTGATACTATAGCTGGCTGATTGCGAAGATGTTGCTCCCGATGAAACCACCTGCCAGTCTATATCGGCCGCTTGAGTCGTGCCCACACAAAGTGCCGCCAGCAGGGCAGCAATGAGGGGCTTGCTGAGGTTGACCATATGAATACAATATAGTCTGCCTGCCTCGGTTGTCAACCCGGACCGGCCGGGCCACGAATTTGTGAGCGGCAGATGTCCTCATCAGTCCCAGTAGGGCGGGAACCTTCTTAGATTCCTGCCATGTTGATCCACCGTATATACAACTCCCCATTCCATTTAGCACGATTTGGCTTCGTTTCGTTATTTACATCTAATCACTGAGTTTGGGCTTTCTGCTCATGGTAGGCTCACGCCGCGGCGTGAGCCTACCAACGCACGCCCGTTTCTTCTTTGTCGTTAGGCGGATTTGGCTTTGTTTCGTCATTTTGTGTGTTGTTGGCTCGATGCCGCGTTTGATAAATCAAACGTCTACCATCGTCGCCCGGTTTGTTCCCTCTCGCCCCAACCCTCACCCGGGGGGCGAGGGAGAAGCCTGATTCAATGTTGCGTTGGGTCTTGAGCCCCATTGGGGGATTGTGACCCGACGCATTCGACCCGAAGACCGTCAGGTCACACGCCCTCAGGAGGTCGCAAGATCCTCCATCGGCGGACTGGGAAGCCTGACGGAACTGGGAAGCCTGACGGAACTGGGAAGACCGACATGATTCTACCTCAATTTGGCTTTGTTTCGTCGTTTTTTATAGGGTCCCAAATTATGTTTTTTCGCTGTTTCTTTTTGGCAGGCAGACCTTTACGCCGATCGTTTACTGCATTTGAGCGCACAAATGCGTTGATTTGTTTTTTTGAGGTTGCCATGACTTACGGTTCTCCTTTGTGAACCGCACCGCTGCTGCGATCACCATTGGTTTTGTAGGGAAACTGCCATCCCCGCCCCCTGCGAGCCATCCCTGCGAACGCTTCCCAGTCCGCCGATAGCGGGCAGGGAACCAGCCACACGCGACCGCCTTGGTCGCGTCATTCCGGCGAAAGCCGGAATCCAGGGACGTAGGGAAGAACCCTTCAGTGGTTCTGCCATTCTGTGCGCGGCAGATGCCCTCATCTGCCCGGCATCCTGCTCACCCTTATCATTGACAACCCAGCCCAATTTCCCTATCTTGCCCTAACAACGCTTATCATCATCGACCCAACATCATCGACCATACTCACAGGGGAGCGGTCAATAAGCGGGAGAGGCCCTTAGGATTCTGGCGTTGGCAGCACAAATAAGCAGACCGTTGCGGGGCGGCTGCCTTATAATCGCATGGGCATTAGCAGCCCGAACCGAAAAGAACGAACGGACCCAAAAGCAGTAAATGACATCAATTGATAATACTTGACAAGTCCCTATTGGAGTTTTATTTTGGAGCAAGAAGACGAAATTCTCCCGAAAGGACTGTTAGGCATGGCTAAATGGATGAGTGTTGAGGAGTCTGCTGCGTACCTTGGTATCAGCGTAAGCAATCTGGTATTCTCTGGTTCAATCAGGGCGGATTCCTGGGCACAGGATAGGGAAAAACTGGCGTTTCGACAGCTTCGAATTAGATTCGTGGGTGCGGGCCAATAGGCCAATCAACGAATTCTTCACTTCCGTTGCGGCCGCGATTGAAGACAACATTTTTCTCAGGGACCCTCAGCGAGAAGCTTACACAGCCGCACGCGAATATTTTGAAGGTGGTGGCAAGAAAGCAATTTTGCAGCTTCCTGTAGGATGTGGAAAGTCTGGTTTGATCGCGATCTTGCCGTTTGGGATGTGTTGCGGCCGGGTGCTAGTGATTGCGCCAAACCTTACTATTCGAACCGAGCTTGGCAGGGTACTCGACGTATCAGATCTCCGAAGTTGCTTTTGGAGAAAATGTTCGATATTGACGGATGAGGTTATGGCAGCAGGCCCCTATCTAGCCTCACTTAGCGGAGATGATGCTAATATACATGATTGTGACAAATCCCATATCGTTCTGACTAATATCCGCTAGCCCTGCAAGCTGCGCAGATCGTTGGTTGCCTCAGTTCCCGGAGAACTACTTCGACATGATTCTCGTTGATGAGGGACACCATAGTGCGGCAGCGAGTTGGCAGAAGGTCTTCGAGAAAATCGAGTGCAGCGAAAAGTCTGCAAATCTTACCGCGACACCATTTCGCAGCGATAATCGAGAAATTGAGGGCGAGTTGGTCTACAGTTACTCTTTTCAGAGGGCGATGACAAAGGGCTATATCAAGAAGCTGCACGCCGCGTACGTCGCGCCGACTGAAATTGAGTTTACATATCAGGGAGAAGACCGAGTACACACTCTTGAGGACGTTCTTCAGTTGAAAGAGGAAGAGTGGTTCAGCCGAGGTGTTGCCCTTTCCGGAGAAATGCAACGCGCATATTGTTGACGCGAGTCTGGATAAGCTTGCAAAGTTGCGGCAGACGGGAACAAATCACCAACTCATAGCGGTCGCGATGTCTGTGAGCAGTGTGTGAAACAGATTTGTGCCTTATATGCTGAGCGCAATTTTGAGGCTGCTGAGATTCACAGCAAAATGACAGATGGCGAAAAGCGTTAGCGTCGGAGCTTTGAGCTGGTTTCCTCGACTGCATCATTCAAGTTCAGATGCTGGGCGAAGGCTTCGACCATCCAAAGCTCAGCGTCGCAGCAATCTTTCGCCCGTTCCGCTCGCTCGCGCCGTACATCCAATTCAGAGGTCGCGTGATGAGAGTTGTTGTTCAAAACGACGCACGACACCCCGACAACTACGGTTTCATCTGTACTCATGTTGGACTCAACCTAGATTCACTGGTTGAAGGGTTCCGTGATATGGATAGAGGAGACAGTGCTTTTTTTGAACAATTTATGTGGGTGCTGAACCTGAGCCGCCACTTCCAGTTACCGAGGGTCGTGGGAATATGCGTATGACACCGGAAATGCGCGTAAAAGACGAGATTGTCGAATCGTTGTTCGAAGAAGGTTTTCTAGACCCCGAAAATGAGGATCTCATTGAGGATTTGCGAGCACATGCCGAGGCTTTGGGCTTCGACGGTGACGAGATAGTCAAGAATCTCGTGAGAGCGAAGACGGCTGGGTCTACGGTTGTCCCTGCGCCCCAAGCCTTTCCAGTTAGCCCTCAGCGTAAGAGGCAGGTGGCGAGAAAAAGACTGGAGGAAGAGATCAAGAGCTAGCGAAAATTCTTCTCAATCGCCTAGAGCTTAGCTATGGCGGTAGGGACATTGCCCTAGGTCTCTGGTCCGGTGGTGTCCGCGGCAATAATTTCGTTGCTGCTGTTCAGATGATTCATCACGAGGTCAATCGGTCATTAGGAATTACTTCGGGTCAGCGCAGAACGCTTAAGGCTGAGCATTATGAAATGGGACTAGAGGCTTTGGAGGATATCGTAAATAGACTGACGAGACAACTTAAAAGAGGATGACGAGTACTGCAAAGAAGGGGAAGGTACCGTCGCTACTTAGCGGATCGGCTGGCAAGGTCGTATTTGAGGTTGCCGCAAGGCAGCGCACATGTAAACGCTGTGAAAAGAAGATCACTGCTGGTGAAACGTAGACCAAGGTACGCAATCCCAGCCAGATGGGCGGAGGCCCCACTTATTGCATGGGGTGTATGAAAGACATCATATCACAGACACGAAAAGAGTTTGACCACCTCCAGCAGGAATATAATCAGTATTTGTGACCATCTAAATAAGGGTCGGATTCTGCGATTCAGCGCTATTCAGCTAATTGGCAGTCCTTTTTTTGTGTTATCTTGCGGCCATTTAAGTTGTATCTGTGGAGAAGGAACGGTGCTACTTTGGCTTTTCATGCGGATGCCGCGCGCTCGTTACGATCATTCGGGTTAGGTCGAAGCCCCTGCCGTCAGGTTCGCCGACAAAGGGGCGTATCGATACTGTTGGCCTTATGACCGGTAGCCTCGCTATACGCTATTTACAGGCTACGCGCAATTGTGGTACACCTCATCCTACCTAATTAGCCACTCTTGTGCGAGGGCCTTGCACTTCCCAAACCAAGTAACCCACTGCTTGCGGTGGGCCCCTCACATATGATAGCTGGCCCAGGCAGAGCGTGGCGCGCGGGGGCGATGTCTCACGAACCCCTACGCCTTAGTCAGTCCTCCACTGACCTTTGTTTTGATGCGATGTTGAGTTGGGCTTGAATCTTTTTCGCCAGCTGCTCTAACAGTAATTGGTCTCTGTCTCTGAAGAAAATGGTGGGGATGTTCCTAATGTCGAATATTTCTTTATTTCCCTTATGCTTCTCGTCGCAGATAATTATTACGCTCCTATTCGCTGCGTGCGCATACCCCACTTCGTACATAACGTTTGGGTTTCGGGTAGAGATGTCCGCAATTGTGAATTTACACTTGTGTATATGCGATATGATCTTATCATCAATCCTATAGTCTAAGTGATCGTCGCGCGAGATTATGGCAGGCAAGGAGAAGTTTTCGTCGCAGAACGGCGCTATCATTTGCTCATACCTAGCAAGACACTCTCCAGCGAACTCAGTCATAAAAAAAATGAAGTTGCCATAATATTTGTCCGCCTCTATCGGTATGATTTTGTAGTGTTTATAAGGCTGGTCCGAGTTGGTTTGGCTGGCACCGGTCCGATTCTGGTTTCTCTCAATTCTCGCGAGACGACGCTTGCTGTATTCCAACCCTTCTGGAAGCAAATTGACATAACTATGTAACTGCTCGTATACTTCCTCGTAAGGCATCTGTCCTTAATACCTGCAAAGTCACATAAGTCTTTGGTAGATCGACCAGCTCCTTCGGCCTATCAGGTTACGCAGAGCGACGATGATCCTCTCCGGATGTCTCCCAATCGAGCCAAGAATTTCGACAAGCAACATTGACGTTTGGGCATACTCCTCATATCGTGAATACATGTAGGCAAGCACGTCGTCGCGCACGCTTGCTCTATTGCCATCCTGACCGTTGAAAAGTTGCTCGAGATTTCGAGTGTCGATATCATACGCATTCTCTCCTGTTGCGAGCATATGACGAATCACTCGTGCTGCGATCACATTTCCCCCGGGTCTATCCGTTGTCGCAGCAGCAGTACCGGAAATCCTTATTGAAGCTGTGTCTTCTCGCTCTCACCGACGGCCGCGACAAACGCCCTATACTCATGGCCATCTACTCCACCTGGTAACGGGTACGCACCACTTGAGACTCTTACGCTGTATAGTTCGTTATCAACAAACAGATGATATTTGAGATAAGCTGTGTCAAGAGTCTTTTCATCCATATACCACTTACTCCACTCTATTGTAGTCTGCCCTGACCTAGTAACCCACCGCTTTGCAGCGAGATTCCTACGCATCATAACCACTATTCAGGATTATTTGCTCTGATGTCCGTTCAGTTGCTTAGGCCAAAGCAAAGTCTCGCGTGAACGAGGAAAATATAAGAATCGATGACCCAAAAGTCAATATTAGACACTTTCCCTACAACATCCAAGCAAAATTGTCCCTGTCCGCGTTATGCATGAGCATGATCCGGAGCAGAGAAATCGTTGGCCTCGCGAATCTGAAGATTCGCAAGGCACAACGCCCCGGCGGTATGAAATGCATAGCAAATGCGTTGAGAAAACGGTCTAACTCGCAGTGGCATCATGTGTTCGGTCAGGGAAAAACAAAATGTGGGTCCCTAAAAAAATGACGAAACAAAGCCAATTTTCGTTTCGTCAGGTCCTGCGACCTTCTGAGGGCGTGTGACCTGACGGAACGTCGAAGACTGGATTCCGGCTTTCGCCGGAAAGACTTGCTGCTGGTGCAGCGCGTTGACTGGATTCCGGCCTTCGCTCGGAATGACTTGCTGCTGGTGCAGCGCGTTGACTGGATTCCTGCCTTCGCAGGAATGACTTGCTGCTGGTGCAGCGCGTTGACTGGATTCCGGCCTTCGCCGGAATGACTTGCTGCTGGTGCAGCGCGTTGACTGGATTCCGGCCTTCGCTCGGAATGACTTAGAGGGGGGAAAGACTTGCTGCTGGTGCAGCGCGTTGACTGGATTCCTGCCCGCCATCGGCGGATCGACTTTCGCAGGAATGACTTGCTGCCGGTGCAGCGCGTTGACTGGATTCCGGCCTTCGCTCGGAATGACTTAGAGGGGGGAATGACTTGCTGCTGGTGCAGCGCGTTGACTGGATTCCTGCCCGCCATCGGCGGACTCGGAAGCTTTCGCAGGGATGACTTGCTGCTGGTGCAGCGCGTTGACTGGATTCCTGCCCGCCATCGGCGGACTCGGAAGCTTTCGCTCGGAATGATTCGGCCAAAAACATTGGCCTCGTCTTTTTCCGGGAAGATTTCCTGCCCCTGGCTGTATTCCCCATAGAACACATGAACTAACATCCCAACCAAGGGAGGCAGGAAAATGCGTATGTACAAGAAATTCAGCAAGTTAGCGTTGGCGGTCGGCCTGATGGTCCTGACTGGGGCCTTCTCGACCCAAGCCGTGACGCTCAAACCCTCGGTCGAAATCGACTGCCCGGCAATTCTGGCCGACCAGACCGGTACGGTCTATGTCGTGGTGCAATTCGATGTACCCTCTATTGAAATAGCCAGATACCAGGACCGGCCCGATCTCAGCCTTGGCATGGTAATCGACCGCTCCGGCTCAATGTCGGACAGGGGCAAGATGGAATACGCCAAGAAGGCGGCCATGTTCGTTGTCGATCAGATGACCCCGGCCGACAATCTGGCGGTTGTGGAATATGATGACCGCATCAATGTCCTGTGGCCGTCATCATCGGTCAGGTCCCCGGGCAGCATCAAACAGCGCATCGCCGAATTATATCCGCGCGGCTCTACCAATCTTGCCGGAGGTATGATGATGGGTGTGGATGAAATCTACGACGCCATGTCCGATGGCGGCATCAACCGTGTCCTGCTCCTGTCCGATGGTCTGGCCAATCGCGGCGTTACCGATCCCAACCGGATTATGCGCATGGTCCGCGAGGCGCGCAGAAAAGGCATCACCATTTCTACCATGGGTCTCGGCTTGGACTACAACGAAGACCTCATGCAGATGATTGCCCAGCAGGGCGGCGGCAACTACTACTTCATCGAACACCCCAACCAGATGCGTGATATCTTCCAGCAGGAGATGGGTACTATCTTTGCGACGGTGGCCAATGACGTTCGCGCTATCTTCAGACCCGGCCACGGCGTGAGAAATGTCGAAGTCTTCGGTTATCTCAACGACCGCAGAGCCTCCGATGTAGTCGTTGACCTTGGCAGCGTCTACGGCGGTGAGAAGATGTCACTCGTCCTGAGAATAGACCTCGACCCCTACAGCAGGGGAAGGGCACGAATCGGCACGCTGGAACTTGAATACACCGATGTTGCCGAGAACGCTCCCCGGATATTCTCAAGAGAGATCGATGTAGAAGTTACGCGCGATATCGACAAAGTGCGCACCTCACAAAAGCGCGATATCACTGTCGAGGCTACTCTGGTCGAGGCCGACAACTTCCACGAAAAGCAGATTCGTCTGTACGAGGCCGGCAACGTGGAAGAAGCCAAGAACAATATTGTCGTGCTAAGAGAACAACTCGTTCAGAAAAACGCCACCCTTGCGGCTCCGATGATTGACAAGAAGCTCGAAGCTCTGGAGATGGAAAGCGACCAGATAGCCCGGGCCGAGGCTGACAGCGAGTTCAAGTCCGGCTACTTGAAGAAGCAGAAATCGCGATTGGCCGAATCCCAGCAGGGCATGCGCTCGCAGTATGTCCAGCAGATCGGCGACAACGGTTTCGAAGTCAAACAACTCCAGCAGGCTCTGACAGATAAAGGCTTCTATGCCGGACCGATCGATGGCAACTTCACCAGCGATGTATCCGATGCCGTCAAGAAATTCCAGAAGGCGTCCAAGCTCAAGGCCGATGGTATCGCCGGCCCCGCCACGTTGCAGGAGTTGGGCCTGTACTAAGTAATTTCCGACGCCACACCCGCCCGTGGTGGGCTGCGGATTCTCTACGTGGTATAAAAAAACCCTCAGGCCAAAAGCCTGAGGGTTTTTCTTATCTTTATGCGGAAGGCGGGATTTGAAGCAGCTCAGCTGCCCCACTAACCCATCAAAATCAGATAGCTAAATGGATGTGGCCGTACTATGTGTTCCGGATCGGACGCTTATAGCACGGCCACTTACTAATGCGGTTGCCCCCAAGGTGCGGGACCCTCCCTTTTTAGGTTTGTTGGGTCAATAGAGTTTCTACTGACCCATGGATCCTTTACATTCGTGACATCCGGTGCATCCCAGGTGTTTCACGTACTGTGGTAACTTGTAACCCACGATCGAATGGAACCTGGCCGGCTGCTCAACCGGGTCGTGACATTCATCACAACCATCGGTGCCTGCGAGCTCGCTGCCTATCTCATGACATCCCGAACATATGGCGTGAATTTGATTCATCGGTTTGCTCAGGTTCTCGCGGTTAATCTGATCATGGCAGTACTGACAATTCTCGTTCTGATGACAGTCAACGCATTCGAGTCCGAACTCTTCGATATGCTCGACATGCTGAAAAGTGACGAACGGCGCCGACTTGAATGTTGTCTTATAGGTCTTGCTTACCGGAACGCTCACAACGCACGTGTAGGTACTGTCACCGGTCAACTTGGGTTTGTGCGTTCCACCGTTTGGCTCGGGATGACATACATCGCAAAGAGCCTGGTTCGCCCACTGACTGTGACAGCCCAGACACTGCCGGTGATAGGCTGTTCTCAGGTCGGGCTGGGCATCGCTGGCACTGGCGGCGTCTTTGGGATGACAGGTTCGGCAGGCAGGAATCTCACCTTTCGGGCTGTAGTGATGGCAACTGGAACAATTGTCATTCATCCCGGCCATCCTGGCATGCAGTTTGTGGTCAAACTGAATCGGCAGATATTCCGCAACCAGTTCGTCGAGTAAAACGGTGTCCGGCGCTTCGCTGAGACTGTGGCCGCTCGACTGTGAACGGACCACGTGCCGGTAGCACGGTTTCAAGCAGATATCGCGCGAGGTGGGTTTCTCACAGGCATGACATTGCGTGCAATCAGGATCCTCGTTGGCAGCTTTCTTGGTTCCGAGATATTCTGCATAGACAATTCCACTCGCAACGAATAGAATCGCCACTATAATCACTATTTTTAAAACACTCCTGCGCATGTTCTATTTTCCTCTCAGTTGGGTTGTCAGCGGTCTGGACTCGACCGGAGACACTAATCGCGGTTTAGGTGGATGCGGAACTACCGGCAATTTCACTATAAAGAAACGATATATGAGAATCATGGTTGAGATGAGTCCGACTGTCACGATTATTTCAATCACCGAAGGAAAATATCTGGTTTCGGCATATAGAGGCTGATAGGCCACGAGAAAAACATTCACGCGATTGATCACGACTCCCAGAATCACCAAAACCGCCCCCGACATCAACCAGCTTTCCGATTGACGCATTCGCTCCCGGCCCAGTATAAGGATAGGAACAATGACGCCCACGACCATTTCAAGGATGAACGCGAATGATGCAAATGAACCCTCGAAAACGAGTGGCCAGGCATCGCGCAAGGTTAAGTCGCCGACCCTCACGGCCAGGTAAACTCCGAGAAGTATCGGCACATACCGGGCGACGTTGCTGAGAAGGGGCATGGGGGCGGGCCGTCGCACAGCTCGCGATATCAGAATTGCTTCGAAAATGAGTATCGGAAAACCGACCGAGATGGCTGAGAATAAAAACAAAATAGGGGATATCGGCGTGAACCAGATGGGGTTCATCTTGGTCGGCGCTATCAGCATGAGTACGCCCAGCGAAGACTGGTGCAGACATGACAGTACCACTCCGGCAATGATGAACAGCGAGATGAATCGGATCAGATACCGGTCACAGACTTCCAGCCATGATTCAACCAGCGAATTGAAAACAGACAAGGGCCCGGGCAAACGCACCCTATCCTTGTAACGCTCCACAATCGTTGGCAAAAACTCGATATACAGCACGCAGAGGTACATCATGACGCATATTCCGACCTCAAACAGCACCGAATTTCCCTGCCACATGCTCGGCAGAATGGGGTGCCAGAGGTTGTAATAGCGCCCCAGGTCAACAATCAATCCGATTACGGCGAATGTGTATCCAAGCAGTGCCGTAAGAATTGCCGGGCGCACCAGGACATGATATCGTTCCCGGTGAAATACATCGGCCACCGCCGCCGTGGTAAAACCAGCCGCCGCCAGCGCTACGCCGGCAACTACATTGATTGTCTTCCAGATGCCCCAGGGGTAAGCGTTGCTCAGATTGGTGGCCGCTTCCAACCCGAAGATAAAACGATACAAACACCCCAAAATGCCCAGTCCGGCCAACACCGTAAGGATCTTCGTTCCTTTTGTGAAGAATCTGGTCTGGAATGGCAAAGTTGCAAATTTACTGCTCATGGTTCTCTCCAGCCTCTTTTCTTCTGTTCCTCAGTGAATGCATGATCAGGCCCAGCAAGCCATAAAGCGCGATAGGAGGCACAAACGACTTGAACACCCCGTGTTGGATACTTTCGGTTAATTCGGAGATCGGTTCCTCGCCCACATCGGGAAGACCTGTTGTGGCGAAATCCGTCCCCGCGAGATACATCCAGCTCGTACCGCCCACCTCGTGCTCACCGTAGATGGCGTCTATGTACTTGTCGGGAGATCTCTTTATGCGCATTCGGGCCAGATCAATAAGTTCCTCTCTTGTTCCGAAAGTAAGCGCTCTTTCGGGACATGTCTTGACACATGCCGGTTGAAACCCCGGCTCTGCGAAACGTTCGTAGCAGAACGTGCATTTTCTGAGCTGAGGATTGAGCGCGTTGGCATATTCATAAGCCGGAATATCGAATGGGCAAGCCAGAAAACAGTAACGGCATCCGATACATTTCCACGTATCGTACACTACCGGCCCCCGCTCGTCTTTGGTCAGAGCGCCTACAATGCATGCCGACACGCACGCCGGTTGATTGCAGTGCATGCACTGAGACTTCATCCAGTAGTCGCGGTCCTGATTGTTGCGGCCCGCAAAACGGTTAACCACCGTGTAAGAACAATGGTCCGGACGTCGCTGGGTATCAAGAACACTCCGGTCCAAAAGCGAATCCAGGTCCAATTCGCAGGGGCCGTTGGCCGCCTGGCAAGCCTGCTCGCACTTTCGGCACCCTACGCATAACACGGTGTCAACCAGCACACCGTAAGCATCAGCAAATTCATCGGTGGTCCGTAAGCTGCCGGCCGACGCGGCACCGGATGCCAGAACGCCGACAGCCCCCACCGAGACTTTCAAAAATTTCCTTCGATCCTCTTGCATTAAAAGGTCCTTCTCAATCGATCAATTACGACCCATGTCGGTACTTTCGTTTATCACGGTTGCTTCCACGACCGCGGTATGGCGGTCTATGTAGTGGTCGGTGATACAACCGGCGTGCCGGACTCCGACTATTGGCGGAAATCGATTTGCAAATAACGGCCGCCGACAAAACGTTTTCCCGTACCTGTCACGCACGTCGCGTCGCGACCATGCTAAGCATCAGTGCGATATATTGATAAGATTATCCACTCTGATCGCCACAAAAGGTGTCGGTCGAACATAATTCTTTATCCGATTTACAGCAGGTTGAGGTCCTGTAGCCAATGCGGACCCAAGGTATCGTCGGTATTTCAATTTGAAATGGCCAGTATTTCAATATGACTCAACAGCTTACTTGACTTGCATCACATCTTGCCACGGTAGCCGGTATGTAACCGTGCAGGATAACTCGTATTATGAAATCACCCTTCATATCCCGGTGCTACGATAAGTGCCGGTATAACAATAACTAAAGAATCATTGGCGGCTATTGACAAATTCGTTGGATGTTCTATTTTGAAATGTGACTATTTAATAATGAAAGGTTTTTGTATGCGGCCGGATTACCTGGAACTGGACGAATTGGTGGAAATGTCACCTGGAAATATTAATCTTCATGGTCGTAGATTGGTACTCCATTCTGTTGATGCGTTCGCGCGGTTTCGCGATGATATCCTGGAAATGCTCGGCGAGGAGCATGCCCGAAGGCTATTTACGAGATTTGGTTACTTCTGCGGTCAGGCCGATGCTGCCGCCCTGCAACAGATCTTTCGCTGGGACAATTTGGAGGACTGGTTAAAGGCAGGCCCGAGGCTGCACGGACTGATGGGCATAGTACGTGCTGATATAACTGAATTGCAGGTCGATAAGACTTCTGGAAAGCTCCACATGGAGTGCACCTGGCACGGTTCGGCTGAGGCAGATGAGCATCTTATGGAAATCGGACCGGGAACCAGCAACATCTGCTGGAAACTCACCGGCTACGCCAGCGGTTTCGCCAGCTATTGTCTGGGTAAGAGTGTGTACTTTTTGGAGCGTTCGTGTCGCGGAAAGGGAGACGAAGTCTGTAAGGCGGTCGGCATGGACGTAGACTCCTGGGGGGAAGAGATAACTCCCCACCTGCCTTTCTTTGAAGCCGAAGATATCAAAGGTACCGTTGAGCATTTGATGGGGCAGCTTCGCATGAAAACCGAGGAACTCGAAAAACATCGACAACACCTCGAACGTCTCCAGGACAAGGCCGACACGTCATTTATGGAGATTCGGAGTAAGAAGATGCAGGTGGTTCTCGATCTGTCCGCCCGCGTCGCACACTTCGACACCTCCGTGCTGATAACGGGGGAGACCGGTGTCGGCAAGGAGGTCCTTGCGCGCTATATTCACGACGCCTCTCACCGCTCGAAAGGTCTGTTTGTACCGGTGAACTGTGCCGCGCTTCCGGAGACGCTTTTAGAAAGCGAGTTGTTTGGGCACAAATCAGGCAGCTTTACCGGCGCGGTGCGCGACCGTGTCGGATTATTCGAGGAGGCCTCCGGCGGGACAATTTTCCTCGATGAAATCGGAGACATAAGTCCGGCCACCCAACTGAAGCTTCTGAGGGTTTTGCAGGAAAGAGAGGTTCTCCGCGTCGGAGAAAACAAACCGAGAAAGATCAATGTGCGCGTTATTGCCGCCACCAACCAGGACCTTGAAAAGGCCGTTGCTGAATTCCACTTCAGGGAAGACTTGCTCTATCGTCTACGCGTGATCGAAATAGAGATGCCGCCGCTGAGGACGCGCCCGGAGGATATTCTTCCTCTGGCGAGATCGCTTGTAAAGAGGGTCGCCAGGAAACTGAAGCTGCGTCGGCTGCGTCTGGATGCAACCTGTGCCGATATCATGCTGGCCTATCCGTGGCCGGGTAATGTACGCGAACTGGAAAATATACTCGAAAGAGCGGCGGTCCTGTCTCGTGATGGAGTCATTCTTCCCGAGCACCTGCCGCCGCATATCGTAAATCAGGCAGCCATTGAATCATCGCGCGACGGGTTTTACGAGGGTACTCTAAGCGATGTCGAGGCGAAGTACATTCTAAAGGTACTTGAGGAAGTCGATGGCAACCGCACCAAAGCGGCCAAGAAACTTGGCATCAGTGCCGCCACCCTCTGGCGTAAACTTAAGGAGCATGATTAACGGATATTAATTGGCGATCACCTTTCGGCGGTTTTCCCAGCACACAAAAACCCTCAGGCCAAAAGCCTGAGGGTTTTCTTATCTTTATGCGGAAGGCGGGATTTGAAGGGGCGCGACTGCTCATATTTTTCAACGACTTACGCCGAAAAAACCACGTCAATTGACGTCAATCTGAAAAAAATTCAGCGAAAATTCGGGAAAAATGTCGTGATGATGCGCACTCCCTCAAAAGCTCCGTATCGTCCAGTAAAACTTCCGTCTCACTCGAAAAATTCACTGAGAGTTGAATCGAGAGGATAGATGAAGGATTCTTCTTCGCGGTAGCACCCTCATGTCCCCAGTGCTTCTTACATAGGATTTTGCCATCGAGATGCTCATCCAGAGCAACCACGGCGTCTTCAACTAATTTGCTTACCAATTCCACGTGCTCCAACTCGATGCTGTATGGATCTCTGGGAATACGTGTGAGCGAATAGTACAAATCGCTTGGCTTTACTTTTTGCCACTTTCCGCTCACTGTTGATACTGAAGGTCTTTTGGTACGTCGCAAGGGGGCAGGCCCGTTACAACACCAGGCCAGGTGATCTTGTGAAATGTTGACGCGCCATTTCGGGTGCACAAAGTCGTTTCTGATTTTTACGAGTTCTTTCAGGTGAGTCCAGGGTATGCGCCCTTATCGAATTTGTGGTCATCCCCTTCAGAGAATAGCAGCGGTATTAGTTCCCATTTGTCCAGAAACGATAGAGAGGCCTCGCGTTCAAGTAAAAAGTCACGCAGCCTTTCTGGGGTAAAATGGTGAAGCACTCGATTTATCAATCCTTCGAGCGAAAGAATATATAGTAACACAGCGGTGCGGCAGAGCCGATTTCTCTTCTCACCATCTTCGGTGCCATCTTGTTTTGCGAGATAGTATACGAGATCAGCGTCCTGAAGAAGGTGCCGAAAGCTATTAACGTACACTTGCATCACACCAAAGGGATGCTTTTTTTCATCTTCCATAGAATTGTCCGGCGAATCTCAATACTACGTATCTTCCTGTAATAAACCCACGCGGAGTTATAAGCAATAAGAAAGCCGGGTCTTAATTCAGTCAGCAGTTTACGGCTATGGTTGATTTAGGAAAAGTTCAGTACGGCAGGCGCTCGATGGCTTGGAGTTTTTTCTCTGTACTGAAATCAAGTAAATAAGAGTGGTTTCGATGGATTTATGGCGATCAGGTAGGTGGGGGTACTCATCTTTGACAAGGATCATCAGGTACAAAAAACCCTCAGGCCAAAGCCTGAGGGTTTTCTTATCTTTATGCGGAAGGCGGGATTTGAACCCGCACGAGTTGCCCCACTACCCCCTCAAGATAGCGTGTCTACCAATTTCACCACTTCCGCAATAAATTTCCTAGCCAATAATAACTACTACTGACCGCCGGCGCTACCGGAATCCGCAGCCGGCTGGGTCGGTGGCTCAAAAATCATCGATGAATCCGGAACGGCCTGCTGCTGTTGCGCCTGACGATCCATCTCTCGCTGTGCCTCGCGCGTAACGACCGATTCCGATGTCGAACCGTCGGCGTTAACGAGACCAGCCCGCGTGCCGGCCGACATATAAGCCAGCGCGCCACAATTCAACATAAATACGATAGCCAGTACGGTAGTGGCCTTGGACAGAAACGTGGCAGCTCCGCGTCCGCCGAACACTGCGCCGGACAAACCGCCACCGCCGCCGCCGAAAGCCGATCCGGCCAGACCTTCACCTTTACTCGATTGCAAAAGAACAACCAGAACCAGCCCAATACAGGTGATTACATGAAAAACCACCCAGACAGTGAATAACAAAATTCAAACCTCCATTTATACCGCGTTGATAATCGCGATAAAGTCGTCAGCCTTAAGAGCGGCGCCACCAACAAGGGCACCGTCGAGATCAGGCTGCTTTAATAAATTCTCGGCGTTATCCGGTTTTACCGAACCGCCATATAAAATCGGAAGACTATCTGAAGCCTCCCGGTCAATACGGCTTACCCGGTCCCGGATGAACTTGTGAACCTCCTGAGCCATCTCCGGCGTCGCAGTCTTGCCGGTTCCGATTGCCCAAACCGGTTCATACGCAACCACCGACTTCCTGATAAAGTCGGCGGAAAACCCCGAAAGGGTACCATCAACCTGTCTCCCAATCACCTGCTCGGTCTGTCCGCTCTCGCGTTGCTCAAGCGTCTCGCCTACGCAGATAATCGGCGTCAGTCCCGAAGCAATGGCCAGCTTAGCTTTAGCGTTTACCAGCTCATCGCTTTCGGCATGGTACTGCCGCCTCTCAGAGTGTCCAAGTATAACATATCTGACCCCGACTGTCAATAGCATCGAGGCCGAGACCTCCGAGGTATAAGCGCCTTTTTCGTGGGCCGACATATCCTGGGCTCCAAGAGCTATATGGCTGCCCGACAGCATCTTATCGGCAGCCTGCAAGGCCGTAAACGGCGGGCAAACCACCACGACAGCCCGGTCGTTGCGGGACTTGCCGTCCAGAAGGCCCTTAATCAGCGATTCTGTCTCGCTGATCGTGCCGTTCATCTTCCAGTTACCGGCGATTATGTTCTGTCTCACCCTGATTTCCCTTATGCTTTTGCGGCGTCAGTCAGTGCCTCTACGCCCGGTAGTTTCTTCCCCTCGAGAAACTCCAGTGAGGCGCCTCCGCCGGTGGAAATGTGTGTCAGTTTATCATCCAAGCCCGCCTTCGAAACCGCCGCTGCCGAATCACCACCGCCCACAACCGTGATTGCGCCTTTCGATGTCAACCCGGCCATCAGGCGCGCCACGGCAAACGTTCCTTCCGCGAACGGTTTGCTCTCAAACACACCCATGGGACCGTTCCAGACAACGGTTTTGGCAGTCGTGAGAGATTCCTTGAACAGCTTGATGGTCGCTGGACCGATATCCAGCCCTTTCATGCCGTCGGGAATCTTATCGATAGCGACCACTTTCGTTTCAGCCGTGTCGGAAATCTCCGAGGCGATCACGACATCGGCAGGGAAGACCAGCTTTGCTTTCGAAGTTTTCACTTTCTCGATTATCTCGCGGGCCAGTTCCACTTTGTCTTCTTCCAGCAGCGAGTCACCGATTGGATAACCCATTGCCTTCGAGAAAGTGAACACCATGCCGCCACCGATAATCAGCACATCGACTTTGTTCATCAGGTTCATGATGACATCGATCTTGCCCGAAATCTTCGCGCCGCCTAAAATAGCCGCGAACGGTCGCTCCGGATTCGAAAGAGCCTTCCCCAGATAGCGAAGTTCTTTCTCCATCAGATACCCGGCCACCGACTGGGCGAAGTATTTCGTAACACCCTCGGTCGAGGCGTGCGCCCGGTGAGCCGAGCCGAAAGCATCGTTGACATAAATATCCGCCAGCGACGCCAGCTTTTTGGCAAACTCCGGGTCGTTCTTCTCTTCGGCGGAATGGAAACGGAGGTTTTCCAGAAGCAAACAGTCGCCGTCTTTCATCTTGCCGACCAAATTGGCCGCTTCCGGCCCCACACAATCCTCGGCAAACATGACCTCGCTACCCAGAAGTTCCGAGAGTCGCTTTGCAACCGGGCGGAGAGACATTTCCGGCACCGGTTTTCCTTTGGGTCGGCCCAGATGCGAACAGGCTATTACCATACCGCCGTCACCGATGATTTTCTTGATGGTCGGCAACGAGGCTTCGATGCGCCGGTTATCGGTGATATTCTGATTGGCGTCGAGGGGGACATTGAAGTCCACCCTCAGAAGTACTTTCTGTCCCCGGAAATTTATGTCATCAACGGTTACTTTGTTCATTTCAGCAGTCTGTCTCCTGTCGCTTATAACATTATTTTGAGCATGTCAATCATGCGGTTGGAGAAACCCCATTCGTTATCGTACCAGCTGAACACCTTGACCAGGTTGCCGTGGGTGGCCGTAAGACCGGCGTCAAACACGCTACCGTGCGGATTGCCGACGATATCGATTGACACAATCGGATCCTCGCAATATTCCAACGCCTTCGACAACGGACCGTCGGCCGCTTTCTTCATGGCCGCATTGATTTCTTCGACCGAGGCTTCTTTTTCCAGAATCACCGCCAGGTCGACCAGAGAGACATCGGAGGTAGGCACCCGAATTGCGCAACCGTCCATCTTGCCCTTAAGCGCCGGAATAACTTCGGCTATCGCCTTGGCCGCACCGGTCGTGGTCGGAACCATCGATAACGCCGCACACCGCGCGCGTCTGAGATCGGAATGCGGAGCATCCATCAGTCTCTGGTCGGCCGTGTAAGCGTGAATGGTCGTCATGAACCCTTTTACGATTCCAAAATTATCCATCAGGACTTTGGCCACCGGCGCCAGACAGTTGGTCGTGCACGAACCGATAGAAATCACATCGTGCTTGCTCTTGTCATACTGTTTGCAGTTGATTCCCGGTATGAAAGTCCCGTCGTGCTGTTTGGCGGGAGCCGATATAAGCACTTTCTTAGCGCCTGCCTTGATGTGCGCTCCGGCTGTTTCTTTGGTTTTGAATATTCCCGTACACTCCAACACAATGTCCACACCCAGCGCCTTCCATGGGAGCTTGGATGGATCTCTCTCGGCGGTAACGGGGATTTCTCTGCCGTCTACCACGATGGCGTTGTCGGTGGCCGAAACTTTACCGGGATAGCGGCCGTGTATGGAGTCATACTTCAAAAGATGGGCCAGCGTTTTGGCGCTGGTGATGTCGTTGATACCGACTACTTCGATGTCAGTGTTCCGGGCCGCCTTGAAGACCAGACGTCCGATGCGACCAAATCCATTGATTCCAACTTTCATCAAACCCTCCGATAGGTTTAAAGATTACTACTTACCGCCGTGAAGATATTTAACTCCCACTGTTACCGTCGTCGCTTTGTAGTCGCGAGCAGTTACCAGTGAATTGGAAAAATCTATGGGCATGTACTTGAAATTAAAATCCAATGCAAACTTCTCTGTTATCAACCAGTCCAGTCCGCCGCTCAAGGTGTAATTGAAATCGGTTTCGGTGTCTTCGTACAGGTCGTAATAATAGAGACTGCTGGTGGTGAACTGCACGTCCTGACGTCCGTGATAAATTCCGCCTCCCCCGGCGATATAAGGCTGGAATTTAAGATTCCTCGCCCCAAGAGGGTAGTATTTCATTTGCAGGAGAATAGGGTAGACGATCAAATTACCTATATCCTGCTGTGTGCCTACCTGAACATTCACGCTTCCTCGATTCACGATTCCAACCGACAACTCCAGAAATGTCTGAGGAAAGAGATAGTAGGCGAAAAACCCCTCAAAATAAAAGCTGCCGCTCTTTATGTCTGTCTCAAGCGTGATCAACTCTTCCGGTATCTCCAGATAACTTGGGATATCATCGCCGGCGTTGATCCACGCCCCAAGGCGCGCACCGGCCTGATGCTTGCCATTGAGCGAACGACTGTTGCCGTCGTCGGCTTCCTGTGCGGCGACTACACCAACCCACAAAAACAGCATCATCGCTACAATAATCGTATATCTAACCAAAAAACACCTCGGCTATTTTGTAATATTCTTTGTCTATCGTTTTTATTTTTTTCATAGCGCTCAACAATGGAGTGCCTACAATCTTTGTACCGCGCAGCGCCACCATACTGCCAAACTTGCCTTTGGCCACGAGATCTATAGCATGAATGCCGTAACGGGTCGATAGTACCCTGTCGAACGCAGTCGGCTTGCCGCCGCGCTGAATATGTCCTAAAATGGCATTACGACACTCAAATCCTGTCTTGGCCTCGATTATCTTAGCCAGAATGTAAGCGATGCCGCCCAGTCGCACGTGACCGAATTCATCCTTCTCCGGCTCCTGCAAGATAAAACCGGACTCTCCGGAGTCTTTCTTCAGCCGTGCCCCTTCGGCGACAACGATCAGGGAGTATTCCTCACCACGGGCGTGTCTCTTGACGATGGAGCTGACCAGGCTGTCGACATCGATAGGGTACTCCGGCACCAGAATCATGTGCGCACCGCCCGCTATGCCTGATTGCAGCGCGATCCATCCGGCATGGCGACCCATCACTTCGACCAGAAACACACGGTTGTGAGCTTCTGCGGTCGAACGAAGCCGGTCAATCGCCTCGGTGGCGATATTGACGGCAGTGTCGAATCCGAAAGTCTGATCGGTGCCGCTGACATCGTTATCAATCGTCTTCGGAACACCGATGATCTTTACGCCTTCCTTGTGAAGCTTGGCGGCAACACCGAGGGTATCTTCGCCGCCAATGGCAATGACTACATCGAGATTGTATTTCTTGATGGTTTTTTTGACCAGTTCTATGCCTTTTTTGTGCTTGAAAGGATTGGTGCGGGAGGTTTTAAGAATTGTCCCGCCCTCGTCGAGAATACCGATAACATCATCGACTGTGAGGGGCGCTATCGGGCCACCTTCAAGAAGACCTCTCCAGCCTTCATATATCCCCATGATGTTGTAATTGTACTGCTTTATCCCCTTGTAAACGATAGCCCTGATAACCGCATTGAGTCCGGGGCAGTCTCCGCCGCCGGTTAAAACACCCACATTCATATTCTTAATCGTCTCCCGTTGAGTAAGTTATTAGAAGATATATTTGCTGCCTTGCCAAAGTCAACCTATTATCCCGATGTTACCAGTGATATAACATCGGGTAACTCCCTTGAGTTCAGTAGAGATGTCTTTTTCAGTACGGATAGAAAATCATCCGACTATTTTCATAGTCAAACAGGACCTGGAATTTCTCCAGCACTCTGTTTCCAATATTTCCCGCGATTTCTCTGGATGCCATCATGCCTGCGGCAGAGTCCGGCAAGAATACGCGGAGCGACCGCAGCTCCACATCCCCGATCTTGAATATGCCGCTATAGGCAACACGGCCCGTAATCGAGCCGCCCACACCGCCGAAAGCCTGACGGGAATAAAGACTTAGCGAAAGCTTGTCTTCCAGTTGATTCTGCTGGACAAAGTGCTGGTTCAGCATAACGCCCGCCGGATTGCCGATATCGATGATAAAGTCACCCGGCACACCGTCAATGGTACATTTGACCGTAGGGATTAGCATAGTCAGATGAAACGGTACGACTGTGCCACCCGATGGCGGCTGTGGCGAATCCGGATTGTAAACTGTTATCTTTGAGCGGGCATAATCGACCATTATTGTGAAACGGGACCAAAAATCCTGTCCCAGCAACCCGCCGAATACTTCCTCTCCGGCGGTTGAAAGCAGGGCTTTGCTCAGATCCAGCGAACCGCCAATCTGATTATAAAGCGTAAGGTCGCCGATCTGTATCGAATCGGTCCTGACCAGGGTCACTTCTTCGGCTCCTGCCAACCCCAGGGCGCTCATCGTACCGACTTCGGGTAAATTCAGGTCGGCAACCGCGCTGCGGTTGAAGACGTTCGATGACGACCCGGTGTCCAGAAGCATCCATACCTTTTTCTTACCGTTTATAGTTACCGGGATACGAATATGCCCGTCCTGATATTCAATTGGCAGAGTCACCTCGGCGACATCGGCAGGAAAACTGAAGTCGCTGACTTTTTCTTCGGGTCTTGAAAAAATGCTCGTATCGACAGGCGAATCAATCAGCACAGTATCAATCCAGAACTCCATCACGGCCAGTGCCCCGGGTACTTCGTTTCGCGTGTGAAAAGGAAGCATCAGGCCCGATACATTCCGGTAGTCATCAACGTACATGAACGATTCCAACTGGTCTACGAACGATACTGTCATTTTCCTCAAACCCGTCAAGGTATCATAGTAGGCATACAGCGTGTCTTTCCCGGAGGGGAAAAAAGCTACCTTGTGCATAGGTCCTTCTGCTTGTTCTTCTATTCCCATGTAAGCCGCGACACGCTCCAGACTGTCCGCGAAGAGAAACTCGAAAGATTCCAGATAAATATTCTCCACTACTTCCTCACGCGCATATCCTTCAAGTTTCGACACCCGGCCATTGATGTCCGCCTGCCACGCCACGTTGCCGTCAAAGGCTTGAACGACACTGAATTCCGCAAACAACAAGGCTGTGTACTGCCTGTTTGGCCTCACGAAATACTGAACGAGCTTCGCCTCCTGACCGTTCAGTGTTGCCCGGCCGTGTATCTCCCAGGTCTGGAGATTCTGCAGCGTCTCAAGAGCCTGCGGCCCCCCTGCCGATTTAACCAGTAATTCCTTGAGATCAAATGCGTGCAGTGGTGAAAACCACAACAGAATAATAAGTGTATACAGAAGTCGCACTTTGGTCATTGTATCTCCCGGGTTAAGGCCGGCAAAATCAGTCTTGCCCGCGGTCATTTGTTTTTATATCATCGACAGAGATCAGTCGTTGCTGAAAAAATATTATCACTCCATTCCCGGCTTGGCAACATAAAGGTACAATGAAAGATTTCATCCAGAAAAACCCGTTGAGCTTCGTGATAGCCGCAGCGCTCGTTTTCAGATTGCTGGCCGTCATTTTCTCAAAAGGGTTTATGGCCTCCGATGACCATTTCCAGACTGTCACTGTCGCCTACCAGTGGCTACAGGAAGGGTTTTGGGGGCCAGATGGTTACATGACCTGGAAGGGGGCGCCGGCCTGGAAAGTTTCGCGCTTTCCCCTGTATACGGTGCTTCTTTACCTTAACATGAAGGTCATGTTCCTGCTGGGCTTCGAATCTCTGGACAAAATCATGTATGGTGTGCGTCTGAGCCACGCCCTGTTTTCGCTCATCGGCGTTGTTGCCGTGTACAAGACCGTCGAACTGACAACAAGGTCAAGAAACTGGGCAATCCTGGCGGGGCTGACAATGGCCGTTCATTTCGCAATGCCGTTTCTGGCAGTACGAAATCTTATAGAAATGTTCGGCGGCTCAATGTGGGCGCTGGCCATCTATTTCTATTACCGATACCGCCGGGATCCGCAGTCGCGGTGGCTCGTTATCGCGGGCATCATGTGCGGCATAGCCTGGATGTTTCGTTTTCAATTGATATTCGCATTCTGGGCGGTACCCTTCGTGCTCTGGTACGAACACCGCAAAATTAAACCGGCAGTATATTTCTCGCTTTCGCTGTTTGCAATGTTCCTGCTGGCCGGACTGGTCGATTGGTACATGGTGGGCAAATTCATGGGCACTACTATAAACCATGTGCACCAGGGTTTGACCGAAGCGCCTCCCGTAACCGGACATGTGCTGATTTATTTTGCGGTTATCCTGGGTTACTTTATTCCACCGTTGTCTTTGCTGATGCTATACCTGGCCGCCCGTCATAGTTTCTGGCGAGACCACCTGATGCTGACTGTCAGCAGTTTGTCATTCATCCTCATGCACTCGCTGATCGCCAACAAACAAGAACGGTTCATGATTCCCATCCTGCCGGCCATTGTGATCATTTTTGTACTGGTCATGGAACGACAAAAAAGGCTGAATAGCTTCCCGTTCAACAGGCGTACTCTCTGGCGGGTGGTGGCGATCTTTACGGTTGTCGTGAACTTCGTTCTTCTGGTACCGTTCACCCTGAACTACGGACACAAGGGTCTGTGCGAACCATTGGTGGAAATTGAAAGGATTTCCGATTTCACACCTAATGTGCTATTCTTCTCACCCGATAAATACAGCAACGTCCCCTTGCGATACGGCGGTTACCAGACTATAGATAGGCAATACGTATACAGTTGGAAGGAAATCAACGAGAGACTACCGCAGGGAGACTCCGCAAATTACGACTACGTGATTCTTTACCCTCTTGATTCGCAGGATTTGCCCCGATATGTCGATTCACTGCAGATCCGGTTGGGCCAGTTAGAGCCGGCGTTTCATGTCGGTCCATCGATTGTCGATTATGTGTTGCACGTTTTGAATCCAAAACACAACCGAACCAACGAAGCCTGGGTCTACAAGAAAACCGGCCGAAAATAAGTAGACAATCTTTCGGGACTAAAATAAAAAAACCGGATTGCAGAGCAATCCGGTTTGATATCAGATACGAAAATAGATCAATTCTCTATGTACTTCCCGAGAATCTGCCCCATCCTCGACGTCATTCTGGAATTGGGCAACACCTCGGTTGCCCCGGCGGTTTTGGCGGCTTTCATCTGGTCTTTCAGAACGTGCGGCGAATAACACACAATCGGAATACCCTGTGTGGCGCCATACGAACGAAGTTTGTTAATCAGTGAGGGAGCCTCGATACCGTTGAGGTTCAAATCAATTATAATCAAATCCGGCACAAGTTCCTGCGCCTTGCTGAAAATATCATCGGAGCGGATTGCTTTGATTCCCTCCGCCTCCATACCGTCTAGGATGGACATTATCTTAGAAGTAAAGATCATATTGTTCGCAGCAATTATTACTTTTTTACTCATGACCTTCTCTTCCCTAAGAATTTACGAATTATACGGTTAAAAATATACGAGGTTCATGAATGCGACCTAATATACTACATTGTAACGCAAAAGGAAAGACTTCAGTTCAAAAAATTACCCCATATCCCTATGCTGTTGGGCGACACTAAGGTAGGGTCTATCGGTTTAGCCCTTGACAGCCCTTTACTAAACCCGTATCATGGCTTATGCCACTAGGAAATATACAGGTTGAGCGCATCGCACGGCTTGCCCGCCTTAAATTATCACCTTTTGAAATCACCAATTCTGCCGAAAAGAAGTCGATCACGATCGGCATATTGGATCAATTGTCACATTCCAAAAGCCATTTCGGCCACAGGTCAGTGACGGAGGTGATTGGTTAATGGCTCAGAGGGTACTTGCTGTAATCCCGGCCCGCCTTGGCTCAACGCGGTTTTCCAACAAGGTAATTTACCCCTTGAACGGCAAGCCGCTTCTTTTTTATGTGCATCGTGAAATCGCTCGCGTAGCCGCCATCGACAGACTGGTCATTGCCACCGACAGCAAAGAAATAGCCCGTGCGGCCGAAGGTTTTGGTGCCGAGGTTGTCATGACCTCGAAAAAACACCGCACCGGCTCGGACCGCGTTGCCGAAGCAGCCGAAAAGCTGGGGGGCGATATCATAATCAACATCCAGGCCGACAGCTTCGGACTAACCTCCGCAGCCATGACAAGATTGGTCAGGGCTATAAAAAATGACCGGAGAGTCAAGTTCGCAACGCTGGCACGGCCAATAACAAATGATGACGAACTGTTCGATCCCAACAAGGTGAAGATCGTCCTCCGTTCCAACAACGATGCCCTGTGGTTTTCCCGCTTCCCGATACCGTATCTGCAAAACTGCTCCGAAAAGGATCGGTCCCGGCAATTTTCGTTTCTGCTGCATATTGGCGTCTATGGTTTTCGACGGGAAGCGCTCCGGCAGTTTGCCTCGTGGAAACGGTCGCCATTGGAAAGAGCTGAATCGCTCGAGCAACTGAGGATTCTGGAGAATGGAGCGACTATCAGAGTGATTAAGACGAAAATTGAGACTGTTTCGGTTGACAGCCCGGATGATTTGAATAAAATAAAACGTATATATAGAATAGGGTAGACTATGTCCAAGAAGACTAAATATATATTTGTAACCGGTGGGGTGGTTTCCTCCCTTGGAAAAGGGATTGCAGCCTCTTCCATAGGTCTGCTATTGAAACAGCGGGGCCTCAAGGTGGCCAATATCAAATGCGACCCGTACTTGAATGTCGACCCCGGAACTATGAATCCGTTTCAGCACGGCGAGGTCTTTGTCACCGATGATGGCTCCGAAACGGATCTCGATCTGGGCCATTACGAGCGCTTCATTGACCGGTCGCTCAACAAAGATCACAATGTTACGACCGGCCAGATTTACAATACGGTTATAACCCGCGAACGACGCGGCGATTACCTCGGTGCGACCGTGCAGGTCATTCCCCACATCACCGAAGAAATCAAAAAGCGGATCAAGAGGTTTGAAAAGGATGATGAGCGGCCCGATGTTACGGTCGTTGAGATTGGTGGAACGGTAGGTGATATCGAATCGCTGCCCTTTCTGGAAGCCATCCGCCAGATGGGACAGGAGGAAGGTCCGCAGAATACGATGTTCATACACGTGACGCTCGTTCCGTACATCAGGACTGCCGGGGAGTTCAAGACTAAACCGACCCAGCACTCTGTCAAGGAACTGCGCGCTATCGGTATTCAGCCCAACATGCTACTTTGCCGGTCGGCCAAACCGATGTCCGAGCCGTTACGCCAGAAAATTTCTCTGTTCTGCTCAGTTTCACCAAGGGCGGTAATTTCGGCACAGGATGCCTCGACCATTTACGCGGTACCGCTTCAATTTCATGCTCAGGGCGCTGATGATATCATCTGTGAGCATTTCGGATGGGAAGTGCCGTCACCGGATCTCGAAGAGTGGGAAGCTATGGTCGAGAAGATTAACAACCCCAAGAGAAGTATAAAAATAGGAATCTGTGGCAAGTACGTTAATCTTAAAGATGCTTACAAGTCTATCATCGAAGCTTTCACCCATGCGGGTGTATCGTCCGATGCCGAGGTGAACCTGGTCTGGGTTTCATCCGAGGACATCAAACAGAGCGGCGCGGAGAAATTCCTGCACGACCTCGATGGATTACTAATACCGGGCGGATTCGGGGAACGTGGCGTAGAAGGCAAAATTGAAGCCATTAAATACGTACGCGAAAAGAACATACCGTTTTTTGGAATATGCCTCGGCATGCAGTGTGCGGTTATAGAATTCGCTCGAAATGCCTGTGGTATCAAAGAGGCTCACAGCTATGAGTTCTACCGCGAACTGAAACATCCGGTCATTCACCTGATGGCCGATCAGGAAGGTGTCACCGAGTTGGGCGGAACCATGCGACTGGGCGCCTATCCTTGCGTGGTACGCGAAAACACCCGAACCTATGAAGCCTATCAGGCCACTGAGATTCAGGAGCGACACCGCCATCGCTATGAGCTCAACAATGCTTATCGCGATGTCCTTGTGGAAAAAGGACTCGTCCTGTCTGGCTTATCGCCCGATGAAAGGCTCGTCGAAATAGTGGAACTCAGCGACCATCGATGGTTTGTAGGAGTTCAGTTCCATCCCGAACTGAAGTCGCGCCCGACCAGACCTCATCCACTGTTCAGGGAGTTCGTGAAAGCATCGGTTATGTACAATCAGGGTAGATCTGACAAAACCGCCGCCAAAACGGAAAAGTCATTGAACTATTCCAAATCATCGCAGTAAAAAAGGCAGTGGTGAATACATATAGCAGGAAGGGGAGACTATGCGCGTAGCATTTTTAGTGGCTCTGGCGATATTCGTCAGCGGTTGCGGCGACGATGAACCGACCGTGAGCCAACCGCTCATTGAGACGTATACCGGTACATACCTCGTCAGGAACACTACCGAGGTAATTGGTCTGGCCAAGCAGGATTCGGTGACATTCGTGATAATTGACGGCCTCAGCTATTCGTTTAATTTCAGGGAAATCGATACCGGGGATCAGCAGGTCGACTTTTGTGATTGTGACGGTCGGCTCGACGCTTATACCAGTTCTATGATGGACTTTGTACCGCAAATATTCCTTACGTCCAATTGCGACACTCTGCGCGTACCAAGGGGAGAGTTTAGCCTGGACTTCCGGACTCATGCTCCGGAGATATATATCGAAAAGACTGTTGGCGACTCGCTTTTCAGGATGATTGTCATCGAGCGATAGTGGAGGGTCACGGTATCGAGATGTCACCCCCGCCAAATCAAATGGACTTGGCAATCCTGTTTTGTAGAATTCGCCTCCGGACACCGAACCGGCCTCACTCCAAAAATCTAAACATAAGACGTTATCTTGAAATGTCTTATAATGTGCTCTGCGCGACCGGCTGCTGTCTTTACAAGGGGAATAGCGGTTGACAATGACGGACCATTTACATATCCTTGAAAGTTAATTAGTTAATATCCGAGCTTATAAAACGATAGAAAAAATGAGAAAAATAGCACCTATCATCACTGTTGTCCTGCTTCTGGCGTTTTCTGTTCCGGTCATGGGTCAGGACCCATTTGTATTGGAATTTCCCGAAAAGGAGGGGCCGCCTTATAGCCTGCCAATCGATCCGGATCTGTACTTGATTCGACCGGGCGACGAGTTAAGAATAACATTTGTTAAATCCGATCTCGATCCTCTATCCATCAAAGTCGACCCTGAAGGGTTGATTGTGGATAGCAAGATTGGCGCTTTTGATTTGTCATCAAAGACTCTGACGCAGGCCCGCGAGATGCTCATCGAATCGCTTGCCTCGCAATATAACGTAGGTAATCTGGTAATAGGTATCACCTCGTCACGGCTGGTATCGATCAGCGTCCAAGGTGCTGTCGCCCGCCCCGGGACATATAACGTGTACAGTTCGCAGAGAGTATCCGAAGTCATTGCTGTGGCTGGCGGTATCCTGCCTGAAGGGACAACGCGCTCTATCATTTTGTCCGGCGGTGTACGGGATGTCAGAGTCGACCTCGACCGGGCCAGATTTCTCAGCGAGCTTCAGTCGGATCCGGCTGTCTATGCCGGTCATGTGATTTACGTGCCGAACAAATCGAGGAGAACTGTTCAGGTGGTTGGTGAGGTTCTCACGCAACGTGAAATCGAACTGACCGAAGGCGACGATGTCGCCGGGCTGTTGAAACTGGCCGGTGGTGCAAGGCGATGGGCTGATACAGCTTCGATAGAGATTCTGGACGAGGCGGGAGTTCCCACCTCCGGTCCGTTCAAAGGAGGCGAGGTCATAGTCGTTCCACCGCGCAAGGAAGACGGCGAGAGTGCCCCCCTGGAAGTGTTTGGTGCGGTGAAAAACCCCGGTCTTTATCCCTTCAGAGCCGGCATATCGCTGGGCGAACTGGTCAATAGCGCGGGTGGTTACTTGCCTGATGCCAACGATGGTAGCGTGACGGTGTTCCGCAAACCGAGGCTTGGCCATGATGGTCGCAGAACAGAATTAAGATTCCCGGTCTCAATGTCGGGTCGCACCGGAGGTGATCGCGCAGCAGTTGAACTGAAACCCGAAGACTCGGTCTATGTACCGATTAAGGTCGGTTATGTAACGGTCAACGGCGAAGTGCTCAACCCCGGATTTTATCCATATATTGAAGGCAGCACCGCCCAGTTCTATATCAACACTGCCGGCGGATTCCTGCGGACAGCCGACAAAGAGCAAATTGCCGTTTACAACCCGATATCACGAATTACGACCATGATTGCTCCGGGAGTGGTTGTCAGCGACGGCAGCGTAATGACAGCGCAACTTCGCGAGGAACTCAAATGACCGACACTAATTCGAACAACTTCTGGCTCTTTCTCGAATTGCTGGCCAAACGCAGGCGCCTGATTTTCACCATCATTGTTCTGGCAACCGTTGTCTCTATCATCGTATCACTTGTTCTGCCCAAATGGTATTCCGCGACGGCGCTTTTGCTGCCTCCGAAAAATCTATCGACACCGATAGGGGAGATGAGCGACTGGTCCCAGATAGTCTCCGTCACCGGCGGTCTCGAGTTACCGGTGAGAGCGACGCCTTCCGATGTATACATTCGCATGCTCAAGAGCCGGACGATTACATCGCGCATCATGGAAAGATTTGACCTCTTCGAGAGGTACGAGACCGGCAACTGGGAAGAGACTTATCTGGCGCTGGAGAGCCACGCGGTTATGCATGTGTCCGATGAAGGATTGCTCGTAATTTCGGTTGAAGACAAGGACCCGCAGGCAGCCGCTGATATAGCCAATGCCTTCGTAGAGGAACTCGAAAACGTCAATGCGGAAATAGTCGCTGAACGTATCAACCAGACCAGGGATTTTCTCGAGGGTCGACTTGAACAGGTCAAGCAAGAGATGGATTCCAGCCGCAAGGCGCTCGAAAACTTCCAGATGAAATACAGGGCAGTGGATTTCGATGAACAAACACGGCTCGCCATAGACCAGGCGGCGGCGCTCAAGATAATGCTGGCCGAGATTGACCTGGAAATAAGTATGAAGGCCTTCATGCTCGGCAAAGACAACGTCGAACTCATGGGTCACCAGCGTAAGCGCGAGATGATTAAAAAGCAACTTTCGGATCTTGAAAACAGCAACCCCGATAGCTCTTTCTTCTCACTGCCCGTCTCAAAGATACCGTCTCTGAGAGGACAGTATGAGATGCTCTTCAGTCGCGTTCAGGTGGCCGAGGCGCTTTACCAGGTCCTACTCGAACAGAGTGAAAAGGCCAAAATAAAAGAATTCGAGAAGATGCCCACCATCTCGGTGCTTGATGCTGCCAAACCTGCTACACTGAAAAGCCGTCCGCAGCGGACCATCATTGTTGCCACAACTCTCAGTCTATCTGTGTTCTTCGCTATCTTCATTGCCGCTCTGCTGGAGTACTTCGCCAAGCTGCGTGAGTCCAGCCCGGATGATTACGGCAGGCTTATGATGTTCGTTGAAGCATTCTTCGGGTGGCTGCCCGGAGTGAAAAAAACAAAACGCTCCTCATCTCACCAATCACAGGTTAACACTTAGAAGGAATACGATGTCTACATCAGTCATAGCTCCATCTGCAAAGTATGGATCTTCCACAAGTATCGGTGAATTCTGCGTCATCGGCGAAAATGTCAAGATAGGCAGCGGCTGCGCTATAGGCCACCGTGTCGTTATTCATCAGGATACCGTAATTGGAGATAACGTTCGTATAGATGACGGCGCTGTCGTTGGCAAACTTCCCATGAAGGCAGCCATTTCGGCGACCACCAAAGACCAGACCCTGCCACCTTGTAAGATCGCTGACAACTGCCTCATTGGCGCCAATGTGATTATCTATCGTGGCGCCGAGATTGCTGAAAAAGTTCTTATCGCCGATCTGTCGACAGTGCGCGAAAACGTCTCAATAGGTATCTGCACCATTGTCGGACGCGGCGTTGCTATCGAAAACTTCTGCACTATCGGCAGATATGTTAAGCTTGAGACGAATGTCTATGTGACCGCCTACTCCGAGATTGAGGACAGGGTCTTTATCGCCCCCTGTGTGGCGACATCGAACGATAACTACATTGGCCGCACGGAAGAGCGGTTCAAACATTTCAAAGGTGTTATCATCAAGAAAGGCGCCAGAATAGGCGTCAACGCGACCATCCTGCCGGGCAAGACCATTCACGAGGATGCTCTGGTGGCGGCGGGCGCGGTGGTAACCAAAGATGCTCCGGCACGCAAAATAGTAGCCGGTGCCCCCGCCAGGATATTCAGAGATGTTCCTACGGAACAACTGCTGGAGAATCAGGGCTGGAGAGATTAAAGGAGAATTGAGATGGCAGTGCCACTTTTGGATCTGAGCCGGCAATACGCATACCTGAAGCCGAAAATGGATGAAGCCGTGGTGAAAGTTCTCACCCACGGCGGCTTTATTCTTGGCCCCGAAGTCAAGCAACTGGAAGCTGAACTCGCAAAACTGTCACAGGTAAAACATGCCGCCGGCGTTGCATCGGGCACCGATGCTCTGTTGCTGGCTCTTTTTGCGGCTGGCGTTAAGGCTGGTGACGAGGTCATCACCACCGACTTTTCGTTTTTCGCCACGGCCGGCGTTATTGCCCGTCTGGGCGCTAAACCGGTCATTGTCGATATCGAACCGGACACGTACAATATAGATCCCAATCTTATCGAAGCTGCAATCACGCCGAAGACCAAAGCGATTATTCCGGTCCACCTGTTCGGTCAAGTCGCCGACATGGACCCGATTATGGCTATCGCCAAAAAGCACGGGCTGAAAGTTATCGAAGACGCTGCCCAGGCTATCGGTGCCGAGTACAAGGGTCGTGCCGCCGGATCATTCGGCGACTACGGATGTTTCTCGTTCTATCCTTCGAAAAACCTCGGTGCGGGTGGCGATGGCGGTCTTATTGTAACCGATAACGATGACAACGCCGATCTGCTTAAAATCCTTCGCGTGCACGGAGCGCAGCCCAAGTATTACAACAAGATCGTGGGTTTCAATTCGCGCCTTGCCACAGTTCAGGCGGCCATTTTACTCGTGAAACTGCCCTACCTGCGCCAGTGGTCGGAAAAACGTATCGAACATGCCAAAATCTATGACGCCGCTTTCAAGAACATAAAAGGCATCACTTGCCCGGTGGTAAAGGACTATTCGACTTTCCATATCTACAATCAATACACGATCGCGGTCGAAAACCGGGAAGAACTCATGGCCAAACTCAAGGAAGCGCAAATCGGATTCGAAATCTATTATCCGGTTCCGTTCCATACTCAGGAATGTTTCGCATATTTAGGCCATGACCCCGAGGAATTCCCTGTGACGAACCGGGCAGCCGGCAAAGTGCTTTCGATACCTATTTATCCGGAAATGACCGAAGCAGAACAGAGCGAAGTAATAGAGACCGTGATCAAAGCTGTCTCGTAGGCGGCTTTCGAAAATCCAATTACCGGGAGCATCTATGACGGGCTGTCCATTACAATTTGAAATGCCCCACCGCTCCCTGGCATTCTCTGTGAGCCGACTATTCACCAGGCAGGGAGATGTAAGCTGATGTCCGGACGGGCGGCCAAGGCCGTTTTCGGTGTCGCGGGCGTTTTGCTTATCTCTCGTCTGCTCGGCTTCATCCGCGAGATTGTCATTGCCGATATCTTCGGGACCTCCGCCCAGTATGATATGTACCTGCTGGCTACGATGTTGCCGGCTCTTGCCTATGGTGTACTGAACTTTGCCAGCATATATCTATTTGTCCCGTATCTCTCGCGCAAGATGGATGCGTCCACCAACGATGATTCATCGACAGGCTGGGCCGACGTATGGCCGGCGACTAACATGGCTATTCTCACCGCCCTTGGCGTGGCCGCAGCTATCGCACTGCTTGCCCCGCTACTTATGAAGATCTGGGCACACAACTACCTCGCGGCCGATTTCGACACCATCGTTCTATATTGCCGTTTGATGGCCATCATGGTCGTTCTTGGCACAACCGAGGCGTTCATGCGCGCCTATCTCAACGTCAAGAGAATATTCACCTACCCGGCCGCCGGTTACATAGTCTTTAATGTCTTTTGTGTATTGGCCATAATAGTCCTGAATCGGCAACTATCTGTGGGAGCGATTGCCCTCGGGTGGCTCGGTGGCTTGTTTGTTCAGAATATCTACCTGCTCATCAGAATTCTATCCTTCAAGCCTTTCGAAAAATTCGTCCGGACCGTGTTCAACAAAGACACCTCAGCCATACTGGCCACCGGAACAATACTGATAATAATCGAACTGATAAACCGCTCCTATTTCCTGATCGATAGATACATAGCCCCCAAATTCGGAGAGGGTGTCATCTCGGCTCTCAATTACAGTCAGGTTGTCATACAATTGCCGGATTCGATTATCGGTCTGGCTATCGGTGCTGTTGTTTTCCCGATGTTCTCCGAGGCATCGGGTGATTCCTCGCAGAAGAGATTTGGTGATGTTTACCAGAAAGCCGTCACCGGCGCTTTATTTCTGGCCGTACCTATTGCTGCCTTCTTCTATGTCAACGCGGGTGACCTGGTATATTTACTGTTCCATCGCGGCCAATTTGATATGACCTCGGTAGAACTGACCACAACCGTATTGAAACCATTCACACCCTCAATAGTCGCGCTCTTCGTCATATCTACATCCATTCGGGCGTGTTATTCCGGCGGCTGGGCAAAACAGGTTTTAGTCTTTGCCGCCATTGTCTTCGCCATCAAGTATGCAGCCACAATTCTGTTGCCCCAATGGATAGGGTACGCCGGCATCACTGTTGCCACGACTCTTGCCCACGTCGGGTTCGCGACCTTCATGGTTATCTTTTTAACCCGGCGTGTTCCCGCCACCGATAAGCCAAGATTTATCTTTAACGCGGTAATGCTACTGGTCGTCGGTGTACTGGCCGCCGCAGCTACCAACTATTTTAATATAATCACCGCCTCGTTTTTTACGACCGGGGCTTTTGTTGACACTACAGCCAAACTCGTAATCTCCGGCTTGATTTTGTTGATAGTCTACTGGTTGGGTATTTCCTTTTTGGGGATGAGAAAAATGTTTATGGTCTATTTCTTCCGGACATCCGGCGAGAAGAAATGACCGCAGGAAAGCAGGTTGTCGTTGTCTAAAGCACGGATAGTCATTTTCAGTTGGGCCGAGTCGGTACATGTTCAGCGGTGGGCAAGAGGTCTAAGCGAACGTGGCTACACCGTAAAAGTCATCTCTCCCGGTGGTGAGCCTATCGATGGCATCGAAACAGCAATCCTTCCTCACCGCGCCGGTTGGTCGTACTTTATCAACGCCTCCGCCGCCGCCAAAGAGGCTCACGAATTCAATCCTGACCTTGTTCACGTTCACTACGCCGGCGGCATGGGGCTTTGGGGATTAAGAACCGGGTGCCATCCAATGGTTGTCTCCGTCTGGGGAACGGATGTAATTAGCGGACCCAAGAACCCGTTTTACCGCCTGCTGATAAGACGCATGCTGAGAAGAGCAAATGCCGTCACCGCCACCAGTAATCTGCTTCGGGAAGTCACCATCGGGCTGCAACCTTCAACCCGCGAAAAAATATCGGTAATTCCCTTTGGCGTCGAGATTCCGCCCGACCCGCTCGCCGACCCACCTCCGAAGCCGATTAGAGTCTGTTACTTGAAAATGCACGAACCCAGGTATGCCCCCGGCATTTTGCTGAAGGCTATGGCCTTAGTAAAAAAACGAATCGGCGATTTACAGCTCAACATGGTTGGGGAAGGAAGTCTGACCGGGTCACTTCGACGCATGATTGCCGACCTGGGATTGGAGGACAACGTCCACCTGCTCGGTTTTATTAAGAATACCGGAATTTACGAGTTCATAGGCAGCCATCATTTCATGGTAATGCCGTCGCTGAGCGAAGCCTTCGGTGTGGCTGTCCTTGAGGCTGGCGCTTGTCACCGGCCAACCATAGCTTCGCGCGTAGGCGGTGTCCCCGAAGTTTTAGTTGATGGCGAGACGGGAATACTGGTTGATAGGGGTGAGGTTGACCAATTGGCCGATGCTATTATCAGACTGGCCGAAAATGCCGATTTAAGAAATAGAATGGGCGATGCGGCCTACCGGTTTGTCAAAGAACATTACACCTGGGAAAAGTCACTCGATATGATGACCGCTCTCTATGAACGGCTGCTCCATGAAAAAAGCTAAAATAAACAAGAAAATTCCTCTATACGACGTTCAGGTCTCGCCCAAAGCGATCAAGAACGTCACCGCCACCCTCAAATCAGGATGGCTCTCTCCCGGCCCCAATATTGCCGCTTTCGAGGCAGCCATGTGTAAGCTGATGCAAACCCGCTATGCTGCTGCTGTTGCCTCGGCGACAGCCGGCCTCGAACTGGTCCTGACTTCTATCGGTTGCCAGCCCGGTAAAGAAGTGGTCACCACGCCGTTCACCTTTGTAGGCACTGTCGAAGCTATCCTCAACACCGGCGCCGTACCGGTTTTTGCAGATATCGACCCGCACAGCCTCAATATCGATCCCGATGAAGTCTACCGCAAAATAACGCATCACACTATCGCTGTTATGCCGGTCGATATAGGCGGCTATCCGGCCAACTACCGGATGCTGAAAAAAATCTGCGATACCAAACGCGTGCCCCTGATTGCCGATGCCGCTCACTCTATCGGCGCAGCCTATCGCAATAAACCGATACCAAAGTACACCGATGCCGCTGTGATCTCCTTTCATACTACCAAGAACCTTATATGCGGCGAGGGAGGCATCGTCTTGTCCAAACATAAGGCGATTGTCGATATCATCAAGCTGATGTCGCGCCACGGACTGACCGCCAACGCCTTCCAGCGCAAACAGACGGCAAGCTGGGAATACGATGCTATCTATCCGGGCTTCAAAGCCAACATGTCCGAACTCCATGCCGCTGTCGGCCTGGGGCAGTTGACCGTATTTGGTAAAGACCAGCTCAAACGCACCAGGCTCGCTCAACGGTATATCAAGAATCTGTCATCATTTGGTGATTATTTCGAACTGCCGATCGAGGAAAAACACCACCAGCACGGATGGCACCTGTTCATAATCAAACTGCACCTGTCGCGCCTCAAAATATCCCGCAACGCCTTCATCAACAAAATGGCCGAGCGCAAAGTCGAATGCGGCGTGCACTACAAACCAATCTTCGAGTTGTCTTATTATCAGGAGCTACTGGGCCTGACGCCGCAGTACCTTCCCAACACGGCCTACGCCGGAAAGCGCGTTATAACGTTGCCGCTTTATCCCGGTCTCAGTCAGCCCGAGGTGGACTATATCTGCGAATGCATCGCCGATATCATCGCCAAATACGGCCGCTAACCGGTCCTATTTGCTCCCGTTTTTGCCCGTCACCTACCTCTTGTGTAATTGGCCTTGATTGATTAATTTGAAAATATGCCGGCTAATCTACCTCCACAGTATTACGAATTGGAAAAAGAGTTCAAGGTCGAGCGCGACCCCCGCGAAAAACTCCGCCTGGCCGAGGAGCTGTTGGCCATGATGCCCAAGCACAAGGGCACCGATAAGCTCCAGGCCGATATGAAATCCAAAATTTCCAAACTCAAAAAACAAATAGAGGGTGGCGATAAGAGCCATGGTGCCCGGCAGGTTGCTGCTCAGGACCATATCGAAAAGGAAGGCGCCGGTCAGGCAATCCTTATCGGGCCACCCAATAGCGGCAAGTCATCCCTGCTGGAAACGCTCACCGCTGCCAAACCGCTGGTAGCCGATTACCCCTTTACGACGCGGGAGCCGTTGACCGGCATGATGGTTTTCGAGACTGTCCAGATCCAGCTCATCGACACCCCGCCCATCTCGCCCGAGTCTTACGAAAACTATCTATCCGGTTTGATACGCAACGCCGATGTTGTCGTGCTGGTGGCTGACCTCGAGGCGAAGACTATGCTCGATGACCTCAAGTTTATTATAGAGAAACTCGATGAGCGCCGCATTATCCTCAAACCGCAGGTGACCGCCAGACCAGAAGACCCCCGCTATGCCTATAAGAAGACTATCATCTGCGCCCACAAGGAATATGAGGACGAGGATGGAGCCAAGCGGGCTAAGCTGAAAGAGATGTTCCCTGAATTTGCCCTGGTGGCGACATCGATTATCGATGATGACAGTATGAACGCGTTCAGGCGAACCGTCTACGATGCGTTCGGTATTATCCGCGTTTACACCAAACCGATCGGCCACGATGCCGACTACAAGGACCCTATCATTCTCCCCATCGGTGGCACTGTCGAAGAGGCTGCCATGACTCTACACAAGGATTTTGCTCAGAAAATGAAATACGCCAAGATCTGGGGGGAAGGCAAGTTTGAGGGTCAGCGCGTCCAGAAAGAGTTCGTCCTCTCCGACGGCGACATTCTCGAGTTCCACGTCTGATTAATCACACCTGCTTATGGGCTACGTCGTTTTCTAATGTGTCACCAGTGGACTCATTTGCGGATTCTATCGAAGAGCATCTCAGCCGTCTGGGAAACGGCTCGCATCTGACGACACTCCAGCAAAATCCTGTGATACACCCCCAGCATCTGTTTGTGCTCAGGATTATAAAACTGTCCCGGATGGAATATCACGCTCAGTGCGCCGCCGATTCGACTCAGATGATAAAGAAGTTGTGAGAATTTGTTTATCGATTTGTTGCCATACTGCCTGACCAACACCGCATCCATCACCGTCATCGGTACTTCCCATATGTCGAGCGCTTTGTCCGAGGCAGTATCATACGCTCTGAAGCATCCGGCAATCCCGTTGCGATAACCGATCATGTCCGCATACCCGGATGACTCATCGACAAGGACACCATGCTTTTGCAGAAAAGCAAACGACCTCTCAGGATCGAACTTGAGATAATGTGCCCTGCCGGCGGTTACATCCTTGCCGACCAACGCGCGAAGTTGATCCCGTTGCGCCCTGAATTTGTCCTCGTCGAGAAAGGTGTCATAATTGTAATGCATTCCGATATCCCACCCATGTGGGATTTTGCGGGCAAGTTCGTTGATACTCTCGGGCGCGCTGCGAGCACCGAATCGTCCGCCATTGCCGTTAAGCATGTAAAACAGAGAGTTATACCCGAAACATCTTTCCAGATCGATCATGCCGGTGGCATTGTCGAAATAGAATTTTCGCGGAGTGACAGCGTTGCGAAGAATCCACCAGAGATTACCGAACCTGGGCAGCCGCAATTTGGTCAGGGGCAAGGGCACGCGAACGGCCCGCACCGCCTGTGTCCAGATATCGTCACCTGATAGGATGTCACAGTCATGAGACAACACAACCACCGGAGGTTTTACCAGTCCATTTAGATTGAATGACGGCTGCCCGTTGCCTCTTAGTCCTGCCGCCCCGGCCACGACAACTGCCGCTGCCTCATTAAATGCGGGAACCTCCAACAGGTCGTGGGGGAGCCTTGGGCTGAACGAGGCTGCGAATCTGCCATGGCCATCCCTCCGTGATGACACTCGCTCTTCGCCAAAAGTCAGCAGATGAAACAGATTGCCAAAGAGATTCCACGCCGGAATCAACGCCCCCTGCCGATTCTGATACCACAGCGGCGCCGATTCATCCGGGATTGCATTCCACTGCTCATCCGATGGCCTCTGAATTCCATTATAAAGAGTCACCTGGGTGTTGTTGAACTTAACCTTGTATGGCTTCTCCAGCGTATCCGGTAGCGCGATATCGTAAGGGATCGTGATGACTCTTTCCTGTGTCCTTACAGCCTCGGCATACGGTAGGAACCGTATAAGCCTGCTGCTAAACAGCTCACCGGCTTCGGATCCGAAGAACAAGGAAATATGATCGGATAACTGGTTTTTGATATACTCAACTCTGGAAGGAAGCATCAACCGAGCACTCCCTCGGTGAAAATCCTGCTGACAAACCAGTCGTCGAATCTATCGGAGGAGACCCGTTGCTTCCCGGCATCACAATCATAGATCACCACCGCATGCCCGCGCTTGATATGATAGAAACCGACCTCTTTCGAAAGGCGACTTATCAGCATATCGAACGGATGGCTGTTTACCCGCCATCCCCGGATTCCTGTAGCGCCCATGTTGCGGGTACCGATTACCGACTCCAACAGTAGCGCTCTTACAACATCCTCCTCCACATAAGCTGAGCCGTCACACGCGACCATCAAGTCGACCAAATATCCCATACCGTCATCGCCGAGCGTAAACGCTGTCCAGCCCAGCAGATTTTCGCCCTCATAAACCGCCCGCACAACGCTTCTCACATAGGGATTTTCGAATAGTCGCCACCGGATATATTCCGCATCACGGTAAATTGTCGTCCCGCCATACTTCTCGATAAAGCGTTGGCACAAATCGCCGGATTGCTCATCCGGCACCTCCATCGTACGTATGTCGAGATCACGGGCTATCCGCCTCTTGCTCGAGGACACTTTCATCGAACTCAGTACCTGAGCCACCAGAGAGCCCGCCCGGGCTGCGCCTACTTTAATTCTGTCAACCTTACCGACCTTTTTGCCGTACTGGCCCTTGCCCATCATGACCGGAACAGACCGACTCGAAAAGGGCATAAAAAGCTGCTCAGTGCTGCTGGGGACACTGAAGCCCAGCCGGACGAAGGCCTTGATTGCCGGAGTGAATCCCCAGATACTCGCCAGATTGTGATCTCTGGCATAATCGAACAGCAATGCATACATCTTCTCGAACAACTGTTTGCCTCGATAGTCCGGGTCCACCAGAGTTTCTTCGGATTTGGCCGTCCAGTAAACGCCGTCTTTGTCAATCATGCGAATCGGAATAAACGCCTGCGTGCCGACTATCCTGCCTTTGTCCTCCACGACCGCATACGGAATCGGGCTTCTGTCATAGTTGTTCAGCGCAAAATCCCATTTCCATTGCGCCATCGTGCGTGATTTCTTATAAACTCGATTGTGGAACTCGTTACACTGTTCTTCTTCACCTTCGGTAATCAATCGTATCTCCACAGAGCGCTCCTTCCCGCAAATCAAAACGACAACGAGAGTCCTTGAAATTCAAGGCTATGGTCTAAATGATAGCCGTTCAGGCCAACCGGGGCAAGGATTTCTTGCCCGGCTATCGATCGCAGTTGAGCGACCGGGCCCAATCTTTATTACTTGACATCGCGTGTCTATTTATACTTTTTAAAAACATGGAACAGCTTCCCCAGTTCAACTTTATCGATGTTCTCAAGTCGCCGGCCAGGGCTATGTCCGCCAAGAAGATACTGACTATGACCTTCTTCATCTGCCTCGGCCTCGCTGTCTACGATATCTTCACTTATATCGCCCTGGCGGTCGATGGTGAACGGCTGAGCTATGTCTGGTCGGTCTACGGTTTCGCGCCGTTTTATAAAATCGCCTACGGAAGCCTGGTCGCGCAGATAGTTTTTTCCGCCGGTGTCGTGCTGGCTATTCTGGCTGTTATGATGGGCTCATTCGGCGTGGCCGCTATCGATATCGAGGATATCCGCGGCAACCGCTTTTTCTCAGCCTTCGGAGCCATCGGCTTCAGCTTCCGACGCCTGACGCAGATATTCCTGAGCGAACTGGCTATCGTCGTCTTCATGCTCTTTATCGTGCTGCTGTTCGTTATCATCGGTCTGATAGGACGTATCCCGTTTATTGGCGACTGGCTCTATGCTCTCACTTTCGTGTTCCCCGGTTTTATCGTCGCCATCTTTACGGTTTTCATATTCTTTGTCTTCAGCCTCTCGGTTTTGCTGCTTCCGGCTGTGGCCGCTGCTGAACGTCACGGCGAGGCCTTCACGGCCATCCTCGAAACCTTCTCGACCTTCATCCGCCAGCCTATCCGTTGGGGCATCTACACAGCTTATTCAATCGTTGCCGCCAAAGTTTTCAGCTTTGTCTACGCTTATTTCTGCTACCGGGCGGTGCAGTTTATCGGGTGGTCCGCCAAAATCGGCGGGGGAGAGCAGATGGAGAGCCTGATTCGTTCCGGTCTGTCGCACCTGCCGGTGAAAGCCGACCTCGCCCGCGAGACTTTCAACATCTTTCCGGGTGTAGACTTTGGCGTATCGCTTTCGCGATGGGCCTATGGCGCCTCCAACGAACCGGCCGGGTACGTGATGGCGTTCATGTTGTTTATAATTTTCGCGTCTATTCTGGGCTACTTCATGGCTACTATCGCGACCGCACAGGCGCGAACTTATGTAGCTATTAGATATATCAAAGATGACTATCGCGTCTCCGACGAAAAACCGCTGTTTTTCGAGGAAGAGCACGTCAATCCCCCCATCGAAAACGACGCCGACAAGGCATTGTAGGGCGCACTGGGGGAGGGGTTAAATAGCAAGTTGCATCGCAAGTATGCGAACCTTTAACAATCAGTGGGAGAAACCATGAAAACATTAGTCGCCATTATGATTATTATCTTTCTGACCGGCACATTATCGGCTGAGGAAATCACACTTAAGAAGACTTTTTTTAGCGACTGGAAGTATTCGACGGACGGACAGAAGTTCAAAGGTGTAGGTCTGTCGGGTACATCGCTAAGAGAACTGATGGCAGATAACGATGAGGCCGTGGCGGAGATGAATGTCTATAAATCACGCAAGGTATGGATGGCCGTCTTGGGGTGGCCCGGCGGTTTCATGGCCGGATGGGCATGCGGGGCTGCCATCGCTGGTAACTGGAAAGATTCTGATGGTGTCTTGCTTGGAGTAGGAGTGTCTATGATGGTAGTATCGGCCATCTTTGAAGCTTCGGCCACGAGGCATCTCAAAAAGGCGGTCAGCATATACAACGGTGATGATCAAGAATTGGTGTTTGACATGAATTTTGGCAGATCCGTGTCCTCGGGCAACGGTCAGGTGGGTTTGGCGCTGACCTACAGCTTTTGACATCGGTTCTCCAACCGGGTAGATCGATGCTTACGTCGTGGTTCTAAAGATTGAACGATTCAACTAACCCATGCAAATAACCTTCACCAACACACCCGATGACATCCGCGCCTTCGCCGGATACATGTACGGCCGATCCAAAACCCTGCGCCGGTACCGGCTGAGGAACCTCGCCGTGTTCGCTGTGGCCTTCATAATGTTTTACTTCATGGCACATCTCCGTCACAGGTCCCTACGGTCGCCGCTGTCTTGGTCCCGGTCATGTCTGGTGTTGCCCTGATCGTCATGGATATCTTCGCCCGAGAGGAGCTACATAAAGAACGTTGGTCAAGATATATCGCGAATGCGAAGGAAACCGCGAATCCAGAGCCAGCACTCTTACAATCACTGAAACAGGCATCGGCGCTGTCTCCGAAGAGATCACTGCGGAGGTCGAAGTGGACAGAGCATCGATCGCATAGACGAACTCGAGGACCGGACATACATCTTTCTGTCACCGCTCAATGCTATCGTCATCCGTCTGCGATGCTGTCACCGATGGCGACTACCGCGCCTTCGTCGACACGGCAAAAGATCACATGTCGCGCGTCCCGCGCGATTCTCAAAAAATCTAATTGCCAGCAACCTCGCAAACATTATACGTCTCTTAAAGGTAGAAGCAGTCCCGTCTCTAACAACCCCGAAGGAGACCAGATATATGACCAACCCAACTATCGACTGCCTCCTCGACCACCGCTCCATTAGAAAATACAGACCAAAACCAGTCGAACAAAAAACAATCGACCTGATCGTCAAAGCCGGAACGCGGGCCGCCACCGGCGGTAACCTTCAGCTCTATTCATTCGTGGTTATCGATGACCCCGCGAAAAAGGAACAACTCGACCGGCTCTACCCGCAGATGGAATTCAAATACGCCGACATCCCCCTGATAATAATCGCACTCGCGGATCTGTATCGAACGAAACGATGGTTCCAAACGGCAGGCGTGGCCGCAAATAAGATCGAGAACAATCGGATCTATAACTTAATGATGGCTAACTGGGATGCTCTCATCGCGCTTCAAAACATGGTCGTTGCCGCTGAAAGCTTAGGGCTTGGAACCTGCTATGTTGGCAATGTTTTGATGATGGATATCGGCGAACTGCTGGGCGCACCGGAGCACGTTTTCCCCGCCGGACTGGTCTGCATGGGCTACCCGGACAGCGACCCGGAACTAAGCTCGCGCTTGCCGCTCGATGCTGTAGTGCACAAAAATGAATACCATCTGCCGTCCGACAGCGACATTCGCAAATTCTACCAGGAACGCGAAGAAGTCTGGGACAGGCTCCCCGATGAATTAAAAGAACGTCTCAATGCCAAGGGAGTGCACAGCATACCGCAGGGTATAGCGGCGCGGAAATTCTCGGCCACGGACTATTTCATCTCCGATGAAAAAGGCTATATCCGCTCGGTCACCAAAGCGAGTAGGACAATCGCATCGAATCTAAAAAAGGCCGGCTTCAACCTCACCGACCTGATGTAGGGAAGGAGCCTTCTCAGACTTCTCAGACTCCTGCCTCCCAGCCCGAACCCCGTCGCAACCCGCAGTGTGACAAACAAGTCCAACGACCTTTGCTGTCATTCGCATTCAAACGAAAATTAACAAAATCACACGCTCCCCCATCAACCCTAATGACTACTATGTCGATAATGATGGTATCGTTTCAACACATTGTTACTGAAAGGCGTTGATATGCTACGCGTGAAGTCATTCTCGAACGCTCTGTGGCTCGGCTGTGTTCTGCTGATTACCCTTGGTATCGTCCTGTCAACGTGCCCCGTTACTGTGGCACAGGCAGATGACTCTGCTGAAGGCGCGGCGGTGTCGAAATCATCCTTCGACTCAAAGAAATGGCAATTCAGTTTTGGCGGCGTGCTGATGAGCGGAAAAGTCAGCACGGCGCTGCTACCGGTTACCGAAGAATACGGTGATATGAATCCAATCGAAAGCCCCTTTGGATTTGGACTGGGCATTGATTACAATCTCAGTCCTACTATGCGACTGTTTTTCGACGGCAACTTCTACACCTACCGAAAACAGGTCGGCGCAGTGGGTGAGTACAGCTCCAGTTTCTGGGTTTATGAAATGACCGATTACGAAAGCCACTTCATCGGTCCTTTTGAAGAAGATGCTTTCTCCTATATGCAGACAACCGGCCTCAGGGTAGGCATCAAGTATGGCATCCTCAAGAACAGTTTCCGCCCCTGGGCAGGAGCCGGGTTTGGTTTCTATGCCTGGAAAGCCGACTACATGACCGCCGACCGCACCAAAACGTGGGGGGGAGATAGCGGCACGGTGGCCGGCCCGACCTTCCTGCTCGGTGTCGATTTCATATTCGGCCGTGAATCCAGAAGTCCGATGGTGCTCACCCTCTATGGCGACTTCGCCTCGCCGGTCGTGAACGAAACCATTACCGATCTATTCCAGGATGGTTGGACCTGGGAGAACAGCACCGGAAGCCATGTCATGGGTCCGTATCGTTTCGGCGTCTCGATCGGATTTATGCGCTAAGCATACAAAACTCGGGCAGGATCCCTGTGATCCTGCCTTTCTGTCTTCGTTTCTTGTGCTGTTGCGTGTCCTCACCTGACAGCTACCCTATTGTGATTCACCGGTAGGCTCTCGACCTGATCATATTGCACGGGAGATATAAGCTCCCCCGGCCAATTTCAATACAAACCACCAGCAAATTCCTTCCATAGGCCATCTATTGCGGATATTTGCGTTGGTAGGCTCACGCCGCGGCCCGTCTTCGCGGATTATTTCCGTCGTCCACGGCGTACGTCAGGAAAAAACCATGCAAAGCATGGGAAACGAACCCAAATCCGTGTAAGCGAAAAACCCATAGCCAATTACGGTGAATTTGCTGTCCCAATGCCCCCCGCTTTCCCGGTTGCTATAAGCCTATCACCACACTATATTTAACCAGCATGGAACACCCACTATTTCATTTCAACGAAAGATGCGATGAACTCGACACGGTCTACGGCGTCATCGGTCGCGCACTGTTCATGGCTACCCGCTTCGAGCGCAACTGCCGCGAACTGAGCACGATGGTCAAACTCAAGGGCAGCGCTCATCTTGATGGTCGATGACCAGACCCTAGGCGAGTTGTGCCACCGCATGCAGGGGCGAGTCGTGTTCGAACACGTCAAACTGTTCGCCAACGATCTCGAATCGCCGCTGGAACTGGTCCAGACACTCTACAAGGCCAAACATTCGCGCAACTATATCGCCCACGAACTCGCGCCCGATTTCGACCACGTGGACAACCTCAGCCCTGCCGACGCCTACCGCGTGATAACTGAAACCATCGAACCGCACGTGCGCGCGTTGGCCGTCGGCGATTGTCTCGTGCTCTACGCCGCCTGTCAAATCAGGGGAGATGCTGTACCGTCGGGGCAGGAGCTTGAGGGTTACGCCGATGCAGCCGTGAAATGGGTCTGTGGGTGTAAGGCGCAAGCATGAAGACAGTCCGCTCTATAAAAGCGATGCAAAGCGTGGTGCGCAAGTTGGCCGCCGGTGGCAAAAAAATCGGGCTGGTGCCAACGATGGGCTTTTTACACGATGGTCACCTGGCGCTGATCAAACGGGCCAAACGTGATGCCGACATTGTCATCGTGACAATCTTCGTCAACCCGGCCCAGTTCGCCCCTACCGAAGATCTCTCCAAATATCCCCGCGATGAAAAAGGGGACCTGAAAAAGATAAAATCAGCCGGTGGCGATTTTGTCTTTATGCCGAAAGCCGAAGATATCTATCCCGATGATTTCCAGACTTACGTGACGGTCGAGGATGTCACGAGGACTCTCGAAGGCGCCTCGAGACCGACGCATTTTCGGGGCGTGACCACTATTGTTGCCAAGCTGTTTAATATCACCCGCCCCGATGTCGCCGTGTTCGGTATGAAAGACTATCAGCAGGCCATAGTTCTGCGGCAGATGACCAAAGACCTTGGCTATCCCATCAAGTTCGTAATCGCGCCAACTGTTCGCGAGAGAGACGGATTGGCGATGTCATCGCGCAATAAATACTTCAGCCCTCAGCAGCGTCCCGAGGCGCTCTGCTTATACTTTGCTCTTCTCACCGCAAAGGAGATGGTCAAATCCGGAGAGGGCAGTTGCCGCAAGATCGAAAAAGAGATGCGCGAGGTTATTTTAGCCACCTGTCCCACTGCCGAGATTGACTACATAGCCTTCACGGACTCGAGCAGTCTTAGGGCGCTTACAAAGATAGCCCCGGACACTATCTGCTCGCTGGCTGTCAGGCTGCACGGTGTGCGCCTGATAGACAACATGAAACTTGCCTGAGCCGGAAACTTCCGCGAAAAACCTCCGTTTTAATCCGAAAAGGTATTGACGAATCCGCATTGAGTCGTTTATTTCGCGGGAAATTGAGACAAGACAGGAAAAAGCTAAATGACAGATCAAACTAACATAAAGATCGAGTCCCCCGGTGTTAATGTCGCGGTGGTGAAGAAAGACTACGATGGCTGGAAATTTCTGGTCCTGAAACGCGCTGAAGGCGAATCCTACGGCGGCTTCTGGGGTTTTATGACGGGCGGCAAAAAAGGAGACGAGACTGTCGCTCAGGTTGTGGTAAGAGAACTCAAGGAGGAAACCGGCCTCACCCCCGACAGCATGTGGGCCTCGGAATATCTCGTCCAGTTCTATGAGCCGGAATACGATACTATCTGGGTGCTGCCGCTGATAGTTGCCGTCGTGCCGGAATCGGCCAAAGTCGAGTTGTCGGCTGAGAACTGCGAATACCGGTGGTTGGCGCCTTATAAGGCGAAACATCTGGTCAGTTGGAAGAACTTGGTCCGGGCTATCGACGAGATCAGCGATGAATTGGAGATATTCCCGGCTCGCAATTGGGTTGAAATCAGCGCCTGATGTTGATGTCTGCCCGCAAATAGTGCTCTGGAGCAACTTTTACGGTTGACGGAACTTTCTGACCTGTAGGCAGTTAATATAACATGCAAGCATAGCAGGTAATGCCTGCCAAAGTGCTTGCCATTTGGGTGAAAATTACTATATTTTCCCCCTGATAAGAGGAACCAGAGTATTAATAGATATGCTTATCACTGTTTGTAAATCAAAGATTCACCGCGCCACGGTGACCGATGCCAACCTGAATTATGTCGGGTCGATTGCTATCGATGCCGACCTGATTAAAAAGGCTGACCTGATTGAATTCGAAAAGGTCCAGGTGGCCAATATCGCCAATGGCGAACGGTTCGAGACTTATGTCATTGAGGCCCCGGCCGGAAGCGGGACAATCACGCTCAACGGCGCCGCAGCCCACAAAGGCAAAAAAGGTGATCTGGTCATTATCATCGCCTACGGTCATATCGAAAAAGACAAGGCTGCCAATTATAAACCGTCGGTTGTGCATGTCGACAAAAACAACAAGCCTACCAGCATATAACCAGGCATCGTCTTTGTCCGCTTTAAATCCACTTAAGGAGTCCAACTAATGTCCGAACAGAGAGCGGCAATCGTTTTAGCTGCCGGCAAAGGCAAACGGATGAAATCCGACCTGCCCAAGGTCCTTCACGCTATCCATGGCCGTTCGATGATTCGCATGGTTCTCGACACATTGACTGCTCTGAAGTTCGACAGAATCGTGGTGGTTGTCGGTTTCAAAGGTGAGTTGGTCGAAAAAGAAGTTGCCGGTTATAGCGCCAGCGTTGTCTGGCAGCACGAGCAGCTCGGAACCGGGCATGCGGTCATGATGGGTAAAGACGCTCTGGCCGATTTTGACGGAACGACTCTGGTTGCGCTCGGCGATGTACCGTTTCTGTCCGGAGAAACTATCGAGAAGCTCTTTGAGACCCACAGACGCACTGAGGCCAAAGCTACCTGTCTGTCAGCTATTCTTGAAGACCCCACCGGTTACGGGCGGATAGTGCGTGACGGCGACACGGATATACTTAAGGAAATAGTAGAGCACAAGGATGCATCCGAAGATATCCGGCGCATCAAAGAGATGAACACCGGCACTTTCTGCTTCGATAACAAGCTGCTTTTCGAAACCCTCACCGAAATAGGCAATGATAACTCCCAGGGTGAGTACTACCTGACCGATTGCGTTAAGATTATGTACAATAGGGGATTGCGGGTCTCGGTGATGGCTACTGACAATCCCGACGAAGGCATGGGGGTAAATTCGGTTGAGCAACTCGAAGAACTGGCCAAAAAATTTGATTCTTAGAAATAAAGCGCTATCAATTTTTAAACCAAAATTGCGTACTAATTGTTATAAGGGTAGACTCGTAAACGGAGTCCGTTGATACAATTATCGGTTTTTTATGTTGACCGGTCGGCCGGGAACCGGTAAATTACAGTAGGAAGGATAGATAGGGAGAATTCCAATGAAAAAGATTCTGACACTACTTTTTGTATTTGTCTTCGCCACCAGTGCCTTTGGTCAGTTGATTGAAGATGCCCAGGTGGAAAAAGTCAGCTCAACCACCGTTTTGGGTGTCGAACCTGCGGTGTCATCTTTTTCCCTGATCGATCTTTCACGCGTGACATGGTCGCACAGCTATTCGGTTAGCTTTTTCTCCGGCGGGAGTTACTCCGGTTCGGCAGGCTTGTGGAATTCATCGATGTTGTATGATATTTCTTCCAAGCTGTCGTTGGCGGTTAACCTGGGTGTAGTTCACGGCGCGGGCGCGCTTTATGGCGACAACAGCGGCGATGCTACTTTCCTGCCGGGCTTTACGCTCGACTATCATCCATCGGATAATTTCCGTATGATTGTCGGGGTTCAGCGTTACAGCGGTTACGCGGTGCCATATTATTATTATCGTCCCAGCCACTGGGGCTACCCTTTTGGATATTAAAAAGCGAGGGTGATATTAGAAATTAGACTCCGTTTTCCCTCCTTTCGCCTGTGAACTGATATGGCAAACTCCCTCAAAATTTTTGCAGTAAACAATTTGAATGTCCGCTCAAAGTAGCAATAAAAGAGAGAAAGTCATTCGAATTTTGCAGATGGGCCTCGTGCTCGTCTTCTTCGTGACCATTTTGTTTCTGGGTACGTTCGCAGTGCGGGTCACGCGCGGAGTCAGCAAGACAATCGAGACGCCAACCTATCTGATAAGACTGGAGATTCTCAACGGGTGCAGTCAGGCGGGGATAGCCTCGAGAGCGCAGAAGATTCTCTCGGAGTACAGCGATGAGAACCTGGAGATAAAAGTCGTCAGCACCGGCGATTTCGATTTGAGAAAGACAAACAAGACATTCGTGATAGCGCGCGAAAAGGACAAAACGGCCACCGAATTTCTGGCAGAAGCCCTCGGTCTTCGACCAGTCCGAGGTTATATATAAGCCGATGGAGCACAATTATCAGCAGATTTCGGCAACACTGGTTCTGGGCGAAGACCACGATTCAGTGATAACTCTGGACTTATTATCTAAGGAGTAAATGGTAGAAACATTGAAGAAAAAGCTGTCATCCCTCGCACTGGCCCGAATGGCGGGTCAACTGGCCCTCTCAAAAAAAGGTTTCGATGTCAAAATCCTTAAACTTGAATCAATATCATCGGTGTGCGACTACTTTGTTATCGTATCCGGCGAAGCCGATGTTCACGCCAAGGCGCTCGGCAATGCCATTCTCGACGGTCTGCATGAAGCAGGTTACAGACCCTATCACAAGGAAGGGATGAACGAGGGGCACTGGATACTGATAGACTATATCGATGTCGTGGTTCACATATTTCTCGAGCCTATTCGACGCTTCTATGCCCTCGAGAAAACTGTGGGGCGACGCGCCGGTGGAAGAACTCGCCGACGATTGAGCCAATTTAGAATATAATTATAACGGTTTAAAAATAGAGGTAAAATCAGATGGCCACTGAACTCAGTGATCTGAAAGCAAAAACAATAGCCGATCTGCTGAAGATGGCCGAGGAGCTCGATATTCCGGGCGTTTCCGGGCTTGCGAAAGTCGGAGCTTGATCTACAAGATCATGGAGCACACGTCCTCCAGCGACGGTAATATCCTCGCCGAAGGCGTGCTGGAAATTCTGGACGAGGGCTACGGTTTCCTTCGCTCGCCCGACTACAACTACCTGCCGGGACAGGATGATATCTATGTCTCGCCCTCGCAGATCAAGCGCTTCGACCTGCGCACCGGTGATATCATCTCCGGACAGGTGCGTCCCCCGAAAGACAACGAGCGCTATTTCGCGCTTCTGAAAATCGAAGCGGTCGACTTTCGACGACCCCGACAAGGCCAAGCACAAGACCCTGTTTGACAACCTGACGCCGCTCTATCCGGACGAGACCGTTTCATCACCGAGGTCAATCCGGAAGAACTGACCACGCGCATTATCGATTTGATGTGCCCGATCGGTAAAGGGCAGCGCGCGTTGATTACCTCGCCGCCGAAAGCCGGTAAGACGATCATCCTTCAGAAAATCGCCCAGGCCATCACGGCCAACCACCCCGAGGTCAAATTGATAGTGCTTCTGATCGACGAACGCCCGGAAGAAGTCACCGACATGAAACGCTCGGTCAACGGCGAGGTGGTGTCGTCGACATTCGACGAACCGGCCGAACGCCACGTTCAGGTAGCCAACATGGTTCTAGAAAAATCGAAACGGCTGACTGAGCACGGATACGATGTTGTTATCCTGCTCGACTCGATCACCCGTCTGGCCCGCGCCCACAACGCCGTCGTGCCGCACTCGGGCAAGATTCTTTCCGGCGGTGTCGATTCCAACGCACTCCACAAACCGAAACGGTTTTTCGGCGCGGCGCGTAATATCGAGGAGGGCGGTTCGCTGACGATCGTCGCCACGGCGCTGATCGAAACCGGCTCGCGCATGGACGAGGTTATTTTCGAGGAGTTCAAAGGAACCGGTAACATGGAAATGGTGCTCGACCGTCGCCTGTCCGACCGTCGTATCTTCCCGGCCATGGATATCAACCGTTCCTCCACTCGTAAGGAAGAGCTGCTGATCGATCCGGAGACGCTGAACAAGATCTGGATCCTGCGCAAGTTCCTCGCCGAGATGAACCCGATCGAGGCGATGGAATTTTTGCTCGACCGTCTGAAAAAGACCAAGAGCAACAAGAAATTCCTGGCCTCCATGAAGGACTGACGCAGTCAGGTTTGTCGAGGGGAAGTGTAGAGCTGACATTATGGACTTTAGTCCGTAGCGAGGCATCGGATTGGTCTGAAACTCCACGGCGCAGCTAGTTTTGTCGAGGGGGAGCGCAGCGACAATATTGGCGGACACGGTCCGTAGCGAGGCATCGGATTGGTCTGAAACTCCACGGCGTAGCTAGTTTTGTCGAGGGGGAGTGCACGACAATATTGGCAGGACACGGTCCGTAGCGTGGCATCGGATTGGTCTGAAACTCCACGGCGCAGCTAGTTTTGTCGAGGGGGAGCGCGACAATATCGGCAGGACACGGTCCGTAGCGTGACATCGGATTAGGTTCTCGTCCGCTCGCACAGTCAAATTTATTCTCCCCCTTGTGGTGAGAATAGAAGGGGAAAAAGCGCAGTTTCGGCTGCGCTTTTTCTTTGGGGAACACCCCATCCTCTTCACACCTTTCCCGTATTTGGGTTTGTTTCGTCATTTTTAAAGGATCCTAAGTATTGTGGGTGGGGGTTCGAATTGTATCTGGTTCTGAGAGTTATGCGAATTGCGGAGGCGGTTTCGGTGCATTTCGGAGCGTGAGATAGCGCGTTGGCGCACTCTGCCGGTTTTGAAAAAAGAGTAATCTTCAGTGCACAGCATCCCGGCCTGCGTTTTTGCGTGGAAGTTGTATAGAAAATGCCGGAACCGGCTATAGCTGTTTCCAAACATCTTGACAAGAATCCATTTTGGGCTATAATAAAGGGCCGGTCATGGCTTTCCGGGGGGAAGGTTTCACCGGGGAGGACAGATGCAACAGTACAACACCAATCACAGGCGACCACGCTACTTCAGCCGGTGGCAAGGTACTGGCGGAATATGAGATTGACCCGCTGGGCGTTTACACGCTGGCGCGCAAGTATATCTATGCCGGTGACCAGCGGATCGCCATGGTGGACGACGAAGGCGATGTCTACTACTACCTCAACGATCATCTGGGGTCGGCCCGCGTGGTTGTTAACGAACAGACCGGCAATGCGGACAACGTGTACAGCCGTTATCTGGCCTTTGGGGCCGACGATGGTTCATCGGTGACGACCGACCAGCCGTTTCCGCTACACCGGTAAGCCGTTTGACAATGAAGGCGGGATTGGGTTATATTATTACGGAGCGCGGTACTATGCTCCGGAGTTGGGCCGGTTTACGGCCATCGACCCGCTGGCGAGTAAATATCCGGGCCTCAGCCCGTATGTCTATTGCGCCAATAACCCGATGAAGTTCGTGGACCCGGACGGGAGGGCAGGTGTTATTGCTGGCGAACTGGCCTATGTTGCGGCGGGAGCTATAGTGGCGGGAATCGCCGCCACAGCTTGGGCTATGAGTTCCGATATACAGGCGAGCAATCCCGATTTCGGCAACTATGTTATAGGCGAAATGGCGGATGTATCGCTAAATATGACCATCACTACACTAGTTGCTGCGGAGTTTGCCAATGCATTTGCTGAGGGCCGGTTCAAAGGACAACCGGTTAGTGTGGGCTATCAGGAGCCGAAGCCGTATAAAACAAGGAAACGCGATCAGGGACCTTCAAGCAAGCAACCTGGCCCGCCCAACAAGCAAACCCCAGATCAGCCTGAGCCGGTGGGTCCCCAAAAATTCAACGATGATGTCGGCAGTCCCAGTGGCGGTGATCAACCCATGGTACCGATAAATCCTAACCTTGGCGCACCCACGGGCCCGACAATAGGCGCTGCAGGAGCCGTGAGTCTGCCGGAGGATAAACCCCCCGCGGACTCCAAATAGGCATGTAGGATTAAAAGGAGAAGTTATGCATTCGCCAGAGCACAAGCGCAAGGAAGCAGAGGACCTGTTCAATCGGGTTGTAGCCCTGTATGAAAGTGACAAAAAGTTCCGCAGCAATCGAGATATTCGCAGCGTCTGCTGGGAGAATATGATGACTGTATCGATGCGCCGGGAGTAAACAGCTGGATAGGGAGTTGCTTCCATGAATTGAAGCAGTACACCACCGCGCTAAGCCACCTTCAAAGAGCCTCGATCTTGTGGATCGGTCACGACCCAGGCACGGGGATACATACGTGTTGTATAGAATGGCAATGACATACGCGTTTCTTGACCAAAACGATAAAACCTTTGAGTATCTTAATGAAGCGGAACAATACTTCATGGCTACGAAGAGCCGAGCCGGAGGCGGAGGGTGCAACCTGAGATTCGACATTAAGTTGCTCAAGGGCTACCTGTACACTTGGCAAGATGAGCCGCTGAAAGCAATCAAAGAATACGAAGCTGCCTACGACTATCCGGAGAGCGGCAGTGTTAAGCGCAGTGAGGACGAGGCGGAGGTACTGTACTGCCTCGGTTTCTCTCACATGGATGCTGACGATCCAGAGACGGCTGCCGAGTATTTTCAGAAGCTTAATCCGGAACATGTGCATCGAACTCTCCACGAAGGTTACAAGTTTTTCTGGAAGGGGTCTGTGTTTATTCAGCAAAGGTACGCAGACGCGTTAAAACATTTTGCCGCGGCAAGAAAAATTGGCGTTCGTCCAAGGTGGTTGTCGCGGGCCTATGGCTTTGCCGGGAGAGCCTATTTTCACCTCGGTGAAGGAGAGAGAGCCAGAGAGTGTTTGGAGACGTCAATGAAGTACGAAGGTCCTGAATGGCTAAAGAAGAGCAACCGGGACTACCTGGCAAAACTGTCTAAGGAAGGGGATTAGGCCAAGTAGGTCGGCGTTCCGTTGGGCACGCCACGAGCATAGCGAGGGGACGTGAACCAAGTAACCCGACATCTACTGAGACTACATCGGGAAGCCGTTTGACAATGAAGGCGGGATTGGGTTATATTATTACGGAGCGCGTTACTATGCTCCCGAGTTGGGCCGGTTTATGGCCATCGACCCGCTGGCGGCAAAATATCCGAGCCTCAGCCCGTACGTTTATTGCGCGAATAACCCGATGAAGTTCGTGGACCCTGATGGGGAGGACTTCGCGTTTCATGTGTATGAAACGCAGAGGACGAAGACAGCTGGGCACATGGATCTCTATTTCCAAACTACCGAGGAAAATTGGTTGAAATTTAATGCTGGAGATTATGGTGTGAGCATCACACCTGCAGACCATGGGCATCGCCCTGAGTTCCTCTGGACCGGAGTGGCCGGGGGGCCCGGCCGTTGGATGGGTCTCAGTCTCCGTGCCAAAGTGAAAGGATCCCGACCGCAAGCGGATGGAGTACGGAAGTCAGGACCTGACGGAACATAGAATCGGCGGGTGGGTTACCGGGTAAAGCATCGTGTGTGGCAGAACCACTGCCGGGTTCTTCCCTACGAGGACTGGCCTTTGGGGCCGATGATGGTTCATCGGTGACGGCAGATCAGCCTTTCCGTTACACTGGGAAGCCGTTTGACAACGAAGGGGGGATTGGCCGGGTGGCCCGCCCTCCGGGTGGGTTTCTAACAGTCCAAGTAGGTCGGCGTTCCGTTGGACGCACCACGAGCAACGCGAGAGGCTGTATGTCGAGAAACCCGACGTCTTCGGAATTCTTGCAGTCCCCGCAGATCGGGTTCCGGATGTGCGTAGCGAAGTAGAAACCCGACTCTCAGGCTAATGAAAGATGTCGAAACCACGCTCATCCCGCCGAACGCAGGATGAATGCTCAGGGGTTTCGATCTACCAGGACCGCCTTTCCGTTGTCGGCTCACTACAGCGCATTTCAGGGCGCGTTTCAGCGCCATCTATCCCCCAAATATTTTAAAATTGAAATCGGGCGTTGAATTCTTTACCATTTTACGAGGAATGGGTATAAGAGGATAACGAGTCGGTGCTTGAGTGTCAGGTCACAATTCTCTGCAAGCAGAAATCAAGACCTGACACAACAGCGAAAGACCCGGTGAATCTGAAGATTCACCGGGCACAACGCCGGGGCGTTGTGGGTGAAATGTCAGGCCCAAACAAGTTTGAGCCTGCCACCCGGAACCGGGCAGATGAGGGTGTCTGCCGCGCACAGACATAGGTTACAGACATCCCACAGCAAGCTGTGGGGCACCCAGAATGGAAAAAAGTCATGATTGATGTGCACTGTATGACCGGATACATAGGTTACAGATATCCCACAGCAAGCTGTGGGGCACCCAGAATGGAAAAAAGTCATGATTGATGTGCACTGTATGACCGGATACATAGGTTACAGACATCCCACAGCAAGCTGTGGGGCACCCAGAATGGAAAAAAGTCATGATTGATGTGCACTGTATGACCGGATACATAGGTTACAGATATCCCACAGCAAGCTGTGGGGCACCCAGAATCGGAAAAAAGTCATGATTGATGTGCACTGTATGACCGGATACATAGGTTACAGACATCCCACAGCAAGCTGTGGGGCACCCAGAATGGAAAAAAGTCATGATTGATGTGCACTGTATGACCGGATACATAGGTTACAGACATCCCACAGCAAGCTGTGGGGCACCCAGAATGGAAAAAAGTCATGATTGATGTGCACTGTATGACCGGATACATAGGTTACAGATATCCCACAGCAAGCTGTGGGGCACCCAGAATCGAAAAAAGTCATGATTGATGAAACGGTTGTAGAACTTACCAACGTCTATCTCAAGTCCGATAGAGGCTTTGAAGTATTCGAAGACCTCAATTTTCAGCTCAAAGCCGAGCGGTCGGCAATAATAACCGGGGCGGCCGGCTCAGGCAAAAGCCTGCTGGTGGAACTTCTCATCGGCAAGCGTTTCGCCAACAACGGTTCGGTTGAGGTTTTTGGGCAGGTTCTAAGGCCGGGCAAAAAGAGGCTGATTAAGCGCACTCGCCGGAAAATCGGCGGCGTTGGCGGGATTTTCGGCCTGGTACCATCGTACACCGTAAGCGAAAATATCTGTTTCCCGCTGGTCCTCGGAGCGGAGCGCAAAAGCGTTCGCAAAGAACGTTTGCTTAAAATGCTGACGGAGTTTTCGCTTCTTAAGCAGGCCAATACATATCCCAACAAGCTTACGAGAGTAGAACATACGCTGGTACAGTTGGCGAGAGCATCGATAGCCAATCAGCCGCTGATAATAATCGATGAGCCCCTGGCCGGGTTGGACCAAAAGACATACCAGCGGATTTATGATTATATGGTCAAGCTGGCGTTGTCGGGGCGGTCGATGATTATCCTGAGCGGCGAAACTCTGCCGACCGATTTCCCCAACACCGACCGGTATCAGATTATGAACGGAGCGTTGGTGTGATCAGGATAAATCACATTCTCAAAGAGTTCTTCCGGAGTATCTACCGCAATCCGGGAACGACCCTCAGCGGGTTGCTTTCGATGGCGCTTCTGTTTCTGCTTTTCGATTTGTTCTGGATAGCGGCGGGGTCATCGAACAAGTTCTACTCCGACCTGATTGCCGACCTCAAGATGGAAGTATTCGTTTCCGAAGGCACGTCTGATTCGACCCTATTCGCCGCCCGCACCAAACTTGGGGAGGTAGCCGGTGTGAGCGATATTGAGTTTATATCCAAAGATGATGCCCGCGAGCAGTTGACCAATCTGGTTGGTGTTGATTTGCTGGTGGGTTATGATTCTATCAATCCGCTGCCGCGGTCATATATCGTTTCATTCGAGGGCGACTATCTGACAGCGGAACGTCTGGCGGCAACCGAACAGGCGTTTGTGGGGATAGATGGTGTCTCCCACGTTTACTACAGCAAGAACTGGATTGAGAAGGCCGAGCAGACCAAAGGGGTTTTGCGCAATGTGGGGATGGCGTTGGGGTTGGTGATTCTGCTGGCGGTGGTGATAAGCTCGGCGAACAATATGCGGCTGATGACCCGCGCGAGGGGAGTCGGGTTTCATCAGATGCGCCTTCAGGGAGCAGGCGGGCTGTTTTTGTCGCTGCCGTTTCTAATCGAGGGGTTCGTAATCAGCGGAGTCTCGGCCGCAGCGGGATGGCTGGCTATCTTTTATTTCAAAGACAAAGTCGATTTTACCCAGTTTGAGATTGTCTTCCCGGCCAACAATGATATTCTTATTTTCTGCGCGGCGGCGGCAGTCCTTGGCGTGGTGAGCGCTTATGTCGGAATCAGACGACACCTGAAATTGTAAAATGCGATATTCTCTATACATAGTGTTGGCGACTCTCGTCTTCGGGTTGGTCTCCGGGGTTCTGGCGACCGACAGCAAGGATGAAATCCTGATCCAGAAGCAGGAGATGGAGAAGATCAAAAAAGAGGTTGCCCGGAGTCGCGAAAAGCTGGACTCGCTCAAGCAGACGGAGATGGATGTTCAGAAGAAAATCTCCGAGGGCGACCAGAAGCTGGCTACCGATCAGAAAGTTGTGTCGCGGCTGAATCAGCAGATTCGGCAACTTAAGGACAAGATCAAAGAAACGACCTCGGAGTTGGAAGCCAAGCAGCTTGAGCTGGAGCTTTCGCGCCGGAGGTATCTGGGGAATATCCGTCAGTTCTACATGGCGGCTCACAAGCCGCCGGAGATTTTTTCCGAAGACCCCAACGAAGAACTGACACTTCAGCGGCAAATTATCTACCTGACATCGCTGGCCAGTTTCGAGTCGGGCAATGTTGACCAGGCCTCGCTGGACCTGGAGCAAACATTGCACGAAAAAGACGATCTCGCCGGGGAATCAAAGAAGATATCGGGCTTGAAGAAAAAGCGGGAGACGGCTATAAGCCTTACCTCCAGCGCCAAGAATAAGTATGAGCGGAATCTTGAGCAGATCAGACGCAAAAAGACCGAAGAGGCCGACAGGATATTAACGCTCGAACAGGCGGCCAGAGAGATGGAGAATATCATCGCGCGGCTGCAGCAGGAGGTCGAGCTTCGGCTGGCCGAAGAACAGGGCATAGACCGGGGACCATCGGTGTTTGCCTCGCTCAAGGGGCAGTTGCTGTCGCCGTGCCGGGGAAAGATTATCGTGCCGTTCGGTAATCTGGTCGATCCGGTTACCAAGCTCAAGTCGTTTTCATCGGGGGTGACAATTCAGGCACAACCGGGGGGGAAAGTCGTGGCGGTAGCCTCGGGAACGGTGGCCTATTCAGGGAATTTGCGCGGATACGGAAATTTTATTATAATCAATCATGATGATCACTACTATACGACTTATGCCGGGTTGGGTAAGATATTGGTAAGTGTAAACGAGTATGTTTTGGCCGGTAATCGGGTGGCGGAAGCGGCCGGCGATGGTACCGTAAGGTTTGAACTTCGCGAGGGTCGCAATCCGCTCGACCCGGTAACATGGATTAGCATTGATTCCTTCTGAGAATATTCTCTATGACACGAGAGCCTGGGCGATTCTCTCACGTTCGTTTGAGCTTGAGCGAACCGCCGGCACTTATCTGCTGTACGGCCCTGATGGAGTGGGACGGTGGCTTCTGGCGATTTCTTTTGCAGCGTTGCTCAACTGCGAGAAGCCGGAGAGGTCGGAAACGGAGTCATCGTGTCTGGTCCCTTGCGGACAGTGCCGCAATTGCCGGAACATATTCGGCTCTGAGTTTCGAGGGGCTTCAGTTCGCCGTTCCGATACCTCCGCATGAAAATAAGCCTGAAAACGCTATTGACCTGACCAACGAATTCATTCAGGCCAAGAAAGAGGAGCCATTCAAGATTGTCTCGTCCGCAGCATCAACCAACATACCGGTATCCGTAGCCCGTGAAATAAAGAGGAATCTTTCGCTAAAGTCGAATCCCGGCATCAAGCGAGTGGTCATTTTCTACCAGATGGAGAAGATGATGGCATCATCGGGGGACGCGCTTCTTAAGATGATAGAGGAACCACCGGTCGATACGGTTGTCATGTTGATAACGGCCAATCCCGACACGTTACTTCCCACAATCCAGTCGCGTTCGCAGAAGATAAAGGTGGACAAGCACACGCCGCAGGCAATTGAATCGTATCTGACCAGCCACTATAAAATATCGGCGAAGAAGGCGCAACTTCTGTCGCGAATTTCGGAGGGCTCTATCGGCCGGGCGGTCGATACTGCTGAGTCGGTCGACGAGGAGGATGCCTCGAGCCGGGGCGTGGCATTTCTGCTGTTCAAATCGCTGTTTATCGATTCACCTTCGGATACCCTGGCTCACATGAACGATGTCTTGAATTTGCGCGATAGAGGCGAGGTCGAGGACTTGCTACGCCTCTGGCAGCTTTTGATTCGCGATTGCGCCGGTTTGGCGGTGACGGCGGATGAGACGGAAATCACCAATATCGACTTCGCCGCCGACATCAACCGGCTTTCGGGGTATTTTTCAGACTCCCGGTTGACAGTGCTTATGGCGGAGGATATCAAAAATACGCTTGCCGACCTTCGGCTCAACGTGCATATTCAAGGCGCGCTTATGGCGCTGACCCTGAAGCTCAAAAGAAACATCTCAGCGGTCAACTGATTGAATATTAACAAGTAAGCCATCGAGGAGACTGCTGTGGCCGAACTTTATCTGGTGGAATTCAAAGGCTCCCGCAAGGAGTATTTTTTTAATACATACTACCACAGCCTTAAACAATCCGACTACGTTATTATCCAGGCCGAACGAGGGGAAGATATCGGCCTTCTGTCTAAAGAAGATAGAAGTCGAAGTCAGTCTGGATGACTCCAACAAGCCGAGATCAATCTTGAGGCCGGCGAGTGAGGAAGACCTGCGCCGGTTTGAGGATATGCGCAAGAAGGAGCTTGAGCATGAGGACGAAGTGATCGCGCTGATCACCAAGCACAAGCTCAAGATGAAAGTCGTGGATGTTGAGTGGCAGTATGACGGTAACAAGATGACAGTGTTTTTTACCGCCGATCATCGGGTTGATTTTCGCGAACTGGTCAAAGATCTGGCCGCCCGTTACAAGACCCGTATCGAGCTTCGGCAGATAGGGGTGCGCGACGAGGCCAGGCGGTTGGGCGGTGTGGGCATCTGCGGTCTGGAGCAGTGCTGCAATGCTTTTATCACGGAATTTACGCCGATATCCACTCAGCACGCCCGCGAACAGGACCTTCCGCTGAACCCGTCGAAAATATCCGGCAATTGCGGACGTTTGCTCTGTTGTCTCCGTTATGAAGCCGAGACTTACGAAGCCTGCCGCAGGAAATTTCCCCCGGTTGGCAGTCATGTTAAAACGGCGGTGGGGAATGGTGTCATTGAGAGGATAGACATTTTCAACGAAGAAGCGGTTGTTCGTGTGGAGGATGGTGTTACGGTTCGCTCGCGCGCCGAGGATATACTGAGTGTTGAGTCAGCCCGTCAGCACAGACACGCGCCGAAGGGTGTCCGTACCGATGAGGCGCCTGAGGACGATGTTACCCGTGAAGAGTTGAAGAAGCTCGATGATTCCGAGTCGATAGATTAGTTAGTAAGGAGAGACCAAGTTGGCCAGGCCATTTTACATAACGACACCTGTTTACTACGTGAACGATAGACCGCATATCGGTCATGCCTATACGACAATCGCATGCGATGTCATGACCCGGTTTTACAGACTGACGGGGCGCGAGGCATTCTTTCTGACAGGAACGGACGAACACGGCACCAAGGTTGCCGAGGCTGCAGCTGCGGCGGGACTTTCCGAAATAGAGTTCTGTGATCGCACGGTTGAGACGTTTAAGAACGCCTGGAAGAATCTTTGTATCGAATATGATGACTTTATTCGCACGACCTCGGAACGTCACGCCACAGCGGTAGTAAAAATCCTTGAGGCAATGCGCACGGCGAAGACCGATGACGGTAGGGATGTCGTTTATTCCGATTATTATGAAGGGCTGTACTGTACCGGTTGCGAAAAGTTTATTACCGAAAAAGATCTCGTAAACGGTGAGTGTCCGGACCACAAGAAGCCGCCGGACAAGTTGAAAGAGAAAAACTACTTTTTCCGTCTGACGGCGTTTGCGGATAAGATCAAAGAGAAGATCGAATCCAACGAACTGGTGATACTTCCCGATGAACGTCGGCGCGAGGTCCTCGGCTTGATCAATCAGGAGCTTCCGGATTTCTCGCTTTCCCGTGAGAGGGTGAAATGGGGTATCCCGTTGCCGTTCGATCAGAGCCAGCTGGCTTATGTGTGGGTCGATGCCTTGTCGAATTATATCTCGGCAATGGGGTATGCCGATGATCAGGCCAAATTTGACAAGTGGTGGAATGGTGGTGAGGTTGTTCACCTGATGGCGAAAGATATCCTCAAGTTCCACTGTCTTTACTGGCCGGCTATGCTGATGGCGGCAGGCGTGAGACTCCCCGATACGATTTTCCTTCACGGTTTCTTCACGGTCGACGGTAGAAAGATGTCGAAGACGCTGGGCAATATGATTGACCCCAACGATCATGGTGGAAGAGTTCGGTCCTGATGCCACGCGTTATTTGCTTTTGACGCAGTATCCGTTCGGGGTTGATGGCGATATTCAGGCCAGCCGTTTCGTAACTCAGTACAATTCCGACCTGGCCAATGACCTCGGAAATCTGGTATCGCGTGTGGCCAAAATGATTGTGAGTAATTTTGACGGCAAAATGCCGCTTCCGGTCAAAGAGATCGATGGACTGCAGCAACTGATGGAACAGTCCGATGATCTGCCCGGATCTGCGCATGAACATATCAAGAACTTCCGGCTGGGCAGTGCCATTGCCGATGCCATGAATCTTGTCAAGGCGACGAACAAGTTCTTCAACGACAGCGCTCCGTGGAAACTTGCCAAAGCGGGCAAGATTGAAGAAATGGGTGGCATTCTCTATGCGTGCAGCGAGATTATCCGCATTGTCTCGGTCGTCCTTTTCCCGGTGATGCCGAACAAGATGCGCGAAATACGTAAAGTGTTCGGGCTCACTGACAGCACCCTGACTTTGGATCATGCGCGTAAGTTTTTCGAGATAGAGCCGGGTTCACCGGTGGTGATTGATGAGTCGATATTTCCGAGGTTGAAGCCGAAGGGCGGCGAAAGAGACTCGCCGCAACTACGGAAGGAACAGCGATCGATGAATCCAATCTAATCGATATCACCGACGTCGCTAAAGTGGAGCTTCGGGTTGCCGAAGTACTCAGCGCGGAGAGAGTCGAGGGTGCCGACAAACTGCTGAAACTTCAGATCGACATAGGCACGGAGAAACGTCAGATCATAGCCGGTGTGGCGCAGCATTATACGCCGGAGAAAATCACCGGCATGAAGATTATCGTGATTGCGAATCTCAAACCGGCGGTTATTCGTGGTATCGAGTCCAATGGCATGCTTCTGGCCGCTTCGAAAGGCAAAAAGCTCACTCTGTTGACGCCTGACGAAGATTTACCGCCGGGCGCCAAGATTAGCTGATGATTGATTCACACTGTCATCTCAATTTCATCGACAAGAGCGGAACATCGGAGCAACTCGTAGCCGAGGCTACCTCGGCCGGGGTGCACACTATCATAAATATCGGTACCGATCTGGAGAGTTGTCTCGAATCAGTAGAGCTTGCAAAACGGTTTGATTCGGTTTATGCCACGGTTGGGGTGCATCCGCACGATGCTCGCATGGTAGATGATACCGTATATGAGAAAATTCGAACGCTGGCGGGCGAGAAGAAGGTCGTGGCAATCGGAGAGATAGGGCTTGATTACTACCGCGACCTTTCGCCGAGGAAACTCCAGCGGCAGGTGTTCGAGCAGTTTCTTAAGATGGCTGTGGAAACGAAGCTGCCCGTGGTGATTCACACCCGTGAGGCGTTTGAAGATACGATGGCGATTGTCAGAGACTATGCCCCGGATTTGCGAGGGGGTGTGTTTCACTGTTTTCCGGGGGATGTCAACGACGCCCGGATGGTCCTTGAGATGGGGCTGGTGATTTCGGTTAACGGTATTATTACTTACAAGAACTCCGGCATGTCAGAGGTTGCCCGGGAAGTCCCGCTTGAGAAGGTCATTTTAGAGACCGATGCTCCGTATCTGACTCCGGTTCCGTTTAGAGGTAAACCGAATCGTCCGGCACTGGTAAAACATGTCTACGAAAAAATGGCTGAGTTAAAAGGTGTGTCGGTCAAGGATATCGAGAAGACGGTTGATCGCACCTGTCAGAAGTTGTTTTCGCTGGTAGAGACATTCGGGGAGTAGTCTATGAGTGGCTATCACGCCAAAAAAAGGCTGGGGCAAAATTTCCTCAAATCTCAGGCGATTATCGATAAGATTCGTGATGTTGTCGATCCGAAACCCGGAGAGATAATAGTTGAAGTCGGTCCCGGTCGGGGAGCGTTGACCAAAGCGCTTGCCGAAACCGGCGCCAGGGTGGTCGCGGTCGAGTTTGACCGGGATCTGGCCGGATACCTGGCGAAGCTCGCGGGTCGATACGAGAATCTGGAGATAGTCCAAGCTGATTTCCTCGCATATGAGCCGGAGTTTAGTGGGTATAAGCTGGTCGGGAACCTTCCGTTTAACATAACCTCTCCGGTCATAGAGTGGGTCGTACAGCACCGAAACGCTGTCACCGGGGGGGTGTTTATGGTGCAAAAGGAGATGGCCGAGCGTCTGGCATCGTCGCACGGCTCCAAGAACTGGTCACCGATTGCTATCTTTACGCAACTTCATTTTGACATCAGGAGTTGTTTTGATGTCGCCCCGCGGCATTTTCAGCCGCCCCCCAAAGTGACATCATCGGTAATCGAAATGATACCGCGAAAGTCAACGCCACTCGATAACTTCGCTCAGTTCGAGGCTGTGGTGCGGTTTTCGTTCAGGCAGCGGCGTAAGACTCTTATCAATAACCTCATCGAAGGATTGGCTATCGACAGGCAGGTTGTTGCCGAAATTTTGTCGCTGATGTCTCTGTCTGAGCGTTGTCGCGCCGAAGAGCTATCGATAGAGCAGTTTTTAAATTTGACTAATCGTCTGGCCTCCCGTAAACTAATTTCAGACTAAAACATATAAAGGCAAACGAACTCAACAAGGAGGGTTTTGTGGCTGGCCTGACTGTTAATATAGATTTAGTAGCGGTGCTCAGATCGGTGCGTCGTTTAAGCGAACCGGACCCGGCTCAGGCAGCGGTGCTGTCGGAGCTTGCCGGTGCGGACGGTATCGCGGTTCAGGTTCGCCGTGACCGGAAATACATCCGTGACCGCGACCTGTATATTCTGAAGGGAATCGTAAAGACAAAACTGATCGTGGAAATTCCGCCCGCTGATGAGCTGATCGAACAGGCGCTGGAGATAAAGCCCTGGATGGTTATCTTTGTGGCCGACCATGCCGACAGTGATAGCCCCGTTACGACCATAGATTTCAACAGTGCGCCGGTGGATTTCGGCGATATCATTGACCGCTTCAGAGGCGTTGGTATAAATACCGGCTTTTTCATCGAGCCTGAGGGTGACGATGTAAAAGGAGCGTCCAAATCGGGAGCAGCTACGGTACTGATAAACTGCAAGGGATTCACCGAAGCGCGGACGATTGAAGATGCCCAGAGCGAGCTGGACCGGATAGACAAAGCTGTCAACTCCGCATCCAAACAGAACATGGGCGTTTACTGCGGTCGCGGCGTCAACTACAAGAATATCCAACCGCTGGCCGAGCTGGGTTATATCGATGAATTCATAATCGGTCATGCTATCGGTTCGCGGGCGCTCCTGGTCGGTTACGAAAGGGCAGTGGAAGAGATGCTGACCCAAACGCGAAATACCAGGCAACACGGATAGGCCATCTTATGGCGTCATCTGTGCCGAAAGACCCGCAGCAAATCGAGATTACGGTAGAACCGGGCGTTGACCGGCAACGTATCGATAGTTATCTGGGGGGCCATGCCGGAATAAAGCTTTCCCGCAGCAGAGCGCAGAAGCTTATAGATGATGGTCACATTCTGCTCAATGGCGAGGGAGTTTCCAACAAGTCGCAGGTCAAGACCGGTGATATAATCTCGGTCACGCTCGTAATGCCGCCGCCGAGTGATGTAAAAGCGGAAGACATTCCCCTCGATATCATTTTTGAAGATGACTTTCTGGCGGTTGTTAATAAGCCGGCCGGGATGGTTACACATCCGGGAGCGGGAAATTATTCCGGCACACTGGTCAACGCGCTGATATATCACTTTAAGAAGCTCTCATCGGGTTCCGGTCCTGACCGACCCGGAGTCGTACACCGGCTCGATAAGGAAACATCGGGACTTCTACTGGTGGCAAAGACCGATGAGGTGTACCAGACACTTCAGAAGGCGCTTCAGGCGCGTGAAATCAAGCGCACCTATCTGGCTGTTATCTGTGGTCACGTGAAAAAAGAGGATGGGACAATTGATTTGCCGATAGGCAGATCTGCGCGCGACCGCAAGAAAATGGCCGTCACCGATACTGCCGGTCGTCAGGCCGTTACGCAGTATAAGCTGATCAAGCGATACCGGTCTTATGATCTTCTGGAAGTCAATCTGATGACCGGTAGAACGCATCAGATAAGAGTGCATTTTTCGCATCAGGGGCATCCGGTATTCGGCGATCCCGACTACGGTGGCAGGGAAAAGTGGCACCGGGGGATATTTGCCCCTGAGCGGCAGTTCGCAAAAGAGTTGCTGGCGCTAATCAGGCGGCAGGCCTTGCACGCGAAGCAGCTTGGATTTGTTCATCCGGTAAGCGGTGAGAATATCCTGCTGGAAGCTAAACTTCCGGCGGACTTTGCCAAATTGCTTGCGGCGCTGGATGAGTCCGGGGCCTAACTCAGTATCACGGCACGGGCAGCTACACGTTTGCCGGTACGAAGCGTATCTTAGATAAACTCATTGTAGGCATTCTCAGGAGGTTAGATCATGTATGTCAGAATCATATTAGTCTTGCTGCTATCAGTGTTTTTTTCTGCCGGTGCTTATGCCACCGTAGAGGACTCGCTTTCCATCGGACAGCGGTTTCACCAGGAAACCGGTTACGGTGATGAGGGAGCCAAAGCGGAAAACCCGGTCCTGGGGAGAACAAGTACCGCTGTACAAGTCGTATGAGGGAGCGACAAAAGTCCGACTTCAGCCCGCCAAAGAGACAAGTGTAGCGCTTGAAAAAACTCTAAACGAACGAAAATCAACGAGGGCATTCACCGATAAGTCACTAACCCTTGAGCAGGTGGCAAGGCTACTCATATCGGCCGATGGTATAACGCATTCGTCGCGTGGCTATCAGATGCGAACCGCACCATCGGGCGGCGCCCTGTACCCGGTGGATATCTATGTGGCCGTTGCCGATGTCGAGTCACTACCAAACGGGCTATATCACTTTCAGGTGGCTGACAGCAGTTTGGAGCTTGTAAAAGAGGGGGATTTCAGCGATGAGCTTCACGAGGCATCCAGCGGCCAGGGCTCGGTTGGTTCTTCCCCGATGACAGCAATTCTAACGGCCCGCTGGGACCGGTCGACCGTAAAATATGCCGACCGGGGTTACCGCTACACTTATATCGAGGCCGGTTGTATCAGCCAGAACATCAGCCTTCAGTGCGCCGCCTTTGGTCTGGGGACAGTAGTCGTTGGGGCATTTAATGATGACCGGCTAAACGAGTTTTTGGGGGTTGACGGTATCAAAGAAGCCGCTTTGCTGATGATGCCGGTCGGCTGGCCGGCAAGATAATCCGGGAGCATTTAGTAGGCATCGTTAGTTGACATTTGCAGCCCCTAAGAGTATATATTTCCAATGGATAACAAGGATAAAAAAGCACGTCTCACCTATGCCGACAGCGGCGTAGATGTTAAGGCCGGAGAACAGGCAGTCGAAAGAATCAAGCAACTTGCCGCCTCGACTTTCAACTCGCAGGTTCTGACCGGTTTAGGGTCATTTGGAGGCTTTTTCAAGCCGGACATGACCAATGTCAAACAGCCCGTCTTCATTTCATCCACCGACAGCGTGGGAACCAAAGTAAAACTGGCGTTTATGACCGGTATTCACACGACGGTCGGGGAAGATTTGGCGAATCACTGCATTAACGATATTCTGGTGCACGGCGCCAAGGGGCTGTTTTTCCTCGATTATATCGGAGTCGGCAAGCTCGAACAGGGAGTGGTCGCTGATTTGCTCGAAGGTCTCGCGCGGGGTTGCCGTAACGCGGGTGTAGCGCTCGTGGGCGGCGAGATGGCGGAACTGCCCGGTTTTTATCAGCCGGGAGAGTATGATCTGGTCGGATTTGTCGTGGGAATGGTTGATCAGGATAAGATTATCAACGGTTCCGCGATCAAGGAAGGCGACATCTGTATCGGCCTGCAGTCGAGCGGTCTTCACACCAACGGCTATACCCTGGCGCGGAAAGTTGCGTTTGAGATAGCCGGACATAAGCCGGATGACCATATCGATGAGCTTGGCATGACTATCGCCGAGGCTCTGATGAAAGTGCATCGCTGTTATGCCCCGGTGATTCATCCGCTTCTGGAGAAGTTCGATATTCACGGCATGGCCCACATCACCGGCGGAGGTATTCCGGGAAACCTCAAGAGGATTTTGCCCGATGGTCTGGGCGCCGAGATAGACAAATCATCGTGGGAAGTACTGCCGATATTCGAATACTTACGCAAGGCAGGTGATATCGACCCTGATGATATTTATTCGGCTTTTAATATGGGTATCGGGTATATACTGGTGGTATCGCCATCGGATGTCGACGCAATTGTAAATGACTTAGCAGGGCAGTCGGAAAAGGCGTATATCCTTGGTTCAATTACAAAAGGGGATAAGTCAGTAAAGCTGGTATAACAAAATATGGTCCTACTTTGTGTTCTCGACGGATTCGGTCTTCGCGAAGCTACTCCGGACAATGCTGTCGCTGCCGCTCACAAGCCAAACTTCGACTGGCTGGTCGCAAATTACCCTCATACGAAAATCGATGGTTCCGGTCTCTCGGTAGGCTTGCCGAAAGGACAGATGGGCAACAGCGAGGTTGGCCATCTCAATCTCGGAGCCGGCAGAGTCGTTTATCAGGATGTAACCCGTATAGACAAGGCTATTGAAGACGGTGACTTTTTCGAGAATGAGGCTTTCACCTCGGCGATGGAGAGAGTCGCGGCCGACGGAAAGGCGGTGCATCTGTTCGGGCTGGTTTCCGATGGTCTGGTGCACTCCTCGATGGAACATCTGTATGCGCTGACCGAACTGGCAAAGAAAAAGGGCGTCAAGCAGGTCTATCTGCACGCGTTCATGGATGGACGGGACACCTCACCGACGGCAGGCAAAGACTACATGGCGGAGGTTCTTCAGAAGTTCGACGAGATAGGTCTTGGCAAGGTTTCCACGGTCAGCGGTCGTTATTATGCTATGGATCGCGACAAGCGCTGGGAGAGAGTAGATAAGGCTTACCGGGCGGTCGTGTATGGCGAAGGGGAGAAATTCGATGATCCGGTTGAGGCAATCAAAGCATCTTATGAGAAAAAAGTTACCGATGAGTTTATCGTTCCCATTGTGATAGATCCGGGTGATGACTCTGCCGGTCGCCTCAAAGATGGTGATGCGGCCATCTTTTTCAATTTCCGGGCGGACAGGGTGCGTGAGTTGTGCTATATGTTTCTCGGGGATATTATCGAGGGGTACAATCACGACCACAATCCCACAGTCGAATTGGTCACCATGACCAACTACGATACCAAAATGACCAAAGCGAAGGTGGCGTTTCATCCGGTACATCTGACGAATATCCTTGGCGAGATTCTTTCCAATCAAGGGTTGAAGCAACTTCGCACGGCCGAAACAGAGAAATATGCTCACGTGACGTTTTTCTTCAACGGCGGCACGGAAAAGCCGTTTGACGGTGAAGATCGCGATATGATTCCATCTCCTAAGGTAGCTACCTATGATCTTAAGCCGGAGATGTCTTCGGTTGAAGTGACCGACAACGTTGTGGAGAAAATAATCTCGGGCAAATATGATTTTATCCTGATCAATTACGCCAACTGTGATATGGTAGGTCATTCCGGTATTTTCGAGGCAGCCAAGAAAGCCGTGGAGGCGGTTGACGTGGCGCTGGGCAGACTCATCGAGGCAGTTAAGAAGGTCGATGGTGTGGCGTTCATAACGGCTGACCACGGCAACGCGGAAATGATGGTTGACCCGGAAAGCGGGGGACCGTTCACGGCGCATACGACCAGCCTGGTTCCGTTTGTAGTTTTCGATCCATCGCATAAGCTCGGAGACTCATCGAAAATAGAGATGCGCGATGGAGGGATTCTTGCCGATGTGGCTCCGACAGTGCTCGATGTAATGGGAATCGAGCAACCGAACGAGATGACCGGCCAATCCCTGATAACGAGAGGGTGATCTTCTGGCAAACGTCCTGACAAAAATCGGCAGATTTTTTATTCCGGCGGACATTGATCTTCGCAGGCGACGGCTGGAACTTATGGTCTGGTCGTTTTTGTTATCGCTGTCGTTCTATCCGGGATATTTCGGATTTCTGGCATGGCTGGCGCTGGTGCGGCCCTTTATGATAATTGCCTCGTTGCGCGGGCGCGAAGCTTTTAATGCCTCTTACTTCTTTTCATTTTTCTTCCTTCTTTTTGCGCTTTACTGGGTTGCTCTGGTTACCCTGCCGGGAATGTTGGCGGCGGTCGTTATAGTGGCGTTTTATTATGCGCTCATGCTTCTCGTTTTCAATCGAGTTTACCACATCAAACCACTGCTCGGCATGATTGCCCTGCCGTTCTTGTGGGTTGGGGTTGAGTATTTCAGGACGCTGTCACAGTGTGCTTTTCCGTGGAACGATTTGGGCTACAGCCAATCGTATTATCTTTACGTGATTCAGATTGTTTCGGTGATATCCGTACACGGGATGTCGTTTTTGATAGTTGCGGTAAACGTGCTTCTGTGGCAGGTGCTGCGCAAGTCGCTTTCACCGGAGCGCCGGTTGACATCGGCCTTTGTCTCGGTGGCAATTGTCTTGATGCTGGTAGCCTTTGGATGGGTGGTGGTGCCGAAATATCCAACGCCGGGTTCGATAGATGTTGCTTTGCTTCAGGGTTCGGTGCCTATCGAGGTCAAATGGGCGCAAGGCAATGCCGGACACAGCTTCAAGTTATATGACTCGCTGGCGCGTTCTGTAAAGGATGATTCGGTGATGTTGATTGTCTGGCCGGAAACATCGGCTCCCTGTTATCTATCGCACGATCAGGGTTGCGTACAGTGGGTGAGTAATATCGTTCGCCGTTCGGGCTCGTATCATTTAGTAGGTGCTCTGGGCGCAAAAACTGTCGATGGCAGCCAGCGGTATACCAACTCGTGTTACCAGTTTAATCCTCAGGGAGAAATGACGGGGCGGCATGACAAGGTGAAGCTGGTGCCGTTTTCGGAGCAGGTTCCTTATCAGGATCAACTTCCTTTCATGAAGAAAGAGTTCCTTCGCAAATACCTTACGTTCATAGATAGCTATGATGTTCAATGGTGGTCCGATTTCCTTCCGGGTGACTCTCTGGTCCTGTTTGAAATTGGTGATTACAAATACGCCGTGCTGATTTGTTTTGAATCGACTTTCCCGGAGTTTTCGCGCAAGGCTATCAGGGACGGAGCTAATTTTCTGGTGGGCATTACCAATGACACCTGGTTTGGCAGTTCGGTTCAGATTCACATGCATTCGCGCATTTTCATCACGAGAGCAATTGAAAACCGCACCTGGTGCGCCAGGGTGGCCAACAGCGGATTGACATACATAGTCGACGACTACGGCCGCGTGCGCGAAAAGCTCGATCTCTTCGAGGTCGCCGCTCTGAGGGGCAAGGTTGAGCCGCTTTATGAGTACTCATTTTTTACGAAACACGGCGATATAATCGGTCTGTGGTCGCTGTTGATTACAATTTCCACAATTTGTATATTGTTTGTAGCATGGTTAGTAAGAAAAATAACTTCGCACTGAGCATCTCGCTTTTTGTGGTTCTGCTGGTTCTGACGCTGGCGGCAATCGCTTCAGCACGTCATACGGATTGGACCAATTTTACATCGTTTAAGAACGTCCGCAGGTTGGTAATGATTAACGACACGCTGTTTGTTGCCACCTCGGGCGGCATTCTGGCGGTGACAGATTTTGAGCAGGCGGGGTTTCAGTACACCAATCTTGACGGTCTGGGGACCAACGACATCACGGACATCATTGAAGATGCATCGGGTCAGAAGTGGATTGCCGGATTCGGAAGGCTGACAAGATTCAGCGAATCAGACAGCCGACAGTACCTGTTTTTCGACATCGACGACAATTTGTTCCGGCTTGACCGGGTGGCCGATGATGGAGACAATCTCTGGGTGGGGACAGATCTCGGTCTTGTTCTGTTTTCTAAAACGATTGATGGCGGACAAATACAGGATAGTTACCAGCTTTTTGCGGATTTGAACCCATCCCCTGTGGTTTATGACATTCTGCTCGTCGGTGACTCCATCTGGCTGGCAACATCGAGCGGCCTGGCTGTGGCCGACAGAAGCAGTCCATCGCTTCTGAAGTCGCCATCGAGTTGGACCGGGTTCGATATCTCCGGATATCCTGAGCTGCAGACTGATACTATCAGGAGCGTGGTCCGATTCGCTGCGGAAACCTATATAGCCACGCGGCGCGGTGTGCACCGGCTCGAAATTGACATCGATACGTCATTCGTGTCGATTCCGCTCGGTGATGAGGTTACGGTTCACAGCATGCAGGTAGAGCACGACACGCTTTTCGTGTACTATCGCAACTCTACCGGTGGCCACATAGGATATCTTGTAGACGAGGCCGGTTTCAGCAATCTGACCGCCACGGGTTTACCCTCGGCACCGCTGATGGGAGCCGGTGACGGTGACTCCCGCTGGGTGGCTGTTGCGGACGGCATTTACAATGATGGTGGCCTGGGTGCTTATCTGGAGTATGCTTACACGGGTATTCCCGCCAACGATATCAGCGATATAACGATCAACAGTGAAGGTATGATATCTGCCGGGTTCAGGTCGGTGGCTTTTGCCAGTTACGAAGACAGTGTCTGGAATGAGTATGCCATTTGGGTGCGTCAGGGAACATCGGTTCTGATGACGGATTCATCGGATAATCTCTGGATGGGTACGATTGGCAACGGTCTGTGGTTTTATGATGGGGATACTCTCAAGAATTATGACGAAAACAATACGACCATGCGGGGTAACATTGACAATCCGCCCACTGGTGCAACATTCGTAATCATTACCGGACTGGTGACGGACGGAAATATACTGTATGCTACGTGTTACCGCGCTCTCAACGACTATCCGCTCGTGTTTTGCGATATGGCAGATCTCGACGATCCATCGGCATGGGATTCTATCGGCGTGGGAAACGGGCTGACTGATATTTACGTGGTTTCGCTGGACCTGTACAATGGACAGTTGGCGGTGGCCACTGAAGGTAATGGAGTGTATGTCTGCGATGTTGGTGATGACCCCTACAATACTAACGTGACCTGTCAGCACCTGACGCGTGAAAATTCTTTGCTGATATCAAACAGCACGCAGATTGTAAGATACTCCCCCGACGGTGTTATGTGGGTCGGCACGAATTTTGGCCTGTCGCGATACGATTCGGGTATCGACCGCTTTGTGGATGTTGCCCTGCCGGCGGATGTCAGTTCCAATATAACGAGTCTGGCCTTTGACGGTCGCGGTAATCTCTGGGTGGGAACTATCGATGGCCTGGTTACGCTCGACGCGGTGACCGGCGAACTCGAGGTATACAATACGCTCAACAGCGGAATCGTGGCCGACGTTATCAACAGTGTCAGTTATGACCGGTTCACGGGCGATGTTTACATAGCGACTAATTCGGGTTTCTCTTATGTCCCCTCGGATATCGGCCAGCCTACTTTCGATGTGCAACAGGTTGTCGCTTTTCCAAACCCGTTTATCATCACCGATGAGACCGACCGGTTAAGCTTCAACTTTGGCGCCAACGGTCAGGTGCGAATTTTCAATGTGGCCGGTGAACTGGTTCGCCAGACATCGGTTAATCTTCCGTGGGACGGAAGAAACGACAGGGGCACGGAGGTTGCATCCGGGGTGTACGTTTTTGTCATTACGGATGACGAAGGGAACGTAGGGACGGGGAAGTTTCTACTGGTTCGGCAGTAATGCAAATCTCTCGAGTACAAGCAGCAGAAATTCCGGGCGACAGGATAGAAGCGCTCACGGGGACTTCATTTTTCGCTTCACCCGGCTTTACGCATCTATGGAAACATATGGGTGGGGAACCGGTATTCTGGGTGGCCCGGCACGATGACCGGATAGTGGCGTTGATGCCCGGCGTGGAATTCGGGCACGGACCGGTCAAACGGTTTCAATCGATGCCTGACGGATGTTACGGTAACCTTTTCTTCTCTTACCATCACCCGGCGGATAACCGCGCCGTGGGACGGTTGTTGGCCCACGAGTTGTCGAAGGCCGGTTATCTCAAGACGTACGTTTATGACTTTAACGGGCATTTTGAAGGCGTGGCCGGTTTTCGCAAGCGGGAATGTTCAACTCTTGTGGCTGAAATAGGGGCGAGCGATTGGGTCCCTCCGGATAAGAAGATCCAATCCGAGATACGTAAAGCGGAACGCGAGGCGGTGACATTCGAGAAATTCGATGCGGGTCGCCACATGGAGAAATTCCTTAAGCTGATGAGCAGCACTGAAAAACGTCACGGACGGCAACCGAAATACAATCGTGAGTTTTTCCAAGCGCTGGCGAAATTGGCTGAAACAGATGACCGGGTGATCTGGTGGTGGTGCGAACGTGAAGAGCAGCCGGTAACATCGCACATCAATTTCGTCGAGAACGATATGGTGCTGAACTGGCAGGTGTATTATGATAAGTCGTTCTCTCATTTGAAGGCCAACCAGTATCTGTTGTTTCGTCTGGCGCAGGAAGCGGGCAGTCGCGGGATCAAGAAACTCAACCTGGGCAGCAGTCCCGTTGATGCTGATGGGCTGGCCGATTACAAACAAAAATGGGGAAGTAAACCGCACAACTACAATTGCTACTTCCTGAAATCGGGCCTGGGTAAGTTGCTGTGAACGAAACTGCTTTCAGAGTTCTGATGCTGGCCGATGCCGCAACGTTTCATGCCGAGCGATTCGCCGGAGAGCTTAAACGACAGGGCATTGACGTACATGTTGCTTCGCTTGAGAACGGCGCTGTGCTCGACAGCCAACTGGGTAGAGTTGGCCCGTTTCGCTCACTGCATTACACTCTGTCGGTTCCGCAGCTAAGGAAAATCGTCGCAGAATTCAAACCGCATGTTATTAATGCGCACTTTGCTTCCGGGTATGGATTCATCGCGGCCCTGGCTGTCCGGGGTGCGCAGAGTCCCCCGATAGCCTTGAACCTCTGGGGGTCCGATATCCTGGTCGTGCCGCACAAATCCCGACTTCATCGATGGAAGACGAAATATGCTCTCAGTAAAGCGGCGTACGTGTTCGGTGACTCCGCCTACCTGCTTCAATCGGCGGCGAGAATTGCTCACCTTGAAAATACCGGAGTCATTCCGTGGGGCATCGAAGATAAGTTTCTTGCGCTTCATAAGAGTTCATACGAATTACATCATCCGGTTCGTATCATAGTGCCCCGTGCTCATGAGGAGGTTTACAATAATCATTTCATTATCGAGGCATTAGCGCCGCTGGTGCTCGAAGATAAGGTTGAGCTGACTTTTCCGAATTTCGGTTCGCAGATTGATGCTTTCAAAAAATATGCCGGGGCAATGACTGGTGATAAAGTCTGTTACTACGATAAGAAACCGCGCAGGGACTTCATTGAATTTTTGAGCACGCAAGATATCTATCTTTCGGCAGCTTTCTCGGATTCATCACCGGTCACTCTCCTTGAATCCATGGCGCTCGGGCTTGTTCCTATTTGTGCTGATATAGCCGGAGTGAGAGAGTGGTTGACCCCGGAGAGCGGTTTTCTGTTCAGGCAAAACGATGGCGATGAGTTGGGTGAAATCATACTGAGGATAATCGGTGACCCGGATTCTCTCGTGCAGATGCGTCAGGGTAACCTGGCAAGGGTGCGAGAAAAAGCGGTATTTGAAAAGAATGTTGCCGAACAGATTGCTGTTATGAAGCAGCTGGTCGGAGGGTAACGGCATGGCTGAAAAACGGGTTCTGCTGATCTGCTACTATTTTCCACCTTTAGGTGGAGCCGGTATAGGCCGGCCGCTGACGCTTTTTAAACGATTGTCGGATTCCGGGTACGAATGCGATGTTCTTACGGTGAAATCCGTCGCCTACAGATTCTATGAGAAAGAGCTTTTGACCGACCTGGATACCAGCCGGATTTATCGAGCCGGCTCGCGTGATCCCCAACGGGTGATGTATCTGATGGGGATGAGGACATTGAAAGATTCGACTATCAGCAAAGGTAAGAGAGTCTCGGATCGTTTTTTTCCGGACCCGAAGATTGGCTGGGTAAAACCGGCAGTGAATCTTGGTCGCGTGCTGATAGAAAACAAACGTTATGACTGTCTTATCTCCACATCGCCGCCCGTGTCAACGCATCTGGTCGGGATGAAACTCTCGCGGGAATTCAAACTGCCGTGGGTCGCCGATTTCAGAGATTTCTGGACAGGTTATAAAGCCGAGGATTGGTTTCAATCCGAGAGACAGGTTAAGAAGGCTCAGGCGCTTCTGAGGGATATTGCAGATACGGCTTCAATGGTGACGGTGGTGAATCCGGCCATCGCCGGTTATCTGGGCAAAGGGGAAGTTGTCTACAATAGCTTTGACGAAGACAGGGCAGCTCTCTGGAAACGGCCGGAGAGCAAAGATTTTGTAATCGGGGTGCTGGGGACGATCGACGAACTCAGGCCTGTAGAGCCGCTGCTCAATTTACTGTCGTTGCTCAGGGAGAAATCGCCGGAGTCTTTCAGACGGGTCAGGTTAGTTCAAGTCGGACACGTCAATCTGGACAACTTTGATTCGTTGTTGGAGAAATATAATCTGGCCGACAAGTGCGATCGGCGCGGGTTCCTTCCGAGGGAGAAGACGGTAGAGGTTCTTTCCGAATCATCGATGTTGTATATCGGTCTGGACGCTACCCATGGCAGCGGCATTGTGCCGGGACGGTTGTTCGATATGATTGCCTCGGGAAGACCGCTTCTGGCTGCGGTTGACAAGTATGGTGAGGTGGCTCGTCTGGTCAAAGAAACCGGCAATGGAATCTGTTTCAATAGCGATGGGCCGGGGGAGGCAGTTGTATTTCTTGAGAATGCCGTAACATCTTTTGTGCGCGGTGAGTTCAGCCTGAGGCTGAATCCGCCCTACGCCGGGAAGTATACCGGAGCCGGTATGGCAAAGCAGTTCGCGGACATCATCAATGGCATCACGGCATAATCGCCGCTTATTTCGTCAGAACCATCTTCCTGACATCTGAATTTGTCTCAGTGGTAAGCCGGTAGAAATAGACTCCGCTGGCGACACGGTCACCGTCGCTATTCGCTCCATCCCACACTACGGTATGACTGCCCGCACTCAAGACTCGGTCAATAAGCGTCGTAATGTTCTGTCCGAGGATGTTGTAAATGCTGAGTACCACACTTGATTTTACCGGCAACTCAAACTGTATCGTAGTGGTCGGGTTGAACGGGTTCGGGTAATTCTGGGCAAGCGCGAACTTATCCGGCAGATACTGATTGTCCTGAACGTCGGTGACGAGCGTGGGTGTGAACGCGCGACGTCCGATAGCGTAGCCATCAGCCAGAGCTGACACAATGTATTCCTCGTCGATACTTAAATCAGAGTTGAAATAGGCCTTGCCGTTGTCATCGGTTGTGCCGCTAAAGATAATATTCCCGGATTGGCTCACGAGAACCTGGCAGTCTCTAATATTTCCCTGACTGGCCTCAACGTCAATCACCAGACATCCTTCGGTATATTCGGTGGCAACGGATAGCAGGCCGGGTGTCCCGGTGTAGACTTTCAAAGTCGGGTCGCCAAAATAATTGAGACCGTAGACCTGGTCGCTGTAGTATGGAAGCGCGGCCTTCGCATCGTAAAGGGCCTGCACCGCCGGGCAGTCCGGATTGGCAAACAGGGATTCGAAAAATGCCTTCTGATAAAGATAGCTGCTGGAGACCCATCCCCATCGGGAGTTAGCCACAAACGCCACTGCTCCGGCTTCGTTCAGACTGAGCAGGGTCTGTACGATATTCGGCAGCGTCTGGTTGAAGGGGGGTTGGTCCATATCGAAGCCGCCGTTGTCGCATGCCAGGGAATAGTACAGGGCCGTCATCTGGTTCGGCGCCAGATGATTGAAATCCCCGTGACCGCTGCTCTCGGCATCGGCCATAAAATATGATTTCGGCCATTCGTTGTAATAGGCGGTCTTGACGCCGAAAGCGTCATTGCGGCCGTGAGCAACCACGTTTACAATACCCCAGCCCTCGGACAGGACATCTTCGAGTTGCTCGGCCCCGGTGTTTGTAGGATTCGGGTCGTCGCCGCGAGAGAGTTCGATGCCGCGGGCGGTATCAACGAGGAAGTAATCGGGATACGCCAGCGCAATCTGACGGTGCTGACCACCATCGCCACCGTCGCGCATCTGATCCGAGGAAAAGAAGAAAGTCTTCTCAAGGTATGACGGGTTACCGTTGCCGGGATTTGTCTCGTATTTTATCAGCTTGTCCGTGTAGGCATAGACTTCGTCGGGGCTATTAAACGGCAACCTTCCGACCATCAGCTCAGGAGTGATATCGGGCTGGTCGATATACTTTTCTCCCCAGACACCATCGTTGTCGACATCCCAGTTACCCGTCATGTCGGCGAAATAGAGATCGCATATCTGCAGCATATCCAGAGTGGGGGGCGCAGAGACGCTGTACGGGTAGGCATATCTCACCGGCAGTTGAGTTTCGTCGCCAAGAAGCAAAACATAACGGCCGCCATTGGAATAAAAATCTTTCAAATACTCTCTCAAACGCTCAGCATCGTCGCGTCCTGATGTTATGCCCAGGATGTTGTCGATTATCTCGACCGCGGAACTGATTCCAATCGAGTTTTTGTACGAGGCGAGAGCTTCGGCCGACTGTTGGAGAAAGGCTGAGGTGACTATCAGGTAGTCTGTTGCCGCCTGTCCATTCGCCACGAGTGTGCCGGTGGGTTTGTCCGCGGCTTCAGCAGAGATATCGTTTTCGGCAATAAGCTGCGATGGAGTTAAAGGCATCGAATCGCAGTATATCGTTATGGACTGATTGAAATAGCAATGGCCGCTTTCGTCAATGGTGACCGGGAACAGGCACAGGCGAAGATATACTTTGCCCCGGGATCTTGTTGTACCGGCGGTGAGGACCGGAACGGCTGCGAGATTTTGGTTACGCCGGTAATTCAGTGCGGCGGGGTAGCCGGCCGCGTCGTCTGCCGTGGGGATGTCCGCAAAGACCTCTTCAGGATTCACCACTGTGAGCAGTTGTCTCTCACTGATTTCCCACGTTATCTGAGGCACTGCTTGGTTGTGATCGAATTCCACCAGGTATATCTCTGTGGGGATAGTCGCTTGATTTCCCAGTACCACGTATTTGCCCGTGCCGCGGGATTCTCCCGGCTGAAACAGGTCGAAATCGGCCGTAAGGTCCTTAAACGTGATGGTGGGGACCGGATCGGCATGAAGCAGTCCTGTTAAAGCAAGTATGGTCGCGATGATGATTCCAGCCGGTTTCACGGTAACTCCTTTGTTTCAGCCTGAACTGGCTATAGAAGTGCAAGTGGTTGGCCGCTGGTGCCGGATGGCCGGTTTCTGGAATCTGCGGGAATAAGTATCTGTTTCAGACGGGGTTACCGTGGATGGCTGTTTTGTGGGTGTCTTTGCCGGTTTGTCAGCATTAAAAAAAGTATGGGGCTAAATCGATATTTTAACGGGGGTTGCGTAATTTAGTAAAACTGTCAAGAGAAAATTGTTCCGAGTTGAACGTTTCAGGGCCAATGAGTTAAAAATTTCGCAAAAACTTCTTCTTGTTATTCATTGATTGGTTATAGGTTAGCGGACAGCTTTTTTTATTTTTATCCCAAAAAACATCTTGACTTGAGTGGTAAAAATGTGAATAATGGGGGTGCTTTTGGTAGGAAGTGGTGCAAAGTGGAGGATATTTTGAGCGGCTTCTACGGCCAATATCAGACAACCATGGATGACAAGGGGCGGTTTGCTCTTCCCGCAAAGCTCCGGAGTGTCATAGGTCCAGACAAGAAATCTCTCCTTGAAGGGAATTTGATTCTTACGAAGGGGTTGGAGGGTTGTCTTTCACTTTATCCCGAGATGGAGTGGGCTGAAATTCAGAATCGTCTTTCTTCCCTAAACTTCACCAAAAGAGATTTTCGGTATTTCGGTCGACGTTTTTATTCGTCGGCCTCGATAGTTTCGCCCGACCGTAACGGCCGAATTTTGATCCCTTCCCATCTGATTGATGAAGCTTCGCTCAAGAGGGAACTGCAGGTTATTGGCGTCAACCGCTGGATCGAAATCTGGAACGCTGAACGCTACCAGTATTACCTGGAGCAGTTCACCGGTACTTACGAGGAAGTCGCCGAAAGACTCTTTTCCGCAGATGGGCACGAAGGGGAGTAATAGCGGACACGAGCCTGTTTTGGCAGAGCCGGTAGTCCGCTACCTCGCAACAGAACCGAATGGAGCCTATTTAGACTTAACTGTTGGTCCGGGCGGACATCTCAAAGCTTTAAGTCAGGCTGTGGCGCAGGGCGCCCGGCTCTATGGACTGGATAGAGATGCATCTGCGGTTGAGTTGGCAAAGAGAAATCTGCATCAATGCCCCCAGCTTAGAGCTATTGTTTGTTCCTCTTACAGCAGTATTGATGCTGTTGCTGAGAATTTTGAAGACAAGTTATTCGATGGAATCCTTCTGGATCTCGGGATTTCATCGCTGCAATTGGATGATCCCGGGCGCGGGTTTACTTTCAGGTTCGATGGGCCGCTGGACATGCGTTTTGACCCCGATTCCGGTGGCGAGACGGCGGCGGACCTGATAAACAGTTCGAGCGAAGACAGGCTAACTGAGATTATCAGCGAGTACGGTGAACAAAGAGGCGCCGGCCGCATTGCACGGGCAATTGTCAGGGAAAGACAAAGGAAAATGGTACTCACCACCGCTCAATTGAAAGATATTGTTCTCGAAGTCGTAAGGAAACCGCATCAGACAAAATCGTTAGCCAGGGTTTTCCAGGCGTTTCGCATTGCGGTCAACCGGGAGTTGGACCACTTAACTGATGTACTGCCGAAAGCAGTAGCGCATCTCAACGCCGGCGGAAAACTTGCAGTCATTTCCTATCATTCCCTCGAAGACCGCACTATCAAGCGTTTTTACCAGCAACAGGCGAAGGGTTGTATCTGTCCGGAGCATTTTGATATCTGTGTTTGCGGCGTCAAACCGTCGCTGGAGATAGTCACCCGTAAAGCTATCACGGCGACAGAAGAGGAACAGAAAAGAAATCCCCGCTCGCGTTCGGCAAGATTGCGAGTGGCCCGGAAGATGGAAGTATGAAGGAAACGATAAGGAAGTTCAAAGAAACTGTTGAGATCCGGTCCTCGGTCATAAACCGGATTCGTTCCCATCGGTATTTCCCCGTCACACTTCTTCTGGTAGTTGCCCTGTCAGCAGCCTGTGTTCATATCTGGCAGCGGGTCAAGGTGGTTGAGCTGGTAAAGGAAGTCTCAACGCTCAAGACCGAGAATGCCGAACTTCTGGATTTGAAAAAGAAGGTCTATGCCGATATAGCCTCCCTCTCGACAGCATCACGCATCGAGAAATATGCCTCTGACACTCTCGGGTTGAAGCAGATAGATCCCGAGCGGCTTTTCACTCTGGTTTTGGACAAGGCGGACAAGGTCGAGCAGGATGATCTCGACCTGATGCTCTACGCCATAAACCGTGTTACCGAGTATGTGCCGAGGGTGTCCGAAAGCAGCGCCCGGGCCGGGGGAGTTGACGATTTAGATTTGGATTCATTGAACATTGATGGAGCCGATCGATGAAGCGTACACGCCAGGAGAAACTCAGACTCGGACTTCTCTTTGTTCTGGTGTGCCTGTTTTTCGCTGTCATTGTTACCCGCCTTGTTCATCTTCAGGTTCTTCTTTCGCCTAAATACAGCGAGATTGTCACCCGGCAGTCATCCGGAAAAGTCCCCATCCCGGCCTCCCGCGGTATCATTTATGACCGCAGTGGCAAGGTGGTGGCCAACAATGTCAGCAGGTTGTCTCTGTATGCCTACCCCCGAGACAAGGCCGAGATGAGGCATGTAGCCGCCTATGTGGAGCAGGTTTTGGGTCTCCAGAAGGGAACGGCCGTCAAGAGGTTCGGTCTGGAGCCCAAACGTTTCAGATGGATAAAGAGGATGCTCGATGATGACCTGGCCGAGAAGATTGCGGCCGACGCACCGGGCGGGCTGCTGTTGCGTCAGGAAACGCAGCGGGATTATCCGTTCGAGTTGGTAGGCAAGCAGATTCTCGGGTTTGCGGATATTGACAATTGCGGCAAATCGGGTATCGAGTTGAGCCTTGATTCCGTTCTGGCTGGAAAGAACGGGTTTGCGGACATTCGTCGCGACGGACTGCGCAATACATTCCGGGTGGAAGAGAAGGCGCTGGTCAAGCCGGAGCCGGGGCAGTCGATGGTTCTGACGATTGACTGGAATTTGCAGGAGATTGTCGAAGAGGAACTGCGAATCGGCGTTGAAAAATATTCTGCCAAATCAGGTATGGCCGTTTTCCTCAACTGCAACAGCGGCGAGATTCTTGCCATGGCCCATTTTGATCCATCGGAGAAGAATCCTGACAGGCCGGTAAAACTCCGGGCAATTGCGGATCAGTTCGAACCGGGTTCGATTCTCAAAGCCTTTACGGCGGTCGGAGTGATTGAAGACACTCTCGTGGACTTCGATGACAGCATTTACTGCGAAGAGGGAAAATGGAAAATCGGGCGGCGCACCCTGCACGATGACAAGGAGCACGGTTGGCTGAATTTCCGTCAGGTGATGGAGCTATCGAGCAATATTGGTATAGCCAAGTATGCGATCATGCAGGGAGGCGAGCGGCTACTGGAAACACTGCAGCGTTTCGGCCTCGGGCAAAGAGCGAATGTGGGGCTGCCCGGTGAGACTTCGGGAAGACTCGTCAAACCATCGCGTTGGTCGGACTACAACATTGCGGCTCTGGCCATGGGTCATTCACTGACCGTCAACGCTCTTCAGATGGCCAACGGGTTTGCCGCTATCGCCAACGGAGGGTATCTCTATCAGCCGCACCTGGTGCTGGGTTATGTGGACAACGATGGTAATCTTGTAGACAAGCGTGAGCCAGTCGTAGTCGATCGTGTTTTGCAGCAGACTACCGCCGATACGCTGGCGGCAATTTTGAGAGGTGTAGTCGAACGGGGTACCGCCGAAGCAATAAAATCATCGGTTGTAACAATTGCCGGTAAAACCGGAACAGCTCAGATACCGGACCCGGTCAATCGCTGCTATTTCAGAAGCAAGTACATGGCGAGTTTTGCCGGATTCTTTCCGTATGAAGAACCGCTCGTAGCCGGAATAGTCATTTACGAAGAGCCCCAACCGGTTCACTACGGTGGACTGACGGCCGGCCCCAGTTTCAAGAGAGTAGCCGAGAGGTATAGTATACTCCATCCGGACCTTTTCACAGCGCCTCATCGGATGCTGGCCGAAACATCGGACAAATTCAGAAATACTGTTGAAGTGCCCAATCTTATCGGTCATGGGTGGGCACAGGCAAAAACGATGGCAGATGACTGCCGGATGTCGCTCAGGTGCGACGAATCAGAGGGAATAGTCATATGGCAGTTCCCTTCGGCGGACAGGCTGGCGTTTCAGGGCGATGAGGTACTGGTCGTTCTGGCTTCCGACCCGGATAAAAACTTGAGGATGACCGACCTGCGGGGTCTTTCCATCCGGAAGGCATCGGCCTTTTTACAGAAGTTCGGTATAAATTTTACGGTTAGCGGCAACGGCCGGGTGGTGAAACAGTCTATCAATCCCGGCGAACTTTTGAAAGAAAATCTGGTCTGCAGGCTGGAGTGCCGTCCGGCTACAGGAGGTAAGCATCAAGCTCAGAGAGCTGACAGAGCGAGTACGGGGAGCCGCGATAAAGGGCAATCCTGACCTGGAGATAGAAGGCGTCGAATATGACTCGCGTTCGGTTAAACCGAATGGTCTGTTTATTGCCGTCAAGGGATACAAACTGGACGGATATGATTTCGTGGCGCGGGCCAAGGAAGCAGGAGCGGTAGCCGTGATGGGTGAACGCGAGAGTTGCAGCGCTATCGACACGCACGTAACGGTACCCGATGTGAGAAAGGCCATGTCGGATATAGCGGCTGTGTTCTATGGCTACCCGGGCAAGAAAATGAAAAACTGCGGTGTGACCGGCACCAACGGCAAGACGACAACGTGCTATTTGATCAGCGGCATTCTGGAAGCATACTCGCAGAAGACAGGTATGATAACGACGCAGATATACAACACCGGCAAAGAGACTTTCCCGGCTCAGCGCACTACGCCGGAGTCATTGGACCTGCAGAGACTTCTGTCGCTGATGTTGAAAAACGGGTGTGTCAATGCGGTGGTCGAGGTTTCCTCGCACGCCCTCGTTCTTCGCCGGGTTGATAATATCGATTTCAGCGTCGCGGTATATACGAATCTGACTCGTGACCATCTCGATTTTCACGAGACGATGGAGAACTATCTTGAAGCCAAGGCAATGTTGGCTGCGAGGCTCGATAGGAAAGACGACCGGGTGGTCATAAATCTCGATGTTCCGCAGTTTAGATCGCTGTTGAATGATCTTAAGTGCCCCTATCTGGGATATTCGCTGAGTGACAGCACGGCCGATGTCTACTGTGCCAAGTATGACATTCAACCGCACGGCACTGTATTCGACCTTGTTACTCCGCTCGGGACCACGACTGTCAACTATCCTCTGCCCGGAAGATTTAATCTCGTCAACGCCGTAGCAGCGGCGGCGGGCGGGGTAGCGTGCGGCGCGGATCTAAAAAGTATCGTGGCCGGTCTTCAGTCAGCTACACCGGTTCCCGGTCGATTCAATTACATAAATGCCGGGCAGCCGTTTGCGGTTTACATCGACTACGCCCATACGCCGGATGCGATAGAGCGGCTCTGTCAGTCGGCCCGCGAAATGAGTAAGGGCAAGCTGCTCATTCTTTTCGGATGCGGCGGTGACCGCGACAAAGGAAAGCGTCCCATGATGGGAAAGGCGGCCACCACGAGCGCTGACTTTGCTGTGGTTACCTCGGATAACCCTCGTACCGAAGACCCCGATGCAATTATAGAAGATATCAAGCCCGGCCTTGAGGGCAACGACTACGTAATCTGTCCGGACCGTAGCGAGGCTATCAGGATCATTCTTGAGAAGGCCTCGCCGGGTGATGTTGTTCTTCTGGCAGGTAAAGGTGATGAAAATTATCAGGAGATACATGGCGTACGGCATCCTTTCAGCGATGCCGATCAGGCCAGACAGATTTTGCATGAACTGGGTTTTACAACAACGGAAGTTGAACGGGAGAATTGATAAGTTTGCATTTCACAGAACTGGCCGCTCTGACCGGCGGTAGACTTTACGACGATGCCAGAGGCGATACCGTCTTCAAAGGCGTATCTATCGACAGTCGTATAGTCAAGCCCGGTGAGTTGTTCATCGCTATCAGCGGTGAGCTCAACGATGGCCATGATTTCATAGAGCAGGCTATCAATAAGGGCGCTATTGGAGTGCTCTCGGAGACTGCCAATCCGACCACGCAGCGAGTTGCCGGACAGGTGGCCGTTGTTGGTGTCGTTAACAGTCATGAAGCGATGATAAAGCTGGCTATGGCCTATCGCAATTCGCTCAAAGGGCGGTTTGTCGGTATCACCGGTTCCAATGGCAAAACGACGACTAAAGAGCTAACCTATCAACTTATCAGGGCTGTGGAACAACACGCGTATCGCTCGCCGGGTAATTTCAACAATCTGTTCGGTGTGCCGCTGGCGCTGTTTGCCATTTCGAAGGACGCCAAAGTCGTGGTTGTTGAAATGGGGATATCGACCTCGGTGGAAATGCCCACACTGGCCGAAATTGTCCATCCGGATCTGATTGTCATAACGAACGTGGGGGCTTCGCATCTGGAATTTCTGGGGACCATAGAAGCTGTTGCTCAGGCCAAACTGGAACTGGTCCGTAAATCCGATCCAGATGTGCCGGTCATCATAAATGCGGATGATAGTCTTCTCGTCAGAGAAGCGAAGAAAGTCCGCGGCGAATTTATCACGTTTGGTATGGACAGCGAAGCCGATTTTACGGTGGATGAGGTCGTAGCGGGAGAAGGCGGCACGAGCATAGTGACGATCGATGGATATTCATTCAATTTGCCGCTGGTCGGGAAACATCAGGTCAACAATCTGTTGGCGGCCTATGCTACTTTCAGGACGCTTGGCTATTCTTTCGAAGGTATCGATACGCTGGATATTCCTCTCAACACCGCGCCGATGCGGGGTCAGAGAGTTGTCTTTGGCAATATAACGTTCATCGCCGACTGCTATAATGCCAACCCGGAGTCGGTAAGAGCCGGGCTGAAGGCTTTCTTCGATTCGGAATGCACCGGTCGCAGGATCGTCATTCTGGGCGATATGCTGGAGTTGGGCGAGAACGCGGCAGATTATCATCGCGCGGTTGGAAAGCAGCTTGCCACCGGACAATTCGATAAGGCGATACTGGTCGGTGCTCTGTCGAGGCATATAATGCAAGCGGCGCTCGAATCCGGTCTGTCAAACGACAGATTCGTTCATTTTGAGAATGCTCGGATGGCGGCTGACGCCATGAAGGATTTCTTACATGAGGGGGACTTTGTGTATATCAAAGGGTCGCGAGGAATAGGGCTTGAGGTTATCCTGAACTCGTTTGACGATGCAAAGGAGCAGAACTGATGTTGTATCATCTGCTGTATCCTCTTACCAAGTATATTGGCGGCTTGAATCTTTTCCGCTATATCACGTTCCGCACGGCCGGGGCAACGGTGACGGCCATTTTCATCTGTCTGATTCTCGGTCCGATGTTTATCCGCCTTTTGAAAAAGTATCAGATCAGTGAGAAGATTCGAGATGACGGTCCCGCGAGTCACAAGCAAAAGGCTGGAACGCCTACGATGGGCGGGCTGATTATTCTGTGCGGTATAGTGATACCGACACTGTTGTGGGCCGACCTTACGAATTTCAAAATACTCATGGTGGTACTGGCGACGGTCTGGCTTGGTTTGATTGGTTATATGGATGATTATTTGAAAGTTATCAAGAATCAACCGAGCGGAATGATCGGGCGGAAAAAGCTGATTGGTCAGATAATACTCGGCCTCCTGTTCGGCGTTCTTCTTCTGTATGTCGAGCCGGCGGGACATTACGATGCTACCACCGATATACCGTTCTTTAAGAACTACGTCTTGTACCTCGGCATATTATACGTTCCGTTCATAGCGCTTGTCATCACCAGTTCTTCCAACGCGGTCAACCTGACCGATGGACTCGATGGGCTGGCTATTGGGCTGTGCGGTATATGTTTTCTGGCGTTCGCGGTTTTCGCCTATGTGAGCGGCCGTCTGGATTACTCAACCTACCTCCAGATTGAGTATCTTCCCGGATCCGGAGAATTAGCCGTGTATTGCGGTGCTGCGGTGGGCGCTGCCCTCGGATTCCTCTGGTTCAATACCCATCCGGCCGAGGTGTTCATGGGTGACACCGGGTCTCTTTCGTTGGGCGGGGCTCTGGGGGCGATAGCAATCCTGTTGAAGAAAGAGTTGCTGCTGGTGATTATCGGCGGCGTGTTTGTAATGGAAGCACTGTCGGTGATCCTACAAGTGGGGTCGTACCGGCTTCGAAATAAGAAACGAATTTTCAAAATGGCTCCGATACACCATCACTTTGAGCTAAAGGGCTGGCCGGAGTCGAAAGTTGTAGTCAGGTTCTGGATTCTCGGAGCGCTCTGCGCTCTGCTAACCTTAGCGACGTTGAAAGTGCGATGACGATAGAAGAGAGAATAAACGGAAGGAAAATAGGCGTTGTTGGAATGGCGCGCTCGGGAGTGGCAGCAGCCCTTCTGGCCTACGATTACGGCGGACAGCCGTTCGTTTCGGATTCCAACGAGGCCAAAATTCTGGCGACGCAGATTGAACGCCTGGACGCCGTCCATATTCCCTATGAGACGGGCGGTCATACCGACAGGTTGCTCGGTTGCGATTACCTGATCGTGTCTCCGGGAGTGCCGCTGAATATTGATATTCTTTCGCGAGCCAAACAACAGGGCATTCCCATATTCTCCGAAGTCGAGTTCGCCTTCTGGACCTGTCGCGGCAAGGTTGTTGCTATCACCGGTTCAAATGGAAAGACCACCACGACGACCCTACTGGGAGAGATATTCTCTACCGCCGGTCTCAACGCCTACGTTGGCGGAAATATCGGCCTGCCGTTTAGCGAGATTGCTCCCAAGGTTCCTGAAGACGGGATTGCGGTTATTGAAGTCTCGAACTTCCAGCTTCAGACGATAGCGGATTTTACCCCGGACACTGCCTTGATACTAAATCTCACCCCGGACCATCTTGATCGCCACGGTACTTTCGAAAATTACAAGCGGGCCAAGTACCGGATCACGGAGAATCAGGGGAAAGCTCAGTCGCTCATACTCAATCTCGACGACCCGGAAACCAATGTCGCTGATATGAACAGCAAGGCCACTGTACGCTATTTCACGACAGGTGATTCCGCCGATGCGGGTGCGTTTGTGCGCGATGATTTCTTGTGGTTGAGAAAGAACGGCGAGGAGCAGAAAGTGATTCGCTGTTCGGAGATAATGATTCCCGGTCCGCACAATCTTCAGAACGCCGCCGCCGCTGTCTGTGCGGCTTCGCTTTACAATGTACCGGTTGCAGACATGAAGAAAGTGCTGAGCACCTTCGCCGGGGTCGAGCACCGGCTGGAGAACGTTGGACGTGTGGCAGGAATAAGTTTTGTAAATGATTCCAAAGCTACCAACGTGGATTCGGTCTGTTATGCTCTGCGCTCGATTGATACTCCCATACATCTCATAGCCGGCGGGCGTGATAAGGGTGGTGTCTTCGAGACTATCGCCGACTTTGGCAAAGGAAAGATAAAAGGCATCGTCGCTATCGGTGAGGCCAAAGAAAAGATATTCAACGCTCTGGGACAGCAGTTTCCCGTGCAATTCGCCGCCGACCTGGAAGCAGCCGTTAATATGTGCTTTCAATCGGCCCATCCGGGGGAGACGGTTCTTCTGTCGCCGGGGTGCGCCAGTTTCGACCAGTTCGACAATTTTGAACATCGCGGCCGGGTCTTCAAGCAGGCCGTGGCAAAACTAAAGAACGGTAAGAACGAGAATGAAGCGCTTTCGCAAAAATAGTACCATCGATGAAAAGTTGCTTTTCGCCTACCTGTTCATAGTGGCGATAGGGCTCATCATGGTGTACTCAATCTCATCCATTATGGCGGAGAGCCGTTTCGGGTCACACCTGTTCTTTTTTAAGAACCAGCTGATGTGGACCGTGATCTCGTTCGTGGCTATGGCAATTATTTGCCGTCTGGACCTGCAGAAACTGTCTGTCTATTCGGCGCCGGCCCTGCTTCTGATAATGCTTCTTCTGTCGTTGGTATTTCTTATGCCCGCCAGAAATGGTTCGCACCGTTGGCTGATGCTGGGACCGCTCACAGGGCAACCATCGGAGATGTTCAAGTTCGTCATGATCGTGTATCTGGCATTCTCGCTTTCCAACCAGAAGCGCAATCTAAGCGATCTGAAGCAACTGCTGTTTCCGTATGTGCCGATTCTCGGATTGGGCATGCTGCTTATAGTCCTCGAGCCGGATTTGGGGACTACCATTGTGATTTTCCTGACGGCGCTCGGTATGTTCTTCCTTGCCGGCGCACGCATGAAACACCTTCTGGCCGGATTCGTGCCGCTGGTCTCGGCGGCAGCGTTTATGGTGTTCGGACTCGGATACAAGAAAGACCGCATTCTTGACTATCTCAGCGCTGTCGTTGATCCCCTCAAAGGAAGCTACCAGGTGAAGCAGGCCGCCCTGACACTCGGCTCCGGCGGGATTCTCGGCACCGGGTTGGGCGAAGGTCGACAGAAGCTGTTCTTCTTACCATATCCGCACACTGATTTTATTTTTGCCGCGATTGGAGAAGAAGTCGGACTGCTGGGGCTGCTGATTGTGCTGGGTCTGATGTGTTTCATCCTCTGGAGGGGGTTGAAGATTGCCTCCGCTCAGCCGGATCGTTTTGGATACTTGTTGGCGGCAGGTATGACCTTGTCGCTGTTTATAAATATCGCGATAAACATGGCCGTAGTAACGGCGCTCTTGCCGGTGACCGGATTACCACTACCGTTTTTATCGTATGGAGGGTCATCGCTGCTGGTGTCAAGCGCAGCAATTGCAGTGCTGCTGAATCTGTCACGGAGAGTGGTGACAAGATGACGGCAAAGATCATCATGGCCGGAGGCGGCACCGGAGGGCATTTGTTTCCGGCTATAGCGATAGCTGATAGAGTAACCGAGATGCTAAGAGATAAGATGCCGGTAGAAATTCTGTTTGTTGGCACTAAGAGAGGTTTGGAATACAGGATGCGTGACACCCTGGGATACCCGCTGCACACGATAAACATGCGTGGCATCGTGCGGGGACTCACGCTGGTCAATCTTCTGGTTCCGTTCATAGTCATAGCCGCTCTGTTTAAGGCCAATAGTCTGCTGGGTCGATTCCGTCCTGATGTTGTCGTAGGGACTGGTGGCTATGTCTGCTGGCCGGTACTCAAGATGGCAGCTTTCAAGGGCATTACAACGCTACTTCAAGAACAGAATTCGTATCCGGGTGTGGCTACGCGGCAACTGGCGGGGAAAGCAAAAAAGATTTATCTCGGCTTCGAAAAGGCGAAAGAATATCTCAAGACCAATGCTGAGGTGGTCGTGACAGGTAATCCGGTACGAGCCTCGATTTCGACCGGTGACCGCGCGGCAGCGCTCAAAAAATTCGGACTGCAGTCCGACCGCAAGACTATTCTCATCCTTGGCGGCAGCCAGGGAGCCAGGGCGATCAATAACGCCGTTTTGGAAAGTCTCGAGAAAGAAGAACCTAACCAGGGAGTCCAGATACTGTGGCAAACGGGGAAGAGGGACTACAAGGAGGTAGGAGAAAAGGCAGCACACAAGGCGTCAAACTGCTCCCTTTTTCCCTTTGCCCAGGAAATGGATCTGGTGTATGCGGCGGCTGATATCGTAATAGCCCGGGCCGGCGCGCTTACGTTGGCCGAGATATCGGCCTGCGGTCTTCCGGCAATTCTGATTCCGTATCCTTATGCCGCCGGGGACCATCAAAGGAAAAACGCGCAGGACTATGTAGACCGCGGTATGGCTGTAATGCTGGAAGAGAAGGAAATTGGCAGTATCTCTTTGATTCGTGAAGCAGTGGACATCCTGCACTCTCAAAGATACGGACAGATGAAAGATGCTATAAACCGTGAGATGACAGGTAAAAGTCCTGCCGTGGATATAATAGCGGAAGACATAGTAAAGCAGATACAACTTATGAAAGACAACGAGGACAGTGAGTGACTACGAGCCTTGCGGGCGTGAAGCCCGGTAGAAAATTTAAGAGAGAAACGATAATGTTTGGAAAAGTAAAGCGGCTTTATTTCGTCGGAATCGGCGGTGCGGGAATGTCCGGTATCGCCGAGATCCTTCACAATCTCGGCTATCAGATAAGCGGTTCGGACAACACTCCCAGCGAGGTGACCGAATATCTGCTGAATCTGGGTATAACGATATTCGATGAGCACAAAGCCGCCAACCTGAGTGAGGCCGATGTGGTGGTGATTTCATCGGCGGTGGGCGAGGATAACCCCGAAGTGGTCGAGGCCAGACGCCAGGGGATTCCGGTTATCAAAAGAGCGGAGATGCTCGGTGAGTTGATGCGCCTTAAATTCTCAATAGGCATAGCCGGAACGCATGGGAAGACTACGACGACTTCGATGATCGGTAAGATTCTCCAACATGGAAGATATTATCCCACGCTCATAGTGGGTGGTGTTGTCGCCGAACTTGGCACCGGGGCGGCGCTGGGAAGCGGCGAGTATCTGGTGGCGGAAGCCGACGAGTACGATAAATCGTTCCTGGCCATGTTTCCGACTATAGCCGTGGTAACGAATCTCGAAGCCGACCATCTTGATTGCTATGACGGTATCGATGACCTGGTTGAATCGTTCTTGACCTATATGAACCGGGTGCCGTTCTACGGCTCGGTGATAATTTCCGCCGACGATCCCAACCTGACGAAAATCAGGCCCCGGATAACGCGGCCTTACAAAACATTTGGATTCGATATCGAGGCCGACTACCGGGCGCTGAACATAAAAGCCGAATCCGGCAAAACCACTTTCAGTGTGTATTACCGCGGCGACTTGCTGGGCGACATCACTATAAAAGTTCCGGGGAATTTCAACGTAGCCAACGCTCTGGCGGCGGTTGCGACCTGCTACGAACTCGACGTGCCATTCGCGACAATAGCTGACAGCCTGCAGACTTTCGGTGGTGTGAGTCGAAGATTCGAAGCGATCGGCGAGGCAAACGGCGTTCTGCTCGTCGATGACTATGCTCATCATCCCTCGGAGATTAAGGCGACATTGGAGGCAGCGCGTGAGTTGGGGCGGTCGCGTGTTATCGTGGTGTATCAGCCTCATCTTTTCAGCCGCACGCGGGATTTCAAGACAGCCTTTGCCGATGCTCTGGCGCTGGCTGATACGTGCATACTGACGGACATCTATCCGGCCAGGGAGAAGCCGATCGAGGGAATAACATCCAAAGTCATCATAGACGAAGCGAATAAAAAGGGTATTGGTAATTTTGAATATGTAGGTGTGAAAGAGAACGCTATTGAGGCGGTAAAACGGATCGCCCGTCCCGGTGATCTGCTGATAACCATGGGTGCGGGTTCTATCACACTCATTAAACGCAAGATACTCGAGGTTCTGGCGAAAAACTGAAGATGCTGACCATATCGAGAAAAATAACGCTGATTCTTCTGGCAATCGTGGTTGTCGGCGGGGTGCTCTTTGTCACGGTTCATTACACGAGCGCCTGCCGTCTGGAGAAAGTGAGTCTCAACCATCGCGAGATCGCCGACTGGTCAGGTGAACTCGGATTAGCGGAAGGTAAGTCAATATACAGGCAACCGGTCGATAGCCTGGCCTGGGCGCTTCTGGGAAAACGCAATATATTCAAAGTGGATATAGACTATTCCTTCCCGAGTGAAATCGATATCAGGGTCAACAATTTCGACCCGGTCTGTTTCGTCCTCGATAAGAACAGCGGCAAGCTTTTCGGCCTGAACAACAAGGGCAGGGTCATTTCACTGGAGAACCTGGAATTCAGCTGGGAGCACCCCGTTCTCACCTCACTTGAGGTTGGGCAAGCTCTATGGATACTGCAAAGACACCAGAACGAGTGTTCTAATTGAATGTCTTGAAAGGCTGCGCGAAGAAAACACTGATCTGTATCGCTTGATATATGAAATCGATCTGGGGTCGGAATATTTCGTGCGCGTGGCGCTCTCCGGTCTTGATTATCGCCTGAAAGTTCGGGCCGAATACTTCAATGACGATATGAACAGGTTCGTTGATTTTGTCAGCAGGTTTGACCCGACTATGGACGGCGTGTCTTTGATCGACCTGCGGTGTGATGGCATGGTAATTTGTGCGGGAGGGGAGAGGTAGAATGTCTCAGGAGAACATAATTGCTGCCCTGGATATAGGCACTACCAAGATTCTTTGTCTTGTCGGAGAGATGGATGCTGAAGGCCGAATCTATGCTATCGGTCACGGGCAATCTTCGGCTGAAGGTTTGCGCAAAGGTATAGTTGTTGATATGGAAAAGACGGTGACATCAATTCGCAGGGCTGTCGATGACGCCCAGTTGGTTTCCGGGACGGAGATTGACAGTCTCACGGTGGGTATCGCCGGTGAACACATCCGTTCTATCAACAGCCACGGCGTGATTGCTGTCGGGCGTTCCGACAACGAGATCACCGCGCAGGATGTCAAGCGCGCCATCGATGCCGCCCGGGCGGTGGCGATACCGGTCGACCGCGAGATTATCCATGTCATACCGCAGGACTTTTCGGTCGATGACCAGGCGGGCATAAAAGACCCCGTAGGCATGACCGGTGTTCGCCTTGAGGTCGAGGCACACATCGTTACCGCATCGGTAACATCGGCTAAAAACATCTACCGGGCCTTAGAGCGCTCTCATCTGGGTGTGGACCACATGGTGCTTGAATCTCTGGCGCTGTCCGAAGTGCTTCTCTCAAGCGATGAAGCGGAAGTCGGGGTTATCGTGGTTGATATCGGCGGCGACATAACCAGTGTTTCGGTCTTCTACGACAGCGCTATTCGCTACACCAGTGTCGTCTCACTGGGAGGTAAGAATGTTACCAGCGATATTGCTATTGGACTTCGCACCTCGGTGGATCAGGCTGAGAAGCTGAAAATAGCCCACGGTGCCGCGGTGGCATCGCTGGTTGACCCGGAGGAAATGATAACGGTTGCGGGAGCGGTGGGCAGAGCGGACAAAGAAGTATCCCGCAATGTACTGGCATCGATAGTCGAACCACGGATGGAAGAAATTTTCTCGCTCGTAGATAGAGAGATCAAGAAAGCCGGTATCACTGACATGCCGGCGGCAGGAATCGTACTCGCCGGCGGAGGTGCGTTGCTCCCGGGAACGATTGAACTGGCCGAGCAGATATTCGATATGCCGGTGCGTTTGGGTAGAATACAAAACATTGAACATATACCGGAAGAACTCGACAGCGCGCGCTATGTGACCGCTCACGGACTGCTGCATTATGGCTTCGGCAACGAGCCACTGAAAGGCAGCAAAAGCGGCACTGTGCGGGGACTTCTGAAACGATTCGAGAATTGGATAACAAGGCAGTTTTAGAAACATTGGAGGAACAAGGTATGACAGAGAAGAAGCATTCGTTCGGCTTCGCTGAAGACTTCATCGGCTACGCCAACATCAAGGTGGTAGGTGTTGGTGGCGGCGGCGGCAACGCTGTCAACCGTATGATCGAAGCCAAGCTCAAAGGGGTGGAATTCATTGCAATCAATACCGACGCCCAGGTTCTCGACGGCAACAGGGCCGAGACGAAGGTGCAGATCGGTACAGAAATTACCAACGGCCTCGGCGCCGGCGCCAACCCCGAGGTTGGCAAGAGGGCCGTGGACGAAAACCGCAGGGAAGTTTCCGATGCAGATCGGGAAACCGAATCTGGTGTTCATCACCGCCGGGATGGGCGGTGGCACCGGTACCGGCGCTGCTCCGACCGTTGCTGAAATTGCCAGGGAGGCGGGAGCGCTGACGGTTGCTATCGTGACTAAACCGTTCACGTTCGAAGGACGCAAGAGAGTGCAGCGCGCCGACCAGGGTCTGGCCGAATTGAAATCCAAGGTCGATACCCTGATAACGATTCCCAATGAGAGACTTTTAGAGATCGTTGACAAGAAGACCGCGCTGACTGAAGCTTTTGCGACCGCGGATGAAGTTCTGTATCAGGCCACCAAGGGTATCTCCGATCTCATCACCGTACCCGGCCTGATCAATTGCGATTTTGCTGATGTCCGTACCGTTATGCTTGAGAGGGGGGATGCCCTCATGGGTACCGGTTATGGCAAAGGCGACGAAAAAGCGGTTGATGCCGCTCGTAAGGCGATCTCATCACCGCTTCTTGAAAATGTCTCTATCAGCGGCGCCAAGGGCGTGCTGATCAATATCACGGGCGGCGAAGATATGTCGCTCTATGATGTCAACACGGCCACCTCTCTCATCTATGACGCTGCCGGTGAGGATGCCAACATTATTTTCGGCGCCGTTATCGATCCGAACATGAACGACCAGATGCGGGTGACTGTGATTGCCACCGGCTTCGGCGGCGAAAATGAGCTGGTGAAGAAAGTCGAAGAACAGATCGATTATTCCAAGCCCGGCAAACCGATGTCACTCTTTCCCGATCAGCCAAAAGTGGAGCCGAAACCGCGCTCGAGATTGATCGAACCGGCCGAGGCCCTGGTTAGCACACCGGAGCCCGAATTGCAGGATGTCTTCGAATCCGACAGCGATAACGGGCACGGCGATAACGGCGGATACAGTCATCCTGTACGTAACCGCGTCCCGCTGTTTTCCGAAGATGATCGGACGATTCCGGCCTATATAAGAAGGCTTGATGAAAAGATGTAGTCGAAGCGAGTCGACTACCGGAACGAAAAAAATGCACCTACACAATAGAGCCTGAACCGCTCTATAAATTGGTTCCTCCACGATACCGTCGGTTAACCTACCCTGCCGACGGTATTTTTTTGGCATTTTTTTGGCCGGCAAAGGCGGTTGCCGCGCGAGAAAGAGAGTCTTATATTGTTTCCAGTGAGAATGTGCAAAATGCCGAAAGGGGACATGTCGTGAAAAATGAAATAGGCAAAGAGTTTATCGAGAAAACCAAGTACCGGTATCAGGATGAGTCGGAACAGCAGCAGGGACTCCCGCAACCACCGCTTCAGCAAGGCAACCCACAGGGTCTGCCGGTAATTGATCTTCCGGACCCATCATCGATAACCGTGCCCGCAAGCGACCTGCGGACGATCATCGAACAGCGACGAAGCGTGCGCAGTTTCTCCAAAGAATCGCTCACGCTCGAAGAGCTGTCGTATCTTCTGTGGTGTACCCAGGGAGTGCAAAAAATCATTGAGCCACAGGGAGCCACCGCCGGCAGAACCTTACGCACGGTACCATCGGCAGGGGCACGTCATGCTTTCGAGACTTATCTCATCGTGCACAATGTGGTCGGGTTGCCGCCCGGCGTTTACCGGTTTCTGGCCATAGAACATAAGCTGATTGAAATCAGCAGGCAGGACGAAGCCGCCGCCGTGTTCGCGCAGGCGTGTGTCGGCCAGACGTGGATGAAGGAAAGCGCCGTTATCTTTGCATGGGCGGCCGATGTCCACCGGATGACCTGGCGGTATCCCCAGAGAGGGTATCGCTTCATGTTTCTCGATGCCGGGCATGTCTGTCAGAATCTGCACTTGAGCGCCGAGTCTATCGGGGCCGGTGTCTGTGCTATTGCGGCTTACGAAGACGACGAGGTGAATGCTCTCCTTAAGCTCGATGGTGTCGATCAATTCGTCATTTATATAGCCACCGTTGGCAAGAAACGGTAGCAAACAGCCACTATTAATGTATCCAATTAAGTGTGGGGAGATTCCCATACTTATTGCATTCTTTCGCTTTTGTCGTGCTTGCCTGATATACGTAAGATGTTGACAGGTAGACGGTTGCGCGAGCGAGTCAGGCCCGGCACGGGCTATGCATAAATCTATGCCGGTAGATTGTATCCTCGACAAAATATGGAGGGCGTATGACCCTTAATCTGTTTGACAATGCCAACAGCAACAACCTGATCAATTATATCAGACTCTCCAGTTCGAATATGTACAAATCGTTGGAGAGATTATCATCGGGCCTGGCTATCAACTCGGCCGATGATGGTCCGGCGATGTTGATCATATCGGAACGTCTGCGGACGCAGATAGCCTCGCTTAACCAGGAGATTGAGAACAAGGCCGCTCAGTCGTACAAGTACCAGACGGCTTCTTCTCACTTGATGGGTTATCGTAGTCAACTCACCGAACTGCGCACGCTCGCCCTGGGCGCCGCCAACGAGGGCGTCAACAGCGAGGATGCGCAACTGGCCTATGCCAACGAAGCTCAAAATATGGTGGCCTATTACAATGAAGCTGTCGCCAGCGCGGAGTACAATGGCGCGACGCTTTTCGATGGATCATCCGGGTCGCTCGGTGACCTGGCGGCGCTGGAAGGGATCGACCTTTCATCGGCAGAAGCCGCGCAGGCATCGGTAGCGGTTATCGACGAAGCGATTGCGCAGGTGGATTCTTTGCAGGTGGATATCGGTTCCACTCAGCGCTATGAGTTCGAATCGCAGATAGCCTCGATGCGGGTCACCAGCCAGAATTTGCAGGCAGCGGAATCGAGTATTCGCGATACCGATTACGCGATGGAGTTCTCGCAATTTCTGGCGGAACAGATAAAATATGAAGCCGGTTTGGCGATTCTGAGTTATTGGGCGATGAGTTCCAATTCGGTTTTACAGCTTTTGGGTTCCAAATAACACTCCATCCAAACCCCCCTTACTTGCTATAGGATAGCGATACTGCGTTGGCCGCCGGGTCTGCTCTCCCGGCGGCTTTTTATTTGCATGCCGTGCGTGGTTTTTCTTGTAGGGGTGGCCCCCTGCTCGTTAGAATCTCCAACGCAGGCGGAGAGGTCCTGCCGTCTGCACCAGCAGCGAGTCTTTCCGGCGAACGCCGGAATCCAGTGCCGTTGTCACTTCGACCGAAGGGAAAAATCTTCAGTCATCAACCCGACAACCCAAACTTGACAGATCGCCCGTCATCTCCGACATTGAGTTAGAGCTTTTAGTCCCGATAGCCCGGGGTTCCGGATGTGCGTAGCGAAGGAGAAGCCCGACGGCAAACGGAAGACCCGGTCAATCTGAAGATTAACCGGGCACAACGCCGGTGCGTTGTTTCAAGCCTGCTACCCGCAGTCGGGCAGATGAGGACCGCCCATAGGCAGGCAGGCATCTGCCGCGCACAAATATCGATTGTAACGGAGATACAATGGACAAAAAAGAAAAGATAAGGCAATACAAACAGACCGTTCAACCGATGGGGGTCTATCAGATAAAGAATCTGAAAAACGGCAAACTGTTTGTCGGAAGCTCAACCGACCTGCGCGGGAAAATCAACCGTGACAAATTTCAACTGAAAAGCGGTCTTCATATGAATAGGCAACTGCAAGAAGATTTCAGGGAGAATGGCGAGGATGGTTTTTCTTTCGATATTTTGGACTATTTGAAGCCAAAAGAAGATTTGAGTTTTGATTACAAAGAAGAACTCAAATTGCTCGAAGAAATGTGGCTGGAGAAACTTCAGCCGTATGGCGAGAAGGGTTACAATACCAAGAAGCAGTAGCGAAATGGATGTCGTCGAAACCTCCCTCTGACGATCTGCACTGTGGAGCAGAGGATTTCGACCTGCCGGATACACAAAGAGACTTTTCCCACCGCAAGCGGATGGAGCACCCGTCCGTCTCTTTGTCTGTTGATGGCAGAACCGCGGCCGCAGAGAAAGATTTCTCGCAAGGCTCGAAGTAACAGATTTCTCTGGATTCTTGCTTTCGCAGGAAAGACTCACTGCTGGAGCAGCAAGTTGACTGGATTCCTGCTTTCGCAGGAAAGACTCACTGCTGGTGCAGCAAGTTGACTGGATTCCTGCTTTCGCAGGAAAGACTCACTGCTGGTGCAGCAAGTTGACTGGATTCCTGCTTTCGCAGGAAAGACTCACTGCTGGTGCAGCAAGTTGACTGGATTCCTGCTTTCGCAGGAAAGACTCACTGCTGGAGCAGCAAGTTGACTGGATTCCTGCTTTCCGTCGGCGGACCCGGAAGCGTTCGCAGGGATGACCTGGGGAGTCGAAGATGGCAGGACCTTTCCGCCTCCGGCGAAAACCCTGTCGGGCAGGGGTCACTGCCCTACATAGACTGCCCTCCGTCGGTGGACCCGGAAGCGTTCGCAGGAAAGACTGAGATCTGGGCATGAAAAAAACCGCCGGGGGGCGGCTTTTTGAAAAGTCTATGTCGGCAATATTCAAGCGCTTACTTGGTAATCGTAACGGCGCTGGTCTTCTTGACGCGGATATTCTTGGTAACCTTGCCGGCTTTCAGGCAGGAGGTACACACCGTCACGCGTTTGGCTGTGCCATTGACGATGGCACGGACCGTCTGAAGGTTCGGGTTAAACCGTCTTTTGGTTATATTGTGGGCGTGGGATACGTTGTTTCCCGTCGCCGGTTTCTTGCCGCATATTTCACATGCTTTTGCCATTGTTCGTCTCCATTCGTTCTCGGAAAAGTCTCATAAGTTATCAATTTTGCCTCAAAAGGCAAGCAGAATCTGGACATTTGCTCATTTTTTTGCGAGGCAACGTCTTACGGATTTGCCCTGCCTGCCTATGTAACAGCTACGGCCGGAAATGGTTGCAATTGACTTAATTTGTTGATTAGTTTATAATTAGTGGAACTCTAAGGCAGGTAGCCCCTAAAATTAGTAGACGGCAAAGGCAGGTAGCCCCTAAAATTAGTAGACGGCAGGATTATAATGTTAGATTTGAAATTCATACGCGAAAACCCGGATATGGTCAAGGCCGGACTGGCCAGGAAATACGACAAGACGGATATAGACCGGATACTCCAACTCGATGATCGCCGCCGGGAAATAATCAGGCAGGTAGAACAGCTAAAAGCGGAGCGCAACAGCGCCTCGGCGGAAATAGCCAAAAAGAAGAAGGCCGGGGAATCGGCCGATGATGCCATTGCGGCCATGCGCAAAGTGGGTGAAGATATCGCTTCGATGGATAACGACCTGCGCGAGATTCAGCAGCAGGTAAATGACCTGCTGGTATGGATACCTAATCTTCCGCATGAGTCAGTTCCGCTTGGAAAGGATGAAACAGCAGCCGTCGTGGTGCGCGAATGGGGCGAGATAAAGAAGCCGGATTTCAAGGTTCTGCCTCATTGGGAGATGGGCGAGAAACACGGATGGCTGGATCTTCCGGCGGCAGCCCGTATTTCGGGCGCGGGGTTTTATCTGCTCAAAGGCACCGGCGCGCGACTTCAGCGTGCCCTGGTGAATTACATGCTCGATGTGCACACCAACAGCGGGTTTCTTGAGATTGCGCCGCCGTATCTGGTTGGCGAGGCGGCAATGTTCGGGACCGGGCAGCTTCCCAAGATGGCCGAAGATATGTACCGGACCGAGAACGACAATATGTACCTGATACCCACCGGCGAAGTGCCGGTGACGAATCTTTACCGCGATGAGATTGTCAGCTACAAAGACCTGCCGATGAAGATGGTTTGCTATACGCCGTGCTTTCGCAGGGAAGCCGGGGCGGCCGGTAAGGATACGCGGGGGATGATCCGGGTACATCAGTTTGACAAAGTGGAACTGGTCAAGATAGTCAGACCGGAAAATTCCTACGATGAATTGGAATCGCTGACAACCCAGGCGGAGAAGATTCTTCAGGGATTGGAACTTCCGTATCGAGTCTTAACGCTGGCCACCGGTGATTTATCTTTTGCGGCGGCGAAGTGTTATGATATCGAGTTGTGGGCGGCGGGAGTAGAGAAATATCTCGAGGTATCATCGGTATCCAACTTCGAGGATTTCCAGGCGCGGCGGATGAACTGCCGGTTCCGCGATGAAGACAAGACCGTAAAATTCCCGCATACATTGAACGGGTCGGGTGTGGCGCTGGCGCGCCTAATTGCGGCGATACTTGAGAACTACCAGAACGCCGACGGCAGCCTCACGGTGCCGGGTGTTCTACGGCCCTACATGGGCTCAGTGGAAACTATCGGATAATGGCATCGTCCAACAGTACAAAGCGTCGTAGTATCGACCATCTGTACGACGGGAAATCGACCGTTTTCAAAATTTTTCTCCTCGGCGGCGTAGCAATCATATCGGCGATTTTCATCTGGTACACGTTTAGGGTCATCGATGAGCTTCAGCAGGACACGCGCACGCAGGTGGAGAAGTATGTCCGGATGTGGCAACTGGCGGCCAACTCGAACCTGTCGGGCGGGGAACTCCAGTTCATTTTCGACGAGATCATAGTCAAAGCCAATTTCCCCATAATCGTTTTAGATAGCAGGCGCGAACCGATCCATCACCGCAATGTGGCAGGCGTGGAAGCAGGCGATATGTCGCCCGAGACGGTGAAATATCTCAAAAAAGTGGCAGAAGAAATGGTTGAGGCGAACGGGGAGTTCCCGCTGGTGTTCTCGGCGGCATCGGAAGGGTTCGTCAATTATCTCTGTTACGGTGATTCGAGTGCTATCAATCAGTTGAAAGTCATGCCGTTTGTGGAGATTGGCATAATAGTGGCGTTTATGATAGTAGCGATCGTGGGTTTTCAAAATATTCGCCGCAGCGAGGAGCGTCATATCTGGGTGGGTATGGCCAAAGAGACCGCGCATCAGCTGGGGACACCGATATCATCGCTGATGGGCTGGCTGGAGGTGATTGAGTCGGAAAAAGACTCCGGCAATTATTCCGGCGAAGAAAAGCAGCTCCTGGCCGACACGCTGGCCAACAGCAGGGTCGATGTGGTTCGGCTTCAGAAAGTTGCGAACAGGTTCGGGCAGATCGGGTCGGTGCCGGAACTGCACCGGTGCGACTTGAATGAGACTATCAAAGAGGCAGTGGATTATTATTCGCGGCGTCTTCCATTTGAAGGTAAGGGAATCCAATTGGATTTCGCGCCGGTGAAACTGCCGCCGGTGGATTTGAATCCGGAACTGTTCGGCTGGGCACTGGAGAATCTGATAAAGAACTCGCTGCAGGCGGTGGACTCGAAGACGGGACGCGTCGCTCTACAAACATATCCATCGGATCGTGATGGCTGGGTGGTGGTTGAGATAACCGATAACGGTCCGGGTATCCCGCCGCGATCATCGCGCAAAATATTCAGAGCCGGATTTACCACCAAGAAAAGGGGCTGGGGGCTTGGTCTGACACTCGTAAAACGCATCGTGGAAGAGTACCACAACGGCCGTATCACTTTAAGACGATCCAAACCTGGGGAAACGACATTCGAAATACAACTTCCGGTGGGAAAGTGATGCGAGGGTAGGTTATGTCACGACGTTTGAACCCAAAAAGAATCTTGTGGGTCGATGACGAAATCGACTCCCTGAAGCCGCACATACTTTTTCTCGAAAAAAAGGGATATGAGGTCTTTACGGCTATCTCCGGCGATGATGCTATTGTGCTGGTGGGCAGAGAACCGTTCGATGTTGTGTTGCTCGATGAGATGATGCCCGGCAAGGACGGTTTGACAACGCTCGAAGAGATAAAGGATTTGCAGCCGCATTTGCCGGTGGTGATGGTGACGAAGTCGGAAGAGGAGTCTCTGATGGAGGATGCTATCGGTCAGAAGATCGATGACTACCTGGTCAAACCGGTGAATCCATCGCAGATTCTCATCGTAATCAAGCGTCTGCTCGATTCACGTCAGATAATCACGACCTCGGCCATGCGTCGCTATATCAGCGAGATCAATCGTTTTAATCAGAAGCTCTACCGGGATGTTTCGGCGCAGGATTGGTTGGAGGCAGCCCGGATTCTTGCCTCGTGGAATCTCGATCTCGATGAGAACAACGAAGAGGGTCTGGAGCACGCTCTTGAGGGAACGCGCAAGGAGTGGAACAACGAGTTCACCAAATTCATAGAGAGCAAATTACACCAGCTGGTTGTTCAGTGAGGATCGTCCGATATTGTCGCCTGATATCACCGGTGAGTTCGTGATGCCGCTTTTGAAAGATGGCCGTAAAGTTCTGTTTATCGTGGTGGATTGCATGCGTCTTGATCAGTGGATGCTGGTTGAGCCGCTGCTGGCGGAGTATTTCAATATACAGAGGAAGTATTATTTTTCGCTTTTGCCGAGCGCCACACCGTTTGCGCGCAACGCGCTGTTTGCGGGGACTTTCCCCGATGAGATTCACAAAGCTTATCCTGACAATTACCGGGTGCAGGATGAAGGTTCACTCAATCGCTATGAAGAGAATTTGCTGGCCGACAATCTATCGAGGAATCAGGTAGCGATATCGGGCAAACCGCGTTTCATGAAAGTGCACAACGATTCCGAGGGGGATGAACTTGCCAAGCGGGCATCGGATTTCTTTGACAGCCCGCTGGTGTCTATCGTTTACAACTTTCTGGATATTTTAGTTCACGGACGATCGAACAATATAATTCTCAAGGAGATCGCCGGCACGGAATCGGCTTTCCGGTCTCTGATGAGAACCTGGTTTTTGCATTCATCGTTGTTTACGATGTTGAAAGCGTTTGCCTCAAGGGATTTCACGATAATTGTAACATCGGATCACGGTTCCGTCCTCTGTCAACGCGGTACGATGGCCCACGGCAAGCGCACGACCTCGACCAATCTTCGCTACAAATACGGTGACAATTTGAACTCGGATCCGAATGATTCGATTATAATCAAAAATCCCGACCAGTGGCGACTTCCCGCTATAAGTCTTGCGACGACTTTTATCGTAGCGAAGGAAGATTTCTATTTTGTCTATCCCAACAAATTCAATGAGATGGTGCGTCATTTCCAGAATTCATTTCAGCACGGAGGTATCTCGCTCGAGGAGATGGTTGTACCGCTCGCCATACTCAATCCGAAGTAAGTTATGCCAATCATATTGAACATCGTTTCGCACAGCGAAGAAGAGACGCTGGCGCTGGCAGCAAAGCTGGTCAGGCTTTTCAAACCGGGTGATGTACTGGTGCTGACGGGCGTGCTCGGCGCCGGGAAGACTGTCTTTGTCAGGGGTCTGGCGGCGGCTATGGGTATAGACGAAGGATTAGTGAACTCGCCCTCGTTTACGCTTGTTAACGAGTACCAGGGTGAGACGATGCTTTATCATTTTGATCTGTACCGCCTCGCCGATTCATCGGAACTTTACGAGATCGGCTGGGATGAATATCTGGGACGCGATGGATTGGTGGTGGTCGAATGGGGCGAGAAAGCCGACGAGTACTTGCCGAACAGGTATTACCAGATCGAGTTTGGAATGGTCGGCGAAACCGACCGCGAGATAAATATCTCTTTCGTAGAAAAAGAGAAATGAAGGATGCCCCGTGAATATACTGGCGATAGATACATCGGGTAAGAATTTGATGCTGGCGCTGAGCTTCGGCGGTGACCGGCTGGTGAAGTCGGATGAACTGATGGAGCAGTCGCACGGTCAACTTCTGATGAAGAAGATTGGCGAGCTTTTTCAGTCGGGCGGACTTCGCAAAGAGGAACTGGGTACTATTGTTGTTTGCACCGGTCCGGGTTCGTTTACCGGTTTGAGGATTGGTCTGGCGGCGGCGAAGGGGATGGCGGTGGCGCTTGATATTGCGGTAGTGCCGGTGAGCCTGTTTGAAATTGCGGCCGGCAAACTTGCCGGAGTTGAGGGAGAAGTGAGCGTTGTGGTCCCTCTCAAGCGCGACGAGTATTTTGTGAGCGAGGTTAGCTCAGGGGGACATACGGCGGACATTCGTGTTGTTGGCGATGAGGGGCTTAAACAGTTGGCAGGGGAAAAACCGGTGGCGGCTCTTCATTTCGATTTGTCCTCCGTGGTTGCGGGGTCAGTAGTCAAAGATTTATCGGGTGCGGTTACATACGATGCGGCGGACTTGATTTATATCGGCGCCTCAAAGCTCGCATCGGGTTACACCGGCGATCTGGCGATGCTGGAGCCACTATATGTGCAGAAATCACAGGCGGAAATCCGATTTGAACAGAGAAATAAGCTCAAAAGCTGAAATGGTTATCCGGGACATGACCCTTGCTGATATCCCGCGTGTGATGGAGTTGGAAAAGGCGATTTTCCCTGATCCATGGTCAAAAGCAGCCTTCGAGCAGCAGATCACCGAGGCCGGCTGGGGCAGCATAGTGGCTGAATCTGTCGGCGTTATAATCGGTTACGGCTGTTACTACATGGTTGCGGGAGAGGCACATCTGACCAACATAGCCGTGGACCCCAATTATCGCAGAAAATCAGTTGCCAAGCAGCTTTTGGACAATATCTTACAGGTCGTAGCTGATAACAAATGTGAGTATATTTTTCTTGAAGTACGGCCCAGTAATATCGGGGCCATAACTTTTTATGAGAAGTACGATTTTGAATTACTGTATCGGCGACCCAATTATTACCGTAAGCCGGTTGAGGATGCTCTGGTGATGGGGCGATATATCCCGCCAAAATGAGAGACAACAAGGCATGACGTGGTTTAGAAAAGACAAATCGGGCCTGGCCCGTCAGGAAAAGAAGAATATTCCCGAAGGTCTGTGGACCAAGTGTGATTCTTGCGGCGAGGTGGTATACAGCAGGAAGATGGAAGAACTCTTGTGGGTGTGCCCCAGTTGCGATTTCCACTTTCGAATTTCGAGTCAGAAGTATATCGATCTTCTTTTAGACGACGGTGAGCTTGAGCTGCACGATATTCACATATCTTCCAAAGATCCGCTGAAGTTCAAGGATTCGAAGCGTTACCCCGACCGTATCAAACAAGCCCAGCAAAAAACAGGGAAGGTTGAGGGAGTAACGGCGGGCATCGGCAAGATCGATGGTGTCATGGTATCCTTTGCCATCATGAATTTCGAGTTTATCGGCGGTTCGATGGGTTCGGTGGTCGGTGAGAAGATTGCGCGTGCTATCGAGCGGGCAATCGAGGGAGAGATACCGCTGGTGATAGTATCATGCTCGGGTGGAGCGCGCATGCAGGAGGGGATTCTGTCGCTGATGCAGATGGCAAAGACCTCGGCGCTTCTGGCGGTGCTTGCAGAAAAGAAAATACCGTATATTTCGATACTTACGAACCCGACGACCGCCGGTGTTATGGCATCGTATGCTTCGCTGGGAGACGTTATTCTGGCCGAGCCTAAGGCGCTTCTCGGTTTTGCCGGACCGAGGGTTATCCAGCAGACAATCGGGCAGGATTTGCCTGAAGGGTTTCAGTCGACCGAGTTTTTCCTCGATAAGGGGTTTGTTGACAAGATAGTCCATCGCAAGGAGCTTCGTCCCACCGTCAGCCGGCTTTTGCACTTCATGTGGAGAAAGTAATGCCGCGCCATACTTACGAGGCAGCGGAGAGATATATTCTCTCTCGCGAGTTTTTCGGGATGAAACTCGGATTGGAAAATATCAGCGAGTTTCTCCGCGAGATAGGTAATCCCCAGAACGAATACAAAACGATACACATAGCCGGTACGAACGGCAAAGGTTCAACGGCGGCTATGCTTGAGGCGATTTACCGCGCGCAGGGCTACAAGACGGGACTGTTTACATCGCCACACCTGGTGAGCCTTCGTGAACGCGTCAAAGTGAGCGGCCGTAAAATCCCCACGCAATCGGTGGCCACGTTTATTGATAGATACAGGAAGGTCCTTTCAGAGAGGAAGCTTTCCTTTTTTGAACTGATTACGGCTATGGCGCTCGAACACTTCGCGCGAGTCGGCGTTGAAGTAGCAATTATCGAGACCGGTCTTGGCGGACGGCTCGATGCCTCGAACGTGCTGATGCCCGAGCTGACGATTACGACCGACGTGAGCCGGGATCACATGGAAATTCTGGGCAATACTTTGCCGAAGATAGCCCGTGAAAAAGCCGGTATAATAAAGCGATCCGTGCCGCACCTGATTGGCTTTTTGCCGGAGTCGGCGGAGAAAGTCATTCACGATCGATGTCTTAAGCTCAAGGCTCCATTTCATAAATTGCGTTTTACGGATTACAAGCCGTATCCTGAAAAGATGGTTCTTGATTTCAAATACAACGGTCTTGCACTGCAAGGTGTCAGACCGGCTTTGATAGGACCCCAGCAGTTGAAAAATTCGGCGTTGGTTCTGAAAGCGGTTTCTATCCTCCGGGAACGCGGACTGTATGTCAGTCGCAGGGCAATTCTGGACGGCCTGAAACAAACCAACTGGCCGGGGCGTTTTCAGGTTGTGGAATACAGAAATAAACCTACTCATGTATTCGATGTATGCCACAATGCTTCCGGGGTGGAAGCATTTGTCGATACTTTTATGTTTCGTTTCCCGGGCCAAAAGGCGAAAATAATCACGGGGTTCGTGAAACGGAAAGAACATCAGAAAATGTTTGACAGTCTGAGCCGCATAGCCGGGTCATATGCCCTGGTGCCGCTCAGTACTGCCCGGAGCACCGATACCCGGGAACTCATACGGACAATAAACTGGCGCGGGGTATCTTATAAAAAGTACGGTTCGCTTGACAGCGCCTATAGCAAAACGATGAAGGCATCGTCGTCAGAAGAAGTAGTAGCCATAATAGGTTCGCACTATCTGGTAGGCGAATTTTTCGGTAAGTATAAGGTAAAATGAGCGGTAATAAAAGAAAGCCAGCAGACAAACGTTCCAGCAACTCTGATTCTTCCACTCCACGACGCGTTTCTCCGGTGGAGCCTGTCAACGGAGAGGATGAGTCTGTCAAGACTCTCAAGCGGGAGCTTCAGGAGAAGATTACCAGCCTGACCGGGGCCAACCGGCAACTGAAGAGAAAGATATTCGATCTCTATACAATTTTCGAGATCAGCCGCAATTTCAATGCTGTTCTGGACTATCAGCAACTTCTGGATACATTTATCTACACCTCTCTTGCCCAGGTGGGAGCCACCAAGGCTGCGGTGTATTTGGAGCACAGTAGTCGTGATGGTTCTTACAGTATCGCCAAGCACAAAGGTTCGGGAGATTTCCCTGACGAGAATCTGTTATTTGAGAACGATTCGCGTCTCATAGGATATTTGACCAAGCTGAACCGGCCGGCTGCTACATCTGATCTGATAACCGATATCGCCACAGAGCAAGAGAAATTGATCCTGGAGAGGTTTCATCCGGGTCTGGTGGTGCCGCTCATTTTTCAAAGTCGCCTTGGGGGGGTATTACTTATCAGCGATAAGATGTCGGGGCGTGAGTTCAATATGGATGATATCGAATTTTTGTCCATTCTCGGCAACAAGATTTCGGTGGCTATCGAGAACACGCGACTATATGAAGCTGAGAAAGAGGCCAGCCAGCAACTCCGGGCGGCACAACAGCAACTGGTGCATTCGGAAAGGCTCGCGGCGCTGGGCGAGATGTCGGCCAAGGTGGCTCACGAGATAAACAATCCTCTGGGCATAATTAAAAATTATCTGCTTCTTACGAAAAAAGCGGTTGGTAACAACAAAAACGCGCAGGAGTTCACCGATATCCTGAGTCAGGAGATTGAGCGAATAGCCCGCATTGTCAAGGAACTTCTGGATTTCCATCGCCCCAAGGGTATTCAGTTCAGGAAGATCGGTGTAGCGATGGTGGTCAGTGATGTGCTGCTTCTGATGGAGCGTCAGATGCAAAGCAAAGGTATTCAGCTCGAAAAGCGGTTTGCCCCGGACTGCCCTGAAATAGATGCTTCACCGGAAAGCCTCAAGCAGGTATTTCTGAATTTAATTATCAATGCCCTTGATGTTATGCCCAATGGCGGGAAATTACAGGTTAGCGTACTGTGCGAAAACGAAGAGGTTGTTATTAGCTTCGGCGACACCGGCCCCGGAATTCCACCGGAGATTATACCTCGTATTTTTGAGCCGTTCTTCACGACCAAAGAACCGGGGAAAGGGACGGGATTGGGACTTTCCGTCTGCTACGGCATAATAAAACAGCACAAGGGGTCGATAACTTATAGAAACACCGATAATGGCGGCTGCTTCGAGATAAAGCTGCCGACTAAATTATAGAAACGAGATATGACGCCACTTTTCGAGAAGATTATAATCGTTGATGACGAAAAGAGAATGTGTGATTCTCTAACGGCTTTGTTGGGTGACGAGGGCTACCAGGTCGAGGCTTATCAGGACCCGCGACAGGCGGCACAGGCTATCCGCACCAGCCGGGTGGATCTCGTCATCACCGATATTAAGATGCCCGATGTTGACGGCCTGGAGTTACTTCAGATTGTCAAGCAGGTGGATATGGACATCCCGGTGATTTTGATGACCGGCTACGCCTCTCTGGACACGGCCGTGCAGGCCATTACCAGGGGCGCTTATGATTATCTGATGAAACCGGTGGAATTTACTCAACTTGATATGGCCGTGAGGCGCGCTCTGGAAAAGAGGCGTTCGGACTTGTCGAGACTCAGGATTCTCGAAGAGCTGAAAATCTCCAATCTGATTCTACACCGGCGTATAGGAGAGCTAAACGCTCTGTACGAGGCGGGCAAATCAATCGGATCGACTGCGAATCTCAAGGACCTGCTCCGCCAGATAGTCGCGCTGGCATCGAGTGTGACGGAGGCGCAGGTGGGATCGATAATGTTGCTCGATGAACAGGGTGAGTATCTTACGATTGAAGCCGCCATCGGTTTGGAAGAAAAGATTGTTGCCTCGACCAGACTGCCCATTGGAACCTCGATTGCCGGCAGTGTGGCCCAGAAAGGCGAACCTCTCATTGTAGAAAATGTCGAACAGGATGATCGTTTTAAGCGCATCAACAAGGAACGTTACGGTGCGGCTTCGCTTCTGTGTTGTCCGCTCAAGATCAAGAACAAGGTCATCGGCGTAATAAACATGGCCAACAAGCAGGGCGGAGAGGGTTTCACGAAGAATGACCTTCGCCTCCTCACTAATTTTGCCTCGCAGGCAGTGGTTGCGGTTGATGATGCTCACCAGTTTGAAAAGAGCCGGCGTCGCCTTACGGAGTTCCAGATTCTGCACGAGATTACCACGGAGCTGGCGCAGATACAATCTCTCAGTGATTTCAGGGATAGATTGATTGAAAAGCTCAGCCGGGTTTTCCCGATAGACTACTCCATCTGGTTTACCTGGGATGATTCGCGCAAAGTTCTCACGGCCGATGGTGTCTCCGGTACCACGGATATTCCTTTGACCCGCAGCGGCAAGATAGACCTCTCAAGAGTTTCCCGTGACAGTATTGCTTTCGGTCCATTTGATGACGGCGCTTTTGATCCCTCGGATATACAATCGGTAACTTCGGTTGTCGCCGGGAACATTGATAAGAGTGTTCTCTTCCCGAATTCGAAGAATGCCCGGATTGCGATACCGATTTTCAGGTATGGTGATCTGGCTTATGTCTTTTACCTGGCTACCGATCTCAAGACCAAATACAGCGAGGAAGACATATCGCTCGCCAGGCTGGTTATATCGCAGGGGGCGATACTTTTTGAGAAAGAGAAATCGCTTCTCAATGCCACACGCCTTTTGACCATGGGCAACATGATTTCGGAGATATCTCACGATCTGCGCCGACCGCTAACGTCGATAAAGGGAGGCCTTCAGATTATCAGCCAGCGCTGGCCGGAAGTGATGGAGAATTCGCAATTTCTGAAAGATGTCCAGGACGAGGTGCATCGCATGAACGAGCTTGTCAAGGAGCTGGTGGATTTTTCCAATCCGAACAAATATCAGACCGAGAAGGTCGACCTGAGGCAGATAATCGAGAGAGCGTTAGAACTTGTTGATGCCGATTTGCGGAAGAAGAAGATTAAGATGGACGTCAATTATGATGACGCTGATTGGAATGTCATTATCAATAAGAATCAGATTATGGAAGTCTTCCTGAATCTGTTCATAAACGCCGTGGATGCCATGCCCGACAGCGGCCGGTTGACGGTTCATGGTCTTGTTGAGAAACCGGAACACAAAAAAGAAAATTATCTGGCTGTTAAAGTGACTGATACCGGAGCCGGCATCAAGAAAGAAAACCTCTCGAAAGTGTTCGATCGCTACTATACCACCAAAGATACTGGGACCGGACTTGGCCTGGCAGTAGTGGAAAGAATAGTCTCGGCCCACAATGGAACACTGAGAGTAGAGTCCGAAGAAGGTCAAGGGGCGACTTTCACCATATATCTGCCTTATGATCAGAGTCATTAGGCTGCATAGATTTGCTAAAAATAAGCAAAATCCCGTAATTTGAGCTTGATTATTCCCGCCGTGTGACGATATATATGCAAACACTATCAATATGGCTAAAGACAAAGTAAAAATACTGGTTATTGACGACGACCCGAAAGTCTCGTGGATTCTAAACGAAGGGTTGGCCGGCAAGTACAATTTCGTTTCGGCGCGTGACGGAATTGAAGGGATTCAGATGGTTTCCACTGAGAAGCCTGATTTGATTCTGTTGGATATCAAGATGCCCGGAATGAACGGTATAGAAGTGCTGGAGAAGCTCAATAAGCTTGATGTGCGCCCTGATGTGATCATGGTTTCGGGGCACGGGGAAACCAATTACGTAGTTGATTCGATCAAGCTCGGGGCTGCCGAATTCATCAATAAGCCATTCGATGTCGAAGAGATAGAGATTCATATAAACGGCGTTCTGGAACGTTCCCAGCTTCGAAAAGAGGTCACCGAGCTGAAACATCAGCTCGAGGCGCGCACTACCTACGATAGTTTTATCGGTGATTCGCAAACGATGCACAAAGTCCGGGCCATTATCGAGCAGGTGGCGGATTCAGAACTGACAGTTCTGATTCGTGGCGAGTCCGGAACGGGTAAAGAGATCGTGGCCAGGTTGTGTCACCAGCTTTCGGGTCGCAAAAACAAGCCGTTTCTAAAGGTGAATTGTGCTGCTATTCCGAGAGATCTTCTTGAAGCCGAGTTGTTCGGATACGAAAAGGGAGCCTTTACCGGTGCGCACAAAAATAAGCAGGGAAGGTTCGAATTAGCCGACAAGGGTACGATATTTCTTGACGAGATCGGCGACATGCCGATGGAACTTCAGTCGAAACTTCTACAGGTTCTGGAACAGCAGGAGTTTGTGAGGGTCGGTGGCATTCATACCATCCACGTCGATGTAAGAATAATATGTGCGACAAACCGAAATCTCGAGCGGGCCATCAAAGAGCAGGGTTTCCGCGACGACCTGTTTTATCGGTTGAACGAGATAACGGTTTTTCTTCCGCCACTGAGAGACCGGCGTGAGGACATTCCTCTGCTCGTGAATCACTTCATCGAGAAATACAACCAGCAATACGAACGGGAGTTTGGCGGTATGTCGGCCGAAATCCTCAACAAGTTGGTTGGCTTCACGTGGCCGGGCAATGTCCGTCAACTTGAGAACATGCTGAAACAAGTTGTCGTCCGGGGCGACGAGACTGTTATTTCTGATCTGATAGACTCTGCCGGTTCAGGGCCGATCGTGGTCAGTTCCGACGTCTCCGAGCAGCCCGTGGCCGGCAATCCGGGTCCCGCCGGCATGAATGATACCTTTTCTCTCAAGGAGCGGATTGGCAAGACAGTGGCCGGAGAAGAACGGAAACTGATTGCCGAGGTTTTGGCCAAGACTAACTGGAATCGTCGCAAAGCCGCTGAGCTACTTGAGATTAGCTATCGTTCGCTGCTTTATAAGATTAAAGACTACAATCTAAACGCTACCGACTGAATCCTCCCCAAAAGCACAGCTTAATGATCCGCCATTAGCATCTTTTTTGCACGTTATCATGCACAGATTCATACGTTCGTCTGTGGATAATTATTAGGTCCGGTTTTTTCAGGCTCGCGATATACGACCATTTTGCGTTGTCAGTCAATGACTTAAGATATTTCCTCGAATTGCTTGAGTACGTCGGGAAGAAATTTTTTCTTATTTTCAGCGTGAAGCAAGGTTACGGAATGACAGTTGCTGTTATAATTATGAACAAAAGCAACCGGGATAAGCCCTACCATAAGGGGATGGGTTTGGACACATTGAAAGTGATAGATAATTTGTTCCTTGATCGGGTAGACAATGAACTCAAGAGGGCTGAGCGGTATCGCATTTTTATATCTTTGATAGTCCTCGACGTAGGTTTCGTTGACTCGACTTTCCCCGAACAGAGCAGTACGATAATGGACGACATTGTTAGTCTGGTCCAAAAGCATATCCGGGCCATCGACAATGTTTCGGTGTTGCAGCCCTATAAGCTGGGCCTGTTGTTTCCTGAGACCACGCGTCAGGGAGCCGAGATTGCTTCCAAAAGAATCACAGAGGTAATTAAAGCGAGATTATCCGAACTCAATAATAAACGGTTTGACCAGATAATTCATCTGGAGATGGCTTCTTATCCGGATGCTGCCGGAGCCAAGAGCATTGGTGATTTTTTGAGAGATTATTCGGAGACAAATTTGAATTAAAGATCCCTGTTTTTTTTATTACCTCCCATTCCCAAAGGAAGATCGCCCACCCCCTCCGGGCGGTCTTCTTTTTTTGTGCCCGAATTCAGTCCGATGAGGCGGCGTCGCCGACTTTTAACAGGATGTAGCGGATAATCGGCGGTCCGGCGGTTTCATAGATGATGATCGTGGCGAGAATAATAGGCGCGATAGTTTTGCCCAGTTGTGGATCAGTGTTATTGACGACGCCTATCAGACCGATCGCAACGCCTGCCTGAACGAGCATCCCCAATCCCAGATAGTTGCGGACATTCGTTGTCAGATTTTGCCACCGACTGACCGCATAGACGCCGACTATTTTGCCGATCACTCTACTGGTAAGATAGGTTACCCCGGCCAGGCCGAGGGCAGGCAAGAGTTCGAGGTGTAGCGAGGCGCCGGCGAGAACAAAAAAGGCTATATAGAGCGGTTGTTCCACCTGCCTGAGTTCGATATAGACCAGGCGGTGCATCAGCGATAGGTTGGTTGTCACGGCTCCCATAATCAGGGCGGCGAAAAGTGGCTGAAGGTTCAAAGTCAGGGCCAGACCGATAACGAGCATGACGCCGGCAACGATAATCATGAGAAGCTCCGCCTGATCTTCGACATGCTGCTCCCACTTGGATATTATATAACCAACCGCGAAGCCGATTACCAGCGATCCCCCGAGTTCGTACAAGGGGCTGAGGACAGCGTAGAGGACGCTGGTGTCCTCGCCAATCTGTCCGAGGGAGAAGACCAGTTCAAATCCCAGTATGCAGACGATATTCGATGTAGCGACGATAGTAATGAGAGTATCGGTGAAATCGCCCTTGGCCTCGAATTCGCGTATTACCAGAAGCGTGGCGGCGGGTGCGGTGGCGATGCCAATCATTCCAAGCAGAATAGCGGGAAACCAATTCATCCCGACTATGAGTAGCGCCACAGTAGTGAATAGCACCGCACCGAGTGACTGACCCACCGTGAGCCAGAGTGCTTTCTTGCCAACCGAGCGTATGTGATGGATTTCGAAAACGCCTCCGATGGCGAACATGATCAGTCCCAGAGCGATATCGTTTATGAGAGAGAGGTTTTCGACAACCTCCGTGGAGATCAGGTTCAAAAGCGACGGGCCGATTATAATACCTGTCAGAAGATAACCCGTGACCTTGGGAAGCTTGATCTTGCGTGCGATCTTACCGCCCAGCAGGCCCAGGAGCATAACGGCCCCGGCGGGAGCCAGGTAATGCAGGGTGATGTCGAGAATGGGTATATTTTCGGTCATCTGTCGGGTTCGGCGTTTTGGTTGATTGATTCAGCGTTAATTTTGGTCAATTCGCGGCGATTTACAAGCTTTAATTTTGCGGCCGGCGATAGCGACGATGACGCTAATGCGTCGTGAGCAGACCGGGAGCATCTGCCTGCAGAGCGTGAGTTGTTTGGGTGCGGATGAAGCCGGGACTTTTTACCAGTCGAGAATCTGTTCGAGATTCTTGTTGAGCTTTTCGATTCTTTCCTGAAAGTCGTCCTTCTTAGCCTTCTCTTTGCCAATGACATCATCGGGGGCGTTGGCCAGAAAATCCGGGTTGGCCAGTTTCTTGGAGATTTTCTCCAGAAGATTTTTCAGATTGGCCAACTCTTTTTCCAGGCGTTTCTTCTCGACCTCAATATCAATCAGGCCGGCGAGAGGAACGAATATCTCGGCTCCCGACATGATAGTGGAAGCTGAGACAGGAGGTTTCTTGATATCGGTGCCCGTGAACAGGTTTTCGACCTTGGCCAGCGAGCGGAAATAGTCTATGTGTTTTTGCAGCAAATCCCCGAAAGTCTGGTCATTGACGCGAACGTACAAGTCGGACTTCTTCGATGGATGCACGTTGAGTTCGGCTCTGACGGATCTGACTGCGGTGACAACGGCCTGAATCTGCTCCAGGCTCTGTTCGAGTTCGGTGTCGATATGGCGATTATCGGATTGCGGCCACGGTCCGAACATAATAGTCTCATCGGAGGAGCCAATCTTGTCCCGCAACTCGAGGAATATATTTTCGCTGACGAACGGCACTATCGGGTGCAGCAATTTGAGAATCTGGTTGAGCACATACACGGCAACTTTTAGCGAGCCGGGGCGCATAGGCTCTCCCGGTTTATCCGGCTTAATAAGTTCCACGTACCATGAGCAGTAATCATTCCACACGAAGTTGTAAAGCGTCTTGGCAACGGTGGAAAGACGGTATTCGCGATAAGATTTCTCCACCGCCTCGGTGGTTCTTTCCAGTCGCGAGAGAATCCATTTATCAAAGATTACCAGATCGGAATCATCAATTTCGGCAACATCGATGGTTTCATCGCCAAGCCGCATCATCACGAACCGGGAGACCTGATGCAGTTTGTTGACGAAATTTCTTCCGAGCTCAAAGGTGTTGCGGCTGATCCATGGGTCCTGTCCGTCGGGCGTAGCAAGAACCATCGACATCCTGAGAGCGTCGGCGCCGTATTTGTCTATAATTTCCAGCGGGTCGATACCATTGCCGAGGGATTTGGACATTCTAATGCCATTGGCGTCGCGGACCGTGCCGTGGATGTATACATCGGCAAAGGGTGCCTCGCCGGCAAACTCATACCCGGCCATGACCATCCGGGCCACCCACAGAAAGATAATGCCCGGGTCGGTTGTCAGAACTTTGGTGGGATAGAATTTCGCCAGATCGGGCGTTTTTTCGGGCCAACCCATCGTAGAGAAAGGCCAGAGCCACGAAGAGAACCAGGTATCGAGCACATCATCGTCTTGCGTAAGAGAGGCCGGATCGTACCCCCGGCACTCATCGGCTGTCGGGCGATCAACCGAAACGAACATGGTGCCGTCTTCGGCATACCAGACAGGGATACGGTGCCCCCACCACAACTGACGCGAGATACACCAATCGCGAATGTTCTCCATCCAGTGGAGATAAGTCTTTGACCAGTAATCGGGGTGGAACCGGATTTTGCCGGTCTTGACGGCATTGATAGCCGGTTTGGCCAGCTCGTCCATCTTGACAAACCACTGATCCGACAGGTACGGTTCAATAACATTGTGGCAGCGGTAGCAGGTGCCGGCCGAGAGGTCGTATTTTTCGATTTTCTCGATATGCCCCTTTTTCTTGAGCTCTTCGACCAGTTGCTTGCGTCCTTCGTATCTATCAAGACCTTTGAATTTTCCGGCGTTTTCGTTCAGGGTGCCGTCGATATTGAGAATGTTGACCTCCTGCAGGTCATGTCGCCGTCCGATTTCAAAGTCATTGGGGTCGTGGGCCGGCGTGACCTTGACGACACCGGTCCCGAATTCGGGATCGACATAGTTGTCGGCCACTATCGGGATTTCTCTTTCCAGAATCGGCAGGATTATGGTTTTCCCGACATACTTCTTGTAGCGGCTGTCTTTCGGGGAGACGGCCAGGGCGGTATCGCCAAGCATTGTCTCAGGACGCGTTGTCGCCACGGTCAGGAATTCATCGCTGCCTTTGAGTTTGTATTTGATATACCACAGGTGGCTGTCGATATCTTCGTGTTCGACCTCATCGTCGGACAGCGATGTCTGACACGACGGACACCAGTTTACGATCCGGTGGCCTTTGTAAATCCAGCCCTTCTTGTACAGATGGGTGAAAACCTCGGCCACAGCGCGGGAGAGTCCTTCGTCGAGAGTAAAGCGGGTGCGGTCCCAGTCGCAGCTGCAACCCATCTTTCTTAGCTGACCGAGGATCCTGTCCTTATGTTCGATAGCCCACTCACTGGTTCGTTTGAGGAATTTCTCGCGGCCGATATCCCGCCGGGTCAGACCTTCCTTGGCCAGTTGTTTCTCGACGATAACCTGCGTAGCAATACCGGCATGGTCGGCTCCCGGAATCCAGGCTGCCTCGAATCCCTGCATCCGGTGCTTACGGATGAGAATATCCTGAATGGTGTTATTCAGGGCGTGACCGAGATGCAAAATGTTGGTAACATTGGGTGGCGGGATGACGACACTGTAGGGCGGTTTTTGGGAATTGACATCCGCCTTGAAATAGCCCGCATCGAGCCATCGCTGATATATTGTATCTTCAACCTCGGCCGGGGAATAGGCTTTGGCCTTATTTTCGTTATTTGGGTTTTCCTTGCTCATCATTCTTTCTTACGCTATATTCGACAATTGTTGCCGCCAGGGCCGTCAATCAAACGAATTTTTGGGACAAAAGGCGAAATTTAGCCGGCCCCGGACGTTTTGTCAAGCCATAGGTTTAACATACTGTCATTTCGCGACTTTAGGTAAGATTATCGTCATCCATGCCTGATTTCAAGAGCAAAGTTTTCGACAAGAATGTGCCCCCGTTCGAGCGGTTAGTGACCATTTTGGCCGTTTTGCGCTCAGAGGAAGGCTGTGCCTGGGACCGCAAGCAAACCCACCGGAGTCTATTGCCATACCTGATAGAAGAGTCCTACGAGGTCGTGGAGGCTGTTGAGGCCGATGATCCGGCGATGTTGTGCGAAGAGCTGGGTGACCTGGCTTGCCAGATAGTCTTCCATGCGCAGTTGGCCAGCGAAGTCGGGTCATTTGACGTAAATGACGCTCTTGAAAGCATTAACGCGAAGCTAATCCATCGCCACCCGCACATATTCGGAGAAAAAAAGACCTGACGCCCCGTCAGGTCAGAGACCAGTGGGAGAAGATCAAGGTTGAGTCGGGGGAGAAGGATTCTGTTCTCTCGGGGTTGCCGGCTACAATGCCGGCCCTTCTGATGGCTTTCCGGATGGGCGAGAAAGCGGGTGGGGTGGGGTTTGACTGGAATAATCCCGGAGAGGTCTTCGATAAAATCAAGGAAGAGTTGGGGGAGTTGGAAGTCGAGATAGCTGAGGGGGACAAGGGACGGCTGGATGAAGAGATGGGGGACCTTCTTTTTGCCGTTGCCTCGCTGGCACGCAAGCTCGAGTTAGACCCGGAGCAGTCGCTCCGCCGCGCATTAGTCAAATTCCGCCAGAGGTTTACGAGGCTGGAGCAGGTGGTCAACGATTCCGGTAAAAAATTCGGTGAATTTTCGCTGGAGCAACTTGAAGAGATCTGGCAGAATATCAAGTAACTACTTAGTATTCATCATCTTATCCCCCCGCTAAAGCACTACAAGCATGGTCGCGTTTGTCCGGTATGGCCTCAATTGAGGTCGTTTTTTTTGTTGTTTTGAAATTGAGGAATAAATAGTTTTTTTCAGCCCTTTCACTTGATGGAATACTTTAAGGATTTCGCATAGATCAAAGGGATTTGGCAATTAGGGAAGAGCACTCCGAGTTGCTATAGTGGTAGCTCGAAGGGAGGTTTGCCTATGGTGTGATAGCAGCAAGTACTTTTGTGAGGGATTTTACGATCCACGTTATGTTTGCGACAAACTGAATGGATTAACACTAACAATAGAGGAATTCATGATGAAAAAGTTACTCATTTTAACCTTTGCTTTCTTACTCTTTATGAGTGCGGGTTCCATGGCAGCCGATACGAGAGTGTTGACCATGGGTGACAACAATTTAGTTTTGCTTGATGACGCCAATATTTGGCTGTTCCCATCGAGAATTTTCGATTATCAGAAACTGGCCGTTGGTGAATTTGGCACTAACGATGATTTCACCAATTTCGGCATTCACTGGAAATTCGGCAGCGACAATCCGGTGGTGTTTGGCACCTATTTCACCAACCTGGCTCCGTCGGAGCCGACCAACCTGGCTGGCGCCAACCTGATTCCGTTCGATTTTGCGCTTCTCGACAATCGGCGGATCGATTTCCTGTATGGTAACGAACTCGGCGCTTACAACTTCGGCATGCGCGTCTCCACCATCTGCAGCAACCAGCAGAACGACATGCCCGCCGATCAGACTGAAGAAGGTTTCGCGTACTATGATTTTGATTTCGGTCTTACCCCCAACGGCGGGGCATGGGATCTGGCTCTGAATGTCGGGTTCGGCAGCTGGACCGATAAGAATGCGGCCGGGCAGAAAGAGACTGAGGCTGATGGTTTCTCGGATATTGGCGTACTCGGCCGCTATTTCTGGCAGCGCAATCCGAATTACACCTTTATTCCGCACGCCGGATTCTTCTACAGCAAACGTGGAATCACGGACAATCTCTGGGATGGAGATGTTGCGACCACCGGTGACCGCACCGACAAGTACACCTGGACCGCCTTCGATCTGGGTATCGGTACCAACTACACGCCGGCTGCCAATGTGCTGGCCGTGATGGATTTCGGTTTCCTGTACGGCAAGTGGAAACAAGAGATCGACATCACCCTGCCGGTAGCGGCTACCGAAGAGTTCACCGAATCCTACTCGGTACTTCCGTATTTCAAGATCGGTCTGGATGCCGATGTGTTCAAGTGGATGGATGTCCGTTTAGGCGCCACCTCGTATTGGACCAGCTACAGCGAAGAAATCGCGAGCGTGAACGCCAAGTACAAGAGCAAGTATGCTTCCAACGATACCTATCTTGGTTTTGGATTCCATTGGAACCGTTTGCATGTTGACACCTATACTGATCCGGAAATGTTCCTTCAGGGATTTGACTTCATCTCCGGTAATGGTGACGTTGACATGAATTTCCGTCTGTCAGTTGTTTACGAAATGATGTAGTAAGACACCTGTGACGTAGCACCTTAAAGCCCGGCCAAAGGATTGGCCGGGCTTTTCTTGTGGGCGATTTTTACGATTGTGCGCTATGCGATCAAGTCGCGGACGAACTGGGGAAGGGCGAATGAGGCGCGGTGGATATCGTCGTTGTAGTAGCGAGTCTTCAGTTTCAGTTTATCGTAGCGAGCCTGGTCAAAGTCGTTAAGCGGGTCATACTTTTTCGAGCAGAAAGCGAACGACCAATAAGTCGACGGGTATATCGGCATAAAGCAGGTGTACATTCTAACAATGGGGAAAATCTCGCGCAGGTTCTTGTACATCGCTTTCACCGTTGCCTTGTTATAAAAAGGCGATTCGGTCTGAGCGATCATGATGCCGTCATCGTGAAGCTGGTCATGGACCTTCTTGTGGAACGACTTCTGGAACAAATCCGCCGCGGGTCCGACCGGGTCGGAAAGATCGAGCATGATAATATCGAATTGGCTGCGTCCTCTTTCTATGAAGTTTTTGCCGTCCTCGAAAACCAGCTTCGCGCGTCCATCGGTGATACCACGGGTCAGGTAAGGGAAGTGCTTTTCGGCTGTTTCGACCACCATCTTGTCAATCTCGCACATGGTGCAGCGTCCGACCCCGGGGTGTTTCAAGACTTCCGTGAGAGCACCACAGTCGCCGCCGCCGATTATCAGTACTTCTTTGGGCGCCGGATGGACAAAGAGCGGTATATGTGAGATCATTTCGTTGTAGGCGTTGTTATCGTTGTCGCAAACCATCAGGGAACCATAAAGGACGAGCAGTTTTCCGAAGTCCTTGTTTTCGATAACATCGATTCTCTGGAAGGGCGATTTCTTTGATTCGACAATACGGTCAATCTTCAGGGTGAGCCGGACTGACCATCGTGCAGCTCGCTGTACCAGACATTCCAGAGGTCGGCCATGCCGGTTTCGGTGATGTATGTTTCGCCTTGACGTCTTTTCCTTTAGTCATAAGAGCTCCTTAATCCAGAATCAGATACTCCGGCCGGCGCAGAGCGTTAAAGTTGGACCCGGACACTTCGCAGTACGCGCCGGTCGACATGAACATCAGCCGGTCGCCAACGTTGTGTTCCGGAATCATGAGACCGTCGTACATAACATCGAAAGAGTCGCACGTTGGCCCGGCGATGACGGATAACTGGTGCGGACCTTCTTTATCGGTTACGACCGGGTACTGACAGCTATCATAGACGATACCCGAGAAGGTCGAGTACAGGCCGTCATCGATATAGTACCATATCTTACCATCCCTGACCGCCTTGCCGATCACGGAGCAGATCAGTGTTGTGGGGGTGGCGGCAATGAATCTTCCGGGTTCGCTGATGACTTTTATGCCGGGGCGAATGTGTCTGTCGAGGGCTCTGGCAATTGGTTTGCAGAATTCGTCAATGTCGGGCACCGGCTGGTCGTATTCGACCGGAAAGCCGCCGCCGATATCGAGCAGGCGGGTGTTAAAACCGGCCAGATCGAGCTCCTGAATCAGGTTGTGGGCCGCGCGAATGGCCTTGGTGTAATTTTGCGAGTAAACGCACTGCGAGCCGATGTGAAAGCAGAGTCCGTAGAACTCGTGTCCGGCGGCTTCGATCTGCCGGGCGAAGTCCAACACGCTATCGACCTGGCAGCCGAATTTATACTGCAGGTTGACAACCGCGTTGGTGTTGGTATTGATTCTGAAACGGACGAGAATTTTCAGTTTCTTGTCGTAACGATGTAATTTCTTGATTTCTTCGGGGTTGTCGACCACAAACAGTTCCAACCCATTGCCGACAGCGAAGTCGAATTCGGGAATCGATTTGATGGGATGGGAATGAATCAGGGTGGCCGGGTCGATACCGGTTTTGAGTACGGCCTGAATTTCACCGGCCGAGCAGACATCGAAATTACCGCCACGATTGAAAACTTCGCTAATGACCACCTCATGGTTGTTGGGTTTCACGGCGTAGTGAATTTTCATCCGCGGCAGGGCCATCTGGAGCGCGTCGAAACTACGGCCGATCTCCGATCGCGACATCAGCAGAACCGGCGTTTGCAGGTCGGTTCTGGCAAGCATATCGCGAATGGGGTCGGTGTTTACGCCACGCATCCGGGCGCTCTGCTCGATGACAGAGAATTGAACCGAGTGAGTCATGGTCGGGTCCCTATCTAATTAGCTGCCGAGGCAGTTTTCGAGTGACTGGTTGGTTTGTGGTCGATTACTTCGTCACTGACCGAGGGCAAGCCGCGTTTCATCTCCGTTAAGGAACCGCTTTTGGAGTTCAGTTTGTCTTTTAGATAGTCGTAGGCTTTGTAGGGGTCAACCGCATTGCCGCATGTAAAGAAGTCGACCGCGGCGTATCCGTATTCGGGCCAGGTGTGGATCGAAATATGAGATTCGGCGATAACAACCACGCCGGAGACGCCCTGGGGATTATATCTGTGAAACACTGATCTGACGATGGTAGCGCCCGATCGGCGGACAGATTCGTTCAAATATTCCTCGAGTTGAGGTAAATTGTCAAGGACCCCGCGGTCGCACTCGGCAAGTTCGGCAATCAAATGACGTCCGAGTATTTTCATTTTTCGATCCCTCCTTCCATACGGTTGAGGTTGTTGTTTAGCATCGTTATGTTACATTTGCGGTGGGGAGGTGATCCAAAGAAAAGATGCCTCGCCATCGCTCTTATTCACAATCTGGTGTGGCTGATTCGAAGTGAAATAGAAGCAGTTGTTTCGACTGATTTTGTAGCTCTTCTTATTCAGAATCAGCGTAATGGTGCCTTTGAAAACAAAACCGAACTGCTCGCCCGGGTGCGGAGAGCGTTTTTCGAGTTTTTCGCCTGCCTCCAGATGAACCAGAATCGGATCCATCAGGTTATTGGTTGAACCCGGCACGAGCAACTCGAAAGAGCTGGCGCCGGTCCCCTCGAGCGGAACCCTGTCATCGGCAGTGAAGACAACCTGTTCCTGTTCTTCTTTACCGAAGAATTCCGACAGGCTGACACCGAGAGCCTCGAGAATATCGGCCAGGGAATCCAGGGAAATGGAAGTCTGGAATTTCTCATTCTCCAGCTGGGAAATGAACCCTTTGGTGAGCTGGGCACGATTGGCCAGTTCTTCCTGGGTCAGGTCCGAGGCGAGCCGGAGAGCTTTGATTTTACTTCCGATGTTCAGTTCCATGTCGTTTTGCTATGCCTGTTGGCTCAATCACTCCATAAGTGGTTTAATATAAGCGTTCATTTTGTTTAGTAAAAGCGACCAAAAATAACTCATAAGTGAATTATGTCAAGCAATTTTTCCGCGCATAGGGCATTTTTTTTGTTCCCAGAGTCAACTTGCTGCCGTATTTTATATTAGCTATCCAGAGGCGATTCTGGCAGGGTTGGTGGGCTTAATAAGAATTCATAGTCAATAAACATCCTTTTGTGGTGTGTATGTGCTCAACGTAACTCCATAAGGAGGCTGAATGAAGAAGGCGGTAATTTTAGTTATTCTGTTGCTGCTGATGTGTCCGTTGGTGGCAGCTCAATCCGCTGTCAAGCTTGGCGCGGGCGTGTTCGGTGGTCTCGATATGCCGGTTGGTCAAGACGACCAGGCTAAAGGGACGGTGTTCGGTATTCGAGCCAGGATCAAGGCGATACCGATAATTACCTTTGAGCCGAAACTTGCGTTTACGAGTTTTGGCGAGCCGGATAGTGACATTTTGACGCTTGGTTTAGACGGTTCGAAGCTTACGGCTTACGGCGTCGATGCTACGATCGGTGCTCCTTTTGGAGGCAAAGGTTTTGCGATGTTTGGTGTTGTAGGGGCGGGTTTCTACAAGATGAAACGTGACCAGACCTTTCAGGACGACACCAACCTTGGCTGGTTGGCCGGGCTGGGGTTCTCGATCGGTTTTTCGCCGTTCATATCGGGCGATGTCAGGGGGACAGCTCATGTCATACCTTATGATGATGGCGGTTCCAAGAAATCAGTGTCGGCCACTGCCGGCTTAAACTATTATTTCGGAATGTAGGAGGTGAAGGCTATGCTGAAGTCATACAGAAAGTACTTCGTTCTCAGCCTGGCGGCCCTCATCCTACTTGCCGGATGCGGGATTGTCTCGATCACTTATATGGTCGAAGAGGACTTTGATGTTGCTGGTGCGGGCGACTTCTATTATCGCGCTATCGACGTGACTGCGAACTCTGACTGGGAGGACCATCAGGACGATATCGAATTTGTCGAGATGGTGGCGTTTGATATGTACTTGACGAACAACGAGGAGACCGCGGTTACGTTTGATGGGTACGTTGACAATTACGACGCGATTGGGATTTGTGGAAATCGTGCCTGTTTTGATTTGTTGACGACGCCGACCCGGGTGTTGAAGGATATAACGATACCGGCGGGGGCATCCCGGCATATCAATCCGGGTGAGTCGATGGCGTATATTGAGAATATTGACGTAATGAAGGCTCTGGCGCTCACCGGCCAATTCAATTTTTACGGGGTAAGCACCGGGGGGACATCGGTTAATTTCAGCGTTGATTCGGGACGCGTGGTTATCTGGCTGATGGTCAGTGCTTCGTCCTAATTAGAGTCATATATTGATCCAGACCGGCCTCGTTCGACGGGGCCGGTTTTTTGTTGTTAAAGCCACTTGCAAAGGGGTTCTGATCATCTTAACTTAGTCCAATTGAGTCGATAATTCCCAGTCAAGGAGAACGAAGATAGAAAACTACAATATTGTTATCATTGGCGGCGGCCCCGGCGGCTACACGGCTGGAATAAGGGCTGCTATGAAGGGGGCGAAGGTAGCGGTTGTGGAGGGTGACAAGCTGGGCGGCGTGTGTCTGAACCGGGGGTGTATTCCATCGAAGGCCCTGATAGCTTCTGCCGAGCAGTATAAGCGAATGAAGGATGCCGCTACGTTTGGCATAAATCTGTCGGCGCCGCCGGTCTATGACTGGATAGCTATGCGGGCGCGTAAGGACAAGATTGTAGGCACGCTGGTCGGAGAGCCTTCGGCCTGACCGGCCGCCACGTAGCCGGTCACTTTTTCCAGGTGGCGCGGGTGTATCAGCGGGCCAATTTCGGTGGCCGGATCAAAGGGGTCGCCCACCTTGATCTTGCCTGACGCGCTCGGCCAGCCGGGCGGTGAACTCATCGTAAACAGGCCGCTCGACCAGCAGGCGGCTGCTGGAGGTGCAGCGCTCACCGTTCAGGCTGTAGATCATGAAGATGGCCGCGTCCAGGGCTCGATCCAGGTTGGCGTCGGCAAAGACTACCACCGGGTTTTTGCCGCCCAGCTCAAAGTGAACCCGCTTCAGCGTGCCGGCCCCCTGGCGCATGATGTGGCTGCCGGTGATCGACTCGCCCACAAAGGCGATGGCTTTGATATCAGGCTGCTCGGTCAGGGCTTTGCCCGCGGTTTCGCCGAAGCCGTTGACGGTATTGACCACACCTGCGGGCAGGCCCGCCTCATGAACGATCTCCACCAGCCGCATGGCGGTGATGGGACTCCATTCAGCCGGTTT
>CAVPPI010000004.1:0-1048606 GCA_963707365.1 uncultured candidate division Zixibacteria bacterium | reverse complement strand
GTATATACGCCGACCATGGGTGACCCTTTAACGCATACCCGGCTGGACCCCTTCAGAAAGGATCTTTTCATCCGGGCCCATGGGTTCGAGGATGCTCAGGGTGATCCCTATCGCGATGAGGTTCAAGCGGGAAGCTATTCCTTCCGTTTGGGAGAGGCCTTTCTCCGGGCCGGTATTGATGTCCACAACACAACTGGCTGGGGGCATGATGCCACCGAGGATGACTCTTTTTATGTGTATTTTCAACAAGGAACGATTGACCCCATCGAGGACGGCGACAAGGTCGTCACCGGTGTGGGAACAGCCTGGTCCGCTACATGGCCCAAACACGAGTGGGAGTTCAAGCTGGATTTGGATACCGAAGACAAATGGGTGCCTGTCGGGTATTGGGGGACAACAGGCGATGAGTTGGGGCTCGATTCTCCATATGGGGCGGACGGCAGCGGAAGTTACAGGATCCGCAAGCCAGTGCCACACATCAACATCCTGATCGTTCGCAGCGATTCTGTAGGAACATACGCTTCCCAGGACGGTCATATCAAGTTCATTTCAGCCAGCGCACCCAACCCGCAGAATCCATTGGGTACTAGATACTGGCGTTGGTCCACCAAAGGCTATGCCTGGTGTCAGACCACCAGTAACCAGGAGAGCATGTACGGTCTGGCAGTGACCCTGGAAATGCCGCTTGACAATTACTTTTCCGACAAACCATATCTCGACGGAACGACATGGGACGATGCAAATCAAACATGGGAAATGATATGTGATGGGAATGGAGAGAATTGCATAAAAATATCAGATGGTGATGGTGTGTTGAATCCCTTGAGTGTCGTCGAAGACCAGACAGATCAGTTGAACCCCATCGATGGCATTATGGGGGATACACCCGATGGTGATTGGGATGGTGACAAGCGTTTAGCCGATCTTGGCGGGGATCTTAGTCCGTTCGATATCGATGGCGATGGACGTGTCGAACTTCCTGTGGCATCCGACCTGGGCAATATCGTCAATGAATATGATTTGGACCAGGTGCTCATGCATACCATCACCCATGAAATCGGGCATGCACTTGCCGGGCCGACGCACACAAACGATCCGGCATGCCTGATGTACAAGTACTCCAATAACTGGAGCCGGGCCGATTACCTGAGCGACATTTATCGATCCCTCTTGAGGGTTCACAACATAACGAGATAGGCCATGAGGTTTTCAATGAATCGATTCACTAAAATCAGTGTGCCGAGATGTATTTGCATGTTAGCGGTCATACTTTTCGGGGCTGTTCTGCTGTCTCCGGATCCTGGATGGGGGCATTTTTCCGGTCTGAGTCTGAATATTTACCGGGTCGACCAGAACCCGGAATATTTTCTGGACGAGGATATCGGCCTGATCGGCGTCATTAAAAATGAAACCGAATGGCCCATCAATACCAACCGGGGCATAAGGGAAATCGAAATCGAGCAGTTCCTGATTGCAACAGACCCCTTTGGTGTAAAGCATGTGGCGGTTCAGGAGGGCGATGCGCCGGAAGACATGCAGCCCACGCCATCGTGGGGAGAGTGGGAAACCGTTCCAGCCGATGTGCTCGAATCCGGTTACACTCGCTCCGTAAAAATCAAGGATCTCCGGACACTCTTTCCTACCATGCAGGAGATCCCGGGTGAATGGAAAATTCAGGCGGTGGTCACGATCTCGCGTTTTCTGTACACCGTGAAAACAGCGGAAGGTCTGAGCGGTGTGCTGGATGACGGGGCCCGGCAGGGGACACTTGAATCAAACCAGTTGAGACTGATGATTGTTCCTGATTTTGGCGCACGTTTGCGGATTCGTGTCGAGGATCTAAGTAAACAAGAGATTACGGCACAACCACACGTACCGGTAAGAATATATAAAGTAGAGGAAAGTATCATCGAGGATGACGGTTTTTCTGCAGCAGAAACATGGAAAAACCTGGATCCGCTGGTAAGTGGAGAAACCGATCAAGGCGGCTGGGTAACGTTGCCAGCCGGCGCATCCTGTCTGCCGCAGCCGGAAATTGGCGAAGCATACCTTGCCATTGCCGGATATGAAGGCAAGTACAAGGAAGCCGTATTCGAGAGTGATGCAGATGGCTGGATGGAGAAATGCAGCGGCCGTCTGGAACACTACATATTTTTTAACGAGAAGCCTCCGGAGATGCAGACATTTTCTGTTTTCGGGTTGAATAGTGTTCGCTTAAAAAATAAGGTTCGTATAAAAAGTGGTGATGTGGGTGCACAGGCCGAATGTAGTACTTGTGTTTTCCCGAATGCCGAAGTTGGTTTGGATGACGGTGTGTGGGTGAGCGATGGTGTCCACCATAAAGGGTGACAGGGTCCATCTGGGTACCAGTGCCTCTGTATGGAATGTAGGGTGCGGGGAACTTTCTGGAAGTGGCAGTGTTCGAGGTGAAGTAACGACACCTTTGGCTTTGCCGGTATGGGATGGGGTCCTCGATTTTTTCCCGTCCAGATTTGTCCCTGCTGAAAGCCAATCGTCGGATGTCAACGTGGGATCCCGTGAGAAGAAAACCTTGTATCCCGGGGAGGGAATGTATCATGATGTGACTGCGGACAGTCACGCCATCCTTTTTCTGGATCCCGGTGACAGCAACCCCGGCATTTTTCATTTTAACAACCTGACCCTCAATTCATATACCGCAGTTGTCTGCAGGGGACCGTCGGAGATTCGCATTAAGGGGAAACTACTCTTGGGTGGTGCTGAAGCCACCTACATAGGTCCGGCCGCAAGGTCGGGTCTTGCGCGCAGAGGATGTGGTTGTCTATGTGATGGGTTCGGAAGCCAGGCCGTAGTTTAGGCCGGAAAAACTGGACCCGTGCCAACATATTTGCCAAGAACGGCAGTTTGGAAACGGGAGCATGGTGCATGCTGGCGGGAAGTTTCTTGGCCAGGGATGTTACCATCGGTGAAAGAAGCGTTGTTATTTATGATGGCGCATTTTCCGAACCGATTCCAGGTGCTTCCATTACCTTGACAACGACAGCGCGTAAGGTATGGTCGATCATCTGTTATGCCGACCTTGCCTGGGAGGGTGCCAGTACACCTCAGGTTGATATCTATAGAAACGGGAATTTAATCAAAACAACGACAAATGATGGCATTTACACAGACTATCTGGGATGGTGGGTGAAGGGTGATTTCGAATATAAGGTTTGTGATCAGGGTACATCCACCTGTTCAGATCCTGTCACTGTAAGCTTTTAACGGGAATTTTGCTCAAAAAAAATTTAAATAGAGATCAACAGGAGTAATTGATAACATTCATATATTATCGTTAACGCAAAGGAGGTACAGTTATGAAAGTCGGGAAATTACTATTTATTTGGGTGTTCTTCATGATAGCAGCCATTGTGAGTTCTGCTACAATATTGTTTGCAGCAGAACCGCCGGGCGCGGTTATACAGGAAAAAATCATAGGACCAACCATGTGGGCGGCAGTCGTTATGGACTGCAGTAGTGACTGGGCAACGACTAGAATTAAGAAGATCGAAGGATGCGTCGTTGATACACAAGCTGTCTCCATTTCACTTACGGCATGTAATCAGGATGAAATTCTTTACACGCGTTTTGATGCAGGTACAATTTTTGAATTCAGTTGTGAAGCCATTATTACGAAAATAAAAAATTTTAAAAGAGACCCAGATCCAACTACCGGCATGTTATGGTCGTTTGATGCACAGATCCAGTTTATTGTGCCTGACGATGAAGCACATAAAGATATAACTGAATGCCCTTAATTCGCTTAACAAGCGAATAGTTATGCTTGCAACACAGCGTTCATACGGGCTGCATATAGGGTAGGGTAGTCTGAAAACAACTGTGCTTTTTGATTTGTGGAGTGTATAGGATGTTTTTGTTATGAGTGGATTTAAAACCACTTCCCAGTCAGAATCGGGGCCTTACCAGATGAAATACCTTGAGAATCCATAGCCTCCTTTTTCATTCACATGATTCATCACAAAATTACCGGTCACGCGTGCCCGGTAATTTTGCTTTCTAAGAAAGTATTTTTGCGGTTATAGGGATTGTCAGAAAAACGTTCCGATTGAGGATCGTTTTTCTGCTACAACCCCTTATGCCGCCATCCTATTTTCGGAACGTTATTATGACAAGCGGTATAAGGCTCTATTCTTTGGGCTCTATTGTATATCTCAGACGTTATAAAACGGTACAAATTGCTTGTACTTGCCGGAGCAAGGTATTAAGATATTTCGCCAGATCCGATTCAACTAAACTTATGATTTTCCTGGAGATGAGATGTACGAGCGTGGCAGGCTGCCCACAATACTCTTTTTCACGCTGACAGGTTTCATGCTGTTGATCTGTGTCGTCACCTGGGTTTCGGCACTCTCATGGTTCAACAAACCCTTTGCAGGGTTCCTCGTCTACAAAGACACCTTTGTTTCCGCTTCCGGACAGAGAGACTGGCCCGGACCCCATGCCGGCATTAAGTTTCGAGAACGTATCCTTGCGGTAGATGGCCAGTCGGTGACCAAAGGCGCCGATCTGGTAAATATCGTGAGAAAGAAGCCCGTGGGGAGCGAGGCCACCTACCTGGTCGAATCCCAGGGCCAGATCCGCGAAGTGGTGGTCCCGGTTGTTCGATTTGACATCAGCGATTTTCTCAATGTCTTTCTGGTTCCCTTTCTGGTTGGGTTTATCCTCTATGTCATGGGTTTGATCGTCTATATTCTCAAACCCAACACGTCCACCAGCTGGACCTTCCTGATCCTGTGCTTCACCCTGGGGACCATGATTCTGGCCGGACTGGAGAATCAAACCTCTTACTTTCTCGTCCCGTTTTTCTATACCATCAATACGCTCTATGCCTTCAACTTTCTTCATCTTTTTCTGATTTTTCCCGAAAGAAAGCAAATTCTTGAAAAATTCCCCGCCCTCGAATATCTCATTTATCTACCGGCCGTGATCCTGATTATCGCTTTCCAGATCTATTTTACCGTCTTTCAGGATATCTTCAGCGGCGGCGCCTGGTCCTGGTTTCCCACCTATAAAGAGCTTGGGTCCATCAACCGTGTCTGTACCCTGCTCTGCGTGGCCGGCATGATTGCCTTGATTTTTCATACGCGCTTCAAGGCTGCCACCATACAGGCCCGCCAGAGAGCCCGGGTGATTTTCTGGGGTGTTACCATTTCCTTCGGGCCACCGGTCATCATCATGACCCTGGTCTTTTTCGTGAAGATCAATTTTCCCTGGAACCTGCTCTCTTTTTTCGTGCTGTTCTTTCCCGCATCCATTGCCTATTCCATTGTCAAACACAATCTGTTCGATGCCGACACCATCATCAAACGGACCGTCGGGTATATTGTGGTGACCGGCATTGTCGTTGGCGCCTACGTCTGTGTGAGCCTGGTGCTCAACATGATACTCGGACGATATGAACTGGCCCAGTCAAAGGCTTTCCCGATTCTATTTACCCTGGGGGTTATCCTGGTGTTCAACCCCCTCCGTGCAACATCGGTTTCCGCGACAGGGGAAAGGGCGAACAATCCGTACTGCATGTACCAGATAGAGCAGAAACAGGGTATCGAGCCGCAGGATGCGGAACTCACTCTGAGGTTGCTGGAAGACTTCCAATAGTATATAGTACGGCGTTAAAGGGTGGCTAAGAAATGAGATGCAGGGTCCTTTGGACGGTAGATAGCTATGCTTCCTGATAAAATCGTACGGAGACGTCTCTGGGGGTATCTGAGGCCATACTGGCACCTTCAGCTAATAACCTTTGTGGTCATGATGATTCTGGCTGCCCTGGCTCTGGCCTTGCCTGCCTCGGTGCAGTACATGATCGATGACCTCATTCCGCATCTGGTTGAGACCGCCGCGAACGGCATCGATTGGACACCGGCTCTGCTTTTCGGCATTGTCCTGATTGGTATTTACTTTTTCAGAGTCATATTCTCCCTGGCGCAGGACTACCTTGCTACCAGGATCGGAGCGTCACTAATTAATGACATACGGATAGAGTTGTTTGCGCATCTTGAGACGGTTTCATTTCGTTTCTATCAGCAGCACCAGATGGGCGAAATTATCTCGCGTATTCTTTCCGATGCCTCCAGAATCCAGAATCTTCTGGCCTCAACTTTGCTCAGGTTTCTTCAGAATATCCTCCTTCTGGTTGGTATCCTGGTCTATTTGCTCTTCGTGGATTGGAAACTTACGCTGGTGGCCCTGGCTCCGGTGCCGTTGACAATCGTCTTCTCCAATTTCTTTGGCGTTAAAGCTCACGGTATTGCCAGAAAGCTACAGGAGACAATAGCGTCTTTTCAGGGACGGTTGCAGGAATCACTGGGGGGGCTAAGAACTGTTCGGGCTTTTGGTCAGGAAGATGCGGAGACCGACAAAGTGACCGGTCTTCTGGTGCGCCTCAGGGGATTGTATATACAGAGCGCCATCGTTAGCTCGTCTGGCAAACAATTTCGTTTACTTTCTCAATATGCTGGGACCTGTTATTGTTCTGGCGTGGGGTACTTACCTGATTGCTGTTGGAACGATGAAACTTGGCGCCCTGATGGCATTTTACATGCTTCTGGCCTATCTATACGGTCCGGTGCAGGACCTTGCTTCGATAAACGTAAATATTCAGATAGCGATGGCATCGGTAAACCGGGTGTTTGAGTATCTTGAACTTCCGCCTGCCGTAGAACAAGCTTCTCAGCCGGTGGCGCTTCGGGATGTGCGCGGTGCTATCAGACTGAGCAATGTTAATTATCGTCACCACGACTCCGACTTTGGTATCGAGAATCTGTCGCTCGACATCAATCCCGGCGAAACCGTAGCCATAGTGGGACCGTCGGGCGCAGGGAAGACGACACTGATCAATCTGATTATGCGCTTTTTCGACCCGGATTCCGGTTCGGTGTCGCTCGACGGTGTTGACCTGAGGCAGATTGATCTCAAAGCCCTTCGCGGCTTGATGAGTCTGGTGGATCAGGATCCGTTGCTTTTTAAGATGTCAATCCGGGATAATATCGCTTATGCCGACCCCGGGGCAGCAATGGATGTTGTAGAAAAGGCGGCGCGGATAGCGAATATCCATGACTTCATCATTAGTCAGAAGAACGGCTATGACACAGAGATAGGCGAGAGGGGTGTCACGGTCTCAGGCGGCGAGAAACAACGCTTGTGTCTGGCCCGCGCCGTGCTTAAAGACCCGCCGGTTATTTTGCTCGACGAGGCTACTTCATCTCTCGACTCAAAATCTGAAGAGCTTATTCAGCAGGCGCTGAGCCAGTTGCTCAAGGAAAAGACGGCCATTATCGTGGCGCATCGTTTGGCCACTGTCCGCCATGCTGACCGGATTGTGGTGATGAATAAGGGGCGCATTGTCGACCAGGGGACCCACGACGGCCTGCTGAAGTCATCCACTTTGTACCGGGAACTGGCCAGCAGACAGCTCATGCTGTGAGTGGCTTTGTGGCCCAAGATTTCCGGTATTTTGCCGATTCCTCCGAAATCACTGACTGCTCCGCTTAGCAATATAGGACCGTGCCTGCGCTATTAAGTAGTGTCGTATCAGGCGTTTAGGTCGGTCATATTGGACGGAGTTTATCTTTGACAATATCAAGAAAAAGTTGACAACAGGACAAAATTTGTTATTTTATTCACAAGGACGTTCAAAATATAACAAGGAAGACCTGAACAGACCATGAATAAGTATATCGCACCGTTAATTTTTGGCATCCTTCCGATCTTCATGTCATCCTCTCAAGTTTGTGCCGAAGAGGCCGATTCCACCGATGTAAGCTCGGAAGTAGAGTATTTTATTATTGAGACCCGCCACAGGCTTTATCCCGAATTTGTGCAATTTGATACTGTCGGAATGGAGCAACCGTTTTATATTGGTGAGGAGGAGTATGAGGCAACTGTCATAGGCTTTAATCCCCATCTGGGAATAACGCAGACGGGTGAAGCTTTGCAGATGTCTGATACTTTGTACAATCCGGCGGTGAGGGTCAGGGTTTCGTTTGAAGGTGAGATTAAGCAGGAGAGCTGGGGTTTTTACGTCTTGACGTCACCTCATTTCAAGCGTGATGATCTTCTGGCTTTCAAGCTTGTCGACTTCAAGGTGAGTGAGAAATACATCACGGCGCCAGCCAGAAAGTGAGAGGTAGTTGTGCGGCGGACACTTGTCACATACAAAACAGCGATCAGCTTTACCATTGTAATCACGTTGGCTTTTGCCACGTCTGCGTTTGCGGCAAAGACATGTTACGACTGTCACCAGAAAGAAAAGCAGGTTTATTCGGCTGTGAAATTTGCGCACAAGCCGATCAAAGACGAGAACTGCGAGAGTTGTCACAAACGCCACGGCTTTGCTCAGAAGCTGATCCTTCAGGACGTTACGTCCGAATTGTGTTATAGTTGTCACGCCGACCTCAAAGAAAAGTACAGCCAGGGAAGCGTACACTTCCCGGTTGCCTCCGGCAAATGCTGGGATTGCCATAATCCGCACGGTTCCAACGAAACCGGTATGCTCTGGGAGCCGGCCGCCGATGCGCCGGTGGAGCATTTCTGTTTAATGTGCCACCAGGACAATATGGATGCCGCCCGCGCGAAAGAATTCATCCACGCCCCGTACGACCAGATGGAGTGCCTGACCTGCCATACTTCTCACAACAGCAGTTACCCCGGCCTTCTCACGGCCGAAATCAACAGTCTGTGCGGTTCCTGCCATGATCAATCCGATGAAACCTGGGTGAGCGTACACAAAGAACGCAATGCGGGAGACCTGCCTTGCAGTGATTGCCATGCCGCCCATGCCTCGAATACAAAAGGTTTGCTCGCCGATGATGCTCATGCGCCGTTTGCTTCGGGTGAGTGCGAGACCTGTCACTCTCTTCCTGATGCCGATGGAAAAGTAGCTTTTGAAGAGGGAATATCGGTGGGTGAACTGTGTTCGGCCTGTCATGATGGTATCGTTGACAATATCTCCAAATCGCATCCTCATCCCGCTGTCGAGGCTGACAATTGCGACAATTGCCACACTGCGCACTCATCGCGGTTCGGCAATCTTCTCAAGGCGGACCAGCGAACTCTGTGCGGTGAGTGCCACGACGCGGTATTGACCGGAGGTGGTCAGAGGCCGCATATGCCGGTAGTGACCGGTGAATGCAGTGGGTGTCACGAGGTACACGGTTCTGATAATGCTTCGTTGGCGAAGGCCGACGATGCTTCGCTGTGTCTTGGTTGTCATAAAGATTTTGCCGCTGCGCGCGATGCTGCCTCGAACGTTCATGCCGCCCTCGATGACTGTCTCGGCTGCCACAAGCCTCACGAGGGGACTCCCGAGGGGCTTCTGAAAGCTCCGTCGGCGCAGTTGTGCGGGGAATGCCACGAACCTGACCGCGAGGCGTTGAATGCCTCCTCGGGGCATCAGCCATACCTGACCGGCGAGTGTTCCGACTGCCATTTGCCGCACTACAGCGACACGCCGCATCTGGTCCGCGGTGAAGGTGCTGCGATGTGTCTTGCCTGCCACGTTGATATCAATAAGCGAGTCAACATGGCCAATCCTCATGCTCCGGCTGTGGATGATTGCCAGGGTTGCCATCAGCCGCACTACAGTGCAGACAATCTGCACCTGTTGACGGCGCGAAACAACGACCTGTGTGCATCCTGCCACGACTATGAAGGTCTTGACCTTGAAAAAGAATTTGTTCATACGCCGGCTGCTGAAAGTGATTGCGCCGGTTGTCACAATCCTCACGGCGGTAATGAAGCCAAGCTTGTCACCGGTAGGATGACCAAAATTAACGTCGGTGGACTGATGGTAGGTCAGCTTCCCAAGCTAACGGGCATCTCCGCCGATTTATGCTACACCTGTCACGATGAGTTAAAGGAGGCTTTCCGCAAGCAGAATGCCCACGCTCCGGTAGCGCAGGGCGAATGTGATGCCTGCCATGCCGCTCACGGTTCGGACAATGTCGGCTTTGTGATTGCCGGCGCTCCGGATCTTTGTGTAACGTGTCATGATGTGGATGATGCCCTGACGACAGTTCACGGGGGGTATGATATAACGACGGCTGACTGTCTGGAATGTCATAATCCGCACGTCAGCGAGCAGGACAAGCTGGTAAGAAATATGCTTCATCCGCCGTTTGCCGATGGTGGTTGTGAGGATTGCCACGAGAAGGGCGCTGATAACAAAGTTGCTCTCGTAGCTTCGACCATGGATCTCTGCGGTGCGTGTCACGAGACGGTGGCGGAATCGGCTGAATTGGAACACCAGCATGCTCCGTTTGCCGGTGAAGAGTGCAGTTCCTGCCACAGTTTGCACGCTGCCGACTACAAGGGTCTGCTGAGGCTTGACGGGAGTTTGCTCTGTGTGTCCTGTCACGAAGATATAAAAGACCAGCAGAAGATGGCTGTCAACCATCGCCCGTTCGAGGAAGGCCAGTGTCTTGAGTGCCACAAGCCTCACTCGTCGGCCTATCCGGCCCTGACTACCAAACCGGCAGAGAGTTTCTGTATATCCTGTCACGAAGATATAAACCGCCAGATCACCGAGGGTGCTCCGCATGCGCCGGTGGCCGATGGAGATTGCGGCGCCTGCCACGTGGCTCATGCCGGAAATCAGACGGCTCTGCTGACTGACTCCAAGATGGAGCTTTGCGGGCAGTGTCACGATCTGTCGTCGCGCGACCTGCGTACGGCGCACAAAGGGTTCAGCCTTGAAGGCGTCGATTGCCAGAACTGCCACGCGGCTCACGCCGGTCCGGCCGGTTCGAAAGGACTTCTGCTGCCCGACATGCACGCTCCGTTTGCCGATGGGGAATGCACTTCGTGTCACGATGGAATGAGTGCCCATGAGTTCGTGGCTCCGGTTAACCAGATGTGTTTCGCATGTCACGAGGATTTTCTGGAGACCACCGCCAATGCTGTTGTACATGCTCCATTGACCAAAGCGGACGGCTGTGTTCAATGTCATGGTCCGCACGTCGGGTACGGTTCGAGTCTTCTTCTCAAAGAGGGTCCGTCGATGTGCCTCTCGTGTCATAAGGGTTCGGAATTTAAAGGTAAGAATCAACACGCCGTGGCTTTTGAAGACTGCGGCAACTGCCATCAACCACATACGAGTACCAATGCCGGTTTACTGGCTACATCCGACATAATGGAGCTTTGCCTGACCTGTCACGAGGGTGCTGTTGAGACGCACTATCACCCGATGGGTGTTGGTGTGACAGACCCGCGGACCAAGGAGCCTCTCAACTGTGTCGGTTGCCACTCTCCACACTCGTCTGACTACGCGGCAATACTGGTGGCTGAAAAAGATAGAAAGCTGTGCATCATTTGTCACACGGTGTCTCATTAAGGGCCAGGGAGAGCACTGCGTACAAGATAGCAACTTATTTCTCCTGCCTCTGGCTACTCGTAGCCGGTATAGTCGTCACGGCAAACGTTTCCGTGGCTCTTGCCCAGGCTATTGAGAGTCAACATATTTTGATAGGCGGTCGTTACCAACTCGACCGTCCATCGGCGATGACTGTCTCTCCGAACGGCGAAAAGATTGCCATCAGTGACCTCAGCACAAATCGTATTGTAATTGTAGATTTGGAGGGCCGGTTTCTCTGGACGGTGGGAGAGCAGGTAAGACTTGAACAACCTCGCTCTATTTGCTTCGAATCCGACTCCCGTCTTCTTTACACGTTGGCGAACAAGACAATCATATTTGCCGTTAATGAATACAATACCGGTGTGATTGATACAGTGGCGGACCTGAACGGTATTTCTGATAAATTCTCTATCGACCAGATTGTCCGTGAACCGACCGGGAGTTATCTTATCCTGGACCGCCATGCAGGTTGTATCTACCGGTTCGATCAGCAATGGGAATTTAAGGAGATTGTTGTTCGCGACGGTTCCGGCAAGGGTAAGTTGCTTGCCCCGGCGTATATGACTGCCGCGGCGCCCGGCAAACTGATAGTGGCCGACCAGAAGAACTTTCCGATGCAGGTATTTGCGATCGATGGGAAATTTCTTTATCAGGGAGGGTGGAATCAGCCATCGGAGCAGAGAGGATGGGAGGCGGCTGCGGTGGCGGTTGACACTCGCGGATTCGTCTGGGTGGCTGATGATACCAACAGCCAGTTTCGCATTTTTGACCAGACCGGCACCCAACTGTCGGTACTGACTTTCGAAAATAGCACGATTAGTCCGGTGGCCATGCTCGGGACAATAGACAATCGGATGGCTGTGCTCGAGGAGACCGGCAGATTGCTGTTCTACACGCTGCAATAGAGGTGACTGTGATGACTCGAACAATGACTTTGCTTACATTATTTTTTATCGCTTCCGGCGTACGGAGCGGGCAGTGGCACGTTGAACCGAATCTACGCTGTCAGGATTGTCACATTCAGCACGCCTCCAAAGAAGGAGAGCCGCTACCCGGCGGTCCGTTCTCGACTTTACTTCTGAAAAATACTGTCAACGAATTGTGCCTGTCGTGCCATGATGGTACCGATCCGACAGCGCCGGATATCATGCGGCCGGTGCAGATGTACGATGCGGCCCTGTCCGGCCAGAGTGCCGGAGGATATTTTGATATCATCGGCATTGATAATCCGATGGGCCACAACCTGGCGCTGGGGAGTATCGTGCCCCTTCAAGTGGAAGCTCAGTTCGTAGAGTTAAACTGCGCCAGTTGTCACGCTCCGCACGGTAACGGCAACTACCGCAACTTGCTTTTCGATCCGGCCGGTGTGGGTGACTCCCTTGTTCTGGAAGAGGGCAGCGATCTCTTCACTGAATTTTCTCCGGACATTCCGCCGACTGCCGGCGGATCGGCGACGGCGTACAGCAGGGACAACATCGGATACAGACAGGCCTACTCGGCCTGGTGCGTTTCCTGCCACAATCAGCTCGAGACAAATAGTGTGGCGTCACCACCGGCCCACTTCAATAGCCATCCGGTGGATGTGGCGATTAACGAGTTTCCAGTCGATGGCCATACGGATGTTCCCCACTGGATTTCCGGAACGGGGGAAGGGTTCGCTGATGATGCCAATGGTATTATCAGGTTACCGTTCGAAGTACCAACGGCAAGTGATTTTATTAGCTCGCGTCAGCCGGCGGAATCCAATCGGATATTCTGCGGGAGTTGTCACAAGGCCCACGGCGGTTCGGATGAGAAATCGTTGCTGTGGTCATATATTGAAGGTGATTTAGATTATATCGCGGGGTGTCAGCAATGTCACAACAAATAAGATACATTTCATCGATGCGCCTCGCCCGGGCGATTGTTGCCCTTGGCGCTATACTTTTCTGGTTTGCGGCGTCGGTCGGCGCCGATGACAGTCAGTATAGGCAATCTCCTCACGGTTCGGTTGATAACGGCGTGCTGCGAACGCCGGATTATCCTCAGGGGAGTTGCGCCCAGTGTCATGTGAGCCATGATCCTGACAATACGTTCCCATACGGCTTGTTTACTTACAATTCCAACGAGCTATGTTTTTCTGCTTCTTCAGGCGGTTGTCACGCTGACCAGCCGACGGGGGGCACAGCGGGTTATCCGGCTCAGGAATCCGACCGGCTGCCAATCGGTTCATCGGATCCGGGTTATTTTGAATTCAACAGCGGCGGCACGCGGTTGCCTGGCCTGGAGAACCGGGTGAGGTGGCCGGGACGGGTCGTCTGGGAGAACAGTCTTTTCTCACCGCACTATGCCGACCAGGACATGCCTGTCAAAGATTGGTTCGGTTACGGTTCCTGCGACAACTGTCACAATCCGCACGGTACAGTCGCTCCACACGATATGCTCGATACGACCTATAGCGGTATCACCGGTTCGCAGCTTGGGCTGGAGGCGGAGAATTATGCCCTCTGTCTGGAATGCCACCGTGTTGACGGACCGGTCGGTATGGATGATACCTCACGCACGATAGCCTATTATTATGACAGATCAATAAACCCCAACGCCAGTAGCGGGCACGGAATTACCACGGGCGGGGGATATGTGACATCGGGGATGCGTCTGCCGTGCTATGATTGTCACAACCCGCACGGTTCTATTGGTTACGGCGGGTTGGGGGGAAACAACTACCTCCTGAGCGATCAAAGGCCCGGCTGGTACGGGCTGACAGACATCCGTAATGATAACGCGCAGGTCCGGCGCTTCTGTTTTGGCTGTCATCCGTCATCTGATGGTGTCGCCCAGGCCGATGCTATCGAGGGGCTCACCCTTCCGCCTTTGCCGGCCTCTGTTACGGAACACACGGCTGCGTCGACCGAACATTGCTACGAGTGCCACGGCCGCGATTACTCAACGCCCACAGCCAATAACGTTCATAATCCCGGTATCGGCGGCTCCTGTGTAGCGTGTCACGCTACCGCCCGGGGTACGCGTCGAGCCATCCTCGGTGAGTTTGGTCTGAACGCTCACCATGTCAATGCTATCGGTGTGACCGACACGGTCACCAATAATGACTGCGGTGTGTGCCATATGGAAGGAATCGCGTTCAGCGGCGATATCAATGGTGCTTATCATGCCAACGGTTTTGTGGAACTGAGAGACCCCGATAACGGTCAGGCCCTTACCGGTTTCAGCAGTTTCACGCGCGATTTGAACAGCGCCTTTCTTGAAAGTTGGGTGGTGGAGGTGCAGAATTCTTTCTGTCTGAAGTGTCACGACGGCAACGGCGCTATGTCGGTTGAAGCACAGGTGCCGGGGGGATCATCGCTGGCGCCTTTCTCTGACCCGGCGGCAACAGTTATCGATGTATATACCCAGTTCGATCCTCTGAATTCTTCCTATCACCCGGTTCGGGCACAGGGGAACAATCCCTATACAGTGCCGGGTTCGGTGAACAACTTCACGGCCACGATGTTGCCGCCGTTCAACCAGACGGCTTTGCATGACGTGATAAGCTGCTTTGACTGTCATGAAACGACGGGGCACGGCAGTGATAACAGCGGCATGTTGTATGTCGAGACGTATTTTCGCGAGCCTGTTATCGGGACGCTGTTCCCGAGCGCCCAGAGGCAGTTCTGTGTGCGCTGTCATGATGAAAACTACTATGTGTTCAATTCGGAGAATGTATCGCGATTCGCAGACCACGACCGTCGCGCCCATACCGATCCGGGGGGAGCCGGACGCAACGGTCAGTCCTGCCGCGGTTGTCATGCCGGGCGCTATGATGACGACCAGGATCCTGCCTGTGACAACGGATCCGGAATCGGGAATATTCACGGCTCCAATTACATCTTTCCTCCCTGTTCCCCGACTGCCGGGGCGCCGTCGCACGCATTCATCTTCGGTGGTCACATAAGCGGCTGGGAGGAAGTTGATGCTACGACCAGTACCTGTTACGCTAACTGTCATCATCCTACGGGAGAAGACTATTGATGTATCGCTTCGCTGTATTTGCGATTTTATTCTCTCTGTCAGCACTGGTTGGTCCATGGTGCGATACCGCTGTGGCCGGGCGATTGTTCGGGAACGCTTCTCTTTCGTACGAACATATCAAACAGCAAAACGGCGAAGCCGATGAGGATGATATTACGCGGGAGACGGCTATCATCAACTATGAAGATGTCCTGTTTTATAAGAACCATATCCGTCTGACGGCCAATCTTCAGCGGCGAGAGCAATCGTTTGCCAACTATCATGAGTTTCAGCCGGTCTATTATCTTGATCTCAAGAGCTATGGTTATGCCTTCAACGCCCGTTACTCGCCCTATAAACGGCGCAGTTATACAGCTGCCGTTACGGAGTTTGTCGATGTTTACTATCGTGACTGGCGAATAACGGCCCAGCTCGCTTATACCGACTATCCGACTTTCAATCTCGTTTATTCACATTTCAGTAATTTCGACAAAGAGACTCGAGCCCAAATTTGATGCTTTCAATCGTAACGTCGTTTTGGAAAGCTCGTATTCTCTTGACCCGCTGACTTTCAGGGCCAACTACAATAATCTGAGGCAAGTCAGTAACCTTCCGGGGGGAAGAGATGTCACCACCCGTACTTACTCGGGGACTGTGGGATTCAATCGTAACCTTGTCGGTCTCGGCTACGCCAGTGCTACTTACAACTATTACGATACGCGCCGTGAGAGCCACTCGATACTGAACCAGACTTCGTTCACTCACTCTGTAAACTCGCTGTTGCTTCTAAACGCAATCGATAAAGTCTCTGTCAATCTGAGTTACTCCGGTCGGTTTCTTGAGGCGGAACAGCAGCAGACGGTGATTGAGAACGATAATCAGACGATGTCCGGCGTGGCTGAATTCACGCCGACCGGTTATCTCAGCTTTCAGGCGGGGAAGGGGTATCAGAACAATCGTCAGAACGGCGACAATAATATAGTGGAATATGCGAATCTCGGGGCGGTGCTGACCCGGTACTTCCGCAGCGGCGTGGATACCCGTCTGACTTTCAATCGTACGATTTTCCAGCAGTCCACGAGGCTGGTGTCGATCAGGGATACATCGGGAGCGGTAATAGCCACGGTCAACGACGGTGACTACATTCTTGATACATATCAAGCATCGTTGAATCTGTTTCCGAGAAAGTATATCAAGACTTTTATAGACATATCACTGACTCACGATAGTGACCCGGTTGACGAGCAGCGGCGGTATCAGTTGACCCGCTCGCTTGACACCAGGGTGAATTTCACGCGGCGTCTCGAAGGCAGGTTCAGAATAACGGCGCTCTATATCGGCGACAGACTGAGATTCGACAGGTCCTTTTCGGAAAACTACAACGCCGGGTTGACTTTTACGCCCCGCTCCAATCTTAATATGAACGCCACCTATATTCACAGCAATTATAAGAGTACCGTCAGGTCCAGCCTGAGTTCCGCCACCGGCTATATCAGTTATTCTTTTCGCCGGGCTTTTAATTTATATCTTTCGGTCAACGAACAGAAACAGACGCGGGATATTTTTGTAGGAGAAGACGGTGAGTTCGAATCGATTGAGACCCGGCCGCGTACGGTCAATGGGCAGATCCTGATGTATCTTTCGCAGAAAGTCACGCTCTCGGTGGCCTACCTGCACAGCCGTACCCGGGATGCCCTGGGAGAAAAAATAGTAAACGAATCCATTCAAAGTGTGTTAAGTATACAGATATGAAAAAAACAGGTAATGCTATGTTAAAGCTCAAGCTCTTTCTTGCTTTCGGTTTTCTGTTAACGCTCGCATCGTGCGGCAGCAACCGGATGTATGTCAACGACGAGGCCGATTTTGGCTTCTATTCGCGCGTCGCGGTCGTGCCGTTTTCAAATCTGACCACCGACAAGAATGCTTCCGACAAAGTGACCTCCAGCTTCGTGACCGAATTGCTTATGCTCAATACGGTTTCCGTGGCCAACATGGGTGATGTCGAGAAGGTGGTTAAGGCGGTAGTCAAACAGGATATGGTAAACGCGCTGGATGAACTGACCAGCGAACAGGCTATGGCTATCGGTGAACAGGCGCAAGTCGAGGGCATATTCGTGGGCGCCGTTAAAGACTTCACGATGGTGCGTTCAGGTCAGGACGAATTCCCTCTGGTGGCGGTGATTGTCCGTTTTATCGACTGCCAGACCGGCCGGGTAGTCTGGAGCTATGAAACCACCCGCAAGGGTGGTCCCAAGTTTCCTGTCTTTTCCTTCGGGGAAACCCATACGCTGGGCGCGATGACTACGAAAGTGTGTCATGAAGTGGCCGAATCATTCGGCAGAGTATCGAGGTAACGGTATGTTCCATATTCTGACACGGACAATTCCGATAGGACTGATAATATTGATGCTGACCGGATGTGCGTCAAATCTGACGGCCAAAAGACGCATCGACAGTCAGTTGCCTTCCACATCTCGAGTAGCCGTTTTGCCGTTTGAGAATCTTAGCGGAAGGGAAAAGGCTGCCGAAAAACTAACCGATTATTTTCTGAACGCCATGGCCGGACAGAGCCGGTTTGAGACTGTGGAATTCGGCCAATTGTACGAAAGCCTCAGACAATTCAGAATCAGATCTTCGTCGCTGCTTTCCGATGCTCAGATTGACAGCCTCGCTGCCAGTCTCGGTGTTGATCTTCTGTTGACAGGAGCTGCGATTGAGTATGAAGAATATGATAACAGCTTTTTGGGACGGGTGCCCGAAGTTGCGTTCAATTGCCGCCTGATCGATTGTGCTACGAAAAAAACCGTATGGGTGGCCAATTCCAACGGTCGTGGCGACAAGGGGGAAATTGCCTTCGGTATCGGCGCCGTGAGGTCGGCCGATAACCTGGCCAAAAAGATGGTTGAGGATGCCGTTAGTGAACTCTCCGATCTGTTTTCAAAGAACTGAGATTCGCAAAGTCGCGCCCGTGGTTATTGCCTCGTTGCTTCTTTGTCTGGCATCTCCTGTGGCGGTTGCAGCACAGGACACACCACCGGCCCTCGACTTCAATATTACCGCAATTGCCTTTGATGACGGTTGGCAGAAGAACCTTCGCAGCCCCGGTTCCCTCTTTTTCGATAAATCGGCCGATGAACTTTTTGTCACCGATGCCGGCAATGGCCGGGTGGTCATATACGATAAGTTGCTCAACCCCAAATACTCGTTCGAGCACTTTGTTATCGAGCAGCGGTCCGGTCGACTGATCAAAGGAGAACCACGCGATCTGGCAGTAAACAAGCTGGGGGAGATAATCCTCTCCGACAACCTTGCGGATTATCTGGATGTGCTCGATTTCAGGGGCAAATCGCTTCAAAAAGTATACCTGAACACGCTTTATGGCGACACCTCCCTGACGATAAAGCCGCAGAGCCTCGCTATCGACAGCGAGGACAATCTCTACGTCATAACGACCGGCGATATTGTCACCATAATGGTGCTTGATGAGTATTTTGAACTCGAAAAGGACTATCGGTCAAAAAGGCGGGGGACCTTCTGAGTTCAATACTCCTCTGGGAATTCAGATCTGGCGGGATCGTTTGTTCGTGACAGACCTGTACGCTGAACCGGCAATCAAAGTATTCGATACCAATGGTGCTTTTCTATATGGATTCAGCGGTCATCAGATTGAGCGCGGCGACGTGTCGTTTCCGTCCGGAATAGAGATTATGTCCGATAGGGAAGGGCGGCCAGCCATTTGGGTCGCCGATGGCCTTCGGCAGGTGGTAAAAGTCTTTGACAGCTCCGGGACATTTCGTGAAATAGTTGGGGGATATGGTATTAGCCCCGGTGAATTCCGATATCCGGCCGATATCGCGGCGGCAAATGACTCAGTTTTCTTTATCGTAGAGCGAATAGGCAGTCGAATCCAGCGTTTTGAGACCAAATGAATTCGCCTAACCTTACGTATTCTTTATAGTTACACCTATGGAGCATACGTAAAAATGGCAACTTGCATCCGCACAACAGATTCCTGCAAAAAATTCCACACAAAGCACTTGACAAATAAGACCGTTTTTATTACCTTTTCGCAGGTAAAGATACTTTTTTCACAAGGTATTGTGATATATTACCACGTTGGTAGCTAGGACGCAGACAACATGACTAAAAAGGGGCTAACAAAGACCGGACAATCAAAATTGACGCTTGTGAAATTTCTCACATGCTGTGCTCCTTTCGGGGAGTTTGGTCGTCCTGAAACGTATTCTCATTTTTCAGAACTAAGCCTTATTAACCATAATTCAACGAGTTTAACTTTTTAAGAGCAAAGGTATGGAGGTCAAACTCATGAAGAAACTCATCCTGGTAGGAATCGCGGCGTTCGCGCTTCTTGCCTCCAGCGCAATTGCCGGCGATTACCATACGGGTGCATCGCTCAACTGTGCTGAGTGCCACGTGATGCACTACAGTCAGACTCACGGGTACAATTCCGATGGTACCGGCATCACGGTCGGCCTCGGTGCTTCAGGTCCGTATCATTTTCTGTTGCGTGACGAGATAAACAATCTCTGTTTAGCCTGTCACGACAATCAGACATTCGCTCCTGACGTGCTGGCTGCCAATGGCGGTAATGTTCCGACGAACGGCCGCCAGGCAGGCGCCCTGAACCGTGATAACACGGCCCCGTATTTCGATGCGACGGGTCACACTCTCGGTTCGACGGATGTTGCCCCGGGGGGTACTTTCGCCAACGCCGATGGTCTCAGTTGCGTTGACTGTCACCAGCAACACGGTTATGGTGGATTCGTTGCCGCGGGCAACAATCCCTATCGCAATGTGCTTTATGCCGCAGGCGGAGTATCAGGCCCCGGTCTGAGCTACGCTGTTGGAACCAATGACCTGACGAAGGACATCTATGAAGCGTCGGCCGCCTTTGGTGGCGACCACTATGACATTCAGAACGTGTTCTTCAACGAACCGGATCCGACCGGCTCGGCTTACGGTGCCTGGTGTCAGGGCTGTCACACGGATTTCCATGGTACGTCAGCCGACGCTAACATGAGAAACGCCGCTGCTCCGACCCAGACCGAATGGTATCGTCACCCGACCGCAGACGCCAATATTGGCGCCATAACGGGTGGTCACTCGAGCACCGCTACGTTCTCCGGACGCGCCTACCGCGTTCAGGTGATGAGTGCGACCGGTGACTGGGGTGACTGGGGAACGCCATGGACCGGCGCTCCTGCTGATCTGACCCCGAGCTGTATGTCTTGCCACAAAGCCCACGGTAACCAGAATGCTTTCGGCATTATCTGGGCGACCGGTGCGGCCAACTGGGGCGAGAACGGCGACGGCACTCGTTATCAGGAAGTATGTAATCAGTGTCACGTACAAGGTGGTTAATGTAATCTGAATTTTCAGATTGCATCCCTCACTAAGAGGAGAGCCAAAAGCTCTCCTCTTTTTTGTGAGGTTTTTTGCCTTAGAGAAGATAAGGGCTAATCGATTTTATGACAGGCCCGGCATAACTCATTTCTGGTGGGGTAGACCAGCCTGAAGGGCGTGTGTCCCGCCGAGAGTGAGTGGCAACTTGAGCATTCCATGCGATTGTTGAAAAGTTGGATCTTGTGGCCAATCGGATCGATGATGGCGTTACCGGGTTTGCCGGTGCCGGGAATGACTTCCACGCCGACAGGGTGACTACCGTGTTCTTTGAAACGCGGGGCGCCTTTGGCGTATTGTGAAATTTCGCCGACCGGAAGAGCACTGGCATCGGAATGACATATCAAGCACGTTTGCGAAGAACTCAGCCTTCCCAGAACAGCGAAGTCCGAATGGAAAATGGCCGCTGCGGCCCTGTGTCCCGGCGACAGGCTCTTGATGTTTTCCCCCGGTCCGTGGCAACAATAGCATTGTCCCCTCTGGAAACTGTTTTCAAAGCTTACCAGGAAACTCGAGTTTGCCAGAGATATCTGTTCCGTGTTGTGAAAGCTGTGGCATTCGGAACATGACCGTTCGCGCGAGTTGTGGAAATTCAGAGGAATGCCTGTCAGATTGGCGGCGCCGGGATCGTGACATTTCTCACACTGTTGCCGGAACTGCCGGTTGACCGGACCGCCTGAGCTTACGTCGGCTCTCAGGGGATGACAGTCGGTGCACGGAATATCACGATGAGGATCATCGAATCGCCCGCCCGAAGAAACGCTGTCAGCGTGAAATGTGAATTTCGCAGTTAAGGCGAACGCCAATGCGAACAGTGTGGCTGTGACCCAGCAAACGTAGCGCATACAGATAGTATCGGCAACCGGGTGACAAATTTTCGCATTCAATGGACATGAGTAGTGAAATTATCTGGAATATGCCGCAGTTGCTGTGCGACAATTGAAAGGGCGGCCTTGTGAAAGCCGCCCTTGTTGATTTTTTGAACAAACCGGTGTGACTTAGAAAGCCGCTATGAATCCGACCACAAAACGATTTTCCTCGTTCTGAATATCGTAAGTGTCTTCGGCTATCAGCCGGATGTTTGTTTGCAGCAGGTAGCCTACGTGACCGGTGAGGGACTCATAGTCCTCGCCATCGAAGTCGGAGTCGACCCAGTTGTAGAGCCCGACCGCATATACCTTGCTGCGCTCACCATCGGGCATGAACACCAGTTCCGCGAAAGCACCGCTGGTCTTTACTTCGTCATCAGGTTTCAACAAGACAAGGTTCGGGTTGTCATCACTCCGCTCAACATATTGCACGTTGAGCGTAAGTTTGTCGTTGGGCGTGACGGTGAAATCAGGGGCCAGCATCCAGACCTCGTTGGTGTTGCCGAAGCGAGCTTCTTTGCCGTAGTACCCGAACCCGCCTATTCTGACATAGGCGCCGATATCCTGAGATATCCGTCCTGCGAAGTTTTTATACTTGTCCTTGTCGTAGGTTCTGAAATCATCGGCGGCAACCAACCCGTTACCGTTGACAACCTCGACGATAACATCGGTGCCGCTTTCGAATCCGTAAGTCAGCATGATACCGCGATCATAAGTCAGGTTGATATCCGAGGCTCCCACTGTCGTTCGATAGATCTGGTAGTCGTCATAGGTCAGGCGCAGTTCACGTTTGAAGAGCGGGTCGGATACCTGGAACTGACCGACATAAATATCCAATTCGCTGTTGAAGACGTTGTTGAACATCAGGAAAGCGTCTTCAAGCCCGGCTACATCGCCGCGCTCGCTGAAGAAAAAGTAAAAGTAATAGGCGATATTCTTCGACAGGGCGCCTCCGGACAGCAGTTTGACATTGTACGGTGTGGTGAAGTCGAGGTCTTTGTCGGTTTCGGTCTGATGTTTGAAGAAGCCTTCCAGGCGAATTGCAAAGGGAAGATCTCGTATCAGGGCAAGATCTTCATCGCCCGTTTTCTGATAGTAACGGGGAGCGTCCTGATCTTTGAGCGTAAAGCCGTTACCGGCAAACTCATCACCGTAGTCTTTGAGCCGCGGATACGGTGCGTGGCAGGTGGTACATGACATGGAGTATTTGCGAGCGAAAGCCGGGATGGCGTTAGCCGTATCGGTCTGTACAACCAGCGCGGCGGCAGTGATGCCGAATACCATCTGCAGCTGTGAGAACCAATTTCAGTGGTTGTTTCATATTCTCCTCCTCCTTGATTATGGCAGGACCTCTATTGTAGTAAAGTGATCGTTAACTACTATGATTTCAGCTTCATCTTCGGGGACCTCGAGAAAATCAGCCACCGGTTTCACCAGTTTCTGATAGTTTAAGGTGGCCTTGACGGTCATCGGTCCCGGGGCGGCGTCGTCCGGCAGAGTGAAGGTGCACGTTTCCAGTTTGGTCTCACGGGGGCCAAGCCGGTAATCCACACCAAGGCTCTTTGTGTTCCACTGTTGAATAGTCATGCGTCCCTGTGGGTCAAAATAAGGCATGCGGAATATGCGATCGCCGACAGGGATACCATCGCGCTGCACGCCCTTGAAATTGGGATCACCGAGGGCGATGCCCATGTCCTGATAGGCGAGCACATCGGCGCCAACAGTATACTCCTCGCCCTCGAAACCTTTCAAATCGACCGGAAGGTGATAAACTTTGCCTTCAGCATCGGTCGCCTCAACGTGCATCCACACGATGCGATCCTCAACCGAGCCGGTTGGAAATTTATGCCCGGTCTTCTGGTTGAACAGAGCAATCGTAAACTTGATCGGCTCGCCCGGTTCCGCCTCGGTAATATCCGGATGAATACGCAGTTCGATAGTTCCACGAACCTTGCCCGGATCGTGGGCGCCGTGGAACAGGTGCTGGCGGACATCCGGGTACTCGGTTCCCATAGAGGCGCTCTGGCCGGGTGCGTAGGTCATGTGGCAATCCTGACAAATGACACCCTGGGCCGAATAGGGGCCCTCTTTCCATTCAAGGTGAGTCGATTTCACCCATATACCGTAGGGGTCTTTTTCGTTGTGACAGGCGCCACAGAATTCGGCCGTGTGCAGAAAATCGGATTGGGCCATTTCATGCGCCGGGGAGTTGTCGCCCGTGCGGGGACCATATTTCACGTTTCCGGGACTGGAAATGAAATTGAAATTGAACGGAGTGTCTCCCTCGTGACCGGTAATTGTGTGGCAGAGGTCGCACTGTACACCCTCGTTAGCCCGGCTGCCCTCTTCGGGGCGCGGGGGGGAACATCACCGGTAAGAAAGGAGATCGGGGCATGGCATCCGTTACATCCGGCTTTCACCTCGGCGACAACCGGGTCCTTTTCGGCGTGGGGGATAGCCAGTTTGAAGTACTCGATCTCATCCCAGTGATGAGTATACGACTGCGACATCATGGCCTGCCGCCACTGCTGATAGAAGTCAGTGTGGCAGGAACTTCCGCAATAGTCCGGGGTGTCGTAATCATCATATGACTTTGACCCAATGGGGCCTTCGCCCGCGGATACAGTCGTCAGCAGACACAGCAGTGTCCCTATCGTAAATAGAAGAGAGACAATTGAATTCCTGACGGGGGTGTCTTTGGTTTGCGGGGATAGATTCATTGGACCTCCTTTTCCTACGGTAAAATAGTGAAAAAAATCACAAGCCCTATCTGCTACATAAGGGGGGAATGTCATTGTTTGAGCCGTTTTATTCTAACATTCGCGACCGTCAATGTCAAGTAGTGTTTGCTCCGGACAAAATCAACGCTGAGGATAAGGCGAGGCAGGGAGACAGACAAAAGAGCCTTTAGCTGCCGCCGCAGCGCCAGAAGTGATAGTCGGTTATGAGGTTAAATCGGGCTGAATTAACTGCTCGATCCCGGTGCGGTGCCAGGGAGGGCCGCCTGGGCAGGGAGACCGACTACGTATGTGGAATCACAAAGAGGACCCGGACATAGACTTTCAATCAAAAAAAACTGACATATTCGTCAAATTTGTTCTAAATGTCTTGACAAGTTGACGATATTAATATATTAGTGTTTGTGAAAAAAGTCACATAATGTGTGTGTTTGAAGATGAGATCTTTGAGTTTGAAAATTGCCCACTTTGACATTCCGGATTCGGAAACAACTAACGGTTCGTTTCTGGTTACGGCTATAATACACGAAGTGCTGGTAGTTACTTACAACGGGTCTAACATAAGAAGGAATATTTGAAATGACTAGCAAGGCGTTCAACGCGTTCGCCATGGCTCAGGCGCAGTTCGACAAAGTCGCGGACTTCCTTGAGCTGGATTCAGCTACACGCGAGCTGTTGCGTAATCCTCTTAGAGAGTATCAATTCAGCATTCCGGTGCATATGGATGACGGTACTTTCAAGGTATTTCGTGGTTTCAGGGTTCAGCATAACGATGCCAGGGGTCCGAGCAAGGGCGGAATTCGTTTCCACCCGCAGGAGACCGTTGACACCGTCAGAGCGCTTTCCATGTGGATGACGTGGAAGTGCGCTGTGGTTGACATTCCTCTCGGTGGCGGCAAGGGTGGCGTTATCTGTGATCCGCACAATCTGAGCATGCGCGAACAGGAACAGATTTGCCGCGGATGGGTGCGTCAGCTTGCCAAGAACGTTGGCCCGGTGGCCGATGTTCCGGCGCCCGATGTAATGACCTCGGGGCAGCACATGTTGTGGATGCTGGACGAATTCGAGCATATCCACGGTGGCAAGTATCCCGGATTCATCACCGGCAAGCCGGTGGGTATGGGCGGCTCTCTTGGTCGTACCGAGGCGACCGGTTTTGGTGTCGTCTATACTCTGCGCGAAGCGCTCAAGGAATTGAATATCCGTCCGCAGGACACTACCGCATCGGTTCAGGGATTCGGCAACGTGGCACAGTACGCTATCAGACTTTACAACCAGATTGGCGGCAAGGTCATTTGCGTATCGTGCTGGGATCAAGCTGATGAAATTTCATATTCGTTCAGGAACATGGCCGGCGTGGACATTGACGCCCTGTTGAAAATCACCGATCGCTTTGGCGGTATTGATAAGGCCAAGGCGAAAGACCTCGGCTATGAAGTACTTCCGGCCGAGGCCTGGTTGGAGCAGGACGTGGATGTTCTGATGCCATCGGCGATTGAAAACCAGATTACCGGTGATAATGTCGAGAAGATCAGCAAGAAAGTGAAAGTGATAGCTGAGGGCGCCAACGGTCCGACAACCCCCGAGGCCGACAAGGTTATCCATGAACGCGGCATCTTCCTGATTCCCGATTTCCTGGCTAACGCGGGCGGAGTGACCTGCAGTTATTTTGAACAGGTTCAGAGCAACATGAACTACTTCTGGGAAAAGGAAGAGGTTCTGGGCAAGCTGGATCTCAAAATGACCTCGGCGTTTATTGCGGTGAGCGAACTGGCGAGAAAACGAAAGATTTACATGCGCGATGCGGCATACGTTATCGCCGTCAGTCGCGTGGCTCAGGCCTGTAAAGACAGGGGTTGGGTCTGATAGTCACCAAGTTCACCCCCCATCTTCGTAGAACCGCATGAAAGACTGTCCGGGCCGAATCCTCGACCCGGACGGTTTCATTTTTGGGCACGGTTTAAGGTTTCGCAATGGTGTTAAAAATGTTACCTTTAGTTAGAAGGCATTTTGGTTTGAGGATCTGTTGTGAGCCAATCATCTGACAATGATGACAGGGTCGGAATCAGTGGTGAAATTCCCCGTTTCGACCGCGACCTGTTCGGGTCTGAAGAGAAATTCACCCGCATCGGATCCGGTGGCATTGGCGGCAAGGCCAGTGGACTCGCCTTTATCAAAGATGCCCTCGTCAAGCAAATTGATACCGGACAATTCAACAATATAGCAGTCAATATTCCCACTCTGACAGTGATCGGTACCGATGTTTTCGACCTGTTTATGGAGCGAAACGATCTTTACGAGACCGCCTATTCCGATATGCCCGATGATCGCATTGCCCACGTTTTTCAGAGAGGGGAGTTTCCGGCGGAATTCTGCGGTGACCTGAGAGGACTTATTGAAAAAGTTCATGCTCCCCTGGCCGTTCGTTCGTCGAGTCTTCTGGAGGATGCCCTCTTTCGGCCGTTCGCCGGTGTTTACGGGACGAAGATGATTCCCAACAACCAGGCGGATGTTCAGTCGCGTTTCAAGCTGTTGATCGAGGCAATTAAGTTCGTTTATGCTTCCACGTTTTTTAGGGAAGCGAAGGACTATATAAAAATTACGGGGCAGTCGCCCTCGGACGAAAAGATGGCGGTGATCATTCAGGAAGTCGTAGGTGATCGCCACGGTGATCGCTTTTATCCCAATATCTCAGGAGTGGCCCGCTCTTACAATTATTACCCCTTCGGAGGCGCACAGCCTGAGCAGGGGGTGGTGTCGCTGGCTCTGGGGCTGGGCAAGACTATTGTCGATGGCGGCAAGAGTTGGACCTATTGCCCTGTTTATCCGACGGTGGGGCCACCCTACGGTTCTGTATCGGAAACACTGAAACAGACTCAAACCGAGTTCTGGGCGGTGAATATGGGGCGGCCACCGGAACACGACCCCGTGAGGGAGTCGGAATACCTGATTGAGGCCAATCTGAATGATGCGGAATACGATGGTACTCTCGACTGCGTGGCTTCTACCTACGTTGCCCAAAACGACCGCATCGTCATCGGAACCGGATCAAAAGGACCGCGCGTGCTGAACTTCGCGCCCGTGCTCAGGCTGGACGACATCCCTCTCAACGACCTGATACTGAAAGTCCTGTCTGTTTGTGAAGAAAGGACGGGGAAGAAAGTAGAGATAGAATTCGCCGTGGAGATTGGTACTGAAGTGCGCTTCGGTTTTCTTCAGGTGCGGCCGATGGTTGTAGCCGAGGGGGGCGTGGTTGTGACGGAAGATGACCTCAGTTGTGAAAATCTTTTGATAGCATCCGATATCGTCATGGGAAACGGTCAGATTGAGTCTATCAAAGATGTGGTCTATGTCAGGCCGGAGAACTTTCTGGCCAAGAACACACGCGCCATAGCCTCGGAAGTGGAGTCTATCAATCGACGGCTGGTATCCGAATGCAAGCCGTATTTACTTATCGGCTTTGGCCGGTGGGGTAGTTCCGATCCGTGGCTTGGCATCCCGGTCAACTGGAGCCAGATTGCCGGAGCCAGGGTGATCGTTGAGGCGACACTTGAAGATATGAATGTCGACCCCAGTCAGGGGTCACACTTCTTTCACAATATAACCAGTTTTCAGATATGCTATTTTTCCGTGCATCATGCCGGAGAGTACAAGATAGCCTGGGATTGGCTGAATGCCCAGCCGGCGGTCGAAGAGACGGATTTCGTCAGACACGTCGAACTGAACTCGCCGCTGGTCGTTAAAGTGGATGGCAAAAATAGGCAAGGGGTTGTCACTTATGGAAAATAACAAAAAGTCGGTCGATAAACTTCTCGAGTCGCTTCAGGAAAGAGCGAAAGAACTAAACTGCCTGTACCGTGTCGAGGAGATTCTTAATCAGCCCGATGCTGGAGTTCAGGAAGTATGCGAAGCTATCATTGCGGCTGTGCCGGATGGTTGGCAATACCCCGACGCGTGTCAGGCCAAAATAGTACTGGAGGATGTTACCTATAAATCTCCGGACTTCAAAGAGACGCCGTGGGTGTTGAGCGCCGATATTGAAGTCCAGGGTCGAATCGTTGGAACGATCAGCCTGTCCTATGCGAGAGAACTGCCGTTGGCGGACGAAGGGCCGTTTCTGAAAGAAGAAACCCGGCTTATTGAGACTGTTGCCGATCGGATAGGCCACTTTATTCAGCACTTCCGCATGAAACAGGTATATCAGGAGTGGAACTCGGCCCGGCAGAAAATCTCAGAGTCAAAACAGAACGAATGGCAGGTCGTGCTGGGCCTACTGCAGCAGACCGATCACGATTTGTTCGTGAGTGTTTCCCACAAGATGCTCAACTATCTCTGCTGGAGCGGTGTTGCCGAGGCTGAAAAGTTGCTCAAAAGCTCCAGCCTGGTCAAACCGACCGGTGAGGATGAGTTTGTTGATGATTCCAATATTCCATATCGCCGCATGAAGATTTCATTTCCGGTGGATCTCGGAGCAGCGGTTTTTCGCATTGCCGAGTCCCATATGTCCGGCGATGAGATATTTGAGAGAATTCAGAAATGGATTCAGGAAGACAAACTGAGTTTTCTGGTTCAGGTGGTCAATCGTAACCTGTCGCTTTCCGATGTAGCCGATGCTATCCGCCGCTATTATTACATAGCCACCAAGGAAGAGAGGACCAAGTCGATTTCGCCCGGCAAAATCGGTATTATCGTATCACTGATTCGCCGTTTCCTCTCTGATCAGCTTCAGTATATCAATGTTGCGAAGAAATATGTTGGGATCAAGGATTTCTATGAACTTCTCAACAATATGATTTTCGCTCCCGAGAGCCACGGCAAACTGGGTGGCAAAAGCGCAGGTATGTACCTGGCGGCTCAGATTGTCAAAAAACACAATGAAAAAGGGGCCAGGTTGGGCAATCTGAAAGTCCCCAAGACCTGGTACATAACCTCTGACATGCTTCTTCACTTCATGCACTACAACAATCTGGACGAAAGTGTGGAGCAGAAATACAAAGATATCGAGCAGGTTCGTTTCGAATATCCGCACATCATTCACAGCTTTAAGAACTCCCGGTTCTCCACCGGAGTTTATCAAGGGGTTGTCGCTTGCTCTCGATGATTTCGAGGAAAGACCTCTTATCGTGCGAAGCTCCAGCTTGCTCGAAGACCGCATCGGCGCGGCCTTTTCAGGAAAGTATAAGAGCGTTTTTGTGGCCAACCAGGGCAGTAAACAGAAACGACTCGATGCCTTGCTCGATGGCATCGCGGAAGTGTATGCCTCGACTTTCGGTCCCGACCCGATTGAATATCGCTCCGAACGAGGATTGATCGACTTCGGTGAAGAAATGGGCATTATGATTCAGGAAGTGGTCGGTACGCGCGTGGGCGACTATTTCATGCCGGCTTTCGCGGGCGTTGCTTTCAGTAGAAATGAATTTCGCTGGTCGCCGCGTATTCAGCGTGAGGACGGTCTGGTGCGTCTTGTGCCGGGTCTCGGTACGCGGGCGGTCGACCGACTCAGTGATGACTATCCGGTAATGTGTGCCCCCGGTCAGCCGGGATTGCGCGTCAACATTTCGGTCGATGATATCCTGCGGTACACACCGAAGAAGATCGATGTTATCAATCTGACCAAAAATACCTTTGAGACAATCGAGGTAACGGAGTTGATGAAGAACTTCGGTTACGATATGCCTATGATAAAGCGCCTGGTCTCGATTCACAAAGCGGGGCATATTTCCAAACCGGTAGGTTCTCACATAGATTTCGATGAGGATGACCTCCTGGTCACTTTCGACGGCCTCATATCCGATACGCCGTTTATCAAACAGATTCACGATATACTCAAGTTGTTGGAAGAGACTATTGGTCACCCGGTGGATATCGAATTCGCTCATGACGGGAAAGACCTGTATCTACTTCAGTGTCGCGCCCAGAGTCCATCGGATGGCAGTGTTGCGGCCCCGATCCCCAAGGATATCCCGGAGGATCGGATGGTGTTCTCGGCCAATAAGTATATATCGAACGGACGGGTACCGGATATCACCCACATTGTGTATGTGGACCCCGATAAGTACGGTGAGATATCCGAAAGAGATGATCTCGTTGCTGTCGGTCGAGCAATCGGCAAGCTAAACAAACTGCTACCCAAGCGAAGGTTTATTTTGATTGGTCCCGGTCGGTGGGGGAGTCGCGGCGACATCAGGCTTGGCGTCAAGGTCACCTACTCTGATATCAACAACACCGCCGTGCTGGCCGAGGTGGCCCGCAAGAAAGGCAACTATACCCCCGACCTGTCATTTGGCACTCACTTTTTCCAGGATCTGGTTGAGGCTCGCATCAGGTATCTCCCGCTATTTCCGGACGACAAAGGAGTGATGTTCAATGAAAAGTTCCTGACACGTTCGGCGAACATTCTGAGCGAAATTGCTCCGGAGTTTGCTTCGCTCGAGGACACAATTAAGCTCATAGACGTATCAGCGGTGACGAACGGTAAGGTCCTGCGAGTGCTGATGAACGCCGATCTCGATGAAGCTGTGGGGATATTATCTTCGCCGTCCGATGAGACCACCAAGGGAACGGCGGCACAGATGTTTGCCGAACATGCCTCGGATAGCAGCTGGCGCTGGAGATTTCAGATGGCCGAGCATATTGCTACCACGCTCGACCCGGAGCGCTTCGGTGTTAAGGCTCTCTATGTATTTGGAAGTACCAAAAACGCATCGGCCGGAGCCGCCAGCGATATTGACCTGCTGGTGCACTTTGATGGTACCCCCAAACAGCGGGAAATGCTCGAACAGTGGTTCGATGGGTGGAGTCTGGCGCTCGGTGAAATCAACTATCTGAAAACGGGCTATAAGTCGGGCGGGCTGCTTGATGTTCACATCATAACCGACAAGGATATCGAGCAGAAGACAAGTTACGCCGTCAAAATAGGGGCGGTTACCGACCCGGCGCGACAGTTGCCGCTTCAGAAGAAGAAAAAGGGATCGTCAGATTAGCATTCGCGCAGCTTCGGACGGATTGGTCGGGTCGAACTGCACTATCGCCAGTTCCGGTCCGTCGTGAGCTGCGGAAAACATATATGTCTGCTCGATCCGATCCTGCCAATCGCCCGTCAGACGGGCCGATTCGTGAATGTGTCCGTGTAAAGTGACCAGCGGCCGGCGGTTCTCAATAAACTCCCTGACGGCTATACTGCCAACATAAACATCCACCGGCGCATGATCCACCATCTTGCCGTCGAGAGCGGCGCGGTCCAGTTTGGTTTTGTAGGGTGGCGTGTGGAATAAGAAGATTGTCCTGCCGTAATCATCTATCCCTTCGAGAGCCTCAAGGTCTTTTTTGATAGTCGCATACTTAATCTCACGATTAGCAATGGGTATGGTGCGGGTTCCTTCCTCGGGCGACACGCAACCGGGATCGACGAACCGGGAGACATCGTATTTCTCCCAGTCTTTCAGAAGAAACGGGGAAGGAGGGACGTAGGCATAGCCGTAAACCTTGTAGTCGCCTACGTTAATCAGGCGTTCGTTGGCATACTCCCAGATGCCGCTCTCTTCAGCCTCAATAAAGGCAGTTTCTTCAGAGCGGGGATCATCGTTGCCAAGGATCAACAGCACTCTCGGATACTCACCACCCATAGACTCTTTGAGTTTGGCAAACTCCACTACGAGAAAATCGTTTACGAAGTCATCGGGATACTGCTCCGCCGCAGAGCTACGGGCCAGTCCGTGGGGAAGCAGGTCGCCGCCGAGAAGAACCGCCTGCGGTTTATCTGTGGCGATGCGCTTCAGCAGTTTTCGATAGCGTTCGGTCGAGCCGTGTATGTCGGTAACGAAAAACCAGTTGGCCACCGGGTTGAAATCCTGTTTTGTCGGTTATCTTTGCGATAAATATATGGCATATCGCTCACAGTTGGGCAATAAAAAATAGTCCTATCTGAAATCGCGGCTTTGGACGGCGATATCGGATTCATCTATCAAAAACGGGGTGAATTGAAATCCGATTACGTTGATAACGCCGTCTTTTTTCTCCAGCACGCCGTGGACTATCAGGGCTTTAGAATGCGTGACCTCTTTTCGGTAGCGGCTGGTCATCTGAGGTTTAACAACGATATTGGAAAAGCCGGTTTCATCTTCGAGCGTAATAAAGAGAAACCCTTTGGCCGTGACCGGGCGTTGCCTGATAACCACCAACCCGGCTACTTTGACTGGTCGGCCGGAAGGGCAGAGTTTCAGGTCTTCCGATTTCACCACTCCCTGTTTAAGCAGTTTGTCTCTTATGAGCTGAATCGGATGCGGTCCCGGCGATAGACCCATGCTTTTGAAATCCGAAACCAGCGTGTCACCGATAGTCATCGATGGCAGCAAAGTAAGACCGGTTTCTTGGGTTTCAACCTGAAGTTCATCGGGTGATTGCCGCAAAAGCGACAGCACCTGCCAGACAGCCTCACGGCGTGCAACGCCGAAACATTCAAATCCATCCGCCTGCGCAATCCGGGTCAGTTCCGTCTGATTGAGTCCTGTTCTGAATACAAAATCCTTTATCGAGTTGAACGGTCGTTCGTTTTTAGCAGTTTCGATGCGTTCTCCGCTACTTTGGCCGAGTCCTTTGATATAGCGATAACCCAGCCGGACCGAATCCCCCTCGACAGTGCAGTCCCAGCCGCTTCGCAAAACATCCACATGGCCGAGTTTGACTCGCTTGCGGCGCATCTCGTAGACGATGCTCGATGGTGAGTAAAAGCCCATGGGCTGGGAGTTCAAGATGGAGCAATAGAACTCCGGCGGGTAGTACAGCTTAAGATACGCCGATACATAGACCAGCAGCGCAAACGAGGCCGCGTGCGACTCGGCGAAACCAAAGTCGGCAAAAGCCGCCAGTTGGGTATAAATTCTCTCGGCTGCTTCAAGCGTGATACCGTTTCGCATCATCCCTTTAATGAGCTTTTCGCTCAGGGCATCCATCTTCTCTCTGGAACGTTTGTGTCCCATGGCGCGGCGGAGCTCATCCGCTTCGCTGAGAGTAAAATCCGCCGCTGTCACCGCCACTTTCATCCCTTGCTCCTGAAACAGGGGAATGCCGAGTGTCTTTTTCAAAATCGGTTCGAGTTTAGGGTGCGGGTAGGTTACTTCCTCCTCGCCGTTTCTTCGCCTTAAATACGGATGTACCATATCCCCCTGGATAGGACCCGGTCGAATCAGAGCGACCTCGATCACCAGGTCATAAAAACAGTTGGGTTTGTGGCGGGGCAAACAGTTCATCTGCGCCCGCGACTCCACCTGAAACACTCCCACGGTGTCGGCGCTGCTGAGAAGCCGGTACACTTCCGGGTCATCGTAGGAAAGGCGGGCCGGGTCGATATCCAGACCGTGATTTTTCTTTATCAGCTTGAAAGCAATATCGATGAGCGAAAGCATCCCCAGTCCCAGAAGGTCAATTTTCACCAGTCCGGCATCGGCGGCATCATCTTTGTCCCACTGGATAACGCTCCGGTCGGGCATAGTGGCGTTTTCAACCGGCACTACATGCGTTAGAGGCTTTTTCGTGACAATCATCCCGCCGACATGGATTCCCAGATGTCGTGGGAACCGCCTTATCTGCTTGCAAAGTTCCACCAGCAACCCCACCCGTCGGGAATCAGCCTTGAAATTGATCTCTTTCAATCGCTCCGCCATCTCTTCGGTATCGGAATAGTGGTCCAGACGTTTGGCCAGCAGATTCACCTCTTCGAGCGAAAACCCCAGCGCCTTGCCGACATCGCGCGTGGCCGACCGTCCCCGATAGCTGATTACCTCGCACACCATCGCGGCATGATTGCGGCCATACTTGTTGTAAACATACTGGATGACTTCCTCGCGGCGGTTGTTGGCGATATCGATGTCAATATCCGGCGGTTCCTTGCGGTTTTCCGAGACGAACCGTTCGAAAAGCAAATCGAGCTTGATAGGATCGACAGCGGTTATTTCCAGACAATAACACACGGCCGAATTGGCCGCCGATCCGCGCCCCTGTGAGAGAATGCCGTTGGTTTTACAGAAGCGGGCAATATCCCACACAATGAGAAAATATCCGGAAAGATTGAGCTTCTCGATAATTGTCAGTTCATGCTCAAGCTGCTTTACAATCTCCGAGGTCAGATCGCGATAACGGTTTTTGGCTCCCTCGTAGGTAAGTTTCCGAAGGTAGCTGTGCACTGTTTCGCTATCGGGGACAGGGAAATCGGGGAGTGTCGTTGGAAGATTATCCAGCGAGAACAAACATCGCTCTGCGATAGCAACGCTGTTTTCAATAGCTTCGGGATAGTGCGAGAACCTGCGAATCATTTTATCCGGGGGTTTTAAATATCGTTCGGCGTTCGGGTACAAAAGGCCGTTGGCTTTGTCGAGCGTGGTGTGGTTTCTGATACAGGTGAGAATATCCTGAAGCATCCGCGCTTTTTTCGTGGCATAGTGAACGTTGTTGGTGGCTACTGTTTTGATGTCAAGCTCTTGTCCCAGTCGCGAAAGTTGCTCGCATAGAGTGTGATGGTCCGGCAGGTTGTGGTGCTGCATCTCCAGATAGAAATTATCTTTGCCGAAAAGTTCTTTATATTCTGAGGCAACTCGCTGCGCTGTTGGCAGGTCTTTTTTGAGAATAGCCGATGGTATCTCCCCGAGCGAACAACCTGACAGGGCTATTAAACCATCGCGGTGCGAAGCAAGGCTCTCTTTAGTTATCTTAGTCTCGTCTTTTTTACTCCTCAGTTTGGCATCGCTGATAAGGCTGCACAGGTTGGCGTAGCCGGCAGAGTTTTTTATCAGCAGGAGAAGGTGATGGCCGTTATCTAAAGTAATTTCGCTGCCGAAAATCGGCCTGATGTTTTTTTCGATCGCCGCCTGACTGAACCGCACTATACCGTAGAGACCGTTGGCATCGGTAAGGGCCAACGCTTCATACCCCAACTGATACGCTTGCTGAACAAGTGCTTCGGGGTGGCTTGCGCCACTCAGGAACGAAAAGTTGGAGTGGCAATGTAGTTCTGTGTATTTCATTTTTTTTGTTCTGTCAGGTCCTGTCCCACCTGTGGTGGGATGTGACCTGACAGCAATCAATCAGAACCGTCAGGTCACACGCCCTCAGAAGGTCGCAAGACCTGACGGAACGAGTCTACCCGTACGATGCAATTGCCGGTGTCTTGCATAACGTGACGCGTTTGATAAATCAAACGCCTACCGTTATGACCTATATGGTAGCAGGCTTAAACCCGCTTTGGGCCTGGCTCCAACGATTCCTTTGTAGGCTCACGCCGCGGCGTGAGCCTACAAACGCTGTGCCCCCCTCAATCAAACACGCCCTGGACGTACCAATCCGAGGCCTGGCGGTCAAAATAGAGCAGGTAAAACCGGTCGTCATCGGTCTGAACCTCGTAATACATCCGGTCAAAACCATACTGCCACCATCCTCCGGACAACTCCCAGGGGCCGTTTTGCCTGACTATCGAGCGAGTGTGACGTCGCAGCTTGACCGAGTTGAGCGTCCTGCCACAGGTCGCCACGGTGGCCTTGCGGGCCGGCTGTATAAGCCGCAATCCCGCTATAGGATTGAGAGCAAAAGAACAACGCCACGAGGTATCAACGGCGGCGCTTTTCGCTTTGGGTTTCAAATCAACCGCACAAAAACTGCAGTTGCTGTCGGGAGTAAGGCCGTTGTTGACAGTGGGAGCCAATAGCTGCACCTGTCGCAAACTACCGCCCATGCGGTTATCAGAAAGGGGAGAGGTGTCAAGCGATCCGCCCGCGCCTAGAAGATCAAGCTGCGATGATTTCAGCGGCAGGACCTCAGGGATGGTTACAATAATATCCGCCACCCTGTCCGGCAGTCTCAGGCCGTTTACCTGATTGTTGAGCAGACGGATAAATTTTTGTGATGTATCCGAGATCTCCTTGAGACCAAGGTGCAAAGTTTTGTGCGTCTGGTTTTCAAGATGAAGTTGTATATCAACAGCGCGGCATCCCCGGCCGGTCCGGCCAAGTTTCTCAAGAAGGTCGGTCAGAACTTTCTCCACGTGAGCAACAATCGCCCCTGAAGATTCAAGCGGTTCGAACAGAGAAATTCTGGCCGATAGTGTCACCTGTGAAAACTGCGGCAGAAAGAAATCGGTGTCATCGCCTTTAGAAAGACGGGATATCCTGGAGCCTTCTTCGCCGAATCGGGTGGTCATTTCGTTCGATGGAAACGCCGCCACCTGTCCGATAGTTTTCAGCCCCAGCGCCAGGAATTTATCGCGCAGGTCATCCGGCAGGGGAAGGTAACCGATAGTCAGGTTGTTCAGAAACCGTCGTTCGGCATTAGCCGCTACGACTGTAAACGAATTTACCGAGGACACCAGTGCGGCTACATGGGCGACAAATTTGTTATTGCCGATTCCGATCTGTACCGTGAGTTTGAGCGAACTTATAAGCGAAACCAGCCGCCCCGCCAACTCATCCTCGTTTTTGTAAAGCCAGTTAAGGCCCGAGGCATCGACGAAAAAACATCCCGGTCCGGTTTCTTCCACCAGCGGACTGGCCGTGAACAGGATATTGCGGAGCTTTTCCGAGGCTGCCCGTTCGGTTTTGCGAGAGACCTGGCGGGTGACCAGCTCCGGACAGTACGACCGCGCCTGCGCCACTGTCATATCGACCATCACACCATCATTTTTGGCAATATTGTTTGCGGCGAGGATCGGCGATACCTCGCTATCGGTTTCGGTCAGGGCAAGCGGTTTGTCCAAAAGGGATGGATCCTTCATGAGACAGATCTGCATCGCCAGATCAGGGATAAGCACGCAGGCTATTCTATCTTTAATCATAAAGCACCAACTCGGTTTTAAGGCCCTCTTTTGATATTCTGCTCTTGGTGATCTCGATTTCCACACGGCGCAGATTGAGCCTTCTTACGGAAAGGCGCAGGGAGACGATGCTCGATGGAATAATCCGGGTGTCGTCTGCGGTTAAAAAGAATGTCAGCGCTTTGCTCCGGGTGGTCTGCATGCGAAAACGGTGGAGTAAAGTCATGGGGAGCGGCTTTTCCTGATCGATAAGATCGAGTATCACGCACGATGTTTTCCCGTGAGATAGAAGAGTTTCGGCGGTGCGCACCCCGGTGAGAATATCACCTGTCTTGACCACCACGAGGCGGTCGATATTGACGCCGCAGCAGGTAGCGGCCGATGGATAGAAAGAGTTGCTCAGGTCGAAATAAACCGCCGAACCTTCGTGCGTGATTTTTGCCATGATTTTATAAAGAAGACCGGTTTTGCCCGATGATACCGGGCCGGTTATTTCGACCATCTGCCCGAACGGAATACCGCCATAGGGGAGGAGACTGTCGATAGCCTTCGATACCGGTGCCGAATACTGATTTTTCGCTATCGGCGGTCTTGAAAGTAGCTTCGGGCCATTTCTTGTCGAGTATATTTTTCAAATCCGTGATTGTGTACATCGCTTATCTTTCAGCCTTCGTAGGGGTTCGTCTTCGAACCCGCTATCGTCTTGGCATAACATGACGTGTTTGATAAATCAACCGCCTACGGTTTTGCTTTTTATCTTTGCCATCCTCGCATCCTGCACCGTCAGGTCACACGCCTTCAGAAGGGCGCAGGACCTGACGGAACGAGTATACCTGTTTCGGAAGAGAATTGGCTTTGTTTGCTTATTTTTTTAAAGGGACCCCAAAAGACGTTTAATTCCTTCAACTTGTTTTTGTGTAATTGATTCACGTGATTACAGAAAGCCATTTCGCGCTGTTTTTTTTATAATTTTTCAAGTACATATCTTTTCTCACAACGTTGGTCTCCTATCACCGCACCGTGGGCGCTTTCACCTAAGATGTTGTAAGGAAAGTGCGGAAGACCACCCCCGGGGGGAGGTTTCGTGCGCCGCAGATGTCTCATCTGTCCGTCACCTGTTGCGTTTGGTCTTGGTTTCCATCCTCAACCCGTTATCATTTTGGCATAACATGGTGCGTTTGATAAATCAAACGCCTACGGTTATGCCTTCTTCAGTAGGTCAAAATCCCCAGTTTCCCAGTCCGCCCACGGCGGACCCGACAGGGTCCGTCGTCAGATGGAGGTTTTGACATTTATCTCCAACGATTCCTTTGTAGGCTCACGCCGCGGCGTGAGCCTACAGACGCAGAGCCTACAGACGCAGTTTTTGTGCGCGGTCCCGCTGAAGCGGGATCATCATCTGTCCGAACGACATACCCCTCACCCCGACCCTCTCCCGGGGGGCGAGGGGGAAAGTCCCCGTTGCTCTAACTTCCCATATCGGTTAATACTATACATCTGTGCAGTATATTATACGCAAATCCCCCCGCCCGCAAATCACATTAATCTGGATTATGACAGGGGGCTATATGTTGTGGTTGAAGGGAATTGCATACCTAATATATTGGGGCTGACTGATAAGGAGGAATCGATGCCACTGGCGAGAACAAAATTTCCAACAGACAGATTGAATTTCTATGGTACGTTAACTAAACAGGAAATAGACTGGCTCAAAAGCCACCGCGAAATCAAAGTACTGCCAGTGTAATAAACCGGTAAGCAACAGCACCTGGGATATAATCAACAACGAACTTCTCATCGTCAGGCAGGATCTCGAAATTAGAATTTATGGATGTGGTTCTTCAGTTTGTGATCTGTCTTTTATGACTCGAATTCCTAAGGTGCGTCACTTTTGTGCTGACTGCTTGATAGATGTGACCGGACTTGAGAATATTGCTGCGCTGGAGAATCTCGAAACACTATCGGTAGGTATATACCATCTCGAAAGCCTAGATTTCCTTTCGCTTGTTCCCTCGTCACTTGCGGGCTTGACAATTCAAAGAACGAAATCGTCGAAACCGAACCTCAAGTATCTTAACAGATTTCAAGATCTCAGATGCCTTTATCTCGACGGACAGCAGACGAATATTAAGACTATTTCGGAACTGAAGCGACTTGAAAAGTTGACACTGCGTTCTGCTGAGCCCTCCAAATCTGGATTTCATTCGGGCCTTGGGTAATCTGTGGTCGCTGGACATAAAGCTGGGCGGTATCAAAGATCTCTCGGCTCTGGAACGGATAGACGGTATCAAATATTTGGAACTCTGGCAGATTAGGGGTCTGAGCGATTTGTCCGTAGTCTCTACCCTTAGGGGGCTGCAAGTATCGGTTACCTTCAGGCGCTGCGAAACGTAACTTCGTTGCCAGATATGAGCAACCTGACCAAGTTGAGACGAGTCTATCTGGACACCATGAAAGGCCTAAAGGATGTTAGTGGGCTAATGAAAGCGCCGGCCCTTGAAGAATTCATTCATATAGCTGCGAATAACATGGAACCGGCCCAATACCAACCGCTTTTGAAACTGAATACTCTCAAACGTGCGAGAGTCGGTTTTGGTAGCGATAGAAAGAATAATGTCTTTAGCCATATGATGGCCCAAGCAGATTTAGAACAATACGAGTTTGAGCCTTTTGAATACCATTGAATCCAGACGACCACGTCCCTGAAGATTGGATCCCGATTCCCCAAATTTCAGCTCTGTAAAGACTGCCCCACACTTTCACTACCAATCCATAGCAAAAATCAAAACCCCTCCATAAAATGACCTCGCGCTTTTAAAGGAGAGGTCTGTCCAAAAATGGAGAAATTGAAATGCGACACACTGGCACAATGCCACTTATTCTACGCGAGCGAGCGCTGCGGCAATCGCCTGTGAGGCTGTTTGTTACGGTGGGAAATGGTGATTCTTCAGAAAAAATCAACGAAAGGAATCCATCTTGGAAGTTGCCGGGCGGGTCCGTCTTCGAACCCGCCACGAAAATGAGGAAACGAAGCCAAATCGCTGTAAGAGCATGAAGGATATTTTAATACAAGGAATTTTGAGCTGTCACCGTAGGCGTTTGATTTATCAAACGCAGACTGATATCCAGTGCGATCAAGTTTCTGTAGCGCTCACGCCGCGGCGTGAGCCTACAAGGAATCATTCTTCTTCGAATATGACGGCCTGGAAGCGTTCGATGACGGCGTTGGGCGATTTGTAAGCACTTTCCGGCAGGCCGGCCTTACGGCAGGTCTGCTCGAGAAATTCGGTTTCGGTCCAGCCGTTTTCGGTGGCGACCTGAGGAAGAAGCAGCCCGCGCCGACTCCCCATCGAGATCATTAAACCATCGCGCCCCACTTTGATTTCATCGAGCGATTTGACCTTTTCCAACGGCGTCAGCACTGATATCTCAATATGAAGGTTCGGCAGATCGTTTGCTCTAACCTGCGGGAAACGAGGGTCTTCGGTTGCAGCCTTGACAGCGCATTCAGAAACAGTTTCCCAAAGTGGTTTGAACGCCACGGTGTAGCCGATACAACCGCGAAGGCGGCCGTATTTTGTCAGTGTCACGAAAGCAGCGCCATTATCGCGGAGTGTCTGAGATAAATCGAAATCAGGCAGAGGCTTTTTGTTGAGGTGGCAATCTATCGATGTACGAGCGATAGTGAGCAGTTGATGACGGTCGGTATCGGTAAGTTCGAATTTCGGAGAGGATTCACTCTTCATAATTTCTCCTCCGGACTTTTCCGTTGGTCTGGGAGTATCCTTTCCATCGGTCTTATATATTACGGCGGCAGCATATCCGACGACACTGCTTTTATCGCCGGACATATCGCCGGAGTCGCCATATTTGAGAATCTTTGCGCGGTTCGCTCCTTTTGCTATTGCTGATCTCATCACAGCTACGACCGCCGCGCCGCCGCAGGCCTCGGTTTTCCCCTGTTTGAGATAGGACTCGAGAGCATCCGGGTCGAGTCGCTTGATACAGTCTATGCCGGCCGAGTCGAGTTTCAATCCCTGCGAGGCCGGGCGATAGTGCTGCCAGTCGCTTGAGGCGATCATGATTGTGTGATTGTCCAGCTTCAGGTCAGAGAGAGCGCCTTCAAGACGGGTGATATTATCGTGATTTGGATATCCAATCAGCACCGGGACAATTTCGAATTGACTGAGCGCGGTCTGGAGATAAGGCAGTTGAACTTCGAGACAGTGTTCGCCGGCGTGGGCCTCGGATATGACAGAGATACCTTTGTCATAGGCTATAAGTTGTTCGCAGATGGCGTCATTACAGTCGACATCGCCGAGCGGTGTTCGCCAGGTGACACCCGGACCATAGACCGAGACGCCATCGAAGCCGAGCCGATGCGAAGGTCCGCAAAGTATGACTGTATTTATATCGCTGTTTTCAAGCAACTTGTAGCTGTATGCGGCGATTGGTCCGGAATAGACCAGTCCGGCGTGGGGGACAACCAGAGCGAGTATTTGACCATCGATCTCAGGAATATCCTTCACGGCATCCAGATGGCCGGAGACCATTTTGGTCAGGGTGGTGCTGTCGGCCGGGTAAAACGTACCGGCTACAGCCGGCTTTCGTATTTCGGCGGTCGTGTTACTTGAGATGGCCAGTAAAGTCGCCGCCAGAAATAGTGTTGAGATTAATTTTGGCATATCTGTTCTCCATCTAAGAATGCATTTGCCGGGGCATAACGTCAAGCGCAAAACTGTTGTTGTTACGCAAGTCAAAGTAGTATAATTAATATATGAGCCGCGTTATTGTCGTAAGGTATCAGGGGGCCGATTTGATGTCGGGTCTCAGCGCTAAGCAGTATAAGGATTTGCTAATAGCAGGCTTTAACGCCCTTGGCAAGGACTACTTGTCCGGCCAGTTACTCGGCGGCTCAAAAGGGAAGTCAACTGTGGTGGGCATGAAGCCCAATTGTCTGACGGGGCGTCTGAACTCCACACCGGTAGCGCTTGCCGATGCGCTCTCGTGAGCTTCTGATAGAGGCCGGTGTTTCCGAAAACAACACAGTCGTGTGGGAGCGTTCCAATCGCGAGCTGAAAGAGGCGGGCTATACGCTCAATGCCTCGTTTAGCGGTCGGCGTTGCCTCGGCACCGACACCAACGGTGTCGGCTACAGCAGCGAGTTTTACACATCGGGTGAGGTTAATTCGCTGGTGACCGGGGTGCTGACGGAGATTGTCGATGTGAATATCAATCTACCGATTCTCAAAGACCATTCGCTGGCGGGAATGTCGGCCGGGTTGAAAAACATGTATGGAGCGATTCACAATCCAAATAAATATCACGGCGATAACTGTAATCCGTTTTGTGCGCACGTGAGTGATTTGGAGCCTATCAGGACGAAAAACCGGCTGACTGTTCTTGATGCAATCAGGGTGCAGTATAACGGTGGCCCCGGTTTTGTGGGTAGTTACGTTTATCATTGGGGTGGTTTGGTTATGTCGGAGGATCCGGTAGCCTGCGATAGCGTGGGTCTTCAGATTCTGGAAGATATTCGCAAGACACAAGGGGTTGCCGCCATTGGAAAAAGTAGGTCGTCCGGTGAAATACCTCGCAGCTGCACAGGAAATCGGGTTGGGCGAAGCCGGGATTGATAATATCGAGGTTGAGAATGTGCGAATTGGCATTGCTAATATGCAGTGAAGTCGTAAGATGATAAGATGAAAAGGCGGACTTTCATAAGATGTGTTGGTTGCGGCGCGGCGGTGGCTGCCACGCAGTCAGACTTGCTTCCGGAGTTTCTGGGCGGTATCCAGAATGCCTGTGCTTTTGACTACACTACGAAATTGTCATCGGTCGAGGCGCGGCATTACAAGAAGAAGCCCGAAGGCGGCATCGAGTGCGGCATCTGCCCGCGCCACTGCTATGTTACCGACCTTGAGCGCGGCTACTGCGGGGTGAGGGAGAACCGCGGTGATACTTATTACACGCTTGTCTATGGTTTGTCGTGTTCGTTGAATATCGACCCGATTGAGAAAAAGCCGTTGTTTCATTTTCATCCGGGGACAAAGGCGCTGTCGATTGCCACGGCGGGATGCAATGTCAACTGCAAGTTCTGCCAGAACTGGGAGATATCGCAGGTTCGGCCGGAGCAGACGAACAATCTTGACCTACCGCCGGAGACGCTGGTGGATCTGGCCCGTCAGCGCAATGTACCGACGATCGCTTACACCTACTCTGAGCCGGTGATTTTTTATGAGTATATGTATGACACGGCCGAGTTGGGGCATAGGCATGGCATTAAGTCGGTGATGATTACCGGCGGTTATATCGAAGAGCAGCCTTTGACCGAGCTTCTGCCGCACCTTGATGCTGTCAAAGTCGATCTCAAAGCCATCCGCGAAGATTACTATCGAGACATCGTAGGGGGGGAGTTGAAGCCGGTGCTGGACCGTCTGATTCAGATAAAGAACTCGGGTGTATGGCTGGAGCTTGTATATCTGGTCGTGCCGACTCTCAACGACACCGAGCAGGAGTTTCGGGAACTTGCGCAATGGGTAAAGACTTATCTGGGCGCAGACACGCCCCTGCATTTTTCAAGGTTCTATCCTCAATATCTTCTAAAGAATCTTCCTCCCACACCCGAAAAGACAATGGAGACCGCCCACGCTATCAGTAAATCCGAGGGGTTAGAGTATGTTTATCTGGGTAATCTCAGAGGGCATCCTTCCGAGTCAACCTATTGTCCGAAATGCGGTAAGACAGTCATTGGCCGCAGGGGATATACCATTTATGAATTCAATCTCAACGGTAACAGATGTCGGTTCTGTAAGCACGAGATACCGGGGATTTTCTAAATGATCCGCCGGGCGTTCTTACTCGGTCTATATTCGATCGTCGGCCAGGTTCTGTTGCTGCGGGAGTTGGTAGCTTCACTGAACGGCGACGAGCTGTTTATATCAACGGCGCTTTTCGGCTGGTTGATATCGGTAGCTGTCGGTGCGTATCTGGGCGGGCGACAGCGAAGCGCTCCCCACTCTCTTTTTTGGCGTGCGGCGGTGTTGCTTCCGGTGATGATTCTACTGGTGCGTTTTTCACCCATGCTGACCAATCATATGGTTGGCGAAGTAATACCATTCACGCAAGCGGCGCTGATTTCGATTATCGCGATGCTTCCCGTAGGGCTTATTTCCGGATGGCTGTTTCCATCGATTGCCCGTCAGCAGATGGAAACGCAGCAGTCGATTATCAGGGTATATTTATTTGAAGGTCTGGGTGCTTTCCTCGGAGGTCTTGTTGTCGCTTTTGCCATTGGCCCATGGCTTTCGGGGCTACAATTGGCGGTGGTCGTTGGTGTGCTTGTCGCCTTTGTGGAATGGGTACTGACGGTTCCAACGTGGAATTTTAGATTGCGGCGGGCGCTTTTAATGGTGGTGGTTGTGGCAACGTGTATTGTCGGATTTGGCTATTTGGAGCCGATGTCTGACGGGTGGAGATTTAAGCCGTATCAGGTGGAGAAGTCGTTTGACACGCACTATGGTCGTCAGACAATTCTCTCAAGGGAGAGTGAGCTTGTTCTGCTCACGGACAATAGCATAGAGGCGGTTTATCCGTCGGTTATGGAAGCGGAGAACGCTCTGATCCCGGCGTTAATGTATCACCATCACGAGCGCGAGCAATATTGCTTACATAGGCAGGGCAAAGTTCGGTGTGGCGCAACTGGCAGAGAGTATCGGTGTACTCTATCTGATGGCCATAGATCCCCGTCAAGAGTTGAGCGAGGTGATCGATGGTATCATATCAACCGACCACCACCCGGTACATCTGTACATGGATGCCGGAATTATGAACGCGCCGATAGTGAGCGAACATTGGACGTTCGATATCGTAATTATCAACCCCGGGACATTTGACACTTATAAGAGCGGAAGGCTGGTGACACCATCGTTCTTCGAACATCTGTGGCTGAACCCGGGAGGGGTGGTGGTTATACCGACCGGCTATGATACTGATCGCTATATAAGCGACGAGCAGGGGGAAATACTCTCTGTCATTAAGAATGTTCTCAGCGAGCGATTCGCCTACGTGGAGACCTGGCCGGGAACAAGCACAATCTTCTTTGCTTCGGACTCGTCTCGTTTCGGACTTCCATATGACAGCATCGTCGCGCGTATAGACAGTCTGGCCTATACCGCGCAATTTGTGTCAGGCGATTATCTCGGTGACAGGTTAGGCGAGCTCAAAAGAGGCCAACTTCGCGCCGCGATGGCTATGTCGGATGCTGTCAACAGCGTCAACAAACCAATTCTACCGTATCTTCAGGCTCTATTGAGGTCAAAGGTTAACAGCATAGACCACGTCGTTATCAGCGAGATTCTTACCCAACCGTTGTGGCTATTAATTTTCCCCGTACTTATCATTATCCTGTTTGTCACATCTGTATTCCCGGGGAGTGCAAAAGGCAGATACGCGATGTTTCTGTTCTTTACGGCCGGGGTAGTGTCTCTATCGCTCGAGCTGATATCTTTCTATGTGTTTCAGTCATATGCGGGTTCTTTGTACTGGGCGTTGGCGATTCTGATTGGAGCGTTTATGCTGGGATTATCGCTGGGGACGGCAATCGTTTATAGAATCAAAAGTGACAGGGTTTCGGGATTTGCTCTGAGTCTCCTGCTGATTCTCACGGTTGGGTTCCTTCTGACATTTGAGTTGGGGACATTCGTTTCTCCGGTTTTCTACCATGCATGCTTCTTGTTACTAGCGGCGGCGGCGACCGGAGCGCTGTTTGTCGGGGCTACCCGGCTCTATTACGGACGCAAGTCCAAGGAGAATCGGGGGGCAGGCTACGCTCTCGAGATAGCCGGGTCATCGCTCGGAGCCTTATTTTCTACAGCTGTGTTACTTCCTGTCATCGGCCTCAATTATCTGCTGATTGGTATTGCCGGGATAATCGCGCTTGCTCTGGTGGGGTTTGTGTTAAGGCGATAAGGGGTGCTATGTCTGCGCCTGGTCGGCCGTAGCCTTCTTACGATTTCTTTCAAGCAAAAACTGATTTTCAACCGAGCGGGTTTCACCGGCCGAGGTGATATATATGGCGGCACGATCACTTATGGGGCAGGCGAATTCACAGGCTCCACATCCGGTACAGAGATGCGGGTCGACATAGGGACGTTTGACGGCGACCTCGTTGCCCTTCGAGTCGTAAGCAATTTCATCTTTCAGATAAACCGCCTTGGGCGATGTGGGGCACCATTCCTCACAGACGATACACGGCGTAGCCATTGCCCAGGGGAGACACCGTCCGCGGTCAATGAAGGCTGTGCCTATGCGGTTGGGAGGGGTGTCTTTGTCGCCGACTTTTTCTTTCATGGTCAGTTCCATGATAGCGCCGGTAGGGCAGACTTGCCCGCATAGAGTGCAGGTAGGTTCGCAATAACCGATTCGGGCTATGAGATAGGGCGACCACATTCCCTCAAGGCCGGCTTCCAGCAGCGTGGGGTGAAGAGCATTGTTTGGGCAGACGCGCATGCACTGGCCACAGCGGATACACCGGGCGGCGAATGATTCTTCGGGCAGTGATCCGGGCGGTCTCACCAGCATGGGATTGGCGTTGACCTTGAAAGCATCACCGCTACGGAACAGGGGGAACAGGGCCAGACCCGCGGCAACGGATATCGTGGCTTTGCGGCGGGAGATGTTTATTTCGGACGTTCCGTCCGGGTTGTTGCGAGTGACTTGTTGATTCGGGAAGAACTTGAATTTAAGAGAACCTTCGGGGCACGTCGCCTGACAATTGAGACAGAGATGGCATTCCGCCTGACGCCACTTGTGGCCGATCTCCGGGTCATCGGCTCCCTGGCATGACAGGTTACACATACCACAGTGGGTACAAGTTTGCTCATCTTTTTGCAGGCCCAGCAGAGAGAAGCGGGAGAATATACCGAGCAAAGCGCCCAGCGGGCATATGCCCCGGCACCAGAAGCGAGTGAAAATTCTGTTGAGGACGAGAATCAGCAGAAAGAGGGTGCCGATAGTGAGTATGGTGTGGAAGAAATTCTGGCGGTAAGTCAGAAGCAGCGGCGAGATGAAATCATAGATGCTCTGTGCAAGTCTCCCCAGCGGTGGATAGCCGAGTCCTTTAACCCAGTCGACAATTCCGGATGTAACAGTGTGCGTCATCGGAAGGACAACCGTGCCGATGGAGCGCGCCAGGAGCGCAAGCGGGTCCAGAAGGCCGATCTGCAGCGTTCCGAGTAAGGATGCCCCCAGGAAGATGAGCAAGATATAGTATTTTATCCGTTGGTATTTCTTATAGCGATTTGATTTGATTTTTCCGGCACCGCGGCGGCCGAGTCTTTCCGAGGGAATTTCCGAAACCCAATGGTTGAGCGAACCCAACGGACAGATCCATCCGCAGAAGAAACGTCCGAGGAAAATTGTCGGAATCAGGATGACCAACGACCATAAGAGACCTTTGTACAGGGTGCCGCTGGATAGAACCGTAGCAATAGCCACAAGCGGATCAAATTCCAGCGCGATTGAGACCGGATAGGGGAGCAGGATTTCAGTGGGGTCGGCCGGGTTGAAGCTGACTTCGAAAGTCGTTTTGAGTATAAGCCAGAAGAAGACGCCAAAAAAGACTATCTGAGAGATGCGACGAAGGTTTCGGACAGTCTTTATTGTCATATGTTCACTTCCCTGTATCCGGCTGCTCTATAGTCAACCATTCCCAGTCCCGACTGTTGGGCCAGTACTATATGTCCCACCTGATCGCCCGACAGTCCCAAAAATTCAGCAGCGCGGGAGTCGGCTGCAACCTGATCAGTTGCGCACATCACCGTGTTCTCAACAGCGACATCATCGAGGGAGCCTCCGGTCGGTCCGTTGCGGAGCAAAACGCGGGTAGCATCGACAACCGTGAGAGTCGGTCGACAAAACATCGCCAGGTCAACTATCGACTGGTCGATTTTTTGGTGAAGCTGATTACGTCGCCCACCGAGAATGCCATAGAGGTTTTTCATCCCAACGGTACATCCTGACAACGAATGATGCTTGACTATTGGCATGTTTATGATGCGGTCGGTTCTCAGGAAATATTTCAGGACCGGCCAGACAGTGAGCAGTTCACCGTTTATGTTGGTTGAGAAATAGTCTTCTTCCTGCGGCAGCATTACTCTGGCGCCGGCTCCTTCGGCAGCGCCTCTGATACCGGAGCGCAGGAAACATCGTCGCGGGTCGTTGCAGGTTACATCGGTAACAACGACCTCGCTGGCTCCTGCCTCAAGGCACAGCCTTACCATTTCGCCCACAAGTACCGGGTTGGTATTGGCGGCCTGTTCGGGGGCGCGATCCCAGCCGATATTCGGTTTGACAGTAACTTTTTCGCCCGGCTTAATGAACCGCTTTATTCCGCCGATAGCATCGAGAGCATAATTGAGAGCCTTGACAGCATCGGCCTCGCGACACAGCGTGACTTTCGGCAAGGTTGGGTCAGGGGCGACTTCAAAACTGTTTGCTTGAATAAATACCGGGGTGTAGCGGTCGGTGGACCGCGAGAAGAAGAGTGTCCCGGACCCGCGGTTGTGAAGCAGTAATCCCGCCCCGCCGGTTGCTGCGGCCAGCGCTACTGCTTTTCCGGTCTTTTTGATGAAATCGCGGCGTTTCATAATCCCCACCGTGAGAGTTCAAATCCTGTCGAGAATATAAGAGATGTCAAAACCAATGGCAAGTTTGTAACAAAGCGGCCAAATTGGAGCGGATGTCTATTCCAGAGTGAAATACAACGTGGCCATAATTACGATAGCAAGGCCTGTTCCGGCGAAGAAGGCCATATCGACTCCACCGAGCGCGTAAAAGAGACCGATCAATGGCGGCCCGATTGTCTGACCACCGCGGAGAACCATAGAGTTCATCGACATAAACGCCGCCCGATGTGCTAACGGGGCAAAGTCGGACATCAAGGTCAGAATACTTGGAATAATAACGCCGTGGCCCAAGCCGAAAATGCATGTTGGTATCAGCAGAAAGCCAGAGGCTGGAAACGAACGGCGTAATTAACATGGCGACGCCATAAAGAATAGCTCCGGTTATGAGCAGCTTCTTGTGCGAGAAGCGTGCTGAAAGCCGTCCCATCTGGGCCGAGACTATGGCTGTCGTAACCGACATCGATGACATAAGCAGGCCTATGGTAACCGGTGAACCGTTGAAAGACTCCTTAATCAGGAAGGGGAAATAGCTCAAATAGACGCCGTAGAGGATGACAAAAGTCAAAACGCTGGCGCAAAATAACCCCACCACCTGAATGTTGATGGAGTCCAGAATGCCTCGCAGGTACTGACGCATGTTTCCCGGCTTTTTGGGTTCCGGGTTTTTGAGCTTCAGGATCACCCACAGGCCGATAGGGATGGCGACCAGGGAAAGAAGAAAAGGGTAGTGCCAGGCGAAGAGAGCTAAGCCACCGCCTATTAACGGATAGCTGGCGGTGCCCATGCTCAGCACGCTGGCATTGTAACCCATAGCCTCGGCCCGTTCTCTTCCGTGATAAATATCACCAATGAGGGTGGTGTTGATCGATCCAAGGGAACCTCCGCCCATACCCTGAAAGAACCTGAGCACCAGCAGAACGTTGAAATCTCTGGCAAAGAAGCACGCACCTCCGGCGATGCCAAAAAGCATTAGCGCCGGGATGATGATTTTCTTGCGTCCGTAGCGGTCGGCCAGCACTCCCAGAACGGGTGTAAGAAAAACTCCGGGAAGGGTAAATACGGTGATTAGAAGGCCCACTTTCTGGGCTGATATGTTCAGGTCGCGGGCGATTGTCGGAAAAGCCGGAGTGATACTGGCAACTCCGAGAACAGCCATCAGCGTGATGCCGAAGATTATCTGAAGATTGGTGTCGCGGTATATTTTTCTATGTTTTTTCGGGTTGGCTGCTGCGTCGGTCACCATAAGTATTCATGTCTTCTGTAAGTTCGAGGCCATCAATGCCCAAGATAACAAGGTTTTTGGACAAAGCAAATGAAGTTGTGGCGGGTTCGGAATATCTTGTCAAGGCCGGTTCGGCCGTATATCTTACAGACAGCAACACAGGGACAGTAATAGCTTAAAAAGGAGTTAGGAAAGTGAACTTGTACCTTGTGCAGCACGCCGAGGCCAAAAAGGATACTGAAGATCCGAGGCGGCCTCTCTCCGAAGCCGGATATGTCCAGATCGAAAAAACGGCAAAATTGCTCGCCACCAGACTCCGGCCATCCATCAATGTCATAATACATAGCGGCAAACTGAGGGCGCTGCAGACCGCTGGAGTCCTCGCTGACTATCTTAGCCCCTTAGGTGGGATAAAGGCATCGAATGGGCTTGAACCGCATGCCGATCCCGGCATATGGGCAGAGCAGCTTGCCACTGTGTCTGAGAACGTCATGCTGGTCGGACATCTTCCGCACCTGAATAAGCTGACTTCCAGATTATTGTGCGGGGGCGACAGCAAAACGTTCGTAGAGTTTCACAACGCCGGGGTAGTCTGTATCGGTAGAGATGAGCAGGGTAGCTGGGTAATTCGCTGGATACTTGTACCGGGGTTGTGTGAGTGATGCGTTATAAGGTGAGAGTGCCGCGATGAAAATCATCTTCTCCGAGAAGTGTCTTGAGTACTCGCAGCCGGGACACCCGGAATCGCCTGAACGGGTCAGATCGACCGTTGAGCATCTTAAGCAATACTACGAGGTGGTGCGACCGACACCGGTGGATGAGGAAGACATTCTGCTTGTTCATTCACAGGGACTGATAGACAGAGTATTGACAGGTAGCTTTTACGACGGCGATTCGCCGGCTTATCCGAATCTGGCTATTTACGCGAAGCTTTCAGCCGGTTCGGCGGTTCTATCATCGGAGATGGCGCTGGAAGGAATTGCGTCCATGTCACTGATGCGTCCGCCGGGGCACCACGCCGGTAAGGACTTTCTTGGCGGTTTCTGCTATTTCAATAATGTCGCCATTGCGGCTGCGAAGGCATTGAAAAGAGTCGACCGGGTTGCCATAATTGATTTCGACTGCCATCATGGCAACGGTACTCAGGATATTTTTGTCGGAGATGAAAGAGTTCTGTATGTATCTCTTCACCAGAGTCCGCTCTATCCCGGAACCGGGCATAGATCGCAATTGAATTGCCGCAATTTCCCGGTCGAGGCGTTCACGGACGGTGATGCGTACATGACAATTTTCGCGGAGGCGCTCGCGGAAGTTGCAGGCTTTTCTCCGGATTTGGTTGCGGTCTCGGCAGGATTTGATACCTTTAAGGAAGACCCGATTACGAGTCTCGGGCTTGAGATTGAAACGTTCGAGGAAATAGGCAAAAGAATCAGGTGGCTTGATGTTCCAACGTTTTCAGTTCTGGAGGGAGGGTATTCAACAGGAATGCCACAGTGCGTTCACGCTTATTTGAAGGGACTTGAAAGTTAAATGATATCAAAAGAGAAAAGCGGAGCCGGGGGTTCACGTCATTACGAGTTTATCGAGCATACGGCCGATATTGCCATCAAGGCCTACGGCAGTACTGTTGAGGAGGCCTATGCCGTGGCGGCCGATGCCATGTTCGATATTGTGACCGATGGGTCCGTTATCAATCCCGATGAGAAGGTCGAAATCGAAGTTGAGTCGGTTGACAGGGAAGGTCTGCTGGTAGGATTGTTGTCAAGGCTTATTGTACTGCACGAGGTCGACGGATGGGTTCTCACCGATTTCGAGGTTGCACTTCAGGGGCAGGACAGACTTAGCGCGCGCGGATGGGGAGAGAAGTTCGATAAAAATCGACATTCCTATGGTCATCACGTAAAGGGCGTATCGTACCATATGATGGAGATATCCGAGTCAACCGGCGAGGGTCCGGCACACGTTCAAGTGTTGTTTGATGTTTAACTTCGAGATGATTTAGAAGGAGCGGCAGGAGAGCTATGTCATGGGCAGGTCCACTGAAGAAGATTGATGATTTCCGGTTCGAGATACCGGCTTCATACGAAAGCAAAATCATGCAGCAGAACCGGGTGCGGATGAGTGTGCCGGGGGTAATCTATGCCGATGACAGAATGATCGACTCGATCGTGCGCGATGATTCACCCGAGCAGGTAGCCAATGTTGCCACTCTTCCGGGTATAGTGGGCAAATCCATTGCCATGCCGGATATTCATCACGGTTACGGTTTCGCAATCGGTGGCGTGGCTGCCTTCGATGCCTCGAGAGGCATTATCTCGCCCGGTGGAGTCGGGTATGACATAAATTGCGGTGTCAGATTGCTCAGGACCGATCTCTCGGTGTCCGACGTGATACCGAGGATTGACAAACTTATTAACGCCATGTTTCACAATATTCCGTGCGGTGTCGGTTCCGAGGGCAGGGTGCGTTTGTCCGCTGCGGAGATGAAGTACGTACTTGAAGACGGCGCACGTTGGGCGGTCGAGAACGGTTACGGCTGGCCGGAAGATTTGGTGATGACTGAAGAGCAGGGATGTATCGACGGAGGAGATGCTCAGGCTGTCAGTGATGCCGCCAGAAAGCGGGGTTCAGGTCAGCTCGGCACGCTCGGAGCGGGGAATCATTTTCTGGAGATTCAGCAGGTAGACGAGATTTATGATAGAGAGACCGCTGCTGCTTTTGGCATAACCGAGCGCGCCCAGATTACGGTCATGATTCATACCGGCTCGCGCGGATGCGGGCATCAGATATGCACCGATTACCTTGAGATAATGCGGCGGGCCAACAAGAAATACGGTATCCCCCTGATAGATCGCGAGTTGTCGTGCGCTCCCGCGGATAGTCCGGAAGGACAGCAGTATTTCACTGCCATGAAGTGCGGCGCCAATTTCGCATGGTCGAACCGTCAGATGATTACCCACTGGGTGCGGGAGTCGTTTGCCTCGGTGCTGAAAAGACCGGCGCGCGAGATGGGGATGCATCAGATTTACGATATAGCTCACAATATTGCCAAGCTGGAAGAGCACGTCGTGGAGGGCAAGAAGCGGTGGCTGTATGTTCATCGTAAGGGGGCGACGAGAGCATTCGGTCCGGGTCACAGAGATATTCCAGAGCGGTATCGCGGGGTCGGGCAGCCGGTGTTGATACCGGGAGATATGGGAACTGCCAGCTACCTTCTGGTGGGTACCGAGAAAGCTATGAACGAGACTTTCGGATCATCGTGCCATGGAGCAGGACGTAGCCTGTCACGGCACGCCGCCCGAAAGTTGCATCCGTCGGACAGGGTTCTAGCGGAGATGGAGGCCAAGGGAATTTACCTTCAGGCTATGAGTCGCAAGATCATATCCGAAGAGGCGCCGGGGGCTTACAAAGATATTGATGAAGTCGTGGAAATTTCCGACAGAGCCGGAATTGCGAAAAAGGTAGCCCGGCTCACGCCACTCGGCGTTGTGAAAGGTTGAGAGGCGAGCTGCTTAGTAACCCGATTGTGTTCTTTCGACAGACCTCCGGCAAGAAATAACGAATCCAATTACATAGATGATCAGGCCGGTTGCCAGCAGGGAATACATGTAATCCTGTGGCATCTGTTGCCTTAAGGTAGCATCGAAGTCCCACATAAAAGAGAAGAGTATGACAGCCGTGCCGAGGATACCGCAGAGCCATGAGAGAGGAGCAACCCTGAACTCAATTCCCCGGTCGTACAGGCGCAAAATATAGTATCCTACCGTTATCATCAGGATCGATATCAGGCAGGGGGCAATCACGGGACCAATCCATGGGATCGGTATCAGAAACAGGATGTCCCAGTCCAGAAGCGAGGCAGGCCAGTCGAGAATTGCTTTCAGCCAGACATAGTAGAATATGTCCCATATACCAAAAACGTACATAAAGGCGGCAAAGCGTTTCCAGAATCTTCTAGCTGTGAGGATGGCGACGGTGGCCAGCATGATCATCGTGGCAAATTCGCGAAAGATCTCGACCGCAATCATGTCGGTATCAATTGGCACGAGAGGGAAAGAGAAGCCGCCGGGGTAGAAAATTCTGCGCAAGTAGACGACTACCGCTGCCTCAAAGTAGGCCATGGCTATGGCGAATATCGCCAAAATGATGAGCTTGCCCGGCAAAGTTTTTTTGTCTATTTTTCTCATATAGAGCCTTGAGAGTACGGTGAGTTTAGCGACGATGTGATATCGCCCGTAATCTAAACAGCAAGGTCGGCTCTGACAACCGTTTTTAGTCGATAACGGCGAGCAAGAGCCAGACAGGGCGCAATTGAGGGAGAACGTTGGTACCTAATCGCGAACAAGAGTCAGCACCCGTAGCGTGGCAGGAGCCATTAACCAGTATTCCTGACAAATTGTGGGATGTAGTTGTGGTGGGGGCAGGTCCGGCCGGCTCGACCACCGCTTTCCGTCTCAGTCGCAAGGGATATCAAGTTCTGCTGGTCGACATGGCGCGTTTCCCCCGGGACAAAGTCTGTGGTGACAGCCTGATCACCGGCGTATCTAAGAACCTTGAACGAATGGGTCTCTATGACTCTATTCGCAAGGCCGGTTCGGTGCTTGAAGGAATCTCCATATATAGCCCGGGAGGAGTGAACTTCAGTGTTGACGGCGATATTGTCACTATCAAGCGCCGGTATCTTGATACCAGGTTGGCCGAGGCGGCGGTGAGAAGCGGGGCCGTGTTCTGCTGTGGTCATTTGGATTCTCTTGACGTTGCCGATGACCACACCGTAACAGTCCGCGATAGGAAAGGGAAGCATTCGGTGCGATGTAAATTTGCGGTCCTTGCGACCGGCGCCCACATGGGGCTTGCCCGTCGGATAGAAGGGATGGCAAGTGACAAACCCAGCGCGATAGCTGCGCGGTGCTATGTCAAATCTCGTGCGAACCTGAATCATCTGGTGTTGTGCTATGATCGCCGGCTGTTGCCCGGATATGGCTGGATAGTTCCTCTCGGCAACGGCGAATACAATATAGGGTGCGGCTATTTTCTCAATGGTAAGCAAGATTTCAACCTGCGCAGGTGTTTTGAGTCTTTCACTACGACTTTTCCGCTTGCCCGGGAGATAATGGAAGATTCCGAGGTTCTGTCGCCGTTGCGGAGCGGAGCTTTGCGCTGTGACCTTGAAAATGCCAGACCGGTGTTTAAAAAGAGTGTTCTCATGGTTGGCGAGATTATCGGCGCTACTTTTCCGCTGACGGGTGAGGGGATTGGACAGGCGATGACGTGCGGAGATTTGGCGGCTCAGGCTATCGACAGAGCGTTGTCATCCGGTGACAGATCTGCTGTGGAGAGTTATACTGCCGGTGTAGAGTCGATCATGAAACCAGTCCACGCGGGATATATGCAAGCTCAGAAGTGGGTATCGAAGCCGTGGCTGAATGATTTCATGGCCCGCAGGGTGAAAAAGAGCGTCTACCTGCGCAATGCGTGCACCGAGTTTATAACTAAGAGTGGGGATCCACGCAAATTGTATTCTGTTTCCTCGGTGCTGAAGTCGTTCTGGCAGTGAGACGATATGGGTCTGCAAGCGTACAGGCACAGTTTTGCCCGGAGGGAATCCCCTTGTTATCCGCGACGATTCTGATTATTCTGTAAACCACAGCGGATTGAGATTGTTATTGAGGTAAGTCAGAATTGGTAATGAAAGACAGGCGCATACCGCGCAGCTATAGAAATCAGAGAGAAAGGCGAATAGATGGAAAATCTCTACCGGCAGATACTTGAGAAGATAGGGGAAGATGTTAATAGGGAAGGACTTAAAGACACTCCGCGCCGGGCGGCAAAAGCCATGGAGTTTCTGACACAGGGATATCGCGAGGACATTGATCAGCTGGTTAACAACGCGCTGTTTGAGTCCGATACAAGCGAGATTGTTCTGGTCAAAAATATCGAACTGTATTCCATGTGTGAACACCACCTGTTGCCGTTTATAGGGAAGTGCCATGCGGCTTATATTCCGAGCGGCAAGGTTATTGGCGTGTCGAAAGTAGCGCGCATTGTTGATGTTTTCGCGCGGCGTCTTCAGATTCAGGAGAAGTTGACCAAGCAGATTGCGGAAACAATCGAAAAGCACACCAATGCAGTCGGGGTGGCGGTCGTGATAGAAGCTCAGCATTTGTGTATGATGATGCGCGGGGTGGAGAAGCAGAACTCAATCATGACGACATCGTGCGTACTCGGCGAATTCCATGACGATCCTTCGACGCGGGCGGAGTTTTTTAGCCTGATAAAACCATGTCTCTTTTGATAAGTAAACGTTTCGAGTTTTCGAGTTCGCACCGTCTATTCGTAAAGGACTGGAGCGAGGCTAAGAATATTGCATACTTCGGCCGTGAGGCGACGAGCCGGTTCGGACACGGCCACAACTTTGTCGCTCATTTCGTGTTCGATGGTCCGGTTGACCGAGCCAATGGTATGATGATCAACGTGACTATCATTAAAGAGAAAATTAAGCAGATTATTGACAATAGATACGATCACAAATATTTCAATACCGATACGCCGCCGTTTGATAAAATCGTACCGACGGCTGAGAACCTGGCGGCAAACCTGTTGGCGGAAGCTATACCGCTGTTCAAAGATATGACGGCGCAGCCGGTTGTGTGCCATCTGATCGAGTCGCCATACAGTGAGGCTACGGCCTATGCCGACGGAAGAGTCGAGCGCCATCTGTGGACCGATTTTTCGGCCGCGAGGCAGACTTATTCACCGCATGCATCCCAGGTCGAGAACGAGGAACTTTTTGGTCAGGCATCATCGCCCTTCGGCCACGGCCATCACTATCGCCTCAGAGTCACGCTGTGCGGCGAGCCCGATAAAGATGCCGGCATGATATATCCTGAGGCGGAGGGGAGACGCATTATCGATGAATTGCGGGCCCGGTTTGACCACCGTAATTTGAATGTCGATTTACCGGAGTTGAGCGGTTCACCGGTGACAACAGAGGTTCTTGCGCGTCACTTTCAGAAGCGTCTCGGTGAGCAGATACCTGTCAGCAGAGTGAAGCTGTACGAGCATGACCATTTCTTTGTGGAGTTCTCAAGTGCGGATATCTGGACTATGGGTGTTCTGACCCGGTTTCATGCCGCCCATCGGCTGCATTCCTGTGAACTTTCGGATGAAGAGAACAAATCAGTTTACGGCAAGTGCAATAATCCGTACGGTCACGGGCATCTTTATGAGGTTGAGGCCAGTATCGGGGGCAGACTTGACGAGAAGACAGGCACCATGTTTAAGTTGGCCGATCTCGAGCAAGCGGTCTTTGATACTGTTGACGAATGGAACTACAAACATCTCGATATGGACACGGATGAATTCAAGGGCATGGTCACCACCGGCGAAAATATAGTCGGGGTGTTGTGGCCCAAGCTGGATGGACAGGTTGATGGCAAACTTACCCGTTTACGCCTTTGGGAAACGCCGAACAACCGTTTTACCCTGAGACGGGCGTTATGAGGGGACAATCGTTAGGAGACAGGCTATGAAGAACGGACTCATTACCGGCGCCAGCCGGGGCATAGGCAGAGAAATCGCCGCCAGGCTCGCCGGCGAGAGCTACCATCTGATGCTGCAGGGGAGGAATGTCGATGCCCTTGCGGAAAGCTGTAAAATCGTTGAGGGCAATGGCGGGAAAGCGTCTCCGGTCGTTGCCGATTTGTCGGAGCTGCGTGGTGTGGATACGCTGGTAAACAATGTGAGCGCTGTGCCGCTGCATTTGCTGGTGAACAATGCCGGAGTCGCTTATGTGAAGCCGTTTGAAAATACGACACATGAGGAGTGGGAGAGAACCATTGCCGTAAATGTGACGGCGCCGTTTGTGTTGGTTAAGAAGTTGTTTCCTGTGATGGTTGAAGGAGCTGCCATCGTCAATATAATGTCTATAGCAGCGCGTACGGGGTTCCCCAACTGGAGCAGCTATTCTATGAGCAAATTCGCGTTGGAAGGCTTGATGCAGAGTATCCGGGAGGAGCTGCGGCCCAGAGGTATCAGGGTCATCAATATCTATCCGAGCGCAACGGCCACGGAACTTTGGAAGGACATCCCCGGAGACTGGTCGAAGGACAAAATGCTTCATCCGAAAGAAGTAGCCGAGGCGGTATATTATGCCATCAGCCGGCCATCAAAGGTGCTGGTGGAGAATATCACGGTGGGCGATATCACCGGGACGTTGTAGCGTTATCACACCAGCGCCAGCTATTTTTGCTTACTCTCCTGGCGGTTATAAATCAAATAGAGCCCGTCGCTTATAAGTCCTGAACGGATCCGGTCGCTTTCGACCCGCCTATCCAATGCCTCTTTCATTTCATCTCTCAGAGTCGGAAAGATGTCGTGCGTTTCGAGTATTTCAAGGATTTCGATGGAGAGCAACCAGTCTTCAGGATATTCAGTCTGAAGTTTGTCCCTAATGTCATGAAGTACGGCTGCCTCGATCCGATTTTCCCGGACATCACGCACAGTCTGATACAACCGGTGCAGCTTTCGCATTCTTTCATCATAGTTGGTTCTGATGGTACGTGTCTTCGAGACAGTTGATGGTTGTTCGTAGGCAACTTTGTCAGCGGCTCCGGCAAAGACAGACACGATATTTTCACCAACGGCCATATCGTAAATGCCCCACGATGGTTGGAACAGCACAGTGTCGCCGTGAGTCACAGTACATTCTACAAACACAAGCAAGATTATCCGGTCATTGCGGCGGACAACCTGGGACAGGACTCCGTCGACGACAACGCCGCTTTCGAATTCCAGCCTGATTTTGTTACCGTTTACGAGGCCGAACTTCTCCATGTCGGTATCAGTGAAATCTTCAAGAGGTTTCTCTGCTGTCTGCAGTCGTCCAACCGGTGAGGAGAAACCGTGGCTGTGGTAGTCTCTGGTGTGACCGGGCAATTCGTGGTAATTGAAGGATAGATTGGTTGGCCCGGAAGTTTTTACGTATGCCGGCCTACTGTGATTGTCGGTGATTACTTCCGTGAATGTCCCGGATACCTGCAGACCGGATGCGAAAACGCAAGTAGCAGTATTTTCACATTCAATGGCTTTCTCGATGCTATTGAGGCCGCCAACCCGAAACGCCATGGTGTCGGCGAATTGTTCGAGGACTTCGATGAGATAATCGAAACTCGGCGTGACGAACAGGTGTGGTTGCATGGTTGTGATATCAAAGGGGTAACTGACCGCATCGGGACCGTACGGCAGTTTCTTTACTTCGTCGGAAAAACAGTGTGCGGCCTCGCCAATGGAGGAGAGAAGTCCCGCGCCATAAATTTTGGGGTTATCCAGCGGTCCAATCAGTCCGAACTCGACTGTCCACCAGTGAAGGCGGCTCAGGAGGGCCATTTCAGAAGGTTTGCCAAGATTGCTTTGCTTGTATAGAACATCCTGCTCCGCTTGCTTGACGACGGTCGGGTCGGCGTCCGGTTGTTCTTTAAGAATCGACAATCTCCGTATAGCTTCATAAAGCTCGTAGTCCTTTTTGGAGGAGATAGCCCTGGTACCGATTTCGCCAAAGCGGCGCAGGTACTCGGCGTACTTGGGGTCGGCGATTACGGGTGCGTGGCCGGCGGCTTCGTGCACTATATCCGGGCTTGGCGTGTATTCAATATGATGAATCTGGCGCATGTCGGCGGCAATAACCAGCACGCGGTGGGCCTGAAATTCCATAAAGGCGGCCGGAGGGATGAAGCCATTTACGGTGACAGCGGCCCAGCCGATTTTGGACAGGATTTTGTTCATTTCGGCAATGCTGGGAATGGCTTCAATCTTGAGGCCCGTTTTCTCCAGACCTTCGAAATATATCTTATGAGCATATTCCTTGAGAAAGCGGTGGTTTTGCCGCAGGACGTACCGCCAGACAGCGTGATCAACGGGAGTGTAAGCAGCGTAGTTCTGGTCCACGACGAACTGTTTCAGATGAGCGGGAAGATTGCGGATTATGGGGTTTTCCATCAAGTCCCGGTGTGCCTTTGACACGGTGGCCCGGCTCCGGACCTCGCTTATTGCCCCGCTGAAGTGGCGGGCGGTATCGGGGCTATTCATTGTCTACCTCCATGGCGGTGTAATTTCAATTCTTGATTTGGCGGTTGTGGGTTATATGTACCGATATACTCCATATGCGGCCACAACTCACAGGTAATACGTTTTTATTGTCATCATTTTTGGATGGTACTGTTATAAACCTTCGGGCGGCAGTTTAAGTTCCTTGAGGTCGGAAAACTCTGCCAGCGATTCGGGATTGGCGAGCGCCTCGATATTGGTGACCTTTTGGTGGTGTATTAAGCGGGTAACCGCCATTTCGACCTTCTTGCCGTTTAAGGTTCGGGGGATATCCCGCACGGCAATGATGATATCAGGTACATGGCGGGGAGTTTCCATTTTGCGGATTCTGTCTTTAATCCTGTTTTTCAGGTTGTCGTCGAGTTCATGCCCTTGGGCGAGTACCACGAAGAGTACTATGCGAATGTCGCTACCTGCCTGTTGGCCGACCACAATGCTGTCTTCGATTTCGTCCATCGCCTCAACCGGAGCATAAATTTCGGCTGTTCCGATTCGGACGCCACCGCGATTGAGCGTGGCATCGGAGCGACCATAGACTATAACGCCCCCGCGATCATTGATCCGGATATAGTCGCCATGACGCCATACGCCGGGGAAATGCTCGAAATATGCCGCGCTGTATTTCTTGCCATCCGGGTCGTTCCAGAACATTACCGGACGCGATGGAAAGGGAGCCGTGCAAACCAGTTCTCCGACAGTATCGATTACGGCCCGTCCGGTGTCGTCATATGTTTCCACTTTCATCCCCAGACCGCGGCACTGGATCTCTCCTGAATAGACCGGAAGTATCGGATTGCCCAGCATGAAACAGGAGATAATATCGGTTCCGCCGGATATGGATGATAGCTGAAGGTCACTTTTGATATTGTTGTAAACGTATTGGAAGTTCGAATCGGAGAGAGGAGCGCCGGTGGAGAGTACGGTTCGTAGACTTGTCAGACTGTGCGTTTTTTTCGGCTTGAGTCCGGCGTTTTCACACGATGAGAGGAATCCGGGGCTGGTTCCGAGAACGGAGATTTGGCAATCATCGACTGCGGCATAGAGCGTATTCATATCCGGGTAGGCGGGGGAACCATCGTAGAGATAGACGGTAGCTCCGATGGCCAGTGAGCTGACAAGCCAGTTCCACATCATCCATCCGCAAGTGGTGTAGTAAGTGATAACATCGTTTCGCTTAAGGTCGGTGTGGAGCGACAGCTCTTTCAGATGTTGAAGCAGCGTCCCGCCGGCTCCGTGCACCATGCATTTCGGCACACCGGTGGTGCCCGATGAGTACATGATATAGACTGGATGGTCAAAAGGAAGTTGCGCAAATTCGATATCTTTGGAATCGTTGGCCAGCAGGTCTTCCCAGAGCATAAATTTGTCTGATCGCTCGAGTTTTGATTCCGGCAGGTAGGGGATACCGACTATTTGCTCAATTGACGATACGCTGGAAGCAAGTTGGCGAACGGTAGCGAGACAGTCGTACTGTTTGCCGCCATACTGGTAGCCATCGGTAGTAAATATCACTTTTGGTTTTATCTGTCCGAATCGATCGAGGACACCCTGAAACCCGAAATCGGGCGAGCATGATGACCATATGGCGCCAAGGCTTGTTGTAGCCAGCATGGCGATGATCGCAAATGCCGAGTTCGGTAAAAACGCCGCAACGCGGTCGCCGGGGCCAATGTTGAGGTCACGCAGGCCGGACGCACATCGGGCGACCTGTTTGTACAAATCACGGTAGGTTATTGAGGTGGGACCGGTGAATTCCGTTTGATGGATGATGGCGAGGTGTTCGTCGCGGTATCGGAGGAGATTTTCGGCAAAGTTGAGTTGGGCGCCTTCGAACCATCGCGCTGTGCGGATGTCTTTGCCATCGAGGACGCTATCGTGTCTTCGGGAGTGGATAATCTCAAAATAGTCCCAGAGCGTTTGCCAGAACCCGGCAATGTTGTCAGTCGACCAGGTGTAAAGCTCATCGTACGAAAGAAACTCCCGCTGTGCCTTTCGGGAGGCAAACTGCATGTATCGGACGATATTGGAATGTGCCACCCGTTTGGCAGATGGTTCCCAGAGCGGTTGTTGTCTTTTGGACAAGCTCAGGCTCCCTTCTAATCAACGAAGTGTGTGCGGGGTGTTACTTCAGTGTACTCAGGAAAATCGCCGATTTCCAGGCGAACAATGTTTCGTTACTATCCAGCGCCATTTTGATAGTCTGTTCCAGGCGTTTTTTCGCGCGCCCGGTGTCGGTTTCTGCAATCGCAAGCGCCGCCGCAAGCATGCCGTCAAAATCCTTCTCAAGCGAGAGCAACTTGAAGTCAGCATCGTTGGCCCTTATCGGCGTGACAGAAGTGATGAAATCCATCACTTCTTTGACAGAAGGTATCTCCTCACAACTCGCTAACTGCGCAAGGTTGTTGGCTGATAGTAGTTGCGACTGTTTGAGAACTCCGGGCAGTTGTTCAAATCCGACTGCGGTTTTCCCCGATGGTTTTGGGATTTCGAATAAGGCCTCTCCGCTGGCGCGAGTGTAATAATCGGCACTGTTGCGACCGACCAGATCGATAGCATCCGGGTCAATGACGTCATCGCGAAGGACACTCTTAGAAACGTGAAATCTGACGACTTCGCAGATCACGAGATTGCCAGATGCGCCTGCCTCGCCCAGCGGTATGACCTGTCGAACGCGACACTCCATCTGAAATGGCGATTCTTTTACTCTTGGCGCCCTGACAATCTCTGATGGAATGGGTGTCAAACCGCATTTGATGAACTCGTCAACGTCGGGAGCGAATTCGGTCGATGCCAGGCTTACCTGCCTCACCATAGCGTGAGTGACAGCCTGAACGACACACTCTTTAGTTTCGATCAGGTTGTTGTAAGTGTCCTTGGTGGTAGCATCGCGCCCTCGTCGGGATGGAGAGAAGGCAACAATCGGTGGATTTGCTCCGAAGGCGTTGAAGAAGGAGAAGGGGGAGAGGTTGTTGATGCCATCTACTGAGACCGTAGAAACCAGAGCTATCGGCCGCGGGGCAACACCACCCAGTAATAGGTGATGTATCTGGCGAACGGGAGTTTCCCCCGGGTCGAAGCGAAGCATATCCGATGGTGGTCGGAATTCTCCATAACCTACACCCGCTTTTTCCTGGCCAGGATTGAAAAGTATTTTTTGGCTTTGACTATCTTGTTTTTGAGTCGTCCCAGTCCCTCAATCTCGAGCTCAATGGAGTCACCATCGGCGAGCCAGACCGGCGTGTACGACTCACCTTTTTCCTTAGCCTCCAGAGAGCGCGTACCGTTTAGCTCGAGGTAGCAGCCGGTTCCGACAGTGCCGGACCCGATAACATCACCGGGAAATATTTCCGCACCGTAGCTGCAGCGCTCGATTATTTCCGCGAAAGTCCAGTTCATATCGGCCAGGTTACCATCGGACACGAGATTGCCGTTGTGGTAGGCTGTCATGCGGAGATTGTGTTTGTTGCCGAAGTCGGTGGCAATGCGGTTCGGTTCCAATTCATCGGGAGTGACCATCCAGGGGCCAATGGCGGTAGCGAAGTCTTTGCCTTTGGCCGGACCGAGGTTGAGTTTCATTTCTTCCATCTGAAGCACTCTGGCCGAGAGATCGTTCATGATAGTGTAGCCGGCTATGTAATCGTCGGCTTCTGAAGACGGGATATTCTTCCCCCGCCGGCCGATAACGACCGCCGCTTCGAGTTCAAAATCGAGTTTCTGAAGGTGGTCGGATTCAACTTTTACATCGCCTTGGCCAATGATGCTGTTATGGTTGGTGAAGTAGAAGACCGGGTACTGGTCGAACTCGGCAATCATCTCAACGCCGCGGTTGCGTCTGGCAGTGGCTACATGTTGTCGGAATGCGTATCCATCGCGGCAGGAGGTCGGATGAGGTACAGGGGCTAAAGGCGTGATATCTTCGGTCGATAGCGACGATGTTGTGCGGCCTGCTAAGATGCTTTCCTGCGTTTTGCGCGCCAGGTCCATTGAGAGTTCTTCGCCGCGGAGGAATTGTCCCATTGTAGTCGGAAGGGCAATTGAAAGGTTTCTGGCGTTATCATGCAGGTCGAAGATGCGTTTGTCGATAAACAGGCCCAGCCGTTCTTCACCGTTTTTGTTTCTGTACGATAGGAATTTCATTGTTGTCCCCTTTTTTCGAATTAACCGATTCCTTGTTCGCTCTTTCCTGAGTGAGTTTTGAGTATACTTTTTCAACAGTTTCCAGCGCAAAAGCTGTCTCGTCTTCGGTGCCGGAATTAATGCGGATGCCGTTGGGTATGCCAAAACCGAGTACGTGTCTGACGATCAAGCCGTGATTGAGGCATTCATCGGCAAAATCCGCCGCAAATTGTTCATCGGGCATCAGCATCAAAATAAAATTGGCTGCAGTTTCAACCTGACCGATACCAAGTTGGTCGAATTTTGCCTTCATGGTTGCCAGTGAGCGGCGATTTGTGTCAACGGTGAGATTGAGAAATTCGTCATCATCCAGCGCCGCAATTGCGGCTTTCTGGGCGAGAATATTAGGCTCGAAGGGTAATTTTACTTTGTAGAGGGTGTCGATGACTGTCTTTGGCCCGACCGCGAAGCCGACCCGCAGTCCACCGAGACCGTAGGCCTTTGACAAAGTACGCATCACAACCATGTTTTCGTACCAGTAGGTGACACCATTGGGGTAATCCGGATTCGAGCAGGCATACGTAGTGTAAGCTTCGTCCAGTATGACCAGTATATCATCGGGTACTTTCGCCATGAATGCTTCGAATTCAGTTTTGCCGAACATCGTTCCGGTAGGGTTGTTCGGATTGGCCAGATATATTATTCGGGTCTGCGGCGAGATTGCCCGTAAGATAGCATCGAGGTCAAAGCCGTGGTCTTTCAGGGGTACCTGCCTGAGTGTACGTCCGAATTTTCGGGCATTGACATAAATACCTATGAAAGTTCCTTCGCTGGTGAGTATCTCGTCCTGTTCTTCCGTGAAGGCATTGATTACATAGGCAATGAGGGAGTCTGTTCCGTGGCCGCAGATGATGTGCTGTGGCTGGACATCATATTTTTTCGCAAGAGCCATGACCAGATCGTGCGACTTTGGGTCGGTATAACGATGGAGTTCTCCCAGCGCGCCTTTGACCGCCTCGACAGCTTTTGGCGATGGTCCCAGCGGGTTTTCGTTGGAGGCCAGCTTTACGATTCGCTTTATGTTTTTCTCTCTGGCCAATTCTGCTATTGGTTTGCCGGCTTTATACGGCTTGAGTTCCTGTACGAACTTCGGAATCTTAATCATGTTCTGTTTTCCCCGGTGTTTTGTCAATTCATTCTCCGGTCAAAAGCAACGAAAACCGACCCCGTTCGTCAAGTGTCGTCATCAAGAATTATTCTCCAGCCATGAGCGGGCATAGTCTTCATCGATCGTCTCTTTGACGTTGAGCGTGGGCCGCAGGGGAGAATAGGTATCAATCATGATGGCGTATTCGCTGGTTTCCCTTGCGCCAATAGAGTCTTCGGTTTTGCCCGGCTGGGGACCGTGAGGCATCCCGCCCGGATGGAGGGTAATTGACCCTTCCCTGATGCCTTTGCGTGACATGAAATCCCCTTCTACGTAATAGAGTACTTCGTCGCTGTCGATATTGGAGTGGAAATATGGCGCCGGGATGGCTGACTCGTGAAAATCGAAAAGGCGCGGGACGAAATTACACATGATGAAATGCTGGGTCTTGAAGACAAGATGGGCCGGTGGTGGCAGGTGTATTCGGCCGACTTTCGGGTGGTAATCTTTGATATTCAGAGCAAACGGGTAGAGATATCCGTCCCAGCCGACCACGCCGAACGGGTGATGCGGTACGATATGTTCAAAATACCGGTCCTTTGCTTTCAGGATGACCGTGAACTCGCCGGTTTCGTCCTTAGGGGGCATGTACTGAGGTATCTTTATGTCCCGCTCGCAGAAGGGAGCATGTTCTTCGAGCTGACCGTATTCATTCTTATAATGCTTAGGGATTTCGAAAGCGGTGTCTGACTCGACGATAAACAGCTTGTTATCTTTGTAGTCATCGAACTTGAATTGGTGCGTCACTGCCCGCGGAATGATAAATTGGTCTCCCGGCCCAAAGGCTATTTTTCCGAATTCGCTGAGCATGATTCCTGAACCACGGTGTATGAAAACGTATTCGGCTCCGTAGGCGTTTCGGTAAAAGTGGTCCGTGTCCTCTGTTACACGGGCAGTTGAGATGGTGCAGTGGGGATTCGTCAAAAAAGCGTGGCGACTCGTGATAAACGAACCGGAGGAATCCTTCTTATCGGTGAAGAAGTGAAAATACAGCACCGGTGCCTCCGGCCATTCAATATTCTTGTGCCGGGGAAGTTCTTTTACGCTCTTGACCGCCGAGGGCAGATGATGGTGATACTTGTTCGAGTAGATGCCGGAGAAGCCTTTGCTTGAAAATAGCTCCTCCCTGTACAGTGATTTGCCATCCTTTTTGAAGAAGGTGGTATGTTTCACCCGTGGGATTTCCCCTAACCTGTGATAAAACGGCATATGATAATCCTTTTTATTATCTTGCGGTTGTTTATAGGTGCTACTTTAGCACGGCGGCATTGACTCCGACGGTTCTTTATCCAGGTTTCCGCGCAGTTTCTGGTCGAGTTCAATTGACTCAAACAGCGATTGGAAATTCCCCTTGCCGAATCCCTGAGCGCCTTCGCGCTGGATAAACTCAAAAAAGAAGGTCGGTCGGTCGCCGACGGGTTTGGTAAACAGCTGCAGCAGGTAGCCGGTTCCTTCGACGTCGCACAGGATACCGTGCTTTTTCAAATCCGCCAGATCCTCGGTGATCTTCAGGTCTTTCCGTTTGGCCAGCATATCGTAGTAGGTGTCCGGAATTTGTAGAAACTCCACGCCGTTGGCGCGAAGAGCGGATATGGACTTGATAATATCATCAGTGGCAACGGCTATATGCTGCACTCCCGAACCGTAATACTGCTCGATGTACTCTTCGATTTGTGATTTTTTGAGTCCCTCGAACGGTTCGTTTATCGGATTTCTTATTTTGCTGTCTTTGGTGCGCACTACTTTTGAAAGCAGGGCGGAGTACTTGGTGCCTATGTCGCCGGGTTTGAAATCGACGAAGGTTTCGAAGCCCATGGTCTTGTTGAAATAATCGGCCCAGAGATTCATCTCGTTCTCGCGGACATTACCCACGATGTGGTCTATGCCGATTATACCGGTGTCCTGAGTTTCTATTTTGATCTCCTGGCGCGGCTCACAAAAGCCCGGTTTGAAGATGTGGTTGAAGTTATCGCGGTTTATGTAAACCAGTTCGGTGTCATCGTAGAGCCGGATAGCGGCCTGCTCGACATACCCGTGGTGGTCTTCCAGACGATGCGGTTTAGCGACCATCACCGCGCCATGTCCGGTGGCATAGCGGAAGGCCTTTTCGACGTTGTCAACTTCTACCGCCCATCGCTTCACGCCATCACCGTGGCGATTTATAAAACCGAAAACGTCGTAACAGCCCGGCTGGACAGGGGATGTAACGACAAATTTGAGATTATTTTTGGTGAGATAGTAAGATACCCGGTCTCGAATTCCTGTTTCGGGACCGAGATACCCGGTTATTTTGAGGCTCATTGCTTTGGCGAACCAGTAAGCTGTCATCTTGGCCGAGCCGACGTAGAATTCAACGAAATCGTATCCCCGTATCCCCATTATATCAGCCATTTTAACCTCCTGTTTCTATTTGTTTTGTTGTTTACGAAACAAATTTTTGCCCGAATAGGTCCATTTTATTTTCCAACCGGGGGCCAACCCGGTCAGGGGGGGTATCGTCGATTGCCTGGCTTTCGGTTGTGTTCGTCCCGTAAATGATTGTGTGGCAGCGAGAAACGTGGCTGTGATGGTGAGGTAGGATTTGACTCAGAGGTACTACAAGACAGACGGCAAGGCCGTATTTGTGTTGACCGATCGATTGAGACGATTCGTGGTTGTTCTGAGGGTTTGACAATTTAGAAAAATAGAGTAATTTGGTATTGATGATCTCGCTATTAGCAAGCTGCTTCACGTCTTTTACAGCGTTTCGCTGTCTGTCTCTTATGGTGACAGCTGAAACCGGGTATGCCGGTTCATGGAAGGACGTATTCAGGTATCTACAGGATCTTTCCTATGCCTATCATGATGAAATCCTCGCAGCGGCCTTCCTGGCCGCGGTGGGATTGTTGGTGGTCAATCATTTTCGCATTAAAGGCAGACAAGCTCTGCGGGAGTCGGAGGCGCGATTCGAGGTTCTGGCGGAACGCTCCATGGTTGGTATCAGCGTCGTTCAGGATGGTGTTTGCCGTTATGTGAACCCAAAGGTGTGTGAGATGCTGGGTTACTCCGAAGACGAAATCGTAGACAAGTTGGGGCCTAAAGAATTCGCTCATCCAGAGGAAAGAGATATGCTCGCCAGGAGGATGAAAGAGAGGCTTAGAGGGACCGAAACGCACGCCAACTATGAACTTCGTATAATAACCAAGAGTGGTACGGAACGAATTGTTGACGTCTATGGTTCGCGAATTGTATATCGCGGACGAGCGGCCATAATGGCGACACTACTCGATATCACCGAGCGCAAGAAGACAGAAGTAGCTTTGCAGGAAGCTCATTCGGATCTGAACCAGATATTCAATTCGGCGGCGCCGCTGTATGTCGTGCGTAGTGATCGCACAATACTGAGAGTCAATGATACCTATTGCTCATATATCGGTAAAAGGGCTGACGAAGTCATTGGCAGGAAATGCCATGAGGTTTGGGGCGACTCGATTTGCGAGTCGTCTAACTGCCCATTGAAGGCCGTGCTCGAGGGGCGAGACTATACCAATTATGAACGGGAGTACGCCCATGCCGACGGTTGCGTTTCCGTACTGTCAGCGACAGCGCTTCCTTACCGGGGGCTCGACGGTTCGGTAATGGGCGTGATAGCCAGCTTTACCGATATAACCGAGTTAAAACACCGCGAAGATGCTCTGAAGCAGAGTGAGGAGAAATCGCGTGCTATCTACAAATCGGTTCCGGTTCCTACCTATATCTGGCAATGGGTCAAAGACGATTTCATCTCAAGGATTACAACGATGCTGCTTCGGAAATCACCAACGGAAAGATATCCGAATTACTCGAAATAACGTTCTCTGCGTTGTATCCGGACCGCGAGGACTGGCGTAAGGATATGCTCAGTTGCTTGCGCGAAAAAACCGTTATCAAGTATGACAAGCCGGTAGAATACACCTTTGGGACTACAGCGCGAACCCGTTATATCTCTATTAGTTACGCATATGTCCCCCCGGATTTTGTGATGGTTCACACCGAGGATGTTACCGATCAGGCTGAAGCGGAGGCAACTATCAGAGCATCCGAGATCCGGTTCAGGGAAATGGCGGAGAAAGCGCCGGTGGGAATCTATCTCATAGACAATAGTGGGGTTGCATATACGAACCCGGCTGTTGAGGAGATCATAGGCTATTCGGTGGATGAAATATTGGCTCATCCCAATCCGATTGATCTGGTACATCCTGACGACAAGCATATAGCGGCGGGTAACCTGGCGGCGTTTATGAATGGCACGGGGGGCACAGTGACGTATGAGGCGCGAATCATAGGCAAGTCGGGCAGCATTGTAAATCTGGAGATTTCATCTGCCAATACAACCTATCAGGGTAAGCCGATGATCATCGGGACAGTGGTGGATATCACCGAGCGAAAAAAAGCCGAGAACTCGCTGAAGGAATCCGAGGACAGGTTCCGGGCTCTCGCCGAACAGAGTCCGGTTGGCGTTTTCGTTCTTGATCAGGGTCGGTTCGGTTATGTCAATCCCAAGGTCGCAGAGATTCTGGGATATACCCAGGAAGAGTTGATGTCGATGCCGAGTGCTCATATTAATATTCATCCGGAGGATAGAGAAGCTGCCGTAAAACTGCTTGAGCAGATTATTACGTCGGATGTTGAATCCATGTCGACCAAATTTCGGGTGATCACGAAGACCAAAGCGGTCAGACACGTGGAAGCCCAACTGTCCAAAATGTCGTACCACAGAGTTCCGGGATTGATGGGGACGATAGTGGATGTCACTGCTCGCGTGCTTGCTGAAGAGGCTCTTCTTGAAAGCGAGAGGAATTTCCGCACGCTGGCGGAGACCACTGCCGCCGCTATCATTATGTACGATATGGATAAAATCCTCTACACCAACCCCGCTACCACCGGTGTCACGGGGTACAGCACCGAGGAACTCAGCGGTATGCGCGCCTGGGAGCTGACGCGTAGCGATTATCACGAAGCGTTGAGGCAGAAAGCAGTCGATCGACTCTCCGGGCAGGATAAAGGGTTCGATAGTTACGAAATCCCTTTATCAACCAAATCCGGCGGGGAGCGATGGGTTCTGTATACCGGCGGGCTGATTCAGCACGGTGGACGACCGGCGGTTCTTGGAACGGCTATCGACATTACCGAGCGCAAACAGGCGGAAGCCGATTTGCAGGCGGCCCAGCAGGAGAGATATGATCAGATCAAACAGATTGCGGGTGGAGTGGCGCACGAAATCTATAATGCTCTGTTCCCGGCCAGCAGTACGCTTGATAAACTGCGCGAAAGGTTATCTCTGCATACTACCGAGGGCAACGGGCGGAACTTGAAACTGGTGGGGCTGGCTGAAACATCGGTAACCCGGGCCATAGAGATGACCGAACTGGTCACTCAATTTTCCCGGCTGGATCACGAACAGGACATACAACTGATAGACCTGGAGCCGCTCATAAGGGAACTGGTCTCGAATCGAGCCAATATCGATAGACTGGGAATTGAGGTAAACATTGACATTCCCAAGAACACGACCATCAGAATGAATCAGCTTCACGCTCACAGTCTTTTTAGTAACATCATTTACAACGCTGTCGATGCTCTGGAGGATGTTTCTATCAGGCAGATAGATATAGTAGCCGGTCCGAGTGAACAATACACCCGGATTGCAATCTCGGACACCGGGCCGGGTATCGAGCCATCTATTCGTAGTAAAATATTCAGTCCGTTTTTCAGCACCAAGCCCGGCACCGGAACCGGGCTCGGTCTGGCTATTTGTAAACGAATTATCGATTTGTACAGTGGTGAAATTTCGGTAGAGTCCAATCTTGACAAGGGCACTACATTCACTATATTGTTAAAAAAGTAGCTTATAAGGTCTTTTTTAGCTTGAAGGCACCGATGGACAAGCCCGGCAGAATTTTGGTGGTCGATGATGATCCGCTCGTTTTGGAAGCTTTGGGTCAGACTTTTTCTGATGAATATCAGGTAGTGACGGCATCGTCGGGCGGCGAGGCTATAGACATTATTTCATCTGATCAGGATATCGAGACGGTAGTTTTGGATATCAAGATGGCCAGGATGGACGGTTTGCAGACGGCCTCCAGACTCAAGGAAATCAACCCCGAGCTGCCGATAATTTTTCACACCGGCTATCCCGGTGACTATTCCGAAGACGAGATCGAAAAAGGGCACCATCCTTTTGATTACGTGGGGAAGAATGAGCGCCCGGCCCGTTTGAAGCGTGCGGTCAAAAACGCACTCACTTTCTATCGCCTCAAGAGCGGCCATTCCGATTTGGTGGCAATTGCCTGTGAGGAATACGGAATGGTGGGCAAATCGATGGCGATGCTGGATGTTTATCGGACGATTGAGAAAATCGGCCCCACGGATAACAAAGTCATGATCCTGGGACCAACCGGTACCGGTAAGGAACTGGTGGCCCGGGCCATTCACAGGCGGAGCAAAAGAACCGATAACCCCCTGGCCATTTTTAACTGCAATCACAAAGCTCCGGATTTGGTGGAGTCGGAATTATTCGGTCATCTCAAGGGTTCTTTCACGGGAGCTGTGGCCGACAGGATCGGAATGTTCGAGTACGCCGACAGAGGCACTGTTTTTCTCGACGAAATTGGTGATCTGGATATCACCACCCAGGCCAAGATTCTCCGGGTGCTCGAGACCGGCGAAATGCCAGCGGATCGGTTCGCCGGAAGTAATCAAAGTCGATGTCCGACTAATTTGCGCTACGCATCATGATCTACCGGCTCATGTGGCCGATAAGAGTTTCAGGGAAGACCTGTACTACCGGCTCAAGGGAGTAACAATAAGACTGACAGCGCTGAGGGATCGACGCGAAGATATTCCTGAGCTTATAGATTTCTTCTCAAAGCGCTATTGCCGACGAATCGGCAGTGGCCTCAAGATATTCGAACCGGCAGCCAGAGATTTCCTCATTGAATACGATTGGCCCGGTAATGTCCGGCAGTTGCTGGATACGATTCAATCGCTGATCGACCTTTCAGCTTCTTATTATATAACGAAGAAGGAAGTTGAGCACTATCTGGCCACAGTTGACAATCGATCCGTTTTCGACGGTGGTCTGACTGACCGGGTAAAGGAATTCAAAAGGACTCTGATCCTAAAGAGTCTCGACCGCAACAAGCAGAACATAAGCGCCGCCGCCCGCGAGCTATCAATGGACCCGTCAAATCTGCGAAAGCTAATGAAAGAGCTGCAGATAAATTAGGTTAATATTACCTACCACGCGACAGCATTATTTGGGTAACTTATACCTACTAGCCTACGGCGCGAAAATGTGCCGACGTAAGCCGCTGCTTAACAGTCACTTAAAAATCACAAAACTTCTATTGGTTGGCACGCGCCTTGATTACACAATAGGTGGGTAGACCGTCGTGCAACAGGTACCAAATGGCTTTGCCTGATCTGGTCTAAGGGATAGCAGAGACACAGAGGAAGAGCCAGCATCTTTTGGTTCGAAAGTGAGGATGCGTTTAGTTTAAGCATCTGATATAGAATTTGGGTGACAGAGGGGACTTACAGGGACCCTGCTTACTTTATTCATCCTGTGTAAAAAAATGCCTAGTGGAGATCGTGCTCACTCCATTAGGTATTTTTTTGCTGTTTTTGCGCTCCAAAATCGTCGGAGGATGTTCAATCTTTCTCCTATCATCATCTACACCTTGACCAATATTAGCCTTCAGTTTATGATTTCCGCGTTGCCGCTTGGGCATAATTAAGATTGAAACCGGGGTCATTTGTACATAGTATGAGGTAGTTTAATCGACGCCGAATTGGAGAGGATTCTGTGCACGAACTGGCTATCGCTAACTCGATTGTGAACACGGTGCTGGATGAGGCAAAGAGGCAGAATTTCCGGTCCGTAACCTGTGTGGGCCTTCGAATCGGAGCCCTGACTGACATTGTTCCGGAAGCTCTTGAGTTCGGTTTCTCGGCCATTACTCAGGGCACTCTTCTGGAGGGAGCCAGTCTGAAAATCGAGAATGTGCCGGTCAAAGGCAGTTGCCGGGGCTGCGGCGAGATTTTTGAGGTCAACGGATTTGTCTTTGTCTGTCCGGGTTGCGAATCAACTGATATCGCGGTAGAGCAGGGGCAGGAGCTTGACATAGTATATATCGAAGTGAATGAAAAACAGCGTTATGAAGACCGGAGCGAGGGATAAAAACTAATGTCGGAAAAGATTACTATCGAGAAAAAAGTCCTCTCGGAGAACGACCGGATCGCTGCCGGGATCAGGCAGCAGCTTTTACAGAAGAAAATTCTGTCATTGAACCTGGTCAGTTCGCCGGGTTCAGGCAAGACAAGTCTGCTTGAGAAGACACTGGCAGCGTTAAACGATGAACTTAGCATTGCTCTTGTGGCCGGCGATGTCCAGACGGAGAATGATGCCAACCGTCTGCTGAAGGCGGGCGGAAGGATGGTTCGTCCTATCGTTACGGGTGGCGCCTGTCATCTCGATGCAAAGATGGTGGCCGCAGCTCTTGAGGAATTCGACCTCGGTAAAACCGACCTTCTGTTTATCGAAAATGTCGGAAATCTGGTCTGCCCGTCGAGCTACGACCTGGGCGAGGATATGAAAGTTGTTTTGATAAGTACTACCGAAGGAGACGACAAACCGCTCAAATATCCGGGGATGTTCCGGCGGTCATCGGTGATGGTAATCAATAAGACCGATTTGATAGGGAGTTCGGATTTCGATATCAGTGTCGTCAGAGAAAATGCGCTGAAAATCAATGGGAATTTGAGAATATTCGAAACGTCCTGCCGCAGCGGCAAGGGCCTCGATAGCTGGTTCGACTGGCTAAAGAGCGAAGTGTCATCAAAGAAAGGTTAGCACAGCGATTCCCGTTTACATATGCCACAGGAACATCATCTCAAAAATGCAAGCAGCGCCGCGCGTCGACGCCAGAGAATCCGGGTCAACGGCATCGTGCAAGGCGTTGGCTTTCGGCCTTTCGTATTCAAGTTGGCTTCACAGCTGAACCTGGCAGGCTTTGTGGGCAACGACTCCGAGGGTGTTATTATCGAGATCGAGGGTCCAGGGAAGTCCCTTGATGCGTTCGGCCGAAGGCTTCACGATGATGCACCACCGCTTTCGAGCATAGTACGATTTCATATCGAGGAGATAGATGTTCAGGGAGAGACCGGCTTTTCAATCAGAGAAAGCAGGCGAGAGCCAACGACCTCTACACTTATATCGCCCGACGTAGCTGTGTGCGATGATTGCCTGCGTGAACTCTTCGATTCGAAAGACAGGCGCTACCGTTATCCTTTTATCAACTGCACCAATTGCGGTCCCCGTTATACCATTGTCGAACAGATTCCCTACGACCGGCCCCTGACGTCCATGAAGCGCTTCCCCTTGTGTCCTGAGTGCGATCGTGAGTATAACGACCCATCCGACCGCCGTTTTCACGCCCAGCCCAATGCCTGCCCTGCTTGCGGCCCCAGGCTCTTTTTGTATGATAACAAGGGGATGGTCGATTCGGCAGATCCTCTGCGTGAGGCGGTGAGCCGGCTTCGTGACGGTAAGATTGTGGCTATCCGTGGCGTGGGAGGATTTCATCTGGCAGTCGATGCCCACGATGAGAGCGCGATTGAGCGACTCCGGCTGCGGAAGGGCCGGGCGGAGAAACCGTTCGCCCTGATGGCGCCTGACGTTGAAAGTATTTTAAAGTACTGTCTCGTTACTGACGAGGAGGAGAAGCTTCTAACACATTATAGACGACCGATTGTGCTACTTGAGAAGAATGACAAGTGCCGTCTGCCCGATTCAATAGCACCTCACAATCGTTATCTCGGGTTCATGCTGCCTTACAGTCCGCATCAGCACTTGCTGATAAGAGACAATTTCGATTCTCTGGTGATGACCAGCGCCAATTTGTCCGAGGAGCCGATAGCTATCGGCAATGATGAGGCCATTGCGCGTTTGAAAGATATCGCCGATTATTTTCTGCTCCATGACCGCGAGATTTTACAGCGATGTGATGATTCTATTGCTACGGTCACGAACGGCTACACGCACGTCATACGGCGGGCACGCGGATTCGTTCCGGCCCCGGTATTCATCAAGCGGGAAACTTCACGCTCCATTCTGGCCTGCGGTGGCGAGTTAAAAAATACAATCGCGCTGTCGCGGGGAAATCAGGTGTTTCTCAGTCAGCACATTGGAGACCTGGACAATCCGGCGGCGTTCAATTTCTTTGAAAACTCGATTGAACATCTTGGCCGCATTCTCGAGATAACCCCGGAGGCAATCGCCCATGATCTGCACCCGGAGTACCTCTCGACTAAATGGGCGGTGAGACAGACACTGCCTGTGGTTGGCATACAGCACCATCATGCTCATCTTGTCTCCGTTATGGCGGACAATGGAGTGACGGAGCCGACTATCGGGATTATCCTCGACGGCACCGGGTACGGCACCGACGGTACTATCTGGGGCGGTGAAGTGCTCATTGGCGACGCCGGTGGATTTGAGCGCCACGCGTGGCTCGAGCCGGTTGCCATGCCGGGCGGAACAGCGGCCATTATGCAGCCGTGGAGAATGGCGATGAGCTATCTTTATCATACTTACGGCAGTGATTTTGTCGACCTCGGTTTGCCGCCGTGCGGGAAGTCCGATAGGAAGACACTTGACATGATAGTCCAGATGATTGACAAAGAGATCAACAGCCCGATGACATCGAGTTGCGGAAGATTGTTCGATGGCGTGTCGGCTATGCTGGGGATCAGACATGAGGTCAATTATGAGGCCCAGGCAGCGATAGAATTGGAAATGGCGGCTTGCCGCGACTATCAGTTGCCATCGGTGGCCTTTGATGCAGAAAAAGGCATCGGGGGCATTGCCGGTAAGTGTAATTGTGAAAGACCTGGTCAAGCGCCGCGCCGGCGGTGTGACAATTGAGAGACTTGCCGGTGAATTCCATGTGAACCTTGCCGAACTTTTTGTGGCTGCGGCAAAGAACGCCAGGGATAAATCAGGAATAAATCGTGCAGGTTTAAGTGGCGGTGTGTACCAAAACAGGTATTTTTCTGAATATCTGGTGAAGCGGTTGACCGAAGAGAAGTTTGAAATTCTCAGGCATCATCAGGTTCCGACCAACGATGGCGGCCTTGCGCTGGGACAGATAGTGATCGCTGACGCGATGCTGCAACGAAATGATTGAGTGACCTGAAGAAAGGACCTGCTCAGCATGTGTTTGGCTATACCGGGGAAAGTGATTGAGATTACCGAAGAAAACGGTATCCAGATGGGACGAATTGATTATGCCGGGACGGTTAATACAGCCTGTCTGGCCTATGTGCCGGAGGTGAAAACCGGTCAGTATGTTATAGTGCACGCCGGTTTTGCGCTGAGCGTTATCGATGAGGATGAAGCCCGCAAAACGCTGGCTTTGTTCGACGAGATGGTTCAGCAGGCGGCTGAGGAGGGTCTGGATGTTTTCGGTATGCCGCTTGATAAGTCCGACGAGGATAACAGGTGAAATACCTCGATGAGTTCCGTGATCCAAAGATTGCCCGCAGGCTTTTGGATGAGATAGCGACGGTCACAACCCGGCCGTGGGTTATCATGGAAGTCTGCGGAGGCCAGACTCATGCAGATTATCAGAAACGGTATTGACCAACTCCTGCCGAAAATGATTGAGTTGGTGCACGGTCCCGGGTGCCCTGTATGTGTGACACCGCTGGAAATGATAGACAAGGCACTGGCTATTGCATCGCTCCCCGACGTAATCTTCACGTCGTTTGGAGATATGCTGCGGGTTCCGGGTTCTCGCAAGGACCTCTTTATGGTCAAGTCGGAGGGGGGCGACGTGCGCATGGTGTACTCGCCGCTGGATGCTGTGAGGATTGCCAGGGAGAATCCCGATAAACAGGTTGTCTTTTTCGCTGTAGGTTTCGAGACCACTGCGCCTTTGACGGCTATGGCGGTGTGGCAGGCTCACGAGCAGCAGATTGACAACTTCTCTATGCTCGTGTCGCATGTTCTGGTTCCACCGGCAATGACGGCTTTGTTGAGTTCTGCTGAAAACCGGGTGCAGGCTTTTCTTGCGGCAGGCCATGTATGTACGGTGATGGGTTGGGACGAATATGTGCCTATCGCGCAGCAATTCAAGGTTCCCATAGTTGTTACCGGATTTGAGCCGGTTGATATACTCGAAGGAATTCTTATGGCTGTCAGACAGCTTGAATCCGGTCGGGCCGAGGTTGAAAATCAGTACGCCAGAGTGGTGAAGCGCGAGGGGAATCGTCCGGCGCTGGGAATTATCCAGAAAGTCTTTCGAGTAATCGACCGTAAATGGCGGGGGATAGGAGAATTTCCGCAGAGCGGTTTTGCGCTCAGGCCCGAATTCGAAAAGTATGATGCGGAGAAGCGCTTTGCGATGGAAGATATCGCGGTCGAGGAACCGCCGGAGTGTATCAGCGGGCTGATTTTGCAGGGTTTGAAGAAACCATACGAATGCAGTGAGTTTGGCAAGCGGTGTACTCCGCAAAATCCGCTGGGAGCGACCATGGTGTCCTCCGAGGGAGCCTGCGCAGCATACTATGCTTATCACCGGCGACAAAATAATGGTGTGGAGAATAAATAGAGCATGGCCAAGACGATAAAACCCGAAGACCTGTCCTGTCCTCTTCCGATAAGCGAGCACGACACTATTCAGCTCAGCCACGGCAGCGGCGGCAGGATGAGCAATGAGCTTATCAGCAAACTGTTCGTGTGGGCGTTTGACAATCCAGCGCTTCGTAGGCGGGATGATCAGGCCGTTGTAGAAATTAACAACCTCAGGTTGTCTTTTACCACCGATTCGTTTGTGGTCGATCCGATATTCTTTCCGGGCGGGGATATTGGTGATCTGGCCGTGAACGGGACTATCAATGATATCTGTATGAATGGCGCCACGCCTCTGTATCTCAGCGCCGGGTTTATTATTGAAGAGGGTTTCTCGCTGAAAGACCTTGAGAAGATAGTTCTCTCCATGAAGAAGGGCGGCTGCGGCAGCGGGGGTGCAGATCGTAACGGGTGATACCAAGGTCGTGAACAAAGGCAAAGGGGATAAGATATTTATCAATACGGCCGGTATCGGGCTGATAGAGCATGATTACGATATCTCATCAGGTAATCTCAAGCCGGGCGATGTTATCATACTGAGCGGTACGATAGCGGATCATGGCATAGCCGTTATGTCGAAGCGTGAGAATCTGTCGTTCGAGACGCCTATTGAGAGCGATACAGCAGCCCTGAATGCGTTGGTCAAAGAGATAATCAAAGTGGGTGGAGTGAATGCTATGCGCGACCCTACCCGCGGAGGGAGTGGCCGCTACTCTGAACGAGTTTGCTCAGGCTTCCAATGTGGGGATTCGTATCTTTGAGGAGAGAATTCCTGTCAAACCGGCGGTGACGGGAGCCTGCGAGATTCTTGGGTTGGATCCGCTATATGTTGCCAACGAGGGCAAGCTCATCGCGGTGGTATCTGCCGATAAGGCAGAGGCTCTGCTGAAGGCAATGCGGCAGCATCCTTTGGGGAAGGATGCTGTCATCGTCGGCGATGTAACCTCAGAGCAGCCGGGGATGGTGTCTATGACTACCCGTATCGGCGGTCAGCGGATAGTCGATATGCCGGTTGGCGAGCAGCTTCCGAGGATATGCTGAGAACGGTCTGGTTGCTGCGTCCTGCGGCAATTACTCTTCGTTCAACACCCCGTTGGCATCGACCTTCATAACAAAGGCGTCATAGCCCGACTCTGGCAGATAAACTCTTCCGGTCACGGCAATGCCGCCGTCGGAACATGATACCACAGCATTACCGTAGATTCTGTTTTCGAAAATAAAACTCTGTTCCCATAGTGGCGTGCCGTTTTCGTCGGTTCGAACCAGGTTAGTATACCTTGGAGACCTCATCGTCCCAGTTGTCGGCGATTCCTGCAATACGAATCCTCCGTTCGGCATGGCTGCGATGCTTTGTGAAAGGTCCTCGTCGCTTACATCGACAGTCCTTTCCCACATCACGTTCGCCGCGCCGTCTATTTTCATCAGGTATATATCATACAGGCGATCCCACACCGTTTGATCATACCAACTGGATCTGCCGAGAATCACAAAATTATCCGACTCGGCCGGTACGATATCGATACACTGATCGCCGATCTCCGTAAAAACCAGCTTTTCATAGAGTTGGTCACCTTTGGAGTTTGTTCTGACAACGTAGAAGTGGTGGCCGTGATCGGTGGTTCCGGCGACCTGTACCCACTATCACAAACCCGCCGTCAGAGGTCGCCGTCAGGGCATTTGCCCAGGCATACCCATCTCCGCCGAAAGTCCTTTGCCAGACGACATTCCATCGCCATCGACCTTGAGAAGAAAGGCATTTCTGTTGAGGGATCTCCTGCAATCTCTGTGTGTCCGGCCAGCGACGAAGCCGCCATCGGATCGTGCCGAACAATATCGACGAATCCATCCTCACGCCGATATCCCCGACGGTGGTTTCCCACACAAGGCTCCCGTCGGCGCTAATCTTGGCGAGATAGGCATCACCTACGACTGTATCTGAAGTTTGGGCATGTCCGGCGACCACAATCCTCCATCAGAAGTCTGTGTCACGGCATTCGGCATATTCGTAATAGTCTCCCGCGATCCGATTCTGCCAGATAACGCTTCCGCCACCATCTGCTCTTGCGATGAACACATCTCTGCTCACAGCCGGGTAGTGTTCAGTATACCCGGCGATCACAAAGCCGCCGTCCTCGGTAGCCACAATGTCATGGGCGTAGTCCATTCCGGCTGTTCCAACATTGGTGTACCAGGTGACCTGGTCGGACTGACCATCGGATTGTCGTCGCTGCACCCCGGGAAAACGCAATATGAGAGTCAGGAAAATCGTTGCGGCTGATTTTAGGCGCGAAAAAGTTCACGATTGATACCCTCCGTAAATAGTAGCTGCGTAATAGAATTAGAGCGTGAGGCTGTCGCGATGATGCTACCTCAAGATAAGGGGAAGGTGTCTTCTGTCAAAGGGTTTCGCCCCGATCGCGGGCGAGGGGAAGAGCCTCCACATTAATAGTAGATAGTGTTGGCCCATATCTGGATTTTTTATTGATTTGCAGGTAAAAAAAGTTTTGACACGGTCGATTTGTTGACTTATAGTGGGAACAACTATAAGCCGCGAACGTAAATGAACTTTTGATTAACTAAAACCCGCAAGGAGAGATTACCGGTTTTATGAATATGTTCTATCTGACAATTCAGGTATCCCCCCTCGGGAAGTTACGCGGCGGAGGCTGTGCATCGAATACGTGATCTTATTCACATATAGATACTTAACCCGCCGCAACCAGAAGGTTCGGCGGGTTTTTTTGTGGTGCTTCCGTCTGAGCCGTTGGTCGGCACCGTAAACTATAAAGGCGAGGACTTATAAAATGAATGCGGAATTGTACGAACACGAAAAGATAAATGACCGGGAAAAGGACATAAGTTCCCGCAAGGCTTTTGCCAGACTTCTGCCGCTTTTGAAAGAACACAAAGGCGGTCTCGTGCTGTGTCTGTTCCTTTTGGCCGGTGCTACCATGCTGTCTTTATATTGGCCGATTCTGCTCAGGCGCGCCCTCGATGTTGACATTGCTGCCGGCGATTTGCAGGGGCTGCTGTATACTGTTGCCGCGATAGGTCTGATTCAGGTCACCACGATGGTTATCCAGTACACGATGAGAGTGAAGCTGGAGATTATCGGGCAGGAAGTCATGTTGACCCTTAAGCGGAAGCTGTATCATCATATTCTGTCGCTCGACGTATCCTACTTTGACAAAAACCCGGTTGGCCGGTTGATGGCCCGGGTGGAATCTGACACCGAGGCGCTGAGAATGCTTTTCACCAACACGGCAGTAATGCTCGTGGGTGATGCGGTGCTTCTGCTTGGTATATATAGCGTTTTGTTCTATACCGAATGGCGCCTGGCGTTGCCACTTTTTGCGACGCTGCCAATAATCGGGGTCATGGTGTGGATCTTCCACCGGAAGACGACTCCGCGTTTTCTGGAGGTGCGCAAGAAAATGGCTGAGGTGACTGCGGCTCTGACGGAATTTCTGCATGGTATGTCGATCATTCAGATTTTCCATCGCGGCGCCTATGCCAGGTATAGAGTATTCAAGGCCAATGAGGCGAAATTCAACGACGACGTCTATGTTAATATTGGTGTAATTATATTTTTCAACTCGGCCTTCTTTCTTGAGTATGTCAAGATAGGCACGGTGCTGGTACTCGGACCGATTCTGGGTATCACTTATGGCTCGATTTTGATGTTTATCGTTTATATTTGGCGCTCGTTTGAGCCTATATGGCGTACCTCGGAGCAGCTTTCGACGATTCAGAAGGCGATAGCCGGTTCCAAGCGGATTTTTGCGCTTCTGGCGCAGGAATCCCGGCTGCCGCAGCCGGAAAAGCCGGTGGCGTGGGAGAAGCTCGAAAAAGGCATCAAGTTCGAAGACGTTTCTTTCTCATATAACGATGATGGCAATTACGCGCTGAAGGATGCTACTTTCGAAATCCCGGTAGGCAAACGCGTAGCCCTGGTCGGAGTGACCGGTGGCGGTAAATCGACAGTGATTTCGCTGCTTTTGCGGCTCTATGACCCGCAAAAGGGCAGAATCACGGTGGACGGTCACGACATTCGGGATATGTCTGTTGACGAACTCCGCTCCAGACTGGCGCTGGTGCTGCAGGATATCGTCCTGTTTCCCGGGCGATGTGACTTCGAACATCTCGCTGGAATCAGAGTCGATCACCGAGGAGATGGTCGAATCGTCGGCCAAAACAGTAGAGGCTGACCGGTTTATCCGGATGCTACCGTCGGGATACAAAACCGAGGTTTCCGAAAAAGGAGCCAACTTCAGCCGCGGAGAAAGACAGTTGCTGTCATTTGCGCGTGCTCTGGCTTTCAATCCGGATGTCCTCATTCTCGACGAGGCCACCAGCTCGGTGGACCCGGAGACGGAGCGTACGATCCAGCAGTCGCTTAAGAAGCTTATGGAGGGTCGTACCTCGCTTATTATTGCGCATCGTCTTTCGACGATTCTCGATGTCGACCAGATTCTGGTAATCAGGCGTGGCGAGATTATCGAGAGAGGGACGCATGCGGAACTGATTTTGCAGAATGGCTACTATTCCAAGCTGTTCCATCTTCAGTTCAAGAATAAAAATGGAGTATATGCAAATGCTGGATAAAATAAAATGGTTCTGGAGATATTACCGACGATACCCGTACGTGCTGTTTGTCTTGTTCGTGTTGACGCCGGTACAGACTGCTCTCCAGGTAACGATACCGAGGATGATTGACTTTACAGTCGATTTCCTGGATACCGGAGACATTCCTTCGGACAACCTGGCCGGATGGCTGGCCGGATTGGGCGGCAAACTGACACTCACACCGGCGCTTACTTTCGGCCTGGGCTTTATCGTGCTCGGTCTCGCTTCTACCATGCTTTATGCATTCGTACAGGGACACCGGGCATGGATGAACCTCAAGCTGGAATGGCTTTTTCGTCAGGATGCCTTCGACGGCATCACAAGCAAGGGGCCGGACTTTTTCAACAAGTTCCGTACCGGCGATCTGGTGACCCGGATGACTGATGATGTTGCCGAGAAGCTGTCGTGGTTTGCCTGTTCGGGCATATTCCGGCTGTATGAGGCCTTGCTGATGGTGGCGTTTACGATAGTTATGATGATCACGATAGACCCGATGCTCACCCTGTGGGCGGTCGGACCGTTGCCGGTTCTGATTGTCATATTCTTCAAGACGTCATCGTTGCTGGATAAGCGGTATGACCACTTGCAGACGCGGATTTCTAAGTTCAATGACATAATGGAAGCCTGCTTTTCCGGTATCCGCGTAATCAAGGCCTATGTAAGGGAGAAGGCGCAGAAGGCGAAATTCGAAACGGCCGCTGTCGATCGCCGGGATGCTGAGATTTCGGCGATAAAGACAGGGACAATTATCGACTCGCTTTATATGTACATCTGGCAGATGAGTATTCTCATCATTCTCGTGGCCGGAGGTTACATGGTAATGAACGCCGATTTGTCCCGCGGAAAGCTCGGATCGTTCGTTTTCTACACGGTCTGGCTGGTGTTTCCGATGTTTGATATCGGTCAGTTTCTGGTTAAGTCCCGCCAGTCAGCGGTTTCCATAAACCGGCTGGAGGAACTTGGCGATGCCGAACCGCTGGTAAATGATACCGGTGACCTGGCCACCGATGGAAACATAGGCGGACAGCTTGCCTTCGACGCGGTGAGTTTTGCTTTTCCGGGTGCGGAACGCCGGATCATAGACGACGTGACGCTTGAGATCAAGGCCGGTTCAACTGTTGCCCTGGTCGGGAAAGTCGGTTCCGGCAAGAGCTGGCTGATCAACCTGATTCCGAGGCTGGTGGATCCCACCGGCGGCGGTGTCAAACTTGATGGTCACGACCTGCGAAAATTCCGTCTGGAAGATCTCAGGCGCAATATCGGATATGTTCCGCAGGAGCCGGTGCTGTTTAGCGACACCGTTAAGAACAATATCCTGCTCGGCAGGGAGGATGTCACTGATTCCGTTCTGGATTGGGCCGTTGAGGTTGCCCAGTTGAAAGACGAGGTTGCCGGATTCCCGAAGGGACTGCAGACTTTCATCGGGACGCGGGGCATGTCAATCAGTGGCGGCCAGAAACAGAGATTGGCTCTGGCCCGGGCGCTGGTTGGTAAACCGCGCATTCTCATCCTCGACGATTGTACCTCGGCGCTTGATTCGAAAACCGAGTCGGCCCTGTGGGATCGGCTTCATGAGGTGCTGCCGGATATGACTTCGATATTGATTACGCATCGTCCGGATACCCTTCAGCGGGCCGATCGAATCTATGTTTTCGAGACGGGTCGTATTGTGGAGGAGGGCAAACACGACGATTTGATTAACGATGGCGGTCATTACGCCAAGATATACAAGCGGTTCCAACTTGAAGAACTGGTCCGCTGACCACTGTCTTTAGCTGATTAGCCCGGGTTGCAGTTGCTGTGACCCGGGTTTTTTCATGGTAAATAACTGACTGAACCTACGAGAGACAAAAGAACGGCGGATATGAACATATGACTTTATTTTCTCGTCTATATTAATTGTAGATAACGCAGCCTATAATCAGGAGTGCAGAAGTCGTCTTTGGGTCGGGTTATTGATTTCAAATGACCAATAGTTGACACCATAGTGCAATCGGACTTAATTGTGTGGGTTGGGGGAAGATAGGAGTGGAGGTTATGAAAAACGCTCAGTACCTTTCAAGCTTTGTCATCTGTCTTTTATTAGTATCTATATCTCTAATCCTCAGTTGCTCCGAGGACAACAGTGTTGAACCAATCCTTGAAGAATTGATGGTTTGGCCTCAGACGATATCCCAAACGGTGGATGTCGGTGGTTCCATACAGGCGCCTGTAATCATCAAGGTCGACTGCAACCCGCACGCCGTTGTTAATTTTAGTTTCTCCTGCGGCGCTTCCTGGCTGACTCTTTCCAACATGGAGGGGACCAACTATGCTACGACCAAGGACAGCTTTGCCGTAGTATTCGACGTAAGCTCGTTGCCCGTAGGTACGTATGTCGATTCCGTGGTGGTAACATCCTCCGGGGCGCACAATTCTCCGCAATATGTCGAGGTGACGCTCGAGGTTGAAGCGATAGTCCCTGACCTGGAAGTCTACCCCCAATGGTTGGTCTTCGCTGTGGATTCATACGACGATGTTGCTCCGTCTCAGGACTTCAGCGTCGTCTGTGCCGATGGTTCCAATCGAAGCTATACTCTGGAGGAGGCGTCGTCGTGGATAACTCTTTCCGGTTTCGACGGTGAGACTCCTGACGTTATCACGGTCAACGTGTCTCCCGTGGGTTTGGGCACCGGCAGTCATACGGAATATATAACGGTGTCATCCGATGAGATGCAGAACTCACCGCAGACGATTGTCTGCCGCCTGGACATCCCGCCCTGGGTAGCGCAGGAGTCGCCGTTCACGCAACATCTCAAGGACGTCGTCTTCTTAGACACCGACAGAGGCTGGGCTGCCGGATTTATCGCAAATAGTGACTTCAGGGAGGGCTTCATTCTCAGTACTGACGATGGTGGAGATAACTGGGAGTCTGCGCTGATACTCCCAGCCGGCGCCGAGCAGGGCTTAGGTTTTGCGAGTATTTCCCTTATCGGTGAAGATCTTTGGGTTGTGGGGGAGAGCGGTATAATATATCACAGCGAGGACCTTGGCGTCACCTGGCAGAATGTTTCGTCCGGTCTTGACGATACGGTGGTGACATTTAACGATGTATTTTTCACAACGGAATTAGTCGGCTGGATTGTCGGTGAGGACGGATTGGTACTAAAGACAATAGATGGTGGTTTGAGCTGGGAGCAGAAAACCACCGCGACATCTCAGGACCTCTTTGCTGTTATTTTCACCAATTCTGAAAATGGCTGTGCCGTAGGAATTGAAAAGAACATCATTCGGACATTCGATGGCGGCGAAACCTGGTCATCACATGCCTGCCCTATGGCGAATAATAGAGATGTATGGTTCGTCGACGCCTACAACGGATGGATTGTCGGTAGTACGGATACTGTCAGCATCACAACCGACGGCGGGTTCACCTGGTCCAAACATGCCACCGGAACGGCAGTTGCCTGGCATCAAGCGGTGCAGTTTGTTGATGCCTTGACTGGATGGGTTGTTGGTCACTCCGGCACCATCTCATATACCGCTGACGGGGGATTGACCTGGACGCAGCAGGAGACGAATAGTTCCGGCTGGCTGTTCGGATTGTATTTTATCGATGATAGCCACGGATGGGCTGTTGGTGACGGAGGGACTATACTGTTTACCACATCGGGTGGGCAGTAGTCGTAAAGTCTCTGCCGCGAGGCTCAGTTGCGAACCTTTGCGGCGGTGCGCCTGCTCTGGACAATGTAGATCCCGGCGCCCAACAAAAAGAGTCCGATTGAGATGAGATGGTTGTAGGTCGGGCTCATGCCGAAAAGCGACAAGTGCATTTCGCTTTCATAATAGCGCACATACTCAATCGCGTATCTGAAGGCAGCTTCCACCATAAACATCACGGCTACCAACTGGCCGATGAATTTCCGATGCTTCATCATGGTGTGCAAAAGCAGAAACAGCAATAATCCGTAAAGCGAGCTGTATAGCTGTGATGGATGCAGATGGGCATTACCGAAGATATAGTAGGGGATCGAGCCTACGGGGAAAGAAACGCCCCATGGCAGGTCGGTGGGTGTACCGAAACAGCAACCGTTGAGAAAGCAGCCGATGCGGGTGAACGCCAGACCCAGCCCTAAAGTAGGTGAGAAGAAATCGAAGACGTCCAGAACCGACATCTTCTTCATCCTGCAGTAGGCGACCGTTCCCAGGATAGCCACGATAACACCGCCGTAGAGATTCAATCCGGCAATGCCGAATTGGTCGCCGCCGATCGGATTGAAACTGCTCAGCCATTTGCCGGAAAAATCGTTGAGGTGGGTGAGGACATAGAACACCCGGGCGCCAACAACGCCGCCGATAATCATGATATAAGCGATGGTCAGAAGAGGTTCAAACGGTCGCTTGTATTTCCGGGCCATGAAATTGATATACAGAACGCCGAGGAAAAACGAGACCGCCAGCATCAGGCCATAGCTACGCACGGGCAGGGGGCCGATATGAAAGACTTCAGGATACATTTCTTGTTTCTAACTCCTTTGACCTCGATGCATTGTAACCATCACTGGGCGAATCGGCGCAGTTTTTCCAGACCAATAATACGGAAATCAATCCCAATAGTCCACCGACAATTACATCCGAAACATAATGAAACCGTCCCCAGACTGTCCCTATCGCCAGTCCCGCCACAAGCGGCATCAATGCCCAACCAGCCTTTCTGTAATAGCGGAAGGTGTACATTAGAATGACCAGAGCAACGCCAAAGTGGGATGATGGCATACATCCGCCGTGTACAGCTCCTTTGGCTATTACTAGCTCTGTGAGCTGTCGAAAGACAGGGCCTTCAATCTGATTGAAATAGTAATGCGCAAAGTGCCATCGCGGACCTTCTACTGGATATAGAAAGAAGAGGAAATAGGACAAAAAGAATGTCAGGCAAATTGCCCCAAGGGAGTTTTTGATTACAGCGTAGTCTTTTTTGAAAAATAGAGCCAGCAAGAATACAATTATCATAAAGTAGTATGTGAAGTAGCAGAATGAAAATATCTCGTTGAGCCATACGTTAAGCAGATGCTGGTCGATGAAAATTGTCGGGTTGATTCCGAAGAGCCACTTCTCCAGAGCGGTCAACTGCCAGTCGAAGAAACCGTCGAACAACAGAAACATGGTACCGCCCGTCTCGCGGTAGAAGAAGATAAACATTGCCCCCGGATACAGCAGCCTGATCAGTTTGTGAAAGCGGCTTTTGTCTTCATCGACGAACCGGACAATCAGCGCCGCTATACCGGCCATAGCCGTGTAAAATATGATTTCATCGTAATACTCAGCCAGGGGTCGACCAACGCCAAACAGAATGGCAACCATTATTAAGCAGTAACTGATGAGCAGCTTATCGAAAAGGTAAAGCCGAATCCCCGATGTTGTCTGTCGTGAGGGCTGAGTCATTTTGGCTCTCCTGCAACAATGAGAACGATCTCGCCCTTGGCAGGTTTTTCTGTCACTTTTTGACGGATTTCTTCTGTCGGGCCACGCATGAACTGCTCGAACTTTTTGCTTATCTCCCGAGCCAGGCACATTTCCCGGTTTCCGAGCACCTCGCAGATATCATCGAGAGTCTTGTTGATTCTGTGGGGCGACTCATAGAAGACGAGAGTATGCTTGAGCTCTTTTAGTTTTTCCAATCTGGCTTTGCGGGCGGCCGATTTGGGGGGGAGAAAGCCCTCGAAAAAGAATCTGTCGGTGGGGAGTCCGGATGCGGTCAGGGCAGGGATTATGGCGCTTGGGCCCGGAAGCGGCACGATGTCGATTCCATTTTCGATGGCGGCGCGTACTATGCGATAAGCGGGGTCGGATATCCCCGGCGAGCCTCCATCGGTAATGACCGCGACTGATTCGCCCTCGCGTATCCTGTCCACGAGTTGACTGGCTCTGGCTGCCTCGTTGAAATTGTGATAACTGATGAGCTTTTTGGTGATGCCCAGTTGTTTCAGGAGTCTTCCGCTGTGTCTGGTGTCCTCACAGGCAATGAGATCCACCAGCTCAAGAGTCTCCACAGCGCGCTGCGTGATATCGCCCATATTGCCGATGGGCGTGGGTACGAGGTATATTTTCCCTTTTGAGGGCTGCACCGACAGAGCTATGCCTCCAGTTCAATGCTGTCCGGTATATTTGCTCGTCCCAGCGGGGCAATATCGGGGGTGTGACGTTTGAACGAATACCGAGTTAAGAGCGAGACGACCCGGCTGATATCGGCCGCATCGAATCCTTCCCGCTCAAGTGCTGAAATTGACTTTTCGCCGTCATCGATCAGGCGCTTCAGGAGTCTGTCAATGGTCTCATAGGTGACGCCGATCTCATCCTCATCGGTCTGTCCGACCCAGAGGTCGGCGGATGGCGGCTTGTTCAGGATCGATTCGGGAATACCGAGTTTTTTTGACAGCAGCCTGACTTCTGTCTTATAGAGTTCGCCGATGGGGTTCAACGAGCAGGCCGAGTCGCCATACCAGGTAGTGTAGCCGAGGGAGATTTCCGTCCGGTTACCGGTTCCGAGAACGAGGCGGCTTTTCTCCTGGGCGATATCGAACAGTATCGACATCCTCTCGCGAGCCATCTTGTTGCCCATTCTAACGGCTCCCGGTTTTTTCACGCGGGCGAAGTAGGCGTCGACCATAGGGGAGATATCAATTTGCCGGTACTCGACACCGAGTTGGCTTACCAGGGCCAGAGCATCGGTGACCGAGTTTTCCGATGAGGTCTTATAAGGCATAAAAACGGCAAAAACTTTGTCGGCCCCAACGGCTTCGACCGCCAGCGCGGCCGAAAGGGCCGAGTCTATTCCGCCGGAAAGGCCTACTACGTAGCCATCAAGGCCTGATTGGTTGAGTTTTCCGGTCAGGAAGCGCTTGATTGTCGTTATGGTTTTTTCGGGGTCAAATGTGTCAGTCATATAGCATCTCTTTCTGAAATTATGACAACAATAAGCCATTGCCGCGTGCCTATCAAGCAAAATATCCGACCTGCTTGACATTGCCGCCCGCTCTTATGTATATTCAAACGTTACAAATTACTAAAAAGCGTTAGGGGAAGCATGTCAGTCAACAAAGCGATTTTAATCGGTAATCTCGGGAAAGATCCTGAGCTGCGGTATACTCCCGGTGGAAAGGCAGTAGCGACTTTCTCGCTGGCTACTACCGAGCGATGGACCGGCCAGGACGGTCAGAAGAACGAATCCACTACCTGGCACAACATTGTCGCCTGGGGCAAGCAGGCGGAAGTCATAAAGGAATACCTGGCAAAAGGTAGACCGGTTTATATTGAAGGGCGCATTGTCAACCGCAGCTATGACGATAAGGATGGCAACAAGCGGTATGTGTCGGAGATAGTGGTTCAGAATTTCCAGTTCATCGGCGGACGCGGCGGATCCGGTGGTGGGGAAGAGCGCGACTTTTCGCAGGCGCCGCCCGACACCACGCCACCGCCTCAGACGGGCGATTCCGGAGGAGATGACGACCTGCCGTTCTGATCAGATATTGAGCGAAATATTCAAAAGCCCTGCAAGCCCTTGCCCGCAGGGCTTTTTTCGTGTTCAGAAAACACCCGCTGAATGTACTGAGGAAATACTAAGTTTTCGGCTGTTTTCTACCGAATCATGATACGCTTAAGACAAACAAAGGGGATTAACCGACGGCGGGTGAGGGATACGTCGCATAGGAGGAAAGATGATGTCCAGAGAAATCTCACTTGAGTATCAGAACGGCTTCGAGGACGAGATCAGGGGCGATTATAAGCGCGTGGGTCTGATGGTAGTGACGGCCTTTCTGTTGTCGGCCGCGACCATTGTTTATTACAATCACAAGCTTTATTACGAACAGATAGCATCTGTGTATACGTCCGTTGAAATAGCGGCAATTACCTTCATGCCATATATGATCTCGGCGGTAGTAGCTACTCTGACGACCCTGGGAGTGATGGCGATGCTGCCTATGATTCGAAGCAAGCAGGTTGCCGGGAAAATTTGCGCCAGGCTCTCGCGGATTGCCGACGGAGACCTGACCACTAACTCGCGTCTTGACTGCGGCAACGAATATCTGGGCGATGTCGCCAGTGAGCTTAACTACAGTATAGGTTTCCTGAGCAGTTCCATAGCCCAGTGGAAAATTATCAATCGACAGCAATGGGATTTGCTTGAATGTATCCGGCGGGAAACATTCGATAGCCACAATCCGGCCTTGATAAGACTTGTGGAAAAGATGGAAGATAACTGGGCGATGATAGCTGAGATCGAGGAAAAGTTCCGGACCTGATTTATTCGGTCAACTTCTTTTCGATTTTTCTGACGCGTTTGAGAAGCTCCGGAAGTCTGACGAGTGCGGCTTCGATGCGCGCGGTTTCTGAAATGTCGCGAGCCGGGGAACCAAAATAGTTTTTGCCGGGTGGGATCGGCCGGGCCACTCCTGATTGCGCCCCCACTCTTACACCATCTCCGATTTCTATGTGTCCCACGATCCCAACCTGCCCGGCCAGAATTACGCCGTTGCCAAGTTTGGTCGAGCCGGCGATTCCGACCTGGCCGACGATTATGCAGTGTCGACCGATTTCAACGTTGTGGGCGATCTGAACCAGATTGTCGATCTTGGTGCCTGCTCCAATTAGAGTCGGTCCCAGGGCTCCTCTGTCTATAGAGCAATTGGAGCCTATCTCGACATCGTCACCGATTTCCACCCACCCGATCTGTTTTATTTTCTTCAGACCCGTGTCGGATTCGGCGAATCCGAAACCATCGGAGCCGATTACGGTCGATGAGTGAATTGTCACATTGTTGGCAATCCGGCAACCATCCATGATGCTGACGCCGGGGTAGAGGATGCAGTTGGTTCCGATAGTCACATTTTTCCCGACAAAGACGCCCGATACGAGCTTACTTCCATCGCCGATTTCGGCACCGCTTCTTATATGGCAAAGCGGTCCGACAGCAGCCCCGGATGACACGTTGGCGTCGGATGCGACCACGGCGGTTTTGTCGATTCCGTCCGGTACGTCAACAGTTTCGGGATAGAGAATATCGAGCATTCTGGCGAAGGTGAGATATGGATTGGAATTTCTGAGTGCGGCAATGCGAGGACAGGGCGTATCTTCGTCGAGCACAACGGCGGAGGCTTTTGTCGTCTCAAGGAATTTGAGGTACTTTTTGTTGGCGACGAAAGTGATTTCCCCCGCGGTCGCGGTGTGGATCGGGGCGGCACCGGAGATAACGATGCCGCCGTCACCTTCCAAAATCGATTCGGTCTGCTGAGCTAACTCTTTTAGAGTCAGTTCTGTGCTATTCCTCTTGCTTTTCAAGGTATTCCAGGACTTTATCAGTTACGTCGTAACTTTCCTTGATATACCCCAGTCCGCTCTGCATGGTGAAAATGACATCGTAGTCGCCTTCCAGGGCTACCGCTTCGATAGCCTGAGATGCTCTTTCCAGAAGAGGATTGAGCAGACTGGCATGCTTGCTTTCGGCGGTTCCGCCGGGACCGTAAACCTGACGCGTGTAAGCATCGAGCGATTCCTGCTTAGCCCTGATGGTAGCTTCTTTTTCTTTCTTCTTCTCATCGGAGAGAATCAGTCTCTGCTTCTCATACTCGGCGATCAGGTCTTCGATTTCCTGTTGCTTGGCCATGGCTTCATCGTCCCAGGCCTTTGATTCAAGTTCCCACTGTTCCTGGGCGCGCTGCCAGGCGGTGTAGCGGGACTTGATAACATCGTCTTTAACAAAGCCGATTTTCAGCCCCTGAGCGTTGACTGCGCTGCCCGCCAGCGGCGAGCAGGAAGAACGCAAATAGGGCTATGACAAGAGTCTTTTTGGTATTGAACATATTTGTCCCCTGAATAAATATTGTTATCTAAATGTAGTTCCAATTTGGAAGTGCGGTTTCCACCCCTGATTGTCGCCATCGAAGGCGTAGCCGAAGTCGAACCCGAGCGTACCTATGCCCGGTACGGCAATTCTAAAGCCCATGCCGGCTCCTTTGTACAGATCAGCGAACGGTCTGATATCTCTTTTGCGCAGCCACGAATTACCGGCGTCGAAGAAGAACAGTCCATAGATTTGCTGTTCGAGGATCGGGAACTGTACTTCGATATTTGTTACGAGCATGTATTTACCACGGACGCGGACGTCGTAACTACCTGCAACGGCTATACTGTCCGGAGGGTCGACTCCTGGCACAGCATCAGGGTCGTCATAATAGCGTACGGTGTCGGTCTGCGTGACAACAGAGTCCTGTGTCAGGCTACCGTCGCTATAGCCTCTGACTATACCATCGTAAGCAGTGCCGCCCGGTGTAAAGCGATCAGACACAAGAATCCGATCATCACTGACTCCGGGTGAGACAATCACACCGTATTCTACCTTCGCTGCCAGAGCAAATTTCCAGAAAAGCGGAATGAACTTGGCTACTGATATGTAATGTTTCTGGTACTTCCAGTAGCCACCCAGCGGGCCTCCTGTATTCTCAAAGGTATAGGAAATTTTTGATCCCGATGTGGCGAACTCCGGCAGGTTGCGAGAGTCACGGATGATTGAAAAGGATATCTTAGAGGCAGCATTGTACTCTTCGTTGTACTCCAGCAGTGAGCCGGGATAAGGGCCATGTAGGATAGTGTCGATGGGTGTGTATGTATATGTCGTCGTATCCCCGATATGTGCCTCCCGATAAATTGAGAGAGTCTTGTACCGATTCTGATATTCGAAGGTGTCGTCGAAGTCGTAATACCGCGCTCTCTCCAGACGATACGATGTATACACTCTGAAATAGTTGTCCGGCCAGCGGAGTCTGCGTCCCAAGCGAAGCGAGGCGCCCTGACGGCCTTCGATATAATCACCATACCAGTTGCGGTTGGTCGTGTACAGGTCGGCGCCCATCGATGTCGGTCGGCCGAACAGCCACGGTTCGGTGAACGAAATGGAGAACGAATTGCGTCTGCTTCCAAACTGAGTATTGAACGAAAGACTCTGACCCATGCCACGGAAATTGGGTATTCCGAGGCCGAGATTACCGACAACTTTATCTTCACTGTTATAGCCCGCTCCGGCCGAAACTTGACCGGTTTGCTTCTCTTCGACTTTGAACTCAACATCGACATCACCGTTCGGCAGGCCGATCGGGGTAGGCTCGACATTGGTAAAGTAGTTGAGCGCCATGACATCGCGAATCGACCGAATCAGCAGGGCGCGGCTGAATTTCTGGCCGGGCAGCGATGAAATCTCGCGGCGAATAACTTTATCTTTGGTTTTGGTGTTGCCGACAATCCTGACCAGATTGATTTGAGAAGGTAAGCCTTCTGATACGGTGTAGGTAATGTTAATAACAGAGTCGCTTACGGTAGTGCGATCATCGAGCATGCGCATATTGAGATGGCCGATGTCATAGTACGCCGAATAGAGTTCCTGAAGAGACTCGTCATATTTCTCGGCGTTGAAGGTGTCGCCTTTTTTGTACTTGAGTGTCTTTTTAAGGAATTCAGTGGGCAGTTCCTCGTTGTTTCTGAACTCGGCCTCACCGAAATAATATTTCGGGCCTTCGTAAACGTGAAGGTAGATGAACATGCGATTGATGGTGGTGTCGATAGAGATGGAATCCGAGATGAGGTAGGCATCGATAAACCCCTGCTTGTGGAACTCCGCTATGACCTTTTCCATGTCTTCATCGTACTTGTCCTGAGCGAAATCGGATGTGCGCAGAAACCCGCGCTTGCGGTTGCGCATCTCACCGATAGCATCATCGGCCGCGACCCGGTCGTTGCCCGTCATGATAACCTGCTCGACTTTTACCTTGGACTTCTCATCGATTTTATAGGTGAGAATCGCCTCGGTTGAGTCGACGTTGTATTCGAGGGAAGGCTTGATCGTGGCTTGAAAGTAACCTTTCTCGGCATAGATGTCTTTTATCTCGTTTCTTTTCTTCTCAACGAGATAAGGGGAGATGTAGCCTCCGACGCCGAGGTTGAGTTTTTCCTTGAGGTCCTTATCATTGACCTTGTCGTTGCCATCGAACTGGAGACCGGCCAGTTTGGGAAGTTCCTCGACGATGACATATACTTTGAGTCCGCCGGTTACTTCTTCAGCCTCAAGGCGGACATCCGAAAAGATGCCGAGGCCGTAGAGGCGGCGGATGGTTTCGGCAGTATTGACGGGAGTCAGGGGAGAGCCGAGATTGAGCGAGGAGACTCCGAGTATGAGCGACTTGGAGGCAACTCGATTACCGACTACTTCAATGTCAACGACGTTAAAAGCCTGCTGAGCCTGTACGAGTCCGGTGAGTATCAGCAGGGTGATTATTACTGTAAGAGCTATCCGTGCTCCGCGATCTTGCATCATCTTACCTAGTTTTGGGCAGCTGGAGCAATAATTTTGTCAATCCTGATTTCGCTGTAATCCTGGCGGTGTCCCTGTCTGCGACGGTATTTGGTGCGGCGCTTGTATTTGTAGATTTCCACCTTGTCATTTTTGCCGTTGCCTATCACCTCGGCTTCGATCTTGGCTTCATTGAGATAGGGGGTGCCGACCAGTGTTTTGTCTTCGTCCTTGACCAGCATAATATCGGTGATGTCGATTTTTGCTCCGGCTTCAGCCTTTTGCAGGGGTACTTTTATGACTTCACCTTCCTGTGCGGAAAACTGAACTCCAGAGAGTTTAAAAACAGCGTACATTCTATCCTCCGAATTTTCGAAATTATTTTCAGGCTTAAAGTTAAGCTACAAAAGGTAATAAAAACGCCGGTCAAGTCAAGGCAATTTTTCCTCTACTATTGTGACGCTCGGGCCTGATTCAGCCTTTAAACTACGCTGTTAAGGCATGGTTCCAGTTTAATTTAGGGCTTTTTGTATCCGCTAATTGTGATTGCCGGTCGGTCAGGGCATACGTATATTGATTGTTTGAGGGCAAATAAGGTCATTTAGAAATTATGTCGCAACGAGCAAATACCAGAAATACGACCGAAAGCTCTGTCTTTGAGCTTCAGTCCAAATTCACCCCCAAAGGGGACCAACCGCAGGCCATTAGAGAATTGATCGATGGACTGAACTCGGGTCAGAGGCACCAGACGTTGCTGGGGGTGACCGGTTCGGGCAAGACCTTTACTATTGCGAATGTTATAGCGCAGACTTCCAGGCCGACACTGGTTATCTCGCACAACAAGACATTGGCTGCCCAGTTGTACGGCGAACTGAAGGCATTCTTCCCCAACAACGCCGTAGAGTTCTTCATTAGCTATTACGATTACTATCAGCCGGAAGCATATCTGCCGACCACTGATACATATATTGAGAAAGATACCGCGATAAACGACGACATTGACCGTCTTCGCCTGCGAGCGACCGCCTCGTTGTTGGAGCGAGACGATGTAATCATCGTGGCTTCGGTCTCCTGTATTTACGGACTGGGTTCACCTGAAGAATACAAGCGGCAGTTTGTTTTATTAGAGAAAGGGACCGAGTCTGATCGCGACGAAATTATCCACAAGCTGATAGCTATTCATTATAATCGCAACGATGTGGCATTTTCCCGGGGCAATTTCCGCGTGCGAGGCGATACGATCGAGTTGATTCCGGCATATCATGAAAATGCTTTCAGAATTGAGTTTTACGGCGATACCATAGACCGCATCACCGAGGTCAACCCGCTGACCGGCGAGGTTATCAAGCAGCGCGACAAGGTTGCCGTCTACCCGGCCAAGCATTTCATTACATCCAAGCCTCAGCTTGAGAAGGCTATAGTCGAGATTAAACAGGAATTGAAAGAGACGACGGAGCGGTTTGTCGGGGAGAATAAGCTGCTGGAAGCGCAGCGCATAGAGATGCGCACCAAATATGATCTGGAGATGCTCAAAGAGGTTGGATATTGCTCAGGGATCGAAAACTATTCCCGACATCTTACCGGCCGTCGGCAGGGGGAGAGGCCTTTTACGCTGATAGACTTTTTCCCGGATAATTTCCTGACGATTATCGACGAGTCGCACCAGTCAATTCCGCAGGTTAGAGCCATGTATGCCGGTGACCGCAGTCGCAAAGAAACGCTGGTGGCCCACGGGTTTAGACTGCCATCGGCTCTCGACAATCGACCCCTGTTTTTCGAGGAATTCGAGGAGATCACGCGCCAGACGATATACGTATCAGCGACTCCCGCAGACTATGAACTGGAAAAATGCGAGGGTGTGGTGGTCGACCAGGTTATTCGCCCCACGGGTCTGCTCGATCCCAAGATAATCGTCAAGCCCCTCAGCACGCAGGTAGACGACCTTCTGGAACAGGCGAAAATACGGCACGCAAGAGGCGAACGGGTTCTGGTGACAACGCTGACCAAACGCATGTCCGAGGATCTGACCGATTATATGAAAAAAGCCGGTGTTCGCGTAAGGTATCTTCACAGCGAGATTGACGCTATCGACCGGACCGAGATTATACGGGACCTGCGGCTGGCGGAATTCGATGTCCTGGTGGGAGTTAACCTTCTTCGCGAGGGGCTGGACTTACCCGAAGTATCGTTGGTGGCTATTCTCGATGCCGACAAAGAGGGATTCTTGCGTTCGGAGAGGGCGCTTGTCCAGACTGTCGGTCGGGCCGCCCGAAACAAAAACGGCGAAGTGATTCTTTACGCCGACAAGATTACCGATTCGATGCGCAAGGCGATAGACGAGACCGAACGCCGACGGCAAAAGCAGATTGCCTACAACAAGGAACACAATATCGACCCCGAGACTATTTTCAAAACCCGCGAGGAAATTCTCAGGACCACGCAGTTTGCCGATGCTAAGACGGTCGAGGAAAAGGGGTTTGAAAAACCGGATTATTTTGATACTATGCGCAAGGAAGATCAGGTGGCCTTTATGATGAAGGCTATGAAGCAGGCGGCCGACAATCTCGATTTCGAAACGGCCGTGCTTATTCGTGATGAAATCAAAGAGATTAAGGCGGACCTGAAAAAAGGAAAAAACAAAAAGCGGTAGCTGACCGTCTGATAGGCATACATGAGGAAACAACTATGAAAACGTATACGCAGAACATTCTCGCTCTTTCGTTTGTACTTATATTCGCCGTTCTTCTGATAGTGACCGGTTGTGATGAAAAGGAAGTATACACTTTATCACAAGAGGAAGAGGTCGAACGTTATATCACCGATAGTTATCTGGGCAGTGTTTTCTTTGCAAAAGATTTTCTCAGCGGCAGCATGACCTTCGGTCTGCCAGGTGAAGACACGATCTACACGGAAACCGTAGATTCTACCTGGCGGCGCATCACGATAGATGATCTCGGCGATACCCTCGAGGTATCTACAGGGACATATTACTATGCGAATGTGTCGGTATTGGATGTTGCCTGGACAACGATTCGCAGACAGGTCGGCGATGATGTAACAGATTGGAGTTCGAGTCGCAGTCTTGAACGATATGGTTTCCTCGTGAAGCTTGGCACCAATGATCATGAGTACAGCGGGTGGTTGCTGCAGGGCTTTGCCTCCGATCAGGTCGGTATTGTACTGGAAACAGTAACCGGCGAGACACTGGCTCTGGATTATACCGCTCCATTGGTTGTCTCCGGCACAGAATTGAGTCTCGTAGATATCGGTAGTCCGGGTAGATCGTATATGGATATAGATGCTGCCAGTAGCATTGGCGAAGACTCTCGGATTGCCTTCGATGGTTGCGGACAATGCTATTATCTGGTTCACTATCAGACAGACTCCGGCGCTGAGGCGCTGACAGTCCCCAATCCTGAAGCCACGGGGGATTGTGTGCCAGACACGCTACAAATTGGCACGAGTGATAACGCCTCGTGGAGTTATTTGATGGTGCGATCGGTTTGCCGGGTGAATGACAGTACCACTACCAGCAGCACGTCTTATCTTCCATTCAGGATCACGCGATAAGCGCATTAAAGTTCTGTCTTCTTTTTGCTCACCCGTGAAAAACGGAACCAATCCCGGGGTTGAGCCGTTCCTTCAGTTGATTGTATTCTTCACTGAGAATCGTAATTTTCGCAAGGGGCCTTTTTTTTGTTGAATATGTCCGGTTGGAATCGGTACTTTGTAAAAATCAATCACGAGACAATTCAAATTTACCAAGGAGGTTTTATGTCGAGGAAGAAATTCCATTTGGTGCCACTGCTTATAATTTTAATCCTATCGGCTAGTTTCGTCGGTTGCGGGACGCAAATCGACTCGGGCTATCGGGGAGTGTTCTACTACAAATTCGGCGATGGGACCGAGATGGGGAAAATTTATCAGGAGGGCTTCACGTGGCATCTGCCGTGGAACACAATGTTCACCTATCCCACGCGGCTGCAGGAGCAGAAGGAAGATCTGGTGGTGCTTTCATCCGATGGCGCCACGATAGGGATGGAGGTCTCAATTCTTTACCGGCCACAGATCGATAAGCTGGACTCGCTGCAAATTGAAGTTGGCCCGAGGTATTACGATGTCGCGGTGGCGCCGACTATCAGGGGGATCGCGCGTGGAATTGCCGGGCGGTACAAACCTGAAGAAATTTATTCCACCAAAGCGCGAGCAACTCAATGATGAGATTCTATACGCAACTTCAGAGTGCAATGGCGGAGAAGTATATCATCATCGAGAAGGTGCTGGTGCGCGATGTTCGCATCCCGGCCAAGATATCCGAGGCTATCAATTTCAAGCTGACCGCCGATCAGGAAGCCCAGAAGATGCAGTTCACGATTGAGAAGGAAAAACTCGAGGCCGAGCGCAAAAGGATTGAGGCTCAGGGTATCGCCGATTTCCAGAAAATCGTCTCAGCCGGTATCACGCCGTCGCTGTTGAAATGGAAGGGAATTGAGGCTACGCTCAAGATTTCGGAATCGCCGAACACTAAGGTCGTCATTGTCGGTAACGATGCCGGCAGTCTTCCGATCATTCTTGGCGGGGAATAGTAGCTTCCAGAAAATGTCCAGACAGACGGACAGGGGTTCGGTTTCCCGAACCCCTGTTTCCCACAGTGAGCGTTCAGAGTCTTTACGTAACGCTCCAGGCCACACAACCCTCGCCCTGCTAGTGCCCTCGTACCCTGATTAGTCTTCCTCGTAACGCTTCTTTATCCTATTTAATACGTCGGGATCGGCCAGAGTGGTGGTATCACCCATGACTTTTCCCATGGCGATATCACGCAGAAGCCGGCGCATAATCTTGCCCGAACGCGTTTTGGGAAGATCGGGCGTGAAAATGATTCTCTCGGGTTTGGCAATTGCGCCAATCTTGCGCGTGACGAAGTCCTTGAGGTTGTTCACCAGCTTGTCGTTTATATCGATGCCATTGCCGAGTGTGACAAAGGCAGCGAGACACTTGCCTTTAAGCTCGTGAGGAATGCCGACGACGGCGGCTTCGGTCACATTGGGATGAGCGACAAGGGTCGACTCAACTTCCATCGTCGAAATGCGGTGCCCCGCCGTGTTGATCTCGTCATCGATACGGCCGAGTATCCAGAAGTACTTGTCCTCGTCGATCTTGGCGCCATCGCCGGGGAAATATACACCGGGCCATTTTGACCAATAGGTGTCAACATACCGCTTACGGTCGCCCCAGATGCCGCGAAGCATTCCCGGCCACGGTTCTGTGACAGCCAGATAGCCGCCGCCATTGTTAGTGGGCTTGCCGTTTTCATCGAGAATAGCCGCCTCAATGCCGGGGAACGGGCGCGTGGCGGAGCCGGGCTTGGTTGAGGTTAATCCGGGGAGTGGCGTAATCATGATATGACCCGTTTCAGTCTGCCACCAGGTGTCGACAATCGGACACTTCTTTTTGCCAATTGCTTCGTGATACCACATCCAGGCCTCAGGGTTGATTGGCTCACCCACTGTCCCAAGCAGTCTGAGTGAACTCAGGTCGTGCTTGTCCGGCCACTCTCGACCCCATTTCATGAATGATCTGATAGCGGTCGGTGCGGTATAAAATATCGAAACTCCGTAATCCTCAACGATTTGCCAGAAGCGATCCTGATCCGGCCAATCGGGAGCGCCTTCGTACATGACCTGGGTAGCACCGTTGGAAAGCGGACCGTAGGTGATGTAGGAATGCCCCGTAATCCAGCCGATATCGGCCGTACACCAGTAGACATCATCTTCTTTTATGTCGAACACTAATTTGGTCGTTGCGTGTACGCCGGTCATATACCCGCCGCAGGTGTGTACTATCCCTTTGGGTTTACCGGTGGTTCCCGAGGTGTAGAGAATAAAGAGGGGATCCTCGCTGTCCATGTAAACCGGAGGGCAGTAGTTCTCGGCGTCCTGCATATGACGGTGATACCAGTGGTCGCGCCCTTCTTTTACGCGCAGCAGGAAATCGCCGCGCTTGACTATGATGACATTTTCGATTGAAGGGCAATCGGCTATGGCAATGTCGGCATCGTGCTTGAGCGGCAGAATCTGTCCTCGCCGAAAGGAACCATCAGCGGTGATGAGCATCTTCGCCTGGGCGTCGTTGATGCGGTCACGCAGCGATTCAGGGGAGAAGCCTCCGAATACTATCGAGTGGATAGCTCCGATCCGGGCGCAGGCCAACATGGCCACCACCAGTTCGGGAATCATCGGCAGATAGATGGCAACCCTGTCACCTTTTTTGATTCCAAAGTTCTTGAGAACGTTGGCGAATTTGTTGACTTGCCGGTAGAGTTCGAAGTAAGTAATCGTTCGTTTGTCTCCCGGCTCACCTTCCCACATGATGGCTGCCTTGTTGCGGGTGCATCCGGTAATGTGGCGGTCCAGGATCGACTCGGTGACATTGAGCTTTCCGCCGACAAACCATTTGGCGTCGGGGGCAGTCCACTGAAGACCCTTGGTCCATTTTTTCTTCCACACCAGTTCCGAGGCCATCTTTTCCCAGAAACCGACCGGGTCGGATTTGGCTGTGGAATAGATGTCTTTGCTGTTAGCGTGCGCTCGTTTCACGAATGTGATGGAGGGCTTGAACTTGCGGTTCTCGACGAGGAGATTACCGATTCGGGAGGATTTCTTTGCTTCCTGCTTGCCCGGGGCAGTTTTGGCCATCTTCTGAGCTCCTTTTGCTGTGATGGTTTACTGCCAAATATACGGAGAGCAGGTCTATTTTGTTTAGATTCGTTGGGGTTTTTATTTGAGAAGCAGCATCTTCCGATGGGCCGTATTTGCGCCGGCTTTAAGGGAATAGAAGTAAATTCCCGAGGCGACCCTGTTGCCGGAGCTGTCATCGCCGTCCCATTCAATCGAATGAGTGCCGGCCGGCAGATGGGTGTCAGCTGCAAGAGTTCTGACTTTCTGGCCGAGGATATTCCGTATCTCCAGAGTAACGTTGGAGCCGGATGGGAGATCAAAAGCGATAACCGTCGTGGGGTTGAACGGGTTGGGATAGTTCTGACGCAGATTGAATTGGCCGGGCAATTCCGGGATTGGTGAAGACGCGATGTCGGTCGGCAAATCGCCGAACATACGGTCTACAAGCAGTCGCGCCTGATCGCGCTGTATGGACCAGAGATGGAATCCGAACAGATATGTTTCGGCCTCTGCGGTAAGAGTGTGGACTCCCACCGGGTGACCTTCGATCCACGATGTCTCCGGATATCTCGCTTTGTAGCGGTGAGTGACTTCACCCATGTCGTTGACCCGGAACGTAGACACGCAGGGAGCCGTATTTGATGGCCAGTAATTCAGGATGAAGGGGCTCAGCGGGTTGCCCAGGGTATCGTAGGCCAGGTCGGGCAATTCTCCCGTTTGCGAGACCGCACCGATAAAACCAAAACAGGTATCAATGTACGGACGCGAGGTGCGGGTAGAATAATAATTATACGGATAGAAAAACAGCGAGTCGATGCCGAAGAACCGCTCCACGAACCAGTGATCCTGTTCATAATATCTTGCCGCGCTTTGAGTCGAGAAGAAGATATTGAGGCCGGCCAGGTTCCCGAAAAATGCCAATTTGCCTTCCGATAGGAGATACTTGGTGAACGGTTGTACCCTGTCTTCATACTTGAGGCCCAGCGCTACATCCCTCCAGTCCTCATCCAGAATCACCAACTTATACCGGGCGAGATCGGTCCACTGAAAGCATTCTGCCTCCGGGTCCCAGCAGTCTTCAAGGGCCGCCATGGTGTCGGCATAATAGTAGATGTCATAATCGTAGCCATCGAGGACCTCGTGATAGAACGAATTGACCCATTCACGAGTTGTGAATACCGGGTTCATAATTCGAGACAGCGTGACAACCAGAATGTCCTGTGTTCTGGGGACCGTCAGCAAAGGGATGATGGCGTCGGAGAAATCGGATTCGAAGCCGTAGTTGTCGACTGCTGTTACCGCGTAGTGCTGCCCTTCAATTGGAGCCGAGATTGCGAATGTCGTATCGTTGCTGCTCACCACGGCGTATGGTTCTAAGGCGTAGTAGTAATAGCGAGTAGAATCATCGATGAAAAAAGAGTCCCTTGGTGGGATCTCGTCTGCCCGCTGTCCTCTATCATAAAAGGGAGAATACCTGCGTCTGTAATCATCGGCATTCTCGAATCGGTAGATATTGTAATGGTCCAGATCAGTAATGTTTGGTTTCTCCCAACCGAATTCGGCCGCTTCTCCCGCAAAATACAGCGAATAGATTTGATCTGTTGTTGGTGCCGGGTAACGTTGCCGCTGACTCAAAAAGATCGGATCGCCCGGCTCCCCTGTCTGAGAGCCAACACGACGAGCGACGTTGAAGAAGTAGAACTTGTGCGGTTCAAGCTCTTTGAATGTGACCTTCGTATCGAGCGAGTTGCCCTGTGGAGGCAGTCGGTCGAACGTGCCGGGCCGAAGCCACGGTGGAACCAGCCCCGGGTAGTAAATGGAATCCGCCGGGACCTCAGACAGGTATTGCTCGAAATGCCTGACATCATCAAAACACCAGGGGTCCCAATCGACCACAACCGAATCCCAACTCTGAAGAGCCACACGAAGCCCCGTGACTGGCATTAGCGGGTCGAGTATGCTGTCGGCAAGCTCCCCAGCGGTTTCGCCGTTTGCGAGCATGTCGCCGAAGTAGAGGTTGGAGATATACTTGGGGACATTTTCGGACAGATTGTAAATGTTGTCAATTACCGTGTGGATCGAATCGCCTGTGAACATGGCAAAAATCATTCTCAGGCTTGATTGTGGCTCAAGGTCGACTGGTCCGAATGAGAGTAGAAATTTCGTGTCAATTCCATTGGACAGGTTGGCGGCCAAGGTCTGAGAGGGATAACACCAGTTCGGGTCATCCGGTCGAATACTGGATGTGTAAACCTGGTCGTAATCCCATTCGCGGTGGCTGAGAACGTAGTATTTATTCTTATCTCCGGACGGTGTGCCGATGCCTCCCGTTCCGAAATCCCGGAATGGATCGTCCGCACTTCCCAACTGTCGCGGTCCGAAGTCCTCAACGGTTAAGGCGTCATTAGTCCACCAGTTGAAATTTGTATCGGCGAACTCATGGGAGGAAGCAAGAAGTTTAACAGCAAGACACCGGGTCATGCCGTTAAAGACAGCATCTCTGGCGTTCAAGGCGCCGTCGTTATCAATTACGTAGGCAATACCTCTGTCACGAAAACTTCCCGCCAGGTCGTCCGTAAAATCGTCATACTGCCGCACACCCGCTATGTTCGGCGTATATACATCAGCATCGCAAAACAGCCCGATGTACGACTCTCGAACGGTAGCGGCGCCGATATTCAGAATGACAAGATCGTATAGGACGATATCCTCATATCTCTCAGTTCTCCAAATATTACTCGTGAGACGGCAGTCAAGACCGAGCGGAGTGTGAATGGAGTCACCGACCTGTAATTCAATCAGTGTATCCAAAAAGTGCGCACGCATGACACGGTGGTTTCCGTAATCGACACCGTGGATGGACCCTGAATCGGGATATGCGGGCGGATGAAACTCCCTGCCTATGGCATCCCAGCCGTCCCAGCCGGTTGAAACAACTGTGTCCTCGCCCACAATTCCGCCTATCCACAACCCCGCTTGCCACAGGTGCTCGCAATTACTACCGGGCGGTGTCTCAAAAGACACATACGGCCAGCCTTCTACTTCCATCGAGAGCTGTTCGCCAATAGTACCGTAGCAGGTGAATGAAGCATCCACCGCGCCGGTTTGCTGGACCCCCCAGGAGATTGGCCAGCTAATGTCATTAAATGATACAATGGGATCTGTTGTGCTGGTATCAGAAACTGCCGTGTTCCAGACGACACTTGCAGACTTCTCGGGCGGATATTTCCCCCGCGAATGAGTCTGTGTAGTGACAGCAATGATGAGAGCCACCGCCATTATAAGTATGTGACGACAGTTTGTGTTCATTTCAGCAGCAACATCTTTCGGTTAGCCGTATTTTTGTCTGTCTTAAGGGAATAGAAGTAAACGCCCGAGGCGACCTTGTCGCCAGAACCATCATTGCCGTCCCATTCAACAGTGTGTGTTCCGGCGGGCAGGTGCGTGTCAGCCAAAAGAGTCCTGACCCTCTGCCCAAGTATGTTATGTATTTCCAGAGTCACGTCGGCGCCTGCGGGGAGATCAAAAGCGATAACCGTCGTTGGATTAAACGGATTAGGGTAGTTCTGTCGCAGGTTGAAGTCGCGGGGCAACTCAGGGGACGGCGATATACCAGTGTCTATGGGGGGGCCGATAAACATCCGGTCTATAAGCAGCCTCGCCTGATCGCGCTGCATCGACCATAGATGAAATCCAAAGAGATACGTTTCGGCTTCATCTGTGAGGGTGTGGACTCCAACCGGATGACTCTCGAGGCGCGATGTCTCAGGATATCTCGATTTAAACAAATGGGTGACTTCACCCATGTTGTTGGTTCGGAAGGTCGAGACACAGGGTGCTGTATTCGACGGCCAGTATTTCAGGATAAAGCTGCTGAGGGGATTGCCCAAAGTATCGAACGTCAGGTCGGGATATTGAGCGGTCTGAGAGATGGCCTGTAGAAACCCGAAACTCGTATCAACATAAGGGACTGTAGTTTGACTTGAATAGAACGTATAGGGATAGAAGTAAACCGAATCGATACCAAAGAATCTCTCCACGAACCAGTGGTTCTGCTCATAATATCTGGCAGGGCTCAGAGTCGAGAAGAAGATGTTGAGGCCGGCAAGATTGCCGAAAAATGCCAATTTGCCTCCGGAGAGAAGGTACTTTGTAAGCGGCTGGACTCTATCTTCATATTTCACGTTAAGGGCTACATCCCTCCAGTCTTCATCCAGAATTACCAGTTTGTATCGACCCAAGTCCGTCCAATGAAAGCATTCGCCTTCCGGGTCCCAGCAATCCTCAAGGGCCGCCATGGTGTCGGCATAGTAGTAGATATCGTAATCGTAGCCGTCGAGAACTTCATGATAGAACGAGCTGATCCATTCACGAGTCGTGAATAGAGGGTCCATTATCCTCGATACGGTGACAATCAGGACTTCTTGTGTTCGGGGAAAGGATTCCAGAGGGAAAACGCAGTTGGAGAACCCGGACTCAAAGCCGTATTTGTCGACGGCGGTTACGACATAGCGGTGCCCCTCTGCAGGGTCGGTGATTATAAAAGTCGTGTCGTTGCTGCCGGCTGTGGCATATGGTCCCATGGCATAGTAATAGTAACACGTGCTGTCATCGATCAAAAATGTATCTTTTGGCGTTATCTCGTCCGCTCTTTGGCCCCTGTCGTAGAACGGGAAGAACCGTTCATCGTAGTCATCTTCATCTTCAAACCGATAGACGTTATAGTGATCGAGGTCGGGGATGTCGGGTCTTTTCCAGCTTAACTCAGCAGACCCCCCGACAGAATACAGCGCATAAAGTTGATCTATAACCGGTGCCGTGTACCGTGGCCGTTGGTAGATGAAAATAGGATCTCCCGGGTCACCAACGTGCACGCCGTCGTGATGAGCGACATTGAAGAAGTAAAACTTGTCAGGAGCGAGGTCTTTCACGGTCACTCTGGTATCAAGCGACAAAGACGGTGGCATGAGAGGGGTGAGGACGGCAGGGCGAAGCCAGGGTGGCACCAGTCCCGGGTAGTATATGGAATCCGGCGGCACCTCTGAAAGATAGTGCTGGAAGTGGTCGATATCGTCAAAGACCCATGGGTCCCATTCGACCACAACCGAGTCCAGGTCCTGATGAGCTACGCTAAGGCCGGTGACCGGCAACAATGGGTTGAGTATCCTGTCAGCGAACTCGCCGGTGCGACCGCTGTTAAGAAGCATATCTCCAAAGTCCAGATTTGAGATATACTTGGGAAGGTTTACGAAAATATTGTCAAGGTTGTCGGGTACAACGTGGATAGAGTCACCCGTGAACATAGCGAATATTATTCTCAGGCTCGAGTCCGGCTCCAGGTCGATCGGTCCGTATGATAACAATAACTTTGTGTCAATTCCGTTGGTCAGGTTATCGGCCAGGGGTTGTGGCGGATAGCACCATTTAGGGTCATCCGCTTGTATGCTTGAGGTGAAAACCTGGTCGTAGTCCCACTCGCGGTGGCTGAGAACGTAATATCTTTCTGCATCATCGGCGGGCGTACCGAGAACTCCCGTCGAGAAATCCCGGAAAGGATCATCCGGGGTGCCGAGCTGCCGTGGTCCGAAGTCATCGGCGGTAACGAAGTTGTTAACCCACCAGTTGAAATTTGTGTCAGTAAACTCGTGTGAGGAAGCTACAAGCTTAAGGGCAAAACATTTGGAAAGGCCCTCGAATTCGGGATGATTTGCGTAACTGACCCCGAGGTCACCATCATTGTCTATAGCGTAAGCGATTCCTTCGTCTCTAAAACCCCCCGCTAAATCGTCGGTATGTCCATCGACGGTCCACGTCGCAAAGATGTCGGGATCGCAATATATACCGAAGTAGCTACTCCGAATTGTCTCGTTACGGATATTGGTTACGACCAGGTCGTACAAGACAATGTCACTGTACTTTTCCGTTCGCCAAACATGGCTGTTGATTCTGCACTTGAGGCCGAGCGGTACGTGGAGTTCAACAGCCGTTGGATCCATCGCTGTGTCACAGAACTCCGCTCGCATGCTGGAGCATCCTGTACCGTTCAGACTGCGTATCGAACCGCTATCCGGGTAGTGCGGCGGGTGAAACTCATGGTCGTAATTCAACCAGCCGCCGACCCCTGTTGACACCAGGGTGTCCTCACCAACAATGCCACCAATCCAGATCGCAGCCATGAACAGGTATTCAAGATTGCTGTTAGGCGGTGTTTCAAAATGGTCAGCGGGCCAACCGGATCCACGTTGCCCAAACCATTCACCAAAAGTACCGACACAGGTGAAGGATGTGTTGAACGCGCTGGTCTGCATCACCGCGTACTCTGTGGGCCAGTTGATGTCGTTGAAAGAAATAAAACTGTCCGATACCATCGTATCCAATGCCGTACTTGTGACGGTTTCCCGAGGGTACATGTCCTTGCCGTTGGTTCGCATAACAACCGGTCCCGCAACCACTAAAGCCAGTATAAGAATGCGGTGAAGGCATATCCTCATTTTAGCAGCAACATCTTTTTGCATACAATCTGCTCATCAGTTACCAGCCTGTAGAAATACATGCCGGTCGATACTACCTGTCCATGCTCGTCGGTTCCATCCCATACGACATTGTAAGTACCAGCGGGTTGGTTCTCTTCGTTGACCAGCTTGTGGACCGACTGACCGAGGATGTTGAAAATCTCGAGCGTCACCCGGCCGGGATTATTGAGTTCGTAGTATATGGCTGTGCTGGCATTGAAAGGATTGGGGTAATTCTGCCTCAACTTAGATGCTCTTGCGGCTAATGCTGTGGACCTTACAGGGTCTGAGAAAGCGGACTCCAACCCATTTTTTGATACCGCCGTTACGCGGTAATAAGCCCCGTCCACTAAAATCGTATCCGTGTAACATCTTGACCCGGCAGAGACTGAATCATAGAGGTCCGGGGCGGGGGATGTCCCTGAGAGTTCGAGTGATTTATATACGTTATAGTGATCTATGTCATCGGTGTCATTTGCAACCCAGCACAGTTCTATCGATGATGCCCCTGTCTCGTAGGTTATCAATTCGCTTTCTAACGTCACGGCCTCCGGCACTGCGCTGAGACCCGGTATCTCAATTGTTATCGGCAGGGAAGGCTGCCCCTCGCCGAAATCACCGACGTGGCTGATGTAGGCCACATATGTATTGCCCGGCACCAGTCCTGATATGGTTATGGAGTTCTCACCGGCCGGTACGAATATGATGCTGCTTTCACTGAGACTGCTGGTGGTGCCGGTCTTATCGTACACCGGGTTGGATGGTTGAAGTCCCGCGAGTTGTTCAAAATAAAGATTGTATCCGAGCACCTCCGGTAGAACCCAGCGGTCCCAAGTCAGGGCTATTTCGTTTTCGCGTGTTTGGGTTGACCTAAGACCGGTCGGAGGTCTTGTCGGATCCAGAACTTCTTCGGCGAACCATCTGGCTCTCTCGGCATTTGCCCTGAAGATATCAAAGAAGAGACCGTCGTAATATCCGGAATAATCACCTTCAGCCAGGCGATAGATGTTCGCGGGGTCGATGTGAACCAGTTCGCCGGCGAACAGGGCGAACACCGCCCGAATGGAACTATCCGGCATCAGGTCGACCGGTCCTATCGACATTAGTATTCGAGTGTCCTTGCCGTTGGCATAGTCCATCGCTTCGAAGATATCCGGGTCCAGCCATTCATCGTCGCCATACGGTTCCAACGTTGTCATCACCTGGTCGTAATCCCATTCGGGGTGACTCATGATATAGTATTTATTCCCGTCACCTGTCGGCGTACCGATTAGTCCGTTTCCGAAATCTCTGAACGGATCAAGCTCTGTTGGTTGCCGCCGGGGGCCAAAATCAGTCGGGAAATAGCTGCCCCACCAGTTGAAATTGGTGTCTGTCACCGGCGGGTAGGCAAAAACCGGTCTGATACCCATGGCTGCGGTGGGGTTAGACGATCCGAAGGAGCCATTTATCAGGTTGGCATCACTATCGAAGATATAGGCCGTGCTCAGGTCGCGGAACGACCCGGCCAGGTCATCATAGGATTCCAGTACGTCTCCGTCAACGTATAGACCAGTATAGGCATTCTTAATGAGAGTTTGGCCGATATTGGTGATCGTGTAATCCAGCAGGAGCAGATTACGATAGGGATAATCGTTTTTTGAATAAGATTTCTGAACAATCGATAAATTCATGGGGCTGTGATCGGGAGCTCCCGTAGGCGGGTTCAGGTTCGGCAGTCCCAGGGTGAAGGTGTCTACGAAGTGCGCCCTGAAGCAATTGCTGGTATCAGGTGGAATTGGCTCAATTGAGCGCATCGATGAATACGCGCTGGTGGGGAACAGTTCGTTGAGAGTATAGATACTGGGAAGGCCATCGGAGACCTCTATCTCCGTGCTGGTAGCTACAGATACCAGAGTGTCACTGCCGATAATGCCGCCGACCCAGAGCCCACCCTTACAGAGATATGTTATACCCGATCCGTATGGAAACTCAAAGCCGGGAGCCGATTCGCCTGTAAGCGGGTCCGAAAACGATGCTCCCAGAATCCCCTGGCTGGATACGCTGCCCGCGAACTTGGAGGTATGGTGAAGTGCTCCGTATGATGGGAACATTCCATCCCAGGTCAATTCCGTTCCATAGGAGACAAACGGTATTTTTATCTCTGTATAGACGCTGTCCTGTTCCAGATAGACCGGCAATCTTAAATCACCTGTCGTCTGGGCAAACAGACCGGAGCCAAAGGCTACGAGAGCGGACGTTACCAAAATCAGGGACTTCAAGTGCCCTCCTTGACGGTTATTCAGGCTTTTCTATCCACGTTTCGCTGATCGTGAGGGGCCGGGGCTGTATGGTAATCTCAGGTGCGGCTTCTACTCCCCGCTGTAACATAGACGGTCGACTTTGACAATTGTGCAAAACCTCAGGAGACCAGACTGAGAGGAAATACATGTGTGTCAAACCCAATATAACACGATTGCGGTTTGCGTCAATGGGCAAAGAAGACCGCGGCTCGCCCGTTTGCGCGTAAGCGCTTGCCTACTAACTACTTATGGTAATCGGTGTGGTGTATAAGGGAGAGGCCGCGATAGAGTTGCTCAAGCAGGACCAGCCGTACTAACTGATGAGAAAAGGTGAGAGAAGACAAGGAGACAACCTCGTCAGCTTTTGAGAGAATAGAATCGTCCAATCCATATGCCCCTCCAATTAAGAATGCAATCGTTCCGCCGCTACGGTCTGCTGTTTTCGCCAACCATTTGGAAAAAGCGATGGTATCCATCTTCAGGCCGGAATCGCTCAGGGCCACGATACGCCCCGTTGGTAACGCCGCGAGAAGTCGTTCCGCTTCTTTTGCTTTTATCAGGGATGGTGATAGCGAGGCGGTTCCTTTGAGAGACGGTATCACCACAAATTCAACCTTGGCCCAACGGCCGAGCAATTTGACGAAATGGGCGCAGCCATCAGTGACCCATTGGTCCTTGTCCTTGCCGACAGCGACGATTTTGATTTTAATCAATGGAGATTACCTTGATGATCAGTTTACGGCGACGTGGACCATCGAACTCGCAAAAATAGACACCCTGCCATGTTCCGAGCACAAGTCTCTTATTCTCAAAAAGCACTTGAAGTGAACAACCCATGAGTGATGCCTTGATGTGGGCGTCGGAATTACCCTCGCCGTGATTATAACCGTCGGTCTGAGGGATATCTTTGCCAAGTTTGTACAGAATGTCTCTTTGAACGTCGGGGTCGGCGTTTTCATTAATAGTGAGACCGGCGGTTGTGTGCGGTACAAAGCAATAGACCATGCCGTTTTCGGTTTGACCGTTTTCTATCGCTCTGTGCAATAGGGCAGTTACGTCGATCAATTCTTCCCGCTGATGGGTTTCTACCGTATATGTTTCCATCAGACAAACAATGCCTCCGCAAATTGTTTGGCGTCGAACTTTTGAAGGTCGTCTATGCCTTCGCCCAGTCCAATAAAGTCTACGGGAACACCGAGCTCTTCCGCAACAGCAATCATGACACCGCCCTTGGCGGTGCCATCGAGCTTGGTGACAATGATGCCGTCACAGCCGACCGCGTCGGTGAATACTTTTACCTGCGAGATAGCGTTCTGACCGGTGGAACCATCGATTATAAGCTTACTGTATACAGGAGAATCAGGGGCAGCTTTATTGACCACCCGCTTAATCTTCTTCAGCTCTTCCATGAGATTGGATTTGGTGTGCAGCCGACCGGCGGTATCGACCAACAGGATGTCGGCCGAACGGGCCACAGCTGCCCTGGCAGCGTCAAACGCAACCGAGGCCGGGTCTGACCCCGACTGAGATTTGATTATATCGACATTGCTTCGTTCGGCCCAGATAGCAATTTGTTCGATAGCTGCGGCGCGGAAAGTGTCACAGGCGGCGATTATGACTTTCTTGCCTTCCGACGAGAAAGTGGTGGCCAGTTTGCCGATAGTCGTGGTCTTGCCCACCCCGTTGACGCCAACGATCAACCATATCACCGGTTTTACATCGGATTTCCCCGGCAGGGGAGAGCTTTTGCGCAGCAGTATCTCGCTGATTTCGTCTTTCAAAAGCCGGATGACATCCTCGCCCTCGGTCAGGTTCTGCTCACGAGCCCTCTGCTTTACATTTTCAATCAGCCGCATGGTGGCCGGCACACCAACGTCGGCTTCAATAAGGATTTCCTCAATCTCGTCAAGTAAGTCGTCGTCGATTTTTCGACGCAGAACGACCTGCGAGATTTTTCCCAGAAGATTATCTTTGGTCTTGGAGAGCGACCGCTTGAGTTTTTCGAAAGGACTGAACATCGACACGATTTCTAATCTTGCTGATCTTCCCCTGTGGAGGGGCTGCCAATCGGTCGGTTCAATCGCTCCACGACACGGGGCGGGAGATCATCCAGATTATCAACAACGCTCTCTGTTTCGACCGACTTGGAATGGCCGTTTCCAGGCTCGGACTCGGTCTCGATTTCAACTTCGTCGTCGGTAATGACGAGATCCGCCGCGTCCCCTTCCTGTTCGTCATCGGTGAACTTGACAGCCACGATTTTAGATACACCGAACTGTTCCATGGTGATACCATAGAGGTTGTTGGCGGCCTCCATCGTGATTTTGTTGTGCGTAATGATGATAAACTGGGTTTGTTCGGAGAACTTACGGATAATGCGCAAGAACCGGTGGCAGTTGGCATCATCGAGCGGAGCGTCGATTTCATCGAGTATACAGAACGGCGATGGTTTCACGAGATAGAGCGAGAAGAGAAGCGAGATAGCAGTGAGAGCTCTCTCACCCCCGGACATCATCGTTATTGAAAGAAGTTTCTTCCCGCGCGGGCGGGCGATAATCTCGATATCGGATTCGAGCGGATCACTGGGGTCTCTTAGGAATATGTCGGCCTCACCACCCGTGAACAGCTCCACGAAGAGGTTTTTGAAGTTGACTCTGACCTGGTTGAATGTATCCAGAAACAGTTGTCTGGCTGTCTGATTGATCTTGGTGATGGTCGAGTGGAGATCTTCCTTGGCGGTCGTTAGGTCGGCAAGCTGTGCTTCGAGGAATTCTTTTCTCTCAGAAGCGGTCTTGTACTCTTCGAGCGCCAGGAGGTTAACGGCGCCAAATGATTTGAGTCTCTCTTTCTGTTCGGTTAACAGCTTGCGGGCCTGCTCTTCGGATATATTCTCGTCCGGGTTGGGCGCCTCGACTGTTTTTATATCCACCTCGTATTCTTCGCGAATTCTTTCACCGATGCTGTTCATTTCGGCCTGGATTGTATTGAGCCGGATATCAAGCTGATGGATATCGTCGCCAATCTTCTCCCGTTCGGAGCGGATTTCCTTGAGTTGCTTTTCTTTTGCGGCGACTTTCTGCTGAAGTTCACCTTGCGTTGCTCTTAACGAGCTCTGACGAACAGTCACTTCTTGTCTGGCGTCAAAGGTTCTCTTCAGTTCGGCCTCGAGTGCGGATATGCTTTCATCGGAGGTAACTTTCTGTTGCCTGGCATCCTCGATTTCTTTCGCTTTGACCTCGATAGTGGCCGAAATGTTGGCCTGCAGTTCAGCCAGATGCCTCTGTTTGCTTTCCGTCTGGTCAATTCTGCTGCGGGATTCCACCTGCTTTACCTGCAGGGCGGAGAGGCGTTGCTGTGCCCGGGTTGCTTCAAGCTCCAGAGTCGACAACTGTTCCGATGATTGGGCGATACTGGTAGCCAGTTCCTCCCGGCGACTCGTGAGCTGGTTGAAATCCAGTCCGAGGGTGTACTGTCGGTGTATTATCTTGTCGAGCTTGTCGGCAAAATTCTTTTTCTCTTTCTCAAGACGGGTGGCTTCGCCCTCGAGACTGCGGAGTTCGTATTCAATTTCCTGAAGTTGCGACTTGGCGGCATCAGTATCTTCCGTGAGTGAGTCGAGGCTGTCCGCCAGGTTGCTTTGTTCGGAACGGACCTGGGCGATCTCGGCCGTCACCATGCTTTTGCTGTGATTAGTTTCTGTCAGTTTTCGGTCGAGTTCGGAAATCATCTTTTCCTGTTCGCCGACTTTTTCCCGGCGACGGAACAGCGGCAACTGGTCATCAGAGCCACCGGAAATGATGTTCTTGCTGTAGACATCGCCGCTGGTCGAGACAGCCTGGAATCCGTAGGGGAGACGCTGAAGAATTTCATCCGGTTTGAAACCGGTTTCGAAGACGGCAGTCCGCGACAAGACAGCCTGCATGAGCGGTCTGAGATGGTCATCGGTTTGGATGAGGCTATCGAGCCAGCCGACAAATTCCGGCATATCGAGTTCGGGGCGTTTTACCGCCGGTGTGATAGTACCTGTGTCCGGGACAAGTACGCCAATGCGACCTTTGCTTTCGGATTTCAAATAATTGATTATTGATTCGCCGGTGGACCGGTTATCGCAGATCAAAAATCGGGCCATCTCTCCGAGGGCTGCTTCCACGGCAACCTCGAGGCCTTCGACCGGCACAAATTTCTCGGCTACCGTTCCGTAGATGCCGGGCCAACGGCTGCGCTCATCCATGGCCGCCTTGACTCCGGACTCATAACCCTCATAGTGAAGCATCATCTCTTCAAGCAGGCTTTTACGCGCCTGACAGGCCTCTATGGAGGCCTGAAGATTGGAAATCTCCTGCGTGCGTTCATCGCTGAGTTCGAGTAAGTCTCTTAGTTTTTGTGCCAACTCCGCACCGGTCTGGTCGCTGATACGGCGTTGCTCTTCAAGTTTGGCCACCTCGGCGCGCTGCGTCTCTATTTTCCGGTTCAGTTCTTCCCTGTTGGTTTTCGTTTGCTCGAGCAATGCTTCAGTCGAGGTAATGCTCTCCTTCAGTTCATCGATCTGCGTGCGCAGGGTATCGTCTTCGGTCTTCCCCGATGAGAGCTGTCCTTCCAGTTGAACCAGTTGCTGGTTTTCACGTTCTTTTGCGGAGCGTGCGCCCAGAAGTTTGCGATCGGCTTCGGCCTGGATTTCTTCGGCCTGCTTTAGCTCGGTCTCAATCGCTTCCAGTTCCTGCTTTTGCGATGTGAGCAGTGTTTCGGCCTCGCGCTCCTGTTCAGAAAGGAGTTCGGCGCGTTTTTCAAGGGCTGTGATATCGTTGCCGTTACGTTCGATCAGAGTGCCGGCGTTGGATTTCTTCTCGCGGTGTACTGAGATGTCTCTCTCAAGACCATGCGCCTTTTCCGATATCTCGTAAACCTCGTTGCCGACATTTGTCAGTTCGTGTTCTATGTCGATCTGCTCTTTGCGGTCACTCTCGAGTTGCGAAGACAGACCATCCATGGCCGTGTTCTTGCCCGATAGCTGATCGGTATGCCGGTCGCGCTGAGCCTTGAGTTCCCTGGTTTCCCGGTCGATGTTGCGAACCCTGTTGGCGCTCAGGTAGAGTTCCCAGCTTTTTATCTCGTCGGCTATCTGCTGATAGCGTTCGGCTTTCTTTTGCTGGCGACGAAGCGAATTTACCTGTGTCTTGACCTCGGAGAAGATGTCGTTCAGACGCAGGGAATCGTTTTCGGTAGCCTCGAGTTTTCGCAGAGCGGCACGTTTACGTTGTTTGTACTTCGTAATACCGGCGGCCTCTTCGAATAAGAACCGTCTCTCTTCGGCTTTGTCGGATATTACCGCTTCGATCATATCCTGCTGAATCACCGAGTAGGAATGCGCCCCGACGCCGGTGTCATAGAACAATTCGGTGATGTCTTTTAAACGGCAGGGGACCTTGTTGAGCAGGTACTCGGACTCGCCGCTACGGAATAAACGACGCGTAATCTGTACCTCGGTATACTCGGTGGGCAGAACGCCGCGATTGTTGACGAGTGACAGCGTGACCTCGGACATACCCAGCGGCTTCATATCGCGAGTGCCGTTGAAGATGACTTCTTCCATCTTGCTGCCGCGGAGCATCGTTACTTTTTGCTCGCCGAGAACCCAGCGCAGGGAATCGAGGATATTCGTTTTCCCGCAACCGTTGGGTCCGACGATGGCTGTTATGCCGCTGGAGAAATTTATCGTGGTCTTATTGGCAAATGACTTAAAGCCGATTATTTCTAATTTCTTAAGATACACAGCGCCTCCAAATTGTTGTCAACCGCAAAGACGAATCTCAGTTATCACAGTTCTTGATCAGCTTGATTGTCTCCAGCAGAGATTTATATATATTGCGTTCGTCCCGCAAATACTTGGTCTTTATCTCAAGGTTATAATAAGGTTTCCCGAGGTGGTTACCCCGTCCGATTCTGACGGCCGCCGGGAAACTGAGTAATATACTCGAAGTAAAATTGGATTGCTCCAGATTGAGATCTAAAACGAGATCGATTTTCATTTCATGCAGGCTGTCGAGATAGCTTTTCTTGGGAAGCCCCGCCCATGTCAACTGGTCGGTCGTGGGTGAGAGAATCTGAAAACCCTTTCTGGGAAACATGTCATTTACCCGCATCCCGGGGACACACAGAAGGGCAATGTCGGCAGGTTTGAACAGGTCCGTAATGGCAGGGAGAAATTGTTTTACCAGCGTGAGTTCTCTCAGGCCGCCGGGTAAACACACCAGAATGTGCTTGGGATGTTTGAGCGAACGGGGGAATTCCACCGGTTCGGGTTCCATCCGGCGAGCATTCTGCCGGAGCTTCATGTTAGCGACTATGCTCTTAAGCTTCATCATCGCTGACTCCGCCACTATCACCGGCGGCATCGTCCTGCCCTTGGATGGCGGGTCGATTTGGTGTTTCGGGAGGTGGTGATTCAATGGCGTCTCTGTTTAGAAAACTATCCAGATTTATTTGGTTTATCTCGACTCTTGAGATTCTTCGCGTTTCGCGGTCGCTCAGATCTACTATTTTTCCGTTCAGTTCGATATCGACCTGTGATGGTATCCCGACCGATACTATCAGGCGGTAGTCAGCCTCGGCATTGTACACGCGTCCCGGTATGAGATTGCGGAAAATCACCGTGTCGCCATCGGCAAGTACCGTCGACCAGCTTTCGTTTCTCGGGGTGAGCCTGAGGCTCAGTTTCTGTGGAACCTCATATTGTGGGACGTCCCAGTTGTAAGAAGATTCTTCATCGGTGGATTCGGTCTGAGCTTTGTCGTCAGCCGGCTGAGCTATCTCGGATGTGCCTGTTGGCTCGCCAATCGGCTGGTTGTCCGGAGAGAAGAAGATTAAGTAAATTACGAGGAAGACTATAAAGACACCGACGATAGCCCCGAACATGTAAAGCATTTTCTTGACTGAAATCGCGCTTTCGTCGTTTTCGGTTTCTTTTTTTGCTTCTGCCGGTTTTTTCTTCTGTGGTTTGCCTGCCGAGGGTTTGGCTGCGTTCGGCTCACCATTCTGGAGAATCTCACCCAAATCCTCTTTGATGGCATCGATTGTCCGTTCAAAGTCAATTCCCAGTGCCTCGGAGTATGACTTGGCAAAGAGGTTGTAATATATCAGAGAGGGGAGGGAGCCGACATCGCCGGATTCAATATATTCCAGATTTGTGACTGAAATTTTTAGCTGGTCGGACAGGTCTTCAAGTTTGAGCGACTTGCGATTTCTTTCAATCCTAAGCAGCTCACCAAATTTCTTGTACAATTCACTCATATTCTTCAGGTTGTGAGGGTTACTCCGATTCAACTATCTTGTTTGCCAGACGTTCCAATAACCTGCGGGGAAACCCAACGACAGTATCCAGATTTCCGTCGATACTGTCAACTAAAAATGCCCCCATGCCCTGTATCCCGTAGGCGCCGGCTTTGTCCATCGGTTCGCCGGTGGCAATATAATTCTTAATCTGTTCGGGCGAAATATGATTAAATAAAACGTCTGTTGTTTCGTAGCCGCTGAGCATGATGCCGGACCGGTCGGCCAGGGCCAGAGCAGTGCACACGACATGCTGCTTCCCGGCCAACATCGACAGAATCTTAAAGGCATCATCCTCATCAGTAGGCTTACCAAGTACTTCGCCTTCCAGCACGACAATGGTGTCACAGCTGATGACGATCTGGTTGTCTTTGAGATTCCTGCATATGAGCAGAGCCTTGTCCTGCGCCAGGCGTTCGGCATATTCGTACGGTTTCTCACCCGGTAGCTGTTGTTCTTCGAGGTCGGGGATCGTCTGCTCGAATGAAATCCCAGTCTCTTTCAATAGCGCTACCCGGCGGGGAGAACCCGAGCCCAGGATGATTTCGTACTTTTCGGCAAGCTGCGTGAGGTATCTATATGTCATAATCGAGAATAATCGTTACCGGTCCCATGTTATTGAACCGGACATCCATTTTGGCACCGAAATCTCCGGTGGCCACTTTCAGTCCTGATGCCCTGACCAATTCAACAAAGTGTTCGTATAATCTTTCGGCTTCAACCGGCTCCATCGCATCAGTAAATGCCGGACGTCGGCCTTTCCGGGTGTCAGCGTAGAGGGTGAACTGAGAGACAATCATTATCTCGCCGCCAACATCGAGCGCAGACAAATTCATCTTTCCCTCAGAATCTTCGAATATGCGCAGATTGACCAGTTTGTCGGCAAGCCTTGAGCAGCATTGCTCCGTATCGCCTGTTTTGGTACCCACCAGCACCAATAAGCCTGAGCCTGTTGTGCTGAAAACGTTGTCATCAATGACAATTTCTGCGCCCGATGTCCTCTGTACCACTAATCGCATTATAAATTTGCCTACACAGGAGCGGAATATACCGTATCTTTCTATAAAGACAACAAAATTAAAAACGGACCAATCCTACCCTTAATAATTAGCTTGCCTTACTCTGGAGGGAGTAGTTGATTAGGAATATGTCACCAACAACTAAATCGCTTGGGCTTGATGTCGGCTCGGTGTCAGTTAAACTGGCACTGTTCGAACAGGACAAGCTGACCCGTAGCGTGTATAGGCGTTTTCACGGACGGCCGTTTGAGACGATGCTTGAATTGCTGCAGGAACACTTCAGCGATCTCAATGGAACGTCCATCAAGCTCGGCCTGACAGGTATAGGTGGGAAAACGGTGTCATCCGTGCTGGGAGGCAAGTTTTACGGAGAGATAGCATCCATTGCGGCCGGAAATTATTTTGCTGTCCCCGGAGCCCGTACGGTTGTCGAGATGGGGGGAGAAGACTCGAAGCTGATAATTCTCGACAGCGACAAGCGCGTTGTCAAAGATTTTTCAATGAATGCCCAGTGTGCAGCGGGCACCGGATCGTTTCTTGACCAGCAAGCCAACCGGCTCAAGATATCTATCGAGAATGAATTCGGCCAGATGGCTCTCCGGTCGAAAAACCCGCCTCGCATCGCCGGTCGTTGTTCGGTTTTTGCAAAATCCGATATGATTCACCTGCAGCAGATTGCCACACCCGATTATGACATTGTGGCCGGGTTGTGCTTCGCGGTAGCCAGAAATTTCAAGAGTTCAATAGCCCGTGGGATGAAATTCGATAAACCAATCGTTTTTGAAGGTGGCGTGGCAGCCAATCCCGGTATGGTGCGTGCCTTCACCGAGATTCTGGAATTGAATGAAGGGGAGTTGATTGTCCCGAAATACTATAATGTTATCGGGGCGATTGGTTCTGCTATTCTTGCTCGTGATGAAGAAGCTTTTGTCGAGAATCTAAGCTTTGACAAAATTGAGGCATATCTCAAATTCCGCAGCGTGGCCCAATCGGACCGTGATGCGCTGACTTTCGACTTTCCTGAGTCGAAATACTACGATATTACTCTGGATGCTCAACCAAAGGATATCGATAATCTCGATGTCTACCTCGGCGTAGACATTGGTTCGCTTTCCACCAATCTGGTTCTGATAGATGAGGCCCATCGGGTAATAGCCCGGCGGTATCTGATGACCGAGGGGAGACCCATTGAGGCGGTTCGCCGCGGCCTTAAAGAAATAGGCGAGGAGGTCGGCGACCGCGTGAATGTAATGGCTGTTGGTTCAACGGGTTCGGGCAGATATCTCATTGGCGACTTGATTGGAGCCGATGTCGTGCGCAACGAAATCACCGCGCAAGCAACGGCCGCGATAGATATAGACCCCGGTGTGGATACCATATTCGAGATTGGGGGTCAGGACTCAAAATATGTTTCAATTGATAATCGGTCTGTGATCGACTTCGAGATGAACAAAGCGTGTGCCGCCGGTACCGGCTCATTTCTTCAGGAGCAAGCTGAAAAGCTCAACATTAATATCGAAACCGAGTTTTCCGATCGTGCCCTCAATGCCACCTGTCCTGTTGGATGCGGGGAGAGGTGTACTGTTTTCATGGAATCAGACCTCGTAGCGCACCAACGCTCGGGGGCGGGGAAAGACGACCTTTTAGCCGGACTGGCCTACTCCATTGCGAGCAATTACCTTACGAAAGTCGTTGGTGACCGCCGGGTCGGCGACCATATCTTCTTTCAGGGCGGTGTGGCCTGGAATAAAGCTGTCGTAGCTGCTTTTGAGAAATTAACCGGAAAGAGCGTCACCGTACCGCCGCATCATGATGTTACCGGTGCTATTGGCGCCGCGATACTGGCCGAAGAAAAGCTGGATGAGCCGGGTTTCCAAACCGCCTTCAAAGGATTCGATTTCTATAAGAAACGGTATGAACTTGATTCGTTTCCGTGCGGAGACTGCGCTAACCAGTGTGAGATTCATAAAGTGGAGATTGAAGGCGAACAGCCGCTGTATTACGGTGCCCGGTGTGAAAAATACGAGATCGACCGCAAGCAGAAAGACAACCTTCCGCCCGACTACGCTAAGGCGAGACAAAAGCTCTCCTATAAGCGATACTATGATTCCTCCCGTAAATCGAAAACGCGGGGAAGAGTCGGCATTCCCCGTGTCCTGCACTTTTTTGAATACTATCCGTTCTGGCGCGCATTTTTTGAGTCAGCCGGCTATGAGATCGTAAATTCAGATTATTCCAATCAGAAGATAGTTTCTCAGGCTCTTGAGCTTTTCAGCGCCGAGACCTGCTACCCGATAAAGATCGTCTACGGGCACATAGCCAACCTGATGGAAAAGCAAATCGACTTTATCTTCCTGCCCTCGCTTATAAAGGTTGTTGAGGAAAAAGAGGAGATCGATAGCGGTGCTTATATATGTCCCTACGTTCAAACGATAGGGTCATCGATCACAGCCAGGTTCGATTTTGACAAGGCCGGGATAAAGTTTGTCAACCGGCCTATTCATTTGAGTCAGGATGCCGGAGATCTCAGGCATAAACTAAAAAAGCTTGCCACCGATTTCCGACTCTCCGACAGGGAATTTAACAGGGCCGTGGCCGCCGGACTGGAGGCCTATCAGGCATACAAGAAAGAGTTGCGGGTTGAGGGTGAGAAGCTCCTTAAAGAACTGGCACCGGACGAGAAAGTGCTGGTTATAGTCAGCCGGCCTTACAATGGATACGATCGCAAACTGTCATTGGAACTACCCGACAAGATCCGCAATCTCGGTGTAAAGGCCATTCCGCTTGATTTCCTTGATGTCGAAAACGGGAGGGACGACACGCCGTTTATGTACTGGCGTTACGGCAAGCGAATCCTTTCGGCGGCACAGTACATTCGTGAGCATCCCAATCTGTATGCGGTTTATATCACTTCCTTTGGATGCGGCCCCGATTCGTTCATCACGCATTTTTTCCGTAAGACCATGGCGGGCAAGCCGTACCTGCAGCTTGAGCTCGATGAACATTCGGCCGATGCCGGTTTGATAACACGCTGTGAGGCTTTTATAGATTCGCTTCGGTTTTACCATTTCAAGATGCCGGTTTCCCGATTTAGTATTACCGACGATGATTTCCGGCCGTTTGAGAAGACCGTCTACATTCCGAACATGTGCGACCACGCTTATGCCATGCGTGCGGCATTTGAGAGATGCGGGCTGACAGCAGAGGTTCTTGATGAGCCTGATTCACAGACTCTTGAGTATGGCAAGAAATTCACAACCGGTAAAGAGTGCTTCCCGTGCGTCATAACGACCGGTGACATGATCAAGAAGTTAAGGTCAAACGAAGGTGATCCCGGCAAGATGGTCTTTTTCATGCCGGGAGCCAACGGGCCTTGCCGGTTCGGTCTGTACAGCCAGTTCCACCGGATCATTCTCGATGATCTCGGGTACACCGATGTTCCGATTTACTCACCCAACTCGAAGAACGGTTATGCCGATTTTGGTCTTGATGGAACCGCGTTTCGCACTATGGCGTGGCGGGGCATGGTGTTTATTGACTGCCTGCAAAAGCTCCTGTTTCGCACCCGTCCGTACGAAGTGCACAAAGGCGAGACCGAAAAGCTCTATCTGCACTATGTGAGACTTCTTGACAATGCCATCGTGCGCGATGAGTCACTGGATGAACTCGGACATCGCGCAGCCGACGATTTCGCCGGAATTGAAGTCAGTGGTCCTCAAAAACCGCTGGTGGGCGTGGTGGGCGAGATATATTTGCGCAACAATCGTTTCTCCAATAATCATCTGATTGAATCCCTCGAAAGTTTGGGACTGGAAGTCTGGCTGGCGACGTTCACCGAATGGCCGTTGTACACATCATACACGTATCGCAGAGATTCGATTGCCAATCTGAACTTGAAAGGTATCCTCAAAGGAAATCTGCAGCTGATCCTTCAGAGAAGACACGAACACAAAATAATCCGGAGCTTTTCCAGAAACAGAAAATTATGGAATGATTATCCCATAGAGCGAACGCTCAAGCTGGCGCAGAAATATCTGCAACTGGATTATAAGGGGGAGGCAGTTCTGTCAATAGGCAAGGCTATGGAGATGGTCGCCCAGGGCGCATCCGGGGTAGTTAACGCCATGCCTTTCAACTGTATGCCGGGCACGGTCGTGTCCTCTCTGTCCAAGAAAATTTCCGAAGATCTCGGTTCGGTGCCGTGGCTGAACATAAGTTACGAGGGGTTGCGCGATTCCGGCGAAGAAACAAGACTGGAAGCGTTCGCCGAACAGGTAAAAGCCTTCCGCGACGGGCAGGCTGAGAGTCACAAACCGGGCATCACCGTCGGGTGAATCGTTATCCTAATTCTTCCGGCCGAAAGGCCGTCATCACCTTTTCTCAATATTAACTTGATATTGGTGACCTGAAAACGTAACATGCGAAAGCCAATAACAGCGTCGTGGTGGTTATTTCACCTTCGTGGAACAACCGGGGGACGTTGTTGTTAATAGGGAAAATATATTGATACTGAGATATTAATTGGAGGCATTTGATGAGCAAACCGTTGAACATTACTGATGACACTTTTGATCAGGAAGTTTTACAGTCTGATAAGCCGGTCATCGTGGATTTCTGGGCAACCTGGTGTGGCCCTTGCAAGATGATAGCTCCCATTCTGGAAGAAATCGCTGTTGAGTACTCGGAAAAGGTCAAGGTTGTTAAACTCGATGTTGACGCCAACAACGTTACTGCCGGTAAATACAATATTATGTCAATCCCGTCGCTACTGTTTTTCAAAGGCGGTGAGATGGTTGACCAGGTGGTGGGCGCCATTCCCAAGGCCCAACTGGCAGCTCGCATTGACAAAGCTTTTAACTGATACGCCCGTGTTATAGATATTAACAGGCCGGTCCGGTGAATCCGGGTCGGCCTGTTTTTTAGAGCATGTCCAATTTATACCGGGAATCCGAAAGCTTGTGCGCAATGGAACTTATCAATGCAATTTACATTTCTATTATTAGAGGCGGACAACTATATTGTGCGGGCCAGGGAATGTCCGCGAAACCTGTATAGGAAACAACAATGGACTTGTATGACATAATTTCGGTGGCAGTGTTTCTTGGTGTCTGGTTTATCCTTGTCACCAAGGTCTTTCCCCGATTCGGTATCCATTCTTGAGCGATGCCGCCACGAGATCTCCCGGAGGGAGATGATGATAGCAGCAGCGGAAGCTGTTCTCGCAAACAGGACAAGTAATTGGGTAGGAGTTAATTGCGATAGTCTTTTAAATGATTTCGTTTAACTTCCGATATACTTAAGTGATGACCTACAATCAAAATAGCGGTAGAAATCCCAGGAGAAGCTTTGGTTTCGGCCCCGGCTCACTGTCTCCTTTTATCAAAGTGATGATCATCGCCAATCTGGCGGTGTTTATAATTCAGAACCTTTATCCTCAGTTGAGCTACTCTCTCGGACTGACGCCATCAAGATTCCTGTCGGAATTTCCGAATTTGCTCTATCAGCCGTTGACCTATATGTTTCTCCACGGCGGTTTTGGGCACCTATTCTTTAATATGTTCGCCCTATGGATGTTCGGTACGGAAATCGAATATAGTCTTGGCACTAAACGGTTTGCTCGTTTCTACATCCTCGCCGGTCTGGCTGGAGCAATCCTGACACTGGTAGTCAAGTCTTCTCAGTCAATACCGATGATAGGAGCTTCGGCCGCCGTTTACGGTGTGTTGGCAGCCTACTGGGTATCTTTCCCAAATAGACATCTCTATATCTGGTTTCTGTTTCCAGTGATGGTAAAGTGGGCTATCCCCGGTTTGATGCTTCTGGGTTTTTTGTTTGGTGGTCCCAACGTTGCCCATTTCGCCCATTTGGGAGGTGCGATTTTCGGTTTTGTATTCTTCAAATCCGATTGGCGACGGCTCTCGTTCGGCCGGAAAATTAAAGACTTGCGTTATCGACGGCAATCTGCGAAACTGGAGAAAAACCGACAAAAGGCCGAAGAAATAATGAAGAGGGTAGATGATATCCTCGACAAAATTAATGAGGTCGGAATCGAAAATATCAGCAAGGAAGACCGCAAATTCCTTGAGGAAGCTTCGTCGAGACTCTCGGACAGAAAAATAAATGACTAACGGCGGTGATAAATACTATGCATAAAAGAGTTTTACTCGCTGAAGAATCTGATACCATTAGAACTGTGGCCGAATCCGTCCTCAGGCAGAATGGCTTCGAGGTTGTCTCCGTGGTTTCGGGCGAAAAAGCGTTGGAAGTCATGGAGTTCTCGCGCCCTGATATTCTGCTGGTCGGTAGCGAACTGGTTGGCAAAGGCAGAAAACCTTTGTACGAATATATCCAGGAAGACCCCCGGGTATCATCGATTCCTCTTTTGGTCTTTTCCGACCCCGATGCTCCCGGATTGCCGTTTCCGGAGGAAGTCATTATTGCCAGACCGTTTGACCCTAAGGAATTCGTTGAGAAGGTTAAGGCGTTTGCGGGACAGCCGGCCGCCAAACAAACAGCAGGGACCTCCAATCCTCTCAGCGGCGCGGATCTTGAAGATGAGTTTCTTGATGCTGCGCTCGGACTGGATCAGATAGATGTCACCGATTCCGAGGTCATGGACAAAACGCAAATAACCGCAAAGCATAAAAAATCTCGTCAGCAGCCCGAGAAAATGGTCGGTTATGATCATTATGATCGCGATGCCAATGGCAGCGATTCCGGCAAGGTCGAGTCGTTGCTGATCAGGGATGAGAATGCCGAGATCGGTCACAGCCCGGCTGCGGGACATAAGGATAAAATGGCCTCTTCGGGTAAGCTTGAGATTCTTAACGATCAATACGGACTGATCGATAAAGACGCCGCCAATTTAGAGGCCGAGGATCGCGCGCACGATTACGAGTGGTTCATAGACGAGGTTCGCAAAGAAAATCAGACCCCATCGGGAAAGAAGCCGAAAGGGGCACCGGCCGAGCAGGCTGGCGAACTGCTCTTTTCAGAGAACTCATCGATGGTCGACCCCATTACTCCCCCGCCTAAGCCCGGCAAGAAAAGTGACGGTGCTGCTTCCAAGGGTCAGGGAGTCAATGAGTTTATCGACGAGTTCAAAAAAGAGATAGAGAAGATTCGTTCGGATGAACCCGAGAGTGTGACAATCACGGATGATATCAAGGCCGGTGGCGGCAAGGGCAAGCCCCTCAACTGGCAGGATACCATTGAGAAGATGACGCCTGAACAGATTCAGCTATTTACGCGTCGCTTCATATCTGAACTGGCGGAGAAGGTGGCCCAATCAATTGCCGCTAAAATAGATAGCGAGAAATTGCTGGACCTGCTCAAACGGGAAATTATCAAGCACCTTGAAAAGAATCAGTGATTCAAAACTTTTCCTGCGCTCAGTTGTTTAATTACCCTAAAAGATTTAAAGAGGTGAGGACCTAATTGTGTTCGATCAACCGACTGTAGAAATTCCTGCCGCCGTTTTGGCCGGACTTCTTTCCTTTGTGTCGCCGTGCGTGCTGCCATTAATTCCCGGTTATCTTTCTTTCATCTCGGGCGTTTCAATCGAGGAGTTGAGTTCCAAAGAGAGATCCCGCGCGCAGCTGTGGAAGATGTTGATCAACACGGTGTTTTTCGTGATTGGATTCTCCCTGGTGTTTGTTTTGCTCGGAGCCGGCGCAACCAAGATCGGCAAAATTTTACAGTCGAATCTCAACCTTTTCAACAAGATAGCAGGTGTCCTGGTCTTTGCTTTCGGACTTCATGTGGTCGGCATATTCAAGATTAAGGCTCTCAACTATGAAAAACGTTTTCACGCCCGAAAGAAAACCATGGGTGTTGTTGGTTCCATGGCCATTGGAATCGCCTTCGCATTCGGATGGACTCCCTGCATCGGCCCAATCCTGGGCGCTATCCTGACTCTGGCGGCGCAACAGGGATCGGTAAGCCATGGCGTAATGCTGTTGTTATTTTATTCCGCCGGTCTGGGAATCCCGTTTATACTTACCGCTCTGTTATTTAACTACTTAATAGGCACTTTCGGATTTATCAAACGTCACTTCCGTGCCGTGGAGATTATTTCCGGTTCGCTGCTGATGCTGGTTGGTATCATGATATTCTTCAACTGGCTTCAGTTGATATCGGCGTTTATTCTCCAGAAAGTGCCGGCCCTGCAAAATATCGGATAAAAATAATTATCCGATTTTCGACTTGCATAATCTTGACGACCCAAATCGCTACCCATATATTGTGAGCAAATTAACCATACGCTCAACCGGGTCTCATGCACCAAAAGAAAAAAAGAGATTCTGTAATAGCCATTTGTATCCAGGAACCCAAGGAAGATGGTTCCTCGATGGATTTCGGACCTATCCAGGGAGATAATCTGCGTTTCCTGCATCAGGCTTTTATTACTGATACCATCGTCAATGCTTCCGCTGTGGAAGAAGCAGATATCCGACTGTTCTATATTAACAACCCCGATAGAATACGTTTGGTCAAGATCGTTACCGACTACCTGGCCAAAAGGCTCAAGGGTAAGCACGAAGACTTCTTCAAGACTCGTTTCAAAGCTACTGAGCTTGAAAAGAACCGATGGGGTATACGCGTTGAAGAAGTGTTTAAGAGCTGTTTCGATGAGGGCTACAAGCATGTGCTGGTAGCCGGGAGTCGAACCCCTACTATCAGAGCAGGTATGCTGAGTACGGCTCTGAAGATGCTCACCAAATCCGATGCGGTATTCGGTCCGACGCCGGAAGGTCGCTATTATGTGATAGGTATGTCGGGTTCGTATAAGATCAATCTTTCCGAGTTCGACTGGAAATCACCGGCCATATACTCTGAGGTGTCGGATGCTTTCACGACAAAGGATCTTGCCTGGTCGGAATTGGAAATCTGGTACTGCGTGGAGAACGCCGAAGAACTCGAGATGATGATTCGCGACATTAACCAGTTCCGCTTCGAAGGTGATGAACAGTCTGCCCGCGAAACGGAAAAAGTGCTGGAACGAATTTTGGCCAGATTGGAGCCATAGTTGCAGCGGCACATTGATCGTCTCAACTGGTTAGAAATTCAGAAACGGGTACCATCGGAGATCGACACCGTCATTCTGCCGGTGGGTACCGTTGAGGCGCATGGCTCCTCGTGCCTGGGGACCGACAATAAGATCCCCGAGGATATCGCCGACGGCATAGCCGGGCGCATAAACGCGCTTATTTCACCGACAATCAACTATGGCATCACCAAATCGTTGTACCGGTATCCCGGCGGGTTTACGGTAAAGCCGGATACGTTCCGGTTATATGTGCGCGATGTGCTGAACTCGCTGGTTGATTCTCAGTTCAAGAACATATTTATCATGAACGGCCATGGCGGCAATAACACCGACTTGAAAACGGTGGCTACCGAATTCCATTTTGAAAAGAAAGCCAACGTAGCCGTGATTCATTGGTGGCACCTGTGCGCTGATGTTACGCAGGAAGTTTTCGGGCATGCCGGTGGACACGCCGGCACCGATGAGACCGCTATGGTGCAGGCCATAGACCCCGGTCTGGTCGATGAGGGCACGCACGACCCGGACCTGGCCTGGTTTTTCAGGCCGGGCGCCGATGTTTACCCGGTGCCGGGTTCAATCCTTCTGTACAAAGAGGGGGAGGGGCAGCCCAATTTCGATGTTGAGCAGGCCCGCCGGTATCGTGAAAAAGTGATAGACAGCGTCGGTGAATTCGCAGAACTGGTGTTGAAGCGCTGGCGCAAATTCGCGCTGTAATCCAATCAGAACTTGTCTATATAAGTTATCGTTATCTCTCTGGTAATCGTATCAGATTCGCGGCGATTTAACAGAAGATCCTTCAGGTGTGCTTCCAACTCCAGATTCTCGGCAAACAGCCACTTGATACCAAGATTCAGATAACCTCTTCCTTTGCCGCCAAAGACATTCGGTCGGCCATCGGGAAGGGTCGATCGATCATCGTTGAGGGCAGCATCGTATTCAAGAAGGAGAGCCAGGTTGTATTTGAATGTAGCGTCAAAGCCGCCGAAGAAGTTGACATCTTTTTCGTCGTCGACTTCTTTTTCAAGCGAGTAATTCACGCCGAGATGCCATCCCGAGGTCCACTGATAGAAGTAAAAGCTCCGGCTGACAACGGCGAAAAAACCTCTCGACTTGAAAGTGTACCGGTCATACTCTTCGCTGAAAGCCCCGAATCCCTGTGAGCAGAAACCAGCCGTGACGGCGGGGAAGTACTCCAGTTCATCGATCACCCGGAATTTTACGTTGAACTCTATGGTCGGATTCCAGTTGGGATCGGCGTTGGAGATGACGCCTTCACCGCCGAAAGAGATTCCTATGGTCAAACGGTTGGATAACCCGATATCGGTATTTCCTATAGCGCCCCCGCCGGGATATAACCTGACGCCTAAATTGAAATATCCTCGCGGAAACGTTCCTGCCGTGGGCAGGTCCACCAGTGACCGCGGCGGGACATCGTAAAGATTAGTCTTGAAATCTTCCTGCGCTTTTGCCGGAAGCCACGTCACAAAAAATATAGCGAGTGCTGCGAAAACACATTGCGGTCTATTCATGATATCTATCCTTCTCGTTGGAGTCCAGACTATAACTTCTTGTGGGAAAATTAGAGCAGTTGGGAAGGCCAAGTCAATTTAAAACAAAAGCGTTATTTCAGCCCTGTCATCTTTCTGAAATGGTGATACAATGCATCCGTGACAGGCCCCCGGGGGATATTGCGTGACTGTCGGTCAGTTACGATGAGAGAAACCCCCACGACCAGCTTGAGAGAACTGGATATGAATACTTCGTCTGCATTTCTTAGCGTCCGGAGCGTGCAGTTTTTTTCTTCAATCGACAGGCCGAGTTTCTTAGACTCCGTTATCACTATTCCCCGCGTGACGCCTTCGAGACACCCTGAGCCGATCGGAGGTGTGTAAATGCGCCCTCTCTTAACCCAGTAGACATTGGCGGAGGTGACCTCGGCGACGTTATTGTCCTCATTAAGCATAAGAGCGTCATCACAGCCTTCAGCGCGGGCCTGCTTCAGGGCGGCAGCATGAATAGCGTAAGATATGGTTTTTATCACTCTGAATACGGATTTGTGGTCGACTCTGAATTTGGATACGTGCAGCTTGAATGGCTGCTTCGGCATCTCGTGCGGGGATACACTCAGGATCACCTGTGGTTCGCCCGGTGTGCCGACCCATCGGGCTGATTCTCCGCTGGTGACAGTCAGGCGGAGTTTCTTGATTCGGTCCGGGTGGGACCGCAGAGTTTTGGCCATCCACTGCCTCAGGCGATCTTCATCAACCGGCGGATGCAGTCCTATCACGCCGGCGCCCTTGTACAGCCTTCGGAGGTGCTCTGATTCGAAAATGATCCTGTCGTCTACGGCGAGGAACGTTTCGAACAATCCCTCGGCATACAGCAGGGCATTGTCGAAGACGGATATTTTGTCCTGGCCGCGCTTGACCAGCCTGCCGTTGATGCTCGTTACCGTTTTTAAGGCGCGACTACGCATGAGCCCAGTGTTCTCCTTCAAGAGAAATTGTTTCTCGATGGCTCACCATTATAAGCGCCCTCCTTGTTGCTGTCAGGTTTTTTTTGGCTGACGGTAAACCGATTGACAATGTGGCTTTATTAGCTTACATACGCACCATGGATGCCGTTAAGCTTGTAGCCATTCTGGTTGTTATCGTTATAGCCCTGAGACGGAAAATCCCGGTCGGGGTTACTTTGTTCGGAGCCGGCATTATCACGGCTGTCTTTTACGGTTTGAATTTCCGGGTTCTACTGAACGGTTACTGGCAACTGGTTAAGTCGGAACGATTCATCTCCCTGACGGCTATCGTGGTTTCAATCACAATCCTTGGCGCCTTGCTGAAAGAACTGGGCTTTCTCAATAAATTGACCGCGGCTTGCCGAAAACTACCGGGGGGAGGTCGAACGGCAGCTACCATATTGCCTACCCTTGTGGGGCTTATGCCTATGCCGGGTGGTTCGCTTCTTTCGGCCCCTCTGGTCGACAATGTTTTGTCCGAGGGGGACCATTCTCCGGAATTCAAACTGGTTACGAATTACTGGTTTCGACACATTGCCGAATTTGGTTGGCCCATATATCCCGGTTTGATCCTAACGGAAGCTCTTACCGGTCTGCCGATCTATAAAGTATCGTTGCTTCAACTGCCCATGACCTTCGTGATGGCAACAGTGGGCGTGATCTTCATCACTCGAAAGATTGAGGTAAACAGAGCCGATTCCGTGAATACTTTCTCGGCGTTGCGCGGAATAGGGGGCGCAATTTGGCCCATAGCTTTAGCTATCGGGCTCTACGCTATCTTTAAGCTGGAACTGGCTATCGCCGTCGCTGTGGCGTTGGTGCTGGTTGCTCTTCTCACAAGGCCCGCAGTGGGCAAGCTCAAGGCTGCTCTGAAAGAGGGGCTTTCTGTTAAGCTGATATTTTTGGTGTTTGGAATTCTGTCGTTTCAAACCGCTCTCGAACTCTCGGGAGCGATAAAAGCGATTCCATCCATTGCCGCATCGTTGAATCTACCTGCCGGGCTCGTTATTTTCCTGGTATGTTTTGCCGCCGGCATTCTTACCGGTATGGTGGCCGCCTATGTAGGTCTGGGATACACTCTGCTGGCCGGCTATCTGTATCAGCCGCAAATCGTTCCGGCGCATATCTTCCTGGCCTACATTTCGGGGTTCCTGGGGATCATATTGTCCCCGACTCACCTTTGCCTGATTCTCACTAATGAGTATTTTGGCAGCGACCTGCTCAAAGTTTACCGTAAATTTGTCGTACCTACCCTGATTGTCTTTGCTGTCGGTCATTTTAATTTACATAAGTCCCTGGCCGGAATTGTTTTAACCGGCTCGCCGGTCTTTTTTAAAAGAGGTTTCCCGGTGATTGGCCGGTTCTCTGCTCAAAAAAAGTCGTTGACCAATCGGCCGAAATGCTTAACTTATTATAAGCCAGCTAAATAGACTAAGGCCGAAAGCAATATTGGCTGGAACTTTCTTTTGCCTGACGGGTATTATTATTAAGCGCTTCCGAGATAGGATTTATAATGGTTAAGGAAACTGAAAAAGATATCGACTTTGCTCTTATAAAGGCTGTCCAGAACGGAGACATGGTCGCCTTCAATCAGCTTGTGGATCGCTACAAAGACAGACTGATGAATGTTATCGGGCGGATGTTATCCTCGGTGGAAGAAGCTCAGGATATCGTCCAGGAGACTTTTGTGAGAGTATACCAGCACAGGCAGTCATTTAATTTTCAGCACTGTTTTTCGACATGGATTTACACGATTGCCTTAAACCTGGCTCGAAACGAACTTCGCAAGAGAAAGAAATTCAAATTCTTTGACATTACCGAAATGAAAGGGAACGAGACCGATTTTGCGGTGGAAATGAAATTACCAAGCCGGCTTCCTCAGGCGCTGACAGGCGCCATTAAGGAGCTTCCCGAAAAATATCGTGTAGCTTTCATGCTTCGCGACATTCAGGAACTTCCTTACGAAGAGGTGGCCAAGATGCTTGGCGTTCCATTGGGAACGGTCAAGTCCCGTGTTAACCGTGCTCGCATGATGTTGCGAGAGAAACTACAGCCCAAATTGGAGGGTTACGATGCGTTGTCGAAAAGTGCGCTCTTACCTGTCGGCCTATTGTAACGATGAGCTGAGTGGTCGGAACAGGTTGGCCGTTAGCGAACACCTTTCGACCTGTTCGACCTGTCGTAAAGAAGAGGCCTTCTATAAATCTTTAAGTGATGCCCGGTCCGAGATCGGCGAGTTGAGAGTTTCCGATGATTTCAACACTGAGCTTCTAAACCGGATTGCCCGGGAGAGATTCGCTGAGACTCGAACTGAGGCCTTCCTGCCGAAGTCAGCACCGCGAGTGACATGGGGGCAGCTGGTGCCGGTTGTGGTGACCGCCTGCCTGGTTCTGTTCATCTCGATAGTGGCCGTGTCGCCGGAGTTGAAGCAGGATGTAGGTTTGATGAGTTCCACGACAAGAGCTCTCGATGATTCCTATCTTACCGTGCAGCCGGTCAACAATCCTAACCTGACAGTGCCGATGCACAGCAGTTGGTCCCTCAATGACGAACTGGCGCGGGTGGAAAGAGTAAATACTCTGACCTCCTCCATGACTTCATCGAACGGCTTCGACCCGGTTGGATATTCTTCCGGTGTGAGGCAGGTAACCTCTCAGGCCTCATATCGTGTGCCCTATATGCCGGATTATTTCAGGGTGCGGCCGGTGGTGCGTGTGTACGGATTGCCGACTGGATCCGCAGTGCAGGAGGGTATGAAGGTTTATTGAAATGATAATTAGTAGTATTATTAAGGCCGCCGGAAAGTACGCTCTCATAGCTTTTTGGGCGGTCTTTTTTTCTTCGACTGCCATTGGACAAGAGTATTCGCTGACCAGCTTCGAAAGTGGCTTGAGCGAGCTTATCTACCGCATGTCTACTTCCGTCGTTGCGGTCGAGTCTTCTTATCCTTCAGCTTCGGCGCCCGGCTTTCGCACTGATCCGGGACGGGAGACCGTATATAACGTCATAGCTACGGGAATCGTATACGACACTGCCGGACATGTTCTTGTAATGGCATCTTCGGTTGCCAATAAACCCCAAATTCGAGTGACATACGAAGACAAGACCGTCGAGGCAATGGTCGAAGCCGTTGACCACCAAAGTGGGCTGGCCTTGCTGAGACTATCGCAGCCGGTCGGTCAGCCGGCACGTCTATCACGGGAACTTGGCTGTGCCGGGCAGATGGTGGTCGCTCTGGGTAATGCCTATGGTCTCCGGGCTGCTCCTTCACTGGGCTTTTGTGCCGGTGTCCGGCCCGATGGGGTGATGCAATTCACCGCCCCGATTACTTCGGGAACGCTCGGTGGTGGCGTCTTTGATCTTTCGGGCGAATTGATTGGAATTATTGTGGGTGGTATGGATCAAGGCGGATTCGGCGGTATGGGTCTGGCTGTTCCGGCCTTTGAAGTGCTGGAAGTTGCTGATGTTCTCATAAATCATGGTGACCGTTCGGCCGGGTATCTTGGCCTGACGACTGCCGAGATTGAGATATTTCCGCCTCTTGAAGTTCGGGGAAGCAGTCAGCTGGCGAAAGCCGGTGTTCCCGAAATCCTGATTGAACGGGGCGTTGTTGTTACCCGTGTGGTGCCTTATTCACCTGCCGCCAGAGCCGGGTTAAAAAATGGTGATCTGCTTTTCAGTGTCAATCGACGCGGTATGCCGTCGGCTACATTGCTGGCGAGTATGGTTAAGCAGTCGGCCCCGGGAACGGAGATTGAGTTCGGTGTCCTCAGACAGAACCATCCTTACTGGATCACTGTAAGGGTTGGCAAAGCTGATAATGAAGCATTTGCCGGTTCGGTTTACTCAACTGCAACCGACAGGCTGCCCCAATCGCTGAAAGACTCATTGCTCAGTGAAATTCGGGCTCTCAAAGAGAACATTCAACAGCTTGAAAGCCGCATCGGCCGGCTGCGGTGACAAGTTTTACATTGCCATTTTTCGCTTATTTCCTTTAACTTACCTTCGTGAACCGAACAGCAGACATGGATGCTCTTGTTGCCCAACTGGATGCGTTTGCTCCGGAAGTGTCCGCGGCTGAACGGGCGCTGGCGGTGTATTCGGCGGCCATTGCTTTAGCTGATGACAGGGTTATGGCCAGGGCAATCGAGATCGGGCGTCGCTATGGATTGAATCGAACCTCATTTTATGAGATCGTGCTGCAGTCATATCTGTTTCTCGGCTTTCCAAGGATGCTGATTGCCGCCGAGACGCTCAATCGCATTCTGCCCGAAGATAAGGTTTACGATGGGTGCAAGCCGATTAGCCCCGGAGAATCTCAGCAGTGGTTCGACAACGGCATGGATTTGTACAAGAGAGTATATGGCCGCAACAACCAGCTTCTCATGGATCGGGTGTCGGCTATGGCGCCGGAAGTATTCCGGTGGATGATTATCGAAGGATACGGCAAGGTGCTCTCCAGACCCGCGGTGAGCGTAATCGCAAGAGAGCTCTCCATAATCGCCTTTTTAATGATGGAAAATAGAGAGAAACAACTTCATTCCCATATCAGGGGTGCCCTGAATGTCGGTGCATCCCCGGACCTGGTCAGACTCGTAATTGAAGATATCGGACTCGCAGCCGGAGACGGCTTCGACTCGGCATTAAGAATCATCAGTCAGCTAATAAAATGAAAATTCGTCGGTGGATAAAAGTTGCGTTGGTCGTCGTGTTTTCTCTGGTGATAGTCATCGCCGGCTTGTACCTCTACCTGTTCAAACTCGGCGGAGTTGAACGGATCATCAATTCGAAATTGAACTCGCTGGTTGGTCAGAGGTATCGTCTTGATGTTACCGTCGGAAAGGTCAAAGGGAGTTTCTTGTCCGACCTTCTCGTCGAGAACGTGACCGTATTCTATGACGATTCGCTACGCCGGTATCAGTTGCTGAGCATCCCGCGGCTGTCGACTTCGTACGCTCTGGCAAATTTGTGGGATAGCAGGTTCATCTTCGACTATCTCACTATCGATTCCGCAGAGCTGGTGTTGCTCAGAGATACTTCCGGTGACTGGATAATACCTGATTTCCGACCGAAAGACGCCGATCCGGAAAAGCCCGCATCCCAGGCTCCTTCGTTTTCAATTGGCAGGCTCGGACTCAATAGACTCTCGGTCAAGCTGATCAAACCGGATGACACTCTCACTTTCGACGATATCTTCATTTCCCTGGCGCTCAAGGGAGAAGAGGATACTTATTCTGTCGATGTTGAGCAGTTCGAATTTGCATCGAACCGTCAGAAGCTCGCCCTGGATGCCGCCGGCGGCAAAATAACGTTTGCAGACAACAGATTGCTGTTTAAGGATATTGCTCTCGTGGTGGGCACTATGAGGGCCAAGATGGATGGTAATATTGACCTTCAGGATACACCGAACGGAATAATTTCCTTTGCGGCCGATAATGTCGACCTGGCCGACATCAGCACGTTCATCGGTCCGCGCCTCAAAGGTGCGGTCGATGTTAACGGCACGGTGGAATTCAACGGCGGAGCCTTGCGCGGCTCGGTGGATATCGGCGGGCAATTTCTATTCATGGCTCTTCAGAACCTGTTCGTGGATTTTTCATTTGATGACAAATTGCTTCAAATCGACACTCTTTATGGAACCGTTTTCGGGAACTGCGGAATAGACGGGAGCGGCTATCTTGACTTCAATGGGCCGGTGGAGACCTACAACCTGCAGGCTGATTTTCGTCAGTTCAATCTGAACAATCTGAAAGAGAATACCTTCGAGTCGGACCTGAACGGCCATATTATAATGTATGGCGAATCTTTCAAGAAAGCCGATTTAGTGCTCGACATACGTACCTGGCTTTACGAATCTTCGTTTGATGAATATCCGATTCAGAGAGGCGCAGGTGACATCGTCATCACCACCGACTCCATCATCTTCCCTGATTCTTTCAGGGTTGAATACTTCGAGAATGTCTTCTATGCTAATGGCGTAGTCGAATACTCCGGGGATATGGACCTGGCTATATCCGCGGACTTAAAGAATCTCGATCGCTACAAGGGGAAACTTTTTATCGACCAGCCGGGGGGACGGGGTCAAGCCGAAGCAACGCTTACGGGGAAGACCTCGGATCCGGACCTGAAGGGATATTTCATCTCCGATTCGGTATGGATTTACGGCCTCTACAGTGACAGCCTGTATGCTACCGTCGATATAGAACGTTTTTTGTCGCGCAAGCTTGGTTCTGTCGAGGTCGATTACTATCGGGGGACCGCGTATGATATGCCTTACGATACGGGCTACGCTTTGCTGCGGGTAGACTCCAATTTTGTCTTTTTTGACACGGCCTGTATACACAATCCATACACGCGCCTGAACACTGTGGGACTCTTTGACTATGAAGCTTTGCCCAATTTGCTTACGGTTGATACCCTGATACTGGACCTTTTTGGACAGACCTTTTATAACCGCGCCGGCATGGAAGTAGAGGTGGATTCACTCGGATTTAATATTCTGCAGGCCGTCATAGGCAACAGCGGCGCCCGTCTATCGGTGAATGGCCGGGCCGATTACGATGAGACGATGGACCTGCAGATACTTCTCAACCGTATTCCGATAGAACCGTGGAAGAATCTGTTCGCCGAAAGTCTTCTTGTTGATGGTCTCCTGTCGTGCGAGGCGACAGTGACCGGTTCGTTTATGCGACCGGAGTTTATACTGAATGCCGAGATTGATTCTCTTGTGTACGAGGACCTCGTGCTCGGGGATGTCGCCACCAGTCTTGTTTATGGTGATCGGCTTTTGCAGATAGTGAATTTCCAACTGTTGTCCGGATACGGTGATTATCGTGCCGAAGGTTCCTTCTATTCGGACCTCGCTTTTACCGCCGATTCTCTTGAACGCTTTCCTGACTTGCCTATGAACATATCCATAGCTGCGGTCGATAGCCGTTTCGACCTCGTCACTTTGCTGCAGCCATCGGTGGAACAGCTCGAAGGTGACTTCTTTGCCGATTTTGTTTTGTCCGGCACCCCTCTTGACCCTCATTTGGAAGGAGAGGCCTTTATCGTGGATGCCCGGCTGAAGTACTTCGATCTTGAGGACTGGATCCATTCAGATTCGGCCGGAGTCAGAATGAACGACAATCGGATCATTATCGACGGCATCGAGGCTTATGTCCGTGATGACAAAGAGAAGAAATCCGCCTTTGTGGAAGGTACCGTAACTGTCAAGTCGCTCGACAGTCTCTATTATAGTCTGGATGTATCAATCCCGGATGAGTTTCCGTTCCGCTACGAGCTCGATGATATCAAGGGAAGAATCGAAGGCAAACTACACGTTGAGGGAGACACCCCGCCGCTGGTAACAGGCGATCTTCAGCTTGTGTCCATGGATTATTTTGTCGAGTTTGCCGAACCCGATCAGGGTTCGCCGATTATGACGGCCTTATCGGGCGAGAACACCTGGAATCTGGCCGTCAATATTGACATCATTTCCAACTACTGGATAAAAAATCAGGATATCGACGCGGAATTCGCAGGTGAGATCACGATGCTTCGTGAGTCGGGGACTTACAGTTTTATAGGTGAAATGGAAATATTGCGGGGGAGAGGTTTCCTGTTCGATAAGACCTTCACTATCCAGCCCGGTAGTCGGGTTACGTTCGAAGGGGGAGAGACGTTCAATCCAAATCTTGACATTACTGCTTACACCCGCGTGGCCGGCAGCCGGGGCGGTGCCGAGGAAGAAAATCAGGTCGAGCAGCTGGAGCTGGGTATTCATGTCACCGGCACGCTGGAAGAACCGGAAATTAATCCGACTGATGATTCTGATGTCAACTCGCGCGAAGACATCATTCCATTGCTTGTAGCTAACGTGTATAGCGACGACGCCGGTGCTTCGGCCAGTGGGGGCATCGAACGCCGCATGACCGACCTGCTTTCGACACAGGTTTCCCGTATCGGGTCGCGGCAATTGAGGCACCTCGGCGTGGAAACGTTCGAGATCGACCCGAGCTACTCGGGTGAACTCGACCCTCTCAATACCAGGGTAACGCTGGGCTTTTATACCTCGCCCAATCTATATTTGTATGGCCGTTCTGCCATTTCCGGCCAGAGCCGTCAGGAGGTGGGATTTGAGTACCGGTTCAATCGGTCGGTGTTGCTTGAGGGACTAAGAGACGAAGATGAGCTGTATCATATGAATCTGAAATTATATTGGGAATTTTAGTGAGAAGACTTGCCACGCTTCTTTTGTTGATGTTGGTGACTTTCCCCGGACTTTGTGCGGCGAAGCCACTCGATAAGGTCACTCTGCGCTGGGTGCGGGACAAACCCGTGATTGACTCCATTGTCGTCGAAGGCAACTCCTTCTTCCAAGATTCCAGGATAAAGAGCAAGATGTACTCAAAGGTTCGTACCCTGTTCGATGTGCTTACGGGGGAAAGGCGAAGTCGCATTCAACGCGAAACGCTGGGACGCGATACGCTGGAAATAAAATACCTGTATTATATCAACGGTTTCCTGGGAGTTCAGGTTGATGAGACTTTCGAGATACTCGGCGATGACTCCACGGCGCTCGTAAGGGTGACAATAAACGAGGGCAGTCAGTTCTTCTATGGTCCTTCCACTGTCACCGGTACATATGACAGCCGTTTCACTTTTCAGTTCTCGAAGATTTATCGAAAACTCAAGCCGGGCGATCCGGTGAATCCAATTGCGGTCAACAAGGTCGTTTTTGACATGAAGACAGTGCTGGCCAATAACGGCTATCCGTATGCCAGGGTAAATTACGATATTGATACGCTCTCAACGAGACCCATTACGGCCATCACTTTCGTCGTGGAGGCGGACTCACTGGTACACTTCGGTGACATTTCTATCGAGGGCACCGATGACTATCCGGAATTCGTGGCCCGGCGGGAGCTTACGTTCAAGCCGGGGGATCTTTACCGTCGTAAATCCATCGTTGATTCACAACGACGGCTATTTGAGTCGGGTTATTTCAGCTATCTGCAGCTGACCCGGACGGAAAATGGCGGCGACAGTCTTAGTCCGGACTTTCTCCTTAAGGTAAGAGAACGCAAACCCCGTTATATATCGGTCAAGACCGGCGCCGGACAATCGGAACTCAGAGATCTTATCTGGGACCTTTCATTAGGTCTGGGGAAGCGAAATTTCATAGGTACCCGTCGTTTGAATTTTCAATCGGATTACTCGTTCGGTCTCGGACAGGAATCCCGCCTCATCACCCACAGGTACTGGATCCGGTATACCGAGCCGTGGTTTTTGGGGCTGCGCATGCCGGTTTCTTTCACAGGTCAGTATGAACCACCGATAAGGTCGACTCTTCAAGACTTTGTTATCAGTTCCTGGTCGGTCTCAGTTTCCACAACCAAATGGTTCGGCGACAAAGTGAAAACCACGGCGGGGTTGGAGTACAACGAGGTTGAGCTGTCAGATATCGCCGAAGGTACAGAGGAACTGATAAAGGAAGAAGAAGGAATATCGGCCCGGCGGAAAATGTACGCATCGTATCGCCGCGATAGTCGCGACAATATCTTTATTCCAAGGAAAGGCTCGGTTAGCGATATCTCGGTGGAGTTTTTTGGCGGTTTTCTGGGAGGCGACGACGACTTTTACAAAATTGAGGCCAGTTGGGGCAGGTATCAGATTGTATGGCCCGGCTGGATCTCTGCCACTCGCCTGAAAGGTGGTTATGCTACCGCTTTTGGCCAATCCAGCATCGTTCCCACCGAAGAGCGACTCTATCTGGGCGGCGCTAATACTATCAGGGGATTTAAGGAAAACTCCCTGGGGCCGCTGTACGAAGACGGTTCCGCCGAGGGTGGCCGAATCACCCTGGTTTTCAACCAGGAATTCAGATGGAAAACCATTCAGTTTCTGCAGGCCCTCCCCGGCCTCGGTGGTTTTTTCGAAACCCTTCCTCTGTATCAGTCGGTCTTTTTTGATATGGGCAACGGTTTTAGAAATAACAGCGAAATCACGTTCGATAATCTTGCTTTGAGTTATGGCACCGGTTTTCAAATAATGTCCCCGGCAGGTCCCATAAGAATCGACTATGCCCGGCGAATAGAGACCGACAAATATGACTTTGCCACACGCTGGCATTTCACTATATTGTATGCCTTCTAATGAGTTGAGGTAGCCCGGAACAACCAACACCGGCATCCTGTTCGTATTTGTTACAATGTTGTAAGTCAGGAACCTGAGGAATATATGAAGACTGTTTATCTCGATCATAATGCCACCACACCTGTCGATCCACTTGTGGTTGAGGCAATGCTCCCGTACCTGAGAACGAAATTCGGCAATGCCAGTTCGGTACATTCGTTTGGACGCGATGCAAAGGTCGCACTCGAAAACGCCCGTGAGCAGATAGCCGCGGTTATCAACTGTGACCCATCGGAGCTGTATTTCACGTCCGGTGGTACCGAGTCCGATAATATCGCCGTACTGGGAACGGTTATCAGGTACCGCGATAAGAAAAACCGCGTTGTAGTCGGCGCCGCTGAACATCACGCCGTACTGGAACCGGCGGAGTACCTTGCTCACGGTGGAAGCTACAAACTCGATCTGTTGCCGGTGGATCACGAGGGCTTTTCCTCAGCAGACAAATTGCGGGAGTTGATTACCGACAAGACTGCCATAGTTTCGGTCATGCACGCCAACAACGAAACCGGTACAATTCAGGACATTAAGGCGCTTGCGAATGTCGCACACGAGAAGGACTGTCTTTTTCATTCCGATGCTGTTCAGTCGACCGGGAAGGTAGCAGTTGACGTTCGGCAGCTGGATGTCGACATGGCCTCAATCACCGCCCATAAGATATATGGGCCGAAGGGGATAGGGGCTCTCTATATCCGGTCCGGAATCAAAGTATCACCACTGTTTTACGGCGGTTCGCATGAGAAGAAGCGCCGTCCCGGTACTGAAAATGTGGCGGGTGCCGTAGGGTTTGCCAAAGCTCTCGAGATCGCGCTCGTACGGCAGGAGCAGGATTATAAATCAATGTCGGAACTCGCCGATTACTTTATCGACAAAGTGATAGCCTCTATACCGGATGTGTCTCTTAACGGCTCGCGCACGAACAGGGTGCCGCAGACCATGAACATATCGTTCAGGGGCGTTGAGGGAGAGTCAATAGTGTTGGCAATGGATCTCAAAGGCGTTGCATGCTCGTCTGGTTCGGCCTGTACTTCGGGGACTACGGAACCGTCACATGTGCTCAAAGCAATGGGTGTTGAAAATATCATGGCGCAGGGAGCTATCCGCTTCTCTATTGGCCGGTCTACGACCCGGGACGACCTCGACTACGTTCTTGGTGTTCTTCCCGGAGTTATCGAAAAACTGCGCGAGATGTCTCCGGTATACAGTAGAAAATAGGTTGGCTCGGTACAGAGCAAATTACAGGGGTCGCCCGGCGACCCTTTTCTTTGGATATAGACTATGGGTAAAACAGTTTTGGTCGCAATGTCGGGAGGCGTGGACTCCTCGGTAGCAGCTCTGCTGCTGAAAGAGAGTGGCTACGAGGTCGTTGGCGCCCATATGAAACTCTGGGACTATGTGGATGTTGGCGGTGATATCCACAAAGACGGCCGATGCTGTACAATCGATTCCGTTACCGATTGCCGGATGGTTTGTGACTCGATCGATGCGCCTTTTTATGTCCTCAATATGTCAAAGCAGTTCAAAGAGAAGGTAATCGAAAACTTCGTGGATGAATACCGGGCCGGCCGAACGCCGAATCCGTGCGTACGGTGTAACACCGATGTCAAATGGACCGAGTTCCTTCGCAAGGCACAGGAAGTCGGCTGTGATTATATAGCCACCGGACATTACTCGTTTGTCGAACAAACCGAAAGCGGCCGGTATCAGATTCGCAAAGGTAAAGACCACACCCGCGATCAGTCCTATGTCCTGTGGGGCGTCAGCCAGGAGGCGCTTTCAAAAACGCTCATGCCACTGGGTGGAATGCTTAAGTCCGAAGTTCGTGAAACCGCCCGCAAGTACAACCTTCGTACCGCCGAAAAGGCGGAGTCACGTGAAATCTGCTTTGTCGCCGATGATGACTATCACCGCTTCCTTACCGAATACGAGGCCAGAGCCGGGCGCAGCTATGAAGCAGGCGACATTGTGCACGAAGATGGCACCGTGTTGGGCCGGCACAAGGGGACGCCGTTTTACACTATAGGTCAGCGCAAGGGACTGGGGGTTGCTTACCCGACACCTCTTTATGTGCAGAAAATCGATGTTGCCAACAACGTTGTGGTGGTTGGTGACGATGATGCTCTTTTCAAAAGCGAACTTACTGCGGATGGTGTCAACTGGGTCAGTATCGCCGCGCCACGCGAGACATTCGGGGCCGAGGTTAAAATCCGCTATCTTCACAAAGCGTCGCCGGCCAGGGTTACTCCCTTGACCGACAGCACGGTCCATGTTATATTCGATGAGAAGCAGCGCGCTATAACTGCCGGTCAGTCAGTCGCTTTCTACAGGGGCGACATTCTTCTCGGCGGTGGGGTTATCTGTTAGGGACAATCGCGTGCCATGACCTTCGCCCGGGTGCACCCGTTTCCAAACTTCGCTATTGACAAGGCAGCCTAAACTAGTATATTAGCTAAGTACAGTTATTGGAATAACTTAACCGAGCGTTGATAACGAGCAGCACGTCAGCATTTCATAAAAACTTCCTCACAGAAAGCAACCTGTCGTGAGAGCATCACGGTTTAACACGTTTGCGGTGTTGGACAACGGCAACAAGATCCTCTTTAACAGTCAGACCGGCGCTCTGGCTGAACTGGATGCGGATTCGTATGCGAGAGTCTCGGCCATCCTTGAGGACCCGGCCGGCGCATTTGCCGACGACAACTCGCAGGTGAGACAGCAACTTCTGTATGGCGGTTTTCTCATTGAAGACGATATTGACCAAATCGCCGCCCAGAAAGTCGAATACGCTCGCTATCGATATGGAAATGGCCTTCTCAGGCTTGCTATCGCTCCGACCTTCGCATGCAATCTCATATGCGATTCGTGCTCCGGTAGAAACCATAAGATGAAAATACGACTGTCGGCGGAGAAATTCCTGGTGAAGTTTATCGACAATCACGCCAGAAAGGCCGATCAGATCGAGGTCAAATATTTCGGCGGCGAGCCGCTTCTCGAAATTGACACTATTGAACGAATACAAACTCATCTTGCCGGCTCGGCGGCCAGGCACGGCATCCCTCTTCGTGGGAGCACAGTTATAACCAACGGTACTCTGTTAGACCGGGCTATGTCACTACGACTCAAAGCGGCAGGAGTTGTTGGCGCTCAGGTCACCCTGAACGGTCCGAGGGAGATGCACGATCAATTAAGAAGACTATCCGATGAAGAGGGTTCGTTCGACCGCATAATTTCCAATATTTCGGTCTCAGCTGATATTCTTGATGTTGTCGTAAGGATAAATCTTTCCAGTGTCAATGTGGGGGATGTTAGTGCGATTCTTGACTCTTTGCGGCAAGCCGGTGTTCTCTCGAAAGTGCGAATCAGTCTTACGTCCGGAAACGGAAAGGCTGAGGTTTGTGCGGACGCGGTTGGTCTATGCCGCCAGAGCGAACAGGACCTTGGAAACCACCTGAGTGCTTATAGAGAGTTGTCTGGCCAAAGTCAACTGCGATTGGATTTCCCGTTCCTTCTTGCCGAACCGTCCTGCCCGACCGACTGTGACAGTTCTTTTATAATCGCACCCAGCGGGTATGTTTTTAAATGCTGGGAGGATGTTTCCGCAATGGTTGACAACTCGGTCGGGACTGTCTTTGAGAGACCGGTTGATGTATTTCAACAGCAGAACCTGTTGAAGTACACCTTACAGGACCGATCGGACAATACTGAATGTAAATCGTGCGCTGTCTTTCCCGTCTGCAGGGGAGGATGCGTTATCGATATCTGCGAACAAACAGGAGCAATGTCAGGGAAGTGCAAATTCTGGAGGGATAACCTTCAGGATCTGCTTAAGTTACGACACCGTTATGAAACGCGAGAGGAGGCTACGTAGTGCTGTTCATTATCGAGCCGACCAGCGGTAAGGGACCAAACGGTCCCAACTGTCCGTCGGACTGTACCTTGCTGTGTGGAACACTTTGCGCGACACTCTGCAAGCCGGTCATTTATCCGATAATCGGAATCATGCTTCCGATAGAGTAAAAAGCTTCGGATAACTTTGTCTGTATCCGGTGAACGCGGAGGGAATGTTCCTTCCGCGTTCACCAATCGGAATTGAATGTTAGTGAGAAGTGGTCAGTATGTCGTTTGAGAAGAAATATAGTTCGGTTGGTTGGGGTATCACCGATCGTTGCAATCTGTCGTGTCCGCATTGCTATAGTTCGGCGGTAAAAGTCTCCGATGGTGAGCTAAGCACCGAAGAGTGTCGCCGTCTGATTGATTATCTGGGCCAGATTGGCGTCGGAACCATTGGATGGACAGGGGGCGAGCCACTTTTGAGAAAGGACCTGGAAGACCTCATCGCTCATGCTCACAGCTACGGGATAAAGTCCGGTATAACGACCAATGGAGTACCTTTAACGGCCAAGCGCGTACAGAGTCTCAAGAATGCGCAGGTGAGTTCTCTGCAGATCAGTCTTGATGGTTCCACAGCGGAACGAAACTATGACATCAGGCGGGCCAGCGCCAAAGAATTCCAACTGGTTATCGACGGTATCAAAATGAGTCTGGATGCCGGACTGCCGGTCTATCTTGCCATGATAATCTGTAGGGCGACCATGGACGACGTGTTGCCCTATGTCGAGATGGCCAGAGAACTGGGCGTGAAGAAGATTCGTTATTGCGGGTTCGTACCACACGGGGGAGGAAAAGCCGACGAAATCAACCGCAAGATGGGTTTTGGTGACAGGCTCGGAGATCTTGCAGATCTCATGGAAAGACTTGTTGTCATGGATTCTCCCGGCGCGTTGCCCGATGTTGCTTTCGGGCCACCGCCGCCGGCATACGATTTCCACCAGTGTAAAGCGGGTGTGGATGCTTTTTACATTGCCTCCAACGGAGATGTTTATCCATGCACAAGTTTGATTTTTGACCGCTTCAAGGTAGGCAATGTACGCAAGCAAAGTCTCGACGAAATATTATCGTCTCCCAAGATGACCGAGATAGCGTCGTATCCCCGTGAGAATATCGAGGGTCACTGCCGTGAATGCCCGTATTTTCGCGTTTGTCGCGGCGCCTGTCGCGGGGCCGTTTATGCCCACACCGGCGATCTCAACGCTTCCTTCCCGACCTGCCTGTATCGTGCTGCCCGCCAATAATCTGATATTGCCGTAAAATATCGTTGACCTGCGTTAGTTCTCTCTTAATATTAATTAACCACGAAGTCGCTAACAAATAATCAAGGAGTCCAATATGCCGGAAGTAAGATTTTTGGGCCATTCCTGTGTGACCATTACCGAAGGAAAATATAAACTCATCATTGACCCTTTCGTGAGCGACAATCCGAAGTCACCGGTCAAGGCGAGCGATATCGACGTAAACTACGTGCTGCTGACCCACGGTCACGGCGACCATGTTGGCGACGCTATTGAGATTGCCAAGCGCAACAATGCTACGATTATAGCAAACTTTGAGCTGGCCAACCTGTGTGCGGCAGAGGGAGCCCAGATTCACCCAATGCATATCGGCGGTGCCCACAAGTTCGATTTCGGCCGGGTCAAACTCACTATCGCCCATCACGGTGGCGGCTACGGCCCTGATGCCTCGCGGTACACCGGTCCGCCGTGCGGTTTTCTGGTGACAATTGGCGGCGCTACCATCTATCATTCCGGAGACACCGGTCTTTTCTACGATATGAAACTGATCGGTGAACTCAATAGAATCGACCTGGCTTTCCTGCCCATAGGCGACAATTTCACGATGGGCGTTGATGATGCCGTCAAGGCGGTCGAATTCCTTCAACCCGGCAAGGTCGTGCCTTTCCATTATGACACCTGGGACATTATCGCCGAAGACCCCAAAAGGTTTGCCGAAAAGGTCTCCGGCTCCGAGGTCGTAATCCTGAAACCGGGTGATAAACTGGCGCTTTAGACCATTTAGCAGTATCAAGGCATAGCGAAAGGGGGCACAGGCCCCCTTTCGATTTTAATTGCTCGCCGCTCGATTTCTTATTAGAATTTTCTGTGCCGGGAGTGAACTAAAGGAATATAAAGGAATATGAAGAAGTTACTGAAAATTCTGAGTTGGACGGCCGGTATCGTTGTCGTCCTGTTGTTGCTGGCTATAGTCGGCTTGTGGCTATTTTTCCCGATCGAGAAAGCCAAAGAACTTGCGGTCGAGAAGGGTAGTGCCCAATTAGGTCGCACCATTACAGTCGGTGACGCCCAGATATCTTTCTGGGGCGGTCTCGGCGTGAAACTCGGCGATGTTGCCGTAGCCAACCCGCCGGATATGGGCGACAGCCAGTTTCTAACCGCCGACAATGTCGATATAAAGCTGCGAATCCTGCCGTTGCTTTCGGGTGACTTCAAAGTCGACAGGCTGGTAATCAATCGACCCCAAATATCCATGCTCAAGCGGGCTGACGGATCCAATAACTATACTTTCGAAGCCATGGAGAAGAAGGCGCCACCTGAACTGGTCGAACAGGCGACACCGGAGGCTAAGGCGGCCGCGGTGGCTGTCACTTTCGATAAACTTGAAATCAACGACGGATACCTGACTTTTACCGACGACAGTACTAAGACATCTTTTAGTTTCAGAGGTCTTGATCTTTCCACGTCTCTTAGAATCCCCCGAAAAAACTTCTACGAGTCTTCGGGGATGATTGCCGTGGATTCATTTCTTGTCGGAGGAGACAAACCTCTGCCCGCGCTGGCGGTCAAGCTTGATTATTCAGCTGCCTACGATATGGACCAGAAGCTGCTGACCTTTGACGAAACTACGCTCGACGTAAACAATCTGGAGTTCAGCCTCAAAGGGCAGGTTTCCGATCCCACCGGTGATCTCAAGAGCAAGGTCAGCCTTAAGTCCAAAAAGATGAAGGTTGCTGACCTGCTTCGGCTACTTCCGGAGAAACAGCTTGAGATGACAAAGGACATTAAGGTTGATGGTGACTTCTCTCTTGATCTCGACGTTGATTACGACACCGAAAGCCCCGACACGCTGACTTATTTCGGAACCGCTATTATCACGTCCATGAACCTGACTCACACCCAGGTCCCCGGTAAGTTTAAATTCAGCAAAGCTCTCATTGATTTCAAAAATAACAATCTTCGTTTCACGATAGAAGACGGTTACTTCGATGATAAACCACTCAAGGGCCACTTTGTCGTGGAGGACTTTGACGACCCCACGGTAAACGGTGAGCTGGCGGGTAACTTCAATCTTGTGTATCTCCAGCCCTTTCTTCCGGTAGAGGGCTCCCACGAGATATCCGGAGCCACGGAATTCAACATTAAACTCTCCGGTAAAACGAATGATTTCTCGCGGATGAATTTTTCGGGCGATCTCAAAGTTGCGAATGGTAGTTACAAATCGAATCTGATGTTGGAGCCGGTGGAATCGTTCAACCTTGATGTTTATTTTGACCGGGATCTGACCAGTGTCAAAAAGCTCGACGCGCGCACGACATCGGGAAGTCTTGCGTTCAACGGTCGCCTTAACAAGCTGGTTCCGTATTTCATGGCTGACTCGACCGCACGCGAGAAAATTGCTCCCACGATCGATGGAGTACTGAGCGGGCAGGTGAATCTGGCCGTTGTCAATTCGCTCCTCCCGCCAAAAGGTAGTCCGCATCTTGAGGGCGACCTCGCTCTGAATCTCAAGCTGACGGGTGCGCTAACGGACTATGAAAAACTCAGCCCTTCGGGTACAGTGACGATAAAGAACGCCTCATATGTCGATTCTCTGCTGCCGGAACCGTTGAAACATTTTGAGGCCGAACTGAAGGTCGGTCCGGACACGATAACGGTTTTGAACATGACGGCCCGGTTTGTTTCCAGTGATGCCTCCTTCTCCGGCAAATTGATAAATCCATTCCCGTATCTGCTTCCTATCAAGACGCTCGATCGCAGTACTGTGGCCAAGCCGATGTTTCTGTTCAAACTGAGTTCCCATCGCTTTGATGCCGATAAGCTGTTCCCGGAGGCGGTACCGGGGTCCGGCGAGGTGATAGCGACGGCGTCCATGGATTCTGTCTCGACCATAATTCTTCCGGATATCGACGGACAGGGTACGTTTGAGGTCGATACCCTGATTTACAGCCAGGTCGAGTTTACATCGCTTGAGGGGAAGATCAAGATATATGACCGCAAAATCGAGTGCTACGATGCCACCGCCAAAGTTTACAGTGGCGATGTGGCCGGCAAGACGACTATCGACCTGACTGACTTTGAGAAACCTCGGTACACGGGCGAGTTTCAAGCGACCAATGTCGAGGCCAATGATTTTGTCAGTCGTTTTTCAAAGTTCGGCGGATTTCTCTACGGCAAATGCAGCCTTCAGGGCAACTACAGCGCTGTTGGCTGGGAGCCGGAGGACTTTCTGAATTCGCTGACAATGAACTCTGCCTCTTCGATGCAGCAGGGGAAGGTGATTACATCGGGAGAATTGTTCTCGGCTATTAACAACCTGGCTTCGAAAGCGGGACAGAAATTCGAAAAAGAGCAGGCTTTGCGAAATCTCGCCACGAATATCATCGTCAAGGACGGTAAGGTCGGCGTGGATAAATTGAAGACGCAACTGGGGAGCATGGGCGAGGTCGAGCTCGACGGTTTCTATTCCTTTGCGGGAAATATAGACTATACCGGTACTATTCTGCTGTCGAAGGAATGGTCGCAGAAACTGGTTTCTTCGGGAGGTTTGCTCGGCAATGTGGCCGGCCTGATTACAGATAAGAGCGTGGATAGAATCAAGCTCCCTATCGGCTTCGGGGGCACTATCGATAAGCCGGCTGTTGCGATCGATTATTCCGCACTCGGTAAGAATCTTCAGGATAACTTGAAAGGCGAAGCTGAAAACGTTTTGCAGAATCTCTTGAAGAAGAAATAAGAGGAAGGCAAGGGAACCCGGTCTCACCGGGCGATCTTTACTAAGCAGCACCGCATGACCTGGCTATTAGAACAGCTTGGCATCCTGTCTAAGATTTTCTTTTATCTTATTCAGGTTGTCCATTGGACTATCCTCATCTCGGTTCTGGCATACGCACTGGCTATGATATTGGGGTTGGTCTTTGGAATAGCTCGTATTTCCCGCAACCGGTTTGTTCGAACCATAGCGGGCGCCTACATTAATACTCTCCGTGGCGTGCCGCTTCTGGTGTTGATCTTTTTCTTTTACTTCGGCCTTGGAAAAGTCATAAACCTTGACAGATTTGTTGCGGGTGTGCTTGCCGTCGGTGTTTGTTACGGCGCCTATATGGCCGAGATTTTTCGCTCAGGGATAGAAGCTATTGATTACGGTCAACACGAAGCAGCCATGTCGCTGGGGATGACACGATGGCAGACGCTACGTCATATAATATTGCCACAATCTTTCCGGATTGTCGTCGCTCCCGGAGCCAACGAGTTTATTGCCTGTCTTAAGGACTCATCACTCGTGTCAATTATCGGCCTCAGAGAGCTCACCCGTGCCGGACGGGAATACGCCAATCAATATTTTCTTGATTTTCATACGTGGCTGGTGGTCGGCGCCATATATCTGATCATGACGCTCACTCTGACCAGGCTCGTTAAGCATCTGGAAAAGAAATTTGCCATTCATGGCTACGGAGCGAATCGAAATGATCATTGATGTCAAGAACGTCACGTGTCGCTTTGGCGATGTTGTTGCATTAAGTGACCTCAGCCTGACGGTGGCTCAGGGGGAAGTGCTGGTCATTTTGGGACCGTCCGGGTCCGGTAAATCAACCTTGTTGCGATGCTTAAATGGCCTGGAAGAAATTCAGGGCGGGGAGATCAATGTCGATGGTTTCCTGATTGACCGCGATCATCATCAGATGCACCAGATCCGGCTCGAGGTCGGCATGGTGTTTCAGCATTTCAATCTCTTCCCGCATCTGTCAGTCCTTGGCAATGTCTGTCTGGCTCAGAGAGTGGTGCGCCGAAGGTCAAAAGAGGAGGCCGTACGTGTTTCGGCCGAATTGCTGGGCAAGGTGGGACTCAAAGACAAGGTGAGCGCCTATCCGGGGCAGCTCTCAGGCGGGCAAAAACAGCGTGTCGCTATTGCCCGCGCCCTGGCGATGAATCCTAAGATTATGCTTTTCGACGAGGTCACCTCCGCGCTCGACCCCGAGATGATTGGCGAGGTTCTCGAGGTTATGAAGCAGTTGGCCAAAGAAGGCATGACCATGCTTGTCGTCACTCACGAGATTGGTTTTGCCCGGGAGGTTGCCGACCGGATTATTTTCATGGATGAAGGCAAAATCGTAGAAGTGGGAGGCCCCGACCAGTTCTTCTCAAATCCGAAACACCAGCGAACAAAGGATTTTCTGGCAAAAGTCCTGTGACCGAACGCAGACAGTCCGTCTTCAGGAAAAGACCGGGAAAGTCCTGTGGAATCTTCGAACAAAGACAGCGTCCTTAGCGTTATTTTTAGTAATGCTTTGATAACAGCCGATTAAACGGAAAGTCTCGTTCTAATGAAAACTTTCAAAATCCGGACATACAGATTCATTCTTGTTGGCCTCATCGCCGGTATTGCCCCCGGCATGATCTCAGAATATTCGTGGGCCCAAGAGCCTTCGGGCAAGTTTACCTCGCAGGCCGGTTCTCTGATCAAGACCATGGGAGTGCAGCAAGAGGAACAGTTTTGGCTGTACCTCGATTCTTCAGCCGTTGATCCGGCCGCCTTTGTGCTGACAGAACGGGCAAAGAAACGACGGGCCAAGGCAGATCCTGATGGTCTTCTGGTGGATTGGCGCGATTATCCCGTTCCTGAGTCTATTGTCCGGCAGATCGAAAACACCGGGGTGTTGGTGAAGCGGGTGTCTAAATGGCTCAAAGCGGTAGCTGTAGAAGCGGATGCCGGCCGCCTTTCCCGGGCGGCGGCTTTGCCGTTCGTTCGAAAAGTGGATCTGGTGAGGACACTGGTCGCCGATCGCGACGATGAGATAAGTTCGGCAAAACCGGTTCCTCCGCTGTTGGAAACGTTCGATTTTGAATATGGACCGTCGCTCTTTCAGACTGAGTTCATAAATGCTCTCAAACTCCATCAGGCGGAGCTAACCGGACTGGGCGTAACTATCGCCTTCTTTGACGGCGGGTTTGACCCCTCGCATGATGCCTTTGATTCTACGAGTATCATTGCCACCTACGACTTCATAAATGACGATGTCGCAGTTGATGAACGAGAGTGCCCGTCAACGACTTCCGCCGACCAGACCTTCCATGGTACGGCTACTCTTTCGGTTGTGGGAGCATACGTTCCCGGGACACTTATAGGTGTCGCTCATAATGCTGACTTCGTGTTGGCCAAGACCGAGATCACGTGCAATGGTATTGAAGTCAAAATGGAAGAATACAACTGGATAGCCGCTGCAGAATGGGCCGATTCTATCGGTGTTGATATCATTAATTCCTCGCTCGGTTACACCGAATTTCAGGATAGCGGCAGCTATACTTTTGAGGACCTCGACGGCAACACGACCCTGATTACTATAGCTGCTGACATAGCCGCATCAAAAAATATTCTCGTGGTCAATTCGGCCGGCAACGAACGCAATCATGCCTGGGGACATATTATTGCGCCGGCCGATGGCGACTCGGTACTGGCCGTTGGTGCCGCTAACGGCGATTCGACCCTGGCTTCCTTTTCGTCTCCAGGACCATCAGCCGACGGACGGATAAAGCCGGATATTACGGCGCTCGGTGTGGGGGTATACGCTGCCAGCCATGTCGGTGGATACATATTTGTCAATGGCACTTCGTTCTCCGCGCCCTTGACCGCCGGCGGGGCCGCGCTGGTGTTTGAGCGAGATCCGGACCTCACGGCCGCCGGGCTTATTGAGCGCATCAAGTCTGCCGGTAGTCAGAGAGACAACCCTGACAACGACTTTGGTTGGGGGCTTTTCAATGCCGCCAGAACAGCTAACTTGTTTGTGGATTTCAGCTTACCTGAGATATTACAGGTTCAGTACAATCAGACCCGGACGTTTGATTTCGTTACGAGTGGCTGGTCAGACGATATCCCGTCTTTTAGCGGGCTCGATCTGCCACAATGGGTCTCTCTTACGGATAACGGCGATGGTACGGGATCGCTTGAAATCAGCGGCGGACTTGCCAATTTGCCGTCGGTTCGTTTCGGGCTAATTGCCACACTGACGGATTTCGTCGATACCTCGTTTTTCACCGTTCAGGTTTACGGTGTGTCCTCAGACCCGGTTGCCGCCGGGCCCAATCCCTTCACCGACCAGGTTTCGATATTTATCAAGCCTGAGGCCGGTGACGTCAGGTCTATTTCGTTTTTCAACAGTTCCGGAGAAAAAGTATGGGAAAAAGTCAATAATTTCTCCGTAAGTGCCGATGCACTAAATGTATTGGTAGAACAGTGGGATGGCCGCAATCTCAATGGAAAGACTGTGGCAGCCGGTGTATACATCGTGGTGGTCAACACAGACCGGCAAACATACCATGTGAAATTGTTGAAGGCAAATTAGACTGATAAAAACATGACCATTCAGCAGTCCTCTAGTGCCATCGGCTTAAAACGATGTGCCGTCTGCAAAATCGATCTTAAGGGACGATTCGTCTACCTTGATGAAAAAATAGAAGACCTGCTCGGCTACACGAGAGAAGACCTCTTTGGCAAGTCACTTCTTGACTTCGTAGATGAACCGTCTCAAAAGCTGATCGAGCAGTTGCTTTCACACCGTAATCACTATGAGACTTTCTTTGATTCCACGTCAATAACGCTTTACGATCAATCACGCAATCCTGTCACGGCCCGCGCCGTGGTATCGCTGAACTTTATTGCCGGTAACCCCGTCAATTACCAGCTTATAATCGATCAGGCCGATCTGGACAGCTCTCAAGCGGCGTCGAGAACTCAGAGTCCTTATGACTCCATTGTCGAGAATATTTTGGCTATCGATGGCGCCCTCGACTGGAGACAGCTCCTTCAGGTCATCTGCCGATGCACCAAAGCCCGCCAGGCCTGTGTCTACCTGATAAACGGGGCAGAATCTTGAACCGCGTTCGGCGGTCAGCGGCAATGACTCGGGCAGCCATGTGTTCGACGCTATCGGCGAAATTGGCCCGCTTCACTGCGAAGTTGCGACTACGGGGGAAGAATACTCGTTTATCGATCAGGAAGCTGTCCGGACTGTTATTGAAAAGCACGGTGTTGCTCCGGATGAGTATATCACCCGGATACAATCAGCAGATAACAGCATGTTTCTGGTGAGACTGGTTTTCCCCGAGAACTTTGACCATCATCAGGCCGGAGCGGCGCTAACATCCGCCCGTGCGGCTATTTCTCTCGGCGCAAAAATGATTAGAAGTTCCGGAGGTGCTGAGAGCGCTTCGGACCTTATGTGCGACATTAAGTTTACCGTCGGTTTTCTCGATTCTCTTCGTATCGGGGCCTTCCTGACCGATCACGAGGGAGCCGTTATCGGGTATAACCCCACAACGCTGACGATATTCAATGAAACCCAACTAGAGGGTAACTATCGCGACGCTTTCAAGAGCATCGTCGAGTACAATCCACCACATGTTGAAAAGCAGATCGTCGATCATATTGCCACACCGGAGGGCAGTGAAGGTCACTATTCCGACCTGGCGATAAATATAAAAACCTCACCCATTGAGCATGCTCGACTAATCGTGATGAAATTGGGTGATTCTCCCAACGATTTGAGCAGTTGTTTTGTCTTTATTCCCGGATTTCAGCCTGCGGATTCTATGTCGGCAGGTACGGTGGATTGGAAAATGTGGCAAGCGGTACTGAGCAATCTGGGCAAGTCGCTAAAATCCGTGTCATTCACTGCCAATCAGGTATGCCATGAATTCTACAACGAACTCGGCGAGAATGGCAACCATTGCCTTCAGAAGATCGATGGTGCTGTTAGCGGAATGCGTGATGTGGTCCGTCGTCTTTCCGGATTTGTGCGGCAAATCAAAACGAACGACTCGGTTCAGGTGGTTGATTTGAATCTGCTTTTTAATCAGCAGATGCAGAGGGTTCTTGCGCTGTATCCCGGTGTCGCCGTGAATTGCACATACAAGAATATGCCGAAGATGAAGACTCTTCCGCGTGTGCTTGGAGCGGCAATTTACAATGTGCTTTGTAACAGCGTGGTTTACAATGACAAAGATAAGATAAACATAAAGATAAAAGCGGAAGTCAGCGACGAAAGGTGCACTATCGATATCGCCGACAACGGTGTGGGGATAGCCTCAAGAAATATCCCGAGATTGTGCGACTTCTTCTACCGTGTCCCGGATAAGAACATACAGAACATTCAGGGGCTGGGACTCGGATTGGCGCTGACAAAAAAACTGATTGAAACTCTTAGCGGTGAAATAGATATCACGTCGACCGAAGGGGAAGGGACCTTAGTAAGAATCTCAATACCTGTGCAATGAGGTGCTAACGTGCCAGTGCCGGAAATCGGGCCGAGAATCTTAATCGTCGAACAAAACGGGTATCACGGTATGCTTATGGAACAGCAGATTGCCCGGCGGTTAAACGGTTCTCTTGTAATTCTGGCTCAATCCTCTGCGCAGGCTCGGAAAGCTATCCAACATCAAAAGTTCGACATTGCCGTAGTTGATTTCTGTCTCGCCGACTGCGATGGCGCCAACCTCGTTCGTGCTCTGCATCAGGCCGATCCCGATCTTGCCGTAATTGTAGTAGCTCAGGATATCTCCGAACAGATGACAAAAGAAGTATTCCGGTGCGGCTGCGAGGAACTGCTGATTAAAGACAGCTCGTATTATGCCGTGATCCCGCGTATGGTCAGCGGCTTGTACCGTCGTCGTCAACTCAGCCGGGCGGACCACACCAATCGGGTGAGGGCTGTGAATCGTCGAATGACACACGATCAAACAAGTGAAATGAACGAATCTCTGGAAACGATTCTGCGCACGGCGGAGAATATTCTGATGGATGCTGACCCTACCGATGGAGAACTGACCAGTCGAATCAGCGAGATATGTCGTTCCGCGCGGCAACTCAAGGCTATGTGCGAGAGGTCGCCTCAAATATCCGAATCCCCCTCCAAACTAACGCTCGACAAAGTTTTAGCCGGAAGAGAAGAGTTGAGTTTCAGTGTCAAATCGGGCAAATAGGTCACTTTGAAGGTAATATCAGTTGACAAATGCGGCCAAAGGCTTATTCTTTAGCCTGTTTTTTTATTTTAAGGGTATCATAAGATGAATTCGATGACCGGGTTCGGCAAAGCTGAATTGAAAACAAGCACGGGCAAGTATACGGTGGAGATATCCAGCGTAAACAATCGTTTCCTGGAGATCAATCAGCGCTTGCCGCGTCAGTTCTTCACCATGGAGCCAAGAATTAGAGACCTGGTAGGTTCGCTCATCAGCCGGGGGAAGATCTCTATATATGTGGGCTTCGATGCCAACAGTGGGTTGGGGGAGCAATACCGCATCAACAAGTCGGCCCTGAAATCATACTATATACAATTGACGGCACTGCGCAAGGAGCTCAAAATCAGCGGCGATCTGGCTCTGGCGGATCTTTTGCTTCTTCCCGAAATCGCTAAACCGGAAGAAGATAGTATCAGTGATGAGGCCATCTGGAACGACCTGAAAAAGGCGGCGGAAAAAGCCCTGAAAGGTCTGGTTGATATGCGGCGGGCCGAAGGTCTGGCTATGGCCCGTGATATGAAAAAGCGGCTTTCGGTTCTATCCAAACAGGTCAAGCAGATTAAGAAATTTGCTGTCGGAGCGGTTGATCGCTATCGCGAAAAAATCTCCAAACGTCTCGAGGAGCTTCTTGATGCTCCGCTGCCCGAAAATATAAGGGTCGAAGAACAGATTGCCCTGATGGCCGAGAAAACAGACATCACCGAAGAGTGTACTCGCTTTCTGAGCCATGTAGATCAGTACCAGGCTGCCTTAAAAGACGAAGGTCCAAGAGGTAAGAAGCTCAACTTTATCTTACAGGAAATGAACCGCGAGGCAAATACAATAGCATCAAAATCCGTCGATATGGAGATTTCTTCCATGGTTATTATAATTAAGGAAGAGATCGAAAAGATTCGCGAGCTTGTGCAGAATGTTGAGTAGCGGGGAAGGACTCCCTCAGGACGATGAAGAGTAAACAAGGCAAGATTGTAGTTATATCATCACCCTCCGGCGGCGGCAAGACCTCGATATGCCGCAAGCTGTTAAGCCCTGCCCGAAAGAAAAATGGCTGGCGTTTTTCCATTTCATATACTACCCGAAAGAAACGCCCCGGTGAGCGAAACGGCCGCGAATATATTTTCGTCGATGACAAAGATTTCAAGGCCAAGGTCAAAGCAAATTACTTCGCCGAACACTTTAAGGTTCACCTCTATCATTATGGTACACCGCGCAAACCATTGGAGCAGGCCGTGAAAAGCGGCGGGGTGGTGATTCTCGATGTTGATGTTAAAGGGGCTGACAGGCTGCGTAAAGAATATCCGGAAGCCATAACCATATTCATTCTGCCACCGTCAACATCAGTCCTGAGAAAGCGACTGACCCGTCGGGGAACGGAAACCGCTGAACAACTAAAAGTTAGATTTGAAAACGCCCGGAAAGAGATGAGCCTGTATCGGAAATTCAAATATGCCGTTATTAATGAGGACTTAGATACGGCCGTCAAAGAGGTTTTGAGCATTATCAACTGCCATCATTGCCGGACGGAAAATATAAAAGAGGAACAAATCGGAAAATTGTCAGTTTAATTGATTGATTTTCTAATTAGGAGGACGAAGTGCATAGATTACCCGTCGACGAACTGAAAAAGCTCGGACTCAATCGATACGAGGCCGTTATCGTTGCTTCTCAGCATGCCAGGAGCTTGAACAACAAGCGCTTACGCTCGCTGGAGAAAATGGAAGAGAATCCGTCGGTAGAAATAGAGGCCCGCAAGATTACAATGGTGGCATTGAAAGATCTTTTGGAGGGAAGGGTTAAGTTTACGCGTTCCAATTCGATGTAATATATATCTCTGTTTCAACTCGGACTAAAAAGGAACAAAATGGCGAAGAACTTACTGATCGTTGAGTCACCGGCCAAAACAAGAACCCTTGCGCGATTTCTGGGAAAAGATTTTGAGATCATGGCCACTATCGGTCATATCGTCGACCTCCCCAAATCAAAGATCGGTATCGACCCCAAAAAAGACTTCGAGCCTGAATATATTGTCATAAAAGGCAAGGAAAAGGTAATCAAGGATATCATGAAAGCTGCGAAGAAGGCTGACACTATATTTCTTGCCCCTGACCCCGATCGCGAGGGAGAGGCTATTGCCTGGCACGTAGCCAACAGCATCAAAGGCACCAAGGCTAAAATCGTGCGCGTGGCCTTTAATGAAATCACCAAGCCGGCCGTCACCGAGGCAATCTCGAACCCGCGCGACATCAATATGAACCTGGTCAATGCCCAGCAGGCTCGCCGCGTATTGGACCGTTTGGTTGGCTACACTGTTTCGCCGTTCCTCTGGAGTACAGTTGCCCGCAACCTTTCTGCCGGCCGGGTTCAATCCGTGGCTCTCAGGCTGATCGCGGAGCGCGAAGAAGCTGTGCTTGCGTTCAAGCCTCAGGAGTACTGGCAAATTCAGGCTGAACTGGCCACTAAGAAAAAAGAAAAATTTCAGACCAAACTATATAAGATCGACGAACTGACAGTTTCTTCTCCCAACGGCTCAGGAAGTAAGAAGATCATTATCAAGTCCGAAAAAGAAGTTAAGAAATATGTCAAGGAACTGGAGAAGGCCGATTACGTTGTCTCCGACGTCAAACATTCCGAGAAGACCAAAAGACCGTCGGCTCCATTTATTACATCGACTCTCCAGCAGGAAGCTGCCAAGAAACACAGTTTCAGCGCCAAGCAGACAATGTCTATTGCTCAGAAGCTCTACGAAGGAATAGAGATCGGCAAAGACGGCCAGGTTGGTCTCATAACGTATATGCGTACGGACTCTACCCGTATTTCGGGTGAAGCGCTGAAAGCGGTCCGCAGTTACATTTCGAAAAATTTCGGCAAAGAATATCTGCCTGCCAAACCGATACAGTACGGCAAAAAGAAAGGCGCTCAGGACGCTCACGAGGCTATACGCCCCACTTATATGGATCTGCCGCCGGAGAAGGTCAAGAAACGCCTGACCGCACAGCAGTTCAAACTGTACTCCCTTATCTGGAACAGATTTCTGGCCTGCCAGATGAACCCGGCTGAATTCGCAGTCGAGACAGTCCTGATCGATGCCGGTCGTTACACGTTCCGTGCCGTAGCCGAGAAGATTAAGTTCGATGGTTTCCTGAGGGTTTATCACGAAGAGAAGGAACCGGATGAAAACGGCAACGGCAATGGACTCGATACTCTGCCGCCGCTGAAAGTGAAGGATCCTCTCAAGCTGGTTAAGCTGAGTCCTTCGCAATCGTTCACCAAGCCGCCGGCACGCTTCTCAGAGGCGATGCTGGTTAAAGAACTTGAAGCCGAGGGGATAGGTAGACCATCAACTTACGCTACCATCATTTCGACACTGAAAGATCGTAAGTATGTCGATGTCGAAGAACGCAAGCTCAAACCAACCGAGCTTGGCATAGCGGTCAACAAGATACTGGTCGAGAATTTCCCGGATCTCTTCAATGTCAAGTTTACGGCTGGAATGGAACGTGAGCTTGACCTGGTTGAGGAAGGTTCCGACGATTGGGTAAAGATTCTCAAAGATTTTTATAAGCCGTTTAAGAAGACTATCGATGGTCTCAAGGGCAAGCAGAAAGAGATCAAAGCCTCGATGGAGGAGAAGACCGATATCAAGTGCGAAAAGTGCGGTTCCCCGATGGTAATCAAGTGGGGGCGCAATGGACGGTTTTTGGCCTGCTCTGCCTATCCGGAGTGCAAATCGACGCGCCCGTTGCCGGAAGAAGAGGCCCGCACCAAGACAGACGCGAAGTGTGAAAAGTGCGGCTCTCCGATGGTAATAAAGTCGGGGCGGTTCGGTCGCTTCATGGCTTGTTCGGCTTACCCCGACTGCAAGAATACAAAAGCTATCACGCTCGGTATCAAGTGTCCGCGCGACGGATGCTCCGGAGAGGTTACGGAAAAACAGACTAAGGGTCGACGGCTCTTCTATGGCTGCTCCAATTATCCGAAGTGCGATTACGCCAGCTGGGATATGCCGGTAAAGATTGAATGCCCGGCTTGTAAGCACCCGTTTATGGTACAGAAAGTATCCAAGGCCAAGGGTGAGTTCTACCGTTGTCCTGAGTGTAAACACGAGATGACGGAAAAGCCTGACGAGCAAAAGACAGTGGCATAGGCGTTAAGCTAACGTGAAATCTGCGGGCCGGAGCCAATTCGCTCCGGCCTTTCTGTTTACGGGATAAAATCAAAGTAATTGACGCTACCACCGTTTTTAAATATCATAATTCTATGTTATCCAAATTGCTGGGGCAATATATCAAATCCCTTGAGGTAGACAAAAGGTACGCGCCTAAGACTATCGAGGCGTACCGCCGCGACCTTATACCGTGGGTGAAGTATCTCGAAAAGCGTTACGCCGAGTTGCCATCGGCCCGCAAGAACGACCCGCTGTTTCTTCGGCTGTATCTGCGAACCCGTTCCGAGGAAAACATATCCAATCGTTCCCTGGCTCGTTTTCTCTCGGCGCTGTCCGGTTTCCAGAAATATCTCTCCACGAGGACGCATCACAAGGAATACCTTTTCAAACTACCTACGATGAAGTACCGCTCGCGAATACCTGATTTTATTCCTCAGTCCGAGGTCAATCGCCTTTTCAATCATGATAACACCACGCAGGACAAGAAACGCTATACCTACTGGCGTGATTATATCATGATAGCGCTTCTTTATGCTACCGGTATCAGGCGGGAGGAACTTACTTCTATTAAGCTAAACGACCTTGACCTTGGCGGTGGGACTATAACCGTGACGGGTAAAGGCAACAAAGTGAGAGTGGTGCCGATTGGGGATAACACGCTCAAAGACTTGAACAATTATCTTGGAATAAGACAGGAGTTCCTCACGGAGAAAGCCACAGGTTCTTCGCATCTGCTTGTCAACCGTGATGGGTTGCCGTTGTCGGTTCGTTCCGTGGATCGTCTGGTCAAGAAGTTCGCAGCGGCCGCGGGGATGGAAATCACGCCGCACACCCTGAGACACTCTTTTGCTACTCACCTGTTGGAGAACGGGGCGGACCTGATGCTGATAAAAGAAATTCTGGGACACGCCACGCTTTCGACGACTCAGAAATATACCCACATCACGGCTGAGTCGATGAAGAAGGCCTATAAACTTGCACACCCCCGTTCCGGGTCGAAAAAATAAATGAGGAGATTTATGAAACTGCACGCAACCACCATTATCGGCTTAATACATAAGGGTCAGGCCGCTCTGGCCGGAGATGGACAGGTAACGTTCGACGATACCGTTATGAAAACCAGCGCTATCAAAATCAGAAAACTCTACGAGGGGAAAATACTGGCCGGATTTGCGGGCGCGGTTGCCGATGCTATGGCTCTTTATGACCTGCTCGACAAAAAGATAGAAGAATACGACGGTAACCTGCAAAAGGCTGCGGTGGAACTTGCCAAAGAGTGGCGCACGGATCGGAGTCTTCAACGGCTTGAGGCGGTCATAGTTGTCACCGATAAAAAGCATATCCTGTTAATCAGCGGCAACGGCGAAGTTATCGAACCTGATGACGGCATAATTGCCATCGGGTCCGGTGGTTCTTACGCGTTAGCTGCGGCCAGAGCCCTGTTGTTTGCTAACCCGAAACTGACTGCCGATAAAGTAGCCGCAAAATCCCTGGAAATAGCGGCCGACATCTGCGTCTACACCAACAAGAATATCAAGGTCGAAATACTCAAATGAATGACAATTATCTGAAACCGAAAGAGATAGTCCAGCACCTCAACAAGTTTATCATAGGGCAGGACGACGCCAAGAAATCGGTGGCTATTGCCCTGCGGAACCGCTGGCGTCGCCAGAATGCTCCCGAGGACATCCGTCATGAGATAATGCCGAACAACATCATCATGATCGGACCGACCGGGGTTGGAAAGACCGAGATTGCCCGCCGTCTGGCGGACCTCGCCGGGGCGCCTTTTCTGAAGGTCGAGGCGTCCAAATTCACCGAGGTTGGTTATGTCGGTCGCGACGTCGAATCAATGGTCCGCGATCTGGTGGATATATCCGTAAACATGGTCCGCGTCGAGATGTCAAAACATCTTCACGAGAGAGCCCAGCAAAATACGATCGAGCGGCTGCTGGACATGCTCATCGGACCGCCCCCGAAACCGAAAGACGAAAAAGAGATCAGCGCCGGCGATGAAGACTCGCTGAGTCGGACAAGAGAGAAATTCCGCAAGAAACTTCTCGAGGGGAAACTTGATGAGCGTGAGGTGGAGCTTGATACACCTCAGAGCCAGTTTCCGGTTATAGAAATCTTCTCGCCAATGGGGATGGAAGAGCTGGGCGTGAATTTTCAGGAGATGTTCTCCGGGTTAATGCCCCAGAAAACCAAACGCCGCAAGATGACGGTGAAAGAGGCCCGCAAGTTTCTTCTCAATGAAGAGCTCAACAAGCTGGTCAATATGGATGACGTCATTGCCGAGGCGCTCGAAAGAGTGCAGGAGTCGGGAATCGTCTTTATCGATGAGCTCGATAAAATTGTCGGCGACTCTTCCAAAGTCGGGCCGGATGTCAGCCGGGAGGGTGTTCAGCGCGATATCCTGCCGATTGTTGAAGGCTGCGGCGTAACAACCAAATATGGCATGGTGCACACCGATCATATCCTCTTCATAGCTGCCGGAGCTTTTCACGCCACCAAGCCATCGGACCTGATTCCCGAGTTACAGGGACGATTCCCAATTCGTGTAGAACTGGATTCTCTGTCCGCCGAAGACTTCGAAAAGATTCTAACGGAGCCGCAGGCCTCGCTGGTCAAGCAATACAAGGCGCTTCTCAAAACGGAGGGGGTCAATCTCGAATTCTCTGCCGAGAGTATCAAGAAAATTGCCGGCTACGCCGAGAAAGTCAACCGCGAGGCAGAAAATATCGGCGCCCGACGACTGCACACGGTACTGACCACTCTTCTGGAGGACATTCTCTTTGAGCCTCCGACGAACGAAGAAGAAAGTCGTTGTTACGGGTAAGATGGTTTCGCAACGTCTGGATAAGATTATCGAAAACGAAGACCTGAGCAAATATATATTATAGGCCGGGGATTGGCGCTACATTGTGAAGTATCTGATATCGCCGATGAAGCTGTTGCAGGCTACATAGAGTTTCTTTGCGGATGACTGATAATTTGCTGTCTGCGAGTCGATACTGTTGCCAAAACCACTTGCGCGCTTGCCCATCAGTTCGATATCACCCACAAAATTAGAGCAGTGCGTGAAGACAGGCAGATTGGCAGGGGCGTATATGCGGATGTCGCCTATGAAGCTCGACACGATAATCCGATTGAGGCCGTCGGCAAGCTCTCCGCCGGCAAGCCTGATTTCGAGGTCACCTACTCCCGCCGATATTTCGACGTTGTGAATGCTGACTCCCCTGAAATCAATCAACATGTCTCCAAAGGTTTTGCTGTATTTCAGCTTGCCTGAATCATCGGCGCTTGGCCTTTCCGATGTTGTGGCCTGATCATAATTGCTCGATGTATACGATTCCCTTGAGTCTGCCGTCGAGCGGCCCGTGCTCCCGGTCTGCTCGCCTATCCCGGCATCCTGCCCGGTCGAACCCGGAGGTGTTGGGGGACAGTAGAATGACTGATTGGACGACGGCGCAGACTGTCTCTTGCGGCGGACGATGAGCCAGAAACCTACCGCAATCATTATAAACGGGAAGAATAGGCTCATAGCCTGACCCGGGTCAAACATCCCTGTCGATTCACCCAACAGGAGTATGCCCACAAGTACAAAGGCTAATCCCAGGAAGGCTTTAGTTTTTGGCTTCATATGCTGTCGACCTCAGGTATTTCATCTTCTTTAGATTACGTAATATTACAAACATAGTTGCCGTTGGCAACTTTTATATTTCTTCTCCCGTTTACATCACAAACATTGTTCCGGACGAAAAAAACGACCGTCCGGCCGGTTATCGGCTTGACTTTGACTGCACAAAGTTCTTAATTCCTCAGGATTTTTGACCTTTAAATACGAGGAGGTGGCAATGCCCCGTTCTTTAACACAAATAACCGACCTTACTGCCAAAGAAGTTCATGAAATATTCGATCTGTGTTCGCAGATGAAATCCGGTAAGATCGCCCCGAAGCCGCTGGCAGGCAAATCAGTGGCCTGCATCTTTACCAAAGAATCGCTTCGGACCCGTGTGTCTTTCGAAGTCGGAATTCATGAATTAGGCGGCCATCCTATCTATATTACAGACAAAGAAATCAAGCTCGGTCAGCGCGAATCGGTTGCCGATGCCGCTCAGGTGCTGTCCCGCTACGTTGGCATGATCATGATCCGGACTTACAAGCAGTCCGATGTTGACGAACTGGCCAAGTATGCTTCTGTCCCGATAGTCAACGGCCTGACCGACCTTGTCCACCCCTGTCAGATTCTCGGAGATTACTTTACCATGCTTGAGCATTTGAAACCCAGCAAGCGCTACAAAGTAGCTTATGTCGGCGATGGTAATAACATATGCAACAGCTGGCTAAATCTGGCCACGTTGATTCCCCTTGACTTCAGAGTGGGAACTGCCGCGGACACCCAGCCCGATCCGGAGATTATTGCCAGGGCGAAAGCCAATCCCGAAAGCCGGATTCTGATTACGGACGATCCGATGGAAGCAGTGGCCGACGCCGACGCGGTGTACACCGATGTGTGGGCCTCGATGGGGCAAAAGGATCAGGCCGAAGAAAAGGCCAAAAAACTCGCCAGGTATCAGCTTAACAGCACCCTGATGAAGGCGGCCAATCCGAATGCCGTAGTGCTGCACTGTCTGCCGGCGGAGCGGGGAAGAGAAATCACCGATGAGGTGATGGACGGACCCCAGTCGGTAGTGTTCGACGAGGCCGAGAACCGGCTCCACATCCAAAAAGCCATAATGGCGTTCTTGCTCGCTCACTAAGATTCAGAAGCAAGTGATTGTAGAGAAGCCCGGTCGACTGACCGGGCTTTTTTCTGCTTACCACGGACTACTGTTGACATATCCTTCTATACGACCTAAAATAAACGCCATGAAAGAAGTTTTGAAATATACCAACTGTTTTGTCTGCGGTGATGAGAACAACCACGGTCTTCAGGCGAAATTCTTTTTCGATGGAGACTGTGCCACAACCGAGATAGTGGCCAGTGACCATTTCGAAGGGTACCGCGGAATTTATCATGGTGGCGTTATTTCCTCGCTGCTGGATGAAGTCATGATCAAGGCTATTCTTGCTCACGAGAAATATGCCGTCACGGTTGAGATGACTATCAGATATCTGGCCCCGGTGAGAGTGGGCGAGAGGGTCAAATTCACAGGGCGCGTTGTCAAGACCAGGGGGAAAGTGACTTTCACCGAAGGTGCAGCTACCGGCGAAGATGGCCAAACATTCGCCACCGCTACCGGTAAGTATGTCGAAGCCGACCCGGGTCTGAAAGCGGAGCTGATGAAATCCGTCAGCTAAAAGGTTACAACGCTTTTCAACATCTTTGAAAGACGGCAACCGCTCACAGCCTCTCATGTGGCCGCCGGTAGCCGCAAGGTCTTGTAAGACAAGGCGTTTGCCGATCATGTCGCATTGGGCACTATCCTTGCAGCGAACAAGGGTATGTCTGAGAAAAAGCCCCAACTAAAGTGCTATATTGCCGCTTTTAATAGCCCGAAACTTGACCCCTTTTTGGAGTCGAATGGATTCTCGAGAGGTGTAATATGCTTTTCGATACCTTCCCTCGGGATTCTCTTTCGGTGTCGAACCGAGGGTGGTCTTTTGGATCTTGAGTTCGGAGCCCTCTTTTCACTGCTGGAGTTTGTGAAGAGCAAACTGGCTGAGGAAAAAATTGCGAGCGTACAGATTTTCTCCTCCAATCCGCAGCTTGTCTTCTCGTTTACCGAGAACTCGACCTACATGAAAACCGGCAGTGTCAGACGTAAGTTGCTCGAGGAGTACGCCAGGAAGTTCAGGGTAGCAGTTGGCTACATCGCGCCGGTTGACAACCGGGCTCTTATATCACCCGCTGAGTATCCGTCTTTGCCGGTTGACAAGAACGTCAAACTCAATTTTGACCCCGAAGATCTCAAGAAAATCGAGTTCAAACCCTACCAGAAGGGCGTTAAGGTATAACCAGACCGGTTTTGTCTTGACAATAGTGCCCATCCGCCTAAATTGAAAGTATAAGTTCTCAACAGGAACTTTGCAGCAGTTTATTACTTATCAATTTTTTGAAAACTAACCAAGGCATCCCCTGGCGGGAGGTAATTTAAGTAAAATGAAAACACTCTCTGCAATTCTAATGGTCCTAATCCTCACATCATCTTTCGCAGCAGCCGATGACCTCGGTCTGGTTACGATAAAAAACCGGTACCAGGTCGAAGTAGCTAAAGGCATTCTCGATAATGCCTTCACCCGTGTTGAAAACAGATTTCTGGTATCCATCAATCAGCAGCAGGCTGACCTGCTATCCCAGAGTGGTCTTGAATTCGAAATTATCATGACTGATGCCGCTCCATCATCAACTTATCTGATGTACCCCCCTCGCAAACCGGATGTTGCCCGGACGAGTATGGCCGAAGCCATAGATATCGGTATGGGTCTCAGAGTCAGTCCGTTCAACAGCCAGGTGGCCCTTGCCGAGGCGGGTAAGGGACAATGGAAGGCGAGGCCTCTCGAAGAACTCAGTATAGAGTTTTTCTATGCCTCAAAGGCTGTCTCCAATTTGCTTCTGACACTTGTAGACTATCCCTCTGACACCCTTGCAGATCTTGTAAATCAGGATTCAATCTATGAGTTTGATACGCATCTCGAAGATTTCGAAACCCGCTATATCTGGACGACCCAGATAGACGCCGCTCGCGACTGGATGGTGCAGAAGTTCCTTGATTGGGGTTACACCGATGTAACGACCCCGGAATTTCTATATGGCGGCGACTGGCACTATAACGTCATGGCTGTTAAGCCGGGCTACGCCGAGCCAGACAAAGTTATCGTTGTCGGTGGACATTATGACAGTATCACTCTGAATGTTGATCCAGGTCCATATGTCTATGCTCCGGGCGCCGACGACAACGCATCGGGTACCACCACGATGCTCGAGTTGGCAAGAATTCTCGCCGATATTCCGCTGCGTAAAACGGTGGTTTTCGTGGCTTTCTCTGCCGAGGAAGTCGGCCTGATCGGATCAGCAGCTTCGGCACGTGGTTTCTTCGAAGATGAGGTCAACGTCGAGGTTATGTTCAACTATGATATGGTTGGCTATGACCCCTACGACGAATACAGAATTGACCTGTCATCGGGAGACAACACGGCCTACCGTCAAATCTCCGCCGATGCCGCCAATCGCCTGACGAATCTAACTCCAGTGATCACCGCCATGGGTTCAAGTTCAGACCATTATTCATTCTACCGGTACGGATTCGATATCGTGGATGCTATTGAAACCAATTTCAATTATGACGGTTGGCACACAAATCTCGACATCTCCGACCGGATGAACTTTGCCTATTTCACCGATGTCGTTAAAATGTCCATTGCTTCCGTGGGAATCGTGGCAAACAGCGTCCACGCAACTGACATTGAAGAGGTTGTTGATCAGGGTGATGGGCAATCCCTGGAAGTTTTCTGGACCGATTGCGACCCCAGCTATACATACACGCTTCACTACGGCACGGTTTCGGGGAGCTATCCTTATTCGGTAAGCATTCCCCCCGATGTTTGCTCATGGGTGGTCGGTGGGCTTACCACAGGGAACACTTACTTCTTCGCAGTTGAAGGAGAAACCGAAGGCGCATATCCCGCTTCCTTTCTGCTCGAAGGTAGCGGCGTTCCGCTCGTTATACCAAGGGTGCCTCAGGGTATAGCCCTTGAGGTGGGCATACGTCAGATAGGCATCGTCTGGAACGCTAATAGAGAGGGAGACCTATCTCATTACAGAGTATATCGTGATGAGGGATCCGGGGCAGTTCTTTATCAGGATAACGTTCCCGATTCGAGCTTTATCGATACGGAAGTCGTAGCCCTGACGACATACACCTACTACGTGACGGCGGTGGATTATGACCTGAACGAATCGGGTGCGTCGGCACAGGTTAGTGGTATGGCCTACACTTTTGATCAGGGTATCCTGCTGGTCGATGAAACCTACGATGATTGGGTGCTGCCATCGCAGGCCGCGCAGGAAGCTTATTTCGATAGTATTTTCGCCGGAACACCTTATGCCATCGACACTGTCGCCGGTACTACCGATACTCTCAGCCGTCAGAAGGCCGGGCCTTATTCATCGATTTTCTGGTTGGACGATGATTCTGGTAATAATGATGCTCGCTATAGTGAACCGACTCTCGAATGGTATTCCTCCAATCAGACAAGTATATTCATGGCCGGCTGGAAGACCATCACCTCATGGGAGAGTTCGCCAATCGATACCGACCACCTGCTTTATCAGGAGTTTGGAGTCGAAGCTTACGATATCGACGTGGAGTACGATTTTGCTGGTGCCGTGGGACAGGATGGATGGCCTTCGTTGGCTATGGACGCCGATAATATCTGGGCGGGGACATTCCCCTACATGTCTGTCCTGACGCCGCGTTCCGGGGCCACCGTTATATATACGTTTGACTCTTTTACCGATGATCCCGCGTTTGAAGGCCTGCCGTGCGGTTTGCTCTATGAATCGGCGCATGGCAAGCGGATAATTCTTTCGTTCCCGGTGTATCATCTCACCCCGGCTTCATCACAGGCTGTCATAGCCAAAGCCATCAGCGTGTTGGAAGAGAGTCTGGGTTATATTCCGTGCGATGTCGACGGTTCCGGAGAGGTCGATCCGCTCGACCTGGTCTACCTGGTGGATTATATCTGGAAGGGCGGTTCAGCGCCGCCCAATCTGAACGCTGCCGATGTTGACGGTGTGTGCGGTATCGACCCGCTGGATGTTACCTATGTAGTCAACTACTTCTACAAGGGCGGTCCAGCGCCGCTGCCAGGCTGCGCGTACTGACGGTTAACTGACGTTTGAGATTATCTGGCGGGTGGCGAAAGCGCCCGCCTTTTTTATACTCCGCCGAAACCATTACCCCTGCGACAAATAATAGTTGAATCTGTATTTTGACACCGGTAGATTAGAGACGTTAAATGATAGAACGAAACCGGAGTTTAATTCGGATACAACCAGTTTGGCAGACACAAGAAAATGCCCCGCAGATAATACTGAGAGGCATTCGTATTTTCCAAATTTCGAGCGGAAGGGGAGACTAACCCAGTTGCTGAACAAATCGAGCCAGGCGAGACTTATTGCGATCGGCATTCTTCTTGTGAACAAGGCCGAAGGCAACAGCTTTATCCAGCAGCGAGATAACCTCGCGATACTTGGATGTAGCTTCGTCTCTGCTGGTAAGGCTCCGCAACTCGCGCACACTGCTTCTCAACCGGGAATTATAACCACGATTGCGCAGGCGCTGCTTCTCGGAAGTCTTCATCCGTTTCTTGCAGGACTTATGATGCGGCAATGCTTATCCTTTCAAATTCCTTACATTTCATTATCTAGTCCAATCGCTAAAGATAAGCGGCAGGAGCATTTTGTCAATAAGTAACCTTAATAAAAACAGCCTGCTCGGTTCAGCGGGCGTAGTATCCGGAGCGACGGCTTTTTCCCGAGTGTTGGGCCTTGTAAGAGAACAGGTTATGGCGTATTTCTTCGGGGCCGGCATGGCCACCGACGCCTTCCTGACCGCTTTCAGAATACCCAATCTGCTCAGAGATATGTTTGCCGAGGGTGCCCTTTCGGCCGCTTTTGTCCCGGTATTCAAGGAGAAACTGGTTACCTCGTCGGACAAAGAGGCCTTTCGGCTGGCCGATATCGTTATAACCGCTATCCTTATAGTGGTGGGCTTAATTGTTCTGCTGGGTATTATCGCCTCTCCGGCGATAGTCTATATTTCCGCCAACGGTTTCACTGAAATCGCCGAGAAATTTGCTCTGACCGTAAGTCTGACCAGAGTAATGATGGCTTATCTGCTGCTCGTATCGTTGTCGGCACTGGTGATGGGAATGCTCAACTCGTTTGGAAAATTCGGTATCCCGGCCCTGTCACCGGCCCTGTTCAATCTCGGCATCATCGTTTTTGTGGTGGCTTTTTATAAGATGTTTGACCAACCAGCTTATACGCTGGCAATCGGGGTGCTGCTGGGAGGGACAGCCCAGCTGGCAATACAATTGCCGGCTCTGTATAAAATCGGATACCGCTTCAAACCACTCTTCGGCTTTCTTGATGAAGGCTTTAAAAAGGTTATCAACCTGTTGACGCCAATGATCATCGGATTGTCGGCCGGTCGTATTAACATTTTGCTCAGCACTCTGCTGGCGTCGTTTCTCATGGAAGGGTCGATTTCGTTCCTCTCGTACGCTTATCGCCTGATGCATTTTCCGCTCGGAGTTTTTGCCGTGGCTCTCGGAACGGTAGCGCTCCCGGCTGTAACAGAACTCGTCGCCAAAAAAGATATGGACGGTCTCAAGCGTACGTTCGATGAAACCTTTGGACTCAACATGTTCGTGGTGATTCCATCGGCCGTCTTTCTGGCGCTTATGGGCAAGGAGTTGGTGACTTTGATCTATACCTGGGGGGCATTCTCCGCAGAGGACTCTGTAAACACCAGCCTGGCGCTTCTTCACTATTCGTACGGTCTGATAGGTTTTGCCGCCGTGAGAGTGACAGTGCCGTTCTATTACGCCTTCAATGACTCCAAGCTTCCTATGAAAGCCTCGGTTATATCTGTTGTGGTGAATATGCTGCTGTATTATCCTTTGATTCAAATACTGAATTTTGCCGGTCTGGCTGCGGCGACATCGTTTGCCGGACTGTTAAACTTTGCCATATTGCTTTTTTATCTTCCGTCACGGGGAGTTGAATTTTCTCTGGCTCATCTGGGTCTCAAACTGTTCCGGGTGAGTGCGGCATCGATTCTGGCGTTTTACATCGCCAAACTCCTGCCACTGAGTCTTTACGCAGGTGATGCCGTCATTCTTATCCGTTTAGAGGCCTTGATCCTGCCGCTGTTTGTCGCGGTGATTCTCTATGCGGTATTCTGCTGGATTATGGGAGTCAGAGAACTGAAGGACATACTTAGAAGGATCTTCTAATAACGTAATCAGAGATTGATGGTACGAAAGTTTCCATCCATTATCATCCTGGTTTGCATCGTCGTCGGAATTGCACTGGCTGACCAGAGCCGCCTGCCTTCGTGGGTGTGGCTGGCTATGGGTACGGTGTCTACTATGGCTGGTCTCTTGCGTATGCACCACCCCGATTCGAGACTGACAACCGTTCTATTTGGTCTGTCTCTGCTGTTTTTGTCCGCTTTCAGCTACAACATACGATACCGTGAGCCCGGACCGAATCATCTGGCCAATCAAGTTGATGCCCGGCAGCAGTATCATATATTCGGTACGGTTTCGGATTGGCCTGACTTAAAAAGCGACCGTACCGAACTGAAAATTGAAATCGATTCGCTCGTAACCCGAAGAACTCAAATCGTGAACGGAGCGATCCTTCTGCGGATCTCCGACACCACCACGTCTTTGCAGCGCGGTGACCGGCTGGAATTTACGGGAAGAATATATCCGCTGCAAAGTACCGGTTCTTCCGCGACTTTTGATTATCGCCGGTATTTGAACCTGAAGGGAGTCTTTGGTATAGTTTATCTACCGACGCTTCTTGATGTCAGGATAGACAAGGGCAACCACTACTCGGTTTTTCCGCTGGTCGATAATCTTCGCAACAAAATAAGGGAGTATTTATATACCGATCTGTCGCCATCAAGTGCCGCTATGGCTACCGGCTTTCTGATAGGAGAAACCAGAAACATCCCCACCGAGGTCTATCAGCGTTTTCGGGACTCCGGGACTCTTCATCTGCTGGCTGTTTCCGGCTCGAACGTGGCAATTGTGCTGCTGTTTTTTCTGGTGCTGATGCGTCCGCTGTCGCTCACAGCCGGTCGAAGAGCTGCCGTTTTAGTGAGCATCATTGTGCTGTTTACGCTCTTGTCGTACGAAGAACCATCGGTTGTCAGGGCTTCAATAATGGCCATGATGGTCATAACTGCAGGGCTACTTCAAAGGCGCTATAGCCTTAACAACATAATCGCAGCGACCGCGGTGATTATACTGCTGTTTGACCCGGCACAATTGTTTGACGTCGGGTTTCAGCTTTCTTTTGTAACAGCCTGGGGATTGATCATTGTTTTGCCCGTGATGGCCGATTTCTTCAAACCGGTCCGGAACCGATGGTGGTATCGTTGGCTGGTATTTCCGCTTATGGTGTCGGTCGTAGCTCAAATTTGCTCGATGGGCATAATCGTCTATTATTTTGGGCGGGTGCCGCTGATCTCTCCTCTGGCCAACCTGGTCATAGTCCCTCTTGTATCGGTGGCGGTAGTAGGCGTTCTGGTTTTGCTTCTGGCACATTTTATATTACCGCTCCTCGGAGCTTTCTTCGGCTCTTTTTTGAATCTTCTGCTGACTCTGATAGCAGTGCTCGTTCAACATTTGGGTGGCGAAAGCATGCCCTCTGCTACTGTGTCCAATGCCCCACTTTGGGGCGTACTGTGCTTTTATGGTTTTCTGCTGCTCGCCATCTGGTCGGTAAGCCGAAAGGCCGTTCGTCGCGTATTCGCTTATGCCAGCCTCATCATGGTCAACGTTCTTCTCTTAGCCGGCGTGGTTAATTCCAGTGCTTCAATCGGAGATCCGAAAATAACTTTATTTACTATCCCCGGGGGTGTTGTTGCCACGGTTAGTAGCATTGGCTGCGATGAAGCGGATATGATTGTGAGCGGAATTCACGGCCGCAACTACCCTGTCGATTCCAGGATTATACAGCCTCAACTGAAAGCTCTGGGGGTTGGCAGTATAAGGAATCTCTTTGTTCTGACAGCTGCCTACGATGGTCTCGACGACCTGCTACGGTTATCGGATGAATACCGGGTTAAAAGAATTTTCGTTTCGAAAAAACACTCGGCTGGATTCCGTGAAGTGCTTGGTCGAATGGAGAATCCCATGACTGGTATGGAAGTTGTGACGTTTTCAAACCTTAGTACGGGCGGCTGCACCAGGCCCCCCTGTTATCGGCCCTGTGAAAACGGGATATCAATTGATCTTGATCAAGTCGAAATAGTGGTTTGTGATAAGCTTTTACCCGGTCGTTTTGAGCAGGCAGGGGAAAGGCCCAAGAGAATACTCGTGATAGGCAAATCCTGGTATCTGTCGCCTGAAATGCTGGCAAGGCTTCGGTCCGAAGGGTTCGGGGCCGTATTCTGTTCAAAAATAGAACAGCGAAACAGTCCGTCGACAGCCGATAATTTCCCCATAGAGGTTCAGGACCTTAGCGTGACGGGGACATTAAGCCTCAGCCTATAAAAGGCCTATTGTTGTCTCGCTTATTAGAAGTTTTCCGATTAAGGAATTCCGCCTGATACCCGATAATTATAGAGAAATATCGGAACTGCTTAGAGCATCCTGAACCCAGGATTGAGGACTAAAAATGAGCTTAGCCGGCAATTTAAAGACCGTCTCATTTCCGGATATTCTGCAACTTCTCGCGACCGGAAAAAAGACAGGCATATTCGAGGTGAAAACAGCCACTCGACAGAAAGAAGTCGCCTTCAGGGAAGGCAACATTATTTATGCATCTTCAGTGAATTCATCCGAGGATCTACTCGGGAATATGCTTCTGCGCAGGGGGAAAATAACAAAGGCCGACCTCGACAGAGCCATTGCTCTGCACAAGCAAACCGGAAGGCAACTCGGCACCACCCTGATCGACATGAACCTCTTTCAGAAAGAGGATATTGCCGAATGTCTTCGGTTGCAGATCGAAGAGATCGTATACAACCTCTTCTCGTGGCAGGACGGAGATTTCGTCTTCCACGAAGGTTCTTCGCCGACCAACGTGCCGTTCCTCATTGAATTGAACACTATGAACGTCATCATGGAGGGTACCCGCCGCATCGATGAGTGGATGGAGATTCAGAAAGTCATTCCACCTGATGACGTATTGTTGGCGCTGGCGAAATCCCCGAAAGTCAACAAGGAAGATATCACTGTTTCGCTTGAAGAGTACCGCGTCATGGCCCTGATAAACGGTGAAAGAACTCTGCCCGACCTGATCAACATCTCACCCATGGGCGAGTTTGTCACCTGCCGGTCGGTCTACCGGCTTATCGTAGGTAACCTGATCGAGGTGGTGGGAAGGCGCGAAGACAGTCCCGAGGAAAAGGAAGACGAAGAGGAAGTCATTCTGGGTGTCCTCTTCCGTCTGTACAACAATTGCTTCTTCAGGGTACGGAGTCTGGTAGATAATGTTTTGGGCGAGAACAATAGCTTGTTTGCTGACTTCGTTTCGCAATATCGAAGCGGCGTTTTTACGTTTTTCCCCGGAGTTGATCCGGCCTCCGATTTGTGTCCGTCGTTCGACAAATTCTTGGCAACGGCACGTACTATCCCGGCCGAAGTACGACTTCATAAACTTATGTCGGGACTGGAAAGCATGCTGTCAGAGCAGCTTGAGTATGTTTTCCAACTCCTTGGGGTGAGTCTTTACCGCGAGGCAGCTGTTCAGGTGAAAAAGGAAATTGCCGAACCGCTGGCGGTCCGGAGGGAGTTGGTCAAGAGATTTGGAATCGACGACAGTTTTTATAAGACAATGAAAAGAGCAGATAAAGTCGTCAAGATGGTAAGAGGGTAACGATGAAAAAGATTCTGATTTTGAGCGCAGCGAGTGTGCTGATAACGAGCGGTCAGGCGATGGCAGCCAACCTGGCAGTAATCACAACCCCGCCGACAATGTTGAAGTTCGTTGTCTTCGGAGTTGCTATCGGTTGTCTGGTGGTCTCTTTCAGAGTACTAAACGTACTCAAAGGAGGGCTCCTTTCACGAAGCTGGCAGGTCTTCATGTTCGGGTTTGCCCTGCTTGCGGCCGGGCAACTGGCGTCCTTATTGGGAGATTTCGAAATTGTCAACATGCCGAGCTTTGTGGCCCCGGCGCTGTGGGTTGCTATGTCCGGCCTGTTTCTTTACGGCATTTTCGAAGCGAAAAAGATACTTGACTGAAACGAATAATTAAGTTGACATAACTCGCTGTAATGAAGATAATTATATGCCGGGCAAAAATTTAACGTTTGGTAAGAGGCTGTTAACTAATAATTTCGAAGACTTAAATGATAAGTGCTGTTGAAATAGACGATCGGATCAACAAGTGCCAGAAAATTCTGGATGTTGATCCTAATTCACAAATCTTCGCAGCCCTGGCCGAGGCTTTCCGAAAGAAAGGTGAGTTCGAGAAAGCCTTTCGGATTTGCCAGAATGGGCTGAAGATTCACCCGTCATACGGCTCGGCTCATGTTGTCATGGCCAAGATCAACCTGGATCGGGGCCTGTACGATTGGGCCGAAATTGAGGCCAACAAGGCGGCCGAGATAGACGGTGTCACGCGCACGATTGAACTACTTCTTGCCGAGATATACATCTATAAGGGAGAATTTCAGCAGGCTGTCAAGCTGTTGAAGAAACTCACCGAGGCCGATCCGGACAATGAACAGATCAAGAAGCTGCTTGAGATTGCTCTGCGGATTCCCAAGGAGCGCGAAAAAGCCGCTGAATCTCCAGTTGTGGTGAGGGCAGAAAAAGAGAGCCAGACCGATGAAGTTCCGGTAGGCACGGGTACGCTGGACTCGCAGCCCCTGAACGCTCGACAGGTCATTGAAATGGCCGGGACCATCCCCGGTGTCGAAGGTACGTTACTTGTGAATTTCGAGGGGCTTATTATAGACTCTGAATGGAGCCTCGCTATGGATTCGTCACTCTGTAGTGCTACGCTCGGTGATGTGTCCAACGTGCTCAGCCAGGATCTGGTAAGGAGTTCTTTCGGTAATTTTACCACCGTGTTGATAGAAACCATGAATGCGACCTTCTATCTGGTTCGTGTTCACGACGGTTTGTTCCTGTTTGTTGCCAACGAAAAGGCCAATCTGGGAACACTGAGAATGAAGGTTGAGAACTTGCTGGTGTCGTACCGGTGAACAATAAAGGATGACAGATGGAAATGAGCGGACGCATAGCAAGACAAATCCTGCTTCTATCTCTGCTGGTTTTGATAGTGTCGATGCTGATATTCCCGAAGAGATATGGAACAGAGCTACCCGAGGCGCCACTTATTAATGTCGTTTACGAACTGGCATTTTATGGGCTCCTGGTTCATCTTTTGAACCGTCGCCTTTCGCCTATGCAGCTGATATCCTCGGCAGGATTATGCATGATTTACCGTTTTGCCCTCGGGGCGATGACGGGATTGTTGATTTCGCTAATGTACCAGTGGCAAGTTAAGATTGCGGTCCTGGCGGGAATGGGTAGCTACCTGCCGGCGATGTTGCTCCATATTGTAGCAACGCCATTTATTCTGCTGCCGGTCATCAAAGGTCTCCATACGCCGAGGCCCCGCGCTGTTGCGCCGCCCTCGTCTAAACCGACCAATCAATCTTCAAGTAGCGGTCCGACCTCGGTGTCGGTATCGCGCGAAAAAGGCTTTAGTCAATCGACGGCAAGTAGGCCGGTAGAAGAAGAGTTCACAATGAAGATGTCGGGCTCGTCGTCGCCTGCCACCGGTATCAATGAAGGCAATGCTTTCGACCGGGCGACGAGATATATCGGTGAGGATGGTTCCGTTCTTATGGCTGCAGTTGTGGACAATGAAGGCTTGTTGCTCGGCAACTTCAGTCGCCGGGGAGTTGAATCTGAGGATTGGGCTCCGTTCGCTCTCGCTCTGCTTGAGAAAAACGGACAAGTCGTTTCAAGACTGCAGTGCGAACCGCCCGAAAAGATAGATATGCTTTTCGAGGACAAAAAGATTGTCGTGGCAAGAGAAAAGGCCTACAGTCTGATGGTTGTCGCCGATCGAGCTATGGACGATGTTTTGAATATTCGCATAAATCAGGGGCTGGAAATGATAAGAAAATACGTGAGTGAACGATATAGCCAGAAGCTTATCGGGAATATGGAGAAAAGCTATGTATGACGTATTGGACGATTTAAATAAGACGACCGGTGTCACCGGTTCGATGGTGGTTGGCAACGACGGTATCGTCATTGCGGCTAACCTCGACGAATCGTTTGAAGGCGAGGCTATTGGAGCTTTGGCGGCGTCTATAACCACCAATATAAGAAAATCGCTCGATCGGCTGGAGACCACTCCGCTCAAACAGGTAACGATCGAGGCCGAGGAAGGCAAGTTGTTCTTTACTGATGCCGGTCTGGGAATATTGGTGGTGACCACTGAGAAACAGGTTAACATTGGATTGATACGCCTGGAAATCAAAAACGCGATCAGCAAACTTAAACTGGCAGGGTAAACAATTACAAACATACAGGGATTTTCAGTATGGTATCTATAAACTACTCGTCGCGTGAAGTCTGTTGCAAGATTGTATACTATGGTCCAGGTCTGTCCGGCAAAACCACCAATTTGCTGTACGTCCATTCTAAAGTACCGTCGGATACACGCGGCAAAATGATATCACTGGCCACCGAGGCGGATCGTACTTTGTACTTCGACTTTCTGCCCATCAATATAGGGACGATCAACGGTTTCGCAGCTAAGTTCCAGCTCTATACCGTCCCGGGCCAGGTGTACTACAATGCTACGAGAAAGTTGGTGCTGCGCGGCGTCGACGGTGTAGTGTTTGTGGCTGATAGTCAGCCGGACAAAATGGACGAGAATATCGAATCGCTTTTGAATCTCGAGGAGAACCTGCGCGAGTACGGCTATGATGTGAACGATATGCCGATGGTTATTCAGTATAACAAGAGGGATTTGCCGGGGGTGCTTCCTGTTGAAGCCCTTAATGCCAGGTTGAATCCGCGGGGATTGCCGCATTTCGGGGCTTCCGCGACGGTTGGAAACGGCATATTCGATACTCTGAAACTGATTATCAAGTTGGTGCTTGAGAAAGCGAAAGGCAGTGCCTCGAAGCGCGAAAGACCGAGCGTGAGTTATACCGAACCGGCCTCTGCTCCAGCGCCCGCGCCGGTCACGGCTCAACCGGTTGGCTTCGAAACGGCTGCTGCACCGGCTACGATAGGTACAAGAATTTCAGCTGATAGTCGACCGGCAGGATCTGCCGGCAGGTCGACCCAGCCAATAGAAACTAACGCCACCTCGACCGCCACTGCGGAAGCGGCTCCGCCGCCCGAGCAGCAGAAGCCGGCATACCGCCCGTACCCGGGAAGCGACAGGCAGGCTGAGAACGGGAAGAAGATTTCGGCTGCCAAATTTACTCCCCAGGGATCTACGGAGGAAGACGGAGGCGAAGAGCAGGCGCAGAGCGCAAAAAAACACATGGCCTCTTCATCGGAAGACTCGGCGAATCTGAGGTCACCGGCGATGGCGCCATCGTTGAAACGCCGCGGCGAAACCAAGAAACGCGGGTTCTTTAAACGTTTATTCGGGATAAAATAGTCATCTAGGAGGCTTAAATGGCTGATGATAGTCTGATTTTTTACGAAGAAGAAATTAACCAAATAGACGCGTTGATTTCGAAAATGCTCAAAGGAGCCGAGGCGAAATGCGCTCTCTTAGTTGACAAGGACGGCCACCTGATTACGAGGCAGGGTTTCACACACTCGCTCGATACTACTGCCCTCGCCGCCCTGTTAGCCGGCTCATTCGCTTCCACTAAAGAAATAGCTCGACTCGTTGGAGAGCCGGAGTTTTCGGTGCTGTTCCATCAGGGGAAGAAAGACAACATTCACATGTCCCTGGTCGGAGACCGCTCTATACTCGTGGTAATCTTCGATGACCGGACTACTATCGGAATGGTGCGTTTGTACGCCAAAGAAACGTCTATCGAGTTAGGCAAAATTTTCGAGAAAATACAAGAGCAGGCAGCCGATGGCAACAAGGCAGGCATCTCCAGCGACTTCGCAAGCCAGGCCGAGGACAAGCTTGACGACATTTTTCAGGATTAAAGTAGCTTACCGTTAGATAAACAAACGCAGTTTTGAACCAGTTTACTTCGAGTTTCAAAGACTATGTCTACTGAACTGAGCGCCATGCTGGTTAAAGCCGGCAAAATTACGCAGGAACAGGCCGAGCAGGCGCTGGCTTTAGCTAAAGAAAAGAAAGAGAAGTTCGAGGCAGCCCTCGTCAAAGTGGGCGCCGCCGAATCGGAAGACGATATCGCCAAATTCGTCGGCAAGCATCTAAAAATCGGTGCCCTCCGGCTCAGCGATATCGAGCTCAATCCCGAAATAGTCAAACTGATTCCTCTCGATATTGCCCGCAAATTCAAAGTCGTTGCGGTTTCCAAGCTGAACAAGACGCTCCTGGTTGCTATCAGCGACCCCAATAATATCTACGTTCTCGACGCCATCAAATTCATCACCGGCTGCACCGTGCAACCGGTAATCTCTCCTGAAAAAGCTATCGAGAAAGCTATTGAATCGTACTATAACGACTCCGACGGACTCTCTGCTATTGTCAAGGGCCTCGAAGCAGATTCCGACCTGGAAGTTGTTTCCGACGAAGAATCCCCCAGCGAGTCGGATCTATTATCGCAAATTCAGGACAAGCCGCTTGTCAAACTGGTTGATTCGATTATTGCTGATGCTATCAGGATGGGAGCCTCCGATATTCACTTCGAGATGTATGAGAAGAGAATCAGGGTGCGATACCGAATTGATGGTGATTTAAGGGAGATGGCTCCACTGCCGTTCAAGTACCGGGCGGCTATCGTCTCGCGTATAAAGATCATGGCCGAGCTGGACATCTCCGAGCGGCGTCTTCCGCAGGACGGTCGTATAAAGATCAAGATCGGCGGTCGTACCGTGGACCTTCGTGTATCGGTTCTGCCTACCATATTCGGCGAAAAAGTCGTTATGCGTATTTTGGATCCGATGGCTCTCATGGTTGATATGACCAAGTTGGGTTTCAGGCAAGAAGATCTAGCAAAATTCCACGAAAAGATACATCTGCCCTATGGCATTGTTCTGGTTACCGGTCCTACCGGTTCAGGTAAAACGACGACGCTGTATTCGGCGCTCAAACAGATTAACACCATTGACGTTAACATTATGACCGCCGAAGATCCGGTTGAGTTTAACTTCGATGGTATCAACCAGGTGGCAGTAAAGTCCGATATTGGCATGACTTTCGCCGCCGCGCTCCGCTCCTTCCTTCGTCAGGATCCGGATATCATAATGGTTGGTGAGATTCGTGACGGTGAGACTGCGGAAATCGCTATTCGAGCCGCCCTGACCGGTCACCTGGTGTTCTCAACTCTTCACACCAACGATGCTCCATCATCTGTCAACCGTCTGATTGATATGGGAGTACCCTTTTATCTGGTAGCTTCCGCCACTAAGATGATCATGGCCCAGCGAATGATGCGTAAGATTTGCCAGAGTTGCAAAGAAGAAATCAACCTGACTGAAGAGCAGGTTCAGGGCCTCGGGGTTCATAAAGACTTACTCCGGAATATACGCGCCTTCAGAGGCGTCGGCTGTAGCGACTGCAATAACACCGGTCTTTCAGGCCGAACCGGTATCTACGAGGTCATGCCCATTACCAGTGAGATCGAATCGCTTATTCTGGCTCAGGCCGGCGACTCGGAGATCAGAAAAATGGCCATGGAACAGGGGATGTTCAGCCTGCGTATGGCCGCCGTAGACAAGATGAAGGCCGGTATGGTCAGTATTGAAGAGGTCTTCTCGGTAACCTCCGCCGGGGCATAACCCCCGCCAAATAAATTCCTTGTAATCCAAGAGCTTAGCCGCAAGAATTACCCGATTTTCTTTCAAGATTCGGCCAAATAAACCGATAATAATAGCAAACGCTATTTTTCATTCGTTTGGTAAAATTTTAAGCTATCTGGAGATATAAATGGTATCCCTGCGCGAATTACTTGAACAGATGGTGAAAATGGGTGCTTCGGATTTGCACCTGACTGTCGGCTCTCCTCCGGTGGTGAGAATAGATGGAAAACTACAGAGACTGAACCAGGATATGCTCACCAGTGAAGAAACCAAGAAGCTCTCCTATTCCATGCTTAACGAGAAACAAAAGCAGAAATTCGAACAAAACTCCGAACTCGATTTCTCCTTTGGTATCGAACAGATGAGTCGCTTTCGATGCAACATGTTTATGCAGCGAGGCAATGTCGCCGTTGCTCTTCGTCAGATACCGTACAAGATCAGGTCGTTCGAAGAACTGGGGCTACCCAAGGTCATAGCCGACTTTTCCCGGTTGCCCCGCGGACTGGTGCTTGTCACGGGTCCTACCGGTTCGGGTAAATCCACAACGCTGGCATCGGTAATCGACAAGATTAACAAGGAACGGCCGGTCCATATTATCACGGTCGAGGACCCGATAGAGTATCTTCACCGCCACCAGACAGCGCTGATCAATCAGCGCGAGGTGTTCTCGGATACGCAGAGTTTCGCCGCAGCCTTGAAATATGCCTTACGTGAGGACCCGGATGTCGTTCTGATCGGCGAAATGCGCGACCTGGAGACGATTGAAGCGGCAATCTCAATTTCAGAAACCGGTCACCTTGCTTTTGCCACCCTGCACACCAACTCGGCATCAGAATCGATCAACCGTATCATCGATGCTTTCCCAACCAATCAGCAGGAGCAGATCAGGATATCACTATCGTTCACTCTTCAGGCAATCGTGTCGCAAACCCTGATACCCAAGATCGGTGGTGGTCGTGTGATGGCGATGGAGGTCCTTGTGGTGACTCCGGCAATCAGGGCACTCATCAGAGACGATAAAGTACATCAGATATATTCCATGATTCAGTCCGGACAGAAGTTTGGAATGAAGACGATGAATCAGTCTCTCTCCGAACTGTATACAACCGGCAAGATAACGATAAACGACGCTATGAATTTCAGTCACAATCCTCAGGAGTTGAGTGAATCGCTGTCGAAACAGAAAACCCCAGCTTTTTCATAAGGCTATTTTAAGAAAGGATTGAGCTGTGCCAGTCTTTGAATATAAGGGCAAGACCCTGGCCGGAGCGGCCGTAAAAGGCGAACTAAAGGCCAATACGAGGGCGGACCTTGAACGGGTGCTGAGACAGAACCGGATTATGGTGACGTCTATCACCAAGAGGGCGCCCGAAATACAGATTAAATTTGGCACCGGCATCAAGCGAATCGATGTTTCTCGATTCACAAGGCAGTTTGCAACCATGATTGGAGCCGGATTGCCCATGGTCCAGTGTCTCGATATTTTGGGATCTCAGATGGAGAGCAAGGAGTTGGCCAAGGTGGTCCATCAGGTTAAGGACGCTGTGCAGGGCGGAGCCACTCTGTCGGAAGCCCTCGCCCGGCACCCCAAGGTTTTTGATCACCTGTATTCCAATATGGTTGAGGCCGGTGAAGTAGGCGGCGCCCTGGACGCCATTCTAAATCGCCTGGCCGTCTACCGGGAAAAAGCCGATCAGCTCATCAGAAAAGTAAAAGGCGCCATGGTCTATCCGTCCGTCGTAGTTGTGGTGGCCGCCGGTGTGACCGTCGGTATGCTTGCTTTTATCGTACCGGTATTTGCCAAGATGTTTGGTGGTCTCAACGCCGAATTGCCCAAACCGACTCAGATTGTACTGATGATATCCAACTTCCTTAAGGCGAATTTTCTGTATCTGACGGCGCTGACAATCGGTGCCCTGGGTGTCTTCGTGTGGTGGAAAAGAACTCCCGCAGGAGCCCTCCTCTGGGACAAATTCCTTCTGGCGTCTCCGATTCTCGGAAACCTCGTAAGAAAGTCCTCTATTGCCAGATTTACCCGTACACTGGGTACGTTGCTGGCATCGGGTGTCTCGATTCTCGAAGCTCTCGAGATAACCGCGAAGGCGGCAGGCAACCTCGTGGTTGGAAATGCCATTAACAAATCGGTTCTGGCAATTGCCGAGGGCGATACCATCACGGGACCTCTCAAAGAGACAGGTGTTTTTCCGCCGATGGTGACACAGATGATATCGGTCGGTGAGAAAACGGGTGGTCTTGATGAGATGTTGAACAAGATCGCCGACTTCTACGATGAGGAAGTAGATGAAGCCGTATCGGCTCTGACCTCCGTCATTGAACCGATTATTATCGTGTTTATGGGCGTCGTGATCGGTGGAATTCTGGTCGCTATGTATCTGCCCATGTTCGACATCATCGGAAAAATTTAAAAAGTACAGCGATCCAAAACATATGATTGGTTTAAAACGGCGCCGCTGGGCGCCGTTCATTTTATGTTAGACCACAATTCAACAAACAAAACCGGCTGGTTTTTACCTCTCCGCCTGGCACATTATATCGTGCTGTTTGCGGTTGTTGTCTTCTGGATGAAATACCCGCAGTTCATGCAGCTGCAGTTCGTCCTCTATTCTATCTGCACGCTCCTGTTCGGTGTTCTTCTCGCGGCAGGGAGGAAACACCGTCTGAGCGGGCTGACAGCCGTAGTTATCAGTCTGCAGTTTCTCTTTGAAATAGTCATAGAATCCAGCATTATTTTCTCAACCGGTAACGTGAATTCGCCGTTTTCGGCGCTGTTCATATTGACGATAGTCGCCGCAGCGTTGATATATCGTCTTTTAGGCACTCTTGTGGTCGCTTCCCTGGTGTCGATTGCGTACGCGTTTATAATTTGGTTCGGACTGGCAGGGGTCGGGGGAGACCCGGAATTCTCCATGCGTACTCTCAAGACAATTTTTCTGACCGATGACTCTGCCTTCTATTCCATCTTCCTGCACATTCTCATCTTCTATCTGGTGGCTTTCATCTCGGGATACCTGGCCGAACGTCTGAAAGAGCGCGACCGGCAACTTGCCGATACCTCGATGGCGCTCAAGAAAGCCAAACTTGAGACGGATGACATTCTTCGCCATCTCAACTCCGGCCTTCTCACCGTGGATTCAAGGGGCTATATCATTTATTTCAACAGGGCCGCCGAAAGAATTCTCGGATACGGGGAAGAGGACGTGAAAGGCATGTATTGCGAAGACGTTTTTGCCGAACGCATGCCTCAGTTGGCTCGCTATCTTATTGACGGTGTCCGAAATCGCGTGGAACATCCGAGGGTCGAAATTGATATAATCAATAGCAGTGGCCTTAAGGTCCCGCTCGGGCTTTCCTCTTCGATCCTCACCGAGGAGGGTCTGGGCATGAGGGGAATTATAGCCATCTTTTCCGACCTCACCGAAGCCAAGAGGCTCGAAAGCAAAGTGCGAGCCGCCGATCGCCTGGCCGCTGTAGGAGAACTCTCCGCATCGATTGCGCACGAAATTCGCAATCCCCTGGCGGCGATATCGGGCTCTGTTGAAGTGCTGAAAAATGATCTGGATTTATCGGGAGAGAATCAGAGACTTATGGAACTGATCATCAAGGAATCGGATCGACTCACAAAAATCTTGAATGAATTTCTGACCTATGCCAGAATAGACCGGACGGCGTATAACAAAGTCGAACTGTGTCACCTTATCAGTGATGTTCTCGAACTCTCTGCACCACCATAAGTCATTCAATGAAAGAGTAGAGCTTATATTCGAATCGGATGAGCCAATTGTATATGTCGTCGGAGACGAGGACCTGATAAAGCAGCTTCTGATGAATCTGGTTGTCAACGCCATGGAATCATTTGATGGAAGTCCTGGCAAAGTGACGTGCCGGTTGGTGGTGCACAGCCTTTCAAACAAGGTTGAACTTTATGTCGAGGACAATGGCCCCGGGATTCCTAAGGAGCGCCTGAAAAAAATATATCAGCCCTTCTTTTCGACAAAGAAGCAGGGTACCGGGTTGGGTCTCTCAATCGTTCATCGCATCTGCGTTGCTCTGAAGATCAGGATGGATGTAGTCTCTCAGGAAGACCAAGGCACGACTTTCATGGTAGAATTTCGCCCTTATACTCAACAGAAGGCACAACAAACCACGGATGTCACCGCTGGCAACGATATGTCGATGATCACGACCCACCAATACAAGGGGTACACTTTCTCCTTGTTTTTTTTGAGCCATTGTTTAATTTAGCAGATTAGAAACAACTCAGAGGGAGATATGAAATTGAACATACTGCGATTCACCTTGCTTGTGTGCATTCTGGCGTTGCTTGTCGGCTGTGGGCCGGCGCCGATATCTGAAGAAACCGCGCCGGACAGTGATTACGTCGTCGCTGAAGCCGACAACTACTACAAACTTACCATGTCGCAATTGGCCGACTTGATGATTAACAGCTCGGCTTTCCCGGAGGGTGGGCTGATAGATACGGCTGATGTGACCGGTTTTCTCGACAGTATCGTTGTAGATACTCTGATAGGTATGGCGGCCGATGAAATTCGGATTGAGGATGACTACGATCAGAATCGAATTTATAAACTGCGTTACTATGACGCCATAATCGAACAGTATTTCAAAGATGTGGTCTACGACGTGGTTGAGGCAGATTCCCTGGAAGCGGTCGATTTCTATAACAGTCGTCCGGATCTGTTTGGTGAACAGGAGAAGGTTTTCATCTATCATATCCTCATCAGTCCCAGAGGCCTCAAAAATGGCCCCGATTCGGCGAAGTACGAGTACAACACCTGGGAAGAAATTCAGCTCGAAGCCGAGCGATTGGCCAGGGAAATACGCACTCTTGTCGATTCAAGGGAATCATTCATGGAGGCGGCTCAACAGTACTCGCATGATACCACGACGGGGCGCTTCGGCGGGTTGATGGGATGGGCAGCGCAGGGAGTATATGTTGACCCCTTTGATTCGGTAGCATTTTCAATGAACGCCGGAGATATCTCCGAGCCCTATCAGGATTACGTTGGTTGGCATATTATCTATGTCCACGACCGGCAGGAAGCCGGGATTCCGCCGCTTGACCGCCAGAACTATCTGTCAGCGTATGCCACTTTGAAGACGGTCAAATCCAATGAGCTGGGCCGCCAGATAGTCGATACCCTTTTTGCGAATATAAGTCTCGAATATAACGATAGCATGCTCGACACGAACCTGTACAAAGTCAATGAACAACAATGGGTTGCGGTAGTCAACGGTCAGGACACCATTGATTGTAACGAAGCACGTGGCGCCGAGTACCGGGTCAGAACGAAAGAGAGAATCGCAAATACCACAGCGGAAATGAAAAAAGAAATGCTTATGCAGGTGGCCCAGCGTTATGCTCTCGTTCAGCAGGGCAAAAAGCTTGGTGTTGACGAGAATCCCGATGTTGTGGCACAGGAGCGGTTCTTACGTCACAAGTATTCACGGGTAATTGTCGAACGGCCGAAAAAAGATCCCGGCTGGCAACCAGCAGACAGTTCCGTAAAGAGTTACTACGAGGAGCATCTGCAGGAATTCAAACCTGAAAAGCCCCTCGTGGTCCAACACATTATTGTACAGGATTCCCTATTCGGAGACTTCGTGCGCAGTCAGGCTATGTCGGGATATGACTTTCTTGACCTTGCTAAGGAGTACTACCCCGGTGACGAGGATGTCCGCGTTGCCCTGGCGGATCTCGGAGAGATTGGTAGAGGCGATGTTCCCGAGGCGTTTTATGATGCCGCTCTGAGAGTTATGGTCGGTGAAGTAAGTCATCCCGTTAAGACCGAATATGGTTATCACGTCATAAAAGTCCTCGATCGTCGCGAGACCTCGTCCCTGATGGATGCCGGTCCCAGAATTATCGAGATTTTGAAAAAGCAGCATGCGCAAGAAGTATACCGGGCTTTCCGGGATAGTCTTTTTGCCAAATACAATGCTCGACTGACAGGGAAAGTGGTACCGGTGGAGTTGCCACCCCTTAGCTTACGAAACTGAGCTGTATGGAGTCCGAGGAGACCGCAGTCGATAACCAGATCAGTTTTCTTCACGAGATATTCAGAAAAGCCACCCATATGGGGGCTTTGATTATCCCGGGAAGTTACTATTTCCTGCATTTGAGCAGGGGCCATATGCTGGCAATTATGATCCCGGCAGCGTTGGCTATGCTCATCATCGATATCTCAAGACTTCGCCAGTGGCGTTTCTGGACCTCTTTTGCCAGTAAAATAGGTGGCTCCATTATTCGACATCACGAAATGGAGGGGGATTTCACCGGGGCCTCATATATTCTCATCTCAACATGCCTGACGGTGGCTCTGTTTGACAAGCCGATTGCTATCGCGGCACTTGTATTTATCATTGTGGGCGATACTTTCGCGGCTATTATCGGAAGGAAATTCGGCCGTCATCGATTTTACAAAAGCAAGACAATCGAAGGCAGTCTGGGCTGCCTCTTCGGCGCGCTCGCCTCGGTTATGTTTCTGCCGGATATAGCTTTACCGGTAGCGGTCCTTGGGGCGGTAGTGGCCACGGTAGTCGAGGCATACTCGTTCGGTGTCGATGACAATATCTCTGTTCCACTTGTTTCTGGCCTTGCCATGACTTTATTTGCCCGCTTCGTCACATTTTTGTAGATTATTGTTGCCCGTCAGTCGTATTGTTTGTATAACACTATGAGCGCGGGAATCTCACAAAAACCTCTCCATTGGAGGAATCTTGATGTCAAAGGGCAAGGTCAAATATTTCAATGACACAAAAGGGTGGGGCTTTATCGCAGGTGACGACATTGACCAGGATGTTTACGTCCATTATACCGCAATTAACATGGACGGTTATAAGACGCTCAAGGAAGGTCAGGAAGTTCTGTACGAACTGGCCGACACGGACAGAGGTTATCAGGCAAGAAGCGTAACTCCTCAAGAGTAACGCGTTCAGTCCTCATTCGAATTCAACAGGGCCACCGCCAGGTGGCCTTTTCTTTGCCTGGAAATGGGAGCTTTCAAAATCTTGTTCTTCTCGTTTTTTTTCGTATATTCATGGCCATGAAGACTATTGACCTCCGTTCAGATACCGTCACCAGACCGTCGCCCGAGATGCGACAGGCAATTATGAATGCTGTTGTGGGTGACGATGTTTTTGGCGATGACCCGACCGTGAAAGAACTCGAACGATATGCTGCCGCTCTCTTCGGGAAAGAATCCGCTTTGTATGTTCCGTCCGGCACTATGGGGAATCAGATTTGTCTGAAAGCAAATTCGCAGCGGGGATGGGAACTACTCTGCGACCGCGAGTGCCACGTGGTCAACTATGAAGTGGCCGGTCCGGTGGTTCATGCCGGGTTGCTCATCAATCTGATTACCACCGACTACGGCATGCTTCCTCCCGATGTAATCCGACAATCCATAAGACCTAAAAATCTTCACTGTCCGCTCACCAAAATGGTGGCGCTGGAGAATACGCACAATCGTCATGGAGGCACGGTTCTACCACAGGACCAGATTCTCAAGGTAAGAGAGGTCTGTGACGAATTTGATCTGATCTTACATCTCGATGGTGCGCGCATCTGGAATGCCCACATAGCCACCGGAATCTCACTGGCCGAGCTGACAGCCCCGTTTGACTCCGTTTCGGTGTGTCTTTCCAAAGGTCTGGGAGCGCCGATAGGTTCGCTTATTTTAGGATCGGTGGAGTTTATCGAGCGCTGCCGGAGGGAGAGAAAGCTCTTCGGAGGCGCTATGCGTCAGGTCGGCATTATTGCGGCGGCAGGCCTTTATGCTCTTCAGAACAATATAGCGCGCCTGGCCGAGGACCATGCTAACGCCAGTTTACTTGCCCAAGGACTCAACGGACTCGACTGCTTCGAAGTGGATATGAAACGAGTCCAGACCAACATAGTCATTGCCGGCGTGAACTCTGATTATTCAACTGAAGCCTTGCTCGCTAAAATGAAGCAAAATGGTGTTCTCGCGGTACCTTTCGGACCGACGAAAATCCGCTTTGTTACTCATATGGATGTTTCGCGCGAAGACTGCAAAGAAGCGATTAGAAGAATAGAATCAATCATTTGACCGGAGCTATCCGGTTCGAACGGCCTCTCGCGGCAAGATAGACGCCGAGCTTCTTGTCCTCTTTCAGAATGTGCGTTTGCCACCAATCTCTCAGAAGAGCCAGCAGTTGAAACGCCGATAGATTCTGATCCCGCCGCAAACCCTTCAAGAGATTCTTGACCGTCTGGGCAAAAATATAATGCTTGGAGCGATGGTCGCTATAATAGGGAAAGCCGGCCGATAACATAAGCTCTTCTTCATCAGCGAAGTGGTCGCTCATGTGCTTGACGACCTCGGTGAGCACGTTGCCTATTTCTCGTCGACCCGTGCCGCGGGCAATTGACTCCTGAAGGCGATTTATCATGGCCATGAGATTCTTGTGCTGGCTGTCGATCCTATCGACGCCTATACTCAGAGAATCATGCCAGGCAAACATCGACATTGATGAAGTCCCCCAAATTGGCGGTCAAGACGAGTTGATGCTGCAGAGATATCCCCCAGCATAGAATACTAATTATATCGGAATAATCGGCCATTTTTTTAGGTTGTCAGGTAATATTCGTTTTGCTAAGTTGCTGCTATTAAAGTCCTTGCTTTTTCGCTCCGGAGAGCTCTTTTAGGGGTAAATATGTCCTATGAATGGTAATTCCCTGACAGTTCTTGGTTCATCCTCAGGCCACCCCAAGGCCGATAGAGCATGTTCGGGCTATCTGCTTAAAACAGGGGAGAGCCTGTCGCTGATAGACTGCGGAGGCGGTGTAACATCGTCATTTCTAAGACGCGGTTATAATCCGCTGAACGTTGAGCGTATTTTTATATCCCACACTCACCCCGACCATGTAAGTGACCTGCCGCTGTTTATCCAGCTCATATATCTGGAGGGGAGAACACGGTCGCTCGATTTGTATTTGCCGTCGGAATTCGTTGCGCCCTTTAAGTGCTTTCTACCTGCTGTCTACCTGATCGAGCAAAAACTCCCGTTTGAACTGAATATCATCGGAATCGAAGAGGGTTTTTCTTTCGAGAACAACTTCAAGCTAACGGCTATTGCCAACAGCCATCTTAGGGGCAACAGCGAGCTTGTGGCGCAGCTTGGTCTATCGAACAAAATGCAGTGCCATTCTTTTGAAATTGAAGCAGGGGGGAAATCCATCTTCTATTCGTCAGATATAGCCTCGCTCGATGAGATCGTGCCCTATTTGAAAGACAAAAATGTCGCCATCATTGAATCGACCCACATAGATATGGAGTGTCTGTTGGCTCAAGCAGGTGAACTCAATGTCGGGCAGTTTATCATCAGCCACCTGGGGACGGCTGAGGAGGTATCGCTGATAAATACACTCGCCGCTAAAGCCGGAGTCAACAATCTTGTTACGGCGGTTGATGGGTTGGAAATAGCGTTATGAGACATTTCTAAATAAGAAGACACAAAAAAGCCCCGCATATCGCGGGGCTTTTTTATCATATAATATGATCGATCACGAAGTAACCTTGGCTACCATGAAATCACGGTTCATCTTGGCGATAAACTTGACTGAGATCTCTTTGGGACAAGCTGCTTCGCATTCGTAATAGTTGGTGCAGTTGCCGAACCCTTCAAGGTCCATCTGTGCCACCATCTTCTTGACCCTATCCTTGCGCTCAGCTTGCCCCTGAGGCAGGTAAGCAAACTGGGACACCTTGGCCGAGACAAAAAGCATAGCCGATGCGTTCTTGCACGAGGCAACACAGGCGCCGCAACCTATACAAGCGGCAGCATCCATGGCGAGGTCGGCATTCTTCTTCGGGATTGGAATTGCGTTGGCATCGGGAGCGCCACCGGTATTGACCGAAACGAACCCGCCGGCCTGCATGATTCTATCCAGAGCAGAACGGTCGACAATCAAATCCTTCAGCACAGGGAATGCCCGTGCCCGCCAGGGTTCGATATAGATAACATCACCATCTTTGAAATGTCGCATGTGAAGCTGGCAGACGGTGGTGGCCCTCTCCGGACCGTGCGCCCGTCCATTTATCATGAGCGAACACATCCCGCAGATACCTTCACGGCAGTCATGGTCAAAGGCGATTGGTTCGATTCCCTGCTGAATCAAACCCTCGTTGACAACATCGAGCATCTCCAAAAAAGACATGTGGTGGTTGATGTCTTTCGCCTCGTATTTCTCCAGACGGCCTTTATCGTTAGCGTCTTTCTGGCGCCATACATGTAGTGTGAGATTCATTATTTGTAACTCCTTGTTGTCAGTTCGACATTTTCAAAGACAAGGGGTTCTTTATGTAGAGTTGGCTCTTTACCGTAGCCGGTGTATTCCCAGGCCGAGACGTAGCAGAAGTCTTTGTCGTTACGCAAAGCTTCGCCTTCTTCGGTCTGATACTCCTCGCGGAAGTGAGCGCCGCAGGATTCCTGCCTGGTTAGAGCATCGTAGCACATGACCTCACCAATCTCCAGGAAATCAGCGACACGTCCGGCAAGTTCAAGCTGTTGATTGAGCTCCTCGTTGGAACCCATCACTTTGAGGTCCTGCCAGAATTCTTCGCGAAGCGCCGGTATTTCCTGAAGAGCCTTCTTCAGTCCGGTCTCGTTGCGACCCATACCGCAGCATTCCCACATGATCTTGCCCAAGGCGCGGTGGAAGGTATCAGGGGAGCGTTTGCCTTTTATGGAAAGCAGTTTGTGCATCCGCTCCTGAACTTCCTTCTCCGTCTTTTTGAACTCGGGATGATCGGTGGTTACCTGCGAGACACCTGCCCGGGCAAAGTGATTACCCAGTGTGTACGGAATCACAAAGTAACCATCGGCAAGCCCCTGCATCAGAGCGCTGGCTCCGAGGCGGTTGGCGCCGTGGTCGGAGAAGTTGGCTTCGCCCGCCACGAACAGACCGGGAATGGTGCTTTCGAGATTGTAATCAACCCACAGGCCGCCCATGGTATAGTGCGATGCCGGGAAGATGCGCATCGGGACAGTGTATGGATCCTCGCCGGTAATGCGCTCATACATCTGGAACAGGTTTCCGTAGCGTTCTTCGATAACCTTCTTGCCGAGACGATCGATAGCGTCGGCAAAATCCAGATAGACACCGACACCGGTTTCGCCAACACCGCGACCGTCGTCGACGACTTCTTTAGCGCTACGCGAAGAAATATCGCGCGGAGCAAGGTTGCCGAAACTCGGGTACTTGCGTTCGAGATAGTAATCGCGTTCGTTCTCGGGAATCTGGCCCGCCGCTCTGGTATCGTTCTGTTTCTTTGGCACCCAGATACGACCATCGTTTCGCAGCGATTCCGACATCAGCGTGAGTTTAGACTGATACTCTCCGCTTACGGGAATGCAGGTCGGGTGAATCTGCGTGTAGCACGGATTGGCAAAGACCGCTCCTTTTTTGTAAGCACGGAAAGCCGCCGTCACGTTGCAGCCCTTGGCATATGTTGCCAGGTAGAAAACATTACCATAGCCGCCCGTACAAAGAACTACTGCATCGGCAGCGTAGGAACTGATCTTACCCGATACCATGTCGCGCACCACGATGCCGCGTGCCCGATTGTCAACGACAACAACATCGAGCATCTCCGTGCGCGGGTACATCTTCACCTTACCCAGGCCAATTTGACGAGACAGGGCCGAGTAAGCGCCCAGCAGAAGCTGCTGGCCTGTCTGACCCCGGGCATAAAAAGTGCGGGAAACCTGAGCGCCGCCGAAAGAGCGGTTGTCCAGAAGACCACCGTACTCGCGTGCGAACGGCACACCCTGGGCTACGCACTGATCTATGATATTCGTGCTTACCTGGGCGAGGCGATAGACGTTGGCTTCCCGGGAACGGAAATCTCCGCCTTTGACAGTGTCGTAAAAAAGCCTGAAGGTCGAATCGCCATCGTTCTGGTAATTCTTCGAGGCGTTGATGCCGCCTTGAGCCGCGATACTGTGCGCACGACGGGGGGAGTCCTGATAACAGAAACAGGAAACGTTGTATCCAAGCTCCGCCAGTGAGGCTGCGGCCGAGGCTCCGGCCAGACCGGATCCGACAACTATGGCCGTGTATTTTCTCTTATTGGCAGGATTCACCAGCTTCGATTCAAAGCGGTGTTTATCCCATTTTTCTGCCAGTGGACCCGAAGGAATTTTGGGATCAAGGTTCATCTAATGTCCTCCTCCCGGCAGTGTTATAATGTTCAACAGTACGGCTACCGGCATGGACGCATAACCGATGAAGAATACAATGGCGAAAAGGTTACTGAGAACCTTCAGCTTCGGAAGAAGCTTGTCATTGTTCCAGCCCATTGTCTGGAAAAACGATTCCGCCGCATGACTGAGGTGAAATGCCAGCAGAAACATGGCAACGAGGTAGACACCTGAGATTAGGTAGTTGCTGAAGCCCATAATCACCATTGAGTAGACATCGTGTCGCCCGAACGGGTCTTCAAGATGAGCATACTCCGGATTTGTAGTTATCAGCGTAAAATGCAGCAGGTGGTACACGACAAAGAAGAACAATAATAGACCGGTGTATATCATGGTTCTCGATGAGAGCGATGCCTGGACAGTATCCTCGCGGCGATATCCGACCGGTCTGGCCTTGCGGTTTTGAAGCCACAGAAGCGCACCGTACCAGACGTGTATTACCGCTAAAACCGCCAGGACCAATCTGAAACCCCACTTGAGTGCACCAAGTGACTGGAGCGTCTCAGCATATTTATTGAGCTGTTCCTGCCCGATGAATAGCTGAAGATTTCCAATCAAATGGACAATCAAAAACCCGATCAGGGTTATGCCGGTTAGCGCCATCAAGACTTTCTTACCGACAGAGGCTGAGATAAAACTGACCGATGATTGAGTGGTTACCATTTGATTTAACCCTACGGTAGTCATAAAGATTTAATCCTTTTTTGTTTAGATTGTGAAAATACGAACAAGCGAGGGTATGGTCAATCAAAAAAATGGCCTTCGTTGCCGAGTCTTCGTCCGGGGGGCGGCGGATTTGTGCTAAGAAGCCTGAAATTTATGCCGAAAGATAAGAGAAATATCATATCGAGATGGCCGCCGGGGTGTATAAGGCAAAACGGCGTCGGGGAAATTAAAATTGACAATCCCGGGGTCATGTGATATGTTCGCGTTTTACCGATTGGAAATAAATTCACTCTGCCGAGGGAGATAGCATGCGTAGATTTTTACTGTTAATTACCGTTTTGACCGTCACAGCGCTGGTTTCCGGCTCCGTTATGGCCAGTGGAATCGCTCTGAAGATTTCCGGACCGGGAGCTGTCAATGACAGCACTATCAAGGCCGGGGAGAAGGTTTCGTTCGATCTGTATTTCGAGAACGATACCGTTTTTACCCTGATAAACGTGGGTTTCAAGATTACCTCACCGGATATCGCCACCGTGACGCACGTTGCCGACAGCGGCAAGGGCAAGAGCACGTTGGGTGATGTTAAGGCCTATAACGGCTTTGAGGATGCGTCCATCTTCGATATGGGCGGTCTGCACGTGGTTGAGACCGATTGGGACGGCAAGCTGCCGGAAGTTGTCGGGTTTGGCGGATTGTGCGTTCAGAAGAGCTATGAGCCGCACAAGCTGCAGCGCAATATTTCAATGGATATGATTTTCGACCAGCCGGGAACGGTGGTCGTTGACTCGTCATTCTTCCCGCCGCGCGGGACCTGGATGTTCGCTCCGCCGAAACATTCGCCCACCTGGGTCGGGCCGTATAAATTCACGGTCATAAAGTAACGAAAATTACTTCAAGCCCGCCGACCGGCGGGCTTTTTTTTGCCCTATATTTTAGCCGGTTGCCACGAAGGCCTAAAAGAGAAGACTTGTCTTGATTGCTACTGATGGAAAATCGAGATAGAGGTGGTTACTTAACGTAGATCAGCTTTATGATCTGTGATTCGGTGTCGCCTTGCAGTCGGGCAAAATAGACACCGCTCGATTGCGACATACCGTGGCTGTCGGTGCCATCCCAGTACGCATAAAACGTCCCCTGCGCATAGGTTCCCTGGGCCAACACAGCCACTTCCTGACCGAGAATATTGTATACTTTAAGGGTCAGGGACTGGGCCTGCTTGATTTCGAACGACAGGCGCGTTTCGCCGTTGAACGGGTTCGGATTGTTCTGGAACAGCGTCATGGTAGCCGGGAGTGGCTCGTTTTGAGAGGTCGCTGCCTGACCGGATTTAGAAGAAACATCGAACCGGTACACAAAGATAGTGTCACCTGAGCGACCGGCCATATTCAAAACAGCCGGGTTGGTGTAGGTCTCAAAGAAACTCACCGCCGACAATTTCCTGTCAAGATAGGTTGAATCGACTATGTCACCATCGGCGTAGTCGAGAAGGATGATGCGGTCATCGCGCAGCTGTCCCGCCAGAACGCCCTTGTCGGTGTACACGTGGTCAAAGCGGGCACCTTCGATCTCCGTATACCAGAGTTCGGTCAGAACATCGCCATCGTAACCATAACAGGCGACATGGGGCGCAAGGCGCGAGTGCATGCTCATCAGATCTTCGGCCAGACCGTGATAGATGATCTCATTCTTGCCGGTGAAGTCGCTGAACTCGCCGGTGAACAGGCCGTAGGAGATTCCTTTTTCTGTCTGTTGACTGCCGATATCGGCCGTGAGCGTATCCTGAAAACTCAGCGAGGTCCACTGGACGTGTCCTATATCGGGAGAGCCGTAGGCATCGAGGAAGTCCCAGCTGTAGGCATAGTTTTTGAACGCGAAGAATTCTTCGGTGTCGTCACCCATTACATCGGCGCTGCGAACCTTGCTCACTGCCGACCGAATCATTTCCGTCTTCAAATCGGGGCTGTAGAGAATAGTCGTTGGAGTGACCTCGCTCGATGCTCCCATGCCGGGGGCGGAATCATCGAAGCGCAACGCTGCCTCGAACCACAGACCCTGCACTCTTCCGTCGGATGCATACTTGAGAGCAATGTCCTGTGATTCGATTTGCGTGAACCTTCCGAAGCTGGTGAAGCAGTTGGTCGGAATTTGTTCGACTGCGAGGCCATCGCTGAACAAGTCGCACGAGTCCCAGCGATGGGACCTCGTTCTCGCGATTCAGCAGAACATGTATGTAGAGGGTGTCTCTATTCTGGCTGTAGTAGTGAACGGATTTGACGGGAGCGCCGGCGAAGGGGATGAGGATGAGACTATCGCTGGAGAATTTGTCTATGATGATCCGTCTATTGCTCTGGTCGCAGTAGATGAAACCGGCATGCTGCGCCGCCTGGTCCACTATGGGATCGACACATGCAAAGTTTTCCGCGCCGTCGACCCTCTCCGAATAGATAATCTCGAATGGGGCGGCCCAGACCGTGGAAAACGATAGCAATGTCAGAAACAGGATATTTAGCAATTTTACCATAGGCATTCCATATTGCACCGCTATATATATTACGCACAATATCTTGTAAAGTTTTAACAGTTGTTTGGTCGCATTTTTCGCCTTAGTGCAAGGGCTTGTGGGGCAACGGTTTGGTTTCGCGCCGTCCGTATTTCTCGTATGCCTATGTATCATTGATGGTTACGGCGAATTGGGTTCGTTTGGTCGTTTTTTTAGGGTCCCACATTTTGTTTTTTCTGGTCGATCATGTTTTTTGCCTGCGAGTTAGGGATTTTTTCGATGCGTTTTTAGCGTGTTTTTTGCTGCAGATTGGCAGATTCGCGGGGCGATCGGCTTTTGTGATTGGGACCATGCTCATGCATGAGCCTTGTGATGACGTTTTTGCGCCGATGTTGTTGGGAAAGTGTTAGCTGTGTCTCGGTACCCCGGTGCGCACAATTTCGTGTATGTTCCCACCTGCCGCTGACGCTTTAGGTGGGGTACAGGTTTGGGAAATGCTCATGCATGAGCTTAGCGATGACGTTTTTGCGCCGATGTTGTTGGGAAAGTGTTAGCTGTGTCCCGTACCCCGGTGCGCACAATTTCGTGTATGTTCCCACCTGCCGCTGACGCTTTAGGTGGGGTACCGATGTTTGTCAAGTGCGAGTTACCGGGTTTGCGTTAGCGCCGGTTTCGCAGAGAATCGATTAAACCGGGGAAAATTCGCTCCCTATCTTCGGGTGTAAGCGGCACACTAGGGTACGAACTCGTGCTTCTAAGTCGACCGGTCCTGGAGTTCACTATCAGCCTTTCACGATTACGCGTATACTCGGGCAGAAAACTTATGTCCCCACCCATCGCTTGACGCGGTGGTATACCGGCCAGCGATATTATCCAGCACGCCACGGGGGTCGTGGCGGTATCCCCGTTAGGAGCTCGGCCGGCAAAGCGCGTCTGGTGGTTAACATACTGCCCCAGAATCTCCTCCGCTTCCATAGCTAACGGCATTAGCGCTTCAATAAAGCCGACTTTGGGGACTTCCAGCGGTATACTACCGTATATGTTCCCTCGTCTGAGCGTCGCCTCGACCTTTTCGAGTCTTTCAAGAGGGTGCTTCAAAAGTTCCGTCTGATCACCATGATGACATTCGATTTTTAGCAATCTGCCGGTCAACGAATCCAGGTAGACATCGAAATCACGGAATGCGTCCTTCGCAGCGGATCCAGATAGCAGGCTCGACAGATCTACGTCTCGTACCCAGACTTTCCAAACGCGATCCCGGCTGGTGAGCGACCAAAGAAACGGTGTGGTTGTGTCGACCAGAGTTATCACCTGTGCTTGACGGGCTATGTCGTCTATATCCTTCGTGATAAAATCTTCGCCCAAGTAGGTTACCGCCAGTTTTGCCGCTTCCAGCTTTGAATCTATGGACTTTCCCGGTTGGGCAATTGCCGAGGAAAATCCCAGGAGAAAAATAACCGGCAGTGATATCAAGTATAATCGAACGTTCATAATTCTCCTCCCTACTTCGACTGCTTGTTTGAAAGGATCCCACAGTCCCGCCAAAGGCGGGATGGCGTACCCAAATTCAGCGAAGAAACCCCCTTTAATTCCCCCTTATCAGGGGGAGAAAGAGAAAGATGTCGGGTTTCTCCTTCGCTACGCACATCCGGGACACCGATCTACGTGGGAATCCTCCCGCCTTTGCAAAGACGGTTCAAATTGACGGATTGTCAATATCAAGATGTCGGGTTTCTCGGCACACTGCCCCTTGCGTTGCTCGTGGCGTGTCCAGCGGAACCTGACTTACTGGGACTGCGCGGGAATGGCTTTGAGGTAAGGGAAATAGCATTGAAGGGAAGGCATCATTCAAAGGAAATGGCACAATTCGTTTGCCATAGCAAATTTCAAGTATTACATTCACGCGTACCGTGTTAGAAATGTCTAAAATCCAATAGAATTGAGGTCAAAAAGGTGAAAACTCACATCAGGTATCTGTCGCTCATAGTGGTTGCTCTCGCAGCCTTTGCCCTGATAATCTTTTCCGGCTGCTGCAGCCAGTCAGAAAAGAAATTCGATGAAGCTACTGCCCTTGTAGATAAGGGTAATCAGGCTCTTGAAGAGCTCAATTTCAAAGTATATGCCGAGCTGCTCGACCCCAATGATCTGGCCCGTTTCAAGACGATGATTCTGGGCGAAATCGAGGCTATGGCGGCTCGCTCAAAGGCCGATTCGATAAAGCTCTTCGACCGCAACTACAATCTGGACGATATGCGGCAGTCGGACCCGCGTGAGTTTTTCTCCAACTTGATGGAGACTATCTTTTCCATCTCGCCGGAACTCGGTCGCAGTTTCTCCGGCATGAAGACGCGTCGGGTCGGAACGGTAGAAGAAGCGGACTCGCTGATTCATATCGTTGTCGCTACGCACATGGAAGTGGGGCAGAGGTATGTCGACGAAATGAACGTAGCGACTGTTCGGAAGATAAACGACGAGTGGAAACTGGCCATTTCACCCAAGGTGGAAGGTATTGGTCTGATGCTGCAGCAGAGTTTGCAGATGCAGGCCAGGTAGGCTTATTGGACCTCGATTCTCGTTAAGGGGGAATGAGTCATGTACTTTCGAGTCAGGCAAAAGATGGCCGGAATTCTCTGGCTGGCGTTGGTCGCAGTGTTGGCCGGATGTGGCGGTCCGCCCGATGGTATCGTTTCCGAAGCCGACGAGCAAGCGACAGTGGCCACTGCCGAGAAAGCCAATTTCAAATACTGCAAAATTGTCTCAGACAGGTTTTGCCAATCACCTGACAGTTCGCTGGTGTTTCATCTGCCGGTCGACCTGCTCACGAGGCTCTCGGATCGGATTGTCGATGAGAATATTGTCGTAAGCAACGAGGGGGAAGATTCGATCGTAATCGACAAGTACTACATTATGATGATCGATGACCGCGGCAATTCCTACAAGCCCAATTTCAGGGGGCCGAACAACTACGATGCTTATTCCGAGATGACACCGGCCCTCGTGCTTCGCAGGGGGGATAAGCAGGAAATCCACTTTTCGCAGCAGATTGACCAGAATGCAAACAGTATCCAGGCCGTGAGGATTTTCTACCGGCTGGAAGGGGACAAAGAGTATACCCAGGTGGTCGTTTCCTATCGTCCGCAAAACATCTATGATTTACAGTAATTAAGAAAGCATCAATGGAACCAGCAGTAAAAGTGTACCGGGGGGAAACGCTCGAAGCAATTCACTATGCATCGGTGGCGGTGGTCGACAAAGACGGCCGGTTGACTCACTATCTCGGTGACCCTGAGGTGGTGTTCATGACGCGCTCGTCGATCAAGCCTTTTCAGTTAATATCACTGGTACGGACCGGGGCGGCCGACGAATTCGGTTTTTCGCCGGAGCAACTTGCTATCATGTGCGGGTCGCACGCCGGGACCGACAAGCACCGCGAGGTAGTGCTGTCGAATCTCAAAATGGCCGGCAACAGCGTAGATAATCTCCAGTGCGGCTCTCACCGTCCGATCTGGATGGAAGTTGACAATGTTTATCCGCAGAGTGGTGAGGACACCGATCCGGCGCGGCACAATTGTTCGGGCAAGCATTCGGGGTTTCTTGCGCTGGCGCGGTTTGTGGGTGATCCGGTTGAGGAGTATCTGAATCCCGACAGTAAAACACAGCGGCTGGTGAGGGAGGCGCTGGTGGAATACTGCGAATACGATGCCGACCCGATTCCTTGCGGTATCGATGGTTGTTCGGCGCCGAATTATCCTCTACCTCTGAAAAACCTGGCGCTTGGATTCAAAAAGTTGGCTAACGGCGAAGGGAAAGATGAAAGCACGCGGATGGCCATGAAAAAGATAAAAGAGGCGATGACTTCTTTTCCGTTTATGGTATCCGGCGAGAAACGTTTCGATTACGATATAAAACGAAGTTTCCCCGGCAACGCCGTTTCCAAGATCGGCGCTGAGGCAATTCAGGGTGTGGGTTTTTCCGAGCCGGCAATGGGGATAGCCGTGAAAGTATCCGATGGTAATTTTCGCGCCCTGGAGCCGATTATGATCGAGGTGTTCAAACAGCTTGGTATTGTAAAAGATATTCCTGAAACATCGTTTTTGAAGCGATATGAGCGACCGGAAATCCGCAACGCCCGCAACATTTTGACCGGTTATGTCGAGACCGAGTTTAAGTTGAAAAAATATTGAAATGTTTTATATTACTTACATGGAACGTATTGTTCATTTGGGGCTCGATTATCACCGCCGGAGAGTCAAAAACGTGATATAATAGTGCCTTCTTTGTTTGATGTTGTAACCCTTTAACAGAAAACAAGGAGGTACCGGTGAAAGACCGCCGCCAACCTGCCGAACCATTTCGAATTAAATCAGTAGAGCCAATCAAGCTTCTGGGCCGCGCCGAGCGCGAGAAGAAAATTGCCGAAGCCTATTATAATATTTTTAAGATAGATGCTGAAGATATCTATATCGATTTGTTGACCGACTCGGGCACATCGGCCATGTCCAACAAGCAGTGGGCCGCCTTGATGATGGGTGATGAATCGTATGCCGGAGCGAGGTCGTTCAGGCGCTTCGAGGAAGTGGTAAAGAGTGTCTTCCGCAAGAAATTCGTAATTCCCTGTCACCAGGGACGCGCCGCCGAAAATCTCATGTTCAGCACAATTGTCAAGCCGGGCCAGTATGTCGTGAACAACACTCATTTCGATACCACCCGCGGCAACACCGAGCACAAAGGCGGAGTGGCAATCGATCTGCCGTGCCCGGAAGCCGATGCACCGGTTCCGATGCCTTTCAAAGGGGATATGGATACCGAGAAGCTGGAAGCGTTCATCCGTGAGCACGGGACCGAGACGATTCCCATGGTGATTATGACTATCACCAACAATTCTGTCGGCGGGCAGCCGGTGTCGATGAAGAATATCAAGGCTGTTTCGGCGATCTGCAAAAAGCACAATCTGCCGTTTTTCTTTGACTGTGCCCGTTTTGCCGAGAACTGTTATTTCATCCGCCGGGATGAACCGGGGTATGAGAATAAGTCGATTGAGCAAATAGCCGCCGAGATGTTTGACTGCTGTGACGGCGTCATGATGTCGGCCAAAAAAGATGCGCTGGCTAACATTGGCGGGTTTATCGCTCTCAATGACGAAGGTCTCTTTCAGCAACTTACCGACCTGATGATTCTAATCGAAGGATTCCCGACCTACGGCGGGTTGGCCGGACGCGATCTCGATGTTCTGGCGGTGGGGTTGAGGGAAGTGATGGAGCTTGATTATCTGCATCATCGGATAGAGCAGGTTCGGTATTTCGGTGAGTGTCTCAAGGATGCCGGGATGCCGATTGTGGAGCCTACCGGCGGGCACGCCGTGTTTGTCGATGCCGGGCAGATGTTGAAACATATACCGGCCGATGAGTTTCCGGGACAATCGCTAACGGTGGCCTTTTACGTTGAGGCCGGTGTGCGCGTTGTTGAGATAGGGTCACTGATGTTCGGTGGTACGGACCCGGAGACAGGCAAAAAAGTCAATGCCCCGCGCGAGCTGGTACGCATGGCTCTCCCACGCCGTGTATACACCAATTCGCACCTTGATTATATAGCCAACATAGCATCCGACATAGTGGCCAAAAAAGACGCCTTGACGGGATATAAGATTAGTTATCAAGCGCGGTTCCTGCGTCATTTCACATGCAAACTTGAGGCGATTTCGCCGGCAAACGTTGAGGTCAATTCCTGATTGGTTGTTGAGCGGATGAAAAACTTACTGTCTGGAATTGCCTTCGCGCTGCTTGTAACTCTGTGGCATGGCGGTTGTGTCAAGGTAGAGACCGGCGCCACCGTGGAGGAAGCTACTCAGTCATCTGAGGATACCGCCGGCAGAATTCGCAGAGAATGGGCCAGTCGGATAAAACAGGTTTCGCCGCCTGAAGCCGCTGCTCTTCTTGTCGACCACTATGACCGTGTCACGGCTCTTTATCTGCGCTACGGTCAGGATATGGTCGAGCAGTGGCGCGAAGGAGAACAGGGACGGGGCCAACCGATTCCGGCCACCGAGATGTGGGAGAAGATCGATCAGTGGACTTTGACGCAGCGGCCGATTCTGACCGCCTATGATGACAATCTTGAGTTTGCCTATCGGGAACTGTCGACATCGGGGCTTTTCAACGATGATTTTCTTCAGATGCTGAGGAATCTGGTAGATGAATACTACGTGGTTTACTCGGCCGTGTTTTTGCCGATGGGGACCGTGGACGAATATGAACACCGTCTGGAGCAGGTCAAGTACGAGGCGGAAGGTGTGGGCGAGACGTATCGGGAAGGCCTTGAGAGGCTTTGAGAGCCAGGCCCCCCTGAACTGTGGTCGCGAGAATTTTGTTTTACAATATGAACTGTTTTTCAGCTTAATGCTGACTTTGACATGTAGATGGAGCTATATGTTATCTCAGATATCGACGGTCGCAGCGCTTAAAATGCTGCGAAGTAACAACATAGGATGTTTATCTAATCCCGGGGCAGATTTGGCCGATATATTGCATCAATAGCCGGCATACCGGGAAACCGTGATATCGGGGTAAGTTGTTTCTACTCTTGACATTTTGCAGGGAACTTCTTACCTATTGAAGTTTATCAAAACAGAGGAGATAGATATATAGCTCTTTGGTTAATGATTTTGCGGCAACGAATGTTAGAAAGCTGATACCAAGTCGATGGAGCTATATATTATCGCATTTCGCCGGGGAGTGGAGCCTCGTTTTCACGCGGCCGGCTTTTTTATCGGACTTTTTCTCTTGACACTTTTGTGTCTTTCCACTTCGACTGCCTTCTCCGCCTCCAAAACCGAGCTTAGGGTCATGTCTTCCACGGCTACCGGATTTCATTTTGAAATATCGATTAAGCCCGAACGGCTTAGCTGGTTTGTGGATTCTGATTCCCTTGTAAACGGCTATGTATCTATCGTGCTTGGCGTACCGTATGGCGCCAGACCGGAGTTGACCGTAGTGGGCACAGGTCAGCAGGCAGTTTTCAGCAGTGATCGCATTGCCCGGGAGAGTCTCTCGCGCATAGTGCACCCGGTGGCTGAGATATCTGAACCTGTTACGTACCGGGGCAGGCAGCTTGTGACGCTGAGAGTCTTTCCGCTCAGTGGCGGTAATTACTGGCAGCAGGTGGAGATAAAGGTGAATTTTGTAGGGGGGGCGGTTACCGGGGCAGTGCCCGCGGAGGATCCTACTTTCGATAAGATGTTCAAAGCGGCGGTGGTCAATTACGATGAATTCAAGGTATGGCCGTCTGCGCCCGCTCCGGTAGCCAAGCCGGCGGCGACTCTTGCCGGGCCGTTCAGTCAAGCGGGTCCGTGGCTTAAGATTGCTGTAAATCAGACTGGTTTGTTTAAAATAACAGGAGCGCAATTGCAGTCAGCCGGGATTTCTCTTTCAAATCTCGTCTCGAACGATATTCACCTGTACAACGGCGGTGGTTTGCCTTTGCCACCGGAGAATGAGATTGCCCGGCCACAGTTTGACGAAATTGCGGTGATTGTGTCCGATGGGGGAGACGGTGTTTTCCACAGCGGCGATTACCTGCTCTTTTTCGGTGAGGCTCAGGATCGGTGGACCTATTCTGTCGGCGAGGATCCGGCGTTTGTCCATAATCCATATACCGACAGAAATATATACTGGTTGAATGTATCCGGTGACATCATCGGGCAAAAGAATGGCCATTCGACCGGCTTCTTCGGGTGGCGAGACTATCAGTTCTTTTCAGAGGTACGTGCATGTCGAGCAGAACAATATGTTGCGGCGTTACGACGATGGGCATATAGGCGATTATTTGGAATGGTATTGGTCCAATCAGGAGAATCTGTCGCTGTTTGTGTCATCGCCGGATGTCGTATCCGGCGAGATAGCCGAGGTAAGACTTGGCGCCTCGACAACGTCGCCGTATGCCGACCTCACCGTTAACGGCGCGGCTGCCTCTCTAACTTCCGGCTCCACTGTCGCCTGTACTTTCCAGACACAGGCGCTTGTCGATGGTTCCAATGAATTGAACCTGCGTCTCTATCCGCCGACTTACGCTCCGGCGTACTTGAACTATGTTGAGGTGACATACGTGAGCGATAACGCCCCGACAACTGACCGCCTGGATCTGACGCTTGGTTCTTACGAGGGTAGTTTTACCGTTGAAGTAATACATGATTTTACGGCCACACCGTTGATACTCGATGTTACTGATCCGGCCAATCCGATGATTGTTTCTGCGGCAGGTACATCCGGCGGCATCGTTACATTCAACGCCGATATGGTCAGTTCCAATTTCAGTCGTTTCTACCTGACTCCGGGTGGTTCTGCTTTCACGCCACTATCTATTGAATTTGCGGAGCCGGTCGACCTGCGTGATTTGAGTGAGCAGGTGGATTTGTTTGTGGTAGCGCCCGATGTTTTTGTGTCGGCTCTAAACGACTACGTTCAATATCGTGAGAGCACCGGTTATTCGCTTAAGTTGGTCAGTGTTGAAGATATCATGGATAATTTTGCATTCGGACTTTACGACCCGATAGCCATTCGTGATTTCCTGAAATTCGCCTATGAGAATTATCCTTCTCCGGTGCCATCGGCGGTCTTATTCGTCGGTGATGGGACTTACGATTTCATGGATTATCTGTCTACGCATGTTCCCAATTATGTTCCGCCGTGTCTGCTCAGCATCGACCAGTCGGCATCGGATGACAACTATGTCTACTTCGGCAATTATGGCATTCTTGACAGCGACACGTCTTATAGTCTGGACGACAAAGGGTTCGATATGATAACCTCGCGCTGGCCGGTAAAATCCGTCAGTGAACTCCTGGCTGTGGTTGACAAGATACGCCGCTATGAGTCGCCATCGCATTTCGGTATCTGGCGAAACAATATCACCCTTGTTGCCGACGACGAGTACAGTGGCGGATCTACCCTGGAGACGATTCATACTGTTCAGGCAGAGGAACTGGCCGATTATCATGTTCCCGGGCAGTTTAATTGCGACAAAATATACCTTTGGGAATATCCCTTCGTTGGCAACAGAAAGCCCGAGGTCAACGATGCCATCGTGAAAGCCATCAACGATGGGACCTTGATTATAAACTACATTGGACACGGTAATCCCGATGTCTGGTCGCATGAGGCCGTTTTTACTCGCAATGATGATTTGCCGCGTCTATCCAACAGAGAAAGGTTGCCGCTGGTGTTTGCGGCGTCCTGTGCGATCGGGTTCTTTGATGATCCCGAGCGGGAAGGTATGGCTGAAGATTTTCTTGCTTTTTCAGGCGGTGGCGCTATTGGTGTGATCTCCGCGACCCGCCTGGTTTACTCTACCGCCAATGCCGATTTTAACCAGATGGTTTATGATGTCCTTCTGGAGGATGAATCGCTCTCTATCTGCGAGGCTATGTACACCGCCAAGCTGATTCGTCAGTACAGTGGTGGCACGCCTACTCCGATCACCAATGACCGCAAGTACCTGTTTTTCGGCGGTCCCTTCGTGCCACTGGCCGTGCCGCGGCTCGACGTTGAGTTCTCCAGTGTTCCGGACAGCCTTACGGCGCTCGGGGTGACCGAAGTGAGCGGTCGCGTGATTGATGAGAGTCAAGCGACTTACTCCAGGGACGGGGTGTTGTATGTCAACGTATATGACTCGCAACGCGAGAAAGTCTACCGGCTTGTTAACTCCAGTGGAGTCGTGACGCAAACGATAGAGTACAATGTTACCGGTCCGACTATCTATCGCGGTTCAGCCACGATATCTCAGGGCAGTTTCGATTTCAGTTTTCTTCCGCCTCTCGATATCGGATACGGTGGGGAGGGAGCCAAGATTTCCGTATATGCTCAATTTGATGATATAGATGCTGCGGGTATTGCCGACTCGATTGCAGTATCCGATTCAATAGCTTCTTTTGCGGATTCCACGGGGCCGGTTGTCGAGGTCGGTTTTGTCGGTCGCCACGATTTCGCCAGCGGTGATATAATAAACCCGGACGAGCAAATGCAAATTACGATTTCGGATTCTTCGGGCGTGAACCTGACCGGAGCTCTGGGGCACGGCATCACCCTTGAAATCGACTATCGCAGCGAAAACATGATAAATCTTACATCCTTGTTTCAGGCCAATCAGGACGATTACACCACCGGCTCGCTCACTTATGCACTGGAGGAACTTCAGGCCGGCAGCCATCACTTCAAAGTCAAGGCATGGGACAATGCCAACAACTCCACGAATTATGAATTTGATGCTCAGGTGTATGCTTCGGAAAATCTTGCTATCAGGGATTTGCTGAATTATCCTAACCCCATGAAGGAGTCGACACGTTTTTCGTTTTATTTGACGCAACCTGTCGAGAAATTCTCCATTGAGGTTTTTACGCTCTCCGGACGAAGGATTAAGAGCTTTCAGCGATATTCTCTTGCTCCGGGGTATTATGACGATATAGAATGGTATGGAAGAGATTCCGATGGCGGTCGCGTGGCGACCGAGGTATATATATATAAAGCGACCGCTCATCCCGCCAATGGCGGTGAGAAGGTCGAATCGTACGGAAAAGTAATAGTAGTGAATTAATAGACGAGGAGAAACTGAATGAAACCGTCCAAACTGCTTATACCTGTTGTTGTTCTGCTGCTGGTTGTGGCCATGGTTTCACAAACATATGCCGATATTTCCAATGCGGCCGTGCTTTACCTGCGCATCGCGCCGGGTGCCCGGGCCGCTGCTATGGGAGAAGCATATGTGGCCATCGCTGACGATGCTACCTCGACCCACTGGAATCCGGCGGGTTTGGGTTCATATCCGTTGGCACCGAGTTGGACCGACGCTGAAGTGCCCCAAGATCTACAACCGATTTCGGCGGTCGCTGCCCTGAAGACTCGTGGCGGGAACAATTATGCTGCCTATGATATCTGGGCTATTACGGCTAAAGGTCTGGCACGTTATGACAACAAGGCATGGTACCAGTACGAAATATTCGAGACTCGCACCGACCAGACCGTTGGAAAAATAGTCAGTTCGTACTTCAATGTTGTCGACCAGGACAAGATTGACGCTATCGTGAAAAAGGTAGCCGTGGCCAACAACAAGAAAGAATACGTCTGGCTTGATGACCTGGTGCAAAAAGTCATTGGCTCCATTCCGGAAAATTACGGTTTGAGACAGTCTCTTACCGACTCGGCCGACAGCCTTCTTGCCGGCTACGATCGCTGCCTGATCAACTGGAATGCCGTTTTCGACCTCGAAAAGAAGTACAACGAGGGAATGCAAGACGGTGTCATGAGCGAAAATGAAATGGATAAAGTGAACTTTGCGGTGGAAAAATCGCGCACCCGCTTTATCCCCGAAGAGTTGATCATCAACTACTCCGATTATTTCAGCGGCAATCTGACAGCCCTGGCCTCCACCGGCAACAATCTTATGATTGGTACCGACAGCGGGCTATACTCGTACAACGGCCGGGACTGGGTTATGTACAGCGAGTTGAGCGGATTGCCATCAGCTAACATAACGGCACTATATGCCACTGTAAGTGAATTCTATATTGGCACCGACAAAGGTGTCGCTAAGAGTGATGGTTTCGAGATTATGGCTCTCGGCGGCGAGGGAGAACTTCCCGAAGCTCCGGTAAGCGCCATCTCTGCCGGTGGCAACGGCGAGGCGTGGGTGGTTGTTGACAACCGTGTCTATCACTTCGATGGTCAAAGCTGGTCTGATAGCCGCAATTATACAGTTGTGCTTGACGACACGGTCGAGAAGATTGCCGGCAAGCTCTCGCTGTATGGCTCCGAAGCGGAAAAGGCGAAGTTGGTCGAACTCATCCGGGGCCTCAACCAGCCAGCCGCTACCGCGGCTGATACAACGGGCATAGCTTTCGAATTGAACCTCGAACCCGGACGCACCATCAAGGTTCCGTACTCTGCCGGTTTCAAGGGCGAGGTCAATGATATGTTCGTGGGACTTGACGGCCGCCTCTGGTTTGCAACCACGTATGGAGTTGTCTATTATGCCGACAATGCCTGGGTGCTGCCCGGTTATCGCGACTACAAAGTGGAAGAAGGCCAGACTCTCGCCGATGTGATTGCGGCCGGAAGTTCCGTGCCGATCAATGCCGCCGATTACAGGGATGCCCTGATTGATGTCAATGACCTGGAAGAAGAAGATGTTGAGGCCGGTCAGACTATAAAAGTCTACCGCAATCCCACGGCTGCCCCGGTTGAAAGCATTTCCGCACGGGGCGAGCATCTTTATTTCGCAACCGGTCTCGGTTTGGTTGAGTATGATGGGGTTGCATGGAGCAGGGTTGACCTGCAAAACCTCGACGAGATCAGTATGGTGAAAGTGGAGACTCAGGAAGACGAGCTCTGGTTTGCCGGAGACTCAAAAATTGTCAGCAAGGCGAACGCCCGGACCGATATCTCCGCCATGTACGTAAAATGGTTGCCGGAATTGGCCGATGATCTGTATTATACATTCTTCTCCGCGGTTTCCCACAAAGAAGGGTGGGGAACATTCGGCGGCAACTTCACTCTGATTTCCTACGGTACGATAACGCGTACCGGTGAGCAGGGTCAGGACCTTGGTACGTTTGATTCGTATGATATGGCTATCACCGGATCCTACGGCACCTCTTTGACGAAGAAACTCAAGGGCGGTATTTCGGCCAAGTTCCTTTACTCGCGTCTTGCCGACCAGGGAGCCGGAACGGAGCAGGGCGAGGGCACAGCCTCCGGTTTTGCGGTTGACCTGGGACTACTGTATCGTTGGTCACCGAGGTTGTCGTTTGGTCTGGCCATTACTAACCTCGGTCCCGATATGGCTTATATCGATGCTGCTCAGTCAGATCCTCTCCCGCGAAACTTCGCATTGGGAGTTGCTTATAAATTGCTCGAGACTGATTACTACCATCTGCTTCTGACTTCAGAGGTGAATAAATCTCTGGTGGGTGTCGATGACAGTTTCCGCGAAGAGTTGAGACAGCTCGTTCTCAATGGCGGCGCCGAATTTCTCTATGCCAACATTCTCGCTCTCAGGGGCGGATACATCTTCGACGAAGAAGGTGACATCAAGACCGCCACTCTGGGCGTCGGTCTGGGACCGGTCGGCATATTTAAGTTCGACTTCTCCTATATCCCGAGCAACAGTGATGTGGCTCTGGCTAATACATTAAGGGTTTCTCTGGCAATACAACCATAGGACGGGGACCAATTGAACAGCATCCGATATAAGAGACTTTACAATATTACCATACTACTGATTATCTTCGCGGCGGCCGTAGCGACTGCCGCGGATGACAAAGTAACGTTAGGGGAGAAACGTCCGGTCGAAACTGTCGAAGGCGATAATCATGTTCTCCGGCGCTGTCTGACTCCTCAGATATTGGAGCGAGCCAGCTCTGTGCTTGAGAGGGACAATCAGTGGAGCCTGCCGAAGGCGGCGTTGGCTGCCGATTTCGCCGACACGATCAATATCCTCGTGCTCAGGTACAATTTTCAGTACGAGGCTACGGATGACCCCAACACCACCGGGCGGGGGCACATGGATGTCACCACGACAAAGGAAGATTTTTTGGATTCCGCCGGTCATGCAATCGATCCGACGCCCCATGATTCAGTCTATTTTGATGCGCATCTGCAGGCGCTGCGAACCTACTGGGAGTTTGCATCCGCGGGCAAATTGACACTTACGTGGGATATCTATCCTTCCGGTATAGACTCGGTCTGGGAACTGCCTCATCCGATGAATTACTATGGTAAGTGTGATTTTAACGAGGTGGTGAGTGGTCTTGAACAATATTTCATCGATGGCATCCAGTTGGCCGACACTGTTGCTCCTGAGATAGATTTCAGTCTGTACGAGTCGATTTTCTTGTTCCATGCCGGCTCAGATGGTCAGAACGATATAGGCTTTCCGCCTACCTGCAATGATCTCTTTACCGGTTTCATACGCTTCGGTGATTCTCTGGCCGTTGATCACGATTCCAACCACGTTCGCACCGCGCTTCTCATGCCCGAAACCACGAACCAGGACAACCGCGCGACCGCCATGAACGCAGTTTTGGCTCATGAGTTCGGACATCAACTCGGACTGGTCGACCTTTACAGCACGAATACTTTTATGAGCATGCTCGGTGATTTTGCGCTGATGGACAACAACGGTTTTGGAAGCGGTATTGATTTCGGTTTTGAGGCGGTCGGTAGCGTTTTCGGCGCTATCCCGCTGTATCCGATTGCCTGGTCGCGGGCGTATCTGGGATTTGTCGATGTTGTTGATTATCGGCAGGAAAGTGATATCAGACTGGTCGCTGCCGAGATGATTTCCGACGGAGTCAAAGTAGCCCGCGTGCCAATCACGGAGTATGAGTATTATCTGATAGAGAACCGGCTCATCGACATAGACGGACAGATTCCTGCTGCCAAGCGGGATGATAGCAGCTGGGTCCTGCTTGGTCCTACCGATACAACGGAAGCAAGGAATTTTAACGGTGAGTATGATTTCATGATGCCCGGTTCCGGCGTGCTGATTTACCATGTGGATGAACGGGTGGCGTCGCTCGACTATGATTATGATGGTGTTAATAATTTTCAGGACAATCAACTCCAGTGGGCGCGCGACATCTATGGCAACGAAGTGGATCAGTTTATAACGCTGGTCGAGGCCGATGGATTCGTCAATTTCGGCGGCTATTACAGACTCGGTTATGGTAGCGAGGACGACATGTTCCGCGACGACCGCAACAGTTCATTTACGCCTAACACCAATCCGGCTTCGATTGACAATTCCGGCAACAACACGCACATATTCATCACCGACATCACCCGCGCAACGAATCCCGGCACAGGTGCTTTGATGGATTCGATTGTATTATTCGATGTTGCTACGGATATGATGTCTGCCGGATTCCCTGTCAGAGCGGGTCTGCCATCGGCAAATATTTCCCCTGTGGCCGACGATCTCGACGGTGATGGTAATCCGGAGATTATAGTGGTTTCCAACAACCTGCTTTCGGTGATAACGCCGGAAGGGAGAAATTTCCTGCAACAGTATACCGGATGTGATACCTGTCCGGTTTATTACGATGTCGTTTATGCGTCGGTCAACAACGGTGTTTTGAAGGCGCTTTCGCTTTATGCCATAGCAGAGAACACAATCACGGCCGGACCCGTAACCGGTCGCTTTGCCGACGGTCCATCGGATCACAAGTTGGTCGCCGTTGGTTACCCTATTGGCGAAGGTGCGATCGGTCGGGTTGATCTGTACAGTCTGCTGGACGATGATAATAACGGTCTGGCCGATTTCGCCCATGGAATCGATACGAGCTTTTTCAATACAACCGGTATGCCTCTGATTCTCTCTTTTGGTGACATTCTCTATGTCGTGACTGACGGCGGGTTTGTATATACTAAAGAGGCTTTCGGTTTGGCCCCTGTTGAGGCTTTTCGCATAGAAGACGATGAACTGTTTGGCGCGTGCCGCCTGGGCGATGCCCTTTTGCTGCTTGGCGGCGATGAGACATCAACGAACCTGTATTATTTCCGAGGCTCCGACAGTACATCGATTTCTCTCGACTCCCGTTTTGCGCTTGGGCCGGTTCTGGCCGACCTGAATCTGGACGAAATCCCCGAGGTCGTGGCGTGTAGCGACGACGGCGAGATAATCATTGTGAATATCGACACGACAGCTTTCAGTACGCCGTTTTCTATCGCCGACTCGAGAGAGACGGATTACGTGTTTACGGCGAATCCGATTATTGGCGATGTCGATCTCGACGGCTATCCTGACATCATTATCGGCGGCACCAATTCGATCCATGCTTTCAACTATCAACTGACATTGAAAACCTCGTTCCCCATAGAAGTCAACGACCGGTTCCCGAACGATGAGGTTTCGGCCCCGCCGGTTATGGCGGATATTCAGCAGGGCGGTGTGGCGGAAATAGTATTTCCGACAGCGATAGGTAATATTTACTCGTACGGAGCGGACAAATCGTTCGGATTCCCGCTGTCGGCCGGTGAGACATCATCAGGCTCGCCTGTAATCCTTACCGATTCCATCAGTGGTCGTCTCGGTTATCTGGGTGCGGACGGTTGGTTCTATCTGTGGGATGTCAATGATGATGAGGCGACCGATATGTGGCCGATGTACGGCGCTGATGGCGGTGGAAGCTTTGCTCTCAATCCCGCCAAGCTACCGGCGTTGAAGCAATACGCCACATTGTTTCCAGAAGAGCAGTTCTACAACTATCCCAATCCGGTAGTTGACGGCGCCACCACGATCAGGTATTTTCTTGCGGATGACGCCAGCAGTGTGCTTTTGACAGTGTATGATATGTCAGGGCGGGAGATAACGCAACTCACCGGCCCGACAACCGGTATGGTCGATAACGAACTGATATGGGATTGTGGCGATGTAACGCCCGGAGTATACCGGTGCCGGATAGAGGTCGATTTTGGCGGAACAACTGAAACTGCCTTCACCGATATTGCTATAATAAGGTAGGAGAGACTCAGTGAGGATGAAACCTTTTTACCTGATAATAACAACCTTCGTTTGTGCTGCATATTTGCAGCGGCGCCCGGATATTGTCTCACCGGCGATTCAGGGTCGGGTGTATTGTCGGATGAACTTTTGAAAGTGAGATACAACCTCGCCAATCAGGATATCCACAAGGCTCCGGTTTTTGAACTATCCGATGACTTTGCATCTGAAGATCCGCCGGGGTTTTCGTCAAGCTCCGGTTACAAGTCCCCCGCGAAAGCATTCTTTCTGTCACTGGCGGTGCCGGGACTGGGGCAGTATTACTACGGGAGCAAAGTTAAGCCGTTTGTCTTCCTCGGAGTTGAAGTAGCCGCGTGGGTGATGTATTTCAACTGGCACGGTGAAGGGGACGATATTACCTCGGAATTCGAGGCGTTCAATCAGGCGCATTGGTCGCGCGGTAGTTATGAAGACTATTTGTATGAAGTCTATGGCGTCACCAATGACAATGAAGTCCCTTCGGGGACATCGGCTATTACTCACCATCTGCCCGATACATACACTCAGCAGTACTACGAAATGACGGGCAAGTACGACCAGTTTGCGTGGGGATGGGACGATGCCGTATTCGAAGGTAGTGACCTTGAGGCTCATATCGCAAATGGTACGCTGGTGGAGATCATCAGCGGCGAGACCACACCGTACTCAGCCAACCGGGTTTTCTATGAGACTCGTCGCAACGATGCCAATAACGCCTATGATAAGGCCACGAGAATGGTATATGTTGCTCTGGCTAATCGTATGGTTAGCGCCTTTGAGGCACTGTTTGCCACCAAGTCACGTAATAACAAACTGCACAAGAGTGATGACATATTCGGCCATGTCGGCGTGAAGCCGTCGCTGAGATCGCTCAACGGACCCAAGGATACCCCGTATCTGACGCTAACCTACAAATTTTGAGAACGTATGCGACTTTCACTTCTGAATATACTCTTGTTTGCTCTCTTTCTAACGGCCATCGGTAGTCCTGCGCGTGCGGTCGAACTGGCGCCGACTCCGGTGCAGGATCAGTTGTTGATGAATCTGTCAGCGCCCGGTGATGCCGATGAGGATGAGTTTGGCGATCTCAACAAACAGGAAATCGCGCAGTCAGACTCTTTTGAATCCAGCGGCAAGAAAGTGTCGGTGTTCAAGGCGGCCGCCCTATCGACATTGCTTCCGGGTCTGGGTGAATATTACGTCGGACAGAAAGGCAAGGCGAAATATTTCTTCGCCGCCGAGGCTGTCACCTGGATAGGCTTTTTCGCTTTTCGCACTTATGGTTCGTGGAAGGAAGACGACTATATTCGGTTTGCGGCCGAGAAAGCAAATGCGTCTATCGAGGATAAAGACGATGAATTTCGCGATTGGGTTGGGTTCTACGATGATATCTACCAGTTCAACACTCTCGGCAGGGTATCCGACCCGGACCGGCCGTATCTCGAAGACACTCCCGAAAATCACTGGCAGTGGCTGAGCGCCGATGACCAGGAGAGCTACCGCGATCTAAAGAACCGGAGTCGTGAGGCTTTCCGCAGGTCGGAGTTCATGATCGGCGTTGCCATTCTTAATCGGGTCATCTCGGTCATAGATGCTGTCAGGGATGCCAGGAAAGCCCGGCGGACGCTCGATGACTCTTTCGGTACGTCTGACTCTCCGCGGTATCGACTCAGCTTCGATCCTTTGAACAGTCGCCAGATGGTGAGCTTGACCGTCTACACTCCGTTTTAGTAAATGATTATTGTCAGACATATCAGATGGATATTGATAGTCTTGTTGTTGCTTCAGGCAGCGTGCACGAAGCCGGGGAAGGATCTCTTACAACAAGTTCCCTCAGGGCCGCAGCCGGTGGCACTGCTGGTCGAGAAGCAAATATCCGGCAAGATTCTTAACAGCAATCTGAGACGTCCACTGGGTCTGGCCAAAGACGCACGGGGCAACGTGTATCTGGCCGATTCCGGCAACGATCGCCTTGTTCGATTCAAGGCGGACCTGACCCCCGACCGCGAAATAGGCGGCTATGGCGGCCAGACAGGATTGCTCAACCGACCCAGCTTTCTTGCACTCGATAACAGCCTGAATCTTATGGTATCCGACGAAGGCAACCGTCGTGTTTCTCGTTACAATTCGCAGTTGAGTTTTGTCGATGCTCTGTCTTTCTATGACGAGGATGATCCGCTCAAGTTCGGCTATCCATCGGGAATAGCTTTTACTGATTACGGCGAAGTCTGGGTGGCCGACCGCGACAACAACCAGATAGCCATTTTCAACAATGTTGGCAAGTTCGACCGTTTCCTCGGTGATTATGGCTATTCAGGAGGGCAACTCGCAAGCCCGGAGAAGATCGCCAGGGATGAGCGCGGGAATTTCATCGTGTGCGATGCCGGCAACGCCCGGGTGGTAACCTACGACAGCTACGGTAACTTTGCCCGTGAGATTGAAGCTCGACAGCGACAGCTACCCGATAGCCGCAACCGCGGATAAGATGCTTCTGTGGGTTCTCGACCGCAGAAACAGCAAGCTCCAGTGTTTCGACGCCGAGGGTTACCTGGTTTTCGAGATGGGTCCGAGTCTTCCGGGTGACCAGGCTGCCCTGAAAAATCCATCTGACCTGCTGCTGTTGCCGGACGGGATGCTTCTTATTTCGGATACGGGAAATAACCGATTGGTCCTTTGTCGCATCGTGTACGAAGACAAATAGGAAGTCGTATGCACGGTATGCCTGTCAGGTCAGCCCTGCTGGCTGGTATCATAGTAATTCTCCTGCTATCTTCGTCTTCAGAAGCGAAAACCGATGTCACGCTGGTCGGGTCGGAAATACCGTCGCGGTACTTCGTAGGCAGCTCTTTTATCTTCGAACAGTCCGATTCTCTTTTTCTCAACAACCGACTTTTGCGGCGGGGTGATGATTATACTTTTGATGCACGTCGGGGCGCTTTCGACCTCTCGGCGCTTGATCCGGGCGTTGATGACACTCTGCGGCTAATCTATTCGGCTGTCCCGGCATGGCTTCAGTCATCATACGGCCGGCCACTACCGGAGATAGCACCTTCTGCTTCAACCCCGGCAGTTATTCCATCACCTATCACGCGCGAGCGGGGGAGACCCGCTCAGAGTGATGTTAGTATCAGTGGCGCGAAGACATTTCGCTTCACCACGAGGTCGGCCGGTTCATCGGACTTCAGCCAGTCACTCGATATGAAGATCTCCGGGAATCTCACGCCCGGACTTCAGTTGACGGGAAACATTTCTGATCGCGGCTATGATCCTTCTTATGGCACGGCCAACAGTCGGCTCAGCGAACTGGACAAGCTCAACCTGCGGTTATCCTCGCGGCTTTTCGTGGCGCAAGTTGGTGATATTCTTCTCAGTGATACTTATTTCGGGGGTTCTCCGCCCAAGCAAGTTTCCGGTGCATCGTTTGACCTTCAGGCGCAAGCCGGTCACTTCAGTGCGGCGGCGGCTCGTCCGAAGGGGCGGTTTGAGACAGTGCGATTTTTCGGACGCGATGGCACCCAGGGACCGTATCAGATTGCGTCCGGTTCGGCAGCGTTGCCAATTGTTCCCGGTTCGGAGACAGTGTGGCTCGATGGTCAGAGGCTCGAACAGGGCGCCAATAAAGACTATATCATGGATTACCCTACCGGGCGTATCACTTTCAATGTCAATCATCCGATAGACCTGCGCAGTCGTATCGAGTGCGATTTTGAGCCGCTACTGTCGGATTTCAAGGGAGAGCTTTATGCTACGGGCGGGGGTGTGTCGGCTCTGGATTCGAGTTTGAATGTGAGCGTGAGATGGCTGCGCGAAGGTGACGACAAGAATGAACCTCTTGCGGGCGAGTTGTCCGAAACCGACCTTAGCATTCTCAACTCTGTGGGTGACAATGTATCTGAGGCCACCCGTTCCGGCGTTGTGGCAGACAGCCTTGGGGATTACATTATTCTGGTAGATAGCTTGCCCGATACGGTATATCAGTATGTCGGTGATGGCAACGGTGATTATTCTATTAGCTTTAGCTATTTCGGTCAGGGACAGGGGGACTATGCTTTTCTGGGCGGTTCGCAATATCGCTATGTTGGGCAGGGGAATGGTGATTACCGTCCGCTGGTAGTGATTGCCGCGCCGCAACGGGTCGATTATTATCAGTCAAGATTAGAGCTAAGAGACGTGCTGTTTTCCAGCGTCGCAGTTGAACTCCAGCAGACACAGTATGACAAGAATCTTTTGTCGGAGCGCGACGATAGCGACAATGACGGGCTCTATTATGCTTTTACGGCACAAAAAAACTGGCAGTACAACGCAGTCTCCAATGACATTGTGCTTCGCACGAGCAGGAAAGAAGCATCATTTAGAACTCGCGGGCGGATCTACGATGCGGATTTCAGGCGGGATTATCTGCTTCCTGAAGGTTTTGTCGGGGTAACCGATGAAACCCGGCACGATGTCAGGACTTCTCTGACGCCGCTCTCAGGGTTAACCGTGTCGCCGTTCTATTCCCGGCTGAGCTACAAAGACAGTCTGAGCTCTGATAGAGGTGGTGTGGCGCTGGTGCACGCGCTTAAAGAAAATCAGCGTTTCAATGCCGGTTGGAGAATGGTTCGCACCGATTCTTATAGTCCCGCCCAATCCAGAGGGAAAGGTGACGCTTTCAATGCGGGCTTTTCAACGAAACTGGTCAGCAAGTGGCATATGACGGCGGATTTCGAACATGATGTCCGCGAGAATGACTACACGGGTGAGGACAGGGGGACCCGTTACCTCCGCCAGCGAACATCAGTATCACAACAAACCGAGCAGTTGACGCATGAGTATTATGTCGAGGATAGTCTGTCAGGCTCGTGGTCCCGTCAACTGAAGCGAAACCGTCTTTCCGGTTCGTCAAACAGGAGGCTGGGCAATCTCAGCTACAGCGCGCTTGTAACCTATCAGTGGCTAAACCGGCCGCGGTCGGATGAAAGCAATCTGCTGAGCCGTATCAGCTTCAACTATAACGACGCGCCGCGTCAGGTCGGATTCGGTGCGTCGTATGCTATCTCAGAAGAAACAAGAAATTCTCGTGGTGTTACATATTTGGAGGTTCAGGCGGGGGAAGGGGACTACATCTTCGAGAACGGTGAATATATTCCTGACCCCGACGGAGACTATATCAGGGTGGAGGAAACTCTCTCCGAGCAGGCGCGTGTAAGGCGGGGTGAGAAATCCTTCCACTTCAACAAGGCCTGGAAAGTTGCTTTACTGCGGCTGAATTCGAGTATCGAAGAAGAGCTGCTTCCCGATGGAACCCGCAAAGCGTGGTGGCTCGTTCCTTTTCTGTCCGACCGTACACAGCCGTATTTGTTCTATATCCGGCGGTATGACGCCGACTTTCGGCTTATCCCTATAAAATCAGGGCATGCCGTGAATCTCAGCTACAACGAAGATCGGGAGATTCGTGACATTGCCGGTACACCTCGCGAGCGAAACGATTTCAAGGGGGCCGTAACATTCAAACAGGTGGTGGGACGGTCATATTTTGACGAAAGCCTTGAACTGTTTAGAAACGACCGTGATGATTACTACAGTGGCGGCGGCGTAATCGATGGTTACAAGATATCAGCCGCTTATCGTCGGCTTATGGAAATTAGCGAGATTTCATCGGGCGCGAGCTTTCGCCGCGCCGATGCTGAGTCCGGCGAGCGATCAAAAATCTACGCCGTGTCGGTTGGTTCCCGGCTGCAGGTTATACGCAAAGGGGAACTGCGTTCATCCGTGGAGCTTTATCACCAGTCGTTTGCGAATCTGACCGGGGAACCATCGTTTCTTCTGACTGACAACCGTCCGGGCAACGATGGCGCCATCTGGTCCGTATCGCTTCGCTATGGCATCAAGGGTGATATGAGGGTAAACTTTTCGCTCTCCGGCAGACACTCCGATGATCGCACTGCTCGTATAACCGGGCGCGGCGAATTTGTGGCGGGATTTTAGCATGAACCTGCGATGGCTGACATATCTGATGATGATCTGCAGTCTTTGTGCGGCAGCTTGCGCCGATGTTGTCTTTGTCGGTCCGCCGCCATCGAATAAGAAAGCTCTCGAACGCCAGGCTCAGCGTAATACGGCGAGTGTCGATTCTCTCAAGGCTTTGCTCTCGGATGCCGGCTATCTTGATGCCGGGGTTTCAGTCGAGCGCGATCGTTACACTATCGAGGCAGGGCTACGCAGCACGATTGAGAAGATCATCTGGTCGGGCGTCTCGCCGGATACGATATCCCTGCGCCTTCCTTTTACGAGAGAGACAATAGAGGCTGTAATCGAAGATAGGCTGGGTTCGTATCAGCGCGATGGGTATTTCTATGCATCAGCCACGATTACACAGTTGTCGCGTCAGGGGACGGCCGTCACGATCGATATCAGTATCAATCCGGGGCCGATGTTGCCATTGGAGGACGCCGTGTATACGGGGCTTGTCCGCACGCGGCCCGAAATGATAGACAGGTACATTCTATTGACACCCGGAGAACCTCTTTCCGAATCAATCATCCGCGAGGCAGAGCGGGAAGCTCGTTCGATACCGTTTGTGGATTTCAATCCACCGGCCACAATAAGGCCTAAGCCGGGATACACCGGAGCCGACCTTGAATTTGTCTTTTCCGAAAAGAGGCAGGCTCTCTTCAGCGGCGGCGGCGGGTACGTGCCCGACAACTCGACCAGCTTCGTGTGGGACCTGAATCTTCGTTTCCAGAATTTCTTCGGCGGGGGTCGGCAGATTGATCTCAAATCGGAGCGAAGAGAACAGGACCGCCAGATTCTCGACATAGCGTATCGCCAACCGGTGTTCTTCTTCGGCGTTGGTGAAGCCAGCTTTAACGTTGCCACCCGCGATTACCGTGACAGGTTTTATGAATTCGCTCTTAATACCGGCTATACGGCCAGACTTAGCACCGACTTTTCAGCCGGTATCGGATTCGGTTGGCGAAGTATCGAACCATCGGATAATATGCCGTCCTACTCGAGTTTCTCCAGTAGCTTTACGATAGAGCGTGACAATATCGATAATCCGCTCAACCCGGTATCGGGTCTCAGTGTTACCTGGACCATAACGTATGGCTATAGACGATACTCGGACGACAGTCTGGCAATAGTGCCGCAGCGCACGAGTTTCAATGAGACCCGCAATTCTGTCAGTATCCATGCATACCGACCGCTTGGCGGGCCGTTGGTCGGCCAAGCGAGTTTCGGTTATGTTGGTTTAGAGACAAATGAGTCGCTTCCGCCTCTGGCCGAACTGTATTATATCGGTGGACCGGGGACTATTCGCGGTTATCGCAACGAACAGTTCACGGCCGTAAGGTCTGCGTACGGCGGATTCGAGCCGCGTCTTCGATTCGACTCAGGCTATATGTTTGTGTTTTACGAGGGCGCCTATGTCAACAATCGGGTAAGCGATAACGCCGGAGGCGTAAGAACCGATGAATTCTATCGCTCCAGTTACGGTCTGGGCGCGGCGATAATCGATGCTGCTCGATCGGTGAAAATATCGCTGGGATGGAATCCCGATTCCAGTTTCGACCAGCCCCGCCTGTCGCTGGAGTTTTCCTCCGAGATATAAAAGTTGACTGCCGGATTCCGTCTGTCTATCGTCAGGGTGTGTTCAGACTGATTGAAACTCTCAAGCTCATACGCGTAGTGAACTGCCTGATGGCTTTGCTGGGTGTCTGGGTGGGTGCATACATGACATGGCTGCGGCCGGTTTATTACGCTCCCGCCATTGCCGGCCTGGCGGCTTTTTTGGTGTGTGCGGCCGGAAATATTATCAATGATCTGATAGATATCGATATCGACCGGGTCAATCATCCCAAGCGAGTACTCGTTAAAGGGACGCTCTCAACTCGTTATGCTCTGGTTCTGGCTATTTGCTTCAATGTTGTTGCGGTTATTTTGGCCCTGTGTATAAGCCTGCCGTTGACCGGCATGGCTGTTATTACCGTGCTGCTATTATATCTCTACAACTATCGGCTGAAGAAGATTCCGTTAGTGGGTAACATTGTCATCTCGCTTCTGGCCGGTCTAACGTTCATCACCGGTGGTGTTGCCGTTGATTATAACATGGCGTTTTATCTCCCCGGACCGCTCGTAGCTGCTGTCTTTGCGTTCTTCTTCCATCTGGTGAGGGAGATTATCAAGGATGTGCACGATATTGAGGGAGACCGAGCCGCGGGTATCAAGACTTTGCCGCAGATAGTCGGTGAACAGAAAAGCGTGATGGTGGCCCTGTCGCTGTTTTTCGCACTCGTGCTGCTGACACTGACGCCCATTCTGTATGGCTGGTTCGGCAATTGGTACAAGATCATCACGGTCTATGTCGTTGACCTGCCGATTCTGGGATATCTTATATTCCTCTGGGGCGACCCGACGCACCGGATGCTGGCGATAGGTTCGGCTCTGCTCAAAGCCGGCATGGCGCTGGGGATTTTGGCCCTCGTCCTTGCTTGATTTTTTTGAAACAATTCGCATTTTTCGCGGTATAATTGCTTATGTAGGCCATAAATCATTAAATGGCACAATCTTAAGTAGTAGGTTCGACAGGGATTAAATACTTGAGTCTTTGAAAAGATAACGTAATTTTGGCCATGGCAAAGCTTGTATCCGGATTGACATTTCTTCTTTTGCTGGCGGCATCATCGTTTGCCCAGAGTATTGCCGTATCCCAATCGCTCGATAAACCCAGCATGGCTTTCGATGACACTGTCAGGTTCCAGATTGTCCTGACCTGGGAGGGGCCGCAGACCGTCTATCTGTTCACCAAACCTCTCAACCCATATTTTGAAAATCTCAAAGTCAAAAGTTATAGTTCTTCGGTGGGTTCATCTACCACGGGAGACAAAGAGGTAACGACCAGGAGGTTCGATTTCATCCTCGAACCTACATTAGCCGGGATCGGTCGGATAGACCCGGTGGATATAAGTTATATCAGCTGGCCTGACAGCCTTCCCGGACAACTTGTGACCGAGGCTTCTACAATTAATATCGCTCCGCCCCGGGCGGTGGAAGCGCCGCGCAAGGCAGCATGGTGGGTCTGGTTGATAATTGTAGTTGTCGCCGTGGGAGCATTTTTCGGGGCCGTGTTTTTCGTGCGCAAACGCTCGCGTATCGAGCAGGAGTCAATTAAGACACCCAGCGCGCAGTTTATTGAAAGCCTTAAGGCTGCCAGGAGTGCTGCGGGTTCTGATATGAAAATATTCCAGACAGAGCTATATAAAATTCTGGTACAGTTTCTGCGTTTTCAGTATAATCTGAATCCCGTGAATCTTTCTGAAGATAAATTGATAGAAGAAATGAAGGCTGCCGGTTTGCCCGCTGCTAAGGCGCAAAAGTTGTCCGGATGGCTTATCAGGGCGGAAAAAGATAAATACAGCCCGATAGTTGCCGGTCCCGGCGAGACTATCCGGTTGGAGTCGGAGATACGAGAATTCTTTGAGAATATGTAAATGTGATTATAAACGGAGGACAGTGGATTAATGGACACTGACATTCAGCAAATTCAGGCAAAGGTTGAAAAAGAGTCAGCGTTTGTCGAAAAACTAATGGGTCAAATCAGCAGCGTGATTGTCGGTCAGCATTATCTGGTCGAACGGTTGCTGATCGGCATTCTTGCCGATGGCCACATATTGATAGAGGGTGTGCCGGGGTTGGCCAAGACTCTTTCGGTAAACACCCTCAGCAGTGCGCTTCAAGCCAAATTCCAGCGCATACAGTTCACGCCGGATCTTCTGCCGGCGGACCTGATAGGTACGATGATATACAACCCGCAGACGGCGGAGTTCTCTGTGAAGAAGGGTCCGGTCTTTGCTAATATCATCCTTGCCGATGAAATCAACCGCGCCCCTGCCAAAGTCCAGTCGGCTCTTCTTGAGGCTATGCAGGAGAGACAGGTAACGATTGGTGAAAATACTTACAAACTTGAAGAGCCGTTCCTGGTGCTGGCAACCCAGAACCCGATTGAACAGGAAGGTACCTACCCACTTCCCGAGGCGCAGGTCGACCGTTTCATGCTGATGATCAAGATTACTTATCCATCGCCCGCCGAGGAGCGCATCATCATGGATCGCAACACCGCCACTGAGAAAGTAGCGGTATCCAAAGTTGTTACTCCGGCAGAAATTCTCAAGGCGCGAGAGGTTGTCAGGTCGGTGTACGTTGATGACAAGGTCAAAGACTATATTGTCAATATCGTTTTTGCCTCCCGCGAACCGGAAAAGTACGGTCTGGCTGATCTTAAGGACCTCATTGCCTACGGCGCCTCCCCGAGAGCGACCATCTATCTGAACCTGGCCGCCAAGGCGCACGCTTTCCTGAAGGGGAGAGGGTATGTTACGCCAGAGGATGTTAAGGCTATCGGGCATGATGTTATGAGACACAGGATACTGGTGACCTATGAAGCCGAGGCTGAAGAAATCACCAGTGATGATATCGTAACGAAGATTTTTGACGCTGTTGAGGTTCCGTAATAGCAGGCTATGATACCGAAAGAGATACTCAAGAAGATTCGACGGATAGAGATTCGGACGAAAAAACTGGTCAACGACCTTTTCTCCGGTGAATACCATTCCACGTTCAAGGGGCAGGGGATGGAATTCGAGGAGGTGCGCCAGTACGAGCCGGGCGATGAAATCCGTTTGATTGACTGGAACGTAACTGCCCGCACCGGTTATCCGCATATCAAGAAGTTCAAGGAGGAGCGGGAGCTTTCGGTGGTTATGCTGTTCGATGCTTCTTCATCGGGCAAGTTCGGCACGCGTGACCGTTTCAAGAGCGAAACCGCCGCCGAGTTGTGCGCGTTGCTGGCTTTTTCGGCTATCAAGAACAATGATAAAGTCGGCCTGATTATTTTCACGGATAAGATTGAGAAATTCATCCCGCCCCAGAAGGGTCGCGGTCATGTTCTCAGGTTGATTCGAGAGATACTCTATTTCGAGCCACAGGGAGTCGGAACCGATATCGGCGGCGCGCTGGAATATTTCAGCAAAGTGATCAAACGCAAATCGGTCGTTTTTCTCGTGTCGGATTTTCTTTCGGAGCAGTACATCAAGCCGCTGCAGATTGCCAACAACAAGCACGACCTGATTGCTGTCAAGATATCCGACCCCAGAGAGACCAGATTCGACAGTCTCGGATTGATTGAGCTCGAAGACGCCGAAACGGGTGAGGTGATCATGGTCGACACCAGCTCGAAGGAATTCCGCAAGGAGTTCTCGGCGAGAGCAGATGAAGACAATCTTGCGCTCAAAAAAGCGTTCCAGCTCATCAATGTTGACTTTATCAATATCAGAACGGATGAATCTTACATAGTGCCTCTGATCAACTTCTTCAAGATGAGGGAGAGACGGCTCTAATGAACAAGCAAGCTGTAATTGTCCGAGGTAAATATTAGACCCCCATGCTGAAACGATATTCACACATACTGGCGATTGTTTTCGCGCTCTCAATACCCGGCGCAGTAGTGGCGCAGGATGTTCCCGCTATAGTCGGCTCCATAGCGGGCGTGTCGATCTCAACCTCGGTCGATAAGGCGGAGATTTACATAGGTGATCTAATCACGTACAAAGTGGTGATTCAGTACGATTCGACACTGGAGCTCATTCCGCCACCGCTGGGGGCCAATCTCCAAATATTCGAGGTCAAAGAGTACCAAACGGACATCCTGACTCGTCTCGATGACGGCCGGATGCAAAGCGAGAACACATTTGTCTTCAGCACCTTCACAACCGGCGACTATGTTATTGAGCCGGTTCCGGTCGTGTTCAATCTTCCGGACGGCAAAAGAAAGGCGTTGTTGTCGGATGCCGTATCCATAAAAGTGTTGTCTCTTCTTGACAATGTATCCGATTCAACGGATATCAAGCCGCTTAAGGCCCAATACGAGTTTGAGCGTGACCTGACCAGGTATTACATCTACAGCGGCATCGGATTGCTTCTGCTTATTATCGTTGTACTATTGTTATGGTATGGATATCGCAGAAAGACGGAGACGAGCGAACCAGTCGACCTTCGTCCTGCCTGGGAAATCGCGTTTGAGAACCTGGCCATGCTCAGGCAGAAGAATCTTCCGCACGATGGTCACTATAAGCAGTTCTATATCGAACTGACGGAAATCATCCGGTCATACTACGAAAAGATGTACCAAATAAAGGTTATGGATATGACCACGGAGGAATTCCTGACCGCTTTCCGGGAGCTTGAACTCCCCAACGGCCACTACGAGCGGACCGCGAAATTCTTTGCCCATGCCGATTTGGTCAAGTTTGCCAAGCATGTTCCCGACGTCGAAAGGATCGATGAAGACTTCGAAGAGGTACACCAATCGATAGAGCTTGTTCGGGTCGACTACGAACGACGTCTGACTTCACAGGTGAGCATAAGCACAGCAGACTCTTCTTCGGATCCAACTCCTCCCAGAGCGGAGGTGGCGTCATGATTCTGGAGTTCGCCGGCCTCCGCCTGAACATCTTCGATGTAATTGATACGACAATCCCCGCAGTCGTTATATTTGCTCTGGGCGGATTGGCTGTTGTGGCTATGATATATTATCATTTCCGCAGGAGGCGGTTTAAATCGGCGACAATAAAATACTCTGACATACGGATAGTCAAAAGGGCCGCGCGTTCCAGTCGTCAGCGCTTTCGTTTCCTGTTAAGCGTATTGCGGATTCTGGCTGTAGCTCTGTTCGTGGTTGCTTTTGCACGTCCTCGCAGGGGCACCGAGTATAAGGAAGTCACTTCAGAAGGCGTGGATATTATGATGGCTATCGATGTTTCCTCGTCGATGCAGGCCGAGGATTTCAAACCGAACAACCGTCTGTTTGTCGCAAAAGAAGAGATGAAGAAATTCATCAACCGGCGCATCAATGACAGAATCGGCCTGGTCGTGTTCGCCCGTTATTCTTTCACGCAGTGTCCTTTAACAACCGACTATGGCGTACTTTTGGGTTTCGTCGATCAGGTTAATTTCGGATTCGTCGAGGATGGAACCGCAATCGGAATGGCCATAGCTAATGCTGTTAATCGCCTTCGGGAATCGGAATCCAAGTCGAAGATCATAATCCTTCTGACCGACGGTGACAACAATGCCGGCGAGATAGACCCGCTGACGGCGGCCAATCTGGCCAAGGCAATGGATATCAAAATATATACGATAGGCGCCGGCAAGCCCGGTAACGCCATGTATCCCTATCAGGATCCGGTCTTCGGTAAGAGATACGTTTATCAGCCGACCAAGATCGACGAGAAGACTCTCAAGGAGATAGCGGACAAAACCAACGGTAAATATTTCCGGGCGCGATCGGGGGAAGAGCTTGAAGAGATCTACGGGATTATCGATGACATGGAAAAGACCGAAGTAAAAGTTGCGGCGCACATTCAGTATAGGGAACTGTTTCATTACTTTGCTTATGCCGGGCTTATTCTTCTGGCGCTGGAGTTAATGCTCGCCAACACGTTTTTCAGGAAGTTGCCGTAGGAGTGATATAGATGCGATTCGCCGAACCCATAAATTTCTTTCTTATTGCGTTGGTCCTGGTACTCGGAATCTTCGCTTTCTGGTCCATCATGCGCAAGAAGAAGCTTCTGAAGCTATTTGGTGATTTGCCTCTGATAATGAAAAATGCCCCGTATATATCGTTTGCCCGTCAACGAACCAAAGTGCTTCTACTTTTGCTGGGACTTACATTCGTATCGATGGCCCTGGCCCGCCTGCAGTTCGGTACTCACATGGAATTGCTCAAGCGGGAGGGTCTTGATATTGTTGTTGCCCTTGATGTTTCCAACTCGATGCTCGCCCGTGACATGAAACCGAATCGTCTGGTCAAAGCCAAGCAGGAGATTAACGGTATTATTGAGCGTCTCAAGGGTGACCGTATCGGGTTGGTGGTCTTTGCCGGGCAGGCTTTCGTTCAGTGCCCTCTTACCCTAGATTACTCGGCCGCCCGCTTTTTGCTCGGTGCTATGGATCAGACCTCGGTGTCTCTGCAGGGTACCTCGCTGACGACGGCAATAGAAACCTCGACCAAAATGTTCGACCAGCAACAGCGCAAACATAAAGTGCTTCTATTGTTGACCGACGGTGAAGATCATGAGCCGGGCGCAATTCAGGCCGCCGAAAATGCTCGCCGCGATGGTATAAAAATATATACCGTAGGAATTGGCAATTCCGAGGGGGAACCTATACCTATTGTTGACCGTAATGGTAAACAAGTGGGTTTTAAGAAAGATGAAAACGGCGAGGTTATTGTCACCAAAGCTTGACGAGGATATCCTTCGGCAAATATCAATGACCACCGGCGGGAACTATTACCACGCTACGGCGGGAGAGATGGAACTTGACCGTATCTTCGACGGAATAAACAAGTTGGAGAAAAAAGAACTTGAGGGTACGCTGGTGACCCGTTATGATGATCGTTTTCAGTGGCCACTGTTGATAGCCCTGTTTTTTATTGTCGGTGAATTTTTCGTATCGGAACGTAAGAGAGTAAAAAGGAGCCCCGCTGATGCTTAAGACCGGTCTTACCATGTTGCTTGTCGCGCTGGCTTCCGTTGTCTTTGCCGAAGACTATGTCGATAAAGTTAAACAGGGCAACGAGGCTTTCAAGAAGCAGGACTACAAGCAGGCTCTTGAATATTACCGCAGCGCGGAGACAGAGGCGCCCGTGTTGGAGCCGCTCCAGTACAATATAGGCGGAGCGCTGTATCAGCAGGGCAACTACGAAGAAACGGTGGATCGATATACGAAGGCCCTCGATGCGACCGACATTACGTTCCAGCAGCAAGCCTATTACAATCTGGGCAGCACCTTCTTCAGGATGGCGGAATATGAGAAAGCCATTGCCAATTACCAGAAGGCATTGGAAATCAATCCCGACGACACTGATGCCAAGTTCAACCTGGAACTTGCCCGCAAACGGCTGAAAGACCAGATAAAGCCGGAACAGCAACAGCAGGATCAACAAGAGAAGCAGCAGCCGAAAGAGGACGAACAGCAGCAGGACCAGCAAAATCAGGACCAGCAGGAGCAACAGCAGCAAGATCAACAGCAGCAGGATCAGCAAGAGAGCAAACCTGAGGAGCAGCAGCAGAAGCAGGATGCTCAGGATGATACGGAGATGTCGAGAGAAGATGCTGAGAGGATATTGAACGCTCTGCGCGATGATGAACAGGAGTTGCAGAAGAATATCAAGCGCCAGGTGGGCGCCAAAGAATATCAGGGTAAAGACTGGTAAACGATGACATGACAAAATACGGACCTAAATATTCGCTCCTTGCCGGTGTTCTCGCCGTGGCGCTCGTGATGGCGGCATCGGTCTCAGCACAGGATATCACCGTTGAGGTCTCTTTGGACCGGGATACTATCGGTCTGGACGAGCAGGTGCTTCTGCAGGTCGTAGTTGCCGGGACAGAGCAGAATTTGCCTGATCCGCAGATGCCTACTCTGTCGATGTTCGAGATTTATTCCCAGGGGCGGTCCAGCAGCATCTCAATCGTTAACGGGCAGGTCAGTTCATCGATAACCTATCGTTACATCATGTTGCCCACCAAAGCGGGGAGTTTTCCGATAGATAGAATAGCCGTGGTCCACAAGAATAAGCGCTACAAAGGTAATCCGGTCGAGTTGACGGTTCTGGACAAAGGCGTGGCTACATCGCCGCAACTCTCCGAGCAGGCGCAGGACACCAGTGGTAACAGCAAAGACTACTTTCTGGAAGCGGTGGTCGACAACCGCAACCCGTATGTGAATCAGCAGGTCACGCTGACGCTCAAGTTCTACATTGCCGTGCAGTATTATGGCAGTCCCGAACTGACCGAACCAACGACCACCGGCTTCTGGACCGAGGTCCTTGGCAACAAGGCCCCGTATTATCAGAGTATCAACGGCCGCAACTACCGGGTCATCGAGCGCAAGTACGCTCTGTTTCCGACCCAGACGGGGGAACTGACCATTGGCCGTGCCATGATATCAACAACGGTCCCGGCGAAGAGCAGAACCCACCGGGATCCTTTTGATGTTTTTGGTGATGTATTCGGACGCGGGGAAGAGGTCGTGCTGCGAAGTAAGGCGATTACCATCAATGTTAAATCACTGCCGACTCTGGGACGTCCCGATGACTTTACCGGTACGATCGGCGATTTCAGCATAACAGCCACCGCCAATAAATCTACGGTTGAGATAAATCAGCCGGTTTCGGTTAGTATAAGAATCAGCGGGACGGGAAATATCAAGTCAGTTGCTCAGCCCGTTATCGAGGACCTTGTTGATTTCAGGGTCCGGCACGCCTCAAGCAGCGAAAACATATCAAAAGTGAATGATAGAATCGGCGGCACGAAGATTTATGAGGAAGTGTTCATTCCCAATCGTCCGGGTGATCTTGAGATCCCGCCTATCACTTTCAATTACTTTGACCCCCAACTGGGCAAGTATGAATCGCTGTCGACAAGACCCATCAAATTGAAAGTGACGAAGCCGGAGGGGTATGTAGCTTCGCCCGAGGTCCCGTACGCTCCTCCCGGTCTTACGATAGGCAGCGAGGCTCGCGACATTCGCTTTATTAAGGCGGATATTGGTGATCTTAACGCCACCGGAAGCATGATCATAACGACGCCGGTTTTTATTTTGCTGAACGGCCTGCCCGTGTTGGCCTTTCTGGGAATGGTAGTAATGCGAATCAGACGGGAAAAGATGTCGGGCGATGTTGGTTACGCCCGGTCGCGCGCTGCGTCGAAGGCTGCCCGTAAACGCCTGGCGAAAGCGAAATCCATGGCCCGCATTGAGACTGTCGGCGAATTTTATGCGGAAATCTATACGGCCCTTATATCCTATGTAGCAGACAAATTAAATATTTCACCGCACGGTCTTACCAGCGACAAGGTAAGCCAGTTGCTGGCTGAAAAAGGCGCCGGTGAAGACTTGATCGGGCAGTTCGTAGCCTTGATGCAGAAATGCGATTTTGCGAGATATGCTCCCTCATCGATAACCCAGGAAGATATCGACAAGACGCTTCAGAAGGCAGAAACCGTAATGGTTTCACTGGAGGGGGTTCGTTTTGGACGCTAAGAAACTCATCATAGTCGTAATGACCATGTTCGTCATCGGTGGCCCGGTTCTCGGGGCCGGGGAGATAATCGATGAATTCAAGATGGCGAACAACTTCTACGAAAAGAAGGACTACGACAGCGCCATCCGTCTTTATGAGAGTATCCTCAGCCAGGGGCAGGAATCGGACGCCATATATTTCAACCTCGGCAACGCCTACTTCAAGAAAGGGGATCTGGGACACGCCATAGTGAATTATCTGAAGGCCAGGCGGCTCAATCCGGGAGATGAAGATATCAGGCACAATCTTGAGTTCGCCCGGCGTTTCTCAAGAGTCCAGATGGAAGGGGTAGAGCTGAATCCTATCAACTCATTCTTTAGCTCTATTGTCGACAGCTACCGGTTCAGGTTTCTTGTTTGGTTAACGTCTGCGTGTTTTATTCTGCTGATGCTTATCCTGACCCTGCGGTACGGGATCGGTTTCAATAACGGTGTTGTCAGGGTAGCGCTTGTTCTGCTGCTGGTTGCTCTGATAACATCTTCCGGGCTGACCAGCTTCAAATACCGTCAGGATTATGCCACGAGGCGGGCCGTTATCGTAGCCGAGCAAAGCCCGGTCTATACCGGACCTTCGGAGCAGTCGGGTATAGAGCTTGAAGGTGCTCCGGGGTTGATCGTAGAGATACTCGATCAGAGCGGTGATTATTACGACGTGCTGTTTGAAAACAAGCGGCGCGGGTGGATCAGCAAGGAATTAGTCGCTGTATTATAACGATTTAGCTCCTTTCGCTCCCTTTTATTTAATTGACACCCCCTTAGCAAACATCTATCTTGCAGGCCGATTACAGTAGCATTCATCTTCCAAGGCGTTATGATTTTTAAGAAAAAACAGTTCTGGGGCATAATTATCGCGATAGTCTTTATGGGCTACTGCCTTTGGGGGGTGCGCCTGGAGGACATCAAAGCGCTTTCGCAGAAACTGGATTTCACTTTTCTCATCCCGGCAATTATCTGTACTTTCGCTTTCATAATCTGCAAGGCTTTGCGCTGGAGGCTCATGGTGGCCCAGCATAAGGAGATACCCTGGGGCAGATCCATCACGCTCTATTCAGCCGGCCAGATGCTGAATATCATCATGCCTGCCCTTACCGGTCAGGTCGGACGTCTGTTTCTCTTCGCACGCAGTGAAGGTTTGAAAAAGACTTTTGTTTTTTCCACTATCGTGCTCGAAATACTCTTCGACGCCATCAGTTTGATAATTGTGCTGGTGGTTACATCGCTGGCATTCGTACTCCCGGACAAGTACCGTCCCGCCGGTTACATAATCTCCGGGGTCGTTATAGTCGTGCTGATTCTTCTCTACCTGATTTTGCACTATCAGCGAGCGTTGGAGGAGATGGGGCGCAACAGACTCCGTGACCGCTGGCCCGGTGCGTATATTGGTTTGCGCAAATTCATACGCTCTTTTACTCAGGGGATAAATCTCCTTCGCTCCAGCCAGCATTTTCTGGGTAGCCTGGCTTATTCGCTGGCGTCATGGATTACCCACACGCTGGTGGTTTATTTTCTGCTCAGGTCCTTCGGTTTCGATCTGCCGGAGGCGGCTATGACTGTGATGATCATCAACACCCTGGCACTTATGATTCCCATAACACCGGGGAACGCCGGCACTTTTGAGTTTGCGGTAAGTACGTCTCTGGCCGCGTTCCCGGAGGTCGGCCGCAGCGACGCCGTTCTGTTTGCCCTGGCCCTGCATCTTATTGATCTTTTACCGATTTCCGCCCTCGGCTTCATTTTCCTGAGGTCCGAACGGGTTTCGATCCAGGAATTGAAATCGGAACATGAGGACCAAGATATATTTGACAAAGTGTCCGAAGAGGGTACTTTAGTGGAAGACGAGGAAACCATATGATCAAGTCATTCCATTATGTCCCCGGCGAGGGAGTCAAAATAATCGATGGTATCGCGGATTTCGATGATCTGATTGCGGTCGAAAATTCACATCTGTGGATTGATCTGTGCAAGCCTACCGATGAGGAGTCATACATTCTTACGCATGACTTCAAGTTCCACCCGCTGGCGATTGAAGACGTTATTTCCGAAAAGCCGCGGACCAAACTCGATGTCTACGACAAATATATTTTCCTCGTATTTCAGGTGGTTGACTATATCGGCAGGGAAGAGGGTTTGAAAGTGGGGGAAATCGACCTTTTTCTTACAGCCAACGCTCTCGTCACGGTTCATTACGACGAGCACCGTATCTTTGACTACCTTTATCACCGCGCCGAGCGTGATGAACGCCTGGTTGGCAGGGGGGCCGACTTTTTGTTCCACGCCGTTCTCGATACGGTTGTCGATAACTACAACACGACTCTGGATATTCTCGAATATGAGGTCGACGAGGTGGAGGACGATGTTCTGGGGCAGCCGGATGAAGATACTATCAAGTCGATTTTCACGTTGCGGCGTGATATCGTACATCTAAAGAGGATAGTCCTGCCGCAGAAGGAAATCCTGCATCGCTTTACCAGAGAACAGTTTAAGCAGATAAATACAGTCGCAGGCGTGTATTTTGCCGATATCCATGACCACCTTATGCGTATTAACGATATTACCGATGTTCATCGGGAAATCCTAAACTCGTCACTTGAGGTCTATTACTCCTCCGTTTCGACCAAGACCAACGAGATTATCAAGGTGCTGACTATCTTCACCGTTTTGTTTATTCCGCCGACTTTTCTGGTGGGGTTGTGGGGGATGAATTTCAGTTTCATGCCGGAACTTGACTGGGAGTACGGGTATTTCATTGCTCTGGGGATTATGCTCCTGGTAGTGGTCGGTCTTATCACATTTTTCCGCAAGAAAAAGTGGATCTGAACTCAATTCTAACATCCCCGCAACTTTTCCCGAAAAATTCGTATAAATGTTATTGACGGACAAAAAATACTATATAGATTAGATACCTACTGGTTGGTATCTAAGGCCGCCATATTGATGGGTTTAGTAAATTGATGGGACCGCGAGCATGGGTAAAATAAAGCAGAGTCCTAAAATGCCTGCCGCCGAGCGGCGCGAGCAGCTTCTGTTGGCTTCCTGGGAACTGTTTTTGAAGCAGGGTTATCGGGAAACTACCACCGAACAAATTGCCTGCCGGGCCGGCCTTACCAAAGGTGCTTTGTATCATCACTTTAGGTGCAAGGAAGATTTACTGTACGGCCTGATCAAGCGAGCCACCGATGATCGCCTGGAGGTGATGAAAGGGGCGCTCGGGGATTATAACACCCCTGCCGAAATCCTCGACCTTTTGATATCGAGTGACAAGTCGTGGCTGCGCCATGATTCCGAAAACCACTATGATATCTGGATTCAGGCCATGAGGGTGCCTAAGGTTCGTAAGCTGCTGAACCGGCAGTTCGACAAATATCTGGATACATTCGTGGCTGTTTTGGGTAGCGAGTTTGGCAACAAGAGTCAACGTCGTCAATTGGCGGTGCTGGCCATGTCGCTTTTCCACGGGCTGCAGATCCGGAAAACCGTTTACCCGGCTTGCGTGAACATTCCGGCTCAGATCAAGCTCTTTGACAAGCTTGTTACGGCAAGTGTAGGCCGAAGCCCCAAAGGGCAAAAAGAGAAAATAACATTATTTTTATTATAAGGTTAGCTATGAACGCAAATGTGAAAGGTCGATATAAACGGATGTTAAAACTCTGGACGGTCGCGCTGGCAGGCATAATACTAAGTCAGGCGGTCTCTGTTCGTGCCGCCACTCCTCTAACGGTTGAAGATGTTCGCCGAATCGCTCTTGAATTTAACCGGACCTACCTGGCGGCTCACGAAGATGTGGTCAAGGCGCAGACCGAGATTACCAAAGCCCGGGCGGGGGCGCTGCCGGATATAACGGCCTCCAGCCATTATAACCGTAATATGAAGCTGGGCTCGTTCTTTCTCAACCCGGAAGGAGCCGAGACAATCGAGTTCAAAACCGGGTTTAAAAACGAATTCGGAGCCTCTCTGTCGCTTACGCAGTCTATTTGGAAAGGCGGTAAGGTTTTCAAAGCTCTCCAAATAGCCAAACTTTATAAAGAGTACGCCCGGCAGATCGAAGAAGAGGTCAAGGCTTCTGTCACATATAATGCCGAACTTCTGTTTTATAGAGCCATTCTGGAGCAGTCGAACCTTCAGGTGCTGGAAAAAGCCTTTGAGGCCAACAGCTATAATCTTGAAGTTGTCGAGAAAGTCATACTCGCAGGGAATGGTCAGCGAGTACGAGGTTCTCAGGGCAAGGGTGGAAAAATCGAATCTTATGCCTCAGATTCTGGCGGCCGAGTCGAACCTGCGCATGTCCCGAAAACGTCTAAAGTCTTTTCTGGGTATTGAGCTGAACGAAGAGATAGTGTTGATAGAGGCCGAAGATGATACGTCTCTGGCGTCGCTTCCTGCTCTTGTCACACTGACCGATACGGCTCTTTCGGCCCGACCGGAAATCAAACAAGGCGAAAACCTGGTCGACATTACGAAGAAAGCTGTCGGAGTTGCCAAAGGAGACTATTTCCCGAGTCTTGAGGCCGTGTCAACTTATAGCTGGTCGGCGCAGTCCGATGATCTCACTCTCAGCGAGAATCGGGCCACCGCCTGGACAGCCGGTTTGAACCTCAGTATCCCGCTTTTTAAGGGAGGCGCAACGCGAGGGGCGGTTCGTTCGTCGCGGGCCGATTATCAACAGGCTATGCTGGCATCTCAGGAGACAAGGGATGCTGTTAAACTTGAAGTGGAAGAAGCTTACGATCTGATGATTCAGGCTAAGAAATCTCTCGATATTCAGGGAGCGACAATCGCCCAGGCCGAGGAAGGGTTGAAGATTGCGAATCTTCGCTACGAGTCCGGTATTGGAACGCAGTTGGAGGTACTCTCGGCCCAGACGGCGCTGACCCAGGCCCGAAATGCGCTGGCTCTGGCAAAGTTTGCTTTCCGTGAGGCACGGGCAAAATTGAAAAAGGCTACAACACTCGAAACGATATAAAACGATATAATTGGTGGGAATATTATCAGATGAAACAATACCTTATCGGACTCACACTCCTTGCTCTGGCAGCATCGATTATTAGCTCCTGCAGCCAGAGTGAAACATCGAAAATTGATGAAAAAAGCGCGACTTCCGTGAAAGCAGAAGTTCTGAAGCCTCGCGATGTTCAGGTTACGAGAACGTTCACGGGTTCGCTCGAAGGCGAAAAACAGGCCGTGATTTATGCCAAGGTCGCTGAGGCGGTTCAGGCTGTCTATGTTAAAGAAGGTCAGGATGTTGCGGCCAATACGATTCTTGTCGCTCTGGATAAGACCGGCCCGAGTTCCAACTACCTTCAGACGAAATCGCTATTTGCCAACGCCGAAAAAAACTACAAGAAAATGGAATACCTGTTTGGCGAGGGCGCTGTGAGCGAATCACAGTACGATGCCGCCAGGACCGATTACGAAGTCCAGAGAGCTTCATTCGAGGCCGTCTCCCAGTTGGTCGATATACCGACTCCCATTGCCGGACTGGTTACCGCTGTTGATGTCTCGGAAGGAGAATTTGTCAGGGTCGGCCAGAAATTGGCTACGGTTGCTTCGACCGGAAAACTCCGCGTCAAAATCGGCGTCAACTCAAATGACATCGGTTTCTTTACCACAGGAACGCCTGTCATAGTAAGCTCGGAAACTGCGAAGAGTGTTGCATCCGGGAAGGTTGTTACGGTTGCATCTTCTGCCGATCCGGTAACGCGTGCGTTTGAGGTTCAGGCGCTGATCGACAACTCGGACGGTAGCTACAAGCCCGGAATGTTCGTGCGTATAAGTATTGTTCTTGAAGATCTAAAGGGTGTTTTGGCGGTTCCACGGAGATCTGTCGTAACACTTGACGACAAGAAGACCGTTTTCACTATCACAAACGGGAAAGCGGTGAAAAAGGAAGTAACGCTTGGTCCGGATATCGATGGCCGTGTGGTGATTACTTCGGGTGTTGCTGTCGGCGATACTCTCGTTACGCTCGGTCAGGATTATCTCGATGATGGTTATGACGTCAAAATTGCGTCTTTGAGCGAAGGTGACAAATGAAATTATCTGATGTCTCAATAAAACGACCCGTTTTCGCCACCATGATGATTGGCGCTCTTCTGGTAGTAGGTGCTTTCTCTTATACCCAGCTTCCGGTCGAGTTGATGCCCGATGTAGATTTCCCGTTCGTCATAGTGAACACGGTTTATCCCGGCGCGTCGGCTGAAGCTGTTGAAACCGATGTTACCGAGACTATCGAGGAAGCTGTCAATACGATTTCGGGCGTTAGGCATATTCAGTCGAGGTCGAGGGAAGGTTTTTCGAACGTTGTCGTGGAATTCGAACTCGAGACCGACGGTGCACAGGCTGCGCAGGACGTGCGCGAGAAGATAGCTACTATTCGAACCGATCTTCCCGATGAAATCGAAGAGCCGCTGATTATCCAGTATGACAATGATGCTTTCCCGATTCTCTCGCTGGCGATTACCGGAAGTCGCCCACCGCGCGACATTACGCAGTTGATTAAAGACAGGATAAAACCGAGACTCGAGGTCATCCCCGGCGTCGGCAATGTTGAAATCGTCGGTGGATTTGAACGCGAAATTCTGGTCTCTCTGAATCCCGCCAGAATGGAGTCGTACGGGGTATCCATAAACGATGTTCAGGGGGCGGTGGCGGCGGCCAATATGGAATTACCGGGTGGCCGTATCGATGAATCATCGCGTGAATATATCGTTCGTGTGATGGGACGGCTGGACCGCGTGGTCGACTTCAGAAATATCATTGTCAAAAACGTGAACGGCACTCCTGTTTATCTTAGTAACATAGCCTCCGTGGCAGATACGATTGCCGAGCAGCGTTCCCTTTCGCGCTTTAACGGTGAGACATCGATCGGCCTCAATATCGTCAAACAGTCAGGTTCAAATGTTGTCGAGATGGCTGAAAGGGCGAGACAGACAATAACCAGACTCGAGTCGGAGCTGCCTCCCGACATTAAGATTAACATCGTAAATGACAACTCGGACTTCATTACGGATTCCATCCACGAGATCAATTTCAATATCATGATCGGTACGTTGCTGGCTGTATTTGTCATTTTCCTTTTCCTGCTGGACTTTCGGCCGACCATTATTACCGGTCTGTCGATTCCGATATCGATTATTGCCACTTTCACGTTGCTGCGGGCACTCGGTTTTACCATCAACGTTATGACCTTGCTGGGGTTATCGTTGTCGGTGGGTATTCTTATCGATGATGCTATTGTCGTAATTGAAAATATTTACCGGCATTTGAGTCAGGGGAAATCTCCGTTTAAAGCGGCCTTCGAAGGCACCAAAGAGATCGGACTGGCCGTTATGGCGACTACGTTCACCATTGTGGTGGTCTTTCTGCCGGTGGCATTTATGGAAGGAATCGTCGGACGGTTCTTCTACCAGTTCGGTATGACCGTAGCCTTTGCCGTTTTGATTTCGCTTTTTGTGGCGTTCTCTTTAACGCCGATGCTTTCTTCGCGATTCCTTAAAGAAGCTCACGGCAGCCCTGAGCATGCTCCGGATCTGGCAAGCAGAAAACGCGGCGCGTGGGGAAGCATCCTCAATGTTCTCAATTACTGGAATAAGGCTTTTGACGCCATTGTCCCGCGGTACAAGGCTCTGCTGGCCTATTCACTGCGGGTACGGTGGTTGGTTATGATCATAGCGGTTTTGGCATTTGTGGCCGCTATCATGCTCGTACCGTATGTGGGTGCGGAGTTTTTTCCGCGCACCGATGAGGGTAAGATGGTTGTGACGGTACAAACCCCGCCCGGCAGCACTATCGATGAAACCGCGACGAGAATGAGCCGGATTGAAGAAGTAGTCAAGCAGATGCCCGAAGTTACAGCGTCGCTGGTGACTATCGGAGCCGGAAACAGCCCTGTTACGGAGGGCAGTATTCTTTTCCTTTTGACCGATGCTTCCGAACGTCAAATGAGCGCCCTTCAGGTGATAGACTCTGCCCGTATTCTTCTGAGAGATGTCCCCGGTATCAAATACTCTATCGGCACCGAGGAACACCGGGGGGGCGGCGGCAAGGCTATTGACCTGTCGATTCGCGGTGATGACCGCGACGATCTCGCTCAACTCGCCCACCGTGTGCAGAGAGTACTGGCAAAACAGCCCGGTGCCGTAGATGTTGACAACACGCTCGAAGAAGGCAAACCGGAGATTCAGATCGAAGTGAATCGCAACATTGCCGATGACCTGGGGCTCCCCCTGGCAGTCATACCCATGACAGTGCGGGCTTTGATAGAAGGAGAAGTCGTTACGAGGTATAAGGAAGGTGACGATGAATACGATGTCCGCATCAAACTCGGCGACAGGTTCAGGGAGTCCCTTGAGCAGGTCGGACGCATTCTCATTGAAAGCGACAAGAAGATTCCGGGGAAAGACATGTTCCTCGTTCCGCTCGACCGGGTTGCGCGACTCAACAAAGAGACGTCCATCGGTGAATTCCGGCGTTATGATCGCCAGAGCGAAGTGCGGGTAAACGCCAATGTCGGAGCGGGTGCTTTCGCAGGAACGGTTACGCAGGAAGCTATGGCCGAGTTGTCGCAAATCCCTCTGCCTCCCGGCTATAAGATACTGGCCGGTGGCGAGGAGGAGATACGACAGGAATCAAACCAGAACATTTACAGCGCGTTGATTCTGGCCGTTATCTTCATTTATTTGGTTCTGGCCTCGCAGTACGAGTCTTTCTGGGACCCGCTGTCAATCATGTTTTCGTTGCCGTTGTCACTGGTGGGCGCCATTTTTGCGCTCTGGGTGACAAATAGTTCGCTGTCGATTATGTCGCTTATTGGAATTGTGATGCTTATGGGGCTTGTAACGAAGAACGCCATTCTTCTGATAGATTTCGTGAAACAACAGCGCGAGAAGGGCGTTACAAGGAGTGATGCTATCCTGATCGCCGGACCAATCCGGTTGCGACCGATTCTGATGACAACTTTCGCAACGGTGTTCGGCATGTTGCCGCTGGCATTGGGACTGGGTCCCGGCGCCGAGATGAGAGCGCCGATGGCAAGAGCGGCGATCGGTGGTATGATATCATCAACGTTGCTGACGCTGGTCGTCGTACCGGTTGTTTATACTCTGGTAGAAGACTTTGTCGGCTTATTTAGAAGAAAGAAGACAGAACCTTCCGCCGGCTCCGGGGCGGATGTCAAAGAACCGTTGGATGAGCAATATAATCGCGCCAAGTAAATCGCTCGGCTACTCGAATATCTTCCTTGATTTCCTGGCGGGCTTAAAGCCCGCCAGCGGCTTTTTCCCGGCATCGGGTCCCGAAGAAGTCTCGGTAAAGCTTGATAAGTTGGACTATAACCGGGAGTTGATGGTCGACATTCTCACAAGGCAGAATCGCCACTATGGGGCTTCTGAAAAGACCTTCCAGAACATAGATAAGCTTCGCAGCAAAGACGCCGTGTGTATCTTTGCCGGCCAACAGGCAGGTCTGTTTGGGGGACCGCTTCTGGTGGTATTCAAAGCTCTTTCTCTGGTAAAAGCAGCGGTACAGTACGAACAAAAGTTGAAACGATCGGTGATTCCCATCTTCTGGATTGCCGGCGATGACCACGACTTTGAAGAGGTCAACCATACCTTCGTAATAAACCGTTCATCGGAAATTACAAGGATTGCCTACGAGACGCCTCCGCAAATTGAGTTGCCGGTTTCCGAGATCGTATTTGCCGATAGTGAGGGCCTAACAACGGCAAAACAGGCATTACAGCAGGCGCTGGGACAGACCGACTTCACCAAAGACTTGTATGAAGTCATCGACCGTGCTTATACGGATAAAGACACTTTCGTAACTGCTTTCGGAAAGCTAATGGCCGCGCTACACCTCAAGATTCGGGTTGGTGCTGTTCTCACCGGGAGATACAGAGGCCAAAAGACTGGCCACCGGGCTATTCAAGAGCATCATTGAAAGAGAAGAAGAACTTCAGAACCGAGTGAATGATACCAACCGGGAATTACAGGGGCACGGATACCATCTGCAGGTTGAAAAAGATGAAAACGCCACGCATCTGTTTTACAATCTTGACGGGCGCAAGCCGATTCATCGCGATGGGGATCGATACGTAGCAGGGGATATGTCGTTTACGAAAGAAGAACTGCTGGCGCGAATCGATGAACATCCGGAAAAATTCTCGCCCGATGTAATGACCCGGCCCGTGTTGCAGTCGTATCTGTTCCCGGTCATCAGTCAAAAAGGCGGAGCAGCCGAGATAGCCTACTTAGCCCAAATCAACCGGACATTCGACCTCTTCGGGCTTGCCGCGCCTTATCACCGCGGTCGACCATCGCTGACCGTCATCGAAAAACGTTTCGAGAAACTCATGGCCGAACATGACATCAAGTTCGAGGAATTGACCGGTGATATCGAGCAGGTCATTAATAGGATTCTGGCGAAATCATTTCCTGACAATATCGAGAGCAAATTCAATGATTTCCGCGGTCATCTGAGAGAGCATTTTCAGCAGTTTATGAATCAGGCTCTTCAATTTGACCCGACCCTTCACAATGTGGCCGAGCAAACCATGGGGAAAATCGATTTCAACGTCAAAGCCTTTGAAGGCAAAGTCTTTTCGGCGCACAAGAAGAAGTCTCAGGAGACGCGGGATAAGATATATCGTCTTCATGACGCCCTGTATCCCAATCGCAATTTTCAGGAAAGATCAATCAATATCACCTATTTCCTTTCCAAATATGGCCCGAATTTCGTAGATTTCATCTACGAATCTATGGGCTGTGAGCAGATGGCGCACCAGCTTGTCTATTTATCGGAGATGAAAAATTAAATGGTAATCGGTATAACATGTTATCCTGTTGCGGGCGGTTCCGGCATTGTCGCCACTGAACTGGGGCAACAGCTCGCTGTTCGCGGACATCAGGTGCATTTTATCTCTTATGCTCTGCCGTTTCGTCTGGACCGGTACCAGGCCAACCTGATGTATCATGGTGTGGAGACGACAGCCTACCCGTTGTTCAAGTACCCGCCGTATACGTTGACTCTTGCGGCAAAAATGGCCGAGGTGGCCCGCAATACCAAGATCGATATCTGGCATGTGCATTATGCTATTCCGCATGCCGCTTGCGCTTTTCTTGCCAAGCAGCTTTTAATAGCCAGTGGTACGCCGGCGCCTAAGATTATCACGACCCTGCACGGCACGGATATCACGCTTGTAGGCTCCGATCCATCATATTACGACATCACAAGATTTTCAATACTTGCTTCCGATGGCATCACGGCGGTCTCCAAATATCTTGCCGACGAAACCCGCGAGGTGTTCGCTGTTGACAAAGAAATCAGGGTTATTCACAATTTTATTGATAACCAGCGTTTCCATCCCGTTGAAAAACAATGTGATCGAAGTGAGTTTGCTGAGAAGGACGAATTTCTTATTGCTCACGTATCGAATTTCCGTCCTGTTAAGCGCACTCTCGACGTAATTGACATCTTTGACAAAATCTCGCAGCAGCTTCCCGCCAAACTTTTACTGATAGGTGAGGGCCCTGATACCGTTCTGGCGCGGCGGCAGATCAATAAAAGACACCTCACTGAAAAAGTGGTCTTTCTCGGAAACCAAAACCGGGTCGAGGCGATATTGCCGTGCACAGATCTGTTTTTGTTGCCGTCGGAAGAGGAGTCCTTCGGTTTGGCGGCTCTTGAGGCCCTTGCCTGCGGAGTTCCTGTCATTGGCACGACCGGCACCGGATTGGTGGAGGTGGTCGATGATTTCCGAGACGGTTTTCTGCTGCCGATCGGAGATACCGCTGCTATGGCCCGTGCGGCAGTGTCGCTTCTCAGAGACAAAGGTCGCTTAAACGAGTTCAAGAAGAACGCGGCTGCCTCGGCTCTGGAGAAATTCGGCGCCGACAAAATCGTTTCCCAGTATGAAAATTACTACGATGAGGTACTTCGTGGCTGATGCCGTTAAGCTTGACATACTGGCTATCGCCGCGCACCCCGATGATATAGAAATTACCTGTGGCGGTTTTCTGATTAAGATGTCGCGTACGGGACGTTCAGTTGGCGCGCTTGACCTGACCCAGGGGGAGATGGGTACCTACGGTGATAAAAATGACCGCATGGCGGAGGCAGCTGCGGCCGCTGAGGCTATGGGGCTGGTTTATCGAGAGAACCTTCGCCTAAAGGATTCGGCGGTGGATGTCAATCATGAGAACAAACTCAAAATCGCGCAGGTACTGCGTGATACGCGACCTGAACTCGTTGTCCTTCCGCACTGGAGCCAGCGTCACCCCGACCATGTCGCTTGTTATCAACTGGGATATGACGGATGTTTTCTGGCCGGACTGAAAAAGGCCGACCTGAGTGGTGAGCCATTCCGGCCAAGGAAGATCATCTACGTTTCATACTTCCGGAACACGGACTATTCGTTTCTCGTCGATATCTCCGATACCTTTGAGCAAAAGTGTGCTGCTGTCGCCGCTTACGGGTCGCAATTCGACAATGCGGATAACGCCAAAAGGATTTTCCAGCCCGGTGTCGATATCTTCGAGTTTATGCAAGCCCGGGCCCGTCAATTGGGCCTTCTGGTAGGCGTCCAGTATGCCGAGGCGTTCACAGTTAAAGAAAATATTCTGATGGACGATCCTCAGAAAATGCCTGTTTCTTCAATCTGACTTTCCTAAAATTGCCTTGCTCGCGGTGTTGGTTTTCATATATTTAGAGCTATGGGAGAAGCAGCAGGGTCTGTATCCAACCTATGAATGTCCAGGATAACACACAACACACACCGGCAGCCGGTTCAGATGAACATGAGGCTAAGTTGCAGCGGGAATTGTCCGCGGGATTGAATGTCACCTGGATTGGCGCCATCACCAATGTCGTTCTGGTCGTGAGCAAGATACTCGTTGGTCTGGCTGCGCGCAGTCAGGCTTTAATCGCCGATGGCGTCCATTCGCTTTCCGACCTATTCAGCGATTTCGTGGTTTTGATTGGTTTGAAACTGGGGCGCAGGGAAGAGGATGAAAACCACCCCTTCGGTCATGCCCGCATTGAGACAATCTCAAGCATGATCGTTGGCGCAACCCTCTTCGTTGTCGGGCTCAGTATCGCCTATAACGCCGTAACCGCTATCTATGAGCACCGTGAATCCACCCCGGGGCTTTTAGCGATAATCGTGGCCTTTGCCAGTATTGTTCTCAAGGAGGGTATGTACTGGTACACCATAAAAGTAGGCAGAAGAATCAAAAGTCTTGCTCTGATAGGCAATGCCTGGCACCACCGTTCCGATGCTTTCACATCGGTAGCTGTTTTGATTGGTGTGACCGCCGCTTACATTAAACCGTCATGGTATCTTGCCGATGCCTACGCCGCTCTTATTGTGACGATTTTCATTCTGAAAGTGGGTATTGACCTTGCCTGGGGAGCCATAAAGCAAGTCGTAGATACTGCCCCTGACCGGAAAGTTCTTAACCAGTTGGTGGCGATTGCGGGCAAAGTTGAAGGTGTGTGGCAGGTGCATGATCTCCGCGCCCGTTACTCGGGCAGCCAAATATTCGTGGAGATGCACATTGTCGTCGACCCTGAACTCACCGTGCGCGAGGGGCACAAGATTGCCGCCACAGTGAAGTATTACCTGATCAATGAAATTGCCGATGTGACCCGGGTTATTATCCACGTTGACCCGGAGATCAAGTCAGAATAGATTTCTCGATGCAAAATCAAAGGCCGGAATCCCTGCGTGAATCCCGGCCATAACTGCTGACGGCAACACCCCACTATTCTACCAGAGTTGCCTGCATAGATTCCAGAAAAGTGTCAGTCATGAAACAAATATGGATAAATACCGCTTTGGCGGTATACCCATGAGAGTCTCTGCCGTCCCACATGACAGAGTGCTCGCCAGCAGAAACGACATCCTCCACTGACCTTCTGACCTCCTGTCCCGGCAGGTTGTGCACGCATGCTCTATCGTGCGGCTGGCGGAAAAGGGTATAGCCAAGGGTGGTCTTCGGATCGAGCGGATTCGGGCAGTTGTCGTTGAGACAAAACCCACCCGGCAAGCCGGGGTCGTTACTTTGTATATCAGTCGACATCATTGAATCGTGGAACATGTCGGATTGAATTCCATAATTACAACTGTTAAATCGTTGGTCTTCGAACGATTTAAAGCAACCGGCCTGCCAATACTGGTGGTTTACCGTAGTTATTGATATACGGTAGTTTAGCAAATCCACCGGGCCAAGCCTTAGGCACGCCCTTGCACAGACAGTGTACCGCAGGGCAGAATTGTGGCCTTGTGTTCTCAGGTAAATCTCTATTTGCCTGCCGGCTTGGCTGTGCATATATTGAACACGGAAGCGGATGTCGTCTGGTGGCGATCCCGGCCTTCAAAGCCGTGAGGGGGGCAAAGGTCTTGTCCTCGGTGGGTTCGATTCCCACCCCTTCCGCCATTATCGATGGCTCTGTTTCAGGATGACGATTCAGCGGCCATTGGGGGGTGCGTGCTCAAATCAAGGAGGCTATCGTGACCATCAAGACCGTTGCCTTCGTCAGATCTTCGTTTCTGCTTATTCTCATTGCCGCTGCGGTTCTGGTTCTACTCAAACCGGGCATCGTCACGTTGTCCTTGCTTTTGCTGGTGGCAGTAGGATTGGTCCTTACGATACGGTGGCACGCTCGCAAGACGGCGTATGTATGTCCCCGATGTAAACATACGTTCACTATAACCGCGTGGACTGACTTCACCAGCCCTCATACGGGTGACAGCAAATGGCTTGAGTGTCCCTCGTGCCGGAGCACAGCATGGTGCCCGGCGATTGAAGGACCTAAAGGCCCGATATCTTCGGATTACTGACCCTCTGCCAATTTGTAATTGACTTTCGCGCCAAAACAAAACAGACTTAGTCTGTGGCTGAAATAAGACTCGATTCTCCGCTCCAATATATCAAAGGCGTCGGGCCAAGACGCGCTGAGATGCTGGCAAAGCACGGCATGCAAAACGTGCACGATCTGTTGCTTTATCTGCCGCGTCACTATCTGGACCGCAGCAATGTCGTTCCGATTACGAGGCTACGTCAGGACGAATCCGCCACCATCATCGGAACGGTTGTTGCTCACGGTATTCTGTACGGTAAGAGACGTCGCTACGAGGTAATACTTCAGGATGAAACCGGAAGAATCAGTCTCATGTGGTTTCAGGGCGTTCGCTACTGGGAAAGAGTCTTTGAGAAAGGCCAGACGTTTGCCGCCACCGGCACGGTGAGCTATTTCATGGGTCTGCAGATGATCCATCCTGATCTGGAACGACTCGAAGAAGACACCGACCAGATGATACATGCGGGGAGGATCATCCCGGTTTATCCCCAGACCGCCGAATTGTCCAAAGCCGGTCTCAACAGCAAGGGAATGCGCCGTCTCACCACTTTCGTGTTCGATAATCTCAGCGAGTCTCTCCCGGATCACCTTCCTGAGGCCGAATGTGACCGCCAGGGACTGCCGTCGCTTGACGAAGCCATACGCAAGATTCACTACCCGCAGCATCGTGACGAAATCGAAGTTAGCCGTCGAAGGCTGGCCTTCGATGAGTTACTTAATTTTCAGTTCCTTGTTTTTCGCAATCGCGACCGCAAAGAACGCACTGTCAAGAAGCACGCTTACAAAAAGCCCGGGGACCAAACGAAACGTTTCATCAGTGAGTTGCCCTTCGACCTGACCGATAGCCAGAAAGAGGTCACCAAACAGATACTGAAAGACCTTCGCTCCAACCATCCCATGTCGAGATTGCTTCAGGGGGATGTCGGCTGCGGTAAGACTGTCGTGGCGGTTCTGGCCGGACTTTATGTGGCTGAAAACGGCATGCAGGCTGCCTTTATGGCGCCGACTGAAATCCTCGCCGAACAGCACTATCGCGTATGGAAAGAACCACTGGCCTCAGTGGGAATTACCTCCGGTCTGCTGACATCCAGCCTTAAGGCCGCTGAAAAGAAAAAGACAGCGCAACTGTGCGCCGATGGTGACATTCAGATTCTGTTTGGGACCCACGCCTTGATCTATGACTATGTATCGTTTCGTGATCTGGGACTGGTCATAATCGATGAACAACACCGTTTTGGCGTGCAGCAGCGTGGTAAGCTCTATGAAAAGGGAGACAACCCGGATCTTCTGGTTATGACCGCGACACCTATCCCGCGGACTCTCGCTTTGACACTTTACGGCGATCTCGACATATCAACGATAAAGGACATGCCTGCCGGGCGCAAAGCGATACGCACCGTCTGGCGGACCAAAGACGTACGCGACAAAGTGTACCAGTTTGTAACGGAGGATGCCGGTAGTGGTGGTCAGACTTATATCGTCTATCCGCTCATAGAAAAATCCGACCAGATGGAGCTTGAGAATGTGGAGGATGCTTACACGGAACTCTCCAAGGGGGCTTTAAAGAAATTGCGTGTGGGTATGGTGCACGGCCGGGTTAAGGCAAAAGAGCGCGACGTCATTCTTCAGCGGTTTCGCGAGCGCGAACTCGATGTTCTCATGGCCACAACCGTGATTGAGGTGGGTTTGGACAATCCCAACGCTACGGTTATGATCATAGAACACGCCGAAAGGTTCGGACTTGCCCAGTTGCATCAGCTTCGCGGACGTATCGGCAGGGGAACGAGGCAGGCGACACTGGTTGCAATCGCACATCCGCCGATATCCGACATTGGGCGCAAACGACTCGAATACTTTACGTCGACCACCGATGGTTTCAAGATCGCCGAGGCTGACCTCGAACTCAGAGGCCCCGGTGAGATGTTCGGGGTCAGACAATCAGGTTTGCCCGAATTGAGGACCGCACGTATCGTTCAGGACCGCGACCTGATTGAATCATCGAGGGAACTGCTGCAAAGACTTTTTGCCGGTCATTCCAATCTTGACATACACTACCGTAACTTGTATAACTATCTCGAAAGAAGTGCTTCCATCCACGATGTCAGTCTGGGTGGGGGGTAGTGCTCCAGATTAAATCGCAATGTAACGGGGACCGGGTATTATGAGTGATGAAACAACCGATACGATGGATTCTCGCCTGTTTCAGCTTGTGCTGTCTCTTCAGGCGGGGGCCATGCATCAAATGGGCAAGATAGTATCTCCCATAACCGGCGAAATCGAACGCGACCTCGATATGGCCCGCAGTACTATAGACATGCTTGATATGCTCGAGAAAAAGACGAAGGGCAACCTTACCGACGATGAAGCTAAATTCATTGCGCATGTACTTTACGAATTGCGTCTAAACTACGTGGACGAGGTGAAAAAGAGCGATTCGGAGGCCGCCCGGAAGGACGATTCCGGTCAGCCTTCGGCCAAGGAACAAACGCCTGAAAAGCCGGACGGCTCGGATAACGGGCAGGAGACTGAAAAATAGCCCGGTTTGTGGCAATAATCACGACTATTTGTGTATAATCTACCGAATAGGAATACCCTGCCGTCGGTAACGAAACAAATTAACTTGCGTTTTCAGGCCCCGCGTGGTATATAGGACCGATGAAAATGACTGAACAGGTTAGAGTTAGCCCCAATATCCCAAGAACAGCCGTTGAGAAAGCCTTTGGCGGTATTGTTGAATTCGACAAGCCGTTGGCGCCGCTCTCTACCTATGATACGGGCGGCTCCGCAAAATACTTCGTCTGTGCTACATCGGTGGACATGCTGTCAAGGACCATCAAGGCGGCGCACGACCTGAAAATCCCGTACTTTGTCATCGGTGGCGGTTCGAATATTCTGGTGTCTGACGATGGTTACGACGGCTTGATTGTGAAAGTCAGTATCAAGGGTATTGAATTGAGCGGCGAGACTTCTATCCGGTGCGGAGCGGGGGAAGAGCTTATGTCCCTGGTGGACTTTGCCACCGAAAATGCGCTGGACGGTATGCAGTTTGCGGCCGGCATCTGGGGGACGGTCGGTGGAGCCATCTACGGCAATGCCGGAGCATACGGCGGTGAGATGAAAGATGTCGTCGTTGAGGTTGAACTCGTTGACACGGAAGGCAACGTGAGAAAAGCAGATGCTGATTATTGTCGCTTCGGTTATCGTGATTCTTATTTCAAGGAAAGCGGCGAGATAATCGCGACTGCCATCATCATTCTGAAAAAGGGAGCTAAAGTGGAAATCGAAAGTAGAGTTCGTGAGATTTTGAATATGAGATCCGAGAAACATCCCACCGGCGGAAAGTCGGCCGGCTGTTTTTTTAAGAATATCCCCGACCCTGACCAAAAGTTCGGTAAGCTACCGGCGGGTAAACTCCTTGAAGAGATTGGAGCCAAGCAGATGAAAGTTGGCGGAGCAGTTGTCTACGAAAAACATGCCAACATGATAGTGAACACCGGAACCGCCACTTCGAAAGATATCCGCCAATTGGCCGATATATTGAAGAAAAAGGTCTATGATAAATTTGGCATCAGCCTTGAAGAAGAGGTCGTCCAGATAGGTGAGCTTTAAAAGAGAGAGGAACTACTATCGTAATATTTTTAAAGAGTTAAAATGTACGTCGAGTTGAGTCTATTGTGAACTCTTTGTTACTAAGAGCATTTCTTACCCCCTTGCTGTTGCTTCTGGCAGCAGTTGTCAGCCATGCCGGCTCAATCGGCTTTCAGGCCGACCTGAGTCGACCGCCATCCATGGTGAGCCCCTTCCGCGAAGATATCAGTGAATTTTCGGTGGCCCTCCGCCCCAGGCACAAAGTTTTGCTTACCGAACGTTTACGTTATAGCCCCCGCGTTACTGCCTCAAGCTGGGACAATCAGACCCTGCGTCTGTCGGTGGAATATTTCAATTTGCGAACTGTTCAGAAATCTCTTGTTCCGGTTGCGGTCGATGCCAAAACCTATATGCAACTGAGGGTGGCAAGCAACATGGACCGCTCGTTCGCCGAATCAGGAAGCCTGTTCAGCAAGGATCGCGAGAAGCGGGGCAGCCGGGGGCTTGGCCTGTCGGTAGCATTGCCCAAGCGATTGGACAAAATTTTCGGTGAGGGTGGCGCCGGGCTCAAGGTCGCCGGTTATCGCCGGATAACGTTTGCCGGTAGATCGCAATGGACCGATGCCGCCGAGACTGAGACTTTCCGCCAGAGCAAGTTCCCATCGCTGAGAATGGAGCAGATCTCACGATTCGATATCACCGGCAATATCGGTTCCAAGATCACGGTTAAAGTGTCTCAGGACAGCCAGACCGATATCCCGCTGGCCAACCGCATACAGATTCGATACAAAGGTGATGACGACGACATTCTTAAATCGATCGAAGCCGGCAACACCACTCTATCGATACCGAACACCAAATTTGTCGGTTATTCGTCACGCATACAGGGGTTGTTCGGTCTCAAGGCCGAGGCCCAGATCGGCCAGTTGAATCTGACTGCGATAGCCTCGCAGGAAAAGGGCACCACCGAGACAGCATCATTCACGGCCACCGGCCAGGCCAGCGCCAGTACTATTCGCGATGCCGACTATGTCGACCGGCGCATATTCGACCTTGGTCTCCCGGGGGAGTTGGAGGCCGCGGACACGGTTATAAACCTGCGCGTCTATGAATCCGTTAGTACAACCCAGACGGTTGACCTCGAGGCAATTGATGCAAAATTTTACGTAAATACTTTCGATACTACGGCGTTTCCGGATGAGAGTATCACCACCGAAGGTGTAAAGGTGGTGGAAATAACCGAGGAGTCCTTCGAGTTCTGGAACGAGCCCGACAGGAACTTACACTATGTGGTGTTCAGTCGTTCGCGCGAAAAGACACGAATTCTTGGCTACTGGATGCAGGTCAAGAAAGCGGATGGAACGATTGTCGAGTTCGGAGACATCCAATCGGACAAGTACAAGCTGAAACTGTTGGCGCCAACCTCTGCTAACGCGCAACCGGATCACCAGACCTGGGGACTGATGTGGCGCAACTGCTACAGCATCCCGGTAAACTCTAAAGTTGAGGAACTGGGTCTGAAGGTTTTAAAGGGGCTTCCCAACACCGAGACTACTTCTGATAATCTGGAATATCAGTCGGCCGGTGGTCGCAGCGCCACCTATATGCAGATTCTTGGCCTGGACCAGTACGACGCTCTGGACAATAGAAATCCCGATGGAATTCTCGATGACTATCAAGCGGTCTTTCGTCCTGAATGGGGCCTGCTGATTTTTCCGCACCGTCAGCCGTTCGCCTCAGACACGACCTACCCGCCCAGAGAGGGGCTCACGGAGCCGATACCTGAACTGGCGGTTAAGGTACCGGAGCTTTATAACTATACCGACGAACGGGCACAAAGGTATACGGCAAGTCAGTATTACTTACAGCTGTCAGAGACCGTGCGAAGCGCGGTGATAAAGCTGAACCGGGCGAATATTATCGAAGGCTCCGAGACTATTACTCTCAATGGCCGACAACTGGCTCGCGGCACTGACTATCAGATTCAGTATGACTTTGGGCATATTACGCTTCTTTCCGATGAGGCCATGGATCCGAACGCCAGCCTGAACATCGACTACGAATATGCTCCGTTCTTTGCAATTCAGAAGAAAACACTGCTCGGAGCGAGGGCTCAATATGAATGGAGCAAGGACCTCTCCTTTGGTTCAACAGTACTCTACAAGTCCGACAAGACGCAGGAGAGAAAGCCCAAGGTTGGCCAGGAGACGGCCAAGACAGTTGTTCTCGACGGTGACCTGAGCTTGAAACTTCACCCCAACTTTCTCACTTCGGTTGCAAATGCCATTCCTCTGGTCGAGGCCGAGTCGCCATCAAATATTGCGATCACCGCCGAGGTCGCTCGCTCATACCCGAATCCGAATGTTGATGATGTAGCGTATGTTGACGATTTCGAGTCCGCCCTGGAACAGCTTTCGCTCGGTACCACCCGAACCCAGTGGACCATGGCATCCGAGCCGGCCCAGCTTGATGGTCAGGACTATGTGAGAGGCAAGATGCTCTGGCATACGCCGGACTCCACGGTTTATGTCGAGGATGTTTACGACAGAGAGTCCGCTCAGGGAGAAGGGACGTTGCGTATTCTCCGCCTCATCTATCGACCATACAATCACGCGCACCCCGGGGACGCCCCGGTTCCATCCTGGGCGGGGATTATGCGATATTTCGGTTCAAGGGTGGACGCCGAGAGAGCGCAGTTGTTCGAGGTACGAGCCATGGGCAGCCACGGCCGGCTTCATTTCGACTTCGGAAAAATAAACGAGGAAATCATAGTCAACAACAAGAATGATACTGAGGACTGGGATGGCAATCGTGCTGTTACTGAAGAGGAAGATGTTGGTCTGGACAGTTTGCCGGACGAACAAGAAATTGGCTATAATGCGGCCACCAATCCCGATCCTAACGGTGATAACTGGTTCTTCCGCGGCCAGGGCAAATGCCCGGTACCGGGAGGATGCAATGGCTGGGAAACATGGAACGATTCCCTGTATTATGAATTCTTGAATGGTACCGAGGGGAACCGCCTCGATGGAGCCGTCACCGGTCTGCCGGACGAAGAGAACCTTTCCAACTCTAACCTGAATACGATCAATAACTACTTTTCTTTCGTTGTCGATTTTGCTTCTGACTCGTTCCTCGTGGAAAATTCAGAACGCAACGGATGGGTAACTTACCGGATCCCCGTTCGTGACCCTCTGGCGATTGCGGACTCGGTGGGCAAACCATTGTGGAATCAGGTTACCCATGTGAGAGTCTGGTTTGAATCCGACCCCGGTGTTACGCAAACCGATACAATTAAAGTAGCCGACTGGTATTTCGTTCAGTCCAACTGGCAGGATTCTTTAATTCTCGGTCCGAACTCTGATTCCCTGACCACGCGTTTTGTGGTCGCCGAGATGAGCGACGACAGAAACAAGGACTTTACGCCTCCACCGGGTGTCGAGTCATATAAAGATCCGACCACCAACGTAATCGAAGCTCAGAGAGCGCTTCTGCTCGACTTTCAGAATATCAAGCAGGGAGATACCTGCCTGGCCACAAAAGAACTGCTCAGCGTCGAGGCGTACTCCGGATACCGCCGTCTCGAAATGTATGTCTACGGTGACTTTGTGGACACGGCCGACGAAGGTGGAGCGGAACTGTTCTTCAGGATCGGTCAAAACGAGGACAACTACTACGAGTACTATACGAGGGTGTACCAGGGTTGGGACGAGCGCAACTACGTCAATATCGACTTCAACGAAATCACCGCTCTCAAAGACAGCGTCATGAAAGTCCAAAAAACCACTTCAGATGTGGACTATGACGATGGTGTGAAATACCGTATACTGGGAGCGCCCGATATCAATAAAGTGAGATACTTTGCTTCCGGCCTGATCAATACCGATACCATTCCCAACAGCGGTATGACCGGTCAAGTCTGGCTTGATGAGCTGCGCGTCACGGAGGTCCGCAGAGATGTAGGTACGGCGGGACGAGTGGCTATACAGGGAAATATTTCCGACCTGCTCAATTACAATTTCTCACTGGAGTCGCAGGATCCATACTTCCGTAATATTTCTTCCGCCACGCGAGGTGGTTCGACCAACAATCTCGGCAGCGGCAGGACCAGAACGACATACAACTATGGCGTTACCGTAAATCTTAACAAATTCCTTCCGCGTTCCTGGGGAGCCCGCTTGCCGGTATCGTTCCGCTACGACAAATCAATTGAGACGCCCCTCCTGCGCACGGGGACCGATATTTTGCTGCCGGAGGCAGTGAGAGAGCAGGAACGCTCTATCAGGGAAACCAGAGGAATCTCCGTTACCAGTTCTTTCAATAAGAAGGGACGAAACCCCATTTTCAGTCTGCTGTTGAATCGCCTCAAAACAAATTTCTCCTACTCGCGGTTTTATCAGCAGACAGTAACCGTACCGTACAGCTTTGGCGAAACCTACAATGTGCGGTCCAATTTCGATCTCACTGTAAGCAAACCGCCCGCAGTACCATTGTTCATCTGGACCAAGTCTATTCCGATAGTGAAGAAGCTTGCCACTACCAGGCTGTGGCTTTACCCGGAGAAGTGGACAACGAGCGGCACCTTTGCCCGCAACCTGGTACTGAAGGACGATATCAATTTTAACCGGACGTCATCGAATAGCCGGACTTTCACCGGTAATATGAATATCAGCTATCGTATCTTAAATACGCTGATGACCAACTACACTTATACTACCAGTCGCGATTTGAGTGATCCTGACCTGGTAAGAATCTCTCTGAAAGACCCAAAACTCGGGCTCGAGACGCACTTCGGTCAGACTTTCAATGCCAGCTATGATCCGCGTTTACTCGATTTCTTCAAGATGAGTTTCAGTATGAAAGTGAACTACACCGATGATTGGCAGCGCTCCTATGATGCCCGGAGGTCGGTCCTGGCCCGTACCCAGAGCGTTGGAGGACAACTTGATCATAAGACACTCCTGGGAGTAGCCAAGAAAGGTGGGCGACGACCGGCCCGACGTCGAAAAGGCGCCGATGATCCCGGCAAGCCGGTTTATATGGTGGCGTTGGATGGGCTCAAGTTGGCGATGGGGTGGATTGACCCGATTGATTACGGTCTTGACCTGACCTACAATAACACGCTGCCGGCAATGGATGACCGTCCGGGTTGGCAGTACCGTTTCGGATTCCAGGATGAAGCGGATGTGGGTGAAGTCGCCAATGCCTCTGGGTCTCGAATAACAACTGAAGGAAAAAAGTACAATGTCGGCTCAGGGTTTACTTTCCTCGGAGGTGTTGTTACCAAAGTGAAATACGCCCGATCCATCAGCGAAGACATTTACAAGCAGGGTAACAGGTACAGGTCAACGTCTACCAGTTGGCCGGATCTTAACATCCGAATTCAGAAATTCAAGACTTTTCCGCTTATTAAAGACTACCTGAATAAATTCATCGATATCTTCGCCCCCCGCACAGGTTATTCGAAGCAGGTGAGAGAGTCAGAGGACATCGAAGGAGGCTTTACGACCTCACTTACGACATCGAAAAACTACAAGCCACTTCTGTCGGTTAGTTTCAAGGTTTTCAGAGCGCTTTCTCTCTCGGCTTCGTACTCTCTCACTGAAGAGACCAAAGAGAATTCCAATCCGAGCACTGGTGATCCGCAGTCCGAAACGGTTCAGACCAAGAAATCTATCGCGGCTACCGGCAAGTATTCGTTCTCCTCACCCAAGGGAATCAATCTGCCTATATTTGGCAGTGTGAAGTTCAAATCGAGTGTCGATTTGGAGGTTACCGTGCGTATCAACACTCACGTCTCCGAGACGAGAAAGCCGGGTGAGGCTTTTGTCCCCTCGATAGACAAATCCGATTTCCTTCTGACGCCGGTGATTTCGTACACCTTCAGTCAGCAGATGAAGGGCGGTCTCACCCTTCGCTGGCAGGATTCGAATGACAACTACCGAGGCAAAAAAAGCCACCAGCGCGAAGTGCAAATCTGGACCGAAATCAGTTTCTGATAATTTCAATTGACTTAAACCTCTCCATCAATGACATTAACCACATGACTTTTCCGCAAAAGCTTATCGCCGCGTTTGTTAGCTCTTTTCTTTTCCTGTCGTGCGAGCAGGCGATTGTTGAACCTCCGGTCTTCGATGGTCAGCGGGCCTACCAGTACCTCGTCGAGCAAGTCGATTTCGGGCCGCGCGTTCCCGGCAGCGAATCATCTGCCAAATGTCGCGATTACTTCTATCAGCACTTCCGAAGTCTTGGGGTAGAGGCTGACTCGCAGAAGTTCGTCTTCTTTGACCCTTATTCTCAGCAGAATATACCGATGGTCAACGTCATCGCCTCATTCAGATCGTCGGCAAACGATGAGTCACCGGGGATCGTTTTGATGGCTCACTACGACTCTCGTCCACGAACCGATTTTGCCGAAAACCCGGAACTGCTCGATAAGCCTATCGACGGTGCCAACGATGGTGCTTCGGGGGTTGCCGTTCTGATGGAACTGGCCAATCTTTTTGCAGAGACTCCGCCGGCAGGTAACGTGGATCTGGTGTTTGTCGATGGGGAAGACTGGGGTAAAAGTGGCGATCATTTCTTGTACATGATAGGCTCCAAAGAATTCGCCAAGACGGATATTCGTGACAAGTACCGATTCGGGATCGTGATCGATATGATTGGCGAGTCCGACCAGCAGATCTACCGTGAGAATTTCTCAGAGCGATATGCCAAGGACCTCAACGACATGGTTTTTGGTACAGCCAGACAACTTGGCCTTACGACCTTTATCGACACTGTCAGATATCCGGTGATGGATGATCACCTTTCGTTGAACATAGCCGGCGTGCCGGCTATCGATTTGATAGATTTCGACTATCCCTATTGGCACACGGAGTATGATACTCCGGATAAATGTTCTGCCGGGGCGCTGGCTAATGTCGGCCGGCTCCTGGCATATATTGCCTATAACAAATCGCTATGGCCAAAAAAGTAATCAAACAACTGCGCGACTTTCCCGCCGTGGAACAGTTGCTTCAAAACGCAAAGCTGAAACCTTATATCTCGTCCGTACCCCGGCCGATTGCCGCGGAAATCGTCAAGGATGTCATCGCTGATATGAAGGAAAAGTTCAAAGCAAAAGGTACCGTTGCCGAAGCCGATGTTGCCGGGGAAGTCAAGCGCAGAATCGAAGCCTGTCGACGAAATGAAATTACACCGGTGATAAACGCCACCGGCATAGTCGTTCACACTAACCTGGGAAGAGCGCCTCTCTCGGAGTCGATTTTTGATGCCGTCAAGAAAACTGTCGTGGGCTACGGCAACATAGAATTCGACCTTGCTCAGGGCGAGCGGGGGAGTCGCGGTGTTGCCTGTGAGAAGTATCTTGCCCAGCTATCCGAGGCCGAGGGCGCTACAGTCGTCAACAACTGTGCTGCCGCTTTGCTGCTTACCCTCAACACGCTCTCGGACAAGAAACAGGTCATCATCTCCAGAGGCGAACTGGTGCAGATAGGCGGGGGCTTTAGAATACCCGATATTCTCCGCAAATCAGGAGCCAAACTGTGCGAGGTTGGCACTACCAATATTACCACGCCGGCCGATTATGAGAATGCCATCAACGAAAAAACCGGTCTTATCCTGAGAGTCCACCAGAGTAATTTCGTGCAGAAAGGTTTCACGGAGCAACTGGCCTTGAAACCACTCGTAAAACTCGGCAAGAAGCACAACATCCCGGTCATAAATGACCTTGGGAGCGGCGTATTCATCCAGACAAAAGATGTTCTCGGATACACGGAGCCAACCGTTCAGCAGTCCGTTCGCGATGGCGCCGACATAACGTGTTTCTCCGGCGATAAAATGCTTGGGGGCTGTCAGGCGGGACTCATTGTCGGAAAAGCGGATTTGATCGGCAGGATAAAACGCAACGCTCTCTTTCGCACTGTCAGGGTCGATAAAATCGTTTTCTCAATGCTCGAGAAGATGCTTGCGTACTATCTCAATGGTCAGTGGCAGACAGAGATCAAATTGTGGGCCCTTCTCTCCGTGGCTGAATCCGAACTCTATCGTCGCGGCAAACAAATTCTTAAAAAGCTCGGCAATCCTTCAGGTATTTCTGTGGAGGCTACAAAGGCCTTTGTGGGCGGTGGAGCGTTGCCCGAGGCAAACATCCCCTCGGTCGGTATCATCTTCTCGAAAGACTACAAGGCCGGCAGCCTGCTGAAGAGATTCCGTGAAATGCCTGTCCCTATAATCGGACGTATCGATAATGATCGCTTGATTCTGGACCTGAAGGCGGTCGATGAGGTTGATCTGCCCCGTATTGAAGCTGCTATCAAGCAGGTAATCAGTTGAGGTTGGTCTGAAGACATGCTGATAATCGGTACAGCAGGACATATCGACCACGGCAAGTCATCCATCGTAAAGCGCCTCACCGGGACCGACCCCGACCGGCTCCCCGAAGAAAAAGCCCGCGGCATGACCATTGATCTGGGCTTCGCCTTCTATCAGACGCCCGAGGAAGACACTATTGCTTTTGTTGATGTCCCCGGTCACGAACGCTTCGTGAAAAATATGGTAGCGGGCGTGGGAGCCATTGATGCTGTCATGCTGGTTATTGCCGCCGATGATGGCTGGATGCCGCAGAGCGAAGAACACTTCCAGATTGTCAGGCTCCTCGGAGTGCGCCGCGGTCTCATCGTAATCAACAAAACCGACCTTGTCGAACCGGACTGGCTGCAACTACTCGAACAGGACATAACGGCCAGAGTGGCAGATTCATTCTTGCAGAAGGCTCCCATTTTCAAAGTCTCATCGCACACGGGGGAGGGGTTCGATGATCTCAAGGCGCACCTGAACAAACTTCCGTCGCAAATAGCCGCCCAGAAAGACATCGGCAAGACCCGCCTGTATATAGACCGCTCGTTCGTAAGGCCCGGTATCGGCGGTGTTGTTACCGGCACTTTGCGTGGCGGTAAGCTATCAGTCGGGCAGAGTGTTACAGTCTGGCCGGCTAATAAACAAGCCAAGGTACGGTCGCTGCACTCAAATAACCGGGATGTCGACACGGCCGTTCCGGGGCAGCGTACGGCAGTCTCTTTTACGGGACTTGACAAAGAATATCTCGTGCGTGGCGGAGTGGTTGTTGACCATCCGAATCCGGGCTATTTCCAGCAGCATCCGGTTCTCGCCTTATCAGTGGAGACTCTTAAGACGGCCCCCGTTCGTTTGGGTGACCGCCGCCGTGTGCTGGTTATAGTTGGGACTACCGAGGCCGAGGGAGAACTCCGTCTGTATGACAAAAAGAACATAGGCCCCGGCGAGTCGGGACTGGTTTTTTTCAAGCCGGATGAACCGATGTTTTCGCTGGTCGGTGATCACTTCATTCTCAGATTGCCCACCCCGATGGTCACAGTCGGCGGCGGTCAGATATTGGACCACCTGGAACATTTCCCGCGGAAGAGATACGCCGATCGCTACGACTATCTCACCGGGCGCATACCACCCACCGCTCGCAATCTTCTGATTTCCGAACTGAAGAAGCAGACTCTTGTGCCCACCCCGGCGCTTCTGGTCAACGCCGATTTTTCCACAGAAGAAATCGAGCTGGAACTCAAAAAACTGTGGCAGGCCAAAACGGTAAAACTTCATGAGGGTCATGTCTATCACGAGGCGTATTTTAAACAGGCCCTTGAGCAACTTCAGAAACTGACCGGCGACTACCTCAAAGAGAACTCGCATCTCAAAGGCCTGAATATCGACCAGCTTTCCGATCTAACGGGCTATGATAACTCACGCGCCAATCTTATCGCAAAGCTGCTTGTGGCCGATGGTGTGATGGTTCAGATAGGCGAACTGTACAACCTTGTCGGAAGAGGAATGGCCCTCAAAGGGGCGGCCAAGCTTGCCTATGACGACATCATCGCCACCATGAACAAAGACCGCTATGCTCCGCCGCTTTTGTTCATACTGGCCGATAAGGGCAAGGCCTACAAAGATGCTATCAAGTTCATGCTCGATACAGGGCAGGGATACAAGTGCGGTACGGATTTTGTCTTTCTTACCGATGTCTGGCAGGAACTGACGGCGTTCATTCGTGAAAAAATTATCGCCAACGGCAAGCTCAACGTTACGGATATGCGCGAGCGTTTTGGATTGTCACGAAAATTTCTTATTCCCATATTAGAAGAGACCGATCGCATTAAACTGACTCGTCGCGAGGGCGACGTGCGCGTTAAAGGTGACAAGTTTGAAAGCTAAAACCCTCTTTTACAACGGCAGAATTCACACGCAGGCCGATGGCCTGATTGTCGATTCCATGGCACTTTACAAAAACCGCATTGTTGCTATCGGCAATAAGCTCCAGCATGACTCCGACTTTAGTGGCTACGATAAGATAAATTTGAAAGGCAGATGTATCATTCCCGGTCTTGTCGATGCCCACACGCATTTTCATTACTTTGCCCGGTCGTTGGGGAAGGTTGATCTTGATGGGGTAGACTCGCTCGACAAATGCCTCAGCCGAATAAAAAACTTCGCTCCAACCGTCAAGCGCGATTCGTGGGTCACGGGCGGCGGGTATTCCCCTGACCGGTTCCGCAAAAGAATCGAACCCGACCGTTTCATGCTCGACAAGGTGACCGGCGACCGTCCGGCTTTCATTTTCTCTAAAGACCAGCATACCGCCTGGGTTAACAGCAAGGCGCTGAGTATGGCGGGAATTACACGCCAAGACTAAGATCCCGATGGCGGCAAGATTGAGCGTTTGCCCGATGGTGAGCCATCCGGCATTCTCAGAGAGACCGCCTATCAGCAGGTCTATCGCATGATTCCCGGACCGTCGAAGGCCGACATGAACCGCCTTTATAAAAAGGCGCTGGAATATGCTTATAAGAACGGCGTTACGGGAGTTCACTCGTTTGATGGTCCCCAGGGTTTTATTTATTACTGCGGACTTGCCGAATCCGACAAAGTGGGTTTGCGCATCAACTACTATTTCCCGGCCGATATGCTGCCGGAAATGCTCGACAGCAAAATATACTATGGCACCGGAACGGATTTTTTCCGTGTCGCCGGTGTGAAAGTTTTTGCCGATGGCTCCCTTGGCAGTCAGACCGCGTTGTGCTTTAATAAATACACAGGCTCCAAAGACAATTTCGGCATCGAGGTGACTCCGCCGCGCGAATTAGCCCGTATTGTAAAATCGGCCGCCAAGCTCGGCTTCCCGTGCGCCATTCACGCCATTGGCGATAAGGCAGTGGCCAATGTTCTCGATGCTTTCGAGAGTGGCCCGCGGCTTCACTTCGGCGCCCGACATCGGATAGAACATCTGCAACTGGTTCGTCGAAGTGACCTTTCGCGAATAAAGAAACTGGGCGTTGTGGCGTCGATGCAACCATCGCACTGCCCGTCCGATATTCAGATGATCCGGCGATACTGGGGGAGAAGGGGCGCCAATGCGTTTATTTTCCGCACGCTTATCGATAAAAAGATAGATCTCGCTTTCGGTTCCGATGCTCCCATTGAGCCGCTCAATCCGATAGCGGGGATTGCGGCCGCCGTGCGACGCGCTCTGCCGAAGAGTAAAGATGTGTTCAATCCCGACCAGCGAATAACCGCCGCCGAGGCGCTTTACAACTACACGGTCGGACCGGCCATAGCCGTAGGTCAGCAACATTGCCGCGGTTATCTGTTGCCCGGTTACCCGGCTGATTTCGTACTACTTGCGGATGACATAACGAAAGTAGCGGCAACAAAAATAGAGAGTACGCCGGTTCTGGCTACTGTTCTTGACGGTAAAGTCATGTATTCGCATTCATCTGTTAAGCTGTAGGCTGCTTTTTCAGTATCTGAAATCGTTTGACATCGCATTGAAGAGGGGGCATATTGTAAGTATGCGTACAAAGAGTTACATTGTCCTCGTTTTGTGCGGATTTCTACTGGTTAGCCCAATCATCTCGTTCAGCATCAAGGCAGTGCTTGCCTCGGATACCGCCAAAGCCGTTCTCGAAAGTGATTCGGCAACGACCAAATCCGAACCGGCCGTTGTCCCACCGGGTGAACCTACCGCTCTGGTTTATAAGATCGTCATCGAAGGGGCGATTGGCACGGTTACCGATGACCGTATTGAGGGCGCAATTGAGACGGCCGAGGAAAACCAGGCCGAGCTGCTGATCGTTTATCTGGACACTCCCGGCGGTTTCACAAAACCAACCTGGGCTATCTGCAAAAATATCCTCAATTCCTATGTTCCGGTTTGTATCTATATCGCTCCATCAGGGGCGAGAGCCGGTTCTGCCGGTGTCTATATGACCTATGCGGCGCATTTCGCCGCCATGGCTCCGTCGACTAATATTGGCGCTGCTCATCCTGTTTCAGGCGACGGCAAAGAAATCGATTCCGTCATGAACGAGAAGATCACCAATGATGCTGTCGCTCAGATCAAGGCCGCCGCGGAGCAAAGAGGAAGAAACGCTGAATGGGCCGAAAATGCCGTGCGGCAGTCAGTTTCGATAACTGACAACGAGGCCCTGCAGTTGAACGTCATAGATATCAGAGCCGAGAACCTCGATGACCTGATAGCTCAAATTAACGGCAAAGAGACAGATATTCCATCGGGTAAGAAAACGATGTCGCTTGGAAAGTACGAAGTCAGAGATATAAAAAGTACTTTCGTCCATCGCATTCTGGAAGTCATAACTTCGCCCGATGTCGCCTTTATTCTGATGTCGATCGGCGGTCTTGGCATAATGCTCGAACTTTACAACCCCGGCTCGATTTTGCCCGGTGTTGTGGGCGCCATCTGTCTCATTCTGGCTTTTTACGCTTTCCAGACTTTGCCGATAAACTACGCGGGACTGGCGTTGATTCTACTCGCCGCAATTCTCTTCATTGCCGAGATCAAAGTGGTCAGTCACGGTTTGCTAACCCTTGGAGGTATAGTCTCCTTCTTCTTCGGAGGCCTTATGTTGATAGATACTGTCGATCCCGGACTGCAGATATCCAAATCGGTTCTTATCACTGTTGTTGTTTGCTTCGGTGTGATTGTTGCCCTGGTATCGTGGCTGGTCATCAAGGCCACCCGCCATCAGCCGTTCACGGGCAAGGAAGGCCTGGTCGGGAAAATGGCTGAGGTCCGAACCGAGGATATGGTGTATGTCGATGGCGCATTGTGGAAGGTATTGTGCGATCAAACCCTGCAAAAGGGGGATAAAGTAGAAATAACCGGTGTAGATAAACTCACGCTGAAAGTGAAGAAAATTAACTCGTAGAGAGAGGGGTGGAAAATGCCTTTTCCTGCAATAGCGGTAGTAGCATTCGTCGTTTTCTTGATTATCGTAAATGCCGTAAAGATTATGAAGGAGTACGAACGCGGCGTTATCTTTCGTCTCGGTCGTCTCATCGGCGCCAAAGGCCCCGGCCTTATTATCCTGATTCCGATCGTTGATAAGATGGTCAGAGTCGATTTGCGCGTACTGACTTTCGACGTTCCCCCGCAGGACGTCATCACCAAGGATAACGTTTCAGTTAAAGTAAACGCCGTGCTCTATTTCCAGGTCCTTGATCCCAACAAAGCCATCGTTTCGGTCGCAAACTATTTCGAGGCAACCTCGCAGATTGCTCAGACCACCCTTCGTTCTGTGCTCGGAACGGTCGAACTCGATGATCTGCTGGCCAACCGCGAGAAGATCAACGCTCAGCTTCAGCACATTATCGATGACCAGACCGAACCGTGGGGTATCAAAGTCTCCGTGGTCGAGGTCAAGAATGTCGATTTGCCGCCTGAGATGATTCGCGCCATCGCGCGTCAGGCTGAGGCCGAGCGTGAACGCCGCTCGAAAGTCATTCACGCCGATGGTGAGTTCCAGGCCTCTCAGAAGCTGGCCGATGCTGCCATGATTATTGGAACCGCACCGCACGCCATGAACCTGCGTTTCCTCCAGACGCTGGTCGAGGTTTCTGCCGAGAAGAATTCCACGCTGATATTCCCGGTGCCGATTGACCTGCTTCAGTCGCTGAAGAACTTCCTGGACGTAAAATCGGGTACTGATTCCAGTAAACCGACGGTTTAAAGCTCGGTACGAAGACCGGCAAGGATATGAGACACGATAGGCAAGTTGATCGATAGGATGCTCAAGACTATTAAGCAGGCCCCTCCGGGCCTGCTTTTTTATTGACTGGCTGGCCGGGCAGCCAACTCTTTGAAAGGGTTTCCCCGTCACAGCCCGTTCCCGGCGAGCCGCGCGTCACCACCCAATTTTCTTGTTTGTCCGCCAGATTGTTTTGTGTATATTCAACCCCATCATGAAAGCCAAACGCACTGACTATATAAGCTGGGAAGAGTACTTCATGGCTATCGCCCAGCTTTCGGCCAAGCGGTCCAAGGACCCGTCGACACAGGTGGGAGCCTGTATAGTCAATAAGAACAAGCGGATCATCGGTATCGGCTACAACGGTTTCCCGACCGGTTGCTCCGATGATGAACTCCCCTGGGACAGGGAAGGGGACTATCTCGACACGAAATATCCCTATGTCTGCCACGCCGAAATGAACGCCATCACCAATGCCGCCAACAAGCCGGACCTCGATGGCGCCAGTCTTTATGTCTCACTCTTTCCTTGCAATGAGTGCGCTAAACTCATTGTGCAGGTGGGAATTAAAGAAGTCGTATTTTTGTCGGACAAGTACAACGGTGACCCGGTTTTTGTGGCCGCCCGCAGGATATTCGATATGGCCGGGGTGACCTACCGGCAGCTAAAGCCGACCCATAAAGCCATCGAACTGTCGCTCGACATCGACTGACGTCAAAGATTTCTCTTCAAGTCGCCCGGTCCTGACGAACTTTTTCAAGTTTAATATTGTTAGGCTCTCATTAGAAATTATATTAGCCGCTTATTAAATAGATGAAAACTGAATACCATCCCTGTAACCCCTCAGAGGAGATGCACAAATGACCAAGACCAAGGAAGACATTCTCAGGATGATCGACGAGGCCGGTGTTCGCTATATCCGGCTGTGTTTTACCGACATTCTGGGCAAGATCAAAGGAATGTCCATTACCCGTTCCGAGATAGAGCAAGTCCTCGAAGAGGGTCAGGGATTTGACGGTTCCTCTGTTGAAGGGTTCGCGCGCATCGAAGAATCCGACCTGATGGCTATACCGGATCCGGTCACTTTTCGGATTATCCCGTGGGATATCGCCGGCGAAAAGGTGGCCACTATGTTCTGTGATATTCAGAACCCCGATGGTACCCCCTATGATGGCGACCCGCGGTGGATACTGAGAAAGAATCTGGCCAAACTGGCCGACAAGGGCTGGACTTTTTACGTTGGCCCGGAAATCGAATATTTCTATTTCGAGAATTCCAAGACAACCGAGCCGATTGATACTGCCGGATATTTTGACTACGGTACCGTGGATGTCGGCACGCGCGTCCGCAAGGAGACTGTCCGGGCGCTGGAACGCATGGGTATCGCGGTCGAGTGTTCACACCACGAGGTAGCTCCCAGCCAGCACGAGATAGATCTGAAATATCAGGAAGCCCTCGTGATGGCCGATTTCGCTCAGCTTTATCGCTTCGTGGTCAAAGAGGTGGCAATGGATAACGAGCTTTATGCTACCTTCATGCCCAAGCCGATCTTCGGGGAAAACGGAAGCGGCATGCACTGCCACATGTCCCTGTTCGATAAGAACCGCAACCTGTTCTTCGATTCCAAGGGCCGCTACAATCTTTCCAAACTCGGTCAGCACTTCACGGCGGGCATTCTCCGCCATATCAAAGAGTTCACGCTGGTTACCAACCAGTGGGTGAATTCGTATAAGCGTCTTGTTCCGGGATACGAGGCGCCGGTTTATATCAGTTGGGGACGTCGCAACCGTTCCAGTATGGTTCGTGTGCCCATGTACCGCGTTGGTAAGGAGCAGGCCACCCGCATTGAACTGCGCTCGCCCGACCCGGCCGCTAATCCTTATCTCGCTTTCGCCTGTATGTTAGCTGCCGGTCTCGATGGTATCGAGAACAGCTACGAACTGCCGGATCCGGTCGAAGAAAACATCTTCAACATGACCAAAGAGGCCAAGAGCGGTCTGAAAATAGACACTCTGCCCAACTCACTTGAAAACGCTATCAACGAATTCGAGCAATCGGCCTTTATTAAAGAAGCACTGGGCGCTCATGTTTTTGAGAAGCTCATCGCCAACAAGCGCATTGAGTGGGACCAGTATCGCATCCACGTTAGCCAGTTGGAGACCGACAAGTATCTTCCGATGCTATAGCGCGACATTGTCATGGAAATGTCATGGAGCGGGTGAGCCTTATAGGTTCACCCGCTCTGTTTTTATTTGACGGTCGGCCACGACACATCGTCTTTGGTATATAAGCCATTCACTGTCAGAGGGAGGATAGTGACATTCGCAGCGTCTTTCAAAACATCGTTATCACCGCAGTGATCGTTGTCCTGTGGGCACCGTCGTCTAACCCGGAGAGCAGCGACAACGCCGCGACCGGGGATTACCCGTGCGACGAGGGTTTCATCTCTATGTATATAAATGGAGGGACCGAGACGTTCGGTGGCGGACCGGGCGATGTTTTCAACCCGGGGTGGGTGATGGGTTTCGGGTTGGGCGGGCGCTACAAGCGCATGACTCTCATGGGAACTTTACAGTTTGGCGAAGTGAATGATTTCAAGAGCGCCTTCCTGGCGCAAACACAATGGTCGGAGGCCAATCTTGCGGTGTCCACAACCAGTCTGATACTCGATTTCGGTTACCGTTTTCGCGACCAGCGGAAACTGTGCATTGAGCCATTCCTCGGGGCGCGGCTGAGTACCGTCGGGGATGCCTACGAATTTCAGATTTGGACAGTTGGTGGCAACAGCAAACTCGGTCCAACGGCCGGAACGCGTTTCAAATGGCATATCGCCGGTGATCTTGAGTGTGAGAGCATTTCCTATCTGATTGGCGAGATTCGTCTGAGCGCTCTGGACTACGACTCTGATGAGCTTGGGAGCGGTTATTCGGTGCAGATACTGTTTTGGGATTGGGGGAGACATTCCTGCCATGACAAGCACCTCCCCAACACTCTAAGAATCGCTTGCCACTCCTGTTGAATGGTTGGTTTTTCGCAGCACTAATTGTGCTGATTCTAAATGACCACTTTCTCAAATCTGCGTATCCGTCGGTTCTCACCGGCAAGCTTTCGACTTTGCCGGACTTCACGTGTTCGCCGTCTTCCTCTATGTTGTGCTTCCCGGCGAATGGCGCTCCCGAAAGGGAGTCATCTGGCTTAACATTTTTGTCGGACTGGCTTTCGTTGTCTGGAAAATTGCACCGGTGGAGATATTGTTACACTCGGTTGCTACTCTGACCGGTTTGCCGGAACCTACGCGGGTGAAGGATGCCACCGACCTGATAGCCCTGACAATTCTGCCGTTGAGCAGCCATGTGTTACTTCGTTTTCGGGCGCGACGCCTAGTTGATATATGGTGGCGCCCTGCGACTCAGTCGGCGGCTGTTCTTGTCTTGCTTATCACCGGTTGGTCGATTATGGCTACGTCGAGAGCGATTGCACCTGAGGCAGAGTGCTGCACGGGGATTTCGGGTAATGTCGATCATGATGAAGAGGATATTGCCGATATCCTTGATGTGGTGTATCTGGATGACTTTCTTTATTTTGACGGCCAGCGACCTGAGTGCCTTCTTGAGGCCGATGTTGATGGTTCATATGGTAAGAATCCCGTCACCCCCGAAGACCTAATCTATCTGGTCAACTACATCTTCGGAACCGGTCCTGATCCGGTGGAGTGTTTCTGGTAGGTTGCGGGCTGCTTTTCGTTCTTGCCCCCGTATGGCCAATACCTATATTCCCCTCAGGCACGAAGCTATGATAAGCAAGGAGTAAGCAGCGATGCCGTACGCTCAGTTCGATGATTTCAGACTACATTATAAGGACTATCCATCACAGGACACTGATAGCCAAACCCTCCCAATCGTCATGTTACACGGGTTCACTATCGACCATCGCATGTGGCTTTATGACGCTGAATATTTCAGCCAGTGGTATCGGGTTATCCTTCCGGACTTCAAGGGCCACGGACTTTCCGATTGTCCGCAATCCGGCTACAGTCGCGCCCACCGGGTAGAAGATATGGTCGGGCTGCTTGACCGCCTCGAGATTCCAAAAACCCACATTGTCGGTTTGTCCATGGGCGGTACCACGGCGCTCGGCATGGCCCTGAAATACCCCGACCGGATGGCCTCGCTTACCCTCGTGTCGACCTCGGCAGCCGGATTCGACCCGGGGCCAAAGATCCGCAAGATCGATGATATCGCCCGCAATGAGAGTCTTGAACTCGCCAAAGAGAAATGGATCAAATCCTCGCTAAAGTATTTCGGAAGCGAGAAAAGCCACGTTCGGGACCTGCTGGAAATAATGATGACCGAGCATTCCGGGGCGATTTGGGCTGATCCGATGAGGGGGAGATACCCGCCCGAAAATGACCTCGGACGTGTCCATGAGATCAAGATCCCGACCATGATCTTTGCCGGCGAAGAGGACCGCCCGTTCGTGCTGCTTGCCAGGCAACTTAATGAGCGTATTGAGTCGAGCAGGTTCAGCCTGTTCGAATCAGTGGGGCACATGCTTAATCTCGAATCTCCCAATAGATTCAGGGGCGAACTTAAAGCATTCCTTGAAGGTACTTCCCGCCCATGACGGCAGGGTCGTTGCCTTACGAGTGAATGCGTTTGACAACGCCACTGGTTGGCGTATATTCCGTTCTGGCCCCGTTTAGTAACAGCAATCCACCGAAACGGACAGCTTGAAGATTAACTGAGGAGGCAAGTTTGTTTCACGAGAACTCACCTAATGTGGCCGTCTTTATCTCCGGGAGCGGAAGTAATCTTCAGGCTTTAATCGATGCTACCAAAGCTGGTATTCTGGCGGCCAGGATTGCTTTTGTTATATCTAACCGCCGTGATGCCTACGGGCTTGAAAGAGCGGCTAAAGAGGGAATCGGGACGTTTGTATTCAAACAGAAGAAATACGCCTCTCCCGATGAAGCAGGTGATGACTTGCTGGCCAGATTGAAGGAACGCAAGATTGACTATATCGCGCTGGCGGGCTACCTTAGGTTATTGCCGCCGGTTGTTGTTAAAGCTTACCGCAACCGGATCGTGAACATTCATCCGGCCCTGTTGCCCAAGTACGGCGGCAAGGGGATGTACGGTCACTTTGTTCACGAGGCCGTTATTGCCAATGGAGACAAAGAGTCCGGTGTTTCCATACATCTTGTAGATGAGATTTACGACAACGGCAAGGTATTGGAGCAATCGAAAGTACCGGTGCTGGCGGATGATACGCCGGATACCCTGGCGGCCAGGGTTCTTAAGCAGGAACACAAACTGTACCCCCGGGTACTTGAGAAACTGATAAAAGGAAAGTACGACCTAAACCATGGATAATGTAGTACTGCACACTGACATCGAAGAGTATCCGCTGCTCGTAAGAGGCAAGGTCCGCGACATTTACGATCTCGGCGATTCCCTGCTGTTTATTGCCTCCGACCGCATTTCCGCCTTTGATGTAGTCATGCCCAACGGCATACCGAAGAAGGGAAGAGTGCTGACAGCGATGTCGCTGTTCTGGTTTGATTTTTTAAAAGATGTTGTCGAAAGCCACCTGATTACGGCTGATGTCGATGAATATCCCAAAGAGCTTCATAAATACCGCGACCAGCTTGAAGGTCGGTCAATGATCGTGACCAAAGCTGACCGGATCGACTGCGAATGTATTGTCCGCGGATATATTTCCGGCTCGATGTGGAAAGAGCTGAAACAGGCGCGTAAGGATGGTTCCAATGTTGTTCATGGATTCGAATTCCCGGCTGACCTTCAGGAATCGCAAAAACTTCCGGAACCGCTCTTTACGCCATCGTCTAAAAGCGACGATGGTCACGATGAGAATATCAGCTACCAGCAACTGGTTGACCTGATTGGTCCGGAGACAGCCGTCATATGCCGGGATAAGTCGCTGGCGATATACAGAAAGCGGCCGACTATGCCCTCACCAAAGGGATCATTATTGCCGACACCAAATTCGAGTTCGGTTTCAAAGACGGTCAATTTATTCTGATAGACGAAGTTTTGTCACCGGATTCGAGCCGTTTCTGGCCGGTCGATCAGTATGAAATCGGTCGCGGCCAACCTTCGTTCGATAAACAGCCTATTCGTGATTACCTCGATAAGCTCGACTGGAACAAAAGACCACCGGCGCCAAAACTTCCTGACGAAGTCGTGATGGCTTCGGCCGAGCGGTATATGAAAGCAGAGCAACTCCTAACAGGTAAGTAGACTATGGCAGATTCAGTAAATATCAAAAGGGCTCTGATCTCAGTCTCGGACAAAACCGGTATCGAGAAACTGGCCAAATCTTTAGAAGAGATGGGTGTCGAGATAATTTCTACCGGGGGCACTCTGAAGGTTCTCAAGAAAGCCGGTGTTCATGTTATCTCCGTTTCTACCTTTACCGGCGCACCGGAGATATTGGGTGGAAGGGTAAAGACTCTGCACCCACGCGTCCACGCCGGGATTCTCTATCGGAGAGACAATGATGACGATATCGAGCAAATGAGCCAGACTGACTGCAAGGGGATCGACCTCGTTGTGGTGAATCTCTATCCCTTTCAGCAGACTGTTGCCAAAAAGAATTCAAGCGATGCCGACGCAATCGAGAACATCGATATCGGCGGACCGTCGATGATTCGTGCGGCCGCGAAGAATCATGACAGTGTAGCCGTTATTGTGAATCCATCCGACTACGATAACCTGCTCGAGCAGATTAAGCAGAATAATGGCAGCACGACCCATGGGTTCAGGCGTGAGTGCGCCCGTAAAGCATTCGCCATGACGGCCGAATACGATACCGCTATTGCTGCCTACTTTGCCGGTGGCAAGGGCGAAGATGAAGACATCTTTCCGAAGACGTTTAATCTCGCGCTTACGCGGAAGGCCGCTTTACGTTACGGCGAGAATCCCCATCAGCAGGCTTCACTGTATTCGCTGGACACTTTCAAGAACGCCACTCTGCTGAGGGCCGAACAGCAGTCGGGCAAGGAACTGTCGTTTAACAACTACTATGATCTTGATGCTTGTCTTGACATGCTTTTGGACTTCGGTGAGCCGTTCGCCTGCGTGCTCAAACACGCCAATCCATGTGGCGCGGCGGTCGGCAAGTCGCTGGCCGAGGCCTACCAGAAAGCCTACGATAGCGACCCGCTTTCGGCTTACGGGTCGATTATCGGGCTTAACAAAGAAGTGGATATCGACTGCGCTCAGATTCTACACGAGACACCGTTTGTTGAGTGTATTCTGGCGCCTTCGTTTTCCGATGAGGCCATGAAGCTCCTGAAGCGCAAGAAAAGCAGGCGTATCCTGACACTGCCGGCAATTGTCGATGGTCGGTCGGCAGGCGAGATTGTCTACCGTTATATTCGCGGTGGCGTTCTGGCGCAGTCCGGTGATGACCGGGTTACGGCGAAGTCGGAGCTGCAGGTGGTTACCAAACGTCCTCCGACTGAGAAGGAGATCAAAGACCTGCTGTTTGGTTGGATGGTTGTCAAGCACACTAAATCAAATGCTATCGTGTTGGCTAAAGACGGCGCTACGGTCGGTGTAGGTATGGGGCAAACCTCCCGTGTCGATTCGGGTTTCATGGCCGTAAAACGGGCCGGCGAACGAGCCAAAGGGGCCGTGATGGCCTCCGATGCGTTTTTCCCGATGGCCGACGGGGTAGAGGTGGCTACCGAAGCCGGGGTGACGGCCATTATCCAGCCCGGCGGGTCCAAAGGCGACGAATTGGCTATTGAAGCTGCTGATAAAGCGGGCGCCACCATGGTGTTTACGGGCGTGCGGCACTTTAAGCATTAGGCGGGTTCCTAAGAGACAGCGCCGAAAACTGCGAGTTTAGACCCTCTCTATTTCTTCTTTTACCGGAACTAGTTTGCAGAGGTGTGCGTTTCTAAAGCTTAAGTAGCAGCGACTTTGTCACTTTCTGATGCTCACTGGAAAACACTTGTTGCAAAGTTTTGAACTGAATGCTATTTTGCTGAAAAGCTGGAATTTATTGCGAGTGATATGAGAAATAGAATACTTGAAATCGTCGTTTTTCTGATGGACTACATGAAAGACGAGCAGGACCGACAGGCCGAATCCGACGATGTTTCCAATGCTCTGCGAAATCTCGGATACTCCGAACAGGAAATAGGCGCCGCTTACTCGTGGTTTCTGGACCAGTTCAAAGGGGCTGCCGAGCAATTTTTCTCCAAATTTCCCGAAAAGCATTCCTCTCAACGGATTTTGACCGAGTCCGAGAGAATGTATGTAGCTTCGGAGGCGCAAGGATTTCTCATAAAGCTTCTCGATAGTTCCATTATTAACGACGAGCAATTTGAATCGATTCTGGAACGTGCGATTTTCTTTGCCGGCGAGCCTATTACGCTTGAGCAAATGAAGATAATCGCCTCTGCGGTCGTGTTTAACGAAGCCGACGATCTCGAAAGCCCGGCCTTGCTTCGTCCGGTAAATGACCAGTCTCATCTGGTTAATTAGTTTTCCATGTCATTGAAAGATAAGAGAATACTTGTTGGTTTGACGGGTGGAATCGCCTGTTATAAGATACCGTATCTTGTCCGCTATCTGTGGAAAGAGAAGGCCGAGGTTAGAGTAGTTATGACCGAGGCTGCCACCAGGTTCATAACCCCGCTCACACTCGAAAGCGTTTCGAACAATCCGGTTGCAGTGGAAATGTTTCCGCCCGACCGGTTTGTCGGCACCCGTCATATCGATTTGGCGCAGTGGCCCGATTTGATCGTTATAGCTCCTGCCACGGCCAATTTCATGGGCAAGGTAGCATCGGGAATATCGGATGATCTGCTGACCACTGTTGTCTGTGCGTCGCCGAAACCACTGCTGATTGCTCCGGCCATGAACCCCCAGATGTGGCTGAATAAAGTGACTCAACGTAATTTTGCGGTGCTTAAGGGTCTTGGATATGGGTTTATTGGTCCGGATGAGGGGGGGACTGCCTGCGACCACTACGGTATTGGTCGTATGGCCGAACCTCAGGAAATCTTCGAGGCTGTCAAAGCTTTCTTCGCATCCGCCCCCGGCGGCTCAAAAAAAAAAGCCCTAAAAAATAAGCACATCGTCATAACTGCCGGGCCCACTCGTGAAGCTATTGACCCCGTGCGGTTTCTGTCTAACCGTTCATCCGGCAAAATGGGTTACGCTCTGGCCGAAGTCGCCTCGCAGCTTGGTGCTGAAACGACGCTCATATCCGGCCCGACCGACCTTGCTGTGCCGGAAGGCGTGTCACTGATCAAAATCGAGACCACCGCCGAACTCCATCTGGCCGTAAAGAAAGCATTTGGCAAGGCTGACTGCTTGATAATGGCAGCGGCGCCGGCTGATTTTGCGCCGGACCTGACGCACACAAGAAAGATCAAGAAATCGGACAACGAATTAAGCCTGTCTTTGAAACCGACAGTTGATATTCTCAAAGATATTACCAGGAAGAAAAAGAAGGGTCAGGTAGTAGTCGGGTTTGCGCTGGAAACCGACAACGGACTCGCCAACGCCCGCAGCAAGTTGAAAGACAAGAATCTCGACATGATCGTGCTCAACAGTCCGACCGACAAGACCGGGTTTGAGCATGATACCAACGAGGTAACGGTTCTTGTTCCCGGAAAGAAACCGATTCCCATCCCTATCGCATCAAAATTAGAAATCTCCGAGCGAATCCTTGACCTTGTGTCCCGTCTTCTGTAATATAGAAAGTCGGGACCAACCACGAATGAAAAACGATAATAACAGTATTCAAGACCTGCTACGCCGCGCTATAGCCGCCCAGGTTGATTTAGGGCTGGGGGAGGTTATCGTTCGCGGCCCAAAGATGGTTCCGCAATTGCCGCAAGCAGGACAGAAGGAAATCTCAAGAGTTGTATCGGTGATGGATATATTTCAAAATCAGAGTGGTAAGAGCGTGTCGCCATCGTATGATTCTCTGGTGGCTCACAGTGAGGCTATATGCAACTGTCAGTTGTGTCCGCTCGGTTCTACGCGCAACAAGTTCGTTTATGGTGTGGGCAATCCGAAAGCCGATCTGCTGTTTATCGGCGAAGCTCCGGGGGCCGATGAGGACCGCCTGGGGGAACCGTTTGTAGGACGGGCCGGTCAACTGCTTGACAAGATATTGGCGGCCATACAGCTTTCGAGGCAGCAGGTATACATTGCGAACATTTTGAAATGCCGGCCACCCAACAATCGTGACCCGCAGCCGGACGAGATGGAAAAGTGTTTTCCGTATCTGGACGAGCAGATACGGCTTATAAAGCCAAAACTGATATGTGCCCTCGGTAGGGTTGCCGCGCAGGCGTTGCTGAAAACCAATACACCGCTCGGCAAGCTCCGTAAGAACTGGCATACATACGAAGGTATTCCCATGTTAGTCACGTATCATCCGGCAGCGCTATTGCGATTCGCTGCGTATAAGAAGGACACATGGGAAGATATGCAAATGCTTAAAGCACGACTGGACACTCTTTAATATATGGCACAACGGACGCAATACTCGAAAGAGACGGATAATCTCCAGCCGCCGCAATCGCTCGATGCCGAGCAGGCGGTGCTGGGATCGCTGCTTAAGGATGCGGAGGCGGTCGGTCAGGCTATCGAGATACTCGATGGTCCCGACAACTTCTACTACCCCAAACATCAGGCAATTTTCCGGGCTGTTATCGGCCTTTATGACAAAGGGGAGCCGGCAGATATCACCACCGTTTCGAACGCATTGCTCAAGGATGGCAGTCTCGAGAAAATTGGCGGCCGCGTTTATCTGGTCGAGTTGGTCGAAGGTGTCGCCTCGACGGCTAACATAGCATATCACTGCAACATCGTGGTGGAAAAGGCCGTCCTGCGCAAGTTAATCCAGACGTCGAACGAGATTGTGCGAAGCTGTTATGCGATGGAACAGCCGGTCGATGACCTTCTCGACAGCGCCGAGGCAAACATCTTCAACATCTCCGAGAGTCGTCTCAGGAAGGGGTTCGCCTCTATAAGAGATTTGATGCCTTCTACTTTCGAACAGATCGAGAACCTTCAGTCGGACCAGTCGGCGCTGGTGGGTATCAAAACCGGTTTCACCGAGCTTGACATAATCACGAATGGTCTTCACCGCGGAGATTTGATCATCGTGGCCGGCAGGCCGTCGATGGGTAAATCGTCGTTGGTGATGAATATGGCAGAGTATATTGCCATTACTCACAAGAAGGGCGTTGGCGTATTCTCCATAGAAATGTCCAGCGAGGCGCTGGCGCTGCGTATGCTTTGCGGTCGCGCACGTGTTTCGCAACAGCGACTGCGGGCGGGAAAACTCAAAAAAGAAGAGTGGCCCAAGTTGACTGTCGCCGGAGGTTCTTTGTCCGAGGCTCCAATTTTCATTGATGACTCGCCGGTTCTGTCGGCTCTGGAGATGCGGGCGAAGGCCCGAAGGCTGAAATCGCAGCATGATATCGGTCTGATCATCGTCGATTATATCCAGATGATGCATGCCTCGGGGCGTCATGAGAACCGTCAGCAGGAAATCGCCGGTATTTCTCGTGCCATGAAAGTGCTGGCCAAAGAAATCGACATCCCGGTTATCGCCTGTTCACAGCTTTCACGTCAGGTTGAACAGAGGGGTGGTGAGAAGAGACCGCAACTATCAGATCTCAGGGAGTCGGGAGCTATCGAGCAGGATGCCGATGTTGTCATGTTTGTCTATCGGCCGGAGCATTACATGTCACATGTCGAGAAGACCGACCCGAAATACATTGAGGTTGAAGGCAAGGCCGAAATAATTGTCGCCAAGCAACGTAACGGCCCCACCGGAGTGGTCAACCTTGCCTTTGTCAAAGATTATGCCAGATTCGAGAACCTTGCTGCCGGCTACCGCGAACTCCCCCCGGGAGCGGAGCCTGTCAGCGGCCAGGATATTCCTTTCTAAGGGTTACTTATGGCGAGTGGATTGCAGGACCTGGGACGACACGGTGTCAATTTCGTGCGCACCATTGGCGGCACATTTATTCTCCTCGGCAAATTCACCATCTCTCTGAAAGAGATCCATCGGTCGTTCGGCCTTATAGTCGAACAGTTGTATCTGGTCGGTGTGAAATCGTTGCCTCTGATAATAATCATATCGATTTTCGTAGGTGCCGTGTCGGCCTGGCAGGCAGCCTATCAGTTTAAGTTCATTGGCGCTCCACTACGTTTTCTGGGACAGGCAGTCGGCAAGGCCGTTGTCATTGAACTTGCCCCCGTGCTCTCATCGATAGTGTTCGCCGGCAGGGTAGGAGCCGGTATAACTGCTGAACTGGGCACGATGAAAGTGACCGAACAGATAGATGCCCTCGAATCGATGGGTATCAGTCCGGTGCGGTACCTTGTGATGCCGCGAGTACTGGCATGTGTGTTCATGGTGCCGTTTCTTGTCATATTCGCCAATTTCGTGTCGATTCTTGGCGGTTTGGTCGTGTCGGTCGTGGGTGTAGCGGTATCATCCGAAACATTCATGTTCGGATTCAGAGACTCTTTCCAGATTTCTGATTTCATAAACGGGTTGGTAAAGGCCGGTGTTTTTGGGTTCATTATCGGATTGGTAGGTTGTTACCAGGGTTTTAACACCCGGGGCGGCGCTCAAGGCGTTGGTCTGGCCACGACTTCTTCGGTAGTAATTTCCATGGTCTTGATACTGGTCTTCAATTTCATATTCGCCGTAATTCTATTCAGGGTTTGATATGGATGCACCGCTGATTAAAATCGAGAATCTGCATAAGAGCTTCGAATCGCAAGAGGTCCTTGGCGGAATTGACCTCGAGATAAAACGCGGCGAGTCAATCGTTGTGATAGGACAGTCGGGATGTGGTAAATCGGTTTTGGTTAAGCACCTGATCCGTTTGCTTGAGCCTGACAGCGGGCGAGTATTTTTCGACGGTGAAGACATCGGTGACTATAATTTCAGTCAACTTACTTCGCTCCGACGCCGCTTTGGTATGCTATTTCAGTCGGCAGCGTTGTTTGACTCGATGACGGTCGAAGAAAATGTCGGCCTCGGTCTCAAAGAAGCCCGTGAGCACAGTCGCCGCGAAATTAAAGACATTGTCAATGAAAAGCTGGAGATGGTCGGTCTGCAGGGAGCAAATGACAAACAGCCAGCTGAGCTTTCGGGCGGTATGCGAAAGAGGGTGGGGTTGGCCAGAGCCATCGCGAACAGTCCAGAAGTTCTGCTGTACGACGAACCCACGACCGGTCTGGATCCAATTACGTCGGACATGATCAATGAGCTTATAGTGAACCTGCGCGAACGATTACAGGTGACCTCGGTAGCTGTTACGCACGATATGAAATCGGCCTTCCAGATAGCCGATCGAATTGTAATGCTCTACAAGGGCACGATTGAATTCGATGGCACCCCCGAACAAGTCAAAACCACCGATAACGCGGTCGTGCGGCAGTTCATAGCCGGGTCGGCCACCGGCCCCATACAAGTCTGAGCGATGGCTATTAGCAAGAAGACAAAGACAGCCTATTTCTGCACCAATTGCGGGGCGGAGCACTCCAAATGGCAGGGGCAGTGCCGGGAGTGCGCCCAATGGAACTGTCTTGTCGAAGAAAAGATAAGCATCAAGAAATCCTCGGTGAAAACGTCACTGACCCCTCAGCCCAAAAGACTGCCCGATATTCAGTACGAGAGCGAATCAGGTCACGTCACCGGCATTCTGGAACTGGACCGTGTCCTCGGTGGACAACTGCTTCCGGGCATGACCGTACTGCTCGGCGGAGAACCGGGGATAGGAAAATCCACGCTTATTCTTCAGGCCGCTGACGCATATTCCCGTCAGGGGCTTTCGGTACTCTATGTTACCGGCGAGGAATCCCTGCCACAGTTGAAGCTGCGCTCGCAGCGGCTAAACGTCACGGGCGAAAATATAACTGTTCTCAATTCGACTTCCATCGAAGAGACTTTTGCGAATCTGACGTCGGCGAAATATGACATTGTCCTTGTCGATTCTATTCAGACCATGGCTACGGATCAACTGGATTCGCCTCCGGGCACGGTAGCACAAGTTCGCGAGGTGAGCCATCAACTTATCACCACGGCAAAGGCAATGGGTTTCGGTCTGTTCCTGATTGGTCATGTGACCAAGGATGGAATGGTGGCGGGTCCCAAGCTGCTGGAGCACATGGTAGATACGGTTGTTTATTTCGAGGGTGATTCGACGCATCTGTACCGTATGCTTCGTGCGACCAAGAACCGCTTTGGCTCGGTAGCCGAAATTGGACTGTTCGAAATGTTGCCGGAAGGTTTGGTCGAAGTAGCCAATCCGTCCTCACTTTTCATGTCGAATCAGGGCGATGAACCCCGCTCCGGTTCGGTGATTGCGGCTATCTGCGAAGGAAACCGGCCGATTCTTGTAGAAGTACAGGCGCTGGTAACATCCGCCAACTACGGCACTCCGCAACGCGTCGCCGGAGGCATTGATAACAAACGTCTCGCTCTGCTGCTCGCTATTTTAGAGAAACGGTGCGGTTACCCGATGGCTGCCAACGATGTTTTCGTGTCGGTTGCCGGCGGGTTGAGATTGTCCGAACCGGCCCTCGATTTGCCGCTGCTCACGGCTATCGTGTCGTCGCTTCTGAACAAACCCGTAGATGCTCAGACAGCAGTTATTGGTGAGGTTGGCCTGTCAGGCGAGGTGCGAGGGGTGACGATGGTTGACCGGCGCATCAATGAGGCTGCCCGGCTTGGTTTCAAGACGCTGGTGCTTCCGAAAGTGAACTCGGTGAAGTCCGGCGATCATTCTATCAGACTCATCCACACCGAAAATATTCAAACCGCTCTGGATGCTATTCTTGGATAAGATATACTCACCGAACAGCACCGATAATAACGCCCGTCGGGGCAAAGTCTCCACGAATCATGGTAAGTTTCAGACGCCGGCCTTCATGCCGGTGGGAACATCCGGCGCAGTGAAGGCACTCACGGCGGAAAATCTTGACGAGATCGGTGCTGAGATTATTCTTGGCAATACGTATCATCTGTATTTGCGGCCCGGGACCGAGATCATTCAATCCCAGGGCGGACTGGCGAAATTCACCGGCTGGAATAAACCAATGCTCACCGATAGCGGTGGCTATCAGGTTTTTTCGCTCAGAGATATTTCCAAAATCAACGATGACGGCGTTACTTTTCAATCGCATCACGATGGTTCCTACCACACTTTCAACCCCGAAAATGTGATGGAAATTCAGCACGCCATCGGCGCCGACATAATCATGGCTTTCGATCAGTGTGTGCCATATCCCGCCGATGAATCTCTTGCGGCGACTGGTGTGCGGCGCACTTTTGATTGGGCGCAGCGATGCCTTACCCGTCACAACGAGCTAAATGAGAATCAAGCCGAAAAGGAAGGCCCGCATCTGTTCGGTATTGTGCAGGGATCGACTTACCAAGAACCTGCGAACTCAATCCGCTGAGCAGATTGTCTCTCTTGATTTCCCCGGTAATGCCATCGGTGGACTTTCGGTAGGGGAGAGCAAGGCCGAAATGGAGGACATGCTGGCTCACACCATTGAGTATCTTCCCGAGGACAAGCCGCGCTACCTGATGGGCGTTGGGTATCCCGAGGACATACTTATGGCTGTCTCCTACGGTGTCGATATGTTTGATTGCGTGTTGCCGACTCGAAACGCCCGGACCGGCAATGTTTTTACCTCGGAGGGACCAATAGTCTACCGCAACGCCGACTATGCGCGCGACGAACGTCCTCTTGATCCGAACTGTGACTGCAAAGTATGCCGTCGGTATAGCCGTGCTTATATCAGACATCTATACAATCAGTCGGAAATTACCGGAATGGTCCTGGCGTCATACCATTCGAGCTACTTCTACCAGAACCTCATGCGTAACATCCGGCTGGCCATAGAACAGCGTCGTTTTGAGTCTTATCGGAAAGATTTTTTGGAGAAGTACCGTGTCAACGGTGCGCGCTGACGCATTGGCTCGAACGTTACATCTTCAGCGTAAACAGATACCCGAAACTCACGCGAAAATCATTAAATCTGACATCTCTTGAGGTAATCGAGTATTCCACGGGACTTACTCTTGAAGTGTACTGAAAGTCCGGACGGGTGTCAGTCAATCCGATCTCTACCGAAAACGTCCGGTGCACTCTCAGTCCGGCTGTGATACGATATCCGATTGCATCACTCATGCCTACACTGGTGACGCCCTCGTGGTTGAAAAGTGAGTCGGCATCATTGGCCGAGATGTTGAAATTGTTCATCGAATAGACCGGTCCGGCACCGATGTAGCCGGTGATATTATCCGTTCCGCGATAGTAAATAGCCTCAAGAGAGAAAAGGCCCCGGTGCAAGTCACCATCGGTATAAACCGGAGAACTGATTGAACCATAGCGGTAATCGAAAGCTGCCCGGACGATAAACGGATGGTGAATCATCAGCTCATACTTCACAGTCAAATCGGGTCCCGCAGAGACTATAGGACTGGGGCCGTTTAATCCGGCTGTGACGTGCAGATTCATGTAATTTATAGTATCCTGCCCGGTGGGGTTCAGCGGATAAAGAGGCAGGGTCATGAAGGTCGCAAAGACTAACGCGGTCATGTCAATTCTCCATAGAGAGTCTTCTATATAATAAAACGAAAAAGCCGCCTTAAACGATGATAACTAATCGGTTGAAGGTCGAAATTTTTTGATTTGAAGAGACTTTAAGACGAGTGAAAAGAGGGGGAATATGGACCATGAAAGCAGCGATGTCAATATTCTAATCGGGCATTGTAAGTCGTTGGTACGCAAGGTAAAAATCTTAATATTTGGCGGTGAAACCGGTTGACATGGAACTTAAATACGCTATATTAACAGCTTATGTTTTGCGGCTGTGAATAAATTCACAAACATAGATAGTAAATAACACTTTATCGTAGAATAAGTTAATGGAGTGAAAAATGGCTGACGCAAAGGTATATAAGAACTTCATCAATGGCGAATGGGTCGAATCAAAGTCGGGGAAGACGTTCGAAAATAGAAACCCCGCCGACACCAATGATCTCATTGGAATCTTCCAGAAATCAACTGCTGATGATGTCAATATGGCTATTGATGCTGCTGCTGCGGCTTTCAAAAAATGGCGTCTGGTTCCGGCTCCGAAGCGCGGAGAAATTCTGTACAACGTAGCCAATCGCCTTCTGAAAGAGAAGGAAGCTATCTCGCAGCAGATGACGCGTGAGATGGGTAAGGTCATCAAAGAGACCCGTGGTGACACCCAGGAAGCTATCGACATGACCTACTACATGGCTGGCGAAGGTCGCCGGCTCTTTGGCATGACGACGCCATCGGAGATGATGAACAAATTCAACATGACCGTTCGTCAACCGCTCGGTGTGTGTTCGTTTATCACGCCCTGGAACTTTCCCGATTGCTATTCCTTCGTGGAAGATGATGCCCGCTCTCATTTGCGGTAACACCATCGTTATCAAACCGGCCACCGACACCCCGCTTTCGGTTGTCTACCTGATGAAGGTCTGTGAAGAAGAAGGTATTCCGCCCGGTGTGGTCAACATGGTCACCGGTTCCGGTGGCGCTCTCGGACGATGCTCTCATCAACAACCCGGCCGTCAAGGTCGTTTCATTCACCGGTTCGACCGAAGTCGGTCGCAAGGTATCCGAAGCCTGCGCGCCGAACTTCAAGCACTCCTGTCTGGAAATGGGCGGCAAGAACGTTCAGATCGTCATGGATGACGCCAAACTTGATCTGGCCGTCGATGGTGCTCTCTGGGGTGCTTTCGGCACGACCGGTCAGCGCTGCACCGCTACCAGCCGCTTGATTGTCCACAAGAACGTTGCCGATAAGATTCGTCGATGATGGTCGAGAGCGCGCACAAAAGCTCAAAGTCGGTAACGGTCTCGATGAGTCCGTCGATATGGGTCCGTGTGTTAACAGGGTCAGCTCGAGACCGTACTGAGCTATATCGAAATCGGCAAGAAAGATGGCGCTCAGCTGGTCTGTGGCGGTGAACGGCTCACCGGCGGTGATTATGACAAAGGTTTCTTCGTACAGCCGACTATTTTTGGCGATATTACTCAGAAAATGCGTATCTGGAAGGAAGAAATCTTTGGTCCCGGTGCTGAGTATCAGTACTTTCGATACGTTCGAACAGGCGATTGAAATGGCCAACGATACGCCCTACGGTCTTTCGGCTTCGATTTACACTCAGGATGTCAACCAGGCCTACACCGCGATGCGCGATGTTTACACCGGTATTTTCTATGTCAACGCTCCGACAATCGGCGCCGAAACTCATCTGCCTTTTGGTGGCACCAAGGAAACCGGTAACGGTCACCGTGAAGCCGCAACAGCCGCTCTGGATGTATTCAGTGAGTGGAAATCGGTTTATGTTGATTTTTCCGGTGTTCTGCAAAGAGCGCAGATCGATAACTGATAGGGTGATATCGCTCGTATGAAGAGAATTTATGAATCGTTGTAAAGACATACTCCGTGAACACCGGGTCGCCGGCTCTGGTACTGATTCTGTTTATCTGGATGGCTTCATCGATCTGACTGTCCGGGTATGATTCCCGAATAATGAAATTATCATTGAACTGAATATGTATTTAACCAAATGGAGATAACAATGGCTAGAAAAGAAGAAAAATAATCATCATGGGAGCCGCCGGGCGCGATTTCCATAATTTCAATACGCTCTATCGCAACAACAGCGATGTCGAAGTGGTTGCTTTCACAGCGACCCAGATTCCTGATATCGAAGGTCGCAAGTACCCGGCCGTTCTGGCCGGTAAGCTGTATCCGAAGGGTATTCCGATATACGAGGAAGCCAAGCTTCTCGATCTGATTAAGAAACATGATGTCGAAGAAGTTGTCTTTTCGTACTCCGATGTTCCGTATCAGTACGTGATGGAAAAAGCTGCTTATGTTATGTCGGCCGGTGCGCGTTTCGCTGTCGAAGGTGGCGATCCGACCATGATCAAATCGACCAAGCCGGTTGTGGCCGTTTGTGCCGTCAGAACCGGTTGCGGAAAATCACAGACGACCCGCAAGGTAGCCGAAGTCCTTCAGGCCATGGGCAAGAAGGTCGTCGCTATTCGTCACCCTATGCCGTACGGCGACCTGGCCAAACAGGCCTGTCAGCGTTTTGCCAAGCTGTCCGATCTCGATAAGCACAAATGCACTATCGAAGAGCGGGAAGAATACGAACCGCACATCGATCGCGGCATAGTAGTCTATGCCGGCGTTGACTATGAGATGATCGTCCGCGAAGCCGAAAAAGAAGCCGACGTGATCCTCTGGGATGGCGGCAACAACGACATGTCGTTCTATAAAACAGACATGCTCATCACCGTCGTTGATCCGCACCGTCCCGGTCATGAACTGTCTTACTATCCCGGACAGAACAACCTGTTGATGGCTGATGTCATCGTTATCAACAAGATCGACTCGGCCGACTCTGACGGTGTTGCCGAGGTTCGCGAGAATATCGCCGCTTATAACCCGAATGCGATCGTGATCGACGGCGCCTCGCCGATCGAGATTGACGATCCGAAGATTATGAGAGGCAAGCGGGTTCTCGTGGTCGAAGACGGCCCGACCCTGACTCACGGTGAAATGCCGTATGGCGCCGGTGTTGTCGCTGCTCAGAAATACGGCGCAGCTGAACTGGTCGATCCCAGACCGTTCACGGTTAAGTCCATCACCAAGACGTTCGAGAAGTATCCCGATATCGGTATCCTTCTCCCGGCGATGGGTTATGGCGACCAGCAGGTCAAGGACCTTGAGACCACCATCAACCGGACCAAGTGCGACCTGGTCGTCGTGGCTACTCCTATCGACCTAACTCGCATCATCAAGATCAAGCAGCCGACCGTGAGGGTGTATTACAGCCTTCAGGAGATTGGCACGCCGAATCTTCAAATGGTTCTCGATGACTTTGTTAAAGGCCTGAAAAAAGGCAAAAAGAAATAGGAACTTGTAGCGGGCGGGTCGAGTAAAATCGGCCCGTTCGCAGTTAAGTATAGATTTAGAAGTATGTCGGAAATCAAAACAGCAGTTGTTGCTCTTGGCGGCAACGCCATTACCCGTCCCGAAGAAGAAGACACCATCTACCGCCAGTTCGCCAATACGCGCAAATCTCTCGATGGTATCGTTGAGCTTGCGCGTGACGGTTACAGACTTGTTGTCACCCACGGCAATGGACCGCAGGTTGGCAACGCCCTGTTGCGCGTAGAACTGGCCAGAGGAAAAGCGCCGATACTGCCACTGGGTGTGCTGGTCGCTGATACCGAGGGCGGTATGGGTTACATGATAGAGCAGTCGCTTCAGAATCGCCTGAGGGCGGAGAATATCAATAGGCCGGTCGTCACGATTATCACACAGATGCTGGTCGATGAAAAGGACCCGGCGACACTCAACCCGACCAAGTATATCGGTCAGTTCTATACCGAAGATCAGGCCAAAGAGCATGCCGAGACACGCGGTTGGCAGCTAAAAACCGATTCCAATCGCGGCTGGCGCCGGGTTGTGCCGTCTCCTGTGCCGTATAAGGCCGTGGAAGCAGAGACAATCAAGATGCTGGTTGATAATGGCACCATTGTCATCGCCGCGGGCGGCGGCGGTATCCCGATTTATATCGACGAAAAAGGCAATTACGAGGGTATCGATGCTGTCATAGACAAAGACCTCGCATCGGCTGTGCTGGCGCAGGAGATCGGCGCCGGCATTCTGTCTATTCTAACGTCCGTTGACAAGGTCTCTATCAACTTCGGTAAACCCGACCAGAAAGACCTGGGTGAGATCACCCTGTCGGAGATCAAGAAACTATACGAAGAAGGTCATTTCCCGGCCGGCTCCATGGGGCCGAAAATTGCGGCCGCTATCAAATTTATCGAAAACGGCGGCAAACTGGTGACAATAACTTCTTTGGAAAATGCGGCCAACGCCATTCGCGGCGAAGCCGGTACGAGGATTATTCCGGATTGATAATGTGCCGAATGTCACAAGATACTATCGATGATATCCTGAAGAAGGGTAGAATTTACGAAGTAGGTGGAGCTGTCCGCGACAGATTTCTACTGAAAGGGAAGTCCGTCAAGGATAGGGACTATCTCGTGACCGGCGTTGCATACGACGACCTCACCGGCATTCTGAAAACTCACGGACGCGTAGATTTGGTCGGCCGTAGCTTTGGTGTTATAAAATTTACGGAGTTCCGAGATGGCGCGGCGTATACGTTTGATGTTACTCTTCCGCGCAAAGAATACTCCACCGGGGTAGGTCATAAAGACTTCAGAGTCGATTTCGATCCACAGTTGAAAGTAGAGGACGATCTTCTTCGGCGTGACTTTACCATAAATGCCATGGCGGTCTCGCTGGATAAAGATGAACTCATCGATCCGCTCAACGGTAGACTCGACCTGGAAAATCGTCAACTGCGAATGGTCTACGATGGTTCTTTCGAGGATGACCCGCTACGGATGCTTCGGGCGGTACAATTCGCAGCCCGGTTCAATTTCATTATCGAGCCGAAAACCTTTGAGGCCATCCGGAGAATGCACCGCTCATGAAGTCGGTCTCCAGCGAGCGCATAGCCGAGGAGTTGAATAAACTATTGGAACTTGCCCCCGAGCCGTCAGAGGGTTTTCGCATTATGCAGACGACCGGTATTCTGAAAGAAATACTCCCGGAACTTGAAGCTTGCACCGGTGTCGACCAACCCGGCGGGTACCACAAGTACGATGTTTTCGAGCACACCCTGCACGTCATTGATGCCACCAGGCCGAGTCTCAGGTTGCGTTGGGCTGCTCTGTTCCATGACATCACGAAACCGAAACACAAGCGGGTGGTTGAAGATGGCGCCACTTTTTACGGACACGAGGTCAGCGCGGCTAAAGTCGCTCAGTCGGTACTCGGCCGGCTGAAGTACCCCAACGACCTGATAAAGGATGTTTGCGTATTGGCCGAACGGCACATGTTCACTACCGATGTCACCGATAAGGGTCTGCGGCGTCTGGTAAAAAGAGTTGGCGTGGACTTGATTTTTGACCTGCTGGATCTGCGCCGTGCGGATGTAGTCGGGCAGGGCATGGGCGGTACTACCGACGATGTGGACCGCTTTGAAGCTGATATCAAGGCTGAATTGAAAAAGAAGCCGCCCTTCGGTCTGTCGGATCTGGCTATCGATGGTAGCGATATCATGCGCATGTTCGAAATCCCTCCGGGTCCAACGGTCGGGGAAGTTCTGGATTATCTGATGGAGAGGGTGCTCGATGACCCTCAGCTGAATACGAAAGAGCAGCTTGAAGAAATTGCGACGGAATACTATCAAAAAAAATAGCGAAATATAAACTTAGCGACAAGGAACCAGATCAATGAAAATTCACGAGTACCAGGCTAAAGAAATCTTTGCGGCAGCCAAGATTCCGGTGCCGGGCGGAGGTATCGCCACGAATCCGGTTGAAGCCTTTGAAATCGCGGAGAAATTCAACAAACCGGTAATGGTGAAATCACAGGTACATGTCGGCGGCAGAGGCAAGGCCGGCGGTATCAAGTACGCTGAAAATTCCGAGGCTGCCAAAGTTCTGGCTCAGCAGATTATCGGTATGGATATCAAAGGACTTCAGGTTAAAAAGGTCCTTGTGACGGTTGCGGAAGATATCATCTCCGAATCTTATGTCGGCATCATTCTCGACCGCACCACGAAGAAACCGGTCATTATGGTATCACCGGCCGGTGGTGTGGATATCGAAGAAGTCGCTGCCAAGACTCCGGAGAAGATTTTCAAGCTGTATGTCGATCCGGTCCTCGGTTTAAAGAATTACCAGGCACGCAATCTGGCCTACAAGCTGTATCGTGACATCGGGCAGGTGCGGGCGGCGGCGGATATTATTCTGAAGCTGTATGACGTTTTCTGGAAAACAGATGCTTCCCTGGTCGAAATCAATCCATTGATCACGAATACGGCCGGTGAGGTCATTGCTCTCGACGCCAAGCTCAATGTCGATGACAACGCGCTGTATCGTCAGCCGAATATCGCTGCTATGCGCGACCTCGATGCTGAAGATCCGGCGGAGGTAGAGGCCCGTGAAGGTGACCTGTCCTTTGTGAAGCTTGATGGCAATATCGGCTGTATTGTCAACGGCGCCGGCCTGGCCATGGCTACCATGGATCTGGTTAAGCGCTATGGCGGCGAACCGGCCAACTTTTTAGATATCGGCGGCTCCTCCAATCCGAGGAAGGTTGTTACCGCCATGAAGATTATCCTGTCCGACCCGAAGGTGAAGGCGATATTGATTAACATCTTCGGCGGAATTACCCGTTGCGATGATGTTGCCACTGGCATTGTTGCTGCCTTCAAGGAACTCAACCCCACCGTACCGGTGGTTGTCAGATTGACCGGAACCAATGAGAAGGAAGCTTACAAGATTCTCAAATCCGTCAATCTCCCGGCCGAGGATACGCTGGACAAAGTCGTTAAGAAAGCCATTGAACTGGCGGGTGTAGAGTAAAAACTCAACAGGTAAAAGGATAGAAAAATGTCAGTCTTCATAAATAAGAAAACCAAGGTTATTGTTCAGGGAATCACCGGTCGCGATGGTTCCTTTCATGCCGAACAAATGAAGGCCTATGGCACCAGTGTCGTGGGCGGTGTTACTCCCGGAAAAGGCGGTACGAAAGTTGCCGGTATCCCCGTATTTAATACGATGGAAGAGGCCGTGGAGAAAACCAAAGCTAATACTTCCGTGATATATGTGCCTCCGTCATACGCTGTCGATGCTATTTACGAGGCTGTTGATGCCGGTATCAAAACGATAGTCTGTATCACCGAGGGTGTGCCGGCCAACGATATGATGAAGGTATATCCGTATGTCAAGCAGCACGGCGCCCGTCTGATTGGACCCAACTGTCCCGGTTTGATTTCTCCCGGAGAGTCCAAGGTCGGTATTATGCCCGGTTCTATCGTAAAGAAAGGCAATGTCGGTGTCGTATCCCGCTCCGGAACCCTGACCTACGAAGCCATCTGGGCGCTCACAGTTGAGGGCATGGGGCAGACCACCTGTATCGGTATTGGCGGTGACCAGGTTATCGGCACTAACTTTATCGATTGTCTTGAGGCCTTTCAGGCCGACCGCTCCACCAAGGCGATCGTCATGATTGGTGAGATCGGCGGTAGCGATGAGGAAGATGCTGCGGCGTATATCAAGAAATACGTTACCAAGCCGGTCGTCTCCTTCATTGCGGGCCAAACAGCTCCTCCCGGCAAGCGTATGGGACATGCGGGTGCGATCATTTCCGGTGGCACCGGGACAGCCGCTGAAAAAATAGCCGCCCTGAATAAAGTAGGTATTCCTGTTGCTTTCTCGCCAACGGAAATACCGGGTCTGCTCAAAGAGTTGATGTCGGGGAAGAAGGGTAAGGCTGTTAAAAAAGCGACCAAGGCTGCGGCCAAAAAGACCGCGCCGAAGAAGAAAACCGCCAAGAAGGTAGTCGGGAACAAAAAGACGACGCTGAAGAAGGCCGCCAAGAAGACTAAAACCACGGCCAAGAAGAAACCCGGCTCGAACCTGAAAAAGAAACCGAAACGCAAATAGATCGTTCTAATATAACAATTGATACCTTTGAGGAACAAATATGACAGATTCGAACAAGATTGACGAATCAGCTTCTAAGCCCAAGGTAAAGAGCAAGTATGACTACTCGGCCGGCCCGCCCCCGCTGAAAATCAATCTAAGCTGGTGTAAAGCATGCAATCTGTGCATCGCCTTGTGCCCGCAACAGGTCTTCGAACCGGACCGGGACGGCAAGCCCGTTCAGACGAGGCCTGAAAATTGTACACAGTGCACAATTTGCTGGGTACATTGTCCCGATTTTGCAATAACGTCTAATTATAAGTGAGGTAGAACAGGTAAAAAATGGCAGAAGCAATAAAGAAACTACTCCAGGGTAATGGAGCCTGCGTAGAAGGCGCCATTTATGCCGGTCTGCAGTTCTATGCCGGTTACCCTATAACGCCCTCTACCGAGATTGCCGAATCCTGTGCTCGCTATCTTCCAAAACTGGGTGGCAGGTTTATCCAGATGGAGGACGAAATCGCGTCAATCGCGGCTATCGTCGGAGCTTCCGTATCAGGGTTGAAATCCATGACAGCCACCTCCGGTCCGGGCTATTCTCTGATGTTGGAAAACATTGGTTACGCATATATGACCGAGACCCCGTGCGTTATCGTAAACGTACAGCGCGGAGGACCATCCACCGGACTGCCGACTAAAATCGGTCAATCCGATACGATGCAGGCCCGCTGGGGTTCTCACGGTGATTACACCGCCATTGCCGTCGCTCCGTCGACCGTCAATGATACCGTAACCGAGACAATTCGTGCTTTTAATCTCGCGGAGAGATTCCGGACTCCCGTTACGGTCCTTATGGATGAAGTCCTTGGCCATATGCGAGAGATGGTGACTATTCCGCAGCCGGGCGAATACGAGATTTTCAATCGTGTCAAACCCACCAGCAAACCCGAGGATTTTGTGCCGTTTGAACTGACCGAGAACCTTGTATCACCCATGCCGTCTTATGGTGAAGGGTACCGATACAACGTTACCGGTCTTACACATGATCCCATGGGCTTTGCTACCAACCGGGCCGATGAAATCTCTGTCAAGCTCGACAAACTCAGAAACAAGATCGAAAACTACAAAGACGAGATCTTCAAATTGCGCGCCGAGATGATGGATGATGCCGAGGTGGTCTTTGTAACCTACGGGACTGTATCCAGAGCCGCCCTTCAGGCAACATCATTAGCCAGGCAGGCCGGAGTCAAAGTCGGTTGCATCCAGCTCTATACTATCTGGCCCTTTGCTTATGATCAGATAAGGGAACTCTGCTCCCGCTGTAAAAAGGTCATCGTTGCCGAGCTAAACATGGGACAGCTTATCGATGAGGTCAAGAAGGCCCTGTGTTCGAATGATATTGAAGTCCACCCGCTGCAGCGCTACGATGGCGAAATTCTCACTCCGTCAGAGCTTCTGGAAAAGCTCGAGGAGGTGGTCTGATGGCTATCACTGAACAGAAATCGGATACGATGCTGCAATATCTGCGGCCGCGAAAGAAGTTCCCGAGTGTCTGGTGCCCGGGCTGTGGTAATGGTATCGTAATGGGTGCCTTTATCCGCGCCGTCGAGAAACTCGGATACTCTAAAGACGAGGTCGTGATGGTCTCCGGTATCGGATGCACCAGCCGCATGCCCGTCTATATGGACTTTAACTCTCTGCATACCACCCATGGTCGGGCACTGGCTTTTGCCACCGGTGTCAAGTTCGCACGGCCTAATATGAAAGTAGTGGTAATTACCGGTGATGGTGATGCACTTGCTATCGGCGGTAACCACTTCATTCATGCCTGCAGGAGAAACATCGATATTACGACCATTCTGATAAATAATCATATCTATGGTATGACCGGCGGTCAGGGTTCGCCGACTACCCCCGGTGGATCATTCTCCACAACCACTCCATACGGCAACGTGGAGAAGCACTTCGAGCCGTGTCACCTGGCTATCGGCGCTGGAGCGTCGTATGTCGGACGCGCCACTGTTTATCACTACCCGCAGATGGAGAAGATGATCATGCAGGCGATGGAGCACAGAGGCTTCTCGCTCGTTGAAGTCATTTCTAACTGTCATACTTACTATGGTCGTCTAAACCGCAAGGGGGATGCCACCGCTATGTTGAGCGCCTTCAAGGAAAACTCTGTCACTACGGCCAGAGCCAAGAATATGACAGAGGAGGAATTGAAAGGAAAACATATCGTCGGAACCCTCCACGAGGATAACGTCAAAACCGAATTCTGCGACGAGTACCAGAGAGTCGTCGACGCGCAGAAGGGATAGAGAGGACAACTATGGCTGGAAAAATACTCGGCAAAGTTGGTATTCCCCAGGACCGTTTTGAGATCCGTCTATCCGGTTCCGGCGGTCAGGGAATGATATTTGGTTCGGTGGTGCTCTGTGAGGCTATCGGCAAAGCCGGTGGCAAGAATGTCGTGCAGTCGCAATCGTATGGTCCGGAAGCCCGCGGTGGTGCTTCCAAGGCCGACGTCGTCGTCTCGACCGAAGAGATTTACTACCCCAAGGCTATGAAACTGGATCTGCTTCTTGCAATGACCCAGGAGGCCCTGGACAAGTATTTCCCGGATCTCAAAGAAGGCGGCACTCTGGTCGTGGATACATCCATGATTACGGAGTTCCCGACTGACAAATACTACGGTCTGCCGTTTACGCGGCTGGCGCGTGAGGAAGTAGGTCATATCATGGTTGCCAACGTGATTGCTCTTGGCTCCATCTGTGCCCTGACGGATATCGTTCCGCTGGATATTCTCACCGATGCCGTACTGGCCCGTGCTCCGCGCGGAACCGAGGACCGAAACAAGAAGGCGCTGCAGATTGGCTACGACGAGGCCATGAAGCTAACGAAATAGCCCGGTAGAGGAGTAATATTGGACCGGACATTATTGATTGTAAAACCGGATGCCACCGGGCGAAACCTGATAGGACATATTGTCAGTCGTCTGGAAAAGGCGCGTTTCAGGGTCGTAGAGATGAAGATGGTACGTCTGACCGAGACTCAGGCCCGCCAATTCTACGCTGTCCATGAAGGGAAACCGTTTCTCAATGACCTCGTCGAGTTCATGATTTCAGGACCGGTTGTCCCAATGGTACTTGAAAAGGACGGTGCTGTCTCTGAGCTACGAACTCTGGTTGGCGCCACTAATCCGGAGAAGGCCGATTGCGGCACTATTCGGTATGAGATAGGCATGGATATCCAGAAGAACTCTGTCCATGCTTCCGACTCCAGCGAAAATGCCGCGAAGGAAATAGCCTTTTTCTTTTAGACATGTTATTGCCGCTCCGCGCGTTCAATCGCGCGGAGCGGCTGAACGATAGTGAAATAGACAGGTCGTTGAGATGGAAATCAAGCTGACCTACAATGCAGACCAGATCAGCCTCAAGCTGCCGGACACGGTGAGGGTTACGGAGTACGGCCCGAAGCTCGCCGGAAGCGAAGTTGATCTGACGGCGTTTAAGACCGGTTTCTCACAAGCCGGGGGAGAGAGGCTATTGGCCTCCGACAGCCTGCTTTTCGTTGTCAACGATGGTCATCGAAACACCCCCACGCCGCGCATTCTGAGCCTTCTGGACCAGATCGATGCAACCGTTTTGGACCGGGCGGCTTTTGTAGTAGCCGCCGGTACTCATGAACCACCTAATGAACAACATTATGAGAAAATATTCGGTGAGCATCTGCCACGGGTGAGAGATCGTGTTACGATCCACAACTGCCGTGACTATTCCACGATGAAAATGATCGGTCTCGACCAATTTGGGGCCGAAGTCTGGCTCGACAGTGCTCTGTTTCAATATGACAACGTAATCGCCATCAGTTCGGCCGAGCCGCACTATTTTGCCGGTATGACGGGGGGAAGAAAATCTTTGTTGCCCGGATTGGCCGATTTCGCCACTATCGAGCGCAACCACAACATGGCGAACTCGCTCGATGCCGCTCCGTTGCGTCTGAAGGGAAATCCGGTTGCGGAACATATGGCATCTGTTCTCGATATGCTTGGCGCAGAGAAGTTTTTCGGCATTCAGGCCGTTATTGATGCTTCCAGGAAGATGGCGGCCGTGTTTTTTGGAGACTTGAAAGTTTCCTTTGAAAAAGCGTACGAGTTCTCATGCACCATGTATGAAAACCGCGTCGACCATCCGTATGATACCGTCATCTGTGAAATGTTACCGCCGCTCGACAACAATTTATATCAACTTCAGAAGGCGCTGGAAAACTGTCAGAGGGCCGTCAAAGATGGCGGACGTATCGTTCTGGTATCGGCATGTGCGGGTGGTATAGGCTCGGAGAATTTCTATAAGTTGGCCGACGACTGGGATCGCGAAAAGAACGAGCCGAAAGACGGCGTAAAGCGCTTCGGTTCTCACAAATTATCCAGGGTTAACGCTATGCAGCACCGTATCGACGTGCGGGTTTATTCTACTTTGTCCGACGATACAGTTCGGCATGTTTTCTATGAGCCGCTGCATGATCTGGGCGAATGTTTTTTGAAAACGAGTCAAGAGGAACATAAATTAGCAGTTGTCCGGGATGCCGGACACACCGTATTGGCAACTTAAACCTTAACTTAACACAATACCCAATTAGGGAGAGGTATCATGAATAAGAAGATAGCCGTTATCGGTGCCGGTAATGTTGGCGCTACCACCGCCATGTATCTGGCCGAAGCAAATTTCGCCGACATCGTAATGATCGACATCATCGAAGGCGTACCGCAGGGTAAGGGTCTTGACCTTACGCAGGCCGGACCGGTCCGCGGATACAACGCAATGGTCAAAGGCACGAACAAGTTCTCCGATATGAAGGGTGCCGATATTGTCATTATGACCGCCGGTTTGCCGCGCAAACCCGGGATGTCGCGCGAAGACCTCCTGAACATGAATGCCGATATCGTTGGTTCCGTGGCCAAGAACATCAAGAAGTATGCTCCCAAGAGCTTTGTTATCGTGGTGTCGAATCCTCTGGATCTGATGACCTACCATATGCAGCAGGTAACCGGCTTCCCGAAAAACCGTGTCTGCGGTCAGGCCGGGGTGCTCGACTCAACCCGTTTCCGCGCTTTCGTCTCAATGGAACTCGGCGTTGCTATGACCGACATTCAGGCCATGGTTCTCGGTGGTCACGGCGACACTATGGTTCCGCTGCCGCGTTATACGACCGTGGCTGGCGTGCCGATCGGCGAGCTCATTCCGAAGGACCGTATCAAAGCCATCTCAGAGCGCACTGCAGGCGGTGGAGGCGAAATCGTCAAGCTGCTTAAGACCGGCTCGGCATTCTATGCTCCAGCGGCTGCTTCGGTCGATATGTGCCGCGCCATCTTCAACGATGAAAAGAGAGTCCTGGCGGCTTCCGCATATCTCACCGGTCAGTACGGTATCAAGGATATCTACATCGGTGTGCCGGTTGTTCTCGGTGCCAACGGTGTGGAGAAGATACTCGAACTCAAACTCACCAAAGCCGAAACTGCGGCTCTGCAGGGTTCTGCCAAAACGTACAAAGAACATCTCAAGATTCTCGGCTACTAAAAGGAGTACCAATGGCCAATTATAAACATATCCAGGTTCCTAAAGACGGCAAGAAGATCACAGTCAAGAACAAGAAGCTGCAGATACCGAACAACCCGATTATCCCCGTTATCGAAGGCGACGGCATCGGGCGCGATATCATGAAAGCCAGCCGACGTGTGGTCGATGCTGCCGTAGAGAAAGCCTACAAAGGCAAGAAGAAGATTGCCTGGATGGATGTCTACGCCGGTGAGAAGGCTTTCGAACTGTATGGCGAATGGCTTCCAAAAGAAACCGTTCAAGCTATCAAAACCCATCTCGTTGCCCTCAAAGGCCCGCTTACCACGCCGGTCGGCGGCGGCTTCCGCTCACTCAACGTCTCGCTGCGTCAGATTCTAAATCTGTACGCCTGCGTTCGTCCGGTACGCTGGTACAAAGGTGTCGGCTCCCCGGTTACCCATCCGGAAAAACTCAACGTGATTATCTTCCGTGAGAACACCGAGGATGTTTATGCCGGTATTGAGTGGAAAAAAGGTACGGCAGATGCCAAGAAAGTCATCAACTGGCTCAACAAGACCATGAAGAGAAACATCCGCATGGACTCCGGTATCGGTATCAAGCCTATTTCCGTTACTGGAACGAAGCAGTTGGTTCGCAAGGCAATTCAACACGCTATAAAGAAGAATCTGCCTTCGGTGACACTGGTTCACAAGGGCAACATCATGAAATTCACCGAGGGAGCGTTCCGTGACTGGGGTTACGAGATTGCCAAGAAGGAATTCCGAAGCAAGATCGTAACCGAGGACGAGGTCTGGACGAAGTACAAAGGCAAGGTGCCGAAAGGCAAAGTCTTAATCAACGACCGTATTGCCGACTCTATCTTCCAGCAGGTTCTCACCCGTCCGGATGAGTATAGTGTTCTGGCAACTCCGAACCTCAACGGTGATTATCTCTCCGATGCCTGTGCTGCACAGGTCGGCGGTCTGGGGATGGCTCCGGGCGCCAATATCGGCGACTACATCGGTCTGTTCGAGGCTACCCACGGCACCGCGCCGAAATACGCCGATAAGGATGTTATCAATCCATCGTCGGTTATCCTCTCGGCCGTGATGATGCTTGAGTACATGGGCTGGGATAAGGCCGGTGAGCTTATCGAGAAGGCAATTCAGAAAACTATCGATAAGAAAACGGTTACTTATGATTTGGAAAGGCAAATGAAGGGCGCCCGGAAAGTTGGCACATCTCAGTTCGCCACCAACATCATCAAGAATATGTAGTTTCAGCGACTATTTTTGTGTTCGATACAAGGAAGGCCTTTTGGCCTTCCTTTTTTAATTCTGAAGGGCGGATTCGAAGACTGATTCGTCCTACGAGGCTGCTTTTTATTAGCATAACGGCTCGCTGTTGGCGCTGCTCTGGGCAATAGCTTACCAGAGCCGCTCTAAGACTCCAATTAATCCCGCCTGTTTTGGTTGTTGATAATATCGGAAAAGAGTACTAAATTAGCTATGGGGGTTGCCACTATCACAGCAGTGTTCTTAGCATGCGCAACACGGAGGCATATATGTGTCAGAAAATCCTTTCGATTCTACTCATAGCAACAGCTTTGACGTTCACAGGGTGCTACGACGACAGCAGCAGCCCGGTCGACTCCACAATTGTTGTCGGCTCCGGCGATCTTGTGACCGTTCAGAGATCTCTGGCCAGTTTTCAGTCCGTCGACCTGACAACCGTCGGTTCTGTCAACATTTCGAGCGGGTCAACCCAGTTGGCGTCGATTACCGTCGATGACAACGTCGCCGGTCATATCCTTACCAGGGTAAACAACGGCGTGTTGACTATTAGTGCCGATTCCGCTGTGAGCCTGTCCGGGTTTAATCTCACCGTCGATCTGACCATGACCGATCTGCGAAGCCTTCAACTTGAAGGAGTGGGGAACATAACCATCCTCAACCAGTTCAACGTCGATAGTGTCAGTCTTTCGCTAAGTGGCGTCGGAAATATCGCGTGTAGAATCAACGGAGACTACCTTCATTCCAGCAATTCAGGAGTGGGCAATATTGTTTTGATGGGTTCTGCCGATTATCATTTGCTCCAACATTCGGCGGTGGGAAGTGTCAACGCCTTTGATATGAACACCGATACCACCACAGCCACCCTGAGCGGGGCAGGTAGCGCTGAGGTGTACGTTAGTGATTCGCTCGATGTAACAATCAGCGGTGCGGGTTCGTTGTTCTACAAAGGCTCTCCGACAATCACTCAGCGCCTCTCAGGGACAGGCCAAATCATAGACGCGAATTAACGACACAGAGAGCCCTGGTCGGCCTGCGTGTCTGTAAGCTGGACAGGCCGGTCCATTTAGTATGCCGGACACTAATTGCCACGAGGAGTTAATAGTCCATGTAAGCGATAATGTCCGGTATCGTTTCCTTTTCATCGGGTGAAAGGCGTAACCTGTTGCGCTGCTATGAACTGCCAGCCAGTTTTTTCTGCATTTTAAATTACGTTTTTGTTGACTTAACAATGAAAAATCCTTACCCCTGAACCGTCTTGAGACTAAACAGTAGTCTCCGGCAAAGAGGTAATAAAATTGTTCAGGAAGCCGACAATAATAAGGGAAATGTCGCTTTCCTGAACGACACCGGGCATACTGTTACAAGTATTCGACTTACTGAAAGCTTGATTCGGTTTGTCAGCGGTTGTTGTTCAGACGATGGACAACGATGCTGAAACAGGGACATACAAAACGAATTCAAGTTAAGACAGAACCTGTCACTGATGGTCTCGCGTGTTTGGGAATGGATTGTAAACAAGGCACTTATACTCATATCAGGGGGCTGGGAATATCCCTGACAAATAAATCCACCCAGGACCGTTTCCGGCATTGGGATTGCCATTACAGGATACAAGAAACAATCATGGATGAGGTAAACCATGGATGTTAGGATTGTGGTCCAGAGGATCATTGTAGGGTGGATCATTCTCCTTCTCGTAGTAGCGTTCTTCGGGAAGGTAACTGTTGCTGAGACTAATGCGGGCAATTCGGCTGCAGAATTTCTTTTAATCGGCGCCGGTGCCAGAGCCGCTGGAATGGGAGGGGCGTTCTCGGCTGTATCAGAGGGAGCGGTAGCTTCGTACTGGAACCCGGCCGGACTGACGAGTGTGGAGAACAGCGAGGTTCTCCTGAGCCATTTCGCCTGGTATCAGGATATGACTGTGGAGTATGGCGCTTACGCCAGGCAAATGTCAGATCAGGCCACGCTGGCCGCATCGGTCACGTATTTCAACTATGGGGCAATCGAGGGGTTCGACCTGACAGGACTGCCGACCGGTGAGATCAGCGCCTACGATCTGGCCGCGGCGGTTTCGTTCGCATATCGGCCCCAGGACAGATTGTCGCTCGGATTTACCGGAAAAATCGTGAACCAGAAACTCGATGATATCAGTGGAACCACGTTTGCTATCGACCTGGGGACGAAGTACGATTTCGGCCGACTCGCCATTGCCGGCGTTCTCACCAATCTTGGCCCCGACATATCATTTGATGATGTCAGCGAAAATCTACCGGCTGCCGGCCGGTTAGGTGTGGCGGGATATCCGGTGGAGGATAGACTGCTGCTTTCAGCCGACATCGAAAAACGATTTCACGGTGAAACCATACTACACCAGGGGCTCGAATTCAATTACAACGGCCAGTATTACCTGAGATCAGGATACAGCTACTTTCCGAGCGCTGACGAGCGTAATTTCGCTTCCGGGTTTACGCTTGGAGCCGGGCTGAAGTTTAATCGAGCCGCCTTCGACTATGCCTATACTTTCGAGGAGAAGTATTCCTCTGAAGATTTGCATCGGTTTACGATTATCTTCGAAATCGGCCAATGATCAGCTAATACCGTAGAACAAGGACTAAGAGAAAAACCAGCCAAATGGCTGGTTTTTTCTTTGCAATTTCGCCTCTGGTTACTACGCAATTCTTTGCATTTTTTGTGTTCAAAATTCGCACTATGTTGCCATTGTTGCAGAAACATTGTATAGGGGACCGAAATAGTCCATGCTGTATTTTTTCGAGGCGATCTTATATTGTTGTGTGACACGTTGTTACGGGCAGGATAAAAATGATATTACTTTTGTGTTAGTGTTCTAAAAACTGGCAGAAGTTTTGCTTCTCCCTTAGGATAACGCAGTGATTGTATACTTCTCAGAATTTAAACTAATATTATGGAAAACATTCAGAGCAACAACAGTAATATACAGGCTCAGAGTACAGTAGCGGTACCTCGCAGAGCGATGTCTTATGGCTCCGCCTCGGGTTTAACCGTATCTCCAACTGTCACTCTGCCACAGACGCAGTCCTTGACATTCTCCGGTTATCTCAATTTCTTGTTCTCGGAATACTTTAAGGGATTGCTGTTTATTCTGGTAACTTCGGTCTTCATTTTTGCCATGCCCCTGGCGTTTACCAGAGGCGGCAGTATTAAGGGGACGTTGATGGGATTTGGAAAGCGGTTAATGGACATAATCGGTTCTACGGTAGGTCTGATACTTACTCTTCCGTTCTGGTTAGTGATTCCGATACTGGTTAAGCTTGATTCTCCCGGTCCGGTGTTTTATTCACAGATCAGGGTTGGCGTAAACCGTCGCAAAAGACAACGCCGGATATATCAGAAGACTGAAATCGGGGAAAGTCGCCGGCGCGAACGTCGCCGCGAAGACTTGATGGGTCGGCCATTCAAGCTCTATAAGTTCAGGACAATGGTCAGTGATGCCGAGAAGGAATCGGGTCCGGTGTGGGCTACGAAGAGTGACCCGAGAATTACCCGAATAGGTAAGTTTCTCCGCAAGACGAGGATAGATGAGATTCCGCAGTTCTGGAATGTACTGATAGGTGATATGGCGCTGGTAGGACCGCGTCCCGAACGGCCGAGTTTTGTTCTGGATTTGTCTACGAAGATAAAAGGGTACTCCAATCGTTTGGATGTTAAGCCTGGCTTAACAGGATTGGCCCAGGTTGAAAATGGTTACGACTCTTCACTGGCCTCGGTTGTCCGCAAGGTTCGCTATGATCTTGAGTATATTGAAAAACGGTCTTTCTGGGCCGACATTAGAATTTTGCTCAAGACGGTTATTGTTGTCGTTACGGGCAAAGGAGCCTGTTAATCAGATTGAAGATTACGGGCCGTGGCGTATGTCACGGCCTTTTTTTATGACTTGTTTTTCGTATTTCAATTTTATATTGTTTACTCTATCTGAGGGGTTTTAACCTATACTTCAAGGACGAAGATGAAGCCAAGAAAGTTTTTACTGATTATCATAGCAGTTTGTTTACTGCCCGCCACGCTGATTGCCCAAACATCAACAATGACAGGGGATTTGACTGTCCGGTCGGATCCTCAGGGTGCCCTGGTACGTCTCTCCGGAGGCGCGATTGTGTCCGGAGTTACGCCGGTTCGTTTCAGACACCTTATGATTGGCGATTACGAGCTGACCCTCAAAAAGCACGGCTACGAGACTTATAAGACCCGGATCGAACTCGATCCCACCCGGCAAATGGAGGTTGACATTAAGTTGTCGCCCAAGACCAGATTCAAAACCGCTGTGAGGTCATTGTTTATTCCCGGCTGGGGACAGAGATATGCCGACAGGAAGACCAAGGGATGGGCCTTTACGATACTGACCGTGGCTGCCGGTGTTGCCTATCTCTACGCCGACGATGAATTTGACTACCGGTTCGATGATCTCAAGAAGTTCGAAAGAGAGTACGATTCGCTCAAAGTGTCTGGCAGTGTCGATGAGCTTCAGGAAGTCTATCCCTCACTGGTAAGGGCGCAGGAAAAGGCTTATGATGCCGAGAACGTGCGCCGGATCGTCATCGGTGCTGGTATAGGAATTTGGGCGCTCAATGTTATCGATGCCATCTTTTTCTTTCCGGAAGAGAAAGGAACTTTTACCGTAAAGGGTTTGACATTGGCGCCTTCAGCGGACACTGAGAATGTCGGCCTTTCCATCTCCATGAAGTTTTAGTCAAGGAAGATAAGCGATGAAGATATATTTACCCTTTATTTTTGTCCTGGTTCTGGTTGTTTCCGGTTGCGACCGCACGATCGATTCAAAGGATCCGGTGGCGTCATTTCCGGAGGCAACGCCGGCGCCCTACGATGTTCAGGTTCTGGTTAACAGCCAGACGGTAGACCTCGAATGGGAAATCTCTGACAGTTCAAACATAGCCAGGTATCGTCTGTATGTTGCCGAAATTGAGCCCGTTGATTTCCGGCTGTATGATTCGACGACGAACTCCAGCGCTACGTTGAGTGGCCTGGTGGCAAACCGGCTCTACTATATCAAGATTGCTTCGGTTTCCACTGATGGAATTGAGGGTAGGGCTTCGGAGCCGGTACCTGTAACGGTTGGTCACGCATCCATTACTATCAGCTCTGACGCTGAATTTACCAACAGTCGTAGCGTCCGGGTGCAAATCAATACGTCGGTTACAGCTCTGCAGGTTCTTCTTTCCGAAGACGCCGGCTTTGCCGATGCCGACTTTGTTGCCTACGCCGCCGAACGGACATTTACGTTGTCCGAAGGCGACGGGACCAAAACTGTGTTTGCCCGCCTGGTGTTTGCTGACGGCTCGGAGTCGGGTGAGGTTTTGTCCGATGAGATCATTCTCGATACGAGAGCTCAAATCAATTCGGTTTTTTACTCGCCGTCGGGTATTGTCTTCGAAGCAGGGGAGACCATAACTTTTGGTTTGGATGCCGGAGAACTGTCCGGCCGGGCTTCGGTGTCGTTCACCGGAGTCAGTGGCTTGCGATTATACGATGATGGTGTCGGGGGGGATGATGTTGCTGCTGATGGTGTTTATCACGGTCGCTATGTTGTGCCAGTGGGCGCCAATTTGTTTGAGGCTGTCGTTAACGGCAGTTTTACAGATGCTGCGGGAAACACCGCCCTCACCATGCAGGGCGATGAATTACTGAATATAAATACTCCACCTGAAGCCGTGGAGCTGGTTTTGGTCGACGGAACGGATTCGGTTCGATTCCAGTGGACCGGGAGCGCCGAGCCTGACTTCGCCTCCTATCAGATATACTCGGCGGCTAACTCCAGTGTAGATTTGGCAGACACCCGGGTTGCCATCATTAATGAGGAACTCCCGCCTTCGCCGTGGTTTGCCATAGCCGCGCCGCCAGGGCCTATTTACTACCGGATATATGTGTTTGATCAGCATGGAGCTTCCGCCGGTTCTAACGTGGTGTTATATGCACCATAGGGCAGGGTTTTGCGTTTATTAGACTCTATCAATTACTTCCTCTCGCTGTTCGTGCGAACCTTGGGGCAGTTTAAGCGAGGGCGCATCTGGCTGCTTCTTTTGGTTTACTTCTTTATTCACTGGTTGATACTACTGGCTCATTACAAATTTTACTCACCTATCTTTTATGGTGTTATCAGCTTCTGGACAAACCTGATCGATAGTCAGAATGCCGCCGGTTTTACGCACTATCCGGGACATTTTGCTGTCATGCCTTACTTCTTCGGCTGGGCCAAATTCGCTGTCTCGGTTTTACTTGAAGGATCGGTTCTCGGGGCAATATCGATCTGGTTTTACCGGGTTTCTGCAGCCGGCGATTATCCGCAGCCACCGGGCTTTCGACAGTTGGCCTTTTTGTGGTTTCAGCTGACGCTGTCCTGGCTGGCTATCAACGGCCTTATTATGATAGCGAACCTGTTCATGCCGGACCTGCTTGCCCCGTTGTTAGCCAACTCGCCACGCCGGATTATGGCCTTCCAGTATCTTTTCATGCCTTTCATATATGTCTGCATACTGGCTCTGTTCTATTTCTCGATTTCATATTGTGCTCTGTATCGCACCAATGTCCTTGTCGGGCTGAAAAACTCGCTTCTAATCTTCCGGGGAAGCCCGTTGATGTCTCTATTTCTCGCTGCTGTCATTCTCGCCGTACCCGTGATCATCTCCATTATTGGTCAGCAGCAGACTATCATCATTAATAAATTTCGACCTGAGTTGATTTATTGGATTTTGGTGGCCGGGCTGTTGGCCGATGCCATAGTCTATTTCTTCTGGATGGGCACTGCTGTCCGGGTTCTGACGGATCGCGAATAATCCACAAAACATACCATAATGAAACACTCTGAGGTGACCTGGTCGCCTCTGGGGTCAGAATGTGCAATAATGCTACCATGACTGTTTCATTTTAAAATTGAACGTCTATGTGTCCGACCATGACCCCTTCCGTCCTACCGCCGGACTATGATTGCCATAACCTGTCCCCGGTAGACCACGCCCCACTTTTCTTAATAAAATCAGTCATTTACGTTACTTTTTGTCTATAAAAAATACAACTCTGGCCGATATAAAGAGTGAATACCCTAAGGACGAAGAAACGCAATGAAGAATATACTACTGGTTGACGACGACAAGGATTTATCGCAATCACTGGCAAACTTGTTTGACCCGGACAAATTCAATTTCGACTTCCTCGATGATGGACTGGAAGTCGGTGAGTACGTTCGTGAGCACAACAATGTTGACCTCGTGATGCTGGATGTCAACCTTCCGTCATTATCAGGTCTCGACGTTCTCAAACAAATCAAGCAGATCAGAAACGAACTTCCTGTAATAGTAATTTCCGGATTTGTTTCCACGGAGAACGCTATCGAAGCAATGAGGGAAGGAGCCTTCGAGTATCTGACAAAACCATTCGAGATTCAGAAACTCATCGACATGGTTAACAAGGCCTGTGGTTATTCCGCCAAGCCGCGTCCGGGTATCGTTAGTCCGGCGGTTCAGGGCGACCACGAGGTCGGCGAGATTGTAGGTCAGTCTCCGGAAATAGTGGAAATAGCCAAGCTTATCGGACAGGTCGCGAAGACGGATGCAGCCGTCCTGATTTTCGGCGAGTCCGGAACCGGAAAAGAACTTGTGGCCAGAGCCATTCACCGCAATTCCAACCGCAGCAGCAATGCGTTTTTATCAGTTAATTGCGCCGCTCTCCCGGAAACGCTGTTGGAATCGGAGTTGTTCGGTCACGAAAAAGGCGCCTTCACCGGAGCCTATTTCAAACGTATAGGTAAATTCGAACAGGCTCACAAAGGCACGCTGTTCCTCGACGAAATCGGGGATATGTCCATGCTGACCCAGTCGAAGCTCTTGAGGGTGCTTCAGGAGAAGCAATTCGAAAGGGTTGGTGGTAATGAGTCTATTACCAGCGATGTCCGCATAATTGCGGCAACCAACAAATCCCTCGTTCAGTGCATGAAAGAGGGCTCCTTCAGGGTGGATCTCTTCTATCGCCTCAAAGTTGTCTCCATCTATATCCCGCCGCTTCGTGAGCGCAGGGGAGACGTGCTGCTTCTCGTCGACCATTTCATCGATAAGTTTGCCAATCAGCTTCAGGTCTCGCCGAAAAAAGTCTCCAAGAAGGCGATGCAGATCCTTACCAAGTATAACTGGCCCGGCAATGTAAGAGAGCTTGAGAACAATATCCATACCGCTATGGTTATGTCCAAGAGTGAGAGTCTCCAGCCGGAGGACCTGCCGATTTTCTCCGAAGATAACGGCAAGCTGGATATTGACCTCGATGTTCTCAAAGACGATTACACCGACACCTTCAAAAAGATTATCGATCCCGTGATGCCCAAGCTGATAAACAGTTCTCCCGGTCAGATTTATCAGTTCATGGAATCAGCTTTCGAGAGGGCTATCATTTCTTCGTGCCTGAGGCATTTTGAAGGTAACCAGGTGAAAACGGCCGAAACATTGGGAATATCCAGAAATACTCTAAGAGACCGTATCGCCCGGTATAATCTTTACTAGCCCGGAGACCGGAGTCTTAAGCTTTTTTCTCATTTTGTGATTTCGCGGACGTCCGTCCGGTTTTATATTCATGTCCATGAGAATCTGCCACTTTTCCGATAGCCATCTCGGTGCCGGTGAGAACCATCCCCGTCGAGGCAAGACCGGCCTGACTCTTCGCCAGGAGGACATCCTGGGCAGCTTTGTTGAGGCCATTGATAGTATTATCCAGTTGCGCCCCGATATCTGTATTCACTCGGGTGATCTTTTTCATACCGTTCGACCGTCTAATCGGATAATGTCGATGGCTGCCGAACAACTGCATCGTCTGGCCGCGGAGAATTCGATTCCTACAGTAATCATCAGCGGCAATCACGATGCTCCCAAGCAGCCACATATAGGGGCGGCGCTTCAGGTATTTAATCATATTGACAATCTTTTCATTGCCGCCGGGACTTCACTTGATACCTTCCTGATTGGACCGGCCAGAGTATTTGCCCTGCCCCACTGTCTTACAACTCAGTCGCTGAAGGAACAACTTGCTCTGTGTCTACCCGATCCGGAAGCAAAGCACAATATACTCGTTATGCATGGAGTCGCGGCCGGTATGCCGCAGTTCTCCATGGCCGATCTGGGCGAACAGGAATTGCCCATAGAGCTGATGGAAAGATTTGACTATGTTGCCCTCGGCCACTACCACAACCATACGTCGGTTTCTTCCAGAGCGTGGTATGCCGGCTCCACCGATCGTCTGTCACAGGACGAGAGAGGCATCGACAAGGGTTTCGTTGAGGTGAACCTGAATCCCTTTAAGCTTACGTTTCATACTGTAAACTGTCGCCAGATGGTCAGTCTTGAAAGTATCGATGCATCAGGGAAGAGGGGTGATCAACTGGCCGCCATCATTGAGGAGAAAATCAAGCAACTCGATAGCTCCGATAAGATTGTTCGTTTGAAAGTGGAGGGTGTTTCCGAGGAATCGCTCAAGACCATCCCTGTTGACGTCATTTCGTCGCTGAAACAGAAATCATTTTCTCTGGATATATCCTTCGAAAAGGAGAAATCACCCGGGCTGCAGGCGTCGTTCGGGCGCTCCGCAATCGGGCGACTCGATGAAGGTTTTCTGAAATTTCTGGATACCGTCGACCTCAAAGGATTCGATTTAGAACATCTGAAGAGGGAGGCCCTGAAATACCTCGCCATCGAAGACTAAATAAGAAAGCCGGCTTGAATGGCCGGCTTCAATGAGCTTATCCCGTCAATCTATATACTTTAATAGTCCATGAACGGCAGCAGTTCCAGGCCGTGCAGCAGTACAATGAACACAGCTATCGGCGTAACATACCTGAGCACAAAAACCAGTCCTTTGTAAAGAGGGCCTTTCGAACCGAGTTCCGATATTTTGTCGGATTCTTTCATCACCCACGCCGCGAACAGGCAGGTCAAAAATCCGCCGATCGGCAGCATGTAATTCGTGCTGATAAAGTCAAAAATATCGAAAAAGCCCTGCTCGCGCCCCCTGAACGGTATGGTCAGAGAGGCAATGGCCGACAGCATACCAAACACCCAGATCAATCCTCCCAGCACAAGAGTGGCCTTTTTCCTGCTCCAGTTGCGTTCATCAACGAAGTACGCTACGACGACTTCCAGCAGGCTGATTCCCGATGTTAGGGCCGCGAATGTCAGCAGTATAAAGAAGGGAACTGATACCCACGGTCCGGTCTGTGCGAAAAGTACCGGCAGGGTCTGGAAGATCAGTCCCGGTCCGGCAGCCGGATCCATCTTGAAATTGAAAACAAGGGAGTAGATAGCTATTCCCGCAATCAGGGCTATGACAGTGTCTAACAGCGATACCGTGATAGCATCGCGCGTAATACTCTCATCGCTTCGCATGTAACTTCCGTAAGTCAACATGGCTCCCATCCCCAATGACAGCGTAAAGAACGCATGTCCCAAAGCCGATAGAACCGCTTCCGCGGACAACTTGTGGAAGTCCGGTTTGAACAGGAAGTCCAACGCTCTGGCACCGCCCTCGGTAAAGAAGACACCATAAATCATCAGTCCGATCAGAATCGCGAACAAGGTTGGCATCAGTATTTTTGACCATCGTTCGATTCCGCGCTGTACGCCGCCGATCACGATGCCCATGCATAGAACCATGAAGAGTGTGTGCCAGAAAATGGATGCCGATGGATGGGCGACCAGCGCTCCGAATTCGGATTGAATCTGGTCGGCTGTACCGGTAAAACCAGCGATAGATTTAAAAATATATGCCATAGCCCAGCCGGCTACGACCGAGTAGAAAGAGAGTATGACGAAACCGGATGCAACTCCGAGCCAGCCGGTGATCTGCCACGGTGACGACGGTTTGTGAAGAGCTTTGAATGCTCCCACGGGGTTCTTTTTTGACCGCCGGCCGATCATAAGTTCAGCCATCATCAGAGGCAAGCCGACAATCACAACGCAACCGAGATACACCAGCACAAAAGCTGCGCCGCCGTAAACACCCGTTATATAAGGGAATTTCCAAATATTGCCCAGGCCGATAGCCGAACCGGTGGCTGCCAGGATAAAACCCATCCGACTGCCCCAGTTTCCTCGAGCCGACTTACCGCCTTGCACAAACCCGCCTGATTCGGAGCCATTCGACATCAGATATTCTCCTGTTTCGTATATATAAACGCTTGTTTTTAATCATCACCAGTGTTCAAAGCGCAACGCCAAGAAGCACTTCGATAAACAACGCCGGGACCGGGAATCTGTCAACTAATAATATCCCAATGAAACCTTTGGCCGGTTCGTTAGTAGATATGTAAATATAGCTGGTCTTTTTTTATTTGACGGCACATGTGCGAAAAAGTAAGTTGGCTCAGTTGATGTATGAACCATAAGACAGGGGAAACCTAATGAAGAAAGTCCTTACACTTGTTGTCGGTATTCTGCTTTTGATTTCGGTCAACAGCTTTGCATTTGATGCGGCCGGGTCCGCTTTCGGTGGTTTGAGTACCGCCGGTACTCTGGGAATGGGCACCGGTAATTTCGGTTTGGCGGTTGGAATTGCCGACGCTACTTCCTTTGCCGGCTATTTCAACTACGGTCTTTCTGCTCACACGGACGGAAGAATCAAAGTCGGATTGATCGACTACGACGGAGGCGATACTGAATTAGCGCTCGGTGCCGACTTCAAGTATCAGATCGTGAGTGTGAACGGCGCCAGCAGCGGACCGTTCGATATGGCCGTTGGAGGATTCGGCGAATATTACGATATCGGCGGGTTCTCAGTTTTTCAACTGGGGGGGCAATTCATCGGCTCATATCCGGTTAAATTGCAGCAGGGCGGCATTCTTACTCCCTATGGTCGCTTAAATATCAGGGTAGAGAAGATTGATTGGGACGGACCGTCTGATTCTGATTCCAATCTTGAAATCGGTTTCAATGGCGGTGTTCACTGGCAGGTTAACAGCAGTATCGGCTTCTTCGGCGAATTCCAGATCGACGGCAACGACGGTCTTTTCCTTGGAATAGAATTTGGTGCTCTTTAATCCGACCCTGCAACATTCAACTTTGCGTAAACAGATAGAAAGGATGGCTGATTAGTGTCTTATTTCGACGCAGCCATCCTTGGCATTCTTCAGGGTCTAACGGAGTTTCTACCGGTATCATCATCGGGGCACCTGGTGCTTGCTCAGGCGATGTTGGGGGTGAAGCAATCAGGGGTCACGTTCGAGGTTCTGCTTCATCTTGGCTCTCTGCTGGCGGTTCTCACGTATTTTCGCGTTCGAATTCTAAGGCTGATAAGAAGTCTGTTCGACTCCAAGATGGTTGCCGAGCGAAAGATTGTCCTCTGGCTGATAATCGGTACTCTGCCTGCTGTTGTTGCGGTTCTTCTGTTTAAAGATTTTTTCGAACAGGCGTTTTCCAACCCCGTGATGACATCGATCATGCTGTTTGTTACGGGCATTATTCTAATCTCTACCGGTTTTTTCAAAAAAGGTGCTGGTAATCTGACTTTTCTAAAAGCGCTTGCGATGGGAGCAGGGCAGGCACTGGCTATCATTCCCGGTATCTCTCGTTCGGGAACAACCATTGCTACCGGCATGATCACCGGAGTGGAACCATCAGAAGCGGCGGAGTTTTCTTTCTTGCTGTCAATCCCGGCCATTCTCGGAGCTGTTGTATTCAAGGCGGACGAGTTGATGGCCGTTGAGCCGTCGCTCATGTCGCATTACCTGGTGGGACTCATCACTACCTTTGTTGCCTCCCTTTTTGCGGTCTATGCGGTTCTGGCGGTAATCAAGAGGGGGAAATTTGTCTACTTTGGATATTATTGCTTTGCTGCGGGCGCTGTCGGTTTGTATCTTTTCCTTTAGATGAAAAAGAGAATCCTGGTAATTCGCCTTGGCTCACTGGGGGATATTATCCTCACCTCGGCCGCTTTGGTGAACCTAAAGATACGATTTCCCGAATCTCACATAACCTATCTCTGCAAAGAGAGATACGCCCCGCTGGTAGAGCGCATGGGTACTGTCGATGAAATACGTACCGTCCCTGACAAAGTCTCTATGGCCGCTTTTGTAAAACTGTTGGCCGATATAGATAAAAGCAACTACTACACTGTAGTAGACCTGCACGGCAATCTCCGTTCCTGGCTGGCACGTAAATTTATCACTGCCGACCGCACTGTCTTGTATCCGAAGCGACGTCTTGACCGCGTTCTGGCGGTGAAAGGCAAAAATCTTCCGGTATCCTGGCCACACACAATTGACCTTTACAACGAGGCTGTCATTCAGGCCGGAGCTAAAGATTATTGCCGACGACCGAATCTACCGACGCCGGCGGTTGAACTCGACGAGAAATTCCGTGCGTTTGAATCCGACAACCGGCGCTACGTAGTTGTGGCTCCCGGTGCGGCGCATGAAAATAAACAATGGCCCATTGAGCGGTTTGTCGAAACAGCGGTGCAACTTCACAGGCATCAGGGTACACCGATAGTCTGGATGATTACTGATACTGACAGAGATAAACTCTCGCCAAAGGGAGAAATTGATCCCGGCGCTTACATTGAACTCGTAAACGCCCCCTTTGACCAACTCCTGAGCGTGTTATCTGGAGCCGTACTGACTGTTGCCAATGATTCCGGAATTGCCCACGCCTCATCTTCGGTGGGCGTGCCTGTCATAGCCGTTTTTGGACCAACTCATCCCGCTCTTGGGTTTGCGCCAAAGGGACTCTACGATAGGGTAGTACAGGTTGATCAATACTGCCGCCCGTGCTCCTTGCACGGGAAGAAACCGTGCTATCGGGACAAGAGATATTGCTTTGAGCAGATAACTCCCGATATGGTCGTGGCCCAGGCGGCTGAACTTCATCAGGTTCGCATAGGGGAGAGCAGGGGTGTGTTCGTTGACCGTGATGGAACTATCATAAAAGATAAGAATTTTCTCTCGAATCCGGACGAAATCGAGTTCGAGACTGGCTCCGTTGAGGCGCTTAGATTATTGAACCGGGCGGGTTACAAAATCGTGATCGTATCAAATCAGTCCGGGGTGGCCCGGGGTTATTTTGATACGGCGACTGTCGATATGGTGAATGCGAAACTTATGGAAATGCTCTCGGCTGAGCACATTGAGATAGCCGGTGTTTACTACTGCCCGCATCATCCGAAGGGAACTGTCAATCGATACGCCATCAGGTGCGAATGTCGCAAACCTGGCGCGGCGATGGCCGAGGATGCCGCCTATCAGCTTGGCATCGACCTGCGTAAATCTTATGTGATTGGCGACAAGGTCGATGATGTTAATTTCGGTCGCGTCATAGGCTCCCGGCCGATTCTGGTGAAAACCGGCTACGGGGCAGTACAGTCCGGTGTTCTGGAGAAATCTTCGTTTTATGACGATGTGCCGGTTGTTGCCAATCTTTTGGAGGCTGTGAAAAAGATTGTGTCAGAGCAATAATATGATTAGAACCGCACAGTACTTTGATAAAGCAGGCGACTCCGCCGTTTTGTGTCGGCTCTGCCCGGCCGAGTGCCGCCTCGAGCAAGACAAGGTCGGTATATGCGGCTGCCGGTACAATCAGGATGGAGTGCTGGTTACCGACAACTATGGCGAACTGGTGACCGTAGCTATCGATCCGATCGAAAAGAAACCGCTATACCATTTCTACCCCTCGCGGGATATTCTGTCAACCGGTCCGAACGGGTGCAACCTCGGCTGCCTTCATTGCCAGAACTGGACGATCTCGCAAAAGAAAATCAAGACCTCCTACGTTTCACCGGAAGCGCTGGTCGATACGGCGCGGCAGCACGGTTCGATAGGCGTAGCATTCACTTACACGGAGCCGATGATTTGGTTTGAGTACATAATGGATGCGGCGCCGTTGCTGAGAGATGCCGACATGAAAGTCGTGCTTGTATCCAACGGTTATATAAACCCTGAGCCGCTCAGGGAATTGCTGCCGCATGTAGATGCTGCCAATATAGACTTGAAGGCGATAAGTCCCGAGTTTTACACCCGGGTTTGTAAGGGAAAGTTGAAACCGGTGCTCGACAATATCAAGATGATTGCCGATTCCAGTGTGCATCTTGAATTGACCAACCTTATTATTCCCGGCCAGAACGATTCGGACAAGGACCTCAACGGCTTAATAGATTTCGTGGCGGCGGTTTCCGACTCAATTCCACTTCACTTTTCCGCCTATCATCCTGACTATAAAGCATCGGCGCCATCGACGTCTTTCGATACGATGCTACACGCCAGAGAGTTGGCTCTACCGAAGCTTAAATACATTTATCTTGGAAATATAGCCACTGAAGATGGTTCCAATACTTATTGTCCGGGTTGTAGCGAACTGTTAATACGTAGAAGCAATTACTTTACGTCGATTCAGGGGCTGTTGGGATCGCGGTGCAGCGCCTGTGGATATGAGACGGGGATAGTACAATAGTGGGCAACGGGGGCCGATATGAAATATATGGCTTGCCCGGTGTCGGGCGCTCAGGACCGATTGGATATTTGCGGAACTTAGTTCGTCATTTATGTTGTTAAATAATATAGACACTAAAGAGTTACAAAGGCAAAGGGCTAGATCTATCATGCAGGCTTTCCGCAGAAAGCTCCCTCGTAATTTGCTTAAAGCGCTTGTTATCAGCATAGTTACCTCGGTTTTAGCAGTCGGCTCGGTTCAGGCACAGTTCTATTTCGGCAAAAATAAGGTACAATATACCGAGTTCGACTGGCAGGTGATGACCACCGAGCATTTCAGGATATACTTCTATGAGGAGGAATCCGAGGTGGCTGCCGTGGCCGCAAAATCTGCGGAAGATTCCTATCGGAAACTGGCAGCCAAATTCAACCATGAGGTGCCGCGGAAAATCCCCCTGATTATTTATTCCACTCCCGGATATTTTACGCAGACCAATGTAACACCCTATCTGCTACCCGAGGCCGTGGCCGGCTTTACGGAATTTATGAAGGGCAGAGTGGTTGTGCCTTTCCACGGATCATACCACGATTTCGACCATGTTATTCGCCACGAACTCGTTCACGTCTTTACACTATCCAAGCTCAGCGATGTGACCTCGCGCCGCAACAAAACCCGGTATTCCTATCCGCCCCTCTGGTTTACCGAGGGTATCGCGGAGTTCTGGTCGAAAGACTGGGACACCGAAGCCGACATGGTGGTGAAAGACATGGTGCTCAATGGCATGCTCTTCACCATTCCGCGCCTGTACCAGGTACAGGGTACGTTTTACATGTACAAACTGGGCGAGTCCATCTGTCAATTTATCGATTCGACCTATGGCTCCGATAAACTCGTACTGCTTTTTGAGAACTGGCACAAAGGACGCACTTTCGATGAGGTTGTCAAGTTGACGCTGGGCGACGACCTCAAGGAGCTGTCGAGAAAGTGGGAGTACAGCCTTAAGAAAAAATACTATCCCGAACTCGATAGCCTGGGTCTGCCGGACATGGAATCGATAAATGTAACCAAGGATGGTTACAATGTTGAGGCGGCTCCGATTGTGTGGGATGACGGTTCCGGAAAACGTGATTGGATCGTATTTAAGGCCAACCGGATGGGCTATTCGGCCATTTATATGAAGCCCGCTGATGACGGAAGGAACGGCCGACCAGGGAAACATATCAAGACTCTTGTGAAAGGTGAGAGGTCATCGAACTATGAGTCGCTTCACCTGCTGCGGTCGGGTATCGACGCCAATGATTCCGGCCTGATAATCTTTTCCTCGAAATCAAAAGAAAAAGATGTTCTCTATCTCTATGACCTCAATGAAAAGAAGGTCACGAAACGCTACGAACTTGAAGAGCTCGTGGCGGCCCGGTCGCCGAGGTTCTCGCCCGATGGCCACAAAGTTGTTTTCTCCGGAAGCAGGAAAAGCGGTACCACCGATGTCTACATACTTGATCTCGATGATGGTTCCTACTGGGCCGTCACATACGACTTCTATTTCGATACCGACCCGACTTTCACGCCCGATGGTTCCGCGATTGTCTTTTCATCGGATCGTTCGCGTGATGGCCCTCGCGGCGGTCTTAACCTGTTCCGTTTGAATCTTGCCGATGGCGTCATTAAGGCAGTTGACCTACGGATTTCACATCGATCAGTCGCCGGAGTGTACCGATGATGGTGTTTACTTCTCGTCGGACAGAGAAGGCACCTTCAATCTCTTCCATCTGGACAACGACGGTGTCATGACGAAACAGTCCACCTACGCCACGGCAGCCCTCGATCCCAGGCTAACCCGCAACGGTAATAAGCTTATTTACACCGGTTATCAGAAACTCGGCTTTCAGATATTTACCATGGACCTGCCGGAGGAAGTAAAAGAAGTCGCTCAGGAACCGGCCCACGCTCTGGACACCTGGCAACCCAAGAAAGTTGATGGCAAGTACCGTCAGGCCTCACTGAGATACGACACCGACTATTCACTCGACATAGCGCAATCATCGATTGGCTATGATCCGGTTTACGGTTCACTGGGCGGATTGCAGCTGGCGATGTCCGATGTTTTGGGCAACCACTCGATGTACTTCCTGCTTACCAATACGGCTACCAATAAAGACGACCTGCTGGAGTCTTTCAATGCCGGTGTCACTTATTTGAATCGTGAAAAACGAATGAACTGGGGCGTGGGAGCGTTCCATCTCTTCGATGAATACTACAACGATTACGATGGTTACTATTTCGAAAGGCAGGCGGGAGGTATTTCGCTCTTCAGCTATCCGTTTTCCAAGTTTCACCGGGTAGACTTTACTACGCTGGCGCGCTATTCGAATCGGGAACGTGCTTATGGCCTGACCAACAGAGAAAAGTTTTTGCTTACGAACTATGTAAGCTGGATTTATGACAATTCCCTCTGGGATTTCACCGGGCCGATCGAGGGACGCCGGTACAATCTGACGGTCGGTATCACACAATCGGTTGGTGATCTGAGAACTTTCAACCGCCAGGCATCGATAGACCTGCGGCACTACTACCGGCTCGGCAAATTCTCGGCTTTCGCCAGTCGCCTGTTTGCTTTCAGCAGCACCGGCGAGGAACCGCAGCGAATCTATTTCGGCGGAAGCTGGTCGTTCCGGGGTTTCGACCGGAGGCATTTCTATAATCGCAATGTCGTCTTTGCTTCGCATGAACTTCGTTTTCCGCTTATCGACAACCTGTTGATAGGTTTTCCGTTCGGTGGTGGTCTCGGCTTCAGAGGCATTCGAGGAGCTATCTTCTTCGACACCGGCTCGGCCTGGGATGACGAGTTCGACCAGTTCCTCGGCTCGTTCGGTGGCGGATTCAGGGTCTCACTGGGGTATCTGGTCGTGCTGCGTTTTGACTTTACGCGCACCACAGATTTTGAGACCATCAGTCCCAGCACGGATTTTGACTTTTTCTTCGGGTGGAACTTCTAATGAAACTCCGGTTAACCACATATATAATCATACCGCTGATGCTGTTGTCGCTGGCAAGCTGCGCAGGTCGCTATCGGCTGGAGCGATTCAAGATAAAAGAGGGCGCCCAGTGGCCGTATCATCGCGGCGATGCCAACGCCAGCGGTGCTTTGCCCGATGGAGCTTTCAATGGGAAGCTCGATGTAATCTGGGAGTACAAGTCCAATGACAAACCGGCCGGCCCTCTCACGATCTATCACAACCGGTTGATATACCCCGGCGCCCGGAGCAAGATAAAGTTTCTCGACATCACGAACGGGCATTTTCAGGGACAGATAAAATCCAAAGGCGCTCCCCAGACGGGCGTAGTCGTTAAAGACACGCTGGCGGTTTTTGCCACGTCCCCTCGCAAAAATCTGCTCAAAGTGCATCAATCTGCTAAACGGGAAAATTGTCTGGGACAGGCAGTTGCTCGAATGCATCCGATGGAGCGTTGTTTGTCGATGATATGCTGATTGTTGGCTCAGGTATCGGTGACCTCCTTGCGCTCAGTCCCAATAGTGGGGATACTAAATGGCGTTTCATATCGGATAAGCCGATTACTATCGCAGCTACATACGGAGCCGGAAAAATCTTTCAGCCGGGCAACAACGGCGAACTGTTCGCTCTGTCGCCGCTGACCGGTTCGCTTCTGTGGGAAGTCAAACTCGACAACGCTGTCGCCGCCCCGGTGGCGGTGGGGGAGATGGTGTTTGTTGGCGACCTCGATGGCTACGTTTACGGACTTGAACCTGAAGACGGCAGTATCGCGTGGAAGCAGCAGGTGGGGGGACCGGTGTGGACCTCGCCGGCCATAGCCGATGGTCGCTTGTTCGTGGGACACTCCGGCGGCGAGATGGTGGCGCTCGATGCTGCTACGGGTGCTATACTGTGGCGATTCGATGCTACCGATGTTGTCAGGGCATCGCCGGTGGTAGCGGGCGGCTATGTTGTTTTTGGCAACGCCAACGGTATGCTGTTCTCGCTGGATGCTATCGATGGTACGCTGATTGAAGAGCGACAGCTCGATGGTCCGGTGATGACTTCTCCGGTCACCGATGGCAACACGGTATTTGTCGCTACCGACAAGGGGCTTGTTACCTGCCTGGGAGATGCGCCGGATCCGGTTGACGGAGAAGAGCAAGCGCACGCTTCGAACGGCAATTGAATTTCTGCCATTTATCTCCTGAGGAATCTTCTGTAATCTCATATAGCTTTATCGTTTTCACCAATTTGGGTTCGTTTTGTCACAGGCTTAGCCTGTTTTGTTTGCATGGTTTTTCCCTGACGTACACCGGGCGCAGTTGTAAATCCACGACAACACGCCGCGGCGTGAGTCTACCAACAGCGGGATTCTTGGGTGCATCGATGCGTTTGATAAATCAAACGCCTACCGATGCGCCCATATTTTTGGCCGAGTCAGACTTGTAGGGCGCGGTCCGTCTTCGAACCCGCCATTGTCAGGCCCAAAGCAAGTTTGAGCCTGCCACCCGCGTCCACTCTCTTGTCCGGACCCAGTCGCACGCGACGGCACGGGGCGCGTCATTCCGAGCGAAGGCCGGAATCCAGTCAGAGTGACCGTCAGGTCACACGCCCTCGGAGGGGCGCAAGATCCTCCATCGGCGGACTGGGAAGCCTGACGGAACTGGAAAGCCGACATAATTTTACCTCAATTTGGCTTTGTTTCGTCGTTTTTTATAGGGTCCCCAATAATGTGTTTTCGCTGTTTCTTTTAGGTAGGCAGACCTTTACCCCGATCTTTTACTGCATTTGAGCACACAACTGCGTTGATTTGTTTTTTTGAGGTTGCCATGACTTACGGTTCTCCTTTGTGAAGGGAACCACTGCCAGGATTACCATTGGTTTTGTAGGGAAAGTGCCATCCCCGCGAAAGCTTCCGAGTCCGCCGATGGCGGGCAGGGATCCATCCACACGAGCCAGACAAGGGCGTGGGGTTCCCGAAAGAATGGCAGGAGACTAAGAAGGCTCCTGCACTACGTTAGCTGAGTGCCTCTCCGTCTTGTGTTCGATGACCCGCTCCATCTGAAGATTCGCCGGGTCCAATGCAAGGACGTAAGGGCTAGTTGGCAGGATCTCTCCGCCTCCGGCGGAGACTCTGCCGAGCAGGGATCCTGCCCTACACAAGACTGCCTGCCAAGAACTGCCACCACTCTGCCAAAGAGACAATATACACTGCCATGATGGCTGCGCACGCAATGCCAGTGTGGCAGTCTCGTTTTGCCTGCAATCAACCAAGAAATCGTAAGTATTTGTATAAAGGCGACTTAGTCGCTTTGGCACGGGGTTTGTTTATATATAAGCCGAAGCTAACAAGAACAGAAAAACAAAAAAATAAAAAACGGAGGTGTTAAAATGAGAAACTTAGTAATCAGACCGAACAGAGTCGCCAGGGAAATCGACAGCTTCTTCAATGATTTCCTCAGCTATCCCAAAGTGTGGGCCAATGGCGAAGCCGATTTCGTGCCGCGGGTCGATATTATCGAAAACGATGAGCACGTCAAGATGCACTTCGAAGTCCCCGGACTGAACAAGGACGACATCAAAGTCGGTATCAAGGACAAGGTCCTCTCGGTCAGCGGTGAGCGCAAAGTCGAGACCGAGGAGAAAAACGAGAGTTATGTCCGTAGCGAGATTCGGACCGGTGCGTTCTGCCGCTCGTTCACTCTGCCGGATACTATCGACCCTGACAAGATCAAGGCCGACTACAAAAACGGTATCCTCGAGTTGACGCTGAACAAGCGCGAAGAGGTCAAGCCCAAAGAGATCGAAATCAAGGTCTCGTAAGCTGACCGAACACATACTCACAACGGAGCAAATGATAGAGGCCGGTCAAAATCGACCGGCCTTTTTTCGAGACGATAAGGAAAGGAAAGTAAAATGAAAAAAATAATTGGAATAGACCTCGGTACAACCAACTCGGTAGTCTCGGTGATCGAAGGTGGCGAGCCGAAAGTGATCGCCAACTCCGAAGGTAACCGCACGACACCATCGGTGGTTGCAATCGACAAGAACGGCGAACGGCTGGTCGGAACGGTTGCCAAACGGCAGGCCGTCACCAACCCGCTTAACACCGTCTTCTCGATCAAGCGTCTGATGGGACGCAAATTCGATGAGGTAAGCGAAGAGATCAAGAACTACCCGTACAAAGTCAAAGCCAACGGTTCCGGTGAACTCGTGGTTGAGATGGCCGGCAAGGACTACACGGCGCAGGAGATTTCGGCGATGGTTCTGGCCAAGATGAAAAAGACGGCCGAGGAATATCTCGGTCATTCGGTCAGAGAAGCCGTCATCACGGTCCCGGCGTACTTTAACGACCGTCAGCGTCAGGCGACCAAAGATGCCGGGCGTATCGCCGGTCTCGATGTTAAGCGCATCATCAATGAGCCGACCGCGGCGGCGTTGGCCTATGGTCTGGATCAGAAGAAGACCGGCAAGGTGGCGGTGTATGACCTCGGTGGCGGTACTTTCGATATCTCGATCCTCGATCTGAACGATGGCGTGTTCGAGGTTCTCTCCACCAACGGTGACACCCACCTCGGTGGTGACGATTTCGATAAACGCATTATCGATTGGCTGGTGGATGAGTTCAAGAAATCCGATGGTATCGATCTGTCGAAAGACCCGATGGCTCTCCAGCGCCTGAAAGAGGCCGCCGAGAAAGCCAAGATAGAGCTCAGTTCGACCATGCAGACAGATATCAATCTGCCGTTCGTGACGGCCGACAACTACCGGCCCGAAACATCTGAATGTAAAACTCACCCGGGCCAAATACGAGCAGCTGGTCGATGACCTTCTGACCCGCAGCATGAAGCCGGTGGAGAAGGCGCTGGCCGATGCCGGGCTGAAGATCAACCAGATCGATGATGTCATCATGGTTGGTGGTATGACCCGCATGCCGAAAGTGGTTGAACTGGTCAAAGACTTCTTTGGCCGAGAGCCGAACCGTTCGGTCAACCCGGATGAGGTTGTCGCGATCGGCGCGGCCATTCAGGGCGGTGTGCTGGCCGGTGATGTCAAAGATGTGTTGCTTCTCGATGTAACCCCGCTGTCGCTCGGTATCGAGACGCTCGGCGGCGTTATGACCAAACTGATTGACCGTAACACGACCATTCCGACCAAGAAGTCGCAGATATTCTCGACGGCGGCGGATAACCAGCCGCAGGTCGATATTCATGTACTTCAGGGCGAGCGCGAGATGGCGACCGGCAATAAGACTATCGGACGGTTCATTCTCGATGGTATCCCGCCGGCGCCGCGCGGTTTGCCGCAGATCGAAGTAACATTCGATATCAATGCCGACGGTATTCTCGAAGTCTCGGCTAAAGACATGGCGACCGGTAAATCGCAGAATATCCGCATCGAGGCCTCATCGGGTCTGACCGAGCAGGATATTCAGAAGATGGTCAACGACGCCAAGACTCATGAAGCTGAGGACAAAGAGAAGAAAGCAGCACGTTGAGGCGCACAACAAGGCCGATGCGGCTGTATTCCAGAGCGAGAAACAGCTCAAGGAGTTCGGCGACAAACTGAGCGCGGATTCGAAAGCCAAAATCGAAGCGGCGATCGGACGCGTGAAAGAAGCCCTCAAGGGTGACAATGTCTCCGAGATGGAGTCATCGGTTGAGGCTCTCAATCAAATCTGGCAGCAGGCTTCGACTGAGATGTATCAGAACGTCAACCAGCAGCAGGCGCAACCGGGACCGGAAGCTTCACAGCAGAAAACCGGTACCGATGACCAGACTGTCGACGCCGAATTTGAGGAGATGAAATAGCTGAGTAAGTTTGTGTCAGGTCACAATTCCGACTTCGTCGCAATCAAGACCTGACACAACCGGGAACGGGAGTCGATTTGTGCGTAGGCTCACGCCGCGGCGTGAGTCTACGTAGCGTATCGATTTGTGACAGGCCCAAAGCAAGTTTGAGCCTGCCACCCGGTCGAAACCCCGTAGGCATTTGATTTATCAAATGCACTCGGTACCCCACCTAAAGCGTCAGCGGCAGGTGGGAGAAGAAAGCCCACCCGTTGGGTGGGGTACAAACGTCACTGGACCCCCGCGTGCGCGGGGGTGACTAAAGGTGGTGATACACGGTGAACGAAGATTATTACAAAACACTCGGCGTGAGTGAAGATGCCTCGGCGGATGAAATCAAGAAGGCGTTTCGCACTCTGGCTAAGAAGTATCACCCGGACAAAAACAAAGGGGACAAACAGGCCGAAGCCAAATTCAAAGAGATCTCGGCCGCCCACGAGGTCCTCTCGGATTCCAAGAAGAAAGCCGAATACGACACCATGCGCCGCTATGGCGCGTTCGCCGGTGGCGGACAGGGACAACAGCAGGGATTTGATCCCAATCAGTTCTCGCAGTTCTGGCAGCGAAGGGTCCCAACGGCGGCACTTTCAGTTTCCGTACGAGCAGCGCCGATGGTTTCGGGCAGTTCGAAGATATCCTGTCATCGATTTTCGGCGGCGGTGGCGGTGGATTCGGGCAATCACCGTTTCAGCAACGTACGTCGCGGTCGACCTGCGAAAGCCGCGGACCTGATGGCCGAGTTGTCCGTTTCGTTCATGGAAGCGGTCAAAGGCACCACGCGCGTGCTGAACATTGGCAACAGCGGCAAGACGCTGAAAGTCAAGATACCAAAAGGCATTGGCGATGGAGGCAAGATAAGACTGGCGGGGCAGGGACAACCCGGTTATAATGGACAGGTAAACGGGGATTTAATCATCACGGTGAAAGTTATGCCAGACCAGAATTTCGATCGCAAAGGAAACGATATCTATACCTCGGTCAACATCTCGTTTGTCGAGGCTATCAAAGGCGCTAAGGTTGTCGTAAAGACCCTCACGAAAAAAGTCACGCTGAGCGTCCCGGCGGGGACTCAGCCGGGCACGAAGATGCGCCTGAAGGGCCAGGGTCTGGCGATTGGCGGCAAGCAGGGTGATTTGTTTGTGACAATAAATATCGAGATACCGAAGAACCTGACCGAAAAGCAGCGGAAGCTGCTGGAGGAGTGGGACAACTGATAGTTGTTCTTTTAGGTATGGAAAATTTCGCAACTCGGTACCCCACCTAGAGCGTTAGCGGCAGGTGGGAGATGAAACTGTTAAAACCCACCCGCTGGGTGGGGTACAAAGTAACATGGAACAAATAACAACCCTCATAATCGTCGGCGGTATAACGCTGTTTATATTCGGTGTCTGTGGGTGGGTGATAAAGCAGCATTGGATTGATAAGCGGTGGGTCAATGAGTCCAGCCGTTTCATCGGAAGAAACATCCTCGCCGAAATGCAAAACGCCGACGCCCGCGAAAATATCGAGCACGTGGTCTATCAGGAAGAAGACGAGCGCGAGGAAGATTTCGGGGGAGAGGGGTTGAAGCCGGGTGGGAGGGATGAAGTTGAGATAGAGTACGGAAGCGACGCAAATAAATGAAACTGCCGTTCGTAGACGCGCGCCGCGGCGCGCAGCTACGAGCTCCAGGACTCCCCGTAGGCATTTGATTTATCAAATGCGGCTTGGAAAGAAGAAGATACGAAGAAACCCCCTCGGTCCCCCTTATCAGGGGGAAGAAGAAGGGGCGGTGTCAGGTCACAATTCCGACCTCGTCGAAATCAGGGCCTGACACAACGTTTGGCCAGATTGGCCAGTCTTGGAACTCTGAGGCGACAAAACAGTAAGACTATCAAAGCATACCTTTTAGAGGAGGGATTTCATGAAAAAAGAAGTGCAAAGTGTGTTGGTGCTTTTCGCGCTAAGCGTGTCAGCTGTTGCAGTTGCGGTATCGTCAGTTCATGCACGCACGCTTGTGAGCAGGAGTTTACCTTTGAGTGCAAGACGAGAGGAAACTACTCCGTACTGGAGATTACAGAGCGCAGGTTCGGCGAATGTCAAAGAACTAACCGAATAGCGCTTTACCTGAGTCCCGATGAAGTGCCTGCGGTACAGTTTTCCGATCGTGGATTCACCGCACTAATGGTTGGGCATCGCGAAAAGGAGACTTTCCTTGAGATTGCCGATTCAGCGGGTATCTTCCTGTTACCGGATTCCGCCACACTGAGTCCACCAGCGTTCGATTCTGTATTTGCAGACAGCATAAAGGCTCGGCGCCTAAAGGGAACAACCATTATGGACTTCTATCGCGATTGTTTTGACAATTGCATTGATGAGCCTAGGTTTGATAACTGTAGGGCAAGACTTGTATGGTTGTACGGTTGGGGACTGTACAAGAACTACTCGATCGACAGAGTGTTGTACTTTCCTGAGTCCCGGTATCTGCTGGTGTTTACTCTCCAGCCGATTCAATTCTCCTACAAGATAACGTGGCACGGAGTGTTGCTGTATAAGCTGGCAGATTAAATGATTGCTACTACGAAAAAACGCAGACATCTGATAAATCAAATGCCTGCGTCCAAAATCATCCGGTTAGTGTGCCAGAAAATCATCCCGCTTCGAGTTTGCCTTTGACCAGCACTTTCAGTCTTTTCAGGCAGTCCATATAGGCCTGTTCGGCCATGAAGCGCGGGTGATCGAATGAAATACTCAGATCAAAAATCAAAACCTCGCTGCCGCCGTCAAGATACGAGAACATCACGTTCGGTATAAAAGTCGTCGAGTCATTCAAAAAGAAATTCCGAATCGTAAACTGGTTCTTCGTTACGATCGGCGCGACTTCCTCGATAATTAGACTCGGGCCGAAGTGCGCACGGATAGATGTCGTGTCGGCTGTGATCAGGTCATCGAGGCTGAATGTTTTGCGAATTTCCTCTTTAACGCTGAAGATGTTTATCCCGATCATCACCGAGGCCGAATCGTATGACTCGTCAGTGGGTATAAAGGCAAACGAGTAACCATCGTTGACCGCCGGTTCAGTGACCATCACGAAACCATCGGGCGGGGTCATGATATAGCTGTAATTGTCGCCCTCGAAGAAGGCGGTATTGTTGTCGAGGACTTTGTCCTCGTCCTGGGCGCAAAGGCCCGCTGCCAGTAGCAGCACCAGTGTAAGTGTCGTAATTGTCCGCATTTTATATTTATCGGCCGCAGGGGCGGTTTTCGTAAGTTTAATTGCTGTCGGTAGGTGAGTTAGCCGGAATTGATGAAATTTTGCGCGAGGGACTTGTTTTTTGGCCGGAATCAGCCTATTTTGGCGAATTATAATTTGTCAACGCGGTTAGACGAAAAAAACTTAACTCGTTATAAACCATACAAAACTGAGGTAACCTATGGCAGGTATTGTCGGATACGGTGCGCACTTACCAAGACACCGGATCAAAGTCGAAGAAATTGCCAAAGTGTGGGGAGCCGATGCCCCGAGCTACAAGAAGGGGCTGGGACTTCGTGAGAAGTCGGTCCCGCCATCGGATATGGACACAATTACGCTATCGGTCGAGGCCGCCAGACGCGCGCTTGTCAGAGCCGGTAATGTCAATCCGGCCGATATCGGCGCGATTTATATCGGTTCGGAATCTCATCCGTACGCGGTGAAACCATCGGGGACAACGGTCGCCGAGGCTATCGGAGCCACTCCGGATATCCACTGCGCCGATTTTGAGTTTGCCTGTAAGGCCGGTTCCGAGGCCATGTTTGTGGCCCTGAGCCATGTTCAGGCAAAACAGATGAAATATGCTCTGGCTATCGCCGCCGATACATCGCAGGGCGCTCCATCGGATGCCCTCGAATTCTCCGCCGCCGCCGGCGCGGGTGCGTTCATTATGGGCAAGGATAATCTGGTCGCCGAGTGTCTCGATACTCATTCCTACATGACCGACACCCCGGATTTCTGGCGCAGGGAACACCAGTTCTATCCGCAGCACGGGGGACGGTTCACCGGTGAAGAAGCCTATTTCGCGCACACCAAAGGTGCGTCGAATGCTCTGCTGAAAAAGTCCGGCACGAAGCCGTCGGATTATGCCTATGCTGTCTTCCACCAGCCGAACGGCAAATTCCCGCAGCGGGTGGCGCTTGAACTTGGTTTCACGCAAGAGCAGATCGATCCGGGATGGCTGTCGCCGACCCTCGGTAACACCTATTCCGGAGCATCGCCGATTGGCCTGACAGCCACTCTCGATGTCGCCAAGCCGGGAGACCTGATTTTCATGTGCTCCTACGGCTGCGGCGCCGGTTCCGACAGCTTCATCTGGAAAGTCACCGACCGCATTGACGAAGTTCGCGACAAAGCGGTTCACACCCGGAAACTCTTAAGCGAAAACGTGATTTACGTCGATTACGGCACCTATGCCAAGTATCGCCGCAAAATCCGTAAGAATGATTAGGAGGTGACTGCGATGAGAGAAGTTTGTATTGTCGGAGTCGGAATGAGCCAGTGGGGCGAAGTCTGGAAAAAGTCTCTCCGTGATCTTCATACCGACGCGGCCCTGGCTGCTGTTAAGAGTGCCGGCGTCGACCATCTCGATGGTCTCTATGTCGGATGTATGTCCGGCGGGCTGTTTGTCGGGCAGGAACATCTTGGTTCCGTATTGACCGACTACATGGGCATGCGCGGCCTTCCGGCCATGCGTGTCGAGTCGGCCTGTGCATCGGGCGGCATGGCTGTCCGCGCAGCATTTATCGAGGTTGCTTCGGGAAGCGCCGACATCGTCATGGCCTCCGGCGTCGAGAAGATGACCGATGTATCGGGTGACGATGCCACCTATGCGCTGGCGACGGCTGCCGATCAGGAATTCGAAGTCTTCAACGGCGCGACATTCCCCGGTCTGTATGCCATGATGGCGCACGCGCACATGGCCAAGTATGGCACGACGCGCGAGATGCTTTCGGCGGTCTCTGTCAAGAACCACAAGAACGGCGCCATGAATCCTGTGGCGCAGTATCCGTTTGAAATATCGATGGAAGCAGTCGCTAAATCCGTAATGATTGCCGACCCGCTTCATATTCTCGATTGCTCGCCGATCACCGATGGCGCGGCGGCTGTTATCGTAACGACAGTCGATATCGCCAAGAAACTCGGCAAGCCGTACATCAAGCTCATCGGCTCCGGTGTCGGGACCGATACGATTCAGTTGGCCCAGCGTGATGACATGACCACTATCAAAGCCGCTACTATTGCCGCCGACAAGGCGCTCAAGATGGCCGGCAAGAAGATTGGTGATATCAATTTCGCCGAAGTTCACGACTGTTTCACGATTGCCGAGATAGTTGTTGCCGAGTCGATCGGCAGGTATGCTCCCGGCAAGGCCGGTGCGGCTATCCTCGCCGGTGAGACCGCGCTTGACGGCAAGTTCCCGATGAACACATCGGGCGGCCTCAAGTCCAAGGGTCATCCGGTCGGCGCGACCGGCGTGGCCCAGATTGTCGAGGTCTACAAGCAACTTACCGGACAGGCTGAAAAAGGCCGCCAGATTCCGGGCAACCCCAAAGTCGGAATGACTCAGAACATGGGTGGTTCCGGTGGCTCCTCGGTTGTTCATATCATGGAGGTGGCGTGATGACTATGTTTAGTTCCAGAAACTGGCGCGAGTATCCGCATCGCTATAGAATGGAAGCTTCCAAATTCAAAAAGAGCGGCAAGACTTATTTCCCGAAACGGACCATCGACCCCGAAACGGGCGACACCGAGCAGGAAATTGTCAGGCTGCCCGATGAAGGGAAGATTGTCACGTACACGGTTATTCGCGTGGCTCCGAGCCAGTGGGGCGACATAGCGCCGTATGGTCTGGCCATTGTCGAGTTGACCGATGGCACCCGTTTGATGGCGCAGGTGACCGATTGTAATGTCGATGATATCAAGATCGGCATGGATGTGCGCATCGAGTTCCGCCGCATCCAGGACGAGGGTCATCACGGCGTTATCAGCTACGGTTACAAGTTCGTGCCGAAGTGGTTTTAAGCAGGCTTAGCCTGTTTTAAATAGACTCGTGACTTATTGTCAAGGGCGGTCATTTGACCGCCCTTTTTTTTGTGAGGGTGAAATTCCGTAGGGCGGGATCCCTGCGATCCCGCCACTGCGTTGGCCCGTCAGCCTTAGCTCGCCGGGAGACATTCGGGCGCGGTCAGACGTACTAATCCTGCCCGCTGCACCCGCAATATGTAATTGACATTATTTAACAATTCCATACTGTTTTACTGTTAGCGGGAGGATTTGCTTGAACCGCTCACCTTTGATTCGACAGCATGGCAGATAATCCTTGAGTTTAGCAAAATGCGAAAGGATCCCAACGCAAGCATTGGGTTACCGGATTACAGGACATGTTTACTAGTTAGGAATAGCTTAACATTACAACTGCGTCACTGACTCAATTCGCTTGGTGCATGGATTTATGCATGCCGCCAGCTCGCGAACGCGCCTCGATCATGGCTTTGACACTGTAATCTGTGAGTATTAAGCGCTTCAAGAGCGCTATCAAATGCCGGGCTTCTGCAGTTTAGCTGCCAGCTGTACCGTGGGTAAGGATAGTCAATTCGCTACAATGGTCATGTAAGGATAAACCGGCAAGCCTTTGGCCCTTATGTGCCGGATCACCGTGAGTGCGCAAAACATCCATGACAACTTCGTGATACCAAATTTTGCGACTCTGCACGATCTTGTTGCGAGAACAGCCCTAGCACTTCTGAAGATAGGTTATACATCTGGGAAGACGCTCAATTCGTATTGGCAGTCGTGCAATAAGACGAACAACTGTTCTGATATAGGGTTTGCGTCTTTGCGTCACACTTCCTCAGAAGTGCGTCGCTTGAAGATCGGACGGATCGTCAACTGAAGGTTCGTTTTGATGCTCGGTGACTGACATGGATTGTCGCCCTTGGTGCCAGCTTAAGCCGCACATTGAATCAATCACGCCGACTTCAGAGGCTTTGACACCTTCGCGATGCGATTAGGCGCGTTGTTCAGCGCTTGCTCGTGGCAGGATCTGCACCAGTTGTGTCTCCACGGCCTTGGAATCGGTACCCGTCCTCAATGGCGCAATGTTGCCTACCATACGGATCCCGAATCGAAGGTGATTTAGTCGCGTGCATCTAGTGGTGGGCGTTCAACGAAACAGATCGAATCGGCTTTTGTCATACACGGTTGGAGTTTGGTGACTAACTCAAGAGTTATCGAGGATTGTGTTGACGGACTTCAGGCGGGTCTTGAAAGCGTCGCGTTTAACTCCTCGGCTCTCCCGCACCGAGAGAATGGCTTTTTCGTTAACCTCTAAGGCCTTGCCATACTATGACAGACTTCCATGCTACGCTGATCTTGAGCTGGAGATGCATTGAGGCGATTGGGTCGCGATGCCCAAGACATTACGCTCACCTTGGCATCAGACTACAGTCAGCCTGAATAACCTGCCGATGGGGAAGTTGAGCCAAATTTGACTCGTCAATCGACTTCGCTAACCCAATAATGCTTCGGCAGCCGCATAACCCAAATCCGGTTTCGAAGATTACACAGAATGTTCAAACTGATTTGACCATGTTTTTCGAAGCTGGACACCGCCAATATGAGTCTGCGTTTTGTGAAGGCCGCGACTTCTACTAGCGCAGGTGTTCACCTTGTTCGGTTCCTGTATTGCGCCTTCTGGTGCATTAATTTTTGCCAGACGTACGGGAAATAACGGAATTACAGGTACCGGTCCCATTGCCAAAGCTTCGGCTTCACCATGCCAAGTTCAGATAACCCGGGCTCATGAGCTTGTATTGCGAAAGCCAGGCTGCTCCGCCAACATGGACAGCCAGACGCATGTACGAACGATGGTGAGCTCGGCAAATACGTATCTCATGGTTCCAGCAGATATGTAGCACGTTTCACATCGCCGATTTATGATTTCAGCTCTGGGCGCTGGCTTCGTCTCTTGCTCACGCGCGAGGTAGACCTGATGCCGACCGGCTGGGATGCGGGTTGTTTCTGGTTTTCAAGCACTTCCCAGCTTCTATTTGTTTGTATTCTTTTTTCCTCGCTACTTCGGTCGCCCGTTCGACTGATGTCGGCGAGTCAGAGTAGGTCGGGATGAGGTGGCCCACGCTTCGGGTGAGTTTCGATTCGACCACTTCAGAAAAGGATCGTCCGCCGACAAATAAATTTAGGGGAGACTGAAAAATCAAAGCCGGGGAGGCTTCAAACGGGGAGATCGAAGAATCAAAAAGCGGTGAGGGAAAGGTCGAAACGTTAGGTCCGGCGTTTTAAGGGGCAGATGTGGGCACACCGTCAACCCACGGGACGCTTGCGCCCTCAGAGCTGGGTTACGAGGTGCTAAAATCAAGAGTTCCGAAGCCTAAAACTGGCCCATAAGCGGGGCGGATCCGCCATTCGACCGGCCTAACCCGAGCCAAACAGTGAGGTTTTGATCTGATTCCAACTCAAACGAACTTCTGAGGCAAATGAAGCGTGATTTGGGCAAATGAAGCGTTATCTGGGATCAAATGAAGCGTTATCTGAGGCAAATGAAGCGTTATCTGGGCCAATGAAGCGTTATCTGGACAAGTGAAGCGTTATCCGGGACAAATGAAGCGTTATCTGAGTCAGATGAAGCGTTATCTGAGACAGATGAAATTAGCATTTTAGCCTTGTAGCAATACGAGAAACATCATAACATCAAGGAACAGGGGAGGTTACATCAAATGGCACGTTTCCCACTCGCAGAAGCCCAAATTGTTTGCTGGCTCAGGCCATGATAGCCGGTTTGGCCGCCAATGCCGTCCTTTATCCGGCGCCGCCGGTGTCATTGTCGATCTGGCGGAGTATGAGCACCGTTTATGTCCCAAGGTCATACTGCTCTGGCCGCTCAAGCGGCGGCCGAGGCTGCAGTCACCGCCAAAAATGAGGCGCTTGAGGCGCTTGCTGACGACATGAAGGCCGATTTGCGGTACGCCGAGACGACGGTTGGTTTTGATGATGATCAGTTGAAGTTGATCGGATGGGGTGGGCGTGCGGCTCGGACCTCGTTGGAAGCGCCCGGTCAGACGCGGATGCTCGAAGCGCCGCAACAGGGGGAGGGATGGATCTTCCTCGATTGGACAGGCGCCGTCCGATGGCGGTGCCGTGGCGGCGTATAAAATCGAACGACGGTTACGTCCGGACGGAGCCTGGACCGAGGTTGGGATGGCGATCGAGACGGAGATCACGCTGACGAATCAGGATCGGGCGTTGAGTGGGACGATTGTGTCAGGCGGTTAACAAGACGGGGGTGGGTCTTGCGAGCAACACGATCATGGCGGTGCTGTAGGTAGATTGTTCCGAGGGTGGCTGCCGCCCACGCTGCCTTATATAGTTTGGATTAAGGGAACGGCGGCTAAATGCCGCCTATTTTTTTGTTGCCAGAAATTTAACCGGTTGCGTAGTTTTAGCAGAACAGGGAAACCGGGGCAAAAGATAGAATGGATAAGAAATCTAATAAAAGAATCTGGCTGGCAATAGCTGTGGGGGCAGCCTACGGTCTTATATATCCATTTCTCACCGACGCTGTCGGCCTTCAAGATACCGACCACATGACAACCGTCCTGCCAATCTCGATAGCAATCGGAGGCCTCTGCGGCTGGGTAGTGGGTTGGCTGTGGAAATACTTCGCCAACCGCAAGACCACCCACGGCTGGTAGGGCGAATACATCTCTTTCACACCCACCGTTTTTTTATTATCTCAAACCTTGACAGGCTTACCCACTTTGGTAGATTGAGTCTGACAGGGGCTCAGCATCTTTTCTTGTCCAACACATATTATCTGCCCAATCGTGACCGTGTTCGTTGGAGGGGGACAATATATGGGGCCGTTACCCAAAATCCTCACATTTGGGCTTATGGTGTCTTTGCAACGGGGGGTTTTAACCAGCCAGTCTGAGTCTGCCACCCAGGAATTCGAATCGGCTATCGTCACAAGTTTGTTCTGGTCGGCAGCGGGAAGTAGAGGCTGGGGCAGACGGGGGCGTATTTCGCTCACGAAACTTTCCAACCGTCAGGTCACAATTCCGCAGGCGGAATCAGGACCTGACGGAACTTGGAAGGAAATGGACTCAGGGGCAGACGGGGGCGTATTTCGCCCGCGAAACAAATTTCTCTGGACCCCTGCGTTCGCAGTACGATACGCCGGGTCGCAGCAGGGGAGTGGCTGTTTCGGGTGATTATGCGTATGTGGGCGACAGCTTCGGGTTTTTGGTCCTTGAAATCGAAGGCGAGACCGGCACCACGGAGCCCGCAGTAGATGGTGTCCCGATCCGGTTTTCGCTGATGCAGACTATCCCAACCCGTTTAATCCTTCGACCACGATTGAGTACAGTCTGCCTCGCAGTGCAGATGTCGAGGTGGCGGTCTACAATCTGCTTGGTCGACGCGTGGCAACGCTGGTGAACGGCACTAAGGCGGCAGGGAGACATAGTGTCGTGTGGGACGGTCGCGATGAGAGCGGCAATTTGGCGGCGACGGGGATCTATCTTTGCCGGATTGAGGCCGGGGGGTATTTCCAGAGTAGGAAAATGTTGCTGCTGAAGTGATCGGAAGATTCAAATTTTCGGGGAAGGGAATTGTGAACCCTGGAAAAGCCTGCCTGCTTGACTCTGGCGACTTCTGCTTGTAACCACTTTACAAACAATGCGAAAAGTGCTATATTCCGGTCTCGCATGATCGACCGGCCCGTTTATCAGTTGGATAGCAACAGCTTATGAGGGATAATTCTTGAAAAAGAAGATACGTATCGGCAACGCCGGAGGATACTGGGGGGATGACCTTTCGGCCCTGAAACGCCAACTCACCGGCGGACCGCTCGACTATATCACGATGGATTTCCTTGCGGAAATCACAATGTCGATCCTTCAGCGCCAGAAAAAGAAAAATCCCGATCTCGGCTATGCGGTCGATTTTTTGAGTCAGCTCGATGAATGCCTTCCGCTGATAGTATCCAAAAAAGTCAAGGTAATCGCCAGCGCGGGCGGAATCAATCCAATCGGCATGGGCCGCAAGATTATCGAAATGGCCCAAAAGAAAAAACTGAATATCAAAGTCGGTATTGTCTACGGCGACGACATAGTCAATCACCTCTACGAGCTAACCGCTGCGGGCGAGCGATTCACGAACATGGAAACCGGGGAGGACTTTTTCAAAGTCCGTCCGAGGATAACATCGGCAAATATCTATCTGGGCGCCGAGCCGGTCGTGAAAGCGCTCGAATCCGGTTGTCAGATAATCGTGACGGGCCGTGTGACGGATACAGGCCTTACGCTGGCGCCGATGATTCACGAGTTTGGCTGGGCGATGGATGACTGGGATAAGATGGCATCGGGTATCGTGGCCGGGCACATTATCGAATGCGGCGCGCAGGCATCGGGGGGCAATATCACCGACTGGCAGGATATCGGGAGCTTTCATAATATCGGTTATCCGATAATCGAGATGGAAAGCTCCGGCGAATTTGTCGTGACCAAACACAAAAACACCGGTGGGTTGATATCAGAAAAAACTATCAAAGAGCAGCTTGTTTACGAAATGGGGGATCCATCGAATTATATCAGCCCCGATGGCGTAGCGCGATTCGATACGATTAATCTCAAAACCGAAAGCAGCAATCGTGTCCGCGTGTTCGGTATCAAAGGCAAACCGGAACCGGATCATCTGAAAGTATCGATGTCGTTCGAGGATGGTTGGAAATCCAACGGCGCGGTGTTGGTATCGGGTCCCGAAACGGAAAAGAAAGCAAAGACTATCGCGGATATATTCTGGAAGAAGCTCAAGCACAAATATGAGGCGACACGAACCGATATGCTGGGGTCAGGTTCAATCTGGCCGGAGTCGCTCAGGGCGTGCTATTCGAACGAGATACTGCTAAGGTTCGCGGTGCGTGACAAAGATATCGAGAAAGTCAAAGACTTCGGAAAAGCGCTCTCGACGCTGATCCTATCGGGCCCGGCTGGAATGGCTGTGACCACGGGTGGTCGGCCGAAACCATCGCTGGTGGTAGCATACTGGCCGGCGCTGATGCACCGCAGTCGGGTCAAAGCCAAGGTCCTGGTGATTGACACCAGGGGGGATGAGGATTTTCACGAAATATCCTTCCCGATCAGGGTACGTTCCATAATGCCTGGCAAGGAGACCGAACGAAAACCAAAGGCCAGAGCGAAGAAATTATCCGGCAAATCGCAGAGTGTTAAGTTACAGGAGATAGCCTATGCTCGCAGCGGTGACAAGGGGGACACCTGCAATGTTGGTGTTCTGGCGCGTTCGCCGGAAATCTATGGCTGGCTGGTTGAGAACTTGACGACAGCCAGAGTGAAGAGTTTCTTTAAGGGAATAACGTTCGGCAAGGTTATTCGCTATGAGCTTGATAACCTTCACGGGCTGAATTTCCTGCTCGAGGAGACACTCGGCGGCGGCGGGACGAAGTCGCTCATGATTGACCCGCAGGGGAAAACACTGGCGCAGGCGCTTTTGCAGATGCAAGTGGATGTGCCATTATCAATATTGAAAAGCAAACCTTCAAAGAGATAAACGCATGTACCGAATCGAATCCAAGGTTGATACCAAATCAGCAACCTACAAAGACAACTTTGAGAAGAACAAGGCGCAGCATCTTGTGTTCAAGGAGCGCCTGGAGAAAGTGAAACTGGGCGGACCGGAGCGCTCAAGACAACGTCATGTCGACAGAGGGAAACTTCTGCCGCGGGAACGTTTGGCGAAACTTCTCGATCGCAATACTCCGTTTTTAGAACTGAGTCCGCTTGCTGCCTATGATATGTATGACAATGATGCTCCGGCGGCGGGAATCATCACCGGTGTTGGCGTTGTTCACGGCCGCGAGGTGATGGTTATTGTCAACGATGCTACTGTCAAGGGGGGAACCTACTTCCCGATGACTATCCTCAAGCATGCGCGGGCGCAGGAAATAGCCGAAACGAACCACCTGCCGTGCATATCGCTGGTGGATTCGGGTGGCATTTTTCTTCCGCTTCAGTCGGGGACGTTTCCGGATAAAGATCATTTCGGACGCATCTTCTACAACATGGCGCGTATGTCAATGAAGAAGATAGCGCAGATCTCGGCGGTTATGGGTTCGTGCACGGCCGGCGGCGCTTATCTTCCGGCTATGTCCGATGAGACGATTATCGTTCGCAAGCAGGGGACAATTTTTATCGGTGGGCCGCCGTTGGTTAAAGCGGCGACCGGTGAGGTAGTGTCGGCGGAAGATTTAGGCGGCGCGGATGTCCACTGCCGGACATCGGGCGTGAGCGACCATTATGCGCAGGATGACGCACATGCGATTGCGATAACGCGCAATATCGTCGAGAATCTAAACCGTACGCCTTACACGCAAATAGACAGAGCCGAACCGGAGGAGCCTTATTATGATCCGGAAGAATTGTACGGGGTTGTTTCGAATGATATTCGGAAGGCGTTTGATGTTCGCGAGGTAATTGCCCGGCTTGTTGACGGTTCCCGGTTCCATGAGTTCAAGGAACTGTATGGCAGCACGCTGGTGTGCGGCTTTGCGCGTATCATGGGTTATCCGGTGGGGATACTGGGCAACAACGGAGTTTTGTTCTCGGAATCATCGCTCAAGGGCGCGCACTTTATCGAGCTTTGTACGATCCGCAAGATTCCGCTGATTTTCCTGCAGAATATCTCCGGCTTTATCGTCGGCAGACAATATGAGGCAGGCGGCATTGCCCGCGACGGCGCCAAGCTGGTTCACGCGGTGGCCAATGCGGATGTTCCCAAATTCACGGTCGTGGTGGGTGGCTCCTATGGGGCCGGCAATTATGCGATGTGCGGACGGGGATATTTCCCGCGCCTGATGTGGATGTGGCCCAACGCCAAGATTTGCGTGATGGGCGGTGAGCAGGCGGCCGATGTTCTGGCGCAGGTGAAGATCGAGCAACTTCAGAAGGAAGGCAAGAAGCTCAGCGAAGAAGAGATCAAGGCGATCAGACAGCCGGTGATTGACAAATACGAAGGCGAATCGACGCCGTATTATTCGGGTGCGCGTCTGTGGGATGACGGCATGATCGGCATGGCCGAGACGCGTCAGATGCTGGCGCTGGGAATCTCGACATCGCTCAATGCGCCGATACCCGACCAGAAGTACGGAGTATTCAGAATGTAGCACGCCTGTGATTTTGTGCGATGGCGTATTGGTTGCTTTGAATCAGAGAGGCTTATGAATTACACTACGATAAATTACGAGAAGAGGGATCGGGTCGGGTACGTGACTTTCAACCGGCCGGAGATCCATAATGCGTTTAACTCGACTCTCATCCGCGAGATGCTCCGGCTTTTCGGCGAACTTGAAAAAGACGATAAGCTCAGGTTGGTGGTTTTGACCGGCGAGGGGAAATCGTTTTGCGCCGGAGCGGATTTGAACTGGATGCGTGCGGTTGTCACGCAGTCTTTCGAAGAGAATCTGGCCGAGTCGAATGAACTGGCGGACCTGTTTTACAGGATTTACACTTTCAAGCGTCCGGTTATCGGGAAGATCAACGGTGCGGCTATCGGCGGCGGAACGGGGTTTGTGGCGGTGTGTGATATCGCTATCGCGGCCCGTTCGGCCAAATTCTCATTTTCGGAAGTGAAAATCGGGGTGGTGCCGGCGTGTATCGGTCCGTACGTAATCAAGAAGATGGGAGAGGGCAAAGCCCGTGAATTGTTCATCACCGGCGAGAGAATGAATGCCGACCGGGCGTTTGAAGTCGGGTTGGTCAATAAGGTCGTGGAATATGATGATCTCGATGCCGAAGTCGATAATCTGGTGAAGTTCGTTCTGTCATCGGGGCCGGAGGCGGTAGCTATGGCCAAGAAGCTCGTGAGCGAGGTTCCCGGTATGATGCCGGAAGAGTTCAGGCCGTACACGGCGGAGATGATTGCCCGGCTTCGGGTATCGGACGAAGGACAAGAGGGTATGGATGCGTTTCTTAACAAGCGACCGCCGAACTGGGTAAAGGAGTAACAGGAATACATCTATGAGTCAAGCAAACGAAAAGCTGTTTAAGAAGATATTGGTGGCTAACCGCAGCGAGATTGCGATTCGGGTGATCAATGCCTGTCGAACGCTGGGGATACCATCGGTTGCGGTTTATTCAGACGCCGATGTAAAGAGCAGGCATCGTATGATGGCCGACGAGTCGGTGCATATTGGGCCATCGTCGCCGCGCGAATCATATCTCGACATTGGTAAAATTATACAGGCGGCAAAAGATACCGGAGCGGACGCGATTCATCCCGGCTACGGTTTTCTTGCCGAGAATCCTCTATTCGCTGAGCGATGTGAGAAGGAAGGAATCGTCTTTGTCGGGCCAAAGGCTGATGCTATCAAGCTGCTGGGAAACAAGGTGGAGTCGCGAATCAAGATGGCCGATGCGGGAGTGCCGCTCATACCGGGGATGAAGACCTCGGCCACCGATATAAAAGTATATGAGAAAGCGGCTGCCGAGGCCGGATATCCTGTTATGATAAAGGCGGCTGCCGGTGGTGGTGGCAAGGGGATGCGGGTCGTCAAGGCGCCCGGTGAATTGGCCGAGGCCCTCGATGCTGCCCGTCGCGAAGCCAAGAACGCTTTCGATGATGACACCGTGTATCTTGAGAAGTACATAGTCAATCCACGGCATGTCGAGTTTCAGGTGCTGGCGGACCATCACGGCAACACCGTTCATGTGTTTGAGAGAGAGTGCTCGATTCAGAGACGCCACCAGAAGATTGTCGAGGAGACACCATCGGTAGCTCTCAATGATGAACTTCGCGCTCGTATGGGAGCGGATGCCGTCAAGGTCGCTCAGGCAGCGGGCTACACGAATGCCGGAACGGTTGAGTTTCTGCTCGATGCTACCGGGCATTATTATTTCCTGGAGATGAACACCCGTATCCAGGTGGAACATCCGGTAACCGAACTGGTGACCGGTACGGATCTGGTTCTGGAGCAGATTCGGATTGCCGCCGGGAAGCCACTGAACGAACATTTCAAGGCGTTGACCCAGCGTGGACATGCTATAGAGTGCCGTATTTACGCCGAGGATGGTGAGAACGGATTCATGCCATCAACAGGCACGGTGCTGCACTATTCGGAACCGGCAGGTCCGGGTATAAGAGTCGATTCCGGCATAAGACAGGGTAGCGATATTACGATTGATTATGATCCTATCATGGCCAAGCTCATTGTTCATGCTCCGGACCGCAATACGGCTATCAAGAAGATGATAGATGCTTTGAACAATTATAAGATTCTTGGAGTGAAAACCTCAAAGAGGTTCATGATAGATGTGCTGAGACACCCGGAGTTTATCGCGGGCAACACATACACCGACTTCATCGAGAAACACATGTCCGAGAGGACACTTGATGAAGGTCTATTCAAGGCGCTGGCGGTGAGTGCGGCCACGGCTGCCACGGTCAATTCGGTGAGTTCAAACAGCGGTGGAGGCTTTAAGACGACAGCTTCGATGTCCACCCCGTGGCAGAGTCTGGGGAGTCTGCAGATTGGAGATTCCATCCATGAATAGCCATGAATTTCTGTTCGACGGCGAGCCGGTGACGGCTTCTTACGAGAAGAAGGGTGACAGCATTAGAGTTGTTACGGGAGACAGAGAATTCGAGTTCTTGCCGGCCGGAAACAATCTTTATACCGTGACGGTCAATGGTCATACTTATCATGCGGCGGCCGTCTTTCACAAGGGCGTCTGTTATATTGATATTGACTCGGTGTTGCTGGAGGTTCATGAACCATCGGAGGATGGTTTCGCCGGTGGCGGCGGAGCCGGACATGGCGGAGAAAAGGACAAGATCTATGCTCCGATGCCCGGTAAGATTGTCAAGCTGATGGTCAGGTCGGTGATGAGGTGGAAGAGAAGCAGCCGATGGTGATAGTCGAGGCCATGAAGATGGAGAATCAGGTGAACAGTAAGGCCAAAGGCACCGTCAAGGCTGTTAACTTTGCGGCCGGTGATCAAGTTGATACGGAGACTCCGATAATCGAGCTTGATCTGGCAGAGTAGTCATTCGAAAAGACATTGAAATAAATGAAGCCGGAGCTGGTGCTCCGGCTTTTTGCTTTAGTGGCTTTTGTCTTAGAGTTTAAGTCCTACCGAGACAGGGATAAAGACCAGATTGCCACCGTCCTGCTTGATGTTCACATACTTAGCCTGTATGAAGACGTTGAGGATCTTGAGCATACGGAATTCCAGACCGCCGCCAATGTTGACATAGAAGTCAGTTTGACTTTCATAGTCTTGTATCGCAATTTCAAACATTGTTTCAAGATCGCTTTCGGACTGTCGTGCCAGGCCCAACCCGGCAAAGATGAACGGTCTGAGAGGAGCGGTGGGCACGTTTGTCCCCAGACGGGCATCAACTCCAAACATAAGAATGCGACGCGCTCCTCCGTCGAGGTCGGTGACGTCGGGAAAGAACTCATCGAAATCTTTCGAAAAAGAGTGGTACTCGACTTTCCCGACAAACTGAATCAGGGGAATCATATTGAAACCGACTCCACCGAAGAGATGATACCCTTCTTTGTGCTGTGTCTTAAATACCTCCGGTGAGGACCCGAAGGTTATTCCAACACCGGCATAGAGGTCGAAGGGCTTAGCGGAAACCTGAGCAAACGAGGCTGAGGCGGTCAGTGCCAGTATGGTGAGAGCAAGGACGACTTTCTTCATTTTTCCTCCAGTTTTGTGATAGCTCTGAGAGTGTGGTCAAGAAAATGGTGTGAGGGTAGAGGTATCAAATAAAAAACATTGGTACGGGTGCTGTCAGAAGCGGAAGCCGAGAGTAAGGGGGATGAGTTTGATATGGTCGCTGTCCTGACGGATGTCCATGTAGCGCCACAGGAAGAACATCTTGAGGTTAGACATTGGCAGGATGTCCAGCCCCAGTCCGACGTTGTAATAGAATCGTGTCTGGTTGTCAAACAGGACCGATGCGTACTGGGTGAAATCGAGTTCGGTGTTTATGCCCGTTTGAGACAACCGGGACCATCCGCCGCCGATGAGCAGGTACGGTCTGAGGTCTCTGGTGGATCTACGCTTTCCGATGGCGATATCCGCACCGACAATCAGCATGTCCACGCCGCCGCCTTCGAACATAACCCTGGAGCTAAATATCTGATCAGCATCGAGCGACACAATGTGCAGTTCGAATCTGCCGATTACCTCGCTGATGTTGCTGAAGGTATAGCCGACGCCGGTGAACAGATGGTAGCCGGTGTTGTGGTCGAGGCGGAAGCTCTCGGGGGAAGCGGGAACGGTAGCTCCTCCGGCGAGATAGACATTGACTCGCTTGGGAACCTCCTGTGCCGGGAGGCAGGCGGCAAGCGAGAGAAAAGCCAGAGAGATCAACCACGTATTTTTCATAATCAATAAACCCGTCGGATATTTTGACCGTACGTTACATCAGACATCCCAATGATAATCTATCGCCTGCCGATAGCAAATCCAAAACCGCGCAGGAAGGCAAATAAAAAGCCGGAGGGTTACTCCGGCTTAAAAGTACTCGGGCAATCTGGTTAGAAGAACTTCATCCCAATTGTCATCGGAACGAAACTCATCCGCTCGCCGTCAGTGGCGATACTTACGTAGCGGGCTTCGACGAACAGGCCGAAGGCGGGAATGGCTTTGAGTTCGATGCCGCCGCCGATATCGAAATAGACTTTGCTGGTGGAGGCTTCGGCGATGGTGGCATTAAATACTGCGGCGGTCAAGCTTGTGCTTGGATCCGTGCTTTCAAATTCCTGCCAGGAGACCTTGGCTATACCGCTGCCGGCGGTTACGTAGGGCTTTAGCGGAACGGCGGGGATGTTCAGAGTGTAGCGACCATCGATGCCATACATCCATACCTTGGTGTCGCCACCGTCGAGTCCGAAGAAATCGGCCATGTCAAAGAAGAAGGTGTGGCGTTCGATTTTCCCGGCCACCATGAGATTCTTTGATAATTTATAACCGACTCCTACCATACCGTGGTAGCCCATCTGCCATCCGGCATTGAATGAGCCTGAGCTGGGGACGCTTAGAGCGCCACCGAGATAGACACTGATCGGCGACGATACCTGAGCTGAGGCGCCGACGGCAAATAGCAGGACGATCGCACATACAAGGATAGTCTTCTTCATTTTACTGCTCCTGTAAGCTGTTAAGGGTATTTACTTAATAGTTCGGCGGGCGGGGTCGAGGACTTTAGCCGGATTTGCGTTTTAAAACACCGGTTATTAAGGGCAAAGAAAAGCCCCGCACTAAGTTACGACATGCGGGGCGAGCATTATTCGCGGTAGATGCGGTTAATAGATGAAAGACGTGAATCCGGCGCCTATCTGGACCGTGGTACCGGTTATGGATTCAGTGGCACCTTCGTAATCATAGCTGTCACTCCACACGTTCACACCCAGATTCAGGCCTACGGCATCAGAAACCATGTAGACGATTCCGGCGTGCCCGCCGAACTGCAGGATGTCTGTGGTAGAGTCCCAGGAATCGTTATCGAATTTGGATTGGCCGTAGTTGAAAAAGGCTGATACAAAGGGGTAGACTGCTCCCTTAACCTCGGTGCGCGTAGAATTCGTGTTGAAATAGTATCCGATCATCGGGCCGGCGGCAAGATCGGTTCTTGAAGCATCTCCCTGCGACAGCCTGTTAAAGGTCACATCGATGCCGATTAACAGGCCGGGTGTGATAAAATAGCCCACTGACGGGACAATGGCGAAGGTGGTGAGGGCATCACCGTCACCGTTCTCCCAGAGATCGCCGCTCTGAGACATGAAAAATGCGTTTCCAGCGAGGATAATACTGCCTTTGTCAATGGGGTTTTCCGCGGCTGAAACGGTAACGGCGAGTAGGGACATGAGTCCAAAGATTAGCATCAGGTGTTTCATGGTACCTCCCATGGTTAGTTGTGATTCTATAGTTACATATCCAAAATGAACCAGTGTCCGAAGCGAGGCACAACATAAAAAATAATTGGTGTCCGGGGGTCATATTTGTGAATCGATTCACTTGCTTTGCCCGGCTATTTTTTGTATATACATATCATATCATATCTTAAAAAAACCTATATCGGAGGAATAAACCACAATGGCAGGAAACAGAGAAGCTTATATTGTGTCCGCATGTCGTAGTGCGATAGGCCTTTTGCATAGCGGACTGGCGGCCTTCAAGGCTCCTCAACTTGGTGCGTTTGCTATCAAGGAAGCCATAAAGCGCTCAGGTGTCAATCCGACTGACATTGACGAAGTTATCATGGGTCAGGTGGTACAGGCCGGCAGCGACCAGGCTCCGGCGCGTCAGGCAGCTATTCACGCGGGCGTACCGCCGGAAGCTGCGGCTATGACGATCAACAAGGTTTGCGGCTCCGGCCTTAAGGCGGTGATGCTTGCCGCACAATCGATTAAGGCGGGCGACCAGGAAGTTATCGTAGCTGGCGGGATGGAATCGATGTCGCATACTCCGATGGCTCTTCATGGTGCCAAAACGGGATTCAAGTTCGGTCATCAGAAAGCTGGTTGATCTAATGATCACCGACGGTCTGTGGGATAGTTTTAACAACTTCCACATGGGTAGCGCCGCCGAATTGACCCGTAAGAAGGCTAACATCACTCGCGAGATGCAGGACGAATTCGCTTACAATTCTCATATGAAGGCTGTGGCTGCTCAGAAGGCCGGCAAGTTTGATGAAGAGATTTTCACGGTCGAGATTCCGCAGCGCAAAGGTGACCCGGTTATATTCAACAAAGACGAAGGTCCGCGTCCGAACATATCTCTGGAAAGTCTGGCCAGACTCAGACCTGCCTTCGAAAAAGACGGCACGGTAACAGCCGGTAACGCCCCGGGCTTGAACGACGGCAGTGCGGCTACGGTGGTGGTCTCGGGAGATTATCTCGAAAAGAATGGCCTGAAGCCCCTTGCGAAGGTTATAAATTACGCTGTGGCAGGTACGCCGCCGGCAGATCTGTTCTTTGCGCCCATCTATGCCGTGCAGAAGTTGATGAAGAAGATGAATGTCGATATCAACCACTGGGATCTGATTGAGGCCAATGAGGCTTTTGCGGCTCAGGCGCTGGCCGACGGGATGGAGTTGAAATGGGACTGGGATCGTGTTAATGTTCACGGCGGCGCAGTGGCGCTGGGTCATCCTATTGGAGCTTCAGGAACCCGTGTTCTGGTTACGTTAATCCATGCTCTCAAGGACCGCGGTCTTAAAAAGGGCATGGCCACCCTGTGTCTTGGCGGCGGCAATGCTGTTGCTCTGGCAATTGAACTGTGTTGACGACTGTAATCAGTCCGGAGAAAATAGAAATGACTGTTCAGGATATTAAGCAGGTAACTGTTATCGGTAGTGGCACGATGGGTAACGGTATCGCCCAGGTCTTTGCGTTGCATGGCTACATAGTAAATCTCGTTGACGTGAAGCAGGAATTTCTTGATAAGGCGGTGGTGGCGATTTCGAAGAGCATGGACCGTTTTATTAAGAAAGAAAAGATCACCGAGGAACAAAAGACGATGGCGATGGAGAATATCAAGACCACGACCGACCTTCATGCCGCCAAGAGTTCACAGCTGGTTATCGAGGCGGTCAATGAGGACCTGAATCTCAAGCTTGACATTTTCCGGAAATTGGAAGAGATTTGTGCTGTAGATACTATTTTTGCCTCGAACACATCGTCGTTGCCGATCACGAAGCTGGCCTCGGCCACGCGGCGTGCTGATAAGTTTATCGGCATGCATTTCATGAATCCGGTTCCGATGATGAAGCTGGTGGAATTGATTCGCGGTATAGCTACCTCGGACGAAACCACGGCGTTGGCCAAGAAGTTGTCAGAGGAACTGGGCAAGATTCCGGTGGAGGTAAACGACTATCCGGGTTTCATTGCCAACAGGATTCTGATGCCGATGATCAACGAGGCGATTTTTGCGCTCATGGAAGGCGTGGCCACGGTGGAGGCTATCGATGAGGTGATGAAACTGGGAGCATCGCATCCGATGGGGCCGCTCTGGTTGGCCGATTTTATCGGTCTCGATGTTTGTCAGGCCATTCTGGAGGTTATGCACGAAGGACTTGGCGATCCCAAGTACCGTCCGTGCCCGCTTCTGAAAAAGATGGTACAGGCCGGTTACCTCGGGCGTAAAACAGGACGTGGATTTTATCAGTACAACCAGTAAAGGAGATGCCTATGGATTTTCACCTGTCCGAAGAGGAACTGGAACTAAAGCAGATGGCCCGTGAATTCGCTGAAAAGCGTTTGTATCCCCGGGCAATGGAATTTGACGAGGAAGAAACCACTCCGGCGGAACTCATCAAGGAATGTGCGGAACTCGGCTATTTCGGGTTTACGGTTCCCGAGGAGTACGGCGGTCTTGGCCTGAGCGCTACTTGTTTCATGGGGGTGCTTGAAGAGTTGTGCGCCGGGTGTGCCGGGTTTGGCATCATGTTGTCGGTGCATAATTCTCTCACCTGCGAGATTCTCAAGTTGTTCGCGTCTGACGAACTCAAGCAGAAATACCTGCCTGATATGGCGGCGGGGGAGAAGATCGGTGCATACTGTATCACCGAGCCCAACGCCGGGACGGACGTAGCCTCTTTGTCGACCACGGCGGTAGATAAGGGTGATCACTATCTCTTGAATGGAACCAAGACATTTGTGACCAACGCCGTATACGCCAGTGTCCTGATCGTTTTTGCGAAAACCGATCCCGAAGCCGGTCATCGCGGTATAAGCTGCTTTGTCGTTGACAAGGATAGCGAGGGTATCATGCTCGGCGCCCCGGAGAAGAAGTGCGGCATTAAAGCCTCGGATACTCGCGAGATCAGTTTCAGCGACGTCAAGGTTCCGAAAGAGAATCTTTGCGGTGAACTTGGCAAAGGATTCCGCCAGGCGGTGACGATTCTCAATTCCGGTCGAATCGGCGTGTCGTTCCAGGCGATAGGAATCGCGCAGGCAGCACTAAACGAAGCGCTCAAGTACTCGAAAGAACGCAAGCAGTTTGGACAGGAGCTCTGTAATTTTCAGGCGATTCAGTTCAAGCTGGCCGAAATGGCAACCCGGATTGATGCTTCGCGACTTCTGGGCTATCGCGCCGCACAGCTCAAGGATACAGGTCAGCCGTGTCATCGTGAAGCTTCCATGTCGAAACTGTTCTCGACCCGGACGGCCAACTTCGTATGTAACGAAGCGGTGCAGATTCACGGCGGGTACGGTTATATCAAGGAATATCCGGTTGAACGGTATTTCCGTGATGCCCGTGTGACCGAGCTTTACGAGGGTACATCGGAGGCCCAGCTAATGGTAATCTCCAAAGACTTACTGAAGGAGTAAGTTTTGCTTGAGAAGAAACATTACGAATACAGAGAGAAAATAAGGGCGTTTGCCCTAAAGCAGATTGAGCCGCTGGCGCAGACTCTTGATCTGGAACAGAGGTTTCCACATGAACATATGGAACCGATGGCGAAGATGGGTTTGTTCAGCGCGCTCGTTCCGGAGAAGTACGGCGGTATGCCGGTGGATACTATCTCGTATTCGATGGCAGTCGAAGAGATCTCGCGGGTTTGTGGTTCGACTGGAATTATGATAGCGGCCCACAACTCGCTGGGGACTTTTCCGATTCTGTATTTCGGTACGGAGGAGCAACGGCAGAAATACCTTCCGCGCGCGGCCAAAGGTGATTTGATCGCGTTTGGACTGAGCGAGCCGGATGCCGGTTCCGATGCCGGTGGTACGCGTACGATGGCTCGAAAGAACGGCGACGATTGGATTGTCAACGGCAGTAAGTGCTGGATTACATCGGCTACTGTCGCCTTTGCGACTATCGCCGTGGCGCGTACTTCGGATAATCCCGAGGACAAGCAGATAACATCTTTCATTTTCGAGAAAGACTGGGAAGGCTACGATGTTGGCAAGAAAGAGAATAAGCTGGGACTGCGAGGGTCCGATACGGCTTTTCTTCATTTCGACGATATGAAAGTGCCCGGCGAGAACATTCTCGGGAAGGAAGGCGAGGGCTTCAAGCAGATGTTGATAACGCTCGATGGTGGGCGTATTTCTATCGGCGCTATGGCTCTCGGTCTGGCCCAGGGAGCGCTGGATTGTGCTCTCAAATATGCCGCGGACCGCAAGCAGTTCGGCAAACCGATCGCGTACAACCAGGCTATCCAGCACAAGCTGGCGGATATGGCCATGGAAGTCGAGGCGGCGCGTTTGCTGATATACGATTGTGCCCGTCGCAAGGACTCGGGAGAGAAGTACACACAGCATTCTGCCATGTGTAAGCTCTATGCCTCCGAGGTCGGTCGTAGAACAGCCGAGCGCGCTCTTGATATTCTCGGTGGCATCGGTTATTACACCGGTCCGCATCCGGCAGAACGTATCTGGCGTGATGTGAAGCTGTGTGAGATCGGCGAAGGGACATCGGAGATTCAGCGTCTGGTAATTGCGAGGGAAATGCTTAAGTCGCTTAAATAAATTCCTTTTCGGATAGGCTTAACAGTTCCATAAGCTATCCCCGGCGGGGAAAGAAGTAAATTCTTTCCCCGCCATTTGTTTGCATTCATAAGTGACAACGGTCTGCAATTTCGAGCTTGCCTTTGAAAATGATGGCCTCTAAATTAGGGCTTTAATGCGTAGATAACTAAAAGGAGACCCTCATGAAAACTCAGACAGCAACTGTATATAGTCTTATCAGGCCGACGAGTCGTCTGGCTGAAGTATCGCTTCTGCTGGCCTTTAACGCTTTACTCGTAGTCTGCTCGTATATCTCCATTGCGGTTCCGTTCTCGCCCGTGCCGATAACCGGTCAGACTTTCGGGATACTGCTGGTCGGTATGGTGCTCGGGAGAGTGCGGGGGACAGCGGTTGTTCTGGCATATCTGGCCGAAGGAGCTATGGGCCTTCCGGTCTTCGCCGGCGGCAGCGCGGGCTTTGTCAGATTTATGGGACCGACGGCGGGCTATCTCATTGGTTTCCCGGTAGCGGCTTATGTAGTTGGTTATCTTGCTGATCGCGGTTGGGATCGCTCCTATTTCAGATCGGTGGCTGCTATGACGGCTGGTACGGTGGTGATATTTGCTCTCGGTTTGATGTGGCTCTCTCGGATGGTACCATCGGGTATGGCGCTTCAGATGGGGCTCTATCCGTTTATTCCGGGTGCTGTCATAAAGATAGCGCTGGCTTCGGTGATTCTTCCGTCGGTATGGAAATTCGCTCGCCCCGGGAAATAGCCTGATTCCGTCTATTGCGGGAATAAGTCACTTATTCGGCAATTTTCTCCGAAGATTTTGCGGGGAGGGTCCTGACGTCTTGCCATGCCACTGTGTGGCCTTTTTTGTTATTTTCGTTGAATTCCGGTCCGCATTAGGTTATCATAGCAATAGCTGTAAACGCACACTATCTCTTAACTGACAGGAGGTTAAAGACATAATGACTCCCGTTGAATATATCTGGATGAATGGAAAGCTGGTAAAATGGGATGATGCCAGAATTCACGTATTGTCGCATGTTGTTCACTACGGCAGCTCGGTTTTCGAGGGCATGCGTTGTTACAAGACTCCGAAAGGCCCGGCCTGTTTTCGGATAAATGACCACACTCAGCGACTTCGGGACTCCGCCAAAATCTACCGGATGCAAATTCCCTATACTGACGAAGAAATCAACAAGTCCATTCTGGATTTGATCGGCGTTAACAAGCTTGAAGCCTGTTATGTCCGACCGGTCGTTTATCGTGGCTACAAGGCTCTTGGAGTTGACCCCACTCCCTGTCCGGTGGAGATGTCGATAGGAACCTGGGCCTGGGGCAAGTATCTGGGCGAAGAAGCGATGGAGAACGGTGTGTCGGTCTGTTTCTCTTCGTGGAATCGCATCGCTCCGAATACCATGCCGGCTATGGCCAAGGCAGGCGGCAACTACCTCAATAGTGCGCTGGTAAAGATGGAGGCAGCTTCGCACGGGTACGTTGAGGGTATTGCGCTCGATGTTAACGGTAACGTTTCCGAAGGTTCGGCCGAGAATATTTTCCTCGTTCGCAAGGGAGCGCTGATTACGCCGACTTTCGCGGCCTCGATTCTTCCGGGTATCACCCGCAGTTCAGTTATTCGTTTGGCAGAAGAAATGGGTATCAAGGTTATCGAGCAGAACGTCCCGCGTGAGGCAGTCTATCTGTCCGACGAGGTGTTCTTCACCGGCTCCGCTGCCGAGATTACGCCGATTTCAAAAGTGGACAGCATTGAGATTGGCAATGGTAAGCGCGGGCCGATCACCGAGATGCTTCAGAAGGCGTTCTTCGATATTATCGAAGGTCGTGTTGACGATAGATTCGGCTGGCTGACCCATGTTCCAGAATACAAGGGAGTGACTGTCTCGTGAGGATAGCAATTGGATGCGACCATGCCGGACTGGAATGGAAGGAAAAGGTCAAGGCGATTCTGACGAAAATGGGTCACGAGGTTGTTGATTTCGGGACCAATTCGAAGGAGTCGGTGGATTATCCGGATTTCGGTCTAAAGGTGGCACATGCTGTCGCCGATGGCGAGGTTGACTACGGTATGACCGTGTGCTGGACCGGTAACGGTATGAACATGGCCGCCAACAAGGTCCATGGCATCAGGGCCGGACTTGCCGTGAACCCTGAAATGGCCCATCTTACCCGTCTTCATAATAACGCCAATGTTCTAACGCTTTCACAGAAGTACACGCCGGAAGCCGACATCGAGGAGATAATCAAGCAGTTTCTGACTACTGACTTCGAGGGTGGCCGGCATTTGCGTCGCTTGGAGAAGGTGATGGAGACGGAAAAGGATTGAGATTGGCTTATCGAGTAATAAACCCCTGCTGCTTGACGCGGCGGGGGTTTTTTTGTAAGTTCCACGAAACATTATTGATACACACCCGGTAGTCAGGGTATATGTCGCAAATTCAGTTCTCCATCGACCTACATTTTCGAGGAAAAGCATGAAAAGATTTATCACGCATTTAGCAGCGGTTGCTGTCGCAGTCGCATTGCTGTTTTCAATCGCCTTCGCTCAGGGCGAGTTTGAAAACTTAAAAGAAGGGCAGACAATCGCCTCGTTTAGAGTGGCGAATCTCTGGGTTAACGAAGACGGCCTGGCCATCGGCGCGCAGTTTCGTCACATTCCCAGCAACAGCGTAGTAGATGTCCTGCGGATTCAATCGGTCCCGCAGGTATTTTTCTGGGTGAACGGCGTGCCGCCCTCGGATAAGGGCGAACCGCATGCTATGGAACACATGGTGCTTGGCAAAGGAACCAAGGCGCTTTATGTGTCGGCCCTGGAGGGCATGACGCTCAGTTCCAGTACAGCCGGAACCGGGCAGGTAATCACCGGTTATCATTTCAATACCATCGCGGGTAAAGAGGTTTTCTTTGAGATTCTGGAGGCGGACCTTGATGGGTTGCTTAACCCTACTTTTTCGGATGAAGAAATCCGCCGCGAGATTTGCAATATCGGGTATAGTGTGAATCCATCGGATGGTTCTATCAGCCTTGAGGAGAAAGGTTCGGTCTATACCGAGATGGTCAGCGGTTATGAGGGTACCGGCAACAATTTGTTTAAGAAACTCGGGGAGATGCTTTACGGTGAAGATCATCCGTTGTCGAACGAGTCAGGCGGGTATCCGCCGGCCATGCGAGAGGCGACTGCCGAAGACATGCGGAGTTTTCACGAAAACTGTTACCGGTTGAACAATATGGGAATGATTGCCTCGATTCCCGATGAGATAGGTTTGGATGAATTTTTGTCACGCACGAGTGAGATTTTTGCGCGGGTGGAGCCGGATGCCGCGCCCGGTGAGGACCCGGCGTTGCTTCAGGAGCGTTTCCCGAAGCCGCAGATGGCGCCATTTGGTTCGGTTGCGGTAACGGATTTTCCCAATCAGAACGAGAGCGAACCGGGGTTGCTTATGTTTGCCTGGCCACCGGTGAGAGAGTTCAGTTTAGATGATGCGCTGCTTATGCACTTGTTCTTCGGCAACGTGGCGCGCGGTGAGAGCGCTAATCTGTACAAGAGGTTTATCGATTCGCAGACGCGGGTGATGGACCTGGGGGCGAGCGGCGTATTTGCGTGGACGTCCACAGATCAGGGAATGCCTATATACCTTGGACTGGATGATACCAGGCGCGAGGTAGCCACCGAGGCGATGATCGACTCGGTGCGGTCGGTCATACTGGCCGAGATCGAGACGATTGCGAATTACGGGGACAATTCCGAAGAACTCAAGGAGTTCAACGACCGGGCGTCAAACAATGTTCTTCAGATACGCCGGGAGTTGCGCAACAACCTGAATTCGCCGCCCAGATTCGGCTTTCGCAATGCCGGGTTCTGGTGGCAGGAGCATCTTCATGATCTGTATCGCACCGATGGTTTCCGCAAACAGTTGACCATGAGCGACAATCTGGCGGCTGCCGAGAAACTGCTCGGTTCCGGGACCAACTTCTGGAAAGAATATATAGACAAGTGGCAATTACTAACCGCCATACCGTACGGTGTCGCGGCGAAAGCGAATCCTGACTTGATACCTCAGATGGAGACTCAGAGACAGGAGCGGATTGAAGCCTTCATAGAGAAGTTGAAGACTGACTATGGTGTCGAAGACCGCAAAACGGCGATCGACATGTTCGTGGCGGAGTATGACGCTAAGACGGCTGCTATTGACAGCGCCTCGGCTTCGGTTGAGATGCCAAAGTTCATAGATAATCCGCCCATGACGCTGGATGGTTTACTTCAGTATCGTGTGGAGAAGCTTCCGGGCGGCGGCGATAATGTTGTTTCTACTTTCAACAATATCACCAGCGCCGAAGTGGGTTTGGCTTTTGACATGAACGTAGTGCCGCAGTCTGATCTGGTCTATGTATCGGCCTTGCCTACGATGCTTCAGGATGTTGGCTTTATCGTTGATGGTCAGCCGGTTTCTTATGACAAAGCCGGCAACCTGATGCGCAAGGAGATACTGAACTTGCAGGCCGGTTACGATGTCAACTACGCCACTGAGAGGCTGGAACTGGCAGTGAGTGCATCGGGAAGTGTACTGGAGGAATCTGAAAAAGGTCTGAAGTGGATTGAGACAGTGCTTTTCAATGCTGACTGGCGAGAGGAGAATCTTCCCAGAATTCGCGACGCCATAGATATTGCTCTAACCGATGCTCGCAATGGCATGAAGGGTTGGGAGGAGTTCTGGGTCCAGATTCCTATTAATACCTACTGGAAGCAATCCAACCCTCTGATTCTCTCCGGTATGAGCTTTTTGACAAAGCAGCATTCACTTTTAGAGATGCGCTGGATGCTCAGAGACGCCGGCAGCGAAGAGAGCGCGAAGGAGTTTGCCGCGTTCATGAAGCAGGTATCAGGTTTTGGAGAAGGAACCGACCGCGAGCAGATGAAGGCGCTGGCTACGTTTCATCGCGGAGGGAGATGCGCCGCTGGCGATGTCGGATGGGTTTAACGCCGTGGTTGAATCGTATGAGCGTCTTTCCAATTCGAACAAGGAGTTCGCCAGGGAGGCAGCTGATGACCTGCTTCAGTGTATGACGAACATGCCTGATGGCAGCCTGAGTGCCGACTGGAAATACCTTTGCGAACTGTTTGCCTCAGATTTGGCCGTTTCGCCCATAGAGGCCCTTGATGGGTTCAAGAGGCTGATGGCGACGATTCTCAGGCAGGACAATGTTCGCGGGTATATGGTTGGCAGTGAGAAGAGTCAGCAGGCGCTGCTTTCTCTTCAGAACGAACTGGTTGGTAGACTTTCCGGTGAAGCGTCTGTTAAGCAGATTTATTCGGACATTCCGGTTGTCCATGACCGACTTCGCGCGCGGATGACCGGCTCGGAGAAACCGGTTTTCGTGGGGCTGATAAACGAGAGTACCCGCAACGGTCTCGTGAATAATTCGGCTCCCTGTGCGAGTTATTTTGATGCGGACCCGGAGAAGCTGCTCACTTTCTTGTCGGTGAGGCTATATTCCGGGGGGGGACCACATTCGCTGTTTATGAAGACCTGGGCTGCCGGACTGGCATATTCCAACGGTATTCGCGCCAGGGAATCGAGCGGACGGATCAACTATTATGCTGAGCGCTGTCCGAGTCTGGTTCAGACGGTTCAATTCGTTGTCAATGAACTAAAGAATGCCCCTTACGACAATTCTTTGTCGGAGTACGCCATTGCGCAGGCATTTTCGGCCGGCCGGGCGGCGAATACATACGAAGACCGTGGCGCGGCCATGGCGGCCGATCTCGCTGATGGAATCACGCCGGAATTAGTGAAGGCGTTCAGACAGGGGATGCTTGACCTGCGGCAGGACAAAGACCTGTACGACAAAATTGCGTCACGTCTGGAAGCTTCAACCGGCCAGATACTTCCGGGATACGGTCCGAAATTGTCCGAGGTCGAGGGGGCCAATTGTCTGATGATCGGTCCGGAGTCTCAATTCGAGGCGTTTGAGGAGTATCTGAAGACGGTTGAGGGAGAGGATGTAACGTTATACCGTATTTATCCCCGCGATTTCTGGATTATCAATACCCCGTAAATCCCCCATTCCAGAGAAAAGTCTAAAGCGGCGCTTTTGCGCCGCTTTTTTTGTTCGCAACCTGATGCCGGTGTACTCGTATATGACAAATATAGTTGAGTATGTCCTGAAAAAGACAATGGTCCGCGGGATATCAATAAAAGAGTGTCAGGAGGTTTAGAGCGTGGAGAATCTTAAAACAGTAAGAGTTGTGCTGATAACCGCTCTGGTGGTGCTACTGGGGATGGCCGTCGGGGTGCAATCGAGGGGTTTAACCAGAACTTTCGATGCCAAAGAGATTGTCAAGATTAACACTGTCAGTGGTAACTGCGTAATCCGGAAAAGTGATGACGGCAAAATTACGGTTGAGGTAGATGCCTATTACCGGCCGCACGATTCTTTTGAGCCAAACATCCGGGAACGCGGTAATTCAATAGTCATCGATGAGAAGTTCTATGGTTCATCGAGCGGTGACTCGGATTGGATAATCACGGTTCCTGATGGTACCCGTATACGGTTTTCATCGGCATCAGGCGATTTTGAGGCACATGATTTGAAAGGGGATTTTCGGGTCAATGTTGCCTCGGGCGAGATAATGCTTACGAACTGTGAGGGGGATTTCGACCTTTCCACCGCGTCGGGCGATGTCATTCTGGATAACTGCAAAGGTGATTTCAGCGCTTCGTCGGCATCGGGTCACGTTGAAGCTGAGGGTGTCCATTTGGAGCAGTCCAGTTCTTTCTCGGCAGCTTCGGGCGATGTCGATGTACGGCTTGCTTCGACTCCGGAGTGCGGACTTTCGGTTTCATCGGCCTCGGGAAAGGCTTTGCTGAATTATGGTGGTAATCCGATTAAGGGGTATTTCGAGTTTGTTGCCAAGAAGGGCAGAGGGCGCATAATTTCGCCCATTGAGTTTGAAGCTGAAGAGATGTTTCGCCGGCACGGCGACAGATATATAGCCAAGGCTTTCACCAAAGGCGAAAAGACTCCCGAAATACTCATCGAGACTGCTTCGGGCAAGGCGGAATTGCGGGAAAAATAGTTGTTAGTTGTCAGGTACGAGGTGATTAGTTCAAGCGGGGCCGGTTCGGCTCCGCTTTTCCTTTGCCGGTAGCACACCGATGGCCTGCCTGAGAATTCCCCCAATCGACATTGACCCGCAAGTTGAAATTTCTTACATTCCGTAAAATCTAAAAACAAGTGGAGTTCTAATATGTCATTTCTTAAACAAGTAGACCCGGAAATATATAATGCCATAATGGACGAAACCAACCGTCAGCAGACAAAGCTGGAATTGATTGCCTCTGAAAACTTTGTCTCTGAGGCCGTTTTAGAGGCGGCCGGTGGCGTGATGACCAACAAGTATGCCGAGGGCTATCCCGGTAAGCGATATTACGGCGGTTGTGAGTTCGTGGATGTGGCGGAAGATCTTGGCCGGGAGCGGCTGAAAGCACTCTTCGGATGTGAGCACGCCAATGTTCAGCCGCATTCAGGTTCTCAGGCTAACATGGCTGTGTACTTTACGGTGCTCAAGCCCGGCGATAAAGTGATGGGCCTTGACCTGTCTCACGGCGGTCACCTTACGCACGGCCACCCTATCAATTTTTCCGGTTTTCTTTATGATTTCGAGGGCTATCAGGTTGATAAAGAAACCGAGGTCGTTGACTACGATAAATTGATTGCCAGAGCTAAAGAGCTCAAGCCGAAAATGATTGTTGCCGGTGCCTCGGCGTATCCCCGGTTCTGGGATTTTGAGAAGATTCGTCAGGCTTGCGACGCCTGCGGGGCTTACATGATGGTTGATATCGCCCATATCGCCGGCCTTGTTGCGGCCGGGCTGCATCCGTCACCGATACCATACGCGGATTTCGTAACATCCACTACCCATAAGACTCTGCGCGGGCCGCGTGGTGGCGTGGTTATGTGTAAAGAGCAGTATGCTGCCGATCTGGACCGGATGGTAATGCCGGGAATTCAGGGCGGTCCGCTGATGCATATCATTGCTGCCAAGGCGGTAGCTTTCAAAGAGGCGGCTACGGATGAATTCAAAGCGTATCAGAAGCGGGTCATAGATAATGCCGCTACACTGGCACAGGCACTGAAAGAGAAGGGTCACCGGCTGGTTACGGGCGGGACTGATACCCATCTCATGCTGGTGTCTTTTATCGATGTCCCCAAGGTAACGGGCAAGAAGGTGGAGAACGCTCTGGATAAGGCCGGTATTACGGTTAACAAAAATACCGTGCCGTTTGATCCGGAGAAACCGTTTGTAACATCGGGCATCAGAATCGGCACCCCGGCCGTAACAACGCGCGGTATGGGGGTTGAAGAGATGAAGCAGATAGCTGATTTCATCGACCGGGGTATCCAGAACCGTCGCAATGATGAGGCTCTGGCGGAAATAGCCAAAGAAGTGGCCGTTTTCTGTGAAAAATTCCCTCTGTACGGGGGCAGACAGGGAGAATAGACGAATGTTGTTTCAACTGTCAATGTTTCCCACAGCCAGAAGGTCGTCATCGGTTTCTAAAGATGTAGCCAAAGTTATCGATATAATAGACAAGTCCGGCCTTCCGTACAAACTGACAGCTATGAGCACCGTCATCGAGGGTGAGTGGGAACCGGTGATGAAGGTGATAAACAAAGCCCGCCTGGCTCTTCGCAGGCGGGGGCACGACCGCATATATATTATTATCAACATCGATGATCGTAAAGGTGCCCGGAATCGCCTGACAGGGAAAGTGGAGTCGATCGAGAAACACTTACGCAGGGAGATAGAGAAATAATGGAACATGTGCGCGTTGCTATTGTGACTGTCCCGAGGGACGAGGCCACGGCGCTGGCCAGGGGGTTGGTCGAAGAACGACTTGCCGCCTGTGTTAATATCGTGCCGAAAATCGAGTCGATCTTTTGGTGGGATGACAAGGTCCAGCACGATGAAGAGACGCTTTTGATTATCAAGACGACGCAGCTCAAGGTTGAAGCGATGATCGGCTATGTGCAGGCCAATCATCCATATGACATCCCGGAAATTATTACGGTCAGCCTGGCCGAGGGGCTTCCGGATTACCTCAACTGGGTTATTGACGAAATGGCGAAGGAGCCAAAATAGGCGGACCCGGATTCCTGCCGATTGATTGAATGAAATGCCCCGCCTGTGGACATGAAGAAGATAAGGTAGTTGACAGCCGTCCATCGCAGGACGGCCGCGCTATCCGCCGTCGCCGTGAGTGCCTCCAATGTCATGAACGGTATACGACCTATGAATATATCGAGCAGGGTACGCTGACGGTCAATAAGTCCGATGGTCGACGTGAACCTTATGACCGCTATAAACTTCTCTATGGAATCAAATTGGCCTGTAATAAGCGTCCGGTGACATCCAAAGAGATCGAGACGATGGTCGACGATCTCGAGAATCAAATCAAGGCAAAATTCAAAACCGAGGTGAACAGCCATGAGATTGGCGCGATGGTTATGGATAAACTTCGCCAGACGGATGAGATTGCCTATGTACGGTTTGCCTCGGTATATCGGAAGTTTAAGGACAAGGCGGAATTTCTTGAGGAGATGAAGAAGCTGCTTGAGTAGGTGGCTGCTGCGAAAAGGTTTGACAACAACTCCCAATTTGGCATAATTCAAATCCTATGGTAGACGAAACTCCAGAGACAGAAGAAAAAACCAGCGGCGCGATGCCGTTTCTGCATCATCTTGAAGAATTGCGATGGCGACTATCTTAAGTCATTTCTGTCCATTGTCGTTATGGCCGGTGTGGCTTTTTATTTTTCCGATGAGTTGATCAAGTTTATCAGGATTCCGTTCGGCGATATTCCTCTTTACAATATCCAGGTGACAGGGACATTCTATGCTTATCTTAAGATATCTCTCTTCAGCGGAGTGTTTGCTGCTCTGCCGATTCATTTTCTTTCAGATGTGGTCGTTTGTCTCGCCGGGATTGTACCGAACGGGAGAAGGCGATGGTCCTGCCGCTGGTGTTGATTTCGACACTTCTGTTTCTGATTGGGCGCGGCATTCTGCTTTATCCTGATTCTGCCGTTAGTCTTTCAAGTTCCTGTTGGGATTTTCGGATGGTAAATTCAGAACACGATTACAATCGGCAGCTATATTGATTTTATCGGCCTGTTGCTTCTGGCTTTCGGATTCAGTTTTCAGATGCCGATAGTTGCCTATTTCCTCGGCAAGATTGGGCTTATAACGTCGTCCCTTTTAGCCAAAGGACGTCGGTATGCAGTTGTCATTCTGCTGATTATCGCGCGCCATAATCACGCCGCCGGACGTATTTACGCAGGTTCTTCTGGCCGGGCCGATGTATGTCCTTTACGAGATTTCTATCATCGTAGTCAGACTGACCGGCCGCCGCCGGGAAGAGGTGGATGAGGCCGATATTGCCTCAGAAACTCCGGAAACCCCCTACGAATAATCCATCCTTTGCCTGCTTGCAGACGTAAAGCTCTATATTGACAAGCAGATTGTCCTGAAGTACATTTAGACATTAGTTAAGCGGGCGTAATTCAGCGGTAGAATGCAAGCTTCCCAAGCTTGACGTCGTGGGTTCGATCCCCATCGCCCGCTCTTTTTTATGGGTAAAAACAGATGAAAATAAAAGCAGTAGACCCTGATTCGCCGCTTTTCGGTTATGTCAGGCCCGGATACACGGTCAAATCGGTCAACGGGCAACCGGTGATTGACTCAATCGACTTTCGTTTCAAGACGACTGACGAAAAGGTCAGAATCAAGTTTGTCGACACGAAAGGGCAGGAGATCGACTTCCGGCTCGATGAAAGTTACCCGGGCGATCTGGGGTTGACCCTCGATGACGGCCGGGTGATGGTCTGCAAGAATAGAATGCATCTTCTGTTTTGTCCATCAGCAACCCAAAGGGATGAGGCGCGCTCTCTACGTCAAAGATGAGGACTATCGTTTGTCTTTCACGCATGGCAACTTTGTTACGCTGACGAATACTACGGATAATGAAATCAAGAGAATAATCAAGCAACGCCTGTCGCCGCTTTATGTGTCGGTACATGCTACCGATGACACGACTGCGCAGATGTCTGCTCGGGAATGAAAAGATTGCACCGATACTTCCACGATTAAAACAGCTTACCAAAAACGGCATCACGATCCATACCCAGTGCGTCTTGTGTCCGGGCATTAACGATGGTGAGCAGCTTGAGAAAACAATTGACGAGCTTTCGGCGCTGTATCCGGGTGTCGCCAGTCTGGCGGTAGTGCCGGTTGGCCTGACGAAGTATCGCAAGAATCTCCCTGAACTCCGCAAGTACAGTAGCGAAGAAGCCGGTGCGGTGGTTAAATATATAGAAAAGAGACAGAAGGAATTTCTCAAGACGCTTGGCAGCCGCTTTGTCTGGGCGGCGGATGAGTTCTACGTCGAGACGGGACGGTCTTTCCCCCGTCTGGCGGAGTATGAAGACATGCCGCAGTTTGAGAATGGTGTCGGGATGGCGCGGGAATTTGTCACGGTCTTCAACCGTCGCCGGTCGGGTCTGGTCGGGCTCAAATCGAAAACACGGGTGCTGATGTTAACAGGTTATTCGGCGCATCCGTTCCTGACGAAAGAAGTGTTGCCTTACCTGCAAGAAAAGCTTAAGCTTCGGGCGGCATTTGAGCCGGTCAGGAATGATTTCTGGGGGGATATGGTGACTGTCTCCGGTTTACTCACCGGAGGCGATTTGCTGAAGGCAGCAACCCGGAAAGCCGGCATCTGTGATGCAGTTGTTCTGCCGCCGAATTGCCTGAACGATGATAATCTATTTCTGGATGATATGACACTTGAAGAGTTTGAAAAGAAATTGCAGAAGAAGGTAGTTGTGGGTAGCTACAATCTGGCCGACACCTTGAGGGAGGTGTTTGTATGAGATTACCGACCATAGCTATCGTGGGGCGCCCCAACGTGGGGAAATCATCGCTCTTCAATCGCTTCTTGCGAAAGAATGTCGCCGTGGTGGACCCGGTGCCCGGCGTGACGCGCGATCGCAACTATGCCGCCTGTGACTGGAACGGGGTGAAGTTCTTTCTGGTTGACACCGGTGGTATCGTACCGGATTCAAGCGACATGATGGAAAAAGCTATAACCGACCAGACGGATTTCGCCATAAATGAATCAGATCTGATTGTGTTCGTTGTCGATGCTCAGGTTGGCGCCGACCCGGTGGATTTGAAGATAGCCCGCAAGCTCAACAGGTCCAAACGGCACTGTCTGCTGGTCGCCAACAAGGCAGACAACGAACGGCTTGAGATGGAGGTCTACGACTTTCTGAAACTCGGGCTGGGGGATCCGCTGCCGGTGGCAGCCACGGTTGGACGGAATATCGGGGAACTTCTGGATAAAATCGTATCGATGTTGCCGACACCGGAGGCAGCCGAGGAAGATTCCGGCGAGGAGATACGAGTTGCTGTGGTGGGGAAGCCGAATGTAGGGAAATCATCGTTTATCAACAAACTGGTCGGAGGGGACAGGCTGTTGGTTACGCCGATAGCCGGCACGACCCGCGACTCGGTGGACACGCCGTTTGAGTTTGAGGGGCAGCGCTATACTTTGATCGATACTGCCGGGTTGCGGAGAAAATACAAAGTGCATGAGAATATAGAGTTCTACACTAATCTGCGGACGGATCGGGCGATTGAGGGTTGTGATGTAGCGGTGGTGCTTATTGATGCCACCGAGAGTGTTTCGATTCAGGATCAAAAAGTCATGGATAAGGTCACGAGCACCCGCCGACCATCAGTTCTGGTGGTGAACAAATGGGACCTGGTGGAGAAGGACACTTACAGTGTTGACCGGTTTAAGAAAGCGATGACGGAAGTGGCGGCAAAGTATTCCAGGCTTCCGGTCATATTTGTTTCCGCTCTCACCGGTCAGCGGGTGGCCAAGGTTTTGTCTTTGGTAAAGGGTGTTCATGAAGAAAATCACCGGCGGATAGCCACACCGGAATTGAACGAGTTTCTTCAGAAAGTGGTCGGGAAAAAGCACCCTCCGGCGCGGAAGGGCAAATACATTCGTTTCTATTATGTTACTCAATCGGAGGTAGCCACTCCGACCTTTGTGTTTTTCTCCAATTATCCGGAACTCATTGATAAATCGTATATTAGCTATCTCAACAACCAACTTCGAGCCACTTTCGGCTTTGATGGTGTACCAATCAGGCTGAAATTCCGCAAGAAGTAGCCCTGCTCTTTTCAATATCCGAAGCTAAATCGCTGTCAGTTCAAGACATTTCGGTCTGGAATGCTCATTTTTAGTCGAGTTTGGCCGATAAAAGATGAGTATGACGCCAACCCAATTAGTTGAAGAGCAAATGAACGATCTGGCCGCCAAATTGGAGGCCAAGAAAGCCGACCTGCGGGATCTGGCTACGATGGGGGCGGTAGTGACTTCGATTCACGAAATCAATGCCGTGCTTTCAGTTGCCATGGATATGTCGATCCGTCTGGTCAACGGTGAAGTCGGGTCTATTCTGCTTGAATCAGAAGGTGTGTTAAAGAATCAGATATCCTGGGGAATCCGCGAAGAGTTCATTCAATCTCTAAAATACGATGATGAGCGTGACTTGTCCTCTCACGTTTATGAAAGCCGCGAAGCGGTGATTCTCAGCAATCAGGAAATTGTTACCGCGGAGGGCATGCACGTGAAATCGGTGATATGTCTGCCGATCCAGACCGCTCACCGTTGCTTTGGCGTGCTGCTGGTTATAAACAAGGAAGACGGCAGCAACTATACGGAAGAGGACCGCGAGATAATCGAGATGCTAATGAACTTCGTGGCTGTTGCTATCGACAATTCTCTCTTGATGAAGGACAAGCTGAAACGCCAGAAAGTGGAACAGGAGATGGCCATCGCCAAGCAGGTTCAGGAGACGATTCTCCCGCAGGATATCGATAGCGTTAGAGGGGCAGAGATTGGCACTGCTTATTTCCCTGCTCTTGATGTTGGCGGCGATTTCTACGATATCATAAAGATCGATAAAGCGCGGTTTGTGGTTGTGCTTGGCGATGTTTCGAATAAAGGTGTTCCGGCGGCGCTGATTATGTCGGCGGCGGCCGGAATTATCAAATCCGCCCTTGACATCGAACCGGACATGTCGGTCTCGCAACTGGCGGTAAAAACAAATAAAATGTTAGCCAATGGCATCATAAAGCACCGTGAAATGTTCGTTACGCTCTTCTTTGCAAAATACGACTTAAGTGAGAGAGTTCTTACGTACTGTAATGCCGGTCATGTCCCCGGTTTGCTGTGGGATAACAAAGGGGAGAAGGTTGTAGAGCTTGCTCTGGGTGGGCCGATCATAGGTCAATTCCCGGATATTAAATACAAAGAAGGTTCACGGCCGCTGGAACCGGGTGACAGACTGTTTTTGTTTACCGATGGCTTGACAGAGGCTGCTGATCGCAGCGGTCAATTGTTCGGCAGGGAACGAGTCGAGCAAGTATTTCGCACAGAGATAAATCTTTCGCCCAAACAGTTTTGTCTGAAGGTTAAAAGCTGGATTGACAGTTTCACGGAGGGTTGCCCCGAAGACACCATTGATGATTTCACCATTGTTCAAGTGAGGACTTGATAGTTATGTCATCGTACGAGTTTATATATCCGTCGGTTCTGGAATCTGAAGGCAAAATGCTTAAGGATCTGCTCCAGATATTAAAGAAACACGGTGTAGATGGCCTTATCAGACACAGTATGCTTGTGGTAATATCGGAGGCTTTCACCAATGCGTTGGTCCACGGCAACCGGCTGGACCCTGCGAAACAGATTAAAATAGTGGTCAATATAAACAAAAATGAAATGTGTGCCGATATAATTGACGAAGGCCAGGGAGGATTGGAAAAAATTAACCGTAGGCGACCCTCGGAAACGTGGGCGGAAAACGGGCGTGGAATCGGCATCATGGGACACTACGCCGCCTCCGTGGAATTCATCGAAACGACCAAAGGCGGGTTAAGAGTCTCTATAAAGTTCAAGCGTGAACACACCAGTTTGGTAAATAATCGTTAGAATAGTCTTTCGGAGGAGATTATGGAAATAGTGATGAGAGAAGACGATGGTATCATGGTCCTGGGCCTGAAAGGGCGTCTCGATCTGGCCAGCGGAGCGGGATTGAAGGAGCAAATAAAGGACCTGCTGGGCAAAAACAAAAGCCAGCTCCACCTCAATCTCTCCGAGGTCGATTTTATTAACAGCTCCGGACTCGGCGTACTCGTTTCGATAATGAAGGAAGCCAGGTTACACAAGGGTAGGTTGACGCTATCCAACCTTGCCAACTATGTTCAGGAGATTTTCGAGATAACGCAACTTTCGCATATCTTTGAAATCTTCAATACCGAAAAGGAAGCGCTCGGTTCCTACCAATCTGTGAACGCAGAACAGTAAAGCCAACTTTGGAGGGCCGGAAGGACCGCTGACACAGTCAGCAACGATACTTCTTGTGGCCGCATTTGCCGGTCCCGACGGCCTGCGGATGTAACCGAACGTGAGGAAGCCAGAGAATGGATCAGCATTCAATATTAGTTGTCGATGATGAGTTGTTAATAAGAGATCTTCTTTACGACTTTTTTACGGATCAGGGATGGGATATTTCGATCGCTGAGAACGGCGAGAAGGCACTTCAGATTCTCCGTTCCAAAAAGGTCGATCTGGTCCTGACCGATTTGAAGATGCCCAATATGGATGGATTGGCTCTCACCAGCGAGTTGAAAGAATCGCACCCGGGTCTCCCGGTAGTTATCATGACCGGTTTCCCGTCGGTCGATTCGGCGGTAACGGCTCTACGGCAGAAAGTTGCCGACTATATTATAAAGCCGTTCAATATCAACGAGCTTTACAAGACGGTTGAAGATAAGATTAAAGAAAGCAGGGGCTGAGAATACATGTCTGAGGACAAAGTCAGAAGATTGCTCGTGGCCGAACGCGAGAATGAAATCAGCGAGACTCTTTGCGAGTATCTCGAGTACTCCGGGTACGAAACGGTGACGGCCCTTACGGTTGACGACGTTTTTGACGCGGTGAGACAAGAAGGGGTAGGGATTGTCATACTTGATTACTGTTTCTGCTGCTCAACCAGCCCGAGTGTGCTTGAGAAGCTGGTCGAAATCAATCCTCAGGTTGTTGTAATAATGATGTTAAGTTATCCGATGATCGATTACGTCATTGAGGCCTATCGCAAGGGGGCGTTCGACGTAATCATAAAGCCAGTAGACCTTTTCGAACTGGATGATATTCTCGGGAGGGCCTTTAAACAGTACGAGATCAACGCGGTCTATCGCTATGTTTCGGAGAATCTCGACAGAATCAACGAGTTGCTCGACAGTGAGAATATCGCGCCGGCAGTGGAACCTGTTGGATCTCGTGCGTAAGAACGATTGTTATTCTGTCTGTGTGACGGCCGTCCGAGCGGGAAAGGCGGTTGCCCTGACTGTCATGATCGGTTCACATCTGGATAAGGCAATTCACTTTTCGGCGAAAAACGAAGGCTACACCAACTGTTCGGAGGCACCTTGCGAGACCCCAGAATTCTTACAGTAGACGACAGTCCGACCATGCGTCGTATCATAATCAACTGTCTTAAACGCGCCGGATTTGCCAATGTCATTGAAGCTTCCGATGGCAAGGATGCCCTTGCAAAACTCCAGGTGGACGATGTCGACCTGATGATAACCGACTGGAATATGCCGGAAATGGACGGTCTTACACTCGTTACGGCAATCCGCTCCAATGCTCAGTACAAGAATCTGCCAATCGTAATGGTCTCAATGCGCTCGGTCAAAGAAGATATCGTCGAGGCAATGAAGGCCGGGGTGAACAGCTACATAGTAAAGCCTTTCCGCCCGGAAACCCTGATAGAAAGGCTGCGCAAGGTTCTTGAGGCCGCCCATCTGGTCAGCGATGATTCTGACGTCCCCCAATCCGATCAAGTCAGCTAACCTCAATAGGCACAATCAAAAGAAGCTTTATCCTCAAGCTATTTTCCACAAAGTTTTTGTTGAAAAAAACGTCCTTGAGGTCTAACATCATCTAACTGGAGAAGCTGTAACTGGTATGGATGATAAAGATAAGCTCGTTTTAGACACCCTGGAAGATTCTGACCAGGTATCCCGCTTTGCGGATTCGTACGCCTCGTTCACGCGTATTGTAAACTCGCTCCAGCGCAAGTACATAGAATTGCAGGAAGAGTTTAGCACTCAGAACGAGGAGCTGGTAAAGGCCAACCAGAAGTTAGTTGCCTTGACGAGAAAGAATATAACGGCCACTGAGTTCTTAAATGGCATTCTCAGTTCAATATCGGCCGGTGTCATTGCTGTCGATCTCAACGGTAAGGTCACCCATTTTAATCCGGCGGCGTCGGTAATTCTCGGAATCCCCGTCAGGGAGCCGATAAACAAGCTTTATCGGGATGCTATTCCGCCCGGTTCGCCGGTAAGCGCTAATGCTCTTCGCGCAGCCGAATCCGGGCAGGAAGTGGACTCAATCGAGAAGAGGATAGACCTCTCTGATGGTACCAGGCTGCAGGTTTCGGTGTCCACGGCCGTTCTTCGCGACAGCGAGCAGAGGGTAGTGGGGGCGGTCGAGGTGTTCCAGGACCTGACCAAGTTCAAGAAAATGGAGCAGGAAATAGCCCGGCTAAATACGCTGGCCGCTTTGGGGGAGATGGCTGCGACGGTGGCTCACGAGGTTCGCAACCCCCTGGCAGGAATCGGCGGGTTTGCATCGCTTCTGGAGCGCGACCTTGACGAATCGGACCCTAAGAGGCAACTGGTTCAGAAAATAATAAGAGGCGTTAACAGCCTCAACGAAACGGTTGACACGTTGTTGAGTTACAGTCGCTTTGAGGAGGTCAATAAGGCCGAGGTAAACTACGAGAGTTTCATCAAAGCCGCTATCGACCAGTTCAAAAATGACCATCAGCAACGTCTCGAAAAGATAATTATAGATTACAAAGCGCTCCGGCATCCGACTGCAGAACCGGTCAGCCTTCATCTTGATAAAATGCTGTTCCGTCAGGTTTTCTTTAACATTATGGGAAACGCACTCGATGCGTGCAAAGAAGAGGGATTGATAGAGATTTGCATGCAAAAACTGCCCCGCCAGACGGCACTTTCAAAGTATGGTGACAGGACTATGCTGAGTGTGAACGAGACGGTGGTTGAAACGACTATATCTGACAGCGGTTGTGGCATAGCCGAGGAGTGCATAGACCGTATATTCGCACCGTTTTTCACGACAAAACGTGAAGGTAACGGCCTGGGGCTGGCGGTGGCGTGGAAGATCACCAAGGCCCACGGTGGTGAAATATTTGTCGAAAACAAGAAGGATGGAAAAGGAGCAATTTTCTATCTATTGATCCCTGCCCGGATTGATGGTACCCGTATGGAGTAATGAGTATGAAATATTCCGTTTTAGTTGTCGACGATGATAAGCTGGTAAACGAATTCCTGGTCGAAACCCTGCAGCGGTCGGGGTATGATTGTAAGGCGGTATATTCCGGCGAGGAGGCGCTTACAGTACTCAAGGAAAATGAATTCGATATCGTTCTGGCCGACCTGAAGATGAAGGAGATGGATGGCATTTCGCTGCTGAAGCATGCGAAGCAGCTCTATCCGGAGATGGTGTATATTATCATGACCGCCTATGGCACGGTGGAAACGGCTGTAAAAGCTATTAAGCTCGGGGCATATGATTTTCTGTTGAAGCCGGTATTGCCGGAGACAATCGAGCATATACTTAACCGGGTAACGGAGATGATCCGGTTAAAATCCGACAACGAGATTATGCGTCAGGACCTGGCGCACCGTTTTCAGAACATAATCGGCAAATCCAAGGCGATGAAAGAAGTTTTCGATCTGATAATCTCGATCTCTAAAGCACGCTCCACAGTGATGATAACCGGAGGCTCTGGTACAGGTAAGGAGCTCGTAGCGCGAGCTATCCATTATGCATCGAATCGAAGAGAAGGTCCGTTCATTAAGCTCAACTGTGCGGCGTTGCCGGAAAATCTGGTCGAGGCCGAGCTTTTCGGGTATGAGAAGGGAGCTTTCACCGACGCCAAGAAGACGAATCGCGGGCGATTCGAACTGGCTGATGGAGGTACTCTGCTTCTGGATGAAATTTCAGAAATGCCGCTGAATCTCCAGTCAAAGCTTTTGCGGGTTTTGCAGGAGCGTGAGTTCGAGCGGATCGGCTCGAGTACGACTATCTCGGTTGATGTCAGAATCATTGCGACATCGAACCGTAACCTCAAGGAATTCATATCTTCCGGCCGATTCAGGGAAGATTTGTTTTACCGGTTAAATGTCATACCTATTCATTTGTGCCCTCTGAATGAGAGGAAAGAGGATATTCCGTTGCTGGTGCAGCATTTCATAAACCGGTACAATGAAGAGAATGGCAAGCAGGTCACGGGAATGGATGATGACGCCCTGGGTCTTTTTATGCGCTACCATTGGCCCGGCAATGTGCGTGAGTTGGAGAATCTTATTGAGCGGGCGGTGGTGACGTCCAGAGCCGATGTCTTGACCGAGGATGATTTCCCGACCGACCTGGTACTTGGCCCGATTGGCGACGATTTGCCGAGCTTGAGTGTCCCGATGAAACTTGAAGAGGGCAACAAGTACCTCATATTAAAGACGCTCGAAAAGTATAACGGCAATAAAACAAGGGCCGCCGAGGCTCTTGGCATTACGACCCGTACTATAAGAAACAAATTGGCCGAATATAAGATACAGGACTGATTGGCCCGGTCCTCAGTTTAGTCTTACCCGGCGAGATCCCTGCAGTTTCGGGATAATCCGCCCAAAGCACTACATAAAATGGAGTTTGTGCCGATATTGAACAGGAGGGCAAATATGCCCGATTGTTAAGTGAAATGAGATACCGGCTTTAGGCCGACATCAGAAATAAACATGGACTTTGCTACAATTATTGGACTTGTAGTCGCGGTTGGCGCCATTGGCGGCTCTTTTGTGCTGGAAGGTGGACACTTAAGTTCGGTGTTCCTGTTGGCGCCGATGCTGATCGTCATTGGCGGTACTCTCGGAGCCACTACGGTGACCACCTCGATGGAGACGGTGCTGAAGGTTCCGACTTTTCTGAGGCTGGCATTCTCCGGCACGACACGTCAGTGCAACGATACCATAGACAGGATTGTGAAGCTTTCTGAGAAGGCCCGACGGGAGGGTATTTTAGGTTTAGAGGCCAACCTGTCCACTATCACCGATCCTTTTTTCAAGAAGGCTATTCAGTTGGTGATCGATGGTACTGAGGTTACAGCCCTGCGTGAGATTCTGGAAACAGAAATTGCTTATGTAGAAGAGCGGCACAAAAAAGGAATCGCTTTCTTTCAGAAGGCGGGCGGTTTTTCGCCGACCATGGGTATTCTCGGTACGGTTTTAGGACTCATTCACACCCTCAGTAATACTTCGGATGCCTCGCGAATGGCGGCGGCCATTGCGGCGGCATTTATCGCTACTCTTTGGGGAGTAGGCCTGGCCAATCTTTTCTTTCTGCCGGTTTCCGATAAATTGCGGATGCGTCATGAGGAAGAAATCGCGCATCTGGAGTTGATTATGGAGGGCGTCCTCTGGCTACAGTCCGGCGAGAATCCGCGGAATATTCGTACCCGTCTTATGGCGTTTATTGCGCCCCGCAATCGCAGACACGAGGTATAAAACTTGCGTCGCAAAAAGAAAAACAGCCCCGACAGCGAAAATCTCGAGCGCTGGCTTTTGACCTATGCTGACTTAATCACCCTGTTGCTCGCTTTCTTCATTGTTATGTATTCAATGTCCCGTATCGATGCCAAGCGGTTCGGCAAGATGGCCGAAGCGCTTAACGGCGTTCTCAAAGGTGGCACGACGGTTTTCAATAAATTGACCGACGAGGATATTCGCAAGGGCAGTGAACTCATGAAGCTGGGCGATCTCAGATCGGTTCAGCAGCAGATTGAAGAAAGATTCAAAAAGCTGCAGCGCGCCGACGAACTCCAGACTGAAATCACCGAGCGCGGGCTGGTGGTGCATATAATGGAGTCGGCTCTTTTCAGGGAAGGCTCGGCACATCTGGAATTGAAAGCGATGGATATTCTTGATATTGTCCATGACCGCATAGCCAGCTTGCCGAATCACGTGAGAATTGAAGGTCATACCGATGACCGGCAAATTAACACTCCGGTGTACCCTTCGAACTGGGAGCTATCGACGGCGAGGGCGACCGAGGTTGTCCGCTATTTTATTGATAATTATGGCCTCCCGGCGGATAAAGTGTCGGCCCTGGGGTATGGTGAGTTTCGGCCGATTCGGCCCAACAACTCAATTGAAAACCGCGCCATGAACAGACGCGTTGATATTGTCATCCTGACGATGGAGCTTTCGATGCAAGAGCCCTCGTCCCAATTATACTACATCGCCGAGAATCAGTAATTTATTCACTTCGAGCTGGAAATAATTTCCAACCCGGGCGACTGCCGGCCTAGCCCTGACGCTTGTCCTCGACCGTTAAGTCTCAGTCTCTCAAGAGCATAAGTCTCATATTCAAAAGTTGGCACTGGTCTTGCTTTGCTACAATGCGAGAACATCCAGGTTTTGGAGATTATGGAAAATAAGATTGCCCAATTTTTGTTTAGTCGAACCGGAATTCCGGATTTTGAGAAATATCTGGACCTTTCGTCGTTTCGTCACAAGCTGATCGGCGGTAACATAGCCAATTCCTCAACGCCGGGCTATAAGAGCCGCGATATCAGCTTCCACGAAGAATATAATCGGATGACGAAAAACACGAATCAGGTCGCCGGAGCGCTGACTCATGAGGCTCACATTCCGACCGGTAACCATGAGGCCAAGGCCCCCAAAGCAGATGAGGTGCGGGTTAAAGACGGCGATCTTAATTCGGTGGATATCGATGAGGAAATCTCGGACCTGGCACAGAATGAACTGATGTTCACCATCAGTGCCTCGCTTCTTCAGAGAAGATTCGAAGGCATTCGCAAGGTGATTTCGAGTAAGTAGGAGTTAAGTTATGGCTGGATTATTGAATGCGATAGAGTTGTCCGCGAAGGGACTCTCCATCCAGCGCGCCAAGATGAACACGGTGGCGAAGAATATCGCCAACGCTGAAACGACCAGTACCGCTGAAGGCGGACCATATCAGCGCGAGCGCGTGGTTGTGAGCGAGGATAAGGTTAAAGGAAGTTTCAGCTCTCATTTGAAGAAGGCAGGCCTCAAGCTCCAGCGCACCAGCCCGGATCACATCAACTCCAAAGCTTTGCAGACCAGGGAGACCACCGAGTACTCCAATGTAGATATGAAAGTAGTCGATGACCCGGAATCCGGATTCAAACTGGTGCACGACCCCAGTCATCCGGATGCCGATGCTGAAGGATATGTAAAGTATCCGGATATAGAGATAGTGAACGAGATGGTCGATATGATGTCTGCCTCACGGGCCTATGAGGCCAACACGGTAGCGATATCGGCCGCCAAGAAGATGGCCGAGCAATCATTGGACATTTAATAGTATAGGAAATTAGACCATGAAGATTAATCCTGTAGCTATTCAGTCATACGAGCAGACCGTACGGCGTGATGATGCTTCGACGCGGCAGTTGACGCAGGAAAATCAGGCGGATACGGCAGCGAAAAAAGTCAACATATCTCCTCAGAACGCCGGCGAGGAATCGCGGGTTTCGGTGAGAGCCAGTGTCAGCAATTACGCCGATATTCTCACCCCCGAGGAGAAAAACGCTCTCGACATTCTTTTCAGCCGTTTTCGAGATAGCTCCCGTTTCGGCCCCGGTTATCAGCAGGATAGCCAGGTAGATTCCGAAAGCAGTCTTCTGGGCGGCATGGTGGACGTCAAGGTGTGACCATGAGCGGAATAGCGGGTAACATAAACAGGCTGGTGCCGGGTCTTATCGAGAAGCTCGACATCGCCAGCCCCGAGAAGGCCCTGGGTCAGCCCAAAGCTGACAGCCAGTTTTTCGGACCTTTTCTCAAATATGATTAATTCCGTCAACGATGCCCAGTTGGATGCCGGCGAGATCCAGGAGGCTTTTCTGTCCGGTGATCCGGTCGAGTTGCATCAGTTGATGATCAAAGCTGAAGAGGCGGGCATTGCTATGGACCTGCTTCTGGAGGTAAGAAACAAGCTGGTTACCGCTTATAACCAAATTATGTCAATGCCACTTTAACCATATACGCACGTTTGATGCAGCCAAGGATGGCTGGTGACAAAAACGATAAATAGGACTTATGATGGGAAGGATTGGAGAATATTTTAAGAATCTGATGGACTACGTCGGGCGGATGACCCCAAGCCAGGTCATGATGTTGCTCGGTGTAGTCGCCGGTTCAATTGTAGGAATAATTTTTGTAGTCGGGTGGCTCAACAGCATTACATACGCCCGGCTCTATTCCGATCTCGATCAGAACGAAGCCGGCGAGATAGTATCCTACCTCAGCGACAACAAAATCCCTTACCAGCTTTCCGATGGCGGCGGTACTATCGAAGTACCTTCGGGCGATGTTTACGGTACGCGAATAGCGCTGGCCAGTGAGGGTTTGCCGCGATCGGGGACTATGGGCTACTCAATCTTTGATGAAAACAATCTGGGAATGACGGATTTCCTGCAGAACCTGAATTTCAGGCGTGCTCTTGAGGGTGAGCTTACGCGCACCATCATGCAGCTCAACGAGGTTCAGGCGGCGCGGGTTCATATCGTGATGCCCAAAGAGAGACTTTTCAAGAAGGACCAAAAGGACGCCACGGCTTCGGTGGTTTTGAAGCTAAAAGGTAACGCCGACTTATCCAAGCGCCAGATAAAGGGAATAACCCACCTGGTGGCATCCTCGGTAGAAGGTCTGAAGCCGAGCAATATTGCCATTGTCGATTATGACGGAAATCTAATGTCGTCGGGTACCGAAAACGACCCTCTGGCGGGTCTGTCATCCTCGCAGCTTGAAGTCCGCAAGCAGGTGGAGCAATACCTTCAGGATAAAGCTCAGTCCATGATGGACGATGTGCTGGGTCAGGGGAAATCGGTGATCCGCGTGACGGCTGATCTGGACTTTCAACAGATAGAAAAGACATCCGAGACGTTCGACCCTAATGCTCCATCAGTCAGAAGCGAGGAGCGTGTTAAGAGTACGCTATCGGCGACTGATAAGGCAGCGGAAGATTCCGAGAGCAAGCAGGATGATAATACCGAAACGGTAATCACGAATTATGAATTGAACAAGACAGTTGAGCATATAGTAAACGCCATCGGGACAATCGGCAGGCTATCAGTCGCTGTGTTGGTCGATGGTATTTATACGCCGGTTGAGGGTGAAGGCGGAGCGATGGAGATGATGTACCAGCCCCGGCCGCAGGAAGAACTGGACCGTTTGGCCTCGATCGTCAAGAACGCCGTTGGTTTCGACCAGCAGCGCAATGACCAGATTGAAATGGTCAACATAGCCTTTGACCGTAACAATCTTCAGGATGATCAGGACCTTCTGGACAGCATGTACATGCGGGAATTTTATATGGATATCGCCCGGAAGGTTGGTCTGGTTTTGTTGTTTGCCCTGCTGTTTTTCTATCTGAAGAAGAAATCATCGAAACTATTCTCCGCTCTCGGTGCGTTTGCCCCGGCGGCGCCGCGTCGCGTTCAGACTGCATCAGCGGGTCAGCCGCGAGAGGCCGCAGTATCGCAGCCCGAGGAGCTGGAGCCGATTGAGGCGGAAGTGCGTCAGCCGCGGTTGATTGACAAGATGCAGCGGACGGCGAAAGAGCAGCCGGAAGAAATCGCTAAAGTGATAAAAACAATGATGGTTGAGTAGGTCAGCTATGAGATACGAAGAAATGACAAATATGCAAAAGGCGGCGGTTGCGCTGGTAGCCTTTGGCTCGGAAGTGTCGGCTCTCGTCCTGAAGGGGATGAGCGAAGGTGACCTTGAATCCATCACTGTTGAAATTGCCAATCTGCGTGACGTGCCATCGGAGATTGAAGCAAGGGTGATAGAGGAATGCCATCAGGTGTTCATGGCCCGGCAATACATCTCCCAGGGTGGCGTGGATTTCGCGCACCAGATACTTGAAAAGGCTGTTGGCGCACAGAAGGCCAAGGAGATAATGCACCGATTGGAGTCTTCGATTCACTCCAAAGGCTTTTCTCTTCTGAAAGATATTGATCCAAAGCAATTGACCAGTTTTCTCCAAAACGAGCATCCGCAGACAATCTCATTGATTTTGACACAGCTCAATCCGCAGCATGCAGCCGCGGTGCTTTCGGAACTGGCACCGGAGCTTCAGGGCGAGGTTGCTCTCCGGATCGCGATGATGGAAAAGATTGCTCCTGAGATTCTCATGGAGATCGAGCAAACGCTGGAGGGGCATTTTGAACGCACCGCCGGCGGAGAGATGTCGTCATCGGGTGGCGCCAAAGCGATAGCGGAGGTGCTGAACCTTATCGATACCACGGCGGAAAAGAATATTTTACAGTCGCTGGAAGCCGAGGATGCCGATCTGGCCGCTGAAATCAAGAACATGATGTTTGTCTTCGACGACATTGTGCTTCTTGACGACCGCTCAATCCAGCGCCTGCTTAAAGAAATCGAGACCAAGGACATTGCCGTTGCTCTCAAGGCGACGACCGACGATGTCAAAAAGAAGATATTCGCTAACGTCTCCGAACGTGTGGCGGTGATGATCCAGGAAGAGATGGAATTTATGGGCCCGACGCGTCTGTCCGATGTCGAGGCGGCGCAGGGACGAATTGTCGAGGCAGTCCGCCGACTCGAGGAGGAAGGCCAGATCATTATCTCCGGAAGAGGCGGCAAAGAGGATATCATTGTCTAAGATCATACGCACACAGACCCAGGCTCCCGTTGTTTTTATTGGTGAAAAACATCTTGATGTTGAGCTGGAAAGCAAGGCGGAGAAACGCCTCGGGACACTGTTTCCTGTCGTTTCCGTTGTGACCGATTACGATGGGGCCAAGTTTATCCCCATCGGGCAGGTTTTCAAAATCGAGCAGAGACTGCTCGAGGAGGCCGAAAAATCGCAGCAACAAGGGTATCAACAGGGATACGAAGCCGGGCTCCGGAAAGGTCTGGATGAAGCGAAGAAAGTGCTTCAACAATTTGACCAGGCCATAAAGGAGACGGTCTCGCAGCGCGAAGCTCTTCTGGAGGAGGCACGCCAGAAAGTGCTCGAATTGATACTTGCCATCAGTCGCAAGGTGACGTTCGATGCCGTCGAGGCCGATGCCGAAATAACGCTGAAAATCATAAGCGGTGTGATCGATACCCTGATCGACCGTTCCAAATTGAAAATAAAAGTCAATCCCAGACACCACCCCATTGTTGAGCAAAACATAGAGAGGTTCCTGGGGGGATCTACGAGCATTAAAGAAATCACCGTGGAACCTGATCCGAGAGTTCACTACGGAGGCTGTTTTATTGAGACGCCCAGCGGCGATATCGATGCCAGGCTGGAATCGCAGTTCGAGGTGGTGAAGGAGGTACTCGTTTCGGGGGAAGATCGACAGTGAACTTGATTCCCTATGACACTTATGCCGCCCGTATCGAGAAGGCCAATACGGTGAAGCATTTCGGCAAGGTCACCCAGGTTGTGGGGCTGGTGATCGAATCGGCCGGTCCAGCCATTTCAATCGGTCGTATCTGTAATATTGAGAATTATGATGACGGGCAAAAGGTGTTGGCCGAGGTAGTCGGCTTTCGCGACAACCGCATTCTGCTGATGCCGCTCGGCCCTATCAATGGTATTACTCCCGGAGCTATCGTAACATCGACATCGGAACAACTGCGCGTGCCTGTTGGTCCGGAGCTGATTGGTCGAATCCTTGGCGGTCTCGGTCAACCGATAGATGGTAAGGGGATGTTGATCACCACCAGTACTCGCTCCGTCAACGCTGAACCCATACCTGCGTTGAGGCGCAAGCGGATCGCGCAACGGCTGAATACCGGTATTAAGGCGATAGATCTGACGGCCACAGTTGGTAAGGGTCAGAGAATGGGCATTTTTGCCGGTTCAGGAGTTGGCAAGTCGGTCATGTTGGGAATGATGGCCAGAGGGTCATCGGCAGATATCAATGTCGTGGCGCTGGTAGGTGAACGCGGGAGAGAGGTTCGCGAGTTTATTGAAAAAGACCTCGGACCGGAGGGCATGAAAAATACGGTTGTCGTGGCGGTAACCTCGGACCAGCCCGCCTTGATAAGAATCAAGGGAGCCCTGGTGGCGACTACGATTGCCGAGTATTTTCGCGACCAGGGCAAGAGCGTGATGCTCCTGATGGATTCATTGACGCGAATAGCCATGGCTCAGCGTGAAATCGGCATCGCGGTGGGAGAACCGCCGACGAGTAAGGGCTACACACCCTCTGTCTTCGCGCTACTGCCAAGACTTCTCGAGCGGGCGGGGCAAAACGACACCGGTTCAATTACCGGACTCTATTCGGTATTGGTGGAAGGTGATGATATGAACGAGCCGGTCAGCGATGCTGTACGCTCCATCCTCGATGGACACGTCAGTCTTTCGCGAAGACTTGCTTCGATGAACCAATACCCCGCTGTCGATATCCTGGATTCGATCAGCCGGCTTGATGGTAGATGTCGTTCCCGATGATGAACGCAAACTGGCGGGTCGCGTGAGGGAGATACTGTCTGTTTACCGCGAGGCGGAAGACCTGATAAATATCGGCGCTTATGTTAAAGGCTCAAACTCCAAAATCGATTTTGCCATTTCCAAGATAGACGACCTCTACGCATTCTTTCGTCAGGGGATCATGGAACTTTCCGATCCCGAAGAGTCCATAAGACAGCTGGCAGAAATAATAGAATCATAACTGAATCATCATGAAGAAATTCAGATATCGCTTACATGCACTTCTCAAAGTGAAAGAACATATTGAGAAGGAACGCCAGAAGAAGCTTGCCCTAACCGTGAAAAAGGTCCAGGAGCAGGAGGAGAGGCTCAGGGAGATCGATAATTGCCGTGATGCCACAAAGGAACATCAGCGGTTGAGCGTTAGCGGTCCGTTTTCGGTGGCAGAGATGCTGGTGGTATCGCGCTACCTGTTCAAACTCAAACGTGACACCATGATGGGGCAGGAGCTTCTAAGGGCTCTTCGGAAGGAAGAGTTCAGCCGGAGGCACGAGCTGCTTGAGGCGACCAGGGAGCGCAAGAAGTACGATAAACTTAAAGAGCAGCAAGAAGAAGATCATTATAAGAAGATGGAATCGGCCCTGACCAAAGAGTCCGACGAGACCGGTATTTCCAGCTACCGCCAGAAGAAGGCGAATGCGAAGGCCTGACCTTCCGCACCTCGCTCAATACAGAAAAATATTCCCAATCGAACATGTAATCGATTCCTCGCGACCGCCCCGACAATAGCAACCCCCGCACTGTAATGTGCTGCCCTGATGCGACTTACGTGATTGTGGCCGGGTTGGCACAGCCTATGCTTTCCAACGCAGTGGAGGAAAACGTGATAAAAGGAATTTATACATCCGCGTCGGGGATGATTCCCCGCATCAAGAAGCAGGAGACAACGGCGAATAACATCGCTAATGTTTCCACGGTTGGCTTCAAGAAAGATACGGTCTTCACCAAGGAGCTCTCCAAGGCTCAGCGAAGACACTTACCGAAACCGTCGGACTGGCAACAGCCGATGGTGGATGAAGTGTACACGAACTATGCGCCCGGAGTGTTCAACAAGACCGGTAATGCATTAGATCTTGCCATTGACGGCGACGGGTTCTTCCAGCTTCAATTGCCCGATGGTTCCACTGCTCTCACGAGAGCCGGCGCTTTTGGCGTCAGTAACGACGGTTACATAGAGTTTCCAGGAGGAGCGCTCCTTGTAGCCGAGGGTGGTGCCATTCAGGTCGGCAACGGTGAGGTAATGGTGGCTCAGAACGGCACGGTGCAGTCCGACGGAGCTACGGTCGGACAGATTGTGCCGGTGACGGTCGATGACCTTGAAAAGCTGGAGAAACTTGGAAGCTCCATGTTCAGGGTGCCGGAGGGAGTGAGCGTGAGTCCCGTGAGTTATGCCACTATCCAGCAGGGTTACCTTGAAGCTGCCAACGTTGATATTGTGAGGGAAATGGTCGATATGATCATCTCTTTCAGACAATATGAAGCCGATTCCAAGGCGATACAGATACAGGATCAGTCACTGGACCACCTGTTCAATCGCGTCGGCACCAAAGGCTAAGAACGAGAAGAATTGACATAGGAGGTTACTATGATCAAAGCTATGCGAACAGCCGCCACAGGCATGATAGCACAGCAGATGAATGTCGACAACATAGCCAACAACCTGGCTAATGTTAATACTACGGGCTTCAAAAAGAGCAACGTGGAGTTTCAGGATGTGCTCTACCAGAACATTCGCCAGGCGGGGAGTGCATCTTCGATCAGCACCGAAGTGCCCACCGGACTCTCTATCGGGTACGGTACGAAACCTGTAGCAACCCACAGACAGTTTACGGAAGGTGATCTGACAGGTACCGGCAATCCGCTGGATATGGCCATCACCGGTGATGGTTTCTTTCAGGTCGAATATCCCGATGGTAGCACCGTCTATACGCGCGATGGAACATTTAAGATGTCGGCCGATGGAACGGTTGTGACATCGGAAGGTTATTCGCTACTGCCGCAGCTCACCATACCGGAAGACGCAAGTTCGATTTCTATCGGAAGTGACGGAACGGTAGAGGTGTTGCAGACCGGAAGCGATACGCCAACGCAGATCGGACAGATTGAGCTGGCCCGATTCATAAATCCCGCCGGTTTGAGCGCCATCGGGCATAACCTCTTTGTCCAGACTGGAGCATCGGGCGACCCCATCACTGATATTCCGACTCAGAGCGGCCTCGGGTCGATCGACCAGGGGTATCTGGAGATGTCGAACGTGGATGTGGTCGATGAGATGGTCAATATGATCGTAGCCCAGAGAGCTTACGAGATGAATTCCAAAGCTATCCAGACCGCCGATGACATGGCGCAACTGGCCAATAGCCTTAAGAGATAACGTGAGATGACGAACTTAAAACGAATCTTAGCAATAATCATTTTTCTGACTCCGGTGTGTTCACTGGCCGTTCCTTCTATGTCTACAACCGAGATTATCGTTGACGAGATCATGACATCTTACGGGTTGGATCCGGAAACCTACGAAATAGAAGTTCTCACCAACCAGCTTAAGACTGAGTCTCTTGACGGACGCCAGTTGACTTTTCGCCCTCTCTCACAGAAAGACCCGATTGGTCTTTTCACGATACTCGCAACGATCATTGAGAATGGCGAGGAAGTGGAGACAAACCAGGTACGGATGAGGATAAAGAAGTACCAGACAGTGCTTGTCGTGAAGGATCGTATAAAGCGTTCCGACGCGTTATCGCCGGATCAGTTCGGTCTTGAGCGAATGGAAATAACGAACCTGACGGAGCAGCCGATGGAATCGCCCGAGGCTATCAAAGGCTATCGGGCCGCACGAAACCTTCGAGTCGGCACGATCTTAACCAGCGGCGCCATTGAGCCTATTCCCGATGTGGAAAGCGGACGGGAGACTCTCATCGTCTACAATGACGGTTTGTGTAAAATCACGGCGGCCGGAATTGCCATGCAATCAGGTATCACCGGTGATTATATCAAGGTGAAAAACAAAGCTACCAAGAAGATAATTGTTGCCCGCGTCATTGATGAAAACGCGGTAAGTGTAGACCCATAGGAACATTCATTTAGAGGGTACCATGAACATAAAAAGGATTTTATTCATACTGGCGGTTCTGCTGCTTTTGCCGTTTACGGTAAAGGTCCTTGGCAATGACTTCGGACAGGCGCAGTCACTGTTTACGGATATCAAGGCGCATCAGGTAGGAGATATTCTGACGGTTTTGATATATGAGCAGAACAATGCCACCAGCAAGGTTGAAAACAAAACGGAGAAATCAACCAAGTCATCGGTCAGCGGCGGACCGGGTATCGGGACGCTTGACTTTATTCCGCTTTTTGGCGCGGATGGCGAGAACAAGAATTCGTTTAACGGAAAAGGCGAAAACACCCGCAACGGATCGCTCCGGGCCAAGATGTCGGTCACGGTCGTCGATGTCCGTTCGAACGGTGATTTGATCATCGAAGGGTCGAGAACCCTCGGTATTTCCGGCGACAGAGAGACTCTAACTCTAAACGGTGTGGTTCGTCAAAAAGACATTACACCTGATAATACTATCGACTCGTATCTGATAGCTGACGCCGAGATCCACTATACCGGCAAAGGAAGCTCGAACACGGCTTCCCGCCCCGGATTTGTCACGAGATTCTTCAACTGGCTGTTTTAGGAGTGGTATATGTTGATAGCATTATTTAACAGACTGGCCACGCCGACCGGCTTGATGCTGATTCTTTCGATAATCCTTATGCTCTGGAGTCCTGCCGAGGCGAACAAGGTTCGCATTAAAGATATCTGCGATTTCCAGAACAAGCAGGAAGTGGACTTGATCGGTTATGGCCTTGTGATTGGTTTGGACGGAAGCGGTGACGGAAGCGGCACGCAGTTTACCATTCAATCGCTGGCCAATATGATGGAACGCATGGGCCTCACCGTAGATGCCAGCAAAATAAAAGTCAAGAACGTTGCCGCAGTGCTGGTGACGGCCAAAATGTCGAGCGTACAGAAGGAGGGTGTGTATTTTGACGTTACCGTTTCATCGATCGGTGACGCCAACTCCCTTCAGGGGGGAACGCTGCTTCTGACGCCCTTGTCCGATGCCAACGGTATCGTTCGGGCCGTGGCTCAGGGAGCGGTATCCATAGGCGGGTTCAATGTTCAGGTCGACGAAACCAACAAGATAGTCAACAACTATACCCTGGTCGGCAGGGTGCCGGGAGGGGCGAAGGTTACGACGCCTCTGGATGATAAGTCGGGGGATTCGCGTGAGCTGTATCTGGCGCTACGCGACCCGGATTTCACGACCGCACACAGAATAGCCGAGCGAATTAATATCAAGTACGGAACCACGGCACTCGCCGAAAGTGGTGGTGCGGTGAGGGTCATGGTCCCCGACTCGCTGATGCATCCGCTCAATCGCACGAAATTCATCTCGGATATCGGCCAACTCTCGGTTGTACCGGATAATACCGCCAGAGTGGTCATAAATGAGAAGACCGGTACGATAGTGGCCGGCGAACACGTGACTATCGAGCCGGTAGCAATCGCTCACGGAACGATAACCGTGAACATTCAGTCGATGCCTATTATCTCGCAGCCGGAGCCGTTCAGCTCCGGGGAGACGGTGGTTACGCAGGAATCACGCATAAACGTAAACGATGAAACGGCCAGGGTGGTGCATCTGAAACGGTCGGTCTATCTATCCGATGTGGCCAGTGCCCTCAACAAGATTGGCGCTACGCCGCGAGATATAATCGCCATATTCCAGGCGCTCAAACAGGCCGGCGCCCTGAGGTCGGAGCTTATAATTCTATAATGTCTATTACCGGCGCAAATAAGGCGGTCGTTGCTTTTCCGCAGTCCGATGTGGAAAAACTGAAAGACCAGACCTCTGCCAACCTTGAGGGCGAAAAAGCCCGTCTCAAAAAGGCCACGCAGGAGTTTGAGTCGTTTTTCATGTACCAGATGCTCAAGACAATGCGAAAGACCGTGCCCGAATCGACGTTCAGCGAAGGAGCGCCGTTCTCCGGTGATGCCGGCAAAGATATCTTCACGGAAATGTTTGATATGGAGCTGTCGCGGAAGATGGTCAGCGGCGGGAAACAGTCGATATCGGAGATGCTTTACGAGTCGATGGTGAAATTGGTGGAAACCCAGTTCGACCCGGTGCGACCTGCCGCGGTAATTAGACCGCTTGGAGCGGAGGATAGTGAAGGTATCAAGCTGGAAGCACGGGAGTACGACAAAATTCCGGAGCCGGAAGAGAAATTTGAGATTAAACCGGATGAGCCAAAACTGCTTCCCGTGGTCTCGCGACCTTCGAGTATGAAGCAAGATTCGATTCTCTCTCGATACGGCGAGTACATAGCCAATGCTGCCGATACGACCTCGCTTGACCCGGCGCTAATTGTGTCGGTCATAAGGGCGGAGTCCAACGGTGACGCCTCGGCGGTATCCCCGGCCGGAGCCAAAGGGCTGATGCAGCTTATGGACTCAACGGCAAGTGATTACGGGGTAGAGGAAGTCTTTGATCCGAGGCAGAATATAGAGGCCGGAAGCCGCTATTTGAAAGATCTCGTAGACCGTTTCGGGTCGCTGAAGTTGGCCCTGGCGGCCTACAATGCGGGGCCGGGGAATGTGGAGCGCTACGGAGGGGTCCCTCCGTTCGCCGAAACGCAGAAATACGTTGAGAAAGTTATAGATACCCTGAACACGCTCGGTCACACTGCGGGTAGTGCGATACCTAAAGAGTAGCGTGTGAAGACCGATAATAATGTGTAGGACGCTTTTAAGGAAATATAGGATATGATAAACAAGCTGATAGATCTGATCAGCAAGGAAGCCGCCATCTTTGAGTCGTTTCTTGAATTGCTGGAGAAGCAGCAGGAAATGCTCGTCAAAAACGACGCGGAGGGATTAAATCGCATTACCGATTTACAGCGGGAAAAACTTGTTGAAAGCCAGCTGATGAACAAGAGGCGTCTCGAGTTGGTGCACGAAATCAAAATTGCCAACAATATCGAAGGCGACCTCAATGTCACACGGCTTCTTGAGATCGTCGATCAGGACCAGGCCGATCGCCTGCAAAGGCTGCAGCGCTTTATCCTGGATCTAAATGAAAAGATAAACAGAACTCGCAATCAAAACGCCATGTTGCTTAACCGTTCGAGGGAATACATCCTCAAAACGATGGAGATGCTTTCCAGAGTGAACAGTCCGGAGTCGACCTATACGCAAGAGGGCGCCTCCAAAGACCGCAAACAGAATGTTGCGGTTGACAGGAGGGCGTGATGCCAGGTCTATTCCAAACACTTGATATCGGCCGAAGAGCACTGCTGGCAAACCAGGCGTGCTTGAATACGGTGGGTCATAACATCGCCAATGTCGACACCCCGGGTTACTCGCGGCAAAGAGTGACGATTTCAGCAACGTATCCGATAGAAACCACCCAGGGTGTGCTGGGGACGGGAATCAATGTCACCGACATCAAACACGTTCGCGACCTTTTCCTCGGTCAACAGTATCGTCAGGAAAATAAGTCGCTCGGCCAGTGGTCCTACAAGGAAAAGGTATATTCCCAGGTAGAGACCATGTTCAACGAACCCAATGACAATACGCTTTCAGACAGGTTGAACGCATTCTGGGAATCGTGGTCGGCTCTATCGACCTACGAGGGGACGCGGTCGAACATACTGGCCGAAGCGGAACGTCTGACCAACGGTTTTCACGAGTTAGCGGCCGAGCTTACCCGTCTTCAGACTTCACTAGATCAGGATATCGTCAACGTCACCGAACAGGTCAATATGATTACATCGGAAGTAGCCCAGCTCAACAATCAGATCCGTGCCCAGGAACTGGGTGGGACTCATGCAAACGATTTAAGAGACAGGCGTGACCTTCTTGTGGACGAGTTGTCCACCTTGATAGATGTCAATACAGTGGAGCAGAAAAACGGTGACCTGACTGTTTATATGGGTTCCATGTCGATCGTGAACGGGGCGGATACAATTCGGGTCGGGACAAAGGTGGAGAGTATCAACGGAGAGCCCATACATAAACTCGTGTGGGAAGGTACCTCGGTAGAGTTGGTGAACAATAACGGTCAAATGAAAGGTCTTATTGACTCGCGCGACAAAATCGTACCGGGTTATATCGATGAACTCAATACGCTGGCCAGGTCGGTAGTCGAACAGGTCAACGCGCTTCACAGTACGGGCTACGGGTTAAACGGTTCAACCGGCATAAATTTCTTCGACGCAAACTGTGTGGATGCGAACAACATCTGTATCAGCTCGGAGATACTGGCCGATGCCTCCCGCATAGCCGCTTCGGCCAGTGGCGAGGAGGGGGATCAGGAAATAGCGGTAGCAATAAGTAAACTCCGCGATACCGGTGTTATGGAGAACGGCACGGTGTCGATGACGGAATTTTATAACTCGATGATCGGAACGCTGGGCGTAAAATCACGTGAGTCGCAGTCGTTCGCATCGAATTTTGATTTACTGGCGCAACAGATATCGAACTCGCGCGAATCGGTTCAGGGGGTGTCGCTGGACGAGGAAATGACCAATATGATCAAGTTCCAGCAGGCATATGAAGCCGCGGCGCGGGTAATTACAGCAATCGATGAGGCCCTCGATACGGTTATCTCAGGGATGGGGATAGTCGGAAGATAACAGGGTAACACGGCAGGACACTAAGGAGGGTGTATTGTGCTGATTTTAACAAGGAAGTTAGGTGAGTCTATTAACATCGGGGAGGATATCAGAATCTCCGTGTTGGGGATTCACGGTCGACAGGTAAGGATAGGGATAGATGCTCCGCTTGACGTAGTCGTACACCGCGAGGAGATCTACGTCAAGATTCAAGAAGAGAATCGCAAAGCATCCAAGTCACTTACCAACGACCTGAAGGGTATGGTAAAACTGATCAAGGGAAAGATTTCGAGTAGCAAGAAGGAAAGTGCCTCGCCCCCCGAGATCGATTACAAGGACGACAGTCAGAAAGAAAGAAACTCGTCCCGCGGGCGACGGTCGCGCAGACCGTAATTTGCGGATACGAACAGGAAATGAGCCATGAGAGTCACTAATGCCATGATGAACAGCACGGTGTTGTATAACACCCAGGCTGCTCTGCAGCGACTGCTGGAGGTACAAGGCCAGCTGTCCAACGGAAGAAGGATAAATCAGCCATCCGATGATCCCCTTGGGACTATTCGCGATCTGGATTATCGTTCGGAACTGGCCAAGAACGCCCAATACCAGAAGAATGTAGACAGGGCACAACAGTGGCAACAGTCTTATGACACGGTTCTGGCTGACGCCAAAAACCTGATCTCGGATCTTCGGGAAATCGCGGTTTCAATGTCCAATGAGGTTGCCGATGACGATGGGACATCGAGAACAGCCGCCGCCACACAGGTAAAGCAGATTTTTGAGCAGTTAATGCAGCTATCCAACTACAAGCTCGAAGATAAGTATGTCTTCAGTGGCTACCGTACCGACGATAGCGCATTGATAGCTTCGAGCAATGGCGTCAGGTACAACGGTGACTACGGTTCGATTAAGTTCCAGATAGACAATGCCGTCGATATGGGCATCAATATCAATGCCGCCGACGTGTTCCTCAAGGAATTGTCCGTTCTGGGTGGGGACGCCGACCTCGATGTAGCGGTGACGGGAGCCACCCTTCTGGATGATTTGCACAACGGCGAAGGCATAAACCAGACCCCGGGTTCATTTACGATTGTTGACAGAAATCTCGGTATAACGGCTTCAGTATTTGTGGGCATGTGTACCGATGTCGCGGAGGTAACAAACGGCATAAACGCCTACCTGACCTGGTTCGGCATTGGCAACCTGACGGCGAGCATCGGTAATGAAGGTAACAATATCCTTCTTGATGCGACGGAAAATGGCTTAATCTCAAATATTACCTCGCTCGATGTTATCAACGGCGGAAACGGCGTTGATCTTTCTGAAGGCAAAATTAGACTAACCGACTATGGTGCGACCGACGTGCAGATTGACCTGAGCGGTTCATCTACTATCGGTGACATAATATCGAATTTCAACACGCAGGTGGTTGATGCCGGCATCTCGAATGTAACGATGCAGATAAACGCCGCCGGGACCGGCTTCGAGATCAGAGACACCAACGCTGTTGGGCTGGGACTTTCGATCACTGAGATTTCGGACTTCAGCAGTGTGGCTACTAATCTGGGAATCGCGGGACAGATTAATCCGACTCTGGTCGGCGACGATTTGAATCCTACGGTGAGTTTTGAAGTGATCGAGGGACCGGGAACGACAGCTACGGACCTCGGAATTCTGGGTGAATTTTTCGCCGATTTTCCGGGCTCTGATCTGGATCCGCTTTTGTTGGCCAGCAGCAACGTGGCCGATTTGAATCACGGCCTCGGTTTTGAACTTGGAGAGATCAAAGTGTGTCAGGGAGAGCGGACACTCTTTCTGGACCTGGGGAGTCCCTCTATCGTGACAGTAGGGGATATTCTTAATGCCTTCAATACTTCGGGTCTGGATATAACCGCGTCAATCAACCCCGATGGTCGGGGAATCCAGATAGTGAACAATGATCCCACGCGCTCCTTGACAATCGAGGATACCGGCAACGGCAGAACCGCCATGGACCTCGGCATCTACGGTTCGAGTGACATGATGGGATCCGCCCTGGCTCTGTTAAATGCGCTTGAGGCCGACAATCAGGAAGCTGTGGGGAAGTTGTTGGGCAATTTCGAATCTGCCATCGACCAGCTGCTTTACGAGCGGTCCTCGGTGGGAAGCCGCGGAGTTCGTCTCCAGAGCACCGCCAGCCGGCTGGTGGACCAGCAGCTGACTTTCACGAAGCGGCTATCGGAGGTGGAGGATGCCGACATAACAGAGCTGGCAACGAATCTGGCCGTATATGAAAACAATTATCAGGCGGCGCTCTTAGCGACCGCGCGAATAATACAACCGTCGTTATTAGACTTTCTGAGATAGACAAAATAGGATGGGATCTATGATTGTAAACAGTCTGAGATTAGGACCGCTCGAGATTCCGCAGGAGAAGATGATCAGAACCGAGAAACCGATTCTCGGGTTCGAGCATCTCACCCGCTATTGCCTGGTGGATGTCGAAGAACTGAGACCGTTCATGTGGTTTCAGTCAGTCGACGATCCGGCGGTGGCTTTTCTTGTAGTCAACCCGAGGGTGTTTTTCCCCAACTACAAGATAGAAGTTAACTCCAACGAGATAGCGGAACTGGAGGTATCCAGAGTTGAATCCGTTGAGACGTATGTGATAGTTACGGTACCGGAAGATGCCAATCAGATTTCCGCTAATCTTCAGGGACCGGTTATTATCAATACCGAAAACAACCGGGCCAAGCAGTTGATTCTGGTTAATTCAGAATACTGTATAGCTCACCGGATTATGGACACTCTGCCCAGGCAGCCGGAAGAAGCCCAAACCGAAATTCCCGAGCTGGCCGAAGTATAAGTCAGCTTGCATCAGGATTGCCCCGATAGACCGACAACGGGTACTCGCGGCGACAACGGACATAGGAGTCAGAGCATGGAATATCAGGATATTGCAGTCCTGCGCGAAAATATGGCGCAGGGCAGCGTGACGGTTGACGAAATCACCAGACTCGCCAACGAATCCCTGGAAAACAACGACCTCGAAAGAGCATACCCACTCATTACTGTGCTTGCTGAAGCGCCGGAGGCCTCCAGCCATGTTCTGGCGACGGCTGCTATGGTTGCCCTGGCAACAGGCAATCAAGCTCACGCGTATTCTTTGTTCGAGGATGTCTTACGGCAGGAACCAGAGCACTTTGACGCCACCTACAATCTTGCCCTGCTCGATTTGCAGCAGGGGCGATTGTCCGAGGCGCAGAGTCGACTTTCCGCGCTACTGAAGAAGAATCCGGGCAACGCCGCTCTATATAATGATCTGGCAGTTCTGCACATTAATAAAGATGAAATCAAAGGCGCCCTGGAATGCTGGCGTCAGGCACTGCTAATAGACCCCAATCTGTCGCTGGCCCGCGACAACGCCATGGAGATCCTGGTTGAGAGAAAGATGGTCGAGGAAGGGAAACGCCTTTTGCTTCTAAATGCGAAGGCGACCGGAGTTACCAACAAATCCATCAAAGAGATCAAAAGCTGGGCCAGAAATCTTCAACAGGCGACTGAGGAACCCGCTGTCGAATCCGGCGAGCAGGTCAAAACGCCACAGGGTAAGCACATATCAGGAAAAAAAATAGCCGTGTTTGCCGGCATTGATACGTTTGCCGTTGATATAGTCCGGTATCTGTCTCACGACAATGAAATCAAGACTTTTAACGGTGGTTCACGCGAACGGATGAGCCAACTCATGGACTGGGCAGATATAGCCTGGTTCGAGTGGTGCGACCAACTGCTAATCGAGGCGACCGCCATGCCCAAGACTTGTAAGATAGTCTGCCGGCTCCACAGTTACGAAGCATTCAGCGATATGCCGGGGAGAGTCGATTGGAGCAAGGTTGACAGGCTGATTTTCGTCAATGAGTCGGTCAAGAACATCCTCGACCGACATTATAAGATATCAACACCCTATAAAGTAATTCACAACGCGGTTGATACAGTCCGTTACGATATCCCGCCATCTAAAGAGTATGGCAAGAAGATAGCCTCGGTGGGTTATATCAATTATAAGAAGAATCCGGAACTGCTGCTCTATTGTTTCAAGAAAATCCACCAGTACGATCCGGAATACACACTGCATATCGCCGGGAGCCATCAGGACCCTCGAATTCAACTGTACTTTGAGCACTTCCTGAAAGAGAACCCACTGCCGGTTCATTTCGACGGTTGGATTGATGATATGCCTGCGTGGTATGCGGATAAGGACTATGTCATATCGACATCGCTGTTTGAGTCGTTTCATTATTCGATTGCCGAAGGTATGGCGAGCGGGCTGATGCCCCTGATACACAACTGGTACGGCGCCGATGGTCTTTACCCCAAGGAGTTCCTGTACAACGATCCTGACGGGTGTCTGGAGCTTCTGAAGAGGCTGGAGCAGTCGGATAAGGCTGAACAGGCTGTGCGCAACCGACAGTATATAGTCGAGCGTTACGGGCTGGATGATAAACTGGCTATGATTTCAGATGAACTGGCCCGTCTGATCGAGCAGGAGACCCCGGAACTTCAACCGCACTAACGGACCGATAATGAGCAAGACGAAAAATAAAGTCAAGAAGCAAAAGACCGCATCGGCCGGCAGTGGCCAGAATCAGCTGAAAGATTTACTCAAGGCGGTGGAAGCCAATCCGGATGATATCAGATCACGCCTGATGCTCGCCGACTATTATTATCAAAGCGGGTCCGAAGAGAAGATTCTCGAGGCGTTACAGCCTCTGGAGAATCGCTACCCATTCGATGACCAACTATCAACGAGAGTATATAACAGACTGCTGGCGTTTGGCTATGCCAACACCAACAAGCTGGTTGAGGCGGAAGAGATTTGCAGTCGGGGACTCAAGGAAGAACCGGACGCCCTCGATTACAGATATTTGCTCACCTTTATTCATCTCTCGCTTCGGGAATATGACAAAGTGATTACCAGAGGGCGGGAATACCTCTCTCTGTCGGAGGCGAACAGTGAAGACTCCACGGCCAGAGTCGAGTATTCGGCCACGCAAAATCATTTGAGTCAACTTCTTAATTTTATCGGTTCGGCCCACTTTGAGCGCTCACAGTGGCAGGAGGCTATCGAGATGTTCGACAGGTCCCTCCAGTTGGACCCGACGAATCATCTACCATATCTGAATCTGGCCAACGTAGCGCGTCATCATGGCGACCAGGAATCGGCCAGAGCAATAATAGCCGATGGATTGAAGAAGTGTCGTCAGGTTCAGGAACTTCGCATGTTGGCGGCCAGCATGGCCGAGAGACCGACTATCTCCGCCTGTATGATGGTCAAAAACGAAGAAGAGCTGCTGCCCGGTTGTCTTGATTCAATTCGTGACTGGGTGGATGAGATTATTGTAATAGATACGGGTTCGACTGACAAAACTGTGGAGATAGCCGAATCGTATGGCGCGAAAGTGTTTCATCAGCCGTGGGAAGGCAACTTCTCCAAACATCGCAATTACTCACTCGATAATGCAACTTGCGACTGGATATTTATCATTGATGCCGACGAGCGTTTCGTAATTGAGGATTTGCCCGCTTTACGAAGGCTTATCAGCCAGGATGATGTCAATATTATTTCGATCAACGTCTTCAACGTTTACGGCAAAAATGAGGAACTGACAACATTTCTGCCATCAGTGAGATTCTGGAGGCGGAAGGTCAATCTTCGCTATGAAGGTATAGTGCACAACCTGCTAAAGCTGGGGGAAGAGCATTTGGTAAACCGGACCGGCATCAGGATCAAGCATCTCGGATACGGTCTCACGCCGGAGAAGATGAAAGCCAAATTCCATCGTACGAAGGACCTTCTGGAGAAGCAGCTTGAGGAAAATCCTGATAACTTCTTTGCTCTTTTCAATTATGCCCAGGTGCTGAAAGGAGACAGTGGCGGCTATGCTGCCCAGCACCTTCCGGCCATAATCGAATCTGCACAAAGAGCCGTAGAATTGACCGACCCAACCAACAAGGCCGAACGGCACGTTCATCTTATGTGTCTGGACCAGGTGGCGTGGGCGAATTTCAATAAACGGGACTTTGATGCCGCCATGGAATACTGCGACAGAGCCTTAAAACTAAAACCGAACTATCTTGACCCGCTGCTGCTTAAGGGGCATATCTACGCGCAGCAGGAGCAGTGGCAGAAGGCGAGAGAGGTTTATCAAGAGTATCTCGATGTTCAGGCGAAATATGATCCGGGGGTTGAAACCGACTGCCTGATTCTGACGCACATAGATAGCCGGGCAAACGCGCACTACGCTATTGCCCTGATAGATGAAATGATGAACGAAAAAGACAGCGCCAGAGAACATTATCTCAAGACCTTTGAGGCACAGCCCACCTATCTTGAGGTGAACATACGACTGGCGAATATATACATGGCGGAGGGGAATCTTGAAGAAGCCGAGAAATATTACAAGGGCCAGTTCAATCTGACATCCCGCCGGGTGGACTCAGCCCTGGGTCTTGCTGCGGTCAATATCGCCAAAAATGATACCGCGCAAGCGGAGTACTATTATAAGAGGGCGATAGAGAGTGATGATTCCAACGCGGCAGTGCGAATCAAATACGGAAAGCTTCTATTGGACACCGGCCGCGAGACGGATGCTGAGGTTCAGTTTGAGGCGGCGGGGAGATTGGCTGACAACACCAAGACGCGGCTTGAGATAGCCGAGATATATATGCGTTCGGGACGAATCGAAAGTGCGATTAGTGCGTATGAAGCAGTGCTTGAGCAGAATGGTCCCACAGCGGCACTTCTGAATGATCTGGGCAACTGCTATTTCAAAATGAAACAGTTTGATAAAGCTGAAAATTATTACGAAGAAGCGCTGAAGAACGGCAGTCCTCTCGATATCGCCCTGCGGAATCTTGGGTTGGCTAAAGCCCGCCAGAACAAGACGTTGGAAGCAATTGAGGTACTCAACAAGTATATCGCCATGAATTCCGATGACCCTCAGATGCGAAAAATTCTGGGCGATCTGCACCTCGGATGCAGTCAGTTTTCTGAGGCTCTGGCTCATTACGAGCATTTTTTGGGATCATGTCCACAGGATACGGGTGCGCTTTTCGGCCTGTCGGAATGCTATCTCAATATGGGACATAGCGATTCGGCCTTGATGGGATTCAAACGGGTGCTTGAACTCGATCCCGGATGCGAACCGGCCCGCAAAAAAATAGAGAGTCTCAATCAGCCTGTCTTAAATGCCTGATAACGACCCCGGCCGGGCCGTGAACTTACCATTGAAAATCTCTCTAAAGTGTAAAGTTAGAGTAATTTCTGCCGATTAGAATCTTAAGGGATTATAACAACTATGAGAGGAGTCCAACAACTGAAAAGAGAGTAAGGAGGATGGGTACTTGTTAGTACGGCGGACCATTGATGTAGTCCGGCCTGTAATCCTGTCACATGGGAAGTGAATGTTTGTGTCGAACAATGAAAACCAACATAACTAAATCGGGGTAAGGACGCCCCAAACTCTTCAAGGAGGAGATGACACATGTCACTTCGCATTAATCACAACCTGGCAGCGCTCAACGCGCACCGAAATCTGGTGGAAACCAACAGTGCGTTGGAAAAATCCATGCAGAGGTTGTCATCCGGTTACCGGATTAACCAGGGCGCCGATGATCCGGCCGGTCTGGTGATTTCGGAACAGTTCCGGGCCCAGATTGCCGGTCTCAATCGTGCTATCGAGAACTCGGAAGGATCGATCTCGATGATTCAGACAGCTGAAGGAGCCATCACCGAAATTAACAACCTGTTGATTTCGATGAGAGAATTGGCCATTCACGCGGCCAACGAAGGCTTCAACGATGCCGACCAGCTGGCAGCCGATCAAGCTGAAATCGACAACGCGATCACCACAATCGATCGTATTGCCGCCAACACTCAGTTTGGTACGAAGAAGCTGCTCGATGGCAGCAAAGACAATATCGCCACGATTACGTCGGCCAACAGTTCCGGCGTGACCTTGAAGGAATCGTTCCTCAGCGATGGTCTGCACTCAATCACCGCCACCAAGACGGCCGATCCGAGCGCCTCGCTGAACACGACCTCTCTGGGTCTGTCGCTGGCCAACACCGATGGTGATCCGTACAACCTGTCGGAAGCCATCCACAATGTCGACGTCCTTCAGGCGTCTGATACCGCTCAGAAAACCTCCGGCGCTATCACCATGGCCGATGCCTTCGGTAACGGGCTGGAGATTGCGGCCTCCGGTGCAGTAGCTGAGCTTTCATCTTCTACTGTTGCTACCGCTACAGCGGGCAACGCGGGAACCTACTCAGTGGTCCTGAATTATCAGGAAAATGGCGAGTCGCCCGACCGGCGACCAGACCATCCGCGTGGCCGTTGAAATCGGCGATACACCGCGTCAATAGCTGCCAAGATTCAGGCACAGATAAACCTGAACTCTGCGTTAGCTGGTAAGGTAGTTGCCGACGGCACAGATGCTGGTGAGATTCGTTTCAAGACCGCCAATGAGGGTGCCCAGTATTCGCTGCAGACCAAAGCGTCGTCCACTACCGTTGCCGCTCCAAACATACTGTTTACGGTTGGTGCCGCCAATGATCGTGGTGCCTCTTCCGGTACCATTGGAATGACGATTAACACCGCGACCAACAGCTGCAGTACACTGATTCGGCTATCGTCATCAACGCTTCGGTTTATAGCAGCCTTTCTGACCTGGTAACACGTATGGATACCGCTCTGGATACTGCCTTTGGCAAGGTTCAGGGTAACACCGGTGTCTCCGACATCGATGTCGAGGTTGCTAACAGCAACCAGATCAGCATTCATACCAATGACGAAGGTTCCGCCTATTCGTTGAAGGTAAACGCCGGTCCGACCGGAACCCAGAACGTATTGAATGTTCTTAACATGACAGTCGATACACTGGCCAACGCCGGTACCGATGCATTGATCGGATTCGACAACTACACCAATACCGTTGATGCCGTCAAGTACGGTTCGACCAGCGACATTACGCTGAAGAACAAAGCCGATGGCGTTACCGGTCAGGGTACGATAGAAATGACCGTGGCTACCGCCCTTAACGGTATCAATCTCGGCAGCCTGCTTCTTGACGTGTCTGCCGCGAAGTTTGATGTCCGTCTGGACGGCGGTCCGGCGACTTCTGTCACCGGCGGTGTCGAATCCACCGTGTTCAACGCCGATCGTTCAGAGTCTCTCAGACTGCTTTACAGCCTGACCTCTGAAGGCGGCACCGAGACGATCAACAACGTCGACCAGTCGCTGGTCTTCCAGATTGGCGCCAACGTTGGTCAGACCGCCAGTATCGGTCTGCGCAACATGTCGGCCTCGTCTCTCGGAACGGGCATTTCCGACAACATGTTCCGTTCGCTGTCCGATATCGATGTGACCACCGTTCAGGGCGCTCAGGATGCCCAGTCGATCATCGATGCGGCTATCAATGAGGTTTCCACGACCCGTGGTACTCTCGGTAGCTTCCAGAAGAACACTCTGGAATCCAACCTGAGAAACCTCAGAATTGCTTCTCAGAACCTCACGGCTTCTGAGTCGCAGATTCGTGACACTGACATGGCCGAAGAGATGTCAGAATTCACCAAGAATCAGATTCTTGTCCAGGCCGGTACTTCCATGCTGGCCCAGGCGAATCAGCTTCCTCAGGTGGTTCTGTCGTTGTTCTAAGCCATTTCTTAGATACTCCGGGGGAAGCGACAAGCTTCCCCCGGGGAGATAAACATCGTGAGCTTATTGACGAGCGGACATTGATGTCTTAGTTAACAGGAGTTTGTATGGCGGGCAGCGTCTCCATAACCGGAATCAACTCCGGACTCGATTACGATACCTTAATAGACAAAATAATCGAAGTTGAACGGCAGAATGCCTATCTGCTCGAAAATGAGCAGGTTGAAAAGAAGGCAATCATTTCTGCCTATCAGTCCTTGCAGGCAAAATTTTTAGCCCTGAGCACCGAGCTGAGCAAGCTCAAAAAGACCAGCACGTTCGAACAATCATCGGTGAGTGTTTCCGATGAGACCATATTGTCAGCTACTTCCGACGGCAGAGTCAGCACCGGTTCCTACGATGTGCGCGTTTTGTCGCTGGCGAGAAACCAGCAGTCGGCCAGCCAGGGTATTTCCAATGATTCAATTTCAAGTTTCGGGACCGGCACGATAAGCGTCCAGGTGGGCAGCGGTGCAACCCGAACGGTGACGATTGATTCAACCAACAATTCGCTGATAGGTGTCAAAAAAGCTATTAACGACGCCAAAATCGGCGTCACGGCCTCCATTATTAACGATGGTTCAGACTCTAACTCTTACCGCCTTATCCTGACATCCGATAAGCCGGGGGTGGCCAACAGATTTACGGTTACGTCTGACCTCAGCGGCGGCCAGGATTTGGACTTTAACAACGCTTCTTTCGATTCTCCAGAGACAATCCTGATGAACTCATCTTCATCGGCGCAGATTTCACTGGGGAGCACAGCCGCCTACACCGGCTCCGAAAACAAAGTATACTCATTTACAGTGGCAGGGACCGGAACCCAGACTATCGGCAGTGATAATATCACTATCAACTGGACCGACGGCACCAACTCCGGTTCGGTGATAGTGACGCAGGCCGATGCCGAGGTTCTGCTCGTTGGTGACGGTTCGGATGGCCTGACGCTGAGTTTGTCAGCCGGTGCGCTGACAGCGGGTGATCAATTTCAGGTGTCCACTTTTGCGCCGGTCCTTCAGGAAGCCTCGGATGCCAGAATCGCTCTTGGCTCAAGTGGCGGCACCGGTTCTCCAATTGTGGTAACCTCCGACACGAATTCGTTTGACGATTTGATTGGCGGATTGTCACTGACTGTGAGCAGACAGACTGATCCGGGGGAGAGTGTCACTATCAATACCGCCCTCGACACGACCGGTATCAGGCAGCAGGTAGAGTCGTTTATTTCGCGATATAATGACATAGTAAAATACATAAATGCCCAGAACGCCTATACGGAAGAATCCGATGACGCGGGAATGCTTTTCGGCGATTTCACCGTTTGGACTCTTCAGAACTCCCTGAGTAAGAACGTAAGCGGTCTGATAGACGGCATTGAAGGGGAGTATAACCAGCTTCGCACGGTTGGTATCAGGACCAATTCGGACGGCACTCTATATCTCAGTGATTCCTCGAAGCTGGAGAAAGCCTTGCGAGAGAATCTCGATGATGTCATAAGTCTGTTCGCCAGCGCCGGTGATTCATCCAGCTCATTTATCGAGTTCGTATCGTCGACGGCCGACACGAAGATTGGCGAGAGTTTCGATGTCGATATCACGCAGGTGGCGACGCACGGAAGATTTCAGGGGGGTGGCATAACCAGCCCTTCGACCACGGCAATTACGCTGAGCAACACCAATAACCGTCTGCGACTGAAAGTGGACGGCCTGACATCGAATGAGCTTATCCTGGCCGCCAAGACTTACACCTCCGGGGTTGAGCTGGCGCGCGAGATCCAAAATCAGATAGACAGCGATTCCAAGATAGGCGCCCGCGGAGTAACGGTTGAATGGATAGAGACAAGTGCCGGCACGGGTTATTTGAATTTCGAAAGTTCAACTTACGGCACGGGTTCGAAAGTGGAGATGGTTACGTCGCAGACCAGTTCAGCATATACGCAGCTTGGTCTTGCTGTGGGTGTCTGCCACGAGGGTCTCAATGTTGCCGGGACAATCAACGGTGAAGAGGCCGAGGGGAAAGGGCAATTTCTCGAAGGTTTAGAGGGCAATGCCACGACCGAAGGATTGAAAATAAAGGTTACTCTGGAGGACGGTCAGCTCGTGAGCGGCCGCGAAGGTACTATTACCATCACCAAGGGAGTAGCCGCGCGCATGTATGATTTTGTGGATAGCGTCACGGCTTCGGACGACGGTCTTCTCGACAGGCGCATCAAGAGTTTCCAGAGCCAGGTCGACACCCTTGTTGAGCAGGTGGCGGATATTGATGAACGCCTCGAATACCGCAGGCAGACGCTGTATGAACAATTTTACGCAATGGAAGAGGCCCTGGGTATACTTAATTCCGAATCGTCATACCTGACCCAGCAGCTCAATGCAATTGACGCTAACTGGGGTTATCTAAAGAAAGATTAACATCTACGTATAGGAACAACGATGTCAAACAATGTCAATGCTTATCAGAAATCCGAGATTCTCGGAAAATCGCAACTGGATTTAATTCTTATGGTCTACGATGGAGCCGTAGCGGCCTATAAGGCTGCCTCCACGGCCTATAGCAACCGGGACAATAAGAAAGGTCATGAGGAGCTCGAAAAGGCCAAACGATTCGTTACTCATCTCTATACTACTCTCGACAGCGAAAAAGGCGGCGAAATCGCCGACCAATTGGGAAAGCTTTACGCCTTTGTGATAAACCAGACAAACGTGATCGATGCCACAAAAGATTTGAAGCTGATTGACGATAACATAAATGTACTGAATAACCTCCGGCAGGGCTGGCTCGGGTTAAAACAGCAGCAGGCCAGTCAGGAAGACCGGGGCGAGAGAACGTCTGAGGAAGCATCTTTGGACGTCGCAACATTGGCCTAATTATGGAACAGACGAATCAGAACGCCATCAGCCAACTCGAAAAAGAGTTGGTGACAATACTTAAAGAAGAGTATTCGTTTTACCAGGCTCTTTACGTGATGCTGGATAAACAGCGCGACCTTATCAAATTCGAGAATGATGGGAGACTGCTCGATTTGTTTGCTGAGATCGAACGCTGCCATATGCGCATCAAGAAATCGGAAGAGAAGATTCAGGCAATTCAGGCCAAACATCCGAAACTGTTTAAGCTGGCGGCGATTTCGCCTGATGTGCGCAAGATTATAAACGGAATCGTCACTCTGATAAAAAAGAGTGCTGCGCTGGTGGAAGAAAACGAAGATTACGTCAGAACCCGGCACGACCGGCTCAAGACGGAACTCGGCGAACTGAAAAACAGCCACAAGATTCTGCAATACATACAGAGCGACGCACCTTCGGCCCAGTTCGTCGATAGTAAGAACTGAAAAAGTCAGCGATAACCCGTACCGGCGCGCTTGTCGCCCGGCGTGCGGGACACCGATATATAGGAAGTAAGGAAGGTGTAGTGATGGAAATAGGACCACTTAAGGACGGCACCACCGTCCACGAGGGCTCTCTCAAGAGCGCAGAGAGCAAGGAGAAGCCATCCGGCGACAACCGATTGGGTGACAGTGTCAGCCTCTCAAACGGGACTACCGGAAGGCTGGACAATTTAGCGGACGAGACCACAACTGACAAAATCATGCACGACGGCGATCGGGATATTAGCAGACTGGATGAAATTCGCGATCGCATTGATTCCGGATTTTACGACCAGCAGGTCGTAAAAGAGAAAATGGTCGAAAAGCTGCTTGACGAGATGCTTGAAAATATTAACAAATTCTATAGATAGTGTGATCAAGTATGATAACGGTTGAGATAGACAATAAGGTCAAAAGAGTTGTATCCAATATAAGAAATCTGCCTACGCCGCCGATCGTATTTCATCAGATACAGAAGGTGATCAGCGATCCGGGCGTCAGCGCCGAAAAAGTGGCCAGTATTCTGTCGGAAGACCCGGCTATGTCGGTCAAGGTCCTCCGGCTGACCAATTCGGCTTTCTATGGCCTGGCGCGGGATATTGAGTCGGTCAAGCAGGCGGTCATTATAGTTGGTTTCGAGGCTATCAAGAACCTCGTTCTCTCAGCCTCAGTACTCGACATGTTCAAGGGGAAGAACATGGATGAGGAATACCAGGAGAAGTACTGGCGGCATTCACTTTCGACAGCTTTCTGTTGCCGGCTGCTCGCACGCAGAGTCAGGTCACGCGGCATCGTAGACCCGGACTCGGCCTTTTCGGCGGGGTTGCTTCATGATGTCGGCAAGATGGTGATCTGCTGTTTTCTTCCGGAGGAGTATGCCCGTTACAAGGCGGAACGGGCAATCGATGACAAATCCGAGGATTATGAGATTGAGGAAAGGCTTTTTGGCTATAATCATAGTCAGATTGGCGGATTTTTGGGTACGCAATGGAAAATCCCGGCCAAGTTAGTGGAAGCTATTACGCTGCATCATCATCCGCAGCTTGAGGAGAAGAAAGACCCGATAACATATATCGTTTATCTTGCGGACTATCTTTCAAAGCGGGCGTTCTACGAGGAAGAGGAACAACACCTTATCGGAGAACCGGACCGTAGAGTAATGGCCTATATGGCGGTAAATGACGAGGATTTGGAAGCTTTCGACGCTGATCTGAAGGAAGAGTACGCGAAAGCCGAAACATTCATGCAGATTGCCGGCATATAGACGGGGATATACAGCCCTGTTCGTCAGAGTTCGTGTCATTGATAGCGACATCGTAACCCATTGAAGTCCAACGAAGTTTATTTGCCCACGACCGATAATAACTCTTGACATTTTGAGGCGGAAGTTTATAATATTTGACTGCTTTCAGAACAAGGCAGTTAGTTTACTATTGGTGACGGGCGATTAGCTCAGATGGTTAGAGTACTTGCTTGACATGCAAGGGGTCACTGGTTCAATTCCAGTATCGCCCACCATTATTTAGCACCGGTTTTTCGGTGGGTTACAAACTAGTGTAACCCGCTTTTAGTATATTTATAAGAAGGACTTATGGCCCAGGTTAACATACAGCTTCCCGACGGTTCAGTCCGTGGTTTCGAGTCAGGTACCACCGGTCTGGAAATTGCGAAGGCTATTTCCGGCAGACTGGCAAAAGAAGCTATCGCCGTTAAGGTCGATGGCAAGGTTACCGATCTGAATGCCCCGATTCCCAGGGACGCCCCGGTAGAAATTTTGACTTTTGATAGTCCGGATGGAAGGCAGGTCTTCTGGCATTCCAGTTCGCACATCATGGCTCAGGCAGTTCTGGAGTTGTTCCCTGAGGCAAAGTTGGCTATCGGACCGCCTATCGCCGAAGGCTGGTACTACGATTTTGAAGTATCTAATCCTTTTTCACCGGAAGATCTGGAACGAATCGAAGAAAAGATGGCCCAGATTATCAAGGAAGATGCTCCGTTCCGGTGCGAGGTTAAGCCCCGTAAAGAGGCTATTGAATACTATCAGAGCAAAGGGGCCACTTATAAAGTTGAGCTGCTCGACGATCTTCAGGATGACAACGTGACTTTCTACTATCACTCACGTTTCGAAGATCTCTGTCGCGGTCCGCATATTCCCAGCACGGGCATAATAAAGGCCTTCAAACTGGTAGCGTCGTCCGGCGCCTACTGGCGCGGCGACGAAAAGCGCACCATGCTTCAGCGCATCTACGGTGTTTCATATCCGAAGAAAGCGATGCTTGATGACTACCTGGCTCGTCTGGAAGAGGCAAAAAAGCGCGACCATCGGGTCATCGGCAAACAGCTCGAATTATACGCGATCAATGAAGAGGTCGGGGCAGGTCTCGTACTGTGGCTTCCAAAGGGCGCGCGGGTAAGAAACGAGATTGAAAATTTCTGGCGCGAGGAACATCTCAAGTTCGGTTATGAACTGGTCTACTCACCTCACATAGCCAATCTCGAACTGTGGCAACGTAGCGGTCATACCGACTTCTATTCCGATGATATGTACGGCGCTATCGATGTTGAAGGCAAAAAGTATCAGTTGAAGCCGATGAACTGCCCGTTCCATATCAGCATGTATAAGACGCGCTTGTGGTCGTACCGTGATCTGCCGCTCAGGTGGGCCGAGCTTGGCACTGTCTATCGTCATGAGAGAGGCGGTGTGCTGCACGGTTTGATGCGGGTTCGGGGTTTCACCCAGGATGATGCTCACCACTTTGTGGCTCAGGAAAACATGGAGCAAGAACTCGACTGGTTATTGAATTTCTGTATCCACATATTGAAATCGTTCGGTTTCACCGAGTACGATATATACCTGTCCACCATGCCCGAAAAGGCGATTGGTAAGGAAGAAGACTGGCGACGGGCGGAGGCGGGTCTCAGGGCCACGCTCGAGAAGGCCAGGCTGAAATACGATGTAGATGAGGGCGGCGGCGCGTTTTACGGACCTAAAATCGATATAAAGATAAAAGATGCCATGGGTCGCAGCTGGCAGTGCTCGACGATCCAGTTTGATTTTTCCTTGCCTGAGAGGTTCGATCTGTACTATATTGATTCGGATGGGCAGCAAAAGCGTCCTTTCATGATTCACAGGGCGCTTCTGGGTGCGATTGAACGCTTCTTTGGCGTGTTGTTGGAGCATTATGCCGGGAATTTCCCTCTCTGGCTTGCCCCGATACAGGTCAAGGTTTTGCCCATAACGGACAAAATGAACGACTATGCGTCGAAAGTCGTTGATGCCCTGAAAGAGCATAATATTCGGGCTTTGCTCGATGAGCGCTCGGAAAAAGTAGGGGCCAAGATACGCGATGCAGAGTTGCTCAAGGTTCCGTATATGTTCATTGTCGGCGCTAAAGAAGTGGAATCGCAGGCGGTTTCAGTTCGTAAACATGGCGTCGGAGATGTCGGAACCATGACGATTCAAGAAGCGATTGATTTCCTGCTGGAGGAGATCAAATCCAAAGGACTGACAGTTAAGTAGTTTTTTTTGATATAGGAGGAATTCATAAGTAGTAAGAACCTACGGATCAATGGCCAGATTAGAATCTCGCCGGTAAGGTTGATTGGACCCGACGGCGATCAGCTTGGCATTGTTCCTACCGACCAGGCGCTTGAAAAGGCCCGGGAGCATGGGCTGGATTTAGTAGAGGTTGCGCCGACAAGCCGTCCGCCGGTCTGCCGCATACTCGATTATGGTAAATTCAAGTATGAGTTGTCCAAAAAAGATCGGATGGCGAAGAAGAAACAGCATGCCTTTCAATTGAAGGAGATGCGATATCGGCCCAAGATTGACCAGCACGATTTTCAGTTTAAAACCAAGCATGTGCGGGAATTTCTGGAATCAGGCAGCAAGGTCAAGGTTTTCGTAATGTTTCGAGGCCGGGAAATGGCGCACATTGAGTTCGGACGCAAGGTGCTGGATAGGGTAGCCGAAGAACTGCAAGATGTCTGTTTGGTCGAGGTCCAGCCGAAGCTTGAAGGTCGGAGAATGACTATGATTCTTGATCCCAAGCCGGAAGTTCTAAAGCAGATGAAGAAGGACAAGGCCGCTAAAGTAGTTGAGCAGGAAAAAGCTAAATATCAGAGCGAGACTGTCCAAGCAGAGGAAAAAGAATAACGAATTAGAGGATAGATTTAGATGCCTAAGATTAAAACACTCAGAGGTGCCGCGAAGAGATTCCGGAAGACAGCCACCGGTAAGATTAAGCGGAACAAAGCTTTCAAGACTCACATCTTGACCAAGATGAGTCCCAAGCGCAGCAGACAATTGCGCAAATCCACGCTGGTTTCAGACGCGGATATCAAGAGAGTACGGCGCATGTTGCCGTCACAGTAATACGGTTGGATAACGAAGGAGAAATAGACAGATGCCACGCGCGAAAAATAATGTTGCCGCCCATAAAAGACACCAAAAAGTACTGAAAAAGGCTCGCGGCAATTTTAACGCGAGAGCCAAACTATATCGTACTGCGCTGGAGACGGTTAACAAAGGGCTTAAGTACGCTTACCGGGATCGACGCAATAAAAAACGTGTTTTCCGCTCGCTGTGGATTACGCGTATTTCGGCGGCCGCTCAAATGAACGGGACGAATTATTCGACATTTATGGCCGGACTGAAAAAAGCCGGCGTGAATCTTGACCGCAAGATGTTGGCTGATATCGCTGCCCGGGATACGGCTACGTTTTCGAATTTAGTTAAGATGGCAGCCGGAAACTAACACCGGAGTGCCTCTTATATGTCCCTTCTTGATGATGTTACCAGGCTAAAGCAGGAAGCGCTCGAGCGAATCAAACAATCTGATTCTCTCGAGCGTCTCAACGAGCTTCAAATACACTATCTGGGACGCAAGGGCGCCATTACGGCTGTCCTGAAAAGCCTAAAAGATATTTCCCTCGAAGAACGCAAGCAGATTGGCGCTATGGCCAATAAGGCCCGCGCTGAGCTTGAACAGGTGGTCGAGTCGGCCCGGCAGAAGTTCAGCCGGAAGAGCGATGCCGGCGATTTCGATCCGACCCTACCGGGCACCACGCCGCGTATAGGAACTCCCCACATTGTCAATCAGGTTATCGACGAGATCTGCGATATATTTCATCGCATGGGGTTTACCATCGAACGGGGACCTGACGTCGAAACCGACTACTACAATTTTGAGGCGCTCAATTTCCGCCCTGACCACCCTGCCCGCGATATGCAGGACACAATGTTTGTCGAAGGTGGTAGGGTGCTTCGTACTCACACTACTCCGGTACAGGCCCGCGTACTCGAGCGACAGAAACCGCCCATAAAGATTATCACCCCGGGTCTATGTTATCGCAACGAGGCGATCTCGACCCGCGCTCATGCCGCCTTTCATCAGGTGGACGGATTCCTTGTCGATGAGGGTGTGACGATGTCCGATCTCAAGGGTGCCCTGGTGGCATTCTGTAAGGCGTTTTTCGGTGAGAATCTGAAACTCAAGTTCAGGCCTTCGTATTTTCCCTTCACGGAACCATCGGCCGAGGTAGATATATCATGTTTCCTTTGCGGCGGCAATGGTTGCCGGGTGTGTAAACACTCGGGCTGGCTGGAGATTCTGGGCTGCGGGATGATTGACCCTGCCGTTTTGGAGAAAGCCGGGCACGACCCCGAAAAATATACCGGATATGCTTTCGGGATGGGTGTAGAGCGTCCGGCCATGCTCAAGTACAAAATTAATGACATCCGCCTGTTCTTTAACAATGACGTGCGGTTTCTGAGACAATTCGGATAACGGATGAAGGTTTCCTACAAATGGTTGCTGGAACTGACCGGTCTGGACTGGCCGGTCGAAGAGGTCGCTAATCGACTGACCCTGTGTGGTACGGCTTGCGAATATATAGAGCATGCCGCGCGGTACATGGACAAAGTAGTCGTGGGCGAGGTTCTGGCGTTGAATCCCGTCAAGGGAGCCGATAAGATTCAACTGGCGACAGTCGACATTGGAAGCGGCACTATGGATGTTATCTGTGGCGCTCCGAATGTTGCTGTTGGTCAGAAAGTACCGGTTGCTCTTGAAGGAGCTGCTCTTGCCGGCGACATAGTTATCAAGAAAGTGAAAATCCGCGGCGTGGAATCGTCGGCGATGATTTGTTCCGAGCGCGAGTTGGGTATTTCCGATGACCACTCCGGGATTCTGGTTCTGGACCCGCAGGCTAAGGCAGGAACGCCGCTGGTCAAAGAACTCGATTTCGACGATTACACTCTCACTTTTGAATTGACCCCGAATCGAGGGGACTCCATGTCGGCTATCGGGATTGCCCGGGATCTGGCCGCACTGGCCTCAAGAAAAGTCATCAAGCCAAAAATCGAATTGAGTGAAACATCAGAACCTGCCTCAAATGCCGTTAAGGTAACGATAGATGACCCGGAAGGATGCCCCCGGTATGCCGCGCGTGTGATTCGCAATGTCAAGATCGGGCCATCGCCATGGTGGCTCAGGAAGAGGCTGTTGCTGTCGGGTGTGCGTCCAATCTCAAACGTGGTAGACATAACGAATCTGGTGATGCTTGAGACGGGTCATCCGCTTCATGCCTTCGATCTGGATCGTTTCGGGTCGGACCATGTGGTGGTTCGAAAGGCTGTCGACGGCGAAATGTTTACTACTCTGGATGGGCGGAAGCACCAATTAACGCCGGAGGTTCTCCTGATCACAAACGGTGAGACAGGCGTAGCTGCCGGCGGTGTGATGGGTGGGCTTGACTCCGAGGTAGAGGACGATACGACCAACATTCTGCTCGAGGCGGCGTATTTCGACCCGGCGACTATCAGACGCAGCCGCAAGAAAATCGACCTGGTAACAGAATCTTCATCCCGCTTTGAAAAAGGCGCCGACCCTAACGGCATTCCCTACGCGATTGACAGAGCCGCCGGCTTGCTTCAGCAGTTGTGCGGCGGAAAAGTGTTGTCGGGTGTAGTCGACTGCTACCCTCGTCGTATCGAGCCGCGTGCGGTTGCGTTCAGGCCCGGGCGCTGCAATTATATCCTTGGAGTAGATATCGCTGTTGATCGAATGAGACAGATTTTGACTGATCTGGAAATGGGTGTTGTGGACGGTGACCCTATGACAGTGTCGGTGCCGACGTTCCGCCCCGACATCGAACGTGAGATTGACCTCATCGAAGAGGTGGCGAGAATAGAGGGTTACGACAGAATCCCGGACGCCATTACCAACGTGGGGCCGCTGTTCACTCCGGTACATTACGAAGACAGGTTCAAATCAGAAATCAGGCAGCTAATGTTTGGCTCCGGCTTTGACGAGATGGTTAGCCACGGGATGACCGATAGTGGTCGTTCGACGTTACTGCATCCTGAACTCGCGCAGGTGAAGATTATCAACCCGGTATCGGAAGAGCTCAATATTATGCGCAATTCGATGATACCGACCATACTGACTGCGGTAAGCCACAATATATCTCATCGGAATCTCGATCTCTGTCTGTTCGAGGTTGGTAAAATCTATCTGCCGGGAAGCAATCAGGATGATTGGGTAGAGGAGCCGCGACTGGTTGCGGCCGTTACCGGCAACACAGAGCATACCTGGCGGGACCGCCCGCGACCATTTGATTACTATGACCTTTCAGGGCTAATCACTCGTTTAGCCGGTCATTTCGGTTGGGCTGAAATAGCTTATACACCGAAGAAGGCGGACTATTTTGCCGAGGCAATTTCCTACGAGATCAGTTCAAAGGGAGAGGTAGTAGGCATCGTTGGTAAACTGGCTGACGAAATTCTGGATAAATTTGAAATTAAGCAGGCGGTGTATGTATTCGAGTTGACGTTGCCGTCGTTGATGCAGCAGAGTGGGAAGCTCAGGGAATATCAGCCGCTGCCTATTTATCCGGCCGCTCCAAGGGACCTTGCGATTGTGGTAGACGACGACATTCGGGCCGGAGATCTGATATCGGCGGTGAAACAGGCGGCCGGCGAGATTGCCGAAACGGTTGAGATTTTTGACCTGTACCGTGGGAAACAGATCGAAAAAGGCAAGAAATCGGTTGCCATATCAATTACCTATCGTTCGCTATCAGGGAACCTGTCCAGCGAGCAAGTTGATGAAAAACAACGTACTGTAATAAATAAGCTAAAGAATGACTTTAACGCGCAGATCAGGGATAAATAGCCATGAATGATAAACTTGACCTTTTGGCGAGTAAAATTGAGAGAGTTGTGGAACGTCTTGAGGCCATGACTGTTGAGAATAGATCGTTGAAACAGCAAAACAAGTCGCTTTCAGATGAGCTGAATCAACTTCGCAAGGACTTTGATGTACTTAAGCTTAGCTCGGCGGACCGGTCGGAGAATGCCCGTACCAAACTCACCAATATCCTGCACAGGCTGGACCAGTTGGAGAGCGTAGCCGAGTGATTTTTTTCTTGACTTGGGTGGGTGTGCTCGTATAAATTGTTGTAAGTTAGTAGGATAAGAAAATAGCAGATAAGTATTTATAGACGAATGGCAAACTCTTCAACGTCAAACAAAGTAGTGGTAAATATATTCGGCGAGGATTACCCTATCACCGGTGTAACCGACGCCACGCATATTTCTCACATGGCTGATTACGTTGACGCCAAGATGAAAGAGGCAGCGGAAAGCAGTCGCGTTATTGCGCGGGACAAGGTGGCGATTCTCGCCGCGATGTCCATTGCTTCGGAGCTGCACGATGCAAAAGAAACCGGTCAGCACTCTGGCCAGCGAATCGAGTCCAGGATTGACAGTCTATTGACTCGACTCGATCAGGTTCTTTCCGAGTTGCCATAAGTCCCTGAGTAAGTACCCTACCAAAGGTCTGCTTTTTCTTCTTCCATTATTTAATAATAGATGATACATCCGATGACATCATCGGGTGGGAGGAACATATGAACGACGCCATCATTTTTGTTGCCATTGCTGTGGTCGTCGGGATTATCTCGTTTTTCCTATTCGCCTATCTCGGTCGACGAACTGTCCAGAAAGAGAGAGAAGCGTCCCGGGAAGAAACGAAACGGATAATTGCCGAAGCTGATAATGAAGCCAAGATAAAGAAAAAGGAAGCCGTACTGGAAGCCCGTGAGGAGGCGCTCAAACTTAAGGGTGAATTCGAGCGGGAGGCCGAGAGTAAGCGCCGCGAACTTGAGGCGACGGAAAAGAGACTCGCGGAACAGCAAGCGTCCCTGCAAAAGAAGCTGGAATATCTCGAAACTCGCGACAAAGAACTCATAAATAAAGACCGGAATTTACAGGCCCGTGACAAGGGCATCACTTTCCGCGAGAAGCAACTTGACGAGATCATTTCAGCCCAGAACGAAAAGCTTCAGAAAATAGCGCAGATGACCCCGGACGAAGCTAAAAAGCAACTGATGGATAACATGATCAGCGCTGCTAAAATGGAAGCTGCCGCTCATATCAAAGAGATAAAAGAGAAGGCTGAGCAGGAAGCGGAAAAAGAAGTAAAAGAAGTTATTCTTTCCTCGATATATCGTTGCGCCGCCGACCACACGGTGGAGTCGACGGTGTCGGTTGTCAATCTCCCCAGCGATGAAATGAAGGGGCGAATTATCGGTCGTGAAGGCCGCAACATTCGTTCGTTCGAAACTGCCACGGGAATAGACGTGATTGTAGACGACACTCCTGAAGCCGTAATTCTGTCAGGCTACGACCCGGTGCGACGCGAAATCGCGCGAATGGCCCTCGAGAAACTGATTACCGATGGACGTATCCACCCGACCCGGATCGAAGAAGTCGTTGAGAAATCTCAAAAGGAGATGGAAGTTATCGTCAGGGAAGCGGGAGAGCAGGCCTGTTTTGAACTCGGCGTTCACGGATTGCATCCCGACATAGTCTATCAGTTGGGCAAGCTGAATTTCCGTACATCGTACGGCCAGAATGTCCTCGCGCACTGCAAAGAGGTCGCCATGCTCAGCGGTTTGCTTGCGGCTGAGTTGGAGTTGGATGCTGTCATGGCGAAACGGTGCGGACTGCTTCACGACATCGGCAAGGCCATTGACCGTGAGACCGAGGGTACCCATACCAGCATAGGCGCGGATTTCATTCGACGGTACAAAGAGAACGAGATGGTCGTCAATGCCATCGAATCCCATCACGGCGATGTTCCCATGACCAGCCCGTACCCGGTGTTGGTGCAGGCCGCCGATGCCATATCGGGAGCCCGTCCGGGCGCCAGGCGCGAGCCTCTGGAGGCGTACATCAAGCGCCTGCAGCAGCTTGAAGAGTTGGCTGACAGTTTCAAGGGCGTGGCCAAGGCGTATGCTATCCAGGCTGGACGCGAGATTCGCGTAATTGTGGAAAACGAAGCACTGGATGATCTTCAGTGTTCGATTCTGGCCGGCGATCTGGCTGATAAGATTGAAAAAGAAATGCAGTATCCGGGCCAGATTAAGGTGACCATCATCAGGGAAACCAGGGCCACGGAATACGCCAAATAGCAAAATTCAAAGCCCGGCAGCGCTTATAAGCGGGTGCCGGGCGAATCTGTCGGTTGAGTTGGGCGGAGATAGCCGACGAATAATTTCTTTTCCGCCTTAGAAAGACATCTCAATGTCACCGTTTACGATTCTTTTCATTGCCGATATCTGCGGTAAAGCTGGACGGCAGGCTGCCGCTCATTTGACAAAACCCCTTCGAGAAAAATATGCCGCGGATTACGTGATCGCCAATGTGGAAAACGCCGCCGGCGGTTTCGGAATAACCTCCGAAATGTCCAGAAAGATATTCTCCTACGGAGTGGACATGCAAACATCGGGCAACCACATCTGGGATAGGATAGATGTCCTGAAATATTTTGAAACCAGACCACGGCTGCTTCGTCCGGCCAACTATCCTCAGTCGGTGCCCGGCTGTGGGTCGTATCTCGATATTGTCAATGGAGTCAAGGTTGGGGTCCTGAATCTGATGGGTCGAACCTATATGAAGGACATTGACTGTCCGTTCAAGGTAGCCGACCGTGAACTGCCTGCGCTGCGTAAGGAGACAAACCTGATTTTCATCGATTTTCATGCCGAGGCAACCTCGGAAAAACAGGCCATGTCATATTACCTCGATGGACTGGTAACGGCGATTGTCGGAACGCATACTCACGTACAGACCGCTGATGAAAAAGTCACCAAGCGTGGTACTGCTTATATCACGGATGCCGGCATGACCGGTCCTCATGAGTCGGTTATCGGGATGGAAGTGCGTCCGTCGTTGGATAGGTTTTTGACCGGGATGCCGATTCGTTTCTCCACGGCGAGTGAGGACGTCAAGATCTCGGGTGTAGTCGTGAAGGCTGACCCGGAGTCGGGAGAGGCATTGAGTATAGAGCGCTTCAGAGAAGATTTTGATCTGAAGACTTTTAACGAAAAGAACGATGACGAAGACGATTAAAGTGGAACATTAGATATGGCGGCACAACTGATTGTAGGCAAAGATGTTGCCAAAAGTATTCGCCAGGGCTTGAAGCCGAGAATTGCAGCGTTGAAAGAGCTGGGCGTGACGCCTGGTCTGGCGACGGTATTGGTCGGCGATGATCCTGCTTCGGCGACTTATGTGGCCAGTAAGGCAAAGGCTTGTGAGAAGTTGGGAATGTACTCGCAGGTCATTATTAAAGATGCCTCGTTGTCTCAGCAGGAGCTTGTTGAGATAGTCCAATCGCTCAATGCGGATGAGAGAATACACGGGATTTTGGTCCAGTCGCCGCTGCCGTCCCAAATCGACGAGTTGGCGGTTACCCTGACCATTTCGCCTGAAAAGGACGCTGATGGTTTTCATCCTTATAACGTAGGTATGATGTTAATTGGCCGGGGAGAGCTTTTGCCCTGTACGCCCCACGGGATAATAAAGCTTCTGGAGTATTACGGGATTGATCCGGCGGGGAAAGAAGTCGTCATCGTGGGCCGGTCGAATATCGTGGGAAAGCCGGTGGCGGCTCTACTGATGCAAAAGAGTAAGATGGCCAACGCTACTGTCACTGTGGCCCATTCACGCTCCGAGAATCTGGCTGAAATCACTCGCCGGGCGGATATACTCATCGCGGCTATAGGCAAACCGGCGATTGTGAAGTCGGATATGATCAAAGACGGTGCCGTGGTGATTGATGTTGGGGTGAATCGCGTGGATGATAATACCTTAGAGAAAGGGTATCGTCTGGTGGGGGATGTTGACTTTGATGCTTGTCTTCAGCGGGCCTCTTATATAACCCCCGTACCGGGTGGAGTAGGCCCGATGACGATAGCCATGCTGATGTCAAATACTGTTAAGGCTGCGGAAAACATCGCCCAAAAGGCAGGTAAGACAAAATAAAGCCTGCAATATCTTTGGCTTATGTTGCAAGCTGTTACATAAACGCTTTCCAGCCGGAATTTTCTGCTGACGGATAACTTCCGAAACAAGAGCCGGTCAGACCTTTTTTTGACGATTAAGTCCATTATTGTCAACTAATTACTTCGCTCAGGGCGTAGAGATTGGGCGGAATAAATTTCCGGTCCGATTTTTGCGTCAAGCCAACCATGGGGGCATATTGTTTGCAGCTTAAAGTAAGACTATATATGATCAAGCAGAAACAGGATTTGAATTCATTCATGAGAGTGTCCACCGTCGTTATCCTCCTGGTCTTATCGATTCTGATATCAGGTCCGAGTTCTGTATTAGCACAGGATGATGAGCAGCAGGCGGATGACTATACCTCATATCTTCTGGCCGTTCTTGATGCCACTTCGATAACGCCTATCGAGAATCTTGAGGGTTTTCTCGTAAGTGTCGCCGACCCCAGGGCCGGGTTTGCTTCCGAGTACAAAGTCGATTTCCAGTTGCGTCAAAGCACTTATGACCTGATCAAGAACGGTGGAATCAAGCTGGCCTTCCCGGCCGGTTTTGGACTTGAAGCCATCGAAAGCATAGACCTATCCGATAACTGCCAGGCGTTCAAGCTTGGTGTCGATCGGTGGGTTGTGACGGACCAACTGTTGACCGTATTTCTGCAGGCGATTCGATGTGATGATTGTGAAGAATACCTGGCCCTTGACACGGGCGATCCTGACACAACCCTGATCGAAATTTCTCTCAATATCACCTCAATCATAAACCGTCCTGAGGCCGGTGATTATCAGATTGCCGGAGTAGCGTTCAAGCAGAACGGCTCGGTAATAGCCGGACCGACCTTTTCCGAGACTTTCACGATTGTTGCCAACGAGGTTAGTTCGATAGTAGTGTCGCCTTCAGAGGATATCACGGTCAGCGCCGGGCAAACGGTTAATTTCAGTGCTCAGGCATTCGATGAGATGGGCAATAGGATTGATGGACTGTCGTTTCTTTGGAATCTTGATTGTGGAGAATGTATAGGCTATTTCGTCAACTCCACCCTTCATGTTACCACGCCCGGTGAGGCCCGCGCGATTGCATCGGCGAATGGCGTAAGTGGCGAGTCGGGTCTTATTGTGGCCGGACCGGGCGACCTGGCGCGCATGGAATTGGCAGCTTCGCCCACTGGGTTTGTCGGCTACGCACTATTGCCTGAGGCGAATTTGACTCTTTATGACGCCTACGGCAACCTGAAGACCGATTACAGTCTCTCAAGCAAGCCTATAAGCGTGCTCACTTCCGCAGGCGAGTTCTTCCCTAATTCTCTTGCCGATGATGCGCTTCTGGTCGATGGCGCTATTGACCTGGCAGCTGCCGGCATTGAATATCAAGGGCTGTCGGGCACAATTGCGGTATACGCCGACAATGGCACGATTTCTTCAAATGCTGCGAATGTGGCATTTAATGGCTATGATCTGGTTGATGTACTCGACGCGCAGGAACAGACCATAAGCAGCGTATACGCCGGGCAGTCGACACCGGTATCGGTACGGGTGATCAGCAACGGCGATCTGCGGGCCGAATCCCCGGCAACGATCAGAGCCCGTTTTGCTTCGGGAGCCGAGGTAACCGAAGTGACTTTTGTCCCCGGTCCTCTCGGGCAGGTAACCACAGTGGCGCTTAGTCTTCCGGTTATCCAACACAGTCTGGACGAGGATGAACTGATTGTCGAGCTTGACGCTCAATTTGAGCTGAACGGTTCCATGTATGAGACGAGTAGCAAAGGTACCTATACGGTTGAGATAATACACCCGACAGCATTCGAGTTTGTCGAGGGCAGTTTCAAGCCGGACACCATTTTGACCGGATTGTCGTTTGGGGCGGCTTTCGAGGTGTTTGCGGAAGGATTCGACCAGCCGATTGACAGCACACAGGTAGCTATCCATATCGTCTCAGCCCCCGGTGGCGACATCCTGGGCACGCTGTATCGGGGATCTCCTGAATATACAGTCAATCAGAATGGTACAATTGGCTATGCAAATCTCGAGAGTGTCCTTGATGAGGCCGCTTCCCTGAGCAGCGGATGGTACACACTCAGGGTAGATTATGCGCTGTTTTCGCTCGGGGCAATCTTTACAATTGACGATATGAATCCGGACTCAATTTACGTAATGGAGAGTGTGGATCTCGTAAGCGACCCGGCTTCGGTCTCACCCCTTGCAGTCGCCGGAGGAGCCCCGGCTGTATTCAACTTTGTAATAACTTCGAGCAATGATTTTCCGCTGGCGATTGATTTTGAGCAATCATCGTTCACGGTTACAGGAGCCGGTTTCGCGACTTCTACCAGTGTCAATGTTGAAGGTGGTGTGATTACCCCGGGTGACAATAGGTTTACAACTGACCAGGTTTATATACCGGCCAATGAGGAAGGCAATCAACTCAGCATAGAAGCGGACCTTTGGTATGTTGTCCCCGGCATTTCCGAGTCTGTTGAATATCACACGAATTTTGCGGAGCTGAAGATAGTGGTAACATCGCTACCGGTTGTTCAGATAATCAGCCTGGATGTAATCGCGCCCAACAAACCTAATGTGAACACTCTTCAGCAGTTCCAACTGTTGGGCCGGGTCGCTAACCGGAGTACTACGCCGCTGACGGGCGCGGAGCTTCGCTTGGTGAGCGACGGTTCTTCCACATTCGAGCCCGACAGGATGACGATCGATATCGAGGCCAATGACACCGTTGACGTATTCTGGAATGTTACGGCAGCGCCGGAGCCAAACCCGGCGGAGATCATCATCATGGACGTTGATCACGCCGGAGTGACTCATTTGTCCCCGGTTGACAATGTCGCCTTGATAACTGTTCAGACGCCCGCGTCGCTGGATCTTACATACAGTCTCTTCGGCGTTGAAAATTCTCTGGCCGACTATGGCAGTGAAGTCAGCCTGACGGTTGAGCTCGTGAATTCCGGGATGGCGCAGGTCTCCGACGGAGCATACCGCATGGTGGTAAAAGGGCTGGATCTGGACGGTCCGGACACTTTGAATGGTTCGATCAGCGCCGATCGACACATCGAGTTTTCCTTCACCGTTCCGCAAAGGGATACGATTGTCTCCATCGGGTTCGAGTTGACCGCTCTCCCTGATGACCTGAATTCGCTTGAACCGGCCACAATAGATGATGCTTCGTTCAATGTTTTTATCGGTGTGGTCTCCGGCGCGGCCGAACTCTTTGTTGAGATAACGCCTTTGGGCACGAATCTGGTTCTTCCCGGACGTGAGAAGGAATTATTTCAAATTGACCTGACCAATACGGGTATATCAAGGGTGTCGACTTTGCAGTTGGGAAAAATTACTATGACACTACTCAACGGGTTCGGGTATCCTCTGGACGCGCTATCGACAGTCAATATCGGCAATACCGGTTTTTATGAGAGTGACCTGAAGGTTTCGAGCCTGACGGCTGGTGATAGTGTTCTTATGTTCTATTTCGAGAATTTCGTCATCGAACCCAGAGTGACTCGGCAGTTGATATTCAAGGCTGAACTTAAGGAGACTCTGGAGAGCTCCGTATCCTTTGACCTGAAAAAATCCGGTATTGAGGCAAGGTTTACCGAGGGGCCGAATATCGGACAATTGGTGCTGGTGGTGTCTGATAGTGAGGCGGAGAACATTTCGTCGCCGATTCTCGCGGTCAAGGAAGCCCATTTGTCAGGTTCCTTTATAGTTGAAACGAATCCCTTCAACCCCGGGGATCCATCAGAATCGCCCGTCAGTTTTTCCTACGAACTAGAGGCGGCGGCGGATGTCGAATTTCGCATCTTTACGCTGATAGGTGAAGAGGTCTATTCCTCGAAGTACAATGCCGGCGCCGAAGGCGGCATGGCCGGAGAAAATCTTATCGACTGGGATGGGCGCAATGATGAGGGTCACGTTGTTGTCAACGGCGTCTATATAGCGCAAATAGAAAATATGGCAACCGGCGACATTGCCCGTCTCAAAGTAGCGGTGGTTAAGTGATGCGGCTGGTGAGAGTATACATACTGATTCTGCTGGCGATGGTTTTCGCCTTGCCGGTGAAAGCCGGTGATGCCGGCCAGGAATCGCCGTTCACGGTTGGCGCGGGAGCACGAGCGCTCGCAATGGGTGGTGCTTTTACGTCTCTGGCCGACGATGCTTCAGCGATGTACTACAATCCGGCCGGTCTTCCGGTCCTTGAAAGTCAGGAAGTGTCGTTTATGCACATGGACCTTTTCGAGGGTACCATTTACAACTTCGCCGGATGGACGTATCCCGATGTTAAGCTGGGTGGTTTCGGTATAGCATACATGCGCATAGGCACGGATGAGATTATCAGGCGCGAAAACTTTGTCGAGACCGGTACGTTCGATTTCTCACACTCGCAACTTCTGATCGCATACGGTCAAAGGCTCCAGGGTGGGCTTTCTCTCGGGGTGAGTTTTAAAATCGTGAATCAGGCGCTGGACGAATTTTCCGATTACGGCATAGGCTTTGATTTGGGCATGCTCGCGCGCGTCAACCGGTACGTTACAGCGGGCCTGGTGGTACGTGATATGGTTCCTGCCGAACTTGAACTGGAACAGTCGTCAGAAATAACGCCAATCACTGTGGCCGGGGGACTGTCTCTCAAAGATCTTTCATTGGGGGGCAACACGACAGTTGGCGGCGCTTTCGAGCTCGAAAAAATAGAAAACCGTAGCACCTTGATTCACACCGGCGCCGAACTGGTATACGACGAAAGTTACGCGCTGCGTATGGGCTACGACCGCGACAACCTGTCATTTGGAGCCGGCGTTAGATTCCGTCGGTTGAAGGTCGACTATGCTTACAAGATTCTGGACTACATCGAGGACAGTCACCGTTTCTCGGTGTCCTTCTTGATTGGTCCATCCATCTCCAAACAGCTCAAGCGGTCTGAGGACATGGAAGAGCAGAGAGGGACGGTGTTGCTGGAAGGGGAGAGGCAGAGGCAGTTCGATTTCTACAGGGAAAAGGCCGATAGTTACTATTCCCGGTTCCGCCTTGACTCGGCCCTTGTCTATTATCAGCGCGCCCTTGCCTTTGATGAAGAAAACCAGGAGATCATAGGTACTATTGCGGCCATCGAGAATTCTCTGGCGGTGCAACTCGAAGAACAGCAGAAAATACGTAGCACCCGCTTAGAGCTGCAGAAGTCGATTGAAAATTACTACACCCAGGCCGAGAACTTCTTCGTTAAGAAGTACTATCAGGCGGCTATGGACATGCTGGATCTGATCTTCGACATCAATCCAAACTACATTGAGGCTACCGACTTGAAACGGACTATAGAAGATGCAATCACAAGAGATATTGGCCTTGAATTCGAGAAAGCCCGAGCGGCCGAAACCGAAAAGAACGCCGTTGCTGCTCTTGAATCGTACAATCGGATTCTGGAACTTGACCCCGGGAACGCTGAGGCTGCCGCGAATCGCGAGAAGATAGCCGCCAGTCTGGATATAGCCCAGCAGCTAAATAGGGGTATTGAGTTGTATAACTCGGGCTCTTATGCCAGAGCCAGAGCCACTTTCGGAGCGGTGATCCTGGGTGACAGGCAAAACCCCGTGGCCATTGAGTATTTGAGAAAGATTGACGCCCTGGAAGAAAAGCCGGTCACTCTTGAAGATCTGCAAAGGGACAGGGTTATCTGGCAGCATTATCTCGACGGGTTGCGCTATATGCGAAACAAGGAATACGAAAAGGCGATAGAATCCTGGAATAGAGTTCTGGAAGTCTACCCTAATAACGTAAACACCCTCAACAATATCGAGCAGGCCCGGCTCCGTCTTCAGTCCGAGGAGTCCGAATAGATAAAAGGCGTCTGTTTTTTAATAGACGAGTTCCAACCCACTTACTACATTTCGTTGTATGTTCCGTCGCCCGATTAAAGAGATAAATGCAGAGTTTATTGCCGAGGAGAAATACCTCGACGGTATCCAGCGTACAGCCAGGGAGAGCTGCGTGGCAGCATCTATGTCGCGTAAAGACACTGCTGCCGTATTGCTGGCCATTGAAGAGGGGGCGACCAACATTATCCGCCACGCTTACCTCTACGAGAAGGGGATAATCCGGCTTCGTATTGTCATCTACAAGAATCTCGTGGTTTTCTCTCTTATTGATTTTGGCCGGTCTTTTCAGCCGAGCGGTACCGGGGCCCTGGACCTTGAGCGCCTGGTGGAATCGGGACGAAAGGGCGGGCTGGGATTCTACATGATCCAGAAGATCATGGATTCTGTCGAATATATATCCACCGCAGGATTTAACGAACTGAGGATGATGAAGCACATCAGTGCGCCATCGCCGGTGGGCCGGACTTTTCTAAGACGACTTTTCACTCTCAGGGTAAAATTTTCGGTATGGACATTCATTATTATGTCCCTGATTATCGGTGTTTCGATCTACTACTTTGATTATCGCGCCTCGGAACAGATGTATACTCACAAGCATGAAACGGTGCAGGCTTTGTCTAAGACTATTGCCGATCAGGCGGCGGGCTATTTTATCAACCGACGGTCGGATGTCGAGTTTGATGAGTTGATAGTAAGCTACCGTCGGGCGAATCCGGAACTCAGACTGATAGTGCTGACGGATGCATCGGGTATAATCAGGGCGCACTCCGATGACATCCGCAACATTCGCCGTCCATACAAAGCCCCATCCCAGACCAGTGTCTCTATCGTCAACACGCCGCAGACTATCAAAACCGAGTGGGAGACACTCTCATATCTTGTCACGCCCATACTCACCGGGGAGAAGGTTGTCGGCAACGTTCATGTGACCTACTCAACCTCGAATATCTATTTCAAGTTGCTCGAATCGCGCAAGAAGATTCTTTTGCTAACGGTGGTGCTGATCTCTATCGGTATTGTCGGTATCTACCTGCTCTCGAACTATTTTGTGAATCCTATTCTCAATATTACGCGCCGGGTGCGGCGTTTCACCTCCGGAGAACTGGAGGCGGAGTTGCCGTTGATCGGGGCGGAGGAGTTTTTTGAAATCAGTAAGGCCTTCAACCAGATGATGACTCGCCTTAGCCAGGACCAGAAGAATATAGTCGAACGCGAAAAAATGGCCAAGGAGATAGAAGTGGCCTCCGAGATACAAAAGACCCTGCTTCCCCGACGACTGCCGGAACTTCCGAAATTAGAAATAGACGCCTTCTACCGGGCGGCATCGGTGATCGGAGGCGACCTTTACGATGTTTTTGCGATCAGCGAAAACAGATATTGTATCACGGTTGCGGACGTTTCCGGAAAGGGTGTCCCGGCGTCACTCGTCATGTCCATTCTTAGAACGGTCATTCAGATTCGGGCGGACGAAAAATCGTCGGCCCGCGAGATCCTGATTAAGGTGAATGATTATTTGACCGAGAATATTCCGGCCGGGATGTTCATTACGGTTTTTCTGGTTATTTACGATGCCGATACTCACCAGATAAGTTTCGTTTCGGCCGGGCACAATCCGATGCTTTTCTACCGGTTCAGCGAGAAGGAGCTTGTGCAACTTAACCCCAGGGGAATGCCGCTGGGAATGCCCCTGGCTGATGATGTTTCGTTCGCCGGCAACATAGAAGAAGTGAGTATGACTCTCAAACACGACGATCTGTTCTTCATTTATACCGATGGTATTACCGAGGCCCGTGACCGGGAAAACAAACAGTACGGGACGGAGAGGCTGAGTGCATTCCTCAATATGTATCTGTCTCAGAACGGTACTGCGGACGTAGCTGCTCTCTCAAAAGCTGTTGTCAACGAACTCGATGACTATACCGGATTTCAGAAAACCACCGATGACGTGACTTTCTTTGTGGCGCGCTGCAACCTGTCCGCCGAACCCGCCAGAGACGAGAAAAAACCGGCAATACAGGTCAAACAGCTGGACGCTGAGTCGCCGAGCAAGAACTCCGGCTGATGGGCAATAGATTTTTGTTGCCAGAGCAGTCCAAAATTGCGTTAATGGGTAACATCAATAACCTCTGGATCGAGAAGATCGTAGACAATGGACAACATTTCGATATCCCTATCTGAAGGGGCCGGCAACGAGATATCCGAGATTCGCGTTGATGGTGTCATCGACACTCTCACGGCAAGCGAATTGGAGGAGGTCATAGACTCTCTTTTGAAAAGAGAGCGGTATAACCTCGTGGTGGACCTGGCGGGTGTTGACTATATTTCTTCGGCCGGATGGGGAATCTTCATCTCGCACATCAAAGAGGTCCGGGCCAGTGGCGGAGATATAAAGCTGGCTAACATGATATCCAATGTCTATGAAATTTACGAGTTGCTGGAGTTCGATAACGTTTTAGCCGCGTATTCGTCGGTGGATGAGGCCCGGGATGCCTTTGAGGGGCTTGCCGAGCCCGGCGAAAAAAAAAAGCACAAAAGCTGACCAGGCTGACAGTCGTTGATGCCAGCGGAAAGGCTCAACGAAACCCTTCTACATCTGCTCAATCTTCTGAATCCTCGACCGGTGGTGAGCCAGGCCTAAAGACAGCTATTTTGAAGCTGGTTGAACAGGATCCGTTCGCTTCTATCGGAGAAATGAAAACCGTAATCAATGAACGACCGGGCAACCTGCGTACCAGTTGGTGGCAGGTGTTTTCCATACTCAGAGAACATCGCCTGTTGACCAAGCGATCGAGATTCAAGTTCATACTCGGTCGCCGGTGACCTTTTTGATTGACTCGCTGAGATTTCAATATATATTTAAATAGGTATTGTTTTCTATAATAGGTCCTGTAATATGCTCTCTCAGAACATACTGATTATCCTGCTGGTTTTACTAAGCGCCCTGTTGGGGTTGCTTCTCATCTTTCGCATAAGAAGAGATCGCCGCCAGAACGCTGCCATCAGAAGCATGAAGTTGGAGGATTTCTCCGACTTTCTGCGTTCAAACAGTGTAGATGGGAGCATTGTTGAGGTAGCCAGAAAAGTTTCGGATCTGTTAATAAACTCTTTTGCCTGCGATCGAATTGTCTTCCTTCGTAAGAAGAGGGGAACACTGGAATTGAACTTCTACCACGGTATCAAGGGATTCAGCCGTGGTGATTTTCATGCCCGGTTGAGCGAGGAAATGGCCAGGGCGTTGAAGACCCAGTTCCTTCCCCAGCCCATAGAGCAATTGGAGCGGTACCTACCGGAAAAATTTAGTCATACTCTCAGAAGATTCGGAATGAATGCTTACCTGCCCGTGTTGTGGCGAGACAATGTGTATGGTATATACTTTGTGCGTAGCAACTATGAAATACACACACCGGCTTTTGCACTTCTGGTAGCCAGTTTGGCACAGTCACTCTCGGCGGCGTATCACATAAAGTGGCATGAGTCCAAATTTGATGCTCTGCAAAAACAAAGTACGGAGGGAAGCGGACGAGCGGTGACGGTAAATCCCGAATCACAGGTTCCGACGGCCCGTTTTCTCAAACTGATGCGGCACCGCAATACGGAGACTGTTGTGACGAGGTTGATAGACTCATTCAGGGACGCTACGGGCGTAAATAGACTTGCGTATGTGTATGCCTCCAAGACCACCGGTGGCGTTCCGACTATGCTAAAGCACGGGGTCAAGGAAGCGGTGGAGACTCCAAGTAGTCAATCGTTGAGCGAGATGGCGTCTGTTCTGGGGAAGAAAGCCTACTGGACAATCGCGGAGCTTGAGGCGGCCAGCCCGGGCACAAGCACCTGGACCCGGAACCTTGTGGCTGGTGGTTTGAAATATATTGCGTCGTTTCCTCCCACCGCGCGGCGGAGTGGTGTTCTCGCCTGGGGCGGCGAGCAGGATGTGACGGAAGTGTATCGACAATTGGAGATGTTCAAGTCGCACGCTTTTCATCTGGTTGAGAACGCCGAGTCGTTTGAAAGAGTCGAGGAATTGTCCTACACTGACGACCTTACAGGTCTGGCGAACCAGCGTTATTTTTTCAGACGTCTTTACGAGGAAATAAACCGTGCCAGGCGCTACCGTCGCACGCTGGCGCTGATCATCTTCGATCTCGACGAATTGAAATACACCAACGACACCTACGGTCATCTTGCCGGCGACGGCATCCTTCGCCAGATGGGTGACATTTTGCGCAAGTCGATTCGTGCCATCGACGTCGTGGCCCGATACGGAGGCGACGAATTCTGTGTCATTATGCCTGAGGCGGACTCGCAGGTATGTCTTCGGTTCATGAATCGATTACAGGCCGAAATTATGGAATACCGGTTCAATGTCGACGGTGTTTCGGAGCCTCTTAGCTGTACCGTATCGATGGGAGCGGCGGTATATCCCGAACACGCCGATGAATCGAAAAAGCTCATTTTTGCTGCTGACATGGCCCTTCTCAAGGCAAAGGAGACGGGTCGCAACAAATCCCTTATCTACGCTCAAACGCCTTGACCGGCAACATTTTTGTGTTTTGCCGCAGGTTTTTGGGACTTTACAGGCAAAAAAATGACATCTATATTGACTGGATAGGGGAAATTTGAAACCGGTACGCTTTTTTGTTGTTTTATAATAAATTACACGATAATTACTACCAAAAAGGGAAAGATATAACTGATCATGAAACATAAACATTTAATCTTAATGTTTGCGGCTGCCCTGTTGGTTATAGCCAGTGGCTTAACGGCGGCGGAATATCGCATCGGACCGGGCGACCTCCTTGAAATCAGGTTCTGGCAGGACCCGACTCTAAACGTAGATGTCCGGGTTGGTCAGGATGGAATGGTCAGCCTCGATATCATTGGTCAGGTAACAGCGGCTGGACGAACGACCACGGAATTACAGAACGATATTGTTCGTCAGATGTCTCGCCTGAATACCAGGATTTCGCAGGCGGTGGTCAGAGTCATTGACTATCAATATCAGTATGTTTTTGTCAAAGGACAGGTGCTGGACCCGGGAAAACTGACTTTTGAAGAGATCCCGGACCTGTGGACTATTATAAACGAAGCCGGTGGCATAACAGAAACCGGCGACTTGACCCGTGTTACGATTATAAGAGGCGGCAAGGATGCCGGTAAGATTGAGGTCGTGGATGTCATCGAAGCCATCGAGTCAGGGAAACTGGATCAATTGCCTGCGGTGCGGCGACAGGATACGATTGAAATTCCGCGCACGCCGTCCGGAATACCCTCCGCCGACATTAGTCAGCAGGTTACCCGGAAAAACGTTATTTATGTTATTGGGGCGGTCAATGTCCCGGGGCCTATTACTTTTCAGGATGATGTCGATATTATGGAAGCACTGGCATTGGCAGGAGGTCCCACAGGTGAGGCGGATTTGAAAAAGGCGCGTATTATTACCAAGGACGGTTATTACGCGCAAACCATAGAGGTCAATCTTGACAGGTATTCCAAGCAGGGCATTCCCGCGCGCTACATTATGAAGAAGGAAGACACCTTCATTTTGCCGTATCGTGGCGATGGCTTCCTTGGTGTGGGGCTTGGTACTGCGGCCACCGTGCTGGGTGTTATCACGTCGGGTGTTATTATTTATGATCTTTTGTCGCGCGATGGCACGACCGGCCGATAGGGATACGTCAAAAGAGGGGATTTGCTGAAGTGAGTGAAAATCAGACCAAACAAATCGACGTTAGAGATATTTTAGGCATTGCGCTCAGACGCAAATGGCTGATTATTCTTCCGGTGATCATCATAACGGCGGTGTCGATTGCCAGCACGCGTTTTTTGGCACCCAAGTATCGTTCGGCGACGATCGTCTGGATCGATAAGGCATCCAGTGTCTCCCGGGAACTGCTCAATATCGTAGGAGAGCGAAGGGAAACGCGGGAGGAGCTGCAAAGCCGGCAGCTGGCGCTCGAAACCGAAATCACCTCCAAGAATTATCTGCTTCAACTGATTCAGGAATTAAAGCTGGATAACGATCCCGAGGTCACCCGATTGGCGGCGAAGGCGCGCGAGTCGAATCCGGGATTTTCCCTGGAGCAGATAAAGTCCAATATGCTGGTGGATGGGCTGCGTAAGCAGATATCAGTGACGTTTCACGGTTACGATCAGATAAAAATAGCGGTTGAATCGGCTGATCCTGTCATGGCGCGTAACATGGCCGACAAGCTGGCTGAAATTCTGGCCAGAGAGAAGGCCAAGTATGAATTGGAGAAGATTCTTGATAATCAGGCCTTCACCGACATGCAATTGGAGAAGACGGAGTATTATTACAGGTTAGCGCTGGATTCCCTGAATAAGGCCCAGGCGCGCCTTTCAAGGCTCCAGTTGCCGGAAAATATAGCCTCGGAGGCGAATCACGCCGCAATCCTTTCGACTATTGACAAGGTCAGGCTCGAAGAGACTGACCTCAACCGTGAGTTGGGGTCATTGAGAGGTCGACTACAGCAGTACAATTTGGATGCGGCGCGACTCAAGTATACCGATACCATATTGGATTTGCGTACGGCTATCGAGGGTCTGGTGGCGACGTACGGGGAGATGATGGAGAAGTATGCCTGGAACGAACAGAATGTTATCGATGTCAACATCCGTTTGAATACTCAATCCAAGGAAATGGAGCGAATGATAGACCAGGCTGTCAAGATCCAGTTTTCCTCGTATCCCTCAAATCAGCAGGAGTTGCTCACACGGTTCTTTATTGTACAGGAGAATGTCGATATAGCTAATTCAAAGGAGCGACGTTTACAGCAGCCTCTGGACGAACTTGAACAGCGGGTGGCGTATATCCCCAGGCTCGAATCCGAGATTGCCGAACTCCAGAGTAGAGTGGAAGAAGCCCGGCGCTATCGGGATGCCTTCCGGTCGGAGGAGACGACTGTTGGGATTTTATCGGAGCAGGCGAAAGATCGCACGAAATATAAAGTGATAGAACCGGCGGAATTACCGCTTGAGCCGTTCTGGCCGGACAAACGCAAGATAATTATGTTAGGTTTTGTCCTTGGACTGGCCCTCGGGGGTGCTTTTGTGTTCCTCACGGAACTGCTGGACAATTCCTTTAGAAGGGTAGATGATGTGGAGTCGGTGCTGGGTTTGCCGGTGCTGGCTACCATTCCGAAGGTAGAGAAATTGAAGGTGGCGCGTTAGAGTATGGAAACTTACAGACTAAACAGCAGGTTGGTTGACAACAACAAGGAGTATCTGATTCAGACGACCAACGATGTCAGTTTGGGCAGCATTTCTTCCGAAGTTTATGTCGACGGTTTGCTGGCCGATGTTGTGAACCTTCCTCATCCGGAACAAATCAAGCCGGAAGAGATTCTTTCCCTCGTTCAATCCACTCACGGTGAGAAGAAGAAGGAGATCGAGACACTTCTGAAGGCATATCATGAGGCCCTTGAGAGCGCCAATCCGGAAATGATGTACCACATGGGCCTGGCGTTTTTCTATCGCAGGTTCTTCAGTGAAGCGCGAATGCTTTTCTCAACGGCCGTGCAATTGAACGATAGCTACCACGAGGGCTTCAATTTTCTCGGTCAGACAGAACTGGCATTGGGAAATGTCGAAGGCGCCGCCAGCGCCACAGAGACTGCAGTCAATCTTCGTCCGCAATATGCCGACTACCGCAACAATTACGGTGAAGCGCTTTTGGCGTCAAAGGCTTTGAAAGAGGCCCAGGAGCAGTTCGAGAAGGCTATTGATATAAATTTGTATTATTCCGATGCCTACTTCAACTACGGCCTGGCTCTTATCCGTCAGGCAATGGGCAAAGATATGGGACAGGTTGCGCCCAACTTGATAGCAAAGGCTATCGATTATTTTACGAAGGCGTCGCTGATATATCCCGACTACAAGACGGCGGTCTTTGAAAGAGGCATGGAGGCTCTTAAGGCAAACGATACGAGGCAGGCGTTCACCCTGCTCAGGAAAGTGCGCGAAGAGAAAAAGGACGCGCATGCGCGAAGATACTCTTCTTATTATATGAAATACGCTCTGTTTCCGCAGTGGATTAACGAAAAGGCCATTGAGGAGAGGATCAGTTTCCTTCAAAATGAGATCAGCAAGAATCCGACATATGTTGATCTTTACGTGGAACTGTCAAGGTGCTATTTGGAGCACGCCCGGATGACCTGGAAAAAGGGTATTGAACAGTACAAAAAGACGCTTGAGATAAATCCCGGTCTGACGAAAGTGGCAGCGCACCTGGATGCAGCCGAGGATGCTTACGAGACAATTGACGAAATATTGAAGAAGATTGCTGAGTGAGGGTAAAAAGATAATGGCAACGCCTCAGTTTTCGGTTATAGATTTCTACGACATGGAAGCCCCCTACGTCACCGAGTACCGACGTCTGTTATATCGTCTTCAGAATTCCCAGAAGGGCGCTGAGATGAAATCCGTTCTGGTAACCTCGGCTCTTACAGGCGAAGGGAAATCGACTGTGTGCTCATTTCTGGGTGTCACGGCATCATTGAAGAAGGGGCTCAAGACTCTGATCATCGACGCCGATCTGAGATTGCCGACCATACATAAACTGTTTGGATTAACCGTGAATCCGGGGTTGAGCGAGATTCTCGCACTCGGGGCCGAGCCGAAGAAAACCATCAGAAAGACAAGAGTGGCTGGATTGGATATCCTTACGGCCGGAGCTCACGGGGGAAACCCGACTGAGGTCTTCGATTCCGAGGCTATTGGGCGGTTGGTCGACGAAATGAAGTTTTACTATGATATAATCCTCATCGATTGTTCACCAATTCTTCCGGTGTCGGACCCGATGTTGCTGGCTTCGAAGGTTGATGGAGTATTGATGGTTGTTAAGGCCGGTGAGACTCAAAAGGAGGTAGCCCAGAGGGCCCTGGCTATTATCGACCCTGAGAAGAACAACATACTTGGCGTGGTTCTTAACAATATGAACCACACGTTACCCTATTACTACAATTACGATTACTATCGTTATGACTACCATCAGAGTGGAATGTCGGGCAAAAAGACCGCGGGCGATTCGGAAGCACAAAGCAAGGAGCCGGGTGTTGCCGAAGATCGACCGGGGAACGATAGGGTCATCCGGAAAAACTAACCCCCGCATGTAAGGCACGGCCGAAAGGCGCTACCCTGACTATGTTGCTATCCCGAAAATAGGACGCCAGGACGCATCTACAATGACACAAGATCAGAATATTTTTACGGTTGACCTTGAAGAATGGTTTGTGGTAGAGGTGCTCTCCAGCAAGTACTCATCGAAAGAGTGGCCCCAGCTGCCGTCCATGCTTATAGATAATTCTCTCAATCTTCTTGATTTGTTGAACCGCAAGAAAGTGAAGGCTACCTGGTTTGTCTTAGGCTGGTGTGCTGATCAGTATCCCGATCTGATTCAGGAAATTTTTAGTTACGGTCACGAGATAGCGTGCCACAGCTACTATCACCGGCGGGTTGACTCTCTTGGGAAGGAGCTTTTCAAGAAAGACACGGACCGGGCGATTAATGCCATCCTGAAGGCCACCGGTGTTCTTCCATACGGATATCGCGCCCCGAGCTGGTCAATAAACGCCACCAATCCATGGGCCTTCGAAACCCTTGCCGAGATGGGTTTCTTGTACGACAGTTCGGTGTTTCCCATCAAACATGATATCTACGGTTGGCCGGATGGCCCACGGCAGCTATTTAAGATGGAGTTTCCAGGGGGGCGCACGATGTACGAACTCCCGGCGACAACCTACCGTTTGTTTGGCAGGAATGTTCCGGTAGGCGGGGGGGGATATTTCAGGCATTCTCCCTACTGGTATTCAAAGAGAATGATCGAAAAGCTCAACGCCGGTGGACAGCCGGTCGTGTTCTATATTCATCCGTGGGAAATCGATCCGAACATACCCAGAATAAAAGGCCTTTCGCTTACACAGCGATTCAGGACATATAGCTCGACTACCATTTTAAGGCATAAGGTGGAAAAGCTTCTGACCGATTTCTCGTTCACTACGGCCTCCGAGTATATGCAGCTATTTAAGAAAAAGCGAATTGGATTCGAATAGTCGCCGGGAGGCATGGTTTAAGCACGGAATATCCCTCAAGTCGACGATTCCGCTACGAAATTTCAATTTATTTCTTGACTAACCTTGTATAAGTATGAAACATTAATGTTGGATCAGCTGTGCTAAGTTATATGAGGAGAAGGTGATGCGAAAACTCTTAATTATGGTTTTGATTGGGGCTATGTTAGTTCCGGCAGTTCAGGCCAGACGGCCGAAGAAGCGCGCCGGCGCTGTCGATGGTGGCGTATTTGTGGATGCTGCCTACAACTTCAAATTGACGATGCTGAGCGATTGGAAGTATAAGATCGGAGATGCTGATGACAACGTCCGTCTTGTTCTTACCCAGAACAATTGTGAGATTCCGCCTCAGTATCTGAATGCCAAGGACTATACCAGAATCCCGCGGGTCGTCGTATATGTGGATACGACCAGCATGACCGCCGCGGCTTTTATCGACTCACTGGTTAGCGAGGACTTCAAGTCCGATCAAAAGAAACGTATATACGGCGAGTTCGAAATCCTTTCAAGCAATTCGGATGGTTCGGGGATGACCAGGGAGAGATTAGTTCCGAGGCAGCGGCGGCCGATGGAAATGGGAGGCGAAAGAGGCCTGATTTGGTCGGCTAAGGTTAAGTATCGCAACGAAATATCGGAGAGTGAGTCGTCGATGGGGGCAGAGCGCGTTTACGGCGGATACGAAGGTTCCATAGCGGGCGTCAAGAAGGGCGACCTGATTATTCTGTTTCACACCATGTGTGAAGAGGATTACTCCGATGACGTCATGTCCGAAGTGACGGAATTCATGAATTCGCTAAGTTTCGGGGAATGAGCCGACAAAAAGTTATTGTTTTATATCGCTGGTTTCGTGATCTTTAGTGGCGTTTGTTTGAGTACCTAATTCGGCAAAACCGTGAAACCGGCCGGAAATTGGAGGCGTTATGTGGGCTGTTAGGGCTGTACTTGTTGCCCTTTTGGTGGTTGTTGTCGTGGCCTTTGCCTATTTCAACGTTAGCCCGACTCAAAAGGTGGATGTCAGTTTGATATATGTCAAATATCTTGACGTTCCCCTGGTGACAGTTGTCTTCTGGTCTTTCCTGTCCGGGCTGTTGATGTCGCTGGTTTTGTTTATAAGCGTATATGTCAGAATGTCTGTTCAGATGCGTTCTGCCGCCAAGCGCATCCAGTCGCTGGAGGGGGAAGTTAGCGTATTGCGCAATCGTCCGATTGAGGAATCGGCCGACCTGCTAAAAGGGTCGGATGACAAGAAACTGGAAACAAAATCTCCTTTTGCGGATGGTGACTAAGAATGACCGTATACTACTTGTTTACATTTGTCGTCCTGCTGATTGTGGCAGTCGTTTTCTATCTTTTGTACGACCGTTTTCTACATAAACCGAACAGCCCCCAGTCCGACCTCTATGTCGATGCCCTTCGGGATTTGCTCGACGGACACCAGGAAAGTGCGTTTACCAAACTTCGACAGGTGATAGTCGAGGACTCCAATAACCTTGATGCTTACATACGCCTGGGTCAGATTCTGCGGGACAACAAGAAGCCGGATCGGGCATTGCAGGTTCATAAGGATTTAACCCTGAGGGCGGGGTTGGCCAGCGCACAGAAATATGAAATTCTCAAACAGCTATATGCTGATTATATGGATCTAAACGACCTGGATATGGCGCAGGCTGCTTTGAAGGAGTTGATTACCATAAAACCCCGGGATCGCTGGGCCTATATTGAAATGCTTGAAATTCAGAAGAAAATGCAAGCATGGGACGAGGCTTACGATACGGCCGTCATGTTGCTCAAGATCGAGGGTAACAAGTCCAAAAAGCCGCTGGCGGCTTTCAAATATCATCAGGGTGACGCTTTGTATAAAAAGCGAGAGTATCACAAGGCTCGTATTCTCTTCAAAGAGGCCCTGGGTTTTGACCCCTCTTATGTAAAGGCTTATCTGTCTATCGGTGACTCCTACTGCGATGAGAAACGCTATGAAGATGCGGTCAATTTCTGGAACAAACTGATATCGGCGGTTCCGGACGAGGGACATCAGGTCATTGAAAGACTGAAAAAGACGCTGTTTGACCTCGGTCGTTATGGCGAGATTAACAGCATCTGCGAAGAAATTCTGAAGCATTCGCCGAAGAATCTCGAGGCCCGTTTGTGTTTGGCCGAGTTTCATGAGAAGAAAGGTGACACCGATGTTGCCGAACAGATTCTGACGGGTATTGCTGATGATTACCCTCATGAGATAAAGGCCGTGGTTGATTTGATAAGGATCTATCTCCAGAAGGGAGAGAACAAGAAGATCCAGAATCTCATCAGAACCATTGAAAAGAAAAGACATAAGCTTCAATTCCGTGCCGCCAACAAGATCGCCGATACTTCGCTCATTGGCATTTCGAACGACTAATATCAAACCCTATTGGGATTTTGCATGAAGAAGCTATCTTTGATACTGTCTTTAACGATTCTGCTGCTGATTCATGCCGCCCGGGCTGATAATATCTTCTCGTTGATTCGCGACGGCAAGCTTGACGAAGCTGCCGATTCACTTTCCGATGTTACCACGGCATCGACCCGCGACGGCAACCGCTTGTTTTACCGGAGCCTGCTGGAGGGTGATGCTGAGAAGTCGGCCCAGTTTATGGAGGCGGCCCTCAAAGGCTCTGTCGCACCGATATACCGTCAGGAAATATACTACCGTCTGGCCATGTATTACCTGCTCAAGGAAGACTACCAGCGTCTCAGTCAATTCGTAAGCGAGTATCGCGCCTACTGGGAGAACGGTAAGTATCGTTCGGAGATGCAGCGTTTTTCGGTTCTGCTCGATGAGAGACAGGGGGCTTTCGACGTCGCGGTCAAGCAAACCGACCGCTATCTGCTGGAATATAGTTCGGGAGATGCCAGTCAGTGGGGTATGGTAGACAAGGCCAGGGTGATGCGCCGTTATGACAAAGATGTTGGGGCGCACAATATGCTTCGAAAACTCTCCCGTGAGAAGTCGGGCCCGGGTGTACCGCTGGCCCTTTACATGCTGGCCAATGAAGCTATCGATCAAAAGAACACGGATGATGCCGTCTTCTATTACAATCTTTTGCGAGAGGGATATCCTACAGCCGTGGGACTCGATGCCTTGATGGAGAAGATGGAGGGACTGTCTTCCTCCCATGATAGTCGTGCAGAGAAGTTGACCGGGACTTTTTATTCAGTTCAGGTCGGCGTATTTTCCGTCAAGGATAACGCCAATACTCAGGCAGATATCTTCAAGCAATACAATCAGAAGGTTGAGATTAAACAAAAGAAGATATCCGATGTAAAATATCACGTTGTCTATGTCGGTCGGTACACAAGTTACGAAGAGGCCCGTAAATTCAAGACGATGCTGGAAACTAACCACAAGGAAGCATACCAGGTCGTTGCTCGATGAACAAACCCGCCGATAAATCCTCCGCTCTCACCCCCCTGATGCGTCAATACTATGCGGTTAAAGAGAAACACCCCGACAAAATTCTCTTCTTTCGCATGGGTGATTTTTATGAGATGTTCGGTGACGATGCTATCAAGGCAGCGCCGATTCTCGGTATCGCTCTGACGTCTCGTTCGCACGGGGCCGCCGAGTCGATTCCGCTGGCCGGTGTGCCCTACCATGCGGCTGATAAGTACTTGTCTAAACTTCTGTCCTCCGGCCAGAAAGTGGTAGTTGTGGAACAGGTAGAGGATCCCAAGACGGCCAAAGGTATCGTAAAACGAGAAATCGTCGAAATTCTGACTCCCGGTACAGCCACCTTTGATACGGAAGGATTAAGGCGAAGACCGCTGTGCCTCGTGGCGGTGTGTGAAAACAAACGCGGCGTACTGGGGATGGCAGCCCTTGACATGACGACCGGAGCCTTTACGATTTACGAGGGGCCGTCGGATGATACAGTCGAACGCCTGAAGGTGCTGGATCCATCTGAAGTAATTTATCCTGCCGATATGGAGCGGGAGGATGTGCAGCAGAAACTTGGATTAAGCAACGGTGTTTCGGGATTAACTGAATTCGGGGAGTGGAATTTCGACTTCAAGAGCGCCGAGAGGGACCTTAATCAACACTTTGGCACGGCCACTCTCGAGGGTTTTGGAATTACCGACCAGCGCCTGGCCGTGTCGGCTGCGGGAGCAATACTAAGATACCTGAGGGAGAACCATCGGGAACACTTGTCTCACATAGATAAAATATCCGGTCTTGATGACGATGAGCGCATGGCTCTGGATTTCTCTACTGTTCGAAATCTCGAGCTGGTCGAAAACATTGCCCGGGCAACTGAAGAAAACAGTCTGCTTTCGGTGATTGACCGTTGCCAGACATCAGGTGGCACGAGGCGACTTCGGAACTCCCTTTTAAGGCCGTTTAAGACTAAGAGTAAAATTGATCTGCGATCGGGGGCGGTAACCGAATTAGTCAGAAATCGGGAGATGGCCTTTCAGATCCGTCGGCATACCAAGCTTCTTACGGACCTCGAGATGTTGGCTGGTCGCCTGGGTCTGGGCAAGTTGAATCCGCGTCAGATGAAGAGCATTAAAGAGGGACTGCTGATAGCCAGGTCAGTCAGGGATTTAGTCGGCAAGGCAGAAAGCGCTCATCTCGGAACGCTGGCAAATGCGATTCCGGAATGCGATGAGATAGTGTCCAGAATAGGAAACGCTCTCAGTGACGATCCCCCGACGACCACCAATAAGGGAGATATCTTCAGGCCGGGCTATTCGAGCGAACTGGACAATTTGAATGATTCTATCCGCGATGCCCGCCAGTATATCGCCGGTCTGCAGGCCAAGGAACGCGAGCGCACGGGTATATCGAATTTGCGGGTGAGCTTCAACAAAGTTTTCGGCTACTATATCGAAGTTACGAAATCGAATCTGGATTCGGTGCCGGATGATTATATCCGTAAGCAAACGCTTGTAAATGCCGAGCGCTATATCACTCCGGAGCTGAAAGAGAAAGAAGAACTAATCCTCAACGCCGAGGAAAAGATTTTCAGGTTCGAGCAGGAGCTTTATGAGCAGCTCACGGCTTACTTGAACGGGTATATCAGCACTATCAAACTCACCGGAGACATTTTGGCCGAGGTCGATCTTGTCTCCGGTCTGGCCGAACTGGCGGTCGAAAATGGCTACTGTCGCCCCGAGATCTTCGAGGACACGCGGCTGAACATCGTTAATGGACGTCATCCGGTAATCGAAACAGTCCTTCCTCCCGGTTCGTTTGTAGCCAACGATGTTACTCTGTCCGATGCTTCTCTGGTTCAAATTCTCACCGGCCCCAATATGTCAGGAAAATCCACTTACCTTCGTCAGATAGGGCTTATAGTTATCCTGGCGCAGATAGGCTCGTATGTTCCGGCTGATTCTGCCGAGGTGGGCCTGGTCGACCGGGTTTTCACCCGTGTGGGAGCACTGGATAATCTTGCCCGGGGGCAATCGACATTTCTCGTGGAGATGATCGAGACAGCCAACATTCTTCACAATGCCACCGGTCGGTCTCTGGTACTTCTTGATGAAGTAGGCAGGGGGACCTCGACCTTTGACGGTCTATCTGTCGCCTGGGCAGTAGTGGAGCACATAAACGAAGTAACCAAATCGCGAACGGTCTTTGCCACTCACTATCATGAATTGACCGGTATGGCAGAGATTTATGAAAAAGTACACAACTACCAGGTAGCTGTGAAGAAGTGGGAAAACAAAGTCATCTTCCTGCACCAGATAATTCCCGGCGGTTGTGATGACTCTTATGGTATCGAGGTCGCTAAGCTTGCGGGTCTGCCTAAGTCCGCTCTGAGCCGTGCCCGACAGATATTGAAGTTACTTGAGTCCGGCAAGTTTACCCAGAGTGAGCTGGGACGAGGCATATATAAGCAAAAAGTCCAGCCAACGTTGTTCGATTCGAAGCCGTCACCTGTTGAAGATAAAATCCGGGGTCTGGACCTTGACCAAATGCCGCCAATTGACGCCTTGAACCTTCTCCGCCAACTAAAAGATGACATGGAGTAACCGGCTCGTGAATCAGAAGACTCAGAGGTGGATCAGGCCGTTGCCCGAGCGGGTGATCAACAAAATAGCTGCGGGCGAAGTTATTGAACGTCCGGCCGCGGTCGTCAAAGAGTTGGTGGAGAATTCAATCGATGCCGGGTCCACCAAAATCGAAATCTTCATAGAAAAATCGGGCACCAAACTAATCAAGATAGTTGACAACGGTTGCGGCATTCCTGAGCAACAAGTCGAGATAGCCTTCTCCCGCCATGCCACTTCGAAAATTGCCACCTTTGATGATTTGAACAATCTGCACTCCTATGGTTTTCGCGGAGAAGCGCTGCCATCGGTGGCCTCCGTATCACGGCTTCGCATGGTCACCCGTCCTCACGATGCCGATGTCGGCACGGAGATTATTTACGAGGGGGGAGTGCTTCAATCAAAACAACCAACGGCAACATCGCCCGGGACGACCATAGAGATTGAAAATCTGTTTTTCAATACGCCGGCCCGGCGCAAGTTTCTAAAGGCGGAAACGACTGAAGCCCGTCATATCTCGCGAACGGCCATGGCTCTGGCTATCGGCAGGCCGGATATCGGGTTTTCTTATAGTATCAATGGCAGGAAAGTTTTCGCTCTGCCGGCGGGCTCGGAACTCAAGGACAGAGTCTCCGCCGTCCTGGGGGCGGAGAAGAAACTGGTCAAGGTGGAAGGGGAAATGGGACCGGTGAAAGTCACCGGCTATATAGGTACCCCTGAACTGGTGCAGAATAACCGCTATGGGCAGTTTGTTTTCATCAACAGTAGATACATCTATTCCCCATCATTGTCTCACGCTCTGTCGGCGGGCTATGGGGAACTCATTCCCCGGGGAACATATCCGACCGGGGCGCTTTTGCTGACGGTGGACCCGACCGAAGTCGATGTGAATGTTCATCCGACCAAAGCCGAAGTGCGCCTGTCCCGCGAAAGGGAAATTCACGATGCGGTATACCGCATTGTAAAAGACTCGCTTCAGCAGGATGGCATTGTCCCGCTGCTGAAACCCTCAAGTGGACCAGCAACGTGGGCTGACAGACCGAAAGAATCAGACAGCAGGGATCCGTCTTTCATCCCCGGTGTGCGAGCCGGGGGGATGGCAGATATGAATCTTCTCAGCGAACTGTATAAGACGCCGGCACCCAACCCGCACTTGGCAGAACCGGATTTGGTGCGGGTTGATAGAAACACCGGCGAGGTCATCGACAGCGGCGGGGAGCGGGAAGACTCTCCCGGGGATGTTCACGCCACGGACGCGTTTCGGCTTATTGGTCGTTTTGCCAATCTCTATTTGCTGTTTCAGTCCGGCGATGATCTTTATATCATTGACCAACACACCGCTCACGAACGGGTATTGTATGAGGAGACTCTGGCCAAAGTGGAAAACCAGTCCGTTGAGGCGCAAACGCTTCTTTTCCCGGCGCAGGTCGAGTTGAATGCCGAACTTCTCTCGGTTTTTGATGAAGCCGAAGAATTGCTCAATAAATCCGGTTTTGCGGTTTCCCACTTTGGAGGCAGGATGGTCAATATCGAAGCTGTACCGGCGATACTGACTCGCAAGTCGCCCTCGGATGCCTTCACCAAGGTCCTCGATGATTTCGCTTCGCTGAAAGCCTCCGGGCACGATATGAAGAAAGCTATGGCGCAATCTATCGCCTGTCGTTCAGCGGTGATGGCTGGAGATAGGCTCGGTGATGAGGAAGCCACACATCTGATCAGCCGTCTTCTGGAATGTGAAAATAGATATTCCTGCCCGCACGGACGTCCTACTTTTGTGAAACTTAGCCGGGAAGATCTGGATAAGCAGTTTGGACGCGCCTGAGAAAAATCCTATCGCAATTATCTGTGGCCCTACCGGCTCGGGTAAGACAGCGGCTGCCCTGGAACTGGCAGACAAGTATCCCATCGAAATAGTCTCCGCCGATTCCCGGCAGATAATCAGGCACCTCGATATCGGGACTGCTAAGCCCACGGCTGAGGAGCGGTCCCGCGTTGCGTTTCACCTACTCGATGTGATTGAACCGGGAGAACGATATTCCGCTTTCAAGTTTATCGATCACGCCAATGAGGCTATACGGGGGATTCTCGATCGGGGGAAAGTACCAATAGTCGTCGGCGGAACCGGTTTGTATCTCAGGGGGTTGACCGAGGGGGTAGTGGAGATTGACCAGGATGATATGTCCATCAGGGATCGCCTGGAAACCGAGATGGAGCAGGTCGGGCCGGAGGATATGTACGGCAAGCTGAAGAAAATCGATCCTATCGAGGCAGCCAAAACACATCCGCACAACAAGGTTCGCGTTCTTCGGGCGCTGGAGATATTCTACCTGACAGGAAAGTCGAAATCAGAGCTTATGACGACCGGGGCATACAAAAAGAGCAGCTACGACTTCCAATACTTCTGCCTGGCACCGCCGAGGGAGAAGCTCTATGAGGCCATAAACCAGCGAGTCGACCGCATGATGGCCGATGGTTTGTTAGATGAATTACGGGTTTTGGTCTCAAAAGGGCTCAAACCCGCCGTCCAGAAGGCTAATGTAATCGGTTATTCTGAGCTAATTGAGTATCTTGACGGAAACTTTTCCCTGCCGGAAGCGGTAAGCATTATAAAGCAAAACAGCCGGAGGTACGCCAAAAGGCAGATGACCTGGTTCAGACGGCAGTCCGGCTGCGTATTTGTTGAGGATAAAGAGAGTCTACTCGAGGCACTTAACCTTGACGGCTGGTTCAAGAGAAATTGATACGAGATAAAACTTGACACTGTTTAAGGGTATCGGTTAAATATCAACAGGTTAGCGGATTGTAGGTAAAAAAACGGAGTTTTCTTCCGATAACAGATAGAAAAGACAGGGATATCATCATGGATGAGGATATGAGACGACCATTTCAGACCGCCATTCTGTTTATAGTTTTAATCCTGATAAGCTTCAATTATATCAGTTGTTCCGGCAAAGGCTCGATGTCATCGCCGCAGGTTTATGCCGGCCGGGCTCCGTCGGAAGATACCGAAGTTGATTCAAACGAAGCCGCCGATATCGATTCCGGCAAGATCGTAGACAAGCCGCTTCTGGATCTGCTGCTCAATAATACTCCGGCAGAAAAGACCGGTAGTACTTCTGCTGACGCCGCTGGCGCAGGAGAGGAACCTGACCCACTTGAAAGCAACCCCGACGATTACGAACTGATAGAAGGCATCTTCTATAGCACGGTTGATTTAGATGATTCGGCATCGGCCGTCGATGATGATTTGTGGCGGCAATTCGATCTCGCCGAAGAGTACCACGCCATGGGCGTGATTGCCAACCGTGAAGCAAGCTGGGAAGAAGCTCAGTATTATTTTGAGAAGTCACTGCGGGTACTGGCTAATGTCGATGTGGAGTCCGACTCCGCGCTGACGCCGGAGGCTGCCAAATACACCGATCTTATGGAAAGCGTAATCGCCGACTATCGTGTGACGCTGCGTTCGCTCGGTAAACTCGATGCCGATGTTTCACCTGCGGTCCTTCTCGAACGCTTCGGTGACCTTGCCAGCCAGCTCGGTGATGATACCATGCGCGTTTACGGTGTTGAAGAGCCGCCGATTACATACGACATTCCGATTGTCATGAATGACCGCGTCAAGAGTTCAATCGTCTACTATCAGACGGTGGGTCGTGATGTGTTCAATAAATTTCTCAAGAGGTCGAGGCGGTATACTCCGATGATGAAGGAGATTCTTACGGAGTACGGTTTGCCTCACGACCTCATCTATCTTTCGATGGTAGAGTCGGGCTACAACCCCCATGCTTATTCCTGGGCAAGGGCGATGGGCCTGTGGCAATTCATCTCTTCGACGGGACGGTTGTACAAACTTGACCGAAGCTGGTGGTATGATGAACGCAAAGACCCGATAAAATCGACTCATGCCGCCTGTCAGTTTTTGAGGGACCTGTACAACCAGTTCGGTTCCTGGGAACTGGCCATGGCCGCATACAACGGCGGACCGGGGCGAGTCAGCCGACAAATCAAGAAACAGAAAACAATCGACTTCTGGAAACTCAAACTCAAACGCCAGACTATGGACTATGTGCCGTTGATTATGGCGGCTGCCGTCATTGCGAAAAATCCCGAGAAGTATGGCTTCCACAATATCGAATTTGAAGACGAGATTGTGTGGGAAGAGGTTGAAATCGATAAGTGTCTCGAACTTGGAGTCGTGGCGCGTGAGATAGGCTGTACTGAACAACAATTGAAGGATTTGAACCCGGAACTTCTCAGGAAATATACACCGCCGAACACAAAGAAGTACGTTCTGAAAGTTCCCCCGGGAACAAAGGACAAATTCTGGGCCGCTTACGAAGGCATGCCATCTCCGAAAGAAACCAGTTGGGTACAGCATAAAATTAACAGAGGGGAAACGGTCAGTACGATTGCGGCCAAATACGGAGTCTCTCAGTACGCCATATTCGAGGCCAACAACCTTAGTCGGCGCTCGAAGATTTACGCCGGGAAGAAACTGATTGTCCCGGTACCGCTGGATCGTGATTACTCGCAGACTTCGTCCGCCAGCAAGAATACGGACTACAGCGCGAAGAATTCCATTTATGTCGTTCGATCCGGCGACACTATGTGGGACATTGCCCGGGCATTCGGGACCACTGTCGACGGTTTGCGCCGGAATAACTATATCGAAAAGGGCTCCCGCATCTATGTCGGTCAGAAGCTGAAAATTCCATCGAGCGCCAGTAAACTGAAGAACAAGAATACAACCAGCAAATCAGCTCCCGCATTAGCTTCCACATCGACGGGAAGCAGTATTGGCAGCTCCTCCGGCAGCGATGATGTCAAAACGTACAAGGTGCGGTCAGGAGACACTCTCTGGGACATCGCGCGGAAGTACGGAAGTACGACCGGTCAGATTCGCAAACTTAACGGTCTGGGTCGTTCCAGTCGGATCTATCCCGGGCAGGTTCTGAAAGTGGCCTCAACCAATGTCCAGTATGTGGTTCACCGGGTATCAAGGGGAGAAACGCTTGGAGCTATAGCCAGAAGATACAATACTACAATCGCACGTATCAGGGCCAATAACAATATAGACGATCCCGATAAGCTCAACATAGGGGAGACGCTGAGGATCTACTTAAATTAGTTAGGAATTTTATGGCGAAGAAGAGAGATATTATAATCGGGGTCGTGATAATCTCCGTTTTTGTGGTGGCCTTTATCTTTTTTGGCGTGATGTTTGTCGGAATATTTTCTGCTGAAGGTGACTTTGAGCTGAGCGGAATCGGCGGAAATATAGGTGTGGTTGAGGTCTATGACCTGATTGACGAAACCTCCGGGCGCAAGGCCATCAAACATATCGATAAGTGGGCCGAGAGCGGGTCGATAAAGGCGATCGTAATTCACGTCAACTCCGGTGGTGGCGGTGTGGCCATTTCCCAGGAGATGTACGACGCCATTCGGAGGGCACGCTTCGATCATGATAAGCCGGTGGTAGCATCGATGGCTTCCGTCGCGGCTTCCGGGGGCTATTACATAGCCTGTGCCTGTGACCGAATCGTGGCAAATCCGGGAACGCTGACCGGTTCGATCGGTGTCATATTCCAGTTCCATACTTTTGAGGGCTTGATGGACAAGGTGGGGGTTGGAACAGAGACAGTGAAATCGGGTGAGCTAAAAGATGTGGGCAGTTATAACCGGTCTATGACCTCCAAGGAGGAATTGATGCTTCAGTCGGTGGTTATGGACACCTATGAGCAGTTCGTCGAAGTTGTGGCTGAGGGCAGAGGCAAGGATGTTGAAGAGATTTATCCTCTGGCTGATGGCTCCATATTCACCGGCTTGCAGGCGTATAATCTCGGTCTCGTTGATACTCTTGGTGGCCTGAATGAGGCGCTGGAGATAGCCGCCGAGCTGGCTAATATCAGTGGCGAGCCACGGGCTGTTTATCCCTACGAACGCAAAAGAGCCACCGTATTTGATCTTTTAGGTAGTTTTGGCACTTTGCTGTCGCAGCCAATCGAGCGTGTGATTCCCGGACCGCAACTGATGTATCTCTACCAGTGACCGGCACTTTTTCAAAAAAAGCGCAAAAAAACTGTTGATAATCCAATAATTTTCCTTTTCTTTTATGAAAATATTGGGTATCTTTTCCTGCCCCAAAGAGTTAGAAATTTTTTTGTAGGGTTCCAAATTGACTGACATGGAACGTGAGATAGAAATAAATACCAAGAATCAGAATACGTTTTGTCTTGGGAGGACACTGTGACCAAAGCTGATTTAGTTGAAAAGGTTGCCGAGAAAACAGGCCTTACCAGAACAGACGTGGCCGTTGTGGTGGACTCATTTCTCGACACCGTGAAGAAGTCGCTCGAGAACGGCCACAATATCGAAATCAGAGGATTTGGGACCTTCAAGGTTAAGCTTCGCAAGGCCCGCAAGGCCCGCAATCCTCGTACCGGTGAAGTTGTGCCAGTCCCTGATCGTAAGGTTCCGGTTTTCAAGCCGTCGAACGAGTTCAAGAACATGATCACGAAACTGGCCATCTAACGGCCACAATGTTAAAATGGAGGATTAATGCCCAGCGGAAAAAAGCGTAAGCGCCTTAAAATCAAGACTCATAAACGGAAAAAACGGAGACGCGCTAACCGTCACAAGAAGAAAATAAGATAGCTTTTTGATACTGGGAACCAATGTTTCTCCAGTTTTGGAAGATATTTCCGGTAACCGGGACAAGGACAGTGCAAACTAGTCCTCCCCGGCAATTTTTAGAATAGATAATTGTCTGGTAATCATAGGATTAGCCGGAAACACGAGTCAAATTATGCCCGCCTGCTCAGGCGGGCATTTTTATTGCCTTACTTTCTTTGGTGAACTCTATGAGACGGAAATTCTGGATACTTCTGACCGCGGTTTTCGCACTTGCGACCCCGGTGCGGGCTGTGGAACGTACCGATTTTATTGTCAATGATGACTACACGACCACGGTTCAGAATGCGCCCAGACTCGCTGTAGCCGGCAAGAACGGTTTTGTTATTGTCTGGACCGACAGGCGCGGGACGACAAACGATATATATCTTCAGCGATTCGACGCACAGGGATATGCAACCGGTGCGAATACGAAGGTAAACGATGACACTAACAACTCGTGGCAATTCGAGCCCGCTATAGCAGTTGACCTGTCCGGTCTTTACTCGGTGGTTTGGAAAGACTATCGCAACGACTTCTACCCCTTCGGGCCGGACATCTACTTCCAACCCTATGATTCCTCGGTGTCGCCTGTCGGCGGCAACGTGAATCTCACCGTTAATGCGCCCGACTCTCTCAAGGAATCGCCGGATGTAGCTCTTGGTGAATGGGGTGGAGGTGTGGTGGTCTGGGCTGATTATCGCAATCGCAACTGGGATATTTTCGGCCAGATGTTTGAAGCCGACGGCAGCCTGGTAGGTTCGGATTTTAAGATAAACGACGATATCGGCACGGCACAGCAGCATGCCCCCCGGGTGTCTGTCTCACCGCAAGGGTGGTTTGTGGTGACCTGGTACGATAACCGTTCCGGCAATGATGACATCTATGTTCAGCGTTTTGACTCCGACGGCAATAAGCAGGGGATAAACGTGAAAGTTAATTCTGACAGTCAGGGGGCGAGACAGGCGTTTCCCGATGTGGGGGCCGACGGTACCGGCAGGTTCACGGTGATATGGGTTGACTGGCGCAACGGAACCTATCCGGCCAATCCGGATATCTATGCGAGAACTTTCGACACCCTGATGACTCCGGTTAAAAGTGATATCAAGATCAACTACGACGGGACTGTAAATGCTCAACGAGATCCCGCTATAGCCTCAGACCGAATGGGCAACCTGGTGGTTGTCTGGTCCGACTCTACCTCGGATACCTGGAATGTGACCGGACAAATGCTGGATAACGAATGCAATCTTACGGGGTCGAATTTCAGGGTCAATTGGGATTTGAATGGCAACCAACTCGACCCGGATGTTGGTATGGATGGCGAGTACAGATTCGTTACCTGGGCCGACGACAGAAACGGTCATTGGGATATCTATGCTTCAATTACACGCTACAAAGAACCGACCTTGACAATCAGCCCGACATCTATAAGCATGGCCATGAACGAGGGAGACGTTATCCCGGTGGCCAGAAACCTCGTAGTGAACCATACCGGAACGGACCCTGTAGATTTTACTGTATCAGCAAGCGTTGACTGGCTCAGTGTGCTGCCGGCGAGCGGTACATCTCCGGACACTGTCAGCGTTATACTGGCCACCGACACGCTGACCGAGGGGACCTATTTCGGGACTGTGGTTGTAGCTGACGTTGCAGGTCAGGATTCGTCGGTGGTTGTTTCAGTCAGGCTCGATGTAGTCGATTTCGCTAAAGACGCCATTACTATCGACCCCGCTATTGTTGAGGAAAACGCGGTGGGAAGTACTCCAATCACTGCTGTTCTCGTAAACGATGTCAGCTATATATCGCTGCCTCTGCAATTCGACCAGACAGACCTGACGATAGATTCGGTCGTACCGGGACCGACGCTGCCGGCGGGTGTAGAACTGGCATGGACTATTGATACCGACGGGGGGCTTGCTTTGGTGGAGTGGACTCCCGGCTCGGACCTCGCCGCGGGAAGCTATTATCTGGGTGACCTCTTCTTTACAGCCGGAGATACAGACGGTTCAACGACAATCGATACTGTTACCAACGACACTCTGTCGTTTCTGGTGACAGTCAATACGGTCAGTTTCACTCCGGAATTCAATTCGGCGGAGATTACCATCTCCCCATCGACCGCCATAAGCGGAGACAATTTTCCGTCTTTGCCCGGCTGTTTCAGTCTGGCTCAGAACTACCCGAATCCATTCAATTCGACCACTATTATTGAATATGACTTACCGGAGACAGCTAAAGTGACACTTGAAGTATTTAATGTCCTCGGCCAATCAGTCAACCAATTGGTGTCCCGGTCTCAGGCTGCAGGATCCTATAGCGTAGAGTGGGATGGCTGCTCCGATGACGGCCGGCCAGCCGCCTCGGGTATCTACTTTTATCGCCTGAGTGCAGGATCGTGGTCGAGTGTTAAGAGAATGGCTCTGCTCAAGTAAGACTGCCCCCCGCCGCAGAATTTCAAAAATAGTCGTATCCTCGTAACTTTTTGTTATCCAGCCCGTAAACAATTATTAAAAGAAAGCACATTCCGCGAAACGGAGGAGATATGAACACTTTGAGAATTTCAGCGATGATGGTGGCCTTAATAGTGGCCGCGGCCTTTGTTGCTCAGGCCGAGGATACCGGTCGCATCTACGGACAGATTACGACGGTCGATGGCGATGTCTTTGAGGGGCTGATAAGGTGGGATAAAAACGAGGGCAGTTGGGTTGATGTACTCGATGGAGACAAGAACCTCCCCCGTAAGAATCTGAGGAAATCCTCGCGAAAGTAAATATCGGGACCAGGGAACCTCTATAAAAATCTTAGGTCTCACCATTGGTGATAAGTACTCCTCATGGGACGATTTCGGCTCTGCCCAGTCAGGCATTCGCTTCGGACATATTAAGAGTCTGGAAGTGATCGATGATGACATGGTACTTCTGACGACCAAGTCGGGGCTGGAGATCGAACTCGAGCACGGTTCGACTGACATAGGTGAGGATATCAGGGAAATTATCATAGAAGACAGCAAAGAAGGCGAAATCGAACTGGTCTGGGATGACATCGAAACCGTAACTCTCATGTCGCCGAACAAAGAGTTGGAGTCGAATTTCGGCGATCGTCTTTACGGCACGATGACCACGCGCCGGGGCGAAACTTTCACCGGCTTTGTCTGCTGGGATATCGATGAGCTGTTCGCTGAGGATATCCTCGATGGCAGCGAGAAGCACCGCAAGAGAAAGATTCCGTTTGGCAAGATCGCTTCGATTGAGCGGTACAGCTCCAGTGGAGCCACAGTTAAGCTTCGCGACGGCGACGAAATGCTGCTGCGGGAGTCTAACGATATTGACGACGGCAACAGGGGCATAATCATCTCCGATCTCGGTTTCGGGCAGGTTAGAGTTAACTGGGACGAGTTCGAGAAACTTGAATTCACCACTGCTCCCAAACCGGTAAAGTACAGTGATTTTGACGGTGGCCGCCGGTTGTACGGCACGGTATACACTGACGATGGCGAGAAATTCACCGGCGAGATTCGCTGGGATAATGACGAAGAATACACGTGGGAAATTCTCGATGGTGACTACCACGATATCGAATTTGATATCGAGTTCGGATATATAAAAGAAATCGCCAAGAGATCCTATCGCTCTTCGGATGTAACCGTGCTGGACGGACGGAGTTTTCGCCTGCGCGGTTCAAACGACGTGGACGAAGACAACAAGGGTGTCTATGTGACTCTTGATAATGGTGAAGAAGTAGAAGTTGATTGGGAAGATTTCGAGAAAGTTGAGTTCAGCAAGAAGTAGCTGTTCTATATAAACGCTCTTTAGTCGCCATACTATTTTCTTCATGTGCCGTCGGGTTTCCCTCCCCCTGGCGGCACATTCTCCTTTCGGGTTGTGACGGAGTTGCAACAGAGAAAGGCCCTGAACGGGTTCAGGGCCTTTTTCATATCTACTCTTTTACGGATATAGTCGCTACTGCAGGTTTGCTTTTTCTTTAGCGGCCTTGAGTTCTTTAACATGTTCCTTAGCAACGGCAACGTCGCTTTTGGCTTTCGGGTTCTTCGACCCGACGCGGATAAAAGTCTCCCAGTTCGCTATGTTTGTATCGTAACTCTCGGGATCGCTCGATTCGACGGCTACGGCGTAATTGAAGGCCGCCCGATAGTTGGCCGGATCAGCCTGCATGGCGGATTTGAAGGCGCCGGCGGCGGATCTGTATTTCTCCTGCGACAGATAAATTGCACCCATAGCGGAGTGGGCGTTGTCGTACTTGTCGTTCAACTCGGCCGACTTTTTCAGGGCCGCCAGGGCCTGGTCGGTATTACCGGTGTTCTCATACGCCTTGCCCAGCATGTAGAAAGTGAGATAATCACCACCGCCTAATTGGTGGCACTTGGTGAACGTGGCAACGACTTCTTCGTTGTTTTTCTTTCTGTAGTACACTTTGCCAAGGTCTTTGTAATACCCTGGGTCACTGTCTTTCAGAGCAATAGCACTATTGAAGGCGATTTCGGCTTCGGCATATTTTTTCAGAGCGTACTGGACACGTCCCAGATTGGCAAAAGCATCGGCATTCTTCTTGTCCTTCTCGGTAGCTACCTTGAAGTTCTGCAGAGCTTTATCGTACTGCTTTTGCTGGAAGTAGATTGCCCCGAGATTAATATAGGCATCTACGAAGCTGGCATCTTCACCCAAAGCCGCTTCATAGGAAGTGATTGCGGCTGCTTGATTACCACCCTGTTCGGCTTGCAGGGCAGCGTTAAAGTGTTCTTTTGCTTTCTCAGTATCAGCAAGCAATGTGGTCGGAACCACCAACGAAACTGCGAGAACAGCGGTTAGAAACGTGACGAATAGGACGATTGGCTTTTTCTTTTCGGACATAAACACTCCTTACGTTGTCCATTTATACGTTTTACAAATAAGATTCCTAAATGATCCCGTTTTATCACAACGAGTTTCTGTGTTTTTCAACAGCGTCTTTGACCGACTTGTGTTTAAGAGCCAGAATTCGGGCAGCCAGCACAGCAGCGTTTTTTGCTCCGGGTGAGCCGATTGCCACGGCGGCAACCGGGATTCCAGGTGGCATCTGAGTCACGGAAAGCAATGAGTCCAAGCCATTTAGGGCCGCCGGTAAAGGTACGCCTATCACGGGGAGGTTGGAGTGGGCAGCAGCCACGCCCGGCAATGCCGCCGATAAACCGGCCATCGCAATAATGACTTCATACCCTTCAGCCTCGGCACCCGAAGTCAGTTCCTTTGTTCTTTCGGGATGACGATGGGCTGACGAGACCTCTATTCTGCTCTCGATGCCGAAAATGCTCAGTTGCTCTTTGCATTTTTCAGCGTACTCGAGGTCGGATTTCGAACCAATTATTATCAAAACCTTGGCCATGGTATAACAACCTTATCTATTATTAGGTTTCATCGGTCTTGAGCCTATATCGCGACGGAACATGGCTCCGTCGAAACGAATCTTCGATACGCTTCGATACGCTCTATTGAGAGCCAGCTTAAGGGACTTGTCCATGCCCATGACACCCAGAACGCGCCCACCCGCGGTGACCCATCGTTCTCCCTGTCGTTCCGTTCCTGCGTGAAAGACAAAGGAGTTATCAATATCAACGTCAGAGAGTCCGGATATGTTTATACCGGTTGAATATTTGCCGGGATAACCCCGGGATGCCATAACGACACAAGCGGCGGCTTCATTGCGCCACGCCAGTTTGCCTAATGCGCCCAGTTTCTGATTGGCGGCGGCCATCATTATCTCTGCCAGGTCCGTCTTCAATAGCGGCAAAACGGCCTGAGTTTCAGGGTCTCCAAAGCGGCAGTTGAATTCAAGGACTTTTGGGCCGGTTTCAGTCAACATCAGGCCGGCATAGAGCACACCCTTGTAGACGATTTCCTCTTGAGCCAATCCGTTAAGGGTGGGCAGCAGAATGTGATCGTATATACGCTCCATCATATCCGAACCCACGAACTGAACGGGGCAGAATGCCCCCATGCCGCCGGTATTCGGGCCGCGATCGCCATCGTACGCTTGTTTATGGTCCTGACTTGGCAGAAGAGGAAGGATTGTCTTTCCATCAGCGATAGCCATGATTGAAACCTCTTGTCCGGTCAGGAAGGATTCAACGATGATTCGTTCTCCGGCACTGCCAAAGACCTTTTTGATCATCATCTCGTCGATAATCTGCTCGGCCTGAGCTATATCTTTTACGATGACGGCGCCTTTTCCCGCCGCGAGCCCGTCAGCCTTTATAACCGCAGGAAACTGTACCGATCGGCAAAACCCGATTGCCTCCGCAGCGGTGGAAAATACCCGGAAAGGTGCCGTGGGGATATGGTGCCGCCGCATAAACTCTTTTGAGAATATTTTGCTGCCTTCAAGCTGCGCGGCTTTTTTGTCGGGCCCGAATATTCTAAGTTTTCTTCGCTGAAATTCATCAACAATGCCTTTGGCGAGCGGGGCTTCAGGTCCGACCACCGTCAGGGTCATCTTTTGTTTGCTGGCAAAATCAGCCAGCCCTTTGATGTTGTCCGCCTTTATGTTGACACATTTGGCCTGGCGCGCTATACCCGCATTGCCCGGGGCACAGTAGATTTTTCCTACCTTTTTGCTGTTCTTTAGTTTCCAGACTATGGCATGTTCTCTGCCACCGGAACCAATTACTAAAACTTTCATCGTTCCCCGAAGAGTTTTGTCATTGTGATACCTGGTTTGCTTAAAACTCGGATTATAACCCATGCAGTGTCAAAAGACAAACTGTTTTTTCTCTGTAGCTGGACTCAAACCATTATCCATAGACGTGTTAACCTCAGAAAACATGCAATCTGCGATAGCCTGTAACTGTGTCCGTGGCCTGAAATTACCGGGCGAAGGCTGGTTTTATAAGCGGACCAAGAAAGGTGTTTACTATTTGGCGAAAATGATTATTTTAACGGTAATAGTACTCGCCACAATAGCTTAAACAGAACCTTGAATAGGCTCAAGGAGGGTCCATGCCTCGGATAACGTTACTACTTCTAATCTCCTGTCTAATACTCACGGTATCAGCTGCCGGTGCAGGCGCCGATAAGATATCTCAGATCAAAATCAAACCCATGACAAAGCAACAGTATCATAAGATGTTGGAAATGGGCATGGACATAAAGCCATTACCCGGAAAAGAAATTGAAGCTTTCGCAAGACCGTCGGACCTGCAGAAACTGAAGCAGAACGGTATTGGCTACGATATTATCCATGAGGATGTTCAGGAGTTTTACGAGGTAAGAAGCTCTGCCCCGGATTTCGGCGGATATCGCACGCTGAGCGAGGTGGAGGCATATCTTGACAGTCTGCAGGCTGCGCATCCTACCATTATGACCGATAAATTCTCGATTGGCCTCACGATTGAGGGCCGCAACCAGTGGGTCATAAAGATTTCTGATAATCCGGATGTCGATGAAGACGAACCCGAGGTATTCTATAATTCCCTCACGCATGCCCGTGAGCCCGCCGGATGTGCCGCGCTGCTGTATTTTATGGAATATCTGGTCACGAATTACGGCATTGACCCCGAAGCTACATATTTGGTCGACAATCGGGAACTGTATTTTCTTCCGGTGGTCAACCCCGATGGGTATTATTACAATGAAGAGACCAATCCCAACGGCGGCGGGATGTGGCGGAAAAACCGTCGCGAGAATTGGGATGGTTCTTATGGGGTAGATCTTAATCGCAACTACGGTCACATGTGGGGCTACGATAACCTTGGTTCAAGTCCCGATCCCGATTATGCACTCTACCGCGGAACGGGACCCTTTTCGGAGCCGGAAATTGCGAATGTCAGAGATTTTATTATTTCCCGCGATTTCAAGATCGTTCACAATTTTCACACATACTCGAATCTGGAGTTGTGGGCGCCGAGCTACGACAGGTTTTTTGATAATCGGCAGGAGTTCTATGCCAACCTTGGGGATACTTTAACCCAATATAACGGTTACGATCCGAGCGTGGGATGGGTTCTTTATCCGACCAATGGCGACGCGGATGATTGGATATGGGGGGATACGCTTTCCAAGCCGCAGATTGTCTCGCTCACCGTCGAGATAGGTAGCAGTTGGGATGGTTTCTGGCCGGAGCCTTCGCGCATACCAGAGTTGTGCGAAGAAAACCTATTCCCCAATATGTACCTCGCCCGGATAGCCGATAATCCTTTCGCGATAGGTCCGCCGCAGGCACCGCAGATAACCAGTCCGACGGAATCAACCGGTGACTACACCGTGTCATGGATCCATGAGGATGAGGCAAATCCGGCCGCCACTTTCCGTTTGATGGAGTACAGCGACCGGCTGGAAGTAATAGACGATGTCGAGTCTGATTACGGGTACTGGGATGCTGAAGGCAGCATGGGTCGCTCGAACTCGCGGTCCTACTCCGGAAGTTACAGTTGGTACACCTCCTACACTTACGAAGGATACTGTTGGTTGGCGTCGCGGACACCGTATGAAGTCAAACCAAACGATGTTCTCAGGATGCGGCTATGGTGGGACACTGAGACCGACTGGGACTATTTCTATGCGCAGATATCCACGGACGGCGGTCTTATGTTCGAGAATCTTGCCGGTGATTTTACGACCAATGATGATCCCAACGGTATAAATCACGGTAACGGTATCACCGGTTCGTCCGCCGGCTGGCAGATGGCCGGATTTGATCTGACTCCGTATGAGGGGGAAGAGGCGATTTTCCGTCTTACCTATATTACCGACGATTATGGTTATGAAGAGGGGGTCTATATTGATGATATCGAGAATGTTGAAATCTTCCAGTTCTCAACCGAGGTCTCATCGTCATTAACCGATAACTTCTACGACGTTGTCGGCAAGTCCAACGGCGACTACTGGTATCGGGTGTCGGCCACTGACGCCGAAGGTCAGGAAGGGTATTTTTCTCGATTGACCCACACCAATGTTTCCAACACCGTCTGTTGCGAAGTCAGCGGTGATATGAATCATGATGGTTCGCTCGATCCGCTCGATATAACCTATTTCGTCAACTGGATATGGAAGGGTGGGGCGGACATCCCCTGCCTGGAGGAGGCGGATGTTAACGGCGATGTTGAAGTCGATCCGCTGGATCTAACCCATCTGGTCAATTATGTCTGGAAGAGCGGTCCGGCTCCGGCCGACTGTCATCCGTTAGAATAGATATTTTATTCCCAAACAACAACGCGGCACCCCGGTCTCCTTGAGAGATCGGGGTGTTTTCTGTTAAGGTGGTCGTTACTGATTGTTGCCGATACGTATCAGGCACACATCGAATGGTTCAGTCCCCGATGCCACTTGTCTGCCCCGCGACTATACAATCGCCACCGCGCGTCAGGCACAGGCTGCTGGCCCATTGTGCTCCGGGACCTCCGATAGTTTTGTTAGCGGTGATGTTACCGCTGTTGTCGAGTCGGGCCAGGAAGATATCGTTATTGTTAAAGGGGGTTTTAGTTGCGCCGCACACAAAGACGCCCCCGTCACTGGTTGGTTTGACGGCAGTGGCATAGTCGTAAAAGTCGCCACCGAAAGCTTTGGACCAAATTTCATCTCCATCGGCATCAAGCTTTATGACGAAGGCATCCATAAGGTCATTGCAGTCCGAATGACCGGCAATGAAAAAACCGCCATCGGGGGAGACACACATCGCCGTTCCCCAGTCGAAACCGTGGCCGTGTTCGCCGGTCGGATGATAAGCTTTGGCCCACTGCTCGATACCCTGGGCATCGGTCTTGATTAGGTAGAAGTCGCTGTTGCTACCTCCGAAACTGTTTGTGGATGAACCGATAGCGAAGCCACCATCGGATGTTTCCATGACAGCAATTCCCATATCGGTTTTTTCCCCACCGAACGTCCTTGACCACAGTAGTTCGCCACCGGCATCGGTTCGAATCAGATAGATATCTTCTTCTCCGGCACCCTCCGAGGTTGTGTAACCACAGACAGCATAACCTCCGTCATTTGTCTGACAGACGGCCGTGCCGACATCCCATTTATCACCGCCGTAGGCATGTGACCAGAGTTTCTCGCCGGTTAGGTCGATTTTGAGAAGGTAAACGTCTTTTGATCCGGCTCCAATTGATGTCGTGTATCCGGTAAGGACGAAACCATCAGCAACAGGAATCACGGCATAGCCATAATCGCTGCCCGGTCCGCCGTAGGTCTTTGACCAGATCATGTTCCCCTGACCATCTGTTTTGATTGCCAGTATGTCCGTGTTATCCGAACCGTGCGAGTAGGTGTAACCCGCAAGTAGCAGTCCGCCGTCTTCTGTCTCACAAACGGCGCCGGCGCCATCGGCCGAGTTGCCGCCGAAGGTCTTGGACCACTCGAAACCTTCACCGGTGAAGTTCGCGTCAGCTTGTTCGATGAATTCTACGGCCGGTCTGGTTGGTGCTTCTGATACTGATTCACGGGCCTCTATCGCCGCCGACAGAGCAGTGCCGTTGGGGATATTGTTGTACTGACCGCGGGTGGAGGTGATGAGGTTACCCACCGTTTGGGGGGCGAAGTCTACGCCCATATAGGTAGCGCCTGCTTCCTCGTATTCCTGCTGATATTTGGGGCTGCCGGTGATGGTCTTACCGTCTAAGAGATTCAGTGCCGCCAGCACGCGTACTCCGGCGCATGAGACGAGAATGGGCATATCTTTCTTAGCTGCTGCTGCGATGAGTCCCATAGTGTGAGAATCGCCCATGATATCGACAAACGGATTCTCACCGGAAAACTGGGTCGAGGAGAGTATGACGACCGCATCGTATCCTGAGATGTCGTTTATCTGCGAAATAAGCGTGTCGACAGTCATGGCCACCCCCCCGCGGGGAGCGGCAAAGGGGCCGCATATCTGTACTGTGTCGGTGAGACCGGCGCAGGTTACGCTGTAGCCATATTGGTCTACTACATCTCTGAGCAAGAAATAGTTGACTCCAAAGCCATGCGGGACTATGGCGAGGATATTCTTGCCGTTTGTTTGCGATTCGGCCTGTTTGGTGCAGCCTGCTGCCAGGGCTACCATGATTAATAGCATCATGGCCGCAAAGCTGAGTTTCAAGGTGGGGGAGAGTCCTCTCATTTGTCGGGTTCCTTCTTCTGCGTTTTTCACTTTGGTAATGTTTCCTCAGGGACGAATCAAGGGAAATTTTGTTCGGCGATTGGTTGGTCGCCTGCCTTTGTCGCAAGATTTTGTCATTATGTGAGTTACGATGGTACGGCTTCGTTCTTGTCGTAAACCGAAAAGATGAATTCCAGGCTAACCACGTACTATTTTTGTCCCGCCGCCCGGATGGCATGACGCAAACCCGGGACTGATTTGTGAAGGTCGGTTCAACTATCCGGTTGACGGGCCACTGGCAGGGTCTTAAATTGCGGTGTTATAGTTGATGAGGGAATCCACAATGCTTCGCTATTATAGATATCCTTTACAAGCCTTGGACAAACCAGACGCGGCGTGTGTTTGCTCGCCGGCTGTCAGTATTACAGGAAGGGGGTTGATATGTGCGATAGACTGAGAATGTGGGAAATGACCATTCTACTAATGGTTGTTTGTATGTTGGCTTTGTCCTGTTCTGATAATTCCACCGGCGGAGATGTTGCCGATGATGAGGCGGATGACAGTGTGGCTCCGAACGCTGTTGTTGACTTAAGAATGGTTTCGGTAAACACGAATTCCACCGTAATTCGTTGGACCGCCCCGGGAGATGACGGTGCTACCGGTTGTGCCTACGAGTATGATCTGAGAGGTTATACCGATTCCATAACCGCCGATAATTTCTCTTCGGCTGTCAGGGCCAGCGAGGTCGACCCGCCCCTTCCCGCGGGCATGACGCAGGAGTACACGGTGGATGGTCTTCAGCCGGGGCAGAAATATTATTTCGCGTTAAAGACCAGAGACGATGTCGGCAACTGGAGCGGAATTTCCAATTGCCTCAGTGTCACCTGTCTCGTCGATCAGGTGGTTGTGTTTGCGGACACGGCTCTGGAGCGTGTGGTCCGCGATACAATCGGATTGCCCACGGGTGACATCCATTTTTCGGATGTTCAGGCAATTACTGATTTCGCGGCAACGGACCTCACTATTCAAGACATTTCGGGTCTGGAGTTCTTTGTCACGGTTCATTTTCTCTTCTTGTACAATAACGATATCAGTGACCTGACGCCTTTAGCTGACCTTGACGAAATTTTCGCACTCGGTCTGGCCGGGAACAACATTACTGATTTGTCTCCTCTGGCGGGCATGACCGGTCTTCGTCAACTCATTGTCGGAGAGAATCCCCTCAGCGACATAACCCCTCTGGCAAATATGAGTCGTCTGGGATGGCTGAGGTTAAACAGCACTCAGGTTACGAATTTTACCACCCTGTACGGGCTTGATTCGCTTATGGAACTCGACCTTGGTAACAACAGTCTGGGGGATGTCAGCTTTGTGTCCAATCTTACACAAGTTAAGAGGCTCACTTTGAACGGCAACGGCATATCCGACCTGACCGCTCTCGGTAGTCTGACTGGTTTGGAATATCTCAATCTTGGTTTCAATCAGATTGTCGATATAACGCTGCTTTCTGGTTTGACTAATATCAGCGTATTGTATCTGCCTTATAACCAGATAGAGGACATTGCGCCTTTGGTGAACAATGCCGGTTTGGGTTCCGGGGACGTGGTCTATTTGCAGGGTAATCCGCTATCCAGCGAGTCGATAGACACGCATATTCCGGCTCTGGAGGCGCGAGGGGTGACAGTGCACCAATAAGTTGGTGAGTGAAGACAAATTTACAGACTGGTAGAAGGCGCAGGCACAGGGCCTGCCGCTGTTTCTGCCGTGCGATTGATAGCCTCGCGTAAACGCTTATGCCGCAAGCTGAAAATTGCCCGGTTGACGATTTTTTGTGGCGGACATTGGATATAATCAGTTGACAAAGCGTCTATAAAATGTTTACTTCAATTTTTCGCGGCGCGGCTTGTGGGGCTAAGCGGCCGGGTGAGGTGGATGGAATATAACGAAAGGCTTTTGAGGATATCACCATGAAAAAATCAGTGATCTTGCTTACGGCTCTGTTGTTACTCATGCTCAATTTCACAGTTATGGCCCAGGACGAAGAAGAAGAATGGGCTCGTGATGTTCTGGAACTCAGTTTCTTTGGCGGCGTTGACGGCCCGACATCGGACATGCTCGAGTGGAGCGATTCCCTGGGCGCCAAGACAGGCTATAACATGGGAGTGGATATCGGGTATTTCGTTTCCAATCCGCTGGTAGCAGGCATTTCGTTCAGGTATGCCCAGTATTCCATCGCAGCGTGGGACAGTGACGAGGCTGCCAAGGACATGAAGCACCGGATTTATAACCCGCAGGTCTATGCCAAGTACTACCTGATGCCTTATTCCAGCTATTCCCCGTACGTGAAGGCCAATGTTGGTTTGACGTTTAACAAGTTCACTACTTATGTCGACAGCGATGGTGACGGTGCTAACGACCGGTATCGTCAACTTTCCTATAAGCCATCCTTTTCATACGGGATAGGCGCCGGCGGATTCATTTATACCGCTGATTACGGCGGTTTGTTCATTGAAGGCAACTACCATATTGTGAAGTCTGCCGATGCCGAGCATGAGTATGAAGGCACCACTTATGTATTCGGTGATGATCTCAAGATCTGGGAGATTCACGCCGGCCTGAGAATCCTTATCGGTTCCGGCGACTAAGGCCAGACCAGAGTTTGAAAAACCCGCCACCCGGCGGGTTTTTTTGTTTGCCTGATACCTGTGTAACGCCTAAGTTTTATGCGATGAAAGATTTGAAACTTCTTATAGTCGATGACGAGAAAAGCCAGCGTGACCTTCTTTCCGGATTCCTGGGCAAGAAGGGTTTCAATGTCTTTGCCGCTGAGAGCGGCGAGGACGCGCTTGAGCAGTATCACAAAATCTTCTCACCTCTGGCGCTGGTCGATATGAAAATGCCCGGTATGAACGGGCTGGAGCTTCTGACTCGTCTCAAAGAAATAAACCCCTTTATCCAGGTGATTGTCCTGACTGCCTTCGGGTCCGTCGAGACGGCGGTACTGGCGATGCGAGCGGGGGCTTTTGACTATCTAACCAAACCGGTCGAAGACCTCGACGAGTTGATTGTAAAGCTTCATCGAGCCGCCGAGCAAAATCGTCTGGTCGTTGAGCACACCGTTATGAGTGAACGACTGGCAGAAATTTTCCCGAGTTCGGAGATAATAGGTCAGTCAGACTCGATAAAGAAGGTGAAGGAAATGATTTCGCTGGTGGCGCCAAAGGATGCCACGGTGTTGATCACGGGACCATCGGGGACAGGCAAGGAGTTGGTGGCCCGGGCCATTCACGCGTTATCGCCGCGGGCGGAAAAAAAGCTTGTGGCAATCAACTGCGCGGCGTTTCCGGAGAACCTTCTGGAATCAGAACTCTTCGGTTATGAGAAGGGCGCTTTCACCGGCGCCGACAAAGCCAAACAGGGACGATTCGAGCTGGCCGATGGAGGAACCCTGTTCCTCGACGAAATCGGGGAGATGCCGCTTTCGATGCAGGTGAAGTTGCTCAGAGTACTGGAAGAGCGCAAGATTGAGAGGCTCGGTTCGGTCAAAGAGATGCCGCTCGACATAAGAATCATTGCTGCTACGAATCGCGATCTGGACAGGCTGGTCGAAGAGCAGAAATTCCGCGAGGATCTGTTTTACCGTCTGAATGTGATTCGGATTTTCCTGCCGCCGCTCAAAGACCGTGCAGGCGATGTCCTGCTTCTGGCCGATGAATTCATCAAGAAGTATGCGAGGAAAGTAGGCAAGGAAATAGTCGGTATCGATGCCGCGGCGGCAGAAGTGCTGGTCAATTATTCGTGGCCGGGCAATGTGCGGGAGCTTGAAAATATCATAGAACGCGCGGCGGTGCTCACGCGAAATGACCGTATCGGCAAAGCCGATCTAACGGGCCTTACCACGAAAGATTCCAATGGGCCCAGGACGGCCAAGTTGACCACTCTCGCAGAGATGGAAAGGCAGCATATTAAGGCCTGTCTGGACAGCCTGGGGTGGAATATGTCGTTATGTGCCGAAAAGCTGGGGATTCACCGCAACACGTTGCGGTCCAAAATCAAAGATTATTCTCTGACTCAGAACGACCAATAAAAGTGCGCCTGACTTTCGGTCACGCACAATTATTGTGCGCGAGCCGTCCTGCATTAATCCAACAATCCAAACTAAGTGTCTGTTAAATAGGAGGTTAGCCTTCGTGGCACGCTTCTTGTTTAGTAGTACGGTGAAGAGAACAGGATTACAGAGGAGATTACTTATGAAAACGAGAATATTCGCACTACTGATGGCCTTCACGGCTCTCTTTTTCGTCGGATGTAGCGACGACGAAGCTGATGTTATTATAGCTGATTTCACGCCAGCCGCCCCGCAGGGGGTTTACTCGATTACGGGTGACGGTGAGGTCGATATTTTCTGGTATGGTCCCTACGAAAGCGACATAGCCGAATATATAGTCTGGCGTTCATACGAACCGACGACGAATTACAGCGAGATTGCCAGGGTTGATGCTGTTGCTAATCCTGAATCTCGATCTGTTGGAATACAGGTACGTTGACGAGACTGCAATAAACGGTGTCACCTACTACTACGCTGTTTCGGCAGTGGACAATGCCGGGCACGTTTCCGAGCTTTCCGCTGAAAATGTTTTTGACACTCCCAGACCCGAAGGTCAGGAGGAAGTTTTTGATTTTGCCGTCATTCCAGAGGCAGCGGGCTTCAGTTTTGCCGCCCAGACGGCATTGAGTTGGGATAATGCTGCCGCGGATATTTATGTCGATCGTGTTTATCTCGATGTAGACGAAACGGTGAGTGTGTTCTATATAAACGCCGCCAATATCAACACTGATCTTCAGGACATGGGGTATACATCGAGTCTTGACGATATCGGCTGGGCGCCGGCAGAGGGATGGTCTTTGGTGGGATGGATGGAAGTCATCCTGCACCACACTTATGTCATCTGGACGGCTGACAATAATTTCGCCAAGATGCGCATACTCTCCATCAATTCAAATTCGATAGTGTTTGAGTGGGCGTATCAGACCGACGAGGGTAATCCCGAGTTGAAACCGGTCGTTTTGGAAAAGCCGGTTCACGATGCCGATTACCTTAAGAAGAGCTTTTAACACCGTGTTTGGAAATATAACCGAAAGGAAGGTAAATAAAATGTTACGCAGCATCACAAAACTTATCGGCATGACGGCTCTACTGGCTGTCGTACTGTCGCCGGTTGTGAGAGCGCAGGACGAGGAGGTATTCACAACAGAAAGTTACGACCGGTTGAAAATTGACCGCTACCTTGATGTGGAGGTTTGGACCAATCATTCGGATGATGAGTTTTACGAAGGTGATAACCTGGTACTGAATTTTCGCGCCAACCGCGACGCTTTTATAGCCATCTACTCGATAGACAGCCGCGGACGGGTGAATATGCTCTTCCCGGTTGCTTCGGATGCGGACAATTTCGTTCGTGGCGGCGTCACGTATAGTCTGCCCGGTGGCGATGACGATTTTGATTTTGTCGTGACGGGTCCCGATGGTGTGGAGAATATTCAGATTATAGCCTCCCGTGAACGTTTCCCGCTTCCCGACTGGTATCCCTCTTCGGGTTTAATCTGCGACTGGGATGACCGCCTGGACTACATGGATTATCTCAATTCGCACTATTTTGTTCGTTACGATGGTCAGCGTTTTGCTTTTGATCGGGCTGCGATTTATATCAACGAGTGGGAACCCACGTACTACCGTCCGATTTACTATCCGCATTATCCGACCTGGACGGTTTGTGGCAACGTGTACATAGACTATCCGTATGGCGGCACTGTTTATATCAATGGTGTCTATTGGGGTGTCGCTCCGTTGTATATCCCCAGGATATACATTGGCTGGCATACCTTCACCGTGTATGACACCTATGGCTATTGCTGGGAGTATCCGGTACATGTCACGCGCTACCATACTGTCGTTCTGGACCGGGCAATCGTGAATCCCTTGCCGACGGTAGTGTCCAAGTACAAAGATGTAAGGGTGGTTGGTTATCGCGATCCTGTTTCAAGCGGTTACCCGACGTTCAAAACCAAGAACGTTGTGAGTACGGTGTCGAAGACGCCGTTGACGAAACCTTCGACGCTTACGAAAACGACCACGACTACCATAGACAAGAAGTACGTACGCGGGTCAGCGAAGGTGGTCAAGACAGAGCGCGGCTTCGAAACGGTTGGTAACGTGACCAAGGCCGGTGCGGCCACAAAGTCGAAAAGCAGTAGCGAATCGGCCAGGTCCTATCAGTCGAGCAAATCTCGTAGCAGCGGTTCATCGAGCGGCGCCTCGAAATCGACTGTTTCCGGCAGGTCTTCCACCTCCGGCAGCAGCGGCAAGGCGACCAGCGGCTCAAAAGCGAGCAAAAGCAGTTCCTCGAGCAAATCATCGAGTAGCTCCGGCTACTACCAGAAGAAGTCCGGTTCCAGCTCGAGTTCGAAGAGCAGTAAGAGTGCCGCCAAAACAGGCGCGAGGAGTTCGTCGAGTACAAGGACGAAGTCTACCACTGTAGACCGGTCTTCAAGTGGCTCCAAGGCCCCTGCTAAGTCGACTGCCCCTGCCAAAACTAATTCTTCGGGTGGAAATTCGTCGAGCAAGACCAAGTCGACCGATACCAAGACGACCACTCCGAAGGGAAGCAAGAAGTAACTGTTTTGGTTGCTAAGAAAGGATCCGGGGTCTAAATTAGAGACGGAGGAAGATTGACGATGAAAAAGATACTTACATACCTGATAGCTGGCTTGTTTTTGGTCTCCGTCGCCGGTAACGTGGCTGCCGTAGAGAAGAAGGACAAGAAACCCACGAAAGTGACGGAGAAAAAGGCGGATCAGGACAAGAAAAAGGCCGACGCCAAGAAAGCGGCTGATTCGTCTTCGAACAAAGAGAAGAAGTATGACAACTTCGTGGACAAAAACAACAACGGTATCGATGATCGCAAAGAGAACCTGAAAAAGAAGACCACAAAGCCTGCGGAGAAAAAGGAAAAGAACGAAGGTTAGGGCGATCTGAGCAGAAAACGGCTATTGAGGCCAATCGCATCGTAATGTGCGGTTGGTCTTTTTTTATGGCGTGTACAAACCCAAATTCGGTTTTCGGGAATCATTTCACCTTGACAATTGTTATGAATAATTCGTAACTTATTAGCACTCTGCCAGTGCGGCTGCCAAAGTGGCAGGCCGAAGGATTATTGATATGGCCTTTGAAAATTTGACTCATCGAGAAAAAGAGATTCTTGAGAATCTCATTAAGTTCTATATAGCTACGGCTGATCCGGTTGGTTCCAGGGTTATTGCCAACAGGTTCAAAATGGGGATTTCTTCAGCAACGATTCGAAATACTCTACAGGACCTTGAGGAACTCGGACTGGTTCAACAACCGCATACATCGGCCGGACGCATCCCCACCGATCTGGGTTATCGCGTTTATGTCGATTATCTGCTGAAGCCGGACGCCCTGACCGAGAAAGAGAAGCAGTTTATCAAAAGCTCGATTCTCAAAGAGGGTCGGGGGATCAATGAGATTCTTGGCCAGACCTGTCGGGTGTTAAGTGAGATTACCAATCAGCTCGGCGTGACTATAGCCCCCAGATTCGATGAGGGTGTGCTCAAGGCGATTAACCTCATTCCCATCACGGGCGAAAAGTTGATGGTGGTGGTGGTGGTGCGCTCCGGACTGGCTAAGAGTGTGATAATCGAGATCGAGGCGGAGATGTCCGAGCCGACCTTGCGTGAAGTCGAAATGCTGCTCAACGAGCGTCTGGCAGGTTTGACACTCGGCGAAATTAGAGAGACAATCTCCAAAAGGCTGTCCGATCTGTCCGGTCACGGTAAGCTCATCAAATTAATCATCGATTCAAAGGACAAGATTTGGACCGAGGGTCGCTCGGAGGATCTGCACGTGGCGGGGGCCGATCATCTGGTACAGCAGCCGGAGTTTGCGGACCTTCGCAAAGTCTCCGGGTTGATTAAAATGATCGAGGATGGGAAGATACTGTCGGATTTTCTAAGTCAGGCTATCGAAGAGGGATTGATTATTACCATTGGCAAGGAAAATCGCTTTAAGGAAATCATGAACTGCTCCCTGGTCAGCTCGAAATATCGGGTGGGCAAGATCTCAGGGACCATTGGGATTATCGGACCGACGCGGATGGCCTACAGCAAGCTGGTGTCGGTTGTTGAATATACTGCGAGGACAATTACGGAAGCACTCTCAGGTATGGATGATAAAGAGGATTAAAAGAAGATGGCGCGTAAGAAAGATAGCGAGACAAATATAGAGCAAGATGAGCAGACCCGGCAGGATGCCGGGGAAGAAGTTGATACTCCGGATACGGATACTGAGTCGGAGACTCAGCAAATCGAAGAAACGCAGGAGGTCTCCCAAGAGGAGGCTCTTCGTCAGCGCGTTGCCGAGCTTGAGGACAAACTGCTTCGCAGTGCCGCGGAGTTTGAGAATTACAGAAAGCGGATTGCCCGGCAGTATGAAGACATGGTGCGTTCGGCCAATGATCCGGTAATGCTGGAGCTTCTTGATATCATTGACAATTTCGAAAGAGCGCTCAATCACGCCGGCAACAACACCGATTTCGAGTCGCTCCGCAAAGGGACCGAGCTAATACTGAATCAGATGACAAGTTTACTTAAGAAATACGATATTACGCCTATTGAGGCTATCGGAAAAACGTTCGACCCGAATCTTCATGACGCTATGATGCAGGTTGAGTCGGATGATTACGATGAGGGAGTTGTGGCTATGGAGATGAGCAGAGGATATCGCCAGGGCGACAGGATTCTGCGCCACAGCAAAGTAGGTGTAAGTTCCGGGAAAAAAGAGAAGAGTGATAAATAAAGAGGAGTAATTGGCAATGGGGAAGATAATTGGAATAGACCTGGGGACCACTAACTCGTGCGTGGCCGTTCTGGAAGGGAAAGAACCGGTGGTGATTCCCAACCAGGAAGGTTCCCGAACCACTCCATCGGTAGTGGCTTTTACCAAAGATGGTGAGCGGCTGGTTGGAGCGGCGGCAAAGCGCCAGGCAGTAACTAATCCTGAAAACACGGTGTTTTCAGTTAAGCGGTTTATGGGAAGACTTCACGGCGAAGTATCATCGGAAGAAAAGATAGTCCCTTATCGTGTCACGGAGAATGACCGGGGAGCAGTCATGATCGAAGCCGGCGGGAAAACTTATCCGCCTCCGGAAATATCGGCTATGATACTCGGAGCGCTCAAGGCTGCTGCCGAGAACTATCTCGGTCAGGAGGTGAAACAGGCTGTAATCACTGTTCCGGCCTATTTTAACGACTCACAACGTCAGGCAACAAAGGATGCCGGGCGTATCGCCGGACTCGATGTACTTCGAATTATCAACGAGCCGACAGCGGCTTCGCTGGCCTACGGACTCGACAAAAAGAAAAATGAGAAAATCGCCGTGTATGATCTTGGCGGTGGAACATTTGATATCTCGATTCTTGAGATTGGTGACGGCGTTTTTGAGGTTCGCTCGACCAACGGCGATACTCATCTGGGTGGTGACGATTTCGACCAGGCGGTGATCGACTGGATGGCTGATGAATTTCTCAAGAGTAACGGGATAGACCTTCGCAAGGACCGCATGGCGCTCCAGCGTCTTAAAGAAGCGGGCGAAAAGGCAAAGATAGAGTTGTCATCGACGATGCAGACCAACATCAACCTGCCGTTCATCACCGCCGACCAATCAGGCCCGAAACATCTGGACCTGACGCTGTCGCGGGCAAAGTTCGAGCAGTTGGTGGACCATTTGATTCAACGGACAGTTGAACCGTGTAAGGCCGCATTGACAGATGCCAAATTGTCGTTCCAGCAGATAGACGAGGTTGTGCTTGTCGGTGGTATGACGCGCATGCCCAGAGTTGTCCAGTTGGTGAAAGAGATTTTCGGTAGAGAGCCGCACAAAGGCGTCAATCCCGATGAGGTCGTCGCTATCGGTGCGGCCATTCAGGGTGGAGTGCTTTCCGGCGACATGAAGGACATAGTTCTTCTCGATGTCACCCCGCTCTCGCTCGGTATCGAAACCCTTGGCGGCGTTATGACCAAATTGATAGAGAGAAACACAACCATTCCGACAAAGAAATCGCAGATTTTCTCCACCGCCGATGACAACCAGACGGCGGTCTCGATCCATGTGCTGCAGGGTGAGCGCCGGATGGCCATTGACAACCGCACGCTGGGGAAGTTCGATCTGGTTGGAATCCCGGCGGCGCCGAGAGGAATGCCTCAAATTGAGGTGGCATTCGATATCGATGCCAACGGCATCGTGCATGTGAGCGCCAAGGATAAGGCGACCGGCAAGGAACAATCGATAAGAATCGAGGTGTCATCGGGTCTGTCCGAGCAGGAAATCGACAAGATGGTGCAGGATGCAGAAAAATTCTCCGACGAAGACAAAAAGAAGGCCGATCTGATTCAGGCTCGCAACGAGGCCGACCAGATGGTCTACACCACCGAGAAAACGTTGAAAGACGTTGGCGACAAAGTCTCGGGCGACGAAAAGGAGAAAGTGGAAGCTGCCATTGCCAAGGTGAAAGAGGCGATGGGTAGCGAATCGGTCGAGACCATAAATCAGGCCAAAGAGGAACTGATTCAAGCCTCTCACAAGATAGCCGAGGAGTTGTACAAGCAAACGCAGGCGCAACAGGCGGGCGCAGGCGCGGCGGACTCGCAGGCCGGGTCAACGCAGCAAGAGTCGCAGGGACCTAAGGGCAGCGATTCCGATAAAGGCGACGGCGCCGTGGACGCCGACTTCGAAGTCGTTGACGACGACAAGAGCTAAGCGACGAGGATTATGGCCAAAAGAGATTTTTACGAAATCCTGGGAATAGACCGGGGCGCAGCAGAGGATCAGATCAAGTCGGCTTATCGCAAGCTGGCCATGAAGTATCATCCCGATCGCAACCCCGGCAATAAGGAAGCCGAGGAGAGTTTCAAGGAGGCTACCGAAGCTTATGAAATCCTCAAGGATCCTCAGAAACGTCAGGCTTATGACCAGTTCGGTCATGCCGGAGTCGGCCAGGGGGCCGGATTCGGAGGCGGCTTTGGCGGATTCGAAGGTTTTGACTTGAGTGACGCCCTGAGGGCTTTCATGCGTGACTTTGGCGGTGGCGGATCCATCTTCGACGACTTCTTTGGTATGGGGGGAACGGGGCAACGCCGTCGTCGCAACAGAGGCGAAGACCTGAGGATAAGAATTCCTCTCACGCTTGAAGAAATCGCGAAAGGCGTGGAGAAGTCCGTTAAAGTCAAGCGGCTCGTGGCCTGCGATACATGCGACGGGTCAGGTGTGGCTGCCGGATCATCCAAGAAAACCTGTCCGCAGTGCAAGGGAGCAGGACAGGTGCGGACTATATCGCGTACGTTTCTCGGCACCGTGCAGCAGGTGACCACGTGTAATATGTGCCGGGGTACCGGCGAGATTATTGCCGATGCCTGTAAAACGTGTCGTGGTGAGGGACGGGTTCATGGTTCCTCGCAGGTGTCGATCAAAATACCGCCGGGCGTATCGAGCGGCAACTATATGACAGTCGAGAGTATGGGAAATGCCGCCGCCAATCGAGGCGAGCCGGGCGACCTGATTGCCATCTTTGAAGAAAAGGAACACGAGCAATTTTCGCGTCACGGCGACCATATCCTTTGCGAGTTGCCAATATCTTTTACGACGGCTGCTATGGGTGGGACGGTATCTGTTCCAACTTTGAACGGTAAGGCGAAAATAAAGATTCCCGCCGGGACTCAGCCGGGTAAAACGCTCAAGATGCGCGGTCAGGGGATTCCGCATCTGCATTCAAGTGGACGGGGAGATCAGCTTGTGCGAATTGTCGTGTGGGTACCGACAAAATTGAGCGATGAAGACAAGGAACTGCTCGATAGCATATCCAAATCGGAATCGTTTGCGCCGCCCCCACCGAGCAAGTCGTTCTTCGATAAACTCAGGGAGACTCTGGGAGTATAATGTCACCAAGTGATTCCGCCGAATTCTGGATCGACTTGTCGGTCGAAGTGCCGGGCAGCGTCTGCGATGCTGTCTGCAATTTCATCATCGAAAACCTGAGCAGTGGTGTAGTCTTGGAGGACGAAGACGATTCTGACGTTACTGTCGTAAGATTCTATGTTCCCGAAAATGACGTTGGCGAATCTCGCCGGAAGCTGCACGCTTACCTTTCCAGCCTTCATGCTATGGACAACGATCTTGTGTCAATGCCCGAAATCAGGGAGAAGAAGATCAAAAGCGCCGAGTGGGAAGATGAATATCGCAAGTCGGTAAAAATAACTCTTATTGGCGATAACGTGGCCGTTCGGCCGCCTTGGGAATCGCCTCTGGATAACGTCAAGTACGATATTATCATTGAACCCAAGATGGCTTTCGGAACCGGTGCTCATGAATCAACCCGTGGCTGCTTGCTTTCGATAAGCGGCAATTTAACTCCGGGCGTGCGGTTTCTGGATCTCGGTTGCGGGTCGGGTATATTGTCCATTCTGGCTGATAAGATGAAAGCGGGCTATATCAAGGCTGTGGACTTTGATATTCTGGCCGTGGAGAATTGCGGTGAGAATTTCCTGATAAATTCGGTTTCGGCCCCGCACGATATTATTCACGGCTCAATTGAGAAGTGCGAGGACGACGAGCCATACGGCTTCGTCTGTGCCAATATCATCAAAAACACTATTCTTGAGATGCTCGATAGACTGAACAAGCTGACAGCATCGGGCGGTATACTGGTACTCTCAGGTCTCCTGGACGAGGATGTGCCGGCGATATCCGATGGTCTCAAAGCTCTTGGTCTGGCGGACATCAGTATATACCCCGAAAACGAGTGGCGTACTCTCACTATACGCAAGGAGTAGGTGTGGAGCCTCCGGTTTTCTATGTCGATCCTGAGTCGCACAACGATGGTTTATTAACACTTCCCAAAACAGAAAGCCTTCACGCGATAAAGGTGATGCGGATGAAGCGGGGAGACCTGTTGATTGCCGTTGATGGTCTCGGCAACGGTTATCGTGGTGAAATATTGAAAATCACGCGCGATAGACTGGTGGAGGTGCGAGTGCACTCGCAGACGCGCAATCTGGGGGAGCCGGGAGTAATAATGACATTGGCCGCCGGCCTATCGACCGGTCACAAGTTTGACGCGATTGTGGAAAAAGGTACCGAACTTGGCGTCAAACGGTTCGTTCCGCTAATCACCGGGAAGTCGAAGGTCGTGGTGGACGATCCCAAAAGGGCGCGCACCAAAGTAAGTCGTTATGAGAAAGTTGCGCTGGCGGCGATGAAACAGTGCCGTCGGTCGTATCGCCCCGAAATAACGAATCCTACGCGCTTTGTGGACTATCTTAAGGAAATCGACAGCGATGCTGTCAGCCTGATTTTTCATCCATCGGCCCAGTCGAGGCCTCTTGAAGAAGCGGGTTTGTCGGCTGCAACCAAGCGAATCAATGTTATCGTAGGGGCCGAACCGGGATTTTCACCTGAGGAGATACATCTGGCGTTGGAAAAAGGGGTACGCGCTATTTCCCTGGGGCGGCGGATACTCCGGGCTGAAACCGCCGGTCCGATTGCCTGTGCTCTGGTAATGAATGCCCTTGGCGAATTGAGATAATTCATTTTCTGCCGATAATAATCTTGATATGAATTTCCTGGACTTTGTAATCGTGGGACTGGCCGGCCTGGCAATCGGGTCATTTCTCAATGTTGTGATTTATCGGCTGCCGCGCAAAGAAGGCTTTTTTCTCTCAAGATCGGTTTGCCCGAAGTGCTCAAACCAACTGAAGTGGTATCATAATATCCCGGTTCTGAGCTTCCTGGCTCTTCGCGGTAAGTGCGGATTCTGCAAGGCAAGCATATCGGTGCGTTACCCGCTGGTGGAACTTGTCAATGCTCTTCTGTACTTGTTCTTCTTCTACCAGTTCGCTCTCGGGTCTGAGTTCTTCATCTATTCCATCCTGTCTTCCATTTTGATAGTCGTGTTCTTTATTGACCTCGACCACATGATAATACCGGATTCGATAACATTGCCCGGTATTGTTTTGGGTTTGGCCGTCTCGTTTTTGCCCGGCAGGCTCGGAATAGTCCAATCGTTTATTGGGCTTCTGGTTGGCGGTGGCTCGCTCTGGTTGGTAGCTATTCTTGGCGATTGGCTATTCAAGAAAGAATCTATGGGTGGCGGCGATATTAAGCTCACAGCTATGTTGGGCGCTTTGCTGGGCTGGAGGCAGATTCTGCTGATTTTCATTTCCTCGGCTTTTATAGGGCTGGTGGTGTCGCTGGTGGTGATGATTTTCTCATCGAAACTTCGCCAGGAGCGGATGATTCCCTTTGGCCCTTTCATAGCGCTTGCGGCTTTGCTTTCCGTATGCTACGGGGAGCGGATTATCCAGTTTTACATCGATAACTTCCTCAGCGTATAACCGCCGTATACGCCCTCTCAACTGTCCTACTTTATTGCCGATATATGGCTTAGAGCCATGATTAGAAACAAGACGAAATTTGAGCAAGCCGTACACCTCGGCTTACTGGTAATAATATTTATCCTCCTGTTTTTGAACTTCAGGTCCAACCTTCTCATATACCATGCCTATAGCGCCGAGCGCAAGAACACCACAGTCAGGGTCAACAGTGCGGCCCTCTCCATCAGTAAGACGGTTCAGAAAGAGGGTCTTGAGTATTTTGAGCCGGATAGAGAAGACGAACTCAAGCTGAAATACAAGCTGAGTTCTATCTCAGTGTTGTCGTCGCCCGGTATTGCTGAAGCGGGTTTCACTGCAGGAGAGTGGAAACCCGAAAACAAGGCGGGCACTCCGGTGATTCCCGAAAAACTGCGGGCTGCTTTGCTGGATTCGCGCTATCGAGAGCTTACGCGAGGCGAGGATTCGGAGTACTTTTTCGCGTGCGCCGTGGCAACCGCCGGAGAACAGAGAATACTGGTCCTTTCGACAACTTTGCCGGCGCTGGCCTATCTGGAGGATTCATCCAGATCGCTGATTGTCGTCAATGTCGTGGCAGTGCTGATTATCATGGCTCTCTATATAGTGGTTTTTCGTTTCATCCTGTCACCATTCCGGAAGATTAAGAAGCAGGCTATCGATGCCGGGCGCTATGTCGAAGAGAGCAGCGACGATGTCGAGGCAATGGTCGAGGACTACCGTAAGATTATTGACGAATTAAAAGAGAAGGAATCGGAGCTGTTGCTGCTCAACCAGGCCATTCAGCGCAAGGCGGACAGCCTGGAACAGTTCAATCAGTACCTGCTCGGGTCGATAACATCGGGGCTGATAATGGTCGACAAGGCAGGTGCGATTGTATCCATAAATGACGTCGCCGGGATGATTCTCGGTATTGAGCCGACTGTCTATACTGGCAGGGCTTTCACCGATCTACCGATCATAGGCAATGAGACTTCTTCCGAACTGGAGTCGGTGCTTCAAGCGGACGAAATCAAGTCATACCGCGAATACGACATTGAGTTTGCTCCTGACCACAACTTGAGCGTCGGGGTAACGGTTTCGGCCTTAAACGATTATACTTTCCGTAAGGTTGGGGCGGCAATCCTCATTAACGATTTGACCGAGATCAACCGCCTCAGAAAAGAGGTTGAGGCGAAGAAACGCCTGGCCGCGCTGGGTGAGATGGCCGGTGGACTGGCTCATCAACTTCGCAATAGCATTGGCGCCATGCGCGGATATAATCATCTGGTGAAGAAAAGGCTGGTGAAGAACAGTCTGCCTACTGAGAGTATCGATGCTCTGGATGATGAGACGCGAGAGGCGGAATCGCTGATAGACCGTTTCCTGAGTTTTGTAAGGCCCTTTGACTATTCTCCGGAAAAATGTAATCTGCATAAGCTGCTTGAAGATTTGCTGGAGAGTTACAGGGTACGCCCTGAATTCCGGCTTATTGACTTCAGTCTTGAACCAGAGAGCGGAGAGGGGTTCTATGTTGAGGCTGATGCACTGCTGATAAAGCAGGCCGTGGGCAATCTGGTGGAAAACGCCGCCATCAGCTACGGAGATTTTCCGGGAAGTGTCGAGGTAGGTATCTTTGTCGAAGGCGACCGTGCGTGCATACGGGTGCGTGACCTCGGTAGTGGCATTCCGCAAGAGAACCTTGACAAGATTTTCACTCCGTTCTTTTCATCGAGGCCCTCCGGAACCGGTCTGGGCCTGTCTCTGGCCAAGAAGATAGTGGATTTACACGATGGAACCCTGGCAGTTGATTCTGAAGTGGACAGGGGGACTGATTTCGTCATAAGCCTTCCCTTAGCGGTCGTTCGGCCTTCACTAAAGCCTCATAAAACTCTCTCTGGTAGTATCTAAAAAAAACTCTTGGGTTAAAGTCGGTTTTTGTTATATTTGGGCCGATTCTTAACAGGAGGAGATATGTATTCACCGTCAGATTTTCGCAAGGGCCTTCGTATAATCGTAGATGACCAGCCATATTACGTGGTAGAGTATCAGCATTTCAAGATGGGTCGCGGCAAGGCCAATATTCGCACCAAGCTCAAGCATATCAAAACCGGAGCGGTTGTTGAAAAAGTGTTTTCGACCAACGACTCCTTCAAGCCTCCTGATATGGAATCGAAGAAGATGCAATATCTGTATGAAAGTGCCGGTGAGTTTTCATTCATGGATTCACAGACATTTGAGCAGATAGCGATTCCGGTAGACAATCTCGGGGATGCCAAGTGGTATCTCATGGAAAACGAGGAATATAAAGTGCTGTTCCTCGATAATGAGGCTATCTCGGTTGACCTGCCGGCCTCGGTCATTCTCGAAGTCACCGCAACGGAACCGTCGGCTAAAGGCGACACTGTCTCCAATGTCACCAAGCCGGCTACCCTTTCTACGGGGTTGATAGTAAAGGTCCCGCCCTTTGTCAAAGAGGGGGACAAGCTAAAGGTTGACACCCGCACGGGTGAATATCTCGAACGAGCCAATTAGAAATGCGGTCTGTTCACCGGGTAATCGGTGTTGACGAATCAGGCAAGGGGGACTTTTTCGGCCCCCTTGTTATAGCGGCTTTTTTGGCTGATGACTCTGACAGCGCTTTACTCAAAGCGATTGGCGTTCGGGATGGCAAACTAATCTCCGACAAGAAAATCCTCGAAATCGACAAAGAACTGCGGGCCGATTACCCCCATGCTGTCATTGTGGTCGACCCTGAGAAGTACAATAGGATCTACAAGGAGATCAAGAATCTCAATAAACTCCTGGCAGAAGGGCATGCCGATGCTATCTCCGAGATTCTTCTGACCAGCGAAGCCGAGTTGGCCATTTCGGACAAGTTTGGTAAATCGGAGTTAGTTGAGAACGCGCTTGCTCAAAGGGGACAGACGATCTCGCTTGAGCAACTGGTGCGGGGGGAGAGTATCGTCCAGGTAGCGGCGGCCTCGATTTTAGCCCGGGCCAGATTCATGAACGAGATGCACCGCCTTTCCGACGAACTGGGTTTTGATTTGCCGCGCGGGGCGGCCCCGAAAGTTGACCAGGCTGGCCGACAACTGGTAAAGCTGCACGGGCCGAAAATTCTCGAAAAAGTGGGCAAGGTGCATTTCAAGAATTACCATCGTATCGTAAATCCGCGTCTGCTGTAGCAAATAAAAAGGCCGGGCGAAAATTCGTCCGGCCTTCAATATCCTATCTCGTTTCCGTTTAGTATCCGTGCGAAATAAGTTCTCCGACAATGTCGCCGTCAGGATAGCTCGAATCGGTGGCCCCGATAACGTACTTTACCAGACCAACATTGGCGACAAACCAGTAGTAGTTTCTCTTGCCGGCTATGGTGCTTTCATTGTAGACTTTTACAGCGCCGCTGTAGTAGGTGCCATCGCCAAGACGGAGTCCCTCGGCCCCCGCAACTGTCATGATATCAGCCCCGGTGGATGGGAATGTCTTGGCAACCGTTTCACCCGTTTCCGAATCATCCCAGTCTGTGATTATGTCGATGAATTGATCATCTATGTAGGTATCACTGAACCGGGACCAACTGTTGCCAGTTACCAGCGGCAACTCAAGTATCTTTTCCGGCGAGGAAGAGGTACTCTCAAAGAAGTACACCGCATCCGAGGAAGCATGTACGTAGCCGGTATCAAGCCCTTCGTTGCTGCTGGAAAACCATTGGACGGCCGATGTCGCGGTCAGTTGGACCTGGTTGCCAACTCTGAGCGTTACCATATCATCGGTACCGTTGGCATAGGACACGCTGTAGATAGTCGTGTAGCCTTCAGTTAGCGGCAGATAAGAACTTCCTACCGTGCCCGCCACCCAGTCGTCTTCCGAAATCACGTTGGTGATGGTGTTGTCAGAACAGCCGGACCAGAGTGAGGCCAAGAGAATAAAAGCTATTAAAGTCGCGATGGTAGTAAATGAACGATTCATTTGCGTTCCTCCCTCTCTTGTGTTGAGGATTTCTGGTTGTTTCTACCCGTGAAACAGCAAGCCTGATGCCAATCCTCGGGTATCGTCGTGACGCCTTAGGAGCCAAGCGGTTACAAGCCAGACATAAAGCAACACTTTATATATCGAGAGGCAAAATAATTGGGGATGTCCAACGAAGACAGGTCGGCGGCCCACCTCGGCCGGGTATCTAACGAATGACCGAATATTGCCGATAATTTAATAATAGTAACCGCCTAGTCGATCAGGAGGGAGAATTAGTGCAATTGTTCGATATTATAGTAGCTTTGATTTTTCTGTGTTCTCTGGTAGCCATCTCAAGGTTCAGCCAGTATTTGACCGCCGAGGACAGGCAGAGTTACAATCATACCGCCCTGGGACTTTCGATCCTCGCGGTCGTGTCTCTGATTCAAATATACAATGGGCTTGGAGTGCTTCGGGCCGTGCCTTTTGTCTCGGATCCACTTTTCTTCAAGTTGGCTTATTGTATCGGTATCATTACCGGTCTGACGTTCCTTATCAGCGGAGTCACCAGTTGGGTACCTTTATCTCGATCCTACCGAATGTATAGTAAGGACAAGATCCGAAAGTTGGAGTTGATTAAGAAAACGGAGCAATTGGCTCGTGTTGAAAACAGGTTGCCGGTAATTTTCCAAAAAACGCTGGAGCAGATGCTGGGAAGTTACACTCTGGCAAAAGGTGCGGCCTTCATATATTCTCACCGGAAATCTCAGCTTGTTTGTGTAAGTCCGGAGACAACCGGTGGCGAGGGTGGTTTAGATTATTCCGGACTGGTTTTTTCGAAGTCGGTGGCATCGAGTTTCTCCAAGCATTGCGGGGTAACGCCGGATATTATCATCGATAAACTTCCGCAGGGACTTTCCATGCCGGAACTGATGGTACCGGTTATGGCCGGAGATAGCCTGGCGGGACTATTCTTACTGTGGGAGGTGGAGACTTCCCGCCTTTCAGATGAAGACCGGATAAATTTGAAGATTGCCGCTGATGTCATCGGCCGTAAGGTAAATAATGACTTACTATCCATGAAGGTCTCATTTGAAAGAGGACTGCAGACTTGGCGTGATGTCATTAACTCCCGTCTCGATTGGCGGCGCGACGGGAAGGAGACTCTCTCCAAGATTGTCGATTGCTTCAGAGGCAAGGTCGCTTTTGATTTGTTTAGCCTTACTATTGTCTACCGAGGTAATGTCGCTCAGAGGTACACGTTGGGTGAAACCGGCGGATTGCTCAGTGAAAGCAATCTTGATTTCGGGCAGGCGGATAGCCTTACCAGAGAGGTCTTTGTTGGTCGTAAGCCAAAATATGAGGCCGACCTTGAAGTAAATTCAGCGGCTTCCGTAGACAACATGGTGTCTAAAGGTGGTTATCGGTCATTGCTTTTGCACCCCGTGACGGTTGGCAACTCCACAGAAGCTATCGTAACGTTAGCGAGCAGAAAGCCGGGACAGTTTACATCCAAAAGACGGCGGTATGTCGAAACGCTCATGCCGGTTCTGGCAGATTTTGTGGCGTTCGACAAGCACCGCCGGGAAATCGGTATCAGGGAACGCCGGGCATTTCTCGTCAACGATTTCGTTTCAGAGATCAGGCAGCAGGAAGATTTACAGGCGATAATCGGCAAGGCAGCCGGAATCCTGTCGAAAGAGCTAAAATCTACGGTTGTGAGAGTTTCAACGGTTGATGCTGATGGTGCTTTCTTGAACTCGAGGGCACTGGAGCTTAAACGGCAAAGTCGGATCGGTGACTCCTGCGGGAGGGTCGATGATTCTGTCGCTGATGCCGTATCACCAGCTCGTGCTGGATACGGGGCGTCCCATGATGATCAACCAGGAAAGCACCGACCGAAAAATCACCGAGCCCGAATCGACCCAGGTGTTCGGGGTAGACTTGAAATCGGCGCTGATTGTTCCGGTCAAAGTCAACTCTTCGAACGTGGCCGTCATAAGTCTCGCGGATACTCGAAACTGGGCGGATTATCAGTTCTCGCCCTCTGACATTCAATTTGTAACGTCGATTGCGGTGGTACTCGAAATGGCTATACAAGTGGCCAGAACGAGAAAGCCGGTGCGTTCGCTGAAAATGCCGAAGGCAAAGATCTCGGAAAAGGCTGAGTCAGATATTGACGCGAAAAACAGGGTGCGGTCATCCTTGTCCGGGATTCTCGGTTCAGTGGAACTTCTAAAGACAAGCAAGGCACCCACCGAGCAGAATCTCGACAAGTGTCTTTCGATTATAGATCGCTCGGCGCGTAAGATTGGCGAGTATTTCGCTACCGTCAATTCCGACCGACCTGACTGACAACTTGGAACCACTAATCGATCGGACTAATATGGAATCCCTCAGCCCAATAGCTGGCACATGCTCCAAAGGGGAGCCGGGGGAGACGCGACCAACCGGCAGGCAAGTTTCAATACTGGTCGTCGATGACGACGAGTCGATTTGCGAGGTCATCGGAGATATTTTGGGGACAGCCGGGCACCGGATAACAAAGTGCCTCGACGGTCACAGTGCTCTGAAGGCTATCGGGCGGGACCAATTTGATATAGTAATCACTGACCTTGGCATGCCCGGTATGTCCGGTCTGGAGTTGGCTGAGCTGATTCACGGCCTTATACCCGGTCTTCCCATCATACTCGTCACCGCTCTGGGCTCAAGGTTCACCGACGAAGACGCAGTTCGGGGCGGCGTAGCTGCCGTTCTCGATAAACCCTTCCAGTTTCAAGAATTACACGATACAGTTAACAGAGTCCTTCAACTTCCGGCTTAGTAAAAAAAGCTTTGCGTTCCTTGCCGGATGGCGTATATTCCATGTCGAACATATCTTCGGGGCGAGGCGAAATTCCTCGACCGGCGGTCAAAGCCCGCGAGCCGGGATAGCTCCCGGTTGAATCTGTGAAATCCAGATGCCGACGGTACAGTCCGGATGAGAGAAGATCAGGCAGGTTTATGTCTGCTTTGCAGTGCCCCGAAGTCTATTTTGGGGTTTTTTTATGGCTTCAAAAGCCGACAGCGAATACATGCGGATGGCCCTGGAACTGGCTTTCAAAGGCAGGGGCAGAACTGCGCCGAACCCGATGGTTGGGGCTGTCATTGTCAAGAATGGAAAGCTCGTCGGCAAAGGATATCATCGCGCAATCGGCAAGGAGCATGCCGAAGTTGCCGCTATTCGTGAGGCAGGCAGCCGCTGTCGCGGAGCTACGCTGTACGTGAATCTTGAGCCTTGTTGCCATGTCGGCCGCACCGGGCCGTGTACCCGGGCCATAATCGAGGCCAAAATATCACGTGTCGTCATGTCCACCAAAGACCCTAATCCAGTCGTAAACGGCAAGGGTATAAGGGCTCTTCGCCGGGCCGGCATTGAAGTAGAGAGCGGCTTGCTTCGGCAGGAGGCCCGCCTTTTCAACGATGCTTATATCGGCTATCACGAAAACAGTCGACCATTTGTGATTGTCAAGATGGCTCAGTCGCTGGACGGGCGAATTGCTACCCGGAAAGGTGATTCCAAATGGATAACATCACCGGCCTCGCGTCGCTATGCTCACGAACTTCGGGCGCAGGTCGATGCGGTCGTGGTGGGAAGCAGCACGGTGAGAGTCGACAATCCCTCGCTGACGGTAAGACATGTCAAAGGGAACAACCCGTATCGTGTTATCATATCGAGCCGGATAGACATACCTCCGAAATCAAAACTGCTGACTGACAATGGTGATTTCAGGACCATAATCGCTACTACAAAGCAATCGGTGGCTAAAGCCGCCCGTTCTCGCCGGAAACAAAATGCGATTTTATGGGCTTTGAAAAATCAGCCCAATGGGCAGATTGACCTGAACGATTTTATTAGCAAAGCCTATGACTTTGGTCTGCAGTCAATTCTGGTAGAGGGCGGAAGCAGCCTGGCTACATCGTTTCTGAAAAAAGGTCTGGTGGATAAGCTGGTCGTAATAACGGCGCCGCTTGTTATCGGAGAGGGCAGGGACTCGGTTGGCGATCTGGATGTTCGCACTCTTTCACGGGCGCTGAGGTTTAAAGACACCTGCACTTTTCAGAGTGGTCCCGATACGGTTTTTGTGGGCTACCTGCAGAAAGGGAAAGACTGATGTTCACCGGGTTGATAGAGTCGGTTGGTTCTTTGGAAAAGATGGAAACGCGAGCGAATTACCTTGTCCTTAAGATTCGTTCCGTAATGGCCGGCAAGGATCTCCATATCGGCGAGTCTATTGCGTGCGATGGCGCCTGTCTGACGGTTACCGGGTTTGACAAAACGTCGTTCGTCGTCGAGGCATCCCAGGAGACGGCAGAGCGTACAATTGTGGGTGACTATCGAACGGGATGCAACATCAATCTCGAACGCGCCGTTAAGGCGGGTGACAGGTTGGGCGGTCATATAGTATCGGGGCATATAGATGATACCGGTGTGGTGGCCCTGTCGAAGCGTGTCGGTGACTCACTGGAACTGGCGATTTCGTTTGACTCCACTTATGACGACCTCGTAATCGAAAAGGGCTCCATTGCCATAAACGGCGTATCTCTGACCGTGAACAAGACGAAGCCGGGATGGTTGAGTGTAAACCTGATTCCCCACACCGCAATGGAGACCACGCTTGGTGCTCTCAAGAAGGGGGACCGGGTCAATCTGGAGTTCGACATGATAGGCAAATATATATTGAAAACATCAAACAAAGATAAACACAGTAATCTTACTATAGACAAACTAAGAGAAAGCGGATGGTAACGATGAATAGTCAATATAAATTCAACACCATACCCGAAGCGATCGAGGATATCAAAGCCGGCAAGTATATTATCGTTGTCGATGATGAAGATCGTGAGAACGAGGGCGACCTGATTATGGCCGCCGAGACAGTGACCCCGGAGGCCATCAATTTCTTCGCGACGCATGGCCGCGGATTGATTTGTGTCTGTCTCACCGAAGAACGTATCTCCCAATTGAAACTTCATCCCATGGTCGATAATAACACCGCCAAGCTGGGGACGCGATTCACGGTTTCGGTGGATGCTGTTGAGGGGACGACAACCGGCATATCGGCCTACGATAGGGCGATAACGATTCAGGTTATCGTCGATGACAAAAGCGCACCGGAGGACCTGGCCCGTCCGGGACACATATTCCCGATACAGGCGGTGAAGGGCGGTGTGCTTTCGAGAGCCGGACATACCGAGGCATCGACCGACCTGGCAAAATTGGCCGGGCTGAAACCGATTGGTGTCCTCTGCGAGATAATGGACGACGATGGCACGATGAAGAGAGTGCCCAAGCTGATGGAGTTTGCAAAGAAGTACGACCTGAAGATCATAACGATCAGGGACTTGATAGCTTATCGGCGCCAGACGGAAAAGCTGGTGGCGAAAGTCACGACTGTCGAACTTCCCACCGCCTTTGGCGACTTCAAGCTTCACCTGTACAGGTCCGACATCGACAACTATCATCACCTGGCGTTGACCAAGGGAGACGTGTGCGGTAAGAAGAATGTTCTCGTACGCGTCCACTCGATGTGCCTGACCGGTGATGTTTTCGGGTCGAGCCGGTGCGACTGCGGCAACCAGCTTCACAAGGCGATGCAGATGGTGGAGCAGGAAGGCCTCGGCGCTATCCTCTATATGCGGCAGGAAGGTCGTGGTATCGGGTTAGCGAACAAGATTCTGGCCTATGAACTTCAGGATCACGGTCGCGATACCGTAGAGGCGAACGAGGAACTCGGTTTCGAGGCGGATCTGCGCGACTATGGTATCGGGGCACAGATTCTGGTCGATCTGGGCTTGTCTTCGATACGTCTGTTGACCAACAATCCCAAGAAAGTGATCGGGCTTAAAGGTTACGGGTTGGAGATTGTCGAACGGGTGCCGATCCAGATTGAGCCGAACAGTTTCAATCTTGGTTACCTTTCCACAAAACGTGATAAGATGGGACACATATTAAATCTCAAGTAGAATGGAGATGGATTATGAATTATAAGATTTACGAAGGAAAACTGGACGCCGCCGGAAAGAGTTTCGCGCTGGTTGTGAGTCGTTTCAACAATTTCCTCACTGACAAACTGCGTGACGGTGCTATCGATTGCCTTGTGCGCAATGGCTGTGATGAGAAGCGTATTTCGGTTGCGTACGTGCCCGGTGCGTTTGAAATCCCTTACGTTGCCTCAAAGCTGGCTGCCGGTGACAAATATGACGCCGTGATCTGCTTGGGCGCTGTGATCCGCGGCGATACACCTCATTTCGATTATATCAGCAACGAAGCCTCCAAAGGTATTGCCAAGATTGCCCTTGATACCGGCAAACCGGTCATCTTTGGACTCGTTACGGCCGATACACTCGAACAGGCGATTGAACGTTCCGGTACCAAGGCCGGCAACAAGGGCTGGGATGCCGCGCAGGCCGCAGTGGAGATGGTCAATCTTTATAGCTCTATTGGCCAATGATGAAAGAATCGCCCCGAAGCCGTGCGCGCGAGCTTGTACTTCAGTCCCTGTATGCATGGGAACATGGGGAAGTCGAACCGAACAAAGCCTTTGAAAGCATATCCGGTGATGATAATCTCGGGCGCAAAAACCTCGAGTTTGCCTTAAATCTGCTCGGACTGGTAATCAAACACTCTGCTGAGGCCGATGTCCATATCACGGCGCTCGCCGAGAACTGGCATCTCGATCGTATCGCCGCTATCGACCGGGCAATTCTGCGGATGGCGATAATCGAGCTGCAGATGATTCCTGATACGCCGGTGAAAGTAGTGCTGAATGAGGCCATTGAACTCGCCAAGAAGTATTCAACCCTGGAATCCTCGAAATTCGTCAACGGTATCCTGGATAATTTTGTAAAAGGACAAGAGGGAATGACCGGGGAAAGCGGGTTTTGAACCCGGACGCGGAGTTGTAAAAGGTTTGTAATTTAAGTTTGAAATCATTATATTTCCGCACTTTAGAAGATTTGCGTTAGCACGAAACCACCTTTGACGGATTTGCACTAAATATCAGATTGATGAAATTAATTCCCGGAAAGAATTTTGACAGAACGAATGCTTTCGTGGCCCTGGGAGTCTGGTTGGGCGTTCTGTTCGTTTACACCCTGACGAAAGCCCCCACGCTTTCTTTTTGGGACTGTGGCGAATTCATAGCGGCCAGCTACATCCTTGGCATTCCTCATCCGCCGGGGACACCGCTGTATATCCTGATTGGTAGAATTTTCAGTCTCATCCCGTGGTCCTCTGACATAGCCGTACGGCTCAATATGCTGTCAGTTGTGTCATCCTCGTTCACAGCGCTGTTCGGTTATCTGGCTCTTGTAAGAATACTCCGGACTTGTTTCGGCGGTGACGATAGTCGGCTGGCCCGAATCATCACTTATGCCGGAGGAGCGAGCGGATCGCTATTCCTTGCATTTTCCCTGACCAACTGGAACAACTCAGTCGAGACCGAGGTGTACGGTTTGGCGATGATGATGGTCATGGCTATTGTGTGGCTGGCTCTCATATATCGCGAGCACGCCGGATCTGCTTTTGGCGAGCGGGTGATGATGCTGGTTTTCTTCATCGCTTTTGCCGGTATTGGTGTCCATATGACGACATTTCTGGCCCTTCCGGCCGTAGCATTGTTGTTTATTCTGAAACCGGGAACGCCATCGAAAATCTGGCTGGCTGTCGGAGCTTTCGTCCTGTTCGAACTGTATCTGGTCTTTGCGTTATCATCGCGGCCCGATGAGATTCCCTATTATGTCCCGGTTGCGATAGCTCTGATTGTATATCTGTTTTACATCTTTTCTTACGAACAAATGCCGACCATTTATTTGTGGGTCGCGGGGGGGTTACTTCTTTCAGTCCTGCCTTTAGTGGGGCTTGCTGTCAAAGCCGTTACGGGCGCAGCGAGTACCGGCTCAGTGGCAACAGCAATGAATACTCTGTCCTGGATTGGCAAGATCTCTTTTGGCGCAACCTTGGCCGGGGGGATATATCTTCTCTACAAATATATTCGGACGCGTGCCGGAGAAGGCTCAAATTTGCATTGCCTGATGTCGTCACTGTTTATCCTGGCGGCCGGATTGATGACTGCTGTCGTTGTCCTCAATGTACGGGGATACCACGCCTTTCTTCTTGCGACGGCAATATTGGGGATAGTGCTATTCGTGGCCATCTACAGGCACGTCAATTGGACTGTTCTTATAGCGTTGACGGCTGTGTCATTGGTGGTACTCGGTGTCCGGGAGATGTTTTATGGCGTGATTATCGGCGCTGCCGTGATAATCGGAGTGGGACTTGTTTTCAAGCAGTCCGGTTGGAAAAACGCGCTGCTGATACTGATGGTCGCTGTTTTGGGATATTCAACTCACGTTTTTATACCGATTCGTTCCGCACACAAGCCGATGCTCAATGAGAATAATCCTTCGGAAAGCCTCGATGCCACTATAAACTTCATTGAGCGCAAACAATATGGTTCGCAATCTATGGTGGAGCGCATGTTCGTGCGACGCGCATCGTGGGAAAACCAACTGGGCGACTATCGACGGATGGGTTTCTGGCACTTCTTCAAGGAACAATATGGCATCACCGATGTGCGTTTCGTGCCGCTGTTCATATTGGGTCTGTACGGGATATGGGAACTCCTCCGTCGTCGAGCAAGAATCGGTGTTCCATTCGTGGTGTTGTTGCTGCTGGCTTCGATTGGCCTCGTTCTGTATATGAATTTTGCCGACGGAACTCGCCAGAACATGGCTACGGGTTTGGATTATATCGAGGTCAGGGATCGCGATTATTTCTTCACGCCCGCGTTTATCCTCTTCGGGCTGGCCATAGGTTTGGGGCTGGCCTCGGTGGTTCATTTTATCAGGGACGGCGTGAAACACAAAACTGCCGGACTTCGCAATGTGGTGGTCAGTGTGTCACTGGCGTTGTTTTTGCTCCCGTCGTTTACTCTTGCCAAAAACTACTACTTATCCGATCGCTCCCGGGACTATATGCCGTTCGACTACGCATGGAATTTCCTAATCTCAGCCGACCCCGATGCTATCCTCGTGACAGTCGGCGACAACGATACTTTCCCCTTGTGGTGTTTGCAGGAAGTCTACCATATTCGACAGGACGTTGATGTTGTCAATCTGTCGCTGGCCAACACGAAATGGTACATCAAACACCTCGTCAACCCTATGGGTGTAAATCTGGGGTGGACTGATGACCAGATCGATTCGCTGGTGATATTCCGGGATCAATTTGGAAACGTGCATCGCCTTGCCAGTCAGGTTGTCTCTCAGGTAATCAAGGAGAATTACGGCCGTCGACCGGTGAATTTCCTGATGACCGTGCCGCCCTCGTCGCGGAAATTCATGGGGCAGAGTGTTGATTCGCTCCTGGTGATGAACGGTATGGTGTGGCGCATGGCGCGGACAGATGGAAATATAACTATTGATGTCGATGCTTCCATAGATATTCTTACTAACCCTGACAAGTGCCGATTCCGGGGCGTGAACGACCCGACTATTTATAAGAATGAGACAACGTTGCGTCTTACCAGGAATTCGGTGAACACCTTCATGCGGGTGGCCGACACTCTTCTGAAAGCAAATGATTTCGAAAGAGCAGCATGGCTGATGGAAAAAGCGGTTGAGTTCGTTCCGCATTCGACCGACGCGATTACCTACCTGGCATCGATTTATGCCGATATGGGGCAGAGAGAGAAACTCGAGCGTCTGATAGAAACATCCAGCTACGCCGACATGAAACCTCTGAGGGCACTTACGGCACGGATGGAGATAAAGCTGGGGAATCCCGGTGTTGGAGAGAATATCCTCCAGCAGCTGTTAACGCAGTACCCTAATTATAGACCGGCCATGGAGGACCTGATTCGCCTGTATTATGAAACCAGGCGACTGGATGACATGCGTAAATTACTTCGCAATTGGGTTGATAGACATCCCGATGATAGCGAGATGGCTGGTTTGCTGGCGAATATAGATAAGGAAGTACGCAGGCTCGATTCGTTGAGCGGCGCAAACCGATGAAAATTCTTGCGCTCAATTGGAATGACCTCAAGAACCCCTATGGGGGCGGAGCCGAGGTTCACCTCGAAGAACTTTTGCGGCGCCTGGTTACATACGGACACGAAGTCACGCTGTTCTGCTCCGGCTATACTGACTGTTTGCCGGAGGAGACGATCGAAGGAATAAGAATAATCCGCAGGGGCAACCGCTATAATTTCAATCTGATTGCTCCCTTCCATTTGCGAAAACTGGTCAGGGAAAATGATTTTGATATCCTGATTGAAGATGTTAACAAGATTCCTTTTTATACGCCGCTGTATCTCAACCTTAAGACGCTGGTGGTGGTGCCCCATCTTTTTGCCACTACTGTTTTTCACGAGATTAATTTCCTGCTCGGGACTTATATATATCTGGCCGAGAAGCCGCTGGTTGCAGTCTATCGGGGGAGACCTTTCAATGTTATCTCGGAATCGACAGGAGAGGATATTCGAGCCAGGGGTATTCCTCAAAAAGACATATCAGTTATTCACTGTGGTATAGATAGAAAGCTTTATTCTCATGATCCGTCAGTGCCCAAGTATGATGTTCCGACGGTGCTGTATCTGGGAAGGATAAAGAAGTATAAATCGGTGCAACATCTGATCGAGGCTTTTGCGCTGGTGAAGAAACAGCTCCCCAAATCGCGCTTGATGGTAGTAGGTAGCGGGGACTACCTGGATCCTCTCAAGGCTCTGGCACAGCGCCTGGGGTTGAAGGACGATGTTGAGTTCCCCGGCTATGTTTCTACGGAAGAGAAAGTCGTACGAATGCGCCGTGCTCATGTGGCCGTGCTGCCATCGCTAAAAGAAGGGTGGGGACTTACCAACATAGAAGCTAACTCGGTAGGTACGGCGGTCGTGGCTGCGGATTCGCCCGGTCTCAGAGACTCGGTCCGTGACGGAGAGACCGGTTTTCTGTATGAGTATGGCAATATAGAGCAATTTGCGCAGAAGCTTCTGGCGATCCTTACCGATGACAATCTGAGAAAAAGCCTGGAGCAGGGCGGTCTGACGTGGGCGGAACGATTCAACTGGGATAACGCTGCCCGGAAATTCAATGCCCTGATTGAAAATATCGCGGGGGAGACCAAATGACATCCAATGGTAAGAAAACGTTGTCTATCATTGTTGGTGTGGGCATTTCGGGCGTTCTTATATGGATGCTCTTTCGCAATATAGATGTCACCAAGCTTTTTGTCGCTCTCAAGGATGCCCAGTATCTGTGGTTGATCCCTAATATTCTGATGATAATGGTGACGATGTATCAACGCGCCTATCGTTGGCGATTTATGCTGGCGCCGATAAAACATGTGGAGTTTTCCAACCTTCTTGCGGCAACCTGTATCGGTTTCATGGCGAACAACGTTCTACCGCTCAGGCTCGGGGAGTTCGTGAGGGCTTATTCGTTGTCGAGTCAGGATAAAGGAGTGACGAAATCGGCCTCGCTGGCCACCATTTTTGTGGAGCGCATGGTTTTTGACCTGGTGGCTCTTCTGGTGATATTCGGGGCGGTGGTGACGTTTTCAACAAGTCTGAGGGAGCACATTGAGGATAATATGATAGCGGCGACAAAGCTTGCTATCGCAATAGCTCTTTTCGGTCTACTCGCGATGCTTCTTCTGGCTCTAAAACCCAATCAGATCGGCAATGTTCTCACCAGGTATCTTTCGTTTTTACCTAAAAAAGCGACTGACCTGATCCAGAGTATCATCATCAAATTTTCACGCGGGTTGGAATTCCTGACTGATTATAAGGCGGTTCTGTCGGTAAGCGGGCAGACACTGCTTATCTGGATTTTGATGGGGCTTTCGAACTACTTTGTATTTCTGACCTTTGGATTCGATATCCCTCTTGACGCTTCATTCGTGTTGCTTGTGGTTGTGTCGGTATTGATTCTGGCGCCTTCGACGCCCGGTTTTCTCGGCGTCTATCACTACGGCGTTGTGCTTTCATTGAGCGTGTATGGCATTACCGATGAAAGGGCGCTGTCGTGTGCGCTGGTGCTTCATGCCACTCAGTATATCGTGGTTACGCTCATGGGCTTCTACTTTTTGAAGAAAGAGCACCTGACGCTCAAAGATCTGGAAAAGACCGCTGCCGGCGAAGTATAGAGCGACGTCCGTAGCCACCGTCCATCTGCTTTCATAGACAACTCTCAGCCAAAAGTTCAAACTTGACACCCTGAATCGGCCCGACTATTCTTTTAAAAAGGGAAAAGGTAAATCGCATGAAAAAAGTTCTGCTTGGTGCGTTGTTATTGGTACTGATTGTAGCTGTCAGCTATATCAAAACCTACCGTGAACACGACCGAAGCAAGTTGTTCTACGACAGAGGAGTCGAGCAGGCGGGCGCAAGTCTGGACAGCACCCGGAGGGCGGCTGATTCGCTCCAGATGGCTCTGGCGCAGAAAGACGTAGCCTACGGAGACTCGCTGGTGCGAAAGGACCAGGCGTATCAATTGGCCATTGACTCGCTGGAAAAGGTCGTTGGCGAACAGGAGGGGCAGCTAAAGTCTCTGACAACATCGGCAAAACCGACAGCTGCATTGGTCAAGACCAAAACGCCAACAACGGCCGCTCTGTCAAAGCATGAGAAGATTCTGAAGTACTACAAGGACAGGTATGCCCAACTTCCGAAAGACCTTTCCGAGTACGAACGTAGAATCGCTATAAACGAGATCAGGGAGGAAACCTCACAGAAATTCGAAATCTCCCTTGAGGAATTGAAGAAGATTCGGACTAAATACAAACTGACCTATTAAGCATAGAGTATGCGATGACTCCGAGAAAAGAGTATGAGTTTGCCGAAGTACTTGTTGATAAGCTCTTGCTGGAGTCGTTTGCCAATGAGCAATCGCCGTATCATGGATTGAGCGAGCGCAGAGTAACCCCGCCGGCACTGGAAAAACTCCGGGGCAAGCTCAAATGGCACATTCGCAACACACTTTCCGCCCGTCAAAAACAGGTTATCGAGTACTATTTGAAAGGGAAAACCGAGCGAGAAATCGCCCGTGTTTTGGGCATCACCCAGCAGGTAGTTAATATCTATAAGCAGCGGGCTATCAAGAAGTTACATAAAGTATTCGCGAGTTAGGTGTATGTCAAGCGACTATATAGTGAGGCGGGATATATAGGAGACATGTTCGCGACAATTTCAATGTCAGCAGTAGCCGATCAGGCTGTCAGGAGGTGTATCCGTAGAACCTAGTTATCCCTGAAATGTTTTCATCGCTTACTTATGTTTTGAGCAGCTACTTCATCAAGCCACAGGCAGTGTGAAAACAGAAATTAGGGAGCTAACTATGCCAAGACGAAAAGAAGAAGACACCTACGCCGATTTGGGAGAAAAGGACTGCTGGCATTCTTACAGTCTTCAGGTACTAACGCCGTCTAAGTTCTCCTCTGTGGTTGGAAAGATCCTGGCAGGAAGGTATAGCATACTCGTGACAAGGTTGGACAAATCTGTAGCGAACAGTGCTAACTGAGATATTGAATAGTCGCCGAATATTGTTTCTTTAAAAATAAGCGGGGTTTCCTTTTTGGAAGCCCCGTTTCATTTATCCGGGGGAGGATGAATTCCAGACAACTTATGTTTCCATGTTTTCGCCCGAACCCGGGCTCAAAGTAGCTGTATAAAACATCGTAACTAGAGTGTTGAAAATCTCACAAGTTTTTGTATCTTGTGCGGCATAGTCTGAGGCATAGATTTGTACATTGGAATTAGAGGGAAAGTGCGTGTATGCTGATTAGGCAAATTATTATTCTGGTAGTTTTATCGTTAATTATTGGGGCGGGTGTCAATGTTCTTTCTCCGAAGGGCATTGATTTCATTGGCAGCTATCGCTCGTTGTCGAGCGGTGATGGCCCCGTTGTGCCGCCTGATGCCGCGCCTGGCGACCCGCCTTTCATTGCGGTGGATGTTGCGGAGATGGAGTACAGTAATCACGTAGTGACGTTTATCGATGCCAGGGACCCCGTTGAATTCGAGTGCGGTACAATTCCGGGTAGTATCAATATTCCTTTTGATTACCTTCCTGAAAATGATGTCGATATTTATATCGATTCGGCGCTGGGCGGGCTTCCGAAAGACCGTCCCTATATAATATTCTGTTCCGGTGAAGAGTGTGAGTTGTCGCTGCACCTGGCCAGAAATATGCAGCAATTAGGCTACACGCGGACTTCGATATTCTTCGGCGGGTCGCGCGAATGGGAAACATTCGGACTCGAGATGGAGAGGAGGAAGCCGTGCGAAGAGTAATTGGCAATGATTATCTTACGATGGCTGTTCGGCTGACTCTGGGGATAACCTTCATCTATGCTTCATACTATAAGATAGTCGATCCATCCGATTTTGCCCGTTCCATCTGGTATTATCACCTGATGCCGGGTTCGACAATAAATTTACTGGCAATATTCCTGCCCTGGCTGGAACTTCTCTGTGGGATAGGCCTGATAGCGGGTGTGTATTACCGCAGTTCGATCGTAATAGTGGCGGCGATGACCGTAGTGTTCATCATTGCCATGAGCAGCGCACTGGTGCGCGGCATAAATCTCGATTGCGGGTGCTTTAAGGCGTCGGGAAGTGGCAACTCATCGATCTGGAAATCCATCCTTTTCGATATCGGCCTGATAGTGCTTATGGTCTGGCTCTGGTACAGTCCGTCGAAACGATGGAGGCTCCAGCGAGACTGATCATGGCATAATTCTGGGTGTTATAAGAATTATCAGGTCCGTTTTCTTGGTCTGTTCCGAAGTTCGCGTGAAAAGCAGTTTCCCGAGAAGCGGAATCGAGCCCAACAGCGGCACTCGCTTATTTGACTTAATAATATCTTCTTTAATCAATCCGCCAAGAGCCGCTGTTTGACCGTCATCGACCGTGATACGTGTCTGTACCGAACGAGCGATGGTGATTGGTTTCTGGGATTCTGCCGAACCGGTATAACCGATAATATCCTCGACTCTGGGCTCGACGTCCAGGGTAATCCTACCATCTTCATTAATTCTCGGCGTGACGGTAAGTGAAATGCCAATTTCTTCATCATAAAATGTCATTATATCCTGAGTCGCGGCACCTTCGGTGAAACGCGTGACAGTTGGGATCGGTATGACGGTTTCATTTTTTATGACGGCCTGATGATTTTCGAGCGTGGTGATGTGCGGATCGGACACAAGTTTGCTGTTGTCGTCTTGTTCCAGCATGTTCAAGACAGCTGTTACCTGATTAACTGATAGTGCGCCCCATGTCCAGTCGCCGTTGTTCGGGTTCAGAGCGCCAAGGAGACCATCCATTGCCACGGAAGATGAACCGTCGGCTGTGGTTGTCTCAGAGGTTGTGGTGCCGGCTCCAAAATTGGTGGTCACGGCGGTGGGCCATTCAATACCGAGCTTGGTCTGGCTGTCCATGTTGGTTTCTATGATTTTTACCTCAATGGAGATCAGGCGTTCGGCTTTGTCCAACTCGCGGATAAGATTAAGCATCCGGCTGATTACAGAGGGGCGATCGGTTATAGCTATTCTATTCGGAGTGTATTTTTGATTCGATGACGACTTGTTGTCTTCGTCGGACTTATCGAGGATTACGATATTTCCTTTTGGTGACTTGATCGTCTCCAGAGCGATTTTGGCGGTCACGACATCGGCGTACTTGAGCGTGACTACTTCACATTCGAGTTCCCCGTCAGCGTCCATTCCAACCGGTTTTACGACGATAACATCGTTTTTCCAATAGTAGTTGTAGCCGTTGGGGTAGAGGATAGACTCAAGAGCGGTTTCGATGTCGACATCTTGAAGTTGAACGGAAACATTGCCCTGGACTTCACCGGAAAGGACCAGATTCAGAGAGTACTGTTCGGCTATCATCGTCAGCACCATCGGCAACGACACATCCTCCATTTTTAATGACAGCTTTTGTGAGCTGTCAAAAACGGCAGCATGCAGGCCGGTTGCCAGCAGCAGGGTGACTCCAATAATGTATGTACGTATTCTCATAAATCTATCCTTTGGTAACAGTTAACGTCATTCGGGTTCCATTATGTTCAAGCGTAACCGCTTCTCTGTCTATGCTTATGACTTTTGCTTCGGATACGGTATCACCGGCTTTAACCCGTTTCCTATTGATAATGGCTACTGGTGAAGCGCTGTTATAGAAGATGCCGGAGAGTTTCCATTTCAGGACCGTCACAGGGCTGTGTCGTTGCGAGGTATTGCCCGTTTCAAGACGGAATGGATCCCCCCCCCAGGGTTCTTTGGTTTTCTGCTCAACGTTGACAAGTTTGGGTTTTGCCGGGGCCGTTGTGGTTAACTGCTGAGCCTGGATGGAGGTGGTCGTCTTATTATTCTTGACCGGTTTTTTGGAGTTCGAAAACAGGTTGTTATATCCCCATATAAGGGCGACCAGCAGTATTGCGGCTATTATCTTTTTGCGTGTGCTTTCGCTCATACTTCTTCCTTGAAGCTGCCAAGCAAAGCTTTGAAGCCGAAATGAAGGGTTATTTTTGTCTTGTCGTCGGCATGAGCGTACATCTTGCAGCTGTTGATGCCGCGAAAATAATCGGCGTGTTCAACGACCTGAACGAATTTCCCGAAATTGACATAGTCGCCTTCGAGGGTCAATCCAATGTTCAGAAACTGAGGCTGACCCGAGTCAGGTATTATGGTGTTCAGATATAACAATTCTTCAACCGGCGGTGTTATGTCGGTCACGACGAGGTTTCTCAGCGAGGCTTCTTCCTTGAGTTTGTCGAACAATTTGAGCACGTCTTTTTTGGTGTACAGCTTGGAATTAAGGTCGTTACGGAGTTCAAGCAGGTTTTTGTGCTTTTCTATATAGGTGGGCAGTTCGGCAATGGTATGCTGGAAATCCGCCAATTGTTTTTCAGCATCAGTGATCTGCAGGCTGATGTTTTCTCGCTCCTTGTGGGTGGGGGCATAAACGCCGAAAAACCACAGGCAACAAAGACCGACAGCGATTAAGGTATATGTGAGGATTTGTTTCTTCACGCTATGCCCTTCATACTTATCTGAAAATCAATTTCGTGATGACCTTCGATGAATTTTTTATTGTGCCTGACAATCGTCACTTGCTCGTAGAAGGGAGAGGATGACAGATTCTCCACGAACTCGGCCAGAATCAACTCCGGTGGAATGTTGTCGGCTACGACCAATCCGTGGAGATACAGGTTCTTTTCCGGTTCATTCGATTTGTAATCAAGATATAGCAGTTTGATTTGCCTCGGAGCCAATTGCGACAGCTCTTTGAGATTCAGGGCCAGATAGCTCGGTGATTCTTTTATCAAATTGAGATAGGCCTGATCCATCGCAATTCGGCGTTTGATCAGATTGTAGGTGTGAAACGCCTCCGAGTTCTGGAACTCGGCTATCTGGCGATTCAACTCGATCAGTTTATCTTCGGATGACGATACTTCGCTTCGGCTCACTCCCCACGATGCCGCCAGAACGACCAGGAGGCTGGCAACTCCCAGACGACCATAAGTCCCAATTCTGGTTTTGGCCTGCGCCAGTTTTTGCTCCGGTGGCAGCAGGTTCGCCAACGAAATCTGGCAGGTTGAGGCAGCCAGCACCGGCAGGCAAACCGGAAACACTTCCGCCTGAATCTCGTCTTTCGGACTAAGGTCTGTCAGGTCGGCAACCGGCAGCGGCTCCAGCGCAATTCCGCTTTTGCTGTTCAACAGCTCGAGCAGTTCGGCGCTGTAGGCAAGATCGCCGTAGACATAAATCTTGTCGTGCAAACTTACGGAATATTGCCCGGCATAGTAGTCAAGAGAAGTCTGAATCTCATTTGAAATCAGTTCCGCAAAGAATTCGTACTTCGTCATCTCCGGCTGGATGCCGAGCATATTCGAACTAATCGCCGTGGCATGGGAGAATTCCAGCCCGGCGCCTTTGTAGAACGAGATCTCGGTCGACTTCAAGCCGATATTCAACAGAGTGTAACTCTTGTCTTCGTGAAAGTGAGGGAGATGCTTGAGAAATTGCCCGATTACATCCTGAGTGTGATATACCTGGGCGACCGGTAACCCCAGCATCTCGAACGGCTCAAGCTGTTCCTGTATGAATCTTCGCGTCGCCGCTTGAAGCGCAATTTTGTAACGGGCCGTGCCCTCTTTTTCGATGCAGTAGACTGGTCGGTAATCGTATACACAGTCTGCCGCCGGGAACGGAATCTGTTTCTTGACCTCGAATTGAATAGCCGAGTCCAATTCCCGCGTCTTCATCTTCGGCATGAGAAAGCTTCTGAAGGTGGTTTCGTTGCTCGAAGCAGCCAGGGTTATTCGGGCGCGGCGTCCTCCGTATCTCGACGTAAAATCGCCGATCTCCCGGAGCAACATATCCTTCTTGGCCTTCTGGTCATTCTGGCCTCTGGGAAAATACTCCTTCTTTATATCCAGCACCTTGCGAGATTTGCCCACGTGCCGTACGGCCGCCATCTGAATGGAATGGTCGTCAACGCAGAAAGAGACGGTGGTACCGAGGAAGTGACTGTTCTTGGGGCGGATTTTGGTTATGGAAAAAGAAGGTCTGGCGGGCGCAGGTGTGCTGCCAGACGTAATTTCAGAGTCCTTTTTCTTTGACCAGAAATCTACCTTGAACATATCAATCCCGCCTTAAAGGCCAACAATTATACTGTCAGTTCCACCGACCGATAGGATTCTCCGGCTTGCCGGTTGATAGACGTAAGCTACATCCCAGGCATCCTTCAAGTAGTTATCCTCAGTGCTGTCGATGTATGGTCCGTTCCAGCCGAGGCCGGTGAGCTTATTGTAGGTCGATACGGAGTCCGGTTTGCTCACCAGGTCCGGCAGCTGCGACGGGAGAAAGCCGACATCTCCCTCAAAGCCACGATCGATATATTTCCCTCCCGCGATGGCATCGGGATTTCCCGCTATCGCGATTTTCAGCGTTGCCAACTCTTTCTTAGTGGCTGTGATTTTGGAACTCTCGGTGATGTCGCCGAATCTGGGTACGGCGACTGCCGCAAGAATTCCGAGAACGACAATTATCATGACAAGCTCGATCAGGGTAAAACCATCTTGAGCGAGCTTGCCCCCGTCCTGTTGTATATCAATTGCGATGAAACCACTGGAATCAATCGGTTACCAGAGGTTCTCGCCTACATCGTCTGTGTTCAGCCAGATCTCGCCATCGGCGGCAAGATATGCCCAGCCGCAGTCACTGCCAACCAGCGTTCCTTTAGTAACGCCGGCGATGACTGAGTCCGGATGGTCGGCATCAGCACAGTACGGATTGTTCGGAACACCCTGTGCCATGATAGCTGCGCGAACACTGTCAATCGGTGGCCAGTGCGCACTGTCGGTGAACAGCGTGATTAGCGTAATAGATTGTGATGGCTGAGCGCAATGCTCCGAGAGCACCCCTGGCGGCTGCTTCTTTGGCTTCGCCCGAGAGATCTTGATATTTCGGGATAGCCACAGCAGCAAGGATGCCGAGGATCACGATGATCATGACCAATTCGATCAGGGTAAAACCCTTCTGGTTCGATTTGAAAGACATACTTCCTCCTAGCAGGTGTAATTGGTTTCTAAAATGGTTTTCTCTAATATAAATCGGTATAATAGCCCTTTTTTTTAACCCCTTTTAGCCGTTAAAAACCTTGATTAAGTTCCACATTGGCAAGAATATAGCCAGAGCCATAATCAGGACGAAAACTGAGACCACCAAAGTAAGCAATGGTTCCAGAATAGCCGTTAGATGTCTAGAGGTATAATGGACTTCTTTTGAGTAAAATGTACTCAGTTCATTGAGCATGCGCTCCAGGGCGCCAGTCTCTAAGCCTGATGGCAATCATATGCTTGGCCATTTCCGGAAAAAATTCGAACTCCTCGTCCATCAGATTGGAATCGGAGCCGCGGCGGAACAGGTCTTCCAATTTCTTGATCTCAAGGCTTACCATCGAGTTTTTGACCGAGTCGGACAGAATCTGAAGAGAGTGGATAATCGGTAAACCGGCCCGAAACAAAATTCTGAACATCATGGAAAACCGGGCGACATTGCCTTTCAAAATCAGAGCCCCAAATATCGGTAATTTAAGCAAGCGGCGGTCGACCCAAAGCCGTCCCTTGTCGTTGCTGACGAGCTTTCGAAAGCCGAAACCTGAAGCGACAAATACACCCAGTATGACTGCCCAATACTTTGTAAAAAAGTTGCTTGTTCCGATGAAGATCTTCGTCGCGAGTGGCAGTTCGGCGTCGAAGGAACCGTAAAAATCAACGAACTGCGGAATCACATATGTCATCAAGACAACAAATGCGATAGCGATAACGATTATTACGATAGCCGGATACCTCAGGCCGGAGCGTATGAGGCGGGACAATTCCATCTCCTTTTCCATCATCAATGCGAGTTCTTCAAGTATGTCTTCCAGCCTACCGGATTCTTCACCGGCGGCGATACTGTTTCGGTAGACTCTGGAGAAGAGGTCATCGTGTTCGCCCATGGCTTCGGAGAGAGATTTTCCGGATTGAATGCTGTACTTGATTTGTTTCAGGGCGAGATTGAATTTGCCGTCTTCAGCACCCACTTTGATAATCGACAGGGCGCGCAGCAGGGGAATACCCGATTTGTACATGGTGGCCAGATTGTTGGTAAATACAATCAGATTTTCATAGTCGGCCCGGCTGAATCCGAAGAATGTGAACGAGGCCCTGGCCTTAATGGCCGAAACCTTGACAGGTAGAAAATTCTGTGAAGAAAGATACTCAATAACCTGGTCAGCGCTATCGGCTGTCAGAGTTCCTTTTTGCTGAGCACCGTTCTCATCGAGCGCCTTATATTTGAACTGTGTCGGCATCGGAACTGGTCACTTTCACTTTCACGCTCGGATCCAGATAGGTATCGACGTTCGAAGTCTCTTTCAGCAGCTCTTCAAGACAAACGATACCCGTGGTGAGTTTTTCCAGACCCATCTCAAAAAGCGGGATATATCCGTACTTGTGTGCCTCTTCTTTGATCCGGTTGAGGGAGGCATTGTTTATGACAAGCTCAGCGATAGCCGGATTGACTTCGATGAACTCGAAAACGCCGGTTTGTCCTTTAAATCCGGTCATCTTGCAGGCGGGGCATCCAACGCCGCGCTTGAAGTCCATGCAGTCAGCGAGGTCCATAAGGCCGGCACGTTGCAGGATCGGTTCCGGAGGCATATAGGATTCTTTGCACTCGGGACAATTCACCCTCACCAGGCGCTGAGCGAGCACTCCCTTAACCGCCGAAGAGACAAGGTAACTCTCGATACCCATATCGACGAGTCTGGTTATAGCCGAAGGGGCGTCGTTAGTGTGGATTGTAGAAAACACCAGGTGGCCGGTCAGCGACGACCGGATAGCCATCTGGGCCGTCTCAGCATCGCGAATCTCACCGATCATAATTATGTCAGGGTTCTGTCTGAGGATGGACCGGAGAGCCGACGGAAACGTCAGTCCTGCTTTTTCGTTTATCTGAATCTGGATAATCAATGGCAATGAGTATTCTACGGGGTCTTCAACCGTAATAATGTTTTTCTCGATGGAGTTAATTTCTTGTAAGGCAGCGTACAGGGTAGAGGTTTTACCGCTCGATGTAGGGCCGGAGATCAAAACCAGGCCTTCCGGTTTATATATCACGTTTTTCCATCGGTCTTCAAGGCGCTTCGAGAAACCGAGCTGTTCGAACTTCAGAAGCAGATTCCGTCTATCAAGAAGACGAATAACTATTTTCTCGCCGTGGATAGTGGGCAGCGTCGAAACACGAAGGTCTACTGTTTGGCCCTCAACCTTCATAAAGAACCGACCATCCTGGGGAACCCGTTTCTCGGAAACGTCGAGGTTGGCAGCGATCTTTATGCGTGAAATCAACTCGTTCTGCATGGATTTGGGGGGAGCTGCTTCTTCGCGCATGACGCCATCAACGCGATACCGGATTCTCAACCTGGTTTCTTCGGGCTCGATGTGGATATCCGAGGCCTTTTCTTTAATGGCTTTGGCTATGATCAGGTTCGTGAGCTTTATAATGGGTGTTTCAGACTGAGGATCGGCCAGGGGAGAGATACCTTCAAGTGTATGCTGGGTCTCTTCGCTTCTGGTGCCCATGATGTGGGAAAGCGAATCACCTACTGAGTAATATTGGTCGATAGCGTCTTTTATCTCGGTCTCGGTTGCAATGGCCCTCTTAATATTCAATCCTGTGATGTACTTAATTTCATCGATGGCAATAATGTTGAGCGGGTCGGCCATGGCGATTGTGAGGGTGTTGCCGATTTCGAAGACAGGGATAAGCGTATACCGGCGGGCCACATCGACACTTACCCTTTGCACGATTTGAGGGTCGATAACCATTGATGCCAGGCTGATTTTGGGGATAGCGAGCCGTTCAGAAACAGCGTCAATCAGTTGTTCCTCAGTGATATACCCTTTAGTGACAAGGATTTCACCGAGTCGCTTGCCCATCGCCCCCTGTTCGCGCAAGCCTTCTTCAAGTTGCTGAGAGGTTATCAGCCCCTTCTCGACAAGTAAATCGCCTATTTTCTTTTTAGCCATAAGCCCGATATTTTTTATGATTTTGCGGTTATTATATTATCGGAGGTAAATCGACATCCATTAGCCGCCGAATCAATGATTTTAGTAGAGAAAGTGTTGCCTGAACACGACAATTCGTTAAATTGAGCTAAATTGGAGCAGCGTTTGAATTCCGTCCAAAGAGCCACATATCTCCTTTTAACCATTTTATTAGTCAGTCTATATGGGGTCACCGATTGTCGTGCCAATCCGTCCCGCCGTTCTGACGACAGGCCGGACCAGACGGTGTTCAACGGTATTGTCATCGATTCGGTTGAGATAGACAATCGCAACGTCTACGACACCGACGAGCAGGCTTACAGTCACTTTGTCTTCAAACTCGCCAACCGGCTGCATATCAGAACCAGGAAGTATATAATCGAAAGAGAGCTGCTGCTGGCAAAGGGGGATCAGTTCTCGGACCTGCTGGCCGAGGAGAGTGCGCGCAATATCCGTAACCGCCTCAATGTTTATGATGCCTGGATAGAGCCTACGATTCTACCCAACGGGAATCTTCTATTGCGGGTTGTTACTGTCGACCAATGGAGTTTCTCAGGCGGGATAAGCTATGGACGGGAAGGCAATGAAACCCGCTGGCAAATCGGCGTGGAGGAAAAGAACTTTCTGGGTAACAACCAGTTTCTATCACTCTACTATTATGCGCAGTCGGATGACGACAATTATATCGAGTCACGTTTTCTTGAAAATCGCATGTTGGGCCGGCCTTATCAGGTGGAACTGAAATTCAGCAACGACCCGGTCGATGAGGTTCGAAGGTTGCGGGTGGGACATCCATTTTACAATCTCCAGCAGAAGCTGGCGTTCGCTGCCACGCTCGAGGCGTTCAGCGGTCGCCGCGATATTTACAGCGATTCGGCTAAAATAGCCGAGTCATACTTTGACGGTGACAAATTCAGTTTCAGCTATGCCTACCGTGCGGGCAGATATGACAGGAAGCTCACCCTGCAGATGAACTATCGATATCAGTATGAGAGGAATTCTGGCCGGACAATTCTGTCGCCCCTGGCCACTGACAGCATCCTTGCCGGGGACAACTTTTCGACGGATTCTCTGTATCATTTCGTAGCCCTGGAAACCGGGGCACAGAAATTCAAATATGTGACCATGCACAAAATAGACGGATTCTCTTTTACCGAGGATTTCATTACGGGTTATTTTGCTCAGGCTGAGTACGGGCGGGCTTTCAATTCCGACCTCAAGTTACATCAGTACGATCTTGCCAGATTCCTCGTATCGCGATACATAGCCGATGCCTCGAACCTTTTTCGGCTGGACTATTCTCACTATGTGTGGTTTCACGGTGATGAGAAAATTAGACAGCTCAGTCAATTTGTAGGTACATATTATCGGCGGATCAATGGATTGATAACGGTGGCGATGCATGCGAGCTACCTGTCCGATTGGGATGCTGCCGGACGGGACAACCTCAATCTCGGAGGAAGCACCGGTATTCGGGGGTACGATAAGTATTTCAAAACAGGCAGCCGACGAGCCGTGCTAAACTTAGAGAGCCGATTTTACAGCAACATCAAAATGTTATCAGCTCTTTTCGGAGGTGTTGTGTTCGCCGATTTTGGTAACATCTGGAAAGATAACGAATCTGTCAGCCTGAAGGATTTTTACACAAGCGTTGGAGTTGGTCTGAGGATAGGGTTTGAAAAGTCCACGAAGAATATAGTCAGGATAGACCTGGCGTTCTCTGAAAACAATCAATGGGAACTCTCTATCGGTACTCATCAGTACTTCCAGGCTACCTCCACATTCTGGTAACTCTCCTACCACAATATGTCATCACAAATCAATCCGGGGATGAATGATCCGGGTTGCGCTGTGCAGCGATTCATGCGCGAATCGTGTATGCGGAAGGCCACCAAAACGGTCCGGTTTGTCTTCCGGATGATAAAAACCGACAGCTTTGTCTCGGTTTTTTTGTTGACAGTTTTTGTGTATCCCGGTATCAATAAATACAGTTAAAGAGCAACTACTGGAATGAGTCTGACATGGAATAGTCAGTCCATTCATGAGAGAGGGGGATTAATGACTGACGGTTTTGAACCGAAGTTCTTAATCTGCACGGAATGCAACGAAGAATTTGTCTTCACTACTGCCGCACAGGAATACTTCGCTGAGCGAGGATACACGGAAGACCCCAAGCGCTGTAAGGCCTGTCATACCCGATACAAGAAGGCATTCAGAGAACAGAAGAACAATCACGTTGTGGAGCATCCGCATTTCGAGTATCCGGAATAAAACACCCCGACCTTGGTGATCGGGGTGTAGCCGCACAGTAGGGGAGTACTGCGGATAGTCGGAATTTATTGGTGGTTATCAGCGTGCCAGAATCATTTTTTTGACTTGTTTCTGGTCGTTCATTTCCAGCTTGCAAAGGTATATTCCCGACGCAACAGAGCTTCCATACTTGTCTGTGCCATCCCAGACCACATCGGTGTAGCCTGAAGCGACATTACCGGAGAGCACTTGTCGGACCTGGCGGCCCAGGATGTCATAGATCTCGATTGACGCCTGTCCGGGCTCCGGCGAATAGAACGAAATTGTCGTCGTGGGATTGAACGGGTTCGGGTAGTTTTGGGATAATCTCAGTGATGCAGGAAGGATGTCCTCATCCTGCGGATCATTCTCATCTTCGGTGTCGGAGTCATAACCTCCGGAGAAAGCAACATAGAAATCAGCTGACATCGATGCAGATGACGGCGATATGTTTTCGACCGACACATAAGAATTACCGTCTGTGTAGGAGCTTGACGTTACATTGGAAAGAGCGTTGAAGGAACTTGCCATGCCGGCCATGGGGAAGGGGTCGTTGCCATCGCCGGCGTCGATTGATTTTTCCAATTCGAACAGACCATCAGCCTGTTCAAGCGCCACGAGATAGTGAGAAGACGGATTCAGATCCGGATACCATTCGTTATCATTGCTTGTGCAAGCATCGTCGATGTGCCATATCAGCAGTCCCGAAGACGGCAGATACGTATCGTAACCGGTGCGCTGTCTATTTTCCACGAGAAAATATTCATCTTCGATCGCACCACCTGACCAGAGTCTGAATACATCACGTGTATCCTTAACATCGCCGATTGTCTGCGAGGTGACATTGCTGGTGACATTGGTAGCCAGGTTAAAGCCCATCTGAAGTCGACTCCATGCGCACGGGGCTGCTGGCAAGCCTCCCAGGTCATTCGGGCCAAGCCAACTTCCAAAGGACATTATCCCCCATGAACCGATACCGTTGGAGCTGTAATCGGTATCATACAGGTCGGGAAGTCCAAAACCGTGGCCCAGTTCGTGGGCGAACACGCCTATGGTCATGTCACCGGGCGATAGCAGGTATTCAGGCTGCATGGTATAGTTCGATACATACACGCCGTCGTTAGTCAGGCGCGGATAAACCTGCCACTGGTGCGACCACATGTCGTCATTGGAACCGGTGAACTCGGCTCCCGGTCCGGCATGAATGACCATGAGGACATCGACAAACCCGTTATCGTCATTGTCGTATCGAGAGAAGTCCACAGAGCCATCTACCAGCGCGACGAGGTCTTCAACGAGCTTCTGAGCATTGTTGGGATAGCTGTCGGGATTGACGCCATTTTCGCCGTTGACGTAATAGGAATACGTCTGCGGAGCCATCATCCAGCCCATACTTGATGGAAGGTTGACGGTTACTATGTCAAGCTGGCTGTAGGATGCTTCTCTGTAATAGTGCCTCACGCTCACGCTGGTAGTGCTGAACATAAGGTTATCGAAGTAAGCTGCGTTAGTGCCGGCGACCTCATCGGTGAACGAGACTAAAATGGCGAGGATATTGAACGGCCCTGTCACCTGGGGCGATAGGGTTAACGAATTGTCAAAGTCGGATACTGACTTGTCATCGAGTTCGGGTCCGGAGTTCAGTCCTGCTTTGCGAAGCTCGGCCTGATGTGTCATAAAATATGCAGGCGCTCTTTTACCGACTGCCGTTTGCCTGAGCAGGTCCGGATGCGGCGGAGCCGCTGTCGCTGTGTAGCAGGCTATCAACAGCGACAGCAGAATACAGTATATTTGGGTACTGCGAGGTTTCGATTTAATTTCAGAGTACACCTTGCCCCACCCTCCTTAGAAATAGATTCCGGTCGTTAGAGCAAAATTCAGCCCTTTGGACGAATAACCGGACAGCGAGGTGCCGGTAACGAAGGCGTAATCGACAAAGAAATAGGGCAGGTGGAAGCCGGAGCCGAAGGAGAAGGCCGTGTTCCTGTTGCCGCCTTTCGAGTATCCCACTCTCAGTGGCAGCGCGGCTACGAATGAGTACTCTACTCCGGCGGAAATGCGCGGCTTGGTGGTAGCACCGGCATCACTGCTGAATCCCTGTTCCCAGTCCAACGCCCAGAGCAGCTTGCCGGACGTTTTGGCAACGCCGACGCTCATGACCGATGGCAGGTTAGTGGAGAAGCTGCCTATTTCGTTCGAATAGTCTTCGGATACCACATAGTCATCGTCCATGTTGTCCACTGTCATGGTGTCGAAACTGAAATTGAAGCCGTGCTCTTCGGTATCTTTTGTCCAGTTCAGGACGCTGACGAAGTTCCGGATCTTGGCGCCGACGGTATAATTGTCGTTTACCTTGAGGGCGGCTCCGAGGTCGAGAGAATAGCCCGACCCGCCGGTGGCGGTCTGAATGATCATGCTTCCTTCGCCGGTAAAGCCGGTAGCAAAGGTTGCCGCTAATCCTTGTATCTCCACGACGCGTTCGACAGCGAAGCCTCTCAGGTAGCGAACCGTAGCTCCGACCGCCAATTCTCTGGAACCGGATTTGTAGAGCGAGCGTCCATACGACAGGTAGGCTGACGCATAGGCAATGACATCGGAGTACGATCCGGTCACTTCGATGGTATCTGCGAACGTGTTTCCGTTGAGGACCAGTTCAAGAATGTCCCTGTTGAGGTTGACATTGGCCAGGCCGTTTCCGGCGAGACCGAAAACAATCGGTCCCATAGACACCGCAAACGCGGTAGCCTCGGCCTCGGCCGTTACCTTCAAACCCTCATCAGATACTTTTTCCAGGATGTCGGTCTTGTCGTCATCGGTTAAGAACGCTCCCGTGTACTTGTTATAATCACTCAGGGTGAAGGAGTTATTGGAGATGTTGGCGCCTACTCCGACAAACTCCACGCCTTTAAGCTGATATTCGGAAAAGCCAAGATTGGCCGGATTGAGCCGGGCAGCATCGGCACCTTTGGCCAGCGAAATACCGGCCGACCCCAGGGCCACGCTACGCGCCGACGATATCCCCTGGCCGCTGACCGGCAACGCGGTCAGAGCGAACAGGGCGGTAAAGACCGTTAATGTCAGGAGACTAAGTTGAAGCCATCCCGCGCGGTTATCTCTAAGAAGTATGCACTTCATGATGGTCTCCTTTTAGAATTCGCCATCGAAGCGATATTCGACTTCGATGCGTCCATTGATGGTTATGTAATCGTTCTCGGTGAGCAGGACACCCGAGGTGTCGGAGCCGTTGAGGAAGAGCTGTTGCCGGATGTAGAGATTCTCGTTCTTGAGTATCTGTACATCGGCACTGTCCAGAACTAACTCCCCGGCACAGACTGCCTCTTCGCTGGCGATTCCGGTAATGAGCGACACCGGCGCCGGATCGGCTCTAAGTGTGTCAAGGGTCAACTGCGGCGCCGTGAAAAGCGAAGCCGAGTCGCCGCTGAGTGACACGGAGGCCGTGACGCCGAGAGGAAGATGATTGCCGATTGTATATATGAATCTTGCGTTGATTACGTGGTCGGTGATAGCTTCGATATCATCCTGTTCGATCTTTTCAACCTCGATATCAAGATCAGTCACCTCGGCGTTAGCCACTTTTACTTCAAGGGGGGCGAAGATGCTAACGCTGGCGAAGACATAGTCATTAGCGGTGATCGTGCCGTGATAACTGCCATCGCCAAATTCGACTGTCCCTGAGACATCGATAGACCGTGGGAGCGGTGACAGGAAGTCGGCTACCTCGTCGTTGGTGATATTGCTTATGCGCGATACTTCTTCACCGCGCGGTTCGATGTCGCCGGAGATAGTCAGGACTTTGCCGTTGTCACCTGTCAGCTCGATATCGAGATATCCCGGCATATCGACGCCGTTCTCTATCCGGAGTGTCAGGAAGGCCGAGACGAGGCCTACGTTGTCAAAGCCGTCCGGCACATCGAGTTCTTCGTGGATATTGTCAAAATCGGCGGCCGTATTGGCAAAGACACCTGTCACGCTATTGAACGAAAGGTCAGACAGAGATGCATCTACGCTGAAGCTGTCGGTATACTGCACCAGCACCGACTGACCACTCGAACCGGAAATGTGCGCCAGTATGTCGACATCGACCGAATCATCGACCGGTATCAAGTTATAGCCGGCGAGGTCGGAATTTATAAGGACCGTCTGTCCCGCCGAAACCGCTCGCGTGATAGTCAGGGGGCTGCCGGAGAGTTCGAGGTTCGGTATGACTATGTCGACATTGGCCGGCAAGGAAGTGTTATTCGTTACCGCGAGGTTTAAGTCACCACCTGCCAGGCTGGCCGTATCGATAGTCTCGGAGGCATCAAGTTCAAGACCGACTCTTTGCGAAAACGGCACGTCATCGAGCGGTGGCACTTCCGCCATGGCCGAGGTCACAATCAACCCTTCCGGGAAAGTGACTTCGGTGACGATCTGTTTTCCGGCAGGTGCAACACGTAGATCGACACCCGGGTCGCTGTGACTGAATACCGTTATCTGAACACTGTCGGAGACGGTTTTACCTGCCAGCGATATGGTCAAGAAGTCTTCATCACCGTGGTCCAGCGGCGTCGTGAAATAACCGGTGTCAATAGTAACGCCGGCTCTGGCATCGATAAGGCGAACGACCACATCGTACAACGTGAAACCAAGCTGGTTGGTCACGTTGATCTGCACGCTGCCCGTGGCAATCTCGGCCCAGGTAAATGAATCCAGACGGCGATTGTTGTCGGCCGAGAATTCGGTATTGGCCGGGACTATAATAGTATCGAATCCGGGCACGATCGGAAGACCTGCCGCCAACGAATCGATATTGATAACTGAGATTTCGTCCGAGGGTGAATTGATTTCAATCAATCCAATCGTCTCGGATAGTGCATAACTTAGATCCGGCACTGAAAAGTCAGCTTCGTTGACCTGAACGGTATCGAGGTCCTCGTCGATGGAGAAGGCGACAGTGCCGTTGGAATCGATGAAGATTTCATCCTGGTCAATCATGCTGACCAGTTCGGCCATATCGTAGGTGCGATCGACTATCGGTACAACGAAAGTAGTGTTCCACGTTGGTGATTCCGGACTCTTTACAGTACATTGGGCCAGAGTCAGAAACACAACGACTACTACTATTCCGATTAATAGTCTGCTTGTTAATTTGAAAAGGAAGGACTGCCCGAAACCTACCGGCTCCTCCTTGCCTCTTCTTTTTCGACGTCTATCCATAGTTTCCCCACTGTTAGATGTTTCCTTTTTGTCCAACTGGGGAGAAAGCAAAGCCAGTGCCGCGACGTCCTATGTGCCGTAAGGCCTTGAATCTCATCGTAGTAAGTGCTATGTCGCTTTGTAGATTATCGACAGGATTGTGTTGAAACGTTAGGCAAGTATGGGAAAAATCCCATATTTGTTTTATGCGCGATTATTTCGTATATTGGCGCATCAGGAGGGACAATCTCAATGGGAATGAACAAATACGACCGGATGCTTCACATCCTCAATCTGCTTCGCACCCGGAAGAACTTGAATGCCGAGAGGTTGGCTGCGGAATGCGGCGTGACCGAACGGTCTATCTACCGCGATATAATCTCCCTGTCGGAGATGAATGTTCCGATTTACTTCGACAATGGGTACAAGCTGGCCTCGGATAATTTTTTGCCGGCGCTCAATTTTACCGCCACCGAATATCATCTGCTCAAACTCGCCCTGGAGTCTTCGCCGCTGATCAAGGCGGGTGGATACGAGGAGGTGTTCAGGAGCGTTAAAGCAAAAATCGACAACTGTCTTTCCGAACAGGTGCGTCGGGAGACAAAGTTCGCCCCCCCGACAACCCACATCGAAAATCCCCTGGCGGGCGAAAGAGAAAAAGGGGAGAGGTATTACGATACCATCGAGCAGGCGATTGCCGGTTGTCGGCGTATTAAGATGAGCTATGAATCGATTTCTTCGGGACTATCCGAAAGAGTCATCGATCCCTATTTCATAATCTTTCGCGGTCATGCTTTCTATTTCGTGGGGTATTGCCATACCCGAAATGAATTCAGAACCTTTCGTGTCGACCGGGTTAACAGCGTTGAAATGCTCTCGGATACATTTGTGAAAGACCCTGAAATCCGGGCGCAAACCTATTTCGAGGGGAGCTGGGGCGTCTTCAGCGGCGAACCGGTAAAGGTGGAGGCGATCTTTTCGGGCACAGCAGCGAGAGTGGTGTCATCCAACAGTCATCACCCGGACGAAACAGTGGAGCCTTTGGATGACGGCCGGGTGCGTTATTGCGCCACTGTTCGCGGTGTTGAAGAAATCCAACGATGGCTTGTCGGGTTCGGTGATGAAGTGGAAGTGCTGCAGCCTTCGCAGTTGCGGACGCGTCTGGCCGAGATGGGCGAGTTTTTTACGAAACTCTACAGTTAGCGCTTGACGTTAACCCTCAACTCAGGCATCTTATTCGTATAGATGATCCCCAAAAGAGTCAAGAACATCGCCGTGGGAGGGGTGATTGCCGCCGTCTACGTCGTCCTGACACTGGTTTTCCTGCCTATTTCTTTTGGCGTTTACCAGATACGTTTTGCCGAGGCGCTTTCCGTTCTTCCTTTTTTGACCCCCGCCGCAATCCCCGGTCTGTACATTGGTTGCCTTCTGTCCAACGTTATGGGGGGAATGGGCTGGCTGGATATAGCAATCGGTCCGCTTTTCACGCTTCTGGCCGCCATCGCCACCCGCTGGATCAGAATGCGTGTGGGAAACACTATCCCGGGTGTTTTTCTGGCGCCACTTCCGGCCGTTTTATTCAATGCCTTTGGCGTAGCGATTTACCTGGCCCCGATCATGGGCGTAAACTACTGGTTTGCGGTTCAAATGGTCGGTGTCGGCCAGTCGATTGCCTGCTATGTTATAGGCGTTCCAATCCTGCTTTTACTGCGGAAACGCAGCATTTTCGTTTGACTTTCCTCGGCCTCATAATTACAATATCCAGACATATTCGCCGGAAATGTCAATTTTGTGGCAGGGCGACAAACACAATAGAGAATATGATTTACAACAATTTAGAGGATATCAGATGAAAAAGATTTTGGTAACGGGAGCAGTAGGTCAGATCGGTTCGGAACTGACGTTGGAACTTCGTAAGATTTACGGCGCCGACAATGTTGTAGCGGGTGGAAATCGCACCAAACCAAGCGGCAAGCTGCTTGAATCAGGTCCATTTGAAATCTGCGACTGCACCGACATCAAGCAGGTGGAAAGTGTCGTCAAGAAGCACAAAATCGATGTCGTGCATCACCTGGCGGCGATTCTCTCGGCGGTGGCCGAAGCCAAGCCGAACATGGCCTGGAATGTCAATATCAACGGCCTGTACAATGTTCTCGAAGTCGCCCGTGAGCACAAGTGCGCCGTGTTCGTACCGTCGTCGATAGGCGCTTTCGGTCCGACCACACCGCTCGATAACACCCCGCAGGATACGGTACAACGTCCGACCTCCATGTACGGCGTGACCAAAGTAGCGGGTGAACTTCTGTGCGATTACTATTTCAAACGTTTCGGCGTTGACACCCGCGGCCTTCGGTATCCCGGTATCATCTCCAACGAGACCCTGCCCGGTGGCGGCACGACCGATTACTCCGTGGAAATCTTCTACGAGGCTATCAAGCACAAGAAATACACCTGCCCGCTGGGCGCCGGTACGTTCCTTGACATGATGTATATGCCCGATGCTATCAAGGGCGCTATCGAGCTTATGGAAGCCGATCCGGCGAAGCTGAAACACCGGAACGCGTTCAACGTCACGGCTATGAGTTTCGATCCGGAGATTCTGGCCGCCGAAGTGAAAAAGCATATCCCCGATTTTGTCATGGAATACGATGTTGACCCGGTCAAGCAGGGTATCGCCAACAGCTGGCCGAACAGCATGGATGATTCCGCCGCCCGCGAAGAGTGGGGATGGAAACCGGAATACACCCTGCCGGTCATGGCGAAGGACATGATTGACGTACTCTCGAAGAAATTGGCCTAAGATTCTGATACAAATAAACAGGTCCGACCTGTAGAATAGAGGATCCAAATGGAAAGACTGAACAAAGCCCTTACTGCGGCGGTCAACGATCTCAAAGCCAAAGGTACTGCCAAAGGTAAAGAACTGGTTATTACGGGTGTGAAGCCGGCCACAAAGACCAATTGCCCCCGCTTTTTTGTTGAAGGTTACGGCGAAAAAGAATTCATCAAGATGAACTCCAACTCATATATGGGTCTGTCGCTGCGCAAGGATATGATCGAGGCCGAGGAAGATGCCGCCAAGACATTCGGCGTGGGACCGGGCGCGGTGCGCTTCATCAGCGGCACCTACAAAGCACACACCGATCTGGAAGCGAAACTGGCCAAGTTCCTCGGACGTGAGGCCGGCATGATTTTCAGCTCGGCCTATGTTACCAGTCTGGGCGTTCTTGTTCCGCTGTGTACGGCCGACACGGTTTTTATCTCCGATGAGCTAAACCACAACTGTATCATTCAGGCGATGCGCCTTTCGCGTCCGTCGGGAAAGTTCATCTACAAGCACAACGATATGGCCGATGCCGAAGCTAAGATTAAAGAAGCTATCGGACAGGGCAAACGTGCGCTCGTAGTGACCGATGGTATCTTCTCGATGCGCGGCGACAATGCTCCGCTCGATGAACTGATCAATCTGTGCCACAAGTACAACGATAAGTTCGAGGAAGGCATTGTGTCTGTGGTCGATGACTCTCACGGTATTGGCGCTTTCGGTAAGACCGGACGCGGCACCGAAGAGTACTGCAACACCAGGTGCGATGTTTTGATAGGCACGCTCGGCAAGGCGTTTGGTGTCAACGGCGGGTTTGTCGTTTCCAGCGCTGCGGTTGTCGAGTTCCTTCGTGAAACCGCTCCGATGTATATCTATTCCAACCCGATCACTGTCTCTGAAACGAAAGCCGCCACCAGGGCGCTTGAGATTCTCGACAGCGACGAAGGCCGCAAGATTGTTGCCCATGTGGCGGCGATGACGAAGCGTTTCGAAGACGGCGTCGTGGGCGCGGGTTACGAGACTATCCCCGGTCCGCATCCGGTAGTGCCGCTCATGGTGCGCGACACCGCCCGCACGGCTGACATTGTCAAGTGGCTCAAAGAGCACGGCGTGTTGGCGACCGGGTTGAACTATCCGGTGGTGCCGAAAGGCTCTGAAGAAATTCGGTTCCAGGTCACCGGCGAACACCAACCGGCCGACATCGATTATGTCATTGATGTTCTGAAGAAATACCAGGAAGCGCACAAGTAGAGCGTATTTGTTCGCTTAAAATGTAGGGCAGGATCCCTGCGATCCTGCCATCGACGAAACCAGACGACACCTGTAGGGCAGGATCCCTGCGATCCTGCCATCGAAATGCATACCAATTGTGGGAGGGGTATGTCTAAACTTCTTCGCTACTATTCCGAAAACAGTACCTATTTTGTGACAACTGTGACCCATAACCGGTCGCCAATTCTTGTCACTCATTTCGATATCCTTTGGGATGCCGTGGCCAAGTACAGCAACCACCTTCAATTCGACATTATTGCATGGGTGGTAATGCCTGACCATGCGCACCTGATTATAACCCCTCAAGCCGCCGACCTATCGCGGATCATCCATTCTATCAAGTCCTCCTTTGCTTCACGCTATAGAAAACTCCATGGTATGTATCGAGGTCGCGTGTGGCAGAATCGGTTTTGGGACCACGTCATTCGCGATGAGGTCGATTTGCGCCGGCATATCGATTATATCCATTACAATCCTGTCAAACATGGTCTCACCCGGGGGCCGGTCGATTGGCAAAGGTCGTCCTTTCATCAATATTATGAGGACGGCATATATTCAAGCGACTGGGGTCATGTTGACCCTGCGATTCCGGATGGCGACTACGGCGAATAGACGGCAAGCTCGTGGGGTGGCAGGATCGCAGGGATCCTGCCCTACGGCTATTGCTAAGTCTTTCCTGCGAACGCAGGAAACCAGTGTTGTCGTCATTCCGAGCGAAGGCCGGAATCCAGTCTTCATTGCATCTCGACCAACGGGAGAAATCTGTTGTTGTTCGGTCAGGTCTTGATTCCGACCACGGAATTGTGACCTGACCGTTTGAATAAATCTTCATAAGTTCCGGCAGGTCCTGTCCCCACACAGTCGGGGATGTGACCTGCCGGTCTTCCATCCCTTTTGCCCGGCTTCTAGAGGGCACTAAACACTTCTGATGTAGGGCAGGATCCCTGCTCGGTAGAGTCTCCGCCAACGGCGGAGAGATCCTGCCGGTCTTCCAGCCCTTTCGCCCGGTTTTCACAATGGGCCGCCATATCCATATTCTTTTTGACTTTTGGGGTTCTGTTTTCTATCTTTTGGTCAGATAGCGGGAGGTTTTGCTTGAATCCGCTTACCTTGATTTCACAGCACGGTCGAACTGTGTCCCTAATGATGACTGAAGGCTGACTGCGAGATTCTCGTGATACGGAAGTAACCTTAAGATGAATTAACCGAGATACGGCATTAACTTGAAGCTCTTTGACGAGTGCGCCTTTGAGCGATTGATTTGGACAGACAATACGGAAGTATTTGTCGGCACGGTTACCAAAGAATACTGATGACTGACATTCTTACAGTTAACGAGTGATGAGTCTTGTTGAGATTCCGTCTCAGCCGAATATTCTGTTCGACCTTGCCGCAGGTCGATTTTCAGCGGCTATCGAAGTAACTCATGAACAAGTTTCGCGCTTAGCGCCAAAGAACTGCCTCGCTCCGCTTCGCTTCGGGGCGAACCTGAAGCCAGCAATATAGGCTGAACAACTTCAGACACCGTGTGCCGTTCACCGGCGATTACGCAGGAAATATTGCGCCGTCGACCAAAGCAGCGTCAGCAATGGTCAGAGACAGCATTCGTTGCATGAAGACAAAATATGTTTCGAAGTCGTCGACTATTTCAACAATGACAAGGACGTTGATGCGAGAGCCAAGGGTTATGGGGCATTTTCGCATACAGCTTGAATACGTTTGCGGCGAAATAGAAGGGTGTAACAATAGACTGCCAAATTTAGCAAGGGATATCCTTTTGGCGCGAAAATGCCGGTTGCTTCGCGTTGCGTAAGACACTCAGTGCGCTCGGAGGCATACAGCCCGGAAGGACAACAGACAGACTCCTTTTCGGTTCCACCGCCTCGGATTAAACCCAAGCTCACTCTACGACCGATCGGCAAAATCCCATCTGGGGAGACAACACCTCAACTAGATGACAATTCGTATCGAGAATATTAGAGCGGTTAGATGAAGCAGGCAATCCCTAGAGAAATACCCATCTTCGTTATAGAGGTAAAAACGAGGAGGAATTACGCGACCACCTGCTGAGTATCTGCGAGCCAACCACGGATGGTTCGGTCACGCAGCAAGTTTTTAGATGCGTCGGGCAAGACAGATATACTGTTCAGCTACTGACTCCGAGATAGTCTTTGTTGTTGAGTTGCAAGACATGGCGCGGGCAGGCCGAGTTCTTAGAGGCAATTCGCCAGCTCTTGGGCTACTTAAGGTGGCGCGATTCGAAGGCGCGATCTCCTATTCGTCCACAACAAGGACTTTGCAAGTCACGATTCGAGCAGCCGACGCGGCAGCAGAAACCAACGAGAACTTTGTGAGGCGAGAATCCGCTTCAACACGAAGTTGGCTGAATTTCGCTTTCTCACTGTCGCGATGACCGAGGAACTCTGTAAGGTTCGCCGTGTTACTATTTCACCTTACTGAGTACTATAGGGTGTCCAACTAAATCGGGCTCGATTCTACATAAATACATTTGCGAGAAACCCGAAATCATCGAACTGAAGGAACATAAACCTGCCTCAATTTGCCCTAAGCCCCCATATTTCTTGATGTTAGGTGGCCTTTTGGCCCTCTAAAGACCCGCAAAACAGGCTTCAAATGCCGTATTTAACCCTTCAAATGGCTCATTTTAAGCTCTCGAATGCCGTATTTAACCCTTCGAATGGCTCATTTTAAGCTTCGAATGCAGCATTTAACCCTTCGAATGGCTCATTTGAAGCTTCGAATGCCGCATTTTAACACTTCAATGGCTCATTTGAAGCTTCTCATGCCGCAAACGCTAACTGCCTCTGACGCTTCGCTGCAGCGATTAAGCGTCGTTTTGGGGCGATTTAAGCTTGAAAATCAAAAGCGGATCGGCAAGAATTGGGTGGGGTAAGTCAAATGTTGGCCGTCAGGTGACACTTCGCTGCCGCGAAACAGCACCTGACGGAACTTACAATGAGGAGTCTGCTGGAGCCGTCAGATCACACGGCCTCGGAGGGCCGCAAGATCTGACGGAACGGCATAAGATTTCTCGCAAGGCTCGAAATGACAGGGGTTAGTGGTATATCGTAGGATCCCACCGCAAGCAGTGCACCCTTGAGTCGAAGGTTTCGTAGAATATTCGTAGGATCCCACCGCAAGCAGTGGGGCACCCAAGCACGAAGCCGCTCAAGGAATTGCGGCCTGTCGCCGATTTATAACATATTGGAGGGTTTTTCAACATTGTATTGCCCACAAAATCGGAACCCCATCTAAGATTAGCTCCGGGACATGATAATTTCCAAAATCAGGAGGGCTGAATATGGAAGTATTAGAGAAAGAAGAAATCAAGAAAGACGATCCCGGCCAGGACGAAATCAGCGTTGGAGCATACCACCCCATGCAGATTGTGCTCATGATTCTGCTGTGGGCAACATTGCTGGTCGGCGTTGTCGGCTATTTCTCTCACTCGATGGAAGTGCGCATGCTCATGGGATATATCGCCGTGCTGATAATCGTTACATTGTGGCACCGGTCATTGAAACTGACGATCAACGTGCAGGGGATATCTTACAAGGCGCTGCTTAAGAGTAAACATCTGGACTGGAAAGATGTCAAAGGCATAAGCAAAGGCACGAGCTTCTGGGCCACGGGCGGCGAGAGAACGTTCCACATACACGCTGTCGGTTCGGCTGAGGATGATATAGCTATCAACCTCTCGTATTTTCGCGCCAGAGACCTGGCGCAACTGATTGATGTCGCCCAGGCGAACAATCCGGCCATTCAGGTTGACGAGCATATCAAGAGGGATGTTGTCAAAGAGCATAGCGCTTGACCGTCAGGATGCTCGTCCTCCGAAGGCCGCAAGATTTCTCCCGTTGGCCGAAATGATATGATGAATACGCTGATTAAACCGTTCGTAAGCTATAAATCCTTCATGGATAGGCACGCCCGGGGCGGACTTGTCGCTGTGATGGTTCTTATCACTTTGGCAGTTTATTTCTATATGGTTTTCGTCTCAATCCCGGCTGTGAGCCTCAAGGCAGGAGGGATGAAACTGTTCGATATGATGCCGACCGGATACTCGGTTGAGTACGCTAAGTTTCTCCTCGACAGTCTCGGACCGGAAGGGCGCAGCTTGTATCTGTCGCATCAGATTCCAATCGACATGGTTTATCCGTTTCTATTCGCTATCTGTTTTTCGTTTCTTCTATCCTACCAGTTGCGGAGGGCTTTCAAGCAGAGTAGCTGGATTCAGTGGATGAGCCTTGTGCCGCTGGCGGCGGGGTTTTTCGACTATCTGGAAAATATCGGCATAATCGTTATGCTTAAGTCGTATCCCGATGTTTCAGACGGATGGATTCAAATGACGTGCGCATTCACGGTGACGAAATCGGCAGCTACGATGGTTTTCTGGTCTTTGAGCGTTCTGGCACTCTGGGTAGATATCATGAAACAGGCCAGAAAGAAATACGCTCAAGATGCCTCATGAAATATCGGGTTTCTTTAGGCTCAGTGTTCTTACCACGGCAGAAATCACCAGCGTTTCAAATCCGTACGCTTGAATTCCCACTGCGGGGTGATGATGGGATTGCCGGAAGCGCAATCGTACCAGGGGGAGAGGTCGGGGTTTATTGGGTTAGTCAGGATATGGATATCCTGTGCGGGCGTGAATCCCTGAGCCAATAGGTAAATCTTCTTGCCGGTGGTGTTACTTCGGGCGACATCGACTACGATTACCACATGGCCGGGCAGTCCGCCCTGAATGAGAACATCGCCAATTTCAACATCACAGATGTCGCCCCGCGCCTTCATCTCACGATTCAGAGAGTACGAGCCTGCATACATAAAAACGGTGTTCAGATAATCCCGGAAGTTGGCGTAAGAGGAATCGATTAAGCCGTTGCGGCGCCATCGAACATCGTTGCCGTTGATAACAGGACGCAGACCTTTGATCCACTCCCGAAAAGAGGCCCGGTCGCCGCTGGTGAAATTGAAGGCGATGCTGTCGTAAAGACCGAGAGAGTAGAAATACTCGGCGCGCAGACGAATGACAGCATCGGCGCACTGTTGAAGATCTTTGCCTCCGACATCGATATCAACCACAGAGCAATAGACGGTGCGGTCCTGTTTCTCACGACCGTCATACAGATAGACCGGAGTGCCATCGGTTTTGAGTGGGAGATTGCGGAGCCAGTGCACCAAAGCTGTTCGGTGTTGTCTCAACGCGGGAATAGCCATCGGGGAGGAGTGAATCGAGATTCAATTGTCTGTGATGAGTCGTAGTTGTCTGTCCAAGGGTAGTGCTGGGCGATAGCCGTGGCGGAAAGAGCGAAGATGAGGATGAAAAGGATAGGAGTTTTCAACTTGAGCCTCCCGCGTCAGTGTTTGTTATTTATACCCGGATTACAGGTGCGAGTTCCGAAAGGATAGTCCGGTTGCAATCTTGATTGGGCTGATATATATTTGTTACCATGTTTAAAGACACGGTGAAAGGGTTATTATGCGAGTGTTGATCATTCAGAACTGCAAGGCCGAAGGTCTCGGGGTATACGAGGAATATCTGAAAGAGAATGATATCGACTATCACGTTTTTCATGCTTATACCGGAAGAAGGTTTCCATCGAGTGCACAGTTTGATGCTTTCATTGTTGGCGGGACGCCGGCCTCGGTGCGCGAGATACAAAAGCATCGTTTCCTTGTGAATGAATGCAGATATATGAAGAGAGTAATCGAATCGAACAAGCCAACTCTGGGGATATGTGGCGGAGGTCAGTTGTTAGCAAAGGCGCTTGGCGGCAAAGTTAGAAGAAATCCGGTTATGGAAATCGGAGGATATGAAGTCAAGCTAACACCTGACGGCAAAAGGAGCAGATTCTTCAAAGGATTTCCAACGAAATTTCCCGTATTTCACTGGCACGGGGATACATTTGATATTCCCAAAGGCGCGAAGCAGCTTGTGCAGGGGGGAGATTGCCGGAATCAGGCCTTTGGAGTAGGCAGGACCATTGGAGTACAGTTTCATATCGAAGTGTCCTCAAAAGATGCCGGCAGGTGGGCGGATGAATATGGGAAGTGAATTAGCGACGGTGAAGAAGTCAAAGAGCCGGGTTGTCAAGGAGTGTAAAATCCGGGAAGCGAAGATGAAGAAGCTGGCATACCTGCTTTTAGGGAATGTTCTGGGGAGGTAGGTGCCTTGATAAGACTTCAGCATGTGCAACGGCTGACAACATAGGTGCGGTAATGTTCATAATGGGCCTACGATGTGACTCGTGCGATAGGTGGGGGCAAATGCGAAGATGTTGGGCCGATTGGCGTTGTAAGTTATCTTGGGATCAGGGCTTGACTTGGCGCGATTATTGCCGCTCATTTATAGCGAGGGTTTGTATTGACAAGCTCTGAACTCTATTGTGGGGGAGTTTTTGTCATGAAAAAGGGGTTAATTGTCTTGATGGTGATGGCGCTGCCATTACCAATCGCTGCTTTTCCTCTCGGATGGTTAACGGTATCGACGCCCTACCTGACACAGTTGGATAGTGACAGCTACAGGCTTCGGTTTGATGTCGAGTGGGGTGGCGAAAATTATGTCGATCCGGTTTATGACTGGGTTGATGTTCCGCCGGTATTCAGCCGTCTAACGTGTTCGATTTTCGGAACAGAACAGTACAATACTACTTTAAACGCTGTTGAGGGCGGCTCCTGCAATTTGCCGGGCGACTGGTATGGGGGCGGTTCGGCAACGGAGGGGTATTTCTGCTTAGGTTCCGGGGAGTTTGGCTACGATTTTGACTGGGCGGGTCCGATCAGTGATCCGCTGCTTTTCAGCTACAGCGCTGTCATTGCTTGGAGCGGTTGTGCCGTGACACCGGAGGGTGATGCTCCTCCGGTGCTTTATGACGAGACATTCTCCGGTGAGACGTTTGCCTCGGCAGTGCCGGAGCCGACGACGCTGGTGCTATTCGGGATGGGTATTCTCGGGGCCACTTTCGCCAGAAGGCGCAACCGGCGTTAGTTCGCTGCATTACATGATTTTCTCAGGGGTATCTCTTCCAGGGATGCCCCTTTTTTATTGGCGCTCAATATCCGCTCAATAGTTGCCGATAATGGATTAAATGGGAGGATATTCTTATGAACATCAATCCGGTTATTAAGTTCGATATCGATTGCCGGGTCCCGGCCAGGGAGACTCAGCAACGGTTAGAGGAAATTACCAAGAAGCAGAGCTTCTTCATGCTCGACTTGGGGCATTTTCACGCCGGGGACAAGAGGCGGTATATCGGTCGGGTAAGGGAAGATAGATTCAGCCTCAGGACCCGCGCTCGTAAATCGCTGATCGGTTTCTTCATGCACGCCAACCGTCAGATAGTCATCTCCGGCAAAATCGAACCGCGTGGACCGTGGTGCCTGGTTAATGTGGTCATCCGGCCGTTAATTGATGTGCTGATTACCTGGACGTTAGCGACACTTACTTTCCTGTACCTTCTATACAGAGTAACCAGCGGTTATGTCGAAGAATTCGAGTGGGTAGCACTGGCGCTTTCCGGCATGTTTCTCTTCGTGCACATTAAGACCTATGTCTCGGTATCTTCGCAAGAACGAGATTATCTTCAATCTCTTCTGGGACATCTTACAGTGATGCCCGATGTGCAGTCCAAGTCAGATGTTGCGAAAAGTTGGTACAGCAGGATAACTTGATGTTATGTGGCTAACTCCGATTTACAGGTTTACCATTGACAGCCCGATGGGCATTGAGGCGGCCTGGCAAAAGCTGGTGCGTGTTACGGCCCTGAAGTCGCGGCTGTTCAATTTCTCAGAGAGGAAAGTGTCACAGCATTCCGAAGAAGATCTTCAGTATGTTGGCTATCTTGAGAGGTACCATTTCCGGTTGTACCGGCCGAATGCGCGCTTCGTTAAGATGTTGCGGTTGCCGGAGTATACTAATGTCGTGATTAAAGGCAAGATGGAAACCGGTGGCTCAGGCTGCAAAATTAGCGTAACGATAAGACCTCCCTTTTACCAGATGTTCTTCCTGCTGTTTTCGGTGCTGCTCTGGGTCTTCTTTTTGCTGTGTCTGATTTACAGTGTAAAGGGCGTCAAGGCATGGATGGGGCTCGGCGTCTACACAATTGCGGTGCTGGGTCTGATTGGCGGGAAAGTTGAAGGTTTTGTAAGAGAAAGAGTCAGTCTTGAACATATATTTGGCGTGGTCTCCGATCAGGACCTGGAAGTCCTTGAATTTTTAGCGGGCGAGGATCGCGATGACACTGATGAAGCTTACGAATACGATGACGACGAGGACCTGACAGACGAAGAGCGTCGTAATTTGGACGAGATATCGTCTTCTCAAAAGCCCAAATCCGCGTCAAAATAACCGTTGACGGGCCATTGTCGATTTCCGTTCTTACCTTTACATAACGCAGGAATTCTCCTCAGTTTCACATCACAGCTTAAGCAATTCCTTTACCGGGGCTTTCAACGCGGAGGTAGAAATGTTCAAAGTGATTGGTGTTTTGTCAGTCATGCTTTGTTTGGTGGCAATTGGCTGCCAGCAACAGCAACAGCCGCTGGTCGATATCGCTCAGCAGCAGGCTGAGGCTTTGGCCACAAAGTACGTGGAAATCTACAACAACGGCAATATGGAAATGGTTGCCGGGGTGATTGATACCGCCTTTGTCGGTCACGGGCCGGTTTCGCCGGAGCCTATAATGGGGCGTGACGGATTCATCACGTGGGTCAAGAGCCATCGTGACCAGTTTTCGGACCTGAATCTGTCATTTGAACGGGTCATCGCCAAGGGTGATTGGGTTACGTTCCATTGGCGGGTGACCGGCACAAATGACGGGCCAATGGGTGAGGTACCGGCCACGGGTAAGAAGATGGATATATCGGGGCTGACCTTGACGCATGTAGTCAATGGCAAGGCGGTGGAAGAGTGGATCGTATATGATCTTCTGGCGGTATATCAGCAACTCGGCTTCACCATGGCGCCGCCCAAGCCGGTGACGGTTAAGAAGAAGTAGAGCGGTAGAACCTCACTCGTTCTATCCGGTGTTCGATTACGCGGGGACATATTGATTTATGTCTCCGCTTTTTTTGTTGATTGCCCATGCTGATAGAACGTATGATGCCGTCAAATCCGGAGGTACAGAAACATAATGAGAATATCAATATTAACAATTTCGGCGGCAGTACTCTGCGTAGCGCTTTTTGCGATATCGTGCGTTGAAACCGAAACAAAACGTACGACAAAAAAAGTCGATGCAGGCGAATTGAAGGTCTTCGAGGTTGATCTCAGCAAACCCAGGGTGCGTGTTGGTCTTGCCGGCTCGGCTGAGCAGCAGACCTTTTTGGCCGGGTTGGTTCAGGTTGAAATCGATGACGGCGAGAAGCGGTATTCTTTCGGCGGTGATGTTTATTCGATGGATATCGGTGACAGCGCGGGAGCTGTCTATGCACCCTGGGTAAATACTCCGGATACCGGCAGCATATCATTTACTTTCCGGCTGGTCGACCAGACGGGGGCGAGTATGATCAGCGACGTGATTAAGATGGAGTTAAGCCGTGATTGGTATTCACAGATAGTTCTCGGAATATTCGATCATGACGCCTGCGCGGGGACTATGGATATGATGCTGTGCCGCGAGTATACGCTGCCGAGAGCCATTGCAGGCACAGAGGGTGAGCGGTTTTTTCTGATGTGGTGCGGTAACAGTCTGTCCGGGGCCGAATGAACTATACCAAAAAGGAATCCTCAAAAAAAACAAAAATAGATATTGACATCTTTCATCGCACCTATATATTCCGACTTTCATCTTAGAACTGCTTTCATCGAAATCAACAATAGGAGTGTTGCGAGTGCTTTATTGCACTTATCGCAGGAGAATCCGTAGCTATTTGTAAGGAGGTGAAAGAGAATGAAGAAACTTCTCAGCATAGTCGTGCTGGCCGTTCTGGTAGCATCGTTTGCCGTTGGTGTGATTTCTTCCACCGTACAGTCCAAACCGGTGGGTTATGATTGCGTTCAGGCTTGCAACCGGACAACTTATCGTTTGACGGAGTGCTGCAAGTACGATATCGGTAATGATACCATCACGAAGTGCCAGTTTATCGGCTGGTGCTATCCTGAATAAATTCCGACAGCAGGGGGTCCCAAAAGAGGGGGGAGATGCGCCCGGCGTGTCTCCCAGCTCTCCCTTTTATATCTGACTGCACTTATTCCCTTTCCGCTCCGGATCAGAGACTGACGTTTTCCGGAAGTTGCCTTTGCCTTCTCCTGATTTAAATCCGTTGTTGCCCGGCAATGTGTTTGCGTATATATATCGATATCACAAATGTAACAAAGGGAGTAGGGCTATGTCTTTTTCGTTGTTGAGATCACTGCATAATCAAAAGCATTTATTCGGGTATTGGCTGGTACTGTTTGTGACAACGTTTTTCTGTGGTCCCGGTGTGGCGGCAGAGGATTCAAGGGAGACCGTAGCTACGTTTTCGATTGTGGCGCATGATTCGGCCACAGGGGAACTGGGGGTCGCGGTAGCATCGCGATTCTTCACGGTAGGTAACGTAGTACCGTGGGCGAAAGCAGGCGTTGGCGCGGTGGCAACTCAAGCGTATGCGAATACCACTTTCGGCTGGCGGGGGCTGGAACTTATGGAGAAGGGGCTTACTCCCGAAGAAGTCAAGACGGTGCTTATCAGAAATGACGATAATCCTGATCGGAGGCAGTTTGGTATTGTCGCGGCAGACGGCAGTTCGGCTACTTACACCGGAGAGGGCTGTAATGCCTGGGCAGGAGGACGGTCAGGGCCGCACTATGCCGTACAGGGAAACATTCTTGCTGGAGAAGCCGTGGTCGCGGCTATGGAAGAAGCGTTTCTCAAGACTGAAGGCACGCTGGCCGATCGCCTGTATGCTGCTCTGCTGGCGGCCGAAGCCAACGGCGGGGATTCGAGGGGAAAACAATCAGCGGCGATGCTCGTGGTGAAGGAAGGCGCCGGCTACGGTGGTTTCACCGACCGTGCTATCGATATTCGAGTGGACGATCATCCGGAGCCGTTCAAGGAACTCGGGCGCATACTTGAGATCGGACAGATGAACTATGCGTGGAACGAGGCCTGGACTTTGTTCACGCAGAAGCGTTATGATGAAGCATTGCCACCGATGGAGCGCGCCGCAAAACTTGCTCCGCAAAATGGTGAGGTATTCTATGACCTGGCCTGTATTCGTCTCGCCGTTAGAGACGCAGACGGTGCGATGGTGGCACTTAAGAGGGCGCTGGAGCTAAATCCGAAACTGGCGACGCAGGCAGGTATAGATGATGACCTTGCGGCCCTTAGGGATTCATCGGAATTCAAGAATTTGATAAGCGGCAAACAGTGATGTGAAAAACGCCCGGCTACAACCTTGTCGGTAATTCTGCGTTCCCAAAGCGAGAACTGAGGCAACGTTCGCAGCATGTGCGTTCGAATTCTGTGGTAAAGGATCGCAGCATAGAGGTTGTCGGAAATATTGCTTGCTATAAAAAGGAAACTGCCTTAATTTTTTGTACATGGAGAGAGAACTCTCACTTCTGACCTCACTCTATAATTGAATATATTTACCGGGTCAGGTTCCGCAGCAATTTTGAGTCCCGGAGGGAAGTGCTACACAACGACGGTGTCATATAGCTATCTAAGGAGAGGTATCGCAGACTATGTCGAACAATCAAAAACCAAGCGTTAAATCGATTATCCTGTATGGATTAGCCATCATCGTGGTTGCCTTTGTGGGCGTGTTGGCTGGAAACTGGTTCGTAAACTGGAGACAGGGGGATCAGCAATCGGCGGCCTATGGAGATGTTAACATGAGCTTGCTGAAGATCGGCGAAGCGTTCCCGGTCGAGGAACTGGTTGATCTGGATAGTAACATTGTGAGTACCGGGGATTTCGCCGCCGGGAAGCCGGCGCTGATATTGTTCATTTCTCCCGGATGTGAACCATGTAAGATGGCGCTCGATGTCTGGGCTGGAGAGATTCCGGAAATATCTGACAAGGTTTCTGTCTTTGCCATTGCTGCCGGTGACGTGAGTGATATTGTCGCATACAAGGCCAAGATTGGTGTCGATTTCCCGGTTTATTGCGATGTGGACTACCTGTTCCCACAGCAGTATGATATAACTTCGTTTCCAAGCATAGTCGGGGTGACAAAGAACCGTCTCGTGGCTTTTGTCGTGCATGGCTATAGCGAGGATTTCACATTAGCCGACGCTTACGAGAGATTTGAGAAGTAGAGCCGGTGAGTTAGAAGCTAAATGTTAGATAACATGTAACCGCTGGTTACATTCTAATACCCTCACAACATCTAAACAGAGCGAGAGGAGGTGAACGAACGCATGAAGAAAGCAATCACAATCGTTATGCTACTTGTCTTCGCAGCATCGTTTATGACAGGTCTGGTCGCTTCCGAAGCAAAAGCTGTCCCGCCGTGTACTTTGGTTTGTATTGATGGTAAGGCGTGGCTGTGCTGCTGGGAATATAAAGGCAACGGACAATTAGTCGAACAGTGCCATTGGGACGGTCCCTGCTGATATTAGCAATCGCAGTAAACTAAGCGGAGGGGAGTGGAATTGACTGCTCCCTTCTCAAGACAGGCCGGCGACTATTGTCATGAGTGGTCTCCGGGCCTGACGTTTACGGATAAAGGGTGATTTCGTGTCGCCCCGATAGAAGAGGAGGGAGTGCTTAAGGGGAGTCTCGCTTGTGCTCACAGGGATTCGTGTATCCCCAATCTCTCCAATGGAATGGAATCTCGAAATCCAGGGAAGGAGGTGAGAAATTGAAACACGTATTTACCCTGACAGTGATCTTGTTGCTGGTTTTTGCTTTCGCTTTTAGCGTAGCTGCCAAGAAAGATCCGCACCCACCAATAATTCACGAGTGTTATATCGATCAAGGTTGTGAAGATGGTGTTTGCTGGTATGACAAGTGTTGCTATGACTGCTATTGGGAAAAGGGCGGTTATGAGTGCACCGAACCAGTGTGCGTTTCTTTACTTCCGTAAGCTGTAATCTTCGGATTCAGCACTTTGGAGAGGGCACCTCTGTGCCCTCCCCTTATCATATACTCGCCGTTGTGACCCGGGTGGAGGAAAACTTGCAGATATGGAGGAACCATTGATAGCCTACGTCAATTCACCGGACCGCATTGAGCCGTCGATGCTGGCAGGCTTCTTTGTGGGTTGGCCTCAGCCGCCCTCGAAAGAGACGCACCTGAGAATATTACAGAACAGTCGATATGTGTGGCTGGCCATGGATGATGCGAACGGTCGCGTGGTCGGTTTCATCAATGCCATTTCGGATGGTGTTCTTTCTGCTTATATCCCCTTGCTCGAAGTATTGCCGGAATATCAAAATCGCGGAATCGGGCAGATTCTGGTAACGCGAATGCTGGATACACTCAAAGACTTCTATATGGTCGATTTAACCTGTGATGAGCAACTTCGCGGATTTTACTCCAAAATGGGCATGAAGCCTTCATCGGGGATGTCTATTCGCAAGTACGAGAACCAGGCCGGGATACAGAAAAAGTAGCCACGGGCGGTTTTTTGGTTGTAATCTCTTTGGCAATAACGTATTTATTTCTAACGGGTGATTTGCGGCGCGATAGTATCGCTAGCCGATAAGCTACGTTAACTCATATAGTTTCGGTGCCATTGGCCAATGATGGAACCTCCGGGCTCCTGATTTGCTTGCGCTGAACAAGCAATTGATGACCTACAATTAGGAGGTTCGCATGAGCCAGGTAAAAAGTGGCGACAAGATTAAGGTTCATTACACCGGCAAGCTCGAGGACGGCAGCGTTTTTGACACATCCAAAGAACGTGAGCCGTTTGAATTTACGGTCGGCGCCGGTAACGTGATACCCGGCTTCGATTCCGGAGTGATGGGTATGGAAGCCGGGCAATCCAAGACTATCACTATTCCGGCCGAAGAAGCTTATGGGCCGCGGCGTCAGGAATTAGTCGCTCAAGTCAAGAAGGAAGTATTTCCCGAGGGAATAGAACCGGCACTGGGTCAGCAGTATCAGATGGAACATGCTAACGGTGAGCCGATCAACGTTGTGGTGGCGAAAATTGAAGGTGACACCGTAACGCTCGATGCGAATCATCCGCTGGCAGGCAAGATACTTATTTTTGACATCGAATTGCTCGCTATAGCATAACCCGCCTTTGTGGCGCAGCAAAGCGGTACTTCACCGGCTGCCGGTAAACCGGCCATGTGGAAATTATGGAGGATGAAGGACCATGTATGGCTATGGTTTCCGCGATAATTCTAATCGAACTTCAGCGCTTGTCGGAGTAATTGCGGCAAGCGCTGCCTCTTTTGTTGTTTACTGGCTAACAGCTTACCGGACCATCGCGTGGTGGGACAGCGCGGAATACACCGCGGTTGCCCTCAGCCTGGGGGTAGCTCACCCGCCGGGATCGCTCTTACTGACTATCTTAGGCTGGCTAATCACGAAAATTCCGTGGGGTGTGTCGGATACTTTTGTGCTCAGCCTCACCGCGGCGGTTGTCGCTTCTTTAGTCGTGGGGGTGGTTTTCTATCTGGCCAGGTTCAACTCGCGTGTGTTGACCGATCGGGCACAGGTTGCCGAAACGGTGGCGGCCATTTTCGCATCGCTGATTATGGCTTTCGGCATCACCTTCTGGAGCTACGCTACGAAATTTAGTCCCGTACATCCTGACAGCCCTGATGACGGCTCTCATATTGTGGGCGATGCTCAAATGGTGGGAGGTTGCTGACCGAAAGGAAGCGCTGAAGTGGCTGTTTGTGGTGGCGGTTTTATTTGGACTGGATTTCAGCGTGCACAGAACAAATGCCATACTGCTGCCGGGTCTGGCAGTGTGGCTGGGCTTGCGCCGTCCCCGGACATTTATTTCGGCCAGGGCCTGGCTGTACGGTGTAGCTGGCCTGGTGTGCGGACTGGCTTTCCACTTCCTTATCATTCCCATGGCAGCCGCCAACCCGGTCATCAATGGAAACGATCCGAGCAATCTTGGCAGATTCTGGGAGTACGTCACGTTGAAGCAATATGGCGGCGGTTTTCTCGTTAACCTGTTTCCGCGCAAGGCGCCGTTCTGGTCTCACCAAATTGTGGATTACATGAAGGCACTCGGAGAGAATTTCTTCTATGTCGACGGGAAACTGGCTGTGGTCGGACTTCTGCCGTGCCTTTTGGGTTTGATGGGTCTGGTAACTCTCTGGCGACGAAGTTGGAGACTCGGAGCCGGTGTGCTCGCGGTCTTTACGTGTAGCAGCTTAGGCCTGGTGTTTTACCTTAATATTCCGGGAGAGTTCTTCCGCGCGTTTGCCCGTCATTATCTGCCGTCGTTCGTAATCATCGGTTTTCTGATAGTCTACGGCGCGAGGAGCCTGACGATTCTCTTTGCCGGAAAAAGAGGGATTGGTGGACTGCTTCTGACAGTGGCCGCTGTCCTGCTGGTGGGAGCATCAGCCGCGAACCAGATTCTGAGCCGATATGTTTCTGTCGACAATTCCTATAACAGAATGGCTGACGACTCTGCGCGCAATTATCTGAAGGGGCTTGACGAAAACGCGATCCTGTTCACAGCCGGGGATACGGATACCTGGCTGCCATTGTATCTACAGGTCGCCGAAGGTTATCGCGATGATGTCACGATCTGCAACATGAATCTTCTTAATACATCGTGGTTCGTTCGGACGCTGCTGGAACGTGAGCCTGAATTTCCGCTGAAACTAACACCGGAACAGCTATCGGAATTTACCCCGACTGTGTGGCAGGACTCAACCGTGATGATCCCGGCGGAGCGTGAGGAAGACACGCTGGAAGTGCTGGTCCAGGGGACGAATTTCGGAGACTACCAGGTCCTGATGGTCAGCGATCAGCTTCTGCTTGAAATCATCAGGGAAAACCACTGGCGCCGTCCTATTTATTTCACCTATCCGCCCCGGTGGCTGACCCCTCATCTGAGATATGAGGGGATGGTGCTTCGCCTGATGCCCCTGCAGGAGGCAGCTCTTGACACGGAGCTACTGCGGCGGAATCTGCTTGAGAACTATGGCTACGGCGGATATGACGATGCGTCCATACCGTTGGAGCAGCCGGCAGTGGGCACGGCAATGAACCTCATGAAGGCTTTCGTGTCTCTTGCAATGGAGGACTTGAAATCCGACGATCTTGAATCGTATCGGCAGGTGATTGAGAAGATGGATGAACTGTTTCCGGTGGAGCGGATTGAGCGCCCGGACCATGTGAAGGCCTTTTTGGAGCAACTTGAGGCCGAAGCTGAGAGGCAAGCGGATTCCGCCCGTTGAGGAATATTTGGCATCAGAAAACCCGAGTGAACGCAAGTTATTGGCGGACTATCGCATTTGGGGAAACACAGACGCAACGCGTCCAGTATGACGGGGTGGCTTTAATCATTTACCCTTGACAAAATGACTGTTTGTGTCGATATTAACAATGTGAGTTCCGCTACACGGAAACGTGGCTGATACAAAAGTAATCGTTTCCGCCGCTAAAAGTGGCAAAAAAAGTAGGAGCTTGCGCAACATATTACAAGTTTTTGTAAAGCCCCCCTGGGTTCGCTCGGGGGGGTCAAATTTTGGTATCTTCCATCACATGAAAATACATCACTCCGGACTAAGCCGGTCAGTCGACAATTGTGGCCGGGGTGACGTGGATAGCGTTTTCGGCCGGCTAAGCCCGCGGATAACGTGGCTTTTGCCGGGGATAATCGGTCTCATTCTGCCTGTCAGGCGGGTGATTTTTGGGGCCTGAATCGGGGCCCTCTGTGATGGTCGAAAACAGCCTTGCCTAATTTAGTCCGACATTCGTATTAATATAGGAAACAAAACCGGCCTTCGGAGCGTTTGACTTCTGGCTCACCTTGGGCGTCTTGACGTCCGGGGGCTAAAGTATTATATTAAGTGGTCGATTTATAGAGAGCCGATAAGGCTGAAATCGGCTGCGGCGGCAGGCGTTTCCGGCTCGCCAAAAAAAAAGCGCTCAAAGCGAAAAAAATGTTGAAATAAGTCTTGACTTTAAATAGGTGGGCGCTTATACTCGGTTTCTGCCAAATATTATGGCAGTATTTTTTTCGCAAAATTGTTCTTTGAAAACTAAATAGTCATACGAAGAAAAGAGTATTCTTACTCTTTGAAATGTCGCGGGTCTTGGATCTTTTTTGAGATCTTGAGACGAATAATCAGTAAATAATCTGAATGTCGCGTTCCGATGTGAGGTTCAGAGCATCAAAATCTAGTAAATAGAGTATTTACAATATTTACGGAGAGTTTGATCCTGGCTCAGAACGAACGCTGGCGGCGTGCTTAATACATGCAAGTCGTACGAGAAAGCTCGGCTTCGGTTGGGCGAGTAAAGTGGCGAACGGGTGAGTAACACGTGGATAATCTGCCCTCAAATCTGGGATAATCCTCCGAAAGGGGGTCTAATACCGGATGATACCACTGAATGGCATCATTTTGTGGTCAAAGGCGGGGTAACCTGTCGTTTGAGGATGAGTCCGCGTCCCATTAGCTTGTTGGTGAGGTAACGGCCCACCAAGGCTCCGATGGGTAGCCGGCCTGAGAGGGTGATCGGCCACACTGGGACTGAGATACGGCCCAGACTCCTACGGGAGGCAGCAGTAGGGAATATTGCGCAATGGACGAAAGTCTGACGCAGCAACGCCGCGTGGGTGATGAAGCTTCTTGGAGTGTAAAACCCTGTCAGTGGGGAAGAAACGTATGGGTAGTAACTGACCTATGCCTGACGGTACCCACAGAGGAAGTCCCGGCTAACTCCGTGCCAGCAGCCGCGGTAATACGGGGGGGACGAGCGTTGTTCGGATTTACTGGGCGTAAAGGGCGCGTAGGCGGACTTACAAGTCGGGTGTGAAAACCGGCGGCTTAACTGCCGGCCTGCATTCGATACTGTTGGTCTTGAGTACGGGAGAGGAAAGCGGAATTCCAGGTGTAGCGGTGAAATGCGTAGATATCTGGAAGAACACCAGTGGCGAAGGCGGCTTTCTGGCCTGATACTGACGCTGAAGCGCGAAGGCTAGGGGAGCAAACAGGATTAGATACCCTGGTAGTCCTAGCGGTAAACGATGGGTACTAGGTGTCGGAGGTATTGACCCCTTCGGTGCCGCAGCTAACGCATTAAGTACCCCGCCTGGGGAGTACGGTCGCAAGATTGAAACTCAAAGGAATTGACGGGGGCCCGCACAAGCGGTGGAGTATGTGGTTTAATTCGAGGCAACGCGAAGAACCTTACCTGGGTTTGACATGCTTGAGACAGCCGGTGAAAGCCGGTTTTCCCTTCGGGGACTCTTGCACAGGTGCTGCATGGCTGTCGTCAGCTCGTGCCGTGAGGTGTTGGGTTAAGTCCCGCAACGAGCGCAACCCTTGTCCATAGTTGCCATCAGGTAATGCTGGGAACTCTATGGAGACTGCCGGTGATAAGCTGGAGGAAGGTGGGGATGACGTCAAGTCCTCATGGCCCTTACACCCAGGGCTACACACGTACTACAATGGTCGGTACAGAAGGTCGCAATACCGCGAGGTGGAGCTAATCCCCAAAACCGGCCTCAGTTCGAGATTGGAGTCTGCAACTCGACTCCATGAAGGTGGAATCGCTAGTAATCGCAGATCAGCACGCTGCGGTGAATACGTTCCCGGGCCTTGTACACACCGCCCGTCAAGCCACGGAAGTTGGGAGCACCCGAAGTCGTTTGCCTAACCGCAAGGAAGGCGGCGCCTAAGGTGAAACTCGATGACTGGGGCTAAGTCGTAACAAGGTAGCCGTAGCGGAAGCTGTGGCTGGATCACCTCCTTTCTAAGGAGTACGGTGTGTTTGTGTTCACCACCGTGGACACTAACATCGAGGTCAACGCGATATCGATTCAGAGTTTGATACTCTTTCTTCGGTGACTATTTGAATAGATAAGATTTAGCCGTCTTATTAGGCGGGTGACCGAGACTACGGGCCTATAGCTCAGTTGGTTAGAGCGCGCGCCTGATAAGCGCGAGGTCGGTGGTTCAACTCCACCTAGGCCCATTGTGATGATTTTCGGGGATGTAGCTCAGTTGGGAGAGCGGTGGCTTTGCAAGCCACAGGTCACCGGTTCGATCCCGGTCATCTCCAGAAATGGCAGTAAGAATCTTATTCTTAGTTATAAATCTGGTCGAATGGTCGACCAATGTTCTTTGACAACTTCATAGTGTCTTTTTTTCTGATACAAGTGTGTATCTTCCAATAGGCTGTATTACAGTGTATTGAATATTTTAATGTATGCTCTCAAGTAGGTTTTAATTTAAAACCTGATAGTTTTGTAAAAAACTTTCGGTTAAGCTACTAAGAGCATACGGTGGATGCCTTGGCACAGGTAGGCGATGAAGGACGTGGTAAGCTGCGATAAGCCTCGTTTAGGTGCAAACAACCTTTGAGACGGAGATTTCCGAATGGGGCAACCCGGCTGGAGTAATACCCAGTCATCCTGCACTGAATACATAGGTGCAGGAAGCGAACGAGGAGAACTGAAACATCTAAGTACCCGCAGGAAGAGAAAACAATAGTGATTCCCCAAGTAGCGGCGAGCGAACGGGGAATAGCCTAAACCGATTTGCACGTTAAAGCCTGTCGGCGTTGTGCCGTCGGTGTAGTGGGAGTCGATTGGTTGGGTGACAGACCAGACCAAGGAGTTACAAACCGTATGTATAGGTGAAGATTCTGGAAAGTTTTGCCATAGAGGGTGAAAGCCCCGTAAGCGAAATGCATATGGCTCCTTTCGAATTTCCCAAGTAGGGCGGGACACGAGAAATCCCGTTTGAATCTGCCAGGACCACCTGGTAAGGCTAAATACTCACCTGTGACCGATAGTGAACCAGTACCGTGAGGGAAAGGTGAAAAGAACCCCGGGAGGGGAGTGAAATAGTACCTGAAACCGTATGCCTACAAGCGGTCGGAGGAAAGGCGGCTCTTCGGAGCTTCCGGACTGACGGCGTGCCTATTGAATAATGATCCGGCGAGTTACTTCTCTGTCGCAAGGGTAAGTGAAATTCTCGCGCAGCCGTAGCGAAAGCGAGTCTGAATAGGGCGATTAGTGGCAGGGAGTAGACCCGAAACCAGGTGATCTATGCATGGCCAGGATGAAAGTTCGGTAAAACGAACTGGAGGTCCGAACCCACCAGCGTTGAAAAGTTGGGGGATGAGCTGTGCATAGGGGTGAAAGGCCAATCAAACCTGGAAATAGCTGGTTCTCCCCGAAATAGCTTTAGGGCTAGCCTCGGGTAATAGTGTTACGGAGGTAGAGCACTGAATGGGCTAGGGGCCTCACAGGCTACCAACCCCAATCAAACTCCGAATGCCGTAAAATGTTTACCGGGAGTCAGGCAGTGAGGGATAAGCTTCATTGCCGAGAGGGAAACAACCCAGACCACCAGCTAAGGTCCCCAAGTCATGCTAAGTGGTAAAGGATGTGGAATTACTCAAACAGCTAGGATGTTGGCTTAGAAGCAGCCATCATTTAAAGAGTGCGTAATAGCTCACTAGTCTAGTGATTCTGCGCCGATAATTCACGGGACTAAGCATGGCACCGAAGCTGTGGGTTTGTACTTCGGTACGAAGTGGTAGGGGAGCATTGTCAGTGGATTGAAGGTGCGATCGTAAGGTCGTGCTGGACGACTGACAAGAGATTATGTCGGAACGAGTAGCGATAAAGCAGGTCGAGAAACCTGCTCACCGAAAGCCTAAGGTTTCCTGGGGAAGGTTAATCCGCCCAGGGTTAGTCGGGTCCTAAGCCGAGGTCGAAAGGCGTAGGCGATGGAAAACAGGTTAATATTCCTGTACCTGTCATGCCGCGTTTTAAGCTATGGGGTGACGCAGAAGTGAAGGTCAGCCGGCGAATGGTTGTGCCGGTCTAAGCCTGTAGGTGGGAGTCGGCAGGCAAATCCACGGTTCTAACACCGAGAGGTGATGGGGATGGACATAGTCCATGAACTGATCCTAATCATGCTGCCAAGAAAAACCTCTATGCTAGTTGTTTGGCAACCCGTACCGCAAACCGCCACAGGTAGGTGAGGAGAGTATCCTAAGGTGCTCGAGTGAACTCATGTTAAGGAACTAGGCAAATTAACTCCGTAACTTCGGGAGAAGGAGTGCCACCAGTAGGTGAAGTACTTGCGTATGGAGCTGAAAGTGGCCGCAGAGAAGTGGCCGCGGTGACTGTTTACTAAAAACACATGTCTCTGCTAAGCCTCATAAGGCGATGTATAGGGACTGATACCTGCCCGGTGCTGGAAGGTTAAAAGGAGAGGTCAGCTCGCTTCGGTGGGTGAAGCTCTGAATTGAAGCCCCAGTAAACGGCGGCCGTAACTATAACGGTCCTAAGGTAGCGAAATTCCTTGTCGGGTAAATTCCGACCTGCACGAATGGTATAACAACTTGCGGCACTGTCTCAACATGAGGCTCGGTGAAACTGTAGCAGCGGTGAAGATGCCGCTTACCCGTATCGGGACGGAAAGACCCCGTGAACCTTTACTATAACCTGACATTGGTGTTTGGTGCCGCATGTGTAGCATAGGTGGGAGGCTTTGAAGCTGGGGCGCTAGGGTCGGTGGAGCCATCGGTGAAATACCACCCTTGTGTTATTGGATGTCTAACCTTGGGCCGTGAATCCGGTCCAGGAACAGTGTCAGGCGGGTAGTTTAACTGGGGCGGTTGCCTCCAAAAATGTAACGGAGGCGCGCAAAGGTTCCCTCAGGCCGAGTGGTAATCGGCTGTAGAGTGTAAAGGCATAAGGGAGCTTAACTGCGAGACATACAGGTCGAGCAGGTGCGAAAGCAGGTCTTAGTGATCCGGCGGTTGTGTGTGGAAATGCCGTCGCTTAACGGATAAAAGGTACTCCGGGGATAACAGGCTTATCTCCTCCGAGAGTTCATATCGACGAGGGGGTTTGGCACCTCGATGTCGGCTCATCACATCCTGGGGCTGGAGAAGGTCCCAAGGGTTTGGCTGTTCGCCAATTAAAGTGGTACGTGAGCTGGGTTTAGAACGTCGTGAGACAGTTCGGTCCCTATCTGATACGGGCGTAGGAAATTTGAGGAGAGTCTGACCCTAGTACGAGAGGACCAGGTTGGACCAACCGCCAGTGCACCTGTTGTGGCGCCAGCGGCATCGCAGGGTAGCTGCGTTGGGAAGGGATAAGCGCTGAAAGCATCTAAGTGCCAAGCCCACTCCAAGATTAGATTTCCCAACTCGTAAGACTCTAAAGACCCCTGGAAGATGACCAGGTTGATAGGTCACAGATGTAAGCACAGTAATGTGTTCAGTCGAGTGATACTAATAGGTCGTGAGACTTAACCGATTAAAATTTACTTTAGAGGTGCATTACATTATTCAACTGTAATGCAGTCTCTTGGGCGATACGTTTGTATCAAAAACAAAAAGACTCTATGAAAATTCTCGGTGGCAATAGCGACGGGGTCACACCTGTTCCCATTCCGAACACAGTAGTTAAGCCCGTCAACGTCGATGGTACTGCTCGGGAGACCGTGTGGGAGAGTAGAAAGCCGCCGGGTTAAATTAAAGCCCTCTGGAAACAGAGGGCTTTTTTTTATCTAGTTTGATATCCGCATCGGCTAATCCGTCGCCGGCACCAGGCGGAGTTCGCTGAAAATGTTGTTTTCGCTGTCTATCTGGAACATGATCAGACTGTCGGTCGGTTGTCTCACGGTGAACTCCCCAACGGGAGTCATGGCAGGGTCGATAATACTGTACCCGCAACCGCTTGAAATCTGTGTCAGCTCCACGACGTCGCCTGTTAGAACGTACGTGCCCGATGGCTCACACAGCACGGGGGGATCTTCACCGTCGTCGTACATCCAATAATTCGCGTTACTGAATCGCCACCTTATCGGATACTCGTTGGTTACCTGGCTGCCCTCGCCATAGTCGGTGACGTAGGCATAAATTCCCTCGTAATCGCCTATCAGCGGTGGCAAAGGTGTGAGACCGACGGAAACCACAACCGGCACCGTGGCCGAACCGCCGGTTGAGGTAAACATAAGCGTATCGAAATGATCGCCAACAACAAGCCCGGCGCGGTTAGCATCGACATAAATAGTGTCAGCCCCGGTCGTCTCGCTGCCGGTGGTCGGGGCAAACGATACCAGATTCGAGTCACAGGTGCACGACCATGTCAGGGTGCTGCCGCCGGTGTTGGTGACGATCAGCGTCATCTGTGTCGTCTCCACGCCGAAATCCAGCGAGGCCGGTTCAATCGCCAGCGCTGCCGGAGCCGGACCGTCGGAGTTAACCGTCGTGTCATCGTCGCCGCAAGAGATGGAGAGCAGAAGGAGCGCCCCGATTAGAATTATTAACCCCGGAAATGACCTTGAATTCATGAAATCCTCCCTTGAACTTGAAATGATGTGCTGCTCTGCCCCCAATGTAGCAAAGATAGTCCTTCTTTGGCAAGCAGGATTTACGGGCTTGTAGGGCGGCAGATGTCCTCATCTGCCCCAACCTCGCCAGATACCATGTTCCGTCAGGTGCTGGCGACGACAAAGTCGGGGCTGTCACCTGACGGTCTTACTTGTGGGCGGCAGATGCCCTCCTATCTGCCCCGACCTCGCCGCCGAAAAAGTCATTGACCGATTCTGGATAAAAGCATATATATTTGATATATATCAGCGGGAGGGTTTGCTTTTGCCCCGCTCACCTTCGATTCGACAGCACGGCAGATAATCCCGTTTATGAATGACATAACGAGGCTTAAAGGCAGATGAGAACATATACTGCCCACCAAATCGAGTATGAGTCGTAAGAAAACTAACATCAAAGTCAAACCAGATCTCCCATCTCTCAAACGTGGGGGAGCCGACTACATTGCTTCTGCTATCAAGGCTACGGGGGGGGCGATTCCGGCCGATGTATCCCTGTGCTGTGGGCCTCTGTTTGCAGAACTTATCTGCAATATCATCCCAAATCAACGAATAGACAGGGTTGTCAAATATATGGAGGCACTCCAAGAACGTTTAGGTGAATTCGAAGAGGAGTTTGTAAAAGCCCAGTTGACAAATGAGAACTTCACGGATGTTGTGGACGAGAGTATCCGACAAGCCGCCCGCTCTCTCAGCGATGAGCGGCGCCAGTATCTTGCCTCAGTCGTGGCCAATGGTATCAAGTCGGAGGATATTGAGTTCTTCGAGACGAAACACCTTCTTCGAATACTCGGCGAAATTATTGACGTGGAAGTAATTATTCTTGAAATCCTATCTTCAGCCATGATTGGGCGCTTCGAAGAAAAGCACAAGGAAATATTTCGACCCCGTGATACATCCCTACCAGACCAGGCCGTGAGCAAAAGAGAGCTTTACTCGAGAGCTACAAGCGGCACTTGGTCGCACTGGGGTTGTTGGAAGAGTCCTACGTTCTGGAAAATGAATTGGACTTGCCGGACAAAATGTTTACCAAGAACGCAAATTCGACCCAAACACCGGCCCACAGGTGTTAGATGACCACCAAATTACGGAATTGGGCAGGCTGCTATTGCGCCAAATTGGATTGGGCGAAGGATACGGCGGAGAGTCCCATTAGCCCGGGGGCCGATTCGAAACAGATGTAGCCAAGAAATGTCGCGCAAGTACCGACGGCCAAAGATTGGACATGGCTAGGAGATAATGTTACCCACATATCGAATGGAAAAGATACCCGAGTTCATCGAAGATTTAAAACGCTTAATGGGGATAAAGATATTTCTCGATGATCGGAGCCATCCTCTTTATGAAGGTTTTCTTCAGTACGAGAGATTCCAGAGCACGATTATAGAGGGATTTAGAAATGTGCCGGTTGCGGTTCGAAAGATCTTGCAAAAGGCATGCGGTGGCTCTTCAATTATTTCGACGGGATTGGGATACAGATGTAGTCAGAAAGTACCTTGTCAGTAAGCTGCTGAAACCTGGAGAGGTGATGCACCTGTTATTTGAATTTTCCTCTGCGGTGCATTTCCTTGGCCAACACAAGGAAGTACACTGGATGCCCAACATTGGTAACGATTCCGAATTCGACCTGGCTGTTACCACCAATGGTGGGCAGTTGGTGAACGTAGAATGTACCCGAAAGTGCGAAAGACCTGAACGCCTCGCTGCCCCGTTATTGCTGGTCGAGGAAGTAAAGAATACCCTCACCTACAAATTGGGGCAGGCTTCTCACGCTACGAATGCATCTGGCTCTTGCCATAGCTTTCCCAGAGAACATCGATTGGGAAGGGTTTTCCGAAAAGCAGGCCTTGGTGGACGCAGTTGATAAGTTTTTTTCGACTCCGGCGGCAAATAAATTTTCTGTAGTTCTGTTGATTGCCCATGGACCTCAAAGATTGCGGGAGATTAACGAGACAGTTTCGATAACTGAGGTGGTGAAACCAGTCTATGGTTTTCCTAATAGCGCTCCGCTCCACAGGCTTCCGAACGATTTTTATGACATGTTGGCGTCGCGCACAAAGGCATATTAGGTCGGGTCCCGACCTGTCCCGCGCTCCGCGGGATTCCAAGGAAATATAATCGTGAGAAGCCCGACATTCCGCCGTCGGTCGGTTAATGAAATCAAGATTTCGGGTTTCTTGGAGCCTTCGGCCCCGGCGGAACCACGACCTACGAAATGTCCTGCCGCTTTGCTCCACAAAAAATCCCTCCCACCACTTAAAATTTCCAGACGGTGGCCGATAAAAATATCAGGCGGAAATGAGGCCGAAAGGTCGATGTTTCAGCCGATGGGAGGGTCCCAATAGGGAGGACTCGAACGGGGAGAATCAATCGGGGAGGAATCCGATAGGGGAGGTCTTCGATGGGGAGGTCGAAGATCCCTTGATCCGCGAAAAATAAACCCGTTGATCTGTCTTAATGTGATGGTTGAATGTGTCCGCCTGACGGCCTGTGACATAACAGGTTATGGAGACCACCGACGTATAGTGGCGGCGATAGCGGTATTGTAATTGGTATTTAGCGCGACACCAACGAGAGAGACAGCTTAGGGCAGGCATTTAATTTGTCTGCCCTTTTTGGTTGCCGTGAGTTACCGGGTTGGGGACATTGGCCGCCCACACAACAACCTGCGAAAAACTGCGACAGCGACTGTCAGCCGACAAGTTTACATTGGACGCAAGGATAGCGTGCAATCGACGGCAGCCGACTGAGATGTGAATCGAAGTCATTCCCGCGAAGGCGGGAATCCAGAAAAGCAGCCGACTGAGATGTCAATCGAAGTCATTCCCGCGAAGGCGGGAATCCAGAAAAGCAGCCGACTGAGATGTCAATCGAAGTCATTCCCGCGAAGGCTGGAATCCAGAAAAGCAGCCGACTGAGATGTGAATCGAAGTCATTCCCGCGAAGGCGGGAATCCAGAAAGAGGAAGCATTGGTGAAGCCCGGTTTTGTCTACATTCTCGCCTCAGAAAGAAATGGAACGCTATACACGGGGGTAACGTCCGATCTTAAAGGGCGGATATACGTACATCGGGAAGCAATGGTCGAGGGGTTCTCCAAAAAATATTTCACGAAGAAACTGGTATACTACGAAGCACATGATGATATCAGGTGCGCGATTAGTCGGGAGAAGCAAATTAAGAAGTGGAGACGGAAGTGGAAGCTCAGGTTGATTGAGGAATTTAATCCTGAGTGGCTTGATCTGTATGAGGGTCTTTTCTGAAGGACTGGATTCCCGCCTTCGCGGGAATGACGAAAAGTGGGGATTGACGAATCTGCCGATTCGTTTCGTGTGACTGGATTCCCGCCTTCGCGGGAATGACGAAAAGTGGGGAAAGACGAATCTGCCGATTCGTTTCTTGCCAGCGCAAAAAAACGCTTGCGGTGGAGGGCCTATCGGGGCAATTATCCTTCAGGGATATCCCCCAGAAGCGGAGGAAGTATGAAAGCAAACGATGAGCCGATCGTTGTCGAAGAGACCTACGACGCCTCAATCGAAACTGTCTGGAACGCAATCACAAATGTCGAGCTGATGAGGCTGTGGTATTTTGACAATATCCCTGCCTTTAAGGCCGAAGTCGGGTTCGAGACTCAGTTCAATGTGAAAAGCGGCGAGCGCGATTTCCTTCATCTGTGGAAAGTAATCGATGTGTCGCCGTTGGAAAGAATTACGTACACATGGAATTTCAAAGGTTATCCGGGAGACTCGTTCGTCGTGTGGGAATTGTCGCGCCAGAGCAAATCTACCCGGTTGAGGTTGACTTGTAATATCACCAAAGATTTCCCGGGTAACATTCCCGAGTTCAAAAGAGAAAGCTGTATAAGGGGATGGGAGTATTTCCTGAAGGAGCGTCTTTGGGCTTTTTTGGCGCAAAAACTTTAGATGTTGAATACAAAACCGGAGGAACCAAAGATGAAGAGACTGTTTGCAGCGGCTTTGATGCTGGCGTTTTGTCTTGGCGGCGTTTTGAGCGCCCAGGAGACGCCCGATTCGCCGACCCAGGAAGAGTTTATGGCCAGAGCGATGGATCTGGCAACGCCGGGCCTTGAGCACAAGATGTTGGAGAAACTGTGCGGCGTGTGGGATTTTGAGGTTACGATGTGGGAGACACCCGGCTCCGAAGCGGTCGTGTATCCGGGCAAGTCGGAGATGAAGATGGTGCTCGGTGGCCGGTTTTTGTATGGCGAGTTTGCCACCGAGGCGGGAGAGTTGTCGGGGGAAGGCATATATATTATGGGGTTTGATCGCTACCACGAAGAGTTCACCTATGTGGGGTTCGACAGCTGGGGAACATATTTCCTTACGGCGGGCGGGACCTATGACAGTGTGACCAACAGTATTACGATGTACGGCGAGGATGATGATCCGGTGATGGAAGTTACCCAGGAGTATGAGTTCGTTGTTACTTTCGTCTCCGACGACAGCTGGAGGTTCGAAGTCATATATTATGATGAGGCTCACACGATGGGAGCCGATGAGTTCAAGATGGTCGAGGTGAACTACACCCGCGCCAAGTAGCAAGAGTCTCGGTTGTCACGGTTATATTTGAGGAGGAGGAATATGCGCATCTTAATCGGCGTGTTGGCAGTCACTGTCATCCTACTGGCCACGCTCGGCTGCTGTCCTTTGGTAATCGATGGCGGCCTGACATATCCGCTCGAAACGGAGACCATTGAATTTACCGAACAGAGCGAGCGACTCACCATCTACAGGTTTCTGGATTTTCCTGAAGGACAGGGGAACCTGTGCGTTTATGGATTTGGTCACCGGAATCCGGACAGCGACTATGTGCTCGCAGTAAAGATTGAATCACGCGATATGACTGATGATGAACATCTGCTTTTTGTGCCGGATAAAGTCAGAGCGTGGGTTGGTGATACCGAGCTAGAGATGCCACCGCACCTCCAGAGAGATGTATGACTGGGGGGAGAGTACATCACTGGTTGAGTTGACTTGCCCGCTGAGCGAGCTTCGAGACACCACGACTGAACGTGTGAAAGAGCACCATCTTGAGATTACGATAGACTTGAGTTCGTTCGTGTGGTCCAGATGGTGCTGCGATTCCACTTGAACCGGTACATGCGGTGCAGTTAGTTCCGGTACCGATGAGAGAGCGGAAGCGGTAGGTAGATGGCCGGCTCAGATGTCGAAATCGCGCGGGAAAGACGGGTCGCGTTTCCGTTCGTTCACTAAATCTTTCCACCACAGCGCGTTTTCAGCCGGTCCGCCTTCCAGATATTTACATCGCACTTTAACAGTGGAGTCCGCAATTTCCATTACTTCGTTCTTTTTCCACCAGAAGTACTTTAGTTCCTGGCCATCGGGAAATCTGAACAAACCTCTTTCAGCCCACCAGTAACAATAGGGGCCTTCGGCAATTCCACGCAATCCTTTGATAAAATACTCACGGTCGTTTTTGGTGATCTCCACGGTATCGATATGGGTATTCTCAGGGTTGGCTCTTTCGGTGACCTCGCATTCGCAAGTCCCTATTTGCGCATCGAACGGAGATTTCGAAGGAACCCGCACCAGTGTCTCCTCCCACGAAAAGTCGATTAGGTCCAACAGGTGAGCGCGCAGATAATCGACCTCCGTGTCGAGGTAGACAAAAAATTCTGTCCCGGCTATACCGATGTAAAGTCTTTTATTCTCCAGCCTGGCCGGGTATCTGGCCTTGTCGGTCCGGAAATAATAGGAGCCGTTTTCTTTATAGATCGTGACCATGGCGATTTTTGACTTGTGACCGCCCTGCTGACGCCCATTTCGATTGACATACTTTCCCAACAGGGCTTCGCCTTCGTCAACCCCGGAGCAGTTCAGGGTCAAGAGAGCGACTGAGAGTGCCAAAAAGAATCTCATGTTAAGACTCCTCGAATGGTTTATAACAATCCGGTAACGTAATGCTTGTGTTGCGAGCCGTTCGATGCGGAAGTTCACCGAGATGTCGGGATTCCTGAAGCCTTCGGCCCCGGCGGAACCACGACCTACTGTTCCCACAAGTTATTCTTCCGACCCATCGTCGTCAAGTCCCGGTGACGGTTTATAGTAAACACTGAGCTTCGGAAACCGCCTCTGTCTGGTTTGGTCATAAATGTTAAGCTCAATATAGTCATGTTTTCCGAAGAGCTCAAAGTGAAGGTCGGCAAGGGGAGATAAATCGAATACGGGTCTGGCCGTGCCTTTATTGACTATCGCAGCCCGAATCTCGAAGTTATCGGGAAGTACTACTTCAACACATTCGCCATTGACGGCGACAAGTTGTTTGCTGATGCAGGGGTTACGGGTGCTACTATCGATGGTGCCGATTTCAGGGCACTTGAGTTTGGTGCTGATGTGAAGTACATCTTTACCACGGCCGAAGGCGCACCTTTCAAGCCATATTTCATTGCTGGCGCCGGTATGGCCAATGTGAAGTTCACAGATGCAACGGTCACCGGTGGTGATGAAACAGTAACAATCCCTATGGGCGGTATCAGTGAGACGGACTTCACGTTATGCGGTGGCGCTGGATTCGATTACATGTTTTCACCGAAGGCCGGGCTATGGGTTGAGGCACGGTACGCGACCATTTTGATCGAGGGCGATGCTACCTCGTATATCCCGATTCGCGCTGGAGTAAAGATTCTTCTCGGGAACTAATCAGGAATCTGCCAGAATTATAGCATGTGGATACGGAGGGCGGACCGATTCGGTTCGCCCTTTTTTGATGGTCCTGGGCTCACCCGGTAATACAGGCTTCGCATGAACACCTGACGGTACAAAATTAGGCCTATTCCATTACTGTCGTCGCCGTGCTGGTTCTGCGCATGATGACCTCGCTCAAGGCCTGGTATCCGGTCTTTTCGATGTAGTAGCGGTCTTCAAATATAATTACTTCTGATATGACACCGGTGTACCCTCCGAGCGGCGACAGATCATCGGCAGTGAACTGATATTCGCCGTCGTTTTCGGTCACAATCCAAACATCGGCTGTATCAGTTCCGTTCAGAATGAATGTCAGGACAACATTACCTTCGCAGGTACCCTCCCATTGAGTCGTAAACCCGGCGGAATAAATTGTATTACCGCTCGCCGGATACGTAATCACCGGCGCACATTCGAGATACGTTGTTTCGAGGGTCAAACTCGGCAATTTGGTATTTCCAGTAACCTCAAAGGTATAGGTCCCGCCATTGATGAGCCAGGGCATTGATGATTCTTCGAAGTAATAATATTCCCCCTCGAACGAACCCCAGTACATGGCATTGCCGTTGACCGTTACCGCATCCGCCTGTATAGGGATAATCGCATCATCGGGTGCGTAGGCGCTATCGAATCTTGCGGTGATATTGTCCACGACAAAGTACTCACCGTATGAATCGGAAGTAAACTTGAACAGGGCGTAAATGTCCTGTGCTACGGTGGTCTCAGTATTGAATGTCCAGACCGGCCCTGCGATCGAATCTGTGGGAGTTGTAAAGGCTACAATTTTCCAGTAGTAGGCTGTCGTGTATTCCAGGTTCGCCGGCGGGTCATAGGTTGTGCCGGTCTGGTTGTCGCTGACCAGTTCCGGGTCTGATGTTGTGCCCAGATATACGTCGCAATAGATGACATCGGCAGGTGTACCTGAATACTCCCAGCTAAGATTGGTCGCGGCAAGCACGGAGAGTGCGCCATCGGCCGGGTTAGGATTCTGCGGAACCTCAAAATCTTCCGCATTGGTAGTAAATTCCCATCGTGGCCCTTCGATATACTCGATAGGCGATATATAGGACACAATCTTCCAATAGTATGTTGTCTCATATTCCAGCCGGCCCGGATCGTAAGTCGTCCCGGTCTGATTACTGCTCACTAAACCGGGGTCCTCACTGCTGCCGAAATAGACATCGCAATAGATAACATCGTTTGGGCTTCCGGTGTACTCCCAGCTGATATCGGTGGATATTGGAATACTTGTAGCCGCGCTGTCAGGATCCGGATTTATCGGATCACCACCGATCTCAAGCTCGCTAACGACGAAGAACCACTGCGTACCCCAGAGGGCGCTTATACCAGGATCATATGCTTGGACCTTCCAGTAGAGTGTATCATTGAGATTCAAGCCTGTGAACGTATAGGTTGTCTCCTGACCGAGGGTGGTATAAATATTTGGCGGCTCATTGGTCCCGTGCGCCAGTTGGTAAAATAGCATCTCGCCTTCATCGTTAGTATCAGAATGGAAGACTATCGTTACGTCCGGACCAATTACATTTGACGCATTATCGGGAGAGATATAAACCGGCGCGGCCAGGGCAGTCGAATTTATATCATCAGATTCTGTTGTATTCTTACATGAACTGCCTACAACTGAGAAGAAGATAGTGATTGACGCCGCTATCAGAAATAGTCTCCTAAGCCACATAACTGTGCCTCCTGGATTGTCCACACGGCTGTCGGTTCTAAGATGGGTTATGAATTGATGAATGTATTTGTAATAAATATATCATACTGGCTGAAGCCTTGCAAGCCAATAAATCTCCGGCCGTGGTGACCCCGAACCCACCGCAGCCCCGAGGTCCAAATTTAAGTTGACAAACGGGGGCGATCGGAGCAAACGTATATAGACAAAGCAACAGTCATCTTATCATAACCCAAGCGCGGGGGAAATCATGGAAGATCAAATCCAAATCAAAGAAATCAGCCTGCCGCTGTATCAGGTCAAGGGCTGGATGAAACTTCTGGGCGTCGTGATGATAGTCTACGGTATTTTGGTGGCGATTACTATTTTCGGATTAATCATTGCCTGGCTGCCGATATGGTTGGGGGTGCTTCTGTTTCAGTCGGCATCGGCGGCCGAGGGAGCGCAGTTGACCGGCGACAAGGCCCAGTTGATGGAGTCACTTCGCAAGCTGAAGACATATTTCGTTATCAATGGAGTATTGATGCTTGTGATGCTGGTATTTGTGGGTTTCAGTCTGCTTTTTGCCGGGGCGGGCATTTTTTCGATGATGAACGGGTATTAGTTTGATGCTACAGGATAAAGGCCCCGTCTTGTGGCGGGGCTTTTTTATGTGCCTGAACCCCGAACCGCGAATGACTTCGAGTCGATAGCGCGTTGGGTGGCGAGGATACCATCGAGATGATCGTATTCGTGCTGCAGTAGCTCGGAGAGGTCGCCCTCAAGGTCCCACGAGGTTTCGGTCCATTTGAGGTCGCGGAACAAAAGCCTGCAAGTCTTGTGGCGTTTGAGTTTGACCTGAAGGTGTGGGAACGACATGCAGTTGTCCCAGATAGTAACAGTCTCCTGACTGAGATCCGACAAAACGGGATTGATCAGAACGACCGGCTGGTCAATGAACATGTAAACCAATCTCTTGCTCAGGCCTATCTGTGGTGCGGCTATGGCCCGACCGAAACCGTGGATGATTCGGAATTCCATCATGGTGTCGTGCATGTCAGCAACCGCCCGACGGAGCAGAGGGAGTTCATCCTGACGGACTTCCTCGGCGGTCTCGTAGAGGCGGTCATCGCCCAACTGTAGGATTTCTTTGATAGCCATTTTAGGCCCCCGGTGGTTTCGTTTGCCTGCTTAAACATAGGAAAGTTTTCCGGGAAAGCAAGTAAATCAGGAGGGCGCTAGAATGTCTGTTCTGCGCAGCGAGCGGGCTTGACTTTGTTTCGGATTTCGGCGTACATTAGACCCTAACCGGAAAAAGCTTGATTGGAGATATCGCTTGTCACGAAAACCTAAGGGCAGTTCAAGGCCAAAGCCTGAGCGCCGAAGTAAACATGTTGATATGAATGTCAGAGTGGGCGTGAAAACCGAGGATGACCTTTTTGATATTATCGGTAAACTTGGAGCTCCTGCGCTGATTCTTATTCTGGACACGGTTCAGGATCCGCATAATCTTGGTGCCTGCCTACGGTCTGCCGATGCTGCCGGGGCGCATGCGGTTGTTGCTCCGAAAGACAGGTCGGTCGGTGTGACCGATACGGTGCGAAGAATCGCCTCGGGGGCGGCGGAAAACATACCGTTCGTGCAGGTCACGAATCTGGCCCGGACGATGGATAATTTGAAAGAGGCCGGTCTGTGGATAGTGGGGACAACGGATACCTCTGAAAAGAGCATCTACGATATGGATATGACCGGTCCGGTCGCGATCGTGATGGGCAGTGAGGGGACAGGTCTGCGGCGGCTGACAACTGAGCATTGCGATTTTGTGGCGAATATCCCGATGTCCGGTTCGGTGGAATGTCTGAATGTCTCGGTAGCAGCTGGGGTTTGTTTATTTGAGGCCGTGCGCCAGAGACGCAGCAAGTAGTTTTCCCGTCAAAACACACATGGCTTGCTGCTACTGTACGGGCAGGCAGCCTGGAATCTGCTGAGAGAATGCCCCGTCAAAACATGCAAAGCATGTGGCCGCCTGAGAGGCACACAGGCGGCCACCAATTCTGAACTAAGCACCACCTCCTATGATGGTTTTGGTTCAACCCCTCTTGCGCGAGGGATACTACCGTTTACTCAGCCCTTACAAATGCTACGTCCTTTGTAGCGGTCATTTTGAAACTGCCCCTGTGTTGCGGGCAGAGCTTGACTGGTAGTCGTATATAATCTACGTTGCCCGCACGAGCAATGTCAACAAAAACAACGTAAGACGTTGTGGGGGCGATAGTTACGTAGCTATTTGCGGTGTCCGGGAACCGGAAGGAATTGAGTTGCATTACAGTAGGTAATAATTTAGTTTGGCATCTTACCGGAATCTGAAAGGGGTTGTCTGATCATGAAGACTATTCTGGTTGTGGGCAGTGTGATTGTAACATTTGCCCTGTTGAGTTATACGATTGGAGTTATTACCGAACAACGGAAGCGCGTTATTACGAATATAGTGCTGGCTTTTCTGACTATTGGTGTGACGTTGGATATCACGGCCACGGCTTGCATGATAATAGGGTCGGAGAACAGTCCCTTTACGCCGCACGGTATTTTGGGGTATTCATCGCTGGCAGCCATGTTGACTGACACTATTTTGATCTGGCGATTCAGGCTTGCCAACGGCGCGAGTTCGCCGGTCCCAAGATGGCTTCACCTGTATTCCCGAATTGCTTACTCGTGGTGGGTGTTGGCTTATATTACCGGCGGCCTTCTGGTCGCTACCCGCAACGGGTAAAGTGGTGCTCTATAGCAGAAGTGTAAGTGTCGATTCACTAATACTATAGCTCACGGCCATGTCGGGAGCAGCTCGGGGGCTGATAATCCCGAATTACTATCCGGCGCAGATACGCTTGTTGTGAGCGGAACCATTTGTGCGAGTTCTCTGTTTCAATCATGAAATTCGTCTAAATTAAACAGAAGGTGGAGCTACATGTTGAGAAATCTGGCAATAGCAGTTCTGATGATATTCATGACCGGTACGGTTGGTGCCGCCCAATGGGAGATTGATAAGGCGCATTCATCGATAGGTTTCACTGTCAAGCACCTGGTGGTGTCCAAGGTGAATGGCAGTTTCGGAGACTTTTCGGGAAGCATAGCGTTCGAACCTGATCAGCTTCAAAATGGCACGGTCAAGATGACAGCGAAGATAGCCTCGGTTGACACCAATGATCCGAAACGTGATGATCATCTTCGCAGTCCGGACTTTTTTGATGCCGCGACATTCCCGGAGATGACTTTCGTATCGAGAAAAGTGCACGATATCGATGGGAATGAGTTTAAGATAACCGGCGATCTTACTATCAGGGACGTTACCAAAGAAGTAGTCTTTGATTGTGTGTTCAACGGGGTCGTGAATGATCCGTGGGGGAACACGAAAGCAGGATTTTCGGCAACGGCAAAGATAAACCGTCAGGATTTCGGCGTTAAATGGAACAAGTCTCTGGATGCCGGCGGTGTGGTTGTTGGAGACGAGGTAACCATAAATATTGAATTGGAACTGGGGAAAGCAAAGTAATATCGGTTGACACCGGTAATGTAATACGTTTCACGGAAGAAGCGGGCCCGCCCTGATGAGGGGCGGGCTTTTTATTTGGTCTTCAGCCCATACGCCTGAGGAGACCGACGACCTTTCCGGCAATGCGGAACTCACCGTCTTTCTTGTCTACAAAGATCGGCTCGAAATCTTCGTTTTCCGGCTGTAGGCGTATCCGTTTGCCTTCGGGGAAGTATCTCTTTACGGTAGCCTCGCCACCGATGATAGCAACGACGATATCACCTTTGTGGGCGATGTCCTGCTTCTGGACGAGCACCAGGTCGCCATCGAGTATCCCGGCATTGCGCATCGAATCACCCATTACGCGCAAAGTGAACGAGTCTCCTTTCGGCGCGAAGGAGGCGTCGAGGGCAATTTCACTTTCGATATTCTCGATAGCATCGATTGGGAGTCCGGCCGGGACTGAGCCGACCAGCGGGACCTGCCGTATGTCGATTGCGACCGATGTTGCCAATTCCAGTCCCCGGGCGATGAACTTTTGTTTTTTCAGGTAGCCTTTTTTCAGCAGGGCGGTCAGATGAAGCCGCACACCGTTGGTGGAACTGATACCCATGAACCTGCCGATTTCCCGTATGGTGGGGGAGGAGCCGTGATTAGCCACCTGGTCTTTGATAAACTGCAGGACTTTGGCCTGCTTTTCGGTTAACTTTGGTTGGGTCAACAGTATCCTCGAGTGTTTCTCGCTTTGCCTTAGTTACTGGCCTAACAATACTGCTCATTTGTGTACGTGTCAAAGTTTTTTTGCGACTGCTATGCAATATGTGATATAGGGATAGGTTGGTGGGGGCAAAACGATAGAAAATAGTCTTTGGCGGCAGGCTGAGATTTGTTATAATTCGACTGGGCTAGTCAACAGTATGTTCTGATCGGTATCGTACTACTACACACACGGATTGGTTGTCATCGGAACCTTGGGTCTTAGGTCATAGGAACCAGAAGGAGTCAAAGGTGAAAACATTCGTGATGATGACGAAAATCGCTCCCCGGGATGCCGACATCATTGACATCACCAACAAACTGAAAGCGCATTCGCGCGACAGTACCGCCTGGCTGGAGGAGATTAACAAGAGTTGCCCTGAAGTGAAGGTTCTGGCGCACTATGCCATATTGGGACCGTACGACTTCATGTGCATCTACGAAGCTCCGGATGAGAAGACGGCCGCCAAGGTCTCGCTTCTCAGTCGTGCCCGTGGCGCGTTCCAGGTTGAGAGCTGGCATGCAATACCTTCTCGGGAGATTGCCGAACTCGTGGAAGGTTTGTTGCCCGGTGCCAATAGTATGTAGCTGGATTGTCCGGACACAAGTCCGGGGCAGTGGGAAGCAGGGATTTTTAATGTTGCCAGCAATAAAGTGGTAGGCTATTCTTCCGCTTGAGGTGACTTATTTCTGAAAGGAGGGCATAATGAAGTACGGCCTAATTACTGCCATTTTGTTCGTGTGTTGCCTTTTGCTTCAGTCGGGTTTGGCTCAGCAGGCCGAAAAGGCAAGTCCGTTCACTGAGATTGAAACGGTAATCTGCAGTGGCATAGAGGATCGCCAGCCGGTTGGGGAGTCGGACCGGTTTGATCCCGATGTCGGTCAGGTGTACCTGTGGACTCATTGCCAGGGAGCGACAGACTCAACCATTATCAGACATGTCTGGACTCACGAGGGGACTGAGATGGCTTCGGTTGATTTGAAGGTCAACTCCCCGTCGTGGAGAACCTGGAGTTCCAAGCAGATTCTACCGACCTGGACAGGCAACTGGGAGGTCCGGGTGCTCGATGCCGACGGTAACATTTTGAAGTCGGTCAATTTTCGGGTGGAGAAGGCAGCTGCGCCAGTAGAAACGGCGCCGGAGGCGGAAACGCCGGGCGACAGCTTGTAAGACAACAGATTTTTACCCGCCCCGATGTTAGGGCTGAAACATAAAAAAAGGTCAGAATCCCGTGAAAAGGATCTGACCTTTTTGATTTTACGAAATGTCCGTTAGCCTTCGGCTTCCTTCTCGCGTTTGGCCTCTTCGATGATCTTCTGAGCGACCTCGTGAGGAACTTCTTCATAGTGCGAGAAAGTAAGCGTATAGACTCCCTGTCCCTGTGTCATCGACCGCAAATCGACCGAGTACTGATACAGTTCGGACTGCGGCACGGTGGCGCGGACAATCTGGTTGCGACCATCAGGATCCATACCGGCAATTTTGCCGCGGCGGGACGAGATGTCACCCATAACGTCGCCGGTGAAATCATCGGGTACAACGATCTCGACATTGTAGATCGGTTCCAGAATGACCGGTTTAGCCTCCAGGAAGCCTTCCCTGAAAGCCATAGAGCCGGCGATTTTGAAGGCCATATCCGACGAGTCAACATCGTGATAGGAGCCAAAATACAGGGCGACTTTCACATCGACCACCTGTGAACCGGCCAGACCACCGTGTACCATCGATTCAACGATACCTTTTTCGACGGCAGGGATGTATTTGTTCGGGATTACGCCGCCTTTAATCTCGTCAAGGAATTCGAATCCGGCGCCGCGTTTGTTCGGCTCGATACGGATATATACGTCACCGTATTGGCCGCGTCCGCCCGATTGTTTTTTGTGCTTATACTGTTTTTCCGCTTTGCCTTTAACGGTTTCGCGATATGGGATTTTCGGCTTGCAGAGTTCAACTTCGACTCCGAAACGAGTCTTTAGTTTTTCAACGAGGACATCGATGTGAGTCGGCCCCTGTCCGTAGAGTACCTGCTGCTTCAAAGCGGCATCGGCTACCAGTCGGAAAGTAGGATCTTCTTCCTTCAGTTTGGCAAGACCGTTAGCGATCTTTTCCTCGTCACCTTTGGATTTGGCTTTTATGGCCGTGTCCATCACCGGCTCGGTGAAGGCGACTGGCGGAATTGTCACCGACTGACCTCCGCCTGACAGAGTGTCGCTGGTGTGAGTATCTTTGAGTTTGACCAGTACGCAGATGTCACCCGCTGCGATAGAGGGGACCTCGACGCGGTTCTTCCCCTGAAAGACGCTAATCTGATTCAGTCTTTCGCCGGAACCGCGGTTCTGGTTTTTCAGTTCATCGCCGGCTTTGAGTGTTCCGCTGTAGCACTTCGTGAACAGCATTTCGCCAAGGTGTCCCTCGGAGACTGTTTTATAGACAAAGCAAACCGGCTTTTCGGACGAGTCGACTTTAAGCTCGACTTCTTCTTTTTTGCCGGATTTGAACGCCTTTGGAGCGCGGACTTTATCCGGCGTGGGGAGATATTCTACGGCGAAATCGAGCAATGTCTGAACGCCCATATTGTTGGCCGCCGATCCCACCAGAACAGGATAAATAGAGGCATTGAGAATGCCCGCCCTAAGACCCTTGAGAACATCGGCATCTTCCAGCGTGCCGTTTTCGAAATATTTTTCCATCAGCGAATCGTCGGCTTCGGCGGCTATTTCAATCAGCGCCTCACGCTCTGCTTCGACCTCATCCTTCAGGTCGGCCGGGATCTCGGACTCGACCCGTTTGCCGCTGGCATCAAAGGTGTACGCTTTCATGTGAAGAAGGTCGACGATACCTTTGAACGTCAGGGCCTCTCCGATGGGTATCTGGACGGCTACGGCATGCTTACCGAAAGTGTTTTTTATCGAATTGAGGCAGGTCTGCCATTTAACGTTTTCATTCTCGATTTTATTGACGAAGAAGAACCGCGGGTGGCCGCTCTTCTCAATTGTCTTCCAGTGAATCAGTGTTCCGACTTCGACTCCTGCGGGGGCGCTGACTACGATACCGACAGATTCGGCTACCTTGAGAGAGCTTTGAAGTTCACCTATGAAGTCGGTGTGTCCGGGGCAGTCAAGGAGGTTGATTTTATTCTTATTCCATTCGAGAGCCAGAAGCTTTGACGATATCGTTGTTTTGCGGGATATCTCGTCGTTGTTGTAGTCGAGAATTGAACTCCCATCGTCAACCCTGCCAATGCGATTATTCACTCCGGCGTTAAATGCTATGGCATCGCCAAGACTGGTTTTGCCGCAACCACGCTGACCCGCAAGGCAGATATTATGGATTTTATCGGTGGTAAATTCCTTCACCGGGAACCCTCCAGGTTTTGGGTAATTTAAAACAAGCCTTTAGATTAGCTAAAGGCGAAATATCGAGCCTTAACTATACCAAAAAGGCTCCCAAATGTCAATCCGTATAAGCCAAGCCGCCCAAAAAAGCCAAAATCCCCAAAAACTGCCCTCAGCCCGTTAGAATACCCGATTGACGGTTTGCCTTTCTCCTGTTACCTTAGGTGGAAAATAAATTGACCTTCAGGGAGATATTTCATGTTACGCTTCAAGTTCTGGCCGGTGGCCCCGGTAGCAGCCATAATCGCCACTCTGCTCACCCTGTCATCTTGCGTTCAAGAACGCCGACCCACGCCGCCCGCGGCACAAGTCGAACCATATATCACCAACATTCACGGCCTGGCCCTCGAAGACAGCTACCACTGGCTGAGGGAACGCGCCAATCCGGCTGTCACCCGATATCTTGAGGCGGAAAACGAATATACGGCCTTGATGATGAAACACACCGCTGATTTACAGCAGAAACTGTATAACGAATTCCTCTCGAGGCTGAAGGAGACCGATCAGACAGTCCCTGAGAGAGAGCGTGACTATTTCTATTACGAACGGACCGAGGAAGGTAAACAGTACCCGATTCTATGCCGCAAGAAGGATTCGGAGGGAGCCAGGGAAGAGGTCATGATCGATGAAAATCACCTGGCCGGAACTCACGAGTATTTCGAGATAGGAACTTACCGGATCAGCCCCAACAACCGAATTCTTGCATACGCTGTCGATACGACCGGTTCGGAGGCTTATACGGTATATTTCAAGGACATGGTGACCGGACTTGTCCTCCCGGACGAAATCCCCAACATCTACTATTCTCTTGAGTGGGGTAATGACAACAAGACCGTGTTTTATACGGTTCTGGATGATGCTGTCAGACCTTACCGGCTCTACCGTCATAAACTCGGCACAGACTTTCGCGACGACGAACTGCTTTACGAGGAAACCGATGAGGCTTTCGAAGTGTATCTCTCCAAAACGAAGAGTGAGAAGTATGTGCTGATGAAACTGGAGAGCAACACGACGACTGAAATACACTACCTCGATGCCAATCGGCCTGACGGTAAATTCCAGCTTTTTCAGGCCCGCCAGCCCGAAGTGGAGTACATGATTTATCATCTCGACAATCGCTTCTTGATCCGAACCAATGAAGGCGCCTCCAATTTCAAGTTGATGACAACACCGGTCAAAGACACAAAAAAGAAGAATTGGAAAGAGTTCATTGCCCAGAGTGATTCGGTGATGATCTCAGATGTGGATGTCTTTGAGAAATTCCTTGTCATCTATGAGAGGAAGTCCGGTCTGAAGCAAATCCGCGTCATGAATTTGACCTCGGGAGAATCGCATTATGTGGAATTCCCCGAGTCAGTCTACACGTATCGTACGCACGATAACAAGACGTTCAAGTCGAATGTGGTTCGCTTCACGTATACATCGATGATTACGCCCAAGACAGTTTATGACTACGAATGAGAAACCGGACTCTTGAAGTCAAGAAGCAGTATGAGGTGCTCGGTGGTTATGACAAAACTAAGTACACTACCGAACGGATATTCGCCATGGCTCCGGATGGAGCGATGGTTCCCATTTCGCTGGTTTACCGCAAGGGGATGAAGAAAGACGGCAATAGTCCGTTGCTGCTTTACGGCTATGGAGCTTACGGGTTGACGTCGGAGCCGAGTTTCGATATGGAAGTGGTCAGCCTCTTGAACCGGGGAATTATCTATGCGATAGCGCACGTACGGGGCGGATCAGAGATGGGTCGCTCGTGGTACGAGCAAGGTCGGCTGCTTGATAAGCGTAATACTTTTAGCGATTTTATCGCGTGTGCCGAGCATCTGATCGACCAGCAGTATACCTCGCCATCGAAGCTTGCCGCAGAAGGGGTAAGCGCCGGTGGTCTGCTTGTCGGGGCGGTGGTGAATATGCGGCCTGATCTTTTCAACGTGGTGATGGCATCGGTGCCTTTTGTTGACGTGATTAACACGATGCTTGATCCCACTATTCCGTTGACGGTGATCGAATACGAGGAGTGGGGGAACCCCAACGATAAACAGTATTTTGACTATATGATGTCCTATTCCCCCTATGACAATGTAACGGCTCAGGAATATCCGCATTTGTTGATAACGGCCGGTTTGAACGATGCCAGAGTGCAGTACTGGGAGCCGGCCAAGTGGACTGCCAAGCTACGCGCCCTGAAAACGGACAACAACAAGTTGCTGCTCAAAACCAATATGGGAGCGGGGCATTTCGGAGCGTCGGGGCGTTACGACCGATATAAGAAGACAGCGTTCCAGTACGCTTTCCTTCTTGATGCTCTGGGGATAAAGAACTAACGGACTCTAATAGAAATACCCCTGCCGTTGAGCGGCAGGGGCTGTAGTGAGTGGTCCGATATATATGTCAAGAGAGGGTTGTTCTTACAACCCTTTTTCTTTGTTTTCGCTGCCGTTAGTGCGGTTTTTGGACACGCCGTAGTAAACCAGGAAGGCGATTCCGGCAAATAAGAACATGAGTCCAAGAACGCTCTCGTCGCGCATATAGAACGGGGCAAACTGCTTTATGAGCAGAGCCAAGCCGAGTCCTACCAGTACGAGTCCCCATTTGATGTTCGAAACAGGGTGCGAGTCGAAACTGCGGTGAAAGAGAAACTTGACGTTTTCGTCAACTAACCCTTTGTTGATCAGCTTGTTGCGTGTGATGGCATCGGCGATAACCTTGAAAACCAGGGCTATTCCGGAAAACACTGCTACGGCCATTAAAACGTCATACATGTCTATACTCCTTTTATTGACTATTCTTGCCTACATCCCATCAGACAGACAAGTTTCGAGGAAGTTGCAGGTTTCTTGGGCCAAAGTTTGAAACATCTTTCGGCTCTAACTGTCGTATATTAAGGATATATGGATGAACATGAGGAGTCGAGGCAACTTGTCGCCGGCATTCTGGCGGGGGAAACAGACCGCTTTCAGGTTATCATTGAGCGACATCAGAAGCTGGTGGCACACATAGTATTCCGGATGGTCAAGAATCAGGTTGATCGGGAAGACCTGTGTCAGGACGTTTTTGTGAAGGTATACCAGAATCTGGCCTCGTTTAAGTTTGGCTCCAAACTCTCGACCTGGATTGCGACGATAGCCTATAACACCAGTGTGAACTATCTGGAAAAGAAGAAAATGCCTTTGTATGACGATATAGCTGGTGATGACAACCCGATGGAACGGGTGGCATCGGATGATTCCTCTCCTCAGGACGATGCCGAGGCAGCCGTTCTCGGGGAAATTATTCGCAGTGAAATAGCCGGTTTGCCGGCACAGTACAGAACAATTTTAGCTCTCTATCACCTTGAAGATTTGTCGTATAGGGAGATTTCTGATATTACAAGGCTTCCGGACGGAACGGTCAAAAGTCACCTGTTTCGGGCACGGAAGCTATTGAAAGACAAACTTATGGCGAAATACAGTCAGGAGGATTTATGTCAGTAGAACACCTCTCTGAGATACAAATACAGCAGTATCTGGACCGGGGTCCGGAAAGTCTGAGCGAATCCAAACTCGAACATCTACAGTCATGCGAGATGTGCCGCGGGATTCTGGCAGATTACAAACGGCTTTATTCGCAATTGAAGGTCGACGACGAAATATCACTGTCGAAAGACTTTGCTGCTCGTACCATGCAGAAGATCAGGGGTCTGGAGAATCCTTCCGCAGCGGTCAGCCCGTCAGTCATACTGTACAGCCTGTTGGGTCTTGTATCATGCGTATTGGCAATATGGTACTTTGTGGATGTTAAAGCATTACTTAAAGGCCTTGGGAATATCTCCATAGGGAATCCTTTACCGGATGCTTCTGCTTTCAGCGGCATAACCAACTGGTTGTTAGGTTTTGGCGACAGCCTGTATCTTATGATTTTCGCGGTGATGATTCTGGCAGGAGTCGGACTAATCGACAGACTGTTGGCAAAGCATAAATTGGATAAAGCCTATTTCTTCTCGGTCTGAGTCTGGTTATATTTGCCGGTACTATGAATGACAATATTCGAGGTTTTCTGAGCGCCAGGGGCATTGCGGTCGTCGGCGTGTCTTCGTCGCGCATCAAGTTTGGCACTTCCGTGTACCGGACTCTCAAGACGAAAGACTTCAGGGTAATCCCCATCAATCCTAATATGCAGTCATTCGACGGTGAACCGTGCTACGGGTCGCTGCGGGACTTGAACGGTAAAGCTGAGGCCGCCGTGATCGTGGTGAAACCGGAAAAGGCTCTGGCGGTTGTGGAAGATGCCATTCACGCCGGGGTGTCAAAGCTCTGGTTTCAGCAGGGGGCGGACTTTTCGACTGCGGCAGAGAAGGCGAGGCATGCAGGAATCTCAGTTGTTACCGACAAGTGCATACTCATGTATGCCGAGCCTGTGACGGGGATCCACGCGTTCCACAGATTCCTTGCCAGAATCTTCAAGCGGCTATAGTCACTCTTTATTAGAATCCGGTGAGCTGGTTCCAAAACTGTCGCGCAGTTCATCGACGGTCGGGCTGAAGTGAAAGTAACGGTTGACCGCCCGAAACAATGTATCCTCCAACTGATAAGTTGTCATACGGGACACCTCATGGTAGGCATCCCGGGCAATCTGCATAAAAGTTTTTAGCAGATAGGGGTCGAAACGTTTGCCGCTATCGCTACTCATCGCTTCAAGAGCCTTTTCGAGCGGAAGAGCCTTCTTGTAAGTGCGTTCGGACAGGAGAGCATCGAACACGTCGGCTATTGTAAACACCCGCGCCGGAAGCGGGATATTTTCGCCTTTCAAGCCTTCCAGATACCCGGAGCCATCCCAGCGTTCGTGATGATATAACACGACGCTGGAGGCGTCTTCCAGCCATCGCACGCCCTGAATGATCTTGCTTCCCAGAAGAACGTGGGTTTTTACCGATTTGTATTCATCATCGGAGAGCTGTCCGCGCTTGAGCAGGGTGTTGTCGCGCAGTCCTATTTTGCCGATGTCGTGAAGGAACGACCCCTTAATAATACCCTGCACTTGATAATCTTCGAGATTGAGCTGTTCGGCCAGTCGAACGGCGTAGATGGTGACCCGAAGGTTGTGTTCGCTGGTGCCGAAGTCGCGTTCTGCTATGGCAGAGCCGAGGGCCTTGACCATCTGGAGATTGCTTTCGAGGATATCGCGGCGCATGCCAATTAACAAGCCGTTTATTATGGTCTCGCAGTCGATGTCCGGCGGAAAGGGGGCTGGTCTGCCAGGGGACGGTTCCGAACCAGCATCGGGGGCTAATTCGCCTTTGAGCTCTTTCAGGATCAGTACCGCGGCAGCGGTGAAGAATTCGTCAGCCGTCACTCCGGGAGGTTTCTCGGACAGCAGGCTGTTTAACTCACCGGATAGTATTTCTCTCGAGGCGTGACTGTTTTATTCGCGTTTTGAGGTGTTCTATCGTGGTATCCAGCATAGCGACTCCGGTCCGGCAGGGACCAAAGATACTACGGGCCTGCCGGTCATTTTTTTAGCGCTGGATGGAAATCGTCTCCGGGTTGTACAACCTTTGCGTTCCTGATGTCGTGCACGAGTTCTATCGACGGTCGGGCCGCTTCGAGCCCAAAGCCGTTTCCAGCAAGTGTTTCGCGGTAGACAATGGTGTGGAGATCGGTGAAGCCCTCCGAAAACTCAATTTCTTCGCCATCGATGGTAATGGACCGGAACGTTCGCTGGTCCTTTTGCTTCGATTCAGCCGGGAGGTCATTGCTGTCAATGGACAAAAACCATTTTACGCGGGCGTTTTTTAGCTCGAGAAAACCTGATGTCTTGGTGGGTTCGGATAGATAAACCTCAGAACGCTCGACACTGCCGAAAAGCCACATTAGAAGATCAAAGAAGTGGATGCCAATGTTAGTGGCCAGACCTCCGGAGCGATCAAGATGCCCTTTCCACGATACGAGATACCAGGGTCCGCGCGAGGTAATATACGTGAGGTTAATGTCCCTTCTGGTCTTGACGGGCTCGTTACGAATCTTGTCCCGCAGAGCTATCAGCGAGGGGTGGACCCTGAGTTGCAGTACGGTGTATATTCTCTTGCCGCTTTCCTTCTCCAGTTCCTCGAGAGCATCGATATTCCACGGATTAAGCACCAGCGGTTTCTCGCAGATTACGTCAGCCTCCACTCTCAGGGCGAAACGGGCGTGAGCATCGTGGAGATAGTTGGGCGAACAGATACTGACATAGTCGATGGAATTGACGCCGTTAAGACGCCGGAGCTTTTCGATATGCCGGTCAAAACGTTCAAATTCGGTAAAAAAGACCGCGTCGTCAAAATAGCTGTCGATCACTCCTGCCGAGTCATGCGGATCAAGAGCGGCGATAAGTCTGTTACCGGTTTCTTTTATAGCCCTTAGATGTCGTGGGGCGACATATCCTGAAGCGCCGGTTAGCGCGAAATTCTTGCTCATATGAAGTTGCTTGTACCTTTCCCCAATATTGTTACCATCTCATGCGGATGAGCTCAGTCCAAAGATTTTACAATTTAATACGACTTGCGACTATAAACAATAAAAAATGACTCCGGCGTCGATTTGAAGCCGGAGTCATAAATGCTATTTAGAGCCGCGAACCGGGCCTGTTTTAGACCGGATCTTCACGGTTATTTTAAGGGCAGGGTACCGGTGCCGGTCCGCTCTGCCAGACGTAGTTGACCAGATAAGTTAGATCGAGAGGATCGACCTCTCCATCACCATTGGTGTCAGCTTCGTCAATACACGGTACGTCCGCGCCACCTTTCCATATCCAGTCGACAAAATAGGAGATGTCAAGCGGGTCGACGCCGCCGTCGTGGTTGATGTCTCCAACATTCTGGCAGCAGCCTGTTGCGCCGATGTTGATAATGCCATTGAAGGCCGGTACACCGTAGTCAGCATACTCTCCGTAATAGAACGGCAGATAACTATCGTAGCCATCCAGTTGGATAGTCGCCGATGACCCAACCGTAGCGCCGGCCGGTACCGAGAAATACAGTTTGACAACCGGACCTTCACCCGGAGGTAAATCCGCCTGCGTGGTGGCATCGGTCATCAGTCGCAAAGTCAGGCGATAGCCGAACCATATATCGTAATGTAAATACTCCTTACGGGCAAAGTAGTTGGTACGACAGCCAACCGTGGAGAACGAATCGTAGGTCATGCCGAAAGAGTTACCAAATTCCATAGGAATCTTCAGATACTGAATCGGCGCGGAGTTGTTGGCGTAGACCACGAATTCAACATCGGTATCAGGGTCGGTGGAAACAGTATCGCCCCTGATGGTATCGGCAACGGCGATAACGTATACCGGTTTCGTGATGCTACGGGTCTCACCACCGGTAACTACTTCGAGAGTGACATCGTAAGAACCGTTTTCGGTATACTGGTGAGTCGGGGGATTCTGTACATCTGAGGTTGTGCCATCACCGAAATCCCAGCTCCAACTATCAATGGTAAGGGGAGAGAAGGCTTCGAAATTGACATCGAGAGGAGCCCATCCGAACGTGGTGTCGGCCCAGAAGAAGAATCCGGGTAGACCGAATTCGATGTAGCAGGCGCCTTCACCGATCATGGAACACTCGTACGGCATGTACATATAGCCGTCTTCGCCCCAATCGGTACCCCATGAGTTCTTGACGATCCACACGCCTACGCCGGACTCACGGAAGTTGTCGTCCCAGCCGACAACAGTAACGGCATGGTTGGTCGAACCTACTTCGCAGTTATTGAAGATGCCGCCGGAATATCCGTACCAGGCGTCGTTTACGAAAATGCCAACAGAGACCGGTCCATAGGTCATAATAGCCTGCTTGATATCCTCGGTTGGTGGGATGGTATAACTGTTGCCAATGTAGGCCCAGCCGTCGATCCAGTACTGACGATCATAGGGACAGTTGCAGGCGACATCCGCAGCTACATAAGGAAAATCGACTTCGTAGACGGCACCGCTAGTGTTGCAGAGATCTTTCTTCGACTCGTGATAATCGTGGGCAAAGAAACCGCCGGTGCAGTCCCATCCGTCACGGTTACAGCTAACCAGCCATTGTTCGGACAAATCTACCGTGATTCCATCACGAATCCGGATTGCACACTCGAGCGGTCCGACAGTAGCGAACGCCCAGCAACTTCCGCAGCTCCCCTGGTTTTTTATGGGCGAGACGCCGTCGTAGACGCGCCAATCCCAGCTTGAGGGGGATGCCATTGTAGCCAGGGACGTAGACGTAAAGGTCGTATGCGGAGCCATATCGTACCAGTTATCCGGTTTGTTAAATCCACAGAGTTCTTCGAGAGCATACTTGGAGTTGGCTTCACAAAGGCCAACTTCGAAGGTCCAGCCCTCCTGTTTGCCGCGCTCGCGGAGAGCCTCGATGTCTTTCTCGGTCAGCTGTGCCTGTACGACTGAGGCGACGAGGAGAACCAACAGGAAGACGCCGATGGCAATAAGTGGAAGAGAAGATTTCGTTCTGCCTGATGGCACGGTCAGAAAAGACATAGTGATTTCCTTTCATCCCCGAGGCAGCCAATGCTCGCCCGAGGTGCTTTTATATCTGTTGCCTACTCAATATTTTCAATTCAGAATTATCTTTTTGAGAATACCGACTTACTGCTTATATCGTCAGAAAACTCGAATCTGTTTACGCGTATAGAGAACCCGCTCGATGCTGTAGCAAAGGAAAGTAATGCATTAGGCGCTTATAACTCAGGTGATGTCTGCTGTTTGACGCTTTTCTCCTGTGAGTACTTGAGTCCAAGTATTCCAATTTAGTCAGAAAAACGTTTTTTGTCAAAGCAAAAATGGTCGAGAACGCAGACATCCCCTGCTTATCTTGTTTTTTTCCAAACGGTTACGCCGGCGAAAGGGAAAGTCACTCTATTTCGCCGGCAAGATCCACGATCCTTTTATACGGAATTGCCATCCAGCTCTCAGCCTGCAAGGCTCCGTTAGCAAGGCTTATCATTGAAACCTTGGCAGCCGTTTCGGCATCCGGTGCCTCATAGATGTCGACAAAATCGAACGGTCCGAGCAGTCCGTAGTGAGCCAGGAATTTGACATCAGGGCACTTTTCCTTGACTTTATCCAACCAGGCGCGCCCAATTCTGGCCCGGTCTTTCATCTTAGCTGTAATGTCGGGGGAGAGTTTGGTCATGAGCATAAAGGTAGCCACCTTAAACCTCCTGCTTTGAATGTGATTTGAGAGAGCTCTCTATACAGAAAATACGCATGGCGCCTTAAAAAGTCAAAAGATTATGCCTCCGGTCTTTCCGGCGGTGATTGTAGCCGGGATTGTATTTACAGCGGTTGTGGCAGCGGCACGACGGGGAATTCTTTTGGATATCAATTGTTGCACTTTGACAATCAGGACAAAAACAACTATATTTATCGATACAACAAGCAACAGCAATTTAACAACACGGGGTTTACATGCGTACTTCCATTACAGTCTTAATGGTTTTAGTACTTGCCATTGCCGGTGGGGCGTCGGCATTCGAGCAACAGTTTACATCGGAACTTTCCTATCACACCCTGACACAACCTTACCAGATTGTACTGGCGGACCTTGATGGCGATGATCTCGATGACATCATTGTCACCAACTACGACAACTACGACAGCAGTTTTGCTGTCCACTTCAACTACGGAGACGGTACGATAGGACCGGCCGAAAGGTATGTGGTCGGCCAGTACCTGTTTTCGGTGGCGGCCGCCGATTTTGACAACGACGGGGTACTTGAGGTAGCGGTGTCGCTTCGGGGCGAGAATCGAATCGTCATTATGGAAAATGATGGCGATGGTGCCTCTGAGTGAATCGGCCAGTTACGGGCCGATCACGCAGGCATACGATTTGGTAGCCGTGGATCTGGACAACAACGGCTGGATCGATTTGGCCAGTGGTAACCATGAAGCCAACAACGTCACTGTCCTGTGGAATGACGGAAGCGGAGCCTTTCCGTATATATCGTCTACCACTGTCGGCCGGCAGGTGAACAGTCTGTGTACTGCCGATTTCAACGACGACGGTCATATGGACCTGGCTCTGATTAACGGCAACGACTACGACTACTCGATACTTCTGAACAACGGTGATTCCACTTTTGCCCGGGCCGATTACACGGTGGGCTCTTATCATCCGGGAGCTATTCGTCCGTTTGATTACGATGAAGACGGCGATATGGATCTCGTCGTTTATGCCCTGAACTATGTCTGCCTGGTGGCCAACAATGGCTCGGGCGTATTTTCAACCACGCCCACGGTATACTCGAGTACATATGCTCAAGGCTCAAGCCCCGACAGAATACATCTGGCGGATATCGACGATGACGGTCTTGAGGATCTGATCCTGACCGATTATACCTACAGCTTTGCCGTACAACTGAACCAGGGGAGCGGGGTGTTTGGGCCGCCTGTACGCTACGGTGGGAATTATTCGCTGCTCTATCCGCAGGCCGTTACCACGACTGACCTTGATGACGATGGCTACCTTGATGTGTTGGTCTGTAACGGTCAGGCGAATGCCATCACGATCAGTTTCAACAAGGGTGACGGAACATTCCTTTCATTGACAAATTGTGCTGCCGGTGACGCCACCGTAAGTGTCGCGTGTGTTGATGTCAATGGAGACGACGTTCTGGATATAGCCGCCTCCAGCTTTTCGTACGGCGAGGTATCGATTATAATCAACAACGGCGACAGTACCTATCAGGACGTTGTGAATTACAAGGTAGGCGACTACTCCGACGACGCGGGACTGCTGGCCTATGGCGATTTCGACGGAGACGATGATATTGATTTCGCCGTTCCCAATTACACCGATGATAGTGTCATCGTATTTCTAAATAATGGAAACGGCGTCCTCAGCCGCGGCTCGGCTTACGAAGTGGGAATCGACCCATGGTCTATTGTTACAGCCGACTTTGATGGCATCAATGGTCCCGATCTTCTCGTAAGCAACTCCAACGATACTACGCTGATGGTGCTTTTGAACAATGGCAACGGCACTTTTCAATTAGGGCAGACTCTTGGCCAAACGGGTGTGAATCCCTGGGTGGTGGAGGCAGCCGACCTTGATGGGGACGACGACATCGATATGGCGGTAGCTGTTTATGGATATGGCATCGTTTCCTTCGCCTTGAACAACGGCGATGGTACTTTTGCGGCTGCGCCAAATTATGTCTCGGCTACAGAACCTAATTCAATAGATGCCGCGGATCTGGACAACGATGGTGACCTGGATTTAATTGTCACGGAGCTGTACCAGTTCACTGTCAAGGTATTTATCAACGATGGTACGGGGGAGTTTGATGACGGTACGCAGTACTGGGCAGGCTGGACCCCATATTCAGCTCTGGCGGCTGATTTCGATGGCGACGATTATCAGGATATTGTCGTGATGAATCGTCACGGGCACAACGTCACCCTGCTCAAGAATAACGGCGATGGAACGTTTGAGAAGGAATACGACTACAGCGTGGGAAGTGAACCTCACAACGCGTTTGCCGCCGACATAGACGGCGACGGTGATATGGATTTGGCTGTAGCTGCGAACGGTGCTGACCGTGTTTCCCTGCTCATGAATCTTCTCGAACCATTGTCCGTGGGAGTGGGGGAGACAATGGCCGGCAATCAGGTTCCGGAGCGGTTCTCTCTTAAGCAGAACTACCCTAATCCTTTCAATCCGACCACGACGATCACGTATGCTCTCAAGAGCCGCTCGCACGTTGCGCTCGACATATATAATCTTCTCGGCCAGAGAGTCGCGCGGTTGGTTGATGGTGAACAAAACGCCGGAGATCACAGCATCGCCTGGGACGGCAGCGATACCAACGGTAGTAAGGTTGCCACCGGTCTCTATCTCTACAGACTGGAAACGGATGATTTTGTAGCGACTCGAAAAATGATGTTGCTGAAGTAGGCGGAGAGAAAAACACGCAGGGGACAGGGATAATACTCTGTCCCCGTTTCAAATCGTACTTCCCCCGGAGAATTCAGAACGGCCGTTATTTCAATATCTGTGAGAAATCCTCATAAGGAACAACGGGCCACGTTTCCGTTTCGAGCACCCCTTTCAGATTTATTTCCGCTGCCACTTTAAAAGCCTTCGATTGATCATCGGCATCGAAGATTGCCAGATAATCGTAGCGCCCCAAAGTGGCGTACAGGTTGACGACTTTGACCTTGTTCCTGGTGAAGATCTCAAGGGATTCGTTTATCTGGTGCGAGAGGTCCGGGTGCATCTTCTTGGCGCTCGGGTTAATCGTCATAGCCATTATGAACGATGCCATATAGCCTCCTTCCACGTAGATATATGCTACTATAGGATACACCGCTGGCTCACATAAATCAATTATTTATTCTGCTAGACCGGAAGCGACAACCACGAGGATGATCCCGCAAATTCGCCTGGCTTGAGGCCGGTTTGACAGGAGATTGCTATCAATAAGCGGCTGTTTCGCTACGTATAATTTAATAAGCCGAGCCTTCTCGCATAATTCATGCAATCTCAATCAGAAGCACCTGAGTTATCGTAATATGACGCTAAAAAGGGGAGCAATATCCTTAATACCAAGGAGGACAGGCCATGTATGTAATCACAGGAGCCACGGGCAACATTGGCAGCAAAATAACCAACAATTTGCTGGACAAGAAGATGAAGGTACGCGTTATCGGCCGGGATGCCAAACGCCTGAAGACATTTGTCGATCGGGGAGCAGAACCCTGGATTGGGAATCTCGAGGATACGGAGTTTCTCACCAAAGCTTTTACCGGAGCTACGACGGTTTTTACCATGGTACCGCCTGACCTGAAAACAACCAATATGCGGGAATACCAGAACAAAATCGGTGAATCTATCACCACTGCAATCAAAAAATCCGGTGTTACCCATGTAGTCAATCTGAGCAGCATCGGGGCGAATCTCCCGTCAAAAACGGGACCGATTCAGGGTCTCCATGATCAGGAACTCAGACTCAACAAGCTGACAAACATCAACATTGTTCATCTCCGCCCGGCCTATTTCATGGAAAACATCATGAGCACAATGGATATGATTAAGACCCAAAACATGGTGGGAACGCCTCTCAACGGTGCTTTGCGGTTTCCCATGATTGCCACTAAGGACGTAGCTGACGTGGCTACGGAACTTATCACTAAGACCAACTTTACAGGGCACACTGTCCGGGAACTGCTGGGTCCCAAAGACGTCACCTACAACGAGATTGTCAGGGTCATAGGCGATACGATCGGCAAGAAAGACCTCAAGTATATTCAGTTCCCTTACGAGGATGCCCGGGGAGCGATGGTCAAGTCAGGGATTTCCGACAATGTTGCCTCGGCCTTCACGGAAATGGCCCGGACTATGAACGAGGGACATTTGACGCCTGAAACCCGTCGGACCCCTCAGACGACAACGCCGACATCTGTGGAGGAATTCGCCAAAACGTTTGCCAGGCACTATAAGCAACGTTAGCGATAATCCGACCAGTAGATCGGGATTGATCAGTAGATGAAAGCCGCCTCGACTGAAACCCTTAACAGGCATCGAGCAGGGGCGGTTTTGCTCTGTGGTAATGTGGTTGTTTTTTCTTGCGCTCTCATGGCAACGGGGCTAAAATGAATGCAGGGAATTTCCAAACCGTGAGGTCGACACTGAACCTTAGTAAACGTGTAAGTCTCAATTTGGATGTTCGGGGCCTGCCGCAATCGGCGACACTGGCTATCAATGATCGCAGCCGCGAAATGCAGGCGGAAGGACGCAATGTCTACCGACTGGGGTTGGGTCAATCACCGTTTCCGGTTCCAACTGCTGTTGTAGATGCCCTGAAGCTCCATGCCCACGAAAAGGATTACCTTCCGGCCAAGGGTCACCCGGAGCTAAGACGGGCCGTAGCCGGATTTCACCGCCGCAAGGACGGAATACAGGTCGACAAGGAGAACATCCTCATCGGACCGGGCTCCAAGGAACTGATGTTTCTCCTTCAACTTGTGTACTATGGTGAACTACTTCTTCCGACTCCTTGCTGGGTTTCATATGTACCTCAGGCCCGGATAATCGGCCGTAAGGTCAGCTTGATTCATACGACCTTTGGAGACCGCTGGCATATCACCGCTGAAAAACTCAAGGAGCACTGCAAGAGTCAGGAAGACAAATATCGTCCGCGAATCCTGATACTCAATTATCCCGGTAATCCCGATGGGTGTACCTACACGTCTACGGAGCTAAAGGATCTGGCTGCGGTCGCCCGGGAATTTGAAGTGATTCTGCTTTCGGATGAAATTTACGGTCAACTCCATCATCAGGGGGGACATGTTTCAGTAGCGCGGTATTACCCCGAGGGCACGATTATCAGTTCCGGTCTTTCCAAATGGTGTGGCGCGGGTGGATGGCGGCTCGGGACGTTCGCGTTTCCCAATGATCTTGATTGGCTACTTGAGACGATGGCCTCGGTGGCATCGGAAACATATACCTCGGTGTCAACGCCGATACAGTACGCCGCGGTGCGGGCTTTCTCCGGAGGGGTCACGATAGAAAGATACCTGTGGCATACCCGGAGGATCCTGGCTGCTCTGGGCAATCAGATTCGTGATCGACTGGTTGGTGTCGGAGCCCGAATCCACCCTCCCGAAGGAGCCTTTTACCTCTTTCTCGATTTGACTACCTTTCGTGACAAGTTTGCCTCCCGCGGAATTCGCAATAGCGTCCAGATGTGTGAGCGGCTTCTTGATGAGACCGGCATCGCTATACTGCCGGGGGTAGCCTTCGAAAGACCTCTGGAGGAATTTACGGCCAGGTTGGCTTATGTTGATTTTGACGGAGCCAGGGCGCTGGCGGCAAGCGAAACTTCACCGCTCGATAAACCCATTCCTGAGGACTTCACCAAGAAGTGGTGCCATAAAGTGCTTGAAGGAATCGACCGTCTGGCTGAATGGATCGAAAGTTAGGCGACGTTGGTCATAATCACAAGATACTATCCCGACTCAGTTTGATTCTTCGGGTAGCCCTTGTGTACCGGCATCAAATACATATTTCCAACTACCATCGGCCTGACGCTCCCACACAGTAATATAATAACCACCTGCCTGAATTTCGTCTCCGACCGAGTCCACAGCCGAATAATCGTAGCGTCCTATTGTGTAACCGATATCCCCGGTCCGGGCAACTCGGGCGAAGAGCGGTTCCCAGGTCAAACGGCTGCTGTCGGAAGGGGAGAACAGCTTCATTATTTCGTCGTGACCGGTTATAGGATGAGACCTGTTTCTCAACACAGTGGCGCTATCGGCCATAAATCGCTCGAAAGCTACATATGTCCCGAGGCTCTCTGAGACGCTGGAAAAGTCGCGATCGGCTTGCATCAGAGCTTCTGTTTCCGCCACCATGTCAATCTGCTTTGTACAGCCGGACACGAATAGCGCAATCAATAATAACGTTGATAGGGGTTTCATGGGTACTCCTTTACGATTTTCGAAGAAGATACGGTCTATCCGGTCTGATTGGTTGGAGACTTAGGGTCAAATATCTACTTCAAGTGACACATTAGCGAAGGCGGTTAAGTGATCATATGATAGGGAGACAGCATCGCACCATAAGAGAGAGATTTTCTCTTCTCCGAGGAAACTGACCGGAAAAACGACCGGGAGTGGCTTTGGTCCGGTAAAGATTATCCAAATACTACCGAAATAGTGTTATATATTTCGTGCTCGACAACTTTGAATTTCAGGCAGTAGGGGGCTTAAGGGATGGATTCCGCGAAGAGTGTCTGCTCTGAGCATTCGCTGTCTGACGCAACATGAGACGCACTGTGATGTACGATGTCGATACGGCTCTAATCGATCGAATGGGAATCGATGAACGAGAGATCGAACAACGAAAAAACCTCGTTGGTTTGCGCCGGGACCATATTCCTCTTCTGGTGAATGCCGGGAAACTCCTCGAACCCTCCATATACGATATTGTAGTAGCATTTTTTTCCAAGCTTGCCGCTATGAACGAAGTGGTCGGATTTAAATTGAATGTCGACATGCTTCAGCATCTCCATGACAGGATGGAGAAATACCTCCAGGGGTTGTTCAGCGGTAAGTATGACCATGACTATGTTTATGAACGTCTCGGAATAGGCCTTGTTCACCAACGCAAGGGAATTACTCCGAAATTGTACCTGTCTGCCATGAAAAGCCTGAAGGACATTCTGCGGCGACACGTGGGTGAGCGCATCAGCAGCCAAGAATTCGATCGCGACACCTGGGATGCACTCGATGCAATAATGTCGTTCGACACTCTCTTTGTCCTCGACACCTATTTCTATGGTCTGATTTCGGAGGTAGATGAAGCCAGGCTGGAAGTTGAAAGCTATGCCCGGACTCTCGAGGATAAAGTATCCTTGAGGACCAGGCAACTCGAAGAATTGTCGCGGCGAGACAGTCTTACCGGACTGTACAACCATCGCGCTTTCACTGAATATCTCCGGCGCTACCTTGCCCTCGCTATCCGCAACAACAGTCCGCTCTGTTTGGTGTATATGGATGTTGATGATTTCAAATATGTTAACGACGAGCAGGGCCACTATGTGGGGGACGAAGTACTGAAGCGGCTCGCCTGGGTGTTGATGGGGGTATCGAGAGAGTCTGATATAGCCTGCCGGTACGGAGGAGATGAGTTCTGCGTAATACTTCCCGACTCTATCGTGCCCCAGGCCAGAATATATTGCCAGCGGGTGATCGGCGAGTTTTCAAAAGAATTTCGTGACGTCACTGTCAGCTTTGGGATTGTCCAGACCGGACCGGATAAGCATCTGGACATGGATACGCTGATAAAACGGGCGGATCAGCTTATGTATGAGGCCAAGCGGTCTTCCGGCCGGCGCATGGTCGCGGAACACATTTGAATCGTGGCCGGACCCGGGAGTTGCGACTTTGGAATCCGATAGTCATCCACGGCTCAAGAATATGAAAAGATGACCGATTTAATATATTGAATACATTGAAAGTACTCGCGGGGCTAACCAGTGGGGCTTTCCTGACTTTGAGATAGACACAGGGCGACAGGTGTAAGGGCGACCAGTTTGTCGCAGCACTTTGGCCTTCCATCGGTGGAGATGGCTCAACGATGGAGAGATACAGCCGAAACAGCGGACTAACCGACTTTGCGGACAGTTTTAGCGGTGCTGCTGATACAAACTAGAAAGGGGTTAAGGAGATGGGCCGATTGGCTAAGCGCATTTCCCAATGTAACAGAGGGGGAGCATTACTTATCACGATCTTTCTGATGGCCATGCTTGCCATTGCGGCGCTGACAGCCGTCGATACTGCTCAAACCGACATTGAGTTGTCTTTTAACCAGCTACACGCTGACCAGGCATTCTATGTCGCCGAGGCGGGGCTGAAACGCGCCCTGGTGGAGTTGATCGGTGACAATCAGTGGGCCGATGGATATTCCGCCGTGACGTTTGAAGCCGGCAACTATTCGGTAGCGGTGGCACATTCCGACATTGATTCCGCCATAATCGATACCGTTACTCTGCGCTCGACCGCCACGGTGGAAAACGCCCATTCAAACCTCGAGGCCATAGTTGTACCCCGGTTGTGGTATCCATTTCAGTACGCCGTCTTCGGCGACGACAGTGTGGTCATGATCAACAACACGGAAACCGACTCATACAATTCTGATTCCGGAACATATGCAGGCACGGTAGCAAGCATAGCAGGCGACGTAGCCTCTAACGGAAACATTGACCTCGTCAATATTGCGACTGTCGGTGGTGATGCTTCCAGCGCAGACTCCGGCGGCGTTGATATCTGCTTCACCTGCTCCGTCGTGGGGGCTGTAGAAACAGGGATCCTGCCCTATCAATTAGAACCGATACATGATTCGTTATATACTCAGGCCCACGATAACAATATGGCGCCAGGAGGGATCTCCGGAAGTTTCTCCTATAACGGGGTAACTCACGAGCTTGAAGTGGGCAATAACGACGTGGTGACCTTGAGCGGCGGGACCTACTATTTCTCAAACATTAATTTGGGATCAACATCGGACATTCTGGTGGCGCCGGGCGAGTGCGTACGAATATATATGACCGGAGACCTGGAGATTGAGGCCAATTCTTCAGTAAATCCGACCGAACCACCAGGCAGTCTACAAATCTTTTCAAAGGGCTCTATCTTTACGATTGGTATGAGCATTGACATCCACGCCGCTTTCTACGGGCCGGACGCCGATGCCGATATCGGCATGGCCTGTGATTTCTACGGCTCGATAATAGCCAAGTCGGTATCGATGGAGGATGCCTCAAAGGTACATTACGATCGTTCTTTAATGGAAGCGCCGATGGGGACTACCGGCGAAATGGTAATGATGGCCTGGAAAGAATTATAGCCGGTCAGAAGTTCTCAGAATATGATATAGTACGGGTGGATGGCTCTCCACCCGTATTTTTTTGTGCCAAATTCGGCTCGGCCCTTAATAATCGGCGGAGCGGTCACGAGTGTGAAGACCGTCCATGTACATCTTCATGTAGCGATTTTCGATGTCAGTCGTTTTGGTTATGGTCTTGAGGATATCACGAAGGGAGACGAGGCCGATAACCCGGCCCTCCTCCACGATCGGCACGTGCCTGATCCAGTTCTTTTTCATGATACCGGCGATGTAAGTGATGTCATCATCGGGCAGACCGACAATCAGGTCGGCGGTCATGACATCCGCGACTTTCAGCGCATGATACTCGCCCTTGGTCTGGTGGATCTTTTTGAAGATGTCCTTGTCGCTGACGATCCCAATCAGCTCCTTGTTGTGGTCGAGGACGGGCAGACAGCCGATATTTTTCCTGATGAGCATGTCCATGGCGTCATCTACCGAAGTCTGCGGACCGACTGTAACGATCTCCTTGGGCTTACTCTCTAATAGGCTTTTTACGAGCATAGTTCACCCTTCCTATTTAAAAGTTCTGTAATTTTCCGGGTGTTGCCGATGGTTCAGATTAAGACTATTTTGATATAGTATTCCGATGGCCGATTGTGCGTAAGTCCATCAGCATCGTGCGCGAAGTCATTGTACTAACCTAATAGACCTAATGTTAGCCGTTTTGTCAAGTAAAATCGGAGGGGGGAGAGGGAAAAGGAAAATGCCTGAAAGAATGTCGGCCATCCCTGCGAGGGGCAGGGATGGCCTTTGCGCGACATTCCGAGCGTCAACAGTAAGCGGAGAGGAGATCCTTGGGGATGACCGTTTCGGGACTGCTTAATCACACCCGCCTTCGCCTCAACAGCCGGGTTTATCACCCGGTACGCTGGGACAAACAGCTTGGTCCCGAATCACATCCACCAACGTTCCTGCTAAATTGACGGCTATGCCGGTTTTTTTGTTAATTTTTTTGTGATTTATTCAATCGCAACATATGCGATTTGGGGACTATGCGGCGATATCCCGCAAGTACTGGTCGGTCTGCGAACTCCATCATAAAGAAGCCGCCCCTGTGTTCAGGGACGGCTTAAAGCGGACAAGAACGGTGCTATTAGTCTGTAAGTGACTATTTGACCAACAGCATCTTTTTGGTAATCGCTGTTTCTGCGGTTTCCAGGCGGTACAGATAAACGCCGCTGGCCATCCGGCTGCCGTCGATAGATACGTTGTGGAATCCGGCCTCGAGATGTCTATCAATGAGGTTGGCTACCTTCTCGCCCAGAATATTGAAAAGCTCCAGACGCACATGGGCCGCGTGCGGCAAGCCAAATGTTATCTCTGATAAGGGATTGAAGGGGTTGGGATAGTTTTGTCCGAGAGTAAATTCTGCCGGGATTGCGGCGTTTTCGTTGCGATAAACCGGGCCCGTCTCGCAGACACGGGTGACGATATTGTCATCAGGCGAATATACCGCTCCGAGTTTTTCCACATCTACCACGGTGAAACACCAGACTCCCATGTTCGTTTTGCTGATTCCGGAAGTAATTACAGCGACACCATCGGCGTCGGTGATTTCCCACTTGGTGCCGGAGATGACGGTTCCAAAATCAAAGTCACAGGTAACCTTGGCGTCGGGGACAGGGTGACCATCGGCGTCGAGAATAGTGACCGTGGCCACACCGGCACAACGGTCGTTAGAGGCGCCGATTCGTTCTACCACCATATCCTCAACGTGCATGACGACATCCTCGGCCGTACTCGGGTCACCACGCAGTTTGAACTGCCATACGTCGGACCACGGCCAACCATCGTCGGCTGCTTTAACGCGCCAATAGTATGTGCCGCGGGGGAGAGGTGGCGAGAGATAATAGAAGCAGTGGTCGGAGGCACAATAATCTGAGTAGCCTTCCGCGAGCGGCATCTCAAAATCAGTGCTACTGTTGATTTGGATGGTGTAGCCGGTGGCGCCGGTAGCAGCCAGCCATTCAAACCGTATCGAATCGGCGTTGGTGACGGATTCCTCATTGACCGGCCAAAATAGAGCAGGGCTCACGATGCCGACAAAGAGCTTTCGAGTCTCGGACCAGGCCCCTGAGCAGCCATTCCCATCAACTCCGCGAACATGCCAGTAGTAGACATCAACTCCCAGTTCAGGAGTAGTCCACTCCGAAACGGCAAGGTCGACCTGCTCAGCAACGGGAGAGCTAAAATCGCTGTCATTATCAATCACGATTTGGTACTGGACAACTCCCGTAACATCGTTCCAGTCCAACACTGCCTGCGCAGGCGGATCCATATACGCACCGTCTTCAGGTGACGTGATCTGCGGTGCATCCGGGCCCATGCTCCCGTTATATATGACATTGAGAGCGGGATCGCCGAGCCAGAGAAACATTCGGGCGTTGTCAATTCCCCAATCGCCGTGAAGAGTGATTATGTCCACGGCCGCCTGGTTGGTAACGTCGCCGATAGTATTGAGACCGTCATTAAAGACCAGCGCCCAGCAATTGCGATCGTAGTCCTCGTTTGCAACTGTCCATGAAGGGCTGGAGGCTCCCAGGTACGCCACCGCTCCGTTGGCAGCCCGTGTGAAGGCTTCACCGAGGCAAACGCCTGAGAAGCTCAGATCGTTTGTGAGGCAAGCAATTGCGAATATGACCGGCGTCATCTCGCCATTGGCCAGCATGGCCACCTCGCCGGTAGTGAAATGTTCGTCGGCAACGTTCCATTCATACCAGCGGTCTTCGATGCCGTGCCCGCGATAATTTACCGCGCGCTGCCCACTGTTGAGAGCGGCAATAACATCGGCGTTTGTTGCTTCATCGCCGTCGGCCGAGATATATGCCCCGTAGGCGGTGGTAAAGTCCGGATAAAGCACGTCGTAGGTTTTGCGTGGAAGCCACTCAGCAGTACGAATAGCCTCTTTGCAGGCCTGATACTTCTCGGGAGCCTCTTCTTTGTGAGCAATCAACAGTGCCTTTTCAAGCCAATCGCCCTTGGGAGGGTTTGATTCATACGTGACGCTTTTGCTCACCATGCGGTCAAGCTCTGTCACCGAGCCGACCGAAAAGCGCCCGATGGCCAGTTCGGCGAAGTCATCATCACCATCGAGGAGGGTATAATAGTAGTCGCTGTAAAAAGTATCCATGCCCATACAGTCGACATAGTCAGCGTAGCATGGGATATCGCTTTCATCACCGACGAAAAGCACATAACGAATGCCGTTCGTAAAATACTCATTCGATATGTAAGTTTTTATTGAAGCCACGTCCGAACCTATTTGCGAAACCGGTGTGACCTGAGTGGTCAAACCCTGTGTCGTTTTCCAGTTTACGAGGGGAGTTATGTTGTCCAGATAAGCATCGGCAGCTATGACGAGGTAATCGTACGCCCCATCCAGAGTGGCAGTTAGTTCGGAGGATGAACGTTCCGGAAGGAAGTCATAGTTGATGACTGAACGCCGGTAGCTTCTATCAAGATCGGGTGCGATTTTTCTTACCGAGCGGCTCTTGACGTTGACATCGCTATTTCCACCATATTCGAGCCTTACTGTGATATCTTCGGCAACGGTCAATTGCCCTGTTGCGGGGTTGTATCGAACCGGGTTAATCTGAAGAGTGATGACCCTGAGATCGCGCCAGATGGCAGGTTCGGAAATCTCTGCCGCCGTTGCCGGATACGGGAGATTCGTGCCATAGAAATCGTCGTCAATATGGAATGGCGCTCGGGTCTCATTTTCGCGCCGCGGCTCTTGAAAAGGATAGACGCTATAGTTCTCAAGAGTTCGTTCAGTTGCGGATAATATTTCGACTCTTACGTCGGTATCATTCGGGATGGCCACAAGCTGGCGGATGACCGGTAATGCCGGCTTCCCGACCTCCGTAGTTGTGGTCTGATTACTAAACGAGAGGGATTGAAAGGTTGTGCCACCTTCAAGGATGTCCTCGGCATGAAATCCGGGGATGTTGAATCTGATGACGGTTTCATCGTTGTCGGATCTGATGACATTTCCCGACGGCGCTGATGCGGCTGACCGGCCATCGATTGACACCCAGTTGCTTTCCGCCAATGCCGGCAAATGGAAGCCGGTAAGGAAAAAGCAGACTACTGCTACTACTCTGATTGAAAGACGAAGCATTGGTCCTCCTGTGAATGCATTTTATACAAGTTGCTGCGGATAGCAGAAATATATAGCACTGCCCGCACACTGCGTTACAAGTGTATAGACGACGGACCAATGATAATATTCAAATCGGCGGCGGGACGTCCGGCGCAATTTGTACGCTAGATAAGACCACTGAATGATTCTCTATGAAGAAAAGCCACGCCCTAAAATAGGGGCGTGGCTTCAATCAGAATTGTGAAAATCCTGTTACCTCTGATACGACGCTATTTGACCAACAGCATCTTTTTGGTAATCGCTGTTTCTGCGGTTTCCAGGCGGTACAGATAAACGCCGCTGGCGGCATTGCTGCCAGCACAGGTGATAGTGTGCATCCAGCTATCTGTCAACCAGAGTCGTTACTCGCTGCCTCATGATATTGAATACCTCGAGTTTGACTTTCGAAGTCTGAGGCAGTCCGAGGCAAATATCGGTGAGCGGGTTGAAAGGAGTGGGATAGTTGGTTTGAAACTCAACAGAGGCCGGCAGTCTGCCATCGGCAGCGATTCAACCTCAAATCAACCTCGACAGAAACTATGGCAGGATACAACAACTATGGTCCTATTTATTTATTACCCATGCTTTGATCTGCTTTTCAAGTATACTCAGGGGCATTGCGCCGTGACAGAGAACCGCATCGTGGAAGTCACGCAGCGACATCCTGCCGCCCAGTTTATCCTCGGCATATTTGCGAAGCTCTTTCATCTTCAGTTCGCCGATTTTGTAGGCTAAAGACTGTCCCGGCCAGACAATATACCTGTCTATTTCCACTTTTACATCGTGTCCCGCTTTGCCCGAATTAGCGAGCATGTATTCAACCGCCTGCTGTCGTGTCCAGCCTTTCCAGTGCATGCCAACATCGACGACCAAACGTATTGCCCGCCACATTTCGTACGTCAGTTGACCGAACTTGGAGTAAGGGTCACTATAGAATCCCATCTCTTCGCCAAGGCTCTCGGCATAAAGAGCCCAGCCTTCGCCATATGCGGTAATCCATCCTCTGGTGCGAAAGTTGGGGAGATTCTCTAGCTCCTGTGAGAGAGCTATCTGCAAATGGTGTCCCGGAACAGCCTCGTGCAGTGTCAGGGCCTCCATCTCCCATTTCGGGCGTGATTTGAGATCGTATGTGTTGACATAATAGTATCCGGGGCGGCCGGCAATAAGTGAGCCGGGCTGATAAAACGCCGTCGTCTGTGACTGCTCCGCATAGGAGGGTATTACGGCAACTCCGTAGGGAAGAGTGGGCAACCTGCCGAAGAGCGCGGCAAGTTCAGGATCGGCCCGTTTGGATATGTCGCGGTATTCTCTAACGAGATCCTCTTTTTTATCAAAGTAAAAGCGTTTGTCGGTTCGGAGAAAATCGGTGAACTGCTCAAAGGTCCCGGTGAAGCCACTTGCCTTGATAACCTTGTCCATCTCAGCGCGTATTCGGGCTACTTCGCTCTCGCCAATCTTGAAAATTTCGTCCGGCGTTAGATCAGTTGTCGTGTAATTGCGTACGACATATTCGTACCACTGGCGGCCATCGGGAAGGTCACTGCAGGCGATCGTTTGGCGACAGGCGGGTAGATATTTGTCAGCAAAATACTTCAGTAGTTTTTGGAAAGCGGGTGCCACTTTGCCTGAGTAAAGCGAAACGGCACTGTCTACCAGCTTTTTCCGCGCGGCAGCATCCACAGACGACGGCAATTTCTTTAGAATCGCCAAAACCGGCGAGTCCAGTGGATTTTCGGTAATGAGATTTTGTATCTGGTCAGGGACATCGGCAATTATGGATGCCGGATGGGTGACCTGAATCTTTACGCCTTTTTCAAGAAGCGCTATAACCTGGTCTATCAAGGCAGGAACGGCATCGAGGCGGGCGAGTATATCGTCGTGGTGCGCCGGGGATGATACCGGCATGATGTTAAGAATGTCCGGGACCCAATGATGGACGCCATCCATCTGCGAGACGGTCAGAAGGCTTGTTGGAAATCGGGCTCCTTCAAGGCCGTCATTGAGGTAGAACTCGAACAAATCATAGTTTAGCCTGTCTTCCGGGTCCAGTTGAATGGGGTCAATCGAGGCCAGAGCTGTGCGCCAGTGATGCCAGTCGCCCCGGCGTCGTTCGACCGCCTCCAGAGACAAATCGGGCCAGAGATGATTATAACCGGGGTACCCCTCATAAGTGGCTCCAATTGGGTTCTCGGCCATTCGATATGACCATTCGAGTTCGAACAGCCGGATAAGGCGGTCATTATCCGATTCTTTTGGGTCGGCGACCGCGAGTTTTCGGCACTCTTCTATAAATTGTACAGACCCGGTACTCATATTGAAATTCCTTTGTTTTAACGCCTAAATTAATAGCTATATGATTGCGGTGCGACGGCTTATGCAAGCGACGCGCCGTTAAGGCCAACGATACAAAGCTGTCGAATCCGGGTCAACAAAAACCCGGGCTGGAGATAAACAGGTGAGGAATGGATTTGTCGGAACAAATTAGCGAAGGTTTCTGTTTGGATAAGCAACAGGTAGAATGTTGACCCATTTAACCCGATTTGATGGTAAAAGAGAGATGACACAGGAGAAAAACAGAGTCTTTGAGGAGTATCCCGAGATCAAACAGTATCTCTCAGAGATACCTGAAGACCTCTGGAGCATATTCCTCCCGATAACGGTAGAAGAATTACATCAGCTATCGGATGATATCAAGGCACTTCGTATCCGCGAAAAAGAGCGGGAGTATATAATAGAACTTCGTGAAAAATACGGACTTCCGTTCAGGCCAAATGCCACTATCGACGAGACTATTAAACGGATACGTTTGATCAAGTGGCAGCAAAAGATGAAAAATCATGATTCCCAGGATATCGAAAACGGCGCAGAGAATTCATCTATCGACCCGGATGAGGAACTTATTTAGGTAAAGTTGGTTTAGGATTCTATTAAGTGGACAGCAGAGAGCGATAACTCATATTTGACACCGGTACGTCAACTGGAAGGACACCTCGCACGACATCATAAGGCCAGCCCATTGGGCTGGCCTTTTTGTATGCGCAATAATCATCCTCTTGTCCAAAAGGGGATTGTGGTATATATTATGCCGTAACCGGGGAAGACATTCCCTCTGATAGCTGGTCGGCAACTCACTTGAGAAAGCAATAGCCAAAAATGAACAGAAACAGCCGGGCATTCGTTCTGACGTTGCTTGTGTGTGCAATCCTGGTTTTGGCGGCAGGGTCTGTTCTGTCGCAGGCGAACTTTGAAGTGCGCTCGATGGAAATCGAGGGCAACCGGGTGTTGCCTGATAGTGAACTCCGGCTACGTATGGCTACCTTCGCCACGGGTAAATTTTCCCGGACGATCCTTGGCAAGGAGGCATTTCTTTATAGTGAAGATATTCTAAAAAACGACCTGGCCGCGCTGGTTCGTTACTATCAGAAGGAAGGCTTTCTGTACGCTTCCGCTGAGGCGGCAAAGCTCGACATCGACAGCAAATCGCGATCAGTACGAATTCAAATTAAAATCATCGAGGGAGACTCCATTTCGGTTCGTGGAGTATCTTTCGAGCATTCGAACGTTGTTCCGGGGGCGGGTCGACTTATCGACAGCTTGCTTGAAAGCACTGCGCGGAACCTACAATTGACCGCCGGTACGCGATTTCGAGACGCCGGCATAGATTCTGACAGGATGAAACTGGGACTGGCCCTGGAAAACAGCGGGTATCCATATGCCGAGGTAGTGCCGACACTTCAGGTCAACGAAGAGAAGAGAATTGTTGATATCATCTGGACTGTCAGGACCGGCCCGCGATGCCGGTTTCGTGACGTCACTGTTACGGGCAACGAACACGTTTCATCAGAGCTAATCCGGAAGCATCTGGCGCTATTGCCCGGAGAACAATACAGCCGCCGGGCTATCGAGGAATCGCAGCGGCGGATTTACAATCTGTCGATGTTTCACGTTGTCACGGTTACGGCTCAGTTGACATCGGCCCGGGATTCGGTTATACCCGTCGAAGTCCGGGTCAAGGAAGCGCCAAGGCTGACCACGAAGATAGGCTTTGGCTATGGTCGTGAAGAGAAATTTCGTGTTTACACCGATTCCTACCTGCTGGGTGCTTTCGGAGGAGCGCGTCGTCTGAACTTCTATGCCAAGCACTCCGATATCGAGCCGTATCATATCAGCCTGAAACTCATCCAGCCGGCATTTTTGTCGAGCAATACAACCCTTGAGATCAATCCGTTCATTCTGCGGCAGGAAGAGCCCGGTTTTACCGAAAACCGCTACGGCGGCAATCTTTCTGTGCTGCACGAATTCAACCGCATTCTGCGAAGCTCGGTGACATATACTTTTGAGCGTGTAAATCTGGATACAACATCATTGGCAGATGTTGCTCTTGATAACCAGCTGACTGATCTATACAACAAATCCAGTGTGACGTTTGGACTCACGCTGGATAATTCATTTCCGGTGTTCTCTCCCACCAGTGGCTTTTATGCAGCCGGTGCTTTCAAGATTAGCGGTCTGGACCTTGGGAGCGATTACCACTTTACCCGCAGCCTTATCGAAGTGCGACGGTACCAGCCATTCTGGGGAATGGTACTGGCCGGACGGGTCAAGATGGGTGGCATAAAGTCCAACGATGCCCACGGATTTGTCCCTGTCGAAGATAGATTCTTTGCCGGAGGAAGTTCATCGGTGCGCGGTTGGGCGCGTGCCGAACTCGGCCCGATGGAGGACGACACACCCATCGGAGGCGAAAGTCTTTTTGAAACCAGCTTTGAGCTGCGGTATCCGATCTGGGGAATTCTCTCCGGGGCGATGTTTACGGATTTCGGAAATGTCTGGATTCAGTCATACAGGTTCCCGATCGACGACCTCCGGTATTCAGCCGGACTTGGGCTGCGTGTCCGTACTCCTATCGGAGCAATACGCCTGGATGTTGCCCGACCCGTTTTCGACGACGAAACCACCGGACAAATACACCTGAGCGTAGGTGAGGCGTTCTAATGGCTGAGCAGGCAAGAAAGCGTAAATCGGTCGGACGACGAATTATCGGATATCCTCTCCGGTATTGTCACCGTGGCAGTCGTGGTGGCTATACTGCTGATTCTGTTCACCCAAACCGGCTTTTTCCGTAGCTGGCTGCGTGACAAGATAGTCGTGAGCGCCAATGAATCCATCAATGGAGAACTTGCCATCGAGAGCCTTGATGGAAATGTATTCACCAACGTAACCTTAAGCGGCGTTTCGATCCAGATGGACGGTGACACGGTTGCCTCTGTTGGGCAAATTCATCTGCGCTACGATCTGTGGAAACTGGTCAATCAGATTGTTCAAATAGATTCTCTTGTCATAGACTCGGCACATGTATCACTGATACAACTTGCGGACTCAACGTGGAATCTTGCGCAAATCGCACTCACAGATACGTCCGGCTCTGTTCCGGTTGATACGACTCAGGAGGCCATAGGCTACGATATTGTGGTAAGTGACTTTATACTTGGCAACAGCGCAATAGATATCGTTGCTACGGACTCGCTTATTCCCCGAAGAGTGGAGGGGCTCAATGTGCATCTTGCCGGAGAATATGCCGGTGGACAGATAGGCGCCAACCTGTATGATTTTCGTTTGCGCACCGTTGGCCCGGACTTTACGGTCAATCATGCCGAATGCTCGACGGCTATCGACAGTGTCAGCATTGCCGTAACTGATTTTCTGCTTGAAACAGCTCTCAACAGAATTACTGCTTCGGGACAGTTCTATCCGGATGCTTCGTTGCAAAACAGAGCGTCGTTGACAGCCGACTCCGTTGATTTGTCGGAATTCCGTCGTTTCATTCCAGTCGTGGCGAGGGACCCGCTACCAATGATATTTCTATATGCCAATGTCGCTCAGGACTCTTTATGGCTGACCCTATCAGCCGAGCGCGGCGATCAACGTATCGATATCGAGGCCGACATGAAACCGCTGACATCGGTTTTTGATACCTCCGCCGGCGAACCCCTGAGATATCTTGCCAATGTCGTTTTTGACAAAGTCATGTCAACCGACTGGACCACGGATACTGCGCTGACCCTAACGTTAAACGGCGCCATAACTGTAGAGGGAAGCGGCCTTGAGCCACAGAGCGCCGTCTTGAGAGTCGAAGGTGACTTTGAGAATTCCCTGATAAACGAATACGCTCTCACGAAATTCGGGTTCGGTATAGATTACGCCGGAGCAGACTGCCACGGGGTCGCTGACAGGGGTGGGTGACTTTGGCAGCGTAAAAATAGTCGGCTCGGTTGGAGATATATTTGACTCGGTGGTGTACGACGTTAACGCAAATCTGTCAAGGTTCAATGTCGCCCGCCTGGGATTCAACGATACCCTCGACACCGATCTCAATCTCTCACTGGCGGCGAAAGGGCGCGGGTATACCAAAGAAACTGCTCGCGGGTATGCCAATCTCTTCATAAGCCCATCGAGAATCCTTGATCTGACTATCGATAGTGCCTTTGTCTCGACCGAATATGGCGGTGACCGGCTGAATATCGATTCTGCCTCGCTATCTACAACGGCTCTGAGCGCCTACGTATCCGGTTCGGTGAGCGCCAACGGTCCCAGTGATGTAGAATATGAACTACTGCTTCAAGATGCCTCGCTTTTAAAAAGGTTTGTCGAGGCTGATATCTTAGAGGCGAAGGGAAGTATCAAGGGGCAATTGTCCGGTATGCCGGATAGTATTGCCGCACAAGCGGCGATTGATTTGACCGGGGTTTCTTATGACGAAGTGACGGTTGGCTCACTGCGCGGCGAACTGCAGGGACAGTATATAGACTCGGCTCTGTCGGCATCGGGATGGTTCAAGGCTGAGCAGATAGCACAGGCTGAGTTGACGCTGGATAGCGTGCACATCGATGGTGAGTATGGCGAAGAACAAGCAACCGTTAATCTCGATGCCTATGGTCAAAACGGGTTTGAAAGTAAACTGCATTCAAAGATAGATCTCGACAGTGTTACGGTGCTCACGCTATTAGATATGTCAATCCGTTATGGCGATCTTTTCTGGCGTGGTGGCAGTGACTCAATGACGGTTCTGATAGACAGCAGCGACTACACTGTCAGGAATGTTAACCTGCAATCGCAGTCGGCCGACAGCGCCGGTAAGCAGACTCTCGAAATCAGGGGAAAGGTGAGCCTCACCGGTGAATCCGATTTTCTGGCCAGTGTGGACAATCTGTCTCTGGCACCGCTTGCTTCTATTTTCGATTTGAATCTAAGCGGCACGCTGAGTTCGGTATGGCATCTCACCGGGCAGCTTGATAATCCAACGCTGGATGGTGATTTAGTGATAGCTCCCGGAAGATACGAGAATTTCGATTTCGAGCAACTGGCCGGGAAACTTGAGTATCTCAACCAACGCGCCAATTTCACGCTCAATCTCAGACCGGCTCCGGCAGAAAGTCTGACCATAATCGGATCGGCTCCGGTCGTACTGGATACAAGCAGACGACATGAGGTTGATAGCCTGATCGATATACGCGTGAGAGCCGACAGTCTGTCGCTCGATGTCTTAAAAGCGGCCGGATATGTTGTCAGGGAGGCCGGTGGATATATCGTTTGCGATCTTGCTATCGCCAACACGGTCGCTAACCCGTACGTGAACGGCAGGGTGCAGATCCGCAAAGGCGGACTCAGCATACCGGAATACGGAATCGACTACACCGACATGGAGGCGGGCATCACATTCGAACCGAATCGGGTTACGGTCGATAGCCTCGCGATGGCTCAAGACAAAGGTAAGTTCCGCATGTCCGGGTATATGGGTTTTGATGGCGGGCTGGTCAGGGGCAAAATGACCACGTCACGCCTCGATTTGATGACAAAAGACTTCTACGCCGTCCGGCACAAACACTATGAAATTCAGTTAACATCTGATGCCAGACTTGATGCTGGAGATACGGAATCCCGCTACAGTGGAACTGTCGCGGTGAATCGATCGAGTTTCTGGCTGCCGGCATTGATCAAAGAGTACTCACAGACTCCCGCCGATGCGGCCAGAAAACCAATGCTGGTGGCTGTCACACGACCCGATACTGCTCGCGTGGCAGATTCGTTCGGACCCACCCAACCGGACAAGGCGGTTGCGGATAGCGTTCAGTCGGAATTCATGAAGAACCTTCGCGGCAGTCTGAAAGTCACCATTCCAAAAAATATGTGGATACGTAGTCCCGACTTGAAACTCGAGCTGGCGGGGGACCTCGATGTTGTCAAAGAGGGCGCGGATTTTGAACTGTTTGGCGATGTTCGCGTGGTGACGGGGCCAGTACAGCCTCTACGGGAAGAGATTCAATGTCAAACGCGGACAGATGATATTCCAGGGCGGTGCCGACTATATCGCCACTTTGGACATAGACGCGGCGTACGTGTTCCGCACTGCTGCCCGCGAGAAGAAAACGCTGCATCTCTATGTCACCGGAACCTCGGAAACGCCCGTCGTGAGATTCTCTCTCGATGAAGCCGAGATTTCCGAGGGGGATGCTGCCTCGTATATCGTTTTCGGACGGAGCCTGGATGAGCTGACGCAGGGGCAGAGATCCTCGGTCGCGGGAAGTTCCAGTGCCGGAGGTATGGCCGGCAGCGCGGCAGCGCAATTGTTGGCCGGTCAGTTGGCGCAGGCGCTGGGGAACAAGTTTAATCTCGATGTTATCGAAGTCAAGGCGGAGGGAGACCTACAGAGCGCAGCGGTGGTAATCGGCAAGTATCTCACGCCGGATTTGTTCATGAGCTACGAACGAAGCTTCGGCTCAACATCGGATAACGACCTCGAACCCGAAACTGTTACGCTTGAGTATCAACTGACGCGCCTGATCTATCTTCAATTGACCGAGGGCGACCCCAAAGAAGCCGGGTTTGATATTATCCTCAAGTTCCAGAGGAAGTAGGGGGGGCTGTCTGCGATAGCCTTGCCGTCCAAGCCAGATTCCCAGATATATAGCCTAAATGGGGAGTATCTTATCAATTGAAAAACGGATTCCGAATTGTCGAGCGTATACGGTCAGCCAACATGTGAACCCAGCGATTCTAAGATTTGGCGTTTAGGCCGTAGGTGCTGATTCTCAGAAGAGCAATGAACAACATGTGCATCTGAATTATCGAGTAGTTATGTCCCCTCATTAAGCCATGACAGACATTGTGTCTCAGGTTCAGGCCGAACTTCTCCACTAATAACCATCTCAAGTATAACATGGTGTCTTCACCAAACAGCTCTGTTAACTTAGGTTCGTACAACAAGTCGTTGATATCAACGCTTTCCGTAATTGTCTGTCCGTCACGTTTGCGAATCTTAGTAGTATTTATCGACATTACTTTGGCGAAGCTACGCAAGATTCCCTCCATTTTGGTTACTAGGGAGTCAATGCATAGCTGAAAGTTTGGGTGGAAAAACGGATTCCGCTGAGCGAGTTCTAAGCTAGTAAAATACTCACCAATAACAGCAAGTACTTGACCTCTCCAATCATATTCCCTCACGTCTAGCGGCAAGATGTTCAGAGAATTCGGTTGAGCGTACCAACAGCGTGAATCAATAAAGGTTCTGAAACCTTCAAAGGTGAGTCTACCAGACTCGATTGCTTCTACAATTATGCCGTGAATGATAGGTAAGTGAAAGAGCTGCATCTGAAAATCATAATTCTCATAAAGCCGAGCCTGGGCAGTGTTCTCCGCTCCCCAATCGGTCTGCTTAGCAAGATTTCTAGATTCATCAAGTACTTTACGACCAGTTAACGCGAGTAGAGGTGTGTCCATAGCTATTTCAGTATCGTTTTTCAAAAGTTCGGTCTTTTGGGGTAGCAGGTCTTTGTAGTGCATTAGCATATTGAGCAATTCGTGCTGACGAAACTGGGAGAAACTCTTAATCTGCTCCTGATTGCTATCGCGGATTTCCTGATAATTGTCTATTGGAATGGCGATGCCGTTGTGTTTTATCCCTGACTTAATCTTTTCGAATTTCTCTATCAACTCGTTGAGCTTTGTTTCGTCAGGTAACTCCCTATACGCTTCAATTGACTTTACGCAGTATTGATAGGCAACCATGTTTGGTTGGCCTCCACGGGAGTCAATCATGTTCTCATAGCACTCGGCTAGCTTACGCTTCCAGTTGCTTGGGTCGATTTCGAGTAATTGGTGAAGCCTAATGTTTAGTTCTATAGCATGTTCTTCCCACGCGGTGTTACTCAATGCTACTGCCTCGCCGTGTAGTTTCTCGCATTCGTCGATGAGGCGTGCCCTGTCCACTTCGCGAATCTCGTTCCTTCGTTCAACCAAGAATTTCAGCAAATCGTACTTCTCACGAAACGGTGAGTTCTGCTCAGGAACAACTCCCTCCACAATGACCCAATAGTGGTCCATAATTTCATCGAAACGGTCAGGCAAACGTTTCTTTGTAATGCCAAGAAGGAGAGCGGCCATGTTTGATATTCGAAAATTGTCTCGAAATCTCTCCTCGCGAGTTTTGCCTAGCTCATTCACCGTAAGCTGTTTCAATTCCTCAATTGCGTCTTTAGCATGTTTGTTATGCTTGTTGCGTTCCAAAAGTATTAGGTGGCTACGGATTCTCACCAGCGGCGAAGATATGTTCGGAAGGCGTGCTTCTATGTATCGTAGCTCGCACTTGGACAGCTTGGATATGTCCGGGGATGAGATTTTGTTCCCCTTCTTATCATAATAGATGGCCTGAGGGTGAAGACCGTCCCTTTGAATTACGAATTTGAGACAAGTGAATTCCGTTTGGAGGAGGCGTTCTCCGTACTTGGGACCTATCGTTCGAAACTGTTCGGCAAGCTCCTTCATATCGCTGAGGACATTCAATTCAACCTCTTCGGATGATTTCACACTGTTCACCAGGCTGTAAATGTCGCTAACCCTTGGCTGTGGCTGAGGTGCATCCGACTTGCCCGTATGTTCTTCAGGTTCAATAGCCATGCTCCATATTAGCGGCTGCAGTCCACATTCACAATCACTTTTTGCCATTTCCGCTTGCTTTTCTTTCCTAATAAGTTCATATTATGTCTTGATTTACGGCAGCACATTGAAACTTCCGGCTCAAGCTGGGACGCAAGGGAGGTCCGTTTCCATGACAAACAATGCAAGTACCAAAACAGAGCGTGGGGCTTTGGTGAGACTATTCGCGGTAACACTCGTGGCTGTTGTTCTTCTGGTCTGTGCTATGTCAGGCTGTGGCAACAAGCAGCAAGATATGGACATTCAGGCGTTGTATCCCCTGGTGGATTCCGTGGGGTCTATGGGCTACTCCGCTGCCGATACAGCGGCAACGAATGATTTTGTTGCTGATATTGTCGGGGACAGTGTGGCAGTAGATTCGATACTGGCTTTGCTATATGATACCCGTGAGAAATTTAGTAAGGTGGAAGCGGCATGGGAGAATCTATCCGCAAAATACCCAGGTGACAATCATCTGGATTCTGCCAGGGGCCTTAACCAGCAGTGTCTTAACAATCGTAGACTAATCGACTACTTGGCAAGGCATGTCATTGGTTTCCACAACAATTCTCATTTGATATTCGTGTCTAAGGAAGCTGATTTCATGGTGGATACATGGTCAGATTGCATTCAGAAGGGTACGGATTTCCAGTTTATGATGGGAAGCCTGGCAAAACTCATGGAGGTTTGTACTGTACGCCACCTTAATGCCGAAGGACGAATATCTCATTGGCTGGCTAAATTCAGTCCAAAAGCTGGCGATGCTAGTCAGATTGGTGATGCCCATAAGCACCTTGGACAATTCTTTATAGTGCTGACCCAGCTTCGGGAACTGTCTCACAATCCTGAAGGCAACTATCGTACATTTAGCAGTTCAATAAAGGATTTGAAGAGCAGAGCCAAGGAGAGTTATCAACATTTCAAGCTGACTAATGCCGGTGTACTCGAATCCTTAATTTAAGCGATGAACAAGCGGGCAGGATGAAAGCAGTGATTTAATGAACAATTTTCAGGATAAGGCCAATTTTATTTGGCAGGCAAGCTCACGAAAAAACAAACCGACCGGCGGTGTCGGGCTGGGCTGAAACAATGCAGAAGCAAAGCAGGTATAGAATTGTCGAAACATAGATTCGGTAAGGCCGCATCTTCATCCTCCCGCATAATGGCTTTTATCATAATGACGTTCATATCGGAGCGTTTGTCAACCCGAAGAAAACGTCTGGTTTCTGCTCCGCCAGGCGTTTCCGCAACACCGACCTACCTGGCTCGTTAAATAGTATACACGAATTGTCCTCTCTACAGTCGGTCATTTTTTTAGTAAAATGTACCGACCATTGGCTTGACTTATAGTGGGGTTTTTCATAATCTTTTAAAACATCTCGCACTTACCTCAATAAATCTCAGCGGTTACTTTTACCGGCCGCGTGCCCGGTTACGGCTCAAGTACTGTCAGGAGAATTTTGATACCATCGGCATTCGTGAGTCAATTCGGCCTCAACGGGCTCCCGTCCACCCAGGCGTAACTGCGTCTGTACAAATTAAACTATCTTAGAGGAGGTTGTGGCATGAAGAGGGTGCTTTTAATCACAGTTTTCTTGTCTCTGGCGATGACTGCACAGGCGCGCAAGCAGTGGAATTGGATGGTGTCATCACTGAAGGTCTCCATTCCACGGTGCTTACTTTTACCGAAAATAAGGGCCAATGGGACAAACGAGTTGCTTTCCGTGCCGACGTCGGCGCTGTCATCATGTTTTTTTCGACCGATGGCGTTTACTACCAGTTCATTCGACGGGTAGATAGGAATGCCGCTCAGCATGATGAAAAAGCTCCATTGCGCGACCAGCTTGATTGTAAGCCAGACAGTATCGAGATGATGATGCTAAAAGCAACATTTGTGGGAGCAGATAGCAGCCTGCAAATGTGGGGAGAGGGTCAGGTGGAACACAAATGCAACTACTTTGTTGGCGATGACCCAACCCGGTGGCGCACAGACGTTCCGAATTACAGCATGGTTACATATAAGGAGGTATATCCGGGTATCGACCTCAAATATTATGGCAGTGATACAAAAATGGAGTATGATTTTGTCGTGTCGCCGGGTGCTGACATATCGCAAATTAAGATTCAGTATGAAGGCGTGAAAGGCATTGCGCTAAATGGAGAGGGCGATTTAGTCGTCAAAACCATGTGGGGTGAGGTCACAGAGAAGAGACCACTTATCTATCAGGCTCGCGGTGGCAAACGTATGACAATTGAGGGAAGGTACCGGATGCTTGGCGACGGTGCTTTTGGCTTCAGCCTTAGCGGCGACTACGACCCAGCGATTCCGGTTGTAATTGATCCAGTGCTTTCATACAGCACATATCTGGGGGGGGGCGACTATGACCTTCCGATGGCAATTACAGTAGATGGTAACGGGTCAGTGTATGTTACTGGTTCTACGTTTTCCACTGATTTTCCGACGGTCGACTGGTACCAGACATACCAGGGACACTCTGATGTTTTTGTCACCAAGCTGGGCGCCAACGGTTCCACTCTTCTATATAGCACTTATCTCGGGGGGAGCGCCCACGAGGCAGGGGTCGACATCGCGATATCGCCAGCCGGAGAGGTCTACTTAACGGGAGACACTTACTCTACGAATTTTCCCGTTTATCTGTCGTTCGATGGCTCACTCGGAGGGCAGGTCGACGCGTTTGTCACCAAGTTGAGCAGCGGCGGCAACAGCCTAATCTATAGTACATATATGGGCGGCAGCGACGGCGACTGGGGACGTGCGATCGCACTCAATATTTCAGGAGAAGCGTACATTACAGGAATAACGCAGTCCACCGATTTCCCGACGCAATTCCCATATCAGACGGATCCCGGTGATGGCCAAATGGATGCTTTTGTGACACAAATTGCCAGCAGCGGCAACACCATCGTTAACAGTACCTATTTAGGCGGTAACAACGATGACTGGGGTCGAGATATTGCAGTGGATGACGATGGGTGGGCTTACATTACCGGTACAACACAATCCGACAATTTCCCGAGAACTAGTTTGGACAAGTTTGGATTTCGTGATGCCTTTGTAACCTGCTTAGCGGACAATTACATTATATACAGTACGTATCTTGGGGGAAGCGGCAACGACTATTCCGAAGCCATCGCCGTTGATAGCAGTGGAAACGCCTACGTGACCGGATATACGGAGAGCTATGACTTTTTTAGCGCTTCGGGAGGCTATCAGAGCTCATTTCAGGGTGGTGACTATGATGCTTTCGTTACAAGGGTAGAGTACTTGTTCGGGCATTTGTTATCCCAGCACTTATCTCGGCGGTCTCGGCAGAGATTGGGCTTTCGGAATTGATGTGGACCGATCGGGTTCAGTTTATGTCGCCGGTGGAACCATCTCGTCCGATTTTCCGACTTTGAATCCTTTTCAGAGTACGCTTGAAACATCCGACGCCTTTGTTTCGAAGCTCACCAACAATCTGGATGGCTTAGTTTACAGCACGTATCTGGGGGGCAGCGATGGCGAAAGGGCCGAGGATATTGTTGTCGACGAGGAAGCTGAGGCGTATGTGACGGGTTCTACCGGCTCCCACGATTTCCCATTAGTCAATGCGTATCAAGAGTTATTCCCGGGTGGTACACTTTCCGGTTTTATTTCCAAGCTGGTACAGCCTGAGCCACCACCAATGATAGAGTTTAGCACGGCCGTTGATTACAGTGCCGGCAATGCTCCTCAGGCTGTGATTGCAGCAGACATGGACGGAGATAGCAGCCATGATTTGGTCCTGGCGAACTTCAGTTCAGACAATATATCCCTTCTGAAAAACACCGGTGACGGGACTTTCGTCGCTGCGGTAAATTATGCGGCGGGGGACGGCCCTCGTTCCCTCTGTGCTGCTGACCTGGATGGAGACGCCGACAAAGATCTGATCGTAGCAAATAGTAGTTCCTCCAATGTTTCTGTCCTGAAAAACAACGGTGACGGCACTTTTACCACTTCTTGGTGCCGGAGGTCGGAATCGAACCGACATGATGTTGCCATCGGGGGATTTTGAGTCCCCTGCGTCTACCAATTTCACCACTCCGGCACAGGCGAGGCCTGATTCAGGCTGAGGCATAAATAAACGTTATCAGAGTCAATTGTCAAGATTAGAAATCGAAAGCGAAAAGACAGGCATCGCCTGTTAGAAGTGAACCCGTTCCTCGGTCGTATCCTCGGGGACAAGCTCTTCCTGTCTCGCCTTGGGATTGTAGCGGCCGGCCGATGGATGAATATGGCAGGTCGTGGTCGGCTCGGTACCCTCGATAAATACCTCACTGCGAACATCGGTGCAACGATCAGTGGCCAGTTCGCCCGACTCCAGGCAGACATCGGCATGCGCGATTCCATCGGGTTCTTCAAAATCCAGAGCCGGCAGTGAATCGTGAGCGGCAATCATAAACTCGGCCCAGACCGGTACGCCGTTCTTGGCGCCATCCTGATTGCGACCGAGCGATATCTTTTCATCGAACCCCACCCAGGTTCCAGCCGTGATTTGCGGCGTGTACCCGATAAACCAGTTATCACAGAAATTGCTCGAGGTTCCCGTCTTGCCGCCCGCCGGACGAGTCAGGCCCATCCACCGCGCCCGCTGACCCGTACCGGCCTGAACCACCGACTGCATCAGGCTAACCATGATATAGGCTGTCTGCGCGGAGAGGACTTCCTCTTTCTGAATTGCCGTGTTGTCCTCCAGAACGCGTCCATAGCGGTCGACTATCTTGTGGATCAGACGATAGGGGATATGTATCCCCTGGTTAGGATACACCGAAAACGCCGAGACCATTTCGATAAGCCTGACCGGTTCTGTCCCGAGGGCAATCGATGCTACCGGACTCAGCGGTGCGGTAATACCCATTCTCCGGGCATAGAAAATAGCCTGCTCCGGATTGATCCGCAGAATTAATCGGATAGCAATCAGGTTTCGCGACATACGAATACCGTCGCGAAGAGTGATCGGTCCCATGAATTTGCTATCGAAATTGTGTGGTCGCCACTGTTTGGCGCCGGGGATATCGAGCACGATAGGGTTATCATCGATTATATCAGTCGTCTTATATCCATTGTCGATGCAGGCCGTATACACGAACGGCTTAAATGACGAACCCGGCTGCAGCAACGATTGATAGGCCCGGTTAAATTCCGTGTTCTCAAAGTTACGTCCGCCCACCATCGCAAGCACATCACCGTTCTCGTTATCAATGGCGATAAAGGCTCCCTGCACCGGCTTATAGATTCTAATCGAGTCGCCGTACATATCGACCGTGTCCGGCATGAATTCGGTGTAGGTTTGATTATCGAGGCTGTAAGTGCGGGCAATACGGGCGCGCAGAGAGTCTATCTTCTTATAAAGTGCGTCCTCGGCATCCGCCTGCAGGTCAAAATCAAGCGACGTAAAAACTTTCAGCCCGCCCGAGTAGAGTGTGTTCTCACCATATTTTTCATATATATACTGTCTGATAGTCTCGGTGAAATAAGGGGCGATACCGATTTTCTCCTGGACCGGGACTACCTCGAGCGGGAGACCCTTCAGCGAATCATACTCTTCGCGCGTAAAGCCGTCTTCCGAATAATAGGAATACAGCACTCTATTGCGGGCCTGAAGAGACTTATCCGGATTATTGAACGGGGAGTTTATGTTCGGTCCTTTGAGAAGACCTATAATAACCGCACAATCCTGCGGCGTAAGTTCCGGTACAGTTTTGGAAAAATATGTCCGTGCGGCCGCTGCTATTCCATATGCGCCCCGTCCAAAATAATACTGGTTGAGATACATTTCGATAATTTCCTGTTTCGAATATGTTCTCTCCAGCTTGATAGACGTAAGGGCTTCTTTCAGTTTTCTATCGAGGGTTTGCTTCCGCGTAAGAAACAGCATTCGCGAAAGCTGCTGGGTGATAGTCGAAGCTCCGGCGGTGATACGCCATTTGAAAAGATTCTTGGTCGCCACAATAAAGACACGGCGCAGGTCAATGCCCCAGTGGTCATAGAAAGCCTGATCCTCCGATGCCAGTAACATACCCACGAGATAGGGGGGGAAGTCCTTGTACGGGGTCAGAAGTCGATTCTCGCTGTAGAACTCTTTTAACAGGATGCCGTTGCGATCGTAGATTTTGGTTTTCAGGCTCGGCTCGATATTGTGAAGTTGTTCAAACGAGGGCAACTCTGACTGGTAGACCTGGTAAGTTTTGTAGCCTATTATGATGGCGAAAATCAGACAGACCACCGCCAGGGTAATAAGCGAATTTCTCAGGCGGCGCCCTTTATGGCGATTTTTGTTAAACGTTACGCTCATGAATCTGATATTTGCACCGTTTGCCCCGGTCAAGTCAAGTTAAAACCGAACCGTGGGCTATCTAACTGCTCATACAATCGGCAGTGTTTTTTGTTTCGTTTTACCTCTTGAATTATTATTATAACTGCTTATAAGATTATCGGTTGTCTTTAAAAAAAAGGTCGCTGTCTGCCGATAATTCCTCAAAGGAGAAAAGACTGTGCAGGAACTTGAAGATTCTGACATTAGAAAAGAATTTGAGCATCAGTGGAAAATCATATCCCGGGGAGCGGTTGATTTGCTGCCCGAAGGTGAATTTGCAGATAAGCTCAAGAAATCCATCAGAGAGAACAAACCCCTTAGAATTAAACAGGGCTTTGACCCGACATCTCCGGATATCCATCTCGGGCATACAGTTGGCATTAGAAAACTACGACAGTTTCAGGACCTGGGCCACCAGATTGTGCTGATAGTGGGCGATTATACCGCTATGGTCGGTGACCCATCAGGGCAGTCCGCCACCCGTCCGGCGCTCAGTTACAGCGATATAATGAACAACGCCAAAACCTACCAGACCCAGTTTTTCAAAATTCTCGATAAGTCCAAGACCGAAATTCACTTCAATGGTGAGTGGTTTAACGGCATGAGCTTTGTGGATATAATGCACCTGGCCACCAAGTTCACCGTAGCCCGTCTTTTGGAACGCGATGATTTCACCAACCGGATGAGACGGGGGATCCCCATTTCTATCCATGAGCTTTTTTACCCCCTGATGCAGGGTTACGATTCGGTAGCCATAAAAGCCGACCTTGAAATCGGCGGCACAGAGCAGAAATTCAATCTTCTGGTCGGCAGAACGATTCAGGAGGCATACGGCGTGGCGCCACAGCTCGTGCTGACTATGCCACTTCTGGTAGGTCTCGATGGTGAGAAGAAGATGTCCAAGTCGTTGGACAATTATATCGGTATAGATGAGTCCCCCCGGGATATTTTCGGTAAGGCGATGTCTATCCCCGATGAGCTGATATTCAGCTATTTCGAATTGGCGACCGAGGTTGCCCTTGAGAAGCTTGAGGAGATCAAACAACAGTTATCTCAGCCGGACATTAATCCGATGACTCTGAAAAAGGAACTGGGTGAGGTGCTGGTCGATATGTACCATCCTCAGGGTTCCGGAAGTCTTGCGCGGGAGGAGTTCGAGAGAGTTTTTTCACAGAAGAAGCTTCCTGATGATATCCCCGCGATATCGGTTGAACAGCTTAAAGCCCAGGATATTGATCCGGCAAAGATTTATCTCGTTCATTTAATAGCCAAAAACGGCATGGCCAAATCTAACTCGGAAGCAAGGAAACTAATCCAGTCAGGCGGGGTATCACTTAATGGCGACAGGATTACCGAGGTCGACTACGAATTCGAGCTTAAACAGGAGACAGTTCTCAAAGTCGGCAAACGACGGTTTCTCAAAATAAGCGTCGAATAGTTTGCAACTGTTGGTGGCTTTATTTGTTTTTTCTAAGGGACGAGAGATATTCTGAGTGGAGTTGCAGTTGAAGAGATTTTCTACATATGCCTTTGTATTACTTTTCGGTGCGGCGTTGCTGTCGGGCTGTTCATCCACGGCGGTAAAGCATGAGGTGGTTGAGGTTAAGGTCGAGCAGGCACCGCTTCCAGCCGGTGTAATCGACGCAACTCACCCCGAGGAGAATATCAACTCGCGTGCATTCGGTTTTTATGTCGACGGCCTGTTGTACGAAGGGATCAACAGCTATCGCAAGGCCGCAGCCAGCTTTGAACAGGCACTTCAATATCATCCGGATTCCTACCAGATTCGCTACATTCTCTCCGAGTCTTATTATCGCCTTCGTGAGTACGATAAAGTTATAGACGTACTTGCGACGATAGAGCCGGTTGATGCTGATGTCTATCTTATCCGGGGGGCATCCTATGCTTCTCTCGGCAAAGATGAAGAGGCGAAGTCGGCCTATATGAGTTTGATCAGTCTCGACAGTAGCAGTTCCATGGCCTTTTCGCATCTGGCCGGCTACTATCGTCAGGCCGGGGATCTCGATTCCCTGATATGGACTTACGAAAATCTGGTTCGAATTCGTCCGGACAACGAACGTATATGGCGCGAACTGGGGCGTCTTCAGGCACAAAACGGGGACTTCGCCGGCGCCAGGGAATCATTCGCCCGTTCAATTGAGATAAGTGGTGACCCCACCAATATTATGTCTTTTCTCGGACTGGCCGAACTTTACCAGATCGCTCAACAGGATGATTCGGCCATGACAACATATAAAGCGGCACTTGAGATTGAACCATATAATCTTATTGCCAACAGAGAGTTGGCGGCACTGTATGTACGCATGGATTCTCTTGGTTTGGCCGCCGAGCATGCCCGGAGGGTAGCTGAAGTAACACCATTGGACCGCGATGCAGTCCGGCGACTGGCCGTTGTATATTTTGGTTTGGATTCTCTTCGCCTCTCTGATTCCGTCTTCACGTCGCTGGTTGAGAGTGGCGAGCGTCATTCAGCCAATCATTATTATCTTGGACGAATAAGTATTATCACCGAAGACTATCAAAGGGCTGTCGACCAATTTACGATTTTAACGCAGATGGCCGACACGCTTTTCGAGAGTTGGCTTGACCTCGGTTACGCTTATAAGAAGATGGGCAATACGGAAAAGGAGATTCTGGCCTATCGCACCGGTCTCAATCATGTTCAAGGCGAACAGGGCGAATTGAAATTGCTATTTGCCATGGGGGCCGCCTACGAGCAAGACGGTCAGGTGGAAGATGCCATAGCAACTTTTGAGGAAATTCTCGCCAGGTCTCCATCGCACGCCCAGGCGCTGAACTACCTGGGTTACATGCTGGCCGACAGGGGAGAGCGCCTCGATTACGCCAAAGACCTCATTGAGAAGGCCGTCAATCTATCTCCGGATAACGCTGCCTATCTCGACAGCTACGGCTGGGTTTTCTACCAACTCAGGCAGTACGATAAAGCACTGGTCCATCTCAAAAAAGCTGTTTCCCTTGACAGCGACCCCATAATATTCGACCATCTTGGAGACGCCTATGAAGCCGCCGGTGACAATGAGAACGCCAGAGTGTGGTGGCAGAAAGCTCTCGAACTTTTGCCCGAGAACGAACAGATTAAGCAGAAACTGAGTCAGTAAAGCGTACAATGGACCGTAACGCAACCACTACCCGCAGAATCAATATCAAAATATTTCTATTTATTTTATTTTCATGCTTTCTTGTTTTTGTCTACTGCGCCGAGATAGGCGCGCCACCCGGCGGTGAAGAAGATCGCACGGCCCCAAACCTTATCGGCTCCGAACCAACCAACGGGGCGACCGATGTGCCGCCTGGAAACACCGCCACCCTGTATTTTTCAGAGCACGTAATCGAGCCGGAGACCAAAACGGCGGTTTTTGTCTCTCCCAGACCAACCTCGCCACCGAAGTTGAAATGGAAATCGGATCGGTTGACAATCTACTTTGCCGACAGTTTCCGAACCGACCAAACCTATATCATTTCTATCAGCTCCGATGTAACCGATTTACGTAGAAATCGTTTTGACGGTTCCACGGTAGTGGCCTTCTCGACCGGTCCTACTATTGACTCCGGTATGGTGTCCGGACACGTTTTTCAGGGAGACACGGCCCAGGGCGGAGTGATGGTTGCTCTGTACGATTTGGCACAGTTCACTGACTCTGTGCCAATCGATTCGATTTACCCGCTATATATCAATCAGACTAATCAGACCGGTCTCTTTTCATTTCAATATCTGCCAAAACGGGAGTACCGGATGATCGCCTTTGTTGATAAGAATAACGATGAGCGCTACAACCCGGGCCGTGAGTCTTATGCGGTACCGGACCGTGCGATCAATCTTGCCGATTCCGTTTCGTTTGACGACATAAGCCTTCAATTGACTAAACACGACACCACCGAAGTTCGGATAACGGCCGCGAGCTATACGCCCGATGGTCTTATTCGTATTAAGCTCTCGCGCGATATCGATCTCGGTTATCTTCAGGATCACCCGGACAAATTCACCGTGGTCCCGGTATCCGACACAACCGCCGTCTCTTATAGTCGCGCCATGGTGGAATGGAATATACCGACAAGCTCAACTATACACTTCCTGACCGATAGTCTGGTTGATGGAACTTATCGCTTGAGCATGCTTTATGACACCGCTGTTGTGGCTGTGAATTTCGACAGTCTGCAGATTGCCGCTAAGGAAGACAAGAGGCCGCCTACGCTCATGATATCTCCCGATCGATGGCCGCAATTTGTCAGTGAACTTGAAATAACGGCTACCTTCTCCGAGCCGCTCGATACAACCAAGTTTTCACCGGAGACTTTTGCGTTCTTTGATTTTACGGATAACCGTTTGCCGCTTGAATATGACTGGCTCGACCCGCTTCATCTGCGATTTGACTCTCGTGAAATAAAAGAAGGGATGGCGTTGAGACTGCGGGTAACAGAATTCGAAATCGCGGATAGAGCCGGCAATGTGCTGGGTGACAGCCTCAGTGAATTTCTGATAATTACAATCGATTCGGATTCTCTGGGCAGTATCAGCGGCGAAATTGACGTAAAACTGGAGAGCAAAAAGCAGGACCTGGCTGTCCTTAGCTTCCAAAGAGTGGATAATCGCCAGACTTTTGACTTGCCCCTTTCGACCCGCAGCTTTAATATAGACTTACCGGCGGGGAAGTACCTCCTCCGCGGTTTTCTGGATTCTGACGGCAACGGTAGACGTGATCCGGGGTCGGTAATTCCCTACGGTTTTTCCGAGACGGCCGGTTCTTACGCCGATACGATTGCCGTAAGAGCGCGTTTTGAAACGACCGGGATATCGTTCGAATTTAAGTGATTGTAATTATTACAAAACTTCTCGATGAATTGCCTGTCTCACCGGTATGGCAAAAAATGATCGGTGTTGCGGCAATAATTGCCTTGACCGTAATTGCGGCTTTTGTCGTGCGAGTCATCCTGACGTCCGTGGCGACAATGCTGACAGCCAGAACGAAGACGACGCTCGATGATAAGCTACTTGAGAAATCGCGCCGTCCAGTCTTTCTCTTCATACTTTTGCTCGGACTGTCTCAACTGCTCAATTACCTTCAGTCGTTTCTTGTCGAGAGCATAGGGGAGAAGGTTTTTGAGATAATCGATGGCCTCATTTACGGTGCTGGTGTGCTGCTTGTGGCCAACATCATCGTAAGGGTTATCTCCACCTTTCTTCAATGGTACGGTGCTACGATTGCGGTCAGGACCGAGTCTGAGGTAGATGACGAATTCGTCCCCCTGTTGGACCGCACCGTCAAAGTAATTGTATACTTACTTGCATTCTAATCGTCCTGGATCACTTCAGCATCGACGTAAAAGGGCTGATCACGGTGCTCGGTGTCGGTTCGCTGGCTATTGCGCTGGCCGCTCAGGAGACGATAGCCAACATGATTGGCGGCTTTGTCATTATGATCGACCGACCGTTTCGAGCAGGCGATTGGCTGCGCATGACTGACGGCACCACCTGTAAGGTTCATCAGATCGGGGTCAGGTCCACAAAATTTCTCACTTTCGAGAATACTCTGATTATTGTTCCGAACGCTGAACTGATGAAATCCACGGTGCACAATGTCACTTATCCGTATCCCGAGATACGCGTCCGAATTGATGTCGGCGTAAGTTACAATTCCGATATGGATCAGGTGAAACGGGTGATGCTCGACGAAGCACAGAAGAATCCGATGATTCTGAATGACCCGGAGCCATTTTTCCGGTTTTTGGAGTTTGGTGACAGCAGTCTGAACGTTTCCATGTTCTGTCGCGTCCCTCAGGTATTAGATCAGTATAAGGCCGGCTCGGATCTGCGAACGCAAATACTGAAACGGTTCCGCCAGGAAGGCATTGAGATTCCATTCCCGCAGCGCGTCATCACTATGGTGAGAGATAAGCAGTCGGATGAGGAAACTTGATCGGCCGGGTTTCGTAGACAAAGATATATTTTTTCATAAATCCACATAGCAGGCTAATATGCGCAAAATCATTTTACTCTTGGTTATCATCAGTCTCGTAGGCAGCCTCGGCTGTTCGAAGCGAAGAACCCGTCAGTTTATCGTCCCGGAAACAAGCGAGGAAGGCTTTGCTGTGGGTGAGTGGACCCTGGAGCCTCCGGCCGTGATCGCTTTCAAGGATGTCATTAAACTGGATGGTCTCGATGACACCACGATGTTCTGGGTGAGCATGCGAGCACATCGACCACGACCCGTAAGTCCCGGCTCCGATGTCGATCTCGTCATTGATTCCGTATGTGTCGTCTTCATTCGAGACAGTTCAACATACTGGCGCATCCCGACCAGGGCCGCGCAGTACGGTACGCCCGACGACAAACAGACCCACAAGGTTTTTGATTTCTTCGGTGACCAGGGAATTGTCATTCCGGCGGGAATAGACAGCATCATTCTGCGTTTCGACGCTGTTTCGGTAAACGGTGAGAAGCGGACGATGCACCCTATGGAATTCCGGATGGTTCGTGACGAACAGATGTTGAAGGTACCGCTGCTTCAGCAGTAGCCCGATGCGTTGGGTCTCTGTTTTGAATCGATTCAAATAAGAAAGGCGGGAACGATGTTCCCGCCTTTAATTCTTTTCCGTCTTGAGCGGCTGCGATTATTTCAACTCGCCCCACACAGCTATAGCGACGCGACGGTTTCTGGATGAAGCGTTCTGCTCATCCGGAAGAGCTACCGGTTTGTCTTCGCCATAAGAAACGGTAAACATACGATAGAGGGAAATTCCAAACTTGGAGGCCAAGAATCTCTTGGCGGCATCGGCACGGGCCTGACCGAGCATGTAGTTGTACTTCGCCGGACCGGTGCGGTCAGTGTGGCCTGCTACTTCAAGAATGGAACCGGGAAATTCTTCCATCTTCTCACCGGCTTCATTAAGAATTGCCTCAGCTGTGGCTGTGATCAGGTAGCTGTCAAAATCATAGTTGATCTCGCCCTGCCAGATGATCTGATAGTTTTCAAAGCCTTTGGCTTTGTTGATGGCCAGATCGGCCTTCTGGGAAATCTGAGTCGCGAGTGACTGCAATTTCTTAATCTCAGCGGCATTGGCATCGGTCTTGCCACTTACGGTACCAATTTCAGCAGTCGTCTTCGCTTCGGACTGCGCAATCTGCTGTGCTACGTAATCTTTGCTGGCTCCGCAACCAACGAACATTAGCGACAGCAACAGTACAAAAACTAACAGGATTCGCATAATAGAGAATTCCTTTCTATGATATGTTAACTATGATTTATATTCCTCGACTACTTAGTCGATATGAAAACAATAATTGCCGGACCGCGCAACAAAAAAAGAAGATTTATTTTTACTGTTTTATACCCCCGGAAGTGATTCCCGAGACTATCTGCCTCTGCATTATAATGAAGATAACTATAACGGGGATAACGGCAATCGTGGAGCCGGCCATTAGATGTTGCCAGTCGATAGCCTGATGTCCCTGGTATACGGCTAAGGCCACCGGAAGGGTCCTAATTTGCTCGCTCTGCGTAAGAATAAACGGAAAAAGGAAAGAGTTCCAGTTGGTAAAAAATACCTGAATTGCCAAAACAGCCAGGGCTGGCTTGCAAAGTGGCATAATGATTCTAAATATGATGCGCATTTCGCCCGCGCCATCAATACGGGCAGCCTCTTCCATTGACGGCGGGATTGTCTCGATATACTGTTTGACCAAGAATATGCCAATCGGGTTAACCAGCCACGGCAAAATCAGCGCTCCGTAACCGTCATAAAGACCCGTTTTGACCATCAGCAGGTACATGGGGATAATCACAATATGGGCTGGAATCATCAGGATGGCTATGACGGTTGCAAACAGCAACTTGTTGGCCAAATAGTCATACCGCGCAAGGGTGTAAGCAACCATAAAGCAAAAAAGGATATTTCCCAGTGTCACTACGGTACCCACGAGAGCGGAATTGAACAACGCCATGCCAATGCTGGTCGATTTAAAGAGATCGAGATAATTCCCGAGCGTGAACTCGTAATTAAATATGTCGCCTATGGCGATACTTGCTCCCGAAGACAAAAACGACACTCGTATCATCCACACCAGAGGAAAAACCATCACTATCAAGACCAGTGTCAGAAGCAGGTATCGCAACGTCGTTTTGGCAATTCTTACTACCATATCGTTTGCCTCTTCTTAAGCAGCACAAACTGTATGGCCGCAAAGACAGCAATTATAACGAAGAGGATATAGGCCGCAGCCGAAGCATAGCCAAACTCAAACTTTGTTGTCAAACCCGTTTCATATATGAAATAGACCATCGTAGAGGTTTGAAACTTCCCTCTGGTCATCACAAAGATTTCAGCAAACACCTGAAACGATTTTATAGAGTTGATGACGATAATAAACAGTGCCACCGGTCTTAAAAGCGGCAATGTGATCGAAAAGAACTGACGGATCTTTCCAGCGCCGCTTATCTCGGCAGCTTCGTACAGTTCGTCGGGTATTGACTTAAGCCCGGCCAGGAAGATCAACATATAGTAGCCAACCGCCATCCAGATGTCCATTCCCATGATCGAGTAAAGAGCGGTATCGTTGGAAAGCAGGAAGCCATGTTCGGGGACATCGAATCCGGCCAACGAGGCCAGGTAAGCAATATAACCTCCGCGCTGGAACAGGTTGGTGAAAATAAGAGCTATCACGACAATCGACGTAATCGATGGCAGAAAGTAACCGGCTCTGAAAAGCCCGCGTAGTCGAAACTGACGGTTGACCAAAAGAGCCATGCCAAGAGCAATCAGGGTGGTTACCGGAATAGTACCGACTACGAATATGAATGTATTCTTTAGCGATTCAAGAAAGGCCGGATCGGACAAAAGCGCGCGATAGTTGTCCAGACCAACCCATTGGTAATCTCTGGCCAGTAACTGCTGATCGGTGAAGCCGATAACAAATGAGTAGACAATAGGGAAAAGCCAGAAAATGGCAAATGTAATCAGCCAGGGGAGAGCCAAAGTCAGCGCCCCGGCCTTTGACCATTTCATCTCTGTTTCATCTTCTCTATTTTCTTACGCGCCGCCATTAGAGCCTCGCCAATGGGAGTCTTCCCAAAAACCGCATTCTCAACCGCTTTCTCGATTGCCTCTTCAATATATACCCAATCGGGGTCCACGGGTGGGTGTTTCGCCAGCCGCATCTGCTTGATGAAGGTCTGAAGGTGCATATTCGAACTGAAGTATTCATCACTCTGCGCTTGAACACTCGATGGATTGGCGGACCGATTGGCCTTGCAGAACTTGAGCTGATTTTCAGCCGATGTAACAAAGCGAATGAATTTCACGGCAGCATCTTTATTCTTCGAAGCGGCATTGACGGCCAGAAACTCGCCGCCAAGGAATGACCGTCCGGGCAGCTTCGTTCCGGGCATCAGAGTCGAAACGAGCGGGAAGTCTGGCTTTTCCGACTCGATGCGTTTGAGCAGCCAGTCTCCGGATAGAATGAAACCGATCCTGCCCTGAAGAAAGGCATCTTCGATGCCGCGTTGATCGGCTACATATCCGCAACTGTCGTGCAGTTCTTTATATATCTTCAAAGCCGATATAGCCGGATCAGAAGCAACCACACAGAATCGGCCGTCATCGGTAAAGATCTGTGCCTCCGATGACCAGAAAAACGGGAGATACTTTTTGTAAAGACGATGCTTTTCCGGGGTGTTGGATCCCCATCCGTAAATCTTCGGACCGAGACCGCCGATTGCTTTGGCAGCCACTTTAAGCTGTTCCATAGTTATCGGGACAAACGTACTGTCATATCCGGCGCGGTTAAGCAGGTCACGGTTGGAGAACAGTACTCTCGTGCCAAGAATCCACGGGTGGGCATACACCTTTCCGTCGTATGTCGCCATTCCCCAGCCCTGTACCGTAGCGCTGTCGGAGGCAATATCGGCAGACATATCATAGAGCAGCCCGTTGGTAGCGAACTCGGCGATCCAGTCCGAGCCGAGCTCGACAATATCGGGTCCGGTATTGGCGCCAAAGGCGATTACTATTTTCTCATGGCCGTTGGCCCAGGTGAGGTCGGTCAGTTTGACATCAATATCAGGATTAGCGTTTTCGAATTCAGTGACCATTTGTTCGATAACCGGCTTGATGCCGGGATCGGTCCAGAACTGCCACCAGTTGATGGTTGTCTTAGCGGAAACCGAAACACTCAAAACGAGAATCAAAAAGATGACGCGAATTAATTTGAATTTCATATCAATCTCCCTACCGTGTTGACTAACTTAAAAGACCGCTTCGAAAATAACAAAACCGCTCCGTCAGGTAAATTAAAAAATTCTTTTTGTTGCCTGGGCCAACCGTGGCCATCATCATGGTTTATGATGGGTGTTTACAATATCCTGATAGGCGCCGCTTCCGAAGGGGCGTGGTTCAATCCTGCGACTCTGGCCACCCTCATAGCCTCGGCCGTCGCCGTTCTCATTGTCTTTTATACAACTTACAGCCAGCGTCGCGGAAAAGAATTCAAGGTCCGCGAAATTGGCGGGCTGAAGGCTGTCGAAGACGCTATCGGCCGGGCAACCGAGATGGCTCGACCCGTATTATATACGCCGGGATGGGGGGGAGACATCCAACGCCCCACGACTATTGCCTCAATGAATATTCTCAGCCACGTAGCGGAAAAGACCGCCTCCTATGATTGCCGGCTCGTATATCCCACTCACGACCCGGTGATTATGGCCGTGGCTCAGGAGGTGGTCAAGGGCAGCTATGCCCGCGTAGGTTTCCCTGATCGTTACAAGGCCGACGATATCTCATACGTATCGTCGTCACAGTTCGGCTATGCTGCCGCTGTCGATGGTCTTATCAGCCGCCATAAGCCGGCTTCGATTTTCCTGCTGGGAACATTTGAGGCCGAGTCGCTCATACTGGCCGAGACAGGTAACTCCATAAACGCTATCCAGATTGCCGGAACGGACTCTACCATACAGTTGTCGTTTTTTATCGTAGCCTGCGATTTTACACTTATAGGCGAGGAGGTCTTTGCGGCTTCCGGTTATCTGTCGGGTGATCGTTCCATACTCGCCTCAGTGGAAGCCCAGGATATCATGAAGGTACTTATCGTGCTGTTTCTTCTGACAGCAATAATCTGGAGTACGATCGAGACTTTGCGCGGCTCAGCGCTCAGTGATTGGTGGGTGTTCTGATGGGCCGAAGATTCCCGCTCTTGGTCTGCTTCGTTTTCGGGCTAGTTATGTTCGCCCAGTACTTTTCCTCTCATCCGCTCGCGCGTACGTTCAATCAGAGCATTTTAGACTATTGGCAAATCGTCTTTGCATTCACGCTCATTGTCGGTGTGATTGGTTACGTTAAAAACAACGCCGTCCAAATAAAACGCAACAAAGACACCATATATCGCATCGCGGGATTGGTGGGCTTCATCTCGATGCCTCTACTGGCGCTTATCTGGGGTATCAAAGCAGACACGCCGTTTATGTGGATGTTCGAGAATGTCCAGGCCCCCATGCAGGCGACGGTATTTGCGCTACTTGCCTTTTTTGTGGCATCGGCATCTTTCCGCGGATTCAGGGCGCGTTCGTTTCCGGCTGCGGTGTTGCTTGTGTCGGCCCTGCTCATGCTCCTGAGCCGCTCTAATATCGGCGGGTTTTTCTCCGATGGTTTGCCTCAGATAGCTGACTGGATTCGCAACTATCCTTCGATGGCCGCGCGACGGGCCATTCTTATCGGTATCGGTCTTGGCTCACTGACGACATCGCTGAGGGTGATAATTGGTATCGAACGCACGTGGCTTGGGGGTGAAAAATGAAGGCACTTGAAGCCCGCCACTGGACGTTTCTTGGCCTCCTGATAGTGGTTACCGGAGCCATGCTGCTCAATATCAAACTGGATATGCGAGTGTCACCGTACACTCAACGGCTATACGATTATATAGAGTCTCTTCCGGAAGGCTCGGTCCTGATTGTATCGTTCGACCATGAAGCTTCATCGCTTCCGGAGATTCGCCCGATAGCTCTGAGTGTGTTGCGTCATGCTTTTCGAAAAGGTCACAAACTCGTTGGCGTGTCGCTTCTGGCCGAGGGAACGCTAATAGGCTACCGCCTAATGGGGGAGACCGCGAAAGAATATGGCAAGACGTATGGAACCGATTATGTATACCTGGGTTTTCGGCCTCAATATATAGCCGCGATACTGGCGATGGGAGAGTCTATCAGCGACACCTATCCACAGGACTATCTCGGAAGACCGTATGAGCAGTTCGAGCTGTCCAGGTCTATCAAAAACTACAATGATGTTGCTGCGGTCCTGTCAATAGCCGATGGTTCACTCACCACGCATTGGATAGAGTACGGTCAGGCCCGTTATGGCGTCAAAGTCGTAGGAGCCGTCACGGCTGCTATGGTCACCACCTATGATCCGTATCTGTCATCCGGTCAAATGTATGCCATGATGGGTGGACTGCGCGGGGCGGCCGAATACGAAAAACTTCTGGCCATGAGCGGGGGAGGAGCACGCGGAATGCTGGCTCAATCCAGCGCCCATGTGTATGTTCTCTTTCTGATTGTTCTCGGCAACGTGATGTACTTCGTGTCCAGAAGAAAGAAAAGGGGTGTCTGATGGACGCGGGTACTTTTGTCGCGGGCATTCTCACGCTGGCCATTTTGACCTTTCTCTACAGAGACAACCCGATTTACAAGTTCGCTGAATATCTGCTCATTGGTGTTTCTATCGGCTACATCCTGGTAATCACCTGGAGCAATACCTTGATGGCTATTCTGTTCGAGCCGCTCTTTTCCGGCGGGAACTTGTGGCTGTTGATTCCGTTCGTGCTCGGCCTTCTCATGTGGGCCAGGTTCAGCAAAAAGACGGCATCGCTGTCTCGAATACCCATTGCTTTTATGATAGGCTCCGGGGCGGGCGTGGCCATTCCGGCTATGCTGTACGGCCGGACGCTCAAGCAGATGTCGGCCACGGTAATGCCGCTGACGGATGCTTCGGGAGTGCCCGATATCTCAGGACTGGTCGTTATAGTGGGGCTTATTACGACCTTGTCGTATTTCTATTTCAGCCGTGAACACAAGGGGGGATTTGGAAAAATGGCAAAAGTCGGGACGTTTTTCCTGATGGTGTTTTTCGGCACAACCTTCGGCTATACGGTGATGTCGCGTATGTCAACTTTGATCGGCCGCATGGAGTTTCTTCTCACTGACTTTTTCAAACTCACAAACTGAGTCCCGCATATGAAATGCCCCCGGTGTAAATCCGCGATGAAAGAAGAGAAGAGGTCTTTTCATAAGCAGCGCAAATGGATATGCCCCAAATGCGGTCGTATTCGCTTTCAGCAGCCCCGACCGAAAAAAGAAAAGTGATTGCCTGCCGGTAACCGATCTGAATATTTTCCCGTAAGGTGAGTATGACTAACAACCGTTTTGCCAGCCATTACCATGAGTGAAAAACAAGCAGACATCAGAATAGGGACTTCCGGATACAGCTTTGACGACTGGAAAGGCAATTTCTACCCACCGGATATTGAAAAAGGCAAGATGCTCGACTATTATGTCCGGTTTTTTCGCACGGTCGAGATAAACTCAACATACTATCGCATTCCACATCCGGCGGTAATGGCCAATATTGTCAAGAAAGCTCCTGATGGCTTCGATTTCATGGTCAAGGTCCCTCAGTCCTTTACCCACAAGCGAGCCGATCTCGAAAGCGATGTCGCCAATTTTCGTGAGGCTATAAAGCCATTTGAGGAATCCGGGAAGCTCTCGGGGCTGCTGGCGCAATTCCCTTATTCTTTCAAGTTCAGCCCGGACGGCCTCGATTATATCTCCATTTGCCGCGATGCCGTGGCTCCCAATAGCCTCTTTGTGGAGTTTCGGCATAACGGCTGGGTGAACCGCCAGATGTATGACAGGCTCAAGGCGGAGAAAATCGGATATGTGTGTGTCGATGAACCGCAGTTGCCCGGACTGCTGAATCCCGACATGTTTGCCACGACAGACACCGCCTATGTGCGTCTTCACGGACGCAATAAAGAACAATGGTGGGAAGGAGGACCGCTTCGGTATGACTACAGCTACTCCGAAGAGGAACTCAGCCAGTGGAAGGCCAAGCTGGAGAAAATCAAAGGGAAAGTAAAGCGTATCTATATATATTTCAACAACTGCCACCTGGGACAGGCAACTGCAAATGCCACGCAATTTACAGGCATGCTTGACCTTTAGGTTTTTGTTGACCGCAGCATGTTGGCTGGTTAATTAGTGAGACTATCTCTGTAGGAAGGTAAGCATGTTTCTGAAGCTGGATAAGATCCGAAAAGAATTCAACGGAAAAGTGGCCGTGGACGACCTTTCGCTTGAGATTCCGAAAGGAGTCATTTATGGGATTATCGGCCCTAACGGAGCCGGCAAAACCACCACGATCCGTATGATTATGAATATCACTATCCCCGACTCCGGGACTATCACAATGGAAGGAGCGCAGACAGGCGAGGCGTTCCGTAACCAGGTCGGCTATCTTCCCGAAGAACGCGGCCTGTACAAGAAGATGACCCTCGAGGAAATCATAATTTACATGGCCGAACTCAAGGGTTTACCCGCATCAGAAGCCGCCGCCAAAATTGACTATTGGCTCAAGCGCGTAGACCTGAGCGACTATAGATATAAGAAAGTCGAAGAACTCTCCAAGGGGATGCAGCAGAAACTCCAGTTCGTCACGACAATACTACACAGCCCCGACATGGTAATTCTCGATGAGATTTTCTCCGGCCTGGACCCCCTCAATATGGAACTCATAAAAGACATCATCCTGGAGATGAAACGCGACGGCAAGACTATCCTGTTTTCGACCCACGTGATGGAGCAGGCGGAGAAACTGTGTGACCATCTGTGTATGATAAACCGGGGGAAGAAGGTCATCGACGGAAAACTGACCGACATAAAAGCGCAATTCGGCAAAAATTCAGTGCAGTTGGAAATTGAAGGTGATGGTGACTTTGTCGCCAGGCTTCCGGGCGTGAAAAAGATGACGGAATTCAACAATTATATTGAGCTTCAACTGGAGGACGGCGCCGATGCCAACGAAATACTCAAACAGGTGGTGCAGAGAGTCAGGGTATCGCGCTTCGATGTCGTTGAGCCGTCGTTGTACGACATTTTCATAGACACGGCCAAAATCGACCCTACTGAACTCCAGAGCAGGGGGGAGGTCAGTCATGTCTAAGTTCTGGGTTGTTTTCAAGAGGGAGTATGCTCAGGTAGTCAAAAAGAAATCGTTTCTTATAGGAATATTTCTAACTCCGGCCTTGATGGCGGGCTTCATGCTCCTGCCGGCCATGTTAGCGAACAAGAAGTCTTCGGTAGCCGAAAAACTGGCTGTCATTGATCAGAGCGGACGTGGCGTCGGGCAGAGTTTCGTTGAGAGCCTCAAGCAGTATACCCTCGATGATAGCGGGAAGCCATACTATGATGTCATCGGTATTTATGAGTTGAGTGACGCTGAAAACGACAGGTTCTCTGCACTAGAGGATTCTCTTCGAGAATCAATCGTTGGCGAAGAGCTTAAGTACTTTTTGGTAATCAAACCGGGGGCTCATCTTTGTGACACCTGCATGTACCTGGTAACGAATTCCGATAATTTTCGTTCGATAGACCGGTTCGAGAGCCGCCTATCCGATATTCTGTCTGCGGCTCGCCTGCAGGACTCCGATGTAAATCTCGGTATCGATTCGGTGCTGAGCCTTACACGACGATTGAATCTGCCGACCCGCGACGCCAAAGGACTGTCGTTGCCGTTCATGGTAAAATATATGGGGGCTTTGATTTTTGTGATGCTCATGTTCGGTATGATTCTGGGGTATGGCCAGATGGTCATGCGGTCGGTTATCGAAGAGAAGACCTCCAGGATTATGGAGGTACTGGTATCATCGGTAACACCGTTTCAGCTTATGCTCGGCAAAATACTCGGATTGGGGGCAGCCACATTTACGCAGGCAGCCGTCTGGGTGATTCTTGGAGCCGGGATATATTCCATGAGAGGCATGGTCAATATCGATGATTCCATCGACCGGCTGGTGTTCAATCCGGCCATTGTCATTTTCTTTGTGCTGTTTCTCATTACCGGGTACCTGCTTTTCTCCACGATTTTCGCCTTCATAGGATCGATAGTCAACAGCGAAAAAGAAGCCCAGAACTTTGTATTTCCGATCACCATGTCGCTGGTGATGCCGGTGATGATCGGCATTTATATCATACAGGAGCCGAATTCAACACTCTCGGTGGTTCTGTCCATGATTCCGTTTTTTACTCCGACGATGATGACTATGCGATTGATTTTCCTTGCGCCCACGCTCGAATCGTATTCATTATTCAGCGGTATTATGATGCAGGCATCGATCGGCTTTATCATCGTCGTTTTATCCGTTATCGGGATGATCTGGCTGACGAGCAAAGTCTTCAGAATCGGTATTCTCATGTATGGCAAACGGCCGACGCTTCCTGAGATTTTGAGGTGGGTAAAATATTAATTTAGTTGCTTTAGAGAGATGATTAAGAGAAGTACATTCCCGAAGGTTCTTTTGATTTTGGCAGCGTTTGTGTTTTTCTCGGCCAACACCATCTATTTGCTCGAGGCCGACCCCGCCTATCTGAAGACTGCAGTCAATAAGACCTACCATTTCGATTTCGATCACGTTCGAAAAGGCCCGCATCTGAATCTCAAATCCGCGCTGCTTCTAAACTACGAGAACGGAGAGGTGCTCTACGCCAAGAACGCCGATGAAACCAGACCAATCGCATCGCTATCGAAGCTCATCACCGCCATGGTTGTCATCGACAAAGGGTTGGATTTCGACACCGTCGTTACAATCACTCGCGAGGATGCGCGTCGTTCGTCACGATCCAGGCTTCGCGTAGGCTATCAACTGACGGTCCGCGATCTCATGCACGCTTTGCTGCTCAATTCGGACAACCGGGCCGCCAGGGCGCTGGCCAGAGCGACATCAGGTTCGATAGACAACTTTGCGGTTGAAATGAACCGGACTGTCAAAAAGCTGGGCCTTGAAAACACCATCTTCTATGAACCGAGCGGACTGGATTCAAGAAATGTCTCCACAGCCCACGAGATTGCCAAGATTCTTCACTATGCCTACGATTATGCCGTAATCAAGAAAATAACATCGATGAAAACCTACATGGTAAAGGTTGTCAACCGCAAGAATACGAAGCTTCAGATGGCTAACACCAACCTGCTGGTTCATTCCCCCTACACCGTTTTGTCCGGCAAAACCGGCTATATAAGAGCTGCTGACTACTGCTTGACCACCCTCGTGAAAAACAAAAGAGGGGAAAGGCTGACTTTGGTTGTGCTGGGTGTCCCCGGAGACCGACTCCGGTTCAAAGAGGCGCGACGGCTGATCGACTGGGGCTACAAACAAATCTCCTGAATTTTCTTCTGAAATCGCCGATTCTCTCTTATATTAACGCCTTGATAAATGTATCCACTGGTCCGAGGCGGCACCCTTGGGAAAGGATCGCGTCAGCACATGATTAAGACTATAATGGTAACCGGTTCCTCAGGAACCGTTGGCACAGCGCTGGTTCAGAGTCTGTCGGCACAGGGATTTAAAGTGCTTCCATTGGATATCAGGCATTCGCTCTGGGATAAAAGCATCGACCGCCGAACTATCTTCAGAGATCTTCGAAAGCCCCTGAAAGACCTCAGGCTTCGCCACAAACCGGACCTGATAATTCACCTGGCATCGAATGCCCGCGTTCATGACCTCGTTGTCGACCCTCAGAAGGCGCTGGATAACTACCTGATGACGCACAACATCCTGGAGTTGGCCCGTCAGCATGACATCAAGCGATTCGTCTTCGCCTCGTCCAGAGAAGTCTACGGTGAGTCAAAGCTGGACGACAAGCGTAGGGAAGACTCCACCCATGTCTCCCGCATCAAATCCCCTTACACGGCATCCAAATTCGCCTCGGAAGCCCTGATCCATGCCTATCACGAGTGCTATGGCATCAAGCCGGTGATTGTACGCCTATCCAACGTCTATGGCCGCTACGATGTCTCCGAGAGGGCCGTTCCGCTATTTATTTACTACGCCCGGCGGGACAGGACTATCAATATCTTCGGAAAAGAGAAAAAGCTCGATTTTACTTACACCGATGACGCTATCGAGGGATTTAGTCTTATAGCCCGCAAATTTGACCGGATTGCCCCGAATACGCTGAATATCACCTCCGGCACAGGCGCCAGGATTATCGATGTGGCCCGTATCATAATAGATGAGCTCGATTCCAAGTCGAAAATAAGCATCGACAACAAAAGGACCGGGGAGATTTCGACCTTTGTAGCGGATATATCAAAAGCCCGAGAACTGCTCGGCTATCGACCTAAAGTATCACTTGAAGTAGGCCTGGTGCGCAATATTGAGTGGTATCTGGAGGTTATGAAAAGCCGGAATATCTATGAATCCCAGCGGCGTGACCTTCTCAGGCGCGGTTGGGCCTGATTTCTTACCTGAAAAGATTATATTTTAAGATACACCAGACCGCTTTAACGCCGTCTTTCCAGCCTATCTTTTTGCCTTCATTATAAGTCCGGCCATAATACGAGATACCGATTTCAAAGATTCTGACCCGACGTTTGGCTATTTTGGCCGTAATCTCCGGCTCAAATCCAAAGCGATTCTCTTCGATCTCAATCGATTGGATCAGATCGCGCCTGAAAGCCTTATAACAGGTCTCCATATCAGTCAAATTGATATTGGTACACATGTTGGAAAGCAGCGTAAGCAGGCGATTGCCCACATAGTGCCAGAAATAGACCACCCGGTGCGGCCCGCCACCCATGAATCTTGAGCCATAGACCACATCGGCTTTGTCGTCGACTATAGGCTTAATCATGGCAGGGTACTGGTCAGGGTCGTATTCGAGGTCAGCATCCTGAATAATCACAACATCGCCCGTAGCATGCTGGAAACCGGTCTTGAGGGCAAAGCCCTTGCCATAGTTCTGCGGCTGGTAGATTATCTGGTCGACCTGGTCGCGAAGTTTGGTCTCGAGTAGCTCCCGGGTGCCATCGGTGGAGAAGTCATCAACAAGGATAATCTCTTTGTCGGCAACCGGCGAGGCCTTGACTCTGGAGACAATCTCCTCAAGAGTGGAGAGTTCATTATAAACCGGGATTACTATCGAGAGCTTCATATTTCGACCAAATAATGTCCCATAAGATATATTATGTTAACATACGCATCAGGCAAACCGGCAACAAACCGGATTCTTAACCTTTTACCACGATATTAAGGATTCTGCCCTTAACGTAGATTTTCTTAATGATCTGCTTGTTTTCCGTGAAATTCAGCACCTTCTGGCTCTCAAACGCCGCTGCTTCTACAACATCTTGTTCGGCATCGGCAGGAACCATCACAGAATCACGGAGCTTACCGTTCACCTGCACCGCTATCTCAATCATGTCACCGACTATGGCCTCAGGATCGTGTACCGGCCATCCGGACTTGAATACAGACTCCTTGAATCCGGCCGCCTGCCACATTTCCTCGGTCATGTGCGGGATCATTGGAGCCGCAAGCTGGATTGCCTTCAGGATTGCGCAGTCGTTCAGGCGGTCATTGCTTGTCTTTTCCGGTTCGAAATCCCGCGCCAACTCCATCAGAGCCGCTATCGCCGTATTGAACTGGAGCTTCTGGAATGATTCTGTGACTTTCTTTATAGTCTGGTTGAGCTTGATGTACAGGTTCCAGTCGATGTCACTCAGTTCTTCGCGCTTAAAGCATTGCTTTAAGTCCGGCTTCGAGCCTCGATACGCTGCTATCAATGGATAGAACTTGTTAAGGGCGAATTTCTCTACGCCGGTCAGTGTGTCATCACTCCAGAGAACTTCTTTTTCCGAAGGCGCCGTGAAGAACATCCCCAGCCGGGTAACATCGACACCCCGCGTTTCCACCAGGTCCATCGGTGATACCACATTGCCTTTCGACTTTGACATAACCTCGCCGCTGCCATCCATGACCATGCCATGGTTAAAAAGTCGCGTAGCCGGCTCCGGAGTATCGACCCAACCGATATCCTGCAGGAACTTGTGGAAAAACCGGAAATATATCAGGTGCCCGGTGGCATGCGTGATACCGCCTATATAAAGGTCGATCGGCATCCAGGCAGTCAGCTTTGGCCTTGTCAAAAGGCTCCGATTCATTGTGGGGATCTATATACCGTAGGTAATACCACGAAGAACAGACGAACGTGTCCATCGTATCCGGGTCTCTTTGCGCCTCTCCCCCGCATTCAGGGCATTTAACATTCATGAATTCAGGTACATCAGCCAACGGAGACCGCCCTCTGGGGGTGTAATTTTCGACTTTTGGCAGTTCGACCGGAAGATTCTCCTCAGGAACAGGCACCTCACCGCATTTCGGACAATGGATAATGGGAATTGGGCAGCCCCAGTAGCGTTGGCGTGAAATCGACCAGTCCTTGAGCTTATAATTGACCTTGGCACGGCCAAAACCTTTGCCGGCAGCATATTCAGTGACTTTCTTTACAGCGTTCTTACCCGCCAGACCATCGAACTGCTGCGAGTTCACCATCGGGCCATACTCAACAAAGGCATCATCCATCTTGTTGACATCCAGCGAAGTATTCGCATCGGGATGAATCACTACTTTAATAGGTATGTCATACTTTTTGGCGAAGGCGAAATCGCGGGTGTCATGCGCCGGTACCGCCATCACAGCTCCCGTACCATAGCCGGCCAGAACGTAGTCAGCCACCCAGAGCTGTACCCGCTCGCCGTTAAACGGATTGATAGCATACTTACCGGTGAAAACACCGTCTTTTTCTTCAGTTGCGGCTACCCGCTCAATATCGCTTCGGGCCATGGCTTTCTGGCGGTATTCTTCGACCTTCTGCTTATAGTCCGCCTCGAGATTCAGGCGGTCGACAATCTCTGCCTCAGGTGCGATAGCCATGAAAGTGACGCCGTATATAGTATCCGGACGAGTGGTAAATACCGGTAGTTTCTCGCCAGTCTCTTCTATGGTAAAATCGATCTCAGCGCCATATGAACGCCCGATCCACTCTTTTTGCATGGTCTTGACATTTTCGGGCCATCCGGGGAGGGAATCGAGATCATCGGTGAGCCTATCGGCGTAATCGGTAATTTTGAAATACCACTGCTCCTGATCCTTCTTGACCACCGGCGTGTGGCAACGTTCACACTTGCCATCCTTGACCTGTTCATTGGCCAGAACGGTCTTATCCTCGGGGCACCAGTTGACAAAGCCCCGCTTGCGATAGGCGAGCTTGTTCTTGAACAGCTGGATGAACATCCACTGTGTCCATTTATAGTAGTCCGGCAGACATGAGGTCACCTCACGCGACCAGTCGAATGATATTCCGACTTTCTGAAGAGTGGCCCTGGAGACAGCAATGTTTTGAAGGGTCCAGTCTTGAGGATGGATATTGCGCTGGATTGCGGCCCGTTCGGCCGGCAAACCGAAAGCATCCCATCCAAACGGATGCAGGACATCGTTGCCGAGCATCATCTGGTGCCGCGCGACGGCGTCTCCGATGATATAGTTGCGGAAGTGGCCCATGTGAATGTCGCCCGATGGATACGCGAACATCACCAGCATGTAGAATTTCTTGTCCCTATCGGGCAGTTCCGCCGCCTTATTCAGGCCGGTTTCTTCCCAGATCCGTTGCCATCGGCTCTCGATTTCCTTGAAATTGTATTTGTCCAGTTTTACAGTCATACTTACACCCTGTCGGAAATTATTAAGCCGAAATAATAGCAAAAACAGATAAAAACGCAAGATTTTATACCGGGCGCCATTGAGCAATTCTACCGACGGCTGAGGCGGCGATATATTCCAGTCCCGTAGGAAAGCTTATTTGTGACACTCGCTTTGAGCTGTTCAAGGCGATACAGCTTCCCGCCGGAGATTTTCTGTCGGACCGTGAACGGCGTATCATAGCAATAGACGGCAAATCTGCCCATCGCCATTCTACTATCAGCAACTGTAGGAAAGCTCATCGTGTAACCCTGCCGGTAACCGGCATCCACGGCAGCATCAACCACACGCTTATCGACACGCCCGAACGGATAGCTGATTGTATCAATCGCAACCCCCAGTATTTCTTCGAGTGTCTGCTTTGAGCTTACCAGTTCATCCTGTAGCTTGTCACCGCTGAGAGTTGTCAGAGGCCGATGGGTGTGTCCGTGGCTGCCGAATGAAACGCCAAGAGCGGACAGTTCTTTAATTGCCGTGCGTCCGAGATGAGGTGTGTCGCGGAAAATGTAACTGTAGTCCCATCTGTTGCTCTTACCGAGAAAGCCTGTCGGAACAAAGACGATGGGGCTGATTTGGTATTTCTCGATAAGCGCAGGCAGGTGTTCACGCAGGTGCTGATAGCCATCGTCGAAAGTGAGCTTCAGCTTCCTCTTCCCCGCCTCTCCCCCATTCGGCTCGCCGAAACACCAGCCACGCTGTGAAAGCGACTTTAAGAGTCTGTCGAATCTCTCGCGGCGAAAAGTTCGTCGAACCAAAGCTGAACCCCGGCATTACTTTATGAAATGCAAGGGTTGGTTCTATAGACTGAGTGTGGTCTTCGCCGGTTGTTGGCTGGGTCTCAGAGGACATTTTCTACGACACTCTTATCTGCGGCCCCCAAAACGGCGATAGCGATTTGCGAGTTGTCGAATATTTGGTTTGCCTGTGCGAGAACCTGCTGCGATGTTACCCGGTCAATCTCTTTCAATGTCTGTCTGATAGGGATATACGTCCCGAGCATCAATTCCTGGCGCGCCATGCGATTCATTCGGCTGTATGTCGATTCCATACCGAGAGTGAGCTGGCCTTTGAGTTGGGCCTTTATCTGATCCAGCTGTTTGGTGGTAAGGCGTTGTTTCGCCGCTCTGGCGAACTCTTTGAGAGTGATCTGCACACAGGGCGCGAGATTTTTCTTGTCAGCGGCCATATAGGCGCCGAATTGACCCGCATCACGGTAGAATTCGTTAAAAGTGTACACCGTGTACGCCAGCCCCTTCTCTTCGCGTATTTTCTGGAAGAGGACCGATGACATCCCGCCGCCGAGATAGGATTGCAAAACCAGAACGGCCATCTTGTCCTTGGCAGCATACTCTATACTCGGATAACCCAGACAGATGTGAATCTGCTGATTGTCATCGGGCTGTACAACCACATTACGATTCAACGTGCGCGATGCGACCTCGTGTTGAGGAACCGTACCGTCAGAGAAAGTGAATTTCTCTTTCGCTAGTCTGACAAGTTTATCATGTGAGACTGACCCGGCGGCCGAAATCAGTATGGAACCGGCACGGTAGTTCTTGCTGAGATAGCCGGTAACCGATGAGCGCTTCATGGCAGCCAGCGTCTCTATCTCGCCGAGAATCGGCCTGCCGAGAGGGTTATCACCCCAGTAGGTTTCGGCAAAGATGTCGTGAATATAGTCCGACGGGGTGTCTTTGCTTTCCTTGATTTCTTCATAGACCACCTGCTTTTCGCGCGCCAGATTGTAGGGGGTGAGGCGGGCATTGCACGTCAGGTCAGACAGAACATCTACGGCAATATCAAGATGTTCATCGAGGATACGGGCCGTAAAACAGGTCTGTTCTTTGGATGTGAAGGCGTTGAGTGACCCGCCGAGTGATTCCAGCGATGAAGCTATTTCCCTGGCGGTTCGTTTTTTGGTGCCTTTGAACACCATATGTTCGATAAGATGACTGACGCCACCTTCGGCTTTAGTCTCATTTCGCGAACCGACATCGGCCCAGACACCCAAAGAAATAGAACGAACTGAGGGGATCTTTTCAGTGATCACCCTCAATCCGTTCTTCAATGTTGTCTTCCGATACAGGCCGCTTCCGGCTGCAGTCGAATGTTTTGTCATTAACGCTGTCTCGACCTCTGCGAATCCCGGTCATTTTCCGAGCCGCCCGTCAACAAAACTCGGCGTGAAAGCCGCACTTTACCGTCGCCATCGATGTCGATGACTTTCACTTTCATGCGGTCGCCGACTTTGCAGACGTCCTCGACTCTGTTAACCCGACTGTTGTCCAATTCAGAAATATGAACCAGACCATCGGTGCCCGGAATGATCTCAACAAAAGCGCCGAAATTGGTGATGCGACGAACGACGCCGTCGTAGGTCTTACCAATCTCCGCCTCTTCGACCAACGATTCGATTCTCTCTTTCGCGCGTCTTCCGGCTTCACCATCGACAGATGCTATCAGCACGGTGCCGTCATCAGAGATATCGATCTTCGCGCCGGTCTCTTCGATAATCGAGCGGATCATCTTGCCTCCGGGGCCAATCACCTCACCGATCTTAGAAATCGGTATCTTGATGGTGATAATTCTCGGAGCATACTCAGACAGTTGGTCGCGATGTTTAGGAATCGTGCTGATCATATGATCGATGATATGCAGACGGGCAGTCCTGGCTTTGTGAAGAGCCATGCGCATCGTCTCGATGTCAAGACCGGTGATCTTGATATCCATCTGAATAGCGGTAACGCCCTCGGTAGTACCGGTGACTTTGAAGTCCATATCTCCGAAATGATCTTCATCGCCAAGGATATCTGTCAGGATGATAACCTTTTCATCCTGCTTAATCAGGCCCATGGCAATACCGCCAACGGCCGCTTTGATCGGTACGCCGGCATCCATCAGAGACAGTGAGCCGCCGCATACTGAAGCCATCGACGATGATCCGTTTGATTCCATGATATCGGAGACTATCCGGATAGTGTACGGGAATGCATCTTCCACCGGAACGACCGGGAATAGCGCCCGTTCTGCCAGAGCGCCGTGTCCAATCTCGCGTCGGCTGGTGCCCCTGATAGGCTTGGTCTCGCCGGTTGAGAATGGTGGGAAATTGTAATGCAGCATGTAGCTCTTGGTCGACTCACCTTCGAGCTCGTCGAGCCGCTGCTCGTCGATTTTCGTGCCGAGTGTAACGGCAACCAGGGCCTGCGTCTGTCCACGGGTAAACAAAGCGGAACCGTGAGCGCGCGGAAGTAATCCGATTTCGCTGGTTAGTTCACGAATGTCATCGGGACCGCGCCCGTCAATGCGGCGATTCTCATTGACGATCATGGCGCGCATCGCATCGGCATCAAGATCATGAATGATGTTCTTGATGTCTTTCTCGCTGTCCTCGAATTCCTCAGCCAGAGCTTCCACTATCTCCGCTGTGAGCTTCTTCTTCTCTTCCTTACGCTGTTCTTTTTCGGCGATGCGATTGAATTGATCAAGTTTGTCGCCAACCATTTCAGTCACTTTGGCCTTGAGGGCCTCATCCGTGACGACCGGGGTGTATTCAAACTTGGTCTTGCCACACTGCGACTTAAGTTCTTCAATCTTGTCTACGATGGCTTTTATGTGGTCGTGACCGAACATTAAAGCATCGATAAGCTCATCCTCGGGAATTTCCCTGCCGCCGCCCTCGACCATCGTGATGGCGTCCTTTGAGCCTGACATCGTGATGTAAACATCGCTGCTCTCAAGCTGTTCTATGGTCGGGTTAACGACAAACTGGCCATCAACGCGTCCAACACGAACACCCGCGATAGTCTTCTGCATCGGGACATCTGAAACCGCTATGGCAGCCGAAGTTCCATTCAGCGCCATGATATCGGTATCATTCTGCTGGTCGTGCGAAATGATGTAGTTGATACACTGGGTCTCGCCCTTGAAATCATCGGGGAACAGCGGGCGGATGGTACGATCGATAATTCTTGCCGAGAGGACTTCTTTTTCCGACGGACGTCCTTCGCGCTTGAAAAAGCCGCCGGGTATCTTACCCGCTGCGTACGATTTCTCGCGGTATTCGACCGTAAGAGGGAAGAAATCGAACCCTAACTTTGGTTCCGTTTCAGCACAGACGGTGGACACGATCATTGAATCACCGTATCGGACAGTGACGGCTCCGTTGGCCTGTTTGGCCATCTTGCCGGTCTCAATAACCATAGTGCGGCCACCGAGTTCAAACTCAACCTTATGAGACATAAATTAGACCTGCTTTCTTAGCGGCGTATGCCGAGCTCGGAGATCACTTGTCGGTAGCTTACTATATCACGGTCCTTGAGATAGTCGAGCAGACGGCGACGCTGTCCCACGAGTTTGAGTAGTCCCAGACGCGTGTGAAAGTCCTTCTTGTGACTCTGCATGTGGCCAGTTAAATAATTAATTCGTTCTGTTAACAGTGCAATCTGAACCTCCGGTGAACCGGTATCCGCATCGTGAAGACGGTGTTCAGAAACAATTTGAGCCTTGCGCTCTTTGCTGGTTGACATCCTTTCTCTCCTTTTCAAGTATTCTAATAACGCTTTGTTTATCTAATTCCAATTGCTCTTTCAGTTTCTCGGTCGAATCGAATTTACGGTTGCCCCGCAAATACCGACCGGGATAGAGCATCATTTCCTGATCATAAATATCGCGGTCGAAGTCGAACAGGTTGGCCTCAACCGAAAGTCTCTCCTGTGGATTAAAATAGTTTTTGCCTATAAACATCATTCCCGCTTTACAGTCTTCGCCGACTTCCGCCCAGCACGAATACACGCCGTCACGCGGCAGCAGCTTACGGGCGCTGTAGCGAAGATTCGCTGTCGGATACCCGAGGCGACGCCCCAGGCCGATTCCGCGCTCGACGGTACCATAGATACCGTAATGATGCCCCAGCATGTTCATGGCTCCGTCATAATCATCATCGCGCAGAGCGGCTCTTATGCGCGAAGAAGAAATCGGCTTATCCTCGTGCATCACCGGCCCCACGACCTGAACGTCGAACTTGTGCGTTTTGCCAAGTTCCGTCAGCTTCTCAATCGTGCCGCTGCGGTTTTTCCCGAAAGCGTGGTCATAACCCACGACCACCTTTCTCGAACCCAGCCCGTCGACCAGAATATTCTTAACAAACTCATCGGCTGTCATTTCCTTCAGGCTGTCGCTGAACTCCAGGATCAACACAGTCCCCTCAAAAAAGTGAGGGATAAACTTTTCCTTCTCTTCGATAGTGGTCAACAACAGCGGAATCTCTTCCGGCGAAACGACAACCCTGGGATGAGGATTGAACGTGACCAGGACCGGAGCGCAATTCATCGCTTTACCAACGCCACTGAGAGTTTTGATAATCTCCTGGTGTCCACGGTGAATGCCATCGAAAGTCCCGATTGTGACAACTGTCTGCCGGTCGCCGGGCCTTTTGTAATTCTCCAAACCTCTTACAAAAGTCACGCTCAATTTAGCACCCTCAAATAGCTGAAGAGTTTGGAATCATTCTTTACGCGGGCTGCATCAACTGCCGAGAGTTCCGCCGTTCCGATAGCCAGCACGCGGCCGCCACCGTTACGGATGAACACCCTGTCGCCCCTCTGAAACTCACCTTCGATAGCGGCAATGTTCTCCGCGCGAAGTTCCGGGCCTGACACCACTTTCTCGCCAAAATCGTCAGTGACTTTATAAGCGCCATAATCAAATATTTCGTCATATTTCAGCAGGTGTTGGTCCAAACGACCATCCTGAGCATGCGTAGCGATATCTTCAACAGTCAGAGCATCAGCTACACTCAAATGACCGATGGCAGTGCGACGAAGATTCGACAGGTACGCGCCACATCCAATCCTCTGCCCGATATCGTGAGCCAGCGTGCGAACATACGTGCCTTTGGAACATGTCACTGTCAAATTTATATGTGGCTCCGTATAGCCATTAAGCTCTATGCTTTTGATCTCAATCTCCCTGCTGGGCAATTCGATCTCTTCTCCCTTGCGAGCCAGATCGTACAGCCGGCGACCATCTACGCTGACGGCGGAATACGACGGCACTTCCTGCAACTGGCGTCCCGCGAATTCGGCGAGAATCGACCTGATTTCGCCTACCGACAATTTTGGAATCTCTGCTGCCGTTTCTTCCGTGTTCACGCCTTCGGAATCGTATGTCGTCGAGGTACGCCCGAGGCATATCTCAGCTTCGTAAGTCTTATCCATGTCCGACACAAAACGGGCGGCTTTGGTGGCGCTGCCAAGACACATAATCATCAGGCCGGTGGCCAGTGGGTCGAGCGTACCGGTATGGCCGATACGACGTTGCCCGGCAACCTTGCGCACCTTCTGAACGGCGTCGTGGCTGGTAATCCCCGCCGGCTTGTCGACAAGGAGAAAACCATTAAGATTCGTATCAGCCGATTTCATCAATCGCCTCGCTAAGCATCTTAATGATTGCCTGCCTGGTATCTTCGAGCGGCATATCGATTGTACATCCTGAGGCATTGAAATGTCCGCCACCACCGAATCGGGCCGCAATCGCCGCAACATCGATTCCGTCCTTGGAACGAAACGAAACCTTGGTTTTCGTAGCATCTACCTCTTTGATTAAGGCTCCTGCCACAACGCCCGAATTGAACAGCGTGTAATCCACCAGTCCGTCTGACTCCGAATCGTGCGCACCGGTCTCGTCAAGCATACCTTTTGTCAGGGTAAGCAAACAGACGCGGCCGTCATGATGAAACTCTATTGCGTTGAGCACCTTGCCAATCAACTTCATCGTCGACGGGCGAACATTATAATAAACCTCGTCACAAATCTTCTGTGGGTCGGCTCCGGCTTCGATAAGTCGCCCAACAATCTCCATGGTTCGCGGTGATGTTGAGCGGTAACGGAACCGGCCGGTATCGGTCATTATAGCCGTATAAAGCTGCTCGGCAACCGAAGCGTTTATGTCAAAGCCGACCATCTCAAACATCTCAACCGCCATCTCCCCTACCGAAGACGCCTTAACGTTTATCCAGTTTACGTCTCCAAATTGCCCGTTGTCGAGATGATGGTCTATATTGATAATCTTAATATCATGCAGTAGCCGGCTGGCGCGGCCTATTCTGGCAACAGTGGGGCATTCCAGTATAATGGCCGCATCAAACAGACCGTTTTCCTGGTAATAGTCGACAGTGGGAATATCATTGATTCCTTCGAGGAAGCGATATTTATCCGGGATATCGTTGTCCCTGACCAGGTAGACATCCTTGCCGAGGCTCCTTACAAAAGCAGCCACCGCAAGCTGGGTCCCGAGCGCGTCGCCATCGGGGTCGATATGCGATGCTACGAGGACCTTGCTACTGCTGTCCAGTATGGCCATAATATCGGCCAGCGGCGGCCGACTGTCTGTGGATACTATGCTATTCTTTTCTGTCAGTTTTGATCTCATTTAGAAGCTGTTCTATTCTGATACCTTCTTCGATCGAGGGGTCAAACTTAAAAGTCAGTTCCGGAATATGACGAAGGCGGAGGTTCCGCCCGACCATCTGCCTGATTTTCTTCTTTTCTCTCTCAAGAAATCCGGCTGCCATCTCCTGTTCCTTTTCCTGACCCAGACACGAGTAATATACTGTAGCATAACGAAGATCGTCCGTTAGTCGTACATGCGTAAACGTAATCATCGCGGGGGCACTCGCCGCAAACTCGGTTCCCATCAATTTCGAAATATCTCTGAGCACCTGTTCGCTAACCCGGCTCGACCGTTTATATTGCTTCATTTCAATACTCTTCCGTACTATAATCCAAAACCAGCACATCCGATGCTGCTTCGATCCGGTTCATCACTTTCGAGGCGACTTCGTGACCAAAACTCCGATTGTTTGACACGACAGCGGCGCCGATTCTGGCCGACCTGAGAACGTCGTTATCACCCACCTCGGCGATGGATATGTTGAAATCGTTTCGAATTCTGGCCAACAGGGACTTGAGAATTCGCCTTTTCTCTTTCAGCGACATGATGCCCGGGATGTTGAGATGAACTGTCAATATTATAGTAACCAATACTTCTCTAACTTAAGGTACGCGCCGTTTCGACAATCTCAATAGCCTCAATCAGATCGCCTACCTTTACATCGTTAAAGTTTTCCAGTCCAATCCCGCACTCGAAGCCTTCTTTTACCTCGCGCGCATCATCTTTGAATCGCTTCAGAGAAAGCAGGTTCCCGGTGAAAATAATCTTGCCGTCGCGAACCAGACGAACCTTGTCTTTGCGGTTAAAGCGGCCTTCCTTGACATAGCAGCCGGCTACGGCCCCGACTTTGGGTATTTTGAATACGTCGCGTACCTCGGCCATGCCCACGAACTTCTCACTCAGCTCCGGACTGAGCATTCCCTCAAGGGCTTTCTTGACATTGTCCTCGGCCTCATAAATAATATCGTACAGACGTATATCTACTTTTTCGTTTTTAGCCACTTCGCGAGCGCGGCTGTCTATCGAGACATGGAAGCCGATAATGACGGCATCCGAAGCCGCCGCCAGCAGCACATCCGACTCCGACACCGCGCCGACACTACTGTGGATAATATTCGTCTTGACCTCATCGGTGGCAATCTTGCCGAGAGTATCGGAAAGCACACCGACCGAACCGTCGACATCACCCTTGATAATCAGGCGCAGCTCTTTGATCTGACCCTCTTTGATGCGGTCGAAAACTTTGTCAAGCGACAAACGCCCGAGTGTCCGGCGAGAGTCCTGCTCCCGCTTGATCTGGTTGCGCTTAACGGCGATCTCTTTGGCTTCCTGATCGTTCCTGACAGTGATAAAGGAATCACCTGCCTGAGGCACACCGTTGAGACCCGTAATACGAGCCGGCGTCGATGGGCCGATTTCCTGAAGACGTTCGTCGCGATCGTTGGTGATAGTGCGGATGCGACCACACTGAGTACCGGCAACAATCGAGTCGCCTATTCCGCAAGTACCTTTTTGAATCAAAACGGTGATAACCGGACCCATACCTTTTTCGAGCTGGGCGTCCACAATAACACCATGAGCGCGAATGGTCGGATCTGCCTTAAGATCCATCATCTCAGCCTGAAGAATTATCATCTCCAACAGCTTATCGATGTTGGTGCCCTGCTTGGCGGATACCTCGACCATGATAGTCTTACCGCCCCACTCTTCGGGAGCCAGATTTAATTTCGAGAGCTCGGCCCGGACATTGTCAAGGTTGGCCCCCGGTTTATCAATCTTGTTAATAGCCACGATAATCGGCACTCCGGCGGCACGGGCGTGGTCGATAGCCTCGATCGTCTGCGGACGAACACCATCATCAGCGGCGACTACCAGGACCACGATATCGGTTATCTGAGCGCCCCTGGCTCTCATCGCCGTAAATGCTTCGTGACCCGGAGTATCCACAAAAGTGATGCGATCATCGTTATATAGAACTTCGTATGCGCCGATGTGCTGTGTTATGGCTCCAGCTTCTCCGGCGACAACGCTCGTTTTCCGAATATAATCCAACAGCGATGTCTTGCCATGGTCGACATGCCCCATTACGGTAACTACCGGAGCCCGCTTGGCAAGATGCTCTTCGTGCTCAAGCTCCATAGCCGATTCGCCAACTTCGGCAATCTGGGCAACCTCAAGATCGTACTCACCGGCTACCATGGCAATGGTATCCATATCGAGACGCTGGTTGATGGTCGCCATCATACCCATCTGGAACAGCTTGGTAATAATCTCCGCCGGTTTGACATCAAGTTGCGTGGCCAGTTCGGCTACTGAGATGAATTCGTTGACTTCGATAACATTGGAGTCTTCGACAATTTCACCGCGCTCGCCCTGCGGCAAACGTTTGTATTTCTTCTTGCCTTTGACACCGGCCAATCCGGCCATAGTCGACTTAAAACTGGCGGCAACCGCGGTCTGGTCGACGACTTTGCGGCCCTTTTTCTTCCGACGGTCTTTCTTGCGCTGTTTCTTTTCTATTTTGCGGACTATCCCCGCTATCGGAGATTTGCCATCGGATATCTGCACACTTCCAATCGATGTTTTCTTGCGAACGGCCGCCTTGATCTGCTCCTGATGTTCCATCTCTTTCTTGGCGACCTGTTTCTGCTCGGTAAACTTCGATGCGGTAGCTTTAATCATCTCATCGGTGGCAACCGACATGTGTGATTTCGGCTCGAAGTTGAGTTCACGCAGAATGGCAAGCATGGCGTTCGACGATACTTTATATTCCTTTGCTAACTCATATATTCTCTTTGTTGCCATTTAGAACTCACCTCCTCAGGTTTCCGTCTTAATAACGTCCGGTATGTATATTCGAACAATTATTCTGACTCTTTTTCCTCTTCGTCTTCTTCCACTTCTTCCAGATCAGGAGCAACCGCTTCCTTGACTTCGTCTTCTTCGGATACAATGTCTTCGTCCTTTTCAAAGACATCATCCGCTGTCATCTTCTGGTCTTCGGGCGCCTTTTGTTCACCCTTTTCGGTGGTCTTGTCTTTTTTCTTCTGTTCGTATTCGGCTTCAAGGTCGATCACAAAGGCCTTCGCCTTTTCAAGCAGCTTTTCGGCCGACTTCTGTCCGACACCCTCAATCTTGAGCAACGTCTCCAGCGATGTGCCGGCCAGACGCTGCACCGAACCGATATCGGCATCGGCCAGACGTTCCGAAAGTTTGGCGCCGACACCGTCAAGTTGTCCGACCGGAACCAGCAATTCAGCTTCGCGCTTCTTGCTCTCGCTATACTCGGTCTCGGACATGATATTTACTTTCCATCCCGTAAGCTTGGAGGCCAGTCGGGCATTCTGACCGTTGCGGCCGATAGCCAACGACAGTTTTTCGTCTTCCACCGCCACGGTCATCTTTGTTTCCGAATGGAAAACATCGATATAGACAACCTTGGCCGGAGCCAGCGCCCGGGTGACAAACATCTCCGGGTTGGATGAAAACGGAACGATATCGATACGTTCGTTGTTCAGCTCGCGCACGATAGACTGCACCCTGACGCCCTTTATGCCCACACAGGCTCCCACCGGATCGATACGATCATCCGATGAGTACACGGCTATCTTGGCGCGTTCCCCGGGTTCGCGGGCAATAGCTTTAATCTCGATCACCCGTTCATAGATCTCCGGAACTTCAAGCGCAAACAAAGCACGCAGGAACTCGTTGTTCACTCGTGAAAGAATCACCTGCGGGCCTTTAAGCGACTTTTGAACGTCCAGAATGTAAGCCCGGACACGGTCGCCCTGACGGAATTTTTCGCGGGGAATCTGTTCCTTGAGCGGCAGAATACCTTCGCCGCGTCCCAGATTCACAATCACGTTGCCCTTATCGATCTGCTGGACAACCCCTGACCCGAGGGTGCCGACCTTGTCGATATATTCTTCATAGATCCGGTCGCGTTCGGCCTCGCGCACTTTCTGAATGAGAATCTGCTTGGCCGTTAGAATCGCGTTGCGTCCGAACTCCGTTTCGTAATCGATATACTCATCGATCTCATCATCGATTTCCGCCTCGGGGTCAATCTCCTTGGCTTCCTTCAAGGAGATTTCCGTATTGGGATCCTCCACTTTTTTGACAACCTTCCTGGTCATCATCATCAGCAACTCGTTACTCTTACGATCGAATTTGAAGCTGATATTATCCGTGTAGGCGTACTTCTTTTTGGCCGCAGCCAAAAGGCTTCCCTTCAACGTTTCCAGCACGGCGTCGAATTCGATATTTTTCTCTCGGGCGATTAGGGTCATTGCCTCGATCATATCAAACGCCATTTATGTCCTCGCCTTTCAAAAGATTATTTTTGCTTTTTCTATCTCAGCCAGCTTGAGCCTAAGCTCGCCGGCTTCGCTTTTCAACTGCACCTCGTCATCGGAGGCGCCTATTATTTCAGCCGTGAGTTTCTTTTTCTCACGGTCAACAAATTCCACGACTACCTTCTCGCCGACACGGAACCTGAAATCCCTGGCGGTCGTCAAAGGACGGTCCAGCCCCGGAGATGATACCTCTAAAGTATAACGGGACTTAAAGAAATCAGTTCCGTCAATAAGGTCACCTACAATGCGAGACAGCCGGGCACACTCACCGATACTGGCGCCGTTTATCGAGTAGACGAACAAACGCAGGGTGGCGTGGTTTTTGTATCTCGACAAAACCACATCGGCCAACTCACAGCCTTCATCGAGCAACGGTTGCTCAATTAGAGCAATGATTTTTTCCTTTGTCTCGTCTTGCATTTCCAACCATAAACTAAAGAGTGGGCGTTAACCCACTCAAGCTCAGAAATATATTCACAATCCCTTGCCGAACGCAACAAAATTATTGTCAGTTAAGCTGTTGTGCCATTTCGGCAACCGCCTGTACAACATCATTCACCTTAATCAGCTTAACCTCGGCCTCGGCCCTGGCCTTAAGTTCTATATTGCCGTCCTTCAACGACTTATCTCCGATAGTAATCCGAATCGGAAGCCCAATCAGGTCAGCATCGTTAAACTTGACCCCCGGCCGCTCGTCGCGATCATCCATGAGAACATCAAAACCGGCCTCCATAAGCTCTTTGTAAAGCTTCTCGGCGGTCTCGACCTGGGCCGGATTTTCCATACTAAGAGGAATAATCTCAACAAGATAAGGGGCAATATTCTTGGGCCAGATAATCCCCTTGTCGTCAAAATACTTCTCCAGAGCCGCCTGAGGGGTGCGCGTGATGCCTATGCCGTAAGACCCCATGATAATAGGGTGTTCCTGCCCGTTGGCATCGAGGAATTTCGCTCCCAGCGCCTCGGAATACTTGGTCCCCAGCATAAACGTATTGCCGACTTCTATTCCCTGCTTGTCTATAAGTTTGCCATCGCAGTTCGGGCAACGGTCACCGCCGCCGGCGAGCGTGATATCGACCACCTGAGTGGGCTCAAAATCGCGGTCCGACATTGACATTGAGAATATGCTTCTCGTTGGCGTTGGCGCCGACAATGAAATTCTTCAGCTTCGTAACCATCGGGTCGACGATTATCGAAACATATTTAAGTCCGATAGGTCCCGCAAATCCCACCGGAGCGCCGGTATACTCCTTGATCTGGTCCGGAGTGGCCAGTTCAAGCTCGATTGCCCCGACAGCGTTCTTGAGCTTGATCTCATTGACATCTCTGTCGCCACGCACAAGAGCCGCCACCGGTTTGCCATCGGCCATATACAGAAGCGTTTTGACCAGATTGGTAGCTTCCACTTTCAAAAAGGCCGTGACCTCTTCGATTGTAGCTGCGCCGGGCGTGTCAACCACTTCGGTTTCTTTAAGTGTTACATCATCTTCCTGCTTGTAAGTGTCTGAGAATGTTGCCTTTTCGCTGTTGGCAGCATAGCCGCACTTCTCGCAAATCAAGATTACTTCCTCTCCCCCGTTGGTGTCCACCAGCATCATAAACTCGTGCGCCGCCTTGCCGCCCATCGCCCCGGTATCCGACTGAACCTTGACAACATCGAGGCCCGCCCGCTTGAAAATCTCAAAGTAAGCGTCAACCATCCGGCCATATGAGATATCAAACGATTCCTCGGTAGCATCAAACGTGTAGGCATCTTTCATGATAAACTCGCGGCCGCGCATCAGGCCGAAACGGGGGCGGATTTCATCGCGGAACTTCACCTGAATCTGATATAAATTCAGCGGAAGCTGACGGTAGCTCTTGATTTCGCCTTTGACCAGGGTGGTCACTGTTTCTTCGTGGGTGCCGCACATGACAAATTCGTGGTCGTGGCGGTCTTTCATGCGCATCTGCTCTTTGCCGACGGTGTTGTAGCGTCCGGATTCCTGCCAGATTTCGGCCGGACAAAGGACCGACATGTGGATTTCAATCGCGCCCGCGCGGTTCATTTCTTCGCGGACGATATTGGAGAACTTTTCGATAACGCGCTGCATCAGCGGCAGGTACAGGTAGATGCCTGAGGCCAGTTTTCGGATATAGCCGCCCCTTAGGAGCAATTGGTGTGAGATCAGTTCGGCCTCGGTTTGTTTTTGCCTGAGGGTCGGGATGTATGACTGTGTCCAGCGCATGTCTGTTTTCCTTTAACGGTCAATAAGTTATAATCTGGCCCCTCACTTCGCTTTTCGCGAAAGTAATTGATAAAAATAGCCATTTTATGGCGTAAAGCAACCAAAAGATGCTTTGCATCACTTTTTGCCGATCGGGGCAATACAGCCTTTGGTTCGTAGGGGTTCAAAATTTTGAACCCCTACGGGACGGCCCTTAACACCCTCAATAAGTTATTGCTTTTATAGGCTCTTTGCCGTATTTATGGTTCGTCCTGTTGCGGGAGGGTCCCGCATATTGGCAGGACGATGTTGGTCAGGGTGCCCCATAGCTTGCTATGGGATCCCAACGACTCGACGGGTACCCCATCCGCCGATGGCGGACGGTGGGAGCCCTACAAAAATAGAGCAAGCAACGCTTGTGCCCCCGTGGTGTAACGGATAACGCACCGGCCTCCGGAGCCGGGAATCCAAGTTCGATTCTTGGCGGGGGTATTTTTATTTTCAGAGAATCAGAAGAACCCATTTTATGAGTTTCTGGCGCGGTCGATGGCTCGTGGGAGCAATTAACGCTGTCTTTTCGAAAGAGGAGGGGACATTGAATATCTCGATTAATCCTAATCCAATCAGAGGAAATTGGCACGCCGGTTGGGTGCTCGACAAGCACACCTTGTGGAGTAAGAGGCAATCGGACGGAAGCTTCAACACAAAGAGAACCGAATTGGGAGAGGCATTGTACCGGCTGAAATATTGTGGCGATAGAGAACCACTAATGCCAATAGCCAGACTTACCGCAATGTTTATTAAAGATGAGCTTGGGATAGAACAAGAGTTGATGGGAATCCTCCCTATTCCACCCTCCAACAGATCCCGACGATTCCAACCAGTAGTGGCGATTTGCAAGGAAGTGGGCAAAATCCTGGAACTTGATTCGCCTTCGGATTATCTTACGAAGGTGAAGGAAACCGCACCGCTGAAGGACCTTGAGGACAGGAAAAGTCGCGCTAAGCAACTCGACGGTGCTTTTGCCGTTAAGGATTTGCGTTTCAAGGGAAAGGGTGTCATGCTTCTTGATGATCTCTACCGATCCGGAGAGACACTTACGTGGGCAACGAAGGTTCTTCTTGCCAAAGGCAGAGTTTCACACGTATTTGTATTAGCACTCACTAGAACGCGGACGAAGCGATAAAATGGACAGACCACTTTTCTGGTACGGACTCTACAAGACTAACGGTCTTGGACCTAAAGCTCTGCTCAAAATAGCAAGGGCCATTGAGATACACAAAATGGGCGAGTGGCCGCCCGAGGCTCAATTGGAAGAGCTCTCTCATCTGCCTGAGACGACGCGATTTTTCCGAGATAGGAATCTTGAGATTTTCCGCGAAGAGTCGCTTATGGAGTTGCAGGGGCTGGATGAACTCGGGGTGGAAGTCATATACCCGGGAATCAACTTCTATCCACAAAACTTGCTGACTTATACCGAAACGCTCGGCATTTCGCCGGTTTTGTTCACGCGGGGCCCCCGAGCTCAGCTTCAAGCTAAAAGTGTGGCCGTGGTTGGATCCAGAAATGCCGATGAAGCAACACTCGATATTGCATCAAGAATTTCATCAGACCTCGCCGGGCAGGGTTTCAACATAGTGTCAGGATATGCCAAAGGTATCGACAGCGCCGCGCATCTTGGTGCCTTGTCCGCTGACGGAACTACAACTGTCGTCCTCAGTCATGGCATACTTAAGTTGACCGTAAGACCCCCTTTTGATGATTTCAACTGGGGTAGGGATATTCTCGCAGTCTCGCAATTCGCTCCTCAGGACACGTGGCGCGCCAGCAGCGCCTTTGCAAGAAACAGACTGGTATGCGCATTATCGCAGGCTCTGGTGGTCATTCAGTCCGGTCCCGAAAGAGACAGCAACGGCAAAATGAGTGGCACTTTTGATGCTGCCAAGGTCGCTATGAGAATGGGGCTGCCGACCTTTGTTCTTGATCACTCGTCATTCGAACCTCAGCCATTGGGAAACGCTTCCCTGATTAGAGCCGGGGCGATTCCCCTCGACCTAGCGACTCCCGTTCAGTCCCTCGCACAACACATTGCAAACCAGCCTCCGCCTGACCCGTCCGCTCCGAGCGACCAATCATCTTCGCAGATGTCTCTCTTTCATAACACGCGCAGAGATTGACAATTGTTGATTGTTCTTGAGGTTGGCGTTTCGATTCCAGAAACCCGGTAACCCACACCTTCGATGAGATAGACTCGTGCAATTGCTGGACTCTCCCCCGGCTCTCCGATAGCCCCAAACCCCCCGGTTTTAGGCCGTAAACGGCGGATTTAACACTTCAAATACCCAATTTCACCCTTCAAATGCCGCATTTTAAGCTTACTTTGGCTCTAAGTAAGCTTCTGCCTCAAGCAAGCTATCTCAGCCTCAATGTAAGCTTACTTTGACCTGATGTAAGCCTGTAATAGTGGACTTAACGAGCTGGGTTTACCGGTCGCAGTTTCCCTCGCCGCTTCTCAGTCTCCGTCCTCCCCGTCTTAAGCTACCATAGGTCAAAAAGAACATCACCACGTCAGTTACGCGTGAACCGCGTGATGTCGACATGAGCCTACGCCTGCCATTGCTCTCGGAGCATCCCGTAAAGGATCTTTTCACAGCATTCGCCGCGAAGAATAGACTCCCTGCGAAGTAATCCAAAACAGCGTGTTTTATGCGAAAGTTGCGTCAGGTCCTGTCCCCCCGGCAGGAAGGGATGTGACCTGACGCCCTTAACTCCGGGCAGATCCGCAAATCCATCCCTCCATCAGAGGGCGGGAGACTTTATCCCTTGACCGCCTCGCTGAGCCTAACGTATCTTTCAACCATAATCGCAGGCAACAGTCAAAAGCATCTTCAAAAACGGAGGGTCCGAATGTTCAAGAAATATCTCATAACGGCCGCGCTGCTCGTCACGGCAGTGTCTTTAATTCCGGCGACGGCCTCGGCCGAGAACAAACCGATCCAACTGGCGCTGTTTACGCCGGTTCAGATATTCCCCGAAGAGGCCACTATCGGCGGTATTCGCTTCAATCTAATTTACGGCCGCAACGCGTGGGTGAGCGGAGTCGATTTCGGACTGGTCAACCACACTACTACCGGTCTCACCAAAGGCTGGCAATTCGGAGTAGTGGGAATGGTTGAGGAAGATTTTCTGGGCTTTCAGGACAATATCGTCAACATAACCAAGCGGAATTTCGAGGGGTTCCAGTGGGGGTTCGTAAATTACGCATACAGTTGTAACGGCCTTCAACTGGGATTTGTCAATTATGCCGTTAATATGAAAGGCCTCCAAATCGGACTCGTGAACATAATTAAACAAGGCGGCCAGTTCCCCGTCTTTCCTATTGTCAACTGGTCGTTTTGAGCGTGATGGCGGATAAATAGATGGTCTTATCATAGTGCCTCACGATGTACATATACCAGACTCCCACCGCGTGTCATGTCTATCATTTGCCGATTGACCCACGGTGGGGTCATGAAACATCCCCTGCTCCAAGGCCAGTACGACTTGTGAAATACAATAGCGCGTTCATACGCATTATCGTTCAGGTTAATATTCAACCCCTTGATTCGCATGGCGTAGCCATACTGCCCATCGTAACTCTCAGTCGTAACGAAAGCACCGATACACGATTTCTCCGAATTGATTTCATTGGATAAGTATGAGGCAAACCAAAGTCCGGAATTCCACGCATGGGAAACATGCGAGTTAAGAATCGACTTACCCGATTTCATATCGACAACCCAGAGTCTCTTTTTGTAGATCGGAAGACTGTAATCAATTACAATACAGTAGTCCCCTCTGTTGATATTGTCTTTGTGGTCCTGCGCAAGATGCTGGACTTTGGCCACAATGGCACTATCGATACATAGAGGAGCGTAGAAGATATATGCGACGATCGCCAACAAGGCTATGGCCACAATCAACAAATAGCTACGTGTTCTCATACGCCTCTACAGCGGCAGGCATTTGATAAATCACACGCCTACCGATGATTAATGCCTTTTTACTTACTGGGCAATTATCTTCGCAATTATCGTATCATCGTTCGGGAGCAGATCCGCCTTTACCAGCCGCGGTATCAGAATTCGCCAGTTTTCATCCATCGCGAACACTTTCTTAAACAACGGCAACGACCTGTCAACTTCACCGGCGGTGACCAACGTAGCCGCATGCCAGAACATGATCTCGGCGTTTCCGGGAGCCATATCGGCAGCGGTAGCATACTCTTTGTTGGCGTTATCGAAATCATTCACGGCGATATACTCATCCCCTTTGTTCATGTGGTCGTAGGCGCGCGTAATGTTCAGCAGCCGCCGAAGTTCTTTTAGAGGTTCCGGGGAATCATCGACCCGAATATCAACCAGACGGTCTACCCATGGCCTACCTGTCGGCTCACCACCGACAACCACCATTGCCGCTGACTGCTTCCCGCGAATGTCTCCTCCCTCCGCTTGAGCGGCTTCGAGCGCAGCCATCATCCTATCGGCAAGGTCGCCTTTTGTGCTTTCGAACGCTTTCGCCATGGCATCCCAAACCGTGTTTTTCTCCATCAGATTGGCCTGCACGGAATAATTGACGCCAATCTTGTGCCCCGCCTCGGCAATACACTTGTCGCCGGTGTGCGTGGCGATAACGCCGTTGGCATCGATCATGGCCACCTGCCTCACAGAGTTCTGCGGGTCACTGGCCAGCAAACCCTTGAGCGCCTGCTTGGCCGACTTGCCGTTTTTCATCATTTCCAGTCCGAGGGGACCGTAGGAAAATTCCACCAGCGACTGTGTCGCCACCGCCCCCACGCCCGGTTCAAGCCAGATAACATCAGCGACTTTGAACCAGTGCGACTGCACCGCCGCCCCGAACTGACCGGTAGCGGAGTCATATGCGACTATCGAGAATGTATTCACCGGATGTAGCGGAGTCACGACTCCGTTATCGGTTCCATACGCAAAACCGGCAATGAGCAAGATTGCCAATAAATAGCTTATAATTTTGGACATAATCCGTCCCCCTGAATTTGAATGGTTTATCTTAAATACGTAGCTGTCAGAAAATATAAGAGGCAATAACAGCCAGCCAGATTATCACCACAGCGACAAATCCAGCCGTGCGCCCATTGCCGACAATGAGAGCTATCGCCGAGAACACCAGCGAGACTCCCAACCTCGCAGTCCATCTATTCAGTGTAGTGACATTGTAGGCATCGGCAATAAGTATAGCTCCACCGAGAAGCAAGGCGATGTAGACCAGCCACAGAGGCTGCGGCTTTTTCTTTTTGGCGGGGACTGTTTTCTGATCATCTTCGGGCATCATATGATTCCTCCAGGAATTTCTCGATACCTTTGGTAATTGCTTCGGCGACTTTCTTGCGGAACTTGTCGGTCTTAAGCAGCGCCTCCTGCTCGGGTATTATCATAAAAGCGCACTCTACCAGAACGGCGGGATATTGCGTAGGACGGTTCACCGCCAGATTGCCGTGATACAACCCAAAATCCCGCAATCCGGTTTTCGGCACAAGTTCTTTTTGAATAGCGCGCGCCAGCTCGATCGAATGCGGATGATAATAATATGTCGATGAACCATTATTCTCGAACGGGTTGATTCGGTCGGGCAGGGCGTTGTTGTGAATCGACACGAACAAGTCAGCTCCCAGAAGTTTGGCAATGGTCGGGCGGTCATAGAGCGGAAGGTCACTCATATCATCGCGGGTCAAAATAACAATCGCGCCCTTGGACTTAAGTTTCTCAGCAACTTTCAGCGCAATACCCAGATTCGCCTGAGCTTCTGTGTAACCGGTAGGACCGACCGCACCATAATCTTTAGAATGCCCCGGGTCGATTACGATTCTCTTGTTCTCTATATCTTTCAGTTTTTCCGGCGCTTTGTTCAACTGGAAATAGAATGTATTGCCTTTGTAGAAGGTGTCGTACCCCCAGATATCATGACGCAACTGTATCTTGAACTCGTACAGCCCTTCTTCGGGCTGTGACCATGTTGCAATGTCCACCAGCGTGTCGGCGAAATCGTAGCGAATCCAATCGGTGTTCGAGGTTACGCCGAAAAGCTGTATCCGAATCGTGCGCGGGTCGTCTTCGAAAACTCTAAAAGGATGTTTGCCCGCCAGAGGGAATTCAAATAGAAGGCTTCGTGTGGAATCATAGGTGCGTACTGATGCCAGGTATGACGATGGCGGTAGAATTCCTTTCGGAAGCACTTCCACCGAATTCTTGTTAGCCCAGGCGAATTGTGTAGCCGAAAGCTTAATCTTGTACCAGTCGTCCTCTGCCCCAACCACCAGTGCCTCCACGCCTTCGGGCTGGAAAATAGCAAAGTATCCCATGCGCGGCGCATGACGGATTATCTGCACCGAATCGGTAAAGCGTACCGTGAACGGATAGTCCGGGCTGTTTATGGTCACAGCGTAAGAACTGTTAATGCTCAGTCTCGATGTATCCGTTAGAGCAAGCAACAGAGCCAGCGTGCGGTCATCGGATTCGTAGGGCGGCATCCAGAAGCGCTTCAGCATCTCGTTCAAGCCAAGCGGACCCAGACTGTAATTCAGTCGAACGGTATCGCAGCGCACTGACGCGGGTATGTCATAGAAACCGGAATACACGCCTTCGACTTTTAGCGAATCCGGTACTCCCCCGGCGCCGAACACGGATTCTCCAAAAAATTGCTGCATCTGAGGCCCTGCTTCGGCCATCGAGACTGAATCGACCACGCCGGGAATCGAAAACCATGCCGCCCGACCGGGTGTACCGCGGAAAGCGACTTTGAGCCTGTCCCCTGTTCTCATCACAACATTGCCCACCGGTGGAGCGAGTTCGCGGTCGAAGGCTGTCGAATCCATGCGGCAGCTTCTCTCATCGGCTCGGGCACAAAAACCGATAGTGTTCTGGTAAGCGCGCGCTGGATATGGATAGACAGGATATCATCTTTGGTGCTGCTCTGGTCTAAGTCCCGATACCGGTCTTTTTCCACCAGAAAGGCCTCAAGTTTAAACTCAAAAGTATCCGGGGCCAGCGGCAGAAAGGCGATAAACCCGCCATGGGGATGAACCGGCACAAAATGGTCATTGATAAACAACTTGTAAGCAAGCTCGTCGTTCTCGGCGGGAACATTGCCCAAAATAAAGGCCGAATCAACCGATGCTACCAGTTGGTCCGGCTTGGGATGGATAATCTTTATTTCAGCATTGACGTCATCGATCTTGTCGGGCGTCAGCGCAAAGAGCCAACGACCCGCCAAGAAGAGACGACCAGCACGGTCAGGGCACAAAACAGCCTAACCGGATATATATTTTTCCATAACATCGCGCTTAAGCTTGGGGCCACCGATAATCTCCCGGTCGACCTCAATTGACTCCCTGTCATATTTAATCCCATCTGCGATATCATCTTTCAACAGCAAAGGTCCGTCCAGATCAAAGTAATCGGCTCTGGACGACATGTAAACCGATTGTGCGATTCCGACCGATGACTGCACCATGCATCCGAGCATGACCTTCTTATTGTCGGCCTGAGCCTTATCGGCTATCCTGACGGCCTCGAGGATGCCGCCGCACTTTTCCATCTTGATATTTATTCCGTCGATATACTCGGCGGTGTCCTCATAATCTTGTACGGTATTAAGCCCCTCATCAAGAACCAGTTCAACATCGGTCGACTTCCCTTTCAGATGGGGCCACTCCTGAACATACTCGATATCAGTCGGCTGTTCAATTATTTTGACGCCTTTTTGCGAGAGATGGAAAATCATCTCTTCAGCCTTGGCGCAAGACCACGCCCCGTTAACATCGACCCTGATTTCTTTGTCCTTAATCTTATCAATAGCATCGAGAAGCATTATATCTTCTTCGTTGCCCATTTTCAGTTTAATAATCGGATAATCGCATTTCTGCAGCGCCTCGATCATCTCGGATGGTTTACTGATACTGATCGTTATAGAGCTTTTGATCCCCACCGGTGAACCGAGCGAAAGAACCTCCCAGGGGTAACGTTTGCTTTCGCCGGAAACATAGTTGAGCAGCATTGCAACCAGAGCGGAACGGGCTATGGGATTGATTTTGAAATTGCTGACTTCTTCAAGCGTCTCCACATTGATCTCTTTGAGCCCCTGAATTTTCTTGATGCCTTTCTTGATATCCTTTTCGATTTCGTCGATAGACGGTCCATAATGAACTGAACCGGCTGCCTCGCCGTTGTAACGGTTGTTCAAAACGGTAAGTAGATTCGTCTTGACTTCGGCCTCACCTTTGGAAACAACAAACTTTTTCTTGAGAGGAAGAGAAACGCGAACGGTGTCTAAGTGAAACATGTCAGTCTCCTTGCCTGATTGAAATCTCGATCCAGGTCTTCCCTGTAATCGGGTCTGTCCGAAGTCAGTCCATTGATTCGAACGCCCCCTCCGCCTACCGAGCTGTGGATTATCCCGTCCTTTCCGATAGCAAATCCCACGTGTCTTTTAAAGAACAACAAATCTCCGGTCTTTATACACTCCCGGTCCACTTTTTCGCCGACAGTGATCTGGTCTTTGGTGTCCCGCGGTACATCGATGTCGAAACGGGACAGCACGGTTTGCACAAAGCCGGAGCAATCGAAACCGGCTGTGGTAATTCCTCCCCAAAGGTAAGGTACGCCAAGGAATCGTCTGGCCTGAGAAATCAGCATTCCCGGTGTAACCCTGAGCGTACTTGTCCTCTTTATCGGCACGATATTAGTCTTCTTGATTAGAAGAAACGTTTTATCCGGAAGAATGATCTTTGCGAACCCGTCTTTTGTTGAACGGGTGAACAGGCGACTACCATAGTATAGGAAAAAGGGAATTCTCTCCTGTTTCCTCCTTGCGTCGTAAATCTTCGCCGTGGAGGTGTTCACGAATGAATTTAGATGGGAGTTATAATCCGTAAGTTCCGTTTTGGAGATAGAAGCTAAGAACCGCTTATCCACCCAGCCGGTGTAGCCGTTAGCCAATTTGATAAGATGATGTCCGGTCCTCTCCCGCAAAATCCCGGCAGTCTGCCCAAAAAGAAGCTGACTGGCTCTTTCGGAGTTGAATTTCGGTTCACTCCACAGATCAACGAGATTGCCTGTCACCCAACCGTACTTCATGGCTTCATATTAAGCCGGGGTCTGTCCGTAATCAAATAAAAAACAAAATCGACCGGTCACCCGGTCGGAACACCTACTACCGGGGATACAACTGGTCTACGGTTGAATCAGATGCTGTCTGATAGACATGTTTTTTGAGAAGTTCGCCGAGAAGTTCGGTGGCCCTCATTTTGGATATCATCCGGTCCTGATCGGTTGTCAGGTCCGAGTTGAGGCCATCGATTTTTTCAAACAACTGCACTACCTGGGGCAGCAACTGGTTCAATTGTACAATGTAATTGCTCATTGCCGCCATTTTTTGGATAATTGCCTTTACCTCGTGAAGTGTTACCACGGTGTCTCTCCTACCCTTTGTAGTTGCCTGGTGGGATGCGTGTGACTTTCTGCCGCTCCACCCGGCCTCGGCCCTACTACCGAAACCGACGACAGTCCGGGGACAAAACCGGCCGCTAATGCTGATTTATTGAGCAGAAGCGGCCGGATCTTACCGGTGACAGCGTATTCCCAAACCTTTTGAACACAAATTAGCGAGTTAAACGGGATTTTCAATGAGGGGAAACTGCGTATTTGATACGTATGCCGAAGGAAAGCGCAGTAGGGATTCACTGATTTGAACCCCTACAAGAACCAGAAAACTATGTGCACATCAAGCGTTACCTACTTCGCCTGCTTCACCCCGGCAAGCGTTTTCCAAATGCGATTGAGGGCTTCCTGGATATTCTCCACCGAATTGGCGTACGAAAACCGGACATACCCCTCGCCGTTGGAGCCGAACGCAGGTCCGGCCAAGAATTGCCACCCCGGCCTCATCAAGCATCAGGTCGGCGAACTGTTGCGAGGTCATACCGGTCTTGGTGATATTCGGGAACACGTAAAACGCCCCGACCGGGTTAAGGCAGCTTATGCCCTCGATCTTGTTAAGACCCTCGACGATGACATCACGGCGGCGATGGAACTCGGCCACCATCTTTTGCACCGCGCCCTGCGGGCCGGTAAGAGCCTCAATAAGAGCATACTGAGAAAAAGTGCAGGTGCCGGAGAAGTTGTTGACCGCCATCGTGAACAGATAGTCAGCCATCTTCTTCGGCATAATGCCGTAGCCCAAACGCCAGCCGGTCATGGCGTATGTTTTGGACATACCATCGACAATGATCGTGCGCTCCATCGCGCCCGGAATGGTGGCAATCGAAAGAAACTTGGTGTCATAGACGATGCGCGAATAGATTTCATCCGTCAGAATCCACAGGTCGTGCTTTTCGGCCAGTTCATAGATACCCTCCAGATCGCTCTGGGTAAGCATGCCGCCGGTCGGGTTCTGGGGCGAATTGATGACGATCATCTTCGTCTTGGGCGTGATCAACTCTTTGAGCTGTTCGACATCGAAACGGAAATCCCGTTCTTCGAGCAAATCGACAAACACCGGTTTGGCGCCAAGATAGTTGACGACTGATTCATAGGTCGGGTAACCCGGATTGGGGATAATGACCTCGTCACCCTCGTTTATCGTAGCACACAGGGCGGTGTAGATTACCGGTTTCGCGCCGGGCATGATAATGACGTTCTCCGGCTCGATATCCATGTTGCGCTGGCTGCGGTAATAGTCGGCTATTGTCTGGCGGGCCAGCATGACGCCGCCCGATGGACTGTAATGTGTTTGACCATCCCAGAGAGCTTTTACGCCGGCTTCTGAAATATTCTGCGGGGTCTCGAAATCCGGTTCACCGATCTGAAGGTGAATGATCGAGCGACCCTCGGCTTCCATCTGCTTGGCCTTGGCCAGAACAGCGAAAGCACCCTCGGTGCCCAGTTTGGTAATTCTTGTGGAGTATTTCATGGTACTTTGCCTCTCTTTATTTATCCAACAACTCTTTTGCTCTGAAAGCTATATGCTCGGCCGCAAGGCCAAATTTTTTGATAAGCTGCCACGGTTTGCCGGACTCGCCAAAGGTGTCTCTAACACCTATCATAGTGAACTTTACCGCTTCGCCACCATCGCAGTTGCCCTCGGCAACAACAGCCGCAACGAGATTGCCCAGCCCGCCGACCTGATGTTCCTCGGCGGTGATGATGGCATTAGTCTCGGCGGCTGCGCGAAGAATGGCCTCCCGGTCAAGCGGTTTTACCGTGTGCATATTTATCACTCTTGTCTCGACACCAAAGTCTTCTTTCAGGATATACGCGGCACGAAGCGCCTCGGCGGTCTCCGGTCCGCACGAAATTATCGTAAGGTCTTCACCTTCGCTCTGGTATTCGGATGCGAGAGTAATATCAAAGGCATCGACAAAGTTATCAGCCGCGCCGCGATAGCGATACACATTCGCCTGCCCGAAAACAAACGGCGATCCGGTCTGGTGACGATAGGTGTGGCCTCTCTGGCGAATCGGAGATATTTCGGCCCGACCACATCGAAAAGCAACGCCTTGGTCATTTTCTCGGTTTCAATAGCATCACATGGAACGGCCACCCGCATATTCGGCAGGCCGGTCATCTGGAACATTGCCTCAAGCTCCTGATGCGTAGCGCCATCGGGCCCGACCGACACTCCCCCGTGCGCACCAACGATCAGAACATTATAATCGCTGTAGCAGACAGAGACGCGCAACTGGTCGAGATTGCGGGCCGAAGAGAACACGCCGTAGGTTCCGAATACGGGAATTTTCCCTTCCTTGGCCAATCCCGCGGCTATGGTCGTGGCTCCCTGCTCGGCTACGCCAACAGAGATAAAGCGCGACTTGCGCTCCGGGTGGTTTTTATAGAAATCCGAGATCGTGATCGAATCGGAGATATCAGCGCCGATGCACACAACCCGCTCATCATCGCCATACTTATCAAGGGCCCGCCCCATCCCTTTGCGGGTCGGGTCCATTTCGACATTCATTTTATCCGATGCGTTCCACCAGTAGTCTCTCTTGAATTTCGGCAGAGCGTCATCAAGTCGCCTATCGACTTCCGCCTCGTATTCGGCTCCATAGGCAATCAAGGCGTCGGCATCGATTGTCTTGTCCAGCCCAAGTTCCTTGAGAGCTTTATCGAGTTCTTCCCTGTTCGGCGGTTTACCGTGCCAGCCAACAACGTTTTCCATAAACGACACGCCGCGCCCTTTGTTGGTGTTGCATATCAACACCACCGGTTTGCCGGACTCGTTGTGGTTGCGGGCGCTATCGAGTTTAGCAACGATATCCTTCATGTCATGACCGTCGACCTCGTGCACCTGCCATCCGAACGCTTTATACTTTTCACCGAGCGGGTCGATATTCATGACGTCTTTGACCTCACCATCGATCTGGAGGCGGTTTTTATCTATCAGCAGAATCAGGTTGTCGAGCTTATGATGCGATGCCGACATGGCGGCTTCCCATATGGAGCCTTCCTGCTGCTCACCATCGGAGCTTATAACAAAAACGCGATAGTCTTTCTTGCCGAGTTTGGCCGCCAGGGCCACGCCGACTCCAACCGAGAACCCCTGTCCCAGCGAACCTGAGGAGATTTCCACCCCGGCCAGGTCTTTGCGATGCGGGTGTCCCTGAAAAGGCGAGCCGAGCATGCGGAGTTTCATCAGTTCTCTTTCGGGGAAATATCCGGCTACAGCCAGAGAAGTATACAGCGCGGGAGCCTTGTGTCCGGCCGACCAGATTATACGGTCACGCTCATCCCAGTCAGGCCTTTCGGGATCATGATGGGCAATTTTCAGATATAGCGCCGCGCAAATGTCCATTATGCCCAGTGTACCGCCCGAGTGTCCTGACTGCCCCGAACAGAGCGCGGTAAGATTCAAACCGCGCATGTAGTTGGCGGTTTCTATCAGCTTCTCAATTGAGTAATCGATTCTGTTTGTATCTCTGGGGGAGCCGGCATTTGTCATCTTTCAAACCTCTTGATACGTGTCACCTGCGCATGCCAATCAACACAGGATTAATGGTAGCAAATATATTAAATTAGTCAACCGATTTGGCGAGCACCTTCTGCAGTTTGAGTCTCAATTCTTCCGGAGTACTGTTATTGAGGATCGTGTGATCCGCGCGGCTGCGCTGCTCGGAGTAGCTGAGTTGCTGCCGCTGTCTTGCCAGAGCGTCTTTGCGATCTATGCCCCGTTCGGCCAGCCTTGCCAGTCGAATCTTCTCTGAAGCATGTATTAAAATCACTTTATCGACCACACGATCCAGATTCCAGTGCAGCAACAAGGCGGCATCGATCACGACAAGTTCGTGTTTTTTGACCAGAGATTTCATCTGACGGTTGAGTTCTTTGAGCAAGATAAGGATGTACCAGCCGGTTGAGCCTGTCTCTGGTGTGATTGTTCTCGAAGGCCAGGCCGGCCAATTGTCTGCGGTTGAGTTTGCCAGTGCGAGTCAGAATTTGCGAACCAAAAGCCTTAACAAGGCTTCTCAACAGGGCCGGGTTTTGCTCGACCACATCGCGGCCGATCCTGTCGGCATCGATTACCACCGCCCCCAACTGCTTGAGAATCTTAGCGGCTGTCGATTTGCCCGAGCCGATCTGACCGGTGATACCAATAATCATATCAGGCAAGAAACGAATAATTGGCCGTTTAGACAAGTCGAACTTTAAGAGAGCGTCGCGCGAAACAAAAAAGCCCGACATTTGTCGGGCTCTCTAAATTGTATTATGACAATAAGTATCAGTCGTCACCTAAACCAAATCTGTAAGTGAGGCCGGCAGACATGAAGGTCTTATACTGGTCAAAACCGAACGGTACCATCCTGAGGTTAGAATTGGCATCATAGTAGTTATCGGAGTCGAAACTTGAGTAAAATCGGTGGGTAACCTCGGCAAAAGCCGAGACCTGACCGGCCACCGGCACTTTCAGGCCGATTGAGGTCGAAAGGTCATAGTAGCTTCCACCGGGCTTATTGGAAAGGTATTCGGCGTTCGAGATAGCGCCCTCCTGAATATACCTGATATCCGAGACATTGTTGGACCGCTCAAAATAGCCAAAACCGCCGGTAAATGTGGCATACGGCTTGATACCGGGGCCAATGTGTGCCTCGGCGTAAGGAGCAATAGAAATTCGGAACGAGTAATCCGTCCCCTCGACAAACTGAGGATCGCCGAACAACTCATCGATACTCCGGACCGAGGTATTATACAGATTCTTGACATAGCCCAGGGTAGTCCGAAGGGCAAAGTTTTGCGAGAGGTAAAAATCACCGGCCACCGCGCCGCCAAGGAAACGATTGCTGGAGGCTACATCCTGAGTCTCTGACAGGTTGATCAGCACCATCGGAGAGACATCAACGCGCTTAATACCGGCCGAGGCCGCCAGCGGCAGCGTAAGGATTACAACTGCTACGAGTAATATCTTCTTATACATGGCTATTCCTTTCGAATCTTGAAATCGCTTCATCATAATATATAACGCCGGTTGGCAGCCAAAAGTTGTATTTGCGGTGAACTTTGGCGGATACTCTGCGCCCTATTTGGCATCGAGCCAGTTCTCCCCCGCTCCCAGATCGACCACCACTGGCACCTTGAGCTTAACCGCCTTCTCCATTCCATCCTTTACGAGCTGCCTCAAATCGTCCAATTCGCTCCGGTGGACATCGAAAACCAGCTCATCATGTACCTGTAAAACCATGCGTGATTTCAGCGAAGCCATGTTCTTATGAATCTTTATCATAGCCATTTTGATCATGTCAGCGGCGGTCCCCTGAATAGGTGTGTTGATAGCTATGCGCTCGGCAAACTGGCGAACATTGAAATTCTTGCTGGTGATCTCCGGCAGATACCGGCGGCGATTGTACAGAGTGGTAACATACCCCTGCTCGCGGGCGGTCTTTTTCATCTTCTCCATATATTCCTGGATACCGGGATAGCGCTCGAAATAGGTGTCGATAAACTCTTTTGACTCCCCGAGATTCAGCTCGGTTTGCTGAGACAGGCCGAAAGCAGAAACGCCATAGATGACGGCAAAGTTGGCGGTTTTGGCAGCACGTCGCATCTCCGGAGTGACTTTCTTAATGTCCACACCATAGACCTCGGCAGCTGTTCGCGCGTGAATATCTTCCTTGTTACGAAAGGCCTTGATGAGTCCTTTATCATCGCTGTAGTGAGCCAGTATCCGCAGTTCAATCTGAGAGTAATCAGCAACCAGCAGAACGTGGTCGCTGTCGGCCGGAATAAACGCTTTTCTTATCTGGCGGCCTTCTTCGGTGCGCACCGGGATATTTTGCAGATTAGGGTCGGTCGAGGAAAGCCTGCCCGTGGCAGCTATCGTCTGGTTGAATGAAGTATGCACCCTTCCGGTTCGTGGATTCACCAGTCTGGGGATGGCATCGACATAAGTGTTCGTAAGCTTGGTCAGTTGCCGGTAATCCAGAATCAGTTTAGGGAACGTGTGCATTTCCGCCAGTTCTTCCAGTACTTTGACATCGGTGGAGAATCCAGTTTTCTTAGCTGTTTTGCCTTTGGTGGGCAGGTTGAGTTTCTCGAACAGAATGTGCGATAGCTGCTGAGTGGAATTGATATTGAACTCTGTGCCGGCGACTTCGTAAATCTGGCCTTTCAAACCATCGATCTTTTTCTCCATCTCACCCGACAGATCCGCCAGGAAATCCGTATCCACCCGTATGCCCGCCCGCTCCATATCGGCAAGGACTTTTATGAGTGGCAATTCCACGTTGTAATAGAGATTGTTCATATCGTGCTCGTCGATAAGCGGCGCCAGTTTGCCGCGAAGGCGAAAAGTGTAGTCGGCATCCTCAACGGCATAGAAAGTAGCTTTTTCGACAGGCACCGTATCAAAGGTTTTCTGATTCTTGCCGCTGCCTATCAAGTCCGATATGGGCTGCATCTGATAATCAAAATGCTTCATAGCAAGATAATTCAGGGAGTTGTCGCGCCCGGAAGGGTCCAGAACATATGACGCCAACATGGTGTCGAATCCTATCGGAGTTATGTCTATACCGCAACTCCGCAGAACGTGAAGATCGTATTTAATGTTCTGTCCTGCTTTTTGCACTTTGGGATTTTCGAGCAGCTTCTTGAGTTCTTCAACGGCGCTTTCGAAAGGCAGGTTGGCTTCCTTGTCAAGGGTGTGACCGACTGGAATGTAATATCCTTTCCGGGCCTGGTCCGTCAGAGAAACACCTACTAACTTTGCCTCCAGAGCATTGAGCGAAGTAGTCTCCGTATCAACCGCGATCTCTTTGCAAGACGACAACTGTTTGACCAGACTCTTGAGTTCATCAAGAGTGGATATCTTCACATATTCCACTTCCGAAGACACCGGGCTCTTCTCCGGAACTGCAGTCGCCTGATCTTCGGGAAGCAGTTGCTTGAGGAGGCGATTGAATTCCAGGTCCAGAAAGAGCGTCTTGGTCAACTCGTAGTTGATCTCCTTTCTGCGGATCTGTTCGATGTCGAAGCCAATAGGAACATCTGTCTTGATAATAACCAGTTCTCTGGAGAGCAGGGCTTTGTCCTTGTTGTTGCTGATTTTCTCCCTTACGCCCCTGGCTTTTATCTTATCGCTGTTATCTAAGACCTCCTCAAGCGAACCGAACTGCGCCAGAAGAGCGTCGGCTGTTTTGGGGCCGATACCGGGCACACCGGGAACGTTGTCCGAACTGTCGCCCATCAGGGCAAGCTTGTCGATAACGCGGTCGGGATAGACGCCAAACTTGGCCTTCACCTCTTCGGGGCCGTATCTATCCGGATCACCGGAAGAACCTTTGGGGTTGTAGATACCTACGTTCTCATTTACGAGTTGGAAGAAGTCCTTGTCGCCGGTCACACACCAGACCCGGTGACCTTCTCTCTCCGCTTCTCTGGCCATGGTGCCTATAATATCATCAGCCTCGAAACCCTCCATTTCATAGTAGGCGATATTGAGAGCCTCCACAGCCTGTCTTATGCGCGGCAGCTGCTCGACCAGATCATCAGGCATCTTAGCCCGGGTGGATTTATATTCCTCGTACATCTCGTGCCGGAAAGTGGGTTGCTTGGTATCGAACGCGACAGCAATGTAGTCGGGCTTTTCATCGTTAATTATCTTTAGCAGCGAGTTGGCGAACCCGAATGTTGCTGAGGTATTTTCACCTTTGGAATTTATGAGCGGATTTCGGATGAACGCAAAATAAGCTCGATAGAAAACCGCTGAGCCATCGACAAGAAAAACCGTCTTTTGGGATTCAGTCATTGATACAACTCTCGCTCAATTATGTAGTCTTTTACCTGTTTGCCCACCCAATCATCCAGAGCGTTCAGATCACCGCCCCCGGCAACCATATCCCTGATTTTGCTCGATGATACATCGACCGGGGTTGTCTCGACAAAATGAATACGCTCGACAATCGGGTCGCGATGGTCCCCGGTATCATATGATGGTCTGGTGCCGGCGACCACTTCAACCTCGTCGAATATCTCTTCGAATTTGTGCCAGTTTCTGATTTGTGAAATATTGTCTGCCCCGATTATGAAACAGAAGTCGACTCCGGGAAAGCGCTTCTTAACGGCCTTCAGCGTATCGAGAGTGAAGCCTGAGAGCTGTTCTTCCTGCTCGATTTTAACAATGCGAAGATATTCATATTGGCTGGTCGCAAGTTCGAGCATACGCACTCTATCATCGAAAGAGGCGTAGACAGTGCTTTCCTTGAACGGGTGATTTCCTGCCGGGACCAGCAGAACACCGGCCAGGTGTTTCTTCAGGCAGATTTCATTCGCTAGTGTGACATGTCCCCGGTGTACCGGGTCAAAGGTGCCCCCCAGGATTCCCCATTTTTCTCCCTTTTCAGGAGGTGCCATCATCTTCCTTGACTTCCGCGGACGGCATGGCGTTAAGTTGCTCAAGTAGTTTCCGGGCGTCCTTTACCTTATCGTGGTTGGGATAAGTTTCTATGAAGGCTTCAAGGTTTTCCCTCGCCAGGGTGAAATCGCTCGCTTTATAGGCCGTCTCGCCGCTTTTGAAAGCCGCCTCCGGCGCTTTTTTGCGGGCTTCGGCAGTATATTCATGGTCGGGGAAAACCGTGACAAAATCCGTAAATTTCTTTGAAGCCTCCGAGTACTTGCGCTGTTTATATTCCATCTCAGCAATTTTGTATGTAGCCGGAGGTGCGAATTCCGTATCGGTGAAATCATCAACCACCTTCTGGAAATACAGCTCGGCGGCCTTGTAGGCTCCGATTCGATTATATACAACTCCGCTGTTGTAATACTTCTTGGCCAGTCGACTGCGGGCCTCAAGAAGGTACTTCTGCGCTTCCGGTATCAGTTCGGCTTCCGGGTAATCGATTATGAAATCCTCGAATTGCTTGATGGAGGATTCCAGGTCGGACTGGTCGAGACCGTAGTGACGGGGTGTACCCTCGAAGAAACTAACTGCCTTCATGAAAATCGAATGTTCAAAATACACGGACGATGGATAGTTGAGAATCAGCCTGTTGAATTCCACCTGCGACAGTTCGTATTCTTTGGCGCCGAAATATGAAAGAGCCAGGTAGTACTGCGCCGTATCGACCACGGATTCTCCCGGATAATTGTATACGATGGTCTGAAAATACTGGACAGCGTCAAGGTAGCGCTTGTCGCTGTATTTGGCTTTTCCGGTATCAAAGAGTTCCCTGGCAGTCAGATTGGTGAGAGTGGGTCTTCCGCCACAGCCAACAAAATTCGACATAGAAATTGTCAGGAGCGTCAGTACGATAGCGTGAGCAAGAATGCGTTTCAAACCTGATATGTCTCCTTTAACATTTTGTAATTCTCCATGACCTTGTTCAGATAACCCTTGGGCAGCGGTTTGTTTTCACGGATCATACCTCTGAGCCTGGTCTCTCCCATATTATATGCCAACAGAGCCTTTTTGATGTCGCCGAATTTGAGTATTTGTTCAAATAAGTGAAAAGTCCCCAGCTTGATGTTCGTTTCCGGTTCCAGAAGCATCTGAGAACCCTCCCAGTCGATACCGGTTCGGTCGGCCAGGTCTTTTCCCACAAAAGGCACCACCTGCATCAGACCGTGTGCCCCTTTGTTGGATATCTGGCCTCTCTTGAACGACGATTCAGTGAGAATGACGGCAAGAACAAACATCGGGTCATAGTGATACTTTTTGCTTTCACTGTAGATAACATCGGTAACTTGCCTCACCTCGTCTTCATTGAAGCCGATCTGGAAGTCATCGATAGCCTTGAATATCTGAAGTTTCTCTTCAAGTTCGTTGATTCTGTTGTGCTGAAAAGCCACCTGTTTCTCGAGGTCGAACTTGTCCTTGATCAAATAGACCAGTAACCCCGACTGAATCAAGTATATCAACACCAATAGAACCGCTATCGGTTTAGATAGAAATATGCCCAACTTATCGAATTGTATCATAGGCTATTCCTCGCTTACAAGTCCCTCTAAATCATATCCTTTTGACGCCGTGATAGTGACGCGGCAGATATCCCCCACACGCAGGCCATCGCCTGAGACAAAGACCTCCTGGTCGATTTCGGGGCAATCCGCAAAAGTGCGCCCGATGGCGTCGCCATCGTCACAGATCGCATCTATGATAACATCCTGCCGACTGCCTATCAAGGAGTTATTTTTGATAAAGGCGATTTCCTGTTGCAGCATCATTAGCTCGTCGAGACGTCTGTATTTCTCCTCCTCAGAGACCTGATCCGGCAATTCTACCGCTGGAGTATCGTCTTCGGGCGAATAACTGAAAACACCCAACCTTTCGAACTCGAAATCCGATACAAAACTCTGCAGCTCTTCGAATTGGTCCAGAGTCTCTCCGGGGTATCCTACGATGAACGTTGTCCTTATAGCTGCCCCGGAGGATGCCTCTCTGATCTTATTGAGCAGCTCCTCGATACCCCTGCGGTCGGATTTACGGTTCATTGCCCGGAGGATCTCCGTGTTTATGTGCTGAAGCGGCAGGTCGAAATACGGCAGAGTCTTATTGTCAGCCACCATGTGCTGTATCAGTTCATCGGTCACCGTCGACGGATAGAGGTACATAAGCCGAATCCATTCGATGCCGTCGACTGACTCAAGCGCTCTTAAAAGCGTAAGAATATTCGGCGAATCTGCCGCAGGATAATTGTGGCCGTAAAGCGTTGAATCCTGAGATACCAGAATCAATTCTTTCTTGCCGTGATCGGCCAGGTACTTAGCTTCCGCCAGAATCGACTCTATCGGTCGGCTGCGAAAGTGGCCCCGTATCATGGGAATGGCACAGTAAGCGCACAGGCGGTCGCAACCATCGGAAATTTTCAAATATGCGTACGGCACGTCATCATCGATGAAACGATTGTTCCAGTCCAAATATCCGAGCTTGCGCGATTCCACAATGACCGGTTTGTTCAAACTCTTACTTCCACCCACAGCCTCAGCTATAGCATCCAACTGCCCTAACCCGAAAGCACCATCGAGTTCCGGCATCCCACGCAGCAATTCGTCCCCATTGCGTTGAGAAAGACAGCCGGTGGCGTATATAGTCTTCAGACCGGCGGATTTCTTTAGCTGCCCCAGCCGGAGTAACTCGAAGATAGACTCCTCTTTCGCAGGCAGGATGAAACCACAGGTATTAACGATAACAGATTCGGCCTGTTCGGGGGAAGCAACCGGCTGATGACCATCTGCAACGAGCCGGGCAGTGATATAGTCGGCATCCACGTCGTTTTTCGGACATCCGAGCTTGTGAACATAGAATTTCAAATCACATCCTTACCTTCTCAACCGAATCGGGGAAATTGGGTTCGAACCAACTGTCATCGCAATCGAGGTTATAATCTTGTTTCAAAAACAGAATCGTATTGGCTTCCTCGTTAACATCGAGATAGTCGAATTGTTTCAACTCCAGTTTGTCTTTGTCAACAGTGACGAAAAGAGAGTCGGGATAGCCGCCGCCGGCATCGGGCTTTTTGACCAGACGATAACGATGGTTCCTCTTGACGGCAAACGTTTCATAGAGTTCGTCAAGCTTCATTATGAACGAGAATTCTTCGTCGGCCGAACCGGTTACGCCGGTCTTCTCAATGATCACCTGACCACTCCCCTCGGAGTAGCTGTAGGCGCAATCAAGATCATAGAGATACTCGTCTTTCCCGATGCTAATACTATACCGACCATCCTTTGCCAGATAGGCGGTGCCGGCCGCCGAGTCGACCTGGTCGAAAACCTCAGACTCGATAATGCTCACAAACTCAAAATAGCGGCAACCATCCGCCCCGAGCATCACTTTAATCTGTTCAAAGACATCAGTGTCGGCGCCAGAGCCAATTGGCAGCAGAAGAGCCACCGCTACAAAAAGGGCTATTTTCATACTTCTCTCTTATACATAGGAAGTTTCAATCAGTTCTGACCGGAGTCAACACTGGTCGACTGGTCGGGAGATGCAAACAAGGTCTCAAGGTAGGATTTGTCGACCAGGACATCCCGCGCCTTGGAGCCATCGAACGATGATACAATGCCTGCCTGCTCGAGTTTGTCAATGAGACGGGCGGCTCGCTGATAGCCAATTCCCAGGCGCCTTTGCAAAAGTGAAACGGATCCCTGCTTGTGCCTGACGACCACCTCACATGCCTCTTTGAACAGCGGATCTCCAAAGTCAACCTCGGTTTCGACCGCTTCCCCGGTCGCCTGCGTGATGCTGTCAAGTGCCATCGTCTGAAGACCCTGATCCTTGATAAAAGTGACTACCGACTCCGTCTCTTCGCTCGAAAGGTAGGCGCCGTGAATTCTGATTGCCTCGGGTTGCCCGGTCTGAAGGAAAAGCATATCACCGTTTCCGAGCAACTTTTCAGCGCCGTTGGCATCTATGATAGTCCGCGAGTCTACTTTGGAAGATACCTGGAAGGCTATCCGGGCCGGGAAGTTTGCCTTGATGAGACCCGTAATAACATCTACCGATGGCCGCTGGGTGGCCAGAATCAAGTGTATACCGACCGCACGAGACATTTGAGCCAAACGCGTGATAAGCATCTCTGTACGGGATGATGTCGCCGACATCATCATATCGGCCAGCTCGTCAACGCAGATGACGATATAAGGCAGCTTATCCTCATCCTTCTCCTGCTTCTGGTTATAATCGACGATGTTGCGAACCGAGGCATTGGCCAGTTTGCGATAACGTGTCTCCATCTCCTTGACGGCATCAGCCAGAACTTTCTCGGCCCGCTTAGGATTGGTAACGACCGGCCGACCCATGTGCGGAATGCCGCTGTAAACGGAAAGCTCAAGCATCTTGGGGTCGATGAAAATCAATCGCAACTGATATGGATGAAGCCGATACAGAAGCGAGGTAATCATCACATTCAAGCACACCGACTTGCCGGCTCCGGTGGCGCCCGCTATCAGCAGATGCGGCATTTTGGCCAGATCGGCAACGAACGGCTTGCCCGAGGTCGTCTTTCCGAGAGCCAGAGGCAATCTCAACGCCGGATTGTGAAACTGCTCCGAGGCCAGAACTTCTTTGAGATAAACTGTCTCGGCCTGCCGATTCGGTATCTCTACGCCAACCGCTGCCTTGCCCGGAATCGGTGCGATGATACGAATCCTCTTGGCCCGAAGAGCGAGCGCGAGATCATCCGAGAGATTGAGAATCTGATTAACTTTGATACCTGAACCCGGCTTGAATTCGAAACGCGTAATTACCGGACCCGGATATTGCGATATATTGCCCTCAAGCCGGACACCGAATGTCTCGAGCGTCTCCTTGAGCATCCGGGCGGTCATGTTCAACTCGTCGGTATCAACCGATGTCGCCTCATTGGGATTTTCATTGAGCAGTTCCACGGAAGGATAGGTGTAATTAACCGATTTGAGTTGCAGTTGTTGAGCCAATTTAGCTGGCGCGGCTTTCTTGCCTGACTTGCCTTTGCTGGTAGCCTTGCTTCGGACGTCATCGTCTATGTCATCATCGGAGGTATCCGATAGCTCATCGATTGGTTCTTCGTCGTTATCTTCCTCATCTTCCTCCGCTGCCTCGTCATCCTCTTCCGAGGTCTCCCGCTCAAATAGGGTCGTCAGCCAATTGAAGCTGAAAATGGCCCGGCCTACCGCTACGAATACATCATAGCCCTTTCTCAGAGCCCCGGCGGACGGAACAGGTATCTTCACAGACAGCGCCGGCGTGATAGACGTATACAGTATTAGCAAAATTAAGATAGTGCCACTCAATAAGATATACGACCCGGTCTCGCCTATCAGTTTAACTGACAGTTCGGTAAGTCTATCCCCGACCATGCCTCCGGCAATTCCTTTATCGACACCGATCTGACGCGCGGTGAGGATATGAATATTGTAAATCATCGTACCCAGAAGCGATGCTATGAACAGAAGGAAGCTGTTGAGCCGGAGTTTATCCGCAAGTTCGGAGGTGAAGAGCCGCAGAGAAATCAGGATAAAACCGAATGGCACAAAGAACGCCAACCAACCGAGGGCCGCTAAGAGCAGATAGGACAGGTAAGCACCGATTATACCCCCCTGATTCCGGAACTGGATTTCATGCAGTCTCAGGTGTTCGTCTATCTGTCCCGTTATTCGCTGGTCATCGATACCCCGATGAGTAACCAGCGACACGAGGGCCAGCAGAGCCAGCAGAAACAGAAGGACACCCCAGGCCTTCCGTCTGCGGTCTTTTGATTTGCGACTTTTTTTTCGAGCCATACTCTGGTCAAGTTCGAGAAAGCAGAGGTAAAAATCAATTAAAAATCAATGAAAAAGGCAGAGTGAGAGATCACTCTGCCTTCAGCAAAATCACAGTTGTCAGTGCTATTTCTTCACTTCTTCCTTAAGATTCTTGCCGGCCTTGAAAACCGGGACGCGCGTAGCGGGAATCGAAATAGAAGCGCCTGTCTGCGGGTTGCGCCCTGTGCGAGCCTTGCGCTCAGAGACCGAAAACGTACCGAAACCGGCAAAACTGACCTTGCCGCCATCCTTAAGCTGCGTAGTAACACCGCCCATGAATGCTTCAAGAGCTTCGGATGCCTGTTTTTTTGAAATGGTGGCTTTATCGGCCATCAATGCGATCATCTCATCTTTAGTCATAGCTATACTCCAAATTAGTATTAAAGGTTAACACATTCTAACAGAATTAACGCTAAAAACCTTCCGTTTCGTAGGATTGTCAACTAAAATTGAAAAAAAGTAGCCCAAAACAGGCTAAAATAAAGGCTTTTCAGCTTTTACTGGAGGCTTTCAAGGAACGTATCGTGGTTGCTGTCGACCTTGATCTCAGGAATCTCTGTCACGAAAAGTTTAAATCCGAAACCCCGGTTGGAGCCTATTGGAACCCAGTACAGACTGCCGGACCAGCAATGAATCTGGCGAACGATATTAACCGAGTTGTTAATAGTGAGACTCGCGTTCAATATCGTATTGCTGGGAATAAGTTATGGCGGTCGTCGGCGTAAGCTTGAAACTCAGGTTGAGACTTATGAAGCTTCGTTTCACCCAACTCGCCCCACGTCCGGATTCACTGTAGCTATATGAAGCCGTGAGGCTCCAACCCGTCGCCCTGGTGCCGCCTTCGACAGGCGCCGTTGGTTGCGCTATCTGCGACAGAGAATCGTAACCCCTCAGCGACCGCGTTCCGGTCTGTTCAACTATATCATCGAAGAGGAAATTCCTTCCGGCCAGTCTGAAATTTGCATTGACGCTAAAGCTCTGCAGGTATGGCGACCAGAAATCGAGTTCGTCAGTATCCGGGTTATAGAAGGTGTGAGACATTGAACCGTTCAGGCTCTGAATTATCGGTAGAGCCGAAGACTGGAAGCTTGTTGACAAAGCCGAGAGCGGTTTGTCATCTCTTTCGAAATCATAGCTGAATCCTGAAGAAATCGAGAGCAGGTCCTTATTCGCCTCGGTCTCCCCTTTCTTATATTTAGCTTGAAAAAGATTCTGGAGAGAGAAGCTCATCCTCGAACTCTTGCTGCTTCCGGCACCGCCACCAGCAAAAGCTCTAACCTCGGGATGGCGATCTATGTCAGGCGAATAACTGTAAGATACCGATGGCGAGATAACGTGCCGCAAGCCCGTTAGGCCATACAGATTAGGATAAACCGTACCGTATACCTTGGTGTTGGCGGAGACACCCGTGTTCCACGAGTAAGTGCGGTACATTGCGGAGGCATCAATGTCCTTGGCAAGCGACTGGTCAGTCTCGTGAATCTTAATCCATGTTTCGGAATAGCTGAACCGGGGTACAAGATTCAAGTAATTACCGAAGTTGATTTGAGGCAGATTGATCGCCGGATTGTGAGTAACCTTTGTATATTTCTTCCGGCTTCGGAAGGACACGGTGTCAACGCTCTGAGTATACGTCGTGTCCCACGGCGTGACCGTCGAATCAATGATCGTATCAACGAACACGGAGTCGACAGTTTCGCGGTAGGAATAGTTGATTAAACTTGGAGAATAACGCAGGCTGAACTTGTTGTACCATTTCTGGACCAGTTTGCCCGATTCATCTTTGGATCCGTTTCCAAAAAGCCATATGGTCGGCAGTGATAGCGACAGGTTGGGGATGTTGTCAGTACGCGTCTCCCTGTCGAGATCGACATTGTGGCTGACATTTCCGGTAAGCGAGGTGCTTTTGCCAAACTTCTTCGTAAAAGAGAGTTGCGACTTCGTGTTGCGATTCAATCGCTCCTCAAGATTCTGTGAATAGTCGGTGTAGTACGACTTGTCCGATTGAAAGTCCGCGCTCGACCTGATGGAAAACGAAGGCGAAAAGGTGTGGTTGTAGACTCCCTTGAGGGTCCACCGATTCTTTTCTGTCTCAGATGCAACGGCAGTGCTGTAAGCCGTCTCCCTCGCATAACTTCCCGACGCGTAACCATCGAGAACGTATCGCTTCTTGAAGTTCATCCGGCTGTTGAAGGCGAGCGTGCGCCGTATTTCGTGATAGTCCATTGAGGCTTGCCAGTCCCAGTATTCAGAGGCAGCCCAGTAGTACCCGACATCTCTGACATACCTGTCCCCCGACTGGAACTTACCAAAGGTGAACGGTAGAAAACCGGAGTGACGACCCTTCTTCAAAGGAAACACATAGTAGGGCAAAGCGAAAACCGGAATTCGTTCCACATAAAACACAACCGGTTTGGCAATAAGTTTATCGTCCTGAATCAACTTCATGTGCTTGGAGTGAAAATGGAAATGAGGCTCCTCGGCATCGCAGGTCGTATACCGACCATCATCAACATACAGAACATGTTCCTGCTCTCGATACAGTTTGTTGCCGTAATACATGCCCGCCTGATAATCGGATTTGGACTGGATGATGCGCCCTTTTTCCGTATCGATCGAATAGAGCAGGTAGTCGCCGTAAATTTCCTGTGACTTGTCTCTCAGAATGACCGGGATGCTGTTGGGCTGAAGTTCGGCAGCCATGCTGTACTGCGTGCCAACAGTGTCGCTGTCCAGAAAAGCCGAGTAGGCCTCAATTGTTTTCTCCTTTGTGTCAAAAGAAATCTTGTGAGCATCGAGGGAAACAGTGCCCGATTGTACGTGCGAGGCGCGCTCCAGATATATCAGCGAATCGACGATGTGATATTCGATGAACTGGCCGTTGTAGTCGATAGTATCCACCTGCGTAACAAGCGTCGTATCGGCCATGCGCGTTTTAGTGGTAATGTATCTTCCCACCGAGCCACCGACAATATCGACCTTCTGCAACCCCTCGTCCTCAATAACGAAACGTATGGTATCGCCGGAAACGCTGTTCTGATGTGTCTCGGAACCTCCCCGCGGCGACGGATAGTACCACGAATATGCTTGTCCGTAGCAGGTAATAGTGCTCAACTCTCCCCCATCGAAATCCAAAATAATCCTTCGGCCGGAGAGCACCGATTCATCATAGTAAGCTTTGACAGTGTCGACCGGTTCTTTGAACTCACCCTTGGCGGAATCGACAACATCTATTCTCGTCAGGACATCATTTTCAGAATAGATAGAAATCAAGCTGCCCGAGACGGTCGATTTGCCGCGCAGCAACGACGGCTGGTCGAACAAGTCTACAATGTTACTCTCTGTCTTCATCACCGCGCAACCGGAGGTCGAAGAAAATTCGGTCGACGTTATCTTAACATCTCCATACGCCTGGGCAATCTTCGTAGTGGCATCATACTCGACCGAATTGGCGATCACCTCGACCATATTCACCGAATCCGGATACTTTATATAAACCACCGGGCGCTCTTCCATAGTAAAGTGGTCGGCCTTGTCGGCGAAGAACGCATGTGTACCGACTGCGTACAGCGAATCCGTATAAGACCACAACTCGACCCTCTTGCCGAGCGCCAGAGCCTCTTCGCCTCTGATATCGTAATACGTGGAGTCAGACTCAAGGCGATATTCCTTCTCGTCTATGAGTACATGGCCGTTCAGGTGAACATTTTCACCTCTGAGCCAACGTGCGGAGTCGCAATATATGAAGCCGGTCTCGGTTTTGAAAACGACATTGCCGGTAACATAGGTGATGTAGCGATTATCCTTTGATAAGACGACCTCGAACTGATCGGCATGATCCAAAACGAGCTTCTGTTTCTGCTGGGTAAGTCCTGTGGATATCAGAAGCAGCGAAAGTAGAAAAGCGATTATGTATTTAGCTCCCCTATGCACCTTCAACCAGCCTTATCAATTCTTTACGGTAATCATCGAGTTTCTGCTTATCAGCCCCACCAAGTTGTGCCTGCCGGGGATTGCCGCCACCCTTGAGTCCGGTTGCCTCCGAGATGCCTTTGGCCAATTGCGAAGCCTGAAGCTGACAGTTTTCGGATGTCGCAATGACAATGCGCCCATCGGTAAAGAGCGCTGTCAATCCGCCGGTTATGTCAGACACCTGTGTTGCCAACTGACCGGCAAGGCGAGCGTCCAACGGGCCGACATCCTCGAATACGACTTTGACGTCCTTATAAGAAGTAGCTGTCTGAGACAATTGCTCTGCTTTAACCCCAAGACCCTCCTTCTGGACTCTCACCAACTCTCTCTGCAAGGTCTTATTGGCATCCTGCAGTTTCACGAGCTTATCCGGAAGATCGGTAACGTGACAGGTAAGGGTCTGGGCCACCCGGTCGGAAACGTCAAAGCGAATGCGGTAGTCTTCCACCGCCTGTATTCCCGACAGGAATTTTACAAGAACCCGCCCCCGCAGTTTCTCTGTTCCGATAATCTTTATGACTCCCACTTCGGCTGTGGACACACAGTGCGTGCCGCCACAGGCAGAATACTCCAGGTCACCAATCTTGATAACGCGAATCTCCCCCTCGCGCTTCGGTGGTCTACGCAGGGGTATCGAGGCTATCTCGGAGCCGTCTATGAAGAGAATCTCTACCGGAAGGTTGTCAAATACCATTTGCATAGACGATTGTTCGGCCTCCGAAAGCTGAGCGGCAGTTACTTCCTTCGTGTCAAATTCGATAGCACCATAGTCCTCGCCAAGATGAACCGAGACCGTTTCAAGTTGATAGAGTCGAGCGAAAGTCTGACTCAGAATGTGCTGAGCGGTATGTTGCTGACGGTGCCGCTGCCGGCGCCGCTTATCTACGATTCCTGTTACAGCATCACCCGAATCGCCAACCGGTTGGTCGGAAATATGCCAGACATCACCGGAATCATTTTCGATGACATCAACAATCGCAACCTCGTTCAGCTTGCCCGTGTCGTACTGCTGACCTCCCGATGTCGGGTAAAAAGCCGATCTGTCGAGAACCGTGAAGAACCGATTATCGTGCTTCCCCGAGCTGACAATTTTGGCCTCGAACTCCAGAAGCGATGAGTCTTGATAATAGAGTCTTGTGGTCATCTTGCTTTTCGATACTCTGATTAGTCCTACCGCTTTTACAATCCTTGCCGCGTTTGGATGACAATCGCGGATAAATTTATGGGCCCGATGGCCTATGCCATACTGTTGCGAAGAGTGCCTATCCCCTCCACCTTCACCTCGATAACATCTCCTGATTTCATCGGTGCGATCCCTGCCGGTGTCCCTGTTGAAATCAGGTCACCCGGGTTCAGGGTCATCACGGAAGAAATATAGCTGACCAGATATGGGATGTCGAAGATCATCAGAGATGTGCGCCCGGACTGCTTCACCTCACCGTTCAGAACACCTTCCACCAGAACATCCTGATATTTCAGGTCGGTGACAATCCATGGCCCAACCGGACAAAACGTATCAAAACCTTTGGCCCGCGACCACTGACCGTCCTTTTTCTGAAGGTCCCTGGCCGTAACATCGTTGACACAGGTGTAGCCGAAAATGTGTTTTGCGGCCTCATCGCGGGACACTCCTTTTGCGGTCTGACTAATTACGACTCCAAGCTCTGCCTCGTAATCGACACGTTGTGACTGGGGAGGATAGACAATCTTGTTATCCTGACCGATAATCGATGACGGCGGCTTGAGGAATATCAACGGATATTCGGGAGCCTCAGTAGCCGACTGAGAGGCCTTAACATGCGCGTGATAGTTCAAACCTATGCAGACGACCTTCGATGGTTCCACCGGGGCAAGCAACTGGATTTCGTCCAGTTTATATTTGTCGCCGGTTTCCTGACCACCCAGCCAGGGAGCCTTGTCCATAGCCGTTACATTGTCAATCTCAAGTGAACCGTATCGCGGCAGAGTCTGGCCTTTTGGACTGAAGCGAATATACTTTTTACTCATTTTTTAACTCTTTCTTTTGGCCTCAAGTGCGAGGATTTGGTCAAAGTATGAATTATTAGAATAAATAACGTTGGGCGCAGCTAAGCAACATAATATCAGACTTCTTTGGTTTTCCATCTTCCGAGCTTGAACACATAGGCCAAAATGATACCTTTTACGACCGAGGTGAATGTCAGGGTCCACCACACGCCGTTGATCCCCCAATCCAGATTGAATGCGAGATAATAGGCAAGTGGAATTCGTGCCAACGAAAAGGGAATCATCACCAATGTTGGCGGGAGCGTGTCTCCGGCTCCCCCGAAAGCTCCCTCAAGGACAATTTCCAGTGCCATAGCCGTTTGTGAAATACCGAGAATTATCAGATAATCGATAGCAATGCTCAGGACCTCCGCATCATCGGTAAACACCGTAGCTATCTGCCGCGGAAATACAATAAATAGAATAGAGATTACGAAAGTGATGCCGATTGCGATGCCCGTGGCTCCCCACGCGCAACGAGCCGCCCGGTCCGGCTTTTTGGCTCCCAGATTCTGGCCTACCATAGTAGAGGCGGCCACCGAAAAGCCGTAACACGTCAGATACGAAAACGACTCCATCCTGTTGCCAATCCCCATAGCCGCAGCCGCAGCCTCGCCGTAAGCATGGACGACCTTTATAAGAAACCAATAGACAACTACGAAAATAAACTGCTGGCTGGCGATAGGCAGGCCAATACGGGCTATTTTCACCATCGATTTGATATGTGGCGTCAGCGAAAACGGGCGGTCGACAGCATACCCGAGCTTTCCCTTCATCATCAGAGCCGTAATCACCAATGCCCCTATGGCAACCGATATCGAGGTAGCTAAGCTGGCACCGGAAACCCCCAAAGCCGGAATTGGCCCCAGCCCGAAAATGAGAAGAGGGTCAAGCGCACCATTGAGCAAAACCGACCCGACACCGACCAGCGTCGGGGTTCGGGTGTCGCCCGATGCCCGGAATATGGCGTACACGAGGTCCTGACCGAAAAAGAACAGAGCCGAAGCAAAAAAGATGCGTAAATAAGGGGCCGCGAGAACGTGTGTGGCCGCGCTGGTATCCATGAAATTCAACAGGCCGGGCGTGACCAGGTAGCCCGCGATTCCGAACAAGAGCGAGAGAACAAAGGCCATGCCTATTCCCTGCTTGATATAATAGGTAACCTTCTCGAAATCCTTTGCCCCAACATATCTGGCGACCAGAGCAGTGATCCCGACCGAAACGATAGTCATCAGGGCATAGACAGTCCACATGATGACCATCGAGGAGGTAACAGCATCCTGAGCCGTGGGACCCAGCTTGCCAACCCAATAATAGTCTGTCGATGACAGGGCAAACTGCATAAACATGGCCAGCACCACCGGAACGGCAAGGCCAAATATGGACTTTGATATCGAACCGCTGGTTATTCTATCGCTCTGGGATGAAGTAGTTTTCGGATCCTGCATCTATAGACTCAAGGGTTAATTGTTTCGGGGTAAGGTATGTTCAAGCGACCGTTCTCTCAAGCAAAATCTGGCCGATGCTCCGTCACAACTTGACAACCTCAGGTAAATCAATTTTATTAAGAAAATAGGATTATTTAATCTATCTTCAGGTGAAATTAGGGGAGGTCCCGTGCGGCACCAGATTTCACATTTAGCTGTAATGAATGCAAAGTAGGGAGGTAAGAATGCGGTTCATTAGAAACATCTTTGTATTAATAGCGGTGCTGCTGTTGTCCATCGGCACAGCCAACGCCGGTAAAAGGGATAAACCGCCAGAAAAGACGAAAACGGAATATGTGGCAAAACCGCTGAACTGGAACATCACTGTCAATTTCGCCAGTGGCGTGGTAACTGGCGGCATAGATTGGGATCGAGCACTTGACGAGGAGGCAACGGAGTTCTCCAACCGGGTCATTTATGGCGGAGGCGCATCTTTAGACATCTACCCGCGCCCGGTGTATGCTCTGGGGGTCAACTTCGAGTACATCTTTAAGCAGACTGCGGAAAAACGCTACAGGGATATTCGGGCTATGCTATGGTCCGCAAGCTTTATCTACAACTTCACCCAACCTCGAAAGACCGTTCCCTTTGGAAAGGTTTCAATAGGGTCAGCATCGATCTGGTGGCCGAGCTACTCTGATGGAGATGATTGGGATTTAGGCAGTCACAGTTTCTTCCGCATTGGCTTTGGTCTGTTCACTCATACGCATTCATTCACCAATACTAGATTTGAAATCCACTACACCCGAATACAGGGTGGTGATTGCGATCTACTGGACAAATATGGCAAATACTTTGGTATAGACCTGGGCGTCGGGATTCCATTCTGAACGTCGACACACAAGAACCTAAAGCCCCATCTTCTCTATGAAATACGCCGGGTCGAGGTCCTCATCCGTGCCGCGCTTGAGCAGTTCCCGCCAATCGTAGCGTCCGCCGAACCGGTAGTAATTCTGTATCAAAAAGGCGCTGGTCATAGGATTATCCACAAAACTGCCGTAATTCGTGCGCAGAAAATCGATCGTCTGAGCCGCTACCATATCGGCATAAAGATAGTTCTGTAAATAGACCGGATGCGTGGCGTAATGGAATATCGCCGCCCACGGCTTTATATCCTCGTGCCGGGGTAGCATCATATAGCGCTCAAAGAGGTCCCAGTAAAGCTTATTGATATCACGGTTCGGATTGCTATAGGCCTCCAATTCAAAATACAGACGAACGAGCGTCATGCGCAGATAGATGATGTCCTGTTCGTGCTTTGTCTTAAGATAGCTCTCTATCAGCTGCGGGGGCAGATGAGCATAATTGGCCAGCCAGACTTTATCGTCAATTAAAGAAGCCACCGTCTGAGCCATAGCCTCACCCCAGGCTCCATCGACATTGTTTATGAAGAGCGGGTTATCCTGTGCGATAAGGGCGAAATGAATGGCGTGTCCTATCTCGTGCAGCAATGATCGCGTACTGTAAATGCCGTCATAAAGGTTGGCCAGAATACGAACATCATGAGGCGGTTTGATCGGGAACGCGAAAGCAAATTGCGACTTTCCCTTCCTGTCCAGCAGATCATAGTATATTGGCATTTTGTCCACATCGAAGCCGAGTGCCTCAAGACTCCGGCGGATATAGCCCATCTGCGAGTCGGCCGGAAAATAGCGGTCCACCTGAAGATTAACATCGGCATAGGAATACGCCAAATCCCAGATTTCAGGTTTGTCGACATTTAGAGACGATGAGATTCGTTCGATGATTTCTTTATACGGTTGTGAGCTCAGCGAATCGAGTTGCTTCAAAAGCGCCCGGTACTTATTCATGTCGAGACCTGCCGCATTGAAGCTCAGGGCCATGAAACTATTGTAACCAAGACGGCGGGCTTTCTGGTCCCGCATTTTGAACAGTTGCCCGAGCGGCTCGTCCAATTCGTCGCCAACAGAGCACCATGCCCGGTAAGCAAGCTCACGACGCGTCCGACCGGGGTCGCTACGATATGTATTGTACAGGTAACTGGCGCTTCGCTCCGAACCCTCAAACTCCGCCCGGTGATTGACGTGGATCACTCCCAGCGAGTCCCGCAACAGATTGATATCGCGGTCGGTCTCTACCTTGCCTGTCAGAACCAGACCAAATAGAACATCCCGCCTTCTCTGATCGAGCTCATCGCTCAAAAGAGCGCCACCGGCGCTGAGTTGCTGATAAACCTCGGGATCAGAGACAACGGTTCCGTAGATATCCTGATAATACTGCAGCGAATCAGACTCTCCGGTTGTATACAACTCCCACATGGCGAGCGCCATTCGATAATCGAGCCATTCGAACTTATGCTCAAGCGAATCCAGTGTTGTCACCAGCGTCTCTTCTGTCAACGGCTCCTGAGTACACGAAGCCAGGCTGACAAGGCCGATACAAACAGCTATAACGAAAAACCGTATTGTTCTCATGGTCTATTCCCCTTTCGACAGGTCACTAAAAAAGGACAGAGCCATAGCATAGCCGTAAAATCCGAAACCGGCTAAATGACCTATACAGACCGGTGCAATTACCGATTTCTGACGAAACTCTTCCCGACTGTAAATATTGGACAAATGGACTTCGATTGTGTCGATACCAACCGCAGCGATAGCATCGCGCAAGGCGAGGCTATAATGGCTGAATGCCCCGGGGTTGATGATCATACCATCGGCGTTGAAGCCCTTGCTATGTATAAAATCTATAAGTTCCGATTCGGAATTGGATTGAAAGAAATCCAGTTCAACCTTGAGGTCGGCAGCCAACATTGCCAGCTTCTCGTTGAGGTCTTCAAGGCTGCGGGAACCATATATCTCCGGCTCTCTTTTTCCCAGTAGATTCAAATTCGGCCCGTTAACCACAAGAATTTTAGGCATTGCGTCCTCCGAAAAGCCTGTAAACCTCAAGAGCTGATATCAGTGATTTATTTACCAGATCCCTGTTTATTCCTTCCGCAATGATAGGCCTTCCCGGTTTCTCAAGCAAGATGAATTTTGCAGCGTGCCCGCGACGTTTTTTATCAATTTGCATAGCCAGCATTACGTCGTCGGCTGCTATTTTACGGCGTCTTACAGAGTGAAGAAAATCCGTAACGATTTCATCATACCTGACCAACGCCTTTATCTGGCCTGAGTACACCCGCTTGCTCAGTTCTATAGCGGCTTTCAGACCAATAATTAGCGCCTCTCCATGGGTCAGCTTTCCGAATCCAATCGCTGACTCTATAGCGTGCGAAAATGTATGGCCAAAATTGAGAACCATCCTCTTTCCCTTCTCGGTCTCATCAGCAGAGACAATTTGCGCCTTGTACTTCGCCGAAAGGGAGATTATCCGCTGCAGTCGCTTCTGATTGTAGCTGTCACCGCTATTTCTATAATCGTGTAGCAAGTCGAGCATTGGTTTGCCCAGAAGTCCGCCGTATTTGAGCACCTCACCAAGTCCGCAGACTATCTCCCGCTCAGTCAGAGTCATCAGATAGGTCGTATCGCACCATACAATAGATGGTTGCCAGTAGGCGCCTATCAGATTCTTTCCCATCACATGATTGATACCCGTCTTTCCGCCTATGGCAGCGTCGACCATTCCCAAAAGCGTCGTTGAAACAACACCCCACCGTATGCCCCGCAGAGTAGACGAGGCTGCAAAGCCGACCAGGTCGCTGGTCACCCCTCCCCCGCACGCCAGGATGAAGTCGGTGCGGGATATCTTTTCGGAAAGCAGGAAGTCATGAATCCTGCCGAGGTGCCTTTGCGATTTGTACCGCTCCCCCGATGGAAGCACGAATTCGACTGTAGTGAAAGTCTTGGCTAACGATTTTTGTAGCTTGGCTCCGTGAAGCGCGTAGAAGTTGGCATCGTAGAATACAAACAGTCGTCCGCCACCGACAAGCCTGCGTAGCCTCGTCGGCAGTTTGGCGTCAATCTGTGACCCGATGACAATCGGATAGCTTCGTTTACCCGGATTTACTTTTACTTCGGGCATAATAGTGCGCTAACCTTGCTCTTAGCTGGACAGCCGACTTATCTGCGTCTTTGCCACTCGTCGAAAACGTGAGATGAGCTGCCCGGTAGTGTTTGATACGTTTCCCCAGCAGAGATTTCATCCGTTCCCTGAGAACGGCCTTACTCGTTTTGGAGGCATCCGCCGACAGCCCATGAAGTTTGGGACGGTCCGGCAACGTGCTGATTCGCCTGAGCAACTCCTCCTGTGAACAACTCAAGTATACAACGACCCCGTATTCGTTAAGAAGATTCCGTGTAAGCTTGTTCTGGTAAGCACCACCCCCGAGAGCGATAACCTTGCTGTGCAACCGTCGTCTGACAATTCCCTCTATGGCCTGTTGTTCAAGATGGCGAAAGGCATCTTCCCCGTCTTCGCTGAATATGCGCGGGATGCTTTTCCCGGCGGCTTGCTCGATTATTTCATCTGTATCATAAAACTGCACATTGAGTTTTCGAGCCAGCTTGCGCCCGATAGTCGATTTACCCGAACCGGAAAAGCCGACGAGAAATATGTTACCGGCCCTGTGCATCAGTCCCCCGTTCGTTAACGATGAAACACTTCTCTATAGACGGGCTCAAATTCCACCTGTATACCCGTCCAGAGTTCAAGCGACCAGAGAGCCTGTCCGACCAACATTATGGAACCATCGTAGGCCGTTAAAGAATTCCCGGATGCTGTCCGAACGATTCTGTGGTTCTCGTTGTACGAGAGGTCGTAATATATCGCCCCCTCACACCAGGCGAAGGTCTCCGGCAATGGCGATTCGTCGGGATGGTTCCATCCGCCCAGAGGTGTACAGTTGATGACAATATCGTATGACTCAAGGGCGGCAGGATTGTACCCATCGATACACTCTGTTTCGAGCCTGAGACCATCAATCCGACTTTCGACACACTGTTTGAAATGTTTCAGCCTGTCCGCGTTGCGGGCAAAAACACATATGCGCTTCATCTGAAATTGCGTAGCCAGACAGTGAACCACAGCCTTAGCCGCCCCTCCCGCACCAAATACGAGAGCAGTTCCATTGCGCAGCTTGTCAGCGTGCGCTCGCAAGGGCAGAGAGAAGCCATGGCTGTCGGTGTTATAACCAAACACTCTTCCGTTTTTTATGCCTACCGAATTGACAGCCCCAACGGCCGCCGCCGAGGCATCGATCTCGTCTATATATTCTATCACCCTGTTCTTAAACGGTATGGTTACCGAAAAACCGTCAATGCCGCTTTTGATAACATCAGGGAAATCTATGTCAAATCGAGCTGGTGTGATATCGTGCGATTTGAAAGCGCCCGGTATCCCTGTGATTTTAGAAATCGCCTTGAAAATCTGTGGCGAGAGAGAATAGGCTATGTTATAGCCTACCACTCCGAACATATACTTCTCTTTCATGCCGTTACTTTTTCCAGCAAGCTATAGAAGCCGGGACAGGAGACTTCAACGATGTCGGGGTCATCGATACTCGACGGACCGACCAGAAACAGCGAAGCAACGGAGAACGCCATCGCAATTCGATGGTCTCCATACGATTTGAAGTCGGCGCCGGTAAGTTCTCTTCCGCCTTCAATGGCCAGACCGTCCTCAAGCACCCCGCACTTGACTCCCATAAGCTTCAGATTCTCGGCTATGGCTTCAAGTCGATCGGATTCCTTGACGCGCAGCTCGGCCGCATCGCGAATCACCGTCGTACCGCTCGCGAACGCAGCGACTATAGCGACCGCCGGAATTTCATCGATGAGTTCAGCAGTCGACTCACCGGAGATTTTTCTCGATTTGAGGTCGCCTCCGGTTACCGTAACGTTTCCTCTGGGCTCGCCGGAAACCGTACTTCTGTCGGTAATTTCGACTTTGCAGCCAATAGCCCTCAAATAATCCAGAAATCCGGAGCGTGTGGCATTGAGCCCCACGTTTTCTATTGTGATTGTCTTTTTGGATATCGCCGCACCGGCCATGAAAAAGGCTGCCGTTGAGAAATCTCCGGGAATGTCTATTATGCCGCCGTTTATTCGCGCCTGAGAATTGATGCTGATTTCGTTCTTGAAAGGCTCGGGCATCTGCATTTTCTTCTTCCTCGGATCAACCTCGTCCTGAACCATAACCGGCTTGATTTCTCTTCTGGTGACTCCCTCGCCAATTTCCGTCAGCATTATCTCCGTGTGGTCGCGCGTGACAAATTCTTCACGCACAACAATCGAGCAAGATGAGGCCAGTCCGGCAAGCAAAATAGCGGATTTCACCTGCGCCGATGGCAGCGGCATCTGATATTCGAACGGAAGCAGTTTCTTGCCGCTTATTTTTACCGGAAGTTTATTGTCCTGAGCGAAAAACTCGGCACCCATAGCTGTGAGAGGTTCGATTACTCTGGCCATTGGCCGTTTGGACAATGATTCATCGCCGGCAAGAGTCACAGTCATTTCCGACCCGGCTATGATACCGGCCAGAAGGCGCGCCGTAGTCGCAGAATTGCCGCAGTCGATGATTGCATCCGGCGCAACACAGGGTTTCTCCGGTGGCGTAAGCCTCAAAGACCCACCCTGCTCGCTAACCGTAACACCAAAAGCTTCAGCTGCGGCAAGAGACTTGAGACAATCGGCATTGCGCGGGAAATTGACAACTGTAATTTCGCCTTTGGATAGAATCGAAAAAAGCGCCGCACGATGACCTATAGACTTGTCGCCGGGAACAGTTATCGTGCCGCCATATTTTTTTGTCGGGTGAAGCTCTCTGGGCATCAAAAGGTCCTGTCGAGTACAGCCGCAATTGCCTTTACCTGGTCCATGAGGTCGCCGAACATATCCGGTGTAATTGCCTGAGCTCCGTCGGAAAGAGCATTGGCCGGATCGTTATGGACTTCAACCAGTAATCCATCGGCCCCAACCGCCACCGCCGCCCGAGAGAGCGGGATGACATAGTCTTTGCGCCCGGTCCCGTGACTGGGATCGGCGATAATCGGCAGGTGGCTCGTCCGTTTTACAAAGGGAATCGCAGAAAGATCGAGCGTATTTCTGGCGCGATCGGCGGATATCCGCACGCCGCGTTCGCAGAGAATCACGTTAGGGTTGCCCTCAGCCAGTATATATTCGGCCGCCATGAGAAACTCTTCCAACGTAGCCGACATTCCCCGTTTGAGCAACACCGGCTTCTGCGAACGTCCTGCTTTGCGCAGCAACGAGAAATTCTGCATGTTACGCGCGCCAATCTGTATGATATCAGCATACTCGGCAACCATGTCAAGCGTCTCGGTGTCGAGCGCCTCGGTGGCAATGAGCAGTCCGTATTTCTGCTTAACTTCACGCAGAATCTTCAGACCATCCTCCCCCAGTCCCTGAAAACTATACGGAGATGTTCTGGGTTTGAAGGCGCCACCCCGAAAAACCTTCGCTCCCGCCTTCGAAACCACTTCAGCAATCGCAAGGCACTGTTCACGGGTTTCCACCGAGCAGGGACCGGCCATCATGACGCATTCCTTGCCGCCGATACGAACGCCATCGATCTCTACTACGGTTGTTTCGGGTTTGTGGTCGCGGCTGACCAGCTTGAACGGCGGGGTGACATGGATTATGTCTTTTACACCCGGTTGCGCAAAGATCTTGTCGGCATCGACCTTGGATTTGTTGCCGGTAACCCCGACCACCGTCCGCTGAGCGCCGGGAATCGGGTGCGCCACCAATCCCATTGATTCGATAACGATACATACTTTAGCCACCATCTGGTCGGTAGCATTCTTTTCCATCACAACTAACATTAGAAAGTCTCCGTGGGCATCGTGGCCTTGAATACCGGGGTCCTATTCTTCGCGCTTCTCTGCGCAAAAACGTAAGGTATTTTCTGTCTGATTCCCGCGCAAGCGATTATTCTCACGTTGTGGACCTACATCTCTTCGGGAGCTTTCAGCCCTAACAGGTAAAGACCTTCCCTGATAACGAGCTGAACCGATTTGACCAGAGCCATCCTGGCCGCTGTCAGGTCGGCATTATCCGAAATTATCTTGTCTATTTTCCCGGCCTCATCTTTACGCTGGTACACCTTGTTGAAGGCGCCGGCCAGTTTCAACAGATGAGTCGAAATGAAGTTGGGTTCGTAGTTTCTGGCCGAATCCCTGACAGCATCCGGAAAATCCGCGACAAGCTCCACGACCCTCTTCTCTTCTTCGTTATCAAGTAACCTGACATTTACTTCGGCAACTATTTCACCGGAGTAATTTCGCATCAATGAACACAGACGCGCGTGGGTGTATTGAAGATAAGGGCCGGTCTCCCCCTCAAAACTGAGGACCTCGTCCCAATCGAAATTGACATCCTTCTGGCGTCTGACGGAAAGCTGCGAGAAAATCACAGCACCCACGCCGATCATCATTGCTGTTTCGTCGATATTTTTCAGGTCCGGATTTTTCTCCGCTATCTTCCTGCGGGCCAGCTCAACAGCCTGGTTTACCACATCCTCAAGAAGAACGATATTGCCGCGCCGGGTTGACATGGTCTTATCGCCAAACTTCACCCAGCCGAAATCAACATGTTTTGCCCGCGGAGATACGCGCTCCGTCTCCGGCACATCTTCAGCCTGTTCGAGCATCTCGACAACCTTGAAGACTTGTTTGAAATGGTCCGACTGAGCCGAAGCTACAACATAGAGAGCTTCCTGAAAATCATATTTACCCGCACGATACAGCAATCCTGCAATATCTCTGGTGGCATACAGTGTAGCCCCATCAGCTTTACGCAACAAACACGGCGGTAGCTGTGGGTCGTGCAAATCGACAATGAGTGCCCCATCGGAGATCGATGTCAGGCCGGCAGTGCGAAGACGCTGTATAACCGGTTCAATCTTATCGTTGAGAAAGGCCTCACCGGTCGTCCAGTCGAATTCTATCCCCATTATGTCAAACACGCGCTGCCATTCCGCAAGGGAAACCTGCCTGAACCGCTCCCACAGAGCCGTTTCTTCCGGCTTGCCTTGTTCAAGATTCTTGAATGCTTCCCGTGCAGCGTCATTAAGTGATGTATCCGTTTGTTCTTCCTCGTGAAACCGAACGTACAGACCAAGCAGATCGGAAACGGTTTCTTGCCCCTCCTGCAGATCCCCGCCCCACTTCTGGTATGCTACAATCATTTTGCCGAACTGAGTGCCCCAGTCACCAACATAGTTAATTCCGACCGCATCATAGCCCAGCTTCAGAAATATTCGCCTTAAAGCATTGCCTAAGATAGTCGTACGTAAGTGGCCAATACCAAACGGCTTAGCTATATTGGCCGAGCAGTACTCCACGAGCACTGTGCGACCCTGACCGTCATCTGACGAGCCATAAGCCGTATCCTGATTGATTACATTGCGAAGAGTCTCGCCGCCTTCAAGGGCGAAATCGGTTCTGGCATTGATAAACCCACCCGTGGCCAACGTCGTTACAATGCCACCGTCTCCGGTGCTCTCGAGAATCTTGTTGGCCGACTCTGCTATTTGGGCGGCTATATGCTGCGGCTTGTCTTTCAGAGAACCGGCGTATTTGAAAACCGGAAGGGCAAAACGCCCCATGGTCGGGTCTTTGGGCTTTTCCAGATTGTTATAGATGAAATCCCAGCTAAAAACACTCTGCTCCCCCAGTTCAGCATACTTCTCGGGATATTCCTTCCGAAATGCCTCACTGGTGGCAATGGCAAACTTCTCTTTGTATTTATTCTTGCTCATTCGCTATATCATTGAAGCTTAAATCAAATCACCAAGAAGGCTAAAAATAACAGTTTTATCCGTCAAGTCCAGAATTATCAGCAAGTTCAGTCCGATTAATCGCTTTGTGCGGGTCTATGAGGCATTATCGCGGGCCAGTACCCATCCCACAGCGCTATCGCCCTTTGCTTCGGAGTTACGGAAGAAGCTGAAAAACAGGATAGTCGATATAACGTAAAGCACGATGGTTATATTCATCGTAACGGTGTAGCCATAAGTTTCTATCAGACTGCCTCCGATAGCGGCAGATATCATCCACGATGATGTCCAGGCAACCTGAAGCAGGGCATTGACCAGCCCCTGTTCCTTCTTCTGTGACATTTCCATTCCGAAATTCGTGACTATCGGTATGCCCAGATTCATGAGTCCTCCCCTGAACACAAAAGCCACAAAGGCCAGCGGCAAAAAGTAGCTATAAGAGAGAATCACCATGAACGGTATGGACACAATCTGTGTGATAACAACTGTCCTGACCAGACCGAAACGTTTTACGAGCAGTGGGCCCGACAGCGACCCGATCAACATCGAAAGCTGTACCACGAAGTAGTATAGGCCGATAGTGTCCGGCGCCAGATTGAAGCGATCCCTGAAATAGAGATTTAGAAATGGGATAATCAGCCCGGCCCCGGCTCCAATGATAAAATTGCAGATTGTGATTTTGAAATAAAACGTCCCGCGCTCTTTCAACTGACTCCACGAAACGTAGATTTTGTTTTCCTCAGCGGAAGGCCTCGAAGACTTTATGAGAAAAAACGGTATCAGAGCCAGTAGAGCCGCAGCGATACCGATATAGAGAGTTATCTGATAGCCGAGAATAATGTCGCCGGTGACATCGCTAAGAATCATAACCATTTTGCCCGAACCTATCGAACCCGCCATCCCGGCAAGCAGCATCATACCGAATGAAAACGAAAACAGGTGAGTGCGTTCTATAGGCGTGGAATTCCGCATATAAAACGGTGCGGCAGCCACACGATAAAATGAAAAAGCCATGCCACTGAGGATCGAGAACCCTACCAGCAAGATGAAAGTCTGGTAGGTAGCGATGAAGAAACTGAAGCCCGCGAACAGAACACAACTTACCAACAGCAGTGGTTTCAACCTCACCCGGCTCATCAGTATAGCAGCCGGGATGGCTATCAGTGTCATCCCTATAGCTCGCGAAGAAACGACATAACCAATCTGCCCTTCATTGAAGCCAAGTTCCTTGAGATACAGGTTGAGCAACAGTTGAAAAACGTGGAAATTGACTCCCATCAAAAAAGAGCCGAGCAGATACAAACGGGCGTTGCGGGAAAATAGCTTTATGTGAGACAGGTATTCAACAGCGCCTGCCTTGATAGCGCCAAAGAATGACTGCCCGCCCGGTTGTTGCGGCGGTGATGAGGTCGAAGTTGTCATTTTATAGTTCGAAAGTCCCTCGCGTCACATGCTCAACGGGTCCGGTAAGTTCAATAGTGCCGGTTTTTTCAATCCAGTGGACGCGGAGTGAGCCGGTCTCAAACTCGACCTCGCACCTTCGATCGAGAATGCCAAGCATAACGCCGGCGCATACCGATGCCGCTGCCCCGGTACCGGATGATCCGGTAGCCCCGGCTCCCCGCTCCCAATCGCAAACTCGCACCTTGCGACTGGAGAGTACTTTGACAAACTCCACGTTGGTGCGATTGGGAAATGCTTTGTGAAATTCAAGATCGGCGCCGAGAGCGTGCCAGTCGAAATCGAAATTGTCAACGAACAGGACCGTATGCGGATTCCCTACAGACAGACAAGTGACAGGCAGTTTGACCGAGCCGACTGTGAGCGGCGAATTAATCATAAATTGCTGTCTGGTTTTTACGGGCACTTTGGATGCCTCGAACTCCGGCTGTCGAAGCTCAACTGTGACTGTGTAACCTTTGCGACTCTTTCGGCCAATCTCTACGCGGTCTATGCCGGCGCCGGTGCGAAACAGAAAACTCCGCTTCTTGCCCGACCTCTGCTTAAGAAACGCGTGAACCCCTGCTATCCTCAGACCATTGCCGGACTTTTCAGCCCAGCCACCATCGGCATTGTAAAGGTCAACCTTGAAACTGACGCCATCGGCTTTAGAAAGCAAGAGAACGCCATCAGCGCCGACACCGGTCCGGCGCTGACACATAGCCCTTGTCAGCTTCGGCAACTGTCGCCTTGTGAGCTTCGTCTTATTTTGCTCTATAACGATAAAGTCGTTTTGCAGAGCGTGGTATTTATCATATTGTATTTGCATAGAGACTACTAAACGCTCTCCTGCCTTATTAAGCAATTTAAAAAAGCCCGCAGAGCGGGCTTTTATGATCTCGCGCAGAGCCGAAACGCTCCGTTAAATATTATCCTTGAGCAACTTCGCCAATCGTGTGATACCCTCGACGATGTTCTCGTGAGAAGCATTGGAGAAGTTTAACCTCATCGTATTTTGACCACCGCCATCGGGATAGAATGGCGAGCCATACACGTAAGCGACTTTCATCTCAACGGCCTTTGGCAGAAGGTCCTTGGCCGACATGTGCTTTGGAAGCTCGACCCAGAGGAAAAGACCACCCTCCGGCTCGGTCCATTTTATTCCATCCGGGAATGTCTCACGCATTGTCTTCAGCATTACATCGCGCTTACCGCGGTAGTCCGCCACAATCTTTGCTATATGCGGCTCCAATTTACCGGCCGAGATAAACTCGTACATCATATACTGGCAGAGCGTGTTGGTGTGGAGGTCGGTACACTGCTTTACCTTCTCGAAGTGTCCCATGATCGCTTTCGGACCGTTCATCCAACCCAACCTGAGTCCGGGAGCAACGATTTTCGAAAAGGATCTAAGCGCTATCACCTGGTCCCCACCGATCGATTTAAGCGTGGGGACTCTTTCCCCGGCGAAACGAATATCACCGTACGGATTGTCATCGACAATCGGTATGTTATAGCGCATCCCAAGCTCTATCAGCTTCTCGCGACGACTTTTGGACATCGTAATTCCGGTAGGATTCTGAAAATTCGAGACCGTGTAGATAAGCTTCGGTTTGTATTTGATAATCTTTTCTTCAGCCTGTTCGATTATCATCCCCTCGTCATCCATATCGACCGTAGCATAGCGAGCCTGATAATAGTTGAAAGCCTGAAGAGCGCCGACATAAGTAGGATATTCCGTGATGATGTAATCTCCGCGGTCAACAAAGGCCCTGGCGACGAGTTCTATTGCCTGCTGCGCTCCGGCAGTAACAAGGATATTATCTACATCGCACGAAGTGCCTCGTTCTACCGCTCTTTTGGCCAGCAGCTCTCTGAGCTGCGGAACTCCGCGAGACAGCGTATACTGAAAGGCAGGGGCACCGTGTTTGCGGACTACCTCGTCCATGGCCTGTCTGAGGTCCTCCATAGGGAACAACTCCGGGGCGGGTAATCCTCCGGCAAATGAAATCACGCCCGGCTGTGAGGATATTTTTAGAATTTCTCGAATAATCGAGGATTCCAACTTAACCACGTGTGGGGCGATTTTCCACTGCTCGACCTGTGTCTTGTCGTTTTGTCCCACGACCATTACTTTATCATCCTTTCTCTGGTTATTCAAAATCTGCTCTTTACGACTCTATTGGCACTCTTTGATCGAAATCATTCCACACAGATTATAGCAAGCTGACACTGAAAAAACAATCGAAAAAGGGATCAGTTGTATGCGAATGTACTATGACAAAATACGGCTGGAGAAAAAGAATGGTTTTGTCTCGAGTGGCCTGCTTAGAGAAGCCGCAACGGGACCAAACTCAAAGCAGTCGTGTCGTACATTTCGAGCACCGCCCGGCTTACGGCCCGGTCGTAAAGAAAGACATGTAAGAACTATACTCGAACCCGTCCATGTCCAGGGTGCTTCCTTCCGCCGCCCGAATGTCGCCGGTTAGAAGAATTACATGGCTGGCATTTGGGAGTAAAATAGAATCGGGATCGAAAGCACAACTGTCCATGGCAGCGTTCCAGTGAATCTCGCCGGTATAACCAACACTGTCAATCCAGTTCATCATTTTATCGTCAGGCGGGTTCCCCATATTTCCTCCCCCCATTCCGCTTGCGGAATCCTGCCCATGCATCAAAGAATCCATCCACGCCAGCATGGCCGAGCCACCCGCGACCCGTAGGCCGGCGTTAACCGAGGCAGTATCCATCGCCCGGTCGAATTTGACACCCAACTCTCCCTTGCGGTTGACATTGGTTGCACCATCTGCCGGGTACACGTTCTCTATCGACGGGGTGCTAAAATCGAAGTCCGTTATGACGGGGTCTATGATTTGCTCTTCATCATAGCAACCCGCCAGATTGAGAAAAGCGACCATTATTGATGCTGCTGTGATATACTTGAAGAATGGTATCATCGGAACTCCTCTCGAAATGCGCTAGCCTGAAATTACTACAATCTCGGTTCGCGCTGCCCTACCAGCGCTTGAGGTGCTCCGAAAGCTGTCAGTTCTAAAAAAGCGGTCAAAAGCAGGTACTATGACCTATCAACAAATAAGTACGTAACGCCTGTTTACTTTATTGGTAACAAACTTACAAAAAATGATCCCGGACCCGCATCGCGCCCCGGGCCGCCTCGCTTCGTAATCCTTTGTCAAGTAGTGCGTTAGCAATAACAAGGGCCTTTTGGCGAAAATCCAAAAGGCCCAAATATGCGATATTTTAAAAGAAGTTTAGATATCGTAGTACATCTGGAATTCGTAAGGCGTCGGTCTGACTCGAATTTGGGTCACCTCGTTTCTCTTGATCTTTATCCAGCTTTCGAGCAGATCTTCTGTGAAAACGCCCGAGGCAAGCAAATAATCATGGTCCGCCTCCAGCGCATTGAGGGCTTTGTTGAGCGAGGTCGGCAGCAGATGTATCTTCGCCAATTCGTCTTCGGGCAATTTGTCAAGATTCTTGTCAAGCGGCGTACCGGGATCAATCTTGTTTTTGATACCATCGATTCCCGCCATCAACATCGCCGCATAAGACAGGTACGGGTTCATGGTGCCATCGGGAGGACGGAACTCAAAGCGCATAGTTTTCGGATCGCGCTGGTAACCGGGAATTCTAATGCAGGCTGTGCGGTTTCCGACCGAATAGGTCCCCGCCACGGGAGCTTCAAATCCCGGAACGAGCCGTTTGAAAGAATTCGTGGATGGATTCGTGAAAGCCAGCAGGGAATCTACGTGCTTCAGGATGCCGCCCATGTAATACAGGCCGATCTTGGAAAAACGCGCCGGCCCCTTGGCATCATAGAAAAGTGAGCCTTTACTGTCGGCCAGATACTGGTGAACGTGCAGCCCCGAACCCGGCTCGTTAAATAACGGCTTGGGCATGAAAGTAGCCGACATCTTGTTGCGGAACGCGTGATTCTTGATAAAATACTTAACCAGCATGCTCTGGTCGGCCATTTTCAGTAGCGGAGCGAATTTGATTTCAATCTCATGCTGTCCGGCCGAGCCAACCTCGTGATGATGGTATTTCAGTTCAATACCAACCCGGGACAGAAGCGATGACATCTCGGAACGAAGATTGAAACTGCGGTCCATCGGCGGAGCAGCATGGTAACCCCTTTTGTAAGGAATCTTAAAACCGAGGTTCTCTTCGTCCTGCGCGGCGTTCCATTCGGCCTCTTCGGAGTCCAGATAATAAAACGCCTGATCCGGTCCCTGATAGAAATTGACTTTGGTGAACAGGTAGAACTCAAACTCAGGGCCGATAACAGCATGTGTGCCCGGCTTGACCTTTTTCAGATACTTCTCAGCATCAGCGGCAACCCGGCGGGGATTGCGCGAGTATGGTTCTATCTTGCCCCGTGAATCCATAATATCACAGATGAAAGACAGGGTCGGCTTTTCATAAAACGGATCGATAAAGACCGTATCGCCAACCGGCATAGCGATCATGTCGCCTCGCTCAATCGATGAATATCCCGGGAGTGAAGAGCCATCGACCCCTACCCCGGTGGTAAACAAAGACTCGGTTAACGCTGAGACAGGTATCGTGATATGATGCCACAAACCGGGCAGGTCAACGAACTTCAGGTCAATGAATTCTATCTTGTTATCTTTGGCCAGCTTTTTCAGTGCTTCCAGTTTCATAGTATCCTCAATGCTCGTTTATGGTTAAAATGCGCCATAATTTAACCTTTTTTACCGATTGCGCAAGGAATTCATTCGCGGCAAAGCAGACCATAAAAAGAGCCACCGAGCGGGATCGAACCGCTGACCTGCTGATTACGAATCAGCTGCTCTACCATCTGAGCTACGGTGGCTTTAAATTTCCAATGTCCTGAGCGCTCGGAATAAAAGCAAAAAAACAAATTCCCGCAATCGAAAAAAATGCCGGCAATTTGAAACGTAATTTAGAAAACGTTGTTGTAAAAGTAGGGTTTATCGGTTGCGTGTGTCGCCTCAGGCCATATAATACGCAACAAAGCGCAGGATTTCCCTTGAAATGGAGTAATTTCTAAAGATATGAGCATGCCTACCGAGAAAATTAATATGCCCTTTGAAGTCAAAGACTGCACGCTGATTACCAGAATGGGCGGAGTCGACACCGCCGTTAACCTGCGCGAGCTACGCGAAAGAATCGCGGTTTGCCCGGAAGATTGCCTGTTTCACCACTTCAGTGAAACGCTCGTTCGCCCGTCTTTCGATGACCCCGAGTTCCGAAACGACTTTGCCGTCTGGTCGGCCAGATTTCTAAGAGACCGCGTACTCGCCGAACGACTGGGAATACTGAACCCGTACAAATTCGAATCATTTGAGCGTTTGCGGGAAACCGTGGTTGAAATTATCGATGACCGCTTGAGCGAACTGCCGTATATCCCCTCGGTCCCCAAAGGAGACGATTTCGTCTTCATGCGGGCAGCCACAGTTGTTTTCAGCAGCGGTATTGTGCTTCAGAATCCTGCCGAGCTGGCTGAGGTTCTTCCGAAGATGAGCTGGAGTTCGATATATTATCACTTTATCGAGGCAAGACGACGCACCGCGAACAGAGTGGATGACTTCACCGCCTGGTGTCAGGGATTTGGAAAGGGTTGTGAAGAACTTATCGAGACTTTCAAGAATATAGATTTCTATTACCTGACATTGCCGGAACTTAAAAACAGTCTCATCAACGCGGTCAAGCCCATCGCGGAAAAGGCTCAAGCATGAACGGCAGATCACTCGATACATACGAACCAGTTGCCGGCGCGGTAGCTGTCTCGCAGTTAAAACAACTGGCAAACAATCTCGCCGGGGCCAGCGTGGTGCATGTAAACTCCACAAAAGCCGGCGGAGGGGTTGCGGAAATCCTGCACTGGCTGATTCCGCTCATGAATGACCTCGGACTGAACGCATCATGGGAGGTCGTCGACGGACACGATGAATATTTCAACGTCACCAAAGCTTTCCACAACGGCCTTCAGGGCAACCACGTAGCACTCACACCATCTATGATAAAAACCTACGAAGAGACTGTTGCGGCTAATGCTGAGCGCCTGCGACCTATCCTCGAAGAGGCTGACTTTGTATTCATACACGACCCGCAACCGGCGCACTTGCTCGACCTCTGCCCCAACCGCAAAGGCAAATGGATATGGAGATGTCACATCGATGTCAGTCATCCATACCGAAAAGTGTGGAGTTATCTCAAGACAAAGGTCGATGGCTTCGATGCCAGCATTTTCTCGATGCCGATTTTTGCGCAAAGTCTCCCCCATCCACAGTTCATAATCGCACCGAGTATCGATCCCCTGAGCGAAAAGAATCGTGATCTGCCCCAGCGGGAGGTAGATAAGACCGTTAAAGAATTCGGACTGTCATCGAAAATACCGATTCTCACACAGATTTCGCGCTTTGACCGTTTCAAAGATCCGGTTGGAGTTATCGAGGCTTTCAACCTTCTCAACGGAGCCGTGGATGCCCAACTCGTTCTCGCCGGGGGCGGAGCGAGCGATGACCCCGAAGGTGATGCCGTCTATCGGGAAGTGATGGAATTCGCTCAAGGAAATGACAGGATCTTCGTATTACAGCTTCCCAGCGATGCCCATCGAACGATAAATGCTCTCCAGAGAGCATCCACAATAGTAATACAAAAATCGTTGCAAGAGGGATTCGGCCTGACTGTCACCGAGGCCATGTGGAAAAGCAAACCTGTCATTGGCGGTAACGTTGGCGGTATTCGTCTGCAAATACACAATCATCATACCGGCTATACTGTCGATTCACCCGAAGGAGCAGCCTTGCGCATCCGCGAATTGCTCAGACAACCCGAACGTATGGTGACAATCGGAACCACAGCAAAGCAGTTCGTCCGAGATAATTTCCTGCTGACAAGACACCTCAGGGAATATCTGACTTTGATGCTCGGCTTCAGGGTTGGCTTGGAGAATACGCTTATACGCGTTTAATAGTATACGATGAAACTTTTGAACACCGACTTTCCGCTCGATTCATTCTATCGCAGCCTCGCGACTTCTGATAAACCACTACTGATGCTTGACTATGATGGAACTCTGTCGCCGTTTACCACAGAGCGAGATCGTGCTTTCCCCTATCCCGAAATTACCCCGGTGCTGGAGCGCCTTTTCAGCAGCGAGAAAACGCGAGTGGTCATAATCAGCGGACGGTCAATCGACAGCCTCAAAAATCTGCTTGAATTCGACCGCTTACCCGAACTGTGGGGTTGCCATGGCCTGGAACGTTTGACTCCCGAAGGTGAACACTCCGTAGCGCCGCTGCCCGATATTGTAAGCGAAAGACTGAGCGAGCTGTATTCGTGGATAAGCGCCAACAGCCTGGTGGACCTTTGTGAATTTAAACCGTCGGGAGCCGCTTTTCATTGGAGAGGTCTTCCGCAGGACAAGGCTGAAACAATCCGCAGTACCGTTCTCGACCGATGGCAGCCGGGGATTGAGAGTTCCGGCCTTGAGCTACATAGTTTTGATGGTGGCATCGAAATTCGCGTGGCCGGCACTAATAAATCGATACCCGTAATGAATCTTATCGAACAGACCGACGACGCAACGCCAAGAGCTTACCTCGGCGATGACCTTACCGATGAAGATGCCTTTGGCACTCTTAAGAAACATGGCCTCAGTGTCTTAGTACGTCCTGAGCTACGCCCCACCGCGGCTGACCTGTGGCTACATCCACCTGATGAACTGAGTGAATTTCTTCAGCGCTGGCCTTAGACGTGTCAGAGCGTTTGCGTTTCCCTTAAAAAATACGTATCATAGACAGGTCAGGACTTGCAAAGCATCTCGCATAGTAATCCACAATTAGTTGCTGCGTGACCCAAATTCAGGAGGTTCAATTGCAACAGCCGGAAAGAAAATTATTCATCGTCTCCAACCGTCTACCTATCATCGTAGACCAGATAGATGGTCACTGGAAGGTAAACGCCAGTTCCGGCGGACTGATCACAGCACTTGCCCCCCTGATGAAAGCCAATCACGGCACATGGATGGGCTGGCCGGGTTGTGGACCGGAAGCTCCAGTGGTACCGCTTCTTGAAACGCACAGCCAGGAGCAAGGATACGAATTAAAGCCAGTCTTAATCAGTGATGAGGAAATCGAGAAGTACTACCGCGGCTTTTCAAATCAGACTATCTGGCCGCTGTTTCATGATCTGATAGGTTATGCTACTTTCGATGCTGGGAATTGGGATGTCTACAACACCGTCAACGAGAGATTTGCCACTGAGATTGCCAAACATGCAGCACCCGAACATTTCGTATGGATACACGACTACCAACTGATGTTGGTCGCTCACTATCTGCGTGAGATGAGCGTCAGTGTTGAACTGAATTTCTTCCTGCACATCCCCTTCCCATCGTGTGATCTCCTCAGACGAATGCCGTGGAGGACAGAGATTATCCAGGCACTGTTGAAATATGACCATCTCGGCTTTCAAACCAACCACGACCGACGGAATTTCGTCCAGTGCGTCAAAGCGCTGATCCCTGAGGCATCTGTCCGGGGTTACCGCTACCAGACCGAAATCAAGCTCGAAGGCCGCACCATAAAACTCGGCACCTACCCTATCAGTATCGATTTTAACGAATTCAACGACCACGCCCGGTCTGCGGAAGTGGCCGACTCCGCCTGGTTTGTGCACGAGAATCTACCCAGCCGCAAACTCATTCTGGGACTGGACCGCCTCGATTACACCAAAGGCATTCCCGATAGATTTCTGGCTTTCGAGCGCGCGCTGGAGAAGTATCCGGAGCTTCACCAAAACGTATCGCTGGTTCAAATCGTTGTCCCGAGTCGAACCAAAGTACCGGAGTACCGCGATCTCAAGGAATATCTCGATGGACTGGCCGGAGGTATCAACGGCCGCTTTTCCCAGCATGGCTGGGTCCCTATCCACTATATGTTCCGGGAACTGGACCGCACACAGTTGCTCGGCTACTATCGGGCCTGCGAGATTGCTCTTATAACTCCCTTGCGCGACGGTATGAATCTGGTGGCCAAAGAATACTGCGCCAGTTCGATCGAAAACAATGGCGTGCTGATTTTATCAGAATTCGCCGGCGCAGCGGAGCAGTTGTCAAAAGGGGCTTTGATGGTCAATCCGTACGATCTTGAGGGCACGGCCGATGCCATCTATGCTGCTTACATCATGAGTCCGGAGGAGCGCCAGAATCGCATGCGGATGCTTCGATCAGAGGTCAGACGCAACGATGTTCAGCGCTGGATTTCCTGGTTTCTGGGGTCAGATTCCGCTCTACTTGAGTCTTAACCGACTGTGTCGGCTTAATCGAATACAATACTGACTTAATACGTAGTCGTCTCAGTTGCTCAATATTCGGTCTATTAGGGAATCGTCGTTGGAAAAACCAACATAGTTGGTGCCGGAGGCCGGACTCGAACCGGCACGCCCCTTACGGAGCAAGGGATTTTAAGTCCCTGGTGTCTACCAATTCCACCACTCCGGCACAGACGTTGTCTGATCTGGTTAGCGCGGGTAATTTATACAGCGATAGCAAGATACGCAACTACAATTTCTCGTGCCAGCATGGCTGCACGCGCAGACACAGGACTGTTAGGACCAACAAAAAAGCCCCTTCCGCACAGAAGGGGCTTGATACGTATATCGTGTTCAATGGCCTACGTGCCATTAACAGGCAAATTCGAAACATAATCAATCGAGGCTTCCAGAAGACTCCGGGCATAGTTGAAATTGTGAATGCCCTCAGACCGATCTTCCTCGACAAACACCCAGTTGTAGAGCGCCCCGGCCACATGAGGATCGGCAATGGTGGTGGAAACCGGGGTGCCGTCCTCCAGTACTCCCTGACCTTCAAGTAATATCGCCAGCGAATCGAGCATACCCAGAATTTCAGTCTGGTATCCCTCGATCTCACCGTCGAGGTCATAGTCCTCGTCGGCCAGGAAATCGTATTCCTCAACATCTTCGCCGTGACAGCTGCTCGCGGCGCATATATCCACGAGCGTTTCGTCCGAACCTTCAATCGTCATATTGAACGAATGCCCGCCCAGCTTATAGCCAACGTGTGTTTGCGGATCACCCATGTGGCATCCGATACACGCATTGGTCACTTGATTAGCGTGAGGTGAAAGCGGAAATTCATAACTCTCGCCGGGGAACTCGTATCCATTAGTCCCCTGAATCATATCACCCTGATTACCGTGATGAGGTCCAAAGCGATTGTTGACTGAAATATCGGCCACAATATCAGCCGGGTCATACCGCGATTGATGACAGGCAGCACACTGGTTAGCGGTGCCGTGGTCAAACATGACTCCGTCAATCAGCATCACAGCCTCCGTCTGCCTCAGCTCCAACGTACCTGTCTCATGCGGATTGTGGCAGGTGAAACATCCAATGGCACTAACACTCTCAAACGGCACATCGGGAAGTGTGCCGGTCTCCAGGAAAGACAGGTAACCTTCCTCATTGTGACATTTGGTGCAGTCGGAGCCGCCCCGGTTAGTGTAATCGATATAGTTGCCGGACGCATGAATAGAGTTAGCCCATTCGCCCTGCGCCTGATCAAGATAACCACTGTGACACACCAGACAATCGTCGCTACCGTTGTCTACCGTTTGGACGTTCCGCTCGATATCTCCCGTTCACAACCGACCAGGACCAACAGCAGCAACGCCAGGCCAATCGCTACATACTTGAGTTTATCCATCTTTCCTCCTTGTTTTCAACAGTATAGCCACCACTTTTTGATTACAAATCATAAGAGAGACCGATTCGCACGACATTGTCGGTGTAGTATTCGCTGTATATGGGCGAAGCATCATCGAGATTATCGAAGTTGTGCGAACTATATTCGAATTCGAGTCCCAGTCCGCTTTCAAACCGGTACCGACCGGAGAATCGAACCGAGAAACTCTCAACGTTCAGATCTCGCTGGCTGCGAAGATACATGCCGCCGAACCCGAATGTGAAATTGCGATATTCTTTTGAGGTTATATCTCCATTTATTATATGTTCATTATATTCGAATTCACCGGCGCTGTTTTTGTACTCGCCTGTGCCGTATGAATAAGATCCGGTCGCCGTTCCGTACTTGGACAATTCCACCGACAGGTCGGTTGCGAACCGGGTGAAATCAGCCGAACTGCCGATATCCTCGTTATCCGTCTGTCGATTCTGTACTTTGACGCGTACCCATCCATATTCCGAAAGATAGCGCGCTGATACCCAGCCACGACTTCGTTCGGTCTTGCCCGTTAGCGTCCGGCCCGCATCAACGTCCATTTCATCGGAGCCATAGCCTGCCTTTAGACTGAAATCCTCAACCGGCCGCAACCAGGCCGTAACGAAATAACCGTTACCGGTAAGTTCATCGAGAGCATCATCGTTCATCCGATACCGGTATCCGACTGTCACACCGCCCTTTCGCAACCAACTTTTACCGATATAAACGGCGTGCGTGATGTTGTCGGCATCGGTGAGATCGCCGGTGCGTCTGGCCCGGTCAAAGATGAAGCTGTAACGAACCAGGTATCCATCACGGTTGGCAAAGCGAGCTCCCCCCCAGAACGTGTGAGCCTTGAGCGTATCGATGCGTCTTTCGAAGGCATTACGATAAAACTGGTAACCGGCGTTGACTGTCAGGTCCTCGTAGTCCGGGATGGGCATTGAACCTGAAGCCCGGAAACGCACAGTCGAGCGATCGTTATTGAAATCGATTTCGTCGGTGAACGTCGAACGCCGAAATTCTACCTGCGCGACCTTGCGGTCTCGTTGAACGGTCACACCGCCGTGATAAGACCATAACGAGTAATCAATCCCGTTGGCGGAAGCGTCCATTTCCGGCTCAAACAGGTTTAGCATATCGCCACTTTTCTTGAGCACACCAAGTCCTCCATAGAACTTGGCCCACGGTGTGGCCCGCCACCACAACTGACCATTACTACGATAACGCTTCGTTTCGATATCACCGTTGAAATCGTACGGTCGCCGGTAGCCGTTGTGGTTGAACCCTACTCCCCACTGACCTGATTTCGTAGCACTGAGAGCCAGGTTGCGACTTCGCTGGGCCACATTCTGAATATTGGCGGCGAGATTCAGGCCGTTGTCGAAACGGTATGAGAAGCGTTCCAGGGACAGATCAAGACCCTGGTAGAGATTAAATGTATTCTGGTTGACACCTTTGTTGCCTTCAGTGTCCACAAAAACGTATCCGGCCTTGATGGTTCCATCGTACTCGCCGTTCTGAGCACCGGCCGCACCCGAAAGCGCAAACACAACGGCCACTGCGGCGACAAGAATCCTATGGTAGTGTTTCTTCATATATTAGCCACCTTCCTACCGGTAGTAATGGCAGAAGCAACCATCCGGACCGCTTCCGAGTTTGCTGCCAAGCTGCGGATCAAGCAGATAGAGATTATCATATGATCCATGTACATCGCTGTGGCAGTCCATACAAGCATAGCCAGCCAGGTCGCCATCGTGCGCCGTCAGGTGACCGGGCGGTGCCCCATGACACTGAAGACACAGGCGATTGTCGGGTTGATTGAGGAGACGTTCATTCGAGCTACCATGAGGCGAATGACAGGCCACGCACCCGCCGCCTTCGGGCGTAAACGAGTTGGCAGCTTCATGTTCAAAGAGAAACGGACCACTCTCCAGCGGGTGACAATTGAAACAAGTGGCATTGCTGCCGTGTCCGTAATCGGGCTCACTGCTCGCAGAAAAGCTATGGCAGTCGATACAACCCACGTTCTGGCCGGTCAACGGATGGTTTGATCTCTTTCGGAACTCATTAACTACGGCCACATGGCATGTTCCGCAAAAACCACCGGCCTCATCGATGAGGAGATTGCGACTTCCTCCATGGATTGAGTGACACGAAGTACACGATAGATCCAACCCGACATGCGGGTCAAACCCGGCCGTATGGGCCTGCAGATGTGCTTCGTGGCAGCCCGTACACACCTTCTCAACGCCGACCGGTTCCATTACCGCCGGATTGCCGATTGTCCCACGTGCCGGGATCGTCCAGGTGTGCTGTTGAGCCCTCGTGACAGGACACGCAAGCAACTGCCATAGAAGGTTTATCTATAGTTGAGGAAAGCCTGTGGGCGGTTGAGGTTAATTTCCTGTCGAAATCTTCATGACATGCGGCACAATCTTCATCGGCCACATCAGGCAGGTCCGCATACGACGCGGAACAGAAGATTAAGAAATAACAGGAGACGACTATTAGAGACAGGGCACATTTACGAGCCACTGATATATACGGCGCCATGCATCACCCCCAATTCGATAGACACACGTTTCCTCAGCATTAGCCAAATAATATCTTTGGTTACAAAAAAGGCTAAAACACATTTCGATGTCAACAACAAAAAGGACAAAACTCATAATTTATGACCACGGCGGTCCAATATCGCCACAATGTATACAATAATGTATACATTGATGTGGAGAAACCGACGATAACCCGGGCGGCCGCGGGGAATGTACTCCGGTATACACAAAGGGTTGAATGAGAATTGGTTGGGATATTAGTCGGGGGGCGGCAAACGCCCCCCGAATGATTCGAATCAGGACAATCAGGCCACGTCGGATGACGTGCTTAGCGCAATTTAACTCGTGCATCAGACGGGACAAGTTTGATGCCGGGTGTACGGCTGGCTGCCATTGTCGGCGGTTCAGCCATCTGCCAGTTGGCCAAATCTGTCGGGTCGCCGCCGGTGAACGTCAGACGCCAGTAATATTCCAGCGGATAGTAACCGGACCAGTCAGGTGTCCAGTAGTCACAATAACCGTAGATGTCATAGACATTGGACGACACCACAGCTACGTCGCTCTGGAACATCGATAAATAGTAGATCCATCCATCGGTGTAACCGAACTCCTGATTAATAAACTGAATTACCAGAGGATCGCAGTAATTCTGCATCGCCGCAAACGCGAAATATTCATTTGCGTAGCATCGAAGTGTCTCCACGGTGTCCGTTACCACGACAGTGTCGTAATAATTGTTCTGCACTGTCACCGTATCGTAGATCATGGTGGTATCGTAGATGTAGTCCGTCTCGGTCACAGTCACCGTGTCCGATACCTCAACAGTATCCTGTATCAGAACGGTGTCGATTGTCTGCACGGGGCTTCCGTCAGAATCGATAACGGTATCCACTCGAAAGACGGTGTCCGTTTGAAACTCAACCTCGCGGATATATTCCGTCGATTCCACGATCTTTTCCTTCTCACAGCCAACCAGTAAAATCACGACTGTGATAGTCACCAGGGCGAAGAAGATAATTGTTTTTTTCATAGTATTCTCCGTTGGGCAAAAGACTTTGCTTCCAGAGATGTCAATGCAAAAGCCGCGCCGACTATGGACAAAACCGCCCTACGATTGCAACCACATCCATACCATAACCTTACGCCGGGAAAGAACCCGGAACCGGGAGTCGGCCAATGTGTCACATATGAGTATTTGCCGTGCAGAGAATCGGCAGACAATGAGGTGTTCGAAAAATGAGCAGTATGGTGACTACGGACGGCAGGAGCCGGGCACGACTCCCGCCGCGTGAAGACTCTACATGTTCAGACTGAAACTCACCCCGAGTACGGGAAGCGTTCCAAAAGCGTTTTCGGGGTCCTGCTCGATATACAGTCCGCTGGGCCCCGATAGGATATCGTAATCGTATCCCCGAACATTGTCGTTCCCCAGAACATTGATCAACTCAAGGAAGGCTGTCAGACGCCCGCCCCAGATGTCGAAGTATCGGTTAATGCGAAAATCGATCCGGTTGTAGTCCGGGTAATTTTCCGCCAGCAATTCGTCCTGGTTCAGCCAGACGACCGGATCACCGTTTTCGTTAATGCCTGAAGCCAGAAAGACGCCAGTGTAGGGCCATCCGCTGTGATAGCTCCAGGCAAGGTTGAATTGCCATTTTAGTGTAGGCCTGTAACTCATATCCAGATATACGGTATGCCTCTGGTCGTGGGGATTGGGGTAGTTGTCGTTGTAAGTGACCTCAAGACCGTCGGGACCGGAGACTTTGCGATATAAGATGCGAGAAATGCTATCCTCGACCTTCGCGTACGCGTAGCTGGCCCACCAGGTAAACTTGCTACCCGTCTCGCGTTTAAGGAAGACCTCCAGACCTTTGGCTGTCGCGTGGTCACGATAGACAATAATGCGATCATCCTCAAACTCCGGGAAGACATTCAGGGCATCGAAAGTATTGCGCGCTTCGGGTCTAAGGTCGGTATATTTCTTATGGTATGCTTCTATGCGCATACGCACACCGGTGCCGAAATCGTGCTCAAGACCTACAGTTTTGTGTTCGGCCCTCTCCGCCGGCATGAACTCCGTCATGTTGTCCCCCACCAACAACTCATCGATTCTCTGAGCCTGGTAAAAATAACCCCAGCCGGCGCGAAGGGTTGTGGATTCATCGACTTGATAGGCGAAATTCAAGCGCGGCGAGAAATGCTCGTCGCCGGTATATGAGTGACGGTCAAAACGTTCACCGAATTCCACAGTCAGCCGCGGTCCGACCTGCGTTCGATAGGACACGTAGGCGCCTATCTGGTTACCCGATGGTTCCAGACTGTAACTGATAGTATCGATGCGGTCCAACTCGACCACGCCGTCATCACCGAAGTAGTAGAATTGATCGGTGCCAAAGTAATTGTAGTCGGCCGACAAAGCCCGCGCTTCAAATCCCATCCGAATCAACTGCTTATCCGTAATCTCTAACTCCCAGTCCGACTTCCCCCCCAGAACAGTAAACTCCTGACCGTCGTCGACCCTGGCATCCTCAATCTGCTGACTTCGCCAGTATGAAAAGCCGTAGCGGTTGTGTTTCACCACGCCAACGGACAGCACGGTCTGACCCATGAGTCGCTGATGCATCTGCGATTTGAGATTGAACCAGGCATAAGAATTGTCGTACGATGTGATAATCGTATCAGCATCGTTGTCGTCGTTGTCGATAACTTTGAAACGATCACCGGCGTGGAACACATGCGCCGAAAGAATCTGTTTGTTGCTGAGCTGATACTGGACCTTTCCCATCAGATCGTAGTAAGTCGGACGCAGTTTCTCCCCCTCGCCGGCTATTTTTAGAAGCACATCGAGGTAACCCCTTCGCCCCGATACCATCCACGAACCGCGGTTTTCGGCGAAGGTGCCCTCGGTCATAACGCGGGCGTTCATAAAACTCACTGCCGCTGACACTTTTCTCTTGCCGGTGGGAGGGTGATGGCTGGTGATGTTGAAGACGCCACTTGCCCGATCGCCATACTGCGCGGTAAAGCCGCCCGTCATGAGTTCAATACTCTCAATGGCAGCGCCATCGACAGCGCTGAACAGGCCGCCTTTGAATTCCTTCAAATGAAACGGCTCGTAAAGCTGCACCCCGTCGAGGGTGACCAACACCTCCTCGTATTCGCCCCCCCGCACATAAAAGCGCGAGGAGAAATCCTCGGCCGTCACGCCGGGCAGACGACTTACTGCGCGGTATATATCTTCCCCTACTTGAGGAGTCGTTTCCAACTCCCTCCGCGTAAGGCTCTGACTGGCCGCCGATTCCGTACCCATGATAGAGAATCGGCCCGGTGTGACAGTGATGCCTTTGATATCATATGCCTTTTCCACAAGCTCAATCTCAACTTGCACCGCCGCATCACCGGTTACTACGATGCTATCGAGCTGGTACGGCTCAAAACCGAGGTGGCTGATACGCAGAGCATAAGTCCCGGGACTAAGATTGTTGATGACAAAATGACCCTCATCATCGGCAATCGCTCCGCCAAACCTGTCGACCAGGTAGACCGTCGCCCCAACCAACGGTCGGGCGCCATTTTGATTGACAATCACACCTTCGATACGGCCCTTGATATGACCTTCACCAGTACTACTGTCCGCGGCCACCGCAACCGTGGAGAGCATTAGTAATATGACAATGAGTATTGTCGCTTTCATAGTACCTTCCCTGCTTTAGATGGACCCGTTGAAGACGATTAATATAAGCTGATTAACATCTACCTTACGGCGGGGATATCAGATTGTTTCATGGCCGAAAAACGATTCCGGCTATCTCCGGATAGGCGACTCACAGGTTCAATCGCATGACCTTTTCGCCGCCCTCCCACTCATCGGTTTCGACAAAACCCAGCTTGGCGTAAAACCCCGATGGATCGCCATTCCCTGGCACAAAACTCAGGCCAAACTCCGTCGCCCCGGGAAGGGACCGGACGAAATCAATAACCAGCTTCATAGCGCAAAGACCGTAATCTTTCTTCTGATGGTTTTTATCGATCATGAACCGCCATAGAAAGTAATCGCGCTTATCGGTATCTACATAGAGCATCACGAAACCGACCGGAGTGTCATCGGCGTAGATGCCGCGATACCAGGCATTATTTGAGAAATGCGCCTGGGCCAACGATTTGGCGTTAGTGGCCACAAAACCCTTTTGATTGTCAGCCACCTCAAGGGCCAGAATACTATTGACCGTATCTTCCGTTATTTCGCGTAGTGAAACTAAAGGTTTTTCCGGCATGGTGGGAGTATACGAGATAAGGCAGCGAGAATCAAGGGACCATGAAGGCGTTCAGCCTGATGTCTCGTTGCTGACAGTTGCTGACGCCTGGAATTCCACAATCTTCCCGTTCCGCGGCACCTTCAGAGCAAACAGCAGGTCCACAAATACAATAGCCGCACCGGCGATAAAAGTAACCTCGTGCCCAAACGTAGCCCAGAGCACACCGCCTACAACAGGAATCACAACCGCCGTGATATGGTTCGCTGTCATACCAAACGACAGACAATTGGTTAAATCCTCGGGCGTCGAAATCTTTTTCAGGTAAGACTTGAGCGCAATCGATGAACCAAACAGAACATTGTCGATGATATAGAAGGCTATCAGCACCGGCAGGAAAGTCACATAAGCATATCCTGTAAATATAAATACCAGCAAAAACGAACACCCCGCCAGCACGGCCCTCTCCCCTATTCTGTCGGAAAGATGGCCCAAAATACGGTTAGTGAAGATCGTCAGACCCGCGGTGGCTAACATCAGCGTGGAGATTACCGTTATGTTCAGTCCGTGATTCTTAACAAGCAGAAATATAGCAAACGTCGTGAAGATGTGTCGCCGGCACCCCCTGAGAAACGAGAGCGTATAATACAGCCAATATTTCTTCTTGATCCGTACCTTGCGCTGCTCGGTCTTTCCGCGATTTGATGGCAGAGCGAGCGTCAGGTACAGCCCGATCGCTATCACCAATCCGCCTATCAGGTAGAATGTAACCCTGAAGTCCAGAAAGAAAGTCAGCAGAAGAACCAACCCGGCGCCGACAAGACCGGCCATGGCTTCAAACGAAAGCAGCTTCCCTTGCACTCTCCCCAGTTCCTCGGATTTTGAGAGAGTTAGCAGTTGCGATGAATTCATCGGTTCAAAATAGTGAAATCCAAAAGACATTAGAACTGTGGCCAAACCAAGCACTACCAGCGTGGGCGCAAGTCCGCACAGGAGCAAGCCCAGCCCGATAGTCACGATAGAAATAGCAGCAATTTTCGATTCAGTGAAATAGACAGCGAGGGCGCCGACACCAAAAGCCAAAAGCCCCGGTATTTCACGCGCGGCCTGAATAACGCCGACATCGGTAGGAGATGCTTCAAACACCTCGACAGCGAAATTGTTGAACATCACCCGCCAGGCATAGAAACCTATATAGACTGATACCGCTGAGAAGGTGACTGTAAAAACGGAGACTTTCTTGATGCCGAGTGCCATAGGTCCGTCAAGATACTCTAATTTCTATTAAATACCGAGAAGAAAGTTGGGCTATTCAGACAATCCGCAAACAAAAGTGCCGGAGAGATGACAGACTCTCCAGCACTCTGAATATGTAATAGCACAAAGCTGTCGCGTGGCAACTATCCGATCTGCTTCGCCGTCTCCCCAAGGCTGGCTTAGGTATGCCGGTAAGAAAAGGTGCTACATTTTACAGGGGGATCTAATACGTCGTGCTTCTAAATTATGCCAAGAAAACTGAGTAATTGGGGACATTCGCGCCGGAGTTCCTTGCGGATTTTCACTCTGGCCCGATGTAAATACCACCGTACCGTTGCTTCTGATACATTCAGGGAATTCGCAACCTCATCAATTTCGCAACCCTCCAGGTCACGCAGTACAAACACCGAGCGTTGCTTGTCGTTGAGAGCATCCGCTGCGTTCACCAAATAATCGGCAATCTGCCCACGGCGAAACGACTCCTCCGGATCTTCCTGCGTTGTCTCCACCGATTCATGGAAATCCTCCAGCGGCTCGTGACGGTGACGTTTGTGCTTGCGCATATAGTCAATGGAAGCATTCACGGTGATACGATATAGCCAACTGTAAAATTTCTTGCTGTCGTCGTAACGCCAGACGTTTTGATACATCTTCACGAAAACCATCTGGGCAATATCCGCGGCTTCGTCGTAATTGCCGACCATCTTGTAGGCGAGCGCCGCGACCTGACGGTTGTAGCGATCGACCAATTCAGCAAACGCCTGCTGGTTTCCCTGCTGGATTTCCCAAACCAGTCGTTTGGCCCTGGAGTCATCATGTGTGTCTGCCGGATCCGGTGAAACCGACTTGGACCGAACTCGCCACGATGCCTTCCTGGCTGGGTTGATTGGTTTCTTGAGAGATGAGCTTGGGGTAATCCTATTATCGCTTTCCAGAGCCCGACTCATAGGCTAAACTCCTTCGGTTTTAAGGTTCGCCTTACTGAAAGTTCAGGTGCTTCTGGTACACGATTGGCCGACCATCGGGAACTCCGATTTACCCTTTGGCCGGTCGTGGTAAATGTATGGCAGCTGTTGGAGTTTCTATTACGGGAGGAGGACTGAGCATCCCTGCGCCCCCAAAGGCTCACGTCCTCACTCCCGGCTTGTTCCAACCCCCTTTGGCTTTACTTAGTTGCGGGTACCCTGCGACGGGAAGTCTTTTCAGACTTTCTCGCCGTTTTAAGGCCCGGCTGTTGTTCGTTCGGGATCAGCACAATATCCGTGAGTGCTTAGTCTCCATCCTCAACAAATTTCGTGCGGATTCAACCCAACTTATAGGACCGCTCCTCTCCTCTTTTAATATAATTATCTGCTTCTTCCGGTTTTAATCAAGAGGGCTTTATTGGGCCCGTACTGGGTACGCATTATACCCACTAATAAATAGCGTTCTTTTCTGCCCTGATTCCACCCAAGAACCACCAGCCCTTTATTCTATGACGCTCTGTTCCAATGACTTAAGGTATGTAACCAGGTTGACTTTCTTGTTTGTAATCTGAAGTTTCCTTCGAATAGTCTTTCGCTGCTTCAGAACTGTCTCCACAGAATTGTTCAACGCAGCCGAAATCTGCTTGCTGGTAAACCCGTTCTTGACCATGTGACAAATTTCCAGTTCACGGGGGGTCAGATTGGAGAAGTCCTTTTCCAGGCGACTTATAAAAGGAGATGTCATCTCAGACAAGGAGCTTCTAAGCAGCGTGATGAAGTATTCCCCGTCGGATGATACTTTTCGTTCAAGAGTATTGAGAATAGGAATAGCCACCCTGTTGATATTCAAATGAATCTGCGAGGCCACCCTCTTTTTTTCCTGTTCTATCTGACCAAGGATCTCTTTTAAGGCGGCATTCTTCTGCCGCAGTGACTCGCGCTCTATCCGTAACTCTTCGTTCACGGTATGCAGAGCCTTCTCGGCTCTAATGAGACGGGAGATATCCCGGCAGGCATACAGAATCGTACCATTGCCGATCAATGTCCTCTTTACATTGATAAGAAGGGTCAACTCGCGGCCTTCTTTGTCGGTCACGTTCTTTCGGATATTCTGCATTTCCCCTTGTCTTGCCAGTTCATCGTCGTCGAAAGTGTCATGACCAAGTATGCGACGGATATTTTTCAATCGATGTAGCTCATCAAGGGTGTAGCCGAAAATGTCGCCGGCAATAGGGCTGATATATGTGAAGTCGCCCTTTTCATCCGTGATAAACAGGGCATCGGAAATATGCTCGAGAATTACCCGGTGAAGTTCCTCCGAGTCCCGCAGGGCTGCTTCGGCGTGCCGCCTCTCCCTGATTTCATGTCGAAGTACGTCGTTGATTTCAGCCAGAGCGGCCGTGCGCTCTTCCACTCGACTCTCAAGATCGGCTTGAGTCTCTATGAGCTCCTCCTCCGCCACCTTGCGATCAGTGGTGTCTCTGGCCATTAATATGACAGCAAAAACCTTTTCATCATAGAACACCGGGCCCAATCTGGTCGAGCACCATCGCAGGCTACCGTCTTCCCTGACCGATGATATCTCAAAGCTGGCAGGCTCACCTGTCTTAAAGACTTCTGCTACCATCCGTGCGACCATCTCGCGATGCTCAACCGGGACAAAGTGGTCAAGACACAAATCACCATCAACCAGGCCTGATCCGCCACAAGGATGATTCCGATTAGAGAAAAGAACCTTACCCTCGATATCAACAGCAACGATAGTGTCCGGCGCATTTTCCACCACCGAACGCCACTTTGCCTCCGATTCCCTCAAAGCGTTTTCGGTTTGACGGCGCTGAGTAACATCAAGCGAAAATTCTATGATACTCTCCACTTCGCCATGAGCATCAAAGACCGGATAGCCGTGAACTTCAAAGTAGCGAGGTTCCCCGTTTTCGTTGGGATGAATGTGCTCGACTACCGCAGGCATCTTGGTATTTCTTATTATTTCGACCGGACAGGGCTCACCGAGCATTCCGCACGGTTTCTCCGTGCCATGAAGCACCGAGTAACATTTGCGAGTTCCGATGTCAAAACCGGCCGCGGAGTTAGCCAGCTTGACAGAGAAGTCGCCGGCATCAATCAGACAGAAGGGGTGAGGCAACGATTCGAGAGCCAGGCGGAATAACTGATGTTGGGATTTTAGCGTCTCCAGAGGCACGTCTGATGAGGAACTGTCAGATTTCGCTGATGAGCGGGATTGATTCTTACTATTCTTACCACCGGGTAGGTCGAAATTGTCGGACCTTGTTGTTTTATCGGACATGACGAAACCGACGCCCCTTTCGCAAACCCCATTCCCGAGAATGACATAAGATATCTGCGCCTGCTTATAGCACACGCAGAAGACCTGACAGGTACACAATGCCCTGATAACTGTTTCTCTTAAATAACGGATAATTCGAGGATTGTCAAGAAGTTTCGCCGACCAGAGCGCCGTCAAACCTCAACCGTCAGCCAACGGCCTCGCCGGTAGTAAATGTAGAAGCCCATCGATGCCAATACCCCGGCGCCGGTAATTGTCCACCATATTGCGTCTTGATTGAAGCCCAGAAACTGCGTGAGCACCAGTATCGGCAAGACTTCAAGCCCCCAGGAATGAACGATATTCACCACCATCGCCGGAGAGTTCAATCCGACGCCCATGTGAATTTCAGACACCATCATGTAAACCCCCAAAAACGGGAAGCAAAGCGCTAATATCTTGAGCATGGTAACGCCGTAGGCAATGGTCTCGGCATTGTCGAAAAACATCTTCATTATGTGACCGGCAAATAAGAAAGTTACGACACCAAAAAACGTCATAATTCCGATTCCGATCAAAATAGCCTGATCTGCGGTTTTCTTGGCTCTGTCGAACTTTTTGCCGCCGAGATTATGACCAATCAGCGATGATAACCCCAATCCGATTCCGACCAGAACCATTATGCCAAAATGCGAAACCTGGTTTCCTACTCCATAAGCAGCGACGACATTCGTACCGAAGGCGGCTATCATAGGAGTAATGATCAGGCGCGCCCCCGAAAACGACATATCCCCCAGCCACGCAGGAACACCTATCCTGACCATCTTCCACATTGAGGCTACGGACATACCCACTTTCCCTTTCAGATGGAGCTTTACGTTTGTAAAGTCACCATAGAAGAAAAGCAGCCCTACGGCGAGAGTGATAGCATAGCTTCCTACCGAGGCTACGGCAGCGCCGCGAATTCCCATAGCCGGAAGACCAAAATAGCCGAACATTAGAATCGGGTCGAGGATCATGTTCATTAAATTCGAAGCTAACATCAGGTACATCGCCATATGGGGATTGGCCACTCCCCGCATGGCGGTATATATGGAATAAGTCGCAAACATTATCGCCATACCGACAAACATGACTTGACCGTAGGCGATTCCCTCGGTCAACGCCTGTCCCTCAGCCCCCATCAACAAAAGCATCTTGTCGACGAAGAAATAGCCGACAACACCGAACAACACCCCGAAAAACAGCTTCAGGAAAAGCGTCTCCTTGATTGCTTTCTCGGTGTTGTCATAGTCCTTCTCACCATAACGACGTGATATGATCGCCACCGACCCCGGTCCGACAAGCTGATTAAAAGAGAAAAACACCCACAGAATAGTAGCGAAGAAAGTAACTGCCGCTACACCGGCTTCTTTCTCCGGCAAGCGGGAGACCCAGTAGGTATCAACAAGAGAATATATGTTCTGGCTGAGAAAGCCGAACATCGATGGAAGGCCCATCTTCATGATGGAAGTCAGGATTGAACCTTCGGTGTAGTCCTTGCGCTGCTTTTCTATCGGTTCAGTCATTTATTCTTGCTTCGGAATCTGTTACCCTACCACCACACTTGAGAACCATTCTCAACCGTAAAAATACGCTCTTCCCTGTCGGAGTCATCCGCCACCAACCAGTACAAACATCCTGACGGAACACCATCGAATTTCAGAGGCTCGGCCCCTGCAACGCTCTCACCCAGAGACTGCCAACCCTCGTTCCACACAAAGAGTTCATAACTCGCGTCCGGAGTCAGACTGGACTTAGCTATTCCATCGGTTGAGATTTCCTGTTTACGCTCAGTGGTCGAGGTTAGTTTCACTGTAGTAGCAGATTCGCCCGATGCGAGCAGTCTCATATTACCGGTGCCTTTTTCGAGAATAAACGGCGGACCGAACGGCACTATCTCTTCGTTCAGATACAGTGCCGGGAGATATGCTATATCGGACCCCATATCGGTAAACACGGCGGCATGGTCTTCAATACGTCCCCAGTGGATTGCCTTCCACTCGCCGGAATTGAAGACGCACAGATAAGCGATATCAACCGAGTCAGGGACTTCCTTTTCCAATTCGAACCTGACATCGAAGACTTCCGTATAGTCCGCTGTCACATCGGCATAATTCTTTCCCGCCAGCCATCGCGGAACTTCTTCCTGCTTTTTCGGCTGGAACACCAGATTGTTGGCCTGCGCCGCGAACGTCTTGCGATATACTTTGGCAAGTTTGTTGGCAAGCTGATACTCGCCGGGATTGGCCTCCGCCCCCATAAACGGAATCACTTTTCCACCGTCTGTCAGGATAGCATTCCAGGCATGGTTGTTGCCGGAGTTGGCCCAGTACGGCGTGTAATCGCTGGTGACAGCCAGGCCATTGGCCCGGAGGGCGTATATCGTGATATTGGTCATGTCCTCGCACCGCCCCATCTTATTCTCAAGCATCTCCGATAGCCCCTGATCGGTCGGATGATAGTAATATCGAGGATCAAACTTGAACCATGAACGAACATCGTCATTGATTATTCGAGCCGCCTCGACAATGCTGGTGGGATCGGCCATGCTGTCCTCGATTCCCTCGTATCGATTCCAGAAATACTCGCGCCAGGGTTCAAGCGGCTCATTGCTGCCGCGATACGGGAGAACATAATCGCAGAACTCCTGATACGATAGGCCCGCGGCCCACGGTTTCTCGCGCCAGGCACGAAAGGCAAAATCTATCTGATTGATGAGGAAATCTGCGGTGACTGTCTGGATGTCATCGAATTTGTCTTTTCGCTCATAATCGAGTTCGCCGCGAGCCTGTTCGATTACCCTGACGGCTGCCTCCAGTGAATCATAGTCGGGGTAATCCAGAACATTGAAATCGACTTCCGTTCCCGCCGTATCGATGAGCTTGTAAGTGACGTAGCAGTGCCCATCCATGTTTTCTATCAAATACTGAGCGGCTTTGTATTCTTCCGTATCACTCTCGTAGTGGTTTAATACGGACTCAAGTTCAGCACGGTTGTCGCCGGCGGATTCAACGGCCTTTTCGATAGTGGGTGAAAGTTCTGTTGCGTTCGAAGCAAGTGACAATATGAGAAGTGAACAGACGAAATTAACGACGGCTATAGCAAGGCGTTTCGCTGGCATAGTTCCTCCGGATGCCGGGACGTTGGATTTTGGCCAAAAGCTACTCGATTTTGCTCCTCAAGGCAAGTCGATTTGCTGGAAGCGAACGATATTCGCCCCGGGCAGTCTTGCCAAACAGGCATTGGATGAATTTCCCCTACCGAGTATCAACTACATGGAGAACCGAATTACAGAAAGCTTTCCTGATTTCACAAAATTATGTATACTGCCGTAACTCGATTCGAACCACGGGGAGGCTCAATTTAATGAAAAGAACATTGCTTGTTACAATAATCATACTGGGGCTTTCCCTGGCAGCAAAGGGAGAATCCGATTCATCCTATACTTTTGATAGTGAGAAAAGTCGATTAGTAATTGACATCGGGTATATGTATAACAACACTTCCCAAATATTCAATCTGTCTTTTAATGTCGTCAATCATTCGCACAACGACAAATTGGAGCACGGCTTCTCATTCTTTCCGAATTCTCTTGTAAAACGGGACCCAAAAGATACCTGGCGATACAGTTTTCAGACGCCGGTTAATCTATCCGTACTGCTGATTCGACTTGGGATTCAGAAGATATTCTGTCCGGATCGAACTGAGTCATTTGTTTATGACCCCGGTACAATTGACTTCATTCTATTTTCACCAAACAGTTCCATAAAATATAAGTTAAGCCCACAGTTTTCAATCGGACTGAGGACGAACACGGATTACTTCTTTGTGAGATTGGATGGACTGGATAGAGGAATTCTTTTCACCCCCGGCATTGAACTGACATACTATCCTGGTGGTAATAATGTCGACCACGGGGCTTATACTTTGTCCGTTACAAACAGCTCCTTTATCAACTTCGAAGGTGATAACAACAATGACGGAGTTGGAATTAGACTATCGCTTTATGTGAATCCACTTTTCAATTAGCTTGAAGGAGAACGCACAAAAAAAGTGGTGGGGGGAGGATTCGAACCTCCGAAGGCTTCGCCGGCAGATTTACAGTCTGCTCCCTTTGGCCGCTCGGGAACCCCACCAACTTCGACAATATATGTGAACCTGTGATAACAGGTCTGGCCATAATATATAATCAATATCGAAAAATCAATCGAAATTTTGATGCTAAGATGAGATTAGATTAAGAATTATACAGGCTAACCGCTGATCAGCGCGCTCAAGTAGGCCTTGTAGTCGGATTCCGGCATCCCCTCAAGTAAGTCGGAGAGCTGAGCAGAACTGATATAGCCTCTCGTCAGAGCGATTTCCTCAACACAGCCAATCTTTCTGCCAATAGACTGCTCGCGTACAGCTATAACGCTGCCGGCCCGTATCATGCTCGTCGCCGTCCCGGCATCGAACCAGATAACACCATCGCCCAGATTAGCAAGCCGAAGTTGCCTACGCTTAAGGTATTCGGTGTTGACATCGGTAATCTCCAGCTCCCCCCTCGCAGATGGCTTCAGGCCCTGCGCTATCCCGACAACAGCGGAATCGTAAATATACAGCCCTGTCACTGCTATCGAGGATTTTGGCTTCTGCGGCTTCTCCTCAATCGATAAAACCTGACCATCAGATGTAACCTCAGCGACACCATATTCCTCGGGATTATCAACCGGAACACCAAAAATCAGGGCGCCACTGTGGAAATCGCGCACGGCGGTCCGAATCTCGCTGGTGTCACCATAAATATTGTCGCCCAGTATCAGGGCAACATTGTCATCACCGATGAAGTCTTTGGCTATGATAAAGGCGTTGGCAATACCTCGCGGGTGTTCTTCAAGAGCAAATCGGATATTGATTCCCAGCCTCTCCCCTTTGTCCAGAAGAAGCTCGAATCGGTGAGCATCGCCGGCATTCACGATAATAAGAATATCCGAGATACCGAGATCCATCAGCACTGCCAGAGGGTAGTATATCATCGGCTTGTCATAAACCGCCAGAAGTTGTTTACTGACGGCTGCACTCGCCGGATAAAGGCGACTGCCAAGCCCGCCGGCCAGAATGATGCCCTTTTTAACAACCGAAGACATACTGCTTATTCCTTTAGGTAACCTCTTGCCTTAAGATAATCAGCCAGAGCTTCGCTCCAAGCCCTCATTTTGTAAAATCCGGCCAACTTTGAATTATCCATTGAACAAAACTGAGGCCGTCTTGCCTTAGCATGGTACTCGTCGTAAGATATAGGTGTCAGGTCATTGCTCAGCCCGGTCAATTCAAAGATGGTTTTTGCATATTCATACCAGCTGCATTCGCCGCTGTTACAAGCGTGGTATACGCCATAATCGCGGACTCCCTGTTTGATAATCGAACTCAGTGCCGCAGCTACATCGAGAGTATACGTTGGCGACATTACCTGATTGTCTATCACTTTAAGTGGCCGACCCTCGCGAGCAGCTTGTACCATCTTTTCCACGAAGTTGACACCGGGGTCCGGTGTCTCTTTGTGACCGAACAGCGACGAAACCCGCAGGATAAAATATCTGTCAGCATACGCAGCCGCAAGACTCTCCCCTGCCAGCTTGGAAGCGCCATAAACATTCAGAGGCGAAGGCAGGTCCGTCTCAACATACGGCTCACGCTTAAAGCCGCTAAAGACATAATCCGTGCTGATGTGCACGAAAGTCATATCGTTTTGAGCGCAGAACCTCGCCAGGCTCATCACCAGATTGGCGTTGATTTTGAAGCTCTGGACAAAGTTATCCTCGCACTGGTCAACTTTGTGGTAAGCGATACAGTTTATCAGATAGCGATGTTCACGATGGGCATCAAGGCCGACGAACGGATCAGAGGTGTCAGCATCAAACTCAGAGCGCGTGATTGGCGTAACACTCAACTTGTCTTGTTGAAAAATTGTCTGAATGGCCCGGCCAAGCTGGCCGTTTGCCCCCAACAGCAATACATCTTTCATAAGACGACCTATTCGATGTCGAGAATACCGCCGTACTTCTCAACCTCGTGAATAATCTTGTGCCAGTACACCAGATTCTTATACCACTCCAGCGTGATAGTGTCGGGAGTCCTGTCGACCAGCTTCTGCTCAAGAGCATCGACAATCTCGACAACTCCCTGTTCAACAGTTCCCCTTGCTTTCCATCCGAGACGCTTTTCGATCTTTTCGAAACTCAGACGGTAGCTGCGCGAATCCGGATCACCGTACCACTCTATTTCGACCTCACGCCCGGTTGTTTCCTTTACGGTCTCCGCCACCCGTCTGGCGAGTTTCTCGATCTGAAAATTGTTCTCATCACCGCCCACGTTGAATATCTCGCCGTTTACCAGCGAGGCATCACAGCCAAGCATAAGCAACATCACATCGGTCGTATCCTGCACGTGCACCATCGGGCGGTACTGACTTCCATCGCGCATCAACGGCAATTTTCCGGTGCTCCAGCATCCATAGGTCATTCCGTTGACGGCGAGATCGAAACGCATGCGCGGGCTGTATCCGAACACTGTCGCCTGCCTCATCACCGTTACCACGAAATCGTTGTTGGATAACGCCAGGACTTCCTGCTCAGTCTTCTCATTGGCTTTCGCATAAATGGTGAGCGGGTTGGTGGGCGATGTTTCGCTGACAATCTCATCCTGATAGCCATAGATACTCGCGCTCGAGGGCAGGATGTATCTGCGAACTCCCGCCTTGTGCGCAAGCATGGCACTGCTGACCCGGCTGAGGTAATTGATGCCCCAGGTCTGCTCGCTGAACAGCTCCGCGCTGGGGTCGTTGGAGATTGCAACAAGGTCTATTACATGATGAACGTTCTCGAAATGCTTCTCAGTGAGCTTACGGGAGTCCTCAACGATAATTTCGAGATTCTCATGCTGCTTGAGTTTGTCTTTTCCGAAAAAGTAACGGTCCACTGCCTTGACACGATAGCCGCCGTTCAGCAGCTTTCCGACCAGCACCGAGCCGATATATCCCCCTGCTCCCGTAACGAGCACGGTCTCCATCATCCTGCCCCATATTCAAAGTTGTTCTCTGCATCCGCAAAAGCCGGAGCATTGCGATCCCTCTCGGAAAGGACCGGCTCGTTGACCGGCCAATCTATGGCCACCTGCGAGTCGTTCCATCTGAAGGCCCTGTCAAAATTCGGGGCATAATATTCATCCACTTTGTAGCAGACTTCGGTCTGCTCCGCCAAAGTGCAGTAGCCGTTGGCAAAACCCCTGGGGATAAACAACTGTCGTTTGTTCTCCGATGACAGACCGACGCTCAACCACTGACCGAAGGTAGGGCTGCCCCTTCGAATGTCCACTACGACGTTAACAATCTCACCCCGGACAACCCTGACCAGCTTGCTCTGAGCTTTAGGATTCATCTGATAATGCATTCCCCTCACAGTGCCCCTTTTTATACTCAGCGAGTGGTTGTCCTGAACGAACTCTGTTTTGATGCCAAGCTTTCGGAACTTATCCCTGACATAATATTCCATAAAGAAGCCGCGGTTATCCGTGAAAACCTGCGGTTCTATTATAAAGACACCATCGAATTTTGTGTGTAGACAATTCACTGACTGGATCACCTATTAAACCGGTTATCGCACAGAATATTCGCATTTTCGATATAATTCACAACTGATTTCCCCGGCGTGCCGCCAAAAAAGGCAAAAAAAAGTGGCGCCCCGCAGAATTGAACTGCGGACACACGGATTTTCAGTCCGTTGCTCTACCAACTGAGCTAGGGCGCCAGGATAATTATATTTGACTGAGAAGCCAATTTACGACCTTATCGACCTTTGTCAACCCAAATTTAGCGCTGTCGAAACAAATACTGCTTTGTGGCCGGAGCGAATAGCGCATACAACACAACGGCCGACACTATCAAGAGAATAATATTCTCGTACCGCGTTATACCCAGCACGGCTGAAATTACAACCAGGCCATTGATGATGATAAGACCATACCAACCCCAGGCCTTCTGCTCCTTGTAGGCAAATGCAAAGGCAATCAGTATCAGTCCGAGTACGGCGAGCAATATGGGGGTGGCCATTTCTTCGTAGTTGCGATCGAGGATCCCCAGAATGATTTTGACGCCGCCATATAGGAGGAAAATAGCCGCGAATATGAACCCATACCAGAGGGCTATTCTATAAGTAAGCGGACCCACTTTTTTCTGTTCTGACATTACGTTTTTCCAATCCTAACTTTTGGTGTCTCCAAGTAATCCGGCTCCCATAAAGCCGGCGTCATTTCCGAGAGCCGCTTTGACGACAACAAGTTTTTCGACTGCCGAGGAAAACGCTCTCTTGCGATATCTCATCGGCAACAGACGTCACAAACCCGGCTCCACCATCGGTTATACCCCCTCCTATCACTACGACCTCGGGATTCAAAAGGTTCACAATGCCGGCCAGGGCGACGCCCAGGTATCGGGCTGTTTCATCAACAACCTGATTGGCAGCATCGTCTCCCTTGCGAGCCGCAGCGAACAACTTCTTTATGTTCAAATTATCAATCGACCCTTCAAGTACTTCATTAAATATAGGCGTTAACCCGTTCTTTAATTTAGCGATACACCGCTTAATTATCGCCTGTGACGAACAGAAAGCCTCGACACAGCCGTAATTACCACAGGCGCATTTGGGGCCATCAACGTCGATTGTCATATGTCCCAGTTCGCCCGCAGAGGAGGTTGCCCCGCGGATCAATCGACCGTCGACAATCAGACCACCGCCAACCCCCGTACCTACGGCAGCGCAGACAACTGAGGCTGCTCCAACAGCGGCTCCGAAGCGAGCCTCTGCTAAAGCCATACAGTTGACATCATTGTCAACGTAAACCGGCAGATTGAGTCGGTCGGTCATTATAGGACCGATCTCCATACCCTGCCATCCCACAATATTGGGACTTGGCCCGATGACTTTGCCTTTCTTGTGGTCAATTGCTCCCGCAGAACCCACGCCGATATAACCCACCGTATGGTTTTCCTCGGCCGCAAAATACAGGAGCTTCTCACCGATATTGGTAACCAGATGCATAAGAGGCATCGGGCCTTTCTCCGCCATCGTGGGCCGCTGCTCCTTGCACAGCACCTTTCCCTCGGAATCAAACAGACCATACTTGATGTTGGTCCCACCGATATCGATTCCGGCAAATACGTGTTTCTCTGACATAATCTACAGATTGTTATACAGTTTGTACCGCCGTCCGATTAGCGGAAAATGCCTTAAGAGATAATCGCCTACATACCTATATGCTGCTTAAGGTACGCTACCAGATCTTTATAAGGGATCGTTTCCTGAATCTCTTCGGCCTTCAGCCATTCCTCCCGGTCGGATGTCTCCAGCGCTTTTTGACGACCGGCCTCGAGGTTCTTAACCGTCACCGTGCCTGCTTCAAACTCATCAGACCCGGCTATGACCGCAAACGGGATACCGACTTTGTCGCCGTAGCGAATTTGTTTCGTGAGATTCTTGGTGTCACCGGAGTAAATCTCCGACGGGATACCTTCACTTCGAAGCAAACGAAGTATGTCCAGATAATCCGGGGTCCGTTCCCTGTCCATAACTGTCACCAACACCCGGGAGGTTGCATCTTTCAGTTTAATCGCCTTTAGCTCGATCAGGGCCGCGAGAAGACGGTCGATTCCAATCGACGATCCCACGGCCGGCACCGATTTACCGGAGAACCGGTCTACAAGATTATCGTACCGCCCGCCCGAAAATACCGAACCGAACTCGGGGAGATCGAGCAAACTCGTTTCAAAAACCGGACCGGTATAATAACCCAGCCCGCGAACGATAGTCAGGTCAATTTCTACTCTTGCCGGATCGACCTTCATGTGTCCAAGGTAATCCTGTATCTGCCGCAACTCATTGATTCCCTCTTGTGAACTGGCAATGTCGCCAAGAAGCTTCTCAGCTTCATCAAGCACCGGGCTTCCCTTTGTCTGCGCTATATCGAGAAAATGTTCGAGCTGACTGATATGCTCTTTCTCCAGACCCAGACCGGGGATTTTATCGCCCGACTGGTCAATTCTGCCCGGACCTAATTCCAGAATCACAGCCTCTCTTCCCTGCTTGTCGAGCTTGTCTATGACCCGCATAACATCCTGGCCTTTGCCCTGGTCAATGCCAACAAACTCTATCAGACCGTTAAGAATCTTTCGAGTGGAATACCGTACCTTGAAGTTCTTTATCCCGAGGTGCTCGAAAGTCGTCACCATGGCTGCTATGATTTCCGAATCGGCCAGCAGGTTTTTAGTCCCCACAATATCGATATCCATCTGCATGAATTCCCGGAACCGTCCCGGTCCCGGTTTATCTACCCGCCAGACGTTGCCATACTGATATCTCCGAAACGGCAGCGGCAACTCCGGATTGGCAGCCACATAACGAGCCAGTGAAAGCGTGAACTCATAGCGCAGGGCCATATCCACCTCATCCGGTCCCGTAAAGCCGAACAGCTCGTTCAAAGAATCCTGAGAATAGTGTGGTCCCAGAAGAGCCTCGGCAAACTCCAGCGAGGCTGTCTGCAGGGGCAGAAAACCCATCAATTCGAAAACCTCGCGCACCTTTCCGATCATCTCCTCGCGGGCTATCTGCTCCTGCGGGGGGTAATCCCGAAAGCCCTTCAACAGTTGCGGCTTGACTCTATGCTTCTTTTCCTTGCTCATTCTTTCGCGGGTTCCCGTCGTTTTTCCATATGCCTTGTCTTTGAAGTGAGTAATTTAGAGTATTTTGTATAGAAAAGAAAAGTTTTTTGTCGGCCTACGGCGTTATTTTTGGAAAATCCTAATTTTAACCGGGGCAATTCTTACGCTCTTGTTGATTTTTACGACGGATAGAGTATTTTAGGTCAACTACATGAAAGGATATTCGATGAGAACCATTGGCAAAGCTTTAGTCGCGACATTTATCCTGACCCTCGCGGTCTGCCCGTATGCCCTGGCCGCAGACGGCGGCATTGATGGCTCATTGCTTGAGCAATATGAAAAGCAGTTCAATTCCGAAGGTAATCAACAGCGGACAATAAACGCTATCACCAACAACAGCATCAAGGAGCTGGCTCTCAATCGCGAGAAAATGGTGGCTCACGACAAACTCTTCAGTCACAAATTGAAAAGTTCAGGCATCGTTGACCAGAAAAGCTCGGGGCGCTGCTGGATGTTTGCCGGCGTGAATGTGTTGACCCCGGCAATCATGGCAAAGCTTGATTTGGAGAAATTCGAACTATCCGAACCGTATATCACGTTTTACGACAAATTGGAAAAAGCCAATTTCTTCCTGGAACGCGTAATCGAAATGCGCGACCGGCCGATCGACGACAGGTCACTCCAGATGGAAATCGACAATATGATAGGTGATGGTGGCTGGTGGCACTACTTCACCGACCTTGTAAACAAATATGGAATAGTCCCGCTCTCGGCTATGCCCGAAACCAAACAATCCGTTTCTACCGGAGCCTTTAATTCGCTGGCCAAAAGCCTTCTGCGTAACGACGCATCCGAACTGCGGCAAATGCACACGGACGGCAAAACCGTTAAGCAATTGAGACAGGCCAAGGAAAAGATGCTGGCTGATATCTACAAGCTTCTCGTCTACAACTACGGCAAACCACCCAAGGAGTTTAAGCTTCGCTATGAAGCCAAAGATGACTCGTTGAAGACAATCGTGGAAAAGAACTATACTCCCAAATCATTCCTCGCCGAGTTCTTTCCCGACGGCCTGCCCAATTACGTTGCTCTGGTAAACAACCCTACTCTGGATTACGACCAGCCATACCTGCTCGAGGCAAGCCGCAACGTTTACGAAAACCCTGACTTCGCCGTTCTGAATCTGACCGCAGAAAAGTTGAAGCAGTATACTCAGAAGGCCTTGATCGACAGCCAGGCTGTCTGGTTTGCCTGTGATGTCGGACAGCAAAACTATGGCGACTCGGCAATAATGGCCGAAGGGATTTTGGACTACGGCACCGCTCTTGGTATGGATTTCAAACTGCCCAAGGCGGACAAGATTTCATTTAAAGAGATTTCCCCGAATCATGCCATGGTGATAAACGGCTTCGATACCACATCGGCCGGAACGGTATCGAAGTGGCGCGTGGAAAACAGCTGGGGCACCAAGGCCGGCGACAACGGTTTCTGGTATATGTATGATGACTGGTTCGGCGAATATGTCCTGGTCGTAATAGTCGATGAAAAATTGCTTACCTCCGAGGACGCAGATAATTTCAAGAAAGAAGCGGTAAAAGTCGCCGACTGGGAACCGTTCTTCCGGGCAATGCGAAACCTCGATTAGGCCGCTGTACTATGGATTTTGTTGACCGACTGAAAAGCCTGTTCCCTGCCGACAGGTTTTCGACCCATCCCGACCAGCTCGCGGTAGCCTCCCGCGATGAGTCGACGCTCGACGGTGTTACGCCGCAGGCAATCGTCTGGGCCATGAGCGCTGACGAAATCAGCCGGGTGGTGAAACTCTGCTGCGAAGCCAACGTTCCAATTACAACTCGCGGGGCAGGAAGTGCTCTCGAAGGCTCTACCATTCCATCGGCCAACGGTGTCGTGCTCGATCTCAGCCGCATGACCGAAATACTGGACTTCTGGCCCGATGACCTTCAGGTCAAAGTACAACCGGGCATAATCTATGATCATCTCAACGAATATCTCAAACGCGAGGGGTTGTTCTTCCCGCCATCGCCCGGCGGTTCCGGCGATATCGCAACGGTAGGCGGTATGGTGGCCACTAACGCCAGCGGCATCTATTCGGTCAAATACGGTGGAACCAGAGAATACGTACTGGAACTCGAAATAATAACCGGGACCGGTGAGATAATGAAACTCGGCAACAGGGCGGTCAAACGCTCCAGCGGTTACAATCTCGTCGATCTTGTCGCGGGTTCCGAAGGTACGCTCGCGATTATTTCAACGGTAACGATCCGACTGGCCGGACTTCCGGAAGGTCGCCTTCAGAACGCCTTTAAATTCGACTCCGAAGTCAACGCCGCCAGAGCCGTTTCCGAAATGCGCAAATACGGACTCGATATAGCCGCTATCGAATTTCTCGATAGAAAAGTTATGGAAGCCCTCAACATGCTCAAGGAATACGGCTTGGAGGAAGTCCCGGCGCTGTTTCTCGAGTTTCACGGCCCGGAGGCAGTTCTGCAGTCAAATAATGAACTGGCAACATCGATCTGCGAAGAATTGGGGGGGCAGCCGTTGGAACTGTCCGATGGTCAGCGACCGTGGGAAATTCGTCACTACGCTACCGATGCTATCAAATATCGCCGCCCGGGGTACACTATCCTGAGGAACGATGTGGCCTTCCCTATCTCAAAGCTGCCGGAAATGGTCGAGTACTGCCACCAGCTTGCAGAAAAGCACGGGATAATGGTCCACACCTTCGGCCATGTCGGGCTCGGCTTGCTCCATGCACTCATCCTGGCCCGTAAGGAAGATCCTCAGGAGTGGAGCAATGCCATCGCTATGAACGACCTTATCATCAAAAAGACTATCGAGCTTGAGGGCACTATTTCCGGCGAACACGGTATTGGCCTCGGCCATAAGAACCTGTTCGAATTGGAGCACGGCAACTCGGTCGATTTAATGCGAAAAATCAAACGCCAGTTCGACCCCAACTCCATCCTCAACCCGGGGAAAATATTCGACGCCTAACGCACTACCAGGCAGGTCAGTACGAAAACTTCTTGAATCTTTTTGCGATACCCACGAGGAGGTTCTGTTGGAGGAAACTTTCGACACTTTTGCTTGTTTAGATAGTATGCCTTTCATAACTAGAACAAATCTGTCACGCGCCGCCCTCAAACACATCGCCAGAGCCGGGATTCTGCTGAGTCTGTTGTTAGTTGTCGTCAGCGGATGTACAACCGATGACAACAAGTCCAATGTCAGCTCTATCCCATCCCCAACGGAGTCGCCTGTTGGAACGATCACCGCAACCGTAGTAGCGAGCGGACTCTCACAGCCTCTTTATGTGTGCTCTCCCCCCGCTGACTCATCGCGTCTCTTTATAATCGAGAAATCCGGCAAAATAAAAATTCTTCGCGATGGTCAGATTTTGCCCTCGCCGTTTCTGGACATAACGGATCGGGTCAATTCGTCCGCAAGTGAGCGAGGTTTGCTCGGCCTTGCTTTTCATCCTAATTACTCGAATAACGGATTGTTTTTCGTCAATTACACCAACCTCGCCGGCAGCACGACAATCTCGCGATTCCGAGTTTCCGATAATCCGGAAGCGGCAATTGTCTCAAGCGAAGCGATAGTCCTGACAGTTCCGCAGCCATACTCCAATCACAATGCGGGCATGCTCGCCTTCGGGCCCACCGACGGCTATTTGTACATAGGACTCGGCGATGGCGGTTCGGGCGGTGACCCGGAGAACCGGGCACAAAATCCGCGGTCTATGCTGGGAAAGATGCTGAGAATCGACATAGATTCCGCCACTCCCTATGCCATTCCCGCCAACAATCCATATGCCGCAAGTCAAGACACCTTGCCGGAAATATGGGCCTTTGGACTGAGAAACCCCTGGCGATATAGCTTCGACCGCGAAACGGGCGATCTGTGGATAGCAGATGTCGGGCAGAACCAGGTCGAAGAAATCAACTTCACTTCAGCCTCCAGCACCGGCGGAGAAAACTATGGCTGGCGCCTGAAAGAAGGCACCCGCTGCTTTAATCCGTCACAAAATTGTGACCCCGCTGGAACTCTTACCGACCCCGTATTCGAATACCTGCATTCCGACCCGTCGTCGCCATGCTCCGTGACTGGCGGTTACGTATACCGTGGCAACAAAATACCCCGGTTGTACGGCGAGTATCTTTTCGGTGACTTCTGCTCCGGGCAAATATGGTCAATGAGCCTCACCGGCGACAGCGTCGCGGTGGATCAAATCAGCGACAAGCTTGGCATAAGATCGCTGGCCCTCGCCTCGTTCGGAGAAGATGCCGGCGGCGATATCTATATAGTTGACTTAATGGGAACGGTTTACAGAATCGAGCCCACTGCCGGCGCTGATTCGGCTGGACAACTATAACTTGAACCCGCCGTACAAAATCATAGAAAAATCCCGGCTTTTATCGGTGTTGACTAAGTCAATGATATTTAATATATTGAGTCAATTTCCGGAACCAAATTGAGGGAGAAGACTATAATTCTATGACTATGGTAAGACTATTTATCTTTGCAGCCGTGATGTCTTTGGTACTATCCGGTAGTTCGATTGCCCAGCCGGGTTTGAAGATACCAAACGACAGATTTGAGATGGGAACAATACCCCAGTATTCTGTGGTCACTCACAGTTTCTGGTTTACATCCACGGGTTCGGACACCCTCGTAATTAACGAGATCAAGACCCCGTGCGGGTGCAGTGTAGCATCCATGGAGAGAAACTGGATACCTCCCGGTGACAGCATGCTCGTTACCATCTGCTGGGACGTCAAAAAACGGGTCGGACCGTCCGGTGGTTACCCGTATATCTACACCAATGCCGGACCGGATCCCCTCAGAGTCTATATGACGGGTACAATCGCCAGAAGTCCCGATTCGACGCGGCCTGTTACAATAAAACCGTTTGTGCTGGACGTATCGAAATTCAAAGATCACGACATCGACAGTCTCAGGTTCAAAATAACAAACCACAGCGACACGACTTTTTCTGTGACGCCGATGTCCTTCAATGTCGACGAATGTGACATCACCCTACCGGACTCTGTCGGCGCTCGCACTTCGACCTGGGGAACGATTAAAGTAAAACCGGAATATCTCGATAAAGAGTTCTATAAATCGATAACATTATTGTTGAACGATCAACGTGAAACACGTATAACAATACCGATAAAGAGAAAAATCTACTAAGAAGATATATTGTTAATGTGAGACAAAGGATAGATAAAGCGAAATGAAAACTGTAGTGCGAATTGTGATGTCGGGTTTGATTCTCGCGCTGATAGCAGGTGCGGTTTTTGCGGGTCCCGTTATGGAGATACCGGATTCGACCTTTAACTTCGGGAACGTTCCGCAAAATGCAAAGGTCAGCCACACATTCTGGCTTTATTCAAAGGGCGATGACACGCTGAAAATTGAAAAGATAGTCCCTGGCTGAGGAGTGCACCAAAGCTCCTTTGGAAAAACAGGAGATCGCTGTCGGTGACAGCACAAAACTCGAAATTATTTTCAATAGCGGTCGTTACACGAGAGTAATTACCAAACGCCCCAAAATCATCACTAACGAAGGACCTCAGGGCAAACGCGTGGAGATTATCAGTAACGTCGTGCAAAGACCGGACTCCACTTTTCCGATCATCATAAAGCCTTACAAAATAGACCTCACCCAGTTCGGTCAGAAAGTCCGTGACGAGGTCGTATTCAAAATCACCAATGTCTCGGATATGAGGCTGAACACTTCGATGATTGCTATTGCCGGTGATTATTTTGAAGTTGAGATGCCGGAAACCATTTCTGCCGGCGAAACCAAAGAGGCGAAGCTGAAACTCAAAAAGGACGCCCTCGGTCAGGAGTTCGAAAAATCTTTCACTTTTTCGCTTAATGATCCTGAGCAGACACGATTCACGGTGCCTGTCAAGCGTAACCTTCGACCCGCTCTCGGGCAGAATCAACCCGAAGCCGGGGAAGAAACCGACGAGCCGTGATATAACCAGATTCTATGGCAAAAAAAAGCCGCCAATACTGGCGGCTTTTTTCGTGCTCTTTTCTGATCAATCAGGTAAATCAATATAGCCGGCATCGACCTTGTCCTGCCACTCCTGGTTATACACTTCACCAAAAACGTTGGAGTGTACTAACCGGTAATCGTCGTTGCCCGTATAGTCCTCGAATATAAACATCAAACCCTGCTTTATCTGCCGGTAATACCACACCTCATAGGAATTACCCACCCGCGGAGCTTCGATATCGTCTCTTTCATCCCACGGCCCGTATGTCAGATATATCCTGCCACGGTCGGTAAACCACCCATCCAGGCGTCTGATGTCGGTGGAAAAAGTCTTGTTTACGAACCGGTACCTTGACATCATTTCCGTTCGGTTTTCCACTTCAGGGGTGGTCGGGTCAACGTCATGCTCTCTCCAATACTGCGCCAGATAGTTCATCTTGCCCTCTTCGGAGAGAGACTTAAGAACCTCGAGTTCCTCGGGAACAAGCAGGTACCTAACCATATTGACATGATCTTCAACGGTGAAATTATCGGTCACCGAGTAGCCCTCTTCCGCCTTGGTAGCTGCCTGGAGTATCGCCTCAGGCGACACTATATGGAACGCCATATAAGCGGTGTCGGCGCCCCCGGCATCGAGGTCCGACGCGACTATTTGAATTCGATAACTACCCGTATTCCAGCCCCTGATATTCAGGCCCTGCTTTACAACTGCCGATTCGCCTGGTTTTTTCCCGACTTTGGAACCCAGGCTCCGATACAAGTCCCCTTGAACGTCAAATACCGTAATGGCCAATTGATAGTTCCCGGGATCGGCAGGCGAATAAGCAAGTCCGTAAACCTCGCCGTAGACAAATAGAATCGTATCCGAATCCGCAAAGATGGAAACCGGATTCACAACAACCCGAAAACCGTTTTTAAGCATAGCCGGATGCTGTCCGGCGGGCATGTCACCGACATACTTGATATCATACGCCGTGCACAAACCGCCAAGCGAGATTTTTCCGTCAAACGGAGCTTTAACATCGATCCTCGAGAAAAAGTATTCGCCCCGTCTCTTGCTAACCGCATCAATGATCGTTACCCTGGCAGAATATTTACCCGGAGCGGCCATAAGCGCCAGCTTGTTGAAGATGCGATAGTCACTCACTTTCGCTTCTTCAAGGGATGCTACTTTTACGGAAAAGTATGTTCGGGCCGAATCCACGGCATACCCGGTCGTGTCGATCAAATCCACCTGCGCAAATACTCTGGCGTAGAGATTCCCATCGGCGGAATCCGGCGGGTGAAAAGAAAACTCGCTTCGATTCAACGAAAACGGAAACTCTATCAAAGTCTTGGAATCGAAGGCGGGATTGGCGCTGACAATAGCACCGGCATAAACAGCAAGTTCTTTCTGCGGTTGAGCGGTCTCTCCCTGGCTGAAGAACATCAAGCTGAAAATCAAAGCGAAGACCAAAAAGCCCCCGCTCACACTCAAAGTTGCTTTCATCTAAAATCGATCCTCTGGTCCAATTCCTAATCCATCATAAGGGTAAACTAATCTGAAATCACCGTCGCCGGTTTCATCTATAAATACAAATTTTCTATACTTGGCCTCACGGTAGTAATGCCACTCCTGGTAAGGATAGGCATTTGGCATAAACGGGTAGTCTTCGATTTGATCGGGTTCGCCATAGACGATGTAGACTCGGCCCCGGTCAGTCTTCCAGCCTGCTTTTCTCAGGTACGAGAAATTTTCATTGGCTACCTGCACACGCCTGTAGAATTCCGTCTTGGTCTCATTCTCCACAGTTCCCGGAGTCGGGTCACGCTTGGCCCAAAACAGGTTAAATGCGGCCAGCCGGTCCTCGTAAGTCTCCTGCTGCTTGAGGTCCTCGAGATCGCTGGGCAGTGAAATTATCGATAACTGATTTATAATCGATTCATAGTCATAAAGAAGCGTCGACCTCTCGGACCATACGAGATCGAAGTACTTGGTCTTGCCGTCGAGCTTTTTGTCTCTCTTGCCACGGAGCGAAATGCTGAGCTTGAACTCACCCGGCCTGAGCTTGTCAACCGAGATCTCACGAAACTGCCGGGACACACCATCGACAAAAGGGCTCGTCAGCGAGTCCCGATATAACATACCTTTATTGGCATGGCGGACTGATGTTTCAATCAAAACAGAATCAGCCTCATCTCTGCCCTGATACACCTCAAAATAATAGTATAGAGTCAGCGCATCCGATGTCCCGTACTTGTGAGAAACGGATGGCACCAGGGTATAGCCACCCTTGTCAAACTTGGTGGTGTCGTCCTCGACAGTCGAGACTGCCTGCACCAACTGCACATCCGAAAGCCGGGGGTGTTTTTCGTGCTGGTACTCAAGCTTGACCTTGAAGTCCTTTGTAACGGCGACATCACTATTGGGATCACTGAGGACAAATTTGACCTCGTATTTGCCGGGCTCTAATTCGAAATTGACCTGGTTCGTACGGTAATCCTGCGTGGACTTGGCCCTGGCATCGGATTCCACAAAAACCCGTTTGCTCTGCGAGTAGGAATCCAAAAGCTCATCCCCTGAGCCATAGACGTTAATGGAAAGATCATAGTCAGCGGCGTAAAGCGTATCGAACCTGTAAAAATTCAGGGCCGCGTTGTACAACTGATAATAAACCTCCAGACGCACCTTGCCCGAATCGGCTGAGTTGAAAGCGGCATAATCAATCGGAAACAATGCCTCTCGCGTCTGCCTTTCATTCAGTCCCCAGGCCTGCTGTGCCTGAGAGACTGTAGTGCCCAACATAATGACGAGCACCATCAACAATGTAATCTGGATAATCTTCATACTATATTATAAACATCGCAGGGAGTCAGCTGTTCCAAACTAATAACCGGTTCTGACACCGCGCAATATAAAAAGGGACGGCTTCAATCGCAAATATGTTCTAATTTTTGCAGGGAATTATTCGTATCGGAGGGCTTCTATCGGGTCAAGCCAGGCTGCCTTAACGGCAGGATAGACGCCGGAAATGAGTCCCACCGAAACTGATACAATAAAACCGATGAACACCCAGATATATGAAATGGACAACGGGAAACCGAGCAAACCGTTGACCACCAGGCCAACTGTCACGCCCAGGAGCACGCCTATCGTCCCGCCCGTGCCCGACAACGTCATGGCTTCGGTCAAAAACTGCAGGATTATATTGGACCGTTTGGCTCCAATAGCCTTACGAATACCTATTTCCCGTGTCCGCTCGGTCACGGAAACCAGCATTATATTCATCACCCCGATTCCGCCGACCATAAGGCCCACCGATGTAATCACTATCATGGCGATATATAAGTACTTGGTTATGTTGCCAATGATGTCCTTGAACTGGTCTTGAGTCGAAAGAGCAAAGTTGTCGCCCTTGTCAAAAGGCACCTTACGGTAATTTCTCAAAATACCGGTAATTTCATCCATCGCATCTTCAATCTGTTCATAAGAAACGGCCCTGGCGGCAAGGAAAAGGGCCTCTTCCCAGGGGTGAATCTTCTCAAAAGTTGATAGCGGAATCATTACTGATCGGTTTAAATCATCGTTGCCAAAGTTGGAGGAAACCTCCTCCAGCACCCCGACAACCTCAAACTTGTTTCCATTGACTCTGATTTCTTTGCCTATCGGATTGTCCCCCTCAAAGAGTACCTCGGCAACATCGTGACCAATAGCGCAATTCATAAGGCGGAACTGCTCGTCGGTATCGTTCAGGAATCGCCCCTGTACAACGTTCTTGTTGTTTACATCAACGTAATCGGGCCACGTCCCGAAAAACCTGGGCTGGCTGAACTTACGGTTACCGTACTTTACCTCGTTTCCACCCGGTTGGAAATAGTAGTTCTGGGGCGATACACCATCGACAAGGGTACAGTTCTCCTGTATTGCCAGAGCTTCACCCTGAGTTATGGGCGGTCTATTGCGTTCCTCGTCGGTAAGCTGATCCCTGTCCGTATTCGGCGGAAATCTCATGATCCAGACAACATTCGAACCCAGCGAATCGATTTCCTCGTTCATAGCCCCGTCAAGACCGTCTACAATCGAAGCCATGCCAATCACAGAGGCCACCCCGACTGTTACCCCGAGAATAGTAAGCCCGGCCCGTAGTTTATTCCCCCTTATTGCCGAAAGGGCTAAGAGAATACCGTCTCTAACTTCAACCCAGGTCATCATCATGGTGTATACTCACTCATAGCTAAGGGCCTTGATGGGGTCCAGGCGCGAAGCCTTCATCGCCGGATATATACCGAAAATCAAGCCCGTTCCAGTAGAAATTGATAGTCCGGCAATAATCGCAAGCGCCGACGGATCTACCTGCATATCTATAGCTGCCACCAACGATTTCGCTATTACGAATCCGGCCATAATACCGATTATTCCCCCCGTCAATGTCAGAATAAGGGCTTCAAAGAGAAATTGAATCAGGATATGACGCCTTCTGGCCCCTATCGATTTTCGTATACCGATCTCCCGCGTTCGCTCTGTAACTGAAACCATCATTATGTTCATCACAACGATCCCCCCCACGACAACAGATATAGACGAAATACCTACCAGACCGAGGCGGATTATCTTCGTCAGACTGTTCAACAATTCGAGAATGCTGTCTGCCGTAACCATATCGAAATCGTCCGGCTCATCAAACGGCACATGGCGTTGCGCTCGCAACACAACCCGCGCCTGGTCCATTGCCTCATCAAGTAACTCGACTGACTTAGCTTTAATCGTAAGGCTCAGCCCCCGGCGAGGGAACCCGAATTGTTTACTGTAAACCGACAGAGGAATCACTACGAAATTATCCTGGCTGTTTCCAAAAAGCGTTCCCATCCGCTTCGCCAACCCGATTATCGTATACTTGTTACCGTCAATTTTTAGCTCTTTGCCGATGGGATCAAGCCCCGGGAAAAGCTCTTCCCTAATCATATCTCCGATAAAGGCAACCGGGCGGCGATAGAGATCGTCCTCGAACGAGTGGAACCTCCCCTGTTCAACCTCCAGATCTACGATATCGATATAGGTTGCGGTAGCCCCCAGAACGAATATATTGCGTAGCGACTGGTCGCCGTACTTGACCCGCGCTTCACTGAACGCCCTGGGCGATATCTTCTCAACCAGATCACAGCTTTTTTCTATTAGTTCTACCGCTTCATAGTCAATCGGCTTGCGTTTGATCTTTTCGAGAAACATCTCTTCGGAAGTAATAATGGCTATTCGTTGAACAATGAATGTCGCCGGGCCCAACCGCTGGAATTGCGCTTCGATCGAACTGCTCATTCCCTCAAGGGCAGAGATGATCGTCATCACCGACGTTACGCCGATGATCACGCCCAGCAGGGTCAGGATACTCCTGAGACGATTGGCCCTCAGAGCGTCAAAGGCAATCTTAAAGATAGACCCCAGAATCATATTTTAGTGCACACCGTTGCGCTGGCTATCCGCAACACGTTCATCCGAGGCTATCTGGCCGTCCAGGATGGACAGAACCCGGTGAGCGTGAAGAGCAATGTCCTTTTCGTGCGTGACGATAATGATAGTGTTGCCCTGACGGTGCAGCTCATCGATCAACTTCATGATATCGACCGATGTCTTACTATCCAGATTTCCGGTCGGCTCGTCAGCCAAAAGCAGCGACGGATCGTTCACCAGGGCGCGGGCAATCGCCACTCGCTGGCGCTGTCCGCCTGAAAGTTCGCTCGGTTTGTGCGTAACACGGTCACCGAGGTCTACTCTCTCCAACGCTCGATTGGCCATCTCTTTTCTACCCTGAGCCGACGTTCCATTATAAATAAGTGGCAATTCAACGTTATGAAGTGCTGTCGCCCGGGGAAGAAGATTGAAAGTCTGAAATACGAAGCCTATTTCCCGATTGCGAATTGCAGCCAGCTCATCATCGTTCATCTGACTGACACGCTTTGAATTGAGAAAATACTCTCCCTGGGTCGGAGTGTCGAGACATCCGATCAAGTTCATCAGGGTGGATTTCCCTGAGCCTGACGGCCCCATGATGGCAACATATTCGCCCTTTTCGATAGTGATGGAAACACCGCGAAGGGCATGCACCTTTTCGCTGCCCATTTCATAAGTCTTCCAAAGGTCTTTGGTCTCGATTAACGGCATGGCTACTCTCTCTCTGTACCTCGCTTACTCGTCACTTCCACGAGATCGCCATCTTTTACATTTCTGAGTACGCGATATGGACCGGAGATAACAGTGTCACCCTCGGTCAGGTTTAATGTTATTTCTATGTGTTTCTGGTCGGCGATACCTGTTTCCACCCGAACGAACCGCGCCACACCATCCCGCACCACGAAAACACCCTTCAGGTCTTCACGGTTGCCTTCATCGTCGGCCATCGCAGCAGCGCTACTGTCTACGCTCTCTGAAGCCTGCAGACCGGAACCGGCAGAACCACTGCTTTCTGAGTCCCCGGAATCCCGGACGCGCTCTAAAGAATCAACATCAAAAGAACGCATCACGATAGCGCTATACGGGACTGTCAGGGCGCCTTCCTGACGATTGGTGATGATATCAACGGTCGCCGACATACCCGGACGGATCCTCACATTAGGATCTTTGAAGATAACCTTAACGTAAAAGTTGGTCGATTGATCCTGCGAGCCAACGCCCGTCACAATGGCGGTGTTGCCAATCTCTACCACTTCGCCGTCAAAAACCGTGTCAGGAAAAGCATCCACCTCGATATCAGCCACCTGCATTAGCTCTACCTTGTTGATTTCTGTTTCGTCGACCTCTACCTCGACCTCAAAAACATTCAGGTTCGATATCGTCATCAGGGTTTTGCCCTGCGAGTATGCGTTCTGGGCCGGCGCGATTTCACCAACCTCGCAATCGAGATAGGTCACTATGCCTGACATCGGGGCAACGATTTTTGCCTTGCTGAGATTATCGAGTTGCCATTCATACCTCGATTGGAATTGTCTGGCCGAGGCTTTTGTGGCCTCATGCGTGGACTTGGCGTTAAGATAGGCATACTTGGCGTTCGTGTACTGAGTCTCCGATGTCAGCTTGTCCTGATACAACTTCTCCTGGCGCCGGAATTCCTCTTCAGCTTGGTCCAGCGCAACCTTGGCGCCTTCCAGGCGGGCGCTTACTTCACTAACCGCATACCTCGCCTGATCGACATCCGAACGCAATTGAACCGTATCAAGTACAATGAGCAACTCTCCGGCATCAACCTCTTCCCCCTCTTTAACCAGAAGGGCGATAATCTCACCGTTGATTTCCGAAGTTATATTCACTTTCGTTTGTGGCTGTATCCTCCCCGAAGCCGACACCTTCTCAACCAGCTCCCGCTTCTTGGCCTCTTCAGCCTGAACGCTTGTGGTCTGCTCGGTGTTCACGACGAAGTTGGCGATGACGAGTACGGCTACGACCACCACAACCAGTATTATAATAAGCAGCTTCTTTTTCGACATTCCATCTCACCTCTTCATATTTATACGCAGCGGCACTGCCTACGCTTACATCTTGCCCATGGCGTTTTCAAGCCGCGCAATGGCCAGATTAAGGTCAAAATCCGCCTGAATCAAAGAAACCTGCGCCTGTTTCAGCGACACCTGAGCATCCAACAGATCCAGAATCGTGGCCGCCCCTAAATTGTATTTCTCCTGTGTTATCTTAAGATCCTCATTCGCAGCATCGACATTTTCATTCGCAACTTCCTTGGCCAGTTTCTGCTGCTCGGAATCAAAATATGCCGTCTTGATTTCCTGGACAACGAGATTCCGCGTATCGGCCAAAGCGGCCCTGGCGTTGTTGCGACTCACTTTCGCCGAGGTAACCTGACCTTCCCTGATGAACCCGTCAAATACGGTCCAGGCTGCCGTGACGCCATAGCGCGTTGAGTTGGATGAAGAGTTGTACAGAAGCGTGTCTCCCGAAGTACCCTCGGAAATCGAATACGAAGCTGAACCGGAGAGGGTGGGAAGATAGCTGGAGAAACCTGAACGAACCGCCTGCTTTGCGGCCGCAAGCTGCTTTTCAGTCGCCAGAAGTCCCGGTTCGTGAGTAAGCCCAAAGGTAAGCGCCTCATCCATTGACCCGGAATATTCTCGCACGTCATAGTCGGCGGAAAACTCGACCTCTCTGGCAGGATCCAAACCGATTGTAAAGGCCAGGCTGGCCTTCGAAGTAACAACCGAATTCGTGGCCCTCAATAGCGCAAGCCTGTCATTACCATACTGAACTTTCTGTTTCAAAACGTCAGACTTTGATGCCGAGCCGAGATCGTAGCGCGAAGTGATGAGTTTCAATTGCTCCTCGCTTCTGGCCACAGCCTGTTCCTGCACTTTGACGTTCTCGACACTTGCAAGGTATGCATAGTACGACAACTTGACCGAATAAATCAGGTCCTGCTCTGAATTGATGACATCCAACCTGGCCTGCGCTCTACTCGCCCGCGCACTGGCATAGTCAAAGAAATTTGCCAGATCAAAAAGAGTCATGGTCGCTGACGCGGTTATTGTCTCACTGCTTCCGTCCTGATCCGCCTGCTGCACCTCCGGCTGACCTTCGACCCAGGTTTTCAGATCACGCTGCTTCGATTCATAGTACGAGTAGCTGGCGTTTACTCTCGGCAGAAATGCACCGAGTGCCGACCTTTGGTTTGCCTTTGCCAAATCCTCAGAACCGCGTGCTGCAATAATAGAATACCGGTTCTGAAGAGCCATCTCGATACAATCATCCAGAGTCAGCTTATTCCCCTGAGCCCCCACATTCACACTTACAAGTGTAATAAGCACTAAAAAAACCAGCGTTTTGCCCAAATCAAATTTCATCTAAGGTCTCCTTTAGAATACCGCTTTTGAAAGCCATGTCCATAGCACGCTAATCAAAGATAACAAACCTATTGATAGGACAGACAACAGGTAACCTTTGTTGCGCGCCACTCCATATACTATTGACAATCCAATACCTACAACGATTATTTCCCAAATGTTAAAAAGCCCGATTTTTGACAATGCCTGATAGACAACGCTCTCAGGTCCCTGCGATGCCGCCAGAACACCCAGAGACAACGACACCATTATAGAACCTTTGGCGAGAATCATTGGAGTCAAAACCAGAATACCCACAACGAAAACGAGAGTACCGTAGAGCGCCACCGAAAGCGTTTGTTTGAATGTGGCCTGCCCCGCCATAACGAAATTGCCGAATATCATCACCACCACGGCGACCACCAAAGGATAGATGAGAAACGCCAGAGTCGGAAAAACGATGGAACTGATTTTCATCACTTTGAGTATGCCCGGCGTGACCTCCTGCCCCTGCATTCGTTCCATCAACTCAGGCGAATCCAATTGCACCTGCACGATGAGATCAGCTATCAGCCAAAAAGAGGCGAGAAGCAAGATGCCAACCACTATATAAGGAACAAGAATCTTAGGGTCATTTTTCAGTTGCTCGAAAAACGCCGAAGGCTGATAGAATACCTGCCAGAGCCCTTTGAACGACAGGTTTTTGACACTCTGTTGAGACGTAGAAGCCTCCACCATATTTGTCTGGTGCACAGCAACCTCCTCTTATGTTTAGATTTAACGAAGATACCCTACAAAAGTTTCATTGCCTCTGGTTCTTTGCAAGGTAATACCTAAGATAAAGGAGATTATTCGAATAGGAAGAAAAAAAAGGGGATATATCACTCGACATATCCCCTAAAAGTTCTCAACCTATCGAATTAAAATAAGTACGGCCCAACCACCAGCGATACAATAGCCATAAGCTTAATCAGGATGTTCATCGACGGTCCTGAGGTATCCTTAAAAGGATCACCTACTGTATCACCCACAACGGCGGCCTTGTGCGCATCGGAGCCTTTACCCCCGTGAGCGCCCGCTTCAATATACTTTTTGGCGTTATCCCAGGCGCCACCCGCATTGGCCATCATCAGGGCCAGCATGACACCCGACATAGTCGCCCCGGCCAGCATTCCGCCAAGACCTTCTTTGCCCAACAAAGAACCGATAATAATCGGTGACAGTACCGCCGTCAAACCGGGGACAATCATCTGCTGAAGAGCCCCCTTGGTAGCGATATCAACACATTTTGTGGTGTCCGGTTTTGCCGTGCCTTCCATGAGACCCTTGATTTCACGGAACTGACGCCGAACCTCCTCGACCATTTTTTGGGCCGCTTTACCCACGGCAGTCATTGTAAGCGCTGCCACGAAGAACGGCAAAACGCCTCCTATGAAAAACCCTATCACGACTTTCGGCTCAAGAATGCTAATCACGGTCAGCCCGACGGCAGATGAATAAGCGGAGAACAATGCCAGCGCCGTTAAAGCTGCCGAACCGATAGCGAACCCCTTGCCGATAGCGGCAGTGGTGTTACCAAGCGAATCCAACCTGTCAGTTATAGCCCGAACATCCGGACCCAGACCAGCCATTTCGGAAATACCACCGGCGTTATCAGCAATCGGCCCGTAAGCATCGACCGACATCGTAACGCCTATTGTGGCCAGCATTCCGACACCGGCAATGCCGATACCATAAAGCCCGGCGAATGAATACCCGGTGTAGATAGCTCCGCAGATAACAATAATCGGAAGCAACACTGATTGCATGCCTACGGCCAGTCCAGCTATGATATTTGTAGCTGAGCCCGTAAGTGAAGCCTCGGCTATCCGCCTGATCGGCTTCGATGCCGTGTAGTATTCAGTTAGCAAACCCAATACTATTCCGGCAAGATTACCGGCCAGAATAGCCCAGAATATCTTTCTGTCAAGGGCCAACTTGTCGATAATCACCCACGAAGCCGCAAGCATGAGAGCCGCGCCGACATAAGTAACCAAGGCGAAGAGTGGCAGCCGGATTCATCTTCGAAAACACCCACACCGAAAGAATCCCCAGAATCGAAGCTATTGCCCCGAAAGCGACAATCATCAGCGGAAGCTGCATGTGAGCCCCTCTGGCTACATCGGGGATGGCGCTGGAAGTAGCCGCTATTGCTATCGTCGCGATAACCGAACCGACATATGATTCAAAAAGATCCGCGCCCATACCCGCAGTATCGCCTACATTATCACCGACATTGTCGGCAATCACGGCAGGATTCCTCGGATCATCCTCAGGAATTCCCGCTTCAACTTTACCCACCAGATCTGCCCCGACATCGGCTGCCTTGGTAAAAATGCCGCCCCCGACACGGGCAAACAGGGCGATAGAAGACGCGCCCATGGCAAAGCCGTTTATGACACTGGCATGGAGAGGGTTGTCACCGAAAAAGTGATAGGCGACACCAACACCGATCAAACCCAATGAGGCTACCGACATCCCCATGACAGCTCCGCCACTGAAAGCTATTGAGAGAGCCGCAGGTTGCCCAAGATCCTTAGCCGCCGCAGTAGTGCGAACATTAGCCCGCGTCGCTGCCTTCATCCCGAAAAAGCCGGCCAACATTGAGCAAGCAGCTCCGCCCAGGAAGGCATAACCCGTCTCAAGTCTGATCTTCCACGCCAGAAGCGCAAAAACCAGAATGACGAAGATAGCGAGAATTGAGTATTCCCGCTTCAGAAAAACCATGGCGCCATCGTGAATGACCCCTGAAATTTCCTTCATCAGATCGGTTCCCGACGGCTTATTCTTGATAAAGGTGAACAGAATCAGTGCAAAGGCCAGTCCTACTACACCGATCACGGCTGAAATCAAGCCTGTTCCCATCCGTAATTCTCCCGTTAAGGCTATATTTGTTAATAAGTTACGACCACTATCGACAAAAATTGGTTCGAATATATGGTTTACACCAACGATTGGCAAGCTAAAACTAGTATGGTGCCCGGTTTTGAACAAGAAAGGCCGGCGTGGTTTATACACGCCGGCCTTCTAAAATTAGAGCAACAGTAGCTTAGAATCTTTCTATGGTAACCTTGATCCAGGGGAAGCCGGTGAACGGGTCGCTCTCGTCTTGCATCCAGCCTCTGAGATAGAACTGCTGGATATTGTCATCAGCGGTTACCGAGTCACGGAATTCCGGCAGCTCACCTATAAAAGGTATGAGCGGGAAATTCGTCGTGTCACAATTGTAGTTGTCCGGTTCCAGAGAGATAAACACACGACCCGGATTTCCATTATTGTTGGGCACCAGATTAACAGCCGATATCCCACCGGGCAAGTTCGTCAGAAAATCTTCGCCGGGAACAGTCGGTACGCGCGTACTCATCACATACGGGTTGGCATCATCCGCGTGCCGAACATCGGCAAAAGTACCCGTCGTAAGCATGGCGCCTTCGGTCTCATTAAGGGCGTCACCGATAAGAACCCAGGCCGGCATGGTTATTCTTGTGGTCACGGCGGTGGAGTCGATTTGCGGCGAGACCACCCAACCTTTGTACTTCCAACCATACTCGGAAAGGACCGGGAACCCGAAGTCCTCGTCATTCTGTATGAAGTTGTCATGCGTTATGGTGCCCGGCACAACCTGATACTCAATGGAGAGACGCTCGTTGATATAAGGCTCGTCCACCAGAGTATCAAGAAGAGAATCAAACCTGACAATACTCTGAGTGAACATATCCAGACCGTATACCCTGACCGTATCCTTGGTGATAATAGTGGGAGTATCGATTCCGATGAATACTTCCACGGTGTCACCCGAGACATACTCGGTTAACACCTCAGGCGTCTCAACCCAACTGACAATTGAAAGAGTATCGTTCCAGTCTCTCGTGTTCTGATTGTAGGAACTCAACCAGATAGAATATCCGTCGGTCAATGAATCCATTCCGTCGGATGCGGACTCCATGCAGTACCAGACCGTTGCCGCCCAGAGCGAGTCCATCTTCGGGAACTTCATCTTGATAGTCTGCGAGGACGTGTAATCCATGAGCATAATCGGACCGGGTGAATTCGAATTGTCATCAGGATTCAGTTCAATCGAAAGCAGGATATCGGTAAAATCCATTAAATCATAATTGAGGAAAAACTGATTGGAATCAGCCCTGTCACTGCCTTCGGTATCGAGGAATTTTCTTCTGGAAAAATCGTATCCGAACTTCTCAATCGACAGTGTATCAGTGGCATTGGCTACCCAAAGTTCATATACCATCCCGTCGGGGTTGTCAGGCAACTTTTCCGGACTGAGCCAGATATTGGTCTGAGTAAGCGGGGTGACAACATCCTCTGGCTGATCACATCCCCAGAAAAGTGACAGGGGGAATGACAGTAAGACTAAGAAAAACAGTAGCTTAACGTGCTTAAACATCTATTTCTTCCTCCTCCGGAGCCACCGGTGTAACTTTAAGCCAAGATTTACGAAGCTTGATTATAACGTTTACTCGACACTATTGTCAAGTGCTTATTTCAATAGAATTTATCTCACGTAAACAGACGACCGGACTGAGGTTATCATCTAAAGAAATGTGCCTTTGAGTCGATAATTTATTCTATAGTGAGCATAAACTTTTGACGGGAGAATTGCCCTTGACAGTTTGTTCCAACTGCCGGGCCGAACAACCATCCAGCGACACGACAACCTGTATCCATTGCGGTTATCCCATTGTTCGGGAAAGCGATTTGGCCGACCCCCAACCAATGGACAGTTCCGATATGGATTTCGTTGTAACAGAAGCTACGGATGAAAGTCGGCAGCTTGTAGGGGGCCGCGATGAGGCGCCTATTAGGCGTAACAATGATGACCTGGGCATCGAGAGCACTACCGATCTTATGCGGCAGGAAGCTAAGAGAGAGGCATTCGACTCGCGCAGCCCCATGCAGATCGAGCACCTTTAGCGCGCCCATAGGCGACAGCGCACCCCCACCCCCCCCAACAGCAGATTATAACCAATACGACGTTCATCCTGCCGAGCAAGCAGGGGCTCAGGCAGAGCCCGAAGACACGGCCGGCTCTGTTAAAAAGCTCTCCGCGGAAGAAATCAAAAAAATTGAGCAGAATTTGTACGGCTCCGCCTCATATCTGAAAGACAAGGAAAAGAAGGAACTGCAAAAGAGCATATTGGACGCCACCAATCCTGAACCGGTCGCCGAAGAGCCACCCCTGATGCCGGACTTTGAGGGACACCCGTCCCCGAAAAAGGAAAATCGCCCGAAAAAGGGAACCGGTATTGCCTACTACTACAGGAACTACGTTCATGTTCTGGGCAACCACAGCCTGATGACCAACGATATACTGAAAGTCAATGATCGCGAATACATACTAAAACCGAAGAAGATCAAACCGGCCTACATGGCCTCCGGCTTTGGCGTCGTTTTCGTCGTCCTGATGATCATAATGATTGCCATGTTTACATCCGGGTCCGGCACCGGCCAGGGACAGCTCGTCGGCGTGGTGCTCGACCAGTATGATCAACCCTATCTGCTCGGTGCCACTATCAGGATTCGCGAAAGACAGGAGTCCTTCCAATCTGATGCCCGCGGTGTCTTTTCGGCAGGAGCCCTTCCGGTAGGAACCTATCAGATAGAGTATCTGCTGAACGATGAGTTGGTACAGGTTGAGCAGGCAAGCATAACGGAAGGCGAAGTTCGCATGGTCTTCCTACGACCGGGAGAAGTCGAACAGCCAGTAGACAATACACCGATTAGCAAAAGCGGCACCGGTCGAATCTCAAAAAGTAGTAGTCCAGCCTGAACCTCAGGATCCGCCACCGACGGCAAGTAAATCAGCGCCTGAGACAAAAACTACGGCCACCAAAAGTCAGGCCACCGCATCGGCCAAACCCACTCCGACAAAATCATCCGCCTCTGCCAAAACGTCGAATGCGACTTATAGCAAAGTAACATTGGCTGCCAATGTTGACGGGGCGCGATTTGAAATGGACGGCTCGGTGCTTGGCGCCGGTAACCTGACATACAGCAAAATAAAGCCCGGAACGCATCGCTACCGCATTGAAAGCGATGGATACAATCCGGTTGAAGGTTCCTTTACCGTCGCCGCCGGCGATAACTACAAACTCGCCGTGACACTGACCGCGATGAACCAGGCCGCAAAAGCCGAGCAATACGGCGAGGACGATTTCTTTCACTCGGGACAAGCCGCCTTCAAAAGCGCCGACTACGCCACTGCCATCGCAGACTTCGGCGCGACCATCGACCGCAGGCCAAGCCATGCCGATGCTCACCATTACCGGGCCCAGGCGTACGCAGCGCTCAAAATGTATCGCGAAGCCTACGACGACTATATCCGCGCGGCCGAGATTTATCGCATGCGAAAAGACCATGGACAGGCAATAGCCTGTTATAACGCAGCTATTGACATAGATGGCAACTCGGTTGTCGCTTACCTGGGTCGGGCTGACCTCTACCTGTCACGCGGTGATGTCTTGGCCTCGATCGGCGATTATGACAAGGTCGTAAGTATCGACAACAGAAATTACCAGGGCTACTATGGCCTCGGCGAAGCACGGTTTAAACAGCAACAGTATAAGAAAGCGATCAAGCACTTTAAGGACGCCCGCTCGGTTGACTCCGAAAACCCTCTGGTCCATCAGTACCTGGTTCTGTCTTACCTGGCAATGGCAGATGACAAAAATGTCAAAAAAAGCTATGAAAAATTCATAGAATTGGCCAGCGACGACCAGATCAAGAGCTTCCAGGAGGACCAACGCTTCAGTGGCGTCCAGAGAATTGTGGAATCGCAATAGGTTTCGCACATGACCAAAAAGCTAAACTGCTGGGAGTACAAAAACTGCGGCAGAGAAAAGGGTGGACTGATGACCTCCATCCTGGGAGAATGTCCGGTCCCTTCGTTTATGAAGTACGACGGACTCAACGGGGGACTCGGAGCCGGCCGCTCATGCTGGATGGTACCGCATTCCCTGTGTTCATCACGGCACAGCGTTGGAACCTGCTCCCATAGATGTTTTACATGCGAGTTTTACAAGCGCGTCGTCTTTGAACAAGAAGAAAGTACCTCTTTCAAATATACCTCGATCGAAAAATAACGGACTAAGACCATCTCTTATGCTTGGCGGCGGGCGCAAGGTTCACTTGCCCCGCCATCTTGCAACTTCTCACCCGCGCGATTTCTGCCTTTTAGTGGTTGCCTGCCACATATTTTCAGCTTATGTTCGTCCTATGTTCATATGAATAACCAACAGCGCAAAACACGGGAGTACATTATGAGAGTTCTGCTACGCCTGGCTCTGCCCATGGCTGCTATGCTAATCTTCCTTGCGGGTTGCAGCTCGCAAAACGGCACCGATGATACCACCGCAAAGGTGGAATCTCTGCTCGATCAGGGCAAATATATACCCGATATAGCCACCTTCCTGCAAATAGGTTACAACACCCCCTTGGGATGTAGCTGGGACGGACAAAAGGTGTTTTTTGAAACACACATGACCGGCGCACCCCAAGTATTTCGCCTCACCGATGATGGCTGGCCGTATCAACTGACTACCTTTGAAGACGGCGCAGACTTCTTTCGCCTCTCAAACAATGCCCAGATGGGAATAGTCGGTGCCTCGGTCGGCGGCTCCGAGCAGTCACAATTGTACCTGCTCGACACCGAAACCGGCCGGACTGTGCAACTGACCGAATATGATGATATCCGATTTGGAGGCGTCGAATGGGCGCCGGACGATAAATCAATTTTCTACTACTCCAACGAGGAAAATAAACGCGACTTCTTCATCTACCAGATGGACATAGCCACCGGAGAATACCGGAAAGTCTTCGGCGACTCCAGCACTGTCACCGGATGGAGCAGCGTGGCCAATGTCTCGCCGGACGGCAACTGGTTGATAATCGAGAACGGGACATCCAACGTCTCCAACGACCTCTATCTGCTCGACCTCACGACCCTCGAATATCAAAAGCTTAACGAGGATGATGGTACCGTCAATTACGGCTCCCCAATCCTATTGCCTGACAACAAGACTATCTGGCTCACCTGCAACGACAACGACGACGGTGTTCCAAGACTGGCCAAAATGACGGTTGGTTCCTCGGAAGTCCAGTATGCCTCCGACGGCTGGCTCGACCCGAAGTGGGAGGTTGACGGCCTCGGTGTCTCCCGGGATTTCAAAATCATGATGGCGCTGCTCAACGAAGACGGATACCTGCGTCTTAAACTGCGGGAAATGGGCTCCGGTAAAGATCTACCGGGACCGCCGCTCGACGGCATCATCAGTTCCGGCTATATTGACAAACACGGAAATGTAATCATCTCCTTCAACGGTCCTACCCGCGCCCCCGATGTCTGGCGCTGGAACCCGTACACCCGCGACCTCAAGCAACTTACTTTCTCCACCTACGCGGGAATCGACCGCAATATGTTTCGCGATCCGAAATTAATTCATTATAAGAGCTTCGATGGTCTCGAAATCCCCGCATTCCTGTATCTCCCTCCGGACTACAAGGAAGGCAATCCCATTCCATTCGTTGTAGATGCTCACGGTGGACCGGAAAGTCAGTTTCAGCCAACCTTCGCCCGCAATCTCCAGTATCTCATGTTGAATGGCTACGGAATCCTGGCTCCTAATCCGCGCGGTTCATCCGGCTACGGCCTGCCATATATGAATATGGACAACTACAAGAACCGTCAAAACTCCCTTAAGGACTATAAGGCCGGCGCCGACTGGTTGATTGAAAACGGCTATACCAAAACCGAAATGCTCGGAATTCGCGGCGGATCCTATGGTGGGTATGTGGTTCTGGGCATGATAACCGAATATCCGAAAATGTTCGCGGCCGCCATCGATATCGTTGGCATCTCCAATTTTAGAACGTTTCTTCAGAACACCAGGGCCTACAGGCGCATGTACCGGGAAACGGAGTACGGTCCCCTATCTGACCCGGAATTCCTTGAATCGATTTCGCCGCTCAATAAAGCTCACTTGATCGAGACTCCCCTGCTTGTCATTCACGGTGAGAACGACCCGCGCGTTCCTATCGGTGAGGCTCGCCAGATCATAAAGGCAATTGACAAGCGTGGTGGAGTTGTCGATTCACTGATATTTACGACCGAAGGACACGGAGTCAAGAAAAGAAGCAACACCATTGCGGAATACCGTAAACACGTTGAGTTTTTTGACCGCTACTTGAAAGTACTTGAGGCCGATAAAACAGAAGACTGACCGGGAACCAACCCGCACGAATTCAGGCCGGAACCCGCATTGGGCTCCGGCCTTCTCATTTCGAAAAGCGACGTCCCGCCTTCCCCTATTCACCGATAATTTTTACTATGACCCGCTTGCGCCTCCGGCCGTCAAATTCAGCATAGTACACCTGCTGCCACGGACCAAAATCCAGTTTGCCATCCGTGATGGGCAGCATGACCTGCGAGCCTATGAGTAAATTTTTCAGATGAGCATCCCCGTTGTCTTCTCCGGTCCGGTGATGACGATAATCAGGCCCCTGGGGAGCAATTTTATCGGCCCACTCGTCGATATCTGCAATCAGCCCTGATTCGGCATCATTAATATATACGCCGGCAGTGATATGCATTGCTGACACCAGTACAAAACCTTCACGTATGCCACTTTTGCTCAGTGAGCTTTCGATCTTATCGGTGATATTAATGTACTCGCGCCTTTTCGTGGTGTTGAATACAAAGTAATCAGTATGACTCTTCATATTGAAACCTTTCCATATGTTTACAAAAAAGCCGGGTACAACAGCCGCTAATCGCTGCTACTACCCGGCCCTTATTATCTTTTCGTCTCGTCAGAACTGGTTACTGAATATAGTCGATCCAGGCATTCACTGAGTATCTGTCTTCCAGCTGGATTTTGAGCGCCTTAGCTTCCGATAAAGTCTCATACATGCCGATTCTGACCCGATAGTACGTCTGCCCTTCTACATTGGCAACCGTAACAAAAGGCTCGTAACCGCGCGTAGTGTATTTCTCTACCAGATACTCGGCATAAACGCGGTCCTCGCATCCAGCCACTTGTACGGTGTAGCCGGCCCCTGCCGGAGCTCCCGGATAAGACGGCTCCGGCTCTACCGGTACCGCCGCTACGTCGGGAGTCGTATCAACTACCGCTTGCTCTACAACCGCCGCAGCGGTGTCCTTTTTGCCGAGTAGCTCTTTCTCCAATTCAGCTGCCTCATCCTGCTTCTTGGAGCAGCCAAAAAGCAAACTTGCTACCATTATAATGGCCACAGCATATTTATACTTGTTCATATTAACCTCCTGCGTTAGAATTTGGCGAGGGTAGCTCCCTTTATCTACTCCTCCAACACTTTATGGCTGATATATGGGAAGCATCCCCATACTTGTCAACTTAAAATACCCCGGAGTTTCGGGAAATTTATGGTTGAAATGTGCCGTTTAATTGTATAAAATGCGTAACCATTACAGGAGAGAACATGAAACTTTACGAATCGATCATAGATCTGATCGGTCATACACCGTTACTTCGATTGAAAACCGGCATGCCCGAGCACGGACCGCGGGGCTACGTTAAGCTGGAATTCCTGAATCCAACCGGGTCGCTGAAAGACAGGATCTGCTACTATATACTGAAGAAGGCAATGGACGAGGGGCGCCTGAAGCCCGGTGATACTGTCATCGATAACACTTCCGGCAACACGGGTTCGGCCCTTGGTATGGTTGCATCTGTTCTCGGATTGAAAGCTATTGTCACCACGCCTGAAAAAACGAGTACGGAAAAAATAGACCTTATCAAATCATACGGAGCCGAGGTAATCATTACTCCGGAAGTCGATAACCACGACGATCCTGAGGGATTCTACATGGTCGCCCGCCGCCTGGCCAAAGAGCGAGGTTACTTCGATATGGACCAATACAACAGCCAGGATAATGTCGCCGCCCACTATGTCAGCACCGGCCCGGAGATTTGGGACGACACCGACGGCAAAATTACCCATTTTGTCTGCGGCATCGGCACCGGCGGAAACTTCTCGGGAACCGCAAAATACCTCAAAGAACAGAATCCCGATATCAAGTGTATCGCCGTCGATCCGGCAGGGTCAATTTTTGCCGATTACATTAAACACAATCGCGAAGTAAAGGGCTATGCCTACAAAGTTGAAGGCATCGGTTCCGATGTCGTCACCGGGGCGCTGTATCCGCAACTTGTTGACGAGGTCATTACCGTGGACGACAAAGATTCATTTCAACGGGCACGCCTGATCGCCAAACGCGAAGGCATCTCGGGAGGAGGCTCATCGGGAGCGGTAGCATGGGCTATGGAAAAAATCGCCCGCGACGCAAGCCCGGACGCCTTGATAATCGGTATTTTCGCCGACGCCGGGATAAGGTATTTGAGCAAATGTTATAACGATAACTGGATGAGGCAGCATGGGTATCTGCCGAAAGCGGAGGTGAATAAGTAAAAATGTTAAAGTCACTAACTGCACCGGTGATCCTGACACTCACGGTGCTCGCACTTTCAACGCAGGCACAAGAGCGACTCAACCGCGATAGTCATGTTTTCGACTTCGGACACGTCGCTATTGATTTTAACGTCTTTCACAATTATAAGTTGGTCAACATCCTCGACCATCCCATAACGATTACGCAAATCGAAGTGTCCTGCGATTGCTCAACCGTTGCGACTTCAGATTCCACCCTTCAACCGGGTGATACAGCAACGATGATACTGACATTTAACACGAGAGATTATTACGGACCGACAAATAAATCATTCACCGTGTTCACCGATGACCCGGATCATCCGGAAATAGAGTATTCCTACAGCGCTACCGTGGGACAGTGGTTTCACAATCTCCGCCCCAAACCGATTTCGCTTTTCTTCCTGCCCGGCAAAAAACCGCAGAAAGTGAAAATCTTCAATGAGAAATTCGATGAGATCAAACTGGCCGACATCGAGCAGTTTAACGACAAATTTTCCATAAAAGTGACTGAAGACGAGGCGGACAAAGGAAAGTATCTGGAAATTGAAGTAGCACCGGCAAACGATTTGACCAAAGGAACTTACCTGACCAGCCTGACTTTGCTTTTAGATATAAGCGATGAGGAGAAACCGACAATTCTGACCGTCCCGGTTAAAATTGTAAGTTACTAATGAGTTGACGCCGAACATTTTAGACATTTTGCTAAAAAAACTTGACAAAATTGCCTTTAATCCGATTATTAAGTAATAAGGCATACACAATCTTCGAGGGTGACTCTCTGCTGTCCCTGGGTAGTTTCCTAGCCCCCTCTACCCAACCAGAGTAGCGCCCTCTTTTTTATACACCGAAAAGCAAAAAAAAGCCGCCCTGGTGGGCGGCCAATTATCGGCTGATCTGAGACGTATTAAGCTTTTTCAATACAGTCAACAGGACAGACTGCTACGCACTGAGGACCATCATCCTGGTCTTCGCATTCATTGCAAGTCTCAGGATTAATGACGTAGATATCACCCTCAGAGATGGATTCGGTAGGGCACTCCGGCAGACAAAGTCCACAGGCAGTGCATTCATCAGTTATTGTCATCGCCATGACACGTGCCTCCAATGAGTTAGGGTTCATCTTATATTACGGCGGCTAATATACGCACAGTCCGCAGCGCATGACAAGTTAAATTTCTGTTTCGTCGCACATTTTTGTCGTCCAAAAGTGCGGCTCGCACAATCTGCTCGATGCCCGATATTTCCCTGTGGCATCCGACCCTATACTCACACAATTGTACAAGAGAATTTCTCTGAACACTTGAACACAACGACCTAATTTTGAAGTGTGAATTCAACGGCGGGCAAAAAAAAAGAGGCGGCACCCGGATTCGAACCGGGGAATAAAGGTTTTGCAGACCTCTGCCTTACCACTTGGCTATGCCGCCTAAAAAAAAAGCGGGAAACGAGACTCGAACTCGCGACAGCCACCTTGGCAAGGTGGTGCTCTACCAACTGAGCTATTCCCGCTGATGAAAGGCAGTCAAAATATATGTACAAATTTCGCCTTGTCAACTCATTTCAACAACAATGTTCATCGCCCCTGTTTAGCTTTATTCTCAAGCATTTCAGCCACCTGATCCTCTATGCGTGGCAGATACCACGGCGTCAATTTCAAAAGCCAGCGGCGATGAATTCTGGCCTTGTCTATATTTCCACGGAAAGCCGCATACTTAAAAAGCTGAGCATGAGCCATGTAAACCAGCGAGTCACGGGCCACGACAGAATCCATAAGAAATTCCGCCACCGGAGCGTTTCGCAAAGCCACATAACTGAGAGCCTCGTGATAGTATAGATATATATATACCGGCTCCGGAGATATCTCCATAGCCTGCTGAAAAAGCTGTACTGCCCGGTACTGTTCACCGCCGGAATAAGCGTCAAGACCTTGTTTGTATAATTCCACAAAATCGACCGGATATGTTGGAACAATGGGACCCTCGACATCTCTCATCCGCTTGAAAACCGACTGGATAATAGCACGCGAACTCTCTAAATCCGGATGAATGGCCCATCCTACCGTTCGATAACCCTCCAGAAATTGTCTGTAGAGCAGCAACGCCTTCTCGGCCGGCGCCGAGGGTTTCACACCGGTCGAGAACATGATATAGTCCGGCCTGCGGCCGAGTACATACTGGCAGTTATAATTCTGTTCCTTCCAGGTCGACTTAAACTGTCTGACCGGTGTCTCCGGATGGCGCGCGATGGTCGAGTCTGTGAGGCCAACCATATCGATAATATCGTGACCCAACAATTCATAACCAAATATACCTATCGTGGACAAAGCCACTGAGAAATCGGACGTGTCTGTTTTCTTCAACTCGCCGGCAACGACTGACATCTTCTCGGTCAACGCTCTTTCCAGACTATTGTATGTGTGAACGAAATCGCGCGGCAACCAGACTGTCAGAGAGACCAATACAACCGCAGCGGCAGATACAAACAGGAGTTTCTTTATTTCAGATCGGGTCTTGATGATCAAAAACAGCGTAAAGGCCGACAAGATAGCAAACATGCTGAACACCGGAACGAAGAAGCGGTGGACTTTGAGCACGTCTCCCCCGACCAACACGATATATACGCAGTAAAAGACTGTAAACATAAGCAACGCCTTGACCGACGCCGACAATTTTCGATAGAACAGCAAGGGGACGACAATACCGAGCCCGGCAAACCCATAATGAGAAAAGAAGCGCGCGGAATATTCAAGCCCATCGAGCAGTCGTTCCTCGCTAAAGGATACCTTGGCGTAAAAGGGATTCGGCAATATTGATCCGTAGTACCACAACTTGAACGCAATAACCGGAACGAGCAGGAGCGCCGCGATAGCCGAACACCTTATGGTGAAATTGGGCTTTCCTCTCAGATGTATAGCCTCCACCACTATAAGAATCACGGCCAACAACAGACCCTCCGGCCTCAACAGCACCGACAGGACCAGCGAACCAATCAGCAACCAGCTTCTCTTCAAATACAGGTACAGCGACAACAGAGCGAAAAACCCGAATGCGGCCGTCTCTAATCCGGAGACCGACCAGTAGGCCAGTGACTGATTCGCACCGACCAAATATGCCGCCAGCAATGCAAACCAGATTGGATCTGCAGCAAAAATACGTCGGGCGAGCACGTACGTCAGGATAATTATTCCCGCGCCAAACAACATGCCGGTCAACTTTGATATGAGAATGTACGGTAGCCCGACCGCACCGCACAGTATCAGATACACCACCCAGCCAAAGTTGGTGAACCCCTCTACCCGTTCCCCCGCGTTGTAGACCAGGCCCTCGCCGCTGAGAAAATTAGCGACATAACGGTACGATATGTAGGCATCGTCCTGCGTATAGTTAAGCTCGTAACAAAAGTAGGCATACATCAAGATAGCTGGTAGGAGAAGCAGGGCTATTTTGTAGGAATTTTTCAATCGATATCAGGCTTAATTTGATGTGATCTTGTTAAACAGGTCGGCATACCGGCGGGCAGCCTTGTCCCACGAATAATCAAGCTGCATTCCGGTCTTCATAATCTTCGTCCATGCTCTTTTACGGCTATAAACATCAACCGCTCTTTTGATCGTGGTGAGCAGAGCGCCGGAAGAATAATCCTTGAAGACAAAGCCGGTGCCCTCCGAAGTCGCCGGGTCATAGTCCTGAACCGTGTCAGCCAGTCCTCCAACCTCTCTCACTATCGGCACCGTTCCGTATTTGAGCGAATACATCTGGTTGAGTCCACAGGGCTCAAACCGTGACGGCATGAGGAACATATCCGATGCAGCTTCAATCCAATGAGCGAGGTTGTCATCGAATTTCAAACATGCCCTGACTTTGTCCGGATAACGCTTCTCCAGTTGTTCAAACAGCTCGTGGTATTTCGCGTCGCCGGTTCCGAGCACAACCATCTGCAGATCCAGCGAGAACAGGTCGGCGGCAATTTCGGCTATGAGATCGAACCCTTTCTGGTCGGACAAACGCGAAATTATGCCTATCACCGGTGTACCGTCGCGCACCGGCAGACCGAGTTTATTGAGTAGCTCCACTTTGTTCATCCGCTTGCCGGACAAATTCGCCGGATAATACGAATAAGGGATTGCTTTGTCGCGCGATGGCGACCAGATCGAATAATCGACACCGTTTAGAATACCAACCAAATCTTCAGCCCGTTGCCTGAGAACACCATCCAACCCGCATCCCATCTCGGCTGACTGAATCTCTTCGGCGTATCTTTTGGATACCGTCGTGATCTTGTCGGCGTACACAATACCGGCTTTCAGGAAATTAGATTTCCCGTAAAATTCGAATGGCGCCGTAGGATAGAAATGCGACTCTGGCAATCCAACCGAGGCGAACCGCTTTCCGTCAAACGCCCCCTGAAAAGCTAAATTGTGAATTGTAAGAACGGTCTTAACCCCCGCCATAAATGGATCACCTTGAAACTTCAAACGCAGGTAGGCAGGAATCAGCGCCGCCTGCCAGTCGTGTACATGTATCACGTCCGGACGCCAATCGAGTGACCTCACTGTCTCCAGCACCGCCCGGCTGAAAAATATGAACCGCTCGTCGTTATCGATATAATCAGACCCGGTCTTCTCGTCCAGGTACAGCCCGGTCCGGTTGAAAAGGCTGTCGTTGCGGACAAAATAGTGTTCGAGAGGAATCTTGCGTTCACGGATATAGTCCACGGCAAGAGGCAGCTTGCGACTGTCGATCTCTACCGAAGCACTCCAGTCGAGCGGACGAGCCTGATAGTAACCCAGATTCAGCGTCTTATACCGGGGGATAAAAACTTTTACGCTATGTCCCAGCCGGGCCAGCGCCCTTGGAAGCGCGCCGACAACATCGCCAAGACCACCGGTCTTGACAAAGGGTACGGCCTCGGAAGATACGACCAGAATTTTCATCTGCTAAACATCCTTGCCGGCGGCCTCGGAATCCGACCGGGTGCCCTGCTCGGTATTTACCTTACGTAGAAATTGTGCGGCTTCTTCAGGAGTGGTTGGGTTGATATAAAAACCTGAACCCCACTCAAAACCGGCGACTTTTGTAAGCTTGGGGATAATCTCGATATGCCAGTGATAAAAATCATGATAATCTTTTGAAACCGGCCGTGTGTGGATGATATAATTGAACGGCGGGTCATTGAGGGCGATTTTCAGCCTCAGTAGCGTATCTTTCAAACAACGAGCCAGCGTCTCGTAATCGGCATCGCTCATGTCGATAAAACTGGATTGGTGCGATTTCGGAATCAGCCATGTCTCAAACGGAAAACGCGGGGCAAAAGGCTGAATAACAAGGAAAGCATCAAAATCACTCACAATCCTCTCGTTGTCGGTAAGTTCCTGCCGCACGATATCGCAGTATATGCAGCGCTCTTTGAAGTCGTAGTATCTCTTTGCTCCCTCCAACTCCTCCGCCACCCGTTTCGGTATAATCGGAGTCGCAATCAACTGGCTGTGGGCGTGCTCCAGAGAAGCACCGGCAGCCTCGCCATGGTTCTTGAACAAGAGAATATATTTTAGCCGGCGATCGCGCTCGAGGTCTATCATGCGCTCGCGATAAACCCATAGAATGTCACGAACCTGCTTGACGGACATATCGACCATGTCCAGTGCGTGGTCAGGTGTCTCGATAATAACCTCGTGGGCGCCGATCCCGTGCATCTTGTCATAAAGACCCTTTGGCTCGCGGTTGAGCGTCCCCTCCACAATTAAAGCCGGGTACTTATTCGGGATCACCCTGAGCGTCCATCCCGGTCGATTGGGCTCTGAACCCGGCTGACGATAAGAGATTATCTCAGGCGGCGTGTTATCCTCACGTCCGGGGCAGAACGGGCACATCTTGGCGCTGCCGCGCTTGGAAACGGAACTGAACGAAGAAGGACGTCGCCCCCGCTCTGTAGATATGATGACCCATCGGCCTATAATCGGGTCCTTGCGTAGTTCCGGCATCTCTTCTCCAAGCTTAAAGGGTAAAAAATATACAAATGCCTGCCCGTTGTCAACCTGCACAATCGGGTCAATTCAAAGAAGTATCTCGCTAAATATTCAGTACACCGGCACCATTATGCTTGTTTTCGGCCAGTGCTATCAAAAGTCCTTCCTCGGCATCGCTGAGTGTATAGTTGCGACGACCGGCCGTAATCCTGGCCGTCTCTATCGCCTTCTTAACATCATAAACCGTGTAAGCGCCCGTGCTGCCCCACTGAAATGACGCTATCTCTTTGTCGCTAATCAGAGTCCCCCCGAAAAGATTACAGCAAGCGCCTACATTAATACCGGTGGTTAGCAACATCCCTATCCCGAATTTCGTGTGATCGCCTATAAAAGAGCCAACCTTGTTCGAACCGGTGTCTATCGACTCCCCATTGACCGTGACCCGGATATTCGAATAATTGTTCTTCAAATCGGAATTAGTCGTCATGGCTCCGAAATTCACCCACGAACCTACATAGCTGTGCCCGATGAATCCCGCATGATACTTGTTAACATACGAATGAAAAATGGAACTCTCCACCTCGCCCCCCACGCGACAGGTATGACCGATGGAACAACTCGATATCTTGCCGGCCACCACCACACTATTGGGACCGATATAGGTCGGTCCGTATATGGCCGCATGAGCCTCTACCCTGACATTGTTATCTATGAAAACCGGTCCGTGCGAGGCATCGATTACAGCGCCGGGGAATATCTCAACATCATTGCCCAGAATCACGTTATCCTGACCCACCCAGTAAACACCATCATGTACCCTGACGTTCAACGGCGCCGGATGGGTTCTGCGAAGTTTGTCAAAGTCGGCACGAATTTCATCCTCTATATCAGCCATGATATGCCACATATACCCGTAAAGAGTAGCTGTCGTGTGAAATTCGGGAATGTTGTCCTCGCCCTGTTTCTTGAAGTGTTTTTCATACTCTGCCGGTGTGGCTACTTCCGGTACATCGCGAATTGCGTCATTTTTGAGAAGCACGGCCACCGTCTCGCCACCGCTGGTGAAATAGGTCGAGATCTTTGCCTCGCCGATCAATTTTGGCAGGTCACCGTAATTGCGAATCCGGCCGTTGAGGAACAATATATCGGCACTGCCCTTCTTGATTATATTGACGGGATAGGTCTTGTGACAGGCAGCCATGACATTGGCCAGGCTGCTGCGACACGCCAGACAAATATCGGCATCGCCGAAATGTCGTTTCACTCTCTCAAACAGAGGCACGATCCCGGCCCTGAGCGTATAGATCGGACGAAAATGTGTGAGGGGGGTAAAATTCTCAAATTTGCTGTCTTCGTAGATACAGATAGTCAACGACATGGCAGGCTCCATAAAATGGTTTCAATGGGCTGGTGAATTCCGTACAAAATGGTAACACCAAAAGGCAAAACCACTCGCTAACAATCAACATTTTTAGCCCCGGTGGCAAGTAATTTTTGGGTAACAGGCCGGTGGTCCGGATTGACCGCCCCTGTAGATTCTGACACAATCCTCTCAAATCTGAGCATCCATCGGATGCCGGAACCGGTTTGCCAAAAAAAATGAGAAAAAACCTGCGTTTTTTGAATCATTTGTATTAAATTTATATCCGATATATAAAGTAAAGTAAAGAAAGGCTTTTGATAATAATGCTCGAAGTAACCGACATAGCAAAAGAAGAACTCTCCAAAGTGCTGAATTCGGAATCAGCTAAGGACAAGCAGCTCATTATATACTTCAGAGGATATGGCTGAAGCGGTCCTTCTTTGGGAATGGCTCTGGAAGAGTCAATTGATGGAATGGAGAAGCTTGAATCAAATGGAGTTACCGCCTGGATCGACTCCAAGCTAAAGACCTTTCTGGTTCAGGCTGGCAAGATTACCGTTGATTACCGCGAAGACCCGACCGGTCGCGGCGGGTATGTCCTGACAACCGGTGATCAAGACTGCTCCGGAGGCTGCTCCGGCTGCTAAATAGACCAGACAAACGCAAATGCCAAAGCCGGGTATCATATAGATATCCGGCTTTCTTGTTGGAGCTTGCCACCGCGTTCAGTCCCGTTCCTCAAACCTTTAGTATCATGACAAAAACCTGCCCCCGACCAACATTTTCGCGATTTTACCCACGAATGACTTGACTTTTAGCGGCCATTATTATATATGCCTTGTTTATTGTTTCACAAACTGTACGGGAAAGACAAAACAAGGTCACTTAAGCTAAACCATTTTAGGAGTTGAAGATGTCAAAGTTTGTTGACACTATCATGGCTGATGTAAAAGCCAAGAATGCTGCTCAGCCGGAATTCCATCAGGCCGTTCAGGAAGTTGTCGAATCACTTGAGCCGGTCATGGCAAAACACCCCGAGTTCAAAGAAGCCAAAGTTCTTGAGCGCATTATCGAGCCCGAACGCGTCATTATGTTCCGCGTACCGTGGGTCGATGATAAAGGTCAGGTTCAGGTCAACCGTGGTTTCCGCGTTGAATTCAACAGCGCCATCGGCCCGTACAAAGGCGGACTGCGTTTCCACCCGAGTGTCAATCTCGGCATTCTGAAATTCCTGGGCTTTGAGCAGGTCTTCAAAAACAGCCTGACCACCCTGCCTATGGGCGGCGGCAAAGGCGGTTCCGATTTCGACCCCAAAGGAAAATCCGACAACGAAGTCATGGCCTTCTGCCAGAGCTTCATGAGCGAACTGTTCCGCCACATCGGCGCGAACACCGACGTACCGGCTGGTGATATCGGCGTCGGCGGCCGTGAAATCGGCTACCTCTTTGGACAGTATAAGAAACTCCGCAACGTCTTTGAAGGCGTGCTGACTGGTAAGGGTCTCAACTGGGGCGGCTCCCTGATTCGTCCGGAAGCCACCGGTTACGGCACTGTTTATTTCGCCGAAGAAATGCTCAAAACTCAGGGCAAGTCCTTCGACGGAATGCGCGTAGCGGTCTCCGGCAGCGGTAACGTTGCTCAGTATGCTACCGAGAAAGTCAATGAACTCGGCGGCAAAGTCATCACCCTGTCCGACTCGGCCGGCTACATTGTCGACGAAGACGGCATCTCAGGCGAAAAATGGGACTTCGTCATGGATCTGAAAAACGTCCGTCGCGGTCGCATCAAAGAATACGCCGACAAGTTCAAAAGCGCCAAGTATTACGAAGGTACCGGCGTGTGGAACGTCAAAGTCGATGTCGCCCTCCCGTGCGCTACCCAGAACGAACTCAATGGCGATGACGCCAAGGCTCTCATTAAGAACGGTTGTATCTGCGTGGCCGAAGGCGCCAACATGCCGACCTTGCCGGAAGGCGCTGATGCGTTCGTGCAGAACAAAGTCCTCTTTGGTCCCGGCAAAGCCGCCAACGCCGGTGGCGTCGCCGTGTCCGGTCTGGAAATGTCGCAGAACAGCCTGCGTCTCTCCTGGACCCGCGAGGAAGTCGACACCCGTCTGCACAACATCATGATCAGCATTCACGAAGCTGCTTCCAAAGCGGCCGAAGAATATGGCATGAAAGGCAACTACATTGTCGGCGCCAACATCGCCGGCTTCATGAAAGTCGCCAACTCGATGCTCGATCAGGGTGTAGTCTGATAACTCAACAGGACTGATATACCTGTACATATATGGCGGGACTGCCGGGCGGTCCCGCCTTTTTATTGACTAATTTTTGATTGCTTCTGTCTTCCCACCCCGTATATCTTTACTGGATGAACACTATGCACAAACCCGAATCTAAAAAGAAACTCATCTCGTACGAGTCGAAATTCCTCAACTTCGATACCCTCATGCAATTCAGGGTCAAACACATTCTGCTCGTATCGAGTTCGTACGACTCCTATGTGCTCGAAGAAGACGGTCAGTTGACCGACCTGATTTACAACGAATACCTCGAACTGAACCTGACCATCACGCCCCACGTAAAACGGGCCAACAACGCCGCCGAGGCAATGAAAATCCTAAAATCGCAAAGCATCGACCTCGTCCTCATATTCAAAAGGGTTAGTGATATCGATGTCATCTCGTTCGGACGCGCCGTCAAAGACCTCATTCCCGATATGCCCGTCATCCTGCTCGCCTATCACGAACGCGAGCTGGCCGGCATGCTCACCCGCGATTACAGCGATGTCATCGACCAGATATTTGTCTGGACCGGCGATGTTCGCATTCTGTTGTCCATAATCAAACTTATCGAAGACCGCAAAAACGTCGAGGCCGACACCGCACGGGTCGGTGTGCGTGTGATTATTATCGTAGAGGATTCCGTCAAATTCTATTCATCCTATCTGCCGCTTCTATACCGGGAGATTATGCTTCAAACCCGAGCCCTGATGGCCGAGGGATTGAACATCTCGCACAAGATCCTCCGCATGCGCGCCCGGCCGAAAATTCTGCTGGCGCAAAACTACGAACAGGCATGGGAACTGTACGAAAAACACAAAAAGTATCTGCTCGCCATCATCAGCGACTTCAGATTCAAGATCAACGGCGAGATTGACGACGAAGCCGGAATCAAGCTAATCGGCAAAATTCGCGAGCAACATTCCGACCTGCCGGTTCTCATGCAATCTTCGGGCATGCTCAACGCCGACCTCGCCCGGCATCACCACGTCGGCTTCCTCTATAAGCGCTCGCCTACCCTCCACACCGATCTGCGCAGCTTTATCTTGAGCCATTTCGGTTTTGGTGATTTCATCTTTGTCGATCCCGATACGGGTGAAAAACTCGCGACCGCATCCGACTTCAAATCGATGGAGAACTGCCTGTCCACCGTGGCCGACAAATCGCTCGTCTATCACGCCAATCGCAATCATTTCTCGAACTGGCTGATGGCGCGCACCGAATTCGACCTCGCCGCACAAATCAGACCGCGAAAAGTATCCGAATTCAAAGATGTATCCGCGCTGCGCTCATATTTGATAGGAGCCATCAAGAGATTCCGCCGTGAAAAAGCCCTCGGTGTCATCACCGATTTCTCCCGCAAACAGTTCGACCTGCAAACAGAGTTCGTAAGACTCGGTGGCGGCTCTATCGGCGGCAAAGGACGCGGTCTCGCCTTCATAAACGCCCTGCTTCACCAGTTCAAGTTGTCCGAGCTGTTCGAAGGCGTCGAAATCTCCGTACCCAAATCAATCATACTCGGGACCGATGTATTCGATGACTTCATACAAGACAACGACCTCGCCGAGGTTGCCCTCGGGGGACTGCCCGACGAACAAATTGCCGAGCGTTTCCTGAAAGCGAAACTGCCGAAAGATATCGTGGGTGACCTGGATTCCTTTCTCGATGTCGTCAAATACCCCCTGGCCGTGCGGTCTTCGTCAATGCTCGAAGATTCCCATCTCCAGACTTTTGCAGGCATCTATGAAACCCACATGCTGCCCAACAATCATTCCGGCAAGAAAGTGCGCCGCCAACAACTTGAACAGGCTATCAAGAGCGTCTATGCCTCGACCTTCTTCAAAAACGCCCGCGCCTATCACGAGGCATCCGGTAACCGTGTCGAAGAAGAAAAGATGGCGGTCATTATCCAGCAGGCTGTCGGACGCAACTATGGCAAATCTTTCTATCCCAACTTCGCCGGGGTAGCTCTATCGTACAATTATTATCCAATCGATGGCGTCGAGCCGGAAGACGGCGTTGTCTATGTCGCTCTCGGACTGGGCAAGACTATCGTAGAAGGCATGAACTGCCTGCGCTTCTCCCCCAGCTACCCGAACAAGCTGCCGCAACTGTCGACCGTAAAAGACATGCTCAAGAACACTCAGCACGAGTTTTTTGCTATCGACATGACCGAAACAGTCGTTGATCCTCGTCCTGGTGGCATGGATGGTCTGACCAAACTCGAAATATCGCAGGCCGAGACCGATGGAACCCTGGCGCATCTTTGCTCCACTTATTCAGCCGAAAATGACCGCGTCTATGACGGTTGCCGTCAGCAGGGCGTTCGCATTGTCACCTTCTCGCCGATCCTGAAATCGAACACCTTTCCATTGACCGACATCGTAAAGTTTCTCCTGCAACTTGGCAGCGAGGGCCTCAACTGCCCGGTTGAAATCGAGTTTGCGGTCGACCTCGACACTCCCGAAGGTCAACCCAAGGATTTCTATTTCCTGCAGGTCCGCCCGATGATCAAAGACGCCCCGTTTGAGACTATCTCGATTGATTCCGTAAAAGAGGACAACGTTGTCGCACGAAGCGAAAAGACGCTCGGCAACATGCGCACGCGGGACATCCGCGATATTATTATCGTATCGCCCGACACTTTTGAGCGCGCCAACACTGTTAAAATTGCATCCGAAGTGGGGCAATTCAATGAACGGCTGAGCAGCGATGATATCCCCTACCTGCTCATCGGTCCCGGCCGCTGGGGAACATCAGAGCGATGGCTCGGTATACCCGTCGTCTGGAATCAAATCTCAGGCGCGCGAATTATCATTGAAGCAGCTTATGGCGATTTTGCCCCCGACCCGTCTTTCGGAACTCACTTTTTCCAGAACCTGACTTCGTTCAGAGTCGGATATTTTACCATCAATCCATCAGCCAGAAACGGTTTCATTGATTTTGATTGGTTGGGTAAGCAGACCGTGGTTGAAAAAACCGATCACGTGACGCATCTGCGCCTGGAAAAACCTCTCGATATCCTCATCGACGGCCGCGTCGGTAAAGGCATCATCGCCGGATAGCGCGGCACAACTTTTTGGCCACATGTAGGCCCTGCTTCATGGGCTGAGAGAGTAGGTCTCCGTCCGTACGAATCATCTATTCCTAGTTCCCATTGACAAAATCCTTCACGTACTCAGTCTCAAATGTCCCCGGCATCGATTCCGCGACCACCAGTTCTTTGCGAATAACAAAATGAAAAGTGTAAGCTGTAATCTCCAAAGATTAACAGATAGCTCCACTATGGTAACAAATAATTGGTACCAGTTAATTGACCCGATGCAACCTCAGACTTCTTGCTTAAACCGCACTTGCGGTATCCAAATCAATATCTTCAATATCTGTCTTTTGTGCGAGCAGACTCTAATTCTGCCCCCGGCCGTGGGGCAGAATTATTCAGGTAACAACTCTGTGGAGCTAATCACATACGCGATAAGACCAAACACAGTCAGGGTTGGGCGTACAATAACAAACGCCGTCTAGAGCTCTCCAGCCCTTGCACGTTGTGCAACCGGGAAGAGCGGAAACGCAACAATCCGGATCTGCTTTGGCTGTCACGGCAAAAGTAACGGCCATTGTAAATGAGAAAACAAATAGCAGCGCAATCGCAACTGGTATTCTCAAATAACGCATCTTCTTCACCTCCTTAGATGCTTAAAGGTTGAAAGAGTAGGTCACCGTCCGAACGGATCGTCTATTCGTGTTTCCCCTTAACAAAATTCTCCACGTACTCAGGTTCAAGTGTGCCAGGCATCAATTCCTCGACCACCAATTCTTTGCTGATAACGAAATGAAAAGGGTAAGTTGTAATATCCAGAGATTGACAAAAAGCTCTGCCGTGGTCATAAAGAATTGGTATCGGCAGACTATACTTTCTTTGCCAGTCCAACAGATACCTTGGATTTCCGCCTGATATAATGAGTATCGGCAGTTCAGCATCCCCCGTCCCGGTAAGGCGGGACAGAACCTCGATATCCTCAACACATGTGTGACATTCGGGATCTACAACATAGACAAGAGTTCTGCCTCCAACACTCTCCGACATCCTACTACCTTGGAATTGAAGGTTCTCAAATTCCCAATCGACCAGAGTGTCACCAACCTTCAAATCATCCATTTGCCTCAGAATCATCTGTTGCGCTTCGCGTTTTCGCCCCTTCGAGTACATCTCCGCAGCAAAAGTCCCAAGCACCCACGCCATCGCGACAGTCACAAACAACACGACAGCGACAATGACAAGTCGCATAACTGTCCTTTCTCAAAGCTGATCTTAGCAGCCATGAATTGCTGGATTTTTATGAGGAATTAGCGTAACGAGAACCTCCCCTGTTTTCGATACCGATCGGCAACGATTCTGTTGCCTGAGTCTCTATACGAAACCCGGTTTTTCAATTTAAGTGCAGGCCTGCTATCCGTCAAGTCTTTTTCGCCTGTTTGCTCTTGACTCGTATTATGTCCGCAAGTATATTTTACACAGGTTGCTTGACAGTTCGCACTGTCGTCGCGCACTGTCATCCAATTTCATCAGAGACCAAACGAACGCGGGGAGGTATTCAATGACGTCTAAGAATCGTATCCGGGTCACGTTGATACTGCTTTCTGCTTGTCTGACTTCGCAACTCAGCCTTGCCCGCGACCCAATTAAACTCACTGATGCAATTGCGATACAGAGCACGGCATCGCCCTACGTTGTTTCCGACTGCCAACCCGTGCATTCCATTGGGAGAGTCGTTCTCAACATAAACCCGATTTCGGTTGGTATGGTCACGGGCACAGACGACCCATCGGTTAGAGATTGTCTAACCGGAGAGCGGATCTTTGATGGAGGAGTTGAGTATCCCAAAGGCTCGCGACTCAATTATCTCGCTCAATTCGGACTCTGGGTAGGTGCCGTACACAACAGGGACACCCTTGTCTCAAGGGTTCTTGAGATTCTTTCAACAGAGTACCCGGAGTATCGCTCGACTCTGGATCCCTCATCTATATGCTTCACCGGGGCAGTATCACAACAGGACTATATCTTGGTCGGTTCCGACACTGTGGACGCTGGATGGAGTTCGCTAGAGGAACCCGACTATTCCGATGGTCTGCTGACATGGCACAAGCCAATAAACGTGGAGATCACCCAGAAAAGCTACGCCTGGTCGTACTCTTACGCCGAAGACTTTATTCTTTTCGATGTCGAGATACAAAACACGAGCGATACCGCCATCGAAAACGCCTATCTCGGCCTCTGCTATACCCCTCGTTGCCGCTTCGTCGGCACAGACTGGAATTACTGGGGACCGGATGAATTGATTGGCCTCGTCGAGGAGGTTCGCATTCCAACAGCCTGCAACGTAACCGATACAATCAACCTGATGTGGGGAGCCGACAACGATGGCGATCCGGTAAACGGCGAATTTGTCGATGTCAAAGTCCAGGTCGGACAAGACTATCTCAAGTCCGTACCCGATGTTGCCGGCATGTTCTTCATAGACTATCCCGGATGGTCGGATCTCGGCCCAGTTCACACCTCCTACAACTGGTGGGCGTATGACTGGGTGAACTACGACCAAGCCTTTGATTTCGGTCCCCAAAAATGGGCGAGCTTCCGCGATTTCAGGACAGGACGCAACAACGGCTACCCCTCGGGTGACCCCAATCGGTACCACTTGATGTCCAACCGCGAGATTGACTGGGACCCGGCCTATGCCGCTACCATCTCATGCTCCGACCCTTACTGGAACTGCCCTCCACAGGATTGGGCCGAGAATATCGCCGACGGCTTCCACTTCCAGCAAGTCCAGTCAATCGGACCTTACACAATTCCGCCCGGAGCTTCGGTGCACCTCGCCTATGCTTTCGTGGCTGGTGAGGATTTCCACACCGACCCGAACAATATCGCCTATCTGCCAAACGTCCCCGACAGATATTATGCCAACCTCGACTTCTCCGACCTGTTCAAGAACGCGACCTGGGCTAAGTGGATTTACGACAACCCCGGTTATGATACCGACGGCGACGGGGACTCCGGTAAGTTCGATATTTGCGTTCATGACTCCACCTACACTAACGGCGTCTGGACCCCAACCAGTGCCGATACGGTTTATTATGCCGGCGATGGTGTCCCCGATTGGCGAGCAGCCGCCCCGCCACCCGAGCCGACTATCTGGGTCACCCCCATAATCAACGGCTTTCATGTACGCTTCAACGGCAGCCGCTCCGAAACCGATGTCGATGTCTTCTCCAAGTTGATCGACTTCGAGGGCTACCGCATCTACCTCGGACGCGACGAACGCGAATCCAGTTACAATCTGGTGGCGTCTTACGACCGAGAAAACTACGACAAATATATCTGGGATAAAACCTCCGAAGACGACGCCTGGCCCTGCCTGAGTGTGCCGTTTACACTCGACAGCCTGCGCTGTCTATACGGGTTGAGCCTCGACCCGTGCGACGACAGCCTCTTCGATCCTCTCGACTATACGAGGACATCTCCATACCGCCTAGATGGTTTTTCTGATTCACTGTTTTTCTTCCTTCCCCACGACTACAATGCGTACGAGCTTGGAGTTACGACTCCTATTCGAAAAATCTATCCCGATGAACCCGACCCGGCTCTTATTCCCGAAGATGACCTGACACCGGATAACTACACCGACGACGGTTACCTGAAATACTACGAGTATGAGTTCGAAATCGAGAACCTGCTGCCAACAGTAGTCTACTGGCTAAACGTAACCGCCTATGACTTTGGCGATCCCAAATCCGACATGCCCCCGCTCGAATCTTCGGTCACCCTTGGCGCTCAGAACGGTTTCCCGCTCAGCCCTTCATCCGCAGACCCCAATCGCAACTCCAAAGTGTATGTATATCCCAATCCCTATCGCGGCGATGCTGACTACCGTGGCCTCGGCTATGAAGGGACGCACCGAGGAAGACCGCCCCGACTATCGGGTGAGAGCACTAAACTTCGGCAACCTTCCTCCCAAATGTAAAATCTACATTTACTCTCTCGATGGTGACCTGATCCGCGAGCTCGACCACAACTTCTCGCCCACCGACCCACACGCCACTCACGACAGTTGGAATCTGATAACACGTAACACTCAGATGGTTGTTTCGGGATTATACTATTGGGTAGTCGAGGCCGAAGACGGCTCCACTCAAATAGGAAAATTCGTCGTGATACTCTGAAGATCAACCGCTAACCCGCGCCGGGCCGTGATGACCAGATCCCGCGACGACTGTCGTGAAAGGCTCCTTCAAATACAAATCGCCATAGCGGCGAATACCACCAAAACCTGCCTTCCTCAAGCTCGCTGTCACCTGCGCAGGCGTAAAATTGTCAAATTCGTGCCGAAACACCTCAAGCCTACAATCGACGGACTTCAGATCAACGCGGGTCACATGAACATAGATCCGTTTGCCTTGCCGCTCGCTGAAACGCTCCAGCACTATGCCGTCATTGACTGTTGCCTTGACTGGCATAATCTCCCCCTCTTTAATAGCGGCATAATTGAGCATTTGAATAAGTAATGTCCCTTTCGGCCGCAGAACATCGCGGAAATTACGAAGTGATTTCAGCAATAATCCCGTCGTCCCCACACCCACAATCGCGTTGGCCAGACAGACTACAAGGTCGAACTTCCCATGCAGCCTCTTCGGCAGGCTTTCAAAATTACCGTACATATACGAACTTAACTCTTTGTATGTCCTGCGATTACGTTTCGCTATCTCAAGCATCGGTTTAGAGCGATCCACCCCGACCGTTTGAACCAAATGCTCGGCGAACATCCTCGAGGTCAGCCCGGTCGCACAGCCGGCATCCAGCACCACCTCAGGATGGAATTTGTCGATTATGGCCCGTACCTCTTTGCGGTGGTAACTTTCCCGCTGGCTCGCGTTGGTCAGAATATCATATTCCTGAGGATACGCATCAAAGAACGATTTCTGCTTTTTCGACGCCATATTACTTCCTCTCCCTCCTACCCTAAGGATGCATATATTGACCGGTAGCAATTGCCGGCATGTGTTGAATGTATTCGGATGTGGCAACAGCATTGTCCCACGGTCCGGCAAATTTGAAGACCAGCAGGCTACCCCAGAAAATCAACACCAGCGCCGCCGCCCATTTCACTTTCGAAAACGGCAGCTTGCTTGATACCAAATGAACCTGCAGAGTTTTCGGAACCGGGCAGCTATCCACACAGGCCAGACATCCCGTGCACTCATCGGAGCGCACCTCACCGACCTTATCGACCTTTATGAAAGTGGGGCAAACACGGGCACAGGCAGCGCAGTCGATACAGGTCTTCTCGTTGCGAATTATCCTCGTCGGGGAAATGAAATTGAGTATCCCCAGAAGGCCACCGTAAGGACAAAGATATCGGCACCAGAACCCCCGCACCACCAGCGACAACAAAAACAACCCGGCAATAACCGCCAGTGCGAACGCGCTTATCTCCGTGAAGAAACGCAGCATGAGAATATCGGCCACGATGTTATATTCGGAATATACAAATGACTTAATGGACTCCGGCGTCATCTGGATCAACACGGCCCAGATGAAAAAGCCCAGCAGAATATACTTGAGCGACCGGAGTGGATAATCCAGCCAGGCCCACGGTTTGATGCGGCGTTTGAAGACCTTATCCGATATGTCCCCCAGTATCTCCGAGATGAAGCCTATCGGGCAAACCCACGAACAGAACCCCTTCTTAAACAGAAACGCCACCACAAGTATCACGCCAAAGATTACCAATCCGGCAGGATGAACGTTGTTCACGATACCCGATTCCCACCAGTACCGAAGCGACACCAGCGAACTGATAGGCAGCCAGCCCTCCACCCCCGGTGGACGAGGCACCAACAGCCCCTCTCCGCCGTTTTCCAGATACCTGACGAACAGATAGAACTGAACGCCAATCCATATATTGACTGCCAGTGAGAATACCTGGCTGTAGAAGCGAAATTTCTGAACGGATGTCCGTCGTCTTGGACGAACAACTCTGTGGATGTCAGTCATCGTCTTGGTCATAGTGTGTCCATGTTCTCTCCTATCGAGACCAAAGATAACACTCACCCTTCCCACAATCAACACAAAAAAGCAGACGCCCCACAGATATGACATTGCCATGACAAAATATAAAGGTCTTGCCGTCACATCCTCAACAGCAAGACCCTTTTCACCACCGGTCGATTGAGAAACCGGATACTTTTATTTCAGCAGCACCATCTTCCGTGCCGATATAAACTCCTCACCTGCCTGGATTCGATAGAGATAAATCCCCGATGCCACCGCGCTGCCGCGAGCATCGGTACCGTCCCAGACCACCATATGTTCACCCGCCGGATACTGAGCATCAACCAGCGTTGAGACCTTCTGGCCTGCTATGTTATAGATATCAAGTCTCACTCTGCTGGCAACCGGCAGAGCGAAGGCGATCTCGGTGTTCGGATTGAACGGGTTCGGGTGGTTTTGCGACAACCCGAAAGTCTTGGGTAGCTGCGCCAGTTCACTATCATCCGCATCGGTCTGAGATTCAGCCACAAGACTGACCGGATAGAAGGCGTCGAAACTCTCAGCACCGTCGGCCTTGACTCTCCAATAGTAAGTAGCCGTATCCGCCACCGCCAACGTTGGTCCGGCATAGCTGTTGCCGCTCACGGTGGCATTCACAACCAGATTTTCGAAAGCGATATCCGATGCCAACTGGAACGTAAACTCACCGTCTCCTGCCCACTGGAAAGTAACCGGATTGTCGGTCGTGAATTTCCCGGGTAGAGGCAACACCGGCGAGCCACCGTTCGGATAGATATCGAACTGATAGCCGCTCTCCGCCATGACAGCATCGTGAGCAAGCCTATACCTCTCCCCGTTGACCCTGAAATCAAGCGTGAAGGGTTCACCGGCGGGAAGATTCGGTTTCGGCGAAGCGTCTACTTTGTAAACGCCCGACTCCAGAACATTTACCGAGGCAAAATCATCGAGTGCCGAATTCCCATCTATATTTCTCTGATAGAACGAAGCGGCAGGCATACCGTTTCGGACCCGGTTGAGCACCTTACCGGTCGCGGAGGTCAACTGGATTTCGACATTGTTGACTGCCGTGGCCTCGAACGAAGCCGCCGTGAAGCCGGTAGGATTGAGCTGATTGTGATAAAGATACAATCTGCCACCCCCCAGACCACTCCTCTTACCTGCGACCACGATATCGATGTCGCCGTCAACATCAACATCGGCGGCAGCGATCTGCCCGGCATACTCATCATCAACATCAAAGCGAATTTCGTTGGTGAACGTCCCGTCGCCGTTGCCGAAGTAGATTCCGAGCTTACGCTCGCCGCCATTGACATAGGCTATGTCCAGTTGATTATCCAGATTAAAGTCGGCGACGCAATTCCCGAGAATATATCCCAGAACCGTATCGATTACCTGTCTTTCGAAAGTGCCGTCGGCCCGACCGAGATATACGGTGATTTCACTATACTGAAGTCCCACGGACGGTGTTGACACGCACAGATCATAGATGTTGTCGTTGTTGAAGTCGGACCCCCGATTGGTAACCTCGATATCTGTCGTTCCCCACGCCTGGGGATAGAACTCGCCGGGTATGAAAAGACCTATGCCGCGAGTATTGAGGTAAATCTGGACGCCCTTTGCCGTCCCCACAGCGATATCCGTGTAACCATCGCCGTCGAAATCTGCCGCATTGACAGCCAAAGCCGTATCGGGAGTCAGAACATAACGCAGGTAGTGGAACGTGTAATCGGCTTGCGATGGATATATATAGACCCGGTCCATGGCCGCCACTACATAATCAAGATACTGGTCGCTGGTAACCTCACACAGAACAGCGCCACGCAACACATAACTCGCTGAGGATTCAATCGGCTCACCGAAACCGTTGTTGCCATCCCCTTCCAAAACAACAATGGCGCGACTACCCTCGAACCACGTGGAAACAACCAGATCCAGTTCGTCATCGGGCGTGAGATACGCAGCATAAGGCGCCTGATTGTAGCCATACAAAGCTCCACGATAAACATTGACATACTCCCTGTCAGCAGGATCGTAGTCAAACAACTCTCTGCCACCTGTCCCTTCTACGGGAATTCCCGCAGAAACCAGCTCCATGTTAGCGTCGTCATCAAAATTCCCGAACACCAGTCCCCAGCTATCATTAATCTCTGTGGCATGGCTCGCATCAAAAGCCAATGAATAGGCCTCCGACTCCACCACCTGTAATTCCACGTCTGCCGAGTTACACAAGCCATTATCATCGCACGCCTGAATTGTGGCTCTCCAAATGCCCACATCAGCCGTAGTTGTCTGCCACTCAAACGTAGCCGGCGAAACACTACCCACGTCCGGGCTGTTAGTAGGCGTGGCCGGCGCTGTCGTACCCCGTCAACTCCGCCAACTCTTAATTCGACGTCAAGCCCGGATGAGGATTTCTGCCAGCACTTCAAATTCAACCAGATCACCACCGATTGCGCGAATTGGACTGTCGGGAACCGTCAAGGTAGGAGGAAAAGTCCCCTCAACAACTCTAAGCTCAGTGCCGACAAACTGTGGCGTAAAACCATTGTTGTCCAGCGTAACAAATAGAAGATGATTTGACGGAGGCAACTTACAGGTATCCAGCGACATTGTACCAGGGACAGTGCCGTAAAGAACAGCTCCACTATTGCGCCGTCTCCCGGCGGTAGGTCACTGGTAGCACCAAAAGCGAACGCTGCAATTTCAATTGAATCAGGCGGAATTCCATCGTTTACCCGGGCATCATCAATGCGGAAATTCAAAACGCTCGGGTCTGACATCCGCCCCACAAATACTGCCGAATCGATACCGCGAACCCGCCGTCAAGCGATCTGAGAAGAAGTGGTATATCGAGCAGTATCAACCACTTCATCGTTGAATACGACTATCTCAACGGGTCGCGATTGCCCGACAATCAGCGAATCGCCGACAAGTTTTACCGTATCAGCTATGCCGGGGTCCTGAGCTGTTGCGCCTGCCGCCAGCATACCGATACACAGAAATAGCATTAACGCATTCTTCATAATCCCCTCCTTGGGTTTCTGTTTGCGGTCGCGATTACAGTGAAAGAGGCACGCTCAAGATGAGTGAGGTTCCTATATTAAGTACGCTTTAGCGCTATAAAACATCAAATATATTTTTGGACACAAAACTACATCATTCACAATCAAGGTCTATGTTAACACTATTGCCGTCGGCAGCCAAAATTAACCCAATCTTTTAAGTTGCGTTAGTTGAATGGGATAGCTATCGTATCGAAAAACCAACCCGAAATCGGCGCTACTGACATGACCTCAAAGACCGGAAATATAATACTCATTGGCATGATTGTGGGGGCCATATTTGGTGTTATCGGCGGCCTTTATCTGGGCGACTTTTTTCTCCAGATCAGCTTTATCGGCACCATATTCCTAAACGCCCTCAAAATGGTCGTCATTCCCCTGATCATCGCCTCTATGATTGTCGGCGTCACCTCTCTTGGCGACATCCGCAAACTCGGCCGCACCACCGGCAAAACCCTGCTTTATTATCTCGTTACAACCGGGTTCTCGGTCATCATTGGAATAATTCTGGTAAACATAATAAGACCGGGGGACGGCGTGGAGAACTTCGGCGCTTTTGTACCGGACCTCGTAGCCGAGAGCAAGGGAAAGACTCTGATAGATGTCCTCATCGGGCTTATCCCATCGAACATCTTTGATGCTGCCGCCAGAAGCGATGTCCTGCCGCTCATCGTCGTCTCCCTGTTCTTCGGTGGTGTCCTGACAACTATAGGCGAAAAAGGCCGCCCCGTAATTCAGTTCTTCGAAGGCCTCAACGCCGCCATTATGAAAATTGTCACGATAATAATCTACTTCGCCCCCGTCGGCGTCCTCGCTTTGATAGGCGGCATCGTGGCCGAGAACAGACAATCGGTCGATGAACTGGTGCGAGGTCTCGGGCTCTACTCCCTGACCGTGATTCTCGGACTCCTCATCCATGCGTACCGTAATTCTTCCCCTGATCCTGAAAATGTTCGGTGGCAAAAAGCCGTTTCGATATTTCGTTAACATGGGACAGGCGTTGGCCACAGCCTTCACCACCGCATCGTCTTCAGCTTCGCTGCCGGTAACCATGGAATGCGTCGAAGACAAAAACGAAGTCGACAGCCGGGCAGCATCGTTCGTGCTACCACTGGGAGCAACCATAAATATGGACGGTACGGCTCTCTACGAAGCGGTCGCGGCTCTATTCATAGCCCAGATTTACGGCATTGATCTTACTGCAGGTCAGCAAATCGTCATTTTCCTCACAGCCACTCTCGCCTCAGTTGGCGCCGCCGGTATCCCCCACGCCGGGACCGTTACGATGGTCTTCGTGCTTTCCGCGGTCGGACTGCCGCTTGAAGGAATCGGGTTGATCTGGGCCATTGACTGGTTCCTGGACCGCTGCCGCACTACTGTAAACGTCTGGGGTGATTCCGTTGGAGCCGCTGTAATCGGCGAAACAGCCGAATTTAAGAAGTAGCCACGGCCATCAGCCTATCGAAAGTGTTGTGGTCTAAGCCTTTCCCCTCTCCGGCAGCCAGGGGTAAACCCCGGCCCACACCCTGATGGACTATTTTTCTCCATTTTAATGAACGGAATGCCCCGTTGCGGGAACTGTGTCTTGCTGCGTTTGTTTTACGCTTTATAAAAGTCAAAGGGCGGGCTAAACAGACACATCTATATCAAGGCAGAATCATACCCATGAGAATTATGCGTTATGTATTTTTATTAACGATGCTGGTCACGGCACTGACCGGCTCCGAGGCGTGCGCGCAGGGTCAGCCGCCGGTTTTGGTTGTCACCGACAATGTACAGCAGATGGAATTTACCGATCAAGTGACCCTGGTTGGAAGAACCGAGGCTGCGATTCAAAGCCGCATCGTTTCCGAAGTCTCCGGTCGCATCAAGGCTGTCAACGCGCTTGAGGGCGTACCGGCGCGCTCCGGGACCGCACTCGTGACAGTCGATGCCGAGAGAATCAAGTACGAACTTAACTCAAAACGGGCACAGACAGAACAGACGAGACTTCAAGCCGAACTTGCTGCTACCCAGAAAGAACGTGCCGAAGAACTTTACAGACAAAACCTCATCAGCAGCACCGGTCTCGACAGCGCCATCACCTGGGCAGGCATCCTCAAAGCCCAGTATGAGCAGCTTGAGGCAGAACAGAACCTTCTCGAACTCGATATGCGAAAAGCTGTCATTACGGCCCCCTTCAACGGCTTTACCGGCAGGCGCCTGGTCGATGTCGGCGAATGGGTGAACCCGGGAATGCCCGTTTTCGAGATGGTCGATCTATCACGCGTAAAGGTCACGGTTGACCTTCCGGAAAGATACTTCGGACACCTTTCCCTTGGAAGCCCCGTTTATATAACGCAATCGGCGAATCAATCCGAGCCACTCTACGCTCACGTCACCGGAATAGCACCGAGCGCGTCCGAAGAAACTCATACCTTCCAAATCATGGTCGATGTACCCAATGTTGACGGCCGTCTCGGAGGCGGAATGCTGGTGCGGGCAACCCTTTCGCTGAACACTACCTTTACCGGCTTGGCCGTTTCCAAAGACGCTGTCGTACGACAGGGAAACCAGATGCTTGTTTACACCATTGTCGATGGAAAAGCGGTGCCCATTACCGTATCGACAACCTCCACCGATGGGCAGATGGTCGCCGTCGTGTCTGATCAATTGTCAGCCGGAATGCCGGTGATTGTGCGCGGAAACGAACGCATATTCCCCGGCTCACCAGTAAACACGGCTGGAGAGCCACCGGTACAGAGTGAAACGGCCGGCCAACCACAACAACAAATCTCGGCCTCCCGATAAACCGGTGTAGCATGACTAAACAGGAAACAATGTAATGAGTTTAATCACTTCATCCATAAAATTCCCCGTGACCGTAATCGTTGGCGTGCTGATTGCCGTGATCGGCGGCTATATTGCCTTGAACGAAGTGCCGGTGCAGCTTACACCCGAGATTGAACGCCCCATCGTCAGCGTAACCACTACATGGATCGGTGCATCCCCCGGCGAAATCGAAAAAGAAATCATCGAGAAACAGGAAGAATACCTGAAGTCTGTCGAGGGTGTTCTTGAAATGACATCCGAATCGCAGGACGGCTATGGCCAGATCATACTTGAATTCCCGGTAGGCACCGATCTGACGGGAGCCGTGGTGAGAGTCACCAACAAACTTAACGAAGTGCCGTCCTATCCGGACAATGCGGAACGGCCTGTGGTTACAACCTCCGGTCTGCTCGAGGGAGCCATCGCATGGTTTGTCATCAAGCCCGACACGGCCGGAGTATTTGTTCCTCACATGCAAACGATGGTCGAGGATTTGGTAAAGCCGAGGCTCGAACGGGTCGAGGGCGTTTCCTCGGTGAATATTTTTGGCGGACTGGAGCAGGAGCTACACGTGGTCTTCGATCCCGCTCTGCTGGCCTCCACCGGTGTAACCATTGATCAACTTTCCCGCGCTCTGCGCTCACAGAATCGCGACATATCGGCCGGTGATTTCGGCGAAGGCAAACGACGATACGTCGTGCGTACTCTCGCCCGTTTTGAGACAATAGAGGATGTCGAAAACACGGTTGTAGCCATGCGTAACGGTACGCCCATCCATGTTCACGACATAGCCGAGGTATCGCTCGACTATCAGAAACCCCAGGCCCTGGTGCGCCACATGGGCACACCGGCGATAGCTTTCAACGCCCAGCGACAGGTCGGAGCTAATGTGATGGACGTTATCAGCGGTCTTATGGCACAGGTTGAAATCCTGAACACAGAGGTAATGGAACCCCGGGGCATGCACATTGAAAATGTCTATCGCGAGACGGTGTACATTAACTCCGCCATCGATCTTGTGCTGTCGAACATATACCTGGGCGGTTTCCTTGCAATTTTGACGCTATTCGTATTCCTTCGGTCACGGTCGGCCACTCTCGTAATAGCCCTGGCCATACCGATATCAATCATTACAACTTTTCTGGCCATGTACCTGTTTGGCCGGACAATCAACGTCATTTCTCTTGCCGGAATGGCTTTTGCCGTAGGTATGGTCGTCGATTCAGCCATTGTCGTATTAGAAAACATCTACAGACACATGCAGATGGGTAAAACGAAGTGGCAGGCGGCCGCCGACGCCACCAGAGAAGTGTGGGGAGCCCTGCTGGCATCTACAGTCACTACTGTGGCTGTGTTTCTTCCTATTATGTTCGTGAAAGAACAGGCCGGGCAGCTGTTTCAGGATATCGCAATCGCCATATCGAGTGCCATCGTTATCTCTCTTATCGTGTCGGTTACCGTGATCCCGGCCCTTTCGTCACGCGTGCTCAGAATCCCGGAAAAGAAAGAAGGCGATGACGACAGTAAAAGATTTCTCAACCGGCTCGCTACAAAAATCGCATCCTTTGTCGATTACGTGAACGCCAGAACATCCCGCCGCCTCGGGACAATATTAGGTATTGTCTTCTTATCGATGGGGCTCACCTGGTTCTTACTTCCCGATTCCGAATACCTGCCCAACGGTAACCGCAATCTCATTTTTGGATTTCTGCTGCCTCCTCCCGGCTACAACCTCGATGAAATGATCAAAGCAGGCGAATCAATCGAGTCTCAGATCCGACCCCTGTGGGAAACCTCCGGTGAGCAGGCAGATTCACTACCGGGAGGCGGAATAAGTAATTTCTTCTATGTCGCCTTTCCTAATCAAGCGTTTATGGGAATGCGGGCTCGTGATGACGAGCGTGCCCGCGAACTGGTACCTGTCGCCAATCAAGCCCTCTTCTCCGTTCCCGGCGCCATCGGATTCGCGAGCCAGGCATCCCTCTTCGGAGGTGGCTTCGCTGGAACGAGGTCTGTCCGTATTGATGTTACCGGTCCCGACCTACCCAAAGTTCTGGCTATAGCCGGCCAGATATTTGCCAAAACCGGTCAAGTGATACCCGGTTCAAACTCGCGACCTATTCCCGGTCTCGACCTTGGCAACCCTGAAATCCGCGTGACACCGGACCGCATCCGGGCTGCCGACGTCGGCATGACCGCCACTGAGATCGGTCAGGCGATTAACGCTATCGTTGATGGTGCCATTGTCAGCGAGTATTTCCATCAGGGCCGCGAACTCGACCTGCTCATTCTGGGACGCGACGAGTGGTCTCAGCATACTCAGGACATTGCGCAACTGCCTATGGCGACCGGTTCGGGCAAAATCATTACGGTTGGCGATGTTGCCAACGTAAGCATTCAACAGGGCCCGGTTCAGATCAATCACATCGAGCGCCAGCGGGTAGTCTCAATTGAAACAGTCCTGCCCGACAACATCGCACTCGAGAAAGCCATGTCGAGCATCAACAACGAAATTGTCCAACCTCTCCGCCGGCAAGGCCAGGTGGGCGGACTCTACGACATAAATCTATCCGGAACTGCCGATGATCTTACCAAACTGAAGAGCGAGTTGACTACAGATTTCCACATAGCGATAATCTTAACCTATCTCCTTCTGGCCGCCCTGTTTCAGTCATTCACCTACCCTCTCGTGGTTCTTCTGACGGTACCACTGGCAACTTTTGGAGGCGTTCTCGGCCTCGATATCGTCCAAATCTTCGACAGCGGACAACAACTGGATGTACTCACCATGTTGGGATTTGTAATTCTCGTCGGTACCGTGATTAACAACTCAATTCTAATTGTTTACCAGGCCCTGAACCTGATGCGCGAGGGCTACGATCCGCGTTCGGCTGTTAAGGAATCGGTACGCGTACGCGTGCGCCCAATTTTCATGTCCACGTCTACTTCGGCCCTCGGTATGCTTCCACTGATAATCATGCCCGGAGCAGGCTCGGAACTCTATCGCGGCCTCGGCTCGGTTGTCGTGGGAGGTTTGGCGGTATCGACAGTCATTACACTTGTCCTGACGCCGTTGGTCTTCTCCTACGCCATTGAACTGGTAGTCAAGGTCCGCGGTCTCTTCAGATTAAAGGAACAGGCAGTCAGCACCACACCCGGTCTGGACCTCTGATAACTCGACACCCATTAGTAAGGCCCCCGGAAAACATATCCCCCCGGGGGCCTTCTGTTAGGATAACAGCGCTGCTTGACTATGTAATGTGGCTTCAACGCACTTTCAGCGCATTGACAGCGGTGCTGGCCATATTGATCGAACAACCAACCACCTTCGCACCCGCGTCAACGATAAAATTACACACGAAATCAGCTTCTTTGTGGAAGAACCGGGTGTGCGAACTGGAAAATATCTCTATCGAAGCTCCATCGTGCAACGTGACTACCAGATGATCGCCACATACATCTACTTTGACCAGAAGCGCCGCCGATCTTTTACCGAACTCTGTTTGAATCTCGTAGATTCCTTGATATGTTTCAAGAATGTAAGGATCGACCGCAACCATTTCCCGTTCTATGAGCACATCATCCGCCTCTCTGCCCGATAGCTTCCTTGCCGATATCATATTTCCGTCGTCAACTATCTGCAGGCCCGTGACCGACGCATCGCTGCCGCGACTGAAGGCGAGAGTCTTGGTATTATCAGACGCGAAAAAGAAGGCGTTATCTGATTGTGCTAGTAGGATACGTCTTGGCTCCCCCTGAACATGGGTGTACAAGGTGTCTCCTTGACGCGTAACAAACCGGAATGTCCCGTTGATCATTTCATAAACCCCCTCATACTGCTCAAGGATATCTGGGTCGAAGTTCACCGGTTCCTTCGACACGGGGCGCTCACATTCCCGGCCAAAGATGATGGCTGCCAGACCTCGAGCCATTTTTTTTACCGGAGCCTCATCCTCATTGCTGAACACTATCACACACAGCCTGTCGTCAGGCCAGCGTTCAAAAGTTGTGTTAAAACCATCCATGAAACCACCGTGAAAGGTATGTCGCCGTCTGAATCTTTCCTCTACGAACCACCCAAAACCGTAGCCGCCTTGACCTGGACTAATCATTTCGTCAACGGACTCTGGGGTCAGAATTGAACCGGTATACAGAATACTGTCCCACTTCGCCATGTCACCGACCGTGGAATACAGCGCACCCGATGAATACAACAGCGAATATTCCACCGGCAAAGCCTCCACGATTACCTCCTTGTCCCCAACGGTGTACCCATCCGCCCGATTTGGCACGGCTGCCTCCCGCCGTCCGTAACCCGTATTTGACATACCCGCGGGTTTGAAGATTCTCCTGTGCAGAAAGGCCTCGTATGACTGTCCCGATATGGCCTCTATGATCTTTCCAAGCAAGACATATCCTGAATTGCTGTACCTGAATTTCGTGCCCGGCTCAAACTCGAGTGATCGTGATGAAAATCGGTTAATCAACTCCTCCGGCGACACCGACTCGGTGCGCATAAGCAGTATCTCAATATCATCCGTGAAGTTTGGTATTCCCGAAGTCTGCTTCAGCAGATTGCGTACTGTGATTCGCGTTCCCGACTCGGATGGGTAAGACGGCAGATACTCCGAAATCGGCTGATCAAGGTCCACAAGGCCGTCCTGTTGTAGAATCATTATGGCGGCTGCAGTGAACTGTTTGCTTATCGAACCAATGAAAAACTTCGTCTCCGGTGTATTCGCTTTATTCATCGCCATATTCGCGAGGCCGAAAGCCCGACTGTAAACTATCCGACCGTCCTTACTGATCGCAACCGCCCCGTTGAAATTCCACAACTCATGAGCGCCGGCCAGATATTTGTCAAGCTCCTGTTCGATTTGCCTGCAACCAGAAACGAACTCAAAATGAAGACAGGCTATCAGACAACAGCCCAATAGTCGCTTTGAAAACGATCGTGTTGTCACTGTCATTCCCACCTGTATGTTAACAGAGCGATCGACATCTCCTATCGCGATGCGAAAGCCTGAATCCTTCCCCTGCGATATCCGCCAACCGACGGGCTGAATCAAGGAACCAGTATTACGTTGTAAACCTTGTGATACGATTTCACCCGGAGAACACTTTCGGGGGCGCAAAGGTCGTTGACGATGCTTACCTCCCGCTCCGATACAAGCAGCACAATATAAGCTCCGGTGCCAGTTCCAATCGGCGCGAAATCATCAGCCGTAAGAGTATAACTACCGTCATTGGCCGTTTCTATATAAACACCCGTGGTGTCATCGTCTTTCATTATGATCAGGTTTACGTTGCCATCGCAGAAATTCGTCCATTCAACCTCAAAGCCCGCACTCTTGGAAACGAAACTGTACGGAGCGAGATTCGTAATTGCGGGGCTGCAACCGAGAAAGGTCGCCGACACACCGAATTGGCCAAGAGCCCCGCCTTCCGCAACATTGAATATGTATTCCGCATCGTTGGCAATAAAGGGGTCCGTCGACTCGGTCAACGAATATATTTCCCAATCGGTATTCCAGGATAGCGTGTAATTCGTATCTCTGGCCGCATCATACGCCGTCACGCCTCCAGCCTGAAGCGGGTTAAGCATCTCGGTCGATAGATAGAAACCCGCCGCCAGATAGCTTCTGGTCTGGCTATAACCGGAGTAAGGGTCCAGCAATTGTCTTTCAATTCTCAGGACCGTGTAAACTGGCGGCGGTGGTTCGACCGTAAAATCCCAAAATGGCCCCATTACCGTGTCACCATCGTTGCTAATGGCCGCAATTCGCCATGTGTACTTGCGATTCGGATCCAAAATCCCCGGATCATAAGTGGTATCCGTCAATCCCGTCGCCAAAGGCAATTCCATGTTCTCGCAATCAAAATACAGGTCGTAAGTGAAGGACTTTCCCTCAGAGTTGTATACGCTCCAAACCAAATCCGCGTTCAGATCGACGTTGGTCGCCAGATCAGACGGCGACGGCAGATAAGCCATTCCGGGGAATTCCGTCTCCGTATGAAAACATCCGGTGTCACTGACCGAAGAGTCTGCTCTCTCACTGTGAGCCACCACGTACCAATAATACAATGTATCCATCAACAGCTCTGGAACTGAAATACTGTCTCGAATGCTGACTACGGCCCTCTCCTCAAACCCATCCTCGGTCAGACTCAGACAAACCACATATTCTTCGGGATCAACGCATGAACCGGAATTGAAATTCCAACTCAGCACGGCAACATTATCATAAATGGTGTCGTTGTCTGACGGTGCCGACAGCAGGGGCTGACATGCCGAAGCCGGAGACAATGTACCCAACGGGGATGACTCCTCATCATCACAACCTATGGCTAAAGCCAGCGCTAAGATGACAACCAACAACAGGGACTGCATTCTCATCGACCACTTCATGATGACTCCGTTTTGTTAGAATTCGATTACAAATAGACAAGGAGAGCCACGCTCCCTTTCTCTTCCTCACGATCCAGAAACTATAAGTACAATTTTACGGTTATGTTATGCGTCTGTTAAATTTTCGTGAAGATTAGTCGGCTACGATAACGCGCCCCGGTTCTTCCTCGCAAAACCCAACAACTCTGGTCGCGTATGTCTCACTTACGATTGAAGCATCCATGCCACAAATTCGACAGCTTGATCTACGCTCTCTGACTGACACTAACCTGTTTTTAAAGAAGCACGAATAATCCCTTAACAAATTCACCGCATCTATGCCTTGGCTCAAGGGAATAGCTCAAGAGTCCAGTAGCAAGTTGACGTGTCCTCTATCGCATTCTCAGTTGAGCGACACCGAAACTTCACCGGAAGGAATACATTAAACAGGGATGATTTAAGAGGAGGTGCTGAATTGAACTTCAGTGATCAAAAACAAACTGGGAGTCAGTCTTTGAGTTACACAAACATTGCATGGCGTTCAGCTTTTCGCTTTCTGGTTCTCTTTCTGGCATTGTCAGCGGGAGCAACAACTGCCGTCGGCGGCGCCACAAAAAACCCGGCCATAACGGGCACAATTGTTGATGAAAATTCAGGTGAGCCTCTGATTGGCGTCACAGTCATGATTGAAGGAACCAACCAGGGGGCAAACACTGATATGGACGGAACCTTCAGAATATACAACGTCGTTCCCGGAACCTACACCTTGAACGTCTCCAGCGTTACGCATCAGGGCCTGACCGTAAGTGAACTGATAGTCACGGAGAAGGGACCGATAAACCTGAGCCTAAGCCTGAAGCCGTCCTTTACGGAAGTCGAAAGTATCACCGTTAAAGCGACACAGCTAAAGAACACTCACGCGGCCATGCTCTCGGTGAGACAAAAATCAGTCTCCATCAGCGATGCCATAAGTGCTGACGAGATCTCTCGTTCCGGGAGCGGCGACGCTGCGGAGGCGATGACAAAGATCGTTGGAGCATCCGTCGTAGGCGGCAAGTATGTCTACGTGCGCGGCCTCGGAGATCGCTATGCCAACACTATGCTGAATTCCAGCCCACTACCAAGTCCCGACCCGGACAAGCAGGCGGTTCCTTTGGATCTGATTCCCTCCGGAATGCTCGATAATATCGTCGTGGAGAAAACATTCACTCCCGACAAGCCAGGCAACTTCGCCGGAGGCAGTGTAAACCTCAAAACCCGCGACTACCCGGATAGGCGAATGCTCGTCCTTTCCACTTCGTCCGGCTACAACTCCGTTACCACCAACAGGGAGCTACTGACTTATGACGGTAGTTCAAGCGATTGGGCGGGCTACGACAACGGGAAACGGGATATACCAGCCTATATTACCGAGAATGAATACCTGCAGGGTCAAACACCTGAAGGTACTTCTTATCTCGTGGGTGATATAGATGACGACTCGTTGGCCACACTCGCGACCTACATGGACAATTCCTCAAAATCATTCAATCCGTCGATGACTCCTAAGGTCCGTAAACACACTCCGGCCGATCAAAGTCATTCCGTCAGCTACGCCGATCTTTTCAACCCCTTTGGCAGACCGCTCGGAATCATGGCCAGTTTCTCATACAGCAAAAAATACAGTGCCTACAACGACGGATTTTCTGGCAAATACCGCTTAACCGGTTCGGGTAGCACCGATTTGACTATCGACCACGAACTCCAAGATGTCAAGGGTACCGAGGAGGTCCTCTGGGGCGGCCTTCTTACCATGAAATATGGCATCACCGATAACGATAAAATCGGCTTGAGTTTCATGAGAGATCAGCACGGCGAATCGGTCAGCCGTTACTTGACAGGAATGGCCCCAGAACACCTCGACCCCAACGAGACCTTGCGCTCCTATGTACTGTCGTACGTCGAAAGAGATTTGACCTCGCTTCAGGTGAACGGTGAACATCACGCTCCGTTTGGCCTGGGCGGCATTAGAGCCGACTGGCAGGTCTCGTTTTCCGAAACCAGCCAGACTGAGCCAGATATCCGATTCTTCACCGACTACTACTATGAATACGAGGATAATGAATTCGGAGATATCGACACCACCTATCGCATTGATCCCAGCCGCTTTCCGGTACCATCTCGCGGCTGGCGAAAACTTGAGGAGTCGAACAGCGGAATAACGATGAATCTCTCCGTTCCAATGTCGCTGAATGGGAAGTTCAAGACGGGCTTGAGTTGGTTGAGTTCAGACAGAACGCACACAGAGAGGAATTTCGATTACGTTATGTACGGTGAATATCGCGGTGATCCCAACGAATATGCAGACTCTCGTGGGCATCTCCGACATCGATACCCTGCCACCATTCAACGGCGATACACTCCTCATGTACAGCTTCGACAATGTCCTTTTGGAAAATGCTGAGGAACGGAACCAGTACGAAGGGTCCAGCGACGTGAAGGCAGTTTACGGCATGGCGCAAACACCCTTGATGTGGAACCTGAGTTTTGTCGGGGGCGTACGATTCGAAAAAACAAACCTGTATTGCGTGAGTCGCGACCCCGACTACGAACCGGGCGAGATCGATGCTCAAGATATTCTGCCCTCAATCGGACTCGTGTATCATGCCGGTGAGAACACCAATATAAGAACGTCCTATGGCCGGACAATTGCACTCCCAACCCTTAGAGAAATGTCTCCCTTTGCCTCTGAAGATTTCGGCGTTGCTCGTGTTTTTGTGGGCAACCCGAACCTCAAACGTACTCTAATTGACAACTTTGACCTTCGCCTCGAATGGTTCACCCGTCCTGGCGAGGTTATCGCCTTGAGTGGTTTCTATAAGCGAATGCGCGACCCAATCGAGCTTACGTTTGTGGCCAACAACGACAACCTACAACCCCAAAACTCTTATCGAGCTCAAGTTGTGGGCATGGAATTCGAAATCAAGGCTCGCCTTGACCACTTGCACCGCTCGCTCGCAAACTTCAGCCTGGGAGGCAATCTGACCATCGCTAACTCAGAGGTCGATATCCCCTCTTCCGACATGGAGAAGATTCTCGTTATCGATCCGGATGCCGAAAGCACAAGACCACTGGCGGGCCAATCACCGGTTCTGGCCAATATCGATCTAACCTACGACAATGCTTCCCTTGGTACCTCTATCGGCGTGCTCTACAACGTGTTCGGCGATCGCTTGTCGATTGTCGCGCGTGGCGCCACTCCCGATATCTACGAGCAGTCCCGACATCAGCTCGACATTGTGGTCTCACAGAAAATGTTCGGTACAGTCAATCTCAAATTCACAGCCAAAAACATATTGGACGAGGATGTCTCGTTCGTTCATCAGGAATATGATGGCCTCCAGAGTAACGAGAGCGTCTATAGCTCCTACTCAAGAGGCGTTACGTACGGAATTGGAGTCTCTTATAACATATGGTAGCGTAAACCAAAACCGCTGTCTCGGTGGCGGACGAAACATGAAAAATGATGGGCAATGGTATAGTAACGTAGGAAAGCGCACCCGAGTGAAAAGAAATGTGTAATACGAACCAGGTGCATGCTTCTACTCCGCATACCTTACTCTCGTCAACATGAAGTTCTCTTTCCACCGGACTCGGCCATCTAATCAGAAGAGGAGGTCTAATAGTAACGGGACAAACACAGCAATATCACAAGATAACTAAAAGACTCGACTTTAATCTTTTCAACCAAGTACTAACCAGCTTTACCGACGCAACTTTTTAGGAGGAAAACACGTGAATCGTATCCTACTCACATCTCTCTTTGTCTTGATGTTGCCGATGCTGGCCTTCGGTCAGCTCTCCGATGATGGCAAACCGGTGGTAACTATTACCGATGCTGACATTGTCGGAAACGTAACCTGGACATCCGGGAATGTCTACCAGCTGTCGGGATTCTGCTTCGTCGAAGATGGCGAAGTTCTCACCATAGAACCCGGTACCATCATCAAATCCGAAGACGGTCAGGGTTCGGATGCCACAGCTCTTGTCGTCGCCCGAGGCGGAATGCTTTTGGCCGACGGTACAGCCGAACTTCCGATCATATTCACGTCCATTCACGATGATCTCGACAACCCCAACGATATACCCTTCGATCCCGTTGCCGGTCGCGGACTCTGGGGTGGCGTTATCCTGCTGGGTAATGCCGTTGTCGGCGACTATGAGATGACCAATGAAATCGAAGGCCTTCCGGCCGGTGATCCCCGTGCCCAATATGGCGGCACCGATGACAGTGATAATTCCGGCATCCTTCGCTACGTTTCCATTCGTCATGGCGGCACCGAACTTGAAGCTGCTAACGAAATCAACGGACTCACCATGGGCGCGGTCGGTCGCGGCACCACCATCAGCCACGTCGAAGTTCTGTTTAACCTTGACGACGGCTTCGAATGGTTCGGCGGCTGCCCGAACACCGATCACCTCATCGCCGCTTTCGCCGGTGACGACTGCTTTGACTATGACCAGGGGTTCCGGGGTTCCGGACAGTTCTGGTTTGCCATACAGACCACGACCGATGGTGATCGTGGGGGCGAACATGACGGCGGTACTGAAAACAACGTAGCCGCTCAACCCTTTGCCACTCCCTTGATAACTAACGTCACCTACTTCGGACGTGGCGCAGAGAACGGCGGACAGCGCTGTTTCGAAATCCGCGACAACGCCGGAACCGGCTATTTCAACAGTATCTTTGCCGACCATGGGACCTACGGTGTCAACATCGAGGTGTCTGACGGCGAACCTACCGATAGCTGGGACCGCCTGCTTCAGGGTCAGATTGTTTTCAAAAACAACATCTGGTGGAACTTCGGAGACGGCAACACCGCCCTCGAAATCTGCAACGGCAACACCACTGTAACCGATATGCTTTTCACGAGTGGCGACAACCTCGCTGCCAATCCGAATATCGTTCATATCGATCGTAGCGTCAGCGGTCTGCTGGATCCCCGTCCCCTTGACCTCGCCGGTACCGGCTGGACAGGTTGGGTGGACCCTGCTGACCCTACCTATGACTACAATCCCCCGCCGGATGCCGACGGTTACCCGGATGCGATAGATATTCTCTGGCCAACCTTCGAAGCCGTTGACTATGCCGGCGCTTTCGATCCCGACGTTCCCATGCCGTCCTCCTGGACAGCCGGATGGACCGCGCTCGATTTCTACGGTATCCTCAGCCAGAATGCCAGTTGCTGCCATGTCAGTGGCGACACTAACCACGATGGTTACATCGATCCGCTCGATGTTACCTACTTCGTCAACTGGTTGTGGAAAGGCGGCGAGGGCCTGCCGTGCGTTGAAGAAGGCGATGTTGACGGCAGTGACAGCACTGACCCGCTCGACCTCACTTATCTCGTCAACTACATTTGGAAGGGCGGCAATGCCCCCGCTTCCTGTAATTGATAGAAGCTTTCCTCTGGCGATAATTATTTAGAACAATTTATTTTCTTACCAAACAGCATTGACGACGTAAGGAGGTAGCATGGCGAGCTACCTCCTTCCTCTTTAACCCCTCTAACCATAAACCGGATCCGTGCAAATCACCGGCCGGCTATGACCAAGCGCGGTCAAAACAACACGGTAGGACCCCGGGATGGGCCCTACCGTTGGGATGATACAGTGGAAGGTAAGTGTCGGAGCGACTTAACTCATTGGATGGCGAATTGTCTGTTTGAGATCTATTTCAGGCTTTAGCCGTTGTTATCCTGTCCTGACTCCTGGGAGTTATCAGATTGTAGCGACCGGCAAGAATGCGATTCGCAATCTTGGCAAATTGATTGGGAACTAGAAGTTGAAGGCTGTAAGAGTGCCACAATGTTTTCTCCTGCGGCACTGACGATCCGGGTATTTCTCTCGGGAAGGCCATAGATACTCCTTACACTTGGCGGGCCTGTTATCGTCTGGTTTTCGTCCGCAAGCTATCTCCGGCCGGTTATGTTCTAATGACTGTATGATTAAAAATTCGTAAGAATTGTCGAAGGTTATGCCAGGGGAGGCGGCCCGCGCCGCCTCCCTTTTTGATGGGCCGGGTCAGGGGTCACTGAAGCTGTAACGCCACGCAATACTTTTCTCACATCCCCCTTGCTTTGCACTTCCATAAGAGCTATAATTCTCTTGCAACTTTTTACGGGAGCGGTTGTCATGGGTCAGGATGTAACCGGCCCTGCGAATATCCTGGCAGTTCTGATCAGAGACACCTTTGATGGCTACTGCGACGAATTTCTCCGTATCACCTGCCGTGCCAAGGCGCGCTTCGAACGTCGAGACTGGATCGGCGAACACGGCCGACACAAAGACGCTATACGACGCCTGGAGCTCTACGAGGAATATCTACAAAGCGTCTCTCCGAGAATCCGCCGCGTCCTGGGAGAACGCCTCCACGACAAACCAATCTGGAAAGCCGCGAAACGTAAATACCTGTCTCTGTTTCGTCACCGTCACGACATAGAACTCGCCGAAACCTTCTTCAACTCCATCACCAGAAAAATCCTCGAAACGGTCGGTGTCGATCGCGAGGTAGAATTCTTCTACCTGGAACCGATTAACCGGCCGGTCAAATCCGCAGAACCTGTCTACGCAACCTACCCCAGAGACTCTGATACCAAACAGCTCATCCGCCAGATATTGGTGGACCTGAAGTTCAAGCAGAAGTTCGAAGATCTCGAGCGCGATGTTCAGGCTGTTGCCGAAGAAGTTGACCTCCACCTGTGGCCGGTCGCGGGCCTTGGTCAGTTGGACTCGATCGATGTCGTCAGGGCGCCCTTTTTCCGAAACAAAGTCGCTTATATCGTCGGACGTATAAATGCTTCCTCCGCAATAATCCCGTTCGTTATGCCCCTGTATAGCGTTGAATCAGGTATTTATGTCGATGCCGCCCTGTTGAGCGTACAAAACGTCAGCCGGGTTTTCGGCTTTGCGCATTCGTACTTTCATGTCGAGGTTCACCGCCACGATACACTGATTGACTTTCTGAGGTCAATTCTTCCGGAGAAGCCGGTCGCGGAACTTTATATCTCCATCGGCTACAATAAGCACGGCAAAACCGAATTTTATCGCGACCTGCACCACTTCATTCATGAATCCAAAGAGCAATTTATAATCGCTCCCGGCAAAGAGGGCGCGGTAATGCTCGTCTTTACTCTGCCCGACTACAATTTCGTCTTCAAAGTAATCAAAGATCGCCCCTGTTTCCTGAGATCAGAAGACATCACCAACAAACGCACCAAACGCGAAGAAGTTATGGAGAAATACGAGCTCGTACGCCGGCGCGATAGAGTCGGGCGCATGGTGGACACCCAGGATTTCGAGAATCTTCGATTCAAAAGAAAACGCTTCTCACGACAGCTCCTGAGCGAATTTCGTCAGGCAGCCGAGGAAACCGTCAGTTGCGAAGATGACTATGTCGTTATAAAACATCTCTATTTACAGCGTAAAGTCATACCGCTTCCAATGTACCTCGAGCAGGAAAGAGATCGCTGAAGCGATTCGTCACATTCTCGTTGACTTCGGCTATTTCCTCAAAGACCTTGCCGCAGCCGGAATTTTCCCTTGCGATTTGTTCAATATCTGGAACTACGGCGTTACCCGTCGCAGGCGAGTCGTGCTGTTTGACTACGATGATGTAGAGCCGCTCGAACAGGTGAGTTTCAAGGAAAAGCCCGAACCACGCAACGACATCGAGGCCCTGCAGCCGGACGAAGACCGCATAGCTGCCATGCCGGACGATTTCTTCGTTGATGAAATGGAGCGCTATTCCGGAATTCCGCAACCACTGAAAGGCACCTTCAAAAAGGTACACGCCGATCTCTTCACGGTGGAATACTGGAAAGATATGAAACGACGACTCCGCAAAGGCGAAATTATCGATATCACTCCCTACGATCTCAACCGACGTTTCCGCAACCGTGAACCGGAACAGAGCCTCAAGAAATAACTACGCGGCTATCTCCGCGAATTCAACCGAAATATTGAACAGGGTAAACAGGGTGCATTTTATGCCAGGGGAGGCGGCCCGCGCCGCCTCCCTGTTTGATGGGCCGGGTCAGGGGTTACTGAAGCTGTAACGCCACGCAATACCTCAATAGTTGCGCTGCCAACTTGTTCTCAATGCCAACAAGGATCACTTTAACCGCATGTTTAACTGAAGATTCGGAAAGTTACAGGAGAAGTCATTATAGTTGGTGCCGGGGAAAGTCAAGACGCGCCGAGAAGATGGGCTGAAAATGCTTCGATTGTATGTAAACCGTCGGATCTCGATAGAACCAACTAAATTGGTACTGGGGGGCGGATTTGAACCGCCGACCTCCTGATCCACAGTCAGGCGCTCTAACCAACTGAGCTACCCCAGCAAGAGTATGGACAAATTATCTGATTTTCGGCCTAAGTCAACTACTTTCTAAATCAGCCGCTCTCCCCTATAAACCCCTGGCCAGCTTCAAAATAATCTTCCACTCCGCCGGCCGAACCGGCTGTATCGACAACCGACTCCCCTTCTGAGTAACCATCATATTTTCAAGCCCCGGAGTCTTTTTCAAACTGCTCAAAGTTATCGTCTCAGAAAGTCTCCGCTGAAGTTTGACATCGACCATATACCATCTCGGGTCTTGCGTTGTCGATTTCGGATCGAAATACTCACTGTTCGGGTCGAGAGCCGTGGGGTCGGGATAGCCGGCCTTTACTACCTCGCAGACACCGACTATACCGGTAGGCTTGGCGTTACTGTGGTAGAAGAAAACGCCATCTCCAACCTGTACGTCATCGCGAAGAAAATTACGCGCCTGGTAGTTGCGCACTCCCTCCCACTGTGTTGTCTGCTTCGGGGCCTTTTCGAGATCATCAATTGAAAAGCAATCCGGTTCATTTTTGAAAAGCCAGTATCGCCTGGGCATGCGCTTTATCCTCCACAGCTCAGAGTCTCAGAGTCTCAGAGTCTCTACATTAATATGACATATAACGTCACCCGGCAATATCGGTTCATATTATGTTTGATTTGACCGCTCCGACCGTTATATTCATATGGGTGGCACAATATATGTTATTTAAGAGCAAAGACAAAACCGGTATCGACTACGCCGAACTGCGCGAGCAAATGGTCGAACGTCAGATCGCCCGACGCGATGTATCCGACAAGGCGGTGCTCGATGCCATGCGCACAGTCCCACGGCATCTGTTCGTACCCGATGATCTCCGTCACGATGCCTACGAAGATGGCCCGCTGCCAATCGGTCACGGCCAGACAATCTCGCAGCCCTATGTTGTCGCTTCGATGACTCAAAACCTTGAGCTAACTTACAAGAGCAAAGTCCTTGAGATAGGCACCGGAAGTGGCTACCAGGCCGCCGTTCTGGCGGAGATTGCCAGGGAAGTATATTCTATCGAGATAGTGCCGGAGCTGTTAAAAAGAGCGCAGGGGTTGTTTGAAGTTCTTCACTACCGCAATATTCAGACTAAGCTCGGTGATGGTTCCCTCGGGTGGCCGGAGCACGGCCCCTATGACGCTATCATACTGACCGCCGCCGCCCCGCGAATTCCCGAAGCCTTAATCGAACAGCTTGCTCCCGGCGGTGTCATGGTCCTGCCTCTTCGCGAGGACTACGATGACACCCAGGACCTTGTCAAAGTTCGCCGTACACCCGATGGCCTGAAGCAGATTTCACTCTACGCCGTGCGTTTTGTCCCCATGCGCGGCGATGTCGACCGCCATTCGCCGAAGTGATTCGCTCCTCGTCAAATCGGGTTCAGTGGCGTTTCCATAATTATCCCCTTACACAACTCTAATCAGCGTTTAATGATGAGGAAGGCCTGCCCCCGCAAACCACTGCGCAGCAGCCACCTGTAACAGACAACACCATTTGAGGGCTCCCCCAATCACAACGTAGACCATTAATGTACGCTTTCGCTAAAAAAACCGTCTCATTGTACTTCTGACTGCGTATGTAGTTTGAATTTGCACCTGAGGTCACAACCGATTCCGCCATCGTCCTTTAAGCGGTTTTGATTTGTAACCCCGGAGTACTGGCTAACATCCCGGGACACTTCTCAGGGAATGGGGGTTTTCAATCTACGGGACCTTTATACTATGTTGAGGGGCACAAACACCAAAGCTCAGCATGCTGAGCTGCGGCTATTAAAAGACATTTTCTACGACCTGACCGAGGGCGTGATTGTCTCTAATTTGCACGGCCACTTCCTGCTGTTCAATCAGGCAGCCGAAAAAATGCTGGGAGTCGGCCAACAAGACATCACCATTGACCGCTGGACCGATGCCTACGGTTGTTACTTGCCCGATACCGTGACACCATACCCACCCGAACTGCTGCCTCTGGCGCGGTCGCTTAGGGGTGAAGAAATCACCGACGAACCGATCTATATAAAAAGCCCTCACAAGCCCGCGGGTATCTGGATCAGTGTCAGCGGCAGGCCGCTGAAGGATGACACCGGCTCAATCTGGGGCGGTTTCGTAATCTTTCGCGATATCTCCAAGCTGATGGAGGCTGAACGCAAATCACACTCCATATCACAGAAGCTCTCGGCTGTCATAGACAATGAGAGCACCGCTATTCTCGTCGAAAACGAACACCGTGAAATCCAGTCGATAAATCAGGCTTTCTGCGATCTGTTTGAGATCACGGTGGAGCCCCCTGAGCTTATCGGCGCCGATTCTTCCAAAGCGGCGGAAAACTCAAAACATTTGTTCAGCGACCCTGACAGCTTCACCCTGCGAATCGAGCAATTGCTGAAACAGCAGACGATTGTCACCAACGAGAAGCTTTATCTCAAGGACGGCAGAGTGCTCGAGCGGGATTATATCCCTCTGGTCGATGACAACGAGTACTCGGGCCAGGTCTGGCAGTACCGTGACATCACTCCCCGTGAGAAAGCTCTCGGACGACTCAAGACTATCGAGCGTCTCAGCAGCGCCCTGGCGCAGACAGCCGACAGCGTCGTCATTACCGATAAAAATGGCCACATCGAATACGTAAACGATGCTTTCGAAAAAACGACCGGCTACTCTCGTAGCGACGTAATGGGACGCACGCCCCGAATACTCAAATCCGGTCAGCACGACCCGGGATTCTACCAGAACCTCTGGGAGACCATTACCGGAGGCGATCCCTTCCGGGGGACAATCGTCAATAAAAAGAAAACCGGTGAACTCTACACCGCCGAGCAGACCATCACACCGATAAAAGACGATACCCGTTATATCACCCACTATGTATCCGTGCTCAGAGACATCACCGAGCTGTTGAAAAATAAAGAAACCGAAATCGAGATGCGTCTTGCGCGTGAAGTCCAACAGTCTTTCTACAAGGCCACGGCCAGCGTACCCGGGTTTGATGTCGCCGGTGCGGCTTGTCCGTGTAGTGAGATGGGCGGTGACTACTACGACCTGATTGCCATGCCCGATGATACCCTTTGTATCGCCATCGGCGATGTTGCCGGTCACGGCATCAGTTCCGCGCTGATAATGGCTGAGATGCGTGCCTCCGTGCGCTCGTTTGCTGCGGTCAGCCGCGATGCCGGCGAAATCATGACGCAGGTCAACCGCGCTCTTCATCCGGACATGGGCGATGGTCGCTTTGCAACTCTGGTGCTGATCCTGCTCAACTGCCGGGAACGTACTATGACTTATGTCAATGCCGGGCATGAATTCGGCTATCTGCTCAGCCGTTCGGGCGACATCGATTACCTGCTGCAAAGCACCGATATTCCTATCGGTATCGTACCGCACAACGTCTATCTGACGAGCCAGACTGTCAAATTACAGGAAGGTCAGACTCTACTGCTTATGACCGACGGCATCACTGAATCATGGGATGCCGATGGTGGCCAGTCGCAGATTTCTGATGCTATCGAGTATGTAACCTCGCACGCCGACAAATCCGCGCTCGAAATATCCGAGGGCCTTTGCCGGACCGCCGTGTCGTGTGCCAAGACCAACCTCATTCAGGACGATATCACCTCGGTGATTCTGAAGGTCCTCTGAGAGCCTCGCAGCCTTCGTAGCCTTCGTAAGGACCCCTCTCGATAGAGTCTTCGCCGGAGGCGGAGAGGTCCTGCCAATAGAGACGGCTGCACCAGCAGCAAGTTGGCTGGTTCCCTGCCCGCGATCGGCGGACTCGGAAACGTTCGCAGGGATGACTAAGTGCCCCCACTTTCCCTACAAAACCAGTGGTGATTGCCTGAGAGGTGCGGTTCACAAAGGAGAACCGTAAGTCATGGCAACCTCAAAAAAACAAATCAACGCATTTGTGCGCTCAAATGCAGTAAACGATCGGCGTAAAGGTCTGCCTGCCAGAAAGAAACAGCGAAAAAACATTATTTGGGACCCTTTAAAAAACGACGAAACAAAGCCAAATTGCGGTAAAATTATGTCGGTTTCCCAGTTCCGTCAGGCTTCCCAGTTCCGTCAGGTCTTGCGACCTTCTGAGGGCGTGTGACCTGACGGTCTTCGGGTCGAATGCGTGTAAATCAAATAGGGAGATAGAAATACAGGTGATTTTCGGGAAGGCGGCTCCCTGCCCGCCATCGGCGGCATCAACCGGCAGGAAGAAAGATGGCAGGACCTTTTCGCCGTCGGCGAAAACCCTACCGGGCAGGGGTCGCTGCCCTACAAGAGAATGGCGGGTTCGAAGACGGACCGCGGCCTACATCACCAGCCGGCAGAGCCAGCCGGCAAGGATAGCGGCAGGTGTGCCGACGGCATAACCCAAAAGAGCCATCAGAATCGAGACCGGAACCAGCGACGGTTTGTGATAAGCGGCCACGATAGGAGCCGAAGCAGCACCGCCAATGTTCGCTGCCGATGATATCGCCGCCGTGTGAACATCAACTTTGAATATCCGCGCCGCAGTGACCAGGAAGAATCCATGGATGAAAATCCATATATAACCGCCCAGCAAAAACCAGAACACCGATGTGCTCAGGTTCGACAAATCCGCCTTGGCCCCCATCTGAGCCACGAACAAATACACGAGAGCCATCGCCACCGCGTGCGAACCGGGAACCCGGCTGGCGGGCGTGAACGAAAGACCGATAGCCAGCACGGTCACAATTAGAATCTTGTAAGTGCTGTACGAAAAGACCTGAGTTGTCGGCACGAAACCGGCCAGCCACGATGCCAGCGCGGTCACGGCGAAACCGAAGAATACGAGATACAGTACATGACGCATCTCCATCCGGCCTTTATCGGTCGTGAGTTTTTCGGCAGCCTTTTCCATGTCGGCCACCCGGTCGGCGTGCATACCGGTGAACTTGTTGAATTTCTTGGCGAAATTTTTCGAGGCCAGCATAATCGGCAGCCAGATCAAGTACACGGCATTGTCAGTAATTACCGCATAGCCGAAATCGAGCGAACTGGTATCGAGATCGAACGCCACCGCCACACCGGCCATGTTGCCCGTGCCGCCAATCCAACTTCCGGCCAGCGCCGCGAATCCTTTCCATGCCTCGGGACCGAGGCCGCTCTTGACGAGAAACAGCGCTATCGGCGCGCCGACCACGACACCGAGCGTCCCGAGCAACATCACGAAGACGCCCTTGCCCATCACTTTGACAGTCGCGAGGACATCGACCTCAAGCAGCATGATAGTGAGAAACATGGGCAGCAGATTGTCTTTCATGAATTCGTAGACGGGCGATGTCGATGGGATCATCCCGGTGTTGGAGAAAAACACCGGCAGAACATAGATAAATATCAGCGGCGGAAAATAGTTGAAGAAATTCCATTTGGTCTTGTTCTCGAGATAGAAGAAAAACGATGTTATCGCGGCCAGAACCGCAAGTACACCTGCCGGACTTGAGATTATAGCATCAGTCCATAGATTATTGTCTTTGTTTTTGAGTGGTTTTTAACGAATTTAGGCAAGTAGGGATTGAATTTCAACCTAAATCTGGCCAACCCTTGAGCGATCTGAAATTAAAGAAGGACTACCGCCTGGCATCGTGCTGCGCACCCTCTCCCCCGGATGATATAGTCGGCTATTACAGTCATGATAATATAATCAAGATACATCGCCGCGATTGCAGCCATATTGCCGAATTGGATGCCGCGCGGTTGATATCGGTGCTGTGGGATGATGCTACGGAAGACACGGCCGAGTTCGTACCCGAATCAGACTATAATCAGCTTGATGATACTGATTTTGCCGTGATGGCTCATCATCAGAAATATGGCATCGATTATTCGCTGGTGGTTGCTCGAAAGCTGAATATAGGCAAGCAGGATGCTTTCGACCGGCACAAGAAACTGCGTGATATGAAGCTGATTGAGCGGGTTGATGCTACTATCGTTCAGTATCGTAAGGGGATTGTTGACAACAAATGGATCAAGCACCGCAATCACACTTATTACCAGCTAACCGATAAGGGCCGGCAGTACCTGGCGCACTTTTTGAAGAACAATTGACAGGCAAGGCCTGTTTTAAGTCTTAATGTTGAGTTTGATCCTGTTGCCCCCGGTTTTCACGGGCAACCAATGAATGTACCGGGTTGCGGCAGGTCCTGCGAATCCGCGATAGCAGATTTGTGTGACCTGCCGCTCCGCGACACTCATCTCCAAGTGTCGGGTCACAATTCCCACAGATGGGAATCAGGACCCAACACAACAGGAAATCCGGGTTGCCGGGTGTGCGAGGCAACCAATGAACAAGAATGGCGTAGATAGTCAGTATTTGAATCATATATGTAATTTTCAGGAGTCTTTATGCACCTAAGAGAAAGCGGACAGATGTTTGCTGTCGTGTTAGCCCTGCTTCTGGTTTTTTCCGCCGATGCCTTCGCGGGAAGGCGGGTTCGTGTTTTCGGACAGGAACAGTCGGGAGACAAAGTGGAAGTCATCATGCCAAACAGCAGCAACAGCAAGCTGAAGTCTTTCGATGAACTGACCATAGACCGAGTCGCTATTGAGGGCCTTTTCACCTTCTATCTGGACACAATCGATAATTCGGTGCTCATGGCTATCACGCCTGAGCAGCTTGGCCCTATCTATCTGTGCGGCATGGCCCGTGCCACCGGCGATGGTACATTTTACGATACCGGTCCGCCCGCCAGGTCGTTTCCGTTTTATTTCAGGCGGGTCGGCAAGAATATCCTGATGCTGGAGAAGAATCTCCGGTCTGAGAGCCGATACCTCGACCACCATGTACAATGCTGTTGCGGCCGGAATTTCCGATCACCTGTTTGCCACCGGCGAGGTCAAGTCCAAGCCGCATTCCAAGACGGGAGCGGTGCTGATAGAGGCCGAACCGTTGTTCATACAGGATGCCGACAACACCGGTTACCGGCTTGGCACTCAGGCTAAGAAGGGCTTTGCCTTCGATTCCAAGAACAGCTTCTTTGACCGGATCAAATCATTTCCGCACAACAGCGAAATCGACATAAAGTTTCACTTTAAGTCATCCATCCCAAGTGTCGGCACAGACACTACAAAGCGGCGAGAGCTTTTTCCATACATATCATTATTCTCTGTCCACGCTTCCTGAAACGGACTATGTGCCGCGTTACGATGATGACCGCGTGGGGTACTTTAACACCATGTATCAGGACTACTCGGAGCTTGACCGGGAGTCGCCATATGTTCGCTATATCAATCGCTGGCATTTGAAAAAGAAAAATCCCGAGGCCCGTATGTCCGAGCCGGTGGAGCCGATTGTTTTCTGGGTTGAGAACACGGTCCCGCTGGAATATCGCGATGCCGTAGCCGAGGGTATTGAGTTCTGGAATCAGTCGTTTGAAAAGATCGGTTTCAGGAATGCGATTATTGCCAAACAGATGCCCGACAGCGCCGACTGGGACCCGCTCGATGTTCGCTATAGCACGATCCGGTGGATGGTCTCCCCCGGCGTTTATGCTATCGGGCCGAGCCGCGCCAACCCGTTCACCGGGCAGATTTACGATGCCGATATCAGTGTTTCTGCTGACTTTGTTCGCTACATGTATATCAATATGGAGAATTTTATCAAACCGGTATCGTATGATGGTCGGATTATGGATGAGGCCGAAACACTGAACCAGCATCTTCCCGAAGACGAACACCACTGTAACTATGCCACCGAACTTGCTCAGGAAGCGGCGTTTGGAATGGCTTACCTGATGAGTGCCGTTGACGATCTGGCCGACAAGGACTCTTTGACCAGAGAGTATGTTCACTCGTATCTGGTGGAATTGGTGGCACACGAGGTCGGGCACACGCTGGGCTTCAGACACAATTTCAAAGCCTCTACTATTTACACGCTGGAGCAGATTCAGGACAGAGAGTTCACCAAGAAGAACAGCACCACCGGCACTATAATGGATTACGCTCCGCCGAACATAGCGGCCAAGGGTCAGCCTCAGGGTGAGTTTTTCGCCTCGGTTCCCGGACCGTTTGATAACTGGCGCGTGGAATACGGCTATGCCGATTTCGGCGCCCAAACACCCGATGAAGAGCTGGAGCAACTTGCGACCATAACCTCGCGGGCGGGCGATGACCGGCTGGTTTATGCTTCGGATTACGATTTCTCCGCCTTCAAGGTCGACCCACTGACGAACTTGTTTGATTTGGGCAGTGACCCGCTCGTTTACAGTAAGCACAAGATTGAACTTACGCGCGAGTTGTGGGGCAATGCTATCAAAGACTTCGAGAAGCCGGGTGAGAGCTACGAGAAGATCCGCCGGGTGTTCGATACCGGTTGGCGGTCATATCGGGAAGCAGCCTTGTATGCGGCACGCTATATCGGCGGTCTTTATCACGGCACCACTCATATTGGCGACGCCGGCGGAGATGTTCCCTTCACACCGGTGCCTGCCTCCGAGCAACGTCGCGCTGTCGAATTCATCCGCGACAACATCTTTGCAGCGGATGCTTTCGATGTTCCTGCGGAGCTGCTCAATAAGCTTCAGTCTAACAGAAGCGGCGATTTTCTCGGCACGATTTATCGTTCACCGATAGAATATCCCTGGCATCAAAACATACTCAACGTTCAACAAGCCGCGCTTGCGAATCTCTACAGTGCCATGACAGTCGGACGGCTACTGAACAATGTTGACCGGTATGAGAATCCTGCCGATGCTTACACGATGTATGACTTATTTACTGATGTGCGCCGTTCGATTTGGGGCGAGATAGTCGCGCCGGAGAATGTCAACAGTCAACGCCGGCAACTTCAGCTGGCGCATCTGAACTGGATAGCGGCAATCTATCTGACCAGTCCGGCTGTTTACCCGACTGACGCACTCACACTGGCGGCGAACGATCTCGACATACTTGAGCAGGCTGCCAAAAAAGCGGTTGCTTCACAGAAGATCGATGAGATGACGCGCGCGCATTACAAAGAGGTGATTCGTCAGATCGAGGCTGCCAAAGGAGCCAAGCGGAATTTCGCCGGAGCGCCGAAAAAATAGAGCCGTTCAAAAAACGAACGACTTGAAGCATACAGATAAAGGCGGAGACTCAAGTCTCCGCCTTCATCAATATACGAATGTCTTATTTTCTAATCGCGCTGATTGTTGCTTTCGCACTGGTAAAAGTATCTGATATACTCCCAGGCATCTTTCGCAGTATCGGCGTAGACGAATAGCTTCAGGTCATCTTCCGCGATTGTTCCCTCTTCGACGAGGTAGTCGAAATTAACCAGTTTCTTCCAGTACTTCTCGCCGAAAAGAATGACCGGAAGCGGTTTGACTTTCCTTGTCTGGACCAGCGTGAGCGCCTCGAATAATTCGTCCATAGTACCATAGCCGCCCGGAAAAGCCACCAGCGCTTTGGCTCTCAGCATGAAATGCATTTTGCGGATAGCAAAATAGTGAAACTGCAGACACAGTTCGGGCGAGATATACGGATTCGGCTGCTGTTCCATCGGCAGAGTGATATTCAGCCCGATCGATTTGGCGCCGACATCGTAGGCCCCGCGGTTGGCCGCCTCCATGATTCCCGGACCGCCGCCGGTGACGACCACGTAATTGTGGTTACCGCTCATCTGACCCTCGACCGAAACCAGCCGTCCGAATTCGCGGGCTTCATCGTAGTATTTTGACTTTGCCAGCACCGCCCCGGCCCGGCGCAGGTCTTTCTTTATCTGAGCGTCATCGGGTTTGGCGGCAAGACGTTTTTCAAGACGGGCGACTTCGGCTTCAGCCTTCGACGGTTCGATTATTCTCGTACCTCCAAACACCACGATTGTGGAGAGAATACCAAGTTCCGCGAACAGAAGCTCAGGTTTCAGCAATTCAAGTTGAAGTCTAACGGGGCGGCAGGATTCGGCGTCCATAAAATCATTGTCATAATATGCGATCCGGTAGGCTGGGGATTTTTTCAGTTTCTGGGTCATTTTTTCGCGGTCATTCTTATTGGGCATATGGGTCTGTTTCCTTTCTAAAGTTCCACAGTCTCGTGTAATGCCGGGATATAAGCATCCCAGCCCCTCTTTTCTCTCAGATCTCTGGCCATCGCCTCGGAGCGCAACGGCTCCCCGTGATTGACAAAGACCCTTTTGGGCTTTTTCTTCCAGGGTTCCAGCCAGTGCATTATTTCAAATGAGTCGGCATGGCCCGACAGCCCCATCATGGTCACCATCCTGGCTTTTACCTCCACCGGGATTTTGTGAATATACACCATCTTCTCACCCTCAAGCAAGCGTCTTCCGAGAGTCCCCTCCGCCATGTAGCCAACCAGCGCTACGGTCGTTTTGGGATCGGGAAGGCGATTTATCAAGTGGTGCAGGATACGTCCGCCGGTCATCATGCCGCTCGCAGAGAGTATAATTGCCGGGCCTCTCAATCTGTTCAACCTTTTGGACGATTTTCGCTTCCGGTGCAGCTTCACATTGCGGCCATAGAACACATTCTTGCCGCGCTTTAATGACTCGGAGTGAATCTCGTGGTAGGACGGAAACCTTTTGTAGACATCAGTCACCCTCACGGCCATCGGTGAGTCTATATGAATGGGAATATTGGGAATCCGCTTCTGATTAATCAGAACATTAATTATATACGTGACCTGCTGGGTCCTTCCCACCGCGAAAGCCGGTATGAGCAGGACAGACTTGCGCTTAATGACTTCGTCGACCAGTCTGGCCATCTCGAAGAAAATATCCTGTGGCTCGTGAATCTCTCCCCCGTATGTCGACTCGCACACCAGATAGTCCGCTTCCGGGGGTTTCACGGGATCTATAACCAGCGGAACCGAATAGCGCCCGATATCGCCGGAAAAGAGAATCGAGGTCTTCTTGATTCCGTCGTCCAGTTTGAACTCCACACTCCCCGCTCCCAGAATATGGCCGACGGCATGATACCGAAATTTGATATCATCGCCCAACTTCTTCCATCTGTGAAAGGTCACCGGGGCAAAGTACTCGAGCGCTCTTTTGGCGTCGTCGGTCGTAAACAGCGGCAGTGCTTTCTCGTGGCTGGTAGCCTTGCGTTTATTGCGAAACTCGGCGTCTTCTTCCTGTATATGGGCAGCATCCAGCAACAGTATTTTGGCCAGTTCCGCAGTCGGTGCCGTAGCATATATTTTACCCTTAAACCCCTGGCTGATCAGCCGGGGAAGGTAACCGATATGATCGATATGGGCGTGTGTCAGAACGACTGCTTCTAAAGAGGCAGGGTCGAATGGCAGAGGATTCCAGTTTTTCTGGCGCAACGGCTTCGGTCCCTGAAAAACCCCACAATCGACCAGAATCTTGCGGTCATTTATGGTAAGTAGACTTTTTGAGCCGGTGACGGTCCCAGCCGCCCCGTGAAACGAAAGTGTTATCAAACTGTTCTTATCCGATAGCTGGCATGGCTTTAGCCGGCTGACGTCATTTCTTTAGTATTTCCGTGTAGTACTCCGCAAACGGAACATCCGACGGGTTCCCGAGGCAGAGTCCCAGCGAAAGAGCTGTTTTGATCATATGATTATCAATTGTCACCAGGCGAAGTTTGCCGGCTACATCTTCCAGCGGGACGGAATCCATGTTGTTGTTTTTCAGGACAACCAGGTGGCCGAACTTCCCTTTGGCCACCAGATTCACCGCCTCTATTCCAAAGCGAGTGGCAAGAATCCGGTCATAAGCACTGGGTGAGCCTCCCCGCAGGAGATGTCCGAGAATCGTCACCCGGCACTCGATATTGGTCAAGCCTTCAATCTGGGCCGCTACCTGGTGCGATATACCGCCAAGCCTGACGGCATCGGGAGATGTTTTTATCATGCGGCTGACGACCATTTCCCCGCCGACCGGTTTGGCCCCCTCGCCAACGACTACAATCGAGAAGGTCTTTCCCTGAGCGTTTCTATTGCGAACGGCATCACACACACCCTCTATATCATATGGGAATTCCGGCATTAGAATAATATCGCCACCACCTGCTATTCCGGAGTAAAGCGCCAGCCACCCGGCGTAACGTCCCATCACTTCGATTATCATAACCCGGTGATGCGACTGGGCTGTGGTATGTATCTTGTCGATGGCATCGGTTGCTGTCACCACCGCCGAATCGAAGCCAAAGGTTACATCGGTGCCGACCAGATCGTTATCTATGGTCTTGGGCACCCCTACAATAGGCAGACCTTTTTTGGCCATTCCAGCCGAGGCAGCCATGGTACCATCGCCGCCGATCGCTATCAAAGCATCGAGTCCCAGCGCCTCATAGTTTCTCACCGCCTGACTGGACCGGTCCAGATAGATGTAATCATCATTTTCAAGCACGGGGTACTTGAAGGGGTCGGCCCGGTTTGATGTTCCCAGGATAGTACCGCCCCGCGCCAGAATGCCTGACACGCTTCGGGAATCAATCTCCATAAAGCGGTTTTCAATTAGCCCCTCATAACCGTCTTTAAAACCGATAACCTCAACGCCGAGGTCGTTTTCCGCCGCTTTGACTACAGCTCTGATTACGGCATTAAGTCCCGGGCAGTCCCCGCCACCGGTGAGCACGCCGATTCTCTTTCTTGGTTTCTTCATGTGGGCCAATTTAGGCAAATTAAATAGCCAGAAAAAGGAAAAAAATGGGTACCCGAAGTTATTTCTGGCGTGTTTAGGGCGTATATTAGCCGGCCACATCGTAAACAACATCCCCGTTTTTGCTGTTATCAGATATGTCGGTGCAACTACGTAAAATAATTGTTGATTTAGGCGATAATAAGATATACCTGTTAGCCACGAAGAGGAATCTGATATAAAGGACTCACATGCGCGTTAAACAGTTTCTTGTGCTTCCAAAGCTTCCCGAACGAATCGCCCCGCTACACGAAATGTCGCAGAACCTCTGGTATTCCTGGAACTGGGATATCGTTAAGCTCTTCATTCGGCTCAATCCGGAGATGTGGGAAGAATGCTCCCAAAACCCGGTCGAGATGCTCTCCAAGCTTCCCCAGAAAACGCTTGAGAAGGCGGCTACCGACGAAGGTTTTCTGGCCAGTATGGATAGAGTCTACACGAGGTTCAAAGCTTATCTGGAGTCCAAGAAGTGGTTTGACGAGCACTACGCTCACATAGATAAAACCTCGGTGGCGTATTTCTCCCTTGAGTATGGCCTGGATACCGGTTTGCCAGTCTATTCTGGCGGCCTGGGAGTGCTTTCAGGTGACACTCTAAAGTCAGCCTCCGATCTCGGCCTGCCGGTAGTGGCAATCGGCCTTCTTTATCGTTACGGATATTTCAGGCAGTTTTTGTCAAGCGATGGCTGGCAGCAGGAAAGATATGAAGAGAACGACTGGTACCACATGCCCGTTGAACTCGTCAAAGACGAACACGGTGAGCCCTTGAAAGTCACCGTTCAGTACGACGGCACCCCCGTTAGAATTCAGATATGGAAAGTCAAAGTTGGCGTCACACCGCTGTACTTGCTCGACACGAATATTCCCGAGAACTCATCGAAGTGCCGCGAGATAACATCGGTACTGTACGGTGGCGACAAGGACATGCGTATCAGGCAGGAGATTGTCCTCGGCATTGGCGGCGTCAAAGCCCTCCGGGCGCTCGGCATCGAACCGCTGATATATCATATGAACGAAGGTCATTCCTGGTTTTTGACGCTGGAGCGCATCAGACATCTCATGCAGGAAAAACACCTCTCTTTTGAGGAAGCTTCTCAATATATCTGGTCAACGACGGTATTTACGACTCACACGCCGGTTCCGGCCGGCAACGAACGTTTCGATTCGATTCTGATTCACCGCTATCTGGGGAAATTCATAAGTGACCTCGGAATAAGCTGGAAGGACTTTATTTCGGTGGGCCGCGTTATTACCGGCGACGAGCAAGAACCTTTCTGTATGACGGTTGCGGCGCTGAAATATTCAGCCTTCGCCAATGGCGTATCCAAACTTCATGGCAGCGTATCCAGAGAAATGTGGCACAATATCTGGCCGGAAGTTCCCCGCGAAGAGGTTCCGATTACCTCTATTACCAATGGCGTGCACTCTTTCTCGTGGATTTCCCATGACATGAAAGAACTGTACGAGTCGTATTTTGGCCACCGTTATCAGGAGAAACCCGGTGAACTCGAGATTTGGAAAGAGGCGTTCAAAATACCGGATGCCGAGTTGTGGCGCATTCACAACCGTCGTCGCGAACGCTTGATATTTTTCGCGCGCAAACAGTTAAAACGACAACTGGCCCGTCGCGGCGCCTCCCAGTACCGGGTCCAGCGCGCCGATCAAATTCTCGATCCACAGATACTCACGATAGGATTCGCGCGGCGATTCTCCACCTACAAAAGAGGCACCCTGATATTCTCGGACCTTGACCGTCTTGACAAAATTATCAACAACGAGAGATTCCCGGTGCAGCTTATCGTTTCCGGTAAGGCACATCCTCTTGATAATCCCGGGAAAGAAATCATAAAGCAGCTTGTTACCTTTGCCTCTGAAGAACGCTTCCGCAACCGCATAATTTTCCTGGAAGATTACGATATCAATGTCGCGCGTTACCTCGTACAGGGAGCCGATGTGTGGCTCAACAATCCCCGCCGCCCGCAGGAAGCTTCCGGAACATCGGGCATGAAGGCCGCTCTCAACGGCGTTCTTAACCTGTCTGTCCTTGATGGCTGGTGGGTGGAGGGCTATGATGATACGAACGGCTTCAAGATAGGCAACGGAGAAGAATACGAGAGTGTTGAAACCCAGGATAAACTGGAGGCGGAACTTCTGTATTCAACTCTCGAACGCGAGGTCGTCCCGCTATTCTATGATCGCAACGAGATCGGTTTACCGTCTGACTGGATAGCAAAGATGAAAGCCACTATACACATGTCCGGAGAACATTTTTCGGCTCATCGCATGGCTATGGAATACGCCGAGAAGTTCTATATTCCCGCTATCGATTTTGCCCAGAAACTGCGTGCCAACGATTATGGTCTGACGCGTGAGGTAACCGGCTGGGTCAGCAGGATGAGTTCCAGCTGGGATAAGATTTCAATAAAAGATGTCGAGACTCCCGAAGTAGGGGGCACTCTCTTCGTCGGACAGAAATTCCCGATAAAGATCGATGTGGTTCTCGGCGAAATCAAGCCGGAGGATGTTGCGGTTGAGATTGTTGCCGGAAGGCTCAATTCTCAGGAGCAGATTCTGGACTATGATCCGGCACCGGCCACTCTCAGCGGCGGCGAGAACGGCGTCTATACATTTTCCGGCGAGGTCACGTGTCTGGAATCCGGACGGTTCGGCATCACAGCCCGTATTATTCCAAAAAACCACAACCTCCCTCACACTATCAAACCCAAGATGATCAGTTGGTGGTAGGGACCGAACCGCAATAATGTACTGTTTCAGCCTTTTTTTGTAAGGCAGCCTTCTATTTCGTTCTCTTTCCCCGGTTTTGTACAGCATAAACCGAGTAATAGCTTGACAATGCCCGGTTGCGGATTTTTATTCGCTGATAATTACTGTTGAATTGTCTAACGACATTGGAGGAATTGATGAACGGAACCTGTGCACGAGTCCTAGTGCTTTCTGTTTGTGTGTTCTTAATTCTTACTCCGTTCGCGCTCAGTTTTGACTTTTCAGAACTTGAGAACTCGGTGAGTGAGTTTAAGCTCGACAATGGACTCAAGATCATCGTGATGGAGCGCCATGACGCTCCCGTAGCCTCGTTCGTAACATTTGCCAATGTGGGCGGAGCCAACGACCCGAAAGAATACACGGGGCTGGCCCACATGTTCGAGCATATGGCCTTTAAGGGGACGACCACCCTGGGCACAACGGATCTGAAAAAAGAGCTTCAGGCAATGCAGGTCGAAGATTCTATCTGGTACGAACTCCGGGCCGAGCGCAAAAAGGGTCGCCTTGCCGATTCAACCCGTCTGGCTCAACTGACCGAGGATTTCGACAAGGCTATTGAGGCGGCGCGCCAGTACGTGGTACCAAATCAATTTGACCACGTTTTGGAATCGAATGGCGCTGTTGGACTCAACGCCGGAACCGGAAAAGACCAGACTGTATACTTGATGAGCCTGCCATCAAATAAGGTCGAACTGTGGATGGCTATGGAATCCGAGCGCTTTCGCAACCCTGTTCTGCGCGAAATGTACCGTGAGCGTGAAGTAATCGCCGAAGAGCGACGCCAGAGTCTGGAAAATAACCCGATCATGCGCACTCTCTGGGGGTTGATAGGCACCGCCTTTCAGGCTCATCCTTACGGTATTACAATCGTAGGGCATATGTCGGATATCCAGAACTACACGCGCGATGCTGCCAGAGAGTATTTTGAGAAATTCTATGTACCCTCCAACATGATAATCGCTATTGTCGGGGATGTGAATCCCGATGAAGTCTTCAAACTGGCGAAAAAATACTGGGGCAAATTAGAGGCCAAACCCGCGCCCGAAGCTCTGGCCACAATTGAGCCGGAACAGAAGGGCGAGCGGAGAGTCGAATTCGAGGATCCATCGCAGCCTCTCTTCGCCGCCGGTTGGCACATACCCGAGGGCACCCACCCGGACTGGTTCGCAGTTGAGGCACTCGCTGATTACCTCGGGCAAGGACGCACCTCGCTGCTTTATAAGAATCTCGTCAAAGAGAACAAAATAGCGGCCCAATCCGGAATACTGCTCGGTTGGCCGGGAAACAAGTATCCCTGCCTGTTGATAACCTACGCTATTCCATCGCCGGAGCATACCCCTGAAGAATGCGAGGAACAGGTTTTTGCCGAAGTTGAAAGGCTCAAAAACGAACTGATACCGGTTGAAGAAGTCGAAAAGATCAAGGCCCGTGCAAAGGCCGAACTGATAAACGCCCTTGACAACAATCTGGGACTGGCCATGCGCCTTGCCGGTTATGAAAACGACTGGGGCGATTGGCGCGAATTGTTCCGTCAACTCGACAGAATTAGCGCCGTTACGCCCGAAGATATCCAGCGCGTGGCCAAACTGTATCTCACCAGGAAAAACCGGACAGTTGCCGTGCTGAAAACCCAGGGAAGTTAATCGGGAGTGGATGATAGATGAAAACATTATATAGCACATTAATTGTAGTCGCTCTTATATCCTGCATCTTGAGTTGCCCGGTTGGCGCCCAGGATATTGAGAGCCTCAAGTTCCCAAAGCTGAACCAGCTTAACATACCTGAAATTCAAAAAGTCACTCTTGATAACGGTATGCGACTGTACCTGCTGGAAGATAAATCTCTTCCTGTTTTTAACATCAGGGCGCGCATCAACTGTGGCCAGTATCTTGAGCCTGCCGGCAAAGTGGGGCTGGCGAACATTTGCGGTATGGTCATGCGCACCGGCGGCACACAGAAATGGACCGGTGATGAGATCGATGAAATGCTGGAAGGTATCGGCGGTAGTGTTGAAACGGGCATCGATATCGTTTCGGCGACAGCAGCGGTCAATCTTCTCAGCGAATACAGCGATCTTGGCCTTGAAGTTCTGGCGGAAATTCTCCGCCGCCCGGTATTCGACGAGGACAAGATCAAGCTGGCCAAAATGCAACATCAAACCGCTATCGCCCGTCGAAATGACGAAATCGCCGACATTGCGCGCAGAGAATTCACAAAGTTGATTTACGGCGAAGACTCCCCTTACGCCCGGCACACCGAGTATGCCACTATCAACTCGATAACACGCGATGATCTGGTCGCTTTCCATGCCGAATATTTCAGACCTGAGAATATTCAATTAGCTGTTTGGGGCGATTTCGACGCCGCCACGATAATCGATAAGATCAATGCGTTTTTCGCAGATTGGCCGGGCAGCACGAGTACTGTCCCTCCCCCGCCGAAGGTAGACTACCAGTATCGTAGCCAGGTATATTACATTGAGAAGACAGACGTCGAACAGGCATATATAAGGATGGGGCATATCGGCGGCCTTGCAACTGACACCGACTATGCGGACCGGATTGTCATGAGCAGTATCCTCGGTGAGGGTTTCGGAAGTCGCCTCACTGATGCCGTCCGCACCCGGCTGGGACTCGCCTATTCCACGGGCGGACGTTACATCTCCAATATCGCCTATCCGGGATATTTCTTTGCCACGGCATCGACCAAACCGCAGAGTGCCATGCTGGCCACGCGTGAGATGATCAAACAGATCAAATCCATGATCACCGACCTGCCCACCGATGTCGAAATGAGCAAAGGCAAAGACGGTTACCTGAATTCATTTGTTTTCAATTTCGATACTCGAGGCGAAGTCATCGGTCGCATGATGACTTATGATTTCTACGGTCTCCCGGCGGACTTTTTGCAACAGGAAAAAGTCAGTGTCGAAAATGTCACTCCTGAAGCCGTCATGGCCGCGGCTAAGGCAAATATTCATCCCGATTCAATGATTGTCCTCGTGGTCGGCAATGCCGCTGATTTCGAAGAACCGTTGGAAAATCTCGGTCTTGGACCCGTCGACACGCTCGACATAACCATCCCCTCAGGAGAAGAGCAAAAAGAGCTGGTAAAGACCGACGAAACTCTCGACAAAGGCATCCGCTCTTCTGCTCAAGGCAGTCGAAACAGCAGGCGGTCTGGAGAACTTCAAGAAAGTCAATTCGATGTCCGTCAAAGCGACAATTACAATCAACTCTCCGCAGGGCGAACTATCGCTGGAATTTGAGTCGGCCGATGTCTTCCCGGACCGGAGACGCAGTGTCATTTATATGATGGGACAGCCTTTTTATGATATTCGCGATGGCGCCACCGGGTGGAAAACCGGTGAGACGGGCGAAATCGTGCCGATGACCGAGGATGATATCGCTGAGAATCTGAAGGACCTTAAACGCGACTTCATATATGTGTTCAGACAAGCAGACCAACCGTATTACCAGGCCGTCTACGACGGTCCGGACATAGCTGTCGACGGTACGCCGATTGAGTATGTCGCTCTCACTGACGAAGAAGGCAATTCTTTATGTCGTCTGGGAATCGGCAAAGACGGCGAACTGGTGTGTAAGGCATACTACGGCTCGACACCATTCGGGCCCGGGCTGGTCGAAGAAACTTATTACGACAGGACCGAAATCAACGGTATTCTTGTGCCTATGACAGTCAAGCGCACTTTCAACAGTCAGGATTTCGGCTCCACCATCATATCGGAATTTGTTATCAATCCCGAATTGGCCTCGGATACTTTCGCCAAACCTGTAGAATAACGTTATTTCCGGTTAAAACTGAAGACCGGCCTTTTGGCCGGTCTTTTTTTTGGTAAATGGTCGGAGTCTGGCGGTATCAATGTTAGAGTCATGGTCCTTAGCGACCGATTTTAATCTGATTTACCGGCAATGGCACCCGTTTGCCGGCAACCCACCATAAGCATAAATCGCTGTATCCGTGCGCCTTACAAAACGTCAGTGATGTCGTCCAGTTTGAGGTTGCTAAAAACGCATTTTCAGTTATTTTAGAGAATACACCTGAATACGACGAAAGTAACTCTTCAATAAAAAGGTTTCGTCATGATACCAAAGCAATTTGTAAGACTGAGTTCCCCCCTGTTAGTTCTAATCGCACTGATGATCTTTGCCGCCAATCTCCATGCAAAAAATCATGAATTAAAGAGGCGAGTTGTCGTGCCTGCGACCGAACAGGCAGCGCCTGCTTTTTCGGACACCGACAGGATTGTCTTCAAGCTCCGCGAAGGAATTGGCCGGCCCGCTTTAAGTCAGGGGCAGTTCGACCTCAACGGCGCAGCATGGAATGCACTCAATGCCGTTCTTGGCGCCTCCGACAGGGTTTCTGAAGTCAAATCACGTTTTCTAACGGACAAGTCGACTCTGGATAGAATGCGCGACGAAGGCTCGCGTCGCTCCGGAATGAATCTTCCGGACCTTACACTGTATTATGAAGTTGCCATAGCACCATCTGCTTCGCCGCAGGCGAGGCAGCAGATGCTAAACGAGATTCGCAACCTGGATATCGTTGAAGTTGCCTATTATGCCCCGAAACCGGATATCGCCAGCCTGGCTTTGTCCGCGGCAACTCCGGCGTGGGAAGCTCAGCAGTTTTATCTGCAGGCCGCCCCGACCGGTGTTGATGCATATCACGGCTGGGGGTTCCCCGGCGGACACGGTGAGGATGTCAAGGTGATCGACATCGAAGGAAACTGGATAGAGACCCACGAAGACCTTCACGGCGGCACTGACAATTTCCACATCGCCGGCTCTTTGATAAACGATCCCGGCTGGTGGAACCACGGAACCGCCGTGCTGGGCGAGATTGCCTCCGACTCCAATGATTTCGGTATGACCGGCATCGCTTATGGCGTGGATCTCGGCACGGTTTCAATCGGCTCGATGTCGACTGCCGATGCTATCGCTACGGCCTCAGCCAATGCCGAAGTGGGCGATATCATACTGATCGAACTACACGCTCCCGGTCCGCATTATGATTTTCAGGTCCGTTCGGATCAACGCGGATATGTAGCTATGGAATACTGGCAGGAGAATTTCGATGCCATCCTGACCGCATCGGCTCTCGGACAAATCGTTGTTGAAGCAGGCGGCAATGGCGCTGAAAACTACGATGATACCGAAATTTACGACAGTCTGTTTTATCCCGACTATCGCTTCTCCGGCGCCATCATGGTAGCCGCCTCGGATGAAAATCATGTCCCGGCATCGTTCACCAACTATGGCATACGTCTCGATGTTCACGCTTTCGGTACCTGGAATGTCTACACACTGGGGTACGGCGACCTTTACGGGACATCTCCGGACGACCATTACACGGCCGGTTTCTCAGGCACCTCCAGCGCCTCGCCTATAATAGTCGGTGCGTGCGCTGTTCTTCAGGGAGTCAATAAGGCTGCGCATGGAACGACTCTTGACCACAACGAGATGCGCTACCTGTTGACGACACATTCCACCCCTCAGGCTCCGAGCGTCAAAAATATCGGGCCTCTCCCCGACCTTCAGGGGTCATGTGACGAAGTATATGGAGTATCATTCACATCCGATGTGACTCATGGCTGGGCTCCACTGGATGTCAATTTCACCGGTTCATCCGGCTTGGCCGTTGATGGCTGGACCTGGGATTTTGGCGACGGTGGTTCCGCATTCGTGCAGTCCCCCGCTTACACATACGAGCAGGCCGGCATATTTGATGTTTCTCTGGAGGTAATGTCCGGTGGAGAACCGCACGTTGCGACGAAAAACGACTACATGATTGTCCTGGCCGACACCATGAAAGCCGGCGACGCCGCGGCGGCCCCCGAACAGCAAGTCGAGGTTGTCATATCGGCCAACAATACTGTTGCAGCTCATTACATCAAGATACCGGTGGAATTTCCGGGAGATCTGGCTATCACGTTCGACTCGTTTTCCACGGTCGGATGTCGCACTGATTATTTTGAGATTCAAGAATACCTGCACTATGACATATGGTTCGGTAAGAGACTTACGCTTCGGCTCATCGCATCCAACAGCGACACATCACCTGACCTTCCGCCGGGTCAGGGTGACATCGTGAAAGTTGTACTGGACCATCCCGGCAGGCGCTACCGAGGACCAGACGGCTGCGGTACAACTGGGCGGATACGAATCATACCTGCCTGAATTCCAGACAGACCTTTTTAATTATACCGTCGCAACTGAAACGGGTCAGATTTCGGTCTCAACAAGTTGCTGTCAGGTTCGCGGTGACATTGACCACAATGGAGAGATCGACCCGCTGGATGTCACTTATTTCGTCAACTGGTTGTGGAAAAGCGGGCCCGATGTGGCCTGCGTCGAAGAATGTGACACCAACAGCGACACCGAGGTTGACCCACTTGACCTGACATATCTGGTGGACTATATCTGGAAGTCCGGTCCGGCTCCGGGAGCCTGTCTATAGACATAACCTGCACTGCTGCCGGCGAATGCCGGATGAATCGACGGACGTTCGATTGGAATCGTACCGGTTTGCGATATTAGCGCAAACCGGAAAATAATTGCGCCGTGGTCAATTGTCAGTTATATTCCCGTCTTTCGAAGACGTGATTGGTGCAAGAAATACTGAACGCCGAGACCTCCCGCAACGTCTTTGAAACACAACCTGATGGGAAAGCTCAAGGGATGAATAACAGACAATTGGGTGCGTTCGCACTCCTATTTTTCATGTTGATCGGTTCGGTTTCCGGCAGGGCCTTATTCGATGAAGCCCGTAAAGAAACCTATCTAACCCTTTCAGCAAGCACGCCTGCCTACGGCGCTGTGGGACATCGCGTGGGACGAATGGTCCTCGCCATAAACAACAACGGCACTTTCGGCACCGGTTTCTCCGTATCTTCCACAGACGTTATTACGGGCGAAGCGCTTCTTGACTGCGAATACCCCAAAGGCTCCAATACAAGATACCTTTATGCCGGTGCGTTCTGGATCGGAGCGGTGGTGGGGCGCGACACGCTGGTGTCCACGGCTGCTACGGGTTGGTCGTGGGTCCGCGAATTTGCGCCGGACCCAAGCCCGTTCGGTGACATTGTCAAAAAGTCGATCAGTTCTCTCGACGCGAGACAACTCGCAGGGGCCGTCTCCGAAGAAGACTATATAATGACGTACACTGATACCGTCACCGCCGGCACCGGTACTGATTTGGATGGCAGGTCTCATACCCCCCTCAATATCGAAGTCAGTCAGCGTTCGTATGCCTGGTCGTACTCTTATGCGGAAGATTTCGTACTGTTTGATTATACGGTCCGCAATATCGGCAATTCCCGGCTCCAGAATGTCTACATGGGTGTCTATGTCGATGCCGACGTTTACTTTGGTCAAAGTTCCGCGGGCGGTGGTTATGCCGATGATATATGCGGGTTTATAGAAGCCCTGCCTTCCAAATACGGTGACTGCCTATACTGGGACACGGTAAATATTGCCTGGATAGCCGATAACGATGGCGACCCTGACGGCTCTTATTACGGCGAGGAATCGGTCCCCAGCGTCACCGGTACCAGAATCGTGCGCACGCCGGCCGACACACTCGATGTGTCTTTCAACTGGTGGGTCAGCAATTCATCAGCGGCGCTTGATTTTGGCCCCAGAGAACGTGATCAGGTTGGCCGGCTGCTTGATGAGTTTAGGGATTTTGGCACCGGCGGACTTGGCACGCCCGAAGGTGACCGCAATAAGTATTACATGATGAGGAACATGGAATTTGACTACGACCAGGTCTATACCGCATCAATAGGTTCGACTGATCCGCTCTGGTTGTATCCTTCCCAGACCCTGGCCGGTAATGTCTCCGACGGCTTTGACACTCGATACCTGCTGTCTTTCGGCCCGTTTGATATTGAACCGGGAGAGAAGCTGCCGATTTCGTTCTCCTATGTTGCCGGGGAAGGTTTTCATCAGGACCCCGCCAATATCAGCAATCTGCCACAAGACCCCGATGCCTTTTACGACAATATCAATTTCTCGGATTTCGGCCTCAATGCCGCCTGGGCGGGCAGAATTTACGACAATCCCGGTATCGACACCGACGGCGACGGATATGCCGGTAAGGTGAGACTGTGCTGCTCCGATTCGATTGCTATAAGCCTCGATGATATTCAGGACACCCTGACCACAGAGCAATATGATGCCAATTTGTGCGAGCTGATATGGTATGAGGGTGACGGTGTCCCGGATTTCCGCGGAGCATCTCCCCCGCCCCCGCCAACCTTCTGGTTAGAGCCGACCATAGGCGCCATACGCGTGCGCATCAACGGACAGCGGTCGGAAACAGCAAAGGATGTTTTCTCCCGACTGGTGGATTTTGAGGGTTACCGGGTCTATGTGGCACGCGATGACAGAGAATCCAGCTACAGTTTGGTCGGCTCTTATGATAGAGAAGACTATAATAAGCTGGTGTGGACCGGGGAAGCATATGAACTGCTCGATATACCGTTCTCCCTGGACTCTCTCCGCTGCCTTTACGGCCTTTCGTGCGATGACAGCACTTTTGAACCAACGGCTTTCACACGCGCCAATCCATACCGGCTGCCGCTGTTCCCGGATTCAATGTTCTTTTTCGAAGCACAGGATTTCAATGCCGCCGAGTTCGGCGTATCGTCACCGATCCGCAAATTGTATCCCGATCAGCCTTATCCCTCGAACCTGAATCCGGATTCCGCTATGGCCGATGAAGTGACGGATGATGGCTACTTGAAATATTTTGAATATGAATTTTACGTAGAAAACCTTCTGCCCACCGTGCTTTATTATGTGAATGTAACGGCCTTTGATTTCGGTTCACCCGAAGCCGAACTCGAATCGCTTGAAAGCTCGGTGACAATCGGTGCTCAGGCGGCGTATCCGAATCTCACCTCGACCGATGTCGAGCAGAACAAGCTCAAGGCGTATGTCTACCCTAATCCTTATCGGTCCGATGCGGACTATCGCGATGCGGGTTTTGAAGGCCGCATGGAATCAGACCGCCCCAATGATCGCGTACGAACCATCCACTTCGCCAATCTTCCGGCCAAATGCACTATCAGAATATATTCTCTCGATGGTGACCTAATCCGGGAAATTGACCATGATGTAAATCCTGCCGATCCTACCGCATCGCACGAGGTCTGGAATCTGATCACACGCAATACTCAGATGGTTGTTTCCGGTCTCTACTACTGGACTGTCGAATCGGCCAATGAGGAAATACAGATCGGCAAGCTCGTAATTATAATGTAGACAACAGGATACGCAGCCAAATCATTACTATCGCTCCACCACCCGGCTTAGATGCCGGGTGAGAACCAATTTCAACCTGTCTGGTCCCGATTATGCTTCAGGGCAAGCGAGCCAGCCCGGCCTTTCTCACCGACGATTTGTTTTCTTTTTATCATATTCAACTAATCAATTAATGCCATAAGTACGTCAGTACGATGGAACTCGGAGAATTGCGTCGAGGTCAACGGGTTGTAGCGATCGCTAAGATCGCATTTTGCCTTTACGGCCTTGGCATTAGAGGCCTTCCTGCTGTGTGGCGGAAGATGTCCGGGAACCAAGCTCAAGAGAGGAATCATGGCTAATTTTTTCAGCGAAATAGCTTGCCTACGGTCTTATAATTTCGTAATTTTACCGCTTGAAATTCGCTGCAAGTTTAGTCTGGTTCCCTGAACCATACCAAGAGGATGAATGTCAGTAATAAGAACTTTCAAACCAGAGTGTAAGGGTCATGATGACTAAGAACATCTTAAAAGCTACTATTTTGGTTCTTGCAATTTGCCTTATTTTTTCACAGTCCGTATTTTCCCGAGCGGCTTTTGACAAGAACACTAGCAAGGATCTATATAACAGTCTGTCGGCTGTCGACGACCCGGCTTATTGTATTGTCGCACAGGATGTTGGTAAGATCGCCTTGGGCGTTAACAATAACGGCACGTTAGGCACCGGCTGGCCGGCTGGTGGCTCCACCACTGACTGCATTACCGGAGATGTAGTGCGCTCGTGTGAATACCCCAAAAACTCAGCCGTTGACTATCTATTTGCGGCCGCATTCTGGATTGGAGCAGTAGTAGGACGCGATACTTTGGTGTCTACCGGCGCCGATGGCTGGTCGTGTGACGGAAACGAATTCCGGCCTGATATCCAGGGATTGGGTGACATGGTCTATCGCACTCTCCGCGAGCCCGAAAGCCCGGAACTCTACGACGGGGCTGTATCAGAAGAAGACTACATAGCCAGGTACAACGACACCTTCCCCTATATTGATGGCGGCGGCGTGTGGCAGGGTGAGCAACACAGGCCACTTCACATTGAAGTTACTCAGCGCTCGTATGCATGGTCATATTCTTATGCCGAAGATTTTATCCTGTTCGACTACGAGGTAAAGAATATTGGGACCAGCACAATCAAAGCAGCCTACATGGGTTTCTACAATGATGCCGATGTCGGCTGGACCGGTTTAACGGATTACCACACCGATGACATTTGCGGCTTCAGGGAAACCTTTACGACCACTTACGAAGGTGTGTGTGACTTCCTCGACACTGTTAACCTGGCCTATATTGCCGATAACGACGGCGACCCTGATGGTGGCTTTACCGACCAATCATGTCCCGATGTCACGGCTATGAGAATCGTTCGTACGCCCGGCGATTACCCGGAGGTTTCATTCAACTGGTGGATTTCCAATGCCTCCACGGCGTTTGATTTTGGTCCACGTGAGCGTGAAAATGTCGGGACATTGGAAGAGGATTTCAGAGATTTTGGCACCGGTGGTCTCGGAACTCCGGAGGGTGATCGAAACAAGTATTACCTGCTTCGAAATCGTGAGTTCGATTTTGACCAGATCCGGACGTCATCCATTCAGCCGACCGATCCTCTATGGACCTTTCCTTCTTCGATTGACCGGGACAATGTATCCAACGGCTTTGACACCCGCTATCTGTTGTCCTTCGGACCATTCGATATTGAGCCGGGTGAGAAACTGCCAATCTCGTTCGCCTTTATCGCCGGAGAAAACTTCCATCAAATTCCAACTAACATTAACAACCTGCCGAACGATCCGGACGCTTTCTACGCAAACTTGAATTTCGCGGACCTGGCGTTAAACTCAACCTGGGCCTCGCGCGTGTATGATAATCCCGGACTCGACACCGACGGCGATGGAGATTCGGGAGCGGTGCGTATTTGCTGTTTCGATGAAGCGCAGACACAATGCGAAAGAATATGGTACAAAGGCGACGGCAAGGCCGACTTCCAGGGTGCTTCCCCGCCTCCGCCGCCGGAATTCTGGATTGAGCCGTCGGTAGGTTCTCTAAGAGTCCGCTTCAACGGTACTCGCACGGAAACAACCCCCGACGTTTTCTCAAGAATAATCGATTTCGAAGGGTACCGGGTTTATGTCGGCCTTGATGAGCGTGAAACCAGTTTTGGCATGGTTTCTTCGTATGACATAGAAGATTATAACAAGATGGTATACAATCCGGATAAGCTACCCGAGGCCGGCTTCGAACTGAAAAACATACCGTTTACGATAGATTCTCTCAGGATACTGTATGGGGAAGATTTCGACCCGCTTCTGTACTCCATTTCGGAACCTTACAGAATGCCCGGTTTCCCGGATTCGATGTTCTACTTCACACCGCAGGACTACAACGTTTCCGAACTTGGAGAGGCCACGAATATCCGGAAAGTCTATCCAGATCAGGCTTATCCGTCGGACCTTGACCCGACGCTGGCCAATGAAGATGAGCTTACCGATGAGGGATTGCTGAAATATTTCGAATACGAATTAGTCATCGACAGCCTCCAACCCACAATTGAGTGGTGGGTGAACGTTACATCCTTCGATTTCGGCTCACCGGAATCCGATCTCCAAGCCCTGGAATCCAGCCGCTCAAGCGGAGCACAGGCAGCATATCCGTTGGCGTCATCCGATGAGGTGGCCGAGAGAGGTCTGAAGGCCTATGTTTACCCGAATCCTTACCGGATGGATGCCGACTACCGGAGCAGCGGCTATGAAGGTAGAATGAAGGGAGACTATCCCGATGACCGTGTGCGGGAGATCCACTTTGCGAATCTGCCGCCCAAGTGTACTATCAGTATATATTCTCTCGATGGAGATTTGGTGCGTCAACTTGACCATGACAAGAGTCCGACTGACCCTGAAGCCTCTCATGAGATCTGGAATATGATCACCCGCAATACCCAGATGGTTGTGTCAGGCCTGTATTATTGGGTTGTTGAGCCGGAAGACGGCGAAACTCAGATTGGAAAACTTGTCATCATAATGTAGTTCATATCTTTATGAAAAGACTTTTTTCGGTAAAGGTCCGCCAGAAACTCGTTTTTTTGGCGGTCTTTACTTTATTACTCAATACCGCGATATCTGCTCAAGACAGAAAAAGCGACCGCTTGGAATCTGACAAGACCCGGGAACTAACCGTTTCCACAGCCACAAGACCAGCGGTACAGCATGCTGCCCACACACAGGGTAAGATGCAGCTTGTCGTAAGCAACAACGGCACCTTTGGTACCGAGGGTACTTCTCAGATAGATGCCTTCACCGGCGCATCTTTGCAAGCATGCGTCTACCCGAAGAACAGCGACCTGGTGTATCTGTGGGTGGCCGGTCTCTGGATCGGCGCCATCGTCGGACGCGACACGATTGTTTCCGTTGCCGATGAAGACTTTTACTGCACCTACGAATTCTGGCCTGAGATTGAGCCGTTCGGCAATATCGAATATATGACTATTGACGAAAGCTCGCCGTTCTTCTCTGAAAACGCATATTCCGAACAGGATCTTATATGCGTATATACCGATACGATAGATGACCAGGGTATTACGAGAACCGACTGTGACGAAGCCCCTCATATACCGCTCAACGTGAAAATTGTACAGCGGTCAATGGCCTGGAGCTACGACTATGCTGACGACTTCGTACTATTCGACTATGAGATAGAGAATATCGGTGAAGAAGACCTCAAAGAGGTCTACATGGGAATCTGGGTTGACGGAGATGTCTGGCACGTCATCAATAGAGATTCGGAGCACTGGACCGACGATCTGGTAGGATTCTATCGCACGCATCCGGCACCTGAGGGCTGTGGTTTTGTTGACACCGTAAATATCGCGTACCATACTGATAACGATGGTGATCCGACCGACGGCGCCTGGGATGACCGATCGCCGCGTTCAGCCGTTGGTGCCCGTGTGGTTCGGACTCCCTCGGACTCCCTGGAGTACTCATACAACTGGTGGATTATTAATTATGGAGACCCCTCAAGAGATTTTGGGCCTCGCAGGGCAGAAACGCCCGATGATCCGTTCCGTGACTTCGGAACCAGACTTGGCACGCCTGTTGGAGATAGAAACAAATACTATGTCATGAGACATGAAGAGTTCGACTACGACTTGCTCTATACTGCGCTGGATCACACCGGTGAGGGATGGCTGGCTCCTCCGGAAAACGCCGATCTCTATGCGGGCGGTTTTGATGTCCGCAATCTATTGTCGTTTGGCCCCTTCGATATACGCCCCGGCGAAAGCCTGCCTATCTCTTTCGCATGGATCGGGGGAGATAATGTACACGTTGATCCATCCGACTTTGAGGTCTTTGACCCATATAATCCCGGAGTCTTCTATGACAGGCTTAATTTTACTGAACTGGCAACCAATTCCAGATGGGCGTCCTGGATATATGACAATCCCGGTGTCGATACGGATGGCAACGGTGACCGGGGCAAATTCCGGACTTGCTGCACCGACACAGTAGTAACAGATACCGGTATCGTATATCTTGGCTGTGACACGACGTGGTACGAGGGCGACGGTGTTCCTGATTTCCAAGGAGCTTCTCCCCCTCCCGCCCCAGATTTCTGGATAACACCCCGCACAGGAGCTCTTCGCGTTAGATTCAATGGCCTGCGATCAGAGACTACGCCTGATAGATTCTCCGGCAATCAGGATTTCGAGGGCTATAGAGTATATATCAGCCGTGACGATCGCCCCAGCAGTTACAGTCTGGTGGCATCGTACGATGTCGATAATTTCAATAAGTATGTTTACAATTATAACAAAGGCGCGTATGTCTTGCTCGACCCCCCGTTCACAAGGGAAAGCCTCCAGCAGCTATACGGAGACCTGATAGGGGATGCTGACTTCGAACCGCTGCTGTACACCCGCGCCGATCCGTATGTCCACCCCTTGTATTCGGACTCAATGTTTTATTTCACACCTCAGGACTACAACTGCTCAGATCTGGGTATAACGACACCGATTACAAAAGTATATCCTGACCAACCCTACCCCTCATCACTGTTCCCCCAGACGGCCCAACCAGATGAACTGACCGAAGACGGCTACCTGAAGTATTTCGAATACGAGATTGAAATCGATAGTCTGTTGCCTACCGTCCCCTATTATCTGAATGTTACGGCGTTTGATTTCGGATCTCCGGAGGTTGGTTTATCTTCGCTGGAGAGTGCCTTAGGCAACGGAGCCCAGGTGGCATATCCGCTTACTCCGGCTGATGAGGTTGAGGAGAGGGACCTGAAAGTCTATGTATACCCCAACCCCTATCGTGCTGATCAGGGTTATGATACCGATGGATTCGAGAATCGTGACGGTACCGAGGCCAGTTCCAGGATGAGGCGCATTAATTTCGCCAATTTACCCCGCGTCTGCAAGATATATATCTATTCTATCGACGGCGATCTGATCAGAGAGTTGGACCACAATTACCCCAATGGCGGCCCTGAAGCCATGCACGACACATGGAATCTGATTACCCGCAACACCCAGGCGGCCGTAAGCGGTCTCTATTACTGGGTGGTGGAGTCCGCGCAGGGCACTCAAATGGGTAAGTTTGTCATTATAAAGTAGCATCTTACAAACGTAGGAGTCTTTCTTGAAAAAAGGCTTCCGGGCGATTATCCTCCTTGCGGTTTGCATCACACACATTGTTACGCCATGTGTCGAGGCTCGCAACCCGAAACTGGACCGGTCATCCTTCCCGAAAAACACTCCCTCCGTTCTCTCCACCGCCGTGCGGGACATTGACCGCGCCGTACACACCAGAGGCCGGATGCAGCTCGTCATCAGAAACAACGGCACCTTCGGATCAGAAGGCGAACCTGTCCTTGACCCTATCTCGGGCAACAAGGTACAGGCATGCATTTATCCCAAGAACAGCGATTTAATCTACCTTTGGGTGTGTGCCCTCTGGGTCGGGGCGGTGGTTGGCAGAGATACGCTGGTATCGTGCGGTGCCGAGGACCTTTATTGCTCCTATGAACTGTGGCCGGATATCCCTCCGTTTGGAGAGCTCAAATTTCAATCGATCGATCCCATGAGTCCGTTCTTCAGTGAGAATGCCTATTCGGAAGAGGATATAATCTCTGAATATACGGACACCTCAACCAACCCGGCGCTGGTGAATTCGAGCTACTGTGATGACCCTTCTCCGCATGTCCCCTTAAATATCAAGGCCACCCAGCGTTCGATGGCGTGGAGCTATGATTATGCCGATGATTTCATATTGTTCGACTACCAGGTGGAAAATATCGGAGATGATGTTCTTGAAGACGTCTACCTGGGCATATGGCTGGACGGATGTGTGTTTCATGAGTCTCTTCAGGATATACAGTACTGGACCGACGATATTGTCGGCTTTTACAGAACGCATCCGGCCGCGGATGGCTGCGGTTTCCTCGACACCATAAACATTGCCTACCACGCCGACAATGACGGTGAACCGGTCGATGGCCGGTGGACCGAAAAATCTCCCCTCTCCGCAGTCGGCGTACGCGTGGTTCGGACACCGTCTGACTCGCTCAATTATTCCTTCAACTGGTGGATAATGAACTGGACCGACGTCACGCGGGATTTCGGCCCCCGCCAGATAGGCACCCCCGAAGACCCGTTCCGTGATTTTGGCGTACGCATGGGAACGCCCGCGGGTGACAGGAACAAATATTACATCATGAGACACAAAGAGTTTGATTATGATTTGATGTATACAGCCATCGATCACAGTCCCGAGGGATGGCTACCGCCGCCGGAGAACGCGGAAACTTACGCCAAGGGGTTCGATGTGCGCTATCTCATGTCGTTCGGACCATTCAATGTAAACCCCGGCGAAAAACTACCCATCTCACTGGCGTGGGTTGGTGGTGAGGATTTTCATGTAAACCCCGAAGATTTCGAATCTTTTGACCCCTACAACCCATCGGCATTCTACAATAAGCTCGACTTCTCCTCCCTGGCCACCAATTCCCGATGGGCGTCATGGATATATGACAACCCCGGTGTTGATACTGATGGTGACGGTGACAGCGGCAAATACCGCATCTGCTGCAATGACACGCTGTTGACCGACACAGGTATGGTGTTTGAAGCCTGCGACACCACCTGGTACGAAGGTGATGGCGTTCCTGACTTCCGCGGCGCTTCTCCCCCGCCCGCTCCTGAATTCTGGGTTGAACCGGCCATGGGCGCGCTCAGAATTCGCTTCAACGGTCTCAGATCGGAAACAGAACCGGACCGCTTCTCAAATGTCGCCGATTTCGAGGGATACCGGGTCTATATCAGCCGCGACGACCGGTCAGAGAGTTTCAGTATGGTAGCTTCTTATGATAGGGAGAATTACAACAAATATGTCTATGACAATATGAGATTGACCTACCGGGTGCTTGACCGGCCATACACGCTCGAACAACTTCAGACTCTCTATGGTGATCCAATCGGAATAGACAATTTCAATCCGACAGCATACACAGCGGTCAACCCTTATATTCATCCGTTCTACGATGATTCGGTTTTCTATTTCGTACCCCAGGACTACAACCGTTCCGATTTTGGGGTCACGACCCCAATCAACCGCATCTATCCGGATCAGCCGTATCCATCGACATTGAATCCTGCGAATGCCCATCCGGACGAATTGACCGATGATGGTTACCTGAAATATTTCGAGTACGAGTTCGAGATTGGTAACCTGCTTCCCACGGTGCCATATTTTGTCAATGTAACCGCCTTTGATTTCGGTTCGCCGGAAATTGGCCTCTCGGCTCTGGAGACATCGGTTCTCAATGGAGTCCAGGTAGCCTATCCGTTGACATCGGTTGACGAAGTAGAAGAACGCGACCTGAAAGTCTATGTCTATCCCAATCCATATCGGGCTGATGCAGACTATGACGGACTCGGTTACGAAAACAGGCACGGGACGCTATCCGATGACCGTATGCGTAGAATACACTTTGCCAATCTTCCGCGCGTGTGTAAGATATACATATACTCTTTAGATGGTGATTTGGTTCGCGAGTTGGACCACAACTACCCGAACGGCGGTCCGGAAGCGATGCATGACACCTGGGATTTGATAACGCGCAACACTCAGGCTGCCGTGAGCGGATTATACTACTGGGTGGTAGAGTCCGAAGAGCGCACTCAGATCGGCAAGTTTGTGATTATCAAATAGCCTCAGTCTTTGATATTGAACCGGTCGGGAAGCACTCTGGTGAACAGCATGTATCCGAAGCCGGCCAATATTGCCAGTGATGCTATCAATGCCCAGGCAACAGCAGCATGGGAGCCGAAGTGGTCCAGGATAACGCCCCCGTAAAGAGGCCCGAACGACCATCCGGAAGCCACGAAGAAACCAAATATCCCCATGTAGCGCCCCATCCTGCCATCAGGAGCCAGGCGCGAGGTCAGCGTCAGCGACGGAGGCGACATAATGATTTCACCGAGCGTTACGATAATGATTGCGATTATGAAGTATTCGAAGCCAACCAACAATCCTACCATTCCGTAGCCGATCGCGTACAGGAACGCCCCGGCTGCTAATTGCGATGTAAGCTTGTATTTAGCCAGCAGTCTCGTAACAGGTATCTGAAGCAGCACAACCATAAGTCCGTTGAGCGTGTAAAGCAGGCCAAGTTGATGCTCACTGATCTTCACAATTTCCACGGTGTACACCGAGAAAGGCGCCATGAGTTGCGCGACAACGAGATATAGAGCAAAGATCAACAGGGAGTGGCGCGCGAGGTAGGAATCTTTTCTGATAGCCACGAGGTCCGAGAATTTGAATTTCTCTTGAGTCCGGATTGTCTTCACCGGCTTAAGAAAAAACAGGAAGACAAGCCCTGAAACAAGCGTGGCCGCCGAAGAGAAGACGAACAGGATCCCGTAGGAGTATCCGGCGAAGAAACCGCCCACGGCCGGCCCCACCGCCCATCCGAGGTTGCCTGCCGAGCGGGTTATGGCGTATCCATCCAGCCGCTTGTCGGCAGGCACTATATCCGAGACCATAGCGTTGGCGACCGGCTGGAAAACAGCTCCAAACATGGCGTTAACCGCCAGGGCAGCCGCCACCGGCCAAAAACCCCAGTCTCTGTAGATAGACACAGCCAGAACAGCAAAAGCCGCCGCCCTGAATATCTGGGAGTAAACGGCCAGAGTGATTCGCTCCATCCGGTCGGAGACCTCTCCCCCGACAGCCTGAAAAATTGACCTGACAACCGCCAAGGCGCCAAAGAACAGGCCGATCTCGGACATCGACAATCCCAGTTCGGCGTGGAAGTATATCGCTATAAAAGGAATTGAAATGGCAAATCCCGCCGCACTGACAAACCATCCGGCGGAGAGAATCCAGAGGCTATTATCAAATTGCCTGACGAATGACGTGGCTTTTCCAAACATAATCCGCAGAATATAGGTATGAAACCATGCTAAAGCAAAAGAAAAACCCGCCGGGGCGGGTTTTGTCTTGCTCATATCGTTGTCCCGGTCAACTGGTCAGGGCTGCCAGTCGACGGCGGACATCTTTGATGGGATCAGTCTCGATATCGGCGTTTCCCCAGTATTCCAGTACCTCTTTGTACCGCGCGATCGCCTCTTTTGTCTTGCCCAACCCCTCTTCAGCAATACCCAGGTAGTACTGCGACATCAGATATCTCTCGGCGCTGGGTTGCTCGTTCAACTCGGCAAGATGATCTTCTATGAGTTGATGGCCTGCCTCGTAGGCCCCCGTTTTGACTCTCAGTATTCCCGCCTCCCATTTTATCCCCCGGATGGTTCCACTCTTCGCAGGAATGAGCTTTTGCTCAATTACATCTATCAGGGCCGCCGTGTCGGCCCTGCCACGAGCATGAAACGTCTCGGAAATAGCGTCAACGAGGTACATCAAATTCGAAGGAAGTCTCAGGCGAAATGCCTCCATCGATTCCTCAAATCTCGGAAGCAGTTCCTCGTACTTTGTATGGTCGTACTCTACCGCCGCTAAAGGGTAGTCTATCGCCAGCATCGCGGTCGCCCATTTGTCAGCCTCTTTCAGATAAAAAAGCGCGCTATCCGGCTGACCGTAACGGTGGTAACGTTGAGCAATATTGTTAAGAGCATCCCTGACATAGGTACTGTCTTCTGTCTGAACGGCGATTTTGTATGCATCAAACTGCAATGCCAGATCAGCCTTGAACTGCCCTTTCCAGCACACGATGTCGGCACGTTGCAGGTAATATCGGTACATCTCGAAGGGATCATCCCGTCTTTGCCTGCCTAATTCTTCCACGTACTCCATGGCTTTGTCGAAATCCCGCCTCGTGATATAGAGATCGCTCAGACGAATGAGCGCCGTGGAATGATCGGGATACCGCTTCAGCAGAGCCGTCAGCTCCGCAATGGCCTTGTCGTACTGTTTCCGTTGTGTGTACACTCTTGAAAGCAGGAGATAAGGGTCCGGGGACTCCGGATGATACTTCCTTGATGTTTCCGCATATTTGACCGCCTCGTCGAGCATCGAGAGACGCCGATAGTAGCTGGCATACAGGGACAATGCCAATTGGTAGGAAGGATCCAATTGAAGAGCAGTATCAAGGTGAGCGAAGGTTCTTGTTGTATCACCGGTGAAGCTGTGGATCATAAGTCCGTAGATCGTGTGACCCTCTTTGTCGTCCGGATACCGCTTGACGAACGATTCCATTTTTATGAAGGCTTTATCGTACTGCGGGTCCAGCCAGATATCGGCATATATCTCCAGCAGGCTTTGCTCTCGTAGCGGCAGACTGGATTCGTATTTCTTGGCCAGAGCAAAATATTCGGCGCCCTCCTGCGGACGCTCCTGAAACACCAGAGACATACCTATCCTCATATAAGGAAGAGCAAACGTAGAGTCTATTGCCAATGCCTTATTGAATTCGTCTATGGCGTCCTCATATAACTCAGAATACATCTTGTCCAGGCCAATTCGGTAATGCTTGTAGGCCTCGGGTGATGACGATGTAAACGTGGAAACGCTCTTGTCCTGCTCCATTTGTCTGGTGATGTTCAACGACGCAGCAATCTTCGCCGTAAGGCTATCGACGAGTGTGAACGGATCATCACCAATTACTTTTTCGCCGAAAATAATATTACCCGTGGCCACATCCTGAAGTCTGGCATCGATCCTGAGCTTATCCCCAAGCTTAAAGAAAGTCCCCGACAGGAGGTTTACGGCTCCCAGCGAAGAGGCAGCATCGACACACTCATCAAAAGTGTGGTCGCTCTTTTTACTCTCCGGGAAACAATCGATTATCCGCTCGCGGCTGATAATAGTTATAGCTTCGGCCTGAGCCAGGTCTGTAAGTAGAATTTCCGGTAGTCCGGTCTCGAGCCAATCGAGACTGGCATCGCCGGTTTTATTTTCAAAGCCCAATATCGCCAGACTGTTCCCTTGTGCCTGAGCCGTAGACAGGGCCGGAGAGTCTGATTCGCCTGAGAACTTGAACACAACCGACAGTGCAGCCACCACCCCTACACCTATCAGAATCCTCCGAAGACGTCGGGGCCTCGCACCGGACAATATGCTCTTATTCCTCAACGATGAGTACTCCGCCGAAATCGTGTCGGAAGTACCGCTATCGTACATTCGGCGCAGATTGCGAAGATCGACGACAAGGTCGCGTGTATCCTGATAGCGATCATCGGCGGCCTTTTGCAAACACTTATCGATTATCCGTTCCAACTCGGCCGGAATGTCTTTGTTCTTAAGGTGTGGCGGTTCGTGCCTGGTCTCTAGAATTTTAGCCAGCGTGGATACGGTCGATGGACCGGTGAAAGGAAACTCCCCGGTAACCATCCTGTAAAGCAACACCCCGAATGAGAAAATATCGGAGCGGCTGTCAACCTGATCACCCCTCGCCTGCTCGGGTGACATGTAAGATACGGTCCCTACTATCTTCCCGGCTCGCGTCAACTGATCTTTTTCCACCGTTTGAGTGGCGTCACTATCATCACCCTCGACCACCACCGAGGCCGGTTTGGCAAGACCAAAATCCAGAATCTTCGGTTCGCCCTCGTTGTTGACGACAATATTATCCGCTTTGATATCTCTGTGAACGATACCCATCTTGTGTGCGGCAGCAAGCCCCGAGGCCGTCTTTTCGGCCAGTTTGACAACTGAGGCGAGGTCGACCTTGCCACTACCCATGTAAGCGAGCAGCGACTTTCCCTCAACCAGCTCCATGACGATGTAGGTAAGTGTCTTTTCGGTTTTTGGGTCTTTCGCCGAATTGATATCATAAATTCCCATAACATTGGGATGAGATACCTGGGCGGCACTTTTGGCTTCCCGCTGGAACCTCGCCTGTCGCTCGGCATCATCGAGAGCCTCGGCAAGTAAAATCTTCAGCGCAACTTTACGGTTGAGCTTTTTATCCTCGGCAAGGTAGACCTCCCCCATGCCACCTTCGCCAAGCTTTCGGATAATCTCAAAGTGAGAAAACTGTTGTCCGGCTTCGAACATGTCTACTCCCTCTTTAGGGCCAGCATCGTTATATCATCGGAACGTGGCGACCCGTCAACATAAATTGTCACGTCCTTCATTACACTTTCTACTAAATCACACGGCGACAGGTTGCGATTTTCAGTCACAAGCTGAACCAGTCTTTCATCACCGTACAACTCTTCTCCTTTGTCAGCCTCAGTTATGCCATCGGTAAACACGAGCAGTGAGTCTCCCGGTTGCATCACGGTTGATTGCTCGGTCCAATCCGAAAAATCGAAAGCGCCGATCATGGTACCCGAAGGCTCCAGGTATTCGACCGTGCCATCGTTACGAACCAGAATGGGCGGGTTGTGTCCGGCATTGACATACGACAATGTATTGGTGTTTGGATTCACCATGCCGGCAAACACGGTTGCGAAATCCTCCGCGGCGCTGTATTTCAACAACTGTTGTGAGACCAGCTTCACGACCCGGTGAAGGCTGAACTGATCGCCTCTATACAGGATTCTAAAGGCCGCAAGTATATTTGACATAAGCAAAGCTCCGCCCATCCCCTTGCCGCTCACATCAGCTACCACAAACACCATGCAGCCATCTGGCAACACAGCAACATCATACAAGTCACCACCAACTGCCCGGCACTGTTCCTGAAAGGCGTGGATGGCAAACCCCGGTATTTCAGGAAGCGATTTTGTCAGAAGATTCTGTTGAATCAGAGACGCTCTTCTCAACTCCGCCGCGAAAACTTCTCTCTCCTGCCGTTCTTTCATCAGTTCGTAGTTGAGCAATCGTGAGGCAATCAGATTGCCAAAAGACGCCAGCAATCTCAAGTAGTCGTCATTATAGCGATGAACCGGATTGGTTGTGTCCACATACAGAATACCGCGTACATCGCCTCCGTCAAACAGCGGAGCCGCCATGGCCGAACGGATATTGGATGCCACTATCGATTCCTGACTGGAAAACTTGGGGTCATCGTGCGGGTCGATCAAAATAGAATTCCGCAGTGTCAGAATCTCGTCAATTACTGTTCTCGAAAGATTGAACGAACCAGGGTCTTTTCCGCCGGGAAGCAGACAGGCTTGTGTCACGATATCGCTGCCATCATCCGAGGTCGTCAAGACTGCCAGCCGTTCCGCCGGGATTACCTTACCCACTAACCGCAGGGCTGTTTCCAGCATTGTTTGTTGCGGCTCCGGCAGCACGAGAATTTTGGCCATTTCGAACATGGTGGGAAGCACATCCGGCAAATCGGTCACTTTTGGAGGCAAGGGCTTGAGAGCCTCGTTGAGAGAAAGAAAAACCGATTTCTCCGGGTCAATATCTGCCAATTGGGTCACAAAGGGACGACTCCCCACCGGAGCGCCGGCTGTCTCCGGCAACAGTTTGAACTCCACCTGGCCGAAAACCACACGATCACCATCGCCAACAGCCACCCGAGTCTCTACCTTTTTGCCATTGACAAAAGTGCCGTTGTGGCTGTTCTGGTCGGTTACGTAGCAAATCTGACCGTTTGGCGGAACCTCTACCAGAACGTGTCTTCTCGAGATAGTCTTGTCGGGAACGACAAAATCAGCATCACTCCCCCGTCCGAGGATATACTCCCCCGGACGCAAAAGCCACGAATAAATGCGGGTACCATCACTACCGATGAGTTTAAGCATAAGCGACCAAATTAGTCCATTAGTTGTTTGGTGTTACAGTTCATAGTATAATTAAGAGGCGCTGACTTTGTTAATTAAAAATTCCGCAATTTTATCAAAACCGTTAATGTCGTATTTCCCCCGACCGGCGTGGGCCATGTCGCTCAGAACACCGTGATGACGCATTTCCCGCAACATCCTGCCAAAACCAACGGCAGCGGCGGGGCTTTCAATCGTGTCTGCCACCCCCGCCTTGATAAGAGTTTCCCGATTCAGCGGAGAAAACGGCCCGTAGCACGGTTCCACCACAAACATGGGTAAACCGAGCCCTAAAGCCCAATTGGCTCTCTCGTGCGATGGCGCCACGAAATAGTCAAAGTGCTGAAAGAAACTTGACGTAAACACATTCAGCTCACGCCTTGAATCATACAAAATCACAAGTGCCGGGGGTAATTCCGATGGCAACCGGTCACTGTGATCAAGTATTTGATAGTCGATGTTAGATTCCTCCAGCTTTGCGGTTGCGTGGCTCTGGAAAACGCCGTTACGAGGTGCGAACAGTATCGCTCTTCCACCAAAATTCACAGCCTGACAGGCCACCGCAACCAGGTTTTTCACATGCGACTTTGGCTCCGCCCCTGAACTGAAAAAAGCTCCTGTCAATGGACCCTGTCCGTTGATTCGCAGCAGCCTGGCCTCAAAAGCTTCACGGGCCACGCGGGCAAGAACAAGCTCCACACATAGACCGGTCACAATAACTTGCGATTCGCTATAGCCGCCCCGGACAAAAGATTCCGCCACCTGTTCCGTCGGCACAAAAACATAGGCGGCCCCTCTCACGATAGCCTCATCCGGCGCCACAACCTCACCATGTTGGTAGACCAAATCTTTGCGCCCATTTAGCATGGCCACAATCGTCGGATGAGCAACTATGAGCACATCGGGGCTGCTCATAAAGGCTGACCTGATATCACGGCCCAGAACATTCAGGGCTAAGCTGGGCCGGTTGTAATCCGCTCCGCTACGTATCCTGGCGTACAGTCTACCGAGCGCACCGTCTGAAGCACCGCGGGAATACAGAGATCGAACCGTTTTCCACCCGCACCGCGCCAGGCCGCTTGACACCTCGAAGACATCGGCCTGCCGTCGAACTAACCCCAGTGCACCCCGGCGGGTCATGGCCTCGATAATTCCGTCTAGATAATACGCGTGACCACGGCCAATATTCGAATAGAGGACTGTAATTTTACGATCTATGTCGATTCTCCTTGAGGGCTATGTTGCTGTGGAATCAACCGGTAATATATCACTATTGCCGCCCGCCGTAAATTACTTTCCTAGCAGCATTTTTGGACCGGTTACGGCCAAAAACCGCTTGCTCCAAAGCCGCAAATTAGTATGATTGAGGTAGCTACTCAATCGAGATTCGCCTTTGACAAAGGGGCAATTGCTATGATGATCGCGAGCCGAATTATCGTACTGTTCTGCCTCATCTACGGTTTGTCATATTGCTCTCAGTCGGAACAGACACAAAAACCTGATTCCACGCCAGGCTTTCAGCAGGACCGTCAGAATATGGTCAGGTATCAAATCGAAGCCAGAGGTATATCTGACTCACGGGTGCTCGAGGCCATGCGCAAAGTCGAACGTCACAGGTTCGTTCCGGAGAAATATCGCGAATTCGCTTATACTGATTATCCTCTTCCTATCGGCGAAGGTCAGACGATATCGCAACCGTACATCGTAGCCCTCATGACCGGGCTTTTGAAACTTGGAGGCTCTGAGAGAGTGCTTGAAATCGGCACCGGCTCGGGCTATCAGGCAGCCATTCTTGCCGAACTGGCCGATAGTGTCTTTACAATCGAAATAGTAGAGCCACTCTGCCGCCGCTCAGACAGTCTCCTGCGAGAACTCGGATACAAGAACATCAATGTCAGGTGCGGCGATGGCTATATCGGATGGGAGGAACATGCCCCTTTCGATGCCATTATCGTCACCTGCGCGCCGCCGTCGATTCCTCAGCCCCTGATCGACCAGCTGGTCGAAGGCGGACGGCTGGTAGTTCCGGTTGGAACACTGTGGCAAGAACTGTTGTTAGTGACTAAAACCAACGGAAAGGTCACGACCGAAGAAATCGTCCCGGTGCGATTCGTTCCGATGACCGGGGAGGCCGCAAAACGCAAATGAATAACATATAACTCCAGTTTGAAAGGTAACGATGAGATATTTATGGCTGCTTGCTATTGTAGCATTACCGGTTGTCGGCTGTAGCTCGGCTGACAAAAACGCAGATATGAAAGACGCCTCACAGAGCCAATTCTATTACACTTACGGTACCTTGCTGGGTCGATTCGTTACCGGCGAGTCGGTCGACTATGCCGCTCTGCAGAAGGACCGGCGTGATCTCGACAAGTTTATAGAACAGCTTGGCGCAGTCTCGACCGGGGCCTACGACAGCCTCAAGCCCGCAGAGCAAAAGGCGCTCTGGATAAACGCCTACAATGCCATCGTGCTGAGGACTGTCATCGACTACTACCCGCTCAAATCGATAAAAAATGTTACGGGAGTTCTGGACAGTAAGAAATGGAACGTTGCCGGGCGAAACATCTCACTCAATGAAATAGAGCATGACATGTTGCGCCCTCTGTTCAAGGACGCCAGGATTCATTTCGCGATAAATAACGCTTCCAAAGGCGCCCCTTTTCTTCAAAACCGACCTTTCCTGCCATCCACTATCGATGCCCAGCTTGACGAGGCGGCGATGGCTTTTGTCAACGAGCCGAAGCGCAATAAAATCAACCCGCACAACAACACTATCACCACCAGTGAACTGTTTTCATGGTTTGGCGATGAATTCATCGGCGTCTACGGCACCGATGCCTACCCGCAGCTTGAACCGGCCAGGGCAGCGGCCCTCAAATTCATTTTCACCTATGCCGACTCATCGATTTTCGAATTCGTGGACACCACGGCTCAGTGGACGGTCGAGTTCGCGCCTTACGATTGGTCGCTCAACGATATTAAACGATAAGTTCAGGATTATAGAATGTGAGTGCAGCCGAGTGAATCCGGCCCGCACTTATAGCCTGGCTCCACAGTGTTTGCAGAAAGAAGCTTCGCTATCGTGTCCGTCTTTTTGGCAGGCCGGACACGTGCGGATCGTGATGGCATGACTCTCGGTGCGGGCAAGTTCAACGGTCACTATGCCGGTCGGTACGGCTATTATCGCATAACCCATTATCATTATAATCGCAGCCAGAACCTGTCCGATATTCGTCTGAGGCGAAATATCGCCGTATCCCACAGTAGTCAGCGTGACTATTGCCCAGTAGACTGACCTCGGGATACTCGTAAAACCATGTTGCTCTCCCTCGATCAGATACATGATTGAGCCCATGATCACCACCATCGTAAGAACGGTAAACAGAAACACCGTCACTTTTCGCCGGCTGGCGTGAAGTGCCTGGCGAAGTCTCTTTGCTTCCGAAACGTATGCCACCAGTTTCAGGACTCTGAAAATTCGAAGAACGCGCAGAACTCGTATTACCAGCAGGTACTGGCTACCCGGAACGACAATGCTTACATAGGTTGGCAAAATGGCCAGAAGATCTATTATACCGAAGAAGCTTGTTATGTAACGGATAGGCCTCTCGACAGTTATAATTCGCGCGATATATTCAAGGGTAAACAGGATGGTGAAAAACCACTCGGCCGCATACAGGAGACCACCGTGGGTGGCTCGGATACTGCGGACGCTATCGAGCATAACCGCCACGACGCTGAGGACGATACTGGCAATGAGGATTATATCAAACCACTTGCCTGCTCGCGTGTCGGCTTCAAAAATAATGTCACGCAACCTTCTGCGCCAGGTCTGTCGATTTTGGGTCTGCGTTGTGTGCTGCATTCACGAGATCCTTTAAGCTGCCTGACCAAAAGTTATGCCCCCCCTGCTCAGGGTTCAAGTTAAAATATGGCCAAATTAAGACCGTTGACCCTTGTAATGAAATACCGTATAGTTATTGACATATCACAATAGTCAAAGCGGGGTTGCTATGCCGGAATTTCGTCAAAATCAGGCTACCAAAGAATGGATCATCCTTGCTCCCGAACGGGGCGGGAGGCCATCGGACTACGTTAAGGCGCGCAAAGAGCGCAGTAATCTTCCCGACTACAAAGAGGGGTGTCCGTTCTGCCCCGGCAACGAAGGTCAGACCGAGGAGCCGGTATTCATTTATCCCACTTCCGGCGACTGGCAGGTGCGAGTGGTACCCAACAAGTTTGCCGCCCTGCAGCCGGACCTCGCCACCACCCGTAGCAGAGTCGGCACGTTTTTGGCCGCCAAAGGATTCGGTATTGCCGAAGTCGTCATCGAACACCCGCTGCACAACACGTGTATCGCACTGATGGAATCCAGAGAGATAGCCAATGTTTTGCGTGCGTATCGCCAGCGTCATTACGCCATAGCCAAAAACGACAAAATCAACCTGGTCTCGATTTTCCGCAACCACGGTCAGCGCGCGGGGACATCGCTGGAACATCCTCACTCGCAGATAATCGCCACCCCCATTGTCCCCCCGCACATAAGATATCCTCTGGAGCAAGCGGTCTTACACTATGACGAATACGGATCGTGCGTTTACTGCGACATGCTTAAGGAAGAGATGCGGCAGGAGGAGAGAATCGTATTCGCCACCGATAATTTCGTCGCCTTCTGCCCCTACGCTGCCCGGTCGCCGTTTGAATGCAGAATTTACCCCACACGACACATGCCGAGTTTCGTCTCGATTACCGACGAGGAGATCACAGAATTCGCATCTATCTTAAAAGAGGTGCTGGCCAGACTGCACTTTGGTCTCAACGACCCCGATTACAACTACGTTATCAGGTCCTCGCCTATCGGCGATGAAGACACCCGCTACCTGCACTGGTATATGGTGATAATACCAAAGATTTCAATTCCGGCCGGATTTGAGATTGGCTCCGGGATTTATATCAATTCGGTTTCCCCGGAAGACTCCGCCGCCTTCCTTCGCGATGCACCATCGAGCGAATAATATACTGAGCTTTTGAATAGATACAAAAAAGCCGGCTTGCTACCTGGCCGGCTTTTTTCCTTGGAGACTCCCGGGATTCTGTTATCCCGATAGATCTGTAACAGCTTTTGACAGTCTACCAATCTCAATGGTCTTCGACAGGTCAAGTATCGCTATGGACCGATCTTGAAGATTGGCAATACTTTTGATGTAGGCCGGACTTACCACACCCATGCTGATATCACCGGCCGGTTCTATATCCGAAGGCGTAATGCGAATAATCCCGGTGACCGAGTCAACCAGCATACCGGCCAGTTGTCCCTCGATTTTCACCAGCACAATGCGACTCTGGCCATCGCTCTCTGAGGCTTCCAGACCAAACCCCTTGCGCATATTCACTACCCCAACCACCTTCTCACCGTGTCTTACTGTGCCTTCGACATACTCAGGCGCTCCCGCAATGGGACTGACCACCGGATTTAGGCATATTTCTTCAACTTCCATTATATCGATACCGAACTGCTCGACTCCGATACTCACCGATAAGAGCTGAACTAACTCAGCTTGTTCCGGCTTCGAGACAGGTGACGCCCCTGCTTTTTCGCTGTTATCCATCAAGTATACTCCTGCTGTAAGCGCGAATCCGTGTAATGGCTGTAATTGTTCTCTCACTTAAGTTTATCGGTAGGGGGAGATTGTCCTTTAAGGCTCTCTTCACGGATTACCAAAGACCTTGGCGGGCGATTGAGTGCGGCGCGCTATGCTATTGGTCAGTAAGACCTTACGGCGCGTATGTGAATTATTACTTTATGGTACGATATAATCGAGCTTGTGCTAACGATTGACGCTGTTGCTGAGGATTTCCCTGAGAAGATTTCCGGTAGTGGGTGCATGGCCTGAATAGTGGTTATTGAAATAGACAAAACAGTTGATATCCTGACTGGCCCACTCCTCAATGATTTTTGACCACTGCACCAGTTCCTCTTCCCTGTCGAATCTGACATAGCTGAAATCGTTTTCGATTTTCTTGCGGTCGCCCAGAAATCGGAAGTACTGAAAGTCGGCAGTCTTAACATTAACACGGGGCATCCACGGATGATCAATCAGGCAGAAGGCGATATTTTTTTCGGTGAGGATATCAAAAATGCCCTTCGTCTCCAGCCATTTCTTATTACGAAACTCCACCGCAAACAGGCCATCGTCAGGCAGAGCTTCCAGAAGTCCGAGTAAAGTCTCTATCTGGTCCGGCTTAAAACTGTACGGAAACTGAAGGAGCAGTGGCCCCCGTTTTGACTCGAGATAGTTCATAACTTCAATGAATGTCCGTGCGTTTGCTATTCGGGTAGTCAGTTCTCCCTCGTGGGTGACTGTCTGAGGGAACTTGGCCGCAAACACGAAATCGTCGGGCGTCACTTTCGCCCATTTTTGAACGGTCTCTTTCGAGGGGATCCTGTAAAAGGTAGCATCGATCTCGACTGTTTTGAACTTCGACGAATAGAATGTCAGGAAATCGGCCGGCGGACAGAACTGCGGGTAGAAATTCCCCAGCCAGTCCTTGTAGCTGAAGCCTGAAGTCCCGATTTTTACTCTCTGCTGATTCACACAGAGTATAACAGCCCCGGCGAAGCAAAGTTCAATCGTCGAGGCTGCCCGTTGAAAGCCGGGAGAAGGGAAAACGGGCGAATTTGTTGATTTGTTGCTCCAAATGTTCTATTATCAGGGATCGTAAATACAGAGAAAGGACAGAAAATGAAGGACAAACGCAACGAAATACTCGCCCGCCAACTGCTTGAATACTCGGTGAAAATCAAGCCCGGAGAAATTCTCTACCTCGAAATCAAAGGCAAAGACACCCTTGACCTGGCCAAACACGTGCTTCGTCGGGCAACCGAACTGGGAGCTGTTCCTTTCTGGTATTACAGCGATGAATCCCTTCTGAGGCAATTTGTCAAAGGGGCCAAAGACGACCAGTTCAAGAAACTTGCCGATCTTCATCTGGAAATGATGAAAAAGGCAGATTGCTACATCTCTCTGCGCGGCTCGGATAACCCGTTCGATATGGCTGATATCCCCAACGAAACAATGGACAAGTTCAATACTTTGTTCTACAAGCCGGTTCATCTCGAGGAGCGCGTCAAACGCACCCGGTGGGTAGTTCTGCGCTATCCCAACAATGCTATGGCACAATTAGCCGAAACATCCCAGGAGACTTTTGAGGATTTCTACTACGATGTCTGCTGCGCCGATTATGCCAAGATGTCGAAGGCCCAGGATAAACTATTCGCTCTGATGCAGGCGACCGACAAAGTTCGCATTGTCTCCCCCGGCACCGATCTCACATTCTCGATAAAAGATATCGGCGTGATCAAATGTGACGGCCTGAGGAATATCCCCGATGGCGAAGTGTACACGGCTCCTGTTCGTGATTCGGTGAACGGGACAATCACCTACAACACCCCCAGTCTGCACGAAGGTACGGTTTTCACGAACATCTCCTTCACTTTCGAAAAGGGGAAGATCGTCAAAGCAACGTGTGATGGTGACAACGCCAAATTGAACAAGACGTTGGACACCGACGAGGGCGCCCGTTATGTTGGAGAGTTCGCGATTGGCGTTAACCCGTTTATTCTAAAGCCTATGAAAGACACACTTTTCGACGAGAAGATCGCCGGCTCTATCCATTTCACGCCGGGTCAGTGCTACGACGAAGCTCCGAACGGCAACGACTCATCGATTCACTGGGACCTGGTTCTTATCCAACGCGCCGATTACGGCGGCGGCGAAATCTGGTTTGATGATAAGCTCATTCGCAAGGACGGCATATTCACCGATCCCCAGCTCGAGAAAGATTTCTCCAAAGAGAATCTGAAAGCGGAGGGTCTTGAGTAGAAGCGATGGACAGCCTGATTCGAAGAAAACCTATTATTGAAAAGGAGGGTTACAACGCCAATGAATGTATTTGAGTTTGCGATGCAGATGGAGCTCGATGGCAAAGCATTCTATGAGAAACATGCCCGCGAGCAACAGAATCAGGACCTCAAGCAGGTACTTACGATGCTTGCCGAAGAGGAACAGAAGCATTACAACATCTTCAAGAAACTCAACGAAGGTGCCGGACCGGCTACGGTGACGACCGGCAAGAGCCACTCGGAGACACTCGCAAAGGTAAAGAACATATTTGTCGAGCTGTCAAACAACAGCGACCACCCCTCGTTCACGCAGAACGAGAAGTCGATCTGGACCGAGGCTCTCAAGCTTGAAGAGAAATCCGAGAAATTCTACCGGGAGAAGGCAGAGCAGGAATCCGACCCCAACAGAAAAAACTTACTCTCCCTGATTGCCAATGAAGAGCGCAATCACATCTATCTGATTGATAGTGTGCTGACCTATATGAAATTTCCGGATACGTTTTCGGATACGGCCAAGTTCAAAGATTTTAAGAGTCTTGAAGGGCACTGAGACCGGCGACGATAATGCCGGTTCTAATGGGTTTCGGCGATAACAACACCGGCCAGGGCAATCGAACCGCCGACTATGAATGACAGGCCGAGAGGTTCGTTGAGCCATATATAGGCTGCGCCGGAGGCTATGAGTGGTTGGATATTGTGAAAGACGGCCACCCGTGAGGCCTCAAAATACTTCAGAACCCAGTACCACAAAACGTAGGCGACAACCGATACGCCGATTCCGGCATAAGCCACCGAGCCCCACGCTGCCAGTGGTACCGCCCCATAATCGAGCTTAAGGGCAAAATATAACCCAAAAGGGAAATACAGAAGCGAACCGGAAGCGAGAGCATAAGCGGTAACCCGGAGCGCACCATATTTCCGCACAAGATTCTTCCCCAGCACGGCGTAGTAGGCCCAGGCCAGAACGGCAATCAGTATTATCAAGTCACCCCACAGATAGTCGGAGCTTATTTCAACCGCACCCGTAGTCATAACGATTACGACTCCGGTCAAGGCGACGATTACGCCGATGATACGTCTCATAGAAGGTCGCTCCCTGAGATGTATCAAAGCTCCGATGAGAATCCAGATTGGCACGGTGGCAAACAGCAGCGCTCCGTGGCCCGCGCCGGTCATCGACTGACCCACCAGATACATCGCCTGATTGAACGGGATTATCAAAAAGCCCAAACCCATGATTTTCCAATAGTCACTCTTCTCTATCGGGATTGCATGCCTCATGAATGTCACGATGGTCAGAAGTACGACCGATGATATGGCAAACCGGTAGAACGCAAAAGCGAACGGCTCAATAAACGTCAGACCGAACTTTGCGACCGGAAATGTGAGAGCACCCAGCGTCTGCTGAAAAATAAGCACGCCGATAATAAAACCGGCGCTGTAAGTCTTGCCGACCGGCGCGGTCCGGGCCACCGGTTCTGTTATTTGTTGGTCTAAGATAGCGTCAAACCTCTGTTATTGTTACACCTGCCAAAACAACTACGCCTCCCACAACAAAAGCTGTCGTCAGTGGTTCCCCGAGGAAGAAGTAGGCCACCACCGCGGAGATCACCGGAAACAGGTTATGCCATATTGCTACGCGGGAAGCATCCATATGTTTCAGAAGCCAATACCACAAAACATATAAGCCGACCGACATTCCGAGAGCCATGAAGGCGACTGCTCCCCAGGCTCCGGCTGTTACCCCGGTATAGTCAAACGAAAGGGCACGGTACAGCCCGAAAGGAAAATAAAGGCCCGAACCTATAGCCAGCGCATAGGCGGTCATCCGAAAAGCCCCGTATTTTTCAACCAGCGGCTTGCCAATGATCGTGTAGTAACACCACGCCAGCACGGCAATAAGGATTATCAGGTCACCCAGCAGATAGTCGAAACCGAAATTCGCCTGACCGCCCAGCATTATTATCAGAACACCACCGAAAGAAAGAACAATTCCAGCCACCCTCTTGGCCATAATCTTCTCTTTAAGATGTATTATGGCGAGCAGAAAAATCCACACCGGTGAAGTGGCGAACAAAAAAGCACCGTGCCCGGCTGCTGTCATTGATTGACCGAACATGTAGAGCATCTGGTTACCCGGAATAATAAACACTGCCAGCAGGAAAATCTTCGGCCAGTCTTTGCGCTCTACCGGGGGCTTTCTCTTTCGGAATCTTACGACAGTTAACAGGACAATCGATGAAATCACAAAGCGAAAGAACGCAAATGTAAACGGTTCTATTATCAGCGTCCCGTATCGTGTGATGGGAAAACAGACGGCATCGAGTACCTGAATCAGGATAATGGCCGGGAGAAGCGTTGCGAGCCCGGGTTTACCCGGTTGGCCCGCGTTATCTTTTTCTGATGTTGTCACGAGACGGATCCATTACGGACAGAGGAGCTAAATCAGGCTTTTGACCATACCGCCATCGACCGGAATCGACGCGCCGGTAATATAGGCCGCCTTATCGGATGCCAGAAAAGTGATCAGGGCAGCCAGTTCTTCCGGTTTCCCGATTCGTCCTGCAGGTATGTTAGCGGCGAAGTCTTTGACGACCTGCTCCACAGGTATACCCGTTGCCTCGGATTTCTTGGCCGCCAGGCTCGCCAGCCGCTCCGTGGCAGTATAGCCCGGACAAACACAGTTGGCGGTAATACCATGCTTAGCATAGTTGTTCGAGATAGTCTTACAGAAACCGGTGACGCCGGAGCGGTAGGTATTCGATAAAATCAGATCATCGATCGGCTGCAGCACGCCCACGGAAGTCAGATATATCAGTCTTCCCCATTTTTGCTTGATCATGCCGTCAATAACCATACGGGTGAGATTGATTGCCGGGAAAAGAACGAGGTCCAGCCCCTCCTGCCAACTCTCCGCCGGGAGGTCGGTAAACTGTCCCGGAGGCGGACCACCGGCGTTGGAGACGAGGATATCGACGTGGTCAAGTTGACTGTCGAGCTTTTCGATGTCGGCCGCACGGGATACATCCCCTACGCACAGAACGGGACTGATGCCGGATTTGTCTCTGATTTTGTCGGCGGTGACTTTAAGCTTGGTGATGTCACGGGAATTGATGTAAAGCTGCACGCCTTCCATGGCCAAAGCCATGGCCGCAGCCGCTCCAAGACCGGTAGATGCTCCGGTAACTAAAGCTCTTTTCCCTTTCAGGCCAAGATCCATTAAACCTTTACCTTTGACAACTCACCCGGAAGGGCAGCCGCGGTTTTGCAGCCGCGCTCGAAGTCCTTCACTCTGAGACGTTCGTTGGGGGAATGCACGTTGTCGTCGCTCTGACCGAAACCAATCAGGATGGTGTTGATGCCGAGAATCTTTTTGAAATCGCCGACTATAGGAATGGAACCGCCTTCTTTCATAAAGACAGGCGTCGTGCCAAAGCCTTTCTTGATAGCCAGTGCAGCGGCGTCAAGCCAGGGTCCGTCAATGGGAACCTCTACCGCAGTAGCGCCTCCATGTTTATCCACTTTGACCTTCACGGATTTCGGAGCGATTTTGAGCAGGTACTTTTCAACCTTGTTGCAGATATCGCGTGGATCCTGATTGGGGACCAGCCGCATCGTAATTTTGCATGAGGCCTTCGACGGCACGATTGTCTTTCCGCCTTCTCCCTGATAACCGCCGCTTATTCCGTTGACATCGCAGGTCGGTCTTGACCAGGTTCTTTCGAACGTGGTGTATCCCTTTTCTCCGTGAAGCGCCGGCACACCGAGCATCTTCTTGTAGTCAGCCTCGTTAAACGGCAATTTCTGGAATTGTTCACGTTCCCACGCACTGATCGGCCTTACATCTTCGTAAAAACCGGGGACAGCCACCTTGCCGTTCTTGTCGTGAAGCTGACCAACCATCCATGCTAATACATTGACCGGATTGGCGACAGCGCCACCAAAGGTTCCGGAATGGAGATCACGGGTGGGACCGTACACAAAAACTTCCACCGATGCCAGACCGCGGAGTCCAAAAGTAACCGCGGGTATCTCCTTGTCGAACTGCGCCGTGTCGGAAACAACAGCAATGTCCGCCTTGAGCATCTTCTTGTTCTTCTTGATAAACGGTGGCAGATGTTCCGAAGCTACCTCTTCCTCACCTTCGATAATAAACTTGACGTTTATAGGCAGGGTCCCGGTAGTCTTGATGACAGCCTCAAGGCCCTTGATGTGACAAAACGTCTGACCTTTGTCATCAGTCACGCCTCTGGCGTGAATATAACCGTTGCGGATTTTTGGCTGAAACGGACCGATTTTCCACAGATCCAGCGGTTCCGGCGGCTGAACATCATAATGGCCGTAATACAGCACTGTGGGCACGTCCTTGCCAACCAGGTATTCGGCATACACGACCGGATGTCCGCCGGTGGCCAGCACTTTCGTCTTGAATCCAATGTCAGACAGGTGTTTTCTCAGCCAATCAGCGCAGGCCTTCATATCTTTCTTGTGTTCTGACTTTGCGGATACTGAGGGGAATCGCAGAAGTTTGAACAGGTCATCGAATCTTTTCTTTTCGGTCTTCTTGAGGTATTCATATGGCGTCATCTAGTTGTCTCCCTGTTTTTTCATCGCCAAGGAATTTTAAGCCAATATAGGTTGACTGGTATATAGAGTAAAGCATTTAATACCGAGAGGTTAAAATCTCTTGAACCATAAGGCCTTTTGTCTCATGGTCTTGCCCTGTCCGGACTATGTTTTGCTCCTCTTTTTGAACCATTCGACCGGGTCTTCGACAAACCGAAGACACGATTTGAGTAGTCTTGTATGCATCTCTTCTTCGTCTATCAACCATTTATAAAAGCGTTTTATTTTCGGGTTATCGACCTCCCGGAGTTTCTCCTCGTAAAACTCTTCCGTACCGCTTTCGAACCGCAGCGCCATCTCGTACGCTTCAATATCCGATGAGGTCACCTGGTAGTCGTCTTTGATCGCCTCGAGTCTCTTGTTAAAAGACTCCAGCTTTTCCTCGGCCTCTGAATCCTCAATATCCGGATAGTCCCCGCCATCGGATAGCTCAAGCACCTTGTAAAATTTTTCGATCTTCTCGATATGCTTGTCTTCTTCCCTGGCAAGAAATTCGAACGTTTGTCTGGCGAGGTTGCTTTTGGTAGTGCGGGCAGCAGTTAGAAACAGCTCTCTGCCCTCGTGCTCCAGCTTGAGAGCGATGAGGAAAGGTTCGAGAAATTGGGGGGGACGAGGTTTGTCAGTCATTGGATATCAGCTCATTTGTGTCAGAACAGGCTTCGCCAGCGGAAACCCGCCTAATAGTTTCTCCTGTTGAACACCATAGTTGCCGCTATCAAAGCGACCACGCCAAAAGCCAAAGAAGTGTACAAAGGCAACCAGCTGGCAACCCTGTTGCCAACAGCTACATCAATAGTGATACTCGACAATTCGCTGGTCTTGGGAAAAATATAATAGAGAATATCCATCAACTTGAGAACAAAGCCCGACTCGACTATTTTACTCACGAAATCACGGAACTGAAGCAGGTACTGGAGAAACCACATTGATATTGCCACCATCACCGCCATCGTGCCCGACCCAAAAAGGATCCCGGCGAGAGTGGTGATAGATAACCATATGAAAAGACTGAGCAGGTTCAACAGGTAGACATATACGATATTATCGCTGTAAATCCCGTTGACCAGGTACATGACCACATTTCCGGCGACTCCGCAGAGGACTATCAGCGCCGCATAGGATATGAAAATCCCGCCGAATTTGTTAAGTAAGAGCGATGTTCTCGAAATCGGTTTTGACAGGTAATAATCCGCCCGGCCTCTGATTAGCATACCCGGTATGAGTCCGGCTGTCGCCAGCACGGCCAACACCACAAGAATGTCTATAAATATGGCAAAACCGCGGGTGACCGGATTCCCGAAAGCCTGATTCAATTCATTAAGATCCATCTCCGTGCTATCGCCAGTGCCAAACTGAGCCTGACCGCTGACGAGTATCACTGCGATAGCAATTATTGTCACGACGACAAAAACCCAGAAAATCTTCCGGTCGAGCATCTCACCGATGCAACTGCGAGTCAAACCTCTCATGACGCGTCCGCCTTTATATCCACTTTGCCACTGCCGCTGAGGGTCTCGATGAAAGACTGCTCCAGGGTGATCTTGATCGGCTTTACCGATTTTATCTCAATCTTCTTCAAACGAATCTCGTCAATAACCCAGTTGATCTTTTTATCTTCGACAAGCTGCACCACCAGGCGGTTCATCGACAGCGAAATCTTTTTCCCGATTGCTTCAGGGATTTCAAACAGCTTATTGCCGAATTCAGCTTCGACCTCATACTGGCTATCACGACTGGTCAATTCATTGACGGTACCGATTTTAATTATCCTTCCGCGCGACAATATTGCCACTCTGTCGGCCACTGATTCCACCTCGGATAGCAGGTGAGAATTCAGTATAATGGATTTGCCTTCGTCACGAATTTTCTGCAGCACTTTTCTAATTTCGGTCTTGCCCACCGGATCGACTCCATCGGTAGGTTCATCGAGAAAGAGTATCTCCGGGTCAGATATAAGGGCCTGGGCGAGTCCAATTCTCTGCTGCATGCCTTTGGAGTATTTATTGATTTTGACATTGCCCCATCGGTCCATATCGACCAGCTTCAGAAGCATCTCCGAGCGAGAGCCGATATCATTGCGACTCATCCCATATAGACGTCCGGTGAATTCCAGTAACCCCAACCCGGTAAGATGATCGGGGAAACGGTGATTTTCCGGCAGATAGCCTACTTTTTTGCGTGAACCGGGGTTATCGGGTGGCAGGCCCGCGATAGTGGCACTGCCGGCAGTAATCTGCGTAATGCCCAGCAGAGCTTTGAGTAGTGTTGTTTTGCCCGCTCCATTCGGACCGAGCAGGCCGAAAATTTCGGGCTGCTCAACAGCCAGCGAGACACCGTCCAAAGCGACGATCCCGCCTTTCTTCATTCCGGTATTGTAGATTTTGGTCAGGTCTTCAACGACAACAATATTCATACAGCTCTATACATCAAATATTCTTTGCCCATTAGGTAAAATACTGGTGCGGAAAGCGCAAGCTTGAAATTCCCACCTCTGGTATTATTATCGGTCTTCTTTTCGAAAAACTGACCGGAATCGGCCTGTTGTTTCGCCTGGGATACGGTTGTGGGATTCTTGGGAAAGTAAAGCCGGCGAGCGGACTCGAACCGCTGACTGGCTGATTACAAATCAGCTACTCTACCAACTGAGTTACGCCGGCGTTGAAGCGGTACTAATGAAACAAATTTACCAATCAAGTCAATATATTTTGTCGGGTCGCCCCGGACCAGGCGATGGAATCAGACTTTCCTCTTCCACCTGACACCCTGAGGCGTGTCCTCGAGAATAATCCCTCTGGCCAGGAGATCATCGCGGATTTTGTCCGCCAGGGCATAGTCCTTATTCGCTTTAGCTTCCGTACGTTGAGTGATAAGCGACTCAATCTCCTTGTCGATATCGCCGCCGGTCTCAAAAGTGAAATTGAGCACCGAGTCGAACCTTCTTATCACTTCCAGGGCCTTATCACGCTCCGGAGCCGACAGCGTATTCTCCGCCTTAAGGCGATTGATATCGCGGATAAAATCGAATACCGCGCCGAGAGCACCTGATATATTCAAGTCATCATCGAGGGCCTCTTCAAAACCCTTCTGCGCCTTTTCGATGACCCCATCGGCGCTGCCGTCTGAAGTTCCGCCGGGATATTCGGCAAGGTTAGCGATGAAATCGTTGTACCTCTCCAATGCACCGCGAGCCGAATCAAGTCCTTTGAACGTGAAATCAAGTTGCTGGCGATAATGGCTGGCAATCAGCAGATATCGCACAACCACGCCCGAATAGCCTTTTTCAAGAATATCTCGAAGCGTGAAGAAATTGCCCATAGACTTAGACATCTTCCGGCCATCCACGATGAGATACCCGCAGTGCATCCAGTAATTGACAAATTTCTCACCGGTGGCAGCTTCCGACTGGGCGATTTCATTCTCATGATGCGGAAACATGTTGTCCACGCCGCCGGTATGAATATCGAATCTCTTTCCGAGATATTTCATCGACATAGCCGAGCATTCGATATGCCATCCGGGCCGCCCCTTGCCGATTTCGGTTTCCCAGTAAACATTACCATCGGACTCATCCCACGCTTTCCAGAGCGCGAAGTCTGAGACCGAATCCTTCTCGTATTCATCGGCCGCGATTCTGGCGCCGGCCTTGAGGCCATCCATATCGAGATTGGCAAGTTTGCCGTAATCCGGAAACGATGATATCTTGAAATAGTAATTACCGTCTACCTCGTAGGCATGCCCCTTCTCTATCAACGCCTTTACCAGTTCAACCATCTCAGGAATGTGGTCTGTTGCCGCCGGGTATTTTTCCGCCCGCTCGATCCCGAGAGCATCGAGATCATCAAAGAAGGCTTTGATATTCGGAGCGGTGAAATCCTTCAGCGCAATACCCTGTGCCTGTGAGTCGCGGATCGTCTTGTCGTCGATATCCGTGATGTTCATCACCTGATAGACATCATAACCCTTGTACTTGAGATAACGACGAAGCAGATCCTCAAACATGTAGGCGCGGAAATTGCCGATATGGGCAAACTTATACACGGTCGGCCCGCAGGTATACATCCGCACCTTGCCGGACTCGATTGGCTGGAACTCTTCTTTTTGCCGGGTAAAGGTATTTCTAAATGTCAGGGCCATTTCTTGCCTATCCCTCCGTAAACGACTTCACCGTTTTCTTATCAAGTTTCTTGACCACCTCAAAGAACAACTTGATAGTGTTATCATAATCACTACGGTTCAAAATACCGTTATGACTGTGTATATAGCGAACGGGAGGTCCGATATAAATCGACGGTACACCCCGGCGAGTGATATGCACCCGGGCGTTGTCACCGGTGCCTCTTTCCATATACGACAAATGATACGGGATTTTCTTTTCTTCGGCTGTTTTTATCACCAAATCTCGCAGTTTCAGATTGGGAATCATCCCGCCGTCATAAATCAGCACCGTAGCGCCACTGCCCAGCTTTTCCGATTTGGAGAATCCTTCCGGGGGCACATCCTGGGCAACGCCGACATCGACGGCGATACAGACATCGGGGTCACCGACATGGGCGATAGTCGCGGCGCCACGCAAACCGACCTCTTCCTGTACCGTACCACCGGCCAAAATCGTGTTCGGATGTTTCACCTTCTGGAATTTCTTCAGCAGGTCCAGCACGATTGCACAGGCCACCCGGTTATCGAACGCCTTCGACAAATACATTTTGTTATTACCCATGATGGTAAAATTACTGTCGGGAACAATCGGGTCGCCCGGTTTTATACCCAGTTTCTTGCCAACGTCGTATTTTTCCTGTACGCCGACATCGATAAACATATCTTTGATGTCGAGCACCTTCTTGCGATCTTCATCGGCAAGAAGATGCGGCGGCTTGGAGCCAACCACGCCGATAAACACACCCTTGGAACTGATTACGCGCATCCTCTGTCCCAGCGCTACATGGGGCCACCAACCGCCGAGGGGCAGAAACTTTATGTAACCCTCCTTGGTGACTTCTTTAACCATGAAGCCTATCTCGTCCATGTGGCCAATGACCATCACCCTGGGGCTATCGCTGGTCCCCTTTTTGATACCAAGAACTGACCCGAGATTGTCGTATTCAAGTTTGTCTGTCAGCTGCTTCAGTTCGCGAACCATTATCTTGCGAATTTCACCCTCATAACCCGATACACCGTTGGCCTCGGTAATTTCCTTCAAAAGCAGTTCTGTTTTGTCCATGAGTTCTCCAAATAACTGAATTTACAACAATATTTTATTTTTCAGTTCAATAAGGGCTTAATATAAAAAGGAAAGACGTTGGAATCCACTCAAATATCAAGATAGTTGTCCAGATTACTCAGGCATGTGATGGTGGGAATATCGGTGGTCACATCGGGGTATTCTCTTCGGGGCCACAGCTTGAGAATCGCCTTCATGCCCATCCCGGTCGGGCCCTGGTAATCCTCGACATACCTGTCCCCGATATAGACACATTCGGCCGGTGCGCAACCGGCCAGATTGGCTGCTTTATAGAAAATATCCGGGTGCGGCTTTCTCAGCCCGAAACTCGAGCTGAAAATGGCAAAGTCCAGAAATGGCGCTATGCCGAATTTCTTCAGTTCGCCCCGGTGGGTCTCTTCGGGGAAAATCGTGTTCGATATCAACCCGATAGTACCGACACGCTCTCTTATCTTCTTGAGAGTCTCCAGAACATCATCGTAAGCATACAGCTTTGCCGCCACCGGCTTATAGTAGGCCTGAAAAAGGTCATCGATAAAGCCATCCCCGGCCTCAATATCCAGTCTATCCAAAAGCTTGCCGGCAGCCTGCGGTACTGTCCATTCAGTGAGGCTCTTAGATGCCTTACTGCGAAAGTCCTTCTTGACGTCTTCGAACAATTCAAAGAATTCCTGCTCTTCCGGCAAAGAATAACCTCGTTTCCCGAGAAACTTGCGCACACTCGCCGCACATTGGATACTCAGACTCTCCCAGGAATCCTGTTCGTACTCGATCAGCGTTGACCCCAGATCGAATATGACCGCTCTTGGTTTTAATTTATCCATAACAGCGGGCCCTAACGATGCATCGCCGAGTTCATGAGCTTGTTCACCAGATCATCGAAGCCGATACCAACCGCGTTCGCCGCCATCGGCGCCAATGACAATTCGGTCATGCCGGGCAGGGTGTTCAGTTCAAGAAAGTAGTATTCGTTCTTTTCATTCAAAATGAAATCCACTCTCACCAGACCCGATGCTCCTATAACATTGCAAATTTTCAGCGCCGCCTGCTGAATGGAGCCGGTAACCTCTTTGTCAATTTCAGCCGGCACGACGTAATTTGACATGCCTTTGGTATATTTGGCCTCGAAATCATAAAGTCCTTTTTTCGGTTTAATTTCGACCAGAGGAAGCGTCTTACCGTCAAGGACAGCCGCCGTGATTTCCCGCCCTTTGATAAATTTTTCGACAAGGATATCGTTGGACTCCTTTTTGCACTTTTCCAGCGCTTCCTGCACCGTTTCTGCTGAGTCAACTTTAGATAAGCCTATCGTCGAGCCGCCATCGTTCGGCTTGACTATTATTGGAAACGTGAATCTCTGGCCGATTTCCTGGGCGAGCCGCTCGTCAATCTCCTTACCGCGGGTTCGGTAGAGAGCAAATTCGGGCGTCATAATCCCCTCGGCTATGCTCAGTTTTTTGGCTACAGCTTTATCCATGGCAATGGCCGATGCTGCCATATTTGAACCGGTATACTTCTTCCCGGCCAGATCCAGAAGACACTGGATTTTTCCGTTTTCGCCGGAGCCACCGTGCAAGGTAATAAAGACAACCTCAATATCGGTAAATCCGGGAGATCCGAGCGCGTTGGCTAAAGACCACGTCTTGCTCTTGGGCACCGGCGCTCTGGCAGCCGCGTCTGACTTGTGCTCTATAAAGGAACCGTCGCTGGTCAAAAGCGACCTGCCGGTTGATGGATCAATGGCATATACCTTGTGTCCCATTCGGCAGAGCGCATCATACACGGCTTTCCCTGAATCCAGCGACACCCAGCGTTCGCTGGAGTCACCGCCGGCAAGCAACAATATTCTCATCGACTTCCTTTTCTTGACTGTTTGAACCTTCGAATTATATAAAAAGCCAACAGGATAATCAAGATGGGCCATACAATCAAGTTGTAGGCGCTGAAATACTCCTTAACAACATCGAGATGTACCACAAACTTAATTGCCGTATACATTAGAAGCCCGGTAAAAAGAGCATAAGAAACAGCCGAATAAATCAGCATTTTCGCCGGCTGATAGCGGCTGATGCCGGCTACCAGAGCCAGAGCCGAGCGAAAACCGACGACAAAACGGGAGAAAATAAGTATCACTGCCCCCCACCGGTCGAATTTTCCTTCAACGTTTACAATATCTCTGGCAGAGAAATACCGGTAGTCTTTTTTCATGAAGAAATCCCGACCATATCTTGACCCCAGGAAATAAATTAGCATCACCGAAGCCAGCCCGCCCGCCATAACAATCGGTACGGCAAGCCCGAGGTCAAGGCGTTTTACAGCCACCAGCGCACCGGCGGCCACAATGAAACTGTCGCCGGGGAACGGCGGAAAAAAATTCTCGATAAAACATGCCAGAAATAGAGCCAGATAGACCCAGAACGGTCCATAGCTGAAAATCAAATCGAGTAACTGATTTATTCTGGTAGGGTCTTCAACCATTTTTGCTGACCAAACAGACCGCCGAGGCTCCGATACCTTCTCCCCGGCCAATGAACCCCATTTTCTCCGTCGTGGTGGCCTTGATGTTGATGCGCGATGGTTCTATGCTGAGTATCTTCGCAATCGCCGTTCTCATGGCCTCCACGTGGGGATTCAACTTTGGTTGCTCGGCGAAAAGAATCGTATCGATGTTGATTATGCTGCCGACCCCGGCCTCAGTAACCAACCGGAGCACCTCGGCCAGAAGCACGGCTGAATCGGCGCCTTTGTATTTGTCATCCGATGGTGGGAACTGCTGTCCTATATCCGGCAGACCCGCGGCTCCCAGCAGGGCATCCATGATAGCATGCAGCAGAACATCGGCATCGCTGTGCCCTTCCAGTCCGAGTTCGAAAGGTATTCTAACGCCGCCGATAATGAGGTCACGGCCCGCTACCAGCCGGTGAGCATCAAAGCCGTGCCCTATACGCATATCAGTCATGGACTCGTCCTTTCAAAACCGCCTCGGCCAAAAGCAGGTCATCAGATGTCGTGACTTTGAAATTCGGGGCCGATGGCTCTACTGTCTTTACTTTGAAACCACGCTTCTCAATCAGCGAGGCATCATCGGTTATAGTATCGTCACCACCGTTCTCATGGCATTCCCGGTGCGCTTGCGTAATCAAGTCGTACTGAAAAACCTGCGGGGTTTGCGCCATAAACAACGAATCGCGCTCGAGGGTCGATATAATGAACGAATCCCGCACTCTCTTGACCGTATCGGCCGCCCTCACCGCCAGAATCGCGGCTCTCTCTTCGATTGCCGTCTTGACCACGCGGTCGATATCACCGGCGACCACCAGCGGCCGTGCGCCATCGTGAATCGCCACATAGTTGGTCGTAACCGGTATCGCCTTCAGTCCGTTATAAACCGATTCTCTGCGACTCAAGCCACCCGGCACGATCTTGCTCACCTTGTGAAACCCGAATGGATCGATTACCCGTTCACTCGTGTAAAGCAGGTATTCCTCGGCGACGACTACGATGATATTGTCAATGGTTGAAGCCTTATCGAAGCTTTCAATACTCCATGACAGCATCGGGCGGCCGCACAAAGTGCGGAACTGTTTGGGGACATCTCCCCCGAATCGCTCCGACGTACCTCCAGCAACTATGAGCGCGGTGGTTTTCATAATAGGTGAATATAAGGCGGCTTTAACGGGTTAGTCAACGAAGCATATTTTGACTGAACGGCACGCACGGCAGGCGGCGCCGACGCCTCAAAGAATCAGCATGGCATCGCCATAGCTGTAAAAGCGGAATTTGTTCTCAACAGCTTTCTGATAGGCGCTCAGAATCTGCTCACGCCCGGCAAAAGCCGCTGCCAAAATGAGCAGCGATGATTTCGGCAGATGGAAATTGGTCAGCAGATGGTCCACAAACCGGAACTGGTGTCCCGGTTTGATATACAGATCGACCTCGCCCTCGAAAGCGACAAGGTCGCCGTTTCTGACCGGCGCTGCCTCAAGCGTTCGGACCGAGGTTGTGCCGACCGCGTAAATCCTGCCGCCCTCCTTGCGAACCTGATTGATAATATCCGCCGTCTCCGGCGGCAAGGTGGCGAATTCCGGATCAATGGTATGTTCTTCTATATTTTCAACCTGAACCGGCTTGAACGTCCCCGGTCCGACATGCAGCGTCAGTTCGGCTACATGGACACCTTTATCGCGGATTCTGTCGATAACGGCCGGGGTGAAATGAAATCCGGCTGTGGGAGCAGCCACCGCACCCACCGTGTCCGGTCTGGCAAAAATTGTCTGATACCGGCTGACATCATCGGGAACATCGGCTCTTTTGATATACTGCGGCAGAGGCACGTGCCCATATCGCTCAATGATTCGCTCCTGCGAGAGCAGCGACTCGAACTCTACTACCCACTTGCTGCCCCGATTCTCTTTGAGCATCAGGCTAAACCTCTCGACCGGAGAGTCTGCCTGAAAGAGAACCGTCTCCCCTTCGTTCACGCGCCTTGACGGTCTCACCAGGGCAAGCCACCTCTGCGAACCGCTCTCCAACGGCCGCACGAGGAAAACCTCAACCCCGGCCCCGGTGGCGCGGTTGCCGAGCAGCCTTGCTTTGAACACTTTGGTATTATTTACAATCAGGGCATCGCCGGCTTTCAAAAAACCAACCAGATCGGCGAAAGGACCGATATCGACCCTGCCGGTGGCCCGGTCTAGAATCATCAGACGGGATTCATCCCGTTCCCGCGCCGGTTGCTGAGCGATAAGTTCAGGCGGGAGCGTGTAATCGAAAAGGTCAATATTCATAGACAGACAATTAGGCGAATGAAATGACGCGGGTCAAGTCCGTGCCGATATTACTGCAGCTTAAACAGTACAACCCGGTCGATAAATATCTGCGCCAGGGCTTTTTGTTCCGGAGTGAGGTTTTTGGGGAATTTCTGCCCTTGGAGGTGAGTCTCCAGAGCATCGAGAGCCAGTCTTGTGTCTTCGACTGTGAGAACCAGGCCGGTCTCTTCCTTCAGCTTGTCGCGAAACTGAATGGTGTCTTTTATCAGGCTCGCCAGGACGCTGTTGGTGTCCGGCTTTCCTTCAAACATCTGGCCCCCGAGCGACTTTATCAAAAGTCTGAAATCATCATCCGGCATCTTGTCCTCCTTGCTGCAAAAACGCCACGGCGCCAGATTGGTTTACAACAACCTTTCCATCGGTATCCTGAGACTAATACTTTAAGTCAAAAAAGATTTTGCTGGCTGCCATCTGGAATCTTCATCCCGAGATGTTGAGCCGCTTCCGTCGAGGCAACCCTGCCCCGTTTGGTTCTTTGAACAAAACCGATCTTAAGTAGATACGGCTCAACCATATCCACCAGTGTATCGGCTTCCTCGCTGAGAGTGGCGGCCAGAGCCTCGATACCGACCGGACCGCCCTTATAGTACTCGATAATAACTTTCAGTAGTTTACGGTCAAGATTGTCCAGGCCAAGAGAGTCTATTCCCTCGGCATCCAGCGCCTTGCCGGCAATGTCCGAATCGATATGCCCATCCCCCTTCACTGCGGAATAGTCTCTGACCCTCCGCAGCAAACGGTTGGCAATTCGCGGCGTTCCCCGTGAGCGTAGCGCGATAATCTGAGCGGCATCCGGGTCGATTTTAGTTTCCAGCAGTCCTGCCGAACGCACGATAATCTCTTTGAGCTCCCCGGCGGGATAGAAATCAAGGTGGTAATACAGACCGAAGCGGTCGCGAAGCGGGGCGGATAACATCCCCGCGCGGGTAGTGGCTCCCACCAGAGTAAACTGCTTGAGCGGCACATTGATCACTTTGGCAAAGGCGCCTTTATCGACCACGAAATCAACCTTGAAATCTTCCATGGCCGGATACATGAATTCCTCGATCGTCGGTGACAGCCGATGGATCTCATCTATAAAGAGGACATCCCCTTCTTTGAGATTGGTCAGAATACCCATCAAATCGCCGGTCCTCTGAAGAGCCGGGCCGGCAGTCGCATAGATTTTGGTACCCATCTCGTTGGCGATAATGTGCGCCAGAGTAGTCTTCCCCAATCCCGGTGGACCGTAAAGCAAAACATGCTCAATAGATTCGGAACGCTGGCGAGCGGCCTCAAGTGTCACTTTAAGTTTGCCGCGCAACTCGTGTTGCCCTATGTATTCACTGAGGAGCTTGGGCCTCAACGACAACTGCAGGTTGTCCTCTTCGGGGTTAACCTGGGCACCGGACACTATTCTTTCACGAGCCAAAACTCAGTCACCTTCCTTACGATTTCAGCCTAACCTCTACCCTGTTGCTCATTGCGAAAGACCAACGATATCAAATCCTCGGCCCTGGACACTTTTGGATTGGACTTCACGGCACGGGCGATCATTTCCTCGGCTTCCTGCCGTTTGTACTGAAGCTGAAGCAGGACTTCTATTGCCTCATTTTCAATAGGACCGAGTGCTTTCTTGTCATCTTTCCTGGCCAGCGGTTCATCGGTTTTCGACAAAGCGAACTTGCTGGTCTTGCCGTGCAATTCAGCTATAATTTTTTCAGCCAACCTACCGCCTACACCCGGCAATCGGTTGAGCGTGGAGGCATCTTTCGTCTCAATCGCTGTAGCTATGTCCCTGATTGGCAGGATGAGTGACTTCAGAGCCTTCTTGACGCCCAATCCCGGGACCTGAGTGAACAGCGAGAAGAACTCCCGATCGATATTGCTGGTGAAGCCAACCAGTTTCGGATAGTGGTTCGACTTCTTATCTCCCGCCTCGATATAGTAAATCGTCTTGAATTCTATTTCGCCGCCAACTTTGCCGTTCGCTTTCATTCTCTCGGCAACCGCGGATGGCAGGAGTATTTCGTAGAAGACGCCGCCGTTTTCGACCAGAGCGAAGTCATCGGTAATCTTCGCCAGAATGCCTCTTATACAGCCGATCATGATTCACCTACCTGTTGATGCTGAAGCATACGCATATGACACAAAGCGACCGCCAGGGCATCGGCCACATCGGGAGGTTCCGGTACGGCCCCCAGGCACAATGCAGAGGTTATCATCTGCTGGACCTGACGTTTTGATGCTCGGCCGTTGCCGGTCAGTGCATTTTTGACCCTGGTCGATGCATACGGAAACACCTTGACACCGAATTGCGCGGCTTTCTGAAGCACGATCCCGCGGGCGTGGCCCATAATTATGGCCGTTCGAGGATGGTCATAATGGGAATACAATTCTTCCACTGCTACCGCATCCGGTTTGAATTGTTCGATGATCGCCTCCAGTTCCAACCCGATCTGATGCAACCGATTCTCCATCGTATCATTGCCGTTGGTTCTAACTACCCCCGCTTCGGTAACCGTGATAGCATCACAGTTGTCCTCAATGACGGCATAACCGGTAATGTTAAGTCCCGGATCGATCCCAAGAATTCGCATAGACCCAAATATGCCGCTATCAGGGAAAATATCAACTTAAAACATAGAATCGGGGTAAATTGTGATTGTGTCTACAGTAAACGCCGCAGTGATGTCACCGAATCAATTGTGAGGTCGGGTGTGATTGCAGATCTTGCGGCAATTTCTTCACGATATTTCCCGGTCCGCACCAGCACTCCTGCCAGGCCCGCCATCTGGGCGCCACCGACATCCGACACAATGTCGTCACCAATCATAGCTACACTCTTTTCCGGAAGATTCATATCTTCAACGGCGAACCTGAAGAATTCTTGCGAAGGTTTGCCTATAACCGTTGCTTCGGTTCCGGTCGCATACTCCAGTCCGGTAACGAATGCTCCGATATCGAGCGTCAGCCCTTTCGGTGTCTCCCAGTACCTCCCCTTGTGAAGCGCCAGCAGCTCAGCGCCGTTCATTATCAAACCGAAAAGCCGGTTGAGCAGGCTATAATTCCACCGGTCGCTGTAATGCCCTATCACGATTACATCGGGCTTCATATCGTCCTGTGGGAAACCGGCAAACTCCTGCTTGGTGTTTTCCTCAAGGACGAGAAACAAACTGGGGTTGCCCCGCTTGCGAAGATAGCGCGCTGCAATTTTGGGAGGCGTGAAAATCTCCTCCCTCTTTATTCCCAACCCGAGACGATCCGTTTTCTGGTACAGAGAATCCAACGACCGGGTGGTCGTATTAGTTAAAAAGCGGCAGGGGAACTTTTTCTCCCTTAAATACGCAAGAGTCTCAGCGGCGCCATCGATTGGTTCGTCACCAACGAAGAGAACACCGTCGAGATCAAACAGCAAACCCTGAATATGGTCGAACTTGAACAGTGTCACCGCTGCTATGCCAGCTTTTCCAGAACAGACTCGTCGATATCGAAGTTGGCGTACACTTTCTGGATGTCTTCATTTTCTTCCAGCAGCTCATACATTTTGAGCATAGAGCTTGCCTGGGACTCGCTGTCGAGTTTGACGGTGTTGGATGGCTGCATGGTAACCTCGGCCGATACCATCGCTATCCCCTTTGCCTCCAGCGCCGACCTGACAGCATCAACATCGTTCGGCTGCGAGATTATTTCGTAGGAGCCGGATTCGGTTTGAATATCTTCCGCTCCCGCTTCGGTGGCAATCTCCATCAGGGTGTCTTCGTCCACGCCATCGAGTTCGACCGTCACTATCCCCTTCTTCTCGAAAATCCAGGCCACGCATCCGTTGGCTCCCAGGTTTCCGCCATATTTCGAAAGGATATGTCGTATCTCGGCCACGACCCGGTTTTTGTTGTCCGTGAACACTTCCATGTATACGGCCACTCCGCCCGGACCGTAACCCTCGTAGGTCACCGACTCGTAGGTAACGCCGGGGAGTTCCCCGGTACCTTTTTGAATGCCTCGCTTGATATTATCAGCCGGCATATTGGCGGCTTTGGCGGCAGCAATCGCGGTCCGTAAGCGTGGGTTACCTTCGGGGTCGCCCCCGCCCTCACGGGCCGCAACAGTTATCTCTTTAATAAGACGTGTGAAAACCTTGCCGCGCTCGGCATCGGCTTTTCCTTTTTTGCGCTTGATCGTCGCCCATTTTGAGTGACCGGACATTGGACGAATCCTCCTTTATCTAAGGCAAATAACTTTCAATACTGGAAACTCTAACGAAGCAATCAATCTAATCAAAACAGGGTCAATTAGCAAGAACACACCTAAAAAATGCCCGATAGTCATTGCCGCCGGGTCGGAGGTGAATTATAATTGAAACATGCCATCAGTTTTTACACGCATAATCAGCCGGGAGTTGCCGGCAAAGATTTTTTATGAGACCGATGATATAATCGTGATCGCCGACCACCGACCAAAAGCCCCGGTTCATTTGCTGATAATCCCCAAAGTCGAGGTAAAAAACTTCTACGAAGCTCCCCCCGGGGTACTTGCCTTGATGGATGAAACAGTGAAAATCGTTGCCGGAAAGCTGGGGATTGAAGACCACTTCAGACTGGTCATCAACAATGGCTGGGGTCAGGAGGTCGACCATATACACTACCATTTTCTCTCGGACAAGCGACACTCGCCATTGGAATTTATATCATAAAAAAAGGTGGCTTGGCCACCCAAAAGTGGTGAAGCAACCCAAGAGTGGCATAGCCACAAAATAGTGACACAGTCACCAAAAAAAATGCAGGCGAAGTCATGTGGGGCCTTCGCCTGCGGCTCAAGAGGATGAAGGGATTTTGTGCCTCCGGAAGTTTTCCTTCCGAAAGAATCTAAATCTTTTGATGGTCTTCTAATCTTATGCGGCTGTCAACCGTCCCTGGCTATGAATTAATGTCCCTTCAATCTAACGCTTACAATCATTTCCTTTAAATCCTACTTCTAATACGCAGTGTTTTGGAAATAGTTGCACTATATCCGATAAATTTTATCTATTTTTATGGGAATTCCCCGAAAATCTCACTTTTTTGATAAAACCATAAATAACAACAAAATAAAAGAACCCCGCCCATGAGGACACACCGAAAATACTGATATTTGGTGCTCGATTCCCTGGAAACCATTGGTTGATGGCCCATACGGCCCCGAAGCCAACCGCAACGGATGCCAGCGTCCCGTTCAGCCAAAAGATCGCCTTGTCTTTAGAGGTTGCTTTAGCGGCCGCGGAAACCGGCCCTGGCAGCAAATTCCCCTTATACGCAGCAAAGACAAGTACCAGCGTGCCGACTATCGTACTTAAGTGTTGGGCGACGGAAGCACTCGAAAACCACAGTCCATACATTTCGTGATACTGCTTCAGAAAAGGAATGGCTCTGGCGAGTTCGCCGGTAGGATGGGTAAAAGAATCCCAGAAAAAGTGGCTGAGTGCCCCTAAAAACACCGATGCCACAAGAATTAACCATCCTTTTCCCCCTTTCGGCCTCCAATTCAACGCAGTCAATCCTGACAGGTGGCGGTCCAGAGGTGCGGGTAGATTTTCGATAAAAGGGCGTTTAAATAACCGGTGAAAGACGACCGAAAACAAGACACCGGCCGGAACGCAAAACCAGAAAAGCCCGATCCACGTATGACTGAGCCCGCGGTAGGCGGTCGAGAAGCCCAGAAAGTATATCAGGTCTGGCGACATCGAACCGGCCATCAGACCAGTAAGCGACAAATAGCGCGGGAAAAGCTTTTTGAGCGGTAAAACGATGGCCGGGTGCGCAGTTGTAAAGGGCATGCTTGTTATATCTCAAAGTACCGGTTAAAGTTGCACTCTAAGAAGACAGATCGGCAAGGAACCGGCTGACAAAAAGGGGGGAAACCGGGTTATTTTGGAGACCTTTATTGAAAAAGGGCGTTGACAAATAGAGATATTTAGATATCATTCCGATGTTATGATATATGCTTTTGATACCAAGACTCTTAGAATCGTCGAAGGGGGTGTTTGATAGTTGACTGGCGTTAGAGTACGCGATGATGAATCTTTTGAAAAAGCCCTTCGCCGTTTTAATAAGTTCTGTGAAAAAACCGGAATATTGACTGATATTAAAAAACATCAGCATTTCGAAAAACCGTCCGAGGCAAAGAAGCGCAAATTGGCTGTTGCCAAGCGCAAGGCCCGGCGCGCGAAGATGATGCAGGAAGATTATTGATGTCTATGTCTCTTGTTGACAGAATAGACGAAGATATGAAAAAGGCCCTTAAAGCCGGTGAAAAAGAAAAACTCACTGTCCTTAGGGGCCTTAAGTCTGATCTGAAGTATCGTCAGATAGACCTGGGTGAGCAGTTATCCGATGACGATGCTATCGCTGTGTTAAACACGGCCAGAAAGAAGCACCGCGATTCTATTGAACAGTTCGAAAAAGGCGGTCGCGACGATCTGGTCAAAAAGGAAAAGTTCGGGCTTGAGATAATAGAGCAGTATCTCCCCGAACAAATCAGCGAAGAGCAGCTGATCGAAATCGTCAGGCAGGCCGTCGAAGAAACCGGCGCCGATTCCCCGGCAAAGATAGGCCTGGTGATGAAGGTTGTGATGCCGAAGGTAAAAGGGCAGGCAGACGGCAAAGTAATTAACAAGCTGGTTATGGATTTACTCTCAAAATAACCGGCCGTACCTACCAAAAATAAAACTTGCGCTCAAATTTTCAGCTGCTCTATATTTACTTAATGAATCCATTAAAAAGTGGAGAACAATATATATGAATTGGATAGATGGTATTTTAATCGTATTGCTGTTGGCCTCGGTGATTGTCGGCTCGAAAAAGGGATTGATTCGCGAACTGGTGGCCTTTGTGGTCTTCTTCGCAGCCATTATCGTTTCGGTCAACTATATCGACAATTTTGCCGTCTGGGTCTACGAGCGGCTGGGAGGCTCCCCGCTTATATCCGCCTTTTTATCCTTTGCCATCCTGCTGGCGCTGACCTACGCCACGTTCAAGATTCTCGGAATTCTCTTCTACAAAGTCGCCCAGGTCAAACAAACCGGCCGCAAGGATCAGATGGGCGGCGCTCTTATCGGCTTTTTGAGAGGCTGGGTGGCGATTGGCTTCTTGTCATTTTTGGTATTTCTGCTGCCTATGCCGGACAGCTTCTACACATCGTATGAATCCTCGTTTTTCGGCCCGGCGGTCGCGAAAACTGTCCCGCTCATGTTCGAGGGTACCGCCAGAATTCACCCGAACAACCCCAACTTCATGGAAAAAATCGAAAAGACTCTCCTGGTAGCTCCTTCGCAAACAGGCTCAAAACAGAAAATGCTCGATGAAGACCGGGTTGAAGTTCATCGGGTTCTCTATCAAATGGAGCGTTTCTTCTCCACCGACCTCGGCAAATCGTAATTTGACTTTTATTTGCTCACGGAATTCTTATATTAAACCGGCCTACGGCCGGTTTTTTTAATCCCTGACGCCGCGGCCTGAACCAATGAACGAGCACACGCTGAACATACTGGAATTCCCCAAAGTCATCGCGCTGATCAGGGGAAAATGCCTCACTCCCTTTGGGGCTGCGGAGGTTTCACACATTGCACCCATGTCCGACCCCAAAGCAATCAGGCAAAGCCAGAGCGAAATCTCTCAGATGAAAGACATCATCAATTTCGGAACCGCTTTCCCCCTGTACCGCATCGATGACTGCACCGAGTTGATCAGCCAATCCACGGTCGAAGGTAATTTTCTTGAGCCGAAGCAGATGCTGCTGATCGCCACGCTGGTCAATGTATCCATCGAGATTGAAAGATACGACAAAGAGAACCGGGAAAACTTCCCTTTGATTGCCCAATATATAGAAAAGGTTCGCGCTTTTCCCGAGCTCAAAACAGCAATCGACAAAGCCATTGACGAAACCGGCGAGGTTAAAGACAGTGCCTCACGCAAGCTCAAGGAAATTCGCTCGGAGTTGATTGGCAGCAAACAGAAAATCATCAACCGTCTCGAGCAGATGCTCAACAAACATGCCAAACAGACCGGCTGGCAGGATGATATCGTCACCATGCGAAACGAGAGGTACGTTATCGGCATTCCCACCAGTCAATACCGAACCGACATGGGCATCTTGCACGACCGCAGTCAATCCGGCGCGACTTTTTATATCGAACCGCAGGAAACTGTCGAGTTGAACAACCGCATCAATATGCTCTACCAGGAAGAGCGGCAGGAAATAATACGCATACTCGTAGCGATCACGACCGAGATTGCCCGGCGAGCCGAATCACTTTTGGAAAACACTCAACTTATCGGCAAGCTCGATGCCATTCATGCCGCAGCAACATTCTCAAACCAGATAAAGGGCAATCAACCGGGGATTGCAGCCGAACCTGTTTTCGATTTGCGCAACGCTCGACACCCCCTTCTCATCGTCCAGTTCGGTGATCATCAGAAGGTCGTTCCGAACACGGTCGGTCTTGATAATTCCCGCCAGGGGATTCTGGTAACGGGTCCCAACACCGGCGGTAAGACTATTGCTCTGAAGACTATTGGCCTGAGCATCCTGATGGCTCAATCCGGCCTGCACATAGCGGCCGACGAACAATCAGAGGTCGGTATTTTCGGGGACATCTTTGCCGATATCGGCGATGAACAGTCAATCGAGCTATCTCTTTCCACATTCTCATCGCATATAAGGAACATTATCAGCGGTCTCAACGCTGCCTCCGAAGACGTCCTACTCTTATATGATGAGATCGGAGCCGGCACCGACCCGAAAGAAGGTTCTGCCCTGGCCGAATCGATAATCCTTCACGCGCTTGACCGGGGAGCCAAGATGGTCGTCACGACGCACTATTCCCAGCTCAAGACTCTGGCTATGGAGTACCCTCAGATTGAGAACGCTTCGCTCGAGTTTGACCGTCAGACACTCGCCCCGACTTACAAGCTCAGATTGGGTCTGCCCGGCTCATCCTATGCTGTCGAGATAGCCGGCCGACTTGGCATGCCCGAATCAATCTGCAAACGGGCCTCTTCCCTGCTCGGCACCAGTGAGAAGTCTCTCGATGCTTTGATTGATTCCCTTGAATCGGAACTCGCTGACTTGAAAAAAAACCAGCGCGAGCGTGAAGAGAAACTCCGCAAAGTTGAACAACTCGAAATACTCTACCGGACTCAAACCGAGCATCTTAAGAAAGAAGTCGAGACTGAGAAAAAGAAAGCCCTTGAAGATACCCGGACCTTCCTCGAACAAACACGAAAGGATATCGAACGACTCGTGGCCGATATTCGAACCTCCGGAGCCTCCGACGAATCAGTCAAAGGATTCCACCATAAGCTCAGAAAGAGCGAAGAGTCCATCAGGCAACTCCTCCGCCAGTCGCAACCCCGGGAATCCCAGCACGCCGTCTACCGGAAAGGTGACCGGGTTGAAATTATTTCGCTGGGTCAGAAGGGTGAAATCGAAGAACTTGTCGGCAAAGACAAGGCTAAGATAAAAGTCGGCAACGTCTTCACCGTGGTCGCCCTGAGAAACTTGAGAAAAACCGAGTCCGGGGCCGAACAAGGTCTTCGGTCGGGCACAGCGGCATCTTACGGAACCGATGAACCCGGCACGGGTACAGAGATTGACCTGCGAGGCATGACCGGTGAGGAGGCGATTGAAGCCCTCGACAGATTTATCGATCAAGCCATTGTCAGTGGCCTGAATCACGCTTACGTTATCCATGGCAAAGGGACCGGCGCTCTGCGGCGCAAATTGACGGACTACCTGAAAAAACACCCCGAGGTCATATCCATGAGACTGGGCAACTGGAACGAGGGTGGCGCGGGCGTAACCGTTGTAAGGCTGAAAGATTGATATGATTCCGCAAGAGACTATCGAACAGATCCGGCAGGCCAGCGATATCGTACAGGTTATCGGTGAATACATCCGGATAAAAAAACGCGGACGTAATTTTCAGGCTCTCTGCCCTTTTCATACCGAAAAAACACCCTCTTTCAGCATCTCTCCGGACAAACAGATTTTCCATTGCTTCGGCTGCGGCAAGGGCGGTAATATCTTCACGTTCCTGATGGAACATGAGAAGATGTCTTTTATCGAGGCTGTCCGGCATCTCGCCCGCAAGGCCAACATACCGATTCGCGAGGAACGCACCGATGATTTCAAACGCGAATTGCTCGACCGCGTCAATTACGCTAACCAGACAGCCCTCGAGTATTTTCAGAAAACGCTTGAGAAACCTAAGTACGCCTCCGTGCGGGATGGTTATCTGAGAAAAAAGAGAAACATCTCCGATGAGGCTGTTGAATTTTTTAAGCTGGGTCTCGCGGGAGAGGACTGGGACGGCCTTCTGAATTACGCCGCACGAAAAGAGATCACGCCGGATGATCTCGAAACAGCGGGACTGGCCCTGAAATCCGAAACCCGGGGCAACTACTTTGACCGTTTCCGACACCGGCTGATGATTCCCATCTTCAATCTGAGCCAGAAGCCTATCGCTTTCGGGGGACGCACCCTCAAAAAAGGCGAGCCGGCCAAGTACGTCAATTCTCCCGAGACACCCATGTACATAAAAGGCAATGTCCTCTATGGGCTCAATTTCGCCAAAGATGCCATTCGCGAGAAAGACTCGGTCTTTGTTGTGGAAGGATATTTCGATCTCATTTCTCTGTGGCAGATAGGTGTCAAAAACGTGGTCGCATCTTCGGGAACAGCCTTCACAGCTCAACAGGCCCGCCTTCTCGCCCGCTTTGCCCAGGAGGTCTATCTCTTTTTCGATGCCGACTCGGCCGGCCGCACCGCCGCCCTGCGCTCTGTTGATGCTCTCTACGATGCCGGACTGGAAGTGAAGATAGTCGTTCCCCCCGATGGCGAGGACCCGGACAGCTTGGCGCAAAAGTTCGGCAGAGACAAGATTGATGAACTTCAGCACGATGCAGTCGGCTTTGTGCCATACCGAATCAAAGACTTTGACCGCGAAACAGCCGGAATCATCGGCAAGGAGAAACTTGTCAAAGAGTTCTCGTCGATTGGCGCCAAAATAGGCGACCCTACCCGACGCTCACTATTCTTCTCAGAGGCATCAGACCTCATGGGTGTCGATGCCAGTGTGTTTCACCGGGAAACCGCCCGCGTAAAAACGACAAACGAGCCAACCGCCACCAGAGCAAAAAAACACAATGCAATCGAAACGGGATTTCTCTCGCTGCTGTTTTGTAACCCGGGGACGATCGATTCCATCTTTGAGAAAATTTCGCCCGATGATTTCGATTCCCGCGAACTCGCCCGTCTTTACAATGCGATTGCCAACCAGTACCGCGAGATCGGTATTGTGGATGCCAAAAAACTTGTCGATAATATAGCCGATGAAAGAATGATTTCTCTGGTAACCGAAGTTGCCTCGACAGTCTGGGAAGACGACAAGGTCGAACCGGAAACACGACGGTTCGTCAGGCTGATACTGGAAGAGAAATCAAAGCGGATAAGAAACCGACTCCAGAAGGAATTGGCGAAGGCCGAAGCGGAAGGTAACCAGCAGAAGGCCGATGAAATATTACAGGAACTCAGGACTTTCGGATTAGATGCTAAAAAAGATTAAAATCGAACATCTGGCCCTCGTAGACTCCACCGAACTCGAGTTCAAGCAGGGTCTCTCGGTTCTAACCGGTGAAACCGGCGCCGGAAAGTCAGTGATTGTAACTGCCCTGTCGCTGGCGATTGGCGGACGCGCCGATCGTGAGTATATCCGCTACGGGGCGAAGCGCAGCATTATCGAAGCCGTTTTCGATATCTCCCGAATGTCGCCCGAATATAAAAAGCAGTACGAAGATTTCCTCGACGACAGAGAGCTGAATATCTACCGCGAGATATCCCGCGACGGTAATTCCAAAATCAGAATCAACGGTAAGAACTCAACGCTCAACCAGCTAAAAGCGGTCACCCACCCGGTGGCGGAGATTCTGGGCCAGCACGCCAATCAGATGCTCATGGACGAAGACAATCACCTTCACTTTCTGGACAATTTCGCCGCCCTGCACGAGATAAGACAAACGGTGGCAAATGCCTACTTTGCGTGGCGAAGAAGCTCCGCAGAGCTTTTGGATATAACATCGCGACGAGAACAACTGGCCAAAGAAAGAGAACTGTTGCTCTTCCAGAGAAATGAAATCGAGAAGGGACAAATTTGCGTCGGCGAAGAAGAGCAGCTCGTCCGGGAAAAAAGGATACTGGACTCTGCCCGCAGCCTGATGTCTGCGGCCTCTCTGGTTCAGGATATTATTGAAAACGAAGAGAACTCTATCTCGACGCTCGTCTCCCTGGCCCAGAAAGAACTCGATAAGATGGCTGCTATCGACCCGGACCTCGAAAAGAAAGTCAAAGACCTGACCGATATTTCATACCAGATCGAAGACCTCCGGACATTCATCGAACAGTATGGTTCTTCTATCGAGGACGACCCCCACCGTATCGAAGAAATAAATTTACGCCTCGATGAAATCTATGGCCTCAAAAAGAAATACGGCGGCTCCGAACAATCGATTCTCGATTCGCTGGAAATCATACGGGTCAAACTGACAGATGGCCTGCCGGATGTTGGCAGCTATATCAATCAACTGACGAAAAAAACGCAGGAGCTCTTCGATACCTATTCCCGCCATGCTCTGGCACTGACCGACACGCGCCGGAAAGCGGCCGACTACCTGCAAAAACTTGTCGTCAAAGAGCTCAAAGAGTTGGCCATCGACAACGGCGGCTTCGAGTTTGAATTTGTCTACGAGGATGACCCTCAGGGTGTCATTATCAACGGTCGCGCCGTGAGACCTTCCGCCGGCGGCCTTGAGACAGGACGAATACTATTTTCCGCCAACCCCGGTGAACCGCTGAAATCGCTGGTGAAGACTGCCTCCGGTGGCGAAATCTCCCGGATCCTGCTGGCCCTCAAATCCGCCGAGAAGAAAAACAACAAGCTCAGTCACTCGCTTCTCGTATTCGACGAGGTTGATGCCGGCATCGGCGGGCAAACCGCCATCGAAGTCGGCAAAAAGCTCAAGCGGCTTTCGGCGGACAATCAGCTCATTGTCATCACGCATCTACATCAGATTGCCCGTGAATCAGATCATCACTATGTCGCTGAAAAGGCTGCCGGAATGAGCAAACGTGCTGTTATTAAAGTGCGGTTGCTGGATGCGGATGGTGTCGAGAAAGAACTCTCCCGCATGGTGGCTCTGCCCGCCTGACCGGCTATCTCAAGTAAACCGATTCAACAGCGCTGAGCACGGAATCCGCTCCATTGGACATTGAGGCTACCACCCGATATTCATATCGTACACCGTACCCGACCTCGAGATCCGTGTATATGGATACTGTCGGCTCGCAGACGGCTATCTGCGAAAACTCCGGGTCAAAAATAGTCCTTCTTCTGTACACGTGATATTCGTGCAACAACTCATGATCTACATCGCGCCAGTCAAGCTGCGGCCTTCTAACCACAGCCGAACCGACCAGAGTATCAACGACTGTAACAGTCAGCCACAGGGGATCACCGTAATTCTCAGGGTTGTCGGGGTCGAACGGGTTAGCACGCTCTTTAGGATCAAGGGAGCACCCGGCTCCCGCCACTAATCAGTATCGCCAGCAAACCCAGTGAAACCAGTAGATATTTCCAGGTCGAATTTGTCACATAAGAGTTGTTCATAAACACCATTTATTACAGATCGAACGTGAGCGCGATTCCGGTATAGTCACCTTTGATGTCGAGAGAGATTCCCGACTTTCCCCACTTGGCCTCGTACTCGCGTACAAGATCGTTCTCATCGCCCGGAGAAAATACGTAAGATCCGATTCCTGTGGCGGCAAAAAAGAGCCCAAATGCCCCAAGAATGTTTCGCTTTTCTATCAAATCCTCATAGCGCCGATAGGAGGCCGAGATGTCCACCGGGTGAATTTTTGTCATGTACTCATCGTAGACATCATTAGCCTCGCTGTTGCTCTGCCATGCCCAGATAGTCGAGGCCACCACACCTACCCACGAGACAATCCTGATTATTTTCGTAAGTTTGTGTCGCCCCGGATTTGCCGCCAGATCCTCCAGCAGTTTCTTCCATTGAGGCTTTGACTCCAGCACCTTGACAATTTTGCGATTCTCCCCGCTTCCAATAACAATCCGCGTCAATTCTTCCGTCTGGTAATTCGACATCTGAAGATCAAATGAATAGCTCCCCCTTACCACGCCGGAATTGGCCAGAACACCCGCTTCAATGAGTGAGTCAGCTATGCTATACGAAGACAGCCGGGGCCGGAACGTAACATGGAGACTGTCGAAAGCATAGAAATCCCGCAACTCCTCCAGTTTCAGATCGAACGTATTGAGTCTGCCTGCGGTCAGTCGATAACGCTGTGCAGAGTTGTATTTCGAACCTTCTAACTCTATCCAGCCACCTTGTACATTTTCAAGGTGGTAGACCACTGCCAACTCTTCGCCGTCAAAAAGTACGAGAGACTTGGGGGTTGTAATTCGAATCTCGACTGTGCTCGTCTCCTGCACCTGCGCCCGTACCCGGCCGGGCAGAATCAAAACAACGGAGATAACGAGCAACGCTGAAATGACAGCTGAAAATTTAACGTACGTCCTCTTAGCCAACACAATCATCTACAAAACCTACCTGAATGCCTCATAAGCTGTTTATCTAATATAACAAACGCGAGTACAACTGTCACGTCAACAACATCTTAACCGTCACCACCTTATGCGTTGGAGAAAAGATAAATCTCGGTCATGACGTTCCTGATGCAACGATTTGCTCCTCTGTTTGAGCCTTAAAATTAACCGGTTTATTTGCTATACGGTAATCTGGTGGATTGGTTGCGGCAACGACCCGGTAGAGCGAACATAATCTGTCCCAAAGGATTAGAGCCGCATTTTTAGCTTGTGAAACAGACCTGAATATTATTTCGTAAATGCACACACGGCTGGTGAATATCTCATGAATATCAGAGTATGAATATTACGAAGGAAATAGTGGAAATGAAAACGGATGCCGCTCTGGTCATGGATATTAAATCAGGCAACAGAATAGCCCTTGGCAAACTGGTCGAGCGGCACAAGAAATTAGCTTACCGGCTGGCCCTCGGACTGGTGGGCAACAAAGACGATGCTCACGATATCTCGCAGGAGGCTTTTCTCCGCGTGTACCGGAGCGCCGACACTTTTAACGTCGATCAGCCGTTTCTCCCCTGGTTTTACACCATAATCTCCAACCTCTGCCGCACCTGGCTCAGACGTCGTTCTCAGCGCGAGAACAGGATGGTCGATGTTGATGATGCGTCGTTTCTCCTGGTTGACTGTCGGAATCCCGAAAGCAGTCTCGAGAAGCAAGAGGCGATCAGATGCCTCAGGCAGGCGCTGATGGAACTGCCGTTCGATGATCGCGAGATTATCACCCTTCAGCACTTCCGGGGGATGTCTTACGACGAGATCGCCGAACTATTGGCAGTTCCGAAGGGGACAGTCATGTCGCGTCTTTATTACGCGCGTAAGAAGCTGGCAAAGCTAATGGGGCAATATTATGACTAAAGACAAACGCGAACTTCTAGCCGGCTATGTCGACGGGGAGCTCACCGATCAGCAAAAAGTAGCGTTTGAGCAAGCACTTCAGCAGGACCCTGAGCTCAGGGCGGAACTTCAGGAGTTTAGGAAACTTAAGGAGGTAACCGGTATGGTGCGCTACGCCGACCTTCCCCCCGAGGTCTGGGATGGTTATTGGCAAAACCTCTACAGAAAAACGGAGCGTGGTGTCGGGTGGATTCTCTTCTCTCTCGGCGCGATAGTTCTGTTGTCTTTTGGGCTTTTCCAATTCTTTTCGCAGTTGTATATTGATCCCGGGGTACCAATATGGATCAAGGTCGGTGTTACCGCCCTTGGTTTTGGCTGCGTAATCTTGCTGGTCTCATTCGTAAGAGAACGCCTGTTCGCCTACAAGAGGGACCGCTATCGGGAGATCAATAGATGATTATCACCACCAGCGAGCACATTGCCGGGAAGAAAATAGTAAGAACCATCGGTCTCGTCAGAGGCAACACTATCCGTGCCCGTCACATCGGGCGCGATATCGCCGCCAAGTTTCGCAATCTTATCGGCGGCGAAATCAACGAGTACACTAAGCTGATCTCGGAATCACGCGAACAGGCCATTGACCGCATGATAGAAGACGCCAAATCGCAGGGCGCCAATGCCATCATCATGGCCCGCTTTACGACTTCGGAAATGATGCAGGGTGCCGCGGAGCTTTTGGCCTACGGCACAGCCGTGATCGTTGAAGACGAATAGGCCGCTCTAAGCCGCAACCTGAAACCACATATTACCGGCTCTTGACTTGTCACGCAGAGCCGGTTTTATTCTATCTATGAAAAAGACAGACCGGTCACTGCTAAACAAAATTCTTCCATCAAGCCCGTATGTTTTGATCGGGTCTGTCTATATCCTCGGTATGGCGCTGTTCAGCGCCTTCCGTTTTCTCCTTCTGACAAACTACACCGGGCTTGTCAAAGATGAACCGGTTGCCGAAATCATAAAAGCCTTTGTCATCGGCCTGCGCTTTGATCAGATGATTGTCCTGCTGGTCCTCGTGCCCCTAATTATCCTTCTCCCCTGGGTCAAACTGGAGGCCAGAGCCGTGCGGCGCACGATATTGACCTATCTGACTGCAGCATTCTCAGTTTTCTCACTGCTCCTTCTGGCCGATATCCGGTTCTACCAGTTTTTTGATTCCCACCTGAATTTCATGGCATTGGAGTACCTCGGTGATGGTTCCATGTTCCGCAATCTAATTGTAACCGATCCGGAGTTCTACCGCTCCCTGCTTGTCTGGGCGGTCGTAACAGTCATATTCCTTGCGGTACTGGTGCTGACAATCAAGCTCAGCCGCCGGGTAGCCCATCGCCGCTCTACCACGAATCATATCGTATATTTTCTTCTGTTTCTCATGCTGGCCGCCCTTGGCATTCGAGGCCGAATAAGTATGGCGCCCATGGATTGGGGAATAGCGTATTTCAGCCAGAACAGATTTCTCAATCAACTGGCGCTGAACGGTGTATATACCCTCGGACGCAATCTTTCGGAGAAAAACCGCGACCCGAGGCTGTCGTATCTTACCGAGGATGAACGTTTCCCGTTCGTTGACTCCCGTGAAGCCTTGAAGACGACTCAGACCATGCTCACCACCGACCGCGATGAATGGCTCGAGCCTGATAGCTCTCTGATGCGCGTGACGCGCCAGGCTCCTCTTCCCGATGGATTCCGGCCCAATGTTGTGATCATTCTCTCGGAAAGCTGGTCGGCCGGCTTGACCGGGTCGCTTTCTAACGCACGAAACCTGACGCCAAATTTCGATAGTCTCGCCGAGAAAGGGATTCTTTTCGAGAATTTTTACGCCAGTGGTTCAAGGACCAATTTCGGCATCGCTGCCATCTTTTGCTCTTTCCCATCTATTCCGGGGCGGTCTATTATGAAGCGGTACGATGCCCGGCATCCCTTCGTCAGCCTCCCGGAGATTCTCAACGGTAGGGGCTATCGCAATATTTTCGCCTACGGAGGTGACCTCGCCTTCGATAATATGGAGGGTTTCCTGCGGGAGAAGAAATTCCACGAATTTTACGGTGACAAAGAACTCGGCAAAGAACTCTACTTCTCCAAGTGGGGCATTCCCGATCATATTCTCTTTGAGAAAGCTGCCGCTCTGGTCGATTCGTTCCCCCGTCCGTTCCAACTCACCATTCTCACTCTATCCAACCACGAGCCGTGGGACCTGCCGGATTCATCAGTGCAGCGATATACTGACGACGAAGATAGTTCCAAAACATTCAACAGCCAGATATATGCGGATTACTCGTTGGGCAGGTTTTTCTCTCTGATGAAAGAGAAAGATGTATTCGACAGCACCATCTTTGTATTCGTCTCCGACCACAACCGGGTGGGGCCGACCCGATTTATAATAGAGACGAAGTACTTTCATATCCCCCTACTCATCTACTCACCCGCCCTGCTTGGTGACAGCGCCGTGCGGATTGACACCTACAGCTCACAGACGGACATTCTGCCGACCCTCATGGGCCTTTTGGGCAGCGACTATGTTCACGCCAGCTGGGGACGCAACCTGTTTGACCTGCCCGATGGAGACAGCGGCTTTGCGGTTATGAACGTGGCCAATCGTTTGGGCTATATTGACAACAACTACTTTTATGCTGAAGACCTCGGCCACATATTCGGCTTCGGAACCAGAGGTGAAGCCGATGTACAAGCAGGTTGGTTTGGAGATGCTACCCTTGAGCGACTTGACGTTATCGGCAAAGAGATGGACAGTCCTCAGTGGGAAGAAGTGTACCTGAAGATGCTCGACCCGACCACCCGGTACACCACCATGCACGTTCTCAACCGATTCGCCACCATCGATCGCGGTTATCTCTATGTTCAGGGTATAGGGGGATCGGTGGATTCAACTCTTCAGCAGTTGGGTGTTGGACAATCGGCTGCCAAATTCGAAAAACTACCTGACAAACTGGTGTGGGCAAGGGAACGTCTGCGAAGGTATACGCAGGCTGCCGAGCAGCTCTCCGCACCTGCCGAGAAGTAACAAAAAGGCCCACACCGGCGGGCCTTTTTTTTGAATGTAAAACAAAGTCTATTCCAGAGAACCTACGACCTTTTCTACTTCGTCGAGAATCTCGCACGACTTGACGAGATGCTTCATGGCCGTGTTGTCCGGGTAAAGCGGACGATCGATGTCGAGAAAAGCGACATGACGCCGTACGACTTCTTTGGCCTTGGTCACACCGTCGCCGAATTTATACTCGCGGAAATCCAACGCCTGCGCCGCCGCCATAAATTCTATGCCGAGAACACCATAGGCATTATCAAGAATCTGAGCATTCTTGATAGCCGTGTTCATTCCCATGGAAACGAAATCTTCCTGATCAGCCGCAGCCGGAATCGACTGAATCGAAGCCGGTGCCGACAGAATGCGCTGTTCGACTATCAGTGAATCGGCGGTATACTGGCACAACATCAGACCCGAAAACATTCCGGCGCCTTTGGTCAGAAACGGCGGCAGACCAACACTCAGAGCTGGATTGTTCAAACGATTCATGCGCCTTTCGGACATAACGCTGACCATGGTGATACAGGCACCTACCATATCCATAGGCACCGACACCGGACTTCCCTGAAAATTCGCGCCCGACAGTTGCAGGTTCTCGTCCGGGAAAAATATCGGATTGTCACCTACGCCGTTGAGCTCTATCTCAACCTGCGAACGGGCGTAAGCCAGCGCATCATGAGCGGCGCCGACAACCTGCGGAGTGGAGCGCATCGAGTAGGCATCCTGAACCTTACACTTTATCCGTCCTTCTGCCAGATCGCCTCCTTTAACCAGAGTGCCGATTGCTTTAGCGCTCCTCACCGCGCCGGAGAAACCACGGACCTCATGGAGTTTGGGAGTGTAGGGCTTCATGTTAGCCTTGAGGGCTTCCAGCGACATCGCCGCCGCGATTTCCGCCTGTTTGAACCAGCGGTTGGCGTCGTACAACAAAATGGCGCTCATCGCCGTGAGAACGTTGGAACCGTTAATCACCGCCAGACCATCGCGTGCCTTAAGACCCGGAATCGCAATACCCGCTTTGTCCATAGCTTCTTTCCCGTCAAGAAGCTCGCCCTTGTAGTAGGCTTTGCCCTCGCCCATCATGAGCAGCGCAATCTGTGACATCGGCGCCAGGTCTCCACAAGCACCCACGGAACCTTTCTGGCACACAAACGGAGTTACGCCTTTGTTAAGCATCTCAACGAGGGTCTGTGTGACTTCGAGCCTCACGCCCGAATTGCCGTGAGCATGGACATTTATTCTGGCCGTCATGGCTCCCCGGACATATTCAATCGGAGCCGGATCACCTATTCCCGCCGAATGATTATAAACCAGATACTTCTGAAATTGTGCCACCTGTTCATCGTTGAGAACGACTTCTGAAAATTCACCGATGCCGGTGTTGACACCGTACATGATCTCTTTAGCTTCAATCTTCTTCTCGAGCATGGCGCGGCACTTTTTGATACGCTCTATCGCCCCGGCGTGCAGGCTCACCTGCTCGTTTTCTCTCGCTATTCTGACCAGCTTCTCTATGGTCAGCCCGGAACCATCAAGGACTATAGCCATAATCTGTTCTCCGAAACTTTATAATTTTCAAGTGAAAAATAAGGGAATATACAAACGTGGTGCACGGGCAACTAAGTATCCTGAAGGCCCGAGCCTGAATCAGGAGTGTAGCGGGTCATTACTTTGGTGACCGGCCTGACAATATCGGCGCGGTCGCTGGCGTGATAAACAACATTGGCCATAACTAAACCTCCGTTTGTATCCGCAAAGATATACTGTAAAAAGATGTTGTCAATTGAATTCGGAGGGCTCTTATTACGCCTATGAACGACCTCGCCCCGCTGTCAGATTATCTCAAGCAACAGGTATTTATAGCCTTCGACACCGAAACAACCGGTATGTGGGCACCTATCAACCGGATTGTAGAGCTGGCAGCCGTTAAATTCACCCTCTCAGATGGAGTGATTGAAACCTTCGAGTCACTCGTTAACCCGCAGAGACGAATCCCGTCAGAAGTGATAGAGATACACGGCATTACCGACGAAATGGTAAAAAACGCCCCGGCGGCAGAGATTGTCCTGAAGGATTTCACCGTTTTCTGTGGGCGCGATTCCATCCTTGTCGCGCACAACGCCCCTTTCGACATCTCTTTTATTGGCGTTGAGCTTGACCGGTGTAAACTCTCCTTCGGTGACAATCCCATAATCGACACGGTCGATATTTACCACCGCCTCTTCCCCGGCCTGCCATCCTATTCCCTGCTAAACCTGATAAGACATTTCGAAATGTCTCAATCACAGCATCACCGGGCACTCAGTGACGCGGAGTTTGTCTATCGTCTGGTTGCCAATGCCGCACCGAAACTTGCCGATGTCAGAGATTTCAATCAGCTGTCAGAGATGATTTCGGTGTACACCATGTCTGCCTGGGAAAGTGAAAAGGCTGATTTACCCAACGGTTTTGCGGATCTGCAGTCGGCAATCGACAAACACTACCGCGTGTCCATCGACTACGAACACCCCGTGAAACCATCCACCGATAGAGTTATCCAGCCTCAGCAAGTATTTCGACTCGGCTCAGTCTTCTACATAAACGCCTTTTGCGAACGTGCCGGAGCCGCCAGAACTTTCAGGCTGGACAGAATCAAGAGATACGTTGTGCTTGATCAATCTGAGCCGGAACGATAGACCGATCGCATCGCACCACTACCTCGTTGAAGCAGCAGCAATCTCCTTTGTCAATATGGGGATCTCGGGGTATGACGGGTTAATCCTCTTCAGCGTGTCCAGATATCTAACGGCATTTTCAAGATTACCCAGTTCCAGAGCAGCCGATACGAGACAGCAGCAAAGATCTGCTTTTGTCTTCATGGGAGCTTTGGGAAGCGCCGTCTCTATATAGTAATAACCGGAGTCGAGCAGACCTGTCAGGACATAACACATCCCGAGGTTGACCTGCTGGTCGTAGCCGCTCGGATACATGCTGTAGGCTCTCTGCAAATACGGCAAAGACTCATACGGGCGGCCTCTTCCGCTCAGCTTAACTCCCAGTTCAGTCAAGGCTTCCACATTTTTGGGATCAAGTTCAACCGCCGCTTTGGCCCACCGGATCGATTCGCTGTGTCTTTCCAATCTCTCTTCCACTTTCGAGAGGAATAATAGCATGGGTAGATCGTCCGGTTTCGAGAACAACCCCTTACGCAAATAAACCGACGCCGAATCGAGTTGACCTTTCCGGGCAAAAACACTGCCAAGACTGAAACAGGCCGCATACGAGTCAGGGCAGGTTAGCAAGTGCCGATGTAGATATTTCACCGAGAGCGTTTCCGTCGCAGGCAATTGCTGTAAAACAACCGTCCATGGCATACAGCGGGCCGCCAATCGATAAGTGAGTTGATAATGGGGGTCTTCTTCCAGAAAAGCATCAAGCCGCTCGACTGATCGCTCCGCGCTCTGTTTTTCATAAAGATTCGGTACCAACGTAAGGGCCGCCACAACCACCGCCGGTACTATCCACGGCGGTGAAACCGCCCGATGTTGAAAGTACTTGGTAAATCGATACAGCCCCCACAAAGTCATAGGAATACCGTACAGAGAAAGCAGGTCCCAATCGCGGGGAGCGCCTATCGTCGGGTCAATCCAGAATGAGACGAGGAACGTAAGAACCGTGGCCATACATAGAATCCCATCCTCCTGCGTTATCGCCACCGGACGTTTCCTGCCATGCACCGTCGTCAGCACCAGAAGCGCCACCCCCAGCGGCGCCACCAAAAGCATCTCATTTAGAACATCCGCCAGATGGTCACCGGAGAACGCCGCATAAAGATTTCCCTTCTCAGGCCACAACGGCACAAAAATCTCAATCCCCAGCAAGTGAGACACACCGACAAACACTGCCGAACATACCGATAAAAAATACTGCCACCCGTTCCAGTCGAATACCCAGAATATGATTCCCCTCAGGAGTGTTGCGCATAAAGAGCGCGAGTAGCGCCACTATCACAATGGGAAGGGTAACCATATGAAAGAAAAATGCCAGGGTTGCGCAAATTACCAGCCCGACCACCCCTTTATTTTTGCGCACATGGCCAATCGCAAAACTCAGCGTCCAGAGAGCAAACGCAGTCGCCCAGGTGTAATTCTCGATATACCCGAAGAACAACACCACCGACGCGCTGGAAAGCGCACCGATAATAACGAAAGCTCGCGAGGTAGCATCGACCGTAATCTGACGGGCTATGCTGAAAATCGCCCAAAGACCGACCATTCCGCCGATTGCGTTAATCAGACCGAACTTTTCCTGCGGCGTCCAATCCAATATGGCGCTCAGTCCCTGGTATGCATAGTGGTTGAAATAAACGGAAAGGACTTGTAAGTAATACTGGTTTAGAAGAACGACATCTTCGCCACCGGCCGTATCATTGAGTATCGTGTATCCATCCCCGTACGCCAGCGCCCTCGACCTCCATACGAACAGCGCACCGGTGACGGCAACAGAGATCAGGATTACGGAGATTGGCTTGCCCACTCTGTGGAATAGGCCTACCACCAGACGCACCGGAAATGCCAGAGCTACCGCTATTATACGAGCAATCTTAGGCACAAGCATAGCGGTAGCCGCGATGAACACCACGGCAACGATCGACAACGCCCAGAGACTCCACTGGCTGAACCCCCAGGTCAGACGACCGGGGCAGAAACTGCCGGCAAAGAGCAACACGACAACGACCAAAAACGGTGTCGTCAGTGCATTTTGATTAAGTTGTCTCGGGCTGTCGGGTTGTGGCTGTTTGTTTTCCCTAATCCTCATCAGAGTTGCTGCTTACTGTAAGCGGCAATTGAGCACAAATCAAAGCACGTCCTATTTTAACATTTCCCAGAACTCCTCCGGTGACTTACCAATGGACATCTTCTCCCAGCCACACATCTGGTCCGATGCTATACCCATCAGGTATTTCACCTGCCGATCCGCATGAAATTGGATATGGTACTGTTCCAGGATCTGTTTACCTCCTTCGCTAATCACAGGCGTATAGACCTCGAGCGGCTTGGATGAGGGTCATAAGCATGGCTGCTGCCCGCCCGACATACTTGTCGTAGATAACCACCCGGTCGCCCTGCTCTCGTCTGCTGGTCAAATAACGCACCAGGGGTTTGAGGGCTGACGCCCTGGAGCGAAAAATGATGCGGCCGTCACTGATGACAACCAGCGACCACGGGCTTTTTTTAAACCTGTCGTAGGAATACATTATCTCGTCTTGATTTCAATTTAAGCATGTTCCCTGTTTTTTCCAAACAAAAAACCCCGGCCGCAATGGCCGGGGTTTCCCGAAAATTTGGTGGAGCCAAGGGGGATCGAACCCCTGACCTCTTGACTGCCAGTCAAGCGCTCTCCCAGCTGAGCTATGGCCCCGTAAAATGAACCCTATAATAGCCAATGTTTCGGCATTGTCAATAAGTTTATTTACCCCTCAACTGAGCCTGTTGTGCCGCGTTACCGAAAGAAACAGGCTTATAACCGCAATAGCAATAGAGATATAGATTACATTACGGTAGCTCAGAATAAACACCTCCGCAGCCGACCCCTGACCGGCGTACCCGGCTTGGAAATAACTGAAAAGAACTGTCGACAAAGCCACGCCGATCGACATCCCGATATTTCGTGTGGTGCCGAGGATGCTCGATGTTACCGCCCGCTGGTCCTCGCGCACCGACCCCATCATTGCCGATGAGTTCGGGGTGTTGAAAATGCCGATGCCTGCCCCCAACACAATCAATGAGAATATGATATATCGATTGGTCGTAGCGACTTCAAGGCCGGTTAACATTGCCAGTCCCGCCATCAACAAAACAATGCCAAGACTGGTGAGAAAACGATACCCTATCCGGTCCGAAAGCCGGCCCGACAGAGGCGCGAAGATAAGCATCAGAATCGGAATTATTATCAGAAACAGACCCACCTGGCTCGGTTCGAACTGCTTGATTTGCTCAAGATAAAACGGTACCAGGATAAACACGCCCGAGGTCGACATGAACGTAAACAACATCGCCCCCAACGAGGTCGTAAAAGGACGGTTTCTGAATATATCGAAACCTATTAGCGCATGTTGCGGCTGAGATTCAAATTTAACAAATGTTGCCAGTGCCACAAGCGAGAGAGCCGCCAATCCCCACACCCGGAAATCCGTAATCGGAAAGTCGTTAATCAGCGAAAGACAGAACGTGCCGCTCACCAGACCCACCGAGATGGATATGGCTCCCTTGAGTTTCAGACCCTTATCAGGCGCGGTCGGGGGAATAGTCCTGAAATAGCGGTGAGCCATTATAAGCCCTATCAGCCCTATGGGAACATTGATTACAAAAATCGATGTCCACGGCCAGATGCTGAGCATGAATCCACCGAGCGGCGGCCCCACCATGAAACCGGCCGAAACCATCATCACCATCATGCCAATCCCCTTACCCCTCTCAGAAGCGCCGAATACCTGCGTCACCATACCGGGCCCGACCGCGACAAACATCGATGTTCCAATTGCCTGGACGACACGACCGGCCACGAGCAAATAGATACTATCGCTCAGCGCACATATCACTGAACCGACCATAAAAAACGAGTAGCCGAACCGGTATGAGAAGTAGTAGCCCCGGCGGCCGGACCAGGCCCCAAATACCAACATCAGCGAGATAAGCGTAAGTGAATAAGACAGGACAACCCAGGCTACTATATCGATAGAAATATTCAGATCGCGGGCTATTGTTGGCAAGGCAACATTGAGAATCGACCCGTCCAGGGTCGCCATAAAGGTTCCAATTGCCCCAACAGAGAACAATTTGTATTTGTGGACCTGTGCAGATTCGGTCGGCAAAGCGGAGATTTCTTCTAAGTTATTGTCTAAAAAAAGATTGACAAATGTCGCCTTCAAGCATAATCTATTGAATCCGGGTAGTCAACGTTATTTTTTTGAGCTAATTTTGTTAAACAAGGGGAACTCGTACCCGTCCCTATGTTAGATAATAGAAAGCAGTTCGGGCATGATTAAACCCGTTCCCGAACTGGTTGAGGAATTTCTGGCGGGCGATCATCGGGCCTTCGAGGAACTGGTCGGTCGCTACAGAAAGAAGATATACTCTCTGGCTTTCCAGGTTCTGGGAAACCATCTTGACGCCGACGAGGTTGTTCAAGAGACCTTTGTAAGGGTATATCGAAAGCGTAAGGAGCTTAACGATGTAAGATATTTCTCGAGCTTTATCATTCGAGTGGCCACCAACTACGCGATTGACATGCTACGTAAGCGCAAGGGACACAGCACGATGCCTGACGACACCGCCACCTTGCCCGGCTCCATTCAGTTGGATTTGTCATCGCGGGTGGAAACACCGAGTGAAAGCCTCGAGAGAAAACGCCTGATGGAAGAGGTTAACCGGGCGCTGGAACAACTGCCCCCTCGGCAGCGTCTGACAGCCATCCTTCACGATGTTGAAGGGTACACCAAGAGTGAGATAGCCCAGGTCTTTGATTGTCCCGAAGCTACCGTCCGATCTAACCTCCATATCGCGCGCACTAAGATAAGAAAGATTTTGAAACAGCGTTTGAAAACAAAGGAGTAAAAATGACATGCCAACACGTTTTGGCGCTCCTTGAGGATTCTGTCGATAGAGAACTGGCACCGCAACAGGAAGCCCAGGTTCAAGAACATATTGCGGCATGTGAAAAATGCCGGACCGAATTCAAAGAGACATCAATCCTCAAGGAGCTCCTCCGGCAGAAAAAGACGCCGGATCCGGGTGAAGACTACTGGTTGGAAACGACCAGTCTGATTCGGGCCCGGACAACAGATTCGATAGTTCCCCCGCAAAATGTAGTCTCGGTTGTGGATCGACGCTCCTCGGATCGCAATGCTTTTGTTCGATCGCTGGTGTCGGTAGCAGCCTCATTGGTTATCCTTTTCTCAGCTCTTTTGCTCGGCTCAACCCACCGACAGCATCTGGCTGCCCTCGGAGCCACCGAAACCCCCATATTTGTATCCATGCCTTTAGAAGAAGTCGTTGCCTCCGATAATATTACTATAGTAACCGTAGAAGAACAGGCCATGGTATCCAAGGGGATATTATTGATGGGAGCACCCGGTATTCTGGGAAGATTCGCCCCACCTGTAGGCCTTGCCCAAATTTCTGGGTCTATATTCTAACATAAGCAGGGAGCATAACTTTGAAGAAGATAACCGCCATATTCGCCATATTGCTGATTTTCATATCCGCGCTACTCTTAGGCAGTTGTACACAGGGTGAAAAGAAAATAAGCCTGAGATTCAAGTTCGAAGCCGGCCAGAAACTCCAATATGGGCAGAATACTAAAATGAGGGAGAAAGTCATGGAAGGCGACTCGACCCTCTATGAGCACTCCGAAACTTTTACGGTTGATATCGAACAGGAATTCCTGAAATTCGTCAACGACACCGCCGCTGAACTCTCCGAACACGCCGTCTGGCATTTTATGAGACGGAGCAAAGAAGACTCTACGAAGATGGAGCCTTACGAATCCGAAAGGACAACCATCATCACAACTCTGCCCAACGGAAAAATTACCGATGCCCGGTTTGCCGATATCAAAGACCAGCCGAAAATGAGATACATAATGAACTATTACGAGCAGGGATTGCCTGTCTTCCCGGCCGGGGAAAAACCTGTTGGCTATAGTTGGACCCAGACCACAAAAGTGGTGCTTCCCGATGAAAGCATGGAAGCTTCTACTACTTTCTTGATCAAGTCCCTCGTCAGAGAAGGCGGCTACGATTGCGCGGTCATTGAATACGAAGGCAATCTCGTTATCCCCATTGAACCCAATCCCAAAGACTCTACCTTGCGAGGCGGACTCGACCGGATAAAGTCGAAAGGGCTAATGTACTTTGCTTACAAAGAAGGCATAGTGGTTTCCCAGGTAGAAAGTTGGGTAGTCGATGGTGACAGGACCCGGCTGAAAGACGGCAAAATGGTCAGTTTCAAGGTTGCCGTGGAATACGAAACGGAATACGCCTTGAAAATGCGAGAAACAGGCAGTTGATATTTGCCTATATAGAGCTTTAGACCGGCGGACTTTCCGCCGGTTTTTTTTATATCTTCCGCAAAAATGTGACAACGGGCCTGTTTACATTGAGGCTAGCGCGACCTAAATTCCAGATATGCCTTTTGGTCGTGTCATACTCATAGTGATCGATGCCTGCGGCGTTGGTGAATTACCCGATGCGGGGCAGTACGGTGACGCCGGTGCGGCTACTCTCCCCCACGTGGCACAGGCAGCCGGAGGCCTTTATCTGCCTGCCCTGCAGAAATTGGGACTGGGCAGCATTGCCGATATCCGGGGTGTTCATCCAAGCCGAATGCCCGCTCCCTGTTATGGCAAAATGGCCGAGAAATCACCCGGCAAAGATTCTACGACCGGCCATTGGGAAATTGGCGGTGTAATTCTGAAGCTACCCTTTCCCGTTTTCCCCGATGGTTTCCCGCATGAACTCGTGCGCGAGTTCGAGCATCGGGCTTCGGTCAAGACAATTGGAAACATCCCCGCCAGCGGCACCGAGATAATTAAACAACTCGGTCCAAGACATCTCGAAACCGGCGAGATCATCCTGTATACATCGGCCGACTCTGTTTTCCAGCTGGCAGCCCACGAAGACATCTATCCTCTGACGAGACTGTACGATATCTGCCAGATAGCCCGTGACCTGCTAACCGGCGAATATGCCGTAGCCAGAGTCATCGCCAGGCCATTCGTTGGCAAAACAGGTGACTTCTCGCGCACAGCCGGCCGTAAGGATTTTTCCCTCAAGCCACCCGAAGATACTATTTTAGATCTTATGCTGGCCCATGGCCACAACACCCTCGCCGTTGGAAAAGTGTATGATCTCTACAGCGAACGCGGCTTCAGCAACCGCATCAAAGCAACCAACAACACGGAAGTCATGGCGGCCGTAATAGACGCCGTCCGAACGGATAGCGAACACAAAATGATAGTAGCCAACTGCGTTGATTTCGACATGCTCTGGGGACATCGTAACGACGAACAGGGTTTTGCGCGCGGCCTGGTGGCGTTTGACCTCCAACTGGAGAATCTCCTGCGGGAACTGCGCAGCGACGACCTGCTCATAATCACCGCCGATCACGGCTGTGACCCGACAATAAAAACGTCAACGGATCACACCCGTGAATACGTGCCGCTCCTCGTTCATTCCCATCAAATCCATGCCGCCGCTGATCTGGGAACCCGCGACACTTTTGCCGACATCGCCGCCACCATCGCTGATGTTTTCGGGATAAAAAACAATCTGGCGGGTAAGTCTTTTTTGAATTCAATCGTTAGTTAGAAACATGGAAGACATTCTCAAAAATCTCAATTTACGTTTTGACCACGCCGCCCTCAAACCTGAGACGACCGCCGGCGATATTGCCACGCTTTGTTCCGAAGCCCGCCAGTACGAGCTGTACGCTGTAGCCATCAATCCCGTGTGGGTATCTTCGGCAAAAACTGAGTTGGCCGGGTCCGATGTCAGGATAGTCTCCGTGGCCGGCTTCCCCCTCGGCGCCAGTCGCACCGACATAAAGATTTCCGAAGCGGTCAAGGCGGTATCCGATGGCGCCCACGAAATAGACGTGGTGGCCGGTATCGGTTGGCTCGTCAACGGCCAATTCACCGAGGCTGAGCGGGAGATTCATGAAATCCGGGAAAATCTTCCGTATAATGTACAGTTGAAGGTGATAATAGAGGCCGGAAAACTGAGTTCGCAGCAGCAGGCCGATGCTGTGAAGGCGTGTATCAACGGCGGCGCCCAGTTCGTAAAAACATCCACAGGATTTTTCGGCGGCGCCACAATCGACCAGGTGCGAAACATGGTACAAGCGGCAGACAAGCAGATTGAAGTCAAGGCTTCAGGTGGAATACGTAGCCTGAGTGATTGCCGTCAACTTCTGTCGGCCGGTGCTACCCGACTGGGGAGTTCTGCCTCAACGGCCATAATGCGGGAGCTTAGAGCCTCTATCGAACAAGATTGACTTGAGCAATTACTGTTGTCTACAACCGAAAATTGCTTATTTTAATATATGCTGGAGAAGAAAAAGAAACCGTTCATAGGTATGCACTTCAAGTGCTGTAACGTATACGCCCGGATTTATATAAACCGGACAGAAACGGCATTCGTGGGCTGGTGTCCCAAATGCACAAGAAAAGTCGAGGTAAGAATCTCCCCCGACGGCACCGATGACAAATTCTTTACGGCAGGCGGGTAAAACTGTGGCGGAAAAAATGGCATTGCTGAAGTCCAAAATAGTCGTGGTCCCGCTCGGTGAGGTCGACTTCATGATGGTCAACCGACTGGCGGCCGATTTGGGCCCCATCTTTAACCGGTCCGTGGATATTCTCAAGGGCATGAAAATGCCGGTCGAGGCGCACAATGTCATTAGAAACCAGTACTACTGCCTCGTGATTCTCTCTAAACTGGAACGACTGAAGGCCAACAGCCGGGAAAAAGTATTTGCGGTCTGCGAAGAAGACCTCTATCTGCCCGATGAAAACAATGTCCTCGGATATGCCGACATCCTCTCCGGCACAGGTATCGTTTCGCTATACGAAATCCGGCAGGAATTTTACGGTTTGCCCGAAGACGACAGCAAGATTTACCCGCGCTTGTATAAAGAAGCTGTTCACCAACTGGCGCACCTGTTCGATGTCTCTGACTGCCGCAATCCCAGGTGTGTCAATTACTACAGTCAGATGATGCTCGACATTGACAACAAAACCGAGAGGTTTTGCGATATTTGTAAACGACAACTAACAGGCATGGTATAGCCTTCGAAGCGGTTTTACATGAACCTTGACCAGATAATTGACCTCCTCAAAAGTGACCATGAGCTAAAAGGTAATATATCTCACTGGAAAACCTTCCCTCCGCGTCCGGCAAAATACGCCGACTATCCATCGGGCCTTGATCAAAGACTGGTCAACACCCTCAGGCAACGCGGAATTGAGCGCCTCTATTCTCACCAGGCTCAGGCAATCGAAGCAATTCAGCAGGACAAAGACGTCGTAGTCGTGACACCGACCGCATCCGGCAAGACCCTCTGTTACAACATCCCCGTCATGGACCGAATCATGAAGGACCACAACGCCAGGGCATTGTACCTCTTCCCTACCAAGGCGCTGTCACAGGACCAGCTTGCCGAGCTGTATGACCTGATACAGAGAGTCGATGTCGATATTAAAACATATACTTTCGATGGCGACACGCCGCAGACGGCCCGAAGGCTGATACGTTCCGCCGGTCATATTGTCGTCACCAACCCCGACATGCTTCATGCCGGCATATTACCGCATCATACCAAATGGATTAAGCTGTTTGAGAACCTTAAGTACGTTGTGATAGACGAGGTTCATCACTATCGCGGCGTTTTCGGTTCGCATCTGGCCAATGTCATCAAACGGCTCAAACGCATATGCAAGTTCTATGGCTCCGATCCGATTTTCATCTGTTGCTCGGCAACCATTGCCAATCCGGATGACCTCACGCAACGAATCATCGGACGGAAAGTCACGCTTATAGATAACAACGGCGCTCCATCAGGTGAGCGGCATTTCCTCATCTATAATCCGCCTGTAGTCAATAAGCAACTCGGCATACGCAAGTCTGCGGTAAACGAGGCCTCCCGTCTGGCGGCAACGTTTCTGAAACAGAAAATCCAGACTATAATCTTCGCCCACTCCCGGCTTTATGTAGAAGTCCTCCTGACCTATCTGCAGCGCGAACTCAAGGGCAGTTTCGGACGCGGTATCAACATAGCCGGTTATCGGGGTGGCTATCTCCCCAACGAGAGACGTCGTATCGAGGCCGGGCTGCGCAGCGGCTCTATTACCGGTGTGGTGTCGACCAACGCGTTAGAGTTAGGCGTTGATATCGGCAATCTCGATGTCTCCATAATCGTGGGCTATCCCGGCACTATCGCCTCGCTCTGGCAGCAGGCCGGGCGGGCTGGAAGGCGAAGCAGCACGGCGGTCACAGTGATGGTTGCCAATTCGTCCGCTATCAATCAGTTTCTATGCGCCGAGCCAAAATATGTATTCGATCGCACTCCGGAGTCGGGAATTATCGATCCCGACAATCTTATCATCCGCACCAATCACATCAAGTGCGCTACTTTTGAGCTGCCCTTCGACGAGAACGACAGTATCGACGATGACGGCACCAACCAGATACTGGACTATCTGGCCGAATCCGATATCATTCGCAAAGCGGGCAGTCGCTATCACTGGTCATCGGAAATCTACCCCGCCCAGCAAATATCGCTACGCTCTGCCTCACCTGATAATTTCGTCATTCTAAATGAAAGCAACAACTCGGAAGTAATCGGCGAGGTGGACTACTTTTCCGCACCGATATTCTTACACCCGGAGGCCATATATTTGCACTCGGCAAATCAATATCAGGTGACCAAACTGGACTGGGAAGGCAAGAAGGCGTACGTTAAAGAAGTTCAGGTCGATTACTACACTGATGCTGAAACAAAGACCGACCTGAAAGTGTTATCTGTCACCGACGATGAGAACTTCGGCGATGCCGTTATGAATCACGGTGAAGTCACTGTTACAAACGTAACCGTCCTGTTCAAGAAGATTAAATTCGAGACTCACGAGAATGTCGGTTCCGGCGAGCTGAACCTGCCGGAACTGGAGATGCACACCACCGCCTTCTGGTATTCCTTCCCCGGTGACATACCTTTCAGGGTCGGCCTCGATGGCTCTCAGTTTGGTGGCTCCCTTCGCGGACTGGCGAATATTCTTGGTAAGATCGCACCTCTGTGGGTGATGTGTGACCCGCGCGATTTACGCTCTATCTCGCAAGTGAGAGCGCCGTTTACGGAGAAGCCCACTGTTTATGTATATGAGAATATTCCCGGCGGCGTGGGTCTGGCACAGAAACTCTTTACCGAACATGACAGACTGTTCGAATCCTGCCGTGATCATATCAGGAAGTGCGCTTGCTTGAATGGCTGCCCGACTTGTGTCGGACCACCGATGGAAGTCGGCGAAGGCGGCAAAGAGGGCGTGCTGAAGCTGCTGGACTACATGCTGGCCTACACGCCCGTGTAACCGTCAATTAAAACACGCTGAACTTGAAATACTTCCGCGGGTTGGCCTGAATATCCGTTACCAGATTGTTCAACCGCGCCATCAGATTCGTCATCTCCGAATACATGGCCGTGTCATTGACCAGCAGACCAAGGTTCCCTTCGGCGGCATTTATCTTGTGAAGTATCGTGTCAAGTTTCGCGGTCGAAGCGCTCAGATTGTCATAAAGAGCAGGGTCGTTTGCCAGACGCCCTAATGTGCCCGTATTGTTGTCAACCTTCTCGGATAAACTCCCCACCGAATTAGCCGTCTTTCTCAATCGATGACACAATCCGCTCCTGATTTTTCTGAAGGTCCGAGACAAGTACCGTAAGCCGCGAGAGGAGCAATGTCATCTCGTTGTACATCTTATCATTGGTAGCCATCTGCCCGAGCGTGCCCTTCGCCGCGATTCATCCGCGCAATCAGGGTATCGAGCTGCGTAACAAAAGTGCGGGCATCGGTTATGGCTTCCTCGCCCGCCTTGAACATTGCAGTGGCATCGCCCGCATCGACTGTCTCAATGACGTCCATCTCTTCAATCGGCGGACCTCCATAGATACCCGGAAGTACCTCTACATATTTGTCACCAAGGAAACCTATCGTCCCCAGCATAACCCGCGCATCCTTGGTGAGTTTGTACCAGACATCCTTTTTTACCCGGCAGACAACCTTGACCTGCTTGAGCGAATCGATATTGACGAAATCGACCGAACGGACATTTCCTACCTCAACGCCGGACATCCAGACCGGAGAACCATTGACCAGCCCGTTAACATTCTTGAAATAGCAGACGAACTTCCCCTTGGGATCGAAGATGGATGTACCACCACCCGAGAAGGATGCATAGAACAGAACGGCGATGACAAATGTAAGGAGCACACCGACTTTTAAATTGCCCCACTTAACAACTGTAGTCCTTTTCATATCTCAAACCTTTATTTCCGGTTCCCTGCCCAAAAGCCTTGTCGACACCTTTGCTTCGCAAGGCAGGGCGGATTATGTGTATTTTACGTGTTTACGAACTTCTTTTCCGTCACTTGCATCACCGACTGTCTGAACGGCTCCAGAAACGCCTTGACGCGTTCGTTGTCGCTCAAACGTAGCTGCTCGAGATTGCCGATAAAGACGACCTCACCATCAACGATAACCACAAACTTATCCGCTATCGCAACAGCATCGGCAATCTGGTGCGTCACAATGATCGACGATAACGATTTTTCGTCATGAAGCTTGTTGATGAGGTTTATAACGTTCTCCGTAGACTGCGGGTCCAGGCCGGTGGTCGGCTCGTCGTAGAGCATCACCTTCGGGTCTGTCGATAAAAGCGCCCGGCCAATTGCCACCCGACGCTGCATACCACCGGACAGATGTTCCGGCAATTTATTCATAATCTCGTCAGCATCCAGCCCGACAAAACCGAGCATCTCGATAGCCCGCTGGCCGATCTCGTCAATCGGCAAATTGGTATGTTCGAGCAAATAGTAACCCACATTTTCCCATACCGAGAGCGAGTCAAATAAAGCACCGTCCTGGAAAACCATCCCTATTTTCTTGCGGATTTCTTCTTTCTGTCTCTGTTTCATGAGGCAAATATTCTGACCGTCAATCAGGATTTCCCCATGCTGAGGACATTCAAGACCAAGAATCAGCCGAAGGACCGTCGACTTGCCCGACCCCGAAGGACCCATAATCACCACCGCCTCCGTATTCTCGACCGTGAAAGAGACGTTTCTCAATATCGGTTTGGTATCGTAGGAGAAATCTACATTTCGAAATTCGATCATAAATATCCCTTGATAAGTGAGAAAACGACCTTGGTAATGAAAAAGTTCACCACAAGTATGGTTATTGACGACAGCACCACCGATTCGGTCGTTGCCCGGCCAACACCTTTAGTCCCGCCTTCGGAAGTGAACCCCTTGTAACACGCTATAAACGCTATAACCAGCGAGTACATTATGGGCTTGAACAGACCTATGAAAATATTACCGAAAATCAGTCTTTCCATGACCGCCGACCAGTACATGGTCGAAGTTACGTGAGCAATATACACGGCAATCATCCAGCCACCCACGATGGCTATCAAATCGCAGATAACCGTGAGCGCCGGGACCATAAATATCAAAGCTATCATTCTTGGAACGGCGAGTTTCTTAATCGGGTCTATACCGAAGGCCATCATGGCATCGAGCTGGTTAGATGATTTCATCGCTCCAATCTCAGCCGTAATCCCGGCGGCCACCCGCGCCGCGATCATCAGGCCGGTCAACACCGGGCCGAGTTCACGAACGATGGCGATTGCCATAATTCTGCCGAGGTAATTTTTCGCGCCAAAGTCCGCCAGTTCCACGGAGAAAGCGAGGGCAAACCCTTGCCCGGCGAATATACCCGTCAACACAACCAGGTAAAGCGAGCCAATACCTACCAGATACATCTGTTCGCGAATCTCCATGTGATAAATCGGCCGCAAGAACAGGCCTCTGATCATTTTTAGAGAAAACAGGAAAATGTTCTGGCACTCAAACGCAAACCGTTTGAACCAGTCTGATATTAGCCTGAGAAGTATCATCATCGCCTTTGTTGATTATGCGAACAAAGCACCTTCATACCATTCTATTCACAGGAGTTTAAAATAATTCATATTTAATCAAAGACAAGGTCTAAATTTGTCGTTATATTTAAGCTCGATAAGAATTTAAGAGACCGGATAGTAACAAAATGATTAACAACACCGATGCTCCCCGCGGCCACGCCATAGTACTGTTCTCCGGCGGGCTTGATTCCGCCCTGGCGGTACTGCTGATGCTCAACCAGAACATCAAAGTGACCGCACTCACGTTCATGACCCATTTCGGGTGCGATATCGGCGATAGATCATCGTGTGGATCCGACCCCTATCCGATGGCTGAGAAATTCGGGTTCGATGTTAAACTGATGCACCTGGGTCAGAAATTCATAGATATCGTTGAAAATCCCCGGCATGGCCGTGGCAAGAACATGAATCCGTGCACCGACTGCCGTATCCTTATGCTCACCGAGGCCAGAAAATACATGGAGCTCGTAGGAGCCGACTTTGTCGTAACCGGCGAAGTGCTCGGGCAGAGACCTATGTCGCAGGTTGGCCACAAACTCAACCTGACTGAAAAGAGGTCAGGTCTGAAAGGAAAGTTGCTGCGCCCTCTCTCGGCACAACTGCGCCCTCCGACAGAACCCGAACTGAATGGCATGGTTGATCGCCAGAAATTAGAAGCCATACAGGGCCGCAGCAGAAGGCGGCAACTCGAATTGGCCGAAGAATTCGGCCTCGATGACTACCCGTCCCCCGCCGCCGGGTGCCTTTTAACCGACGTAGGCTACTCCAACCGCCTGCGTGATCTGCTGGAGCACTCCGGGAAACTCACTTTCGATGACCTCAACCTGCTGCGCGTAGGGCGACACTTCAGGCTCGACAGCAAGACCAAACTTGTTGTTGGACGCAACGAAGGCGACAACGACAAGCTGATGACTCTCAAACGCCCTGAGCATGTTCATCTCGAGGCTGTGGATATAGGATCCCCCGTCACTCTGCTGATTGGTGATGCCTCCGGGGAAAATATTCGTAGGGCGGCGATGATTACTGCCCGGTATTCAGCATCCAAGAAAGAGCCATCGGTAGAAGTATCGGTGCTGAAAGATTCGCTGGAACAGAAATTGTGTGTTCCGCCGGCGCGGGACGAAGACGTGAGCAGAATTGTAATCAGGTAAGAAAGATGCGGGCGGATAATATCATTAATGGAAAAAGGTCCCAACTTTTACGCTGAGACCTTCTCTCTCCTCACCATCCGGGGAAATCTTTGTCAGCTCAACCGCCAAGAAAGCTGACTCCGACACTTTCAGATCCGTTAGGGTCTGTCAGTAAACCCCGGTGTCTGACAATATACCATACAAATACTGTGCCACTCGGGCCATGTTCCACCTAACCAATTACCAATAGGCCATATAGAGTTGAGTGCCGGTGCCGGTATCACCTCAGCTTACTCCAAAACGCAGTTCCTGTGCCACCCCGGACGCAGATATTAAGTTGATGCATATAAAAAAGCCCTTTCCCCGTAAGGGGAAAGGGCTATTGGCGAATTTATTTAACTGAACAATTTTCTTACTTCAAGTCTCCAAAGCCCAAAAGTATTTTCTTACTTCAACAACATTGCTTTTACCGTCTTCGAGAAGTCATTAGCCTCTATACGATAAAAGTAGACACCACTGGCCTGCTGTGAAGCATCCCAGGTGATCGAATGGTTTCCAGCTTCCATGTCACCGTTAACCAGGGTAGCAACCTTCTGTCCGAGTACATTGTAAACGGCCAGATTCACCTTACCAGCTTTCGGAAGATCGAAGCAGATTTCGGTGGTCGGGTTAAACGGATTCGGGAAGTTCTGATGAAGGGCGTACGCCTGCGGCAGTTCACCAGGATTGCTGAGAGAAACAGTAACACTGTTAAACTCAGGGGTAAGACCGCGAACGGTTGTACCATCGTGGTAGATGTAAGTCAGCACATGATTCGGATCCTTGGTCACTATAGCTTCAATAGTAACTTCCGAAACCGATTCATCGTCCACCCGGAAATGCAGCTGACAGATTGTTCCCTCACCAACCGGAAGGTCAGGCTTCGCAACCGGGCTAAGCTGAGGCAGTAACCCGATAAGTACGGTCCGTTCCTGGCTGTTGATGTAGGCAGACTTGAAGTCAAAATAAGATACGCGGGTACCTTCAAATGTGACCTTCTCCAACGTTACGCCTTCGGAGTAACGAAGAGGAATATCAAGCCCTGCCAGCGGGTGAGCATTGGACACTACCAACTCCACAACCACGCTGCCGTTCTGACTGGCAGTCTTAGCTACCCCAAAGCTATTGGTGCCGGCAAATACAAGCGCGGGAACCAACAGAACCATGGCGACAACTAGGATTGGTTGTAAACGTTTTGTCAAGGTTCACCTCCCTAACAATTAAGGGTTGATTAAGTTGCTGCTGACACGGATCAAGTATATACCTCGACCACGCCAGCTGTTAGATGTGTAATACGAACTTTTATCAAATTTGTAAGTCCAAGGCGGTGTAGTACCTAAATTGTAATTTGGTCAGTACCTTACCACAAAAATATACCTAAACCGCGATTTTGTCAAGACATTTTCCTGTTTAGTAACCTAAGTGACTGCTTAAGACGATGAAATGGTCGATTTTTTAACAGGTTAGGGCCAATTTGCTATTGAACTTCCACTACATTCTCCATGAGTTTCTACTCCAATAGACGGGCACGGTTCCCTTTTTTCTATAAACATTATCAAAATTGCGCCCTTCCCCCAAAAAACACAAGCCGGCCCACTAAAGATAGAATAGGTCGTATATTCTGACGAATCACGCAATTAGCCGGCCTCCCCCCCCGCCCGACCGGAACTAAATGCTTGACACTTAGTACCCTCAGTCCGTTTTTTTGAGGTAATTTTAGTTCCATCCTGAATTCATCGGAGGAGAAGTGTCCAATACCGAAAATAATAATCAGAGCTTCAAGCCTTTTATAGGCCCCGAACAATCTGTCGCAGAGGTCACCTGGAAGGCAATTATTCTGGGCTCCATCATCTCGGTGGTGTTTGGTATTGCCAATGCCTACCTGGGCCTGAAGTTCGGAATGACTGTTTCGGCTTCAATCCCGGCTGCGGTTATCTCCATGGCTGTTCTTCGCTTACTATTCAAAAAAGTTACCGTCCTGGAGAACAATATCGTTCAGACTGTGGGGTCAGCTGGAGAGTCTCTCGCAGCCGGAATCATATTCACCATTCCGGCTTTCTTTATCTGGTCGGCGGACCAATCGCTCAGAGCAGCCGGTTATTTCCACGAGATATCGAAGATGCAGATATTCTGGCTCTCCATGCTCGGCGGCGGCCTCGGTATCTTGCTGATGATACCCCTGCGCAAATATCTCGTGGAACGCGAACACGGACGCCTGGCATTTCCCGAGGGTACCGCCTGCGCTGAAATCATCGTGGCGGGCGATGAAGGCGGCAACAAGGCAAAACTTGTCTTCACCGGCATCGGCCTCGGCGCGCTTTACAAGATTCTCATGAACCTGCTCAAAACATGGTCTGAATCCGTAAACTACGATTTCCAAAGATACCTGAAAGGCGGAACCATTGGAGTGGACGCAACTCCTGCGTTGCTCGGTGTGGGGTACATTATCGGCCCACGCATCTCCGCTCTTATGCTCAGCGGCGCGGTGCTGGGATATCTGGGTATTGGACCTTTGATCGCCTTTATAGGTAACCAGATTCCCGGGGTAATAATAACTCCCGGCGATATCCCCATCAGCGATATGGATTCCTCGCAACTGCGCGACTTTTACATAAAATATCTCGGAGTCGGCGCTGTCGCTGTGGGTGGTTTTGTGTCGCTTATCAAGTCGTTCCCGGTAATCATTTCTTCCTTCTCCAAGGGATTCGGACAGCTACTGGGGAAGAAGATCGATGCCGAAGCTGTTCCCCGGACCGATATTGACCTACCCATGAAATGGGTCCTTCTGTCCGTTGTGGCCATTATTCTTGCCATCTGGTTGCTGCCAAGCACTGAGCTTCATCTTCTCGGAGCGGCTATGGCCGTACTATTCGGATTTTTCTTCGTCGTCGTAGCAGCAAGAATTGTCGGTATCGTCGGATCATCATCCTCGCCAGTCTCAGGAATGACAATCGCAACCCTTCTGGTAACATGCCTTATTCTGGTCTACTTCGGCGTTAGTGGTGTCAAGGGGATGGTAACGGCCATGTCGGTTGGAACGATTGTCTGTATCGCCGTGTGTATGTCGGGTGACATCGCTCAAGACCTGAAAACCGGGTACTTGCTGGGCGCCACTCCGTGGAAACAACAGTTGACCGAGTTTATCGGGCTACTCTTCCCTGCCATAGCGATGGGCTTCACGATTTATTTCCTGAACGAAGCATTCGGATTCGTTCAAATTGAAGGCTCCACGAGAGCGCCTCTTCTGGCCCCTCAGGCCAACGTGATGGCTACCGTGGTAAAGGGAGTCATGAATGCCAATCTGCCGTGGTTACCCATTATCGTCGGGGGAATGATTGCTCTGGCTGTAGAACTTCTCGGGGTCGGCTCGCTGCCCTTCGCTATCGGCCTCTACCTTCCCCTGTCTCTTTCCACCCCGATCATGACCGGCGGACTTGTAGCGCTATTGATTAAGAAATGGTCCAATGCTAAAGACTTTAAGAACCGGAATGAAAATGGTGTTCTATTTGCTTCCGGGTTAGTGGCAGGCGACGCCCTGATAGGGGTCGCTGTGGCTTTCATGATCGGTTCATGGGGCGCCTACGAAGCATTCTATGACAACCATGACGGCATGATGGCGACCCTCACCGGCTCGTTTGGCCCCTGGCTGTCACTGATCTGTTTCTTTGGTCTGGCCGCTGTTTTGGCTCACCTGGCCTGGCGCGGCTTCGGCAAAAAGGGGTAGTCCAACCAGATTAACACAAACGAGGCATTGGTGGTCCCGATGCCTCGTTTCAACGCAAAAACCGCGCAATTACTGCGATTTTGAACGCTTTTGCCCCGGTCTTTTAGATGGCCACCTATATTATGTATCTTACCGCCGGTGCCACCCTGAGATCTAAGCGAAAAAAAACTCACATTCGACAAAAAAAAGGAAAACTTTTGATACAATTCGCGTAGACGTAATTATATAAGAGTAAGTCGCACGTGATGATTAGCCAATCTAAACATATTTTCCAATACAACATTCGGAGGAAACTGTCATGGCCGAAATGACCAGACGAGATTTTGTCAAGGTAGGCGCCAAGGGAGTGGCTCTGGCCAGCCTGCCCTTTATCTTCAGAGTGGACCCTCTGGCGGCCCTCACGGCACCGCCGGCAGGAAGTCTAAACCTGAGCGACTATTACGCCCACTTCGGAGTTGATGAGGCAATCATCAAACAGGTGATGGCGGCAGCGCTCGAAAAGGGCGGAGACTACTGCGATGTCTATTTCGAACACACCATCGATAACAGCATCGGACTCGAAGACAGCCTGGTCAATCGGGCTTTCTCCAACATCGACTACGGCGTCGGCATCAGGGTTGTGGAAGGTGACCAGACCGGATACTCCTTTACCGAGGAGATCACACCCGGAGCAATGAAAATGGCCGCCAAAACAGCTGCCAACATCGCCAACCAGTCAAAAAATGCACCTCCCGTAGAATTTAAACTTCACGATGGGAAAGACCTCTACCCTGTTGAAAAATCATGGGAAGAGGTCGGGTTCGACCAGATCATCCCAAATCTGCAGAAAATTAATGACAAAGTCCTGAGCCTTGATCCGCGCGTCGTAAGCTCCCAGGTCTGGTTTACCAGTTCCACGTCGTATATCCTCGTAGCCACGTCCGATGGCCGCATCGCCTGCGACTACCGGCCCATCACCAGAGTCTTCTCTCAGTGCACGGCTGAAGAAAATGGCAGAAGAGAAGAGAATTACCACCTCATCGGTGGCCGTCGCGGACTCGAGTACTACACTCCTGAAAATATCGACTTTGTGGCCAAAGAAGCCGTGCGCAGAACCATCGACCTGTTTCAGGCTGTTCCTATGGCAGGTGGCGAGATGGAAGTTGTGCTCGCTCCAGGCAAAGCGGGCATCCTGCTCCACGAGGCCATCGGTCACGGCATGGAGGCCGACTACAACCGCAAGGGCGAATCCATCTTTGCCGACAAAATCGGCAAGCCGGTTGCAGAACCGTTTGTGTCGATTGTCGATGACGGCACGATTCCTAAATACCGCGGCTCGCTCAACATCGATGACGAAGGCAACGACACGCACAAAACATATCTGGTCAGAGACGGCATCCTTGAGACCTACATGCACGACCAGATCAGTTCCAAGCATTACGGTGTCAAGCCCACCGGTAACGGTCGACGTCAGTCCTTCCGCCATGTGCCTATCCCGCGCATGACCAACACTTACATGCTCAACGGTCCGCATACCAAAGAAGAGATCATTGCCAGCGTTAAGAAAGGCCTGTACGCCGAGTCATTCACCAACGGCGAAGTCAACATCGGCCCCGGAGACTTCACCTTCTATCTCAAATCCGGCTACATGATTGAAAATGGAAAGCTCACATCGGCCGTCAAGGACGTCAACCTGATCGGTAACGGTCCCGATGTTCTGACCAAGATGGTGATGGTGGCCAACGACCTTGAGGTTGAGGAAGGCGGCGGCACATGCGGCAAGAGTGGCCAATGGGCTCCTGTGACCGATGGCCTGCCAACCACCAAGGTATCATCGATAACCGTCGGCAGCAATGCTTAGTGCGTTCTGCAATAGGTGAAACAGAAATACACTAAGGACATGAAACAGGAAATTAAGTCATGAATAAAAAAGAAAAATTAGAGCTGGCGAAATGGGCGGTCACACAGGCCAAGAAGGCCGGAGCCGATGAAGCAGCTGTCGATGTAGCTAACAGCCGCGAAATCGAAATCGAGTGCCGCGACCAGAAAATCGACAAACTGCAGGAATCAACACAAAACGGCCTGACTATCAGGGTATATCTCAAAGGCAAGTACTCAAGCAATTCCACCAACGACATGCGCAAAGAATCGCTCAGCCGATTCATCGAAGAGTCGGTAGCAATGACTAAGTACCTGGGCGAGGATCCCTATCGTTCACTGCCGGACCCGAAATACTATGCCGGGCTCAAAGACATAGACCTGGGCATCTGCGATAACAGTTACGACGAAGTCGCGGCTGACAAGCGTGTCGCATTGGCGCGTGCGATCGAAGATGACACTCGTGCCAGGACAGACAAAATCCTCTCACTGACCTCCTATTATTCCGATGGCACCTATGAATCTGTCAAGGTGCACAGCAACGGGTTTGAAGGCTCCCGTCGCAGCACTTCTTTCAACGCCGGTGTCGAGGTCGGCATAACCGATGGTCAGGGTGGCCGACCGTCGGCGTGGGACTGGAAAACCGTGCGGTTTTTTAAAGACTTGCCGGCAGTGCCTACCTACGGTGAATTCGCGGTGGAACGCGCCCTGGCAAGAATCGGCCAGACCAAAATCGAATCCGGCACCTATGATATGATCATCGAGAACCGTGCCAGGGCAAGTCTTCTCGGAGCACTCTATGGGCCGTTGAACGGCCGGAACCTGCAGCAGAAGAATTCCTGCCTCGATGGCAAACTGGGACAGAAAGTGTTTTCGGACAAACTAACTGTCGTCGATGACCCCTTTCTCAAGGGCGGCCTCGGCTCGAGACTTTATGATGACGACGGCCTTCCTTGCCGCAAAAGAACTATCATCGAAAAAGGCGTTCTCAAGGAATATCTCATCGGCTGGTATTACTCGAGAAAGCTGGGCATGGAACCAACCGGTTCCGACACCACCAACGTAAATTTCGAATTGGGCACCAGGTCTCTGGACGAAATGGTCAAGGACATGCAAAAGGGTATTCTTGTGACCGGGTTCATCGGAGGCAACTCCAACGACACCACCGGTGATTTCTCCTTTGGAATTACCGGTATCTATGTCGAGAACGGGAAACCTGTGAAGCCCGTCAATGAAATGAATGTCTCAGGAAACCTGCTGCAGTTCTGGAGTTCGCTTGTCGAGGTAGGTAACGACCCATACACCTACTCCAGCCTGCAACGTCCGAGCATGTACTTCAAGGACATCCAATTCAGCGGCGTGTAATTTCCGAATCACACGAAAATCAGACGGGAGCCACAAGCTCCCGTCTTTTTTTATGCCAAACGTCAAATTCTTATTTGTGAATAATCTGTAGCAGCGAATAACCCGACCACACGGCAACAATGCCCAGGGTCACATTACCGAATATATTGGCAGAAGCCAGCATCATTTCACCATCGTGAATCAGGTCCAGCGTCTCGTGTCCAAACGCCGAAAAGGTGGTAAAGGCTCCAATGAGACCTACCCCGGCGAAAAGCCGAACGTGCGGAGTAAACAAATGAGATTGTTGCCCAAGGAAAATAACTCCGCCCAGTACGAAGCAGCCGACTATATTCACAATGATTGTACCAACCGGGAACTCCGGACCGAAAAACCTGTAGATGAACCCGGACAGAAGGTAACGGGCTATAGCGCCGATAAAACCGCCGGCTCCCACAATCAACATTTTCGACACAAGAAAACTCCTACGCACAAATCAAGGTTGTCTTATTCTGTAGGAGTCATCAGCCACAGCGGCGGTTAAGGCAAACTCCATTACCTGAGAAGGCACGAATTTATGAAAGTGTCGGGTTCTTGTCAATCGGAAATGGGGACGCCTCTGAGCGGACTAAAAAAGCGGCGAATCAATTCACGGAGTGAAGCGACTCACCGCATACAAATTTCGACAGGACTTTTCTTTAAGGAGGTCAGAACCAGCCAAGCTCGTCCAGTTCCGGAATTTCCCGATCCATCTCCCGCGCGAGGTCAACCAGGTCGTCGGCCATATCCTCAATCCGCTCGGCTCTTTTTTCGAGTTTCTCGGCCTTGGCTTCGATCTTTTCAGCCTCTCTCTCGATATCCCGCTCGAAATCATCGGTATCGTAGCTGGTGAAAACGACCTTGAAAAGACCCCCGATAGCCTGAAGACCGAGCTTGGCGCCATCGGCTCCAATCCTGGCGCCTTCCCAGCCAAGCTGCTTGGCGAAAGAAATTATGTCCATCACGGACTCGTAAAATTCCGCAACCAGTTCCTGCTGGTCTTCGTCAAGATCTACCCGGCTTCCGTTGATAAATAATTCATAGTCCTCGGTAATCTCAACGATCTCGATACCGCGGTCCTCATGCGTCAGGACAATAGTACCGTCGTCGAGGTCAAAACTAACATTGTCGAACTGGTAATCGACTCCATGCACCGATACGGTGTGCGTTTTGAAATGGTCGTCCGCAATGGCCGGTGAGGCAAACAACAGCAGACACGCCAATGAGCAGATTATTACGCTTTTCATTTTCTGGCTCTCCCTTACGTATTGAACTTCCTCTACCTGCACCTTACGAATGGGAACCTCTCCTTGTTTCATACTAATTCGCAACCGGGGCATAATGTTACGGCAATTAAAAGCTTGCCCTGGTGGCGCCATTTGGATATCATGGTCTCCAAAAGTCATCCAAACTCGCGTACACCGGAAACCCGATGCTGAACTACATAAAAGAGAATAAATGGCCTCTCATTGTCGCCGCCGTGGCGGTAGTTGTCCGCTTCGTATATTTGCTCGAAATAAGCCACACACCCGGATTTCTGGTTCCGATGGTTGATGAAAAGTGGCACTGGGAATGGGCGCACGAAATCCTCAATACATCGTTCTGGGGAGATGGTTCATATTTCAGGGCACCCCTGTATCCTTATTTTCTTGCTCTGTTGGCTGCAATTTCGGGCAGCTCGATCTTCTTGACCAAGCTTCTTCAAATTGTGCTCGCCGCGGGCACAGCCTGGTTTCTATATCACCTCGCCGACCGGTTTTTCGGCAGGACTCCTGCCATCGTATCCGGGCTTCTATACGCTTTCTACGGAACACTGGTGTTCTATGAAGCGATGTTCCTCATCCCGGCCCTCTTCATATTTCTCGTGGTCTGGGGAATGTTCCGAACAGTGGCCTATCACAAATCTGAATCAACGAAGACATGGCTCATCACGGGCTTCATCTTCGGACTGGCCGCCCTTGCCAGACCGAACGTACTGATGGTTGTCCCGTTTTTGATGCTGTGGATGTTTTTCTCCACCGACAATACACTACATTTGCTCAAAAGAGCTAAGCTTCCACTCGTTCTGTTGGCCGGTCTGATCATCACCATCGCTCCCGTTACTGTCAGAAATGCCATTGTTACCGGCGATTTCACCTTGATATCTGTGCAGGGAGGCATAAACCTGTACATCGCCAACAACCCCGAGGCTGACGGCCTGACGCCGTTGATGCCGGAGGTTGACCTCAATGAATCCGTAAGTTGGCGCGATTTTGTAGTCGTAACCAAAGCGGCGGCCGAACGTGAAACCGGCCGGATTCTGTCCGATGCTGAAGAGTCTTCCTTCTGGACCGGGAAAGCACTGTCATTCATTGCCCATAACCCCGGACACTTCGCCGAGTTGTTATGGAGAAAGGCCGTCTATCTGCTTTCAGGTTTTGAGAACAGTGACAACCTCGACATCTACCACCAGAGAAGCAAATCCCTGCTGTACTCCATCCTCGTTTGGAAGAAACCGCTGATGTTTCCCTTTGGGTTGCTTCTTCCCCTAACGATAATGGGAATCTACGTGACCAGAAGAGACTTCACTCGACTTCTGCCCTTGTATATTTTTCTGCTCACCTATAGCCTGTCAATCGTTCTCTTTCTATCCACCGCCCGGTATCGACTACCGCTGGTCCCGTTCATGATTATACTTGCTGCTGCGGGAACAGTACAACTGTGCATGTCATTCAAGAAACTCAAGGCTAAAGAATATGCGGTGATCGCAGCTCTGGTGATAATTCCGATCTTCGTGTTCAACCGGACATATTACGGGGAAACAGGCACCAGCGATTTTCAGATACATTTTCACGAAGGCCTGCAGTTTGAAAGCTTGAAAGACTATGCCAGGGCGGAGCAATCATTCCGGCTCGCCGATCAGGCCTATCCGTATTCAGCCACGCTGGTCAACGCTCTTGGCCATGTTCAGTTTCTTCAGAATAACTACGGCGAAGCAGCTCAGAACTACATAAGAGCTATCGGGCTCGACCCCAAATATTCCTCTGCCTATAATAATCTTGGCCTGCTCATGCGGCAGGTGGCAACTCCCGATACCGCTCTGGCGCTGTTTTACGATGCGGTGGCTACCCACGGTGACCCCTCGATTCACCCCGAGCGACTGGCCCTGTACTACGTGAATATTGCCGACACTTACAGTCAAATCCAGGCACTGGATTCCGCCGAATACTATTATCGAAAAGCTCTCATGACAGCACCCTCGCAGTCGCCGGGATACTTCCGCTACGGTTCGCACAATATCCGTATAGGAAATCTGAATATGGCGGACTCCCTCTTCACGATTGGTCTCACCAAGGGTGAGGCATCCACTGCCGAGCTGTTCAACTGGGGGTTATCATATCTCAGGCGACAGGAATTTAACCGCTCCCTTGACATTATGAGAATGGTCCTGCAAAAAGACAGTACTTTTTATCAGGCTTACCACTGCGTGGCGGTGGCCTACTACAATAATCAATTTCCGGTGGATTCCGTGCTCACGTACGTAAACAAAGCTCTCGAATATAATCCAGCGTACGGCCCCTCGATCGATCTAAAAAACAACGTGCTTGGCGGGAATTGATTCAGACTAATACTTACCGCGTCGCTCGACCATGTAGTTCGAACCGCTCTTGCGTTTTGTGGCCGTCTTGAGGTCTGCAAGCATCCTTGACATCTCCCCCACATGCTGAAACTTGCCGTTTTCGTTGATAAGAACCGCAATCGAAATGGTCAACAGGGGAAATTCTTCAAGGTCCCCTCTCCGGTTGGTAGTCTCAATGAATCCCTGCTTTTGTGCCTGTTCATCGTAACGGTGCGGTATCAGTATATCGAAAGTGCGGATGACCTCACGGCAGATGCGGTCAACTTCTTCCGGAGGAATAATGAATATGAAATCGTCACCGGCTATGTGACCGACAAAGCCCTCCCGGCATAAATCAAAGACGACGTCTTTGATGACTCTCGATGTCAGCTGGATAACCTTGTCGCCGTAGTAATACCCGTAGTAATCATTGTAAGCTTTGAAATTATCAAGATCGGCGTAGCAGACGGCAAATTGCGCTTGCATGTCAATCTGGCGTTCAATCTCGGCTTCAATTATGGCCGGTCCCGGCAGATGCGTCGATGGATTTATAGACAAGTCGCGACGGCTGCGTTCAACCACGCGCTTTATTCGAACCTGCGTCAGCTTGTCCCGCCAGTCACCATAGACAAAATCCTCGGCCCCCGCCTGATACGCAGCCACGACAATACTCTCATCCGGCTCCGGGTGAAAGAGAATTATGGGGACAATCCGCAGGAAAACATTGTCCTTGATGGCCCGTACCAACTCGACCTCTTTGACACAACTCCCCCGGGTAGCCATCATGATAATGTCCACCGGGAAACGCTGACAAATTGTCACCAATTCCTCAAACGATTCAAAGTAATGCAGGTACGTGTTGTTGGCCTGAAAGAACCGTTCGAGGTGGAAATCGATATTAATGCCGGTCTGCCTCAGGGCAAAATGGTAGGATGATCCCCGAGGCGGTTCAGTCGTTGTCGGACCGGGCCAGCTCTCTTGGATGGTACTTTTTGTGTTCAGCAATTATATAGTCCCGATCAATCGTCGTATATATCTGTGTTGTAGATATATCGGCATGACCGAGCATTTCTTGCACTATTCTTAGATCTGCCCCTCCCTCAAGCATATGCGTGGCAAATGAATGGCGAAAAGTATGAGGGGTTACTTTGCGGGAGATTCCAGCACTCAGAACCGCTTTTCTGACGATTTTCCACAAACTAACACGAGAGAATTTGTCCCCTATCTTACTGATAAACAAATAATTAGAGCGGCTCGCCGCCTTCTTTTCATCGCGTGAATTCAGATAATCTTCAATTGCCGATTTGGCGTATTCTCCAAGTGGAACCAGCCGCTCCTTGTCCCCTTTGCCGATTACGCGAATAAATCCGGCCTCGAATTCTATGTCGGAAATTTTCAAATTTATCAATTCCGATATCCTCAAGCCGGAGCCGTAGAGTAATTCGATAATAGCTCTGTCCCGTTTGCCTTTTTGCGTTGCCGTATCGATAGCTGACAAAATTTTCTCGATTTCGGCAGCCGACAGGTAGTGCGGATGGTACCGGACGATTTTCGGAGCCGCAAAGGCCCCTGTCGGGTCCTCTTTCACCACGCCATTGTCGAGCAGATATTTGAAAAACTGCCGCAGCGATGAAATCTTCCGCGAAATGGTCGTCGGTTTGCGGCCGGCCTTGTTCAGTTCGGTCAAATAACGATTTACATCGGCGGGTTTCACCGATGTTGTTTCTTTCACTTTGCTGAACAAAAAGAATTCGGCCAGGTCCCGTCGATACGAAGCCAGAGTGTTCACGGACAAACCGCGCTCCAATTTCAGATACTGCAGATAATCTTGTATGTGTGCTTCTACCATATTCAAACCTTACATAGCATGCGCCATGGCGAGCACCGCCGCTACCCGGTGTCCCGCCCCTCTAAGAACCCTGACAGCTTCACGAACGGTTGACCCCGATGTTACCACATCATCCACAAGGATAACACTGCCATCGACACTGACCTCGCTATTCACCTCGAAGACTCCCCTTATGTTGGCCACGCGTTCTTTATGATTCAACCTCGCCTGCGCTTTGCGTTTCTTCACGCGGCTAAGGACATCCGCGTTGACATCGAACTCAAACTGCGCGGCCAATTCATTCGCGAAAAGCGTCGCCTGATTGTACCCCCGTCGGTTTTCACGAGCCGGGTGAAGCGGAATCGGGACGAGCGTCCTGCTGTCCAAAGCGCTTACGGCCTGCTCAAACTGGCGATGGAACAACATCGCAAAGAACGCCGCCGGTCTCTTTATTCCCTTGAACTTGTACTGGATAATTATATCCTCGAGCGGATGAGTGTAGTTACCGTAAGCGAACAGCGGCAGCGAATCGGTCTTGCATACCGCGCATTTGTGGCCTGTCGGAATAATGTCCATACAACGCATGCAGAATGGCCGGTCGAAAGTCTCGATTGCTTTTAAGCAATGGTCGCAGATGGCAGCTTTCATTCTCGGTATATTCACCGCAGCCAAGACACAGCGGCGGAAAAAAGAAATCCACCATCCCCTGAAGCCAAAGAGGTTTTGCAGCGCCCGCTTTCATAGCTGCAAAAAACTCCGGCGGTTGTCGCGGGACAAGATAAAACTAAGCCAGACGCCTGAGCAGCTTTCTAAATGTGAGATAGACCACGTAAACCGAGAATACTACCGCTGACACCATGGCCACCATTCCCGCTTTGCCCTCTGCCTCGCCGGTCACATATTGCGGATCGAATTTGAACCAGCCATAGACAGCATCGACAGCGAGACCGCAAAGAACCGCCACAATGACAATCGCCGCCAGATAGATAACAGTCGCTCTGCCTTTGAGAATCTTCCGCACGACCGTCAGCGAGGCGACGTTTGTGGCGGGACCGACTATCAGAAACACGAGGACTGCTCCGGGTGAAAATCCGAAACTCAACAGAACCGCCGCCAGTGGTGTCGATGATGTTGCGCAGATATAGAGCGGCAAACCGACCACAATTGCCCCGACATAGCTTCCCCACCCGCTGCGCAGCACATCCGGTATAGCGCCGAACTGGTCGCCCAGAAGCAAGGCCGCCACTCCCGCCAGCAAATAACCGATAACGAGATACGGCGCCAGGTCTGCCATCAAATCCCCGAACGCATACTTGAGGCCGTCGATGATTTTGCCAATCAGAGTGTTTGGCCTATTGTCCGGGGAATCCGTCGCGCAAGAGCAACTGTCTTCGCAGGTGTCTACCGGTTCTGAGATGGCGATATCCGCTGATGGCGACATCTCTACCGCCAACCCTGCTGCCATCGCGGTCACGAATGCCGTAATCGGCCTCGCCACCGTCATAAGCGGGTCGGTCAGTGAGTAGGTCAGGAAAATAGAGTCTACGCCGGTTTCAGGCGTGGAGACAAGAAATGCGGTCGTTCCGCCTTTACTCAGACCGGATTGGCGCAACTGGTGGGCTACCGGAATAACCGAGCAGGAACAGAGCGGCAGAGGAATCCCGAACAACGCCGATTTGAATATTACCCAGGACTTCGAGCCTTTCAGAAACCGGCGCACGTTCGTTTCGTCCAGAAAAACCCGTACCAGTCCGGCCAGGGCAATCCCGACTAAAAGCAAAAACGCCGAGTCAACCAGCATCCCCCAGACTGACTCGGCGAAATTTTGAAGTAACGTGACGATATTATCCGCCTAAGACCTCGAGATACTGTCTCGCCGTAGCAGCCGCCTGGCCATTGGGGTCAATCTTCAGATACGTCTCCCAGTAGTACCGGGCCGAGTCGGCATTCTTGTTGTTGTAAAAAACTATACCCAGATTGAAGTTGGCGATAGCGTGTTCGGGGTGTTCGGCGATAACTTTGTGAAATTCTTCAATCGCCCGGTGCGGCAAACCCATCCCATGCAAACACGCACCATAGTCGGTGCGCACATTAGGATCCTCGCCATTTATAGCCAACGCGCGTTTATAGGCCTCGGCCGCGATAGGGTAGTTCCCCTGATCCATCAACTGGTTACCAAGCTGCACCAGCGCGGCATAATCGGTTGGGAAATCGGCCAGCGACGGCATCGCGCCTTTTTCCATCCCCTCTACATCCGGATGATTAAACTCACTCGTGGCCTGTTGCGGAGGCATTTTGGCCGGTTCTTTGAACAGAAAATAACCGACACCGACCACAATCAACACCGCTACGATTACTAAGATATCTCTGGTTGAACGCTTCATTTTCAGCACCTGCACTCTTATGATTTAGAACATTTTCCGCTATATTTTGTCAGTTCGGAAGTATAACAACAAAAACCAATTTTGTCCAATATCTTTTGTTCAGTTGTACGTATGACAGACACTTATAACGCAATCAAATTCGATGACAACCGGCAATCTTATCCTTATATTCCGGCTATTCTTATAGTACCAAAAAGGAAAGGACTCCCATGCGCTTTATCAACTGCGCTATACTAAGTTTACTGTCTCTCGTTGTAACAAAAACCGGCAGCGCCGGTTCACTATATGTTATCACGGCCGATTCGGTCTACCGTCACATTTCGGTTCTGGCCGATGATTCGCTGGAAGGCCGCGAGGTCGGCGAAATAGGCGAATGGAAAGCCGGCCTGTATATCCGGGACATCTTCGTGAACACCGACTTGAAGCCTGCCGGGGATGACGGCGATTACTTTCAGGCCTACGACTTTATCAAACGAATCGACCTCGGCCCCGGCAATCAGCTCACAGTCAACGGCACGCCGCTTACGCTCAACGAAGACTACCAGCCGCTGCTACAATCGGCTGCATCGGCAGCGCTTGATTTTGGCGAGGTTATCGATGTTGGCTACGGCATCACAATCCCCGAAAATCAGGGGGACTATGACGACTACGACGGCAAAGATGTCGCCGGGAAGGCTGTTCTCGTACGCCGCTTCAACCCGCCGGCCGACCAGCATGAAGGTGTCGACTTTGACAAGTACAGCTCCATCACTGATAAGATCAACAATGCTGTCGAACACGATGCCGCCGCGGTGGTGTTCATCACGCCATCGGATAAAGACGACACTATCAAGGCCATGCCCGCCTCTTATATCCGCGCCAAAGATATTCCGGTCCTCTGGCTTAAACGACAAGGCTTGGACAGGCTGAGCCTGAATAATGACCAACCGAAAATAATGTCGTTAGCCGGCGCAACCGACCTTATCCGTGTTCGCGACACGGCCTACAACGTTATTGCGTACGTGCCCGGACGAAGCGATACGACTGTCATAATCGGTGCACATTATGACCATCTGGGTTGGGGCGGACCATCATCGCTCTACAAAGGCGAGGAAAAACTGATTCACAACGGCGCCGATGACAACGCTTCCGGTGTGGCGGCCATGCTTGAACTCGCGCGTTACTATTCATCGGTACGCGACCGTCTCAACTACTCGATTCTGTTTATAGCTTTCTCCGGCGAGGAAGCCGGGGTGCTCGGTTCGACTCATTTCGCCAAGAATATGACAATCGATTCTTCGAAAGTACGCATGATGCTCAATCTCGACATGATCGGTCGGCTGGCCGAACAGGATAACGGGCTGGCCATCATGGGAACCGGCACGTGCACCGAGTTCAAGGCGTTTTTTGATAGCGTGTCGTATGATGATCTTAAACTTGGCCTCAAAGAATCCGGCGTGGGACCATCGGACCATACCCCGTTTTACAATCGCGGCATTCCATCGCTGAGTTTCTTCACCGGCCCCCACTCTGATTACCACAAGCCTACTGACGATGTCGAACGAATCGACACTGATGGTATCGTCCGCGTGACACAACTGGCGCGCGATATTATCGACCATTTCGATGCTGTGCCGACGCCGCTTACCTTTCAGAAGACCAAAGACAGCGGGATGGGCAAACGCCGTTCGCAATTCTCCGTGTCGCTGGGAGTCATGCCCGACCACGTGGCCGAGGTTAAGGGTCTCAGGGTCGATGGTGTCATACCGGACCGTCCGGGCGCAAAGGCCGGGATTGTCGAGGGTGATATCGTCATCCGGATCGGCGATATTGTCATCAGCGATATCTATGACTATATGAACGCACTCGGCAAATTCAGCCAGGGTGATTCTACGGTTGTGGTAGTCGAGCGCGGGACCGACACGCTTACGCTGGATATTGTGTTTTGATTTAACCGGTAGGACCGCGTTACCGCTCGCCAAGTCTTTCCTGCGCAGCGCTTCCCAGTCCGCCGATGGCGGGCCGGAATCCAGTCACACGCGACCGACGAGGGCGCGTCATTCCGAGCGGACGCCGGAATCCAGAGAAGTTTGTCATTTCGAGCCTTGCGAGAAATCTTTCCTTGACCCCAAGCGATGACCGCAAGAAAGGCACCTAATCCATGCTTGACCCACAGACTTGAAATCAAGACTTGTGTGCGGTCACGCGTTTCGCGTGATCCTCATCTGCCCGTCACCCTTATGACGAATTGGCTTTGTTTCGTCATTTTTTTAGGGACCCAGATTTTGTTCTTTCCTGACCGAACACATTCTGCCCCTGCGAGTTAAGGCATTGTTTGTGCGTAATTCGCGCGCTTTTCACTGCTGATTGTCAGACTTGTGCGGTCGATGTTTTTCTTGATCCAAATTGTGTTCATACACAACACGGACAAAGACAATTTTCCATCGATGTTGTAAGGAAAGTGTGACGAGAGTGTAAGCTACTTGAGATTGGGCCCTGTGCGTGGAGGTCCCACCGCAAGCAGAAACGTGGGAAAGAACCCTTCAGCGGTTCTGCCCTGTGAGCCAGCGAACGCTTCCGAGTCCGCCGATGGCGGGCCGGAATTCACAAAAAAACCCATCTCGATAAAATCGGGGCAGGAACCAAAAATCCCTGCCCCGTAAATACTAACCAATGTTTAGCCGGCAATTACTGTTCCGGGAAATAACACTGGTCGCCATAGTCGCAGTCCCAGAAAATGTGGTGGCTGTTCGGATTCTTTAGATACGGACAGCAGATGTACCACAGATAAGTATCCATGTCGCAGGTCGCCTTGCACAACGGCAGAGTAACAGCCTCAGCCTTTGTCGAAAAGACAGTGCCAATAGCCGATAGCGCAAAAACCGCAACTAATACGATGGCCATGATTTTCTTCATTCGATTTCACCTCCTTCGGAAGATGTAGATGGTGTTACAGGTTGTCCCGTTAGTGGGTCGGCTTGAAATATCGCTCGTCCTGCTGCTTGAATCGAAGATGAAACAATCAATGACGTTACTTACCCCTCATAATATTGCTTATGCAACAAATAATGATACCCTCCAACCGCAACGGTGGAATTTTGTTTAGTGATGTGAGGATGGGAGCTGAATGTGAGGGTTAGTGCCCCTTAAATTCAAAAGCAAGGTAGCAGTTTTATATTTTATTGCAACCATTTTATTGATAGCCCCCGTAAACAGCCGGACGGCACGCTCAAGATGTCATCCCCTTACAGAGTGGATCTCGCCGCCCCCCGAAATGACCTTCAAAAATATCCGGGAAGAAAATAGGGCCTCAATGGTAATCTGATTAACCAGAGTGGATAATGGCTGGAAATAACCACTATTCGAAGAACACTGGATTCCCGCGTGCGCGGGAATGACTTAGGGGGGGATGACTTAGGGTAGAACGGCAAATCAGAGATAAGCCAAAATACAATGAGGAGGCCCAAATGAAACGGATACTTACGGTTATCTGTCTCGCGATACTCGCCACAGGCGGGTTGGCCGAAAAAACAAAAGCAGACGAAATGGTCAGACCAGGCAATCCGGGCGGCGAAGCTACCGTTCCGTGGGATCAGCTCAGCAGTCTCCTGAATCTCGACAAGGACCAAATCGTCATCTCCCTGGAAACGTTCCAAAAACTTCTGGCCCAAACCGGGATCAAACCAACAGGCACGCACACGATAAGAGGCGGCAATGTCGTCCTAACGCGGGCGGAGTTCGACTCGCTGGTGATGCAGATGAAACCTCCGGTCGAAATCACCGATGGCAGGCCGGTCGATTTTCTGATTACCAAGGCCCTCTACGGCGGCAAAATGAAAACCAACAGCACGGCATTCACGGCCGAGTTCACAGTGCATATCCTCAAAAAAGACGCCTATGTCACCATACCGATTCTTCCCGCGGCTATCGCCCTCGAGGATGTCACAGTAGATGGCAAACAGGCGCTGGTGACGAGCAACGGGGGCTATCACAACGTAGTACTGACCAAAGACGGCGAACATAAAGTAGTGGCGCAGTTTTCGGTGAAGTCATCGCTGGATAAAGGGCCGAACAAGTTCGATCTGAACATCCTGAGCACACCGATCCGTTTGCTTACGCTGGAGATGCCGCTTAAGGATATCGATGTAGAAATTCCGCAGGCGCAGCAGGTGCTCACCAGTGTGCGGGGTGATATAACGGTAGTCAGCGCGGCGATTTCGCCCGACGGTAACGTGAGTGTTCGCTGGCGCAAGAAAGTGGCTCCGACCGAAAAGATTCCGGCCAAGCTGTACACGGAGCTGTATCATCTGCTGTCAATCGAGGACGGCAACCTGAGTATCACCACCGATATCAACCTGAACATTCTATACAGCGAAATCGATGGCGTTAGAGTGGCTATCCCGGGGCACCTCAGGGTGTTGAGCGTGACGGGCGAGGGAGTCGGCGAATGGCAGGAGAAAGTGCTCGACGGTGTCAATACGATACTCGTGCCGTTCACCTATGACAAGAAGGGTAATACAACGGTAACAATCCGTTCGGAGCTTTCGACCACCGAGTCAGGGATGGCCAACGTGTTTTCCGGCATGCGCGTGCTTGAATCCGAGCGAGAGACGGGGTTTATGGGAATCGTCCTCAACACGAGCGCCGAGGTAACCGTAGCCGAGAGCAACGGTCTGGAGCAAGTAGCAGCGCCGAAACTCCCAGCGCAGATCACCAACAAATCCAGCAAACCGATCACTATCGGATTCAAGTATCTGAAACATCCGTACAGCCTCTTGCTCGATATCAAGAAACATGACAAGATAGCAGTGCCGGTGGCGGCGATCAACTCGGCCAATGTGGTGACGCTGTTCACCGAGGACGGCAAGATAGTCCACCGGCTGTTCTATCAGGTAGTCAACAGCGCCAAGCAGTTCCTCGAAGTGCAGTTACCGGAAGGGGCCGATGTTTGGAGCGTGTATGTTGACAATCAGCCACAGGAATCATCGGTGAGCGACGATGGTAAACTCCTGGTCCCGCTTATTCGCTCGCAAATGAGCGGCTCCAGCCTGAAGGCATTCCCGGTGGAGATCGTTTACTGCATGGTAGCGGACAAGTTTACGTGGTACGGTTCGCGCAGGTCCACCCTTCCGGTGGTGGACCTTCTGATAAGCCAGGTGATGTGGTCGGTGTATCTGCCAAACGATTATTCGTATCATCATTTTTCGAGCACGCTGGAGATCGAAGAAATGATCCGCGGGCTCAATATATTGTCGACACCGAAGCGCGTGTTCGACGGCGACGTGATGAACGAACTTTCAGCGAGAGTAGGAATACCTGCACCAACGTCGGATGAACTCAAGAAGGCTTACGTGGATAGCGATTATTCCAGCAAGTTTCGCAATATCCCTCAGCAGGAAGAGCAGATATCCGGTCAGGTTATGCGAGAGCTTGAATTCAGCAACCGACTGGATGGATACGTTCGTGGGGGCACGGTGTCAGGCGGCTCGGCAGGAGGAATTCTTCCGATACAAATACAGGTCCCCACTACCGGACAGGTGTATCGTTTTGCGCGGACGATTATCAAGCCGGGAGACCCGCTTGAGGTTGGACTCGTTTACAGCCGCGACTGGATCAGGGGCGTACTGAAGTGGGTGCTGATAGTACTGGCAGCGCTTCTGGTGTGGTTCAACCGCAGACAGTTCGGCAAGCCGCTCAGGATGCTGAGAGAGGCCGTGGCAGAAGGCGGTTGAGGCATATAAGAAGCATGAGGTGGCTATTCGCAAGGTAGCGCAGTCGCCGATCATGCCGTTTGCGATGATCGGGTTGGGATTGGTCGTCTGGCGGTTTTCGTATGGGTTGGCGCTGATATGTTTCCTCGGATTCTGGGTAAGTTTCGGCTATCAAGTGGCCAATTACCGCAAGAAACGTAACCGGCAGCAAGCGATGGCTAAAGAGCCTACTCCTCCCCCGTTGTAGACTTGAGTGGATGGGTATTGTCGCAGGGGTTCAGAATTTTGAATCCCTGCGGCGTTTCTGGATTCCCGGCCTGGTGATTGAGGCATAAGTTTAGATCAAACCCTATTCCGTTCCGGTGTCGCCGCCGGTTTCGCGATTGACCGAGACCACGCCCTTCACCTTGCGGACTTTGTCAAGGATACGGTTCAGATGCGATAGACTGGAGACCTCGACAACGAAGCGTCCAATAGCAGTGGAATCCTGGGTGTACATCTCGGCGGCGCGAACGTTGGTGTCAACATCGGCAATCGCCTGTGTGATATCGCGGAGCATGTTGCGGCGGTCCTCGACGACCAGCTTGAGCTGCACCACGAACGATTGACCCTTGGCGGTGTCCCAGCTGACATCGATACGCCGTTCCGGAAATTCATTGAGAAGATGCGAGGCGCTGGGGCAGTCGCTGCGATGGATCGTCACGCCGCGACCGCGGGTGATGAAGCCGATAATGTCCTCGCCGGGGACCGGCTGGCAACATCCGGCAAAGCGGAACATCATGTCATCCATGCCATGCACACGAATACCTTTGGCGCCGCGGATGCGGTCGATGACTTTGTTGACAAAGCCAACCGGCTTTTCTTCTTCCTCTGGTCGAATCAGGTCAATCAACGGGCGCGATGTCATGGAACCGTTGCCGATGGCCGCGAAAAGGTCTTCAACCGACTTGCGGTTGAGCTGTTCGGCGTAACCCTGAAGGATATCATCGGAGGGCAGTTTTAGCCTCTGCTCCCTGAGTTTGCGTTCGACCACCTGTTTGCCCAGGGCAACCGATTGTTCGAACCCGGCCTGTTTGAGCCACCGACGGATTTTTGCGCGGGCCGATGATGTCCGGACGAGTTTCAGCCAGTCGTGCGAGGGACTGCGGTTGGGATTGGTGATAATCTCGACTATGTCGCCCGACTCCAGTTCTGTCGAGAGCGGCTGAAGACGGCTGTTTATTTTGGACCCGGCGCAGTGAATGCCGACATCGGTGTGAATCTGGAAAGCGAAATCGAGCGGCGTCGACCCCTTGGGCAAATGCACCAGCCTGCGGTTGGGCGTGAAGACGAAGATGTCCTCGGAGTACAGATCGATCTTGAGGTATTCGAGAAAGTCCGAGGGATTGGTCATGTCTTTCTGCCATTCGAGAACATCGCGCAACCACACCATCTGGCGGTCCGATTTGCTCATCTGGTGCTTGCCTTCTTTGTACAGCCAGTGAGCGGCGATACCGTTTTCGGCTACGTGGTGCATCTGGTGGGTGCGAATCTGTATCTCGATCATCTTATTTTCCGGCCCGAAAACAGTGGTGTGAAGCGAACGGTAGCCGTTGGGTTTCGGGTTGGCAATATAGTCATGGAAACGGTCAGCCACCGGTTTCCAGATCGAGTGCAAAATTCCGAGAGTGTGATAGCAGTCGCGCTCTGAGCTGACAATGACGCGGATAGCGAAGAGGTCGAACATTTCCTCGAAGGGGACTTTGCGGACGAAAATCTTGCGATAGATCGACTCGAGGTGTTTGGCTCTGCCGTAGACATCGGCTTTGATGCCATCCTTGGCCAACGCTTCTTTGATTGGCGTAACCAGCGAGGTGATGTACTGCTCGCGCTGTTCTTTGCTCTCTTTGACTTTTTTAGCCAGATCGGCGTAGGCTTCGGGGTCGAGGTACTTGAGCGAAAGGTCCTCGAGTTCAACTTTGACTTTATTGATACCGAAACGGTGCGCCAGGGAGCAATAGATGTCGCGGGTTTCCTGGGCGATGAGCTTCTGTTTGTCGGGAGCCATGTGTTCAAGCGTGCGCATGTTGTGCAGGCGGTCGGCCAGTTTGATGAGGATAACGCGAATATCCTGCGCCATGGACAGGAGCATCTTGCGGAAATATTCGACCTGCTGTTCCTCGCGCGAGGAATACTGCACGGCGCCGATTTTCGTGACGCCATCGACCAGGTCGGCTATTTCGTCGTCAAACTCCTGCCTGAGGTCCTGAAGACTGACCTCGGTGTCTTCGACCACATCGTGCACGAGTCCCGCGGCGATAGTAGCCGAGTCCATGTGTTGTTCGGCCAGGATGAAAGCAACTTCGAGGCAGTGCTCCACATAAGGTTCGCCCGAGAGGCGTTTTTGCCCCTGGTGGGACTTATCGGAAAACTCGTAGGCTTTGCGAATCAGCGGAATATTGACGTTGGCGTTGAACGCCTCGATTCTGATTATAAATTCGGCAAGGTTCATATCAGCCTATTTTTGACTCCGGGGCGCCGCGTAGCATCTCCAGGATTTCTCTCATGACGCGTTCGGGCTTTATCGTTTCCATGCATTTGCACTGCCGCGGAGGGCATTTGCATTCGACACCTACCGGTTGTATGACTTTGTCACCTTTGCCCAGCGGTCCCCACCGCAGCGGCGACATAGCCTTGCGGCTCGGATACAGCCCCACTCCGCGGGTGCCGACGGCTACGGCAAGATGCAGCGGTCCGGTGGAGTTGGCAACGACCAGCTTAGCCAATGATAATACGGCCGCCAGCGTTCGCAAATCGGTCTCGCCGGTTATTTTTCGAACGGGTATGCCCAACTCTTTTTCGGCTTCGCGGATAACCTCACCTTCTTCTTCATTGCCGGACACGATCAATTCGACGCCCTGGTCATCGAGTAATTTGTAGAGCCTGATGAAGTCTTCCAGCGCCCATCTTTCGGCGGAGCCACCGGAACCGGGATGGATAACGACAAAGTCGTTGTTCACGCCGGCGGCCGTGAGGATTCTTCGCGCGTTGTTTATCTCTTTCGGCCTGAGACAAACATTGGGGAAATTCACAGTCTTACCACGCCGGAAGTAACGCAGGAAATCGAGGTTGTACTCGTATTCGTGCTTGAGGTTTTTCTTGCGGCTGTGTGCAAGGCGGACATTGAAGAAGACCGAATGGAATCTTCCGGCTGTTCCCAGCCTATATGGAATCTCGGCCTTGTAGAACAGACGGGATATCTGACGTTCCGGATACAGCGCCACGACCGCTTTGTACTTTTCCTTTTTGATTTTCTGCAGGAGATCTTTCTTGTAGAGCTTATTGGTGAGCAGCTGGTCGTTCTGGACTCTGAGAATCTTGTTGATGCGTTTGTTGTTTTCGAGAATCGGCGAGGCGTACAGCGATGAGATCACATCAACGCGGCACTCGGGGTAGCGCTCTTTGATCGTTTCCACAAACGGCAGAGCCAATATCAAATCGCCGAGCCTATCGGTGCGGCTGATAAGGATACCGTCGCCATCTTCAAATTCAAGTACTTTCGACATATTCTTTTATACCGTTTCCTTATTCTTGTGCATTTCGCGCGCCTTGGCGTATTTGACCATGACGGCGATGGATGACAACACCGACACCAGAAAGCCTTCCAATCCATCGCGAAAGCCCTGCCGGAGTATATAACGACTGACAAACGACAGCGGCGGTTTTACCACGATATCAAACCAGCCGGCCGTGATGCCTTTACGAACAGTTTCCCTGGCGCCGAGGGTCGTATACCAGTCGAACTTGCGGAAGTATTCCTCGAGCGTCGGATAACTGTAATGAAGCAGTTCATTCTGCAAATAACCTATCTCACCATCGACGACGACTTTCTCGTGTACGAAGGCGCCGTCGAAATCCCCTTTTGATTTCCTGAACAAGCGCAGGACATAGTCGGGATACCACCCGCAATGTTTGATCCATCGTCCCAGGAACAGAGTCTTGCGCTTCAGATAGTAGCCGCCACAGTGGACGTCGTCACGGAGAATGCTTTTGATTTCATCGCGCAGCTCCGGGGAGATCTCTTCATCGGCGTCGATTGAGAGAATCCAATCCCCCGCCGCTCTTCTCACGCCTTCTTTCTTGGCCGCTCCGTATCCTTTCCACTCGGGAGAGTACACTTTGGCGCCATATTCCTGCGCAATGCTAACAGTAGCATCCTGCGACTGGCTGTCAATCAGTATGATTTCATCGGCCCAACTCACCGAGGCCAGGCAGCGGGCGATGTTTTTCTCCTCGTTTTTGGAGATTATGACAACAGACAGCGGCTTCATTGTTTCCCCAGTTTTTGCTGGTTGGCTACATCAACAAAGGTATGGTAGACCTGATCGACGGTTATATCAAATATATTTTCATCGCATCCGGAGACAACGGCGCCCGTCTGCTGACCGTAGGGCCGCCAGAGCAGGAAGTTTTTCATGTACCGGCTGTACAACCCCACCACGGGGACTTTGAGAGCACGGGCGATATGAACCAGCGAGGTATCCGGCGAAATGAGAATATCGAGATGCCGTATCATCGCCGCCGCCTCGGTCAGATTGAGCTTATCGGGCACGATGTCGATATTGCCGCCCACTTGTTCCTTGAGCTTGATAGCTCGCTTGCGCTCAGACGGCGTAGTTATGAGAATGACATGGCAGCCCGAATTGTGAGCCAGAATCTTTTTGACCAGCGCGATGGATTTCTCTTCGGCCCAGACTCTCGTCGGCGACCCCGCGGACATGTTGTATCCCACTCTCAGCAATCCGCCATCGCCGTTGGTCACGCTTCGAATATATTCAGCCGCCATTTCATCAATAGCACTGGTCTGATATGCGGTTCGGCATAGCATTCTACCTGCTCACTGTCGATATCGAACGCGTTGAGCAGTTTCAGGGTATTTTCGATAATGTGACCGGTGTTGCCGAGACGATGATCATAATTGAAATCATAATATTCCCGGTACTTGACTTTGCCCACCCCTATCCGGGGTTTGCCGGGAGCGCAGAGCTGCGATAGAAACAGCGCTGTTACCGAGTCGTTGCCGATCATATCCACGACACAATCGTAGCCACCTTTACGCATCGCCATCAGTGTTTTTATATCGTGCACCGGTTTCTTCTTGTAGATATAGATGGTATCGAAGCGTGGGTCATCTTTGATAATGGCGTAGTTAGTGGGCGAACCGAGGATGGCAATTTTGATGTGCGGGAAATGCTTTTTCAATCCATCGAACACAGGAAACGAGATAACCATATCGCCAATCTTCTCCGGTCGCAGGAAGAGTACCTTGCGGATTTGGTTACCATCCAGCGGTTTGAAATCAGCCTGACCCTTCTTCAACAACTTCTTGAAGACATTGAAGAAGAATGCCTTAAACCAATGTTCGAGCGGTTTTAATCGGTTCATTTTTCTTAAACTCTAACAGCAAAACGGGACAAATATTTCTCAACTTTGTCCAGCATAATATCAATTGTAAAGTGTTCCCGCCACCTTTTTTGCGATGCCTTGCCCATGGCAAGCATCATGGCAGGTGAATCCAGCATTTTGATTATCGCATCCGCCAACTGCGCGGAGCTTTCGGGGTCAACCATTATCGATGTTTCCCCGTCGATGAGGGCCTCTTCGGTCCCACCGACGCGCGTTGCCACCGTGGGCAACCCGGCGCGCATGCATTCGAGCAAGGCGTTCGAGAACGGTTCTATTATTGACGGATGAACGACAAAGTCGGCGCCGCCAAGCTCTAAGTCGAGATTGTCGAGCATTCCGGCAAAGACAAAATGGTCCTGCAGCCCGAGTTCGGCAATCCGGCTCTCATGTTTTTCCTGAAGGTAACCATCGCCCAGAAACAGAAACCGCACGTTGGGATGCTTCTTCACGATATCAGGGGCTGCTTCGATAAGAAAGGCGTGGCCTTTGTGGTTAACAAATCTGCCGACCGTAGCCGCAATGACGCTGTCGTCCGGCAGGTTATACTTCCGGCGCAACCCGGCACGGGCCTGGTTGTCCGGTCGGGGAAAGTCCTTGATGAGCGTACCGTTGTGAATGACCTCGACCATATCATCGGTTATATATCCGTATGCCGTAATCTCTTTTTTGAGGGAATGTGAGGGTGTGATGACACCATCGATCAGGCGCGGTGTCAGGTACTTGTGCACGAAATTGTCTTTGGTAATATTCAGTCCCACCCGCCAGATAACGCTGGCCTTACCGTACCATCCTGCCGCAAGACCTGCCAACCTGATATCCTTGTTGAAATTCACAAAGACGATATCAACCCTCTGGCGTCTAAGATACCGTTTGATTTTCTGAATCACAAACGGGTCGAAATCGCCTGATATTCTAACCGGCAAAACCTTGATATTGGAATCGAGGGCGGCAATACGTCGGAGGAACTCCGAATCGGGACGTCCCGCGACGGTTATATCGTGTCCTTTCTGAACAAACCGGCTGGCCACCATGCCAATCCAGTTTTCCAGACCGCCAAAGATGTCTTTGTCTATTGAATCAAAAAAGAGGATATTCATTTAGGTACTCAATATATTTCTCGCAGCCGAATCGTCGGCGCTGTTGGCACAGGGCGATGTCGGTGAATCTCCGCGCAATTCCGTAAGACAGCGGCTGACCTGTGCGATCATATTTTCGTAGTTAAACTTTTCTTGCCATCGCTCTCGCCCGGCCTCCCCCATCTTTTTCATGCGGCTTCTGTCGGCGAGAATTTCCGAAGCCGTTTCAGCGATGGCCCACGGATTGCATGGCTCGAAGAGCAGCGCTGATTTGCCATCGGAGACCACTTCGGGAATCCCGCCGACCCGGCTGGCAATAATCGGCAGGCCCATACGCATCCCTTCCAAGAGGGCGATACCGAACGGCTCTTCCTTGGATGGATGAATCATCAGGTCGCACCCGGCAAGTTCCCGGTCGACATCCTCGACCATACCGGCAAAAACAAAGCGATTGGTCAGGTCGAGTTTTGCGATCTGTTTTCGGAGCGCTTTCTCATCGGGACCGTCGCCGAGAAACAGGAAGTACAAATCCGGATAACGGCGTGTTATCTCAACGGCAGCATCGATCAAGTACTCGTGTCCCTTCTGGTAAACGAATCTTCCCACTGTCACGGCAACGATGGCGTCTTCAGGCAAACCGTATGTCTTCCTGAGGCTAACTCGCGCTTTATCCTCCGACCGGGTCGACGAATTGCCGCCTATGCCTATCGGAATAACCTCGATGCTGCCGGCGTCTATGTGTTTGCACGAAGCTATCTCCCGCTTGAGGGACTCCGAGGGCACGATGATTTTGTCAACCAGCTTCGGTGTCAGTATGCGGTGGATCAGGCCATTTTCGGCAATGTTAATTCCCACCGACCAGACTACTTTGACGTTGCCGTTCAGACGCGCCGCTATTCCGCCGAGGCGAACATCCTTATTGAAATTCACCGATAGAATCTGGATATTGCGCTCGCGTAGGATTTGTCGAAGCCGCCTGACTGTAAACGGATTAAAATCACCAGAGATGCGAAGCTCGACGACATCTATCCCCGGAGTGTTCTTCGCGATTCTCCGGAGATACTTTGAACCCGGCCTGCCTATCAGAGTCACCCGGTGTCCGAGGGCCATAAGACCGGTTGAGACGAGTCGAATCCACTCCTCCATGCCACCGTAGGTTTCTTTTTCGATTGAATTGAGAAAGGCAATATTCATCACTGATCCCGAAACTGCATGGAGTACAGGCGATGGTAGAGTCCGTTGATTTTGATAAGCTCTTCGTGAGAACCGCTTTCGACAATGCGACCGCGGTCGACAACGAGGATCCGGTTCGCGTGCTTGATAGTTGACAGACGGTGAGCAATAACCAGCGTAGTACGGTTCTTCATGAGTCGGTCTATAGCCTCCTGGACCAGCACTTCCGATTCGGTGTCCAGCGCCGAGGTAGCCTCATCGAATATGAGAATTTGGGGATTTTTTAGCAGCGCACGAGCTATAGCCAGTCTCTGGCGCTGACCACCGGACAGTTTTACTCCCCGGTTGCCTACGAGCGTATCATAGCCTTCTTCGAGATGTTCGATGAATTCGTGGGCATTGGCCATTTTGGCAGTTTCGATGACTCTATCTTTGGAAACACCGTTGAGTCCATAGGCAATGTTGTTGAAAACGGAATCATTGAACAGGTAGGTTTCCTGGGTAACGATTCCGAGCAGGGAGCGTCAGTGATTGAAGCGATACCGTTTTGATATCGTGTCCATCGACAACGATCCGTCCCTTTTGCGGATCGTAGAATCGCGGCATAAGGTCCAGAAGGGTTGACTTTCCGCCACCCGATGGTCCCACAAAGGCCAGAACCTCTCCCAGCTTCACCTCGAAGGAAATATCGTTGAGAACAACATCGCCGGTGTTGTAGCTGAAAGTGACATTGTCGTAAACGATGCTGTCGGTAAACTTGTCGATGACGTGGGCATTCGGCACATCCTTAACCTTCTCGTCGGCATCGATAACCTTGAAAACCCGCTCAGCGGCCGCCATTCCCTCTTGAATTTTGATATGTATCTGGCTTAGCGACTTGGCGGGTTTGATCATAGCGAACATGGCCAGTATGAAAGTCATGAAATCACCGGCATCGAATTCACCGGTTCCGCTGATAATCCTGCTGCCGGCATAGAGTAAAATGATAATACCGGCGACTGTTGCCAGCATATCGTTTATGGGGGCCGCCAGATGCCTGATTCGGGTCATTCTGAGCAGAGAGCGAAAGTAGTTGTATGTAGCCGCTAAGAATTTATCGGTCTCGAACTTCTCCATCGAGAAGGCTTTGACGATGCGGATATTGTTGACTGACTCCTCCAGAACAGCGTTAACATCGGACATCCGCTGCTGTGAGCGTTCCGAATATTTGCGGAGTTTCTTGCCAACGAACCAGATAAAGCCGAACACCACCGGCAGGACAATCATGGCTAACAGGGTCAGTTTCCATGACAGGATAACAAGAAAAGTGAAATAGACTAAAACCATGATCGAATCGGTCACGAGACGGTTGAAGCCGATATCCACCGCTTCGTTGAGCACCATGACATCGTTGGTCACGCGCGATATGATTTGGCCCGTGCGACGGCTGTGGAAATAATCAAGCGACAGGCGCTGATATTTCTCGAACAGACGATCCCTGAAGGACCTTATTACCGATTGTTGGACGTAGGCCATGAAGAAGCCCTGCAGATATAAAAACAGGTTCCTGGCCAGGATGCCGAAGAAAATAACCCAGCAGAAACGTATCAGCGTGTTTTGGCGGGTGTCTGACTCCACCAGCGAGTTGACCCAGCCCTTCATGGATTCTCTGGCGGTAGTGATTGAAGCGCTTATCGACTCAAGGAAGCTCTGTTCGTCGGGCGAAACCTGAGTGGTCGCCACGGTTTCCTGCCCGGCGGTGGGGCCGATGCCTTCCAGGCCGGGAATCGCTTGCACCTGAAAGAGGGTCATCAGAAGCGGCCCGAACATCCAGACCATCACACCCGACAGAATTGCATGAATCGCGGCCGACAGCGAGGCTGTTATCAGCGGTTTCCAGTACGGTTTAAGAACCGAAAATGTTCGTGTATACAGACTCAAGAAACGCTCCTATTTAACGCACAAGAGTGTAATATCTAACATTTAGGGGGTCATGTCAACTCGTATAAGTTGAAGAAAATTAGGGGATTATGCGAACGGAGGTTTCCCGCAGCGGGACGAAGAATTTGATCGCCTTGACTGAGGCGTCTCTTTTGTACTCACGCCTGGTGCCGTCGAGAGAGACCTTGTCGCCATCGGTGAAGCTGAATTCCCGGATTCTCCAGCCCTTTCTCTGACGGGCATAGGTCAATTCGATGACCCACGGGCAACCGGGAAGAGTGATATTGTACTGGGGATGGCGGGCATCACTGGTATCTGCGTTCGATAACTCGCAACTGGAGCCTCTTGAGGGCCTTTACCGGGAAGGCTGTTGAACAGTGCCATCAAGTTGAACGATCCGATATCGCCGGCACAGTCAAACGAGGACATAAGGTCGGCGGCCGCTTCTTTCACAAATTCATCGGTTGTGGGGAAGTAGACTTCGAGAGAATCCTCGGTTAGCCTGCCTTTCAGAGCGCCTTTGCCCAGGTATCCTCTTCCGGCAAAGGCTATGACGGAATCGGTATGAAAGAATTCCAGACGAACGGATGTGGGTTTGTTATCGCGGCGGAGTTTAGCATCGAACAGGTACGCCTCTACCTCGACCTTCCCCTGCCAGTTTGCTTCATCGCCGACCAGAGCGCCTTTTCGTGAACTTCCACAACCTGCCGTAATCAGCAGGCAGGCGGCAATCGTGCATATGGAAGGTACTTTTGGCATCTTAGCCAATCTTAATCCCGGAAAACAGATAGACAAAGAACGTTATAAATGGTCCCAGAATGAACCAGAAACCTCCCAGTACAATCAGCGCGAGGAGTAAAATAGGTCCGACCCGGTCGAGTTGGTCGAGCATTGATTCGTAGCTGGGCGGCAGCACGTTTCTCAGGATATGCGAACCATCAAGCGGAAAAATCGGAATCAAGTTAAAGAACGCGAGAGATACGTTGATCATTACCGAGAAATAGAGAAACATGTATATGGGTTCAATCAGTGCCATATTGGTGCTCACGGCCACGCGGAAAATGCTGCCGAAGATAAACGCCAGGCCCAGATTCGATAAAGGTCCTGCCGCTGAAATCCAGAAATCGGCGACGCGGGGATTTCTCAGGTTACGCAAATTCACCGGAACCGGTTTGGCCCAGCCGAAACGAAACTGCGAGAGAAACATCATCAATGTACCCATCAGGCTAAGGTGCGCCAACGGGTTCAATGTCATTCTGCCCATGTCACGGGCGGTTGGGTCTCCAAACCTGAAAGCGATATAAGCGTGAAAGAACTCATGTACAGTCAGGGCAAAGAGTATGGCCGGCAGGGCTATGATTGCGCGTCGGATGAAGTCTGCATCGAACATCGGTTTCTCCCGTAAGGCTGAGTTTGCGATAATCTTATCAATTATACGCTCAGATACAACAATTAAATCGAAAAAGACGGCTCACCAGCGGCAAGCCGTCTTCTAATATCAAGTCAATTCTCAGTCCGGCTACGCGTAGATACCGCGCAACTGGACCACCTCGGCCACTCTCGTGATGGCCAGCATAAAAGCGGCTATCCTGAGACTGACTTTGTGTTCGATTGAGATGGTGAGGACATCGTGAAATGCTGCCACCATCTTTTCCTCGAGCCTGCGATTGACTTCATCCTCGGTCCACGAGTAACCGATACGGTTTTGTACCCACTCGAAATATGAGACAGTCACGCCGCCGGCATTGCACAGAATGTCCGGTATAACCAGAACCTTTTTCTTTTGCAGGATAGCATCGGCCTCGGGCGTAACTGGGCCATTGGCTCCTTCGGCTATAATTCGGGCGTTGATCTTCTGAGCATTCGCGCCGGTTATCTGATTTTCGAGCGCGGCCGGTATGAGGATGTCCACTTTGGCATAAAGAACGTCGGCGGGGGCAACTTTCTTCGAACCGGGGAAACCAAGGATGGTCTTCTTTTTTGCCGCGTAGGCAATGAGTTCGGGGATGTCGATACCGTCGGGCTTGTAAATAGCCCCGGTGACATCGGACACATAGAGGAATTTTACGCCCAGATCGTGAAGTAGTTTGGCTGAGATGGAGCCGACATTGCCGAAGCCCTGCACCGACGCAGTCGCATTTGGCAGTTCCAGTTTCAGATGTTTAGCTGCCTCGCGGGTCGTGAGCATAACTCCCCGACCGGTGGCTTCCGTACGTCCCAGCGAGCCACCGAGCACAATCGGTTTGCCGGTTACGGAAGCAGGAACCGCATGGTTTTCACGCATGGAATAGGTATCCATAAACCACGCCATGACTCTCGGACCGGTGCCAACATCGGGGGCCGGGATATCATCGTCGGGGCCAAACAGTCTCATCAGGTCGGCCACATAGCGTCGGGTAAGTCTCTCCAGTTCTCCTTCGGACAGCTTTTGCGGGTCACAGATAATACCGCCCTTACCGCCGCCGAAGGGAATGTTGACCACGGCGCTTTTCCAGGTCATCCACGCAGCCAACGCCTGGACTTCATCGAGAGTGACATCGGGATGATACCTGATACCGCCTTTGGCGGGTCCCCTCGCGATGGAGTGCTGTACGCGGTAGCCCGTGAACATTTCGTACGTGCCGTCGTCCATCCGGACCGGCAGATTAACGATAGTGCTCCGTCTTGGGATTTTGATAAATTCCTTCAGTGACGGATCCAGATTGAGCTTTTTCGCCGCGGCCTCGAACTGTTTCAGAACGTTTGCGAACACGGATATCGGTATCATGGTGTTTTTCTGGGAGACGAAACTTTTGTGGTGTTCGGCGGCCCGGTTAGGCTTCTTTGGTCTGGTAGTTGTAGCCTTTTTTGGCATTTTATGGTACCCCTGTTAAGAAGAATTGTTACTCGTTATTTTTTTGAAAGCGCGCCGGATGATGCGTCGCAGAAGCGCCAGTTGCGATCGGTGGCGTGATTGATGCCGACACGCGGTGTTGTAATGATATTTTCCGGTGTATCCGCCCGATCTTCGATATAGATGACTTCTCCGGTGAGGTCAATACCATTGTGTTCACGGGTAAGTCCGAACGACCTGCAAAACTTACCGGGACCGGATAGCAGAAGATTCTCGCTGCTTTTGGGTGAGTTCTGTTTCATGATTTCTATGCCCTCGTGCGGTTCAGCCGCGCGTAGCAGAACAGCTGCTGCGTTGTTCTCCGACTCCGTTACAAAGTTCAGACAGTGATACATACCGTATATGAAATACACATAAGTGAATCCGGGTTCCCCAAACATGACAGCATTTCGTTCAGTTTTGCCGCGGGCGGCGTGGCAGGCCGGATCGCCCTGGCCGATATAGGCCTCAACTTCGACAATCTTAGCTGAGAGTTTGCCCTGTGGAGAATGATAAACGATAATTTTGCCGAGCAAATCGCGGGCAACATCCAGAGTGGGGCGGTTATAGAACGAGCGTGGAAGTTTTTTTGGTTTTCTGCTGACCATGAGGCAAGCAACCTGGCGGTTCTCTGGTTTATTCCTCGCAACCCTGAATTGTGTTTGGGACCAGGGCCAGCGCCGCTTCGAAATCGAAACCTATCTGTTGTGGTTTGTGGGCGTCGGAACCAAGGAAATTGACCGTAACTCCGGCCTTTTTGGCGGCATTTATGACATCCATCCGGGGGTAGTACTCTCTGAGGCCGTGCCGAATCCCGGAGGTGTTAATTTCTATGCCGGTTGAGCTTTCTATCAGCGCTCTGAAAGTATCTTCGAGATAGGGTTCGTGAACGCGCAGAATTTGTTCTCCGTAATAGTCCTGCCCCGAGCGGAGGTAATAAACAAGGTGCGCTATGGAATCAAACAAACCGCTTTTAGCAGCAAGGATAACGTCTTCGAAATACTTCCCGGCGACTTCTTCCGGCGTTAAGTTAGCGAACAATCTCTTGTAGCCGCTTCCGCCGCAAAAACATATATCGTCGATTTCGTGTATTCCGCAGAGGACGTAGTCAAAAGCGAATCGTTCTTTTAATCGCTGGACTATCTCTTCGCAGCCTTTGAACCATCCAATTTCGACGCCGAGTTTGACAGACAACCCCCGGCTGTAGAATTCATCGGCGGCCCGATGAACATCATCGACATAATACGCGAGGCTGTCCGGGCTTACCGGAAGTTTCTCACCTTTTACGACTATGAACTCTACGCTACCATCCAGATTCGGGTTGGCATCGTAGTGAGACGTGAAACATATCTCGGCCAGATTGCGCTTGATAGCGGCTTCGCAGAACTCATCGATAGTGCCCTCGGCATCGATGGAATAATCACAGTGAACGTGGTAGTCCACCGCCCCCTGAATGTGAATCGGTTGAAGCTTATCTAAATCAGACAAAATAATGTCCAGTCAGAAAAGGGTTGTTGTTGCGCTCGGCTCCAACAGTTGTCTGGGGCCCGTGACCGGGATAACAAATAATGCCGTCCGGCAGTTTCAGGATTTTATCGTTAATAGACTTTATCAGGGTTTGATGCGAACAGCCGGGGAAATCGGTCCGTCCTATCGAGCCATAGAACAGGGTGTCGCCGCAAAACAGGATGCCATCGGTTTCACTGAGATAGCAGACTCCGCCGGGTGAATGTCCGGGGGTTTTGAGGACTTTCAGACTGATACTGCCGAGCGTTATCAACTCTTCGTCATCGAGCAGGCGGTCAGCAGGCGGCGCTACGATTGGCTGGGCAAACAGTGCGGAAACATTGGCCGATGGATTCGCCAGCAGTTCTTCTTCCCCGCGCCCGATATAAAGCGGGATGTTAAAATGCTTTTTGACGCCATCTACGGCCGCAATGTGGTCACCGTGGCCGTGAGTTAGCAAAATAGCTTTCGGCGAAATGTCGGCCTTTTCGATCTCATCGATAATCAGGGAATCTTCGGCGCCGGGATCAATGATAACGCCATCGCCCGTGGTTTCATCGTGGTAAAGGTAGCAGTTTACCTGAAACGGCCCAACTACGAGTGTTTTCAAGGTCATAATATGTCGTCAAAATATGGGACCTGAGGTCAAAGTCAACAGTTATTCCGGTCGGGCGGGCGGCTGGAAATTGTGAAAAAAATCACATTATAGGCCCGATTCCCGTTGACCTCAAATATCGATTGACATATATTTGGGTCTAATTTCTTGAATCGGAGAGAAAGGAGATTATGAACCTTACGGAAGCGAAAAATCAGCTGCCGGAGCTCAAAGACAAACTCGACAAACTTGCGAGGTATCTTTGACCTACCGGGGCGTTCCGCAAAAATAACAAAGTTGGAAGCAAAGACGACCGCACAGGGATTCTGGGATGACAATCAGGCCGCACAGGCCGTACTCAAAGAGATTTCCACTCACAAGAAATGGGTAGAGACCCACGCTAAGCTAACCTCGGATCTGACCGCTGTAGAAGAGCTGTTGGATATGCCGGATTTGAGTGACAGTGTCGACGACTCCCGTGAAGTAATCGATACTTTTACAGCCACGAAAACGGAAATCGAGAAATTCGAGTTCACTTCGCTTTTGTCCGGTCCCGATGATTACCGGGATGCTCTTTTGACGATTCATCCGGGGGCAGGCGGTACCGAGTCTCAAGACTGGGCCGATATGCTTTTCCGCATGTACAACCGCTGGGCTGAGCGGCGGAATTTCACGGCCGAGCTGATGGACTATCAGCCGGGAGATGAAGCCGGTCTCAAATCGGCCGTACTCAAGATAAAAGGTGATTTCGCCTATGGTTTTCTGAAAGCAGAATCCGGCGTCCACCGGTTGGTTCGCATCTCCCCTTTTGATGCCAACTCGCGGCGGCATACTTCTTTTGTTTCCGTGCACGTCTATCCGGTCGTTGAGGACAGCGTTGAGATAGAAATCAAGGATGAAGACATTCGTATAGACACCTATCGGGCTTCCGGCGCCGGCGGACAGCATGTCAATAAGACATCATCGGCCATTCGCATCACCCACTTCCCTACCGGAATTGTCGTCACCTGTCAAACTGAGCGCAGCCAGCACAAGAACAAGGATGCCGCTTTTACGGTGCTGAAGGCCCGCCTCTATCAACAGCAGAAAGAGGAAGAGGCCAAAAAGATGGATAAGTTTGAAAAGACAAAAAAGAAGATAGAGTGGGGCTCACAGATCCGGTCGTATGTTTTTCACCCTTACAATATGGTCAAGGACCACCGGACATCTTCGGAAACATCGAATGTCCAGACCGTAATGGATGGTGATATCGATCAATTCATTGAAGCGTATTTGAGCGATCCTGAATTCAAGGAGCAGACACGTTGAGAACTAAAAGCATCCCAAGTTTATCATATATAACCAACTGGAGTAGGTCATGAACGCCTTATCGATCATAAAAGATAAAGCCAGAGAAAAGAAACGCCGGGTGGTTCTTCCTGAAGGGACGGAACCGCGGGCCATTGAAGCCACCAAGATCATTGTTGCCGAGAAAATCGCAAAGGTTACGTTGCTCGGCGACACCGCAGAAATTTCCAGGCTGGCCGACAAGCATGGTTTGGATCTTTCGGAAGTAGACGTAATCAATCCTGTCGAATCACCTGATTTTGAAGCCTACGTGGCAGAATTCGTCGAGCTTCGCAAGAAGCGTAATGTTTCCGTTGAGGAGGCCCGGGCAACGATGGCCAACACTCTGTATTTCGGAGCCATGATGGTCAGACATGACAAGGCCGATGCTTCGGTGGCCGGTTCGGTCAATACCACGGGCGATGTTCTCAGGGCCGGGATTCAGGTAATCGGCCTGAAGCAGGGTATTAGCACGGTTTCGAGTTTCTTTATGATGACAGTTCCGGAATATCGCGGCGAGAAAGACAAAGTCTTTTTCTACGCCGATGGCGCGGTGGTTCCGAATCCGACTTCGGAGCAGCTGGCTTCTATCGCTGTTTCAACCGTCGGAGTCGATGCGCAATCTTCTTGGCATGGAGCCCAAAGTCGCGATGCTTGTCGTTCTCGACCAAGGGATCGGCAAAGCACTCGGATGTATCCAAAGTTACGGCAGCTCTGGAGATTTTGAAGAAGGAACATCCGGAGTTGAAAGTCGATGGAGAACTTCAGGTGGATGCCGCTATTGTTCCGGAAGTCGCCAAAAGCAAGGCTCCCGGAAGCGAGATTGCCGGCGAAGCCAACGTACTTATCTTCCCTGACCTCGACGCCGGTAATATCGCATACAAGCTGACCCAACGTCTGGCAAAAGCCACGGCCACCGGCCCCATTATTCAGGGATTGGCGAAACCGGCCAATGACCTTTCGCGCGGCTGCTCGGCCGGTGATATTGTCGATGTCACCGCAATCGCCGTGCTGATGAAGGGATAGCGAAAGATTGGTTTTTGTAGTAACACAAAAATGGAAGTATACATCGCTAATAAACGGGCTAAGCCACTAATTGCAAATAGCTTGGTCTAAAATATCGGTTGACAATTTTGGGCGAGTCCTTATTTTCTCTGTTTCACTAATTTTTGACGGCGTAAGGCTCCCGTCCTGAAATCATTGTAGAGGAGATTGTAATCGTGAGTCCCCTTATAATCATTGTAATTGCTGTTGTAGTCGTTGTAGCGGCTGTCTTTTTTGTCATACTTAAGAACTATCGCAAAGTCGGTCCCAACGAAGTACTGATCATCTCCGGCGGCAAGAAACGCCAGGTTACTCTGCCGGATGGTACCCAGAAAGAAGTCGGTTACCGGATTCGTATCGGTGGCGGTACTTTTGTCAAGCCGTTCATTGAACAGGCGCAAATACTTCCCCTGGAAATCATCCCCATGACTTTCCAGGTCGAAGACGCCATTTCGACGAACGGTATCCGGTCGACTGTCAGGGGTACGGCCGAAGTAAAGATTGCCGGCGACGAAGCATCCATTTATCTCGCTGCCGAGCAGTTTTTGGGCAGACCGATCTCCGACATTCGCGACGTAGCTCTTCGTACCCTTGAGGGTTCGACTCGCGCCCTTATTGGCACCATGAATCTGGAATCGCTCAATAAGAACCGCAAGGAGTTTACCGGCAAGGTGTTTGAGGATGTAGGTAGCTATTTCGCCAATATGGGACTCAAGCTGCAGTCGTTTAACCTTAAAGAAATCACAGATCCGTCGGGTTACCTGGAAGCTCTGGGTAAACCGCGTATTGTCCAGGCCCGTCGTGACGCCGAAGTCGCCGAAGCCGAAGCGGCTCGCGACGCTATCATCAAATCAGCCGAGGCCAAGAAAGAAGGGGACATTGCCAAGCTGATCGCCGACACGGCCGTTGCTAAAGCCAATCAGGATTTTGAACTGAAGAGGGCCGACCTTCAAAAGGAGCTGAATCGCAAGAAGGCCGATGCCGATTTCGCCTACGAACTGGAACGCCACAAATTGAATCAGGAGCTTAAGAGCGAAGAAGCCAAAGTCAAATTGATTGAAAAAGACTCTGCTATCGAGCTGGAAAAGAGAGAAATCACCCGGGTCGAGCAGGAACTGGAAGCCAAGGTCCGCAGGCCTGCCGCTGCCGAGCAGTATCGCCTTGAGGCCGAAGCTAAAGGTATGGCCGAAGCCAAACGGGTGCAGGGTTTGATTGAGGCCGAACTGATAGAAAAAGTTGGCCATGCCGAGGCAGAGGCTCTTCGCCAGAAAGCCGAATCGTTTAACGCTTACTCCCAGCCGGCCACGCTGCAGATGATGTTCGACAAGCTCCCTGAGCTGGCCCGTGAGATGGCCGCCCCGATATCTAAAATCGATAAAATCGTTATGGTCTCCAACGATGGCAAACTGGGGACCTCGAAGATAACCGGCGAGTTGGCATCGATGATGAGCCAGCTACCGACCGTAGTGAAATCTCTGTCCGGCTTCGATCTGGAAGACTGGATTAAGAGAATGGCTGACAAGTCCAATGAGGAAAAGAGCGAATCACCGCGAAAGTCAAAAAGCGGCCCGGATAAGGAATAAGAGATGATTTCCAACAGGATAGGCCGTTTAGAGCTCTCTCCTACTCTTCGCATCAATGCCAAAGCCAAGGCGATGAAGGCTTCAGGCATCGATGTCATCGACTTCTCCGTCGGTGAGCCGGACTTCCCCACTCCAACCGGTATAAAGGAAGCCGGGAAGAAAGCCATTGACGATAATTTCACGGGTTACACTGCCAACGATGGTATACCTGAATTGAAGGAAGCCATTCGTGCCCGTCTTAGAGAGGACCACGGGGTTGAGTATCAGGGCAAAGAGATTATCGTATCGTGCGGCGCCAAACACAGCCTTTACAACCTGATGATGGCGATTCTCAATCGTGATGAGGAAGTGATAATTCCCGCGCCCTACTGGGTGTCGTACCCTCAGCAGGTTCTGATGGTTAAAGGCAAGCCGGTGATAGTGCCCACCCGCGAAGACAACGGATTCAGGCTGACACCGGAGGAGCTCAAGGCCAACATAAATTTCAATACCAAGGCAGTAATAATCAACAACCCGTCGAATCCGACCGGCGCGACATATACCCGTGACCAACTCATGGAGATATGTGAAATCGCCGTGGCCGAAGGGTTGCTGATCATAGCGGATGAAATTTACGAGAAGGTCGTCTATGATGACTTCCGGTTTCATTCCATCGCCTCTTTGAGCGACAAGATCAAAGAGAAAACGATCACTATCAACGGCGTTTCGAAATCGTATTCGATGACCGGCTGGCGTATCGGTTTTGCGGCCGGACCGCGTGAGATAATCAACGCGATGGGTATCATCCAGTCACATACGACATCAAACGCCAACTCCATAGCGCAGAAGGCCGCCGCCGAGGCACTGAGTGGTCATCAGGCCGAAATCAACCAGATGGTGGCCGAATTCCGTACCCGGCGCAACTACATGCTGAGCAAACTCAGACGGATCCCCGATGTTTCATGTTTCGAGCCTAAGGGAGCGTTCTACCTCTTCCCTAACGCCTCGGCTTACTACAACACCGAGTACGGCGGCATGAAGATTCGCAATTCGTACGGCCTGTCCTATTACCTTCTGAAGGAGGCCGCTGTGGCTATTATTCCGGGAAGTGCTTTTGGGGCGGAGGATAACATCCGGTTGTCCTATGCTACGTCGATGGATAAAATCGAAGCAGGTACGGACCGTATAATCGAGGCCATGGCGAAACTTAAGGAGTCGCCGAAGTATAAGCGCGTGGCCCTGCAGAATGTGATGACCCATCCCCGGTCCATGACCGAGGCTAAATACGATATCTCCGTTGAAGAACGTGATGCGCTGGTGCAGGAAGCTGAGGCGGCTTTGCCGTATGACCGTTATTTCGAATGGAATGCCAATATCAACGGTATTATCATTCAGCTTCGCACCAATGTCCCGCACCTGTACGACTTCTGGGTTGAAAACTGGTATCCGGCGCAGCTGGAATCCGATCTCGAGCCGCACGGCATTATATATGCCGTCGATGGCGTCCCCGGAAGAACACCGTTCAGCTATTACAATCCCGAAATGCGGACAGCTGTTTTATTCAACACCAGCTATTACGGTCAGGTCCGTAGCTGGGCGCTGGGCATGGTGGCACAGGCCAGCGAGAGACTGCTGGATGTCCACGGAATCAGAGCCGCCTGTATAGATTACAGCGGTAAGGGTCTGGCCCTGGTGGGTCCAAAAGGCCTGAAGCGCGGTTCGACGTTCTTCCGTATGCTCGAAGACGACAAAGCCCGATTCCTGACGAATGACTGGGTCTTTGTCCGTTATCGCGGCAATGAAGCCATAGCTGATGCGCCCGAACGCAAATTCTACCTGAAGACCAACATCACCGAGAAATTCCCGCGTTACGAGCGTATCTTTGACCGCAGCAAGTGCGAGAATGTGGTCACCAATCGCGCCGACTGGACCAACATGAAGGCGCTTGAAGACGAGTGCCCGCTGGATCTGGGCGAGCCTTATTGCTATTGGGGTTCGGATGTTTCTCGCGCGCTGGTTGACCCGGCGTGGATCGGCGGCCCCGATCGCTACGTGAAACGCAGCCGGCTGAAAGCTATCGCGATGCTTTGCTACGAGCCGAACGCTCCGGCAATACAGAAGCTCGATGAAGCTGCCGCGTTGGATTACATCTCGGAAGGCAAGTACCGGGTTCCAAGCGGACCCGGCATGTCACCGTTTAAGACCCAGCCGTTCTTCAATCCGTACATTCTGGGTGCTTCGGTCGACCAGGAGGATCTGCAGCGACGTAATTTCCATCAGCTCTTCCGGGTAGCGAAGGCTTTCAAAGTCAATGTTGCCGCAATCCCGGCGGAAGCTCTGAAGTCACGAATCAAAGAATTGGTCGGCTAAGGAGGTAAGCATGGCAAATACACTTGGAATAATAAAACCGGATGGCGTCAGGCGTAAACTGGTGGGTAAGGTCATCGGCAAAATCGAAAGCTCAGGATTGATCGTGCGTGGCATGAAAGTTGTCAAGCTGAGCAAACCTCAGGCCGAGCAATTTTACGCCGTTCACGAAGGGAGACCGTTTTACAAATCCCTGGTTGAGTTCATGACCTCCGGTCCGATTGTGGTAATGGTTCTCGGCGGTCACGGTTCTATCGAACGCTGGCGCGAGCTTATGGGCGCCACGGACCCATCCAGGGCCAAGTACAACACTATCAGGCGCGAATTTGGCACCTCGGTGGAAAAAAATGTGGTGCACGGCTCAGACAGCACTGCAACCGCCAAGACCGAAATTGCGTTTTTCTTTAAAGATGGCGACATATTGCCCAAGGAATAAATTGAAATGTCAGATTCAATATACCAGCAAGAGATATACGCCCGTTTCTATCGCGACCTGCAGCGTCGCCTGAACGGACCAAACATAAAAGACGTGACTCTCGAAGAGTTGCGCGAGCCGGCGCTTGCTACCGGAATGCAGACTAAGTTCGGTTCGTGGGGATGGCGCTCGGCTGTCTCAAGCCGCATAGCTGAAAAGACCGTCGTTATCGGCTCAGAAAAAGTGCGCGAATACCATCTCTCGGATGGTAAGAAACAGATCATATCCAAGGCTCCCGACGAACTGGATAAGGTGCTTCATCTGATGGAAACCCTGCCCTTTGTTCGTCTGAGACGGCAGATGGGGCAAAACGGCGAGTACAACCCAAAGTGCAATCTCTATATGTCCACGGCCGATTTGAAGAATCACCGTCTGGCGTACATGTGGGGACACACGATGGGGCCAATCACCAAAGATCCCGGACCGGAGTTTACGCTCATTCATATTCCGGAGGAACACGCGATCCGTCAACAGGCGCTGGTTCTGCCGGACTATAACCTCACCCTCGTCCTCGGCTCGGACTACATGGGCGAGGACAAGAAAGGTTTCCTGCGCAACGGTATGTACGGTGCCGACACGCTCGGCATGCTCGGTCTTCACGCCGGAACGAAAGTGGTGATTATCCGTGATCCGAAAACCAACAAACTGAAAAAATACGGCGTGTTTCTGTTCGGACTGTCAGCAACCGGAAAGAGCACGTGGTCGTGCCACCAGCTCGGATTGGACTGGGGTAAAGGTGAACGGACGCTGGTTTGTCAGGACGATATATGTTTTCTGAAGAATGACGGTTCAGCGTTTGGTTCGGAAGCAGGTTTCTTTGTTAAGACCGACGTTGATTCCAAGCTGCAGGAAGCCATGTACAATTCGCTGATTCACAAGAGCGCCTTGTACGAAAACGTGATGATTGACGCCAAGGGAATGCCGGATTTCCTCGATGAGAATCTTTGCGGTAACGGTCGCGCAGTTGTAATGAAAAAGCAGCTCAAGATAAAGCGTGGGCGCGGACCGTTCTCGATGAAAGACATCTGGTACCCATCGTACAATCTGCCGTCGCTGGATGAACTCGACGGTCTGGTGTTTGCCTTTATTACACGGCGAAATACGATTATGTCGTTTGCGCAGCGCTTGACACCCATCCAGGCGGCTCTTGCCTACCTCTGGGGTGAGTCAAGTCACAGCTATGCATCGAACCCCGCCAAGGCCGGAGAATCGGTCCGGACGGTCGGCACCGACCCGTTTATTGTCGGCTCCCGGGCGGGCAAGGTGAATCAGTTCTACCGGATCATCATGGATCTGGTCGACAACTACCCCGGCAAGGTTTCTTTCTACCAGTATAACACCGGTGGGATGGGTGAGATTATCGATATCAACGATAAAGGCGCCAAGAAGATGGTGCGCAAGACCGAGCGTGTGCCGATTGCCACCATGGCCGCCATTCAAAGGGGCGACTTGCGAGACACTAATCAGTATGCCCCGAGTCTTTTCGGAACGGAAGTGATTGTCTCTGCCGAAGGCACCGATCTCAGCCAGTACGTACCGGAACATTACTATTCCAAAGACCAGATAGATAATTACCTTCGTGACCTGGTCAACGGCCGGCGGGCCTTCACTGAGAAAGTAACCGAGGAGGGCCTTATGCCGGAGATTATTCGGGCCGCCGAGGAATCTTACGGTATAGCGCCGGAGACTGAAACCAAGGTCTACCAGTCTTCCAAGAAGACTCAACCTCCCCCGCCCAAGGATAAACCGGTGGCCAAACTCACCGACTGGAAACCGAATCCGCGGTTGGCGCGGGACCGGGGCTGGCGATACGGATGAGATAAACTTTTTGAACCGTCGACCGGCTTTTCTGTTTCTATCCTTTAACGGACTTGAGTGTTTTCGATGGTTTTCGCTTAGGAGAGATAATGCCTACTTATGAATATCGGTGTGCTGACTGCGGTCACGAATTTGAAGAGTTCCAGTCGATAAGCGATGCACCGGTCACTATCTGCCCATCGTGCGGCGGCAAAACCCAGCGGATCATCAGCGGCGGAGCCGGGTTGATCTTCAAAGGTTCTGGATTTTATATCACCGACTACCGCAACAGCAAGTATAAGGCCGATGCTACGAAAGACAGTTCATCCGGTGTAACCGGAGCATCCGGGGCAAAGCCTTCATCGAGTTCACCGGCTACCTCAAGCAAACCGTCGGCAGGAAATTCCAAATAGTTCCAAATATCGGGGGCAATGAAATGCCGTCTTTCTCTTTTAAGGACCTCGCCGGGCAGCTTAGCGATCCCGCCTCCCTCGTTACGGATTTAACCGATTACGAGAAGTACTTCCACGATGCCACTGTGGCCACCGGAGATCCATCGGCCATAGTCTTTGCCCTCAACGAGACGGATGTAATCGCCACCCTCAAGTTTTGCAGGCAGAACAACCTGGCAGTCGTACCTCGTGGCGCCGGAACAGGGTTATCGGGCGGTTGTGTGCCCAAAAACGGCAGCCTGGTGCTGTCTACCGAGAGAATGCTCAAACTTGAGGTCGATGCAAAGTCTGTGACGGCCAGGGTTGGACCGGGAGTAATCACGCGGCAGTTGATGAACGCCGCCGCCGAATTCGGCCTGACCTATCCCCCGGACCCGGCCAGTTTTGATGAATCCACGCTGGCAGGCAATGTAGCTGAAAATGCCGGCGGTCTCAGATGTAAGCGGTTTGGTGTTACGAAAGATTACGTAATTGGCCTTCGGGCGGTGACGGCTGAAGGTGAGATTCTCAATACCGGTATCTACATCCAGAACCGCGGATTTGCGCTGGGAGATATTCTCATTGGCAGCGAGGGCACCCTTGCCGTGATTACGGAGATTGCCGTCAGGCTCATTGATAGCGCCACTGGTTGGTGATACTATCCTCGTAGCCTTTGATAACCCGAAAAACGCTGCTCAGACTGTGAGCGATATAACCCGTGCGGGGATAATTCCGACCGTTTTGGAATATCTCGATGGTGACGCGGCCGAATGCTCAAACAGATATGAACACACCGAGGGGCTCGATAATGCTGCCGCGATTCTTCTGATTGAGACTCCTGCCGAAAACCGCGAAGAAATTACGGCCCGGATAAGTGCCTTTTGCCAGGCAAACAAATGTTCCTATTTAAGGATAGAGACCGACACTGAGAAGGTTGAAAAGCTCTGGAAGGTGCGCCGCAATCTCAGCAAAGCGGTGAAAGAGATCGCCGAGATACGCATTTCCGAGGACGTAGCAGTGCCGATTTCGAGGTTTCCGGTTCTGGTCGACTTCGTTTCGCAGATGAACGCCAGAAGCTCACTCAGGATAAATGCCTTCGGCCACGCCGGCGACGGCAACCTGCATGTCAATTTCCTTTCGATGACTGGCGATGAAAGCGACTACAGCTTAATGGAAAGAGAGATACGCATTCTCCTTGAAAAGGCCATCGAACTCGGGGGTACCCTATCGGGAGAACATGGCATTGGGCTGGCAAAACAGGACTATTTGACGCTTGAATTCGATGATGTCACCTTGAGCTACATGAGGCGATTGAAATCGATTTTTGACTCGCACGGATTGCTCAATCCGGGGAAAATTTTCGTATAATTAAAAAATCTTACTCCAAATTGGGGGATGCCACTTGACAAGAGCGGGTCGTGAATGTAATATGTGACAATGTGAAATGTTTCACATTATAAAATTGATGCGGTTGTTAAAATGAACCAATTAACCCAAGATTCAAAAGCAAAATAAAGGAGTCTCTCATGGCCAAAACTCTGAAAGAAAAGCTGGCCGGCATTATTCCGAAACTCCGCGAAGAGAGAGCCGACATCCTGAAAAACCACGGTGATAAGAAGATCTCCGATGTTACGGTTGCTCAGGCGTTCGGCGGTATGCGCGGCGTTAAGGGAATGATTTGCGACACGTCCGTTGTTGAACCGGATCAGGGTTTGATTATTCGCGGTAGACCAATCCTGAAGATTCAGGATAAACTTCCTGAAGAAATCTTCTGGTTGTTGATCACCGGTGATCTTCCCTCCGAAGACGAGCTCAAGCTGTTCCAGAAGGAACTGAAAGCCCATGGTGAGGTTCCCAACTACGTTTGGAAAGTTCTCAAGGCAATGCCGAAGACTTCGCATCCGATGGCTATGCTCGACACCGCCATTCTGGCGATGGAGAACGAGTCGGAGTTCCGCAAACGTTACGATGCCGGTATGGCTAAGACCGAATACTGGGAAGCGGCGCTGGTCGACGCGATGAAGATCATTGCTACCATTCACACCATCGCTGCCGGTGTCTACCGCATCAAGTACAAAAAAGGCGACCTCATTGAACCGTCGAACAAGCTCGACTGGGGTGCCGACTATGCCAAGATGCTGGGTCTGCCGTCGCGTAAGGGCCAGAATTATGAGATGATGCGTTTGTATCTCACGCTGCACACCGACCACGAGGGTGGTAACGTTTCCGCTAATACCTGTCATACGGTTGGCTCGGCTCTTTCCGATCCGTTCTATGCCGTCTCCGCAGGTCTCAATGGTCTGGCCGGCCCTCTGCACGGTCTGGCCAACCAGGAGTGCCTCAACTGGATTCTCCAGACGATGGAGAAATTCGGCGGCGCCCCGACCGAGAAGCAGATTGAAGACTACGCGTGGGAGACGCTCAACAGTGGTAAGGTTATCCCCGGTTACGGACACGCCGTACTGCGCGTCACTGATCCGCGGTTTACCGCCTTCAACGGCTTCGGCAAGAAGTATCTCAAGAACAACCCGGTCTTCCAGACTGTCGACCGCGTGTTCAATGTCGTACCGAAGGTCCTTGAAGCTCACGGCAAGGCCAAGAACCCGTGGCCGAACGTCGATGCCGGTTCCGGCGCTCTGTTGTTTGAAGCCGGACTCAAGGAATTCGAATATTACACCGTGCTGTTCTCGGTGTCTCGTTCGATGGGTATGCTGGCTCAGCTGGTGCTCAATCGCGCCATGGGTACGGCCATCACCCGTCCGAAATCAGTCAGTACCGCCTGGATCAAAGCTCAGGTCAGCAAGTAGCATTTCCGGGCATTATCGAATAAAAAAGCGGCTCTTAACAGAGCCGCTTTTTTTATCAGCATGATTTTTTATATCAGGCAGGCAGAGTAATCACCACACAGGTTCCACCAAGGTGGCTGTCTTCAACCCGCACCTCTCCCCCGACATCGGAAATGATTCGGTGTACGGTTGGCAACCCCAAACCGGTTCCGGCCTCTTTGGTAGTGTAGTACGGCGTGAATATCTTCTCGCGAATTTCCGGTTTTATACCGGGTCCGCTGTCGTCGAACCGAATTTCCACTTTCGTGTCAACTTTCTTCGCGGAAACGGCAATCTTTCCCGTGCGACCGGCCAGAGCCTCCTTGGCATTATTGAACAGGTTCGACAGCACCTGTGTGAAATTATCGGGATTGGACCGGATTTCAATGGCGGCATCGATCTCGGAAGTTATCTCAATGCCAAGCGTATTGCCTTCGGCGCGGACAAGTTCGATAAATCCATCGACAGCATCGCGGAGATTGATTGTCTTGTAGCGTTCATTGGCTTCGTGGGCCAGGGCCAGAAACCTGGTGATGATCTCGTTCAGCCGCCTGGTTTCCGCGCGTATTTGTTTGGTGAATGACAGGTATTCATCCTGATTTTCCGACGGTGTAAATTCGGCCGCCAGGCGCTGAGCGGCGATGGAGATTGTGTTGAGCGGATTCCTTATCTCGTGAGCAACGCCCGCCGCCAGGTTACCCATCTCCGAGAGTCTTTCCTTGCGAACCGATTTACGCTGCAGCTCGCGATACTGGGTAATATCGTATACAACGCTGACAATGCCGTCGAACTCACCGCGTTCGGATTTCATTTTGGAAACCGCCACAAGAAGTTGCTTCTGGTGATTGTCTACACTGGCGGTCAGTTCTTTTTCGAACGAAGTTTCGGCGCTCGCTTTTACCTTTTCAAAGGTGAGTTCATCCAACTTGACTGCCTCGTCCCACACCGAGCCAAAAGAGTCCTGAAGACCGAGAGTACGTTCGAAGGCTTCGTTGGCGAGCATTATGTGGCCGTGACGATCCACGGCAGCCACACCGATACGCATCTGGTCGAATATCTTGTCGCTGATGGATTTCATACGGCGGTACTCGTGCGCAATCTCCTTTCTCTTCCGACGCGTCTGAAGATACAGGACCGCGACAACGACGAGTACAAACAGGACAATCGACACGGTTATCATCTGCCGGTCGTACCCGCGAGATATAGCGGCATAGGCATCGAGCGACAGACCAACCCTGAGCAAACCGAACGGATAGGTAGTAGTCGCAAACGGATGAACCAATTCGATGACGTTCTGACCCTGGAAGACATATTGCCGGTGCCTGACCGTGTCGCTCTCGAGCGACCCAGCCAGAAATGGATCCGATTCGATAGACAACAGGCTCCCGGTCTTGCGCGAGGCAAATACGATACCATCGGTAGACTGATAGATTATGTATTCGACGCCCTCCTCCTGAGCCATCTTCTGGGTCAGATAGCCAATCTGGGTCTGGCTCAAAGCGCTGACGTAATACTGAGCATCAGCCATTATCAGAACCACCCTGTCGAGATTATTCGTGATTTCGATGTAGTAGTGGATAGTCTCATCGGGGCTATCACCCTGGTCAAGGAGAAGAATATAATTAGTTTCGGGCGCGGTAATGAGCTGCCCTACTTCGTTAACAACATAATCCGGTGGCCGGACAATTGAGCCACGCGCCACGGCGCTCGCCATCAGGGTGGAATCCAATCCATAGACAAAAATGCCGTAGAGATTGTGAGCGGCGGCAGTTTGGAGTAGTTGCTGGTCGGTCAGCTTGTCGAGCGGCTCTTGAGCAAGCTCTACAATTACCTCGGCATACCTTTTGTGAACCAGATAGTCGAAAAAGCTCTCCGACTCGATAGCGTTGTTAGCAGCTTCGGTCAGCGCCCCTATAAAAGCGGTTCCCTGTGCCACCAGCAGCTTGAGACTATCCGATCGGCTTTCTCTTATGCCCATCCAGGTGATAAGAAATACCGTGACAGCCAGGATAATCAGAATGACCGCTATATAGCGGTGCTCGATTCCGACTATAGCCATTTTCTCGCGCTTGGACATAACGAAAAGCTATTTTATTGGATGGCCGGTGGCAAGTAAAAGTTATGCGGGAGATTCTGCCGGTTCGACCTGTCTCGATTGGGGACGAGCCGATCTTACTGACATTCTGTTCAACCGGCAACGTAACCGTGAATGAAGCACCGTCACGGTACTCATACAGGATTGAAGCCCGGTGTGTATCGACTATCTTCTTACAGGTGATGAGACCTATGCCGTGACCCTTGCGTTTGGTGGTGAAACGTTTATGGAAAACCATATCTTCTTTGTCGGACTGGATGCCGGGGCCGTTGTCGGTCACTTTGAGGACAGCTTTCCGGGCGCCGTTTACCTCGGAAATTTGCGACTCAATCGCAATGCGACGGTCGAATTCCCTTTCTTCCAGCGCCTCTGCCGCGTTGTGAAGCAGATTTACCAGAAGCTGCTGAATCTGTCCCGCATCGAGTTCTACCAGAGGAATATCCGTAGACAGATCAGTAACGATCTCAATTTTATCGAATCTGTTTTGCGGTTTGAGGAAAGCGATAACGTTTTGTATCAACTGGTTCAGATCCGAGGGCTCGAACCTTATATCACCCTCGTTGAGGTCCATCAGGCCGTCCGTGAAGTGCGCGATGCGGTCGACTGTCCCTTTCATGACTTCCAGTTTTTTCGTTATCTTCTCCGTGTCACCCTTTTTCATCATAAGGGGCATCAGTTCGATGTTGCCTGAGAGTATGGCAAGGAAGTTGTTTATTTCGTGGGCGATATCACCGGCCATCTCGCCGCGGGTATAATAGCGGTCAAGACGCACCATCATCTCCTGGAAGTTCCGGGACTCGGAGATGTCTTTGACTATATAGAGATGCGCCCAGATGTCCCCCTCGCGGGTGTGCACGGCAGCCGATATCAGATAAGCCGGGAACAGACTTCCGTCACCGCGGCGGCACAGGACTTCCTGAGCATGATTGTCGCCCAGCACCAATTTAGCGGTTTCGCTGTAGCGTTTTTGCGAGAACAACTCCTCCACGCCGCTGCCCACAGCTTCGGAGCGGTCCATACGGAATACTTCCGAGGCTTTGCGATTGAAAACGGTAATCTGGCCCTCAGGCGAAGTGGATACGATGCAGACTGGAGACGAATCAATGAGCGTTTTCAGAAAGTCTTGTGATTCTACAAGCATCTGGTTGGATTCTTCCAGACGGGTATTGTAGTCCGACATTTTTCTGTTGTTCTCCCACAGCGTAAGCGACATGTTGTTATACGCTTCGGCCAGTTTGGAAAGTTCGTCGTCCATGTCGGTTTCAACCAGTGAGTACAGTTCCCCCTTCACGGTTTTATCAAAACCTCTGATAAGTCGGTCAAGCGGCTCCTGAAATCTCTTGTTTATGAGATAAACCGTCATCAGCGAAACCAGCGCCGCCACCAGGAAAAGCATAAGGAAGGTATAGCGGAATTGGCCGCCGCCGACGCCGATGTTGGGGTGATCGGAAATGGCTACCAGCACTATTGGCAGCTCGTTGACAAACCCGGCATGGTAGTAGTAAACGAAATACCGTCCGCTGTGAATAATCGGGATCAACAATTCTTCGGAAGAACTGACATCTCGTTCGATCACTTTCGAATCGACAAGCGGCTCGAAATCGACGTACTTCTCATCGGGAAACGGTCCGGTCATCTCATTCAATTCGAACAAACGTACCGCTTTGGAGTCCTCGCTGATGGCGTAGAGATAGGCTTGCACCACGTTATCGATAGCCAATAAATTCTCAAGCCGGGATCTAAAGTCGTGATCGCGTGCCAGTGCTACAGGGTTTGTGCTCGACCCGCCAGTAACATCGGCAATCCATGATGCGGCTTCGTGGAGTTTCCCCCTCATGAAGACATATTCGGAATCAACAGTATCGTTTTCGGCGGGATAGAAGATAACGATTGCCAGGGCAGAGAAGACAAAAAGGACCTGAATTATAATTATATTCCCCAGCCTCGTGAGAAAACCTGCTCGCCTGCGAGGGAACACGCGCAATATCCGTTTCTTACCCATAACCTTAAGATATATCGGACTTTTTCGGGGAAAGTTGAACTGAGCGAAAATACAAAAAGGGAGTGGTGGAGGGGGGATGCCCGACTCTAACGTCAGGTGGCTGGATGTCCAGCACACACCACTCCCATTTCTCCATATCTTGACAGACTTGCCTTTATTATACAATGCAAGCCTCATGCCGACTACGGACAGTGGCAGTCGAAAGCGGACTCAAACGTATTATAATACATAAGTTGTTAAATAGCAAGAGTTAAATATGGCTATAGTGGACAGTACCGATACAAATATTGGTGTTTCCCTCAGTTCGTAAAACCGTTCGAATATGCAAGCTGCTTGCCGAAACGGTCTTCAGAGATTCGGAAAATTAAAGTATTCGATAACAGGGGTAAAATAAGCGAAGCCGGCTGAACACTCGTAAACATCACGGCTCAACCGGCTTCAAAACTGTTAAGATATTGGTCTACCCGCGATTAGCGTGCTTATCCTCGAGTTGTTCTATATATTTCTCAGCGGCTACGGCGGCGGTTGTTCCGTCACCGACAGCGTTGGTGACCTGCCTTACCAGTTGCGCCCGGACATCGCCGCAAGCATATATGCCGGGAATCGAGGTTTCCATTTTGTAGTCGGTGAGAATATAACCACCCTCGTCCTTTTTCAGCTCCTCGCGGGTGACATTCGAGTTGGGGTGAAAACCGAGGTATGGGAACACAGCGCCGACTTCGAGATTCGACTGCTGACCGGTTTTGACGTTCTTCAATTTCAAGGTTGTGACTTTTGTGCCGTTACCCTCGATCTCTTCGACAATCGTGTCCCAGATGAATTCAATTTTTTCGTTATCAAAGGCTCTCTGCTGAATAATCTTTTGCGCCCGGAGTTGGTCACGTCGATGGATTATTATCACCTTGGACGCAAACTTGGTCAGAAAGGCGCCCTCCTCGACAGCAGCATCTCCCCCGCCGACGACAGCAATCACCTGTCCCCTGAAGAAAGCGCCGTCGCAAATGGCACAGTATGAGACGCCTTTGCCGCTGTACTCTTTTTCACCGGGAACATTGAGATACACCGGTGACCCCCCGGTCGATAAAATGACCGCCTTGCCCCTGTAAATCGTACCCGAGGCACATCTGGCCAGCCGGTACTCGCCTTCGGAGTAGACTTCTTCAACCTCTTCCATCTCAATCTCAAGTCCGAATTTCTTGGCGTGGTCGGCGAATTTTATCGCGAGTTCCGAACCTTGAATGTGCTCAAACCCCAGATAGTCTTCGACCTCACCGGTATTGGCGATCTGGCCGCCCGGGATATACTTTTCGAGGCATACGGCTTTGCGGTTTGCCCGGGCCGCGTACAGGCCGGCGCAAAGACCACCGGGACCGGCACCTACGATAACGATATCATAATCTTTTACTTCTGCCATAGCATTACCTCAAATATTTTCTCAGTCCGTTTTCAAAATCTATAGGTTCGACTGCAAAGAATTCTTTCATCTTCCTTATGTCGCCGGTGTTACCCATCTCCATCATCTTCAGTTGGTCGCGTGTGAGTGGAGCAGGCTTCAATAATTTCTCCATCACGGCTGCTACGGTTTTCATAACCGCCATAGGGAGATGAAAGTTCATCCTGCGTTTTCGCAGCACGCCCTTAATTATATTCAATATCTGAAGATATTCAAGTTTTTCGGGACCACCAATCTCAATTATCTGTGACCTGGCCTGCTCGACGGTAAGTCCACCCACCATCGCCTGCACCAGATCATCGACAAAGACCGGTTGAAGTTCGTATCTGCCGGAGCCAATCACCGGTGTAACCGGAGACATCTTTATCATGCGCGTCAAAAGCGAAACGAAACCATCACCGGGGCCATAGACGACCGAAGGCCGGTAGATGACGTAGTCCAGTCCGGAATTGATTACCGATTGCTCCGCCAGATATTTTGTGCGGTGGTAATTTGTCGGGGCCTCCGCCGAGGTACCCATCGCCGAAAGATAAATCAGTTTCGACACGCCGGCATCCTGGCAGGCCTTAACCACATTGGCGGTGCCCTGAACCACCGTCCTGTCGAAAGTGTTGGTTTTCGTCTCGGCTATGATGCCGACCAGATGGTAAACGGTCTGAGTATTTTCGAAAACCGATCGCAGAGCATCGGCGTCGTCAATCGAGCCGGTTGAGAATCTTACCAGCTGATTGACGAGTCCTTCGGAAGGACTCTTTCGCCCGATCACCGAGACAAAGTGACCATCAAGCAAGAGCCGGTTAACAAGGTGTCGGCCGATAAATCCCGTTCCGCCGGTGACTGCAATTCTCACCAGTCTATCCCCTTTTGCGCGAGTATACCTTTTTGGTATGGGTGTTTTACTTCGCGCATTTCGGTCACCAGGTCAGCCTTTTCCTGCAGAGAGGGCAAGGCGTTGCGACCGGTAATAACCAGGTTTAATTTCTCGTATCTGGCGGCCAGTATCGAGTCGAGTTCATCTTCGGTAACCAGACCGAGATCGACCGCCACATTCAATTCGTCGAGTATCAATAATTGATATTTGCCCGAGGATATCTTGTCGAGAGCGAGTTTGACACCCTCCTGAGCGGCACACCGGTGTTCTTCGAAGGACTTGTCGTCATCGATAATACCCACGAATCCCTCACCCACGGTATGAAGTTCCACATTCGGCGCCAGCCGTTTAATGCCTTTGAGTTCGCCGTATTTCCAGCTTCCCTTGATGAACTGGATAATACAGATTTTCCAGTCATAGCCAACTGCCCTGACGCACATACCCAGGGCGGCTGTGGTTTTACCTTTGCCATCGCCGGTATATACCACTACCAGACCTTTGGAATCAGCCTTTTTTTCGGTCATTGTTTTCCTCCAGAGTTAGCCCGTGTGCGGAAAGGTACGATTTTGGCGGCAAAAAGGCAACTGGCCAAATCCGGCTGTGGCGGGGTCATCGGGGGGCTAATTTGTGTCGATACCGACCAAAATCGGTTGACAATTCTAACATTCTGGAATATATTCTAATAAAGATATTATTGATTTTGATTAACTAATAGTAATACGAAGCTCTTTGGGAAGGAGGGTGCGGTGCAGTTTACGAAGGCTGAGGAGTACGGGCTGCTTGGGATTTTATATCTTGCGGAAAAGGAACCTAATGTTATAACCCCGCTTTCGGAGATCTCTCAGGCTCAAGAGATCCCGGAAAAGTTCCTGGCGAAGATTTTTCAGTCATTATCCAGATCGGGACTGGTGCGTTCTCACAGAGGAGTACGCGGCGGTTTCACTCTTGGAAAGCGACCCGACGAGATTAGCATCAAAGAGATACTGGAGTCAATCCAGGGACCATACCATTTGCTCAAGTGCATTCCGGAACCATCGCTTTGCAGCAAAGCCGAATTCTGTTCACTTCGAGACTTATTGGTAGTGGCTGAGAACAAGCTAATTTCAGTATTTGCTGACCACACGTTGGCGGACCTCTCCCGTCGGCAGACCAGCAAAAGTGTCGCCGGCTAATCAGAAGAAATTCTGACTTTTTTCCAGTTAAACCGGTTTACAACCTATATCAAAAACCTTATCTTCTCTGGACGTTTCTAAAAGAGAAGGAATGGGTTAGTATATGCCGGTAAAATCCGATCGCTGGATCATCGAAATGGCCAAAAGCCACGAGATGATCAAGCCTTTTTCCGAGTCTCAGGTCCGCTCAGGGATCAGTTTCGGCGTGTCTTCTTATGGCTACGACATAAGCCTTTCCGACGAGTTCAAGATTTTCGATCCGACCGGCGTAGCCGAAGTTGACCCCAAGAACGGTTCTTCCGAACACTTCACCGACACTCGGGCCGACTCCATACTCATACCGGCTAATTCCTTCGCTCTCGGTCGAACCCGGGAGTACTTCAAGATACCCCGTGATGTTATAACCATCTGTACCGGCAAGTCGACCTATGCCCGATCCGGCGTTATCGTCAATGTTACGCCGTTTGAACCGGAGTGGGAAGGTTACGCGACTATTTCGTTGTCGAACACCGCGCCGGTGCCGGCCAGAGTGTACGCTAACGAGGGTATTGGCCAGTTGATTTTTCTCGAAGCCAGTGAGATCTGTAAACAATCATATAGAGATAAAAAAGGTAAATATCAAGGACAACAGGCGATCACGACGTCCAAATCGGACTGAGTGTGCCGGGGACGATACAAGAAACCCTACGAATCGTTCGTCATTGAGTAATTCAGGAGCTGATGATGTCAAAAGAAGCCGTACAAAATAAAGATTCCCAGGATTCTAAAAGTACGAAAAAGGCACGTCGGATGGTCACCATCGATGGTAACACGGCCGCGGCATATGTGGCACATGCCACCAACGAAGTAATCGCCATTTATCCGATCACACCCTCTTCAAACATGGGTGAAATTGCTGACGAAAAGTCAGCCGCGGGAGAAACAAATATCTGGGGAACGATCCCCGATGTAGTCGAAATGCAGTCCGAAGGCGGCGCATCGGGTGCCGTCCATGGTGCGCTGACCAGCGGCGCCCTGACCACCACCTTTACAGCCTCACAGGGACTGCTGCTGATGATTCCGAACATGTTCAAGATCGCCGGTGAATTGACTCCGACGGTTTTCCATGTTTCCGCACGCGCGGTAGCCAGTCATGCCCTCTCGATCTTCGGCGACCACTCCGATGTCATGGCCACGCGTTCCACCGGTTTTGGTTTGCTCGCGTCGGGTTCGGTTCAGGAAGTAATGGACATGGCTTTGATAGCCCAGGCCGGCTTCTCTGGCCAGCAGAGTCCCGTTCGTTCATTTCTTCGATGGTTTCCGCACCTCTCACGAAGTACAGAAAGTCGAAGAGATCTCTTTCGACGACATGAAGCAGTTGATGGATCAGGACCTGGTGACACAACACCGCAAGCGCGCCCTCTCCCCCGACTTCCCGACTATCAAGGGAACTTCTCAGAATCCGGATGTATTTTTCCAGTCACGCGAGACGGTGAACAAATTCTATGATGCTGCTCCCGACCATATCCAGAAGGCGATGGACAAATTCGCCCGGATAGTCGGACGCCAGTACAAGCTGTTTGATTATTTCGGTCATCCCGAAGCCGAGCATGTGGTCGTCATCATGGGCACCGGTGCTGAAGTAGTGCACGAGACGGTTGACGAGCTCGTGGCGAAGGGTGAAAAAGTCGGCCTGATCAAAGTGCGCCTTTATCGTCCTTTCTCATCCAGGGCCTTTGCGAAAGCGCTGCCGGCCACTGTTAAGAGAATAGCTGTTCTCGACCGCACCAAAGAGCCGGGTTCTGTGGGTGAGCCTCTTTACACTGACATTCAGACCGCTTTGAACGAGGCGATTGACAACAACTTCGCCCCCTTCAAGAACCGCCCGCTCATCGTTGGTGGTCGTTACGGCCTGGGCTCGAAAGAGTTCAACCCGCCGATGGCAAAGTCGGTTTTCGACAACCTCAACCAGAAAGTGCCGAAGAATCACTTCACGGTCGGTATTAAAGACGATGTTACCATGACCTCGCTTGACCCCGACCTGTCGTTTGATCTTGAAGGTAAGAACTTCCGCGGCCTGTTCTACGGTCTGGGAGCCGACGGCACGGTCGGCGCCAACAAGAATTCGATCAAAATCATCGGTGAATACACCGACAACTATGCCCAGGGTTATTTTGTTTACGACTCCAAGAAAGCCGGCGCGGTTACAGTATCGCATGTGCGGTTCGGCAAGGACCTCATCCGTAAGCCTTACCTGATAACCAGAGGCCAGTTCGTTGCGTGTCACAATTTCTCGTTCCTTGAGAAGTATGACATGGTTGACAAGCTGATCGAAGGTGGTACGTTCCTTCTGAACTCGCCGTACGGAGCGGATGAGATCTGGGACAAATTGCCTATCGAAGTTCAACAGCAGATAATCGATAAGAAAGCCAAGTTCTATGTTATCGACGGTCTTGCCGTGGCGAAGAAGCTCGGCCTGGGCGCTCGCATCAACATGATCATGCAGACGGCCTTCTTCCTCATCTCGGGGATTTTACCTCCGGACGAGGCTATCAAGGCTATTAAAGACTCCATCGTGAAAACCTACGGGGCCAAGGGTGAAAAAGTCGTCAACATGAACCATGCGGCTGTTGATGCATCCGCCGATGCGGTCAAAGAGGTCAAGTACCCGCAGAAGGTGACCAGCACGGTACACCGTCCGCCAATCGTACCTGATTACGCGCCTGACTTCGTGAAGACCGTTACGGCCGAGATTATTGCCGGACGTGGCGATGACCTGCCGGTTTCGGCTTTCCCGATCGACGGTACCTACCCGACCGGTACGACCCAGTTTGAAAAGCGCAATATCGCGGTCGATATTCCGGAGTGGGATAAAGAAACCTGTATTCAGTGTAATATCTGCTCGATAGTCTGTCCCCATGCGGCTATCAGGCCGAAGGTGTTCGACAAGAAATATGCTGAGAAAGCGCCGGCCGATTTCCTTTACATCGACGCCAAGACGAAACAGTTCGAAGGTTTGTATTATTCGCTTCAGGTCGCTCCCGAAGATTGCACCGGCTGCGTGGTCTGTGTCAATGCCTGTCCGGTCGACGTGAAGGACGCCGATGGCAACAAGACCGGACGCAAGGCTATCAACATGACTCTTCAGCTGCCGATTCGCGAGCGGGAGAAAAAGAACTGGGATTTCTTCATGAATGTCCTGCCCGAACCGGATCATTCGTTGTTCAATATCGAGACGGTCAAGGGTTCGCAGTTCGTCAGGCCGCTGTTTGAATTCTCCGGGGCCTGTGCCGGTTGTGGTGAGACGCCGTATGTTAAGCTGATGACACAATTGTTCGGCGATCGCGCTCTGTGCGGCAACGCCACAGGCTGTAGCTCGATCTATGGCGGTAACCTGCCGACGACTCCTTACTGTAAGAGAGCTGATGGTCTTGGACCGGCCTGGTCGAATTCGCTGTTCGAAGACAACGCCGAATTCGCCATGGGCATGCGTCTGACCGTTGACAAACTCAACAGATACGCCCTGGAACTCGTTAAGGACCTCGTACCGGAGATGTACGACAGCCTGGCTAACGCCGACCAGACGAATCAGGAAGGTATCGAAAAACAGCGCGCGCGTGTCAAGGCCCTGTTCGACAAACTGAACAGCCTCAATGGTTCGAGCAAAGACAAAGTCACCGCCCTGAGCAACGTTGCCAACTACCTCGTCCACAAATCGGTCTGGGGAATCGGTGGTGACGGCTGGGCGTATGATATCGGCTTTGGCGGTCTGGACCATGTTCTGGCTTCCGGTCGTAATGTCAATCTGCTCGTGCTCGATACCGAGGTTTACTCCAACACGGGTGGTCAGATGTCGAAGGCGACTCCTCGCGGCTCGACAGCGAAATTCGCAGCTGCCGGAAAACCGCTGGCCAAAAAGGATCTGGGCATGATGATGATGTCGTACGGTTCGGTCTATGTAGCACAGGTTGCTATCGGCGCCAGCCACAACCAGACCGTTAAGGCTATGGTTGAAGCCGAGAAATACAATGGACCGTCCATCGTGCTTTGCTATAGTCACTGTATCGCTCACGGTATCGATATGTCGCACGGTCTTGAGGCGGAGGAGAGAGCCGTCAAGTCAGGACACTGGCTGCTGTATCGATACAATCCGGAGCTTATCGACCAGGGTAAGAACCCGCTCCAACTGGACTGCAAGGCTCCTTCGATTTCATTCGAAGACTACGCCTATTCCGAGATCCGGTTTAGAACCCTGAAAGCTCAGGACGCTCAGCGAGCCAAGATGCTTCTTGACCTGGGACAGAGAGACTGTGACCGCCGCTGGAATTTGTATTCTCAGCTCGCCGGACTGGACTACGCCAAGAGCGGCAAGTAGACTATAAGTCTATATCTTTCAATAGTTAAGGCGGGTTCATGACCCGCCTTTTTTATGCCCTATGTCTGCCGGACAAATCAATCAAGAAAATCGACGATTTTTCCGATACTTAATAGAAAACCAAGCACTTTCGAAATGCAGGAGGAAAAATGCGTCTTAAAATCGTAATTGCGTTGACTGGCCTTTGTTTGTTGCTGTCAGCCGTTGTGGTGAATGCCACGGACTCTGAAGAAGAATTCATTCAGAAGTACATGAACAAAATCGAAAAGAAGCACGCGAAGAAGTTGACCTGGGTCTCGGGCTACTTTGCGTTGAACCGCATCAATCGCGACAACGACTATAACAAATTCGCCAACTATGAAACCATGAACTTCACCGATGCTACCGTCGGGTGGCTGGGTGAGGCAAAGATGTTCGGTCTTGATTTCGGCTTAATGTTCTCCAAGCGTTTTGCCTGGTCGATAGGCGGCGAATACTGGCTCAAGATGGGAACGAGTCTCGATGGCACCTACTTCTACGAACCGGTAGGCGCATATATCGAGAACCCTTCATCCGAGGTACAGGTTTACGGTGCGTCGACAACGCTACAATATTACTTTTACAATCCGCCGAAGCTCGACGGTCATCTTGAAAACATCTCCCTTCGCGTAAATGCCGGTGTCGGCTTTTACCAGGCGAAATGGGATGTCTGGTCGGAATATCAGAATCTGAATCTGGCCACCAACACCACCGATGCCTCGGTCGCGAGTTTTGATGATCAGGCTCTGGGATTCTCGTTCGGCGCCGGCGCCGACTATCCCACGCGTATCTTCAATCTTGTTCTTGGTATTGACTTCAAGTACATGTATCTGAATTTCGATAACGTAGCCTGGTACAATGAACAGGATGAGGAGATTATCGCGACTTACACCGGCGATTCGGATGGTAGGGTCGATCTCGGCCTGTCCGGTTTCAACGGCAAAATCGAGTTGAAACACTTCTTCAGCTGGTAAAGGCGACCGGAAAGTAAATAGTTGACTCGTACAAAACAACCGGTATTCTTTTAGAAGAATATTTACCTTTACAGGAGTGATCACAGTGAACTTGTTTTGTCGAGCAACATATGTAACCTCGCTGCATATTCTGATTTTTATCATGATATTAACGGCGGCGTCAGCACAGACGCCGCCGTCTGATTCTATCATCAAAATCCCCACCCCATCGGGACAGATAGCCTTCATAAGATCCGGCAATATCTGGATCATGGATGCTGACGGCACCAACCAGCGGATGGTTTGCGAAGTGAACAATGCCGATGGACGCTTGTCATGGTCACCGGACAACCGGCAAATAGTGTTCACGCGTTCGGGACTGGTTGATCTCAAGGGACCGGACATGGCCGGCGGTCGTCACAAAATCTACGATCTGTTTTTGTGCAGTCTCGACTCAGCCGATGCCGGCAATACAAAGTACTGGACGAGACTGACTGAAAAACTCGGCGCACGTGGGCCGGAATGGAGCAGTGATGGCAACCGTATTTTGTTCTGGAACGACATGAATGCCGACCGTATCAGCGCCCGCGGACCCAACTATCAACTGTGCTATGTGAATCTTCAGGATAAACAGGTGGAGCTGTTGCGCCCGAACTGGCAGCAAACGGAAGAACTGTTTCTGGTTACGCCTACTGTGAATGATTCCGCGGATTTGGCGTTCGTCTTCTTCGATGAACTTCGACCGGGCGGCCTCGTTGTCCTGTCACACGAGGACATCGCGATATCGCTCGATTCCATTGGGAGCCTGGCTGCGAAAAATCAGGGGTTGGTGGCCCCGAGCTGGTCACCCGACGGCCAATGGTTGGCGGCAATTGGAGCGGATTCAATCAATGTTGGGCTGTACATTCTAAGCCCGGACCTCGCCGACAAACGTCTGGTAAAAAAGATGCCTGACCATACACCGATTGGCACGTACCCTCCCTCATTCTCCAGCGATTCAAAATGGTTGGTGTTCGGTACCGGTGACGGATCGATCTGGGTTTGTGACACCGATGGCAACAGCCTGAGGCGACTGACAAAACCGGGCAAGGACAAAGCGCCCTGCTGGTCCCGATGACTTTAAATTTGCCTGCAAAATAAGAAGGCCGCTCAATAGAGCGGCCTTTCTCATATCTCTTCGCACTGAGCTTAGAGCTTCTTCCAACGGTAAAGCATATCGATGAGTAACCTGGCGCCGGTACCCGTGATGCCCTTAGGCATGTATGGTCGGCCGCTGGGCTCGGTGTCAACCGAAGCGATATCGATATGTGCCCAGGGGAAATCACCGATGAAGTTCTCCAGAAAAGCCGCTGCGGTAATCGTACCGCCCGGTCTGCCGTGGGAATTTACAACATCGGCAATCGTGGATTTCATGTTATCCCGGTGCTCATCCCAGATCGGCAGCTCCCATACTTTTTCCGAGGTCGCCTCCGAAGCCTCCTTGATGAGCTTTCATAAGTTGCGGATTATTACCCAGGATAGGAGCCCCGGCATATCCCAGAACAACCAGAGCGGCGCCTGTCAGAGTGGCAATGTCTACCACTGCCTGCGGCTTGAACTTGTTGGCATAATCAAGACCATCTGCGAGAATCAACCGACCTTCAGCATCGGTATTGATGATCTCTATCGTGAGACCTTTTCGCGAGGTTACAATGTCACCCGGTTTCGTGGCCGTGGCTGAAGGCACGTTCTCGGTAGCGGGCATAAGCGCGACCACGTTTTGCGGAATTTTGAGTCGAGCCGCCGCAACGACAGCTGCAAGCACAGCGGCCGCTCCGGCCATATCGCTCTTCATCTCGTGCATATTCAGGCCCGGCTTGAGAGAGATACCACCGGTATCAAAAGTGACGCCTTTTCCAACCAGAACGATCGGTTTCCGGGCGGCCGGCGCTCCCTTGTATTCGATTATTATGAATCTCGGGGGTTCGGTGGCGCCTATTGCGACGGACATCAAAGCGCCCATCTTTTCTCTGGCAATTTCTTTTTCGTTGAGCACGGTGCACTTCAGACCGTGCGCTTTAGCCAGCTTCTGAGCCTTATCGGCGAGCATCCGCGGCGTCAGGTGGTTGCCAGGAATATTCGCCAGGGTCCTGACCATATTCTGGCTCTCGGCGTAGATCACACCACGTTGAACTGCTTTTTCAATAGCCTTCAGTTTCTTAGCATCATCGCCTATGAAAGTAATCTCGCTCAGCACGTTCTTGTCTTTGCCGGCTTCGCCGGTTTTGAACTCTAAGATCTTATATGAACCGAGGAGGTAGCCCTCGATAGCAGCCTGATAGAAATCATCGCTTCGCACCTTCCCAAGGTAGAAGGCTGCTTTTTTTGATGCCGTGAGCGCTTTGTAACGCGAGACTATTCCGGCTGCCGTGCGATAGCTATCGGCTTTCATTCCAGACGGATTACCCAGCCCGACAAGCACAATCCGGTCTGCCTTGAAACCGTCCACACGATGAATTACCACCGATTCTTTCTCTTTGCCGCAAAACTCCCCCGACTCCAACACAGACGTTATGGAACCCGAGGTAGCCTGATCAATCTTTTTCAACAGCCGGTCAGAGACTTTCTCGAATTGAGGCACAAACACAACAATGGTTCCACCTCCAAAGTCATCTACAGGAACGGCCGAGTATTTATATATCATCTGGAAACTCCCTGTACGCATTAAAGGTCTTTATCACCCTAATCATCCTATAATCCTACCCATTTTATGCCATTTTACCCGAAAAGGAAAGAAAAATCGTGCTATTTCTCGCCTTCCAGAAAAGCCCTGTAATTTCTCTCAATTTCCGCCATATTATCATGGCCAAACTTGTCAAGGAAGGCTTCTGCCAACACCACAGCTGCCGCCGCCTCGCCGATTACCGCTACAGCGGGTACAACACAGGTGTCAGCTCTTTCTATTACGGCTCGGGCACCGCGTTTGGTTGCTACGTTTACTGTTTTCAACGGCCTATACAAGGTTGCAATAGGTTTCACGGCAGCACGCACTACGATGTCTTCCCCATTGGAAATGCCGCCCTCAATACCACCTGCATTATTTGACAAGCGATAGAAATCTTTCGAGGTTGGTCTCTTTTTCTCAGAATAATCTATTTCGTCGTGAACCTGAGAGCCTCTTCGGCCGGCTACCCCGAAGCCCAGGCCAATCTCGACACCTTTTACGGACGGGATTGACATAAACGCCGCCGCCAGACGACTGTCGAGGCGTTTATCCCACTGGGTGTAGCTTCCAAGCCCAACCGGCACACCGCGTGCGATGACCTCAATGATGCCACCGACCGAGTCTTTTGCTTTTTTGGCGGCTTTTATCGCCTCAACCATTTTTCGGCCGGCAGCTTCATCCACGCACCGCACCTGCGATTTCTCTACTCTCCGGCGGAAATCATCAAGATCATCGATATTGAGCGCATTCTTCGCCGTTGCCTCACCTACACGGAGCACATGGGAAACCAGCCGCATATCGAAATGCTCCAGGAGTTGGCGAGTCAGTCCCCCTATAGCCACTCTGGCGGCTGTTTCCCTGGCGGAAGCCCTTTCCAGAACATTTCTCATGTCCGAGTGGGCAAATTTAATGGCGCCCGGCAGGTCTGCATGTCCGGGTCTCGGCGTGGTTATTTCTTTAGCACGAGCCTGCTCTTTTGCGTTGAGCTTTTTGGCCACAGGCCTGGTGGGGTGCATTATCCTCTCCCAGTTGGGCCAATCACGATTGGCAATGACCAGTGTTATCGGTGAGCCAAGAGTAACACCGCCGCGCATTCCCGAGACCACCTCCACCCGGTCATGCTCAATTTTCATTCGGGCACCCCGGCCATACCCGGTCTGGCGGCGGGTGAGTTCGGAATTTATTTTGTCGATATCAACTGAAAGTCCAGCAGGGAAGCCATCGATGATAGCCGTCAGTTGCAAACCGTGAGATTCGCCAGAGGTTAGAAATCTTAGCATGCTGGATAATAAGGAAAATGAGGCGGCGGGTCAACTGGTGCGATTTATTTGGTGGGCGTTGCCACTTCTTCCCAGTTAGCAGTTTCATTCAATCTTGCCAACCGCTTTTCAATGCGATCGTCAATGTTCATAGCTTTCGACATGGAATCGAACTTCTGCTGATCGATAGGTGACACCTGTTTCATCTCCTCCAGAACGGCGACAATCTTCTTAACCGACTGGTCTATGCGCTGAAGGTTCTCCTCGAGCTGTTCGAGGATTTTATCGGACTGCCCTTTCTTCAACATGAGGCGCAGTATCTGGGACCGCCCGTAAATAGCCATAACAGCATTGTTGAGATAGTGCGAGAGTGTAGCCATGGCGATATTTTTTGATTCCACCGCACCCTTGGCCCGCTCTTCCCTAAGGAGACTCTGGCTCAGTTCCTGACGTTCTTTGAACAGGTTTTCAACTATGAGATAGGTTTTCCAGATTTCCTGATTGGCCTGGGTTAGCATCGCTTCGACATTGCCAATGTCCAACCCAAGATACTCTGCGATTTCGAGCGTATCGGTCAACAGGGAGCTGGAAATAATATCGATTTCCTCTTTGCTGAGGCCCAGAACATCCGCCACCGCACCGATTTTCCCCAGCCTTTCTTCAAGCATCGAATCGTAACCTGACCAGCGGTCTCTGGCCAGAAGCACGGCCAGTCTTACGATATTTGAGAGGGTGTTTTCATTCCCCTTGGCTGGCAGACTGTGATGATTCCCTATGGCTTCAATAATCTCTCTTGGTATTCGCCAGGCCTCGGCCATGTGATAGCCAACCTCGCCGTGGTCTACCCCGAACACTTTTCTCTCTGCCTCGACCAGCGTATTAGCACCAACCTCAGCAGCTATGATCTGCTTGTATTCACGGGGATACTTGTGCAGGAAGAACATCACGCCTATATCGTGCAGGAGCCCGGCAATAAATGCTTCTTCTGTAGACGGATAGGAAACGGCTCTGGCTATTTTCTGACTGCCGGCAGCCACCGAAAGAACATACATGAAATAGTCGCTGGCATCGACACCGCTGTCGCGGGCTATTTTTTCAGGGTCGAAAAACCGATGTTGAGAGAGCAAGACATTTAACCGTAGTGGCACCCAACACGGAAATCGCCTGATGCACCGTCTTAATCTCCGCAAAGCGCTGATAAAACGAAGAATTGGACATTTTCAGCACGCGGCTGGTCAGCGACGGGTCCTTGAGTATTATATCCGCCAGTTTGTTGGCAGAAAAGTCCTCTTTGCCAACCTCCTTGAGCACTTCGGATAATACTTGAGGCAAGGATAGCAGGTCACTGTCACGGCGTATCTGATCGACTATCGAAATCTTTTTCATCGTTCACCTTATCGATAATATCGGTCAAAATCGGTAATGGTTTAACCGGGGGAATATGACAAATTGTCTAAATAGCGGGTTGTTTTATGAGGGTTTCGATTATTTCGGTTAATTGTTCGATTCTGAAGGGTTTATAGAGGACGCGAGTAATTCCGGCAGCATCGAGCCGTTCCCGGCTGATATTGACTTCATACCCGGTAACGAGGACTATCGGAACCGACGGCCTTTTTTTGCGGATTTCATGGGCAATCTCGACACCGGAGAGGCCCGGCATGGCCAGATCGGTCAGGATGATATCGAATTTCTCTTTCAACGCCAATTCCAGGCCTTCTTCCCCGGTCTCAGCCGTCTTTACGTCATATCCCGTAGACTGGCACATTGCCGAAATAAGGTCCAGAATCACCGCCTGATCATCAATGGCCAGAATCTTCGGCCTGCGGCCCTCGGCCGGAGCGGCACTCTGTGTCCCTTTGACGGGAAACTTGAAGGAGAGATACGAGGGCATAGCCGATACCCGATCAACGGAATAGTAAGCGGGGCGGTCACCGATGTGCTTGAGGAAGGTATCCGATGGCCGATACTTTAGAGCTTCGGCTGACTGCTGATAGTGTCCGAATCCGGCTACATTCTGGACAGGAGGAAAATCCCGGTGGTGCCGGGAAACATCGAGATACACATACCCCTCCCGCGTATATGTCGACACCGTGATGACATCGTCTTCTTCGGCCACCGAGGCAAAGCGGCTGATCGCTTCCTCAAACAGACTGCGCAGGGCTCCGGAATTCAGTGTGATCTGACCGACATCTTCGAATTTCCTGCTGACTTCGCGGGGGCGACCGGCGAGCATGTGCAGGTTGTCGGAGATACGGCTGCCGCCCAGCACCGAGTCTACTATATCATTGAGCTGATAGGTTCTATCGGTTACAGCCGGCTGCGCGCTTTCTGTGGAAGGCTGTCCCAGAGAAGTCTTGAGCAAATCGGCGGCCCGCTCGGCCTCGTCGACTATACTGCGGAAATGCTTTCTGAGTTCGCCCGACAAATCGCCCCTGACCTCGGCCAATCCCGCGTTGCCGACGATGGCCGCCAGATGATTGTTGAGCTTATTTATCGTCTCACCCAGAATTTCCGGCGCGGCCGTTTGGCTGCCGGTTGCCTGCGTTCGTTTTTCGTAAAGGTCGTTAATGGTGAGTCTCAGGGAGAAAAGCCCTGCCGCCAGAGTCAGCAGCCTTGGCCATTCGTTTTTCTCGTTCTCGGAGACATCGAACATGAAAAATACTGCCACACCTGCAATCTCATCCACTCTTACGATTGGACAGGCGGCCATGAAATTCGGCTGCCCCTGCTCTCCAAAGAGTTTCTGGATATTATCCCGATTGACTTCATCGAAAGACCGGAGCGCCTCGACAACGTTGTTTCTGCCGGAGATGAAATGTGTTTGAGCGTCGACAGCGACGCTACCCACGATTCCTTCACCGGGCAGAGTCTGGATTTCTTCAAGCTGCTCATCGGTCACATTGACGCCATCGACAGCCTTGAATGATCCGTTCTGCTGTCTGACAAATGTGATTGCCACCGACTTCACCGGCAGGACGCCGGCCAGATGGTTGACGAAAAACCCGGGGTTCGACTCAAAGCTCACGCGACGGTCTACACGCAACAGCCTGACGATTTTGTCGAGCCCTTTGCGGCGGGTTACATCGAGACGGTGCATTTCATTTTGCTGCAGGGTGAGGCGAGCCAGGCGCGAGTAGACCTCCATCACTTTCAATTCATCATCGCTTATTCTGAACGGCGACCCGTCTTTGGCAAACAGTATCGCTGTCATTTCCGGATGCTCGCCCAGAGGATAGAGCAGGGTCGAGCGGGCAATATAAGTGCGGCCTTCGTCACCCGATGCTTCCTGATTTATAATCAGCGGTTTGCGGCGATCAAGGGCTTCAATAAGGGCGGTCTTATAGTTTTCGGAGAGGTCTATCTGCGGCTGACTACCACCATAAAAGCGAAGCATGCCGCTTTTCATGCCCAGTAGCTGAACCGACTGCGATCCGGCCAACCCCACCAGACTGCGACAAAACGCCGTTAGAACCTCGGAACTGGAAAAGGCGTCGGTGGACGAAAGAACACGGTTCGTGAAGTTGGAATATAACTCCGAGAGGTTGCCTGATTCGGTCCGGGCGTGGGCCAGGTCTTTCGAAAGCCGTGACGATTTGATAGTTTCGGCCAACCAGTTGGCCACCGGCGAGAGATATCTTATCTCCGCCCGCGTAAAAGCCCGGCTCTGCTGCGACAGAAGAAGCATGGCGCCGATCTTCTCCGAGCCGGAAGAGAGCGGCAGCACCAGACAACAGTTGTAGGGCGAGACTATGCTCTTACCGGCATTATCTACAAATACGAAATTGCCGGTGATGATCGGTTCGGACATCTCTATTGCCTGACTCACCACGTTCTGACCGAACGGATAGCGCTCAAGGAAAGCTGTTTCTTGTTTGGTAAAGCCAACCGAGGAAGTGAGCACCAACTGGCGCAGGCTCCGGTTAACAAGAAATATGGCGCCTGCAGTCTCGGGCAAATGACTTACAATCTCTCTGATGGAAATACCGAGCAGTTCAACAGTCTGGTATGGCTGACGGGCGTCATCCTGAAGGCTGTTGAGAATAGACAGGTGCTGGTCGCGAAGCGAAAGTTCCTCGCGGCGCGTCTGCCAGAAATCGGCATAAAGAGCCAATCCGACAACGGCCAACAGCACCCCGAGAATGAACGATAACAGTTGAGCAACATCCAGTATCGGATAAGCCTCGTCAACAAACCAAATATCATAATCGGTCGTGTATTTCACGACCTGCCACACGGACACAAACAACAGGAACGTACCACCGATCAGAAAGGCGTATCGCCCTGATATCCTATCGGCCGAGAAAAATCCCAGACGATAAGTAAGAAACGCCACTGCGACGACAATCATTAAAGATGTCACTATTGCGAATATTGCTTCAACCATCAGCTTGGTTCCTCAACTGTTCCGTGTAATGTGAATGAGTCGGCCTGATTTATCCGGATGGGAATGATACTCCCCGGCTCGATATTATCGGCCTCAAACAAAACTGTCTTGTTCCCCTCGGTGCGTGCCCTCATCAGATGTTTATCGCGCCTTGAAAAACCCTCGACGAGACTGAACCGGACCTGATTGAGTTCGCGCTGGTTTCGCTTGTACGAAATCTCCTGCTGCAGAGCAATCAGATCGTTCAAGCGACTGATCTTCTCTTTCTCGGGAACATCGTCCAAAAACCGCGCGGCAGTGGTTCCCGGCCGGACGGAATAACGAAACATAAAGGCGCTATCGAAATTTATCTCTCTCACCGCCTCAAGGGTGGCTTCGTATTCTTGCTGCGTCTCGGTGGGGAAACCGACAATGAGGTCGGTCGTAAGGCAAACATAATCGAGTTTGCTCCGGATATATTCGACGACTTTTCTGTAATGCTCCAGGGTGTAAACCCGCCCCATCTTTTTGAGTATTCTGTCCGATCCCGACTGCAGCGGCAGATGAATATGCGGGGCAATTTTGGGCTGAGCGGCCATGACATCTACCAGCTTGTGCGAAAGGTCCTTGGGATGTGAGGTCATGAAGCGGATGCGTTTGACCGATGTCTCTTCGGCGGTCCTGACCAGAAGGTCCGGGAAATCGACACCGTCACAGTTGTAGCTGTTGACGTTCTGCCCCAGAAGAGTAATCTCAACAACCCCCTCGTCGGCCATTTTGTTTATAGAGTCAACGATGAAGTCGGCCGAATGGGACCGTTCATTTCCCCTGACATACGGAACGATACAGTAAGTACAATAATTGTCGCATCCACGGGAGATAGTTACGAAACCGGAGAAGGCCGTTTCTTTGGTCGGTGTTATTACATCGATATTCTCGTGACCGAAAGCGGTCATGACGCGATTGGTTCCCTCGGTGCCTTCGATTACATCGGGCAGTTCAAAAATCCGGTCGGTACCGAGAACGAAATCCACGTGCGGAACCTGCTCGAGCAACTTCTCCCCCAACCGCTGAGCCATACAACCGACCACCGCCACTTTCAATTCAGGGCGGGTGCGTTTGAACTTGTAAATTTCACCAAGTCTGCCAATCACTCTTTGTTCGGCTTTTTCGCGGACCGAGCAGGTGTTGAGGATAATGAGATCGGCGTCCTTTTCATCGGCGACCCGGCGATACCCCCGTGAATGCAGAGTCGCGACCAGCGTCGAAGAATCGGCCAGATTCATCTGACAGCCATAGGTAGAAATATGAAAGGTTTCTATCTTTTTTTGACCCGACATAACAGTCCCAACAGCGGTAGATCGTAGTAAGTTCGGTATAGATGAACTATGATAGCTTCTTTGAAAATGTTTGTAAACAAAAAGTTTTGGCAGGTACTGTAAGTACCTTGAGGACATGGGGATTACGACGACCGAAAGATTACTTTTTGGAAGTCGATTTAGATTTGGCGGCTCTGGTTTTGCTCTTGGCGGTACGGGTTTTCTTCTTGGCCTTCTTGATCTCGTCCTGGAAGATTTTCTCAAGCGTATATGATGACGGTGTGAAGTCCAGCAAACAGGCCTCGAAAAGCTCATCTACTCTCTCAAGCAGCGTGAACTTGGTCTTACGCAGAATCTCTTTTGGCAGCTCCTTGAGGTCCTTCTGGTTTTCCTTGGGAATAGCGACATTGTAGATACCCGCCCGGAAGGCCGCCGAGATTTTTTCTTTGATACCGCCAACGGGAAGCACCTTGCCGCGAAGAGTGATCTCTCCGGTCATGGCGGTGTCGTTTCGAATGGGACGCTCGGCCATCACCGAAGCGATGACCAGACAGACTGTCACACCGGCGGAAGGACCGTCTTTGGGGATAGCTCCCGACGGGAAATGGATGTGAATATCGAAATCGTTAAAGTCGGCTGCGTCGATTCCGAGCATGTCGGCTTTGGAGCGAACATACGAGAAAGCGGCCTGAATCGATTCGCGCATAACATCACCGAGCGAGCCGGTGGTAAATATCTCGCCGCCGCCTTTCATCTTGAGTCCCTCGATGAACATCAGGTCGCCGCCGGCGCCCGTCCACGCCAGCCCGGCCGCAATACCGATTTCGGGTGTGGACTCGGCTTTTTCAGGGATATAAACCGGCTGGCCGATGTATGATTCAAGGTTCTTTTCGGTCACCTGCCACGATTTCTTGTTGTTGGACACTTTCTCGAGAGCGACTTTGCGACAGATTTTTTCGAGCTGCTGAGACAGACCCAGAAGACCGGCTTCCATCGTATAGTTGTTGATTATTCGCGCCAGAATCTTGTCGCTGAATTTGAGTTCAGCTTTGGTAATCCCGTGCTTCTTGAGAAGCTTGGGAACGATATAGCGCTTGGTAATGACGATTTTCTCTTTTTCGATATACCCGGGCAGTTCGATAATTTCAAACCGGGGGATAAACTGCTCCGGTATTTCCTCATAAGAGCGCACCGAACAGATGAAAACGACTTTGCTGAGGTCAAAGGGGACGCCGATGTAATTATCGAGAAACCGCGAGTTGATACGGTTGTCAATCGCTTCAAGCAAAGCCATATTGACCGAGGAATCGTTTTCGATATTGAAATAATCGATGTCTTCGATTAGCATCACCGGGTCGCTGGTGCCGGCATCGCGCAAGGCTCTCATTATCTTTCCGGGCATGGCTCCGAGAAAAGTCCTTGAGGTACCTTTCAGTTCGGTAACATCGGAAATTCCCCCGACCGACATGCGGATGAATTCCTTTCCCATTGCCTTGGCAATTGCCTTGGCCATAGCCGCCTTGCCTGTGCCGTGAGCGCCGATCAAGCAAAGAGTCGGTCCCTCATTGACACCGCCGAGCAACTTTCTAACGGACAGCCGCTGGAGTATCTGTTCTTTCAGGCTGACCGGGCCGTAGTACTCGGTCGAGAGCACTTTCTCAACCTCGGATATCTTGTAATCTTCCGGCTTACACCTGCCCCACGGCAGCGCCAACAGCCAGTCGAGATAATTCTTGGTAACCCCGTATTCGGCCGAGGCGGTCGACAGATGTGTCAGCCGGTCGGCCTCGATGGTTCCGCGCGCCACGACTTCGGGAGGAAGATGAGGAGCCGTTTTTATCAGGTTACGAATGCGGGCAGCCTCTTTCTCCTCGGCGAAATCCTCACCGAGCATCTTTCTTATTTCGTGAAGCTGCTGTTTTAGGAAATGCTTTCTCTGCTCGTCCTCGAGGCTTTTCTTGCACGTTGGAGTTGATGTTGTGTATGGTGACCACGCGGCTGAGTTCGGCGTTGAGATAATTCAGCAACCGCTCGAAGCGCAGCTCGAGATTGACCGTTTCCAGAAGTTCCTGCTTGGCCTCCAGCGGAAAGTGGTATGTGGCCGCAACCGTGTCAGCCGCCAGCGAGAGGTCATCCCGATTCATCTTGAGAACATTGAGCTGTTCCGGCGAATAAGTCGGGTCAAGACTCGTGATTTCCTTAACAACCGCCATTACTTCGTCGATCCGGGCGGAGACTTCTTTTGATACGTCGGGCTGCGGCTGCATGTAGTTAACCGATGCGACAACGAACGGATCTTTCTGGATTATCTTGGAGACGGCAACCCGCTTAAGTCCCTCAATGGTGACAACCTGGGAATTACCCGGTCCGGCTTTTATATCGCGAACAACCGCCAGAACTCCCACCTGATGGAAAGGGGACGGTTCGGTCTCGGCATAACGCGAAGGTGAATAGGCCGCAACGAACTGTTTTTTCCCTGTGCGACTTTGTTCGATTAGCTCCAGGTTTTCCTGACGGCCAACCTGAATAGTCAACATCATACCGGGAAAGAGCACACCGGTTCTGAGCGGCAGAACCGGGAATTTCTCTTCTCTATCGGCAGCTAAAATCGGAAGTCTTTCTTTGCTGTTTATAATCATTGGTCACCGTTTTGCATATTAATCGGTTGTGTGTGTCAATCCCTGAACGCAAGCAACCTGAAATATAAGTCGTTGTCAAATATTTATTTTCGCCGACCGGTCAGTTGCCCGAACGGAACCTTATCTCATTATCTTATACACGGTTGATTCGGGTTTTGAACCGCAGTCTGCAAAACGGCCTTACATCCGGCTCAGTTAACCCGGCCGGTATCTTTATCCCCTACCAGCGACCGAACCTCCCAATCAGGGTGGCTCTTGAGATTGTTGACATTGATGCGAATCCTCGAAGGGTCAATACTCAACCGGTAATAGCCCAGCCGGTTGTTCTCGACCACCGGCCACGCGGTATTCAACCCGGCGCTGATCTCCCCCTTCATGCGGTAAAGATACCTTGCCTGATTGAAACCAACTTCGATATCCTCCTTGTAAATCCAGCCCGAATCACGGTTAAGACGGGACCAGGCCAACTTGGTGAAGTACTTAAATGATTTCCCCGTCAATCTGACCGGGAAACCGTTAATTTTCACCAGATACCTTTCACGCTCATAAGCACCATCGATCTCAATCGACTCCGGCTTTACGAACGCCGACGACACCGCCATATTCTGGCGGTTTTCAGCTACTGAGGACCTTGCTTCCATTTCAAGTTCTCCTTTAAGTATGGTTAGCTTATCGTTGAATTTCTTTAACTTATCAACACCGCGAATCATTGAGCCGAAGTCTTGCGGGTCAGCGCCAGAACAATCCGGTGAGTGATTCTATTCCTGCCTGTTGCAAGGCGGCGAAGTCGGATCGGTTGAGTATCCGTCCGAAATGCTCGTGCAGCGAACGCATCGAGACCGGGATTCCATGCCGGAGGTTGAAGCCGAGGTCTCTGAGCTTGCCGTTTAAAGCGCCGGGACCTTCCGTTGTCTGAATAATCTCCCCTATCGAGGTTAGCAGATGAGCCACTGTTTCGGCCAGACTCATGATTTGCCCCAGATGCATCTGGAATCGTTCTTCCAGTTTCTCCACCGGGGTGAGCTTGCGCCACTGCTCTAATAGCAGAAGGGCCTTCAGTGAAGCCGCCTGGCGATAAGACAACGGCTGGTTCGATTTCCGGTTTGACGGCAGGTATCGCGTTGCTTCTTCGATGAGATAGTCGAAATGACCATAAAGCATTTTAAGGGGGATATTCTGCGCCTGCTCCATTCGGCTCAGGATAGCCGGTGGAAGACTCCAGTCGGGGCCGCTGAGGGCCAGCGCTATCCATCCTGCCGGCGACTCAGGATACCCGCTGCCCAGTTTGTCTTTGTAGTGAAGGGTCTCGGAAAACGTAAGCCCGGCTTTGGCTGACGCCTGCCCGAGCAGAGTCGCGGTAACCTTGCCGGTCGCATTTTCTATTTCTACCAGGCCGGAATCACACAAACGCTCCAGAATAGCGGCAAGGTCCGGCAGTTCATGAGCCGGATTGAGGCTTTTGTATAACGTGTGACTGAACGGCGCATACAGAGCCTCCACAGAGCTGTGGCGTACCAGACCGCAGACAATCATATTCAGCAGCCAGTCCTCGGCAGACATACTGCCAAAGGCCGACCGAACCACCTCCGGGCTATCGCAGGCGATATAGTTCTGCCAGAGAATGTCGCGGTCGAATTCGCTCTCTGCCAGAATTATGGCTCGCCCCGGATTTTTACTGCCGCCACCAGCTCCCAAACGACCCGCCCGACCGCTCATATTATCAAACTCCGAACGTGAAACAGGGACCAGCGATGGCCGCCGTTCGTACTTTCCCGAGGCATACTTGACTGTCTCAAGGTACACCGTATCGGCGGAGAGGTTCACCCCCATAGCTAAAGTAGTGGTTGATAGTAGCACTCTAATCTCTTTGTCAATAAAGGCTTGCTCTATGATTATGCGCTGACGGGGCGACAGGTCGGAGTTGTGAAAAGCTACCCCGCGACTCAATGCCTGCCTGAGTGAACGAATCAGAAACGATGGTTCCTCTCCCTCAAGAGCGGCCAGCGGTGTCTTTGCTTCGGGCCAGTTGACCGATGCCGCCAGCCGAAAAGCGTAGTCGACAGTCTCCATGCGCGATTTCAGAAATATCAGGGTTGAACCTTCGGTCTTCTTGATTTGCCTGACAAACTGGTCGAACCTTTCATCGCTGATATTCAACTGCTCAAACGGCTCGCTTCCATCGAGACCATCATTGAACAGCCGGTACCGGTAGGAACCTTCGGCAGCCACTCCTCTCATCAGTTCCACCGGCCGGGTGGTTTCTTCGACCAGGGTGGCATTGAGCCACGTTGCCAGTTGCCCGGCCGAGCCGGCATCATCACCGATAACCGCCGATAGTCCGACCATCGATGGATTGTAACCCGAGGCCAGAATCTTGGTCAGGAGCCTTTCCAGCACTGCTCCCCTGCCCGGTTCGGTCACACTCTGGATTTCGTCTATGACCACCAGGCCGATATTCTTGAGAGCATCGAGCGAGTTCGTCAACAGCAGATCGAACTTCTCGTAAATGGCCAGCGCAATCTGGTAGTCCCCCCCGTAGAACCGGCGGTCGTTTTCGGGGTGGTCGCCGGTCACAATAAGAGAGCGAACCCCCAGATCACCGTAGGTTTGCTCGAGCAGCTCATATTTCTGCTCGGCCAGCGATTTGAGCGGAAACAGCATAACTGTCTTCTGGCGTGCCGTCAGGGCCTTCACAGCGGCCAGCTCAGCGCAAAATGACTTACCGGATGATGTTGGGGCCGAGATTAACATCCTGACCCGCCTACTGCCAAATCCATCCCCCGGATTGCCGATAAGACCCTTGCGCACAGCCCGGCTCTGGACCGGCAACAGGCCTTCGCCCTGACGTTCCCGCAGTTTTGAAATGACCCGCGGCGGTATTGCATATTTTTCAAGATCTTCCAATCGCATTACCAAACTTCCTCCCCTGTCCGTTGCCGTTAGTTCAAACGCTCAACAACCACAGCTTGAGAACCCGCACGACATGCAGGTAAAACATCTTCCCTGCCGGGACATCGAAGCTCCGCAGTCGGGGCATGTCCCGGCGTTGACATAGGTGTAGTAGTTGTCAAGATTGCCGACCGGGACAAACGCCCCGATCGGATGGTTATAATCCTCTGTTATTTCAGCAGAGAGACAGCTATTCATTGATTGTATTCTTTCCATCATCATGCTCCTGCGGCGTTGGAGTTTCGCGCCCCGGCTGATTAAGCGAAGGCTACCTAAAGGTGCTTTGTGGCATATTATCGACGTGAATCGAAAATACTGCACATTTGTGCAGTTGTCAAGTAATTTTTAATAATCGGCCACCCTTTCCTTAGAAAAATTACACCGAATATGCTAAGCAACAGGCAAACAACAAGTTGGCACGCAGACCAAGCCCCGCCGGAAGAGATACATTGTTGAACCAAACAGACAGGCCGTGCGTAGTCTATATAGAGGTCAGAATATGAAGCTAAACCCGAGACAAACCGCCCTCCCTGTCAGCCTGAGCATGGCCGCCTTGCTCGCACTGAGCATATCTTTCAAAAGCGTTGCGGTTGCTGATACCGATGTTGAGCAATCGGGCGGCACTCCTGCCCGGACAGAACTGGCGCAGTCGAGAGTCAAAGTCCCGATGAAATGCTCTTACGGGCAGATTATAATCAAGGCCAAAGTAAACGGTCAGGGCCCCTTCTCCTTTCTGCTCGATACGGGAGCCTCCGGCGACGGCCGCATCGATACATCGCTGGTGACGCTGCTGAATCTGCCTAAAGTGGGGATAGTGCTCAATGACGACGGAACAGGCACCAATATGCGTTATCAGGATCTGGTCTATATAGACAGTCTGCAACTGGGTGGTGCTACTTTCCGGGGGTTGAGATTCATGGCGCGTGAATATGGTCGTCAGCCGGGGCTACATCGAAAACCCATCATGGGAATTCTCAGTTTCGGGCTGTTTTCGGATCTGCTGCTGACCATCGACTATCATGACAGGGAGGTTGCCCTTGAATTCGGAGACCTGGCGAGCGGTGATTTTGACCACGTTACACCCTACACCCGAAGCAAGGACGGGCTGTTTTGCCTGGTGGAAGCCAGGCTCGGGTCGAAAATCTTTCAGGCAACAATCGACACGGGCCACGAAGGCGGACTGAACCTGCCCGGGTCGTACATTGCCACCACCAGCACACGCGACGAGGTCAGGTTGATTGGGTGGGCCAAAACGGCCAACAACCAGTTCGCCCTGTACGGAGCCCGGCTGGCAGACCCGCTTCAGGTGGCCGGCCATAATGTATTCAATATCAAAGTCACTTTTGCTATGGATTGGGATAATCCGAATATCGGCTACGAGGTATTGAAGAGATTTTCACTCACCTTTGACCAAAAGAATCAGCTCGTCAGGTTCGATTCCAAATAAATTTCGGCATTTCCGGTAACCCTGAGCAGACTTTCCCGTAAATAAATTGTGAACGGTACCAGCGGGCGGTCCGTCATTTAAGGATAACAGGGTTGTAAATATTTTCGCGACATCACCCAGGTCTATCTCAGGAGACACCAATGAAGATCTCAATAAATTTAGTCTTGATGACAGCGTTGTACATAGCGTTCGCCACGATCATTGCCCCCGGAGCTGTTGCCTCGCTGGTAATTGTTCCTCCCGGCCCTCCTGCGATTGATGACAGCGCCCCGGTAACATCGCCTATTCCCGTTTATCGACCATCCCCGGAATATCCGGCTGAAGCTCTGGAGGCAGGCCTTGAGGGCATCGTCTGGGTCAGGGGCCTTGTTAATATCGAAGGCAAGATATCCGATCTGGAGATCGTGACCACCGACTGTGAGACCTGCGGGTTTGAGGATGCCGCTTTGAAGACTGCCAAACAGTATAAGTTTGAACCGGCTCAATCCGAAGGTGAGCCGGTGACGAGTTGGGTTTCGCTTAAGATCGAATTCCGTCTCCCCTGAGGTTGCGCTCCAAATAAAAGCGCCGGGTGCATCCCTTCACCCGGCTCCGGTGTCAGCCTCCCAACTGTGCTGCTCCCCCCTCTATTGTTCCATTTGCAGACACTGACTACTCAAGTTTGAATCTAACTTGATAGGTTACCCAAATAGCCACCGGTTCGCCGTCGCGAATAGCCGGTTTGAATTTGTTCTTATAGGCGGCGGCCACTGCGGCTTCATCCAGCAAATCAGACCCTGACGATTTGCCTACCTGGGCCACTCTGACGTTGCCTTCCCGGTCAACATACGCCTGTACCCACACCAAACCCTCCAAACCTGCTAACCTGGCAAATTTCGGATAGGGCGGCGTGTAGCTGTAAATCATCTCGGCCGGCAGGTCGACACGTTCGTACTCTGTCGGCGGCGGGATGGCGTCCTCGGTATCGATAGATGAATTCCATTGAAGACCCTCCTCCCTCCAGATTGGGAGTGCCGATGATCGCGGCCATCTCCTGACGAGTGGGAATAACAACATCATTCATCGACCAGCATCCTCGTCAGATACCGGAGTCGGAATGCCGACTCTGGTTTGCCCCGCGAGCGGTTCCTCGGCAGTCTGCGGACGAGACCTCTCAATCGGTGGCGGAGGCGGTATGTCTATTATTGTCTCCGTAGGGCCTACTCTGTCGGGCAGAGTCACAATTGTATCCTGCGGTAACAGTATAGAAACGGCCCAAGCGGAGGCCAGAACTAAGCACACAAAAGCAAAAGTGAGACCCATAGCAAACAGCAGATGTTGCTGATACCGCGCCTTCAGTTCATAGGCCCCATAAGGCATGTAAGTTGATGTCATCATTATAAACCTCCTCGCTGATTAGCATTCACGGCATCGACAATCAATCTATCATCGGCGCCGCTCCATTCATCGAGAGCATACCGATAAGAAAAACGCTCTTCCGGATCCAATTCCGTTGGGTCCTTGCCTGCCTGTTCGGCCCTGAAGTTGTTCCAGGCGCGTTCTATCACGTCTATCTCGTCGAGGATGTTCACCATCGCTTCAAAGGGAGCATCGCGGTGAATCAGGATGAGGGTATTCAGGTTTGAATATTTTCTGTTTTGCTCCAGCAACAGGCTTCGAAGCGCGTCGCTATTCAAATTATAGCTCTGTGGATCCGCCTGAGTTGCTATCGGCGGCAGAATCTGAGGCAGATTACTCAGGCTGGGTTGGCCGAGATTCCACCAGTAACGTCCCTGCTGGTCGACGCGAATCGTGAGCAATTTAGATACCTCAATGACATCGTCCCCCGGCGGCAAATTGATCTGCATCGCTTGCGGCATAGCGAATATGGTCGTCACCATGTAGAAAATGAGCAGCAGAAAAGCAATATCGACCATCGGGGTCATGTCGATTCTGACGCTGATCCGGCGTTTGCGGCGACGCAACTTTCCTTTGCCGTCTCCCGACGGCCTCTGGACAACTTCACCGGCCATAACTATCCCTCCTTATCGTAAGTCAGGTTTCCGGGGAGGATTCAATCTCCCATTCCACATTTATGTTACAGCGGTTGCGGTTGAAGGTGTAGGATGTGTCAAAGTGTCGGTACCGGCTTGAATGGTCCGCTTTCGAGCGCGAAGAATAAGCAGCACCTTCAGTACTTGAACGCACAGGTCCAGCGAGAAGAAAACCCCTCCTCTCTATAAATAAGACGCATCGAAACCGGCGTTTGTTTAACCGTCAACCACTACTGGCAATACCGTTGAGTTTGAAGAATCTTCCCGGGAACGTCGGAAATTGAATAAAAGAAGACGGACACCTGACTTTGGATAAAGTCAGATGTCCGCATTTTTCTCAGCTTGAAGGTCGTATCGCTCGACTGTGATTAGGTGTCGAGTTCGAATGTAACCTTGTAGCTAACCCAACAGTTCACGGGTCGACCGTTCTGAATGCCGGGTTTGAACTTGTTTTTATACGCAGCCTGTACGGCAGCCTCATCGAGCGAAGCGGTTCCTGAGGATTTGTGCACCATCGCATTGCGCACGTTACCCTCTTTGTCGACCAGGGCACGAACCCACACGACACCGGTGATACCGGCCTGTTTGGCCAGTCGCGGATATTCGGGTGCATGCTGGAAGATCATCTCCGGATAAATCTCGACCGGAACGAATTCGTCCGGAGAAGGGAGATAATCATCCTCCTGGATATCGACAATAATTTCGCCATCGCCTTCGTTGGCCGTGGCTATATCGGGGGCCACAATCTCGGCCAGTTCGTCACGAGTGGCCAGTACGACGTCTTCGTCGATAGCCTCATCGTCGGCAACCGGCTTGGGGATACCCACTTTCGGGGCAGCCACCTGAGGTTGGTCAACCTTCACCTGCGGCGGTTTTTTGGCCACGCTGGGAGGTGGTCCCAGATCCGCTACAGTCTTGATCACACGGGCGCTGAGGTCGATAGCCTCGAGGTCATCCTGTCCCATAATACTGATAACCCAGAATGTGAGCAGGATGGCAGCTACGGCTGCCGCCGTAATGAGCGTCCCCATCATGAAATTAAACTGGTAGCGGGCCTTAAGCTCAAAAGCTCCGTACGGTGAATATAAAGCATTGGGGGTAGCCATTATAATTCACCCCTTCCAATTGCCTGAGTCACGGCAGCTTCTATAACTTTATTGTCTCGATCTTCCCACTTGCCGATAGCATAACGATAGGAGAATTTCTCTCCTTTTGGAATCTCGTCAACTTTCACACCCAGCCGGTCGGCAATATTGCGATTCCAGCCGCGTTCGAGAAAGTCGATTTCATCGAGAATATTGACCATATCGCCATAGCTGCCATCACGGTGGATGAGAATCAGCGTGTTAAGCTTGGGATTTTCGAGGTTCTGTGCCATCAACAGATGTCTAAGAGTATCCGAGTCGAGTTTATAGACAGCCGAATCTTCGAGATTCAAGGGAGCCGAAGGCAACAGTATAGGCAGATTATCCGGCGTAGGAGTCTTCAGATTCCACCAGAAGCGGCCCTCGCCATCGACACGAATCGAGAGAAGGTTTGACTCGGCGACCTCGACATCCTCTTCCTGCTCGATGGGAGGAAGGTTAATTTCCATAGCCTGGGGCATCGAGAACACGGTCGTAACCATGTAGAAAATCAGTAGAAGGAAAGCGATATCCACCATCGGCGTCATATCGATACGGATAGAGATACGTCGCTTGGGCCTTCTTAAACCCTTTTTTCCGCCTTTTGGTGCCCGTTCTGCAACTTCACCGGCCATTTATTCTATCACTCTCCTCTCATGTATATATAAACGTTTCAATTTGGGCCTTTCGCTAAAAACTTCCTTCCGGTCAGGCTTCTTCTTCGCCACCGGCGCCACCCACTTCCACTTCATGATCGGTAATGATCAGGAAGCGTTCCAGGTGGTTTTCCTGCATGGATCGCATTACGTCCTGCATAACGCCGAAACTGGCTTTTTCATCAGCCTTGATAACAATCAGCGCCCGGAGGTTTCTGGCTCTGGCCTTATTAATTTCTCCTGAGACGTTGTACGTATCAGTGGTTTTAACAATCCGGACCTTGGTTTCAACATCAACGCCCTCGATGTCGATGGTTCGTTTCTCAACGTAATCGACATAGATCGAGTCGTATTTGGTCACGGTAATATTAATAATGTCCTTGTCCGGCAACTCAATCTGCGAATGCGATTCCGGCAGATCCACAGCCCTCGCTTCCGGTGGCTTAAACTGCGTCGTCGCCATGTAAAAGATCAGAAGGAGGAAGGCGATATCCACCATCGGAGTCATATCGATCCTGATAGAAATGCGCCGTTTCTTCTTAGTCGCCATTTTAGATTCCTTCTTTTTCCTTCAGAATCTGCATAATTTCGAAGGTAGCCTCGTCGGTGGTGTAGTTAAAAGCGTCTACCTTATTAACAAAGAAGTTGTAGAAAAAGATTCCGAGAATACCGGAAAGCAGACCACCGGCGGTGTTGACCAGCGCCTCGGAAATACCAACTGCCAGCTGGGTAGCATCGATAACACCACCCTCAACGTTACCGGTAGCGGCAAAAGCGCGAATCATTCCGATTGTCGTTCCCAGAAGTCCGACCATGGTCGCGATCGAAGCGATAGTCGACAGCGCGATCAGGTTACGCTCAAGAAGCGGTCCTTCGAGGGCGTTGGCTTCTTCGATAGCCGAATGGGTCAGCTGAATCTTCTTCTCAGCATCGATAGCGGCATTGCCTTTGACTTCGCGATAGCGGTCGATACCGGCTCTCAGAACGTTAGCCGTGGTGCCGCGCTGTTTGTCACAGGCAGCCAGGGCGCCGTCGAGATCGTCATTCTGAATAAGAGTGATCAGCTTCTTGAAGAAAACCTGGACCGAACTCTTACCCTTGGCAACACCATAAAGGGACATGTAACGCTCGATAACGAATACCAGCAGCATGATGAAGATCATGATAAGCAGCACGACGAGCGGTCCGCCCTGATAAATCGAGTGAACGATAGGATTTTCTGATGTTCTAAACACTCCGTACCACAGGCCGAAGCCTATTGCGAAAGCAACGATCGCATTGAGAGTGACGAAAATCGTTTGTTTAACCACGTGAACTAATCCTCCAGATTAAATTATATTTGTTTCTTTTTTTCTTCTGTTAAATTTCGATCCCTTTGGCCGCCACCAAAATGAATCCGCCCAGCGATATTATAATGCCCCACGAGAGGACATCAAGGAAAACCGCCGGATTGAAGCCGGTTCCGAGGCTGGTGAACAGAGTTGTCGCATCGAAACCGTAGTCGGAGCCGAAGAACGACAGGACCAGCACCGCTAAGAACAGAATCAGCGGAAGCCAGTTAAGGCGTAACATCTTCTTAAGTTGCAGCGCCTGTTTGTCAGGGTCACCCTTGATTCCATACAATCCGTAAAGCGTGTAAACGGGCAGCGCGATACACAACAGCGTATAAATCAGAAATATGATCACGCTGAGCGCAGCGGCAGCGCCCGCAGAAAACGCATACGACATGATAGACCCGAGGGCAAGAAAGGAGCCTATTCCTGACAGACGTACATACTCTTTTCTTATCTTCTTCTTGGCAACATAGCCGGTAATGACCTCTTCGTTAGACCCGGCCGGCTGTGTCGTCGTCATGGCAGATTGCGCGGCCGTATCGGCGGTAGTGGTCGCAGCGACCGCCTGCCCGCCTGCCGCAGCAAGGCTGTCACCGGCCATAGCCAGCATGGTACTGTCGGTAACCGCCGGTGCCTGCTCGGTCTGAGCCGGTTTGGTACTTTCCTCCACAATCTCATTGTACGCGGAATACCAGGGGATAAACAGGGTGGCAAAAATCAACAGCGAGGCAATAGTAAGAACCAGTCGGTCGGAAAAAGAGACACGCGCCTCTAAAAGGGTGCACTGCTCCCTCAGCACATCGCCCTTGGCGCGCTTGGCCACAACGTCATCGACGTATTTAGCCTTTTCCTTATCCGACTTAAAAAGGTCTTTCGGCTTGCCAGGGAAGACTTCGAAACCGATATACCTGAACCTCTGATTTTCGGTTATTGGCTTGATAGGGACTTTTTTATCTTTGCCTTCTTCTGCAGCCATCAAAACTCCCAAGAATTAATGTTCATCCAATATATAAAGTGGGCTAAGCCCTAAAATTCGTATTCGGTTTGATCCTTACCCAGCTTGGCATCTTTATTGTTAGGCTCACACTTAAGACACTTTGAGTACCAGGTATGTGCATTGCGAAAATCATCGGTCGCATCCTGCTTCGCTTCGGTCTTCTCCACTGCTCTCAAATGATAGGCCTGGGCAATCCAGAGCATCAAAGAGACATCACTGCACTCTCCGCTCTTGGCCGCAAAACAACTCTGCGCCTTGATGAGATACCCGAGCGCCTTGGTATAACTTTTGGTGCAAACACCGCCGAAATAGGCATAACCGAGCGCTTTGTTGGCATCGCAATTGTTCGGATCCAGAAGCAGCACATTTTCAAAATGCTTGACGCCGTTGGTGCAGTCGGCTAACTGGTAGAGATATGTATTAGCAATCGCCTCAAGAACCCTGACATCGTCCTTGTTAAATTCCATGTAATTGATCAGGTAGTCCACGGCAACCTGGTAGTAGTTGACAGTCGGGTCATAACCGTTGTCAATCGGGCCACTGGGATCTTCTTCACCAAGCTCGTCATCGATATCGTCTTCTTCCTCGCCCGATGCCCCGTTTGCCAGATTGAGAGCGCAATAGCCGGCATTCTTGTATATTGAGGATGAAGCGGAGTCCATGCCGAATTCGATGCGTTTGTTGTAGAATTCCAGCGCCTGAGCATAGCTCTTAAGACTGTGATAGGCCACGGCCAGGTTCTGCACTACCCTCTTCTGATCGGAATTGAGGTCGAACGACTTCTTGTAATAACCCACCGCCGAGGAAAAGTCTTTCGGGTCTCTATAAAAATAGCTGTCACCGAGGAATTGATAGACTTCGGACTTGTCCACTCCGGTGACTACATCCTCACCCTGAGCGTCGACCCACTCCAGATGCTTGAGAAACATCTCGGCAGATTTGTTATAATCCTTATTATACCAGAGAGATTTGCCATACTGGAAGTAGATATCTCTCGGCTCCATGGGAATGGACAAAACCTTTTCAAAGTTTTCTGCCGCATCTTCAAAACCGTTCAGATTGGTGTAGGCCATAGCCAGTTCGAAAAACACTCTTACGTTGGAGGAGTCCGGTTGGGCGCCTGAAAGCTCTACATACCGTTTGTACGAACCGATAGCATCGCGGAAACGGTCGGTGCGATCCTGACGCGTACGCGAAGACAATGCGGCCTTGAAATAGATTCCACCGGCTCTCATCCAGGCGGGCGCGTGCGTGCTGTCCTTGGTCAACACCACGCGGAGCTTCTCAATGGCGCAGGTATAGTCTTTCATCTCCAGACACGCCTCGGCCCAGTGGTAGTAAACCTCCAACCCCGCCGTATCCACTTCAAGAGCCTTCTCGTACTCTATAATGGCCAGAGTCGGAACTCCCTGATAGAAATTGGCGTCGCCGAGATGGATGTGATACATCGCATTGAGCGAATCCTCAATCAGAGCCTGCCGGAAAGCGCGATCAGCTTCCTGCCAATTTTCCCTGGCAAGCTGCACCATACCGAAACCGTCTTCAAAACGATGTTTGTTCTTTTTGTCCTTTTTGCGTCCCTCTTCCATGGTCTTTTCAGCTTTATCCAGTTGACCCATATTCAGATAGCAAAGTCCAAGCTGGTAAAGTGATTCGTAATGTTTGCTCTTCTTGTCAAGGGCTGTTTCAAACAGTTTCGCGGCCTCGGCGTACTTGGCGCGATTGAAATGAATCATACCCTTGTAGTAGTAATTCCAGGGATTGGATGGATCCAGAGAAATGTCCCCATCGATCATGTTCAGCGCTTTAGCGGTATCCCCCGCCGAAAGAGCATCGGTAATCTCAGGTCTCACATCCTGCGGGACTACAGAAGAGACAATTGTGACCACAAAAAAAGCGGTCAAAAGGACGGTAATTAGGCTGTTCCTGACGTGACCACTCAAAACATAATTCCTTATCATAACTTCAATTAAGACAACAAAAATATATACTAATTCACCAAAGTCAAGCGAATAATTTCAGTCTTCTATCGCAGCAATTCCTCAATGTGTTTCTGGATCGGATGGTAGCCAAATTCAACCTGCAAAACCATGTACATCGACACGCCGATCCAGAGCGAGGTACGCGCGAGAACAGTCAAAACCGGTTCAAAAACGGTGTGAATGTAGACTCCCGCGACCAACATTATCAGAGCAGACAGTACGTTGAGCATTCGAGTCGCTTTCTCCATCTTACCCTTCTCCTAATTATACACTACAGACTGTGATATTCTTCCTGACAAACTTGGCTGAAGTCATGACGGAATCATGTTGATTAACCACAACAATCGTGCCGCAGATACCTGTGCCGCCTAACCCGCCAACTATCTTGCTGCCACACAGCAGGATACCGTCGGCGGCATTTTTTCGTGCTGATTGGCCGGGCGACCAATCGCAAATTGTGCGCCCTAAAAAAGATGATAAAAATTGTATTTTTCTGTAAGTTGTTGCGGTGAAATTTGTTGGCGTTTTCGTGATTTCAGGTATTGACTACGAGCCAATGTGCCCGAATTCGTACGTTCCGTTCGATGGTGAAATCGCTTGCAGCAATTCCAAACCCCACTTTTAACCTTGAGCTTCGCGCGACAAAAAGATTATAATGTCCATCAATGATGGCATCGCACTCCAACAAACGCATCCCGGGCCCCTGCCCTCGCTGCCAATTGGAAGGATATTAGACCTTGGTCCCTATCGGTCAACAGCTTGTCAGAAATATCCTGTCTTCCTGGGGTGGGTATGTTATCAGGTTAATCATCACCTTCTTTTTCGTACCTTATATAGCCTCGGTCTTCGGCGATGCCCGCTACGGCGTATGGGTAATTATATTTCAGACTATCAACTATTTCTCGCTGCTCGATATTGGCTTGACCTCGGCTCTCACACGTTATATCTCCCGTTATCTCAGCGAAGACGATTATCCCCGTATCAACCAGATTCTGAACACCTCCAATCTGCTCTACTTTGTCGTTGGCTCACTCGTTTTTGGCGGCATCTACCTGTTTGTAACTTTCTTCTTTCACTATTTCAAAATCGGTGATCCGGCTCTGATTGTCGAAGGCAAGAACGCCCTGTTGATTCTGGGCGCTTTTATGGCCTTCAACTTCTATCTCCTGCCATTCGGGAATTCTCTGGCGGGTTTTCAGAGACACGATATCACCCGCGTACTGGCTGTAATCGAAGAAGTGGTCCGGGTCTTGATTATGGTCTGGCTCATCAATCAGGGGTACGGTTTGGTGGCGCTGGCCCTGGTGATTCTGACTGTCAGCGTACTGAAGCACCTTGCGGGAGTGATCTGGCTAAAAAGCCTATATCCCCGCGTACAGTTTTCGATCGGAAAATCGGACACAGCCACTGTCAAAATGCTGCTCAGCTATTCCCGGGTGTCGTTTGGTATTACAGTGGGCTGGCTAATCATTTTCAACACCGATACTTTCCTGCTGGGCATCTTGAGTTCATCGGTCGCGGCCGGTGTCTATAATCCCGGCGCGCAACTGATGCTGTACCTTCGCAATATCATAAATTCCATCGGGACACCGCTGATGCCGGCCATATCGCATATCGAAGCCTCGGGCGACATCGAAAAGGTCCGTGATGTTTACCTGAGAGGCATAAGGTACATATCGTACCTCTCCTTCCTGCTCGCAGTGGGCGTTCTAATCTACGCTCGTCCCTTCGTGGATCTGTGGTTGCCGGCTGAATTTGCCGGGGCGGCCAACGTCATGATGATCCTTGCCTTCGGAACAGCCGTGTTCCTGCCTCAGATCATAGGCAACTCGGTACTGTTCGGCATAGGCGAACACAAGTATATCCTCTACACGCTCATAGCCGAGTCAGTGGCGAAGATAGTGCTCTCGATAATTTTGATTCCGAAGTACAATCTCTCCGGCATGGCCCTGGCCAACGCCATTCCGCAGGTGGTGTTCTACCTGACGCTTTATCCGTTTTTTATGTCACGGGTGTTGCAGCTTTCATACAGGCGGATAATGCTTACAGGTTTCTTTCCGGCAATGCTGGCGGTTGCGGTATCGGCTCCGGTGGCTCTGCTTATGCGCATGTATATTCCCCCTCTCAATTGGGGAAGTCTGGCAGCTGATGTGTTGACCGTAGCAGTGGTCACCATGATTCCGGCGTATTTCATTTTGGAGCCTGATGATCGCCGGAAATTCATCGCCTTCTTCACACGCGGGCAGTAAAAAGCCGCGCTCTCTCAGTTGAGTAGCACGGCTTTGTTACCACCTGTGAATATCACTCAATAATTGTCGTGAAGATCTTCGATAGCTGCGGCAATCTTGTCAACCGTCGGCAGACAGGCGTTGTCACCATCCACACCGTAAGCAACCCGCGCGTCAATTGCGGTTACCAGCTTTACCGGCGCCTCGAGATGGAACAACCCTTCCCCGCCCGTGATGACCGATGCAGATAGTCGCCGCCGCTCCACCGTGGAAACGGTCCTCGGTAACGACCAGCACCTTGCCGCAGTCTTTAGCGGTCTGGAGAATGGCCTCCTCATCCATCGGCTTGACCGTGCGAAGATCCACCAGACGGACTTTGATACCTTTCTCTTTGACAATCTCGGCCGCCTTACGGGCCATCTGGAACGTAGCACCGTAAGTGATAATACCGATATCAGTATTTTCCTCATCGTATACCTTGGCGACACCAAACGGGATGAGTTCATCGATTTCCGGCAGACGGGTTTCTATCGGGACGCCCTCCCAGTCGCGCCGGTTATACAGAGCAACCGACTCGCAGAACAGAACCGGGTCATCGGTGGCCCATGCTGTCTTGAGCAGGCCGGCGGCATCATAGGCATTCGAAGGCACCGCTATCAGAAGACCGGGGATGTTCATCCACGTGCCGAGATTTCCTTCGGAATGCCAGAAAGCGCCCGCCCCCTGCTTGTAGCCGCCATAGGTTGTTCTGATAGTCAGTGGCATCTTGAACAGACCACCGGACCGTTGGTAAGTAGTAGCGATACGGTCCTTGAGCAACTGGTAGGCAGGCGACATATAATCCAGAAACTGTATTTCCGGTAGTGGCCGTCGTCCCTGCAGGGCATGTCCGGAAGCGCGACCCAGCACACCGGCCTCATCAAGCGGCGTGTTGAAACTGCGACTGTTGCCAAACTCACGCTGCAGATTTTTCGACACAAGAAATACGCCGCCTTTACCTTTCAGCTTAGACTGCTTTTCTATTTCCTCGATCATATGACCTGAGAAATCCGCAACATCTTCGCCGAACAGAATGACATCTTCCGAAAGCATGAACAGGTCAAACAGCGTGTAGTTGATGGCAAACCGCATGGTCATCGGACCTATCGTCTCCGGCAACTCCGGAGTGCTGAAATATCCCTTTTCGTGAAACTCTTTGAACTTCGCTTTGCGGTCTATCCCCGATGCCTCCCGGAACTTCTTCCAGGTCGCCTTAGCATCATCAAAAGAGTACGTATAAACGTACTCTTTAATTAATTCCATGGTTTTGGGCTGGAAGCTCGCAACCGCTTTCTGGGATTCCTCGGTCACTTTCTTATCCAGTTCATCCCACATGGCGGCAATTTCCGCACCGGTTACGATGCCGTCTTCGATTAGAGTGTTGCTTGTTTTCAGAATACAATCGTTATAAGTGTGCCAATCCTGTTCTATCGGATCCATATAAAACGACTGGTCATCGGAACCTGAGTGCGAACCCTCACGAGTGGTACGAATATTCATGAGCACCGGTCCGCTGCCGGAGCGGGTGTACTCTATGGCCTCGGCGACTTTCGCCAGGCAGTCTTTGATCTCGGTGCCATCGGCTTGCATAATCTTCAAACCGAACCGCTGATAGCCTTCGAAAGGCGTCGTCGGGTCTCCCTCGGGGAATTGTTCTTCGACCGAGACGGAAATGGCCCAGCCGCAGTTGTAAATGGCGGCTATGAATCGAGTTTTGTAAAACGCCGCATAAAAAACGGCCCGGGCGAATTCGGCTTCTGAAGTAGACCCTTCTCCGATACAACACACCGTGATAGCATCCTCGGGGTAAGCTCCTCCCGGCAAATGCGAGAGTTTAGATATCGGCAACGGGTGTTTGATAGCCTCACTGAGCCCGGCTGCCTCCAGGGCATGACCGCCTGTGGGCGATGACTGCGGGAGTATGGACAGGTCGGGATAGCCCGGATGAGCCGGTATCTGCATCCCTTTGTTTCTCCCTCGGGCGTCACCGATAGCCTCGAGCATCTTGTCTTCGAGAGTTGAGCCGCGGTGCAGGTCAAACGCCTTGTTGCGATAGTAACCGACCCAGGGGTCGTTGTTACGAAGATTGTCGGCAAAGCAGACATCGGCCAGTTCCTTACCGCCGCATCCTATGAAAGAAGCGGTTGTAGCCTTTGCGAAGCAGCAATTTCTCTTCGCGCTCCACCCGACGGGCTTTGAGCATAGTGTAGAGCATGCCGCGAAGCTGCTTGGGAGTTTTTCCGGAGTATTCTTTTAAAGGTTCATCGTCCTTGGGCCTGGTTTTAGCTTTGGTCTCAAGTTGCTGAACCTTGTCTATAATTGCTAAGACATCCAACGTGACCTCTCCTCTTTTATTATCTGCAAGATTGTAATCTCAATTTATGTACGACATCAAATATCAATAACAGCCGCTGCGCGGAAATGCTTCCCGAAAAAATAGCCTATTTGTATAAAAAGGTAAAACTATTTCTCGCCAGCGCTCTAAGACGGAATCCGGACATAGCGGACATTATTGAGGCAGCATTCTTTTTTCGCTTGTCACCGGGGGATTTTCTTTGTAAGTTCCTTGTTATTCAACTGGTTAGGAAAACGAAAGGGCAAGTATGAAAAAATCGACCCGCAAAGCCCCCAAAAAACGTTTCATCGGGGCTGATGACTTGTTCAAACTGCGAATTCCGACCTCGGTTTCGATCTCTCCCGACGAAACCAGAGTCGCTTATACTGTCGAACGCATGGACAAGGAAAAGAATAAGTACTTCTCGAATATCTTCATTCACGAATTAAAGAAGAAAAAGACCAGCCAATTCACCTATGGCGATCACAACGACGGCAACGCGGTCTGGTCGCCCAACTCGGCGCAAATTGCTTTCGTCTCCACGCGTGACAAGAAGACCGGCATTTATCTTATGCCGGTGTCAGGAGGAGCCGAGAAGAGACTTATCGAGCTCGATGGCTCCATAGCTAATATGAGTTTTACGCCCGATGGAACCCGACTCATATTCTGCCTGCGCTATAACGACACGCACTTTATCAAAAACGAGGAAGACAAGAAGAAACCGCCGGTTTATCGCCACATCACCAGATTGTGGTACCGGCTCGATGGATCCGGTTTTCTCCCGAAAGACAAATTCCAGGTCTACTCGCTGGCCATAGCTTCGGGAAAACTCACCCAGCTGACCAAAGGACCACGCGACAATACGCAGGTCACAGTATCGCCCGATGGCCGATGGATTGCCTATGTTTCCAATCGGACGAAGGACCCCGATGTTGACATGATGCGTGAAGAGCTGTTCATCATGCCGGTCAAAGGCGGGAAAGAAAAAAGAGTCCCTACCCCGGACGGCCCCCTGGGAGCGCCCAAATTCTCGCCGGACAGCAAGGCTCTTGCCTATGTCGGTCACGACAATCCCGATGATGACTGGGGAAGCACCAATTTCCACGTCTGGAAGGTCGGAATCAATGGAGTTCCGAAAGCGCGCGACCTCATGCCGAAATTCGATCGCATGGCCTATGACCAGTCTATCTGCGACACCAGTGACTCGCACGAGTTCGCGCCGATTTACTGGTCAAAAGATGGCAAACGGGTTTACTTTTTATCGTCCGACACCGGTTCAACTAACCTGTACTACATACCAGCCGCCGGAGGCAAGCCGACCCGCATCTTCGCCGGTAAGTGCCACGTAAAGGGTTTTTCACTCGGCGGCGCCACCAGGGCTGCGGCCATCATTTACGCCGACCTTGGTAATCCCGGCGAAATCCAGATCATCCCCGCTACGCACGGTGGAGAGAAACGCGCTCACAAGGTGTCGGAGCTGAATAAGTTCCTGCGGACGGAAGTCGCCATCTGCAAAACCAGAGAAGTACGGTTCAAATCATTCGATAAAACCGAGGTTCAGGGTTGGATAGTCCTTCCCCCGAACTTCAATGCGAACCGAAAGTATCCGTCGATTCTGCAGATTCACGGTGGACCGCGGGTCCAGTATGCTCACACCTTCTTTCACGAGATGCAGTATCTTGCGGCTCAGGGTTACGTGGTCTACTACACCAACCCTCGCGGCGGAGCCGGGCGCGGAGAGACCTGGGCACGGGCTATCTCAGGAGGATGGGGTGAACTCGATTATATGGACTGTATGGCGGCGGCCGATCAGTTGGAAAAACAGCGCTTCATCAATTCCAAAAGAATGGGTGTTACCGGAGGTTCGTACGGTGGCTATATGACCAACTGGATAATAGGCCACACCGACAGGTTCCGCGCTGCTGTTACCCAGCGTTCAGTGGTGGATTTGAAGACGTTTTTCGGGACATCTGATATCGGTTGGTCCTTGAAGCGCGAATTCGACGGCTTCCCTTGGAAAAACGCCGAGAATTACGAGAAGTGCTCACCGATCACGTACTACAAGAATGTCAAGACACCGGTTCTAATCATCCACAGCGAAAACGACCTGCGCTGCTCTATCGAGCAGGCAGAGCAGATGTTCGCCATGCTGAAGTCGATGAAGAAGACGGTTGAGATGGTGCGTTTCCCCGAAGAGCCACACGGCCTGTCACGTCACGGCCGCCCGGACAGGCGTGTCGCCCGGTTGGAATGGATAAACAAGTGGTTTAAGAAGTACCTGAAATAATATTCAGGTGCTCTGCGGACATTCCAGGATATTACCTGCAGGTTCTGCACATATTGTGCGGAACCTGTTTTACTTGTGCTGTATTACTTTGAGAAGGGAGTGTCGTTGGTCTTTTTCGACTTGAAGCCCTGCTGTTTCAAAAACTGCTCGGCCTCTTCTCTGCCGCGAAATGTCTTCGAAATGTCCTTGGTCCCGCCTCTGGAGAACATCTTCTGCAGTTGCGAATAGGTGACGGGGTTGTTGATGATGTTTATCGACCAGACCATGTTGTTTTTCCGGCACCATTCGAGATGCTCGCCTATCTTGGCGACTACCTCCGGTGAACCGGTTTTCCAGTTGGACAAATCAATGAGTTTGACCCACGGTTTCTTAATCAACTCCTTAGCCTCTTCCATATACTCTTTGTAGTAATGTTCGGCTGTTTCTATTCGCCAGATTCCGTAGATCTTTTCATACATGATCCCGTTCTCGACATCCGGATCCAGGTTATATTCAAAGCTCCATTGGTTCATAATATTAACTTACCTATAGATTAAAAGAAAAGTATCGGTCGGGCAGTTTATATACGCCCGCTCTACCATAAAGTCAACAAGATTCGAGATGCTTTGGACTAAGTTGCCTGATTAGACTCTCTGTAATAACTCTAATAATCTGTAGCTCTGAAAAGTTCCCGTTATTTGTGTCGGAATTGGAGTGGGGGCCTCTGGCTGAGGCCCCAACGTTAAATCAACTCCGGGGAAAGCTAAAATAGCCTGTAACTTGCCCCGAGTATAAACCGCCTGCCCGGCGAAGGATAATTGTTGTCCGCTGAAGAAAAGCCAAACTGGTCCGGCCGCTTTTGGTCGGTAAGATCATAGCCGGTCAGATTGAGCGTAACGTTCTGCCCCAACGATGCCGCCAGCGAAAAACCGAATTCGTATACGGCTTCAATAGTTCTGGTCCGGCCCGACTGTACAATAGAGCGGTCAGAGGTATAGCTGATATTAAAGCCGTAAGCTAAAATACCTCGCTGACCGGTCAGGTCAAGGCGTCCTTTCAAATCCGGAACGTAGAAAGCATCGATAAAAGTATCCGGAGTATCCACTGTCTGCTCAGCCTTTTGAGCAACAGCGCTGAAAGCCACGCCCAGCTCCCTGGCAGGCCGATATCTCAAACCGAAGTCCAGGCCAGTCGTTTTGAACTGATTGACATTGCGGGGCACGTAGAAGAAGCTGCTCATGTCGAACTGATACTGCACCAGCGAATCAACCGTCTGGTGGAAGACGGTGAGCCGGCCATCAACGGCCGCATCGGGTAGAGAGAGTTCGACGGTGCCTATCAGAGAGCGCGAGGTTTCCGGTTTGAGTTCTTTGTTCCCTGCCGTGAAAACATCTTCGGCAAATTGCTCAGAAATCGAAGGGAGCCGGAAGGCATAAGCGTATCCCACCTTAAGCGACAATTCATTGGTCGCAAAATATGTCAACCCGAGATTGTAGGATGGCTGTGTCTTACGATTCCTGACAAACTGAAGCCTCCCACTCAAGTCAAATTGTAAGGGATGCACGGCATCGACTATCGCACTCAGCCAGAAATCCGACTGGTCCTGCCCCCCCCGCCAGTAGCTGTAGGAGCCATACGCGTATTCGTAGGGAGCAAAAGGTCCCGATGTGTTGGTAATGAAATTGGCCTCGTCGGTGGTGGAGCGAATCGAGCCGGAGAGGAAATCGACTCCCCCGGCAATCTGCCCGGGGCTGAACTTCCGCGAAAAACGTCCGCTGGCTCCGAAGGAACGCTTGTTATAGATCGAACGCGAGGTAACATCGACCGAATCGACATTAAGAAACGAATCCACCGGATTAACATCCGAATCGTAGGTGTAATACGGGTATTGATAATTGTAGAGCGAATTATAGTCGAGATTTTTCTTTTCCCAGAAAACGTCCACCTGCGCCGACCCGAAACTGCTGTCATCGAACCGGTATTGGAAATCCACCGAATAGTTTTCATCCAGTTGGTGGTCGTACAGCGACGACGACTCCTCATTGCCGTAGGCCGGAATATAGGCATCGACCGGATCCGGACCCGGCACTCCCAGGCTGTCATCGAAATACCTTGCCGAGGCCGAGATATTGTGCCTGCCATCGCCTGACAAATAGCCGGCTCGCAAATCAAAGATCATGCGCTCGCTAGCGGCGTTATCGCGGTGATTGTCGGCCTCGCTGAATTCGGCATAACCGGCGATTCCGACTTGACCGAAGCGCCGCGACATACTCAGCAAATATCTTTGAAAACCAAAGGTTCCCTGCTTAACCGACAGGCTGGCCCTATCGGACATGGCATTGGGCGTAATCAGATTTACAACGCCACCGACCGCATCGGCCCCGTAGAATGCCGACTGCGGACCCTTGAGTATCTCCACCTTTTCGAATTCATCGCTGCTGAAATCGGACAGATTGAATCCCCCCAGCGAGTAGTCTTTGACCACCCGACCGTTGTACAGAAGCAGCATGTGGCGATTGAAAAGCCCCCAGTTCGACAGCGTCGAGATCGACCCGAAGCCGCTGTGATTGCGAACATCCAGACCGGCGCGTCCGTCGAGAACAGACTCCAGGCCGGACTGATTGTCGAGGCTGACATTGCTGATCGAGGTAACCGGCCAGACCGACTTGGAGGTCGGAATACCGACCCGGTTGGCGGTCACTACGATGCTGTCGCTCAGTTGTCTGGTTTGCTCCGAAAAGGTAGATAAGGTGTCGGCTGCCCGGGTTCCCGTCGCACCCAGCATGGCCAACAAGAGGACAGAAAAAATGCGCTTCACGGCATCCTCCATGGCTTGCCGCCGGCGCTTGATGATAGTCACCTCGTAACGAATCAGCCCGCGCTGACGACACAGAAAACGATTTGGCTAAGGCAGGTTTCCTGGCTTCGGTTTCAAACCCCTACCGGGCGCCTTCCCCGTTTTTTAGATAACAGGTGGCAAAGTGCCCGAAGAGTAACCGACACAGTAGCGGGGCTGCGACGGACTCGCACCGTCTTCCCTTTTACCCGTCCACATGACGGCACCATAGCGATGTATATCCAAGATTGACTGTCAGGGAAATAATGTCAAGTAAAAGAGTGAAATTGGTGAAGCTGACCCAACGACAGACGCTCAGGCAGCCGGAAGTTGCTATTTGTGGACGTATATCTTCTGACGTTTATAATCAACTGTCATCTTGAAGCGATACAAGAAGCTTGCCCCGAGAATGCCTTCGAATTCCGCACGGGGAAGCGATCTTTTCATGATGGAATGGTCGGTTATGGCCACCTGTACCTCATCGGATGCCACCCGGTCGCCAAGCGCCATGCTCGCTACCGTCTGCCGCTGCTCACCATCGGGGTCGAAACCGAGTTGAGTTGCAAGCGACGGCGATATGGTCGTAAGCGAAGCACAATAATCAAACACCATCGGCACCGTGACATCATCGTTGATGACCACATCGACCAGTATCAAATGATTGTGCATGGTAAAGGGAATTTCATAGTATTGTCGGCCGGTCAGAAAGTCCGGTTCTGACGAGCGAAGTTCCATTGTCCGGGAAGGATAGTCAACCGTCACGTAGAACCGCCTGAGGATATCATGACCGATGAGGCCATCGGGATGGCCCGACAGAGGCTCTTTGCTGAGCGCACTCATATCCACGGCAGTCGCCGACAGATTGTAAACAGTCTCATCATCGCTGATTCTCAACGACCTCAGCGAAACTGCCGATGCATCACTTACACCACTGACACCTGCCACCTTTCTGCCACCGGAAAGAGGGCGAAAGGTCAGGTCGTGGCTTTCGGCGAAACCCCGATCGATATAAAGCTCGTCTGCCCCGGTATCTATCCCGAAGCTGCCGGAGATATGACCGTCGATAGTAACATTGACTTCCACCAGACCGCGGTGCGGGTCAAACCCGATAGAGCCACCCTGCGCCCACAATGGGAGTATTAATACAAATATTGCCGATTTCATTCTCATAGTGTCCTATAAGAACAGTAATCGGCAATAAAGTTACGCGTCTTGAATTATACTTAAGCGCGGGCTAAGAATTCAACTCCGATCGGCGACGGAAAAACACCACAATCGTACCCAGGAGTATCAGCGTCGTCCCAATCCAGACCAGATTTATCACCGGTTTCCTGGTGATGGCAAGTATCAGCCTGTCCGGCGGCTGATTTTTGAACAGTCCCGGAATACTCAGAGATACCGCGTGACGATCGGCTATAATTTGATTTATCGTGACACGGTACTGACCGTTCTCACCGAAAGTCGCCGGTGTATCGACTGTCCGTTTCCCGGTTGCATCCGTTTCGATTGAAACAGCGGGGCGTATCTCCGTGGTGTCGTTGCCATTGGTCACTATAACAGAAGCCGTGACGGACATCCCGGCGCCCATGTCATGCCCGCCCATATCGAAACCGGTGAACGTAAAGCCGTAGTCATCGACAAATCTTGTTTCTCCTTTGGCCAGGATCAACCCGCTCTCGCCACCCATATCCTGAATTTGTTCCGGCGAGAAATAAAGGTCGTACAGAAGATTTCTCTGAATATGCGGCTTCCTCATGATACCATTTAGCCGCTCGGAGAAGTAGAGTTGCGGTCGAATATCGTAGGTCTCGCCATCCTCTTCATAGGTCAGTTTCAGCCTGTTGTGAGGGAAAGTTATGTCATTGACCATACCTTCGTAGGAAACCGCCAACCCGTAAGCCTCTCCCTTTTCGCCTCGCGGCAACGCCAGCTTTTCATCCTGTGTGAAGGCCGACGACGCCAGCACGCCTATCAACATCAGCCCGAAGCCCAGATGGGTAAGCTGTCCGCCCATAATTCTCCATCGGTGCGGCAGGAAGCTGAAAATCGATATGAGATTTGTGACAACGGCCATAGCAGCCGTGGCGAAAAACAGTACGTACAGATGCTCTTCTATCGCCAGAAGCTCGCAGACAACGATAACGATAACGAACGTTATAATCGATGGCGCTATTGACCGGACCAGATCGCGTTTGAAGAAATACATCACCAGTCCCGTAAGAACCAGGGTGAAGACAATCGCAAACACCATGGGGGCGCCGACCACAAAATGGAACAGTCCAAAGCCGATCGCGGCTGCCACCCCGGCGGTCACCAAAAGTTTCCTACTCCAGTTATTCGGGACGAAATTATTGTAATTCAAAAACGGCGAAACCGTAAGCAACAGCGAAAAGATAATCGCAAACGGCATGGCGAAACTGTTGTATGTCGACAGATCCGCGGCGCGTGGTTCATTGGAGAAAATACCCGAAAGAATCGGCAGCGAAGTCCAGAAAAGTACGACCACAGAAAAGAGCGTCAGCAACGCCATTCCGGCGAACAGGGTGAACTCTTTGTTATAATAATTGTAGTTTAGCGGTTTATGTCCCAGCGACTTTATACGCGGAACGAACAGCACCAGTGTCATAAGAAAGTACAGTACCAGAAAACCGACCAGATACTGGTTGATGCCGAGATCGACAAAGCTGTGCACCGAGAAATCCGCGAGCACACCGCTTCGGGTCAGGAACGTACCGTATATGACCAGCAGGAAGACAAACGAAACCAGCAGGAAGTTGGTCTTGCGCAGTGCGCCTGACCGTTTTTCTATGACAAGCCCGTGAAGAAGGGCCAGCGATGCGAACCACGGGATAAACGACGAGTTTTCCACCGGGTCCCATGCCCAGTATCCGCCCCAGCCGAGGGTCTTATAGGCCCAGTAGCCGCCGAGGATATTTCCGCCGGCCAGCATGAGCGCCGTTATAGCTGCCCACGGGAAGACTTTCTTCAACCATCCGGAATAGTCATTCTTTATAAGCGCCGCCATAGCAAACGCGAATGGTATCGCAGCCATCGAATATCCCACGAATATTATCGGGGGATGAATCACCATCCACGCATCCTGAAGAAGCGGATTCAATCCGGCGCCTTCAGTTGGAATAAAATCCATCAGGGCAAACGGCGAAAGGTTAATCAGCAGCACCAAGAAAAACAGATTAACCGAACTGTAAATTACCATCGCCCAGTTGCGATACTGCTCACCGTTGCGGATTATTATGTAGCCAAAAAAGGCGTTGAACAAAAGCCACAACAGGTAGGTACCTTCCTGCCCGCCCCAGAAAGCTGACAGTAAATAGAAGAACGGCAGCGTGGAATCGGAATAGTCGTGAACATACTTGATGGCAAAATTATGGCTGAAGAACAGGTAAAACAGATAGGCCGATGCCAGCACTATCGTGATTGTAAAGGCGTGATAGCTTTTCTTTGCGAGGCTTTCATAGGATTTGTTGCCGCGGGCTAAGAGAAAGAAAAACACACCGGCCAGAATGTTGAAGGCGAAACCAAGAAAAATCAGCAGGTCGCCCGGTACGTTGTCGCTCATATTTATACTCCAGCCTCCTTAGCTGCCTCATTGTGTTTCTCGATATTTTGATATTCCTGACCACCCTCACCCTGGTATTTCGACGGACACTTGACGAGCATCTGGTCGGCTACGAAATGGTCCCCCTCGCTCTTGCCTTTTAGCACGACCGATGTAGCCTGGTCGAAATTACCGGGGACAACACCATAGAACACGACGTTCATACTGCGGGCGGTCTCTTTATCCGGTGCCTCGGCGTCGTAGATAGCAAACTCCAGACGCGATTGATCGGCGTTGTATACTACTCTGTCAAAATCTATCTTCCCCATCACCTGAACCGTCCTCTCGGCCCGGGCAGCCTCCCCAATAGACACATACTGAATGGTAGTCTTGAGAAAGGCGGATGCCCCCCACACGACAAATAAGACTATAATGATTCCGCCAATTATATACTTGGCTCTCATTTAATTTTCTCCTCGATTTTGCGAACCTTCTTGTCGAGTCTCATCAAGAACAGAAACAGGCCGATCCATACGGCCAGCGTCACTATAAGTGTAATGTAATTGCCGTCCATTTAGTCCTCCAACTCCAACTGCTTTCTCTCAACAATCTGCACCCTGCGCGCCAGACTGAACATCCAAAAATAAACAACGGTAAACAACGTCAGCGATGAAAAGAATATGGCTCTCACCGCCGGCCCCATCGTGAATGACATATTTTCATCGACGATGGAATCTTCAGGATGAAGCGATGGCACTATACGCGGCACCACGAATATCAGAAAGGGCACCGTAACAAAAGCGAAAATCGAATAAACGGCCGAAAGCGAGGCTTTCTTCTCCTCAACATCAACCGCACCGCGCAGTGCGAAATACGCGCCATATATCAGAAGTAGAATAAATATCGATGTTTCCCTGGGATCCCAGTTCCAGAACGAGCCCCAGGTCACTTTGGCAAAAATCGAACCGGTCAAAGTAGCCAGAATGCAAAACACAAACCCCAGCCTGGCCGCAACCACCGCATTGTCATCGTCAGTCATGTTCTTCGACCTCAAATACCTGATCGAGTAGATCATAGACATGGCAAACGCAATCACGCAAATCCATGCCTGCGGGATATGGTAATAGAAAATCCGGCTGGCCTCACCTATCTGCTGCTGAGGCATCGGCGTTATAAAACTGAAAACGATAACCGCCGACATCGCCAGAAATAACAGTATTTTCCACCACATATGCTCTGTCTACAAAACCCTTAAGTCAAAGTTTTCCAATTATACAGCCAAACAGCGGAAAAGCAACAAAGTTCAGCTATTTGGTCATCTTTTTCAATTTCATTATTCCTGCCATACAAACTTAAACAACATCACCGAAGCCGTGACCATCACAACCGCGTAAGCCACCAGAAACTGAAGTTCGGCCGAGAATTCGACGAACGGCGCTCCCTCCAATGCCTTTTGACTGGCGCTGACCAGAGAAATCAAAAGTGGCATAAGTACGGGAAATGACAACACCGAAAACAGCGCACCTTTTACCGATGCTTTGGCAATAATCGAGGCTACCAGTGTCGTCGCGCCGCACAAACCGATCACGCCGAGCACAAGCACAACGAGAAACCAGATGAGATTATCCGACGGAGCATCGGTGAAAACAAAAAACAATGGTGTGATTATGGCTGTCATGGTGGTCAGCAGGGCAAAGTTAAACAAAAGTTTGCCAATGTATATAGAGTCCGGGTCGGCCGTCAGTTTGAGCGCCAGAGCCGTACCGGTTTCCTCTTCCCTGATAAATACCTGGGCCAGTCCGGACATGGCCGAGAAAAACATGATAACCCAGAACAGCGCCGCCAGGAGTTTCGGTGAAAGACCGCTCTGCCCCAACGAGAACGAAACCACTGCCAGCGTGGTGATGCCGAACATGATAATGGCATTGAGGGCATACCTCGTTCGCAGTTCCAGACGCAAGTCTTTCGCGAATACGGCAAAGGCTTTACTAACTAAGCCGGCAGATTTGCTGGGCAAGACCGTACTCCTGTTCTTCGTTGGTGGCTATGATGATAATGCTATCCTGTCGATATTGTTCGATTACGCTCGTAACGAGTTTCTTCCCCGCTTCATCGAGATTCGAGGTCGGTTCGTCCAAAAACAAAAAAGCCGGTTTGTTCAAAAGGGCCACGGCATATTTAAGTCGCTGCTTCATGCCCGAGGAATACCCGGCGACATAGTCCTGCCCTCTTCCCTCCAGGCCTACTTTTGCCAGAAGGTTGTTGACTTCTTTCCCGGTAACATGATCACCGGCCACAGTGCTGAAAAACCTCAGGTTCTCTTCCGCCGTGAGATGATCATAGAGACTCAGGTAGGGAGCGACGAACGAGGTTTTAGCCTGAATGGCCGGCTCATCCAGCGCCCGGTCATCTTCGATATACCGCACCTCCCCTTTATTGGGACGAAGCAGCTTCAGAAGGACATTGAGCAGAGTGGATTTGCCCGATCCGTTTGGCCCCACCACGGCCAGTGACTGTCCGGTGGTCAGGTCGATATCGATATCGGAGAATACTTTCCTGCCCCCGAACCGCTTTGATATTTGATGTGCCTTAAGACTATACATCACGGGCAATAACGCAATTCGAACCTATAAATCAAGCATAAAGAAAAGGTGGCCATGGAGTAATTGGGGCCACCTGTCAACGCTTGTGTTTTTTCCTGTGCTTATGGGGCAATAGCCAGACGTCGCACCGGAAGTGTATAGCGGGTATGGAAATCGTCACCAACCTCGATCGTCACCGACTTCTCAAAATCCTTCGCCGCCGCCAGCTCGTTTACGACCACCATTGCCTCCACCGTTTCCCCGGCTTTTATTGTCGCGGGCAGGGTCACTTTGAACAGACTCTCGTCTCCATCAATCAAGCTCAGCTTGTAGTCACGGTTGGTCAGATTTTCAATGAGAAAAACGCTGTACCGGCGTTCGCGCTCACCGGCCTGCGAGGCATCGATCTCGAACGGCGTGATTCTGAGAGGCATGAGGCTGTCTGGATTTAATGCTACATCCGCTTTGATAGTCAGCCGGAGTTTCTCATCGGAAGCATTTGTGAAGATGGACGGTTGCTTTACGACGCGCCCGCTGAACGATTTGGTCGAGAATATTATCTCCAGGGCAGCGCTGTCGCCCGGGGCAATCACAGAATCCTTTAGCGGTATCTGGGTGCAGCCGCATCCGGGGATAATCCTGGTTATTCGAAGCGGCGCCGTGCCGGTCGATTTCACCCAGAAAGTATGACTGACTTTCGTGTTTTGGATTGTTTTGCCAAAGTCGAAGGAATCATTTATAACGGATACCTTTGGCGCAGCCAGCCCCATCGACACAAGACCCAACACAATAATCAGTGAAAAGACCAGACTCCGGACTATCCCGTTCATAATCCCTCCGCTAAGAAATTATCCCGAACAATCTGCTCCAACGCACCTTCTCAAAGAAATGAACGGCGTTGTATATAAACATTCGCGGCACCGAAAGCGGGTCGGTCACGGATACATCGGGCGACGGATACAGCGAATCATCCCACGACCAGTGAACCATGAGCGCCTCGCCCAGCACGTTATCATACGGAACCACTCCCCAGTATCGGGAGTCAAAGGAGTTGTCGCGATTGTCTCCCATCATGAAGTATGAATTTTCAGGGACCACAAACGGTCCGAAATTATCGCGACTGTCGCCTCCCCCGGGACGGCGCGGTTGAATGTGCACCTCGCCGGCGCTGTTTAAGTCGATGTACTTACCATGTTCCGGAAGAGGGTACACCTCTCCGTTGACATATACTATTTTGTTTTTGACTTCGACCGTATCGCCCGCCACAGCAACGCATCGCTTGATATACTTGGTGACGCCATCGCGCGGGAAGATGAAAATCACTATATCTCCCTGTTCCGGTTCACCAATAGCGGGCAAACGCCAGTCGACCAGCGGCAGGCGCGCTCCGTATACGAATTTGTTAGCCAGAAGAAAATCGCCGACCAAAAGAGTATCTTCCATTGACTGCGATGGAATCTTGTAGGCCTCGACAATCGAGGTCTTGATTATCACGGCGAGAATCACCGCAATGAAGATCTGTTTGAAATTATCCCAGAGTGTATCCGATAGACTTGCTTTACTCATTTCTCTAATTGCTCCCGTGGAGGTACATTTACCATATTATACTGAAATTACCGCAAAATGATTCACCGGCCCGCTGTTTTGCCAGGGCTGTTATCATCTAAATGCTTCTCAGCCACCTGATTATATCATTATAGGTGACCACGAGTATCAGCCCGAGCAACACCACCAGGCCAATCTGCTGCGCAATCATCCTTGCTCTCATCGAAAGCGGCGAGCCTTTTACTTTCTCCATAGCCAGAAATACCAGGCTACCGCCGTCGAGAACCGGTATCGGCAGCACATTCAGGATAGCCAAATTCACCGATAGCAGAGCCATAAAGAAGAACAAATTCGCCGCTCCCTTTCTGGCTTCTTTCCCGGATTGCTGGGCGATAAAAATCGGCCCGCCAATCATCTTGGCCGAGACCTGCCCCGATACTATTCTTTTGATGAACTTAATCGTCTCCCAGACGATCACGTGAGCGGTTATAAAACCCTGCCCAAAAGCTTCACCGACACCATAGCTTTCGTAACGAATCGGTTTCTGGACGAAGCCGATAATGCCCACCGTGTCGACGCTGCCATCAAGATTGGGAACTTCAGATGTTACCGTATTCATAGCGGCACTGATCGTGTCGTTGCCTCTCACCCAAGTTAAGTTCAATTCCTTCTCGACTACGGCATTTATCCTTACTCTCAGAGAGTCAAAATTGGCAACCGGGTGTCCATCAATACCGACAATGACGTCATCGACCTGAAGACCCGCCAACTGGGCCGGACCACCCTCGGACACTTCGCCTACCAGAACCCTGTTGTCGTCGTAAATCGGCCTGCCGCTAAAGAGCAGGATTCCGATGAGCAGCACGATTGCCAGAACGTAGTTCATGAACGGTCCTGCAAAGATAACAGCCGCTCTCTCTCCGACCGATTTGGACAGAAACTCATCCGGCGCGCCGGTAGCTTCCTCATCCGGATTCTCCGCCGCCATTTTCACGTAGCCGCCAAGCGGAATCAAGCCAATACAGTAGGTTGTATCACCCCACGTTTTGGCAAATATGTTCGGTGGGAAACCCAGCGAAAATTTCTCAACTTTGATACCCACTTTTTTGGCGACGAGAAAGTGACCAAGTTCGTGGATAAAAATCAACACTCCGAGTACGAATATGAAAGCAAGCATTGTCAGCATAACTATAATTTACCTATCATCTTGTTCGCTGTTTCGCGGGCCATTCTGTCGGCCTGTAGAATATCGTCCAGAGAAGGCCTCGAAACAACGTCTATTTTATCTACGACTTTTTCTATAATATCGGTAATATCTGTAAACTTGACAGCGGATTTCAGAAAAGCCCCGACAGCGACCTCGTTGGCGGCATTAAATATGGCCGGAGCCGTTCCACCCGCACTGGCGACGTCATAGGCAATTTTGAGCGCACGGAATTTCTTTAAGTCGGGTTTCTCAAACGTAATCTGGCTCAATTGGTCAAAATCGAGCGTTCCAAAATCAGATTCCACCCGTTCGGGCCAGAAAAGCGCATAAGTGATAGGCAATTTCATATCGGGTTTGGACAACTGCGCCATTATCGAAGAATCAATAAACTCCACCATAGAATGAATTATCGACTGCGGGTGAATAACCACTTTCACTTTCTCCACCGGCACGGAAAACAGAACAACCGCCTCGATAACTTCCAGACCCTTGTTTGCCAGCGTTGCCGAATCGATTGTTATTTTCGGCCCCATATTCCAGGTAGGGTGACTCAGCGCCTGTTCACAGGTGATCTCCTTGAACTGTTCCGGAGGCAGTTGCCTGAAGGGTCCGCCCGATGCCGTGATGATAATGCGCCTGACCTCATTTTCCTTACCACAGGCTAACGCCTGCCAGATAGCCGAATGTTCGGAATCAATTGGAAGAATCCGCGCTTTTGTTTTTTCTATGATATCCGGGAAAAGCGGCCCCCCGCAGACCAACGATTCCTTGTTAGCCAGCGCCAGCGTTCTGCCCTTTTTGACCGTTTCCAATGATGCCCTCAGACCGGCCGCGCCGACAACCGCATTCACGACCATATCGACATCGTCCATTGACGCCAGCCTGATCAGCTCTTCCTCGCCGACCAAAACCTCCACCGGCTGATCTTTCAGTCTCAGACGCACTTCTCTGGCAGCGGTGGGATCAATCAGACAGACCACTTCGGGTCTTACCTGCTGATACTGCTCTATGAGCAGGTCCACATTGGAATAAGCCGCCAGTGCCCGTACAGAAAATCGCCCCGGATGAGCTTTCAGCACTTCCAGGGTGGAACGTCCGATCGAGCCGGTTGAGCCTAAAATGACCAGTTTCTTTGGCGTCATACTGTTCTATAACGAAAGATTATAAGGGCTGTTCCAGATAAAAACATTCACCCAAAGTAAAAGGCGGGACTACCGCATCCCGCCCTGTATAAATTTTCAGGCGCCCTGCGAGCGCTATAGTATTTCGTTGCCCTCGGCGTCGGAGACGAAAGCGGTCCGCAAAAGAACCTCTACCGACGGCTGGGAGACCTCTCCACCGCGTTCAGGATTGGCCACAACCTCAACCGAACCAATCTTGTGAAGGACATCGTAGCCTTTGATCAACTGGCCAAAGACGGTGTACTTTCCATCGAGTGAGGCCGTTTGACGGTTACGGGCCAGACAGATATAAAACTGGGTGGAGGCTGAATTGACATCGCGCGAACGGGCCATCGCCAGCGTACCATCCTGATGCGGAAGGTCACTGAATTCGGCGGCAAGGTAATAACTTACTTTGCCTTTGCCGGTCCCGGTCGGGTCGCCGCCCTGAATCATGAAATTATCGATGATTCTGAAGAACGCGGAATTATCGTAGAATCCGTCTTGCACTCTGGCCACGAATGAGTCGGCGTGTACGGGAGCAACATCGCGATAAAGTTCTAACGTCATGTTGCCATGGTCAGTCATCAGCGTAACGAACTTGTTGTTCACATCTCTGACCGGATACCGGATAGCAGCCAGACTATCCCAACGGGTCATGGGAGCCGCGGAATCAGCCTTAGCATCAGTCTGACCACTGGCATCACCGGCTTCATCGTTATTCGAACATCCAAAAGCCAGTATTAGCGCCAGACCGATAACCAGAATAAAGGCAACTCTTTTCATCTAATTTTTCCTCGCAGATTGTATGTGATTTAACATTTTGCGCCGAATATATCGGTTGTACAATATGCTGTCAAGATTGAAACCCCGCCATAAAAGGCTCAAAAGAAAGCGACAAAATCACTGCGCAAGCTCAATTGGCGCGTTCAATTAGGGCCTGAAATAGTATTTCAGCGCCGCCCCAAAATTGAGATACCTGGGCCTGTCATTCGAGGCTGCCACAATCCATTCATTTACCGACGACAACGCCAGCAGGGAGCGACCATCCGGCGATTTCCAGAACGTTAAATCGGCCCCGAAATTCAAACCGAGGGCAAACTTTATGTCATTTTGCGTTTCGATAAAATCCCCCGACAAAGACAGTATTCCCGCATGCAGACCAACACCCGCATACGGCGACAGAACCGACACCGACGGATCAGTCAGAAAGTAGTTGGCGTTGAAATCGAGATCATACAGGTTAAAAGTCGGGGTCTCCGGCTGAAATTCCCATCCGAATCCCGGCACCAATGGGTCAGTGTAGAATGTATCCAGCGTGGCGATGTGGGTCCACCTGAAGCCGAAGCTCAGAAGCACGTGGCTGACGGTCAACTGACCATAGTTGAAACCGAAGTAATACCCCGGATCATAAACCTGGTCAGCATCGAGTTCTACCAACCTGTCTTGCGAATCAAGGAAATCAATTATATCGATTCCATCATAGCTTCCGACGGGATGGCTGTAACCACCATAAAATTCCAGGACATTGAGCCGCTTGGCTACTTTGGTAATACCTGCCTCAGCAGTCGGTTCCGCTATCAGACAAACGAAGACTGCCGCAATGGCAACAATAAGGACTTTTCTAAACATTGTCTCTCCCACTCTCTTTCGACCTGAACGTCATTCTACAGTTAAATACGTATTTTATCTGATGCAGTCAAACTCTATGGTTAATATTATAAACATCAAGCCGAAAATTAGATGCATAGGCCCTAATTTTGTGGCCAGATGACCTGTTAAATACTTGCCTTATTTGAAGATTAGAGCATATTCGGGCAGGGCCGCAAAATCGCTTGACTGACGTGAATTTGTTACTAAATTCACAAAGTAGATTTGAAAGGATACTTGAAAATATGGCACACAGTTCTATCGTAATAATTGGCGCCGGAATTATGGGGCAAGGTCTGGCCGAGGCTATCGCGACATCGGGCACCGAAGTCACCCTGATTGACAAAACGACCAAACTGGCCGAAGCCGGCATTAAGGGCATCTCCGAATCAATCGACCGCGAGATCGAACGATGGGGACTTACCAAGTCAGACAAAAAAGCAATTCTCTCACGTATCTTCCCCTCATCGGATCTGTCCGAGGCCGAAGATGCTGAAATCGTTATTGAGGCTATTCCCGAAGACCTGAGTCTCAAACGCTCCCTGTTCGAGAAGCTCGATCGGATTTGCAGTTCCGATGCGATCATGATCACCAATACCGGTACACTTTCCATCTCCGAGATTGGCGCCACCACCGAGCGTCCGCAGAAAATTATCGGTATGCACTTTCTCAACCCGGTCACGAAAATCCCTCTCGTTGAAATAGTCAAGGGGCTGCGAACCGATGACGACACGTTCGACAAGGCTGTAGCCTTTGCCGAACTGCTTGACAAGAAATGGATCACTGTCCACGAATATCCGGGCTATGTCACCACGCGGATTATCGTCCCGCTTCTGAACGAGGCAATGCACGTTCTTATGGAAGGTGTGGCTTCGGCGGAAGATATCGATAACGCCATGAAACTCGGCTTCGGCTTCAATGTCGGACCGCTCACCCTGGCGGACATGATGGGGCTCGATGTCGTCATGTCGTGGATGGAGAATCTGCTCGAAGAGCTTTCCGAGCACAAATATAACCCCTGCCCTCTCCTTCGGAAACTGGTTCGTGCCCGGCATCTGGGCGTCAAAACCGGCAGTGGGTTTTTTCAATACGATAAAGACGGCAACAAGATCAACGGCAGCGGCATGACCACCGGTCTAGCCAAAGCAGGGATGTAAGTCATGAAGATATTAGTCATAAACTGCGGATCATCATCGGTCAAATATCAGCTAATGGATACAGAAACCGGAACTGCTCTGGCCAAAGGCATGGTTTCTCGAATAGGTATGTCGGCCTCGGTTCTGACCCATAAGCCCCACGACCGACCGGAAGTAAAAGTGTCCGGAGAAATTCTCGACCATATCGTGGCTGTCGAATATGTCGTCTCGATTCTCATGTCGGAGAACCACGGCGTCATAAAAGACCGCTCCGAGATCGAGGCTATCGGTCACCGTGTAGTCCACGGTGGTGAAAAATTCACCGACTCGGTTCTTATCACTCCGGAATTGATGACCGAGCTACGCAACCTCATCGAGTTGGCTCCGCTGCACAACCCGCACAATATCCGCGGTATCAACGCTTGTATGAAAACCCTTCCGGGAGTCCCAATGGTGGCCGTGTTCGACACCGCCTTCCATTACAAGATGCCGCCGCATGCATATATCTACGGTCTGCCGTACGTCATGTACAAACGCTACGGTATTCGTCGCTATGGCTTTCACGGCACCTCGCACAAATATGTCTGCGAACAGGCCGCTGAGATGCTGGGCAAACCCATCACTGATCTCAAGCTGATCACCTGCCATCTCGGTAACGGCGCCTCGGTGGCGGCGGTCGATGGCGGCATATCGGTAGATACCTCGATGGGCTTCACGCCGCTCGAGGGGCTGATTATGGGGACCCGTACCGGTGATCTGGACCCGGCTATCATCTTGCACGTCATGGCCCGCGAAGAGCTTACTTTACACGAGGCCAACACCCTTCTCAACAAGCACTCCGGCCTGGCCGGTATTTCGGGAGTATCCTCGGACATGCGCGAGATTATCGCAGCCGCCAATGACAAAAACCCGAATGCTAAAATTGCCCTCGATGCTTACTGCTATCGGCTGAAGAAATATATCGCTGCTTATGCCGGCGCGCTGGGTGGCGTCGATGGTATCATCTTCACGGCCGGCGTTGGAGAGAACTCGCCCGATGTTCGCTGGTTGAGTTGTGAAAAGCTGGATTTTATCGGCGTCAAACTTGATAAGACCAAAAACAATCAGGCTGTCGGTAAGCAGATGGATATCTCGGCTGAAGATGCTACCGTTCGCACGCTGGTCATCCCGACCAATGAGGAACTGGTAATCGCCCGCGATACGCAGAGGATAGTCCAGGCAACGGCGTAGACCGTATTCACCGGCCAAAATAATAGGGCAGGGTTTTTCGTATCCTGCCCTATTTCTATTTTGGACGATTCATGTGATGGAGTCAGGGCCAGGGCTGCTGTTCATCGTCGATGCACCGACGAGACTGGACGACATCGATCCGCCGGCATACTGTTGCGGCTTCACAAACGTGTTCTTAACTCTCTTCGAAACGAGCATGTACGGTATCCAGATGGTGGCGCCAACAGCAGCACGGATCAGTTCTCTGAGTGAACCAAAATCGGAATTCCCCGCAACAACCGGTATCTGCATTGCCAGAAACAAATCGGACATGACAAAGAGAACATTGGAAATCAAAAGCGCGATGTAAAGTGTCGGGAAGCGGTGCGACTTCGTGAAGAACAATACCAACAGGACAAGGTCGAAGATGATAAGACCGACGTTTCCGACAATCTCGTAAATCAGTGTTGGTTTCCAAAGCCAATGGTAAGCCTCGGTGCCGGGAGTGGTCAACGCCTCCCAGGACCCGCTCGTGAAAATCGTGAAGAAGTCGCTACCTATGGTGTTCAGAGTGATAAGAGGCGCTATGATCATCCCGATGGCGGGCAGCACGAGCCATCCGCCCAATCCTTTTGGTCCTGTATTCGGTAAATCCATTGGAATCTCCCCTCGCTTTTAAGGCGTCTATTTCTTTGCCGGCAGCCGACCCAGCATCTGCTGGTAACGCGATGTTCCCAGTGTCACACCCGACGGTAAGGGTTGCATACCGGCAATCTGCGCTTTCGCATCGCGGATTCGTTCCTGAGTCGCCGGATGCGATGACGCCAGTTTCTCGAAGACGGAATAGTCTCCCCCGCCTCCGAGTGCCGCCAGCTTCTCGAACATCCCGATAGCCCCGTTGGGATCATAGCCCGCCTTCACCATATAGTGAATACCGAACTCATCCGCCTCACGCTCATTGTCACGCGAGTAGTCGGCAAAAGCCAGACTCATTCCCAGATTGATAGCTACATTAAGAACGTCCGACGCCCCTTCCTGGCCGAATATGAGCTGGTAGGCCGCCGCCACACCGAGGGATGTCTGAAGTCTTTTGATACCGTGACGGGCGACCACGTGAGAGATTTCATGCGCCATCACAGCCGCCATCTCCGCTTCGTTATCCATCTCGCGAAGCAACCCCGTATAGAAGTAAATATACCCGCCGGGAGCGGCAAAGGCGTTGATTTGGTCCGACTCGATCACGGCAAAATGATATTCGATATCCTTGCGGTCGCTCACAGCAACGATCTTCTGTCCCACCTCGTTCACATAGCTTTGCCAAACGGCATCATCGAGCTTCTTTTCGGTCTGCTCGACCTGCTCGGCCATGCCCGCACCGATAGCGACTTCCTGACTCGTCGGTATAATAATCAAAGATTGCTTGCCGCCCGGACCGGTAGTGGCACAGGATAGAAGCATCAACATCAAGATTATCGAAAAAAACGGAAAGAGTATTCTCCTGAACATATTTCCCCCTGAAAATCTCACTATTTCCAATACAGCTTTTACTAATTTCTAAAACTTGGCCTTGTCAGCCAGATCCCCTACGATAGGCAGCTTGTAATTCTTTCCCTGAAGAGCAAAGTATATCCCGACTACCGAAAGAGCTACGGCGCAAATCAGAATAGCCGTGAAGACAAAGTTCGATATACGGTCGATCAGGAATATGAGGGCCAGAATCTCCACCAGAAACAGAAGCACTCCCTGCCGGGCGTGAAAATGCGCTTCCTTGTTCTCTCTCATATTGAGCAGGGGGATAAAGCACAGCACCGGGATATATGACATGATAGCTGCCATCCGTCCCTCTTCGGACTGAAAGCTGTCACTATCGGGATGTGGCTTCGATGTTGTACTCGCAGCTTTATCATCAAGCTCCGGAATATCTCCGGTCGGCTCTTCACTGGGTTCGTTTTTGAAAAATGATTCGGTCATGTATCCTCCATGACAGTTGTTAGCTACCGGGGCCAGAACAACTCAAGCCCCTCTTCGGGTATGTCGAAGGTGATCGCGTCGGTCTCCGGCCAGCTTTCAATCTCGTTGTCCTCTTCCACCAGAGCGACTTTGAAGCCGAGGTTCCCGTGGCCGTTTTCGAAGATGCTCTTTCGTTTGATGGCCACTTCCAGCATATCATCCATGGCATGGACACAGCCCGGCGCGGCACTGGCCGGCTCAACGGCCGACCCTATCGGGAACTCAACGATTTTAGCCTCCGGCGTAAACAGCGTAACCCGACATTTCAGGCCTCTGACCAATTCTAAGTTTTTTTTATCGGAGAAGTCAAGCCGAATATAGAAGGAATCGTAGTCGTATGCGAAGTATATACCGGCTATATTTCTATCAACGCGATGCATCGCCCCGCCGGCCTTGTGACAATCATAAAAGCCCGCGCCGGACCACTCGTAAAAATGGCTCAAGCGACCATCGATAACCGGCGTGATAATCTCATCGGGTGGAATAGCCTTAATAGCTGCCTCGCCGCGATAGATAGGCTTGAGAAATTCAAATGGTATCTCCAGTCCGAGAAGCTCGTAGACCGCCACGAGATGCCTGCGGAATGCCCTATCGAACTCTTCGTTGTGCGCCCCGCGGTGCTCATCACCGTACCACCAGCACCAGTCGGAACCTTCGGCGATATATATTTGATTCCATGCGCTCGCAATCTTTTCGGCATCGTACCCGCGATGTTTTTCCTCAAACGCCACCAGCGTCTCGCGCGCTTTGGTGAGAAGGTCCCACGCAGCGTTGTCTTCGGGATGACCGATCCAGATGCGGAAATTGTGGTTGATCCATGAGCCGGCAAAAAGCGACGGCAGTTTACGGGCCGGCACCTGCTCGACAACATCGCTCATCGTAACCGTCTCAATCAGGGGATCATCATTGAGTTGCTGATAGAATTCCTTCAAGAACTCCTGACCATCATCGGGGAAATACTCCCAGGCGTTCTCTCCGTCGAGAATAACCGGTATTACCGTATTTTCAATATCCCCGACCAGAAGCTCCCTGATCTTGTGCACGTGGCTGACAAAATCGTTGACCGCTTTTTCAGGCTTCATCCCCGAATATACAAAACCGATCCGGTCCGACAGCAAATGGTCGCGGAAGAACATCTTCAGACCCGAACCATACTCATATACAGCGTGAATTGGATTCGCCTTAGTATCCATCCCCGATTTCTTCAGCGAGTTATACAAAATCTCTTCGTCGGTCGCTATCCACTTCACGCCCTGTTCCGTCATTATCCGCGCCACCTGCTCGGAAACCGAACCTTCCGACGGCCACATCCCCTTCATGGGAACACCGAAGAGCGCTTCATACTTCTCCATAGCCATGACAATCTGCTTTTGAGCATCCTCCGGATGCGCGAACTGTTTCTGTGGCAGGCTCATTTTGGGCATAGCCTCAAGGGCGGAATTCGTGTCGCACAATAGCGGTAGAATCGGATGATAATAAGGCGTGAACGAAACATCGATTCGTCCATCCTCAAGCAGCTTCCGGTAGGTCGGCACGATTCGTTTCATCAATTCTATCTGCCAATCCAGAAGAGCATGCTTCTCCTCCTCGCTGAAATGACGTCCCTTGTCAAACAGCGACCGTATCGGCTCTTCCTTTTTGAAGACGGGATCTACCCAGGCCAGGTTGGACCAGACCTGAAGGTCACGGAGTTCTTCGGAGGTAAACAGCGCCGGCAGAATCGGCTGGGCGAAATTGTCCCTGACTTTCCTGTAAAGCTCGTCAAAGCGCCGGTGAGGCGTGATCATAGTCGATGGATTGGCGGCGAAAAAGCTGCGAAGAATATCGACGCGCTGCCCCTCGTTTAATTCTTCGGCTTTAACGCGGGACAGTTCCAGATGAGTGTCGGTGCCGCCCTGAATATACAGGTCGATCTGGTCGAGCAGCGATGGAACGAGATTGAAAGTTACCTTGACTTTTTCGTAGCGCGATGCCGTCAGCGGCATGTCAAGATAGTCTTTGAGGGCATGGAGACGTACCCACGGCATGACCAGGCGATTTGAGCCGGGTTCCCGGTAGTTGGGTTGATGCATATGCCACAGTATGGCCAGTTTTACGGGCTTATCCTGTGCCAATGATAGTCCCCCTGCTGATTGGGATCAGTTACCGCTTTTTTCGGCGAATAGGCGAGCGGCCTGGCGTACCAGCGTGGTACCTTCGAATTTTTCCTTGAGAATATCGAGATGCGTGCGAGCCGACTCAACATCACCGGCCAGCAAAAAGTCGCGCATCGCCGCCAGATGATAATCACCCGCCAGCGGTCCATCGGGATATTCACCGGCAGCCACCGCAAAACGACGAGCGGCTTCGATATAATTGGCCTGATTTTCATAACAAGCCGCTATGCCGCCCAGAGCGGATGCCCGCTGAAGAGCATCATCTTTGTACTCCGCGACGTACGACTCGAAATATCGAAGTGCTTCGGGATAGTTCTGTGATTCGTAGTTGATCTTGGCCAGCAGAAAAGTAGCCTGCTGGGCGACTTTGGTATCGGGATAGTCGCTGACAACCTGGCTCAGGCTCAGCAAAGCTACCTGGTCGCTGCCCGAACGATAATCAATCAGGGCACGCGAATATTTCTCCGATGCCTCCTGCCGGTGAGTCTCCTGGCTGTTGAAGTAAAAAACTGTGGCTACCACGATCAAAACAATGACCGCGACGCCAATAATATAATACTGCCAGTGCTCAAGAAGCTCATGCTTGGCATTGAGCATGAAGGTCATGAATTTATCTTCTTTGATTTGTCGCTTGGACAGCTTGACTTTGCCGTACATTTTTACTCCCGATACTGTTAACGCTGACGCCTGTATTATTAAGAACAATCAGGGCCGGTTGAGCCGGCCCTGCATAAAACTATCTTAGAATCTGCTAATCTCTATGGTGCTAAGAGCCTAAAACACTCCCGTGAATGATACGTTCAGATGGTGGTTCCGGTTGGTATAGTCATACTCATCGTAATACCGGACATCAATCGTGTATACGCTATAGGCGAAGTCGAAGTGAATCTGTTCCCAGTGGATACCGGTTCCCAGACTGCCGTAATAGCCGTTGGCTCTGGAAGCGACGCCATCGGCATCGTAATTCGGTTCAGGTGTCGGAACGTAGCCAAGTCCGGCGCGAAGCGGCACGGTGCCCAAAGAAGTCTGCTTCAGATATTCCGTCCCCATACGCACCGTAAAAACATTGTTCCATCTGGGGTCGTATTCTACGTAAGTCTCGATATTGTCGCCACCGGGGTTGATTGTAAGACCCTGACGAACATTTATTTTACCGCCTTTGAAGGCACGCATTTCGGCATCGAGCGCCACCAGCCAGTTCTCTTTCACTTTGTAGGCAAACCCGGTTCCGACAATCCACGGCATATCGTATTTCACAAGGTTGTCCATGTAGTAGGTGGTATCCGTAAGGCCGTCGAACACTATCCCGTTGAAGTAAACGATGTTATATGCGAGCCTGTCGTATTCCATCTTAAGCTTGAAAGGAGTGCGCACAGTGAGGGCTGCATTCGTCTTTTCACCGTTGTATTTGAAACCAACGGTAAAATTGACACCCGAATATTTGATAGTATCGACCAGCATGCTATCCTGAACGGCGAATCCCTCTGCATAACACCGTAAAGCGAATTTTCTACGTCGGCAAGCATATGATCAACCTGGAGAGCTGATCCACTATAGACGTTAGCGCTGATTCCGAAGGATATGTTGTTGTAAAGGCGCGTGCCAAACCCGAAGTTAATCGAATTGACGCCGCCATCGATGCTGTAAGCTACTCACAATATCAATATACGCGGTGTTTACAACGTGGACGCCGTTTATGGTAACGTCCAGAGTAGCGTTCAAATGACCCCGAACTTGCGCACGTTGGCAAAGATGTCGAAGTTACGTGTGAAACTGACGCCACCGACAAAAGGATGCCCCTTCACCCTCATGGGAGCCGCAAAGCTGAACAGAGCCAATGTTGCCGAACGATGACGTGTGCTCCAAATTGGTGTAATTGTCGAGCCGAACAGCGTTTGCTGCTCCACGAGGAGCAAGAGAGGCATAACTCACACCAAGAACCGGTTTCTCAATTGCGTAAATTCCGGCGGGATTCCAGCTAACACCGCTGACATCATCAGAAACTCCAAGATAAGCATTCCCCATACCTTCTGCCCTGGCTCCACCACCTACAAAATCGAAGCTATATTGCCCAAAGGCGGCTGAGGATAAAACCAGTACCAATACCAATGCCCTTGTCAAAGACCCTTTCATCCCTCTTGACTCCTTATTCGAAAATAGAAATTACTTCTCTTTACTTATTCATAGACGTTTACTATGCGAAAAATAATTAACGAATATATGACAAGTTTTAGCGTGTGTCAAATGATTTCGGGCAGAAATATCCGGTTTATCCTGCTAATTATCAAGCAGTTGCAGCGGCGAAGCGAAATGGGGCGTGTTCGGCGTTTTTCTGACTCGCGGAGCCCCGCAAACCAGTGGGCAGCAGGGCTCCCGCCTTCAGGCCCGACAAAGACCTAAAAAACGCCGCTAAATGCCTTCGTTCCGTCAGGTCTTGGCGCCGCCTACGGCGGTGTGACCTGACGGCCCACGACTAAAGCCAGTATAACTGGTACCCCCGGCAGGAATTGAACCCACTGTGTGGGCTTTATGTGTTGCCAACTGTCGTTCCGTCAAGTAGGTCTTGGCGTGTCGTCGGCGGTGTGACGGACGGCGACGAGATCCTGTATAACTGGGACCCGGCAGGGTTGTTCCTAACTGCGCGGGCTTTACTGTCTCGAGAATTGCTGAAAAGATAAGAATGTGATAAGCCAGTATAACTGGTACCCCCGGCAGAAATTGAACCCACTGTGTGGGCTTTTTGTGTTGCCAAAGAGTTGCTAAGGATATAAGAAACGCGATAAAGCCAGTATAACTGGTACCCCCGGCAGGAATTGAACCTGCGACCTGCGGTTTAGGAAACCGTCGCTCTATCCAACTGAGCTACGGGGGCACAACCTGTGGTTGGTCTGTCTCGATTTAAGACAACGGATTTTAACGAAGATTACAGCAAAAGGCAAGCTCTGAATAAAAGCGCCTACTCCGAGTCAAAAGATATCAGGTAGTTGACATCATACCCCTTAAGCTTCTCCCGCCAAGGTAAGAACGAAAGGTCAATCAAAACCGATATCCCGCTCACCTCTCCCCCGAGCGCCTCAATCATCTTGCACACCGCCTGGAGAGTTCCGCCGGTCGCTATCAGGTCATCGACAATAACAACTCTTGTCGCCGCTTGTGATAGCATCGGCATGAATCTCCAATCGGTCAGTCCCGTACTCGAGATCGTATTCCTGAGTAACGGTTTTGTAGGGCAGCTTACCCGGTTTGCGCGCCGGTATAAACGGCACCCCGAGACGGTCGGCCAGGGCGGCGCCGAAGATAAACCCCCGCGACTCCACCGATAGGATTTTCGTGGCCCCTTTGGAGCGAACATACTGCTCCATAGTATCGAGAGCCTTCTTGAACCCGGTGGGGTCAGCAAGCAGAGTGGTGATATCGTAAAAATTGATTCCCGGTTTGGGGAAATCGGGAACGCTTCGAATATACTTTGCGAGGTCTTCCATGTTAATCAGCCGCCTTTAGTATGTGATGTCAAAACTATCGTACTTGCCGGTGAAGTCGGACCACTTAACGATAACATCGGTAACCGATGCCGATGGCGGTCCGATCTTGATATCTTTTATAAAATCCTCGATTGCGGAGCGATCACCCTCAACATAGGCCGTCACACTTCTGTCGGGATTATTTTTGGCCCACCCTTTGAGATTTAGATTGGTTGCGCTGCGATAGCAAAAGTAGCGATAGCCCACGCCCTGGACGAGGCCACGTACCAACAGCTCGGCAGCAACCGAACTCACGCACGCTCCCTCGCAAGTTTCATCGCCAACTCGGCGGCCTCCAGCGGTGTCTTGGCCTGAATGACATCATCGCCGAGGCTCCATGCATTGACTGAGATTAGGGGCTTGCCTGCCTGTAGAGTGAAAGCCATTTCTGAAAGCGTACCATACTTGCCGGGGAAAGCAATAACGGCATCGGCAGTTCGAATCACGAGAGCATTTCTGGCCTCGCCCAAGCCGGATGGGATTACGATATCGATGAATTCGTTGGCATCGTGGGGATTATCGCCGGGTATTATACCTATGGTAACGCCGCCGGCCTCCCTGGCTCCCTGGGCAGCTCCCTGCATGATTCCTCCAAGACCTCCGCAGACGATGATACCCCCATTTTCAGCCACGTACCGTCCGACTTCAGCAGCCATATCCCGAAGTTTTTTCGAACATTTATTAGCCCCAACTACCGCGATAACCGGCTTGCGGTTCACGCTCTTGGTAAGAACCATTTCTTACCCCCATTATTAAATGTTATTGAGGTATCGAGATGCTTAGTAGTTCTAACATTTAATAAAAATCGGGGCGACTGGATTTGAACCAGCGACCTCTTAGTCCCGAACCAAGCGCGCTACCAACCTGCGCCACGCCCCGAGGATAGTTGAGAACGACATATGATATGTCTTTTTTCGTAGATGTCAATGTTTTTATGGAGCTAAACCGAAAGCTTACAATAACTACAGCTTGAATTTGTCCCCGGCCAGCCGGTCGAGAGTCTGAACATCGGTAAAACAGAGCTTCAGCGGCGTTATCGAAATCACCCCCCGGTTGACCGCCTCAAAATCCGACCCTTTGGTAGTCTTCCATTTCGGCCTGCCACCGATCCAGTAGTAGGGTTTGCCGCGCGGATCGGTCTTGTGAATAACGATATCCTTGTAATGCCGGAAACCGAGTTCGGTGAACTCGTACTTAGAGTATGCCTTGCCGTTGTCCGGCGGCAGGTTCACGTTGAGGAATATTCTGGGGTCGAGCTGCATCTTCTCATACGAATCCAGAAGCTTTTTGACGAAATTGGCCGCCCGGCTCATGGACATACCCGGCTCGTAGTTGGCCATCGAAACCGCAATCGACGGTATCTTCAAAATCGAGCCCTCAATCGCCGCCGCCACCGTCCCGGAGTAGGTAACATCATCGCCCATATTGGCGCCATGATTGATGCCGGAGATGATAATATCGGGCCGTTTGCGCTTGAACAGAAGATGTATAGCCAGCATGATACAATCGGTCGGGGTGCCATCGGTGGTATAATGGTTCTTACCTATTTTGTGAACCCGGAGAGGGCGATTCAAGGTCAGCGAATGAGATGAAGCCGACTGTTCGCGGTCCGGCGCCACCATGTAGACCTGATGTTTTCGCGACAGCGCCTTGTAAAGAGCAGTGATACCTTCGGAAAAATAACCGTCGTCGTTGGTAATTAAAATTCGTTTCGCTGACATAAAAACTCCGTTGAAGCCATTGCGGACAGACATCCAAAAGCACTGTAAGTGCTATTCTAACTAATAGAAGTCCGGCGGGCAAGCGTTTGTTCCGCTATAGAGGCAACACTGGTATCACATTTATGCCCAGATTCTTTTCCATATCTGGCGCACAAAGCGGCCGGTGTCTTTGAGAGGATTGATGTACGAGGTCGAGCCCTCGTAAATCGTTGAGATCGGCACCTCGGCGATAGAGCAACCTACGGCCCCGGCCTTGAAAAGCATCTCCGACTCGAAATCATAACCGACAGTTTTCAACCGAATCGCTTTCAGAAGTTCGGTCGGCAGCAAGCGAAAACCGGACTGACTGTCCCTGACCCGCTGCGTGGAAAAAACCGAGACTATCATCGAGGTAAGATTGTTGGTCAGCCAGCGGTCGAACGGCATGATCTTCAGATCCATTTTCCTTGTTCCGATAACAACCCGTCGACCGTTGTCCAGAGCGTAGAAGCGAGGTATCTCCTCAGGCAGATGCTGCAGGTCGGCATCGATGGTGAGAACCGACCGAAAGTTGTTCTCGATAGCATATTCAAAGCCGGCCATGAGAGCCGCCCCCTTACCCCGGTTTTGCGGGAAGGAGATATGGTTTACGTTGTGCTGTTTCAACAGTTCGAGCGTGTTGTCCGAGGAGCCATCGTTGACAAAAAGCAGGTTCTCGTCGCACACGAATTTCCGGAGACGACTCACCAGCTCCGGAATGTACTTGCCGGCATTGTAGGCCGGAACCAGCACCAGCGCAGCATTGATGATTATTTCACGCACGGCTAAACCCTATCTGCCATTGTTTTACCTACCGGTACAATAGATTTACACAAACCGGCAAGCAACCATTATAAATAGTTGTCTTAAGATGGATGCAGGCTAAAATGGCTTCAATTGATAGGCGGTGAAAACAAAAAAGCGAAGGTCCCGCGCCTTAACCGGGACCTTCCGCCGTACCGACAATTTAAGAAAAAAGCATGAAGATAAAACTCTTGTTGTTGGCTTTTATAAACCCGGAAGATTAAAAAGATGCAACTGGAAGGGTGAAAATGCAAAAAAATGGTCGGAGCGAGCCGATTTGAACGGCCGACCTCTCGCACCCCAAGCGAGTGCGCTAACCAAACTGCGCTACGCTCCGACTATATTCTGTGCGTCAAATGATATACGCACCAAATGGCTATGTCTTTTTTATACAGGGCTAAAGGTACCCAAAATTGCCTAAAGTTCAAGAGAAATCTTTGAGCAAATCGAGCACATCCTTGCGTATCTGCCCGAGCAGGGTCTTTGTCCGCGCCGATGAAGCCGCGGCCGTTTTGACCTCGGTCGGCTTCTTCATCATCAGCTTTTTGCGGGTGCCCTCGATAGTCAACTTCTCTTTTTTACGCAGGTAATTGATCCGATTGATAATATCGATATCCTTCTGCGTATATGTACGATTTCCGCCGCGATTTTTCTTCGGCCGCAGTATATCGAACTCTTTTTCCCAGTACCTGAGCACGTAGGCCTCGAGTCCGGTAATCTTGGCCACCTCGCTTATGGAATAGTAGAGTTTTCCTGCCTCGCCGCTTTTAGCCATATTGGTCCCCCTGATTAGGGTTTATCTATTGCCATATCTCGGCTTTTAATTTTCTGCCCATCAAATCGCCCACTGCCTCGGCGGGCGGCTTGTCATTGAACAACACTTCATAGACTTCGTTGGTAATAGGCATCTCGACCTGAAACTTCTCCGCCAGGGCATACCCCGAGCGCGTCGTCTGCACTCCCTCGGCCACCATCTTCATCGAGGCCAGAATATCCTTGAGCTTCTCCCCCTGACCGATCTTCTCACCCACAAACCGGTTGCGGCTGTGTCTTGATGAACAGGTCGTGATAAGATCACCGATCCCCGAAAGCCCGGCAAACGTCAGCGCCTGTGCCCCCATAGCGACACCCAGCCGCGTCATCTCGGCCAGGCCGCGCGTCATCAGCGCACCCATAGTATTGTCACCCATCCCCAGTCCGGCTGTAATACCGGCGCCGATAGCGATGATATTCTTCAGCGAACCACCCAGTTCAACACCGGTCAAATCGTCCGTTTGATAAACCCTGAACGTCTGATTACTGAAGATACTCTGGATTTTGCCGGTGACATCATCAGAACACCCCGCGGCCACAACCGCCGTTGGCAAATCAGCCGCTACTTCCTCGGCGTGCGATGGTCCCGACAACGTTGAAACATACGCCGGATCAACGCCGAGTTCCTGCTCAATCACCTCGGACATCCTTTGCAAAGTAGTGGTCTCGATTCCCTTGGCGAGGTTAACGAAACCGACATTTTTAAAATCCCTGCCTTTCAGCTTCACCAGAACCGACCGGAGAAACTGCGATGGTACCGCCAGGACAATCCAGCTTACATCGGAAACGGCATGCTCGAGATCATGGGTAACGTCGATACTCGCCGCCAGCCGTACTTCTTTGAGCTTGTCCGGATGGTAGCGCATGTCGCGTATTTTCTCGTAATCGCTCTGGTTGAATTCCCAGAGTTTGACCGCGCAGCCGTTCTTTTCGAGCAGAGCGGCAATAGCCATACCCCATGAGCCGGCGCCTAATATACCGATACGATCAGCCATTTTGCGCCTCCCCGCGTGTTTTCGATGAAAACGAAAAACGGTTCTCCGTCCCCGCCGCCAGTCTGGCGATATTCTGACGGTGCGCCACCAGAATCAACACGGCGAGAGCGGCGGCAAGATATATATAGACCGGGGCTACCTGAATGTGCATCACGAATTTCTCTATCAATATCACCACCAATAGTGTCAACGCTCCTGTGATTGATCCCAGCGATACATATCTGAACGCCAGAACCACCAGCAAGAATATTCCGAGACTAATCAATGCCTCCAGCGGAAGCATGGTCACCACCGCTCCGAGCGCCGTGTTGACTCCTTTACCTCCCTTGAAGCGAAGGTACACGGGGAACATATGCCCGAGTATTGCCGCCAGAGCGCAACATACGACAAAAAGGTCGACAGACATCAGGCTCACATCGTATGCTGAAGCGACATAGCGAGCAAGCAGCACCGCCACCACACCCTTGCCGATATCACCGATAAAGACCCACACAGCGACTTTAAAGCCGGCCACGCGCCAGACATTGGTAGCCCCGATATTGCCGGAGCCTTGCTTCCTTATATCGCCGACACCGAAGATACCACAAACCACCAGGGCGAACGGGATCGCCCCGATGAGATAGGCGGCAAGTATAGTCGCGAAAATCATCATCATATCGGCATTTCAGACAGACCGGAGAAGAACCGGCGGGTGTCAGTCGAGGTTGCTACTCGGTCATTTCCCCGGTATCCTCAACATCCATTTCGTCCATTTGGAGCGGTGGAGCCAGTTCTTCAAGATCAGGATACATCTCGAATACCGCCTCGTAGAATATCTCTACTTCGATCGAATCCACTTTGGAGTCCGCCGGGATAGTCTGAATCTGCTTCATCATGACCGCGAATTTTTCGGCCTCCAGCGGCTCAGCTTCCATCCTCTCCTTGAGTCCGTCGCATACGGCATTGAACTGCACGGTGTCGAGACCCGGAGCAGGATCCTCGGCCGCCATAGTCTGTACCTGGTTGACAAAAATCGAACCGGAGGCTTTGGCTATATCCTCGCGGTAGATGTAAATCACAACGATTGCCACGATCAGCATTACCAGTACAACGCCGCCGACAACCAGTCCAATCAGACAGCCCTTTGAAAGTCCCTTTTTAGGGGTAGATTGCGGTGTTACCTCTGTCATAGCTCCCAACCTGCTAAAGGTTATTCAGATAACTTGTTTATTGTTGATTTATATGATGATATCAAGGTCATGTCAAGTGTTGGTTGACACATCTGCATGTTGGTTATATAACAAAAGTCATCTGGCATGGCAAGCGGATAAATACAGCAAAAATTGAGCTGCCTGCACAAAAAGAAGCCCGCCGGAGAGGCGGGCTTATGTCTATTATAAACAACCGGATAAAGCCGGTTATTTGTTTTTCGTCCTCTGAACGGATTTCTTTTTCCCGCCACCGGATTTCTTGCCGGCACGGGTCTTTTTGGCGTCTTTTTTGGAAGCCTTGGTACCCTTCGGACCGGCCGTAACCTTCGGCTTGGCCATGTCCTTGGCGGATTTCTTGGCTTTCTTGGCCTTGTCGCCGGTATCGACTTTCGTCGGTTCGGTCAACAACTCCACCACCGAAATCGGAGCGCCATCGCCGCGACGTACACCGAGCTTTATAACCCGGGAGAATCCCGATGTTCTTTCTGAAAACTGGGGCACTATCTCCGCAAACAGTTTCTTGAACACGTCTTTGTTCTTCACTGTCCGGGCCACCTGGCGCTTGGCGTTTAGAGTATCCTGTTTAGCGGTTGCGATGATGCGATCGACCAGCGGCTTCAGGGCCTTGGCCTTGGCATCGGTGGTCCTGATTACCCGGTGGGTAAAAAGCGACATGGCCATGTTCGCAAGCATGGCTTCACGGTGCGACCTCGTGCGGCCCAGTTTTTTTACTTTATCTCGATGTCCCATTTCTTGACCTGTATCTGTTCTTACTTCTTTTCGGATTCAACGAATCGAGAGATATCCATACCAAAAGACATTTCCATCTCTTCTAATATCGCGCTAATTTCATTCAATGATTTGCGACCGAAGTTACGGTATTTGAGCATTTCGCTTTCGCTCTTGGTAACCAGGTCTTTGATAGTCTGAATGTTGGCTGCTCTGAGGCAGTTCGATGACCGCACCGAAAGCTCCAGCTCGTCAACACGCATATTCAGCAGATTACGCGTCCGCACAACATCCTCATCCTCTTCCGGCTCCTCTTCAACCATGATCTCTTCATCAAGGTGAATGAACAGCTGAACGTAGTCTTTCAGCAGCTTGGCCGCAAAACTCAGAGCATCCTCGGGCGTCACCGAGCCATCGGTCGTGATCTCGAGAATGAGCCGGTCGTAATCGGTGCGCTGACCGACACGGGTATTCTCGATCTGATAAGAGACCTTGGTCACCGGCGAGAACAGAGCATCGACAAAAACAGTCCCGACGGGAGCGTCAGGGCGCTTGTTCTGTTCGGCCACGACATAGCTGCGTCCCGAGTCGACATCTATTTCCATCTCGAACTCCTGGTCTTTGGTGAGTTCGCAGATGTGTTGGTCGGGATTGAGAATTTCAACGTCAGGAGTGCCTTCGAACATCCCGGCCGTGAGTTTCCCTTTGGCGTTCGTTTTCAAAGTCAGAGTGCACATTTCGTCGCCGTGCATCTTCACACGTATATTCTTGACATTCAGGACGATGTTGGTTACGTCTTCGTAAACGCCTTCGATGGTAGAGAATTCGTGTAGACATCCTTTTACCCGCAAAGCGACCACGGCGGCACCCTGAATCGATGAGAGCAGAACTCTCCGCAGGCTGTTACCCAGGGTCGTGCCGAATCCTCTATCGAGCGGTTCGACAATAAAGCGGGAATAGTTTTCAGTAGCCGAAGACTGGTCGTTAACGACCTCCTTGGGCATAGTTAGTGGCTTCCATTTCATACTTACTAAACCTCCCAAAGGGATTACTTAGAATAAAGCTCCACAACCAACTGTTCATTGGCCGTTAACGGAATATCGGAGCGCTTGGGAACTTCCAGCAACTCTCCTTCGAGAGCCGCTTTGTTAAGTCTGAGCCAGGGGAGTTCTTCACCGCGGCCCACTTCTTTCAAAGCTGCGTGCACCAGGTCCAGGTTCTTGGACTTATCCTTAACCTTGATAACCTGATTGGGTTTTACTACAAAAGACGGGATATCAACGATCCTGCCCTGCACCAGAACATGACGGTGCCGGACTAACTGACGGGCTGCTTTGCGCGACGGCGCGAAACCAAGCCGATAAACGATGTTATCCAGACGCGTTTCCAGCATCTGCACCAGGTTTTCACCCGTAATACCGACCTTTAAGTCAGCCTTCTTGAAATAATTATGGAATTGCTTTTCCAAAAGACCGTAGGTCCGACGGATTTTCTGTTTTTCGCGTAACTGCAAACCATAGTTGGATACCTTGCGACGCATGCGCTGACCGTGCTGACCGGGGGCGTACTGACGTCTCTCCACGGCGCACTTTTCAGTGTAACAGCGGGTACCCTTCAAAAAGAGTTTTTCACCCTCGCGGCGACACAGTTTGCAATTGGCTTCACGATACCGAGCCATTAATTCTCCTCATATACCAAACACATTACAGACAAATTACACACGCCGACGCTTTGGCGGACGACAACCGTTGTGCGGAATCGGCGTTACATCTTTGATCAGGGTAACCTCGAGTCCCGCCGCTGACAGCGAACGAATAGCTGCTTCACGACCGGAGCCGGGGCCCTTGACCCATACTTCCACTCTACGAAGACCCATGTCCATAGCTTCTTTTGCCGCGGTTGAAGCAGCCATTTGCGCCGCGAACGGAGTCGACTTCTTGGAGCCTTTGAAGCCTACCTTGCCCGCGGTACCCCACGAAATAGTCTTTCCCGTGGAGTCAGCAATAGTAATAATAGTATTATTAAAACTGGCCTTTATATGAACAACACCGTTGCTCTCAACTTTGCGAGTCTTCTTTTTTGCGCGTCCTTTTTTCTTAGGATCAGCCACCTAATCACCTCTATATAAATAACAGTTTACTTCTTGGCCGCAGGTTTGCGCTTCAAACCGCCAACCTGACGTTTCGGGCCTTTACGGGTGCGGGCGTTGGTCTTCGAACGCTGACCGCGTACCGGCAATCCCCGGCGGTGACGAAGACCGCGATAGGCACCGATATCCATAAGGCGCTTGATGTTCATCGAGATTTCGCCGCGAAGCGTACCCTCGACGTTATAGTCATTTTCTATGACGCTGCGAAGCTTGGCTACATCTTCATCCGTAAGTTTGTTGACACGGGTATCCGGATTGATACCGGTCTTCTTGAGAATCTCCTGCGACCGGAACCCGCCGATACCAAAGATGTATTGTAACCCGACCTCGATTCGTTTATCTTTCGGTAAGTCTACACCGGCAATACGAGCCAATTGTAACTCCTTTATATTAAATCAAAAACTTCTGTTCTAACCTTGACGCTGCTTGTGATTGGGGTTCTTGGAGCAAATAACCCGCAGAACGCCCTTGCGTTTGATTATCTTACAAAACTCACAGCGTTTCTTTATAGCTGACTTAACTTTCATAACTTTAACCCAACCTTCACGTCGTTATTTATACCGGTACGTGATGCGGCCCCGGCTCAAATCGTATGGCGACAGTTCAAGAGTAACTTTGTCGCCAGGGAGAATTTTGATAAAATGCATTCTCATCTTTCCCGAAATGTGCGCCAGTACCACATGGCCGTTGTCAAGCTCCACCTTAAACATGGCGTTAGGAAGCGTCTCTATCACTTTCCCTTCGACCTGGATGGTTTCCTCTTTGGCCATACTTTCCTTATACCAGTGTTAAAATATCCGGACCATCATCAGTGATAGCCACCGTGTGCTCAAAGTGAGCCGACGGTTGCCCGTCAAGCGTGACGAACGTCCATCCGTCCGGCAATGTCTTTACCTCGTAGGTACCCATGTTGATCATCGGTTCAATAGCCAGCACCATACCGGTCTTAAGGACCGGACCTTCATCGGGAGAACCGTAGTTGGGCACCTGTGGTTCCTCGTGCATCTTGCGGCCGATACCATGCCCGACCAGCTGACGAACCACACCAAATCCTTCACTCTCGGCTACCTGCTGAACGGCCGCCGAAATCTGTCCTAATTTATTGCCATTTCTTGCTTTGTCAATACCGGCCATTAAAGAATTTTCGGTAACTTCCATCAATCGCGCCTTCTCATCGGATATCTCACCAACCGCAAAGGTGCGAGCAGAGTCACCGTAAAAACCTTCGAATATCGAGCCGACATCGACCGACACTATCTCACCTTCCCTGATGACACGATCACCCGGAATACCGTGAACCACTTCGTCGTCAATCGAGATACATGCCGACGCCGGAAAACCCTGGTAATTCAGAAAAGCCGGTATAGCATCCTTCGAACGAATAAATTCCTCGATCATCTCATTTAGCTTCCCGGTGGTCATTCCCGGTTTCAGATTGTGTTCAACCATCTCCAGAGTTTCGGCAACAATACGCCCGGCCTGGCGCATTACCTCAATTTCATCAGGTGTCTTCAATTTTATTATCATTCGACCTTCGAAGACACTACCTCAACTACCGCCTGAAATACCTCGTCAGGCGTCCGTTGAGCGTTGACCTCAGCCAAAATCGATTCCTTTCGATAGAAATCCTCAATCGGCCTGGTCTGCTTCTTGTATACTTCCAGACGATTGCGAACGACTGCTTCTTCGTCATCAGGGCGCCGCTGCAGTTGGGCGTTATCATGATCACAGCGACCATCCGTCTTCGGCATCTGAGCCGGATAGTTGTACCCGGCCGAGCACTGCGGACAGTACCACCGCCCGGAAAGTCGCTTTACGATTTCACCATCACTAACGTCGAAAAGTATTGCCATATCTAAACTTATATCATTCTTCTCAAGCATCCCCTTAAGCCCCGTGGCCTGCGGGATGGTCCGCGGAAAACCGTCAAGTATAAATCCATCGTCCAGTTTTCCATCGGTAATCTGATTCTCGATCAACCCGATAATCAGCTCATCCGGTACCAGCTCACCGCGTTTCATATATCCCTCGGCCTGCTTGCCCAATTCCGTGGAACGCTTCACAGCGTCACGCAGCAAGTCGCCGGTGGATAGATGAATCAAACCCAGCTTTTCAGCGAGTCTGACAGCCTGAGTACCTTTGCCTGATCCTGGGGGGCCGAGAAATACCAGATTCATGCCTACATCGACCTCCCGCGAATCTTACCCTTCTTCATGAAACCGTCGTAATGACGCATGACCAGATGCGACTCAATCTGCTGGAGCGTATCCAGCGCCACACCGACCACAATCAGAAGTCCCGTACCACCGAAGAAGAAGTTCACGTTGGCCCGCGAAATCAGGATCCACGGCAGAATGGCTATCATGGCAAAGAAGATCGCTCCGGGCAAAGTTATGCGCGTGAGAATCCTCTCGATGTATTCAGATGTATTTCTTCCCGGACGAATACCGGGAATGTACCCACCGTTGCGTCTCATATTGTCGGCGATTTCCATCGGATTGAAAACAATAGCCGTGTAGAAATAGCCAAAGAATATAATAATGAGACCATATATAATCGAATACCAGGCGCCTCCCGGAGCCAGCCACACGGCCACGAGATTCTGAACCCAATCGGTATTGGGGAACAGCTGGGCCAGGGTGGACGGCAGAAACATAATTGACTGAGCGAAAATGATCGGGATAACACCGGCCGAGTTGACCGACAACGGCAGATGCGTGGCCGCACCACCGTACACTTTTCGTCCCACCACACGGCGCGGATACTGTACCGGAACCTTGCGCTGGGCGCGGGTAACCAGAATAACCGCCGCGATAACCAGTACCATCATGGCGACCATCACCAGCTCCAGAAGGAACGAACGGCTGCCGTACCAAACCATCTGAGCTTCTTCTACGACGGCTTCGGGGAAGCGAGCGATAATACCGATGAAAATGATAAGGGAAATACCGTTACCGATACCCTTTTCGGTTATCTGCTCACCCAGCCACATGATGAAGATACATCCGCAAGTAAAGGTCAGAACCGTCAGCGGAATGAACCCGGTCGTATCCATGTGGACGGCCTGAACACCGTTGAGGTTGATGGTTGTCAAGAATCCGGCCGTACCCCAACCCTGAAGCGCCGCAATAACGACTGTCAGGTAACGGGTATACTGCGTGATCTTGCGACGTCCTTCTTCACCCTCGCGCTGTAGCCTTTGCAACCACGGCACGACCGCTCCAAGCAACTGGAGCATAATCGAAGCCGAGATGTATGGCATGATTCCAAGCGCGAAAATGGTGGCCTTGGCAAAAGCTCCGCCGGCGAAAAGGTCGAGAAGTCCGAAAATGGAATTCGACGACAGGGCCGCAGCCAGAATTGAGCCATCAATGCCGGGCGTCGGAATATGACCGCCGACCCGGTAGACGACAAGAATGGCCATGGTGAACAGGATTCTTCTTCTTAGCTCTTCGACCTTAAATATTGATTTAAAAGTCTCTAACACTAAATCACCTCGGCTTTTCCGCCTGCTGCTTCTATCTTCTCTTTTGCTGTCTTGGAGAAGGCGCTCGCCTTAACCGTGTAAGCTTTATCTATAGTACCATTGCCAAGAAACTTGACAGGTATCGACAGTTTTCTGATCAAACCTGCTTTTTTCAGAGTATCGAGCGTTACCTCACCCGGTTGACACCTGGTTAGATCGCTCAGATTGACAATCTGAAATTCTTTTTTGAAGATGTTCGTAAAGCCGCGCTTCGGAAGACGACGGTGCAACGGCATCTGGCCGCCCTCGCGTCCCGGTTTTTGAGTGAAACCGCTGCGCTGGCCGGCGCCCTTGTGGCCACGACCGGAAGTCTTGCCCAGTCCGCTACCGGAGCCGCGTCCTACCCGACGGCGCGTCTTCTTCGAGCCTGCCGGGGGTTTTAATGTATGAAGTTCCATGTATCCCGCCCTATAGCTTTAGTCAATTTCTTCGACCGATACCAGATGCTGGACCGCCCTGACCATCCCGCGAATCTGCGGAGTGTCATTGTGCACCACGGTGCGACGAATCTTGCCCAGACCCAGAGCCGTAATTGTTCGCTTTTGCGGTTCCTTACGGTCGATAGTACTTCTTATCTGTGTAATCTTAAGTTTTCCCATATCCTAACCACCTGTCGTCGAGCCGGCCCTAGGCCTGCTCGCGGACTTTCTCTTCCTGTTCGCGAGTTTTCAGTTCGAGAAGTCCGTCCATGGTAGCCTTAACCACGTTGTTCGGGTTGCGACTGCCGAGAACTTTAGTCAGGACATCCTGAACGCCCAGTGATTCAAGTACCGTCCGCACGGCTCCACCGGCGATTACGCCGGTACCGGGTGATGCCGGACGCATCACAACCGTTGTGGCGCCAAACTGACCGTCGATGCGATGCGGGATAGTGCCGTTAATCAGGTTGATATTGATCATATCCTTCTTAGCGGCTTCGGTTGCCTTGCGAATAGCATCGGATACTTCGGAAGCCTTCCCATGCCCAACGCCCACGCGACCGCGCTTGTCACCAACAGCAACGAGTGCCGTAAAGCTGAATCGACGTCCGCCTTTTACCACTTTGGCTACACGGTTGACATGTATCACTCGTTCTTCAAACTCGAGATTATCAACGTCAAACTTTGCCACCTAAACCTCTTATTCTATAAATTCCACGTATTATCAGAATTTCAATCCGCCCTTGCGAGCGCCATCGGCAACAGCCTTTATTCTTCCGTGATAACGGGAGAGGTTACGGTCGAAAACAACCGCTTCAATCCCTTTATCTTTGGCCAGCTGTGCAATCTTCTTACCAACCTCAAAAGCCTGCTGGGTTTTGTTCATGTCATCCTTGAGCTCATCGGTCATGGCCTTGGAGTTCGTAGCCACCGCCGCCAGAGTAATGTGGTTGACATCATCAACAACCTGGGCAAAGATGTTTTTAAGCGACTTTGCCACAGTCAGACGCGGGCGCTCGGGGGTGCCGTGGATTGTCTTGCGGACTCTCATACGGCGCCGGAGCGCTTTCTTTGCTTTAACAATATTCTTATCAGCCATAAGTTACACCATATATCCTAACTGGCTTTCTTGCCGGCCTTGGAACGTACATGTTCGCCAACGTACCGGACGCCTTTGCCTTTATAAGGCTCCGGCTTACGGAACGAGCGAATCTTCGCGGCACACTGGCCCACCAGTTCTTTATCTATGCCTTGTATGATAACCTTATTCTCTTTGGGCAAAACCTCTATGGTTACTCCGTCCGGGGGACCAAACACGATGGGGTGCGAATACCCCAGATACAACACAAGTATCTTACCCTTCACTTCGGCCCGGTAACCGACTCCGATTATTTCCAGTTCCCTTTTGTACCCTTCGGTGACGCCGACAACCATATTGTTTAGCAACGAACGGGTCAAGCCATGGAGGGCACGATGTCTTTTGGCATCTGAGGGCCGGGAAACCAGCAACTGGTTTTCCTCGATTGCAGCCGTCATTTCGGGATGGATTTCTCTCGAAAGCGTACCTTTGGGACCGGTGATCGTCACCGACGAGTCTTTGATCTCGACTTTCGTCTTGTCCGGAATCGCTATCGGATTCTTACCTATGCGAGACATCTCCAATCCTTCCTTTACCAACACCTACAGATTACTTCACCTCCGATGCCCTTCTTGGCGGCATCGAAGTTGGTCATTACACCCTGCGACGTCGATACGATCATCATACCCCGCATATTGTGGGTGGACAGGCGTACCTTCTCCGCCTGATAATACTTTCTCAAACCGGGGCGAGACACTCTCTGGATCCCTTTCAGGACAGACTTGTCATCCCGGGTATAGCGGAGATAGACCCGCAGGATACCCTGCTTGTTGTCCGGCAGCTCCACCACGTCGTTGATATACTTGTGCTCTATAAGAATGCGCACGATCTCCCGCTTCAGATTTGAAGCCGGAATATCGACGGCGTTCTTTTTGGCCTTTGAGGCGTTTCTCACCCTCGTCAGCAAATCAGCAACTGGATCGGTCATACTCATAATAACAGTAACTCCAAAATCCTAAAATTTACCAACTGGCCTTAACGACACCAGGGATTTCGCCAGCCAGGGCCATATCTCTAAAGCAAATACGGCACAGTCCGAACCGACGAATAAAGGCCCGCGGCCGACCGCAACGACGGCACCGGCTATAAGAACGAACCTGAAATTTCGGTTTACGTTTTTGTTTCTCTAAAAGACACTTCTTAGCCATTGGTCTCCCTACTTACGGAAAGGCATGCCTAACTCTGTCAGCAACTGGCGCGCTTCTTCATCGGTCCTGGCCGAAGTGCCGATAGTTATGTTCATGCCGCGAATTTTTTCAACTTTATCGTAATCTATTTCCGGAAAAATCAATTGTTCCTTAAGACCCAGATTGTAATTACCACGACCGTCAAAGGCCTTGGAACTGACACCGCGGAAGTCACGGATACGCGGGATAGCTATATTCACCAGACGATCCAGAAATTCGTACATGACTTCCCGACGAAGCGTAACGCTGGCGCCGATGGCCACACCCTGACGCAATTTGAAATTCGAAATAGCTTTCTTAGCCTTCGTAACTGCCGGCTTGCGTCCCGTAATAGCAGTAAGATCACTTACGGCCGCATCCAGAAGTTTCGGATTCTGAGTGGCTTCACCAACACCGATATTAATGGTAATCTTGGTCACCCGCGGGGCCTGCATTACGGAGGAATAGTTGTTTTCCTTCATAAGCTTCGGCCTGATCTCGTTGAGATATTTCTCTTTAAGCCTTGCCATATTTCACAATCCTCAAATCTGCTCGCCGGTCTTGCGGCAGATTCTAACTCTCGTTGACTTGCCGCCTTCGGTAACGACGGCGGTCGATGTTTTCGTCGGGCCGGAAAGAGTCGAACTGTAAAGAGCCAGATTGCTCATATGAACCGGCGCCTCAATCGTAATAATCCCGCCCTTCGGGTTCTTCTGCGTCGGACGCTGGTGGCGCTTCTTCATGTTGATGCCTTCCACCAGGACCGTCTGTTTCTTTACGTTTACGTGCAGAACTCTTCCGGTCTTGCCTTTATACTGACCGCTGCGAACGTATACGGTATCACCTTTGCGTAGTCTCATAGCAACATATTCCTCTTACAGGACCTCCGGGGCCAGCGAAACGATCTTCATAAACTGCTTTTCCCGAAGTTCACGAGCCACAGGACCGAAGATACGGGTACCGCGCGGTTCGTTTTGTTCGTTGATAATTACCGCGGCGTTGTCCGAAAATCTTATGACCGAGCCATCCTTACGCTGCAAACTCGCCTTTGTGCGAACCACAACCGCCTTGCACACCTCGGACTTCTTCACGGTACCTCCCGGCAATGCCTCTTTCACGGCCACCACAATGATGTCCCCGATACTGGCATACTTCTTACGACCGCCGAGAATCCGAAAGCACATTGCCTTCTTAGCGCCGGAGTTATCGGCCACCGAGAGTATGGTATATTCCTGAATCATCTTTACTCACACCCTTCCTGAGCGGCCTATTTGGCCTTCTCCAATATCTCAACCAGACGCCAGCGCTTCTTCTTCGAAAGAGGCCGAGTTTCCGCAACGCGGACAACATCGCCGACCCGGGCTTCATTTTTCTCATCATGAGCATACAGCTTCGAGAATGTACGAAATATCTTTTCGTACAGGGGATGCCGCATGGTACGGTCGACGCGGACAACAATGCTCTTTTCCATCTTATCCTGAATCACCGTCCCGACACGAACTTTCCTTACGTCTTTTCTTACCTCATCCGCCATATATCACTCCGTTATTTGTCTTTCTCTTTATCCTTAGCACCGGTTTTGTCCAAAATCGACGTGCTACTTTCGGCCAGCTTCCTGATACCGAGTTTATTTTCATTTAGAACAGTCTTAATTCGAGCGACCTCGCGACGAATCTGCCGCAGACGGAGCGGATTGTCCAGAGCCTTCAGAGACTTCCGCATATTCAGGTTGAACATTTCATCGTTCAACTCGTTCACCTTCTGCTGGAGCTCCTCCGGCGTCATCTCCCGTAATGCCTGAACCTTCAACACCACTAAACTCCTTCTGTATCGGCCCGGGTTACAAACTTGGTTTTCATGGGCAGCTTATTGGCGCCCAAGCGGAGCGCTTCACGGGCCATCTCGCGGGATACGCCTTCAATCTCAAACAATACGCGTCCGGGTTTGACTACGGCCACCCAGTATTCCGGCGCGCCCTTGCCCTTACCCATGCGGGTTTCGGCCGGTTTCTTGGTTACCGGTTTATCCGGGAAAATTCGAATCCAAATCTTGCCTCCGCGCTTGATATAACGCGTCATGGCGACACGAGCCGCCTCAATCTGCCGGTTGGTTAACCAGCATGGCTCCAGCGACTTCAGACCGAACTCACCAAAACTTACCGCAGAACCGCCTTTCGCTTTGCCCGTAAGGCGCCCTCGCTGGGCTTTGCGAAACTTGGTTTTCTTGGGCATTAACATTTATGTTATCTCCCAGCTCTCACAGTTACTATTCCGCCTTATCAGACTTGTCTGATACAGCGGGTTTATCACTTTTTCCGGCCTCGGGCTTAGCAGCACCCGCAGCCTTGGTTTCAGGTCTCCTGACAGCTCCCCGACGCGGCCCGCCGCCTCTGGAGTCACCGCCGCCCGGTCCGCCGCCCCTGGGACCACCGTCTCTACGGCCTTCCTCGGGTCGAGCCGGACGCTCCGGACGTCTGCCTCTCGGAGCACCTTCTTCACCGCCACCAGGACCGCCGGTTTTACGACGGATTCTTCCACGGGGACGCTTGCGTCCACCCTTGTCGCCGCCACCGTGCGGACGACGTTGATGAGCGCCTGGGGCCTCCTGTTCGATCTCACGCTTGGCCTCTTCATCCTGATAATACTGACCGGCCTCAAGAATTTCACCACGACAGATCCATACCTTCACGCCGATACAACCGTAGGTGGTCCGGGCAGTGGAAGTAGCATAGTCGATGTCGGCTCTGAGGGTGTGAAGAGGTACGCGGCCCTCTTTGTATTTTTCGACGCGGGCAATTTCAGCTCCGCCGAGGCGGCCACCGCATTGAACCTTTATCCCCACCGCGCCCATTTTCATGGTAGCGGCAATCGCCTTTTTCATAGCGCGACGGAACGACACGCGCCCCTCGAGCTGACGGGCTATCGAATCACCCACCAGCTTGGCATCCAGCTCGGGCCTTCTAACCTCGACGATGTTCAGCAGGATATCTTTCTGGGTTAAAAGCTGAAGCTCTTCACGCAACTTGTCTACCTCGGATCCCTTACGACCAATGACGATACCCGGACGCGAGGTATGTATGTCAACCGTTACCTTCTTAGGCGCGCGAGAAATACACACGTTGGCTATGCCGGCATTGTCAAGACGCCTGTTGATGTAACGCTTGATCATCATATCTTCATGAATCAAATCGGAGAAGTTTCGATCGGGCGCAAACCAACGGCTATTCCACGTTTTTATGATACCGAGACGAAAACCTATTGGATGTGTCTTTTGTCCCAAGACAATCTCCTTCAATCATCAAATTATTTTTCAGCTTTTTTCGTAGTCATCGGTTTAGCCTTGGTCGCCGTTTTCTTGGTGGCGCTCTTGGCTGAACCGGTCTTCTTCGCGGTTGCCTTCTTAGTCGTCTTCACCGCTTTTTTCTTCGCCGGGGCCGCTTTTTTCTTTTTGGCGCCGGCCTTATCGGTCGCCTGTTTTTTGGTCGAACCGGCTGCCGTAGGTTTCTTCACTTCCGGCTCCAGAGTCTGCCCCTCTACCTTAACGATGAGATGGCAGAAACGTTTCTTGTATCGATACACTCTACCCATTGACCGATAGCGAATCCTCTTGGCTGTCGGGGCAGCATCCACAACGATACTCTTGACCGTGAGGTTCTCAGGACTCAAATTGTCGGTGCCTTCTTTCGAAAGAGCATTAGCCGCCGCCGATTTGAGCGTCTTCGCCAAATGATGGGCAGCAATCTTGGGCGTGAAATTCAAAGTGTTGAGCGCCTTCTCAACCGGCATCCCCTTGACCGCATTGGCGACCAAACGCATCTTGCGCGGAGGGATACTCAAATATCTCAACTGGGCGGATGACTTAACCAACATAGCCTATCAACCTCCCTTCACCGAGGAAGACCGCTCCGTCATCTTTCCGCCATGACCGCGGAATGTACGGGTAGGTGCGAATTCGCCCAACTTGTGGCCAACCATATTCTCAGTGACGTAGATCGGGATAAACTTATTGCCGTTGTGTACCGCAAATGTATGACCGACAAACTCGGGAAGAATAGTCGAACGGCGTGACCAGGTCTTGACTACTTTCTTCTGCCCGGTGTCGTTTAGTTCCTGAACCTTCTTAGCCAGACTGTCGTCTATAAAAGGTCCTTTTTTCAGCGATCGAGGCATCTATATTACTCCATATCCCTATATTTTCACTCGCCGATCCTGAACAAGATGATCGGTTTTCTTTCGTTTACTTCTGGTCTTGTAACCCTTGGTCGGCTTGCCCCAGGGAGTGCAGGGATGTCTGCCGCCGGAGGATCTACCCTCGCCGCCACCCATGGGATGGTCAACCGGGTTCATGGCAACACCACGCACCGAGGGCCGTTTACCGCGCCAGCGCGAGGCGCCGGCCTTGCCCCAAACGATGTTCTTGTGATCAACGTTGGAGACCTGACCAATAGTCGCATAACATTTATCGGGAACCGTACGAACTTCGCCGGACGGCATCTTTAAAATGGCTTTCCCGCCTTCTTTAGCCACGAGCTGGCAGAACGAACCGGCGGAACGGGCCATCTGTCCCCCCTTACCGGGGCGCATCTCTACGTTGTGGACGGTCGTACCCAGAAGCATCTTGCCCAGCGGCATCGCGTTGCCTACGCGATTCTCTACCGCTTCGCCCGACATAAGAATATCGTCCACCTTCAATTCATTCGGAGCGAGGATATAAGCCTTCTCGCCATCAACATAGTGAATCAGGGCAATTCTCGCCGAACGGTTCGGGTCGTATTCAATCGAAGCCACGCGGGCCGCAATATCGTGTTTGCGTCGTTTGAAATCGACCAAACGATATTTCCGCTTGTGACCACCACCGCGGCAGAACGCCGTAACCCGTCCTTTATTGTTACGCCCACCACTCTTTTTCAGAGGCCGCAAAAGCGATTTCTCCGGTATCGTTGACGTAATTTCATCAAAGGCCGGAACCGTTCTGAATCGCAGTGACGGTGTCGTGGGACGGAACTTCTTAACAGCCATTATTCACACCAACCTTCTGTTATACATTCTCAAACATCGAGATTACCTCACCCTTTTTAAGCCGGATAATGGCTTTTTTCCAGGTAGAGGTTTTCCCTTCGTTACGGCCCATGCGACGGGTTTTCCCCGGCACTATCATCGTTCTGACATCTTCAACTTTGACCTTGAAGAGGCTCTCGGCAGCCAGCTTGATCTGATGCTTATTCGCTGCCTTGTCGACCTCGAACACATATTCATTGTTCATTTCGCGCAGTTTCGCCGAGCGCTCGGTCGTCATGTGGATCTTAATTATCTGTCGAGGATCTCTTCTTCATCCGAACACCTCGTGAACTTTCTCAAGACCGGCCTTCGTCATCAGAATATAATCCGCATTCAGCAGATCGTATCCATTGGCCAGAGCCGCTCTGCTGTATTTAACCGTCTGCAGGTTACGGCAGGAGAGCAGCGCAGTTCTCGTTGGAGCCTTCATCCAGGATGAGACATTTCTTGCCGCTCAACTCGAAATTCGTGAGCATATTGAGAATCGACTTCGTTTTTATCTCATCGATCTTTATGGCATCCAGAATTCGGATACGGTCGGCCTGTGCCCGGTCGGCAAATACCGAACGAATCGCCACCTGCTTCATCTTCTTGGGCATGGCGTTGCCATACAATCTCGGTCGTGGGACCGAAAACGGTGCCGCCGCCTCGCCACAGAGGCGAGCGGATGGTGCCGGCACGCGCGTGGCCGGTACCCTTTTGCCGCCACGGCTTGCGACCACCGCCATTAACCTCGGAACGAACCTTGGTTTTGGCATTTCCCTGGCGCTGACGGGCAAGATAGGTCACGACGTACTGGTGTACCAGAGCTTCGTTCGGCGTCAATATCAAACACTTCCGGCTTCAGTTCCACCGTGCCGATCTCGGCGCCTTCTTGATTATATAAGTTTAGCTTCCATCTTGTGTATCCAACCTAGCCTCGATTCGTCGAACGAATCTTAACAACCGAGCCCGTGAAACCGGGGACGGCGCCTTTAACTAAGCATTAAATTTTCATCTTCGATAATCTTGACTATTTCAAGATTCAGTGTCGTCACCTTGTCTTTGCCCATTCGCCCGGCCATCCTGATCCCTTTGAAAACTCTCGAAGGATACGAGGACTGACCGATCGAACCCGGAGCGCGCCAGCGGTCGGACTGACCGTGAGTCTTGTTGGCGCCGTGAAAATGATGGCGCTTCATGCTGCCGGCAAAACCGAGCCCGCGGGAAATACCGGTAACATCAACTCGCTCGCCGGCATTGAACACGCCTACTTTTAATTCCGAACCAACTTCCAACTCGCCATCGTCAAAGACTATCTCCTTGAGATAGTGAGTCGGCTCCACGTTGGCCTTCGCAAAATGACCGGCTTTGGGCTTATTTACCAGCTTCTTGCGCTGAGGCTTGAAACCCACCTGGTAGGCAGTGTAACCGTCTTTAGCGTCGGTCTTCTTCTGCACCACCGGACAGGGTCCAGCCTGTATCACCGTCACGGAAACAGCTTCGCCGTTATCCATGAAGATGCGGGTCATACCGAGTTTCTTGCCTATAATCTCTTTCATATCATCAAACCTTATCAGGTCTTAATCTCCACGTCAACACCAGCCGGCAGGTCCAGCTTCATTAATGCATCAACAGTCTGAGGCGTAGATTCATAGATGTCGATGACACGCTTATGTACCCGGGTCTCAAACTGCTCGCGCGACTTCTTGTCCACGTGCGGCGAACGCAATACCGTATAGACTGTCCGCTTGGTCGGAAGCGGCACCGGCCCCACGATTCTGGCTCCAGTCCGCAAAACAGTTCGTGAGATCTCTTTTGTAGACTTGTCCAGGGCGTAGTGGTCGTACGCTTTCAACCTGATTCTTATTTTCTGAACATCCATCGTTATTTTACCTTCTTATTCCATCACGTCGGAGATGACTCCGGCGCCGACTGTACGGCCACCCTCGCGAATCGCGAAGCGAAGCTCTTTCTCCATCGCTATCGGCATGATCAATTCCACCGATATCGTTATATTGTCGCCCGGCATAACCATCTCTACGCCCTCGGGCAAATGGGCTATCCCCGTCACGTCGGTCGTGCGGAAATAAAACTGCGGACGATAACCCGTGAAGAACGGCGTGTGACGACCACCCTCCTCTTTCGTCAAGACATATACCTCGGCCTTGAACTTCGTGTGAGGAGTGATCGAACCCGGCTTCGCCAATACCATGCCGCGCTCAAGATCTTCCTTGTCCACGCCACGAAGCAACAAACCTACGTTGTCACCAGCTTCACCGTAATCCAAAAGCTTGCGGAACATCTCGACACCCGTAACCACCGTCTTGCGAGTCGGGCGAATACCGACAACCTCGACCTCTTCACCCTGCTTGACAACACCGCGCTCAATACGACCGGTGCCTACCGTACCACGACCCGTAATCGAAAATACATCCTCAACCGGCATCAGGAACGGCTTGTCCTTCTCACGCTTCGGCTCAGGAATATACTCGTCCAAAGCATCAATCAACTCGTCAATCGACTTGAAAGCCGGATCATCCAAACTCGCCGAGGCATCCGAACCGCGCGTCATCGCCTGTAAAGCGCTGCCGCGAATAACCGGAATATCATCGCCCGGGAACTGGTAACTGTTCAACAAGCTCGCGAACTTCCAAGCTCCACCAGATCCAGAAGCTCCGGATCATCAACCATGTCCACCTTGTTCATGTAGACAATGATGTAAGGCACACCCACCTGACGGGCAAGCAGATATGTGCTCGCGCGTCTGCGGCATCGGACCATCGGAAGCGACTCACCACCAGGACCGCTCCGTCCATCTGGGCAGCACCCGTGATCATGTTCTTAACATAATCCGCGTGACCCGGACAGTCCACGTGGGCGTAGTGACGGTTGTCACTCTCATACTCAACGTGCGCCGTCGCGATCGTAATACCGCGCTCACGCTCTTCAGGAGCATTGTCAATCGAATCAAAACTGCGGATCGCCGTCTTGTTCTTACGAGCCAAATACATCGTCATCGCCGCTGTCAATGTCGTCTTACCATGATCGACGTGACCGATCGTGCCTACATTGACGTGCGGCTTCGTTCGTTCAAATTTCTCCTTAGCCATAACTCGGGCCTACCTCCGCTATATTTTCACACCTTCAAACATTTTCTGGGACACTTCCGCCGGCACCTGGGAGTATTTAGCGAACTGCATCGTAAACACCGCCCGTCCCTGCGAAATATTTCTAAGCGTATTGGCATAACCAAACATTTCAGAAAGCGGAACGCTAACCGCGATCACCGTAACATCGTTCCGCGGCACCATCCCCTTGATCTTTCCCCGTCTCGAATTCAGATCACCGACAACCGCACCCATATACGCTTCGGGGACTACCACCTCAACGTCCATAATCGGTTCGAGCAAAACCGGACCTGCCTTGCGGGCTCCCTCCTGAAAGGCCATCGAACCGGCGATACGAAACGCCATCTCGTTGGAATCAACCTCATGGTAACTCCCATCAAGCAACTCGCAATGAATACCGGTTACGGGATATCCGGCAATAATACCGTTGGTCATAGCGCCCTTGACGCCTCGTTCGACAGACGGCACATATTCCTTCGGTATCGTGCCACCGATAAGCTTATTCTCAAATTTGAATTCCGAACCATCGTCAGTCGGTCTGATTCGCAGCGTAACATGCCCGAACTGCCCTTTACCGCCGGTCTGACGAACAAACCTGCCTTCGCATTCAACCGATTTGGTGATGGCTTCTTTGTAGGCCACCGAAGGCTTACCGACAGCCGCGCCAACGGAAAACTCTCTCATCAAGCGATCGATGAGAATCTCCAGGTGAAGCTCACCCATGCCGCTGATGATGGTCTGCCCGGTTTCCTCGTCAAAGCGGACCTTGAACGTAGGATCTTCTTCGGCCAGCTTGGTCAATGCATCGGACAATTTTTCCTGGTCGGCCTTGGTCTTGGGCTCGATAGATACCGACACCACCGGAGCCGGGAAAGTCATGCTTTCCAGCAACACGGGATGTTTCGGATCACACAGCGTATCGCCTGTGGTCGTCTTGCGAAGCCCGATAGCCGCAACGATATCACCGGCCAGAGCCTCCTTGATATCCTCGCGTTTATTTGAATGCATGCGGAGTAAACGGGCAATGCGTTCTTTTATGCCGGAGGTCGGGTTGTACAAATACGAACCGGCCTTGACGACTCCGGAATAAACCCTGACGTACGTCAATTTGCCGACATAAGGATCGGTCGTGATTTTGAATGCCAGCGCCGAGGTCGGTTCATCGACATCCGGATGACGCTCGATGGCCTTTTCCGGTCGATCGACATCGTGCCCTTTTACCGACGGCTTGTCCAGCGGCGACGGGAGAAAATCCACGACGCAGTCGAGGAGTTTCTGAATGCCCTTGTTCTTGAACGAGGAACCGCACAGAACAGGAACCATCGATGCTTCAACGGTCGCCTTTCTCACCGCGGCCATAACCTTAACCGGGTCGAGTTCTTCATCGTGCAGAAACTGTTCGAGAAGGTGGTCGTCATAATCGGCTACCGCCTCGAGCAATTTCTCACGATACTCGTTGGCCTTGGCCAGCATATCGGAAGGAACATCAAGGTCGTCAAATGTCGTGCCCTGTGAGTCCTCGTGGAAAACACGAAACTTCATCGACAAAAGGTCGATGATTCCGCTGAACATTGAACCCTCACCGGCCGGAATCGCCACCGCCACGCATTTGGTGGCAAAGCGGTCGTTCATCATCGCCAGCGTTTGCTCAAAACTGGCGCCGGTGCGGTCCATTTTATTTATATAAGCGATTCGCGGCACACCGTACTTATCAGCCTGGCGCCAGACCGTTTCCGACTGAGGTTCGACACCGCCGACCGCACAGAAAAGGGCCACCGCGCCGTCGAGTACTCTTAACGAGCGCTCAACCTCAACCGTAAAATCGACATGACCGGGCGTATCAATGATATTGATAGTATGGTCGCGCCAGAAAGCAGTAGTCGCGGCCGACGTAATCGTAATGCCGCGCTCTTTTTCCTGCTCCATCCAATCCATCGTGGCCGCGCCGTCATGAACCTCGCCCATCCGATGCGTTTTACCGGTGTAAAACAGAATTCGCTCGGTGGTTGTGGTCTTGCCGGCGTCAATGTGAGCCATGATGCCGATGTTGCGAATCTTTTCTAATCTCTCTTTATCAGACATAAAAAAAACCCTGTCTGATCATTCCTTTCAGCACATTCAATTAAATTGGAGCGACGGATTATAAATCAGCAGGGTCAGAAAGAAGGGCTACCACCTAAAATGGGCAAAGGCCTTGTTGGCCTCGGCCATCTTATGGGTATCTTCTTTCTTTTTAATCGACGCTCCTTCGTTGTTAGCTGCAGACATAAACTCGCCAGCCAACTTATCAGCCATAGAATTTCCACTCCTGGACGAGGCATACGATATCAGCCACCGAATCGCCAGTGCGGTGCGGCGGCCCGGACGAACCTCGACCGGAACCTGGTAGGTGGCACCACCTACTCTGCGTGACCTGACTTCCAAAACCGGCTTGACATTGTTGACAGCTTTATGAAACAGCTCAAGTCCGCCCTGACCGGTCTTCTTCTCCATGCTTTCAAGAGCCGAATAGAAAATTCCCTCGGCCGTTGAACGCTTACCATTCTTCATCAGGCATGACACAAACTGGGTGATCAGCCTATCCTGGTATTTATAATCAGGGACGGTTTCCCTTTTCTGGGCGCTAGTTCTTCTCGACATAACTAAACCAACTATTCCTTAGGTTTCTTAGTCCCGTACTTTGAACGACTACGCTTTCTCTCTGCTACACCGGAGGTATCCATGGTGCCTCTGATAATGTGATAACGAACGCCGGGCAAATCTTTGACACGCCCGCCGCGTATCATCACTATCGAGTGCTCCTGAAGATTGTGGCCTTCTCCGGGTATATATGCGGTGACCTCAATCTGGTTGGTCAAACGGACACGGGCGACCTTTCGAAGCGCTGAATTAGGCTTCTTCGGTGTCGATGTGTACACTCTCGTACAGACACCGCGCTTCTGAGGACACGACGCCAAAGCCGGCGCTTTGGTCTTTACGATAACCCGGGTTCTTCCCTTTCGAATCAACTGATTAATAGTCGGCACAATGTCTCCTGTTTCCTGTAAATCCGAGCCATAAATATTTCTACAAAGACGCGTATTTTAGCCACTTAGGCCGAAATTGTCAAGAGTTTTTATTAAAAATATCGAGTGCTGAAATTTCTTTCGGCTCCGATATCGACCTCTCGACTTCCGCCTCTTCATCATCTTCAAATACGACCTTCAAACCCCGGTATTTCTCGATGCCCGTACCGGCCGGAATGAGATGCCCAATAATCACATTCTCTTTCAGGCCAAGCAGATAGTCGATCTTACCGGAAACCGCCGCCTCGGTCAGGACCTTGGTGGTCTCCTGGAACGATGCCGCGGATATGAAGCTCTCAGTGGTCAAAGAAGCCCTCGTTATGCCAAGCAAAAGCGGCTGGAATCGAGCCGGTTCACCACCTTCGGCGATAACACGCGCATTTTCCTCGTAGAACTTGATCTTGTCGACCTTTTCTCCCTCGAGGAAATTGGTGTCACCAACGTACTCAATCAGCACCTTCTGCATCATCTGGCGCACGATAACTTCAATGTGTTTATCATTTATCTTTACACCCTGAAGGCGGTATACCTCCTGGATTTCATCCACCAGATATGCCTGCACGTCCTGGTCACCAGACACCTTCAGAATATCGTGCGGGTCTTTGGGACCTTCGCACAAACGGTCGCCTGCAATCACCCGGTCACCGGCATGAACCATAAGGTGTTTTCCGTGAGGAACAAGATATTCCTTCTCCTCACCTTCTTCACCTTTCACGAATATCTGCTGCTGACCGCGGACAGTCTTGCCGAACTCCACAACGCCCTCGATCTCAGCAATAACAGCCGGATCATGTGGACGACGGGCTTCAAACAGCTCTGCGACCCGCGGCAAACCGCCGGTGATATCGCGAGATTTAGAAATAAAGCGCGGCATCTTAACCAGCAAGTCACCGGCCACAACCGACTGACCATCAACAACTTGAAGCTGTGCTTCGGTCGGGATGCGATAGCTGGCCAGGGTTTTGCCTTTCTCACTTTCGATCAGTACAGTCGGGAACAGCGACTTGTCTTTGGTGTCCATGATAATCTGCTGAATCATACCGGTCTGCTCATCATGAGCTTCGCGATAAGAAACATCCAGAATGAGGTCCTTGTACTTAACCTTACCGGTCTTTTCCGTAAGAATTGTACCAGTATAGGGATCCCATTCGTAGATCACGTCACCTTTGTTGACCTGCTGCCCTTCTTTGACAAAAAGGTGGGCGCCATATGGAACCCGCAGACGGGCACGCACACGGCCATCAGCATCGACAATGTGAGCTTCACCGATACCGTCGCGGCTGGTAACCATAACGGTATTGTCGTCGCGGTCAACCGACTTAATTTCCTTGAATACAACGGACCCGGGGTACTTTGCCTCGACCTGGGATTGCTCGGCAATACGGGCAGCCGTACCACCGATATGGAACGTACGCAGGGTGAGCTGTGTACCCGGCTCGCCGATCGACTGAGCCGCGATAACTCCAACGGCCTCACCGATATGAACCATCTTCATCGAAGCCAGATTTCGGCCGTAACATTTCGCACACACGCCGTACTTTGATTCGCATGTCAGCACCGATCGAATACCCACCCGGTCGATCCCGCTGTCCTCAATCGCAGTGGCCTGCTTCTCTTCGATCTGTTCACCGGCCCCGATAATCAATTCATCGTTAATCGGATCGTAAATATCTTCCAACGCCACGCGCCCAAGAATACGATCTGACAACGACTCGATTACTTCTTCACCTTCCTTAATAGCAGCCACGTGAAGACCCAAGATGGTGCCGCAGTCGATCTCGCGAATAATCACATCCTGAGCTACGTCGACCAAACGACGCGTCAGATAACCGGCGTCAGCGGTCTTCAAGGCCGTATCAGCCAAACCTTTACGGGCACCGTGCGTCGAGATAAAATACTCTTGAACGGTAAGGCCCTCGCGGAAGTTGGCCGTAATTGGATTTTCGATAATTTCGCCCACTCCGCCGGTAATCTTCTTCTGCGGCTTGGCCATCAAGCCACGCATACCGGCCAACTGACGAATCTGCTCCTTGGAACCACGAGCACCGGAATCAGCCATCATAAAGACAGGGTTGAAACCATCCTTCTGCGCCGCCAGGTTGTCAAACATCACGCTGGCGATTTCACTGGTGACACGCGTCCAGGTATCAATAACCTGATTGTAACGCTCACCATTGGTGATTACGCCTCGCTCGTACCGCTTGGTGATTTTGGCTACCTCCGAAGAGGCATTCTCAAGCAGCGTGTTCTTCTGAGGAGGAACCACCAGGTCATCTATCGATACGGTCACGCCCGAAAGCGTGGCGTATTCAAATCCGAGATACTTCAGCCGGTCAAGGAACTCTACTGTCGGTTCCTGGCCAAGCGTAGTGTAAACGCTCTTAACGATTTCCTCCAGGGTACTCCTGTTGGCAACATCGTTGAAGAACGGTATCTCTTTGGGAAATATGCGGTTAAAAACAAGCCGCCCCGGCGTGGTTTGAACCAGCTGATGGTCAAGCCGAACACCTACTATCGCATGAAGGTCAACATGACCGTGATCCAGAGCTGCCAGAGCTTCGGCAGTCGACGAGAAGTTCATACCTTCACCTTTGCCGCCGGGTCTGATCTTGGTCAGATAATAACAGCCAAGCACTATGTCCTGACTGGGGATAGCGATGGGTCGACCGGACGAAGGCAGTAGAATGTTGTTAGTCGACAACATCAGTACCCGCGCTTCAAGCTGAGCTTCAAATGACAGCGGCACGTGAACGGCCATCTGGTCACCGTCAAAGTCGGCGTTGAAAGCAGCACAGACGAGCGGATGTAACCGTATCGCCTTGCCTTCCACCAGCACCGGATAGAAAGCCTGAATACCCAGACGGTGCAGCGTGGGAGCGCGATTGAGCATCACCGGATGATCTTCGATAATCTCCTCGAGAATATCCCAGACCTCCGGACGTTCTTTCTCAACGAGCTTCTTGGCTGATTTTACGGTCTGAACATAACCCTTCTCTTCGAGCTTCATGATGATAAACGGCTTGAACAGCTCCAGAGCCATGTTCTTGGGCAAACCGCACTGGTGAAGCTTCAATTCCGGACCCACCACGATAACCGAACGACCTGAATAGTCGACACGCTTACCGAGCAGGTTCTGACGGAAACGACCCTGTTTCCCTTTGAGCAAGTCAGACAACGACTTAAGCGGCCTCTTGGAATCACCTCGAACCGAATGGGTGCGGCGACCATTGTCAAACAGAGCGTCGACCGCCTCCTGAAGCATGCGCTTTTCGTTGCGCAGAATAACTTCAGGGGCCTGAATATCGATAAGCTTTTTCAAACGGTTATTGCGGTTTATTACACGACGATACAAATCGTTCAGATCGGAAGTAGCGAACCGTCCGCCTTCAAGCGGAACCAGCGGACGAAGATCCGGCGGAATAACCGGCACCACATCCATAACCATCCACTCCGGACGGTTATTGGATTGACGGAATGATTCTACAATTCGCAATCTCTTAAGTACATCTTTCTTCCGCTGGGCCGAGGTCTCGACCTTTGCCTGAGCACGAAGCGTCACTGCCGTTTCATCGATGTCAATCTTCCTGAGCATCTCACGAACAGCATCAGCTCCCATACGGGCATCAAAAGTCTTGCCGGCTTCTTCCAATTCGAGACACTCCTCTTCGGAGATGACATCCCCTTCGTTATAGGAAGTGTTACCGGGATCGATGACAAGATATGATTCGTAATACAGTATCCGCTCCAACTCCCTGATGGACACATCGAGAAGATTCCCGATGCGCGATGGCAGGGATTTGAAATACCAGATATGGGAAACCGGCACCGCCAGTTGAATATGACCCATGCGTTCACGGCGAACCTTCGACTGGGTGACTTCGACGCCACACCGGTCACAGACTATGCCGCGGAAACGAATTCGCTTGTACTTACCACAGTTGCATTCCCAGTCCTTAACGGGACCGAAAATTCTTTCACAGAACAGGCCATCTCGCTCCGGTTTGAAGGAGCGATAATTAATAGTCTCCGGCTTGGTAACTTCACCGTACGACCAGGACAGGATCATCTCGGGCGAAGCAATCTGTATCTGGATTGCCGCAAAATCCGAGGGCTTCTTTCTATCTCCCTGACTTTTTCCTGTCAAATCGGCCATGGATTTCTCCTTTATTCAATTCTGTCCGCCCCTTAGACGGACAGAGTTATTCCCTTAATACTAACGACTACTTCTCTACCAGTTTCACATCCAGACCAAGCGCCTGGAGTTCTTTTATCAAGACATTGAATGCCTCCGGGTAGCCCGGTTCAGGCGGGTTTTCACCCTTGACAATGGCTTCATAAACCTTACTGCGTCCGGTTACATCATCAGATTTAACCGTAAGCATTTCCTGGAGAGTGTAAGCCGCGCCGTAGGCCTCAAGCGCCCACACTTCCATCTCACCAAACCGCTGACCACCGAACTGCGCTTTACCACCCAGCGGCTGCTGAGTGACCAGCGAGTATGGGCCAATCGAGCGGGCGTGAATCTTATCATCCACAAGGTGCGACAACTTCAGCATGTAGATATATCCGACCGTCACCGGATTATCGAACGGGTCGCCGGTCAGGCCATCGTACAACTGAAGTTTGCCGTTTTCCGGAAGTCCGGCGGCACGTAGCTTCTCTTGTATCTGTTCAACGGTAGCACCCTCGAAAACCGGGGTGGCGATATGCTCATTGAGCTTCTTAGCCGCCCAGCCCAGATGGGTTTCCAGAATCTGTCCGACGTTCATACGCGATGGAACACCGAGCGGATTAAGGATAATATCAACGGGAGTACCGTCTTCCATATAAGGCATATCTTCAACAGGCACGATCCTCGACACCACACCTTTGTTACCGTGGCGTCCGGCCATCTTATCGCCCACCGAGATCTTGCGCCGGATAGCAATGGTCACCTTGACCAACTGCTTGACACCCGGAGGCAAGCTCGGCGCCGCGAACGGCCTTATCGATTTCAATCTCCATTTCCTGCTTCTTGGCGTCGAGTAACTCGCTCGCCTCGGCCAGGACACTGTTGATATGCTTGTTGGCGTTGTCATCATCGGTAAATCCGTCGGGAGCAACCACCGTATCAAAGTCGAAATCGGCAAAGAATTCGGCCTTAAACTTGTGCCCCGCACGAACCGTTACGGAATTGTCTACAACCGAACGAACAGTCTGCGATGACTTACCATCAGCCAGTTCACCGATCTTCTCGTTGCGCAACTTGACAATGTCATTGATCTTCTTGTTGAAAATCTTCTTGATCTGCGCAACCTGTTCTTTTTCCTGTTTTTTGGCTTCTTCGGTTCTCTCCTTGCGGGTGAAAACCTGGGTCTTGATAACCACGCCTTTCATTCCGGGCGGAGCTTTGAGACTGGCATCCTTGACATCTCCTGCCTTCTCGCCGAATATAGCTCGCAGCAAGCGCTCTTCCGGGGAAAGTTCCGTTTCGCCCTTGGGCGTCACCTTTCCGACCATGATATCGCCGGCCTCGACCTCGGCGCCTACCCGGACAATACCCTGCTCGTCGAGGTTCAACAGAGCCTCTTCGGAAACATTGGGAATCTCACGCGTAATCTCTTCCGAACCGCGCTTGGTGTCACGGACCTGAAGTTCATATTCTTCGACATGTACGGACGTGAAGATATCCTCACGGACCAAACGCTCCGAGAGAATGATAGCATCCTCAAAATTGTAACCGCGCCACGGCATAAACGCCACCAGAACATTATTGCCCAGGGCCAGTTCACCACGGTCAACGGCCGGTCCGTCAGCAATAACGTCACCTTCCTTGACTATGTCTACCGATAGCAACGATCGGACGGTAATTGATGCAGGTGTCCTGGTTGGAGCGGCGGAATTTGGTCATCTTGTACTCGACATCTTCAACATAACCGAACTTGCCGACACGCTGCCGGACATCGGGACGAATGACCACTTTGTTGGCCATCAACATAAACGACTTCTCCGGCCTCCTTGGCTTTCACCACGGCGCCGGCATCCGAGGCAACCTTGCGCTCCATACCGGTTCCGACTCGCGGAGCCTCGGTCCGCAGAAGCGGCACCGATTGGCGCTGCATGTTCGAACCCATCAGCGCACGGTTAGCATCATCGTGTTCAAGGAACGGAATCAGCGATGCCGCCACCGACACGATCTGACGCGGGCGAAACATCCATATACTGAATATCCTCCGACTTCACCATCGGATAGTCGGAGCGGTTGCGGGCCATAATAATTTCCCGCTCGAATTTGCCCTTCTCGTCAATCGGCTCATTACACTGAGCGATGAAATAGCGGTCTTCCTGGTCGGCCGATAGATATTCGATCTCATCGCGTAACCTTTCCTTTGTCAACCTTCCGGTAAGGCGTCTCCAGAAAACCGTACTTGTTAATTCGGGCATACGTGGCCATGGAAGTAATCAGACCGATATTCGGTCCTTCCGGCGTTTCAATCGGACACATCCGGCCGTAATGAGTGTGGTGAACGTCGCGAACTTCAAAACCGGCTCTTTCACGGGTAAGACCGCCCGGTCCCAGAGCCGAAAGACGTCGCTTGTGGGTCAGCTCCGACAGCGGATTGGTCTGGTCCATAAACTGCGAAAGCTGAGAGGAACCGAAGAACGTGTCGATCACCGATGAAACCGTGCGGGCGTTGACCAGCAACTGCGGCGTCAGATTCTCCTGATCTTTCAAAGACAGACGTTCTCTGATAGTGCGCGCGATTCGGGTCAGACCAACCGAAAACAGATTGGCCAGCAGTTCGCCGACCGTACGGGCACGGCGATTCCCAAGGTGATCGATATCATCGGTAAAACCGATATCGTTGCACAAGCCCGTCAGATATCTGACGATAGCCACAAAATCTTTTCCGTCAAGGGTAGTGGTTTCGAGTGGGACATCCAGACCCATGCGCTGATTGATCATGTAACGGCCAACTTCACCCAGGTCATAGCGCTTGTTGCCGAAGAAAAACTTGTCGACCAGCGACTCAGCCATATCGAATGAAGGCGGTTCGCCCGGACGAAGAATAGAGTATATCTTAAAGAGAGCCTCTTCCCTCGATTTGGTCGGATCCTTCTTGATCGTATTGAGAATCACCGGGACCTCACGGCGGTCGGTGGCGGGAACAATCTTGAAACTCTTGACACCATTGCTCCTTGATCTTCTCTATCATGGTGTCCTCGATAGGATCGCCGGCCGAATACAGCACCTCACCGGTTTCCTTGTCGACGATAGTCTCGGCCAGATAAGCGCCTTCGAGATTCAGATCTTTCTTGCGGCTTATGTTCAATTCCACCGGCTCGTAGAAAAGATTGACGATGTCGTCATCGGTCGAATAACCGAGAATCCTGAGCATAACCGTCACCGGCAGTTTCCGTTTGGAATCGATATAAAGGTACATTATATCGTTGATGTCCGTGCTGAACTCCATCCAGCTACCGCGATAAGGAATTATACGGGCCGAGAAGAGTCTCTTGCCGTTAGGATGTATGTCCTCATCGAAAAAGACGCCGGGGCTGCGGTGCAGCTGACTGACCACGACGCGCTCGGCGCCGTTGACGATAAACGTTCCCCACTCGGTGACCAGCGGAAGTTCGCCGAGATAAACGTCCTGCTCAATAATATCTTTGACTTCCTTTTCTTCGCCTTCTCCCTGACGCGAAATAAGCCTCATGGTCACTCGCAGCGGAGCCGCGAAAGTCATGTTCCGCTCGCGACACTCGTCGATTGTATAACGCGTCGGTCCCAGGTGGTAGCCGACATACTCCAGAGAGTAGTTCTCATGAACATCAGTGACCGGAAAGATCTCACTGAATATCTGATGTAAACCGGCCTTGTCTCTCTTGCTCGACGGCACGAAAGGCTGGAGAAAATCGTTATACGAGTTCAGCTGAACTTCAAGAAAGTTGGGCATCTCCGTTGCATCGGATGCCGCACCATAGTTAACACGTTCAATCATTTTAGACTGGGTCAAGTTATCACCCTCCTAAAAAAGACAAAACAACCCGTTAGACGGCAATACTCCCGTCTCGGGTTATTGAGAACATTAATTTACGATTCAAAATGTCTTGGCGATCCTGTCATCGCTATAAGTTATCTCCCTATAAATCATTCAGGGAGCCAAATTCTGCAGTCAATCAGCCAACAAAAAACAAAAACAGGGAATTTACTTATGCGTAAGTAAAACCAGCCGGGAACCCTTGGGTTCCCGGTTTTCCATACTCTGGCAGCTACTTTATTTCTACGACTGCGCCAGCTTCTTCGAGCTTGGCTTTGGCCTTTTCGGCATCGTCTTTGGCCAGGCTTTCTTTCACCTTGCAAGGAGCGCTCTCAACGAGATCCTTGGCTTCTTTCAAGCCCAGCGAGGTCAACTCGCGAACCGCCTTGATGACCTGAATCTTCTTGTCACCAGCGGAGTTCAGGACCACATCGAATTCAGTCTGCTCCTCGGCTTCAGCGGCACCTGCGGCCGCGCCGGCACCGGGGGCATAAGCAACCGGAGCAGCGGCGGTTACACCGAACTTCTCCTGGATCGCTTTCGAAAGATCAGCCAGATCCATCGCACTGAGCTCAGAGATCTTGTTGACAATTTCTTCAATCGCTGCGTTTGCCACTTCAATTACCTCATAAATTCTAAGATTAACTTAATTTACCATTTATCCTGAAACGCCTTACACCCAGACGGCGAGACCGGGCCGCCTAGAAGCGTAGGTGCTGAGCATTTCATGAAGTCTCATCAATTTTCAGTCTTTCTCTTGTCCGCCAGAGCATCAATGCTGCCGACCAGTTCGCGGAAGAAGCCATCAAGACTTCCCACCAACGCGCTAAACGGCGACTCAACCGCCGCAACCAGCTGACTCAACAGAATCTCTCTCGAGGGCAGGTCAGCCAGGCGCTTGATTTCGGCACCCTCAAATACCTGATTGTCGACGACAAACACTTTCATCCTCGGCAATTCCTTCGCCTTGAAAGAATCGTTGAGGATTTTCGCCGCCGCGGCCGGATCGTCACTGGTAAAAGCAACCGCTGTCGGACCGACGAAATGCTCATCAATACCGGTCACACCGGCCTGGCTCGCCGCCAGTTTCATCAGCGTATTCTTGGCAATCAGATACTTCACGTTGTTGTCGCGCAAGGTCTTGCGCAAGACGGTCATATCAGCGACATTCAAGCCCTGATAGTCCGTTACGAACAAGGAGCCGGCAGATTCAAACATCTGCTTCATTTCGGCAACAGCTTCAATTTTTTCCGGTTTTGGCATATTCTCAAAGGCTCCTTTCAATTACTTCTTCACAGCCGCTACAAGTTGTTGATGGTCAAGTTTGATTCCGGGGCTCATCGTCGAGCAAATCGAAACACCCAGCAAGTAGGCTCCCTTGGCAGCCGCCGGCTTGGCACGCATAACGGCGTTTATAAAAGTCGTTACGTTCTCCACGATCTTGCTCGGCCTCGAATGACATCTTGCCGACAGAGACAGCTACATTGGCCTGCTTATCAACGCGAAACTCAATACGTCCGCCCTGAAGTTCCTTTACGGCCCGGCCAACATCCATCGTCACGGTACCGGTCTTCGGGTTCGGCATCAGTCCGCGCGGACCAAGCACCTTACCCAGCGGACCAAGCACCTTCATCATGTCCGGGAGTAGCCACGGCAACATCAAAATCGGTCCAGCCGCCTTTGATCTTTTCGGCCAGATCTTCGGCGCCAACAATATCAGCACCCGCTTCCTGTAGCCTCGGTGGCCTTCTCACCCTGAGCAAATACCGCCACGCGAACCTTCTTACCGGTTCCGTTCGGCAACGCCACCGTGCCACGAACCATCTGGTCGGCATGCTTCGGGTTTACTCCCAGCCGCACCGCAATTTCGACCGACTCGTCAAACTTCACGTACTGGTTCTCTTTGAGAATCGCTACCGCCTCTTCAAGAGAGTACTTCTTGAGACGATCAATCTTGTTGCGGTATTCCTGGAATTTCTTTGAACGTTTCATTAAATCCTCTTCTCCCTGAATACAACTGCTGCATCAGGTACTAACGAATAATATGGTTACTTACTCTACTTCGATGCCCATCGAACGGGCGGTCCCTTCGATCATCAGCATAGCCGTTTCGATCGAGGCCGCGTTCAAATCTTTCATCTTACTCTCGGCAATCTCCCGAACCTGGTCTTTAGTCACCATGCCGACCTTGTCTTTATTCGGAACGCCCGAACCCTTGGTCAGCTTGGCAGCCATCTTCAAAAGTGTCGAGGCCGGTGGGGTCTTGGTCTCAAACGAGAACGACTTATCCGTATAAACCGTGATAACAACCGGGGTCAGAATTCCGTTGCCACCCTGGGTTCTGAGCGTTAAACGCTTTGCAGAACTCCATAATATTCACGCCGCGCTGTCCCAGTGCCGGTCCTACCGGAGGCGCCGGATTAGCACCGCCGGCCGGAATCTGAAGCTTTATGTAGTCCAGCTATTTTCTTTGCCACTTTTAAATTATTCCCTATAAAACATTACACGTTTATTTCTTTACCAATTCCACCTGCAGGAAATCAAGCTCCACCGGTGTCGGACGACCAAAAATCGAAACCATCACCTTCACCTTACGCCGCTCCATATTCACTTCACTCACAGTTCCCGAAAAATCCATAAACGGACCGTCATTGACCTTCACCGAATCACCCGCCTGGAACGGTATATCGCTCACCTCTTCAGTACGACTGCGATCAATCTGACCGACAATCCGCTCGACTTCCTTCTCCCTGAAGGGCCTTTGGACGTACCGCCCGGCGCCAACAAAATTCGTAATACCGGGGGTGGAAACAACCAGCTCCTGAGTCATCTTATTCAGATCCATCTCAACCAGAATGTAGCTGGGCAGGAACTTCTTGGTCGTCGTCGTCCTTTTCCCCTGCTTCATCTCGGTCACTTCCTCCGTCGGCACCAGTATCTGCCCGAAAACAGTCTCCATGCCGGCATTGGCAATAGCCGACTCGAGATATCTCTTGGCTTTCTGTTCGTGTCCGGACAGAGTATGGACGGCATACCAGCGCAAGGCCATTAGTGTCTTAACCTCCCACTCCGCTGCCGAATATAGTCGTAATAATCAAAGTCAGAATGCGGTCTACGATACCGATGAATATGGCGACTATCAACGATACCACTATCGTGACTATTGTCGAGCCAATCAATTCATCCTTACTGGGCCACGTGACCTTTCTCAACTCGGCCACGACTTCTTTTAGGAACTTTATGATCTTTTCCATATCCATTCCAATCGCTATTTATAGCAGGCCAGGAGGGACTCGAACCCCCAGCATCCGGTTTTGGAGACCGGCGCTCTACCAATTGGAGCTACTGGCCTTTGTAAACCTGGACCACTCGCTACCTGTTTCTTTATGCATCGTATGCTTGTCGCAGAACCGACAATACTTCCGATACTCCACTCGCTCGGGATGCAGGCGCTTGTTCTTCGTGGTATAGTAGTTTCTACGCTTACACTCACCACATGCCAGTATTACTCTATCTCTGGGCATCTTTACATCTCTTCACTCATTCGTTTCGGAGATGACGCCGGCGCCGACTGTACGGCCACCTTCACGAATCGCGAAACGAAGCTCTTTCTCCATCGCTATCGGCATGATCAATTCCACCGATCCATCGTGATATTGTCGCCCGGCATGACCATCTCTACGCCCTCGGGCAAGATGGGCTATCCCCGTCACGTCGGTCGTGCGGAAATAAAACTGCGGACGATAACCCGTGAAGAACGGCGTGTGACGACCACCCTCTTCCTTCGTCAAGATATATACCTCGGCCTTGAACTTCGTGTGAGGAGTGATCGAACCCGGCTTCGCCAATACCATGCCGCGCTCAAGGTCTTCCTTGTTCACACCACGAAGCAACAAACCTACGTTGTCACCAGCTTCACCGTAATCCAAAAGCTTGCGGAACATCTCGACACCCGTAACCACCGTCTTGCGCGTCTCACGAATACCGACAACCTCGACCTCTTCACCCTGCTTGACAACACCGCGCTCAATACGACCGGTGCCTACCGTGCCACGACCCGTAATCGAAAATACATCCTCAACCGGCATCAGGAACGGCTTGTCCTTCTCACGCTTCGGCTCAGGAATATAATCGTCCAAAGCATGCAATCAACTCATCAATCGACTTGAAAGCCGGATCATCCAAACTCGCCGAGGCATCCGAACCGCGCGTCATCGCCTGTAAAGCGCTGCCGCGAATAACCGGAATATCATCGCCCGGGAACTGGTAACTGGTCAACAAGCTCGCGAACTTCAAGCTCCACCAGATCCAGAAGCTCCGGATCATCAACCATGTCCACCTTGTTCATGTAGACGATGATGATAAGGCACACCCACCTGACGGGCAAGCAATATGTGCTCGCGCGTCTGAGGCATCGGACCATCGGAAGCACTCACCACCAGGATCGCTCCGTCCATCTGGGCAGCACCCGTGATCATGTTCTTAACATAATCAGCGTGACCCGGACAGTCAACGTGAGCATAGTGACGGTTGTCACTCTCATACTCAACGTGAGCCGTCGCGATCGTAATACCGCGCTCACGCTCTTCAGGAGCATTGTCAATCGAATCAAAACTGCGGATCGCCGTCTTGTTCTTACGAGCCAAATACATCGTCATCGCCGCTGTCAATGTCGTCTTACCATGATCGACGTGACCAATCGTGCCTACATTTACGTGCGGCTTCGTTCGTTCAAATTTCTCCTTAGCCATGACTGGGGCTACACCTCCGAAAAAAATTCATTACAAGCCCAGAACCAGGATTGAACTGGTGACCTCATCCTTACCAAGGATGTGCTCTACCGACTGAGCTATCTGGGCCTTTTTTTAACTTTCGTTTTATCCAAAAAAAAAGCAGGCTACACCAGCTTTTTTAAGCAAGACACCAAATAAAAAAGATAGCGTAACACAAGTCAAGCTAATTTTTTAGCCGAATTTTAAAAAATATTTTCTGTCAACTAATTTATCGGCTCTGCAAAACGCCCGGATTAGCAAAAGTGTTCAGTTTTTATACAGAAAAAATGTCTCCCCCCGCCACTTCGAAGGCCACACTTAAGTCATTATTAACACAACACTTAATATTTTGTGGTAACGGCGCATATGAGCCCCATTCCCCCCGATATTTCTCAAAAAAAGTCCCCCCGGGCAAAAAAAAGAGCGGGAGACGAGGCTCGAACTCGCGACCAACAGCTTGGAAGGCTGTGACTCTACCAGCTGAGTTACTCCCGCTTAAGCGACATATGGTATCTAAAAAACGTATCTACCGCAAGAAGTTTTTGCCCCCGGTCACCCTTTTTATGATTTCGGTAAACCGTTATCGGGCAGTCGGTGTATGCCCCCAGTGCAGCTTGTTTCGCAAGACCTTATAGAAAGTATTCTCCGGAAAGACGATAAATTTCAGGTGGAAATCCGCTCTCGTAATAGTAACCTTGGCCGCCCCCTCCAAAGGCAACATCACCTGGCCATCCAAAGCCAGACCGCCCATATGATCCGGTGAAATAATCCGCGCCTCCAAAACATCATCGGGCGACAAAATCATCGGCCGTGTCGTGAGGGCAAACGAAGATATCGGCGCGGCTATCATCGCTTCCATTCGCGGATGCATTATCGGGCCACCCACGGCCAGAGAATAACCGGTTGAACCGGTTGGAGTTGATATTATTAACCCGTCGGCACGATAAGTGACTATGTTTTCACCGTTCACACAAAGATTGATATCTATTAACCGGGTTATCGGTCCGTTATTTATCACTATGTCGTTGAGCGCGAAGGGACTTTCAACAGTATCCATTCCCTCCGTATCGGCCTTAAGCACCATCCGGCGTTCTATCTGGTAATTCCCCTTGCAGATAGCATCCAGGGCCGGACGAAGCTGCTGAGGTGTAAGTTGAGTCAGAAAACCAAGCGAACCCAGATTAATACCCAGAAGAGGAGTACCGCTGTCGCGCACGGCTCTCGCCGATGCCAGCAGGGTGCCATCGCCGCCCATTGAGACCAGAATATCCACTTGTGTCGCGATGCTCGACCGGTCGCAAAACTCGATTCCGTTGCCGGACAACTCCCTGAGGTCATCACATAGAACAACTTCATTGCCGGTCTTTTCAGCCCAATTGACAAAATCGTCAACGGCTTCTCCGGCCCCGGCCCGCTTCACATTGGCTATAAGTCCAAAACGCATTGTTTTAACCTGTATGTTTGTGATTGACCGTCACACCGGCCGCCTTTTCCGAAACCTTACGGGATAGGCCGTCCTTACGGAAAAGAAGTTTCTGCAAAATCCCGCCGCCTTCACCACCCTGATCAAAAACTTCCTCGATCTGGGCAACTATACCATCGACATCAAGCCTGATCTCAGCCAGCAGTTGGTCCCGATTGCCGTGAGTCACAAAAACATCCGGCAGTCCCAGCGCCTTAAACCGTCCGCTAAACCCCGCCGATAATAAATAATCGGCCACGGCCTGACCAAAACCGCCTCTGAGCTGGTTCTCTTCTATAGTAAAGACCGCCTTGGCATGGTCCCCGATTTGTTCAAGCATCTCATAGTCAAGCGGTTTGACAAAGCGAGCGTTCACAACTGAGGTCGATATGCCTCTGGATTCCATGACATTAGCCACCTCGAGCGCGGTCGTGTACATTGTGCCTACCGCCAGCAAAACCATGTCGGCCTTAACAGTCTCAGCTTCCCATTTTCCCCACTCGATATCATGTATTTCATCGGTCATATCGGTCGGAACGACCTCGCGGGGATAACGAATCGCCACCGGCCCGTCCAATTCATGGTCAACGGTATAATGAAGCATGGAGCGAAGTTCATTACCATCTTTAGGAGCCGCCACAATTATATTAGGAACCGTCGACAGAAAGCTCAAATCAAAAGTCCCATGATGCGTCGGTCCATCGTTGCCCACCAGTCCGCCGCGATCCATACATATTACTACCGGAAGTTTCTGAAGGGCGATATCGTGAATAACCTGGTCGTATGCCCGCTGCATAAAGGTCGAATATACCACCAGATATGGTTTCATCTTTTCGGCCGCCAACCCGGCGGCGAAACACCCGGCATGCCCTTCGGCAATGCCGACATCGAAAAACCGGTCCGGATACTTTTCGCTAAAAGGCACCAGTCCCGTGCCCGGAGCCATAGCCGCCGTTATGGCCACCACTTGCTCATCCTTTTCGGCAAGCTCAAGCATAACATCGCCAAACACGGTGGTATAAGCCGGTCGGCCGGGCTTCTTGGTGGCGAACTCACCGGTCACCTTGTCAAACTTGCCGACCCCGTGATAGGCAACGGCATCTCCTTCGGCGGGTTGATAGCCTTTCCCCTTGACCGTGGCAATGTGAAGCATCAGCGGCCCCGAAAGATTCTTCAGATCCTGAAGTGTCTTAACAAGCAAAGGCAGATCGTGACCATCAATCGGTCCGAAATACCTGAATCCCAGTTTCTGAAACAGCATCCCCGGTACGAGCAATCCCTTGACGGAGTTCTCGATATTGGCAATTGTCTCGCGAATCTTATCACGCCGCTTGAACCTGCCGGTCAAATCCCAGATTTCTTTACGGAGCTTGTTGAATTTCTCGTCGGCCATGATACCGGTCATATACTTCGAGATAGCACCGACATTCTTGGAGATCGACCAGGTGTTGTCATTGAGAACGACCAGAAGGTCTTTCTTAAGATGCCCGGCATTGTTGAGACCTTCAAATGCTAACCCACCCGTCATGGAACCATCACCGATAACAGCGATGACTTTATAGTCCTTCCCGGCGGCATCGCGCGCGGCAGCGAATCCCAGGGCCGCCGAAATCGAGGTCGATGCATGACCGGCGCCATAATGGTCATACGGGGATTCATCAGGTTTGGAAAAACCGGCCAGACCGTTGTATTGACGAATGGTGTGCATGTTTTCACCGCGGCCGGTGAGAATTTTGTGGCCGTATGTCTGATGAGAAACATCCCAGATAATTTTGTCCTGTGGCAGATCAAACACATGGTGAAGAGCAACTGTCAGTTCTACCACACCGAGGCTCGATGCCAGATGTCCGCCGGTTTTGGAAACGCTGGAGATAATCTCCTGGCGCACTTCAGCGGCAAGTTCCGTCAGTTCTTCTGCCGTGAGCTTTTTCGTGTCGGAGGGAGTGTGGTTATTCTGAAGATGTTTCATTTAAATCCCATACGGGTTCTGTCAACTCTTTCGTTGAGCTATGTAATTGGCCAGATGCCTGAGCATATTGTCATCATATTCGTCGAAAACACTGACCGCTTCCTTTATCAGGGTGTCTGCATCGGCGCGAGCCTGCTGAATACCCACCGCTGATGGATACGTGGCCTTTTGCTTTTTACTATCGGAGCCGATATTCTTTCCCAACAATTCTCGGTCCCCTTCAATATCAAGGATATCATCGATTATCTGGAAAGCAAGGCCGATTTTTTCACCAAACACGGAAAGCCTCTCAAGCATCTTCTCATCGGCTCCCGCCAGCAAGGCTCCAATTCTCACAGAACTGCAAATCAAAGCCCCTGTCTTGCGACTGTGAATATTGACTATTTCATCTTTGGAGACGGTTCGTCCTTCAGCTTCAATGTCAGCCATTTGTCCGCCGAGCATTCCGGCGGTTCCGATAGCCTGAGCCAGTTCCATAACAGCTTTTGTCGAACCGGTTGCCGCCATTAGATGAAAAGCGACATCGTGAAGGGCATCACCGGCCAGCACGGCGACGGCTTCGCCGAATTTCTTGTGACAGGTGGGCATGCCGCGACGAAGGTCATCATCATCCATGCACGGCAGATCATCATGTATGAGCGAGTAGGTGTGCACCATCTCAAGGGCCGCCATCGCATAGTGGATGCCGAGGTCCTCACCATCAACATCACCGCCGCAATATTCATAGGTAGCATAGGCCAGAATCGGTCTCAGGCGTTTGCCCCCGGCCATGACCGAGTATCTCATCGCCCGATGAAGCGACTGGGGTGGTACTGCCTCGCCCGGTAAATACCGCCCGAGTAACTCATCCGCAAGGCGACGCACCTTCTCAAGATAGACTTTCACATCTGTCGTCTCAGCCGGCATCTTCTTCTCCATCGGCAGCCTCAAAAACCTCTTCGACCAGATCGCCACCCTTGTCGGTGATCATCTTAATCTTCTTCCCGGCCTCGGAAAGTTTCTCGTTGCAGAATCGGGCAATCTCCAAACCTTCGGTGTAACAATCGATGGAGTTTTCAAGAGACTGGTCTCCCGACTCGAGAAGATCGGTAATTTCTTCGAGTCGAGCCAGCGCCGACTCGAAATCTTTGTATTTCTTCTTAGCAGTCATCGGTCCTCTTTTTTCTCTATTTTTTCCACCCGGCTAATCAGGCGGCCATCGTCGATAATAGTCTCCAGAGTATCGCCGCTTGCGATATTTTCCACCGACCGGATCAGCCGATGCTCCGGTAATTTCCTGGCGACAGCGTATCCCCGGGCTAAAATTCGCAAAGGAGAGAGATTATCCAGTTTTGAAACGATTAAAGATAACCGGTTTCTTTGCTTTTCAAAACTGTTTTTTCCCGCCGAATTCAGCAGACGGACCAATCCGTCGAGATATTGCTGTCTCTGATTTATAACATCCATCGGCCGGGAAAAAACCGGACGCCGCAAAAGCGACACAAGATTCGCCCGGGCACTATCTGCAAGGCTCTTGAGCAGACTCGCCTGTCGATAGACATATCCGTTGACCTGATCGGCAAATTCACGCTTAGACCAGACCGCTAACTCCGACGCCGCCGATGGTGTCGGAGCACGCAAATCGGCAACCAGATCGGATAGAGTTGTATCAATCTCGTGTCCCACTGCGGATATCACCGGAATCCGGGAAGCAGCAATTGCCCGGACTGTGACTTCAGTATTGAACGGCCACAGATCTTCAAGCGATCCGCCACCCCGACCAGTAATTATCACATCGATGTCATCGCGAGTATTGAAATACTCAATGCCGGCAGCAATTGTCCGCTCGGCGCCATCCCCCTGTACCTGAGCGGGATATATGATTAGCTCAACACTGTCGTTGCGACGGCGGGCAATTTGGATAATGTCCCGTATAGCCGCGCCGGTAGGCGATGTAACCACGCCTATCTTCTGTGAAAACTGCGGTATCGCCTTTTTGCGGTCTAAGTCAAAAAGACCTTCCCCGGCCAGCTTCTCATGAAGTTGCCTGAAAGCCAATTCAAGTTCACCAACACCGACCGGAACCAACCGCCGGCAATTCAGTTGGTAGCTCCCGCCTTTTTCGTAAACGGCTATATCTCCATAAATCATCACCTTCTGACCGTTCTCAGGCTCAAACTTGAGTGTAGCTCCAACCGAACGCCAGATAGTCACACGGATTACCGCCTTATCATCCTTGAGATTCAGATAGCGATGACCGGAAGAATGGTGCAGGTAGTTTGATATCTCCCCTTCGACCCAGATGTTGACAAAAGACTCTTCAAGAGCCGATTTTATCATCCGCGTGATGGCGCTTACAGTGTATGCCTTTGGCTTTTCAACCATAGCCTGAAGATATGCAACAACGACGGTCGTTGGCAACCTTAATAACCCACCCCTGATTGATTTGTGAGATGGACCCGATTATGAGCCGGCGGCAAGCTTCTTAAGAATGGTCTCAGCCAGTTTCTCATTGATGCCCTTCACCGCCAAAAGCTCCGCAACTGAAAGCTCCTTAATTCGCGCCACCGAACCGAATTTATTCAGCAAGGCCTGTCGTTTGGCTGGACCGATACCGGGGATGTCGTCAAGTTGCGACTTTATGGTACGTTTCGAACGGACTTTCCGGCCATACGTGATAGCAAAACGATGAGCTTCATCACGAACCTGTTTGAGAAGAATCAGAGCCGGAGAACTCTTATTGATTAGTATCGAATCGGAGTGTCCGGGAAGAAACACTTCCTCGAGCTTTTTTGCCAGGGCAATGATCGGTTGCTGCTCAAAACCGAGATATTTCAATTCCGCCAGCGCCGATGACAACTGCCCCTTGCCGCCATCGACAACAAGCAGATCCGGCGGCGCAGTGTTTTCTTCCTTGATGCGAAAGAAATACCGTCCGATCACCTCACGCATCATTTTGAAATCATCCTGCCCCGTCACTCCCTTGATCTTGAAGTGCCGGTACTCACTTTTTTTCGGTCTGGCGTTTTCAAAGTAAACGCACGACCCGACAGCATCGGTTTCACCGGTATTCGAAATATCGAAACAGACAATCGTGCGCGGCGAACGCGGCAGTCTCAGCTCGTCTTTTAGGCTTGTGACCATTTTGCTGGTGCGGTCGGCAAAGCGTTTCTTCTGAATTAACATCTCATCCAGAAGCAACCGCGCGTTGCGAGCCGCCAGATCAACCAACCGAACCTTGTCTCCGATACGCGGCGTCACGACTCTCACGCGCGAACCCCTCAGTTGCCGGAGCCATTGTTCGAGCAAGTCCTTTTGCGAAATCTCTACCGGTAGAAAGACCTCGTCGGGCATGTTGGGTTGGTGATTGTAGTACTGGGTGACGAATGTTTCCATCACTGTCTCATCCGCCTCTTCAGGCTCGGACGTCAACTGAAAATCCTGTCGGCCGATAAGCACTCCCTCGCGAAGCTGCATCACCACCGCCACCGCATCGCGATCTTCGCGCGCGATAGAGATAATATCCCTGTCGACCAGCTCGCCGACATCGACATGCTGCTTTATCATCACCGACTTAATAGCCTCTACCTGGTCGCGTATGCGGCCGGCATCCTCGTATTCCATATCCGCACTGGCCTGATTCATCTTCTCTGTCAGCCGCTCAATCAACTTCTTGGATTTGCCCGACAAAACCATAATGACAGATTCAACCAGTTCGGCATACTCTTCCTTCGACTGAAAATCCTCGCACGGCCCCCCGCACCTTTGTATGTGATAGTCCAGACACACCTTGTGCGTTTTCCCTTTCGGCGCCGGGATTATCAGGTTGCACGTACGAATCATGAACAGTCTCGACAGGAAAGTCACCGTCTGGCGCATACCCTTTGAGCTGGTATAGGGGCCGAAATACATTGCGCCATCCTTATCCAAACGTCGCACGATAAGAACGCGCGGAAACGGTTCATTGGTAATTTTGATATAAGGGAAATGCTTATCGTCCCGGAGCGCCACATTGTAACGCGGCTTGTGTTCGTGTACGAGATTCGCCTCCAGAATCAGCGCCTCTACTTCACTCGCGGTCACCATCAGTTCAAAATCCGCTGCCCGCGCCATCATCCTCGATGTCTTCGCGTCGTGCTGATTGCGCGACTGAAAATAGGTGCGGACCCGGTTGCGAAGATTCTTGGCCTTGCCGATATAGATTATCTTCCCGCGATCGTTCTTGAACATATAAACGCCGGGAGAAGTCGGCAAATTCTTGAGCTTGAGTTTTAGGTCCGACTGGCTCATAGTAATTTCTTTAACTGATTTTGTTCGCGCGGGGTTTCGGAAGATTATTCAAGGACGCGCCTGGCACCGGCGAACTTTTCCGCCCAGTACTTTTCACTCAGACCGCTGATTATCACCCCGTTGGAACTGGAGGCGTGAATGAAACTGTTGTCGCCGACAAATATGCCCACATGCGAAATCGATCTGCCCTCGGTCCTGAAAAAGACCAGATCGCCGTAATACAAAAGCTTGAAGGGAATCTCGCGCCCCGTTTTGAACTGATCGGCTGCCGTTCGAGGCAAAGCTATGCTTCGGTCAAATTTAGTGAAGACCGACTGGGTGAAATGCGAACAGTCCACTCCCTCCTCGTACTTTGACATTCCCTTGTAAGGCTTACCGAGATACTCCTGAAGAATACTCCCCAGCCGAAGATAGTCATCGGTGGTATATTTGCTGACACGGACATTCTGCAGCTGCTGGGGATGTTCTTCCCCGCCTGTACGGTAGCGCGGGTTGGCGCTGCAACCTGTAAGTAATACCAAACTTAGTAGAAAGAGTCGCTTCATTAAGCCAGCTTCGGATATATGATTCCAAATCTCTTTCTGTAATATATCCGCGCTGAAAAAATAATAGCAACTATAAACAGGAAGTATCCCCAGAAAAAGTATCCGGCCAGCAGGCTCAGAAGTAAAATCGGCAGCTTTGATGCCAGGAGAAGCACAGTCGCATTCCGCGAAACCATCGCTGCCACAATCGCCACCGACGAAATAAGCGACAGATAGACCAGCTCAATATAATGCGAATAAAAAGCTACATAAGCCGACAGGAGTATCAATATCAGGGCAAGTACCAACACCGACCATTGCGGTAGAATCACGCCCAGCGTCCGTTTTCCCGCAAGAGCATCCCCTTTCTTGTCGGGCAGAGTAGTGAGCAGATATATCGAACCGACTGTCAGACTGAAGTAATACGGGTTATCCCATCCCATTAGACCGGCGTTGTGGAAATTCATCTCCGGCATTACAGATATCGAAATGAGAAAACCAAAGCCAATGGCATTCGCCAAAAGCCCTCCGATAGCCCTGTCTTTGAGCCTCAGCGGTGGTGCCGAATATATATAGCCCATGAGGAAAAGTATGAGAAGAACAGCAAATGCAACCGGAGAGATAGCAGCGCCTATGGCCAGGCTGAGAACAGCCAGCAGGATATACATTTTCATCATGTCGCCCCGCCCCAGAATCCCGCTTTGCAAAAAACCTACTTTCCGATTAATCCGATCGGTTTCGAAATCGTAAATCTGATTGAGATAATAGGCTGCCGCCGCCGAAAAACTTAGACCGGTCAGCACGGCCAGGTCCAGCCACTGGAAACTCTCGCCGCTGAGACTATTGTGATAGCCAAGCGATACCAGATAGACAGACCACACCGGAAAGTGCAGAAGCGGTCTGGATGCCCATATTATATCGAGCAGTTTCATTGTACAATGATAAGCAATCGATAGAAAAACATAAACGGAGCGGCAAACAGAAGCGAATCGAAACGGTCCAGCACCCCGCCATGACCGGGGATAATCGGCGAAGAGTCCTTGATTCCAATCGACCTCTTCCACATCGACTCCACCAGATCGCCAAGCTGGCCGAATATCGAACATCCACCGGCCAAAATCAAAACATGGTACCACTCCAGCCTGTGAAACTTCCAGAAATACATGAGCACGCCGATTGCAAGCGCCCCCACAATGCCCCCGATAAATCCCTCTACTGTTTTGTTCGGCGACACCGCCGGCGCCAGTTTGTGCCTTCCGAGCCACCGTCCGATTCCCATCGCCGCGGTATCCCCAACCCACAAAACGCCAAACAGAAACAACAGCCAGTCTCCGCCCTTCACCTTTAGATAGGACAACTGCGGATAACTGTTGGCCAGAAGATAAACATAGGGATAGAGAACCCCGATATAGAAAACACCCCAGAGGAGCCGGCTGTGACGGGTGAACAGTTCCGATGGCGACTGGGTCCCGGTCGCAAAAATCATGGCACTGATTAAGAAGAAAATGAGAATGCCGGAAATCCCGCTGAAAAGAAACTGCACCCAGAACCACCCCGATGCCGCCTCGTACCTGCTGACCAGCAGAAACGCCACTACCAGAAGTCCGAACCAGAAGTAAAAACCTCCCGGCCGGTGTCCCTCATTGATCAGGTATTCTGAAATCGCAATCAGCGCAAACAACATCACCATCCCGAACAACCATCCACCGCCCTGATAGCATATCCAGAGAATTATTGGAATCGAGATAGCCGCGACTATAATTCGCGAAATAAGGTTCTTGCTCATTTCTCCACTTTCGGGTCAATCTTGCCGAATCTTCGTTCGCGCCGTTGAAAGTCCGCCACCGCCTCAAACAACGCCTCCCGACCAAAGTCGGGCCACAGTGTATCTATGATATAAAGTTCCGTGTAACTGGTCTGCCACAGCAGAAAATTGGAGATGCGCATCTCTCCCGATGTCCGGATCAATAAATCGGGATCGGGCATACTGGCCGTATAAAGAAAATCGGAAAATAACTCGCCGGTAATATCGGGAATATCCAATATGCCTGCCCTTACCGAATTCGAGATAGCCTTCACAGCATCGAGAATCTCCGTCCGCCCGCCGTAATTCAGCGCCAGGGTCAGAACAAGCCCCTGATTATTGCGAGTCTTCTCGACCGCATTCTGAAGTACCTTCTGCCGTGTTATCGGAAGTCCGTTCACGCGGCCAATCGTGCGGAGCTTGACATCGTTTTTAATCAGATCGTTCAACTCTTTACGAGTCGTGCGCGTCAACAGCGACATCAGCGCCGAAACCTCACTGCGCGGCCGACTCCAGTTCTCAACCGAGAAAGTATACAGCGTGAGATACTTGATGCCGATTTCGCTGGCCGCTTTGACAACCTCTCTGACCGCTCTCACTCCGGCTTCATGGCCGAACGTACGCGGCTTGTCGCGAAGTTTCGCCCACCGGCCGTTTCCGTCCATGATAATGGCCACATGAGCCGGTATTCTCTCCGGCTTGGCCATTATTTCGACCTTTACTTTTTCAACATCCTTTTTCATTGCACAGGAAGTTAATCCCTCAAACCGTGATTATCAAGCCTAATTGGAGAACCCGATCGCAGTTTGAGCCTGTTGCCGGTCATCTATTTATGGTGATATCCGTGATCCCGGTCTCAATCCGCCAGAATTCGGTCGAAAAGACACCCCGCTTGGCCGAGACCTCCCAGATAGAATCCGCAAAGATATACTCATCCCGCTCCACAAACCGATACGACCGGGAATAGCGCTTATAATGCTCCCGGTTTGGATAATGCAGGTGAAGCCACCTGAGAAAATATTCCGACCGGTCAATCACCGCCAGCCCCACCGGGTCCTCGGTTTCCTCCAAAAAAGAATCGAAACCAATAGCCATATCGGTGCCACCGGTGTCGTTCGGAAAGAAATAGAACTCGTAGTCCATGGTGAAAACATTCACAACATCGAAACTAACCGGCGAGTGTGATCGCTGTGGGGCCACCACTACTCGCGTAGAATCCAGTTGCCCGAAACTGTAGAAATAATCCGTAATTGATGAATCGGTGCGGGTAATCTCCCCGTGATCACCGATATTCATGAAATAAGTCCTTGCCTGAAAAGAGAAGTCGGCCCCCCGCTCAATAGGATTACGACTGTCGAACACCGCCCCCGCTCGCTCGCAATAAAACGATAGGATCGGGTCGGCCGTCACCAGGCTGTCCGCCGCCATAGCCACCGATGTCATCAGCATCATAGCCAAACTGAGCCCATATAGCCGAAATTTGCTTGACATAAATTCCTCAGCTTACGTATTATTATAGAGGATGTCAGTCCGAATTTTGCAATGTCACATCTGCGGTCTGTTGACATCACTCTTTGTTGTTTTTTTACATAATAAATAAAAGCAGGAAAATAGTCCACCGAATAACAAGCCATCTGAAAGGATGAACATGCTGGTTAGGGATTTAATGAACGCGCAGCCGAAATCCTTGATTACGGCGAAGGTGTCAACGACCATACCGGACGCCATGCGGTTACTTATCGAAAAACGCATCAGCTGTCTCTTGATCACGGAGGGCGAAGGAAAGCTGACAGGCATCATCAGCGACAAGGACATTTTCAAGGCCTGCTACGACCACTGCCACGATTTCGCAAACAAAACCATCGCCGATCTGGCCACAACCGATGTAATCGTCGGCGTGGCAACCGATGAAATCAGTTATATCGCCCATCTGATGACACAAAACCGGGTCAGACACATCCCTATTGTCGATGGCGACCACTTGATCGGCCTGCTGTCGATCGGCGATATCGTTAAGGCCCAGATGGATGATATCAAGGTCGAGAACCGGTACCTGAAACAGTATATCGACGGTTCCTATCCGGGATAGAGCCGGACAAAACACGTCGACGCCTGCAAATAAGAAAGACCGGGCCATTCGCCCGGTCTTTACCGTACTCAATCTAATGTGTCAGGTCTCGCAGAAGAGTTATACCTCGAGAACCTCTTTTTCCTTCTTTTCCAGAAGCTCGTCAATCTTCTTGATTGACTCGTCGGTCAGTTTCTGAACCTCATCATGAACATCGGCCTCCTGGTCCTCGGAGATATCCTTGTTCTTCTGAGCCTTCTTAGCATGCTCGTTGGCATCGCGCCGGATATTTCTAACAGCCACTCTGCCTTCCTCCGCGATATTCTTACACTGCTTGACCAGTTCCTTGCGCCTCTCTTCGTTAAGCGCCGGCACGGGGATACGGATAGTCTGCCCGTCAACCGACGGATTGAGACCCAGGTCGGCCTTCTGTATGCCCTTCACGATATCACCCACCGTGGACTTGTCGAAAGCCTGCACGACAATCAACCGCGGTTCCGGAACGCTGGCACTGGCCACCTGGTTTAACGGCATAGTTGTTCCATAAGCGTCAACTTTTACCGAATCCAGAATATGAACCGATGCCTTGCCGGTTCTGACTGTCGCCAGCTCCCTCGATACCGCATCCAAACTCTTGTGCATTCTGTCTTTGGTGTCTTTGATTAATGCTTCCAACATATCGCTTACTCCCTATTTATAGAATACACTCCGAATATTGACCTAAGAAATCAGCGTCCCGACTTCCTCTCCAAGGACCACCCGGCGAAGATTGCCGGGCGTGTTCAAGGCAATGACCCGCACCGGAATCTGATTATCCTTCAGCAGCGATATCGCCGTGGAATCAATAACCCTGAGTTCCTTCGTCAATACATCCATATATGATAATCTCGAATAGAAAACGGCATCATCATGCTTTTTAGGATCGGCCGAATAGACGCCATCGACATTGGTCGCCTTTATAAGCACTTCGGCTCCGACTTCCATCGCCCTGAGAGATGCCGCCGTATCGGTGGAAAAATACGGGTTGCCCGTACCGGCCGCAAAAATCACCAGCCGGCCTTTTTCCATGTGCCGCACGGCGCGACGACGAATATACTGCTCGGCGAAAGCCTCGATCTTCACAGCCGACATAACGCGCGTGTAGATACCCATGTTCTCCAGCGTATCCATCATGGCCAGCGAATTAATCACCGTAGCCAGCATACCCATATTGTCAGCGGTCACCCGGTCCATGCCTCTTTCCGAAGCACCGAGACCGCGGAAAATATTGCCGCCGCCGACAACAATGCCGATCTCAAGACCGAGCTCTCTTATTTCTTTGATTTGATTACAAATGGATTCAACTGTGACAGCATCGATTCCGAAATCCCGGGGGCCCATCAGGGCTTCCCCGGAAATTTTCAGAAGTATTCTCTTGTATACCGGTCTACTACCGTCGGTATCCATAATTATTCACCGAGACGGAAACGGGCGAATCGACGAATCTGAATATTCTCGCCAAGGGTGGCAACCATATTCTTGGCAAATTCTTCAACCGTGAGATCATTGTCCTTGACGAAAGGCTGCTCAAGAAGCACAACCTCGGCATAGTATTTGTCGATCTTGCCGTCGACTATCTTATCGACTATCTTCTCCGGCTTCCCCTCGTTTAAAGCCTGATGACGGTAGATCTCACGCTCTTTCTTTATGTGCTGCTCGTCAAGTTCTTCGCGTTTCACACACAGAGGACTGGAGGCAGCTATATGCATCGCGATATCGCGGCAGAATGCTTTGAAATTATCGGTGCGAGCCACAAAATCCGTCTCGCAGTTGATCTCAACCATCACTCCCAGCTTGTCGCCGGTGTGAACATAGGTGGCAATGACGCCTTCGGCTGTCTTACGACCCTCTTTCGACGAGGCTTTGGCTATGCCCTGTTCGCGCAGGTATTCGACAGCTTTCTCGAAATCACCCTCGGTTTTCCCAAGGGCCTTCTTGCAGTCCATCATTCCGGCCCCGGTCTGGTCCCGGAGCTCTTTGACCATCTTTGCAGTAATCTCCATCGGTCTTATCTTTCTTCCTGTCCTTTTTCTTTGTTGGCGCTAGGTTCTTCGGTTTCGGTGGTATAGGTCCTGAGCTGCGCTTCGCGATCTCCATCGCCGGCAGCCTCGATCTCCGCCGAGGAAACATTGTGCTTCGTCTCCACAGCAGCATCGACCAGGTGTTTGATAAGAACGCGGATCGACTTGATTGCATCGTCATTGCCCGCGATCGGGAAATCAATCGGATCCGGATCGGCATTGGTATCGACAATACCAATAATCGGAATCTTCAACTTGGCTGCCTCGGCTACGGCAATCTTCTCTTTCTTCGCATCCACAACGACCATCAGACCCGGAAGGAAATTCATTTCCTTGATACCGCCAAGAACCTTGGTCAGCTTTTCCGCTTCATTCTCGATCTGTGCCCGCTCTTTTTTGGTGAACTTATCGAGCGTGCCGTCTTCGCGCATGCGCTCGATGTCTTTGAGCTTCTTGATCGAGTTCTTGATCGTATTGAAGTTGGTCAGCATGCCACCGAGCCAACGCTCGGTCACATAAAAACCTCCACAGCGCACGGCTTCTTCTTCAAGCACCTCTTTGGCCTGTTTCTTTGTTCCAACGAACAAAATGGCGCGGCCCCGGCCGACTGCCTCGCGGACTTTCAGCTTCGCCTTCTCCAGAGCATCAAGCGTCTTGTGAAGGTCAATGATGTAAATACCATTGCGGGCGCTGAAAATAAACGGCTTCATCTTCGGATTCCAGCGACGTGTCTGGTGTCCAAAATGAACCCCTGCCTCAAGCAGTTCTTTGATTTGCGGTGAAATCATTTCTACCTTAAGAATTAACGGTTACTCTTTACCCCGGCGTCATCCCCGTCTGAGCCCGAAGAATGTGGGACCATCAGAAAGGTCAACCGGGACTGTTTATTTCCCCGGAATCCGGGGATATGTTCCCAATACTAACGTTTCGAGTACTGGAAGCGCTTGCGAGCCTTAGGCTGGCCGTATTTCTTTCTCTCGACCTCACGAGGGTCTCGAGTCAGAAAACCACCCTTGCGCAGAAGTCTGTGAAATTCAGGATTCAGCTCTGTCAGAGCTCTGGCTATCGCCAGCCTGATTGCGCCGGCCTGGCCGGAAAGACCACCACCCGATGTTGAGCAACGAATATCTACCTTGCCCATCATCTCGGTAATCTCCAGCGGACGCTGAGCGTGATTCACTAACGTTTCGCGCGTTAGATAAGCGGTAATCTGACGGCCATTGACCATCACCTTACCCTTACCCGGCTTGAGCTCGACACGTGCGACCGATTCCTTGCGGCGACCGGTCGCGGAGAAATTCTGTTCTGTCATATTTCCCAATATATCAGTTAAGCTTCAATGTTTCCGGTTTCTGAGCCTGATGCGGATGTTCCGGGCCGGCATACACGTGAAGCTTCTTGAACATCTTGCGACCAAGACGGTTCTTCGGAAGCATCCTTCTCACCGCTAAACGAAACACCTCTTCAGGTTTACTCTGCATCAAATCACCGAAGGTCTTCTCTTTGAGACCCCCCGGATAACCTGAATAACGATAGTATCTCAGGTTACTCGGCTTATTCTTGCCGGTCACGCGCACTTGCTTGACATTGACAACCACAACGTGATCACCCGTGTCCAGATGCGGCGTAAATATCGGCTTGTTCTTGCCCCTGAGAACTTTGGCAACCTGTACAGCGGCCCGTCCAAGAACAACATCTTCAAGGTCGACCAAATACCACTTGCGTTGGCTCGGATCGATTTTAGGTACAAAAGTTTTCATTTCCAACCCTGTTATCCTGTTTCACTTACAAAAATAGCTTAGAAAGATATAAAACTTTCACCGGTTGTCAACACAAACGTTCCAAAAAACCGTAAAATCAAGGCTTTTGCGGCCCTTTGCCTCTGCAGACAGCCCCATGTTACCTGTGGCCATAGTCGCTATTTGATTCAACCATAATCACTTACGGCTTACATTCCGGCCCCCGAATGCTCTCCCGTAATTAACCGGCTCAGTACCACAAAGTTCCCCGCACGCAGCGAATTAGCCTGTTTGAAAGATGATAACTGAGAATTCTCCCGATTATCCGGTCAGACCGACCGACCACGGGCACGACTTTCCACCAACGTCAGCTTGAACCTTGAATCAAATCGGCCGCTGCGCGAGCAGGTTCCGCACGATGACATACGCAGTCGCTTCTGACGCGGATATTCTTTTCCACAGCGGGGACACATATAGATGTAGCGGGGCGGTTTCTGAAGTAACGGATGCGATCTTGCCCGAACCGAGGCACCGATACGCGCCGCCTCTGTCTTGAAAGCTCTATCGTGATGAAGGTGCACGATGTGGATCATTTCGTGCTTGAGCGTGTCATTTATCTCTTCGGGAAACAGTTCGTGGTATTTCCTGCCGATTTTAATCAGTTTCAGCGATGTCGTGTACGAACCGGCCGATGTCATTCGGCCGGAATATTCAATTCGTACTCTCGGAAGCTTCCCCTCGAAATACAGCCAGTTGAACATATCGAACCTTCGATATAGCTCCCCCACCAACGGCAGACCCGTCTCATCTGCAACCTCGACCCTCGTAGCTTGAGGTGCGACACTGACAGTATGCTGCCTTATCCTGGTGTGGATGGTGGCCGGCGCAGGCGGTGTCAGATCCTCCGGCATGAAGAGATCGTAATTCAACGCCGCCAGAGCCTTCTTCTGTGTTCGAGTCTGCGACATACACCTCCGGGTTTGACCTATTAATGAATATCGGAATTTGCTGAAATCAACTTAAACTATGGCCTGACCGTTCAGATTGCGTCGGGCCGGCCGCCTTTTTTGTTGCCGGTATCCGTTATGTAGTAACTGATGAGTTTGTGCGGAGTTACATCGAAAGCAGGGGAATACACCTCCACGCCGTCGGGAGCTATCTTGCGGCCGAACCCCTGCACGACCTCGGCGCCCGAGCGCTCCTCGATAACAATATCATCACCCGATCCAATAGCATCATCAAAAGTCGAAGCCGGAGCCGCAACATAGAACGGCACCCCGTTCTCTTTAGCCAGAACAGCAAGCGAATATGTGCCGATCTTATTGGCAGCATCCCCGTTGGCGGCTATTCTGTCCGCACCGACTATCACATGCTGAATCTTACCCTGCCGCATAAGCATCCCGGCTGTACTATCACAGATGAGAACGACATCGATATTCTCGTGCTTCAGCTCCCACGTCGTCAGACGGGCGCCCTGTAAGGAGCGGGCGGGTTTCATCGGCATATACCTTGACGTTCTTTCCCTGATTGCGGCAGGTATATATAACCCCGAGGGCCGTCCCTATGCCTCCCGTGGCAAGCGCTCCGGCGTTACAATGGGTCAGTATGGTATCTCCGTCGCTGATAAACTCGGCGCCGTTTTCGCCTATTCGCTGACACATCTCGGCATCCTCGGCATGAATAGCCTCAGCTTCTTCCCACAACATACCGGCATTTCCCGCCTCGCCGATATTCCCCTCCGCCGCCCGGACAAGAACCCTGTCAACCGCCCATGAGAGATTGACAGCCGTTGGCCGGGCGTTTCTGAATTCCAGGCCTACCCTGTTAACGAAACCTATATCGAAGACCTTCGCCTTTTCCACCGCAACCGCGATTCCATAGGCAGCCGCTATGCCTATAGCCGGAGCGCCGCGAATCTCCAGACGCTTGATAGCCCGTATTATCTCGAAATAATCATCGGACTCTTTATAGTTCACAACCGATGGCAATTGAGTTTGGTCAATCCATCGAAGTCGGCTGTCAACTCTTTCCAACGATTTTACCATGCTGTCTATTCACCCATTATCTGAAGTATCACCCGGCGGTCGCGGGCGCGGTTATCGAACTCGAGAAACACTATCTGCTGCCACGTACCCAGCAAAAGCCTGCCGGCACTGAACGGAACGGTCACATCCGAACCGATCATGGCCGATCTGAGATGCGAAAAACCGTTGCCGTCACCCCAGGTTTCATCGTGCTTATAAGGACGGTCCGATGGTACCAGTTTTTCCATCAGCTGCGGCAGGTCCTTCAAAAGCCCCGGCTCGTATTCTATGGTCGTAATACCCGTAGTAGAACCGGGCGCAAACACCGTCACAGTTCCGGCGTTGATACCTGATTTCTTCACAGCGCCCTGTATTTCGCCCGTCATGTCTACAATATCACCGGGGCCGTGTGTGTTGAATTCTATATATTCGGTCTTGACCATTTATCGTACGCTCAGCTCTTTCGGTCCTGTTTATATACAAACCGTTTGACCTTTTTGGAAGAAGTCTTTTCCAGTTCTTCAATTTGTATCTTGAGATCGGTTATACGCTTGTAGTCAGCTATTGACCGGTGAACCTTGTCCAACTCATCCTTGATCACCCGCTCGATTAGAGCCTCGTCAGGTTTTTCGGGAGCCATACCGAAATCCGCTTTGAACTGCTCCAAATCCGGCACGATGATAGCGCATATGTCCTCTCCCTGTTTCTCTCTCTTGAGGCGACCGAACACAACCGTCTCCAGTATGTAACTCGACTCGAGCAGCTTCTCTTCAATTTGCTCCGGATAAATATTCTTCCCCGCCGCCGAGACAATCAGGTTCTTTTTTCTACCTGTAATCCACAGGTGACCGCCTTCCAGCTTTCCCAGATCACCCGTATAAAGCCAGCCATCCCGAATCAAGGCAGCCGTTTCCTGGGGACGCCCCCTGTAACCGGGCGTAATGCTTTCCCCCCTGACAATAATCTCACCAATCCCCTTTTCCCCCGGTTCAAAAATCTTAACTTCAAGATTTGCCAGCGGTGGCCCCACCGAGCCAAATTTGTTGTCATCAAGATTGTTTACCGAAATGACCGGCGAACACTCGGTCAGTCCATACCCCTGCTGAAGGTCAAAACCCAGCATGTTGAAAAAACAGTTGATATGAGGCGGTAAGGCCGCGCCTCCGGATACGAACATCCGCATGCAGTCCATTCCGGCCCGACCTCGGAGACCACGAAACAGCGTTTTCCCCCACTTGAATCCAAACATCCAGCCCAACCGCGATATAACATAGAATACTCTGAAGAGAACACGTCTCACCAGCGGCGCAGCCTGAATCTTGCGACGAATAGAATGATGCATCTTCTCGTACAACAGCGGCACACCGCACATAACCGTGACCTGATTGGCAGAGATGTCCTCCAGAATCTCTTTCGACTTTAGTGACCGGGCATAAACAATGCTCGAACCTGAGAAAAGAGGGACCAGAAAACCGCAGGTCGCCTCGAACGTATGATGCAGTGGCAGCACCGAGAGAAAAATATGCCTCTCGTCGAATGGCAGTGCCGGACGTATCCCCTCGATATTCGCGAGCAGATTGCGATGGGTCAGTTCCACCGCCTTCGGCTCACCGGTCGTACCGGATGTATAGATCAAAACGGCGACATTATTGACTGGCGTCGGCCCGGCCGGGATTTCCGGACTAAAGACGCTCCTCCAACTGCTCTGAGAATCATCAAAAGAATATATAGCTACGTCCGGATGCTCTCTGGACAGAATCTTGTCAAACTTACCCGATGTAAAGACAGCCTTCAGTCCGGCGTGCCTGATAACGTATGACATCTCCGATGGCTTCATGGTAGCATCGATTGGCACAACCGTCTTCCCCGCAGCCGTTATGGCCAGATAGGTAATACACCATTCCGGCCTGTTTTCGGAAAGGAGGCCAATCTCTGTCAATTGACCAAAAGACTCTGCCATCAGACCATTGGCCAGTTGCCTCACCTGCTCATGGGCTTTGCGGTAGGTATACTGCTCGCCGCGGCCGCCATCGGCTTTGAAGGCTATCTGCTCCGGCAATTTTGAGACCGTCTTCTCGAACGCCTCAAACAGCGTTTCCGCTATTCTACCAGTCTGATTGGATGTATCGGGCATGTCTATAATGTAAGATTTGACGAAACCGGCAGCAAAGATAAATTTCGGCCTATTGCAGACACAAAAAAAGCCGCCGGATAACCGGCGGCTTTACAGCTATTCAAGATATCGAGTTGTTACTCCACAGTCACAGTCTTCGTCAGTACAATGTTGCCAAGAGGATCGGTATCGGTAACCGTGATAGTAACCGATCCGGCCGCTCCGGGAGCCGTCCAGGTAAGACCGGAAACCTCACCATAGGAGTTGGTCTCACCGGTGCCAATTCCGACGCTTCCCGCAGAAGCCGTCAGTACCAGCGTATGGTCACCGAGCGGATTACCAGCGCGGTCAGCGATCTTTGCGCCGAAGCTGATTTGGGCGCCCTGAGCAACTGTCTCTTCTCCGGTAATCGAACAGTTTTCACTGTATGCCTCTTCCGAATGAAGGGTAACGGTGAATAGAGTGTCCGCGTTCAGATCGTCGGCCGCCTTGACCGCCACAACTTTAACAATTCCGTCGTCGTTGCCACCTGTTAAAGAATAGTCCTTTGAAAGGGCGCCGGCTGATTTTACCTTTATATCGTCTCTGGAATCATTCCAACCATCCTCAATTCCGCCACCTCAACACTAATCGCGGATTCATCGAAAATGAATTCAACCGTCTTTTTGTCGACGACAAAGTTGAAGTTGGTATCCAGAGCGGAAATGGTCCACGAACTCATTGTCGTCCCCGTCGGCAACAATACCACATCAAGGGTCGAAGTAAAGAGGTATCGAAATGCCTGCTGAATTGATAAAGAGACAAGAGTAACACGCACAGTGCCACCCGCTGTCTCAGCATAAACCCACACAAGTCCGTCTGCTGTCTCAACCGTAGTGCCTGAAATCCACTCCGTGCCTGTCACGCCTTCGTGATCCTATGTCCTTGTCTCATAGCGACACCATTGTACCTTCATCGCAAGAGAAGTACACAACCGTTGAATCGTTGACGGGATTGAGGAAGGTATCGGATACCACCGCCAACATGCTCTGCCGCATGTTTACCTCATCCCAGTAAGGAACGTTGCACTGACCGACACCCATAACGATATATTTAGGCGGGCCGGCCGAAACCATGATCTGCGTAGCGTTCGAAACAACTGTATCAGCAGAGGCGCGAATCCTGATTGTTCCGGCAATGGTACCGGAGTGAATCGGCACCGTCGCGACGCCTTGACTGTTCGTCAGCGCAGGTCGCTGATGGTGCCGTTGGGTCGGTTCCTACGAACTCCCCGCCATCGGGACCATCAAGAATCGTAAACGTAATCGCCATTCCTTCAGGAACCCGATTACCGTTTATATCATAACCGGTAGCATACAGATTCGCTGTCTCAATACCACCCGTGTGTTTGACTACCAGATTCATCAACTCGGCCGCGAGGAAAATTGAGTGTAGTTCAGCATTCGGGTTGATTTGAATCGATACATCATCACTGCCGGTGATACCACCGTCGTCTACCGTCGCCTTGATATAGAACGTACCGGCTTCATTTCCGGCAGTAAAGTCTACCGAGGCAGTTCCGATACCGCCGCCCGTATAGGCCGTCGACGGAATAATACCGGCCGCATCCCACTCGCCGTTCTCGTTGGCATCGTAAACCAGCGAATCGATTCCCTGAGACCAGTAACCGTTACCGTCCTCGTCGATAAATCTTTCACCGGCACAAAGCTTCACCAAAGTCGAATCCGCGGCGGGATTAAGATTGGCATCGCGAACCACGACCGTCACGTGGGCTTCGTCCGAGCCGTTGGCGATAATCACCGGAGGCGACACGGATACATCAACAGCACCCGTGCCGACTGTTCCTCCGTCGGTTACTGTCACGCCGGTTGTAGCGGAAAGAGAGGTCCCGCTGACACTGGCGGTAATTACCACGGAACCTGCTACGTGCCCGTGAACATAATAGCCGCCGCTCCATCAGCGTCGGTCGTCGCCGTCGCCGGCGAACAACTTCCGGCACTTGACGGTGTCACCGTGAAGGTTACTTCCTGTCCCGCAACGCCGGCTGTACCGGTCGCCACGATGGCCTCGACCACGGTGTAGGCTCCGGTGGCTATGGATGCCGGTGTAGCCGACACCGATAACGTCGTCTCCGAAGTCACGTCATCACTGGAACTGGATGAGGAATCACACCCTGCCAGAAAGATAACAAAGACTGCAATGGTCAACGCTGCAGCAGAGTACCACAAATTAGACTTCTGCTTAAACATAACTGCTCCCATAAATTGTTTATAGATTCTTAAAGTCATTTACGGATATTGAACCCTTGTTTAGATTATCGGAACATCTCCCCGGATGTTTTAGATGCAAAAAGCCCTCTCTTGTGAAATAGAGAGGGCTTTTGCCTACTGAATCTGTCCGGAATTAGCCTTCCATTGCCAGATTATTATCTACAATAGTCGGCGTAACGAAAATGATCAAATCTCTGCTTTCAATCCGCTTATTCGTATACTTGAAAAGTCTTCCGAGAAGCGGGATATCTTTGAGAATCGGGACTCCGATTTCGGTCTCAACCTCGTCCTCGGTGGTCAGACCACCAATAACCGCTGTCTGACCGTTATTGACGATAACGTTCGTCTTGGCGTTGCTGGTGTTGATAATCACGCCATTCGGGTCAAACTGATAAGTCGAACGCTCCGGAGCCAGTTCCATGAGAATCTGATTCTCGGCAGTGAGGTGCGGCGTGACCAGCAATATCGTACCAACCTCTTCGAACTTGATAACGACATTACCGGACTCGTCAAACTGCTTGACCGGAATCTTCTGACCCATCTGAATCTTAGCTTCCTTGTTGTCGATCGTTGTGATTTCCGGATGGGCGATAATACGTCCCTTATCGGACTGCACGATAGCGTCGACAACAGCATCAGCTGACCAACCGTGCTGAAGAGCCGTTACGTGGTATTTAGCCGCGTAGTCGGTCGTACGATCGGTATTGATCCGAAGACTCTGAGGATACTCGCGACCTGATTCGGTCGTATAAGTACCCGAACCGCCCCAGTTTATTCCCAGCTCCTCGGCGTCTTCGGTGAAGATCTCAAGCAGCCTGGCTGAAATCTTGATCTGCTTGGCTGGCTTGTCAAGCTCGGTGATATAAGCCAGGACGTTCTCCAGGTTCGTCGGAACTTCCTGCAAAATGATCGAGTTGGAACGGGTATCGCTGGTAGCCGTGCCTCGCTCTGTCATCAGCGATTTTACCGCCGCGACAACATCATCCGAGGTAGAGTTGGCTATCTTGACAATCCGGGTTTCCAGATTCGCAAGCTCCATCGTTTCGCGACGGTGCTTCTCCTGTTCCGTGACTTCCTTGCGATAGGTTCCCGCCGGAAGTACCCGGATATACCCATCCGCTTCCTCAACAACGGCCAGCTCATAGGTGCGGCCGATTATATCCATGGCGCTACGCCACTTTACGTCTTTGAGTTTAATCGTGACAGTACCCTCGACCTCCGGGGCGATAACAACATTCACGCCACCGTAGTCGGCAAGGAACGTCAGCACCGATTTAATATCGGCTGATTGGAACTGTAGGTTTTTAATTGGCACCGAAGGATCGGTCTGTTCCTGGGCCGCCGTCTGGCTCATGAAGGCAACCGCAATAATCAGCAGCAACGGAACCCACATTAGTGATTTGATCATTTTCCCGAACATCTTATGCACCTGCCTTTCATTAACTTTCGAGATGGAGAGCTACCGTCCGACTCCAACCGTATTCGAATATCTGGAAATAGACGCGGTCGGACTCAACGCGAAGAACATATCCCTTCTGGACCTTATCACCGGTCTTGAGGATATATCCATAGCCTTCATTATCTTCAAATAACGCCCGGTTATCTTTGCTGCCGGCTTCAATCACACCTACCAGCTTCAGGCCTTCCACGTTCGGGACCTGTCTCTCAACCGGGTTGTTGTAAGTTTTCGATTCATCAAGCAAAGTGGCAAAAGGATCACGATGTATGGTACCTTTGTACTTGATTACAAGTCTCTTCGGAAATTCCGCCACCAGCGTGCCCTTGATTTTCTTGGACTCAGCGGCACTGCGACGGAAACGAGAAGTTGCCTTCTTGGTGGAAGCACTATTGTCCGCCACCTGATTGCTCTTCTCTACTTTTTGCTCAGGCTCTTTCGTCGCCAGAGGTTTGCTCTCCGGTTTATTCTGCTGTGCCTGTACCTGTGCCGGCTTCTCAGCCTTCTTCTCCGGGGCCTTGGCCACTACGGGTGATGCTACAGGTTTCGATTGAGCTTTCGCAGGTGCCTTCGCCACAACTTTCTCTTTTTCAGGCGCCGGTTTGGCTTCTTCTATCGGAGCCGCCTCGGCAAAAGGACCGTACAGAGAATTGCTCTGCGAAAGTTTCGGCGGATTCTTCGTGACTACCTTCGCAGGCGCCGGTTTTTCCGCTTCGGGCTTGCTGGCCAATTGCTTCTTCTCTACCACTGGCTTCGCAGCAACCTGCTCGCTCTTAACTTCGGTTTTGGCGGCCGGAGTCGGCTTGGATTCCAGACTCGCCAACCGGTCATTGTCTATCGACTTGTTCAATTGTTCAACCGACTTCTTTTCCTGGACCGGCTGGGGCTCAACCTTGGCAACCGCCACTTTGGCCGGTGCGGCCTTAGGTACGGCTTTAGCTTTGACTGTGCCTGCCGATGACCACGGCGTAAACGAACGCTTGGCTTTGTCAGCGAAGAACAATGTTATACTCTTATTGTCGGAATCTACCCGGTACACCTGCTCGCCTTCCATGTCGAAGACGACTCGAACAACCGCCTCCGGTTGCACGGCGTACTGGCTCGACCGGATCGACACCACCGGACAGGCCGGCAGCGACATAAAATTGTTGGCGCCCAGTTCATGGGTCGCCGCAAGAATATCCAGTATCACCCGGAATGGTTTTCCGTCCTTGGCTTCCTCGGTCTGGTGAGTGTAACGAACAGCTCCCTCTACATTTATAGTAGCAACGGTGGAACCCTCAGCATAGCTGAGTTGAACGTTGGTCACTTCAGAGGCCAGCGCTTGCCCGACCACAAGAAGTGCCGGGACAAGGACGACTAAGGTAAGTAATCTCTTCATTATGCCATGACCTCCTATATGTCCAGTTCCTTGAGCCGTTCGTCCTCTTTTACGAAGAATGTGGAAAGCCTGAACTGAGCCGTAATCGTCTCACGTTTCTTCAGTTCATTCAGTCCATTCTTTTGCATCGCCTCATCTTTTGATATGGAAATGTCGACGGCATTGATCTTGACTCCGGAAACGTTGGCTATGAACGGAAAATTGGCGACATAGCTGATAAATGTACCGAAATCGTGATACGTGCCCGTCATCTCAATATCGAATGCGGCTATATTGTAAAACTCCTCACCTTTTATAGGCTGAGGCTGAACCCGCGTTATCCTGGTACCGGTGATTGAGGACGCCGTGTGAAGCTGAACGAGAAACGACGGAATCTGCTTCACCTCGGGAAGAAGTTGCTCGATCTCCTGATACCTTTCGACCAGCTTCTCATATTCGATCTTCAGAGCATCGAGAGATTTAGCCTTAAGCTCCACATTGCGCAGGTTCGTAGTAATAGTCTCGAATTCCTGAGTCTTTACTTCCAGTTGACTGTCAATATCCGAGTATATCCTGCTATACCAGAAATAGACAACAATGAAGAAAGCCAGGACTCCCAGCGCTATTTTCTGCGTTTTTGAATCTTTCAAATCCATAACACTCTTCCTAGTTTAAGCTTTTGTGGCTGGTTTTGGAGTCTTTGGCTTGAGCCCCGTCACCGTCAGCCGCAATCAATCCACGAAGTTGCTCGTCTGATAAATAGTGGACATTGAAGCTCAGCACAAAATTGTAAGCTTTCTTCTCATCTATATTAACTTCATTGGTCGTCACAAGCTCGACCTCATCGAAATAGTCAGAACGCATCATCTTGATCATAAATGACGCCAGCGCGTTGAGCGTGAAGGCATAGCCCTCAACCTCAGCCGGCTGAATACTGGGGTTGGCAGACGGCGCCGGCTCGGCCGCTTGATCTGTCTTGTCAGCCGCGGCTGCTTTCTTGCCCTTAGGCGCGTCTTTAGCATCTTCCGGTCGTTTTTCCTGGAATCTCGCCAACCAGACAAACTCAGGAATATTGCCCGCGACATCTTCAAGTACTCTGACCCACGATGAACGATGGCTGTCAAGTCGCTCCACCGCTTTCATGCGATGAGTGATCTTCTGCTTAACATCGTTCAAACCGTCGACCAGTCTGATATCCTTCTGGAGCATCGACTCCTTCTGGCGCGCTTGTTCGATCTTGTCTCCCAGGACACTCAATTTGTGCTTCTGGACAAACGTTATTACGACCAACGTCAGAATGATACCAGCGGCCGCTCCAAAGGCGTAGAAGCCGGCCTTACCAAGCGAGAAGTCGATTGACTTCTTAAGGTAATCTTTCGGAAGTAGATTTATTTCTATCATAAGGATCCTACCTCACCTTCCGCATAGCTAAACCAACCGAAACAGTCAGCAGAGGCGCTATCTTTTCCGGCTGGAGATACTGGAACAATTCCGGATCGTAGTCCACGTTGCGCAGCGGGTTGGCGATTTCCAGAGGTACGTTCAGTTTCGACTGGAGGAACTCCGGAAGATAAGGCACCAGCGAACCGCCGCCCGAGAGAATGATCCAATCTATGTTTTCCACCTTGGCCTGGGACCGGAAATAGGAAAATGCTAATTCTATGCCCGATATCAGCTCGTCGGTGGACGATATAATGGTTGCCTTGAGCATATCCTCATCTATAGAATCCTTCATATCCCCCTTGATGGCCTTGGACGTCAGCTCGGGGTTCAATCGGAATTCTTTCTGGATGGCGTTGTAAATCTCCCGGGTACCGGCAGAGACATCGCGGGTAGCCTGGAATAAGCCATCCTGAAGATATGTGATATTGGTTACATCGTGACCGATGTTAACCAGGGCCGTCAACCGGGTCGGGTCGACTTCATAGTTTTCGGCGTAAGCATTGTAAATCGCCAGAGCATCATCATCAACGATTACGGGACGCAGCCCGCTGTCCTGAATCAGCTCCAGATACATCCGCAAATATTCTTTGCGGGCCGCCACCAGGAGAACATCCATCTTGTTGGACTCTTCGTCCTCCCTTACGACATGATAGTCTAAAGAGACATCATCAATGTCGAACGGGGCGCGTTGCTCGGTTTCGAAAAGGATGGCCTGCTCAGCCTCGGCACCGGACTTCTTGTCAATATTGAATCGATCCGTGATTACGCTGTGCCCGGAGATTGAAACTACCACATCCTTTATCTTGGGGTCGGTCTGATCGATTAACGATTGGATATTGAATATCACCGCTTCACGGTCGCGGATTTCATCAGCCACGATCGCTTCCGGCGGCAGTTCACGAATACCGATAGCGGATACCGAATAACCCGACTTCGTATGATCAAGCTTGACCAGCTTAATCGAATTCGCTCCAATATCGAGACCAACCGTACTCTTTTTACCGCGAGATAACAGCATATGAGTCATTCTCTTTATTTATAAGTTATTTTGTTCTTAGGTTTATTATCGTCATATTAATCTGCCAGTTAACACCGCCCGGCAAAAAACCCGGCTGCGTATTTCTGGTCGTTTTAAACCTGCTAAGGATTTTAATCGCTTAGTTACTTATCGGATAATTAGGCTCAGGGCTTTACCGAAATCTCGCCCCTCGCTTAACTTCTTGACCTGCAAAGAGAAACCCCTCCCGGAGGAGGGGCAAAAACGAACTACGGAAAGACTTTAAAGCGCTAATAGACAAGCGTTTCTGTCTTAACCCGTCCGGTAGAAGCCAGGAGCGATATCTCCGACATCCCCACCCATTCGTCAGTTACCGCAAGCGGGAAAACGCTGCCGCCCGTGCTGGCTGACCCGTTAGGGCTAAATACCGCTGAGTTATTACTCAACGATGAATTCAGCATTACAATGTCCGGACCGAGAGTATCGACTTTCAGAACTGAATCCGTAGCCGCCTCAAAGCGGTCATTTAGAGCAGTTGAAGAAGTATCCTTCTGAAAAAGCGTGACGGTAATATTCGTGGGATCAAAATACACACCGAACAACTCTTTTTCCGTTATCGCTTTCGATCTGGCCATCCTTAAGGCCGATACCATGTCTCGGTTCTTAGAGCTAAACTCCATCCTCTCGTAAGCAACCGCAAATCGGGGTACCGCCATTGAGGCGACAATACCGATTATAACGACGCCAATCATGATCTCCATCAGTGTTATGCCGCGATTTGAAAATATTGACCTTCTCATAATACTAACCATCCATTCTTTCCGATTTTCACTCCGCCCGCTGGCGATATGACAACCAGAGCGGGCTTTTCCCTTTATCTATGAGCATTTAGATACTGTTCACGTCTATTCAAGCAAGACCAAAGCATATCCCGTACCCATAGAACCGCCAGATCACTTTCGCTCGCCCTCAGGACATATCACATTGATAAATAACAACTTGGTGTCTCGTTTGCCGCAATTCTGCCAACCGACGTCGATCTAAAACCGGCGAGCCAGTATCAAAAGTATGGGATTAATCCCACACAAATTGGCTATTCACACATGAAGCTGATAAAATTGTCTGTAGAAAGACCGCCGGTCACGCCGGGAATTATCGGAAGGATTCGGGCAAAGAAAAGCCCGCCTCAATATACGCAAGACGGGCCTCTCCGATTAGTCTCTACTTAAATAGTGAACTTGCCGTTTTTATAAATGACCTTCCCGTCAGCAGTAATCTGCGAATTCTTCTCGAGGTTACAGACCATATCCCAGTGAAGACTGCTATTGTTCTTGCTGCCTGATTCCGCAAAACCTTTCCCGACGGCAAGGTGACAGGTTCCGCCGATCTTTTCATCAAAGAGCGTATTTTTGGAAAAACGCTTAATCTCGTAATTGGTGCCAATTGCTACTTCTCCCAAAAACCGGGAGCCTTTGTCCATATTGAGCATGTCTGTAAGGAATTTAAGATTTTTCCCCGCCGTCTCTTTTACGACCTTGCCCTTCTTAAATTCCAGCCGAACATCTTCGACTTCACGACCGGCATAAACGGCCGGGTAAGAGTAACGGATGACGCCTTCGGCCGAATTTTCTATCGGCGACGTGAATATCTCACCGTCAGGGAAATTCTCGGTACCGGCGCAGTTGACCCACTTGCGTCCTTTCACGCGAAGTCTCAGATCAGTTTCCGGAGCCTGTATGTGAAGCTTATCTACCCTGTTGAGAATTTTTATCAAACGAGCCTGCTCCTTATGCACCTTCTGCCAGTGCTTGACAGGGTCAGCGGCATCTACATGACCCGCCTTATAAACGAAATCCTCGTAGTCAGAGAGCGACATATCCGCATCCTGCGCATCAGCGAGTGTCGGGAACTGCGTACCTACCCATCGAATTTCACCACGTTCCATACGCTTAAAGAACTTGTCTTTGATAGATCGCTGGTAGTGGGCCATCCGGGCCTGCTTTTTCGAGTCAACCGAAGAAAGATAGTGAGTGTTCTCGCTGCCCCAGACGTGAAGATAAGCGTCTATCTTGTTCACTTCCGTTCTGGCGACAGGTGAGATATACTTCAACTGCGCCTCGGTGGCATGCTTGAGAAAAGCCTCTTCGTTATCCGGTATCAATATTCGCGTATAGGGATGAGCGCCTATCCGGACAGCCTCGGCAAAAATCGCTTTCAGCAGCGGAAGGGTAACCAGTTCTCCCTGAATTTTCAGTATCTGTCCTTTTTTCACCTTGAGTGAATAGTGAAGAAGAACCTTCGCCAGCTTTTCGATACGTTGATCCATTTATTCTTTACACCTTTCCATCAGCTTGGAGAGTTAGATTAATCCTGCCCCCGGGCACTCACAGAGCGCCTTCTAATTTCAGAAGTCTGGTCTTCATAGCAAGCCCGCCGGCATATCCTCCCAGTCCGTTGGAAGCTACCACTCGATGGCAGGGGATGATCAGCGGCAAATTGTTGCGCGCATTGGCGCTGCCAACCGCACGCGCCGCTCCGGCGGCACCGATAGCCCGGGCGATCTCACCATACGAAGTAGTCTTGCCGTAAGGAATACGAGCGACCCGACCCAACGCCCTTTTCTGAAACTCTGTGCCCTGAATATCCAACTTCACGGTGAAACTGGTCAGCTTGCCTTCAAGGTACCGCTTCACCTGCTTCTCCGCCTCCCTGTTGACTGCTCCACCGGCACTGAGTTCATATCCCTTGAAGTACCGGTCAATCGTAGTCCTGAACTGCTTCTCCGATTCTCCCGGCAAAGACAGAATAGCCAGCCCCCTGTCAGTTGCTGCGGTGCGAACAGTCCCCATCCCGGTTTCAAAGGAATGGATATATAATCGTTTCATGAGGCCTCCTTTTGAATCTTATCAATCAGCCCTACTATATCATCAATTGATTTCACGAAATAATCCGGCTGCGCTTTCAATAGCTTGTCCGTTCCGCCATATGGTGAGTCGACGGCTACAACAGTCATGGGCACAGCCCTGGCAGCCTGAACGTCATTTATAGTATCTCCGACAACCAGCGTCTCCGATACATCCGCAGACATCCGCGACATCGTCAGAAGGAAAATCTCCGGATCGGGCTTGACATGGGCAACCTCGTCCCCGCCCGCAAAGGTCGTAATCAAATCATGCCAATCGAATTTGTTAATAATGCCGCCAATATGGCGACGGATTTTTGTCGAGGCAATAGCCAGCCGGTAGCCATCCGCCTTCAAGCGGCGAAGGGTCTCATCCGCTCCCGGCAATAGGACGGTCGATGATACCACCGTCTCCGCTGCTTTTTTTTGGAAATGACTGTAAAGCTCTTTGACCGGCGCATCCGTAAACGTCGGATACATCTGGCTCAGCGAATAACCTATGAATGCTTTTATGTTCTGCGGGCTTTGCTCCGGTTCACCCATCTGCCTTAGCGAGTAATTGACAGCCTCCACCACGCCTTCGGATGAATCTATGAGCGTCCCATCAAGATCGAAAATCAGATTATTTATTCGCATCAGAATATCTCACTAACCTTACCGATAACATCCGCAAGAGGCACCATGTATACGGTATCCACCATGCCCAGATTCAACGTCGCAACCAAAATAGAATAACTGGCAACGGAAGTCAACTCGCAATCACCGCGAAGGACCAGTCCCCGCCCGGGCTCGTTGAATTCCGGCAAGCCGTTCACCACCAGTACTCCCTCAACCATCTCAATCTCTTCCGTTGGCAGCCCCAGTACGATCCCGTTGAGTTTTCTTCCCTGGGCATCCTTGAAACGAACGACATCATACCGGGTTGGCAGATTGTATAAAACCGGTTTGCGAATAAAAATCAAATCAACCGCGTAGGCCAGCCGGCTCGCCTTCAGCATCTTCCCCTCGGAATAAATGGGGCTGAGACTGCTGTCCTTTACTTCGAATATTTCCGGGAAATTACGCAGACCAAAATTTACCGGCGCGCTCGGCGATAAAAGCTGATACACAATCCCAACCGCCAGGAAGATAAGCGCCGTCCTGCTGCTATGTTTGACAAGGTCACGCTTAACCCCTACCGCTCGCAACAGATCAATAAACGTGAAGAGATAAAAGAGAATCGGCAGGGCCATCATGACCAGCCAAATCCAGAACGATACGGAGAGGAAAAACGACACAAAAAACAAAAGCGAGGCAATCAGCATTATCAGGAAGACAAATATCCCGAAAAGGTGCTCCCTCCAGTATATGTGCCCGAGGCCGGGTAGCAGAAGATTCAGAATGACAGCAAAAAACTTGGAACGTCTAAACATCATTTTCACCCATGACGCGGATCGTGCGCAACTTTTGAACAATTACCCGGCGCCAATGTTTATTATTATGGTGAAGATAGACAGCTAAAGCAAGTTGAAATGAGATTCACAATTTCCGGGCGAAAAACCTGCAACCGGGGCTTATGTGAAAAGCTTTTTGGCAACTTAAGCGCAAAGGATTCATCGGGTTAATATATATTAAACTCGCGGGCAACATATTTGCAACACATGGATTTGGTAAACGTATAATTAACAAATAGATACGATACGAAAACAGGATGTAGTCAAACTTGACAACCAGGTTTATGTTCGTACCTTACAAAACGGAATTTTAAGATAATCGGAGGATTTATGGTTCGCTACACGCTACAGCTCTTTGGTATTACGGTTTTTGCTCTGGCTCTCATCTGGGTAGTCGGTTCGGGTGAAGCCGTACAAACCTCCACACAAGTGAGCGCGGAACCTGTCCTGTGGGCTGACACCGTTCACATTAATACGCAGGAAATAGGTCAGCCGGAAGATGTCACCCAGTCCGGGCGCGACACTTTCCTCAGCGATGTTAAAAAGCTGACTCAAACCGCCTTCAATATTCGCAATCAATATATGGAAGAGGTCGACACCAAGGAAATCATCAAAGCCGGTATCGTTGGCATGCTCGAAGACCTCGACCGCTTCTCTGTCCTGATGGAAAAGTCATCGTATGACGCCCTGATGGAATCAACGCACGGTAAATACGAAGGTCTCGGGATGCAGATCGATGGTCGCGGCGAACGTATCGTCATTGTTACGCCTATCGAAGGCACCCCGGCTTATCGCAGAGGCCTCCGCGCCGGCGATGTCATTTTTGAAATCGATGGCGTCTCCACCGAAGGTATGAGTTCCTCCGATGCTTCCCAGATGATGCGCGGCAAGGCCGGTACCAGCGTCGTGCTCATGATCCAGAGAGCCGGAATAAAAGACCTCATGGAATTCGAAATCGAGCGCGCCATAATCGAACTTAAATCCGTCAACTACTATGGTGTCATCCCCGGCAGCAACATCGGCTATATCCGTCTCTCCCGCTTCGCCGAAGAAACCAGCCATGAGCTGCGTGAGGCTGTCAATGCCCTCAATGAACAGAATGTCGAATCCGTCATATTCGACCTGCGCGGCAACGGCGGCGGCCTGCTTGACCAGGCTAAAGAAACAGCCGAGCTTTTCCTCGAACGCGGACGTGAAATCGTTTACACCAAAGGACGTCTCGAAAGCAGCGAACGCCACTACTACTCCGAACGCGACCCCATCTTCCCGCCCGGCAAACCGCTGGTTATCCTTGCTGATGAAGGCACTGCCTCGGCCTCCGAAATCGTTGCCGGAGCTATCCAGGATTGGGACCGCGGGATTATCGTCGGAAGCAACACCTATGGCAAAGGACTCGTCCAGCAGATATTCAATATCTCCAACGACGGTTCCATGGCTCTCAAGCTGACGACGGCCAAGTATTATGTACCGTCGGGACGATGCATCCAGAAAGCCGAAAAACAACAGAAGCATCCGGCCGATCATCCTGATTTAGCAGCCGACACCGAACCGTTAGACAGCGCCAAAGGCGAAGAAGCTGCGGATACCATGGTTGTCTCGGATGAAGAAATCTACTACACCAACGGCGGACGAGTTGTCTATGGTGGCGGTGGTATCGCCCCGGATATCGAAGTTGAACGCGACCTGTGGAAGCCGATCGAAATCAACCTGGAACGCAAATCGATGTTCTTTGATTTCGCCGTCAAATATGTTTCCGAACATCCCGATGTCAAACCGGATTTCGTCGTGACCGATGATATCGTCAACCGGTTCCGCGCTTTCATCAAAGAGAAAGAATTCGACTACCAGACTTCACTGCAGGTAGCTCTCCAGAAGCTCGAGACCGAGGTCAAGGACGAAGGCAGCGAGGATCTCTTCCGCGGCACTCTCGATAGCATGGAAGTGCTGGTGGCGAAAGAGAAGAACGATGATTTCGATGAGTCGCGCGAGTATATCGAGCGGACCATCAAGCGCGAAATCGTCGCTTCCATCGCCGGTGAGCGCGGCGTCTATGAGGAAATCGTCCTCAAGACCGACCCGACCGTCCAGAAGGCGATTGATATTCTCTCCACCCCCGGAGAGTATTCGGAAGTGCTCAAGGCCAACCAGAAGAAGGCCGAGCTTTAATCGCTATTCGAATTTGATTATAGAAAGACAGGCGCCACGCGGCGCCTGTCTTTTTTTGTGCTATAGAGAATCTTTGTGTCTACTGGCTGTCGGTCGTCGAATCAGGCAGGCTGTCACCTGTAGTGTCGGCGGGGTTGCCCTGCTGGAAGCTGGTGAACAGCCACATGTCTTTCTGGAGAGCCATGAAGAAAGTGACCGGCCGGTCCTGTTGCGAGGTCGAGTCCATCACCCAGCATTCGATGCGCGCTTTGTCGTTGGTGTAGATAATCTCGCAGTTGCCGAACCGCTCGAAGGCAAAACTGCGGTCGGGGCCGTATACGAAACTCAACAGTGAATCCGAGCTCTGGCCGTTGTCGATTATTTTCACCGACAACATCGAATCAATCGCCGCCCGGTTTTCGGCCTTGACCGCTTCCTGCAGTCCAAAGACCTTCTCTTTCAGCAGCGGTATCTGGTCGCGCTTCGGCGATTTTTTCTCGCAACCGCCGTAGATCATCACCATTGCCAAAACCAGCACCACCGTGACTTTTATCGTCATATTCAGCCTCATGCTATTTTCCTTCCTTCACGCTAAAAACATACAAGGCATTGCCCGGATCGCTCAGCACTCCCTGCTTGATTAAAAGATCCATCGTTTTCGTCATCGCCAGATTCCAGAACCAGTGTTTGTATCCCCTTGTCAATACCGGCCGTCCAAACTGCTCCGAGCTTTCCCGCAGCTGTTGCAGGGTCTGGTTCAAAAAATCCGATGTTCCTGTCGTGAGAACTTTCACCGCCGGATGAACTTTTTCCAGATTAAGCATGACATATTCCGGACGGTCGTTCTCTTCGTGTCGCCACCTGGCCGCTCCGCTGGCCCCGCGTTTGGGCGGGAAATTCCCGGTGCATATGATATCCGGCGAATGATCGGCAAACACCATCCGCGTATTGCGACCATCGCGTAAGAGAGCATAGAAGAACCGGCCGTTGTAGTCGGCCCCTCCCGGCGCGGCATACATGTATTCCAATTTCGGAAGATTACAGATATCCAGTCCCCAGAACATATCCAGATCGTTACCACCGGCGATAAACTGCGTTCCCATGGCATGCCACAACAGAAGTCCACCCACCACCGGGTAGGGCTTGTAAAGCACCACGGCATCATCGAGCAGATCCGAGCTATCGGTCGGCACTACTTTAGCGGCTATCAATGAATCCAGCACTTTGCGATAGGCGGGCATGTTACCGGCGATAATCTCCGCCAGCGACACTGCCGCTTTATCAGCCAACTGCGCCTGCACCGAGGCTTCCTCTTTGGAAAGCACCGGCATCGCCAGGTCTATGGAATCATTTTTCTGCTTGATAAACCGCTGTCCGGCGAAAAACCGCAACTGTTCCAGCACGAACTGACGGTCCGCGCCTGTCAGCGCATGAATCTCTTCCGCCGATTTGCCTTCGGCAATCAAACCCAGGGCGATCCGTGAGAATTCGCTTTCGAAATACGGATGTTCTTCCACCCTCGCCGGAAAGGTCAGCCGCGTGTCCAACACCTTCGCCAGTGTATCCGGCTCCGTGAAACTTACCTCGACAGTCTTTTGCAGAATATGCTCACCCGCCGAAACAGCATCGAGCGTATCAACAACATCGTAGAAATCCATCACTATTGTGGCCGGGCCGTAACTTCCGGGGATATACACCAGCGGCGCCATAGTTTTGGTTTGTCCCGGCACGAGAACATCGTGAAACCTGTCCGAACGTCCGTAAGGCGGGTTTGCCTGTTTGAAATCCACCCGGATAATGGCCACCACGAACTTCATATAGTCGGCGTTGTTGGTGACAACCAACTCGACCGGTTGAGCGCCCCACTTGAATTCGGGCAGTTTCAACTCGCCGGTTGTGATTCCGGCTTCCTGGGCCGACAGGACCCCGGCGTAAAGACAGAGAACAAACAGTATCAATGTGACAGCTAATCTACGCATCAGGTGCTCCTCGTTTTGTGCTTTGCCGCAAGTTGTCCGCAGGCGGCATCGATATCCACTCCCCTGCTTTTGCGCACCGTGACTGCCGGAGCGCGGGGATAAAGTTGCCTGGCAAACCAATTTATTTTCTCTTCCGATGGCCTCTTGAATTCCAACCCCTCAGCCGGTTGAACTCCCTCGACCGGATTGTAGGCCAGAATGTTTATCTTACACGGTATTGACTTGATAAACTCCGCGATCGCTTTAACATCCGCCATGGTATCATTGAAACCCTCGAACAGGATATACTCGAAAGTAACCCTGTAACCGGTCTGCCGGGCATAGTAGAGCAGGGCTTCGCGAAGTTCTCCAAGTGGATATGATTTGGCTATCGGCATTATTTTCAATCGCTTTTCATCGGTGGCTGCATTTAATGATACCGCCAAACGCGATTTGAGTTTCATATCGGCCAGCTCGATTATTTTGGGCGCCACGCCTGCGGTTGATATGGTCACTTTCTTGGCTGCCACCGCCATTGCTTCCGGCGAGCTGATTATATTCACCGCCTTGACGACATTATCGAGATTCAGCAGCGGCTCACCCATTCCCATTAATACGATGTTGGTGAAGGCATCTTCGCCGAGATTATCGCGCACATACATAAGCTGGCCCACAATCTCGCCCACGGTCAGGTTACGGGTGAAGCCCATCGTACCGGTGGCGCAGAATTTACAATCGAGCGCACAGCCGACCTGCGATGATACACACAGGGCACAGCGGTCCGATTCCGGCTCCGGTATCAGGACCGACTCTATCAGCTTGCCGTCATCGAGCTTAAACAGAAATTTGCGGGTCCCATCGGCAGAGACATCTTCGCGGAGCAGTTCGAGGCTTCTGATATCGTAGATATCGTCGAGTTTTTGCCGGAGGTCTTTGGTGAGGTCGGAGATCATTTCGAAGTCGTACTGACGGTGTTTATAGAGCCATTTGAACAGTTGTCTTCCCCGAAAGCGTTTCTCCCCCATATTGACCATAAGGTTTTCGAGGTCGTCTGATGTATACCCGAGCAGATTGGTTTTGGCCATAATCTTTCAAATTTACCACAAATCGGCGATTTAGCAAGCACATCTTGGGTGCCATGGGTGCCGCACAGCTTGCTGTGGGTTCCTCAAGCGACAAGTCTCCCGTAGGCGATTTAGCAAGCACATCTTGGGTGCCTTGGGTGCCCCACAGCTTGCTGTGGGATCCTCAAGCGACAAGTCTCCCGTAGGCGATTTAGCAAGCAATCTTGGATGCCTTGGGTGCCCCACAGCTTGCTGTGGGATTCTCAAGGTTCCGTAGGCGGGCTGCCTTCAAACCCGCCATTGTATGGCCTGACCTGTCGCGTTTGATAAATCAAACGCCTACGGTCCGGCGGGGCTTTACCCCCGTTTCGTCAGGTCTTGATTTCGCGAAGCGGAATTGTGACCTGACGATCAAGCCGACATTCGCCTTGACACGCGTACCCCCCCGTTTCGTCAGGTCCTGATTTCGCGAAGCGGAATTGTGACCTGACGATCAAACCGACATTCGCCTTGACACACGTAAGGTGTTGGGGTATTATGGTTCCTGTCGTTCGGGGTGTGGCGCAGTCTGGCAGCGCGCTTGCTTTGGGAGCAAGATGTCGGAGGTTCAAATCCTCTCACCCCGACCATCTAAGATGGTTTTGTCTCGTGTCGCAGATTTCCCGACAATTCCAAAAGCTGACGAATCAGGCTGCGGGAGGTTCAAATCCTCTCACCCCGACCATTTTTTTTGCCATCTCCCCCCTCTTAGTCTTTCCCGCGAAGGCGGGAATCCAGTCACACGAAACGAATCGGCAGATTCGTCTTTCCCGCGAAAGCAGGAATCCAGTCAACGCGCTGCACCAGCAGCAAGTCTTCCCTGCGAAAGCTTCCGAGCTCCGCCGATGGCGGGCAGGAATCCAGTCAACGCGCTGCACCAGCAGCAGAGTCATTCCGAGCGAAGGCCGGAATCCAGTACCGTCGCCATTTCGACCATCGGGAGAAATCTTCCCCCCAAAATCCCCCATAACCCCATCCCCCCGCTTATCTTACAGCGAATTGGCTTTGTTTCGTCATTTTTTTAGGGTCCCACATTTTGTTTTTCCCTGACCGAACACATGATGCCACTGCGAGTTAGACCGTTTTTTAAACGCATTTGCTATGCATTTCATACCGCCGGGGCGTTGTGCCTTGCGAATCTTCAGATTCGCGAGGCCAACGATTTCTCTGCTCCGGATCATGCTCATGCATAACGCGGACAAGGACAATTCTGCTTGGATGTTGTAGGGAAAGTGGGGATAGTTGACTGAGCTGCGGGCGGTCAGATTACCGCATACGAAGTTACGAGCTATGTATTTTGTTCCTGAAGCAGCCGTCGCACTTGTGCATTTCGCGATAGCCTCTTGGAGATCATATCTGGCACGTCTTGTCTTTTCTGCCTGAAATATTTAGTGAGTTCCTTGTTCTCATTTTCCAAAGCCTTCTTCACAAGAGCAAGCAGGTTCACCTGTTTTATGCGGTGATATCTAATATCCATGATCTGAAATCCTGTGATTTGATCGCTGAAATATCCCCGCTCAACCAAAAGCACATCGTCAACTTCTTCACAGTAAGAAGGCTCACCTGTTCCTAAGCTGATGTGGAGCACATCTGCCTCTTCATCAAAATCGAATGTAACTTTTAGGTCCTTCACACTATTCATCCTACTTCTTTATTCGGTTGGTCGTGTAAAATGTTTTAACAGATTTTACCCCTTTTTGTTCACCAACAACTACGCACATATACGGACATCTATTGGGGACTCTTATCTCCGGCCGTAGCCAAATATCACTAAATTTCTTGTAATACAACAACGAATTGGGGTTTTTCGAACTCTTTCGCACCTTATCGGGGTGCCGCACCGTCGCTTCGATTTTCTCGAAATTGTATTTCAGGTGTTCCCTCTCGGGTTTGGCCGTCTTAAATTCCCAAACGCTCTTGGAAAGTCTGACTGCCTCCCCGTTCTCGTTCTGGAGCCGACAAATACCCGCCTTGTTGAATTTAGGTTCCCTCTCCAACGACTGAATCTCCCCTGGAAGATTACCAGAACACCTCCATTACATCCTAATATACAATACCTTGACTAGCTGTCAAGCCCCCCTTTGACATTTTCGTGTGGGCTACCGAGCCGCTCGAATTGCTTTGTGCACGCCCATAGGGATGCCGTCAGACGTATCTTCCTCCAAGATATTTCTGGCCGGAGCATTTACGTCTGATATTGTGGCAAAAGTGTCCAATATTGACTTTTGGGGTTAGTTCTCATGCGTTAGGATTCCGCTACAAGCAATGGGTTTCCTGGTTACTTGGTCTCGATCTGTGAAGATGGAAATAACGAGGCCGCAATCGGATGGCCGGTTCGAGAGAGAAACTCCTTTAGTGAATTTCTCTCGTCTGCGGAATATCTGTGATATGATTCACCCGTCCCGGAATGATTTTTGTCGACTCGGGGCCTGACTACTTTGGTGCCAGCCATATCCCACGTGAAGCGAAAGACATCTAAATGCTCAGTGTCATACAGTTGTCCGTCCTGATCTTCGTAGAGAAAGAGCGTATATACATATAGGTGTTGGGACAACTCTTTGAATCGTGTCGCAACCCATCGGCTTGCTGCCTTCTGGCTCACCCTCACGGCAGTTCCTCTCTCCCATGAGTGGATGTTGTCGATCACCATTTCGCTTGGTTTTAAGTTGTCAGATAACAGTAACACCCTAAACGGAACCAACGAATCGGAGAAGTAGGAGAACGAGCCTAGATAAATCATTAGTCCTTCCCCGCTGTTTTTCCATCTCCAGCTCGTATATCAGACCCCACCCTCCCGGCAGTGAGTCTGCTAAGAACTTGATTTCCTTGTCTAGCCCAGGTTGCCTCGGCCACCCCCAAAGGTCTATAAGTCTGGCGTAGCACAAGCTCGGTTAGTCTGTTTTGTCTCTGTAACTCGTTCAGTTCACTTTGTAAAAGGAGATATCCCGCGACACCAGTTGAGGCAATCACGGCCGTACACAGCGCTAAACCCCAATGAACCCACTTGGGCATTCCAAGATATCCACTGAAAAAGCTCATATGTTAGCTATCCATGTCATTCTAAGGCAGGCCTAATTGACTTTCGGCTCTCCAACAAAGTTGCTCAAAAGATCGTCTTGGTGATTTTAGACACGCCAGTAATCAGTTGATCAATGTCGTCTTTGTTAGGTTCGGTTTTCCTTTTGTGATCACATAGGTTTCGCAAGTCAGCCAGATGCTGAATATTCCTCCAAACAGGCGTGTCAACAACATCTGAGTCTTTGAGCAGTTGTGCTAGGTCATTGATTCCAGGATTTTTCTTCTTGACTACGATAGTGTGGTTATCACATACCTGACGTAGGTGTCCCTCGAGAACAACCCCAGCCACGGCACCGGCGGCGCGAGTAAAGCCTTTCTTGTTCAGCTCCTTTGCCACGTCGAGTTCGGAATCGAATAGATCAGCCTGAACAAGCTGCCTGATATCGAAAAGGGAACTCTCGAACCTTTTCTTAACAGATTTTACGATGCTAAGCTGTTGCTCGAAGAGTGCTATTGCCGCATCCGGACCTACAATTTTCTCGTTGAAGTACGCACGTGTTATTTTAAGTCCGTATAGAGCGTCCTCAATTACGCAGTTTTCATATGTAACGGCTTTTCGCGCTGTTTTTGGTTTGCTATAAAGCTTTACGAAATCTGCTACTCGATCAGGGAGTAATTGCTTTAATAAGACAAGCGCCTCTGAGTACCACGTCTGATAAGCACTTCTAAAGTTGGGCAGCGACCTCAGAAACTCCTTCATCTGCTTATCGTCATCAAACTCCTTTTTGAGGCGTGCAATGAACTCATCGCGCCCTGTCATATATTCTAGGGCCAACGATAGCAGGGTTCCATCATCAATCAGGCACTGCTAATCGCCTTTGTATTTGTCTAAGTCTTTGATCATTTATCCAGGCTCCGACGAAGAGTTCGTACCGCACCTCTCCCGCTTATTGACCGCTCCCCTGTGAGTATGGTCGATGATGTTGGGTCGTTGATGATAAGCGTTGTACCAAAGATAGGGAAATTGGGCTGGGTTGTCAATGATAAGAGAAGACGACTGGTTTCCTGCGTTCGCAGGGATGACGAAGAGAGGCAGGGAATGACTCGCCCTTGTCTGGCTCGTGTGGCTGGTTCCCCGCCATTGGCGGATTGGGAAACGTTCGCAGGGATGACGAAGAGGGGCAGGGATGACGAAGAGAGGCAGGCATGGCTCGCTGCTGGTGCAGCAAGTTGGCTGGTTCCCGGCCCGCCATCGGCGGACTGGGAAACGTGAGCAGGGATGACTAAAAGGGGGGGAAAAGCGAGAAGAGAAGATGGCAGGACCTCCCGCTTCGCGTGACCCTATCGGGCAGGGGTCCTTCCCTACAAGACCGCCCGCTATCGGCGGACTGGGAAACGTGCGCAGGGATGACTACGTGCCCCCACTTTCCCTACAAAACCAGTGGTGATTGCCTGAGAGGTGCGGTTCACAAAGGAGAACCGTAAGTCATGGCAACCTCAAAAAAACAAATCAACGCATTTGTGCGCTCAAATGCAGTAAACGATCGGCGTAAAGGTCTGCCTGCCAGAAAGTAACAGCGAAAAAACATAATTTGGGACCCTTTAAAAAACGACGAAACAAAGCCAAATCCGCCTAACGACAAAGAAGATGCGGGCGTGCGTTGGTAGGCTCACGCCGTGGCGTGAGCCTACCATGAGCAGAAAGCCCAAACTCAGTGATTAGATGTAAATAACGAAACGAAGCCAAATCGTGCTAAATGGAATGGGGAGTTGTATATACGGTGGATCAACATGGCAGGAATCTAAGAAGGTTCCTGCCCTACTGGGATGGATGGCTGGAAACCAAGAAGGCTCCTGCCCAAGAACTGTCGATTATTGACATCAAAGCCCAATTTCCCTATCGTTGGCTGTAACCTGTCAACATCGAGCAATTCATCACGCACGCAAACCTACAGGGGAGTGGTCACGGTCAGCATCAGCCAGACCATCATGGCCACACAGCCGGTAAAACCAGAGATCCATAAAGGAGAAACCCGATGTACAAAAACGCTTGCATGTTTCTGATCCTGCTGCTGAGCATCTGTCTGGCAGCCTCAGTTACGGCCCAGGAGCTGTCGCACCTGTATCAGCCGTATGGTTTTCAGTTGCCGATTCTGGCAAAAGGGGAATAGTGTCCTTCCGCTTCTTATAACAGTTCGGACTGGAAGTCAACTACCTGGTATATCGATTCAACCGAATCCCCTCCGCAGATATGGGACTATGTCTGGGAGAATTCAAACCGGTACTTTAATGTCTCCGCAGTGATCGGTCTTTCCAACCAGTTTGCCGCCAAAGCATCGGTGGAATTTTTCCCCGGGGTACACTCGCACCACCAGCACTTTCAACTACCCGGAGAACGAGCAGGAACAATCGACCGATCTCGACAGCTATTTCCATCCGGCTTTCAAACTTGTCTATCGGCCGGTCACGAACTGCGAGCTTTTCGGTGAGTTTTTCCGAGACAATGAAAGAGAAATACAATGAAACTTATCCCTACGGTGGCGAAAGATCCCATGGTGAGAATAAAGGCAGCGGTTTCTGGGTTGGGGTGAGTTATTTCGGGAAGCTGTGAGGCTGTGGTCTGGTTTTTCTTTTTGATTCATTGGCCAAAACCGCTGAAGGGTTCTTCCCTACATTACTGGATTCCGGCCTTCGCTCGGAATGACTTGCTGCTGATGCAGCAAGATTACATGGCAGGCGTTGTAGGGCAGATTCCTCATCCTCGAAAATTATAATGAGAGTAACCTGCCGTATTTGGTCGTCTCCTAAGACGACATTCACCGGCAGGAATCTAATCCCGCCCTTGGCGGGACTGCCCTACGGCTTGCTTAGAGAGAGGAGGGATGATTTTAGAAAAGAAAATGGCAGGATCACAGGGATCCTGACCTACAATTCTGCCCTACGGCTGCTACATCAGCTGCCCCTTACATCGCGGGGGTGATGGCGATTTCGGGGAGGATGCGTTCCAGGTCTATCCGGAGCGCTTCAAGTTCGCGCAAAAACTTTTCCTGTTTCTCGCGCTGAAGATTCGTGGCCAGCTGTCGATAGTAGTCGATCCCCGACACTAAATTCTGCCGGAATTCGAGGAAATATTTGGCGGTCCGTTCCACCACCCCAAAAGCGGTGTTGGCCAGTTCGCCGCGGAGATGGTCGACATAGAGCGAAAGCTCACTGATAAACATGTGAGGATACTCTTTGCCGTTCAAAAGCGAGATACGGCCGTAAATATGATCCACCATCTTATCAAGCGTGGTGACCTCGGAGAAATAGGCGATGTTGGGTCCGCAGCAGATAGCTGTCTTGGCGGTAGCATCCATGCCGTTTTTCAACGTGGCGCCGCCGGCTAAATCGCAACAGATGCACGACTTGCTCAGGACCAGTTCCCGTAAAATCACTACCTGTTCGGGCGAGAAACCGTTGTTGGCAATTTCTTCGACTTTGTGTTTCTGATAGATACCCGATGCCTGGCAGACCGGCAATTCGGTAAACTCGGTGTTGAAGCCAAGATATCCCTTGGGGCAGGGGCTGCCCGGTTTGCCGTTGCGGATGCGCTCCATACGGGTTTCCTCGCTTGCCGAAGTGCGAAGACTCCAGAACGGCACGCCCAGCGGCGAGTGGTGGCTCAGGTGAACATCGGCCGAACCGGCTTTACATAATTTTTCAAGGTGAGCATCATCGACATTGGTCACCTCGGGCACGAGCAGGAACGGCGTACCCCATCCGGTACCATCGACTTCGTAGTACCGGCGCAAGAAGGAGTCTTCATCGGCAGTGCAGATACCGCCCTGAACGGTGACACGAACATCGAACGGTTCATCGTTCGTCTTCTTGCCTTTGGCGGCGAGAGCCTCTTTATAGAAAGCGTGGAGTTCACCGGTGAGGGTGGCCCGCTGCTGCTTGAATTCTTCGAGAATCGGCCCCATCAGATGGCCGTTGGTGGCGAAGGCGTGACCGCCGCAGTTGAGCCCGGACTCAATGCGGTATTCGGAGACCCAGACACCTTTTTTGGCCAGCATCTTGCCCTGCGAGGCGGCTGACCGGAAATCGCTGACTTTGAGGACGATCTTCTTTTTGAGTTTACCCTCGGCATCGGGGAGGAAATCATCAAACTCGGGAATGTAGCCATAGAGCCGCCTGTTGAGTCCGGCTGAAAGGACTACCGAGGATTCCAGAGTGCTGTTGGCGAAGCCGCGGAAGGCGGACATGGCGATAGCGTGCTCTTTGGGCAGCTTGACGCCATCGCGGAAGACATCGCGGTCGAGTTTGGTCATGATGTTGACATCGATACTACCCGCAGTCACCCTCTTTCGAAGTTCTTGCTGCAGCGCGGCCCTTTGTTGGGGGTCGGATGTATCAAGCATTTCACGGTATGCCTGTCTCAGGGGTGACTGGGGCAACAATTCGAAATATCGTGTAATCTCGCTGCCCGGTTCAAACGGCCCGGCGGCGAGTTCAGCTGTCTGTTTCTGGACGAGAGTGTGCACGAGGTTGAGATAAGTCGTAATTCTTTTGGCGCGGTAGTCTTCTTCGCTGCGTTTGATGGGCGTAAATGTAAGTCCGTTTTTTTCGCAGTGGAGTTGGCGCATCTGTTCGATGAGGATATCATCACCGATCGAGATGACCGAGGCTATGCCGAATCTGGCGATGCGCAGGGGGGTATCTATAGTGAATCCGGTACCCATGACGGGGATATGGAATGTATGCGGATAATTTTCCTGCCGTGTGGCGGTCTCCCCTGCCTGATTATGGCCCATAAGACGCATGAAGCGGCTTTCCTTTCTATAAACGAAGCGACACCGGGTGTCGGCTTTCTATCTGAATTCGAGCTTCGGTGACGCGACCGCT
>CAVPPI010000003.1:0-347168 GCA_963707365.1 uncultured candidate division Zixibacteria bacterium | reverse complement strand
GCGCTGCGGTTGAACTTGTGTGCCTCATCCGTTTGGGTCGGGGTGAGCGGCTCCCACCAGTCGTGCACGCTCGTCGCTCGATCGGCAGGTCAGGGTGTGGCGGGCGTAGAACGCCCAACTGCCGTCCGGCTTGCGGTCCCGTTTGGTCTGGTGCCGTGTGACTTCGACGAAGTCGAGGCTTCCGTCGGCGGTCACGACGCGCTCGTAGATCGCTCCGCCGGCCGCGTACAGGGATGTGTCCTCCGCACTCTTCTATCCACGCGGTGCGCGCCCGGCTCGGCGGGAGCTGGGCGGCGGCGTGTCCGTGCTTGCCGATGACGATTCCGCCTCGTTCTTTGCTCTTGCGGCGAGCGGGGGAGATCACCGGGCAGCCGGTCTCGTTCTGAACCCGCGCGATGTGCATTCCACGTAGCGCGCCGTCGGCGACAAACGCCGAGATGCCAGGCGCTCGGCTGGCTAGGTCGACCATCAGGTCGACGAATCGCCCAGCCTCCCCTCCTCCACCGCGGGGTGGGACATGCTCGATACCCAGGACGACTCGGTGACCGCTCATCGGGGAGCGCACCGATGCGATGGCGAACTTCGTTCCCCAGGCCATTCCCTCTTGACCGGCCTCGCCGTAGAGGTGCCGCGCGGGATCCTGGCGAACGGGTCGGATCTCGCCGGTCTTCTTGTTGGTTCGTTCGGTGAGGTCGGTGCGCAGTGGCGAGGAGAAGACCTTGCCGTCGACGCCGACGACGTTGGGCCGAGCGGGCCGAGACAGGGATCGGGTCTCGGGATCGAGAAGCCCCGATTCACGGGCCAGCTGCGAGGCGAGATCTCTCATCGTCGCTGACAAGTCGGGCAAGAGTTCGGTCGTGAGTCGGTGTCGCATGAAGTAGGACCACTGGTCCCGCGTCGGCCCGAGCGCCGGTGTCGCCTCGGTTGGTGATCGGTAGGGCTCGGCTGCAGCTATCACAGCCCGCCACAGCAAGGGATCGGCCAGATGTCGAGCGGTTGCGGAGGCGGAGCCGAAGACTCCGATGCAGGCGCCGAACAGCAGCAGACACCAGTCAGGGTGCCGTCGAGGCCGGCCTCCGCGCGACCCATCGCGGTCAGACTGCCCATCGAGCCATGACGCGAGTGCGTGCAGATCTGGATCCGCAGCGAGCGCTAGCAGCATGGAGATCTGGGTTTGAGCGCGACTGTTTCGTTCTCGCTGGGTCTCACGGATGAGACGGATTGTCTGCGACGCCTCAGATCGCGAGTCCGTGCCGCGCAGTGTCGGCGCTCTCGGACGCCGACTGGAGGACCGTCTACTCATGCGTGTCAGCGATCGTCCAGTGCCCGCACATGGTCGGCCCACGTCGCCTGCCACTGGTGATCGATCTTCGCCATGGCACCGTCCAGCGAATGGAAGCCGAGCAGTTCAGCAACGTTCTCAACCCTGTTGGTGACGGCATAGCAGGCGTTTGCGGCGAATACCTGAAGGGATCCAGCTGTCACGTCAGGCCGATTCACGCCGGCTGCGATCAGTGCACGCTGCAGGTTGCGTGCCACCAACTGCGGTGGGTTCTCCGACGTGTCAGGACCTTGGCGAAGCAGGAGAGGCGCCGTCGCGGGATCGACGATCAGATGCCGGCGTGAGGCTGAGCGCTTCAAGTCAGCAATTCGTGCGCCGAGGGCCGCGACCCCGTGAGGCCCAAGAAGTACCTCACGTCCTCGGGTCCGGCGCGTCCCCGGAAGTCTCAGGGTGCCTCTGCCCGAGTCGAACGAGGTGACGACCAGAGACGCGATTTCCTGCTGAGACGCACCAGCGAGAGCAGCCTCAACCATCGCTGGCCGCAGCGTGTCCCGCGGCCCCACTCGGCCAGACAACCGCAGCTGAGCGACTTCAGGGGGTGTCAGAGGGTGCGGCTTGTCGACGCGCTCCCGACGGATCACGTCATCCGGGACTGGACTGACCACGAGCAATCCCAGTTCGAGCCACAGCTTGGCGGCCCGGCGCAGCGCGGATTGTCGACCACGTCGTGTCGATGCGGCCGACGACTGCCCTGCCTTCGAGCGAGATCTGGCGCTGGTGAGGGGGAGGGGTGCATGAATCCACGCTTGGCACAGCTTCTGATCGACCTCGTCGATGCTGTGAACGTCGTGTGCCTCCGCGTACCGAAGGAAGGCGTTTAGGGCCTTCGAGTACTGGGCAGCGGTTCCCTCGCCGATGGAACCCGACTCGAGAGTCCGTGATCCAGGTGGCATTCGCCGTGCTCACGGCGTCTCGCAACGAAATGGGCTCATTCATGTTGAGACTCCCCACTGCCGGTCCCCCAAGGCGAACCGAACTCCTCGATGTCTACACATGTAGACACAGTATCACGAGGAGAATGAGGTACTAATGCGATCGGCTGATGCGCTTCTGTCTGACGGTCGCGCTAGCGTGCATCTTGTGACTCGCCGAGTTGACCTAGATGACCTGATCGACGCCGTCGATGTCGCTCAGATACTCGGTCTGTCCCAGTCCAACTCGGTCTATCTCTATCTAAAGAGATACCCAGACATGCCGCGCCCGGTCGTTGACCGTGGGCCTCGTCGAGCCAAGCTATGGCTGCGGTCGGAAGTCGAGTCGTGGGGTCGCAAGCGACGGGCCTAAGGCCGTGACCGGTGACTGGGACTGCAGCAAATGCCAAAATCCCGGCGAAGATCTGGCACGGACGACCCAGAGGGATGAATTCGCCCAGGCTTGCCCATTTCGACGAAGGCCGACGGTACCGTACGAGCGTGATCGATCCTCGGGTCTCGGCCGACGCCATCGCGGAGCAACTCAACGTGATTGAGGGCGGCAACCACACCCAGATCGCAAAACTCGCTGTCCCTTTTCACCGGGGCGGTCGCACCCGGAGGCCTCGTACGACCAGCGTCGATACCGGCGGGTGTATCGACGGTGTAGACAATGGCGCGATTAGGGGATGGCCCTCTAGTGGAGATCATCGACAACCTCAACAGGCTCCTGGGCGACGACCTCAAGGGCGCGATCACGCGGGGCTCGCAAGGTTCGCATCGCCGCCTCGACCTTCTCGATCTTCGCCTTCGAGGCGCTCCGCAAGGAACTGGAGCAGGTCGGCGAGCTGGAGTTCATCTTCACCTCGCCGTCCTTCGTGACCAGCCAGGTGACCGACAAGGTGCGCAAGGAGCGCCGGGAGTTCTTCATCCCACAGACCAAGCGCGAGTCGAGCCTCTACGGCTCCGAGTTCGAGATCCGACTGCGCAACAAGCTCACTCAGCGCGCGATCGCCCGGGAGTGCGCTGACTGGATCCAGCGCAAGGTGACCTTCCGAGTCAAACACCACCGGCGACCCGATGCAGCAGTTCGCCGTCGTCGACGACAGCGCTGCCTACATGCCGCTCCAGGGCTTCACGACCGCTGACCTCGGCTACGAGCGCGGCAACGCGGTCTCGAACCTCGTCAACAAGATCGACGACGCTCCGCTGACGTCGCATACCTCCAGACTCTTCGACCAGATCTGGAACAACCCGCAGCAGCTCGAGGACGTCACCGAGCTGGTCTACGAGCACATCGCCAGCGTGTACGCCGAGAACTGCCCCGAGCGGATCTACTTCCTGATCCTCTACAACCTGTTCGCCGAGTTCCTCGACGACATCAGCGAGGACGTGCTCCCCAACGACCTGCACCGGGCTACCAGGACACCGAGATCTGGAAGAGCCTCTACAACTTCCAGCGCGACGCCGCGACCGGGCATCATCAACAAGCTGGAGACCTACAACGGCTGCATCCTGGCCGACAGCGTCGGCCTCGGAAAGACGTTCACCGCGCTGGCGGTCATCAAGTACTACGAGCTGCGCAACAAGTCCGTCCTCGTCCTCGCGCCGAAGAAGCTTGCGGACAACTGGACGAACTACAACGCCAATCTGACAACCAACATCTTCGCCGAGCGACCGGTTCAACTACGACGTCCTCGCCCACACCGACCTCTCCCGCGACACGGGCGAGTCGCTGGGCAGCTCGACCTGAGCATCGGATCAACTGGGGCAACTACGACCTCGTCGTGATCGACGAGTCGCACAACTTCCGCAACGCCGACTACGCCGACGAGAAGGAGAGCCGCTACCAGCGGCTCATGCGCCAGGTCATCCGCAGGGCGTCAAGACCAAGGTCCTGATGCTCTCGGCCACTCCTGTCAACAACCGCTTCATCGACCTGAAGAACCAGCTCGCACTCGCCTACGAAGGCGAGTCGGAGAACCTGCTCAGCCAAGCTCAACATCTCCACCTCCGTCGAGCAGGTCTTCCGCGAAGCGCAGGTCGCCTTCAAGAAGTGGTCAGAGCTGCCACCCGAGGAGCGAACCACCGACTCGATCCTCGCGCATGCTCGACTTCGACTTCTTCGAGCTGCTGGACGCGGTGACCATCGCCCGGTCGCGCAAGCACATCCAGGCGTTCTACGACACCACCGACATCGGCGCCTTCCCCGAGCGGCTCCAGCCGGTCTCGATCCGCGCGCCGCTCACCGACCTCCCGCACGGCCCCGACGTTCAACGAGATCTTCGAACAGCTCCAGGTGCTCACCCTCGCGGTCTACACCCCGCTGTCCTACGTCTTCCCCAGCAAGATGCAGAAGTACGAGGACCTCTACAACGTCGAGGGCGGCACCGCGCGCGGCAACCTCGGCCAGGCCGGCCGTGAGCACGGGACTCAAGAAGCTCATGACGGTCAACCTGCTCAAGCGGCTGGAGAGCTCTGTCGAGGCGTTCCGCATCACGCTCGCGCAAGATCGAGGCCGGCCGTCGACCAAGCGCTGACGTGACGCTCGACAACCATGACGGCTCGATCGCGCGACTTCGCGCGGCCTCATCTGCGACATCGACGCCGAGGACGACGACTTCGAGGTCCCGAGCGCGCCTGTCGGTCGGCAAGAGGTTCCAGATCGACCTCGACGACATGGACATCGAGTCCTGGCGCCGCGACCTCTGGAACGACCGCGAAACCCTTCGCGAGCTCCTCGACGTGATGGACCTGATCACCCCCGAGCACGACCGCAAGCTCCAGCGCCTCAAGCAGCGTAATCCGTGCAGAAGGTCGAGCAACCCGATCAACCCCGACAACCGGAAGGTGCTGATCTTCTCGGCCTTCGCCGACACCGCCAACTACCTCTACCGAGAACTGGCACCGACTCTTCAGCCGAGGCGGGCTGGAAGCTGCGCATCGTCACCGGCGGCGGACTCGCCCAAGACGACCCTGGGCAAGGGCTACGACTTCCAGCAGATCCTGACGCTCTTCTCGCCTCGCTCGAAGGACAAGGCGACTCGTCATGCCCAGACGAGACCGGCGAGATCGACGTCCTCATCGGCACCGACTGCATCTCGGAGGGTCAGAACCTTCAGGACTGCGACTACGTCGTCAACTACGACATCCACTGGAACCCGGTGCGGATCATCCAGCGCTTCGGCCGCATCGACCGCATCGGGTCGACCAACGCCGCGATCCAGCTCGTCAACTTCTGGCCCGACATCACCCTCGACGAGTACATCAACCTCAAGGAGCGCGTCGAGAACCGCATGGTGATCGCCGACCTCGCCGCCACCGCCGACGACAACGTCCTCACCCAGGAGTCCAGCGACACCGCCTTCCGCAAGGAGCAGCTCCGCAAGCTCCAGGACGAGGTCATCGAGCTCGAGGACGTCCGCACGGGCGTCTCCATCACCGACCTCGGCCTCAACGACTTCCGCATGGACCTGCTCGGCTACATGAAGGAGTACGGCGACCTCGCCGCCTCGCCCAAGGGCCTGCACGCGGTCGTCCCGGCCGACCCCGAGCAAGGGCCTACGCCCCGGTGTCATCTTCGCGCTGCGCAACGTCGACGACCGACGAGAGCATCAACCGGGACAACCGCCTCCACCCGCACTACCTCGTCTACCTCGACGACGACGGCAACGTCATCGCCGACCACACCGAGGTCAAGCATCTGCTCGACCTGATCCGCGCCAGCTGCCAGGCCTACGACGAGCCGATCGGCTGCGTCTACCGCGTCTTCAACGCGGCGACCGGCGAAGGCGCCGAGATGGGCAACTACTCCGAGCTGCTCACCGCGGCGATCCGCTCGATGATCGAGGTCACCGAAGAGCGCGACATCGACAGCCTCTTCACCGGCGCGACGGACCACCGCCCTCAGCCAGAGCGATCGCCGGGCTCGACGACTTCGAGCTGATCGCCTTCCTCGCCGTCGTCGAGCCGGAGCGAGGCAGCCGCATGACGGACCTGCTTTACCGCTGGCCCAAAGCCGCCAGCGTTCGGCCGGGTCGTCCCGAAGACCAAGTTCTACGAGCACCGACGTCACCGAGCACTGTGCGCGAGAAGGTTCGTCGCACGAGGTCCAGCGCATCACCTGGGCCTACAAGCTCGCCGAGAGTCCACGATCAACCTCCCGGCAGCACGGCGTCCCCGAGATCCAGGTCTTCGAGATCGAAGCGAAGGGCGACGACGTCGAGCGAGGCGGTGCTCGCCGCGATCGACAAGGCAGTCCCGTCGCCGATCATCTTCGAGATCAACCGAGGCTGACGCGCGGGCGACGGTCCAGCATGGTCGCCGCACACAAGCGAGCTCGGCACTGGTGCGCCAAAGCTGGGCGCCTACTTCAGCACCGACTGGCAGCTGCCGAGCGACGCCGAGCGCCTGCCGCTCCCGACGGCCATCGACCTGGCCGAGCCTGTACGCGGCGCTCCTCGAGCCGCTGATGCCCGATGCCGACCGCGCCCGGGCGAGAGTGTGTCGGAGGCCATCGACAGACTCGACCCGTGTCCGCAAGCTCGAACGCGAGATCGCCGCCCTGGAGCGGAAGCTGCGCACCGAACCGCAGCTCAATCGCAAGGTCGAGCTGCGCGGAGACTCTGCGAGCAAAGCAGCCGCGCTCGTAGATCTGACGAACCCGACGCACCGAGATCCCGAACAGGACGCTGAGGACCACGTGGAGAAGCTGACGATGCACTCGCCGACCTGACCGACGCAACATCGACAAGATCGCCGAGCTGTTCCCGACGGTCGTCACCGAGACCCTCGACGAGGACGGCAACCCGGTGCGGGCGATCGACTTCGACCTGCTCCGCCAGGAGCTCTCCGACCACGTCGTCGAGGGCCCACAGGAGCGATACCAGCTCGACTGGCCCGGCAAGCGCGCCGCGCCTTCGCGGCCAACGCGCCGATCGCCAAGACGCTCCGCCCGGTGCGCGAGGAGTCGGTCGACTTCGACACCACCAAGAACCTCTTCATCGAGGGCGACAACCTCGACGCCCTGAAGCTGCTCCAGGAGTCGTACCTCGGCAAGGTCAAGCTCATCTACATCGACCCGCCGTACAACACCGGCAACGACTTCGTGTACGCGGACGACTTCGCCGAGTCAAGCGCCGAGTACCTCGCCAGGTCGGGCCAAGTCGACGGACGACGGGCGTACCGCTCGTCGCCAACACCGAGTGCGAACGGGCGCTTCCACTCGGACTGGCTGAGCATGATGTATCCCGCGGCTCAAGCTCGCCACGGAACCTGCTTTCCGATGACGGCGTGCTCGTTGTCTCGATCGACGAGAACGAGCATGCGAACCTCGTGCGCCTCGGCGACGAGGTGTTCGGCGAGCAGAACTACGTCGGCGAAATCGTCTGGAGAACAGCAGCAAGAACGACTCAAGCTACATCTCGATGCAGCATGAGTACATCGTCTGTCTTCGTCGAGAACGCAGCCGGCGAATCTCGGCGACTGGGTCGAGCCGAAGGAGGGCCTCGATAAGCATCTACGCAGCCTTCGACGGGCTTCGGAAGAGCACGGAGACGACTGGGCGCGATCCATGGCGGCTGCGAAGCCTGGTACAAGACCGTCCGCCGAACGATCCTGTGCGTGCGAGCACAGCACTACACCTGGATGGACGAGCGTGGCATCTACTTCGCCGGACAACATCGCAGGCCCGAACGATGGCGCAGTACGTCTACGAGGTGTCGCACCCCGTGACTGGCATGCCGTGCAAGATGCCGTCTACGGTTGGCGCTATCCGAAGGATCGAGTGGAGCGCGGATCGCCGAGAACGAGTCCACTTCGGTGCGGATCACACGACGGTTCCGAACATCAAGACCTACTTCGGCGAACACGGAGACGCAGAGCCTTACAAGCATCCGGTACGTCGACGGCCGTGCGGCGTCGAAGCGGCTGCGACGTTGTTCGGCGAGAAGGTGTTCACGAACCCGAAGGACTGAGTACCTGCTCCGCGACATCTACGGCGGTCGGCGATGCCAGGACGGCGACATCATTCTGGACTTGTTCGCCGGCTCCGGGTCGGCCCTGCAGGCTGTCCTGGGAACTGAACCTCGCAGGACGGCGGCATCCGCGCGTTCATCGGCATCCAGGTCGCGAGGACTTCACGAGTCGCTCAAGACCGCCAAGGGCGCTGCGAAGCAGATCACGACAACGCCATCAAATGCTCACGGACTCGGGACGCCGCGCACGGTCGCGGAGATCGGCAAGCAGCGACTTCGGCTCGCGGGCGAGAGTGCGTGACAAGGCGCCGATGGTCGATGTCGGCTTCCGCGTCCTGAAGGTCGACACCACGAACATGGCCGACGTCGCTCGCACACCGACGAGACTCGATCAGGAGGCACTGGCTCGACCTGTGACGAACAGCGTGAAGCCCGACCGCACCGGCGAAGACCTGCTCTTCCAGGTGCTGCTCGACTGGGGGCTCGAGCTCACGATGCCGATCACCGTCGAGACAGATCGAGGGCCGCGAGGTCTTCGTCGTCGACGACGACGCGCTCGATCGCGTGCTTCGACGAGACGTCAGCCTCGAGCTCGTGCAGGCGATCGCGAAGCGCGAGCCGCTGCGCGCGGTCTTCCTGGACTCGGGCTTCGCGTCCGACGCACGCGCGCATCAACGCCGAGCAGATCTTCCGAGAGCTCTCACCCGAGACAGACGTGAAGGCGATCTGACCCGATGAAGCTCCAGTTCAAGGTCCAGCAGTACCAGACCGAGGCCGTCGACGCGGTCGTCGACGTGTTCGCCGGGCAGCCGTACGCCGACGGGGTGACGTACCGGATCGACCCCGGCAAGGTAAGCCGCTGCGACTCCGGCGCTGTCGAGACCAGCACGACGCCGGACTGGTCTGCGCAACGCCGAGATCGCGCTGACGCCGCCGCCAGCTGCTGGCCAACGTCCACGGCGTGCAGCAGGCGCGCGGGCTGGCGCTGTCGACCGAAGCTCGTCGACAGCAAGGCCGCGCCCGGCGCACCCAATCTCGACATCGAGATGGAGACCGGCACCGGCAAGACCTACGTCTACATCAAGACGATCATGGAGCTGCACAAGCGGTACGGGTGGTCGAAGTACATCGTGGTCGTGCCGTCGATCGCGATCCGCGAGGGCGTGAAGAAGTCGTTCGACATCACCGCCGAGCACTTCCAGCAGATCTACGGCACCAAGCCGCGCTCGTTCGTCTACAACTCCTCGCGGCTGCACGAGCTGGAGCGGTTCTGCTCCGACGCCGGCGTGCAGGTGATGATCATCAACATCCAGGCGTTCAACGCCACCGGCAAGGACACCCGCCGCATCTACGAGGTGCTCGACGACTTCCAGTCCCGCCGGCCGATCGACGTGATCGCGCCAACCGGCCGATCGTCATCATCGACGAGCCGCAGAAGATCGGGCGCGCGCCGAAGTCGCTGGAGGCGCTCGTCGCGGTTCAACGCCCTGTTCGTGCTGCGCTACTCGGCCACCCACAAGATCGAGCACACCAAGGTGCACCGGCTCGACGCGGTCGACGCGTACAACCAGAAGCTGGTCAAGAAGATCGCGGTGCGCGGCATCACCGTCAAGGGCCTGGCCGGCAGCACCGCCTACCTGTACGTGGACGCGATCGAGGTCGGCAAGGGCGCAGCCTCCGAAGGCGCGGGTCGAGCTGGAGGTGCAGACCAGGGCGGGCCATCAAGCGGCAGGTGAAGCGCTGTCGCAAGGGCATCGAACCTGCACGACATCTCCGGCGGCATCGAGGCGTACAAGGGCCTGTTCATCCCGACGTCGACGCCAACCGCGACATCATCGAGCTGAGCAACGGCGACGTCGTCGTCGCCGGCCAGCTCGCCGACCGGACGTGACCGAGGACGCGAAGCGGCGCATCCAGATCCGCGAGGTCATCCGCGCGCACCTGGACAAGGAGCGCGAGCTCTTCGCGCAGGGCATCAAGGTGCTGTCGCTGTTCTTCATCGACGAGGTCGCCAAGTACCGCGACTACGAGCGCGAGGACACCCTCGGCGACTACGCCCGGTGTTCGAGGAGGAGTACGAGGCGCTGCTCGAGCCGACGTACCTCGGGCGAGCTCGACCTCGACGAGGCCGACGGCGGTACCGAAGCACCTCGACGGCCATCCCCGTGCGGTCGACCCACGAGGGCTACTTCTCGATCGACAAGAAGACCAAGCGGCTCGGTCGACGGCGAAGATCGCGAAGACGCGGCGACGAGAGCCGGCCAGTCCAACGACGTCGACGCCTACGACCTGATCCTCAAGGACAAGGAGCGGCTGCTGTCGTTCGAGGAGCCGGTGCGGTTCATCTTCTCGCACTCGGCGCTGCGCGAGGGCTGGGACAACCCGAACGTCTTCGTGATGGGCATGCTCAAGAAGAGCGACAACACCGATCTCGCGGCGGCAGGAGATCGGCCGCGGCCTGCGCCTGGCGGTCGACCAGCACGGCGAGCGGATGGACAACCCCGTCACCGTGCACGACATCAACGAGCTGACCGTCGTCACCGACGAGTCGTACACCGAGTTCGTCACCGGGCTGCAGAAGGAGATCGTCGAGTCGCTGTCGGCCCGCCCGCGCAAGGCGAGCGTCGAGTACTTCACCGGCAAGACGATTCACACGACTGCCGACGAGTCGACGATCGTCGGACGAGGCGGCTCGCCCAGGCGCTCTACAACCACCTCGTCAAGAACGACTACATCGACGAGACGACACGGTCTCGTGACGCAGGCGTACAAGGACGCCCGAGAGGACGGAACGCTCGCCGCGCCGACGTCCGAGGTCGCTCAAGCCGGTCATCGACTTCGTCTGGCCGCTCGTCGACGCGCTCTACCTCGACGTGCCCGTGCCGACCGACGGCCGCAAGCCGAAGAAGATCCCGCTCAACGAGGCGAACTTCAAGAAGAAGGAGTTCCAGGAACTGTGGGGCCGCATCAACCACAAGGCCGTCTACCAGGTCGAGTTCGACTCCGCCGAGCTGATCGGCAAGTGCATTCACGCGCTCGACGCGTCACCTCAACGTCACGGTCATGCAGTACGTCGTTGCAGGCCGGGCAAGCAGGTGCGTCGGCCTCGACGTCGACGACCTGAGCCGCGGGCGCCGGGTTCGACGTCTCCGAGACGCAACTCGAGCACTCGAGACCGTGTCGGCGGGTCTCCAGGTGAAGTACGACCTGCTCGGCGAGATCACGGAGAAGACCCAGCTCACCCGCCGCACCGCGCGCTGCGATCCTCACCGGGTTCAAGCCGAGCACGTTCGCGAAGTTCCGGCAGAACCCCGAGCAGTTCATCACCGAGGCCGCCCGGCTCATCAACGAGCAGAAGGCCACCGTGATCGTCGAGCACCTGACCTACGACGCGCTCGAGGACCGGTACGACATCGCCGATCTTCACCGAGAACCAGACCGACCAGGACCTCGTCGAAGGCCGGGGAGAAGCTCAAGAAGCACGTCTACGACTACGTCGTCACCGACTCCAAGGTCGAGCGGACTTCGTCGACGGAGCTCGACACCAGCGACCGAGGTCGTCGTCTACGCCAAGCTGCCCGCGCGGGTTCTTCATCCCGACCCCCGTCGGCGACTACAACCCCGACTGGGCGATCGCGTTCCAGGAAGGCATCGGTCAAGCACGTCTACTTCGTCGCCGAGACCAAGGGCTCAATGTCGACCCTCCAGCTCGAGGTGGAGAACGCCAAGATCGAGTGCGCCCGCAAGTTCTTCGCCGAGCTGAACGAGAGGGCGGGCGCTGACAGTGAAGTACGACGTTGTCACGGACTACGCGAAGCTACGCGCACTGGTATCGGCGCCCTAGAGAGACCATCGGTCACGGCTGGAACTACCGTCCTCAGCGTGTGAGATGGATGAACGCACCCAGCTCACCGAGTGCGGACGGTGTAGTCGGGAGGTAGTGGGTGAGGATGCGTGAGCGGACCACAAAGGCCGCCCACTTTCCTCTGGAGACCGCGACGTTGACTCGGTTGCGGGAGAGCAGGAACTCCATCCCGCGAGGGACATCCTCAGCGGACGAGGCGGTCATCGACACGATCACGACTGGGGCCTCCTGGCCCTGGAACTTGTCCACCGTTCCGACTCTGATCCCTGAGAGCCCAGCACTGTCGAGTTCGCGGCGGAGCAGCGCCACCTGCGCGTTGTACGGGGCGACCACCAGAACGTCCTCCGCGGTCATGGATCGCGCGGCACCCTGGCCGGGGTCGTGCCAGGTCTGGGCGAGTACTTCGCGCGCAACCCGTACAACCTCAGCGGCCTCCTCGGCGGACTCGACTGAGTTCCCTTCGTGGTCGACGTGGACGACATGAACGCCGGCGGTGGACGCGGTGAGGCTCCGTCCGGGATGCCTCTGGCTCTTTCGAGCCGAGGCGCCCTTCGTAGGAGTGCGTCGACACGCGGTCACAGAGCGCGGGGTGCATGCGCCACGAATGCTCGAGGAAGTAGCCACGCTCGGGCGGAAGCGTGGCGTGGCCGTCGTTGAGCCATCCGAGCGCGGAGCCATCGACTGGCTCGGGGTGGACTCCCTGGCTCACCTGGGGGAGCTGCTGCGGGTCGCCGAGAAGGAGGAGCCGCTGAGCACTGGTGGAAACGGCCAACGCATTGGCGAGGGCAAACTGACCCGCTTCGTCGATGACGAGCAGGTCGAGCTCACCGGGATCCAGGTTCTTGCGATTCGTGAAGTCCCAGGCGGTACCTCCGACGACACAACCTGAGTCCGCATGCGCGTCAAGGAAGCTGCGGAGCTGGCCATCGGGAACGATCGTCCAATCCGGTGCGTTCGACTTCACTTTCGTCTTCCCGATACGTGCCGGATCCAACCCGGTGGTGATCAACTCATCGAGGAAGTGCTCCACCACCGCATGTGACTGGGCCACCACCCCGATCCGCCAGCCGTCGTCGGCGAGGCGCTGCACGACCCGCGCACCGACATAGGTCTTTCCGGTGCCGGGCGGGCCCTGGACGGCCACATAGGAACGATCGAGGCCGCGGATGGCGTCCGCGATGGCGGTGATGGTGCCGTCGGCAGCGTCACTGACCGGGGGGAGCGAACCTGTATGCGTGTTGGGGGCTGCTCTGCGGAGCAGGTCGAGCCCGGGGTGTGAATGGAGTCCCTGGTCGTTCACCGACTGTGCGAGGTCACGAAGGGCCTGCTCGATAGATACGGTGCGCGGACCGGCCTCTGGGGCGATCGCCACGGGCAGTGCGTCGTACTCGTCGACATCCTTGGGGAGTTTCTCGTCGACGACGACGACCTCGTCGTCCTTCATGGTCAATGCGACGCTCGATGACGGTGCCCTTGGTGGTGGCCCGGATCCCGCGCTCGGGCGGGAGCAGCCCGGCTGGGAGCGGGTCGCCGTGGATGAGATGGACGTCGCCGGCCTCAAGGGTTGTTCCCGGACCCCAGTCACCGATCAGTTCCAGCTGCCGCCGGGCAATCCGCTGCCCTTCGGCGCTTTGGCCCAGTCCGAGATCTGGGCACCCGTTTCGACGACGAAGACGTCCCGAGTGATGGCCCAATCGTCAATCGGTGCGGAGAGTCGGTCGAAGTGCTCCCACCAGAACGGCTTCTGCTCACGTCGGTGGTAGCCCAGACAGGCGGCGAGCATCGCGTAGGCCTGCTCATCATGGGTTCGGTCTGCCGGCGGGGCCGGTACCGGCACGTGCGCGCAGGTCCTCCTCGAGCGGATCTGGCTCAGCCTCAGACCGTTCAGCGGCTCTCGCCGTCCTTCGGCGAGGGCGCGGGCTGAGCCGGATCCCACAACCCCAGCGGTCCCGGCCTGGTCCCGCAACCAACTGTCGAGCCGCAGCGTGGAGACGCAGTCGTAGCGGTTGTAGTCCTCAATGGACTCGATGATGTCGGCGAATCCGGCGGTGTCGCCGGCGTCGCGGAGCAGGCATGCCTCGGCGTACTGGATGACGGAGTCCGCTGCGTTCGTGACACCAGTACGCAGGTCGTCGCCCATGTAGAGCGGTTCCAGCTTCTTGATGGAGTAGGAAGGCTGCGATACCCGAATGCTCTGCCGCACCGTCGAGTAGAGATCGACTAGAACCCCAGCGCGCAGCAGGTCGTCGACTTGTTCCTCCCCGACGCCATGCCGGCCGGCGAGCCGCAGCAGGGCCGTTCGTTCGTAGGCGGCGTAGTGGTAGATGTGCATGTCGGGGTGGCGGGCGCGTCGTTCGGCGACGTAGTCGAGAAACGCGACGAGGGCGGCCCGCTCTTCGGCGCGGGTGTCCGCACGGAACTTCACGAACTGCTCGGTGTCGCGCTCGACGTGCCCGAAGAGGTACTCCAGACCCCACTCGGTCGATCCCGCCTCTGCCCAGAGCGGGTCACCTTCGAAGTCGAAGAAGATGTCGCCAGGGTCGGGGGCTGGTAGTGCCTCGAGCGGGGCCGTGTCGTAGACGACAGCTCGCACATCGGGCTCTCCGTTGGCCAGCGGTGGCCGGGCGTCCTGCTCGACCTGCATCTGGGCCTGCGCTCGGAGCCTGGCAAGCGTCCCGGAGGCAATGCCCGGGATGGGCCCGGTGGACGCGGCGAGTTGCTCAATCGTTTCGATGCCGTGCGCGCGCAGCTTCTTGCGCTGGGTCACGCGCAGCTGGGCAACGAGGAGCAGATCACGGTGCTCGACCACTTCGGCCTGACAGATGTCGCAGCGACCGCAGGCGAGGTACCGGGGGTCGTTCCAGACGACGGCCGTGGGTGCGCTTTGGTGTTCGTCGAGGATCGCCTGCAGTCGTTCGCGACGTTCTCGATACACCGGGAGTAGGTCAATCACCGCATGAGCTGATTCGGAGTTGTCGCCGAGGATGAGCCGCACCTGCGGATCGACAGCAATGCCGTTCTGTTCGAGTTGGTCGGCGTAGGCGGCGAGCTGCAGCAGAGCGGTGATCTTGGCGTGCCGGGCAAGCTTCGTGTCGTACACGGCGTAGGCGTCGCCACTTCGCACCAGGAAGTCCGCTCGCCCGTGGAACCGCCCGTCGAAGAATGACCCCTGGAAAACGACATCGGCTCCGCCGTGGAGAGCGGCGAGGGTTTCCTCGCGTCTCGCCTCGAGACCGGCCCGGTTGTAGGAGGGGCGCTTGATCTCGACGACACCATCTGCTCTGTCGCCGGCCGATCCGCCGTGAAGTGCGACGAAGTCGTCAAGCACCCGCCGCTCATGAGCGTCACCGAGAGCGGCCGTCCGCTTCAGGAGCGGGTCCTCCTGCTGCTCAAGGGTGGCTCGACCGAGCTTGGCATCCAGTTGCCGCAGCGTGGCGAACTCGCAGGTAGCAGCTGACACGAGGTCGCTGGCGCTGTAGACGACGACGTCATCGAGAAGGAACATCAGCTCTCCCAGCGGCTCGAGCAACTACGTGCGTATACACGCTGTCGGGTGAACGGTAGCGGTGGCGCAGCGCTGAGGCGTGGATGCCGGCCGTGCTCGCCGAGACTCGGGATCACTTCACTCTCCAGACCGCGGAGATCCATCACCATGTCGTGAGTACCCAATCGACGAACTGCTGGTCGGGGCGTACCGAGTGACTCACGATGTAGTGCGTCAAGTCCTCCGGCCACGACCAGTTCCCATCAGTCATATCGTTGCGTGCCGAAAGATCCACCACACATGACGCAGACCTGGCCCCGCAGGTGCGGATACTGGATGTGACCTGCCGCAAGGTGCGCGAGGACCGCACGCCTTTCGGCTTCATCCCAGTTCGCGTCGACGTAGTCCTTCGGATCCGGGAAGGTATGGAAACCCTTCCCGTCGCCAGTAGCCCACAACACTCATGTGATCCCCCATTTGCCGATTGTCATGCCCATGGTGGCACCCGGCACTGACACTCTTGCGCGACGGACCGGTGACTTTTCCCGAAACGACGCGCTACTGCTCTCGATGAGACCGAGTTAGTCGTCGGTACCCTCGTCGTCTTCTGACGTGGCGTTGACTCCGACATGGTCTGAGTACTCGATTCGTAGATCCCGCAGCGAGGCGTCGCCCTTGGCTTCCGTTCTCCAGAATCCCCAGCCGTTGGTGGCCCGGCCACGGATCTCCTTCCCGGCACCTGACGGTGTCTGAAAGACTTGCTCACCGACCTGCAATGTGCCATCCGCGAGCACGGTTGCCCGGGCACTCGAGTACTTGCCGTGCCCGAAGAGCGTCTGTCCAGCGACAAGTAGGCCCTCGCTGACGAGGTCGGCCAAACTGACAGAGAATGTGACGACGGCCTCGTGTTGGGGGAGCCCAAGATGTCCCTCCGGGGCGGGCCAGACTTTCAGAAGATCGCTGATCAGTTTCTCGGTTCGCGTGGCAATTCGTGCCTCGTTCCAGCCGTCGGCCCCCTTCTCACGGACGTAGCGGTTGAGTAGAAGCACGTCGCGCTGTTCGAGGGCCGCGCGCTTCCCGGTCTCACCCAGCCACGGGCCGTTGGAGACCTTGCTGTTAAGCCGTCCGGTGAGGAGAGTCACATTTCCAAGTAGGTGCACTGATGCATTGCGGTCGGATATCGCATGGGGGTCGTCGCCCACTGGCCAGTGAGTCTCCCAACGCTGAGGTAGAAGGTGTTCGATTGCGCAGGAGCCTCGGCGGACGCGCCCGTCGGCGTATGCGGGGTCGGCAGTCCCAAACCCGCGTTCGTAGTCCTCAAGGGCTTCGAGGACCATCCGGAGCCGACCCCTTCGCAGGCGACGGTAAATGGGAAGCGATCTGAGTTCGGTTCGCACTTCGTCGTCGCTGGGCCAATGTGTGTTGACCGAGTCTTGTTTTGCCAGGTGGATCGAAACAATCGTCGACGCTTCTGATCGAGGGGATGCCCACAGTTTCGCGAGGAGTTCGGCGAAGAACTTGTTGTAGGCCTTGGTTGGCGCTCGGAGGAGTGCTCGGCGGACTAGCCAACTTTCGAGGGAGGCCAGGAAGTCCCTGAGATTGCCTTCGTCAAGTTGCTCGAGTCCAGGGTCGGTTGCCCAGATGACGAGTGGCTTCACCGACTCGGATTCCACGGCGGATGCGCGATAGGCAAAGAGCTCGAGAGGGGTGAGCGAGCCTTCGGGTCGAGCTCCGCCTTCAGTCCATGCACGATAGGTCGAGGCAGATGCGTGGATGGTCGGTAGAAGTCTCTCCATCGGGACGTCGGATTCATGCTCGGCGAAAGTCTTAAATCTCGTGAACACCTCGCGAGTCGTGATGTCGCTCGCTGTCTGAGCAACTAGCCACTGATTCAGAAAGAGCGAGATTCTGGGGAGTTTTTCCCTGTCCGGCGCTCACTTCCTTCTCCCAGAAGGCCGTTTCAAACTCCTGCCAGTGCTGCACATATGCGGTTTCGGCGTCGGGATCGTCCAGTGACATGCGCTGGAACACAAAGTTCTTAATCAAATCTGCGGCAGTAAGCGGTGTGCCACGCGCGTTCAGTGTTTCGAAGATCTCCTGTGCATCCTCGTCAACGGCGAGCTGGATCACCACCAGTTGCAGGTCATTCAGTAGCGCGTGTGCCAGGGTGTTGCCGCGTAGCTGCACGTCTCCCAGCATCAGCCACTGCTCAATGGAGGTTGAGAAGTACTCGTGGGCCTGAGCCATTCGACTCTTTCCGTGAGCCAGCATCGAGTAGTCAACTGGGAGTTCAGCAGCCATCACCTCGTTGAACGCGAGGCGGTCCCTATTGGTTGGCCAGACTTTGAATCGATCTGCAGGCGTCATGCAGAAGTGTTCGGGGTTCTGGACGACGTCTTCGAGTTTGCGAGCAGCTAGATGAACGCCGGCCAGTTCGAGGACTTGGTGGGCGGCATCGAAGAGTAGTTGCAGTGTTGTCAGTCTTTGTTGACCATCAATGATGGTCCACTGGGGGAGTTGCCCAACGATTGCGGACTGGTCCTGGAGCACTACGGCACCAAGAAAGTGGGGGCTGCCCGCGTGACTTGGCGAAAGCAGCCGGTCAGCCTTCCGCTGTACGTCGTCCCAGAGCGGTGCCCACTGGCCCTCGCGGGACCAGACGTAGGGGCGCTGAAACAGGGGTACGAGGAGTCGTTGGGGGTTGAAGAAGACGTCATGCGGTGTTCGTACTCGAGTTTCCATGGTCATCCCCTATTCAAACTGAAGACACGACAATCTCACAGAACGCTGGCAGGGCCGGTGAAGACGATGCCGTCCAGCTGCCGGTCATCTGTGCACGAAGAGCCGGGCGGGTTTCCCGACCGTTCCGCTGGAGAGATCTCCCGTCGCGTGGAGGTCGCCGATCACTCGTCGGCGGAACGTGTCCTTGGCTTCTGTCGCGGGATCGATTGCTCGATGGAGGTCTTCGAGCTGGCGCAAAGTGAAGGGGCTAGGCAGCAACCGGCGGGGGTCGGCTCCGGCTGCGTACTCGCTGCGAAGCCGCTGGACCGCTTCTCGCACGATGACGTCATGATCGAAGGGGAGCGGTTCCGCTCCGTCGATGACGTCGGCGACCGGCACAAGCTTCACCCGCTTGGGGCCGGCGAGGGCTCGTGCGAGGGCGCGTTCGGGTACGACGTCCACGTGTCCGACCGATAGCACCCAGCCGCGGAAGTCTCGGCCGGGGTCATCGAAGACCTGGAGTTGCTCGGGGGAGAGCCCCTCGATTCCTGCCTTGTCGCGTAGGGAGCGCAGTACCGCGTCTGCGAGCCGTTCACCGGCGTGAAGGAATGTTCCGGGCAGGGCCCAGGGGGTCTTGTCCTTGGAATCGTCCCCCGTGGTGAGGACGACGCACAGCTCCGGGGAGGAACTGTCAGACCCCCCTGTCACTGTCAGAACTGCGGTGTCCACCGCAACTGACGGTCGTGGGTAGTCCTCCAGCGTTCTGCCGGTGGAGTCACGCCAGGTCTTGGGTCGTCGGGTAGCCATGGGTTGACGATAGCGCAAGAGTGCGCTAACTTATTAGAGCAAAGTTGCGCTAATCAGGAGGTTCGTATGAGCATTCCCACCCTTCATGTTGGTCAGGGGGCTGTTGTCGATGCGCTGACCGTCTTCCCGGTCTGGTCCAGCACAGCCCCGGCCCCGCGTCGCTATCTGACTGCCAAGAACGCCGACCTGACTATCGCCGAGCGTGACGGTGCCCCGGTCGTTGGAGAGCTGGTGGTGACCAACAACAGCGACGCCCCCGTGCTGCTCGTAAATCGCAGTCGGGGAAACTTGGTTTCTTCCCAATCTCGAACGAGGTCTCATTTTACAAGAATGTAGATGACGCCGGAACGGATCGGGGACAAACTTTTGCAGATTGTCTCGATCAATAGCTTCAAGCTGCTAACAAATTTCAATTTTGAGTTTACAGGCGACTTCAATTTTGATTATACTCCCGATTATGACAACGACCACTATATAGAACTGTCGATTGTGAAGCCGCTGACTAACGTTGTCAGTCTCAATGTCCAGCGCGTGATCTCGACCTTCGAGCCCGAACCGGTCAACCAGTTCGGCGTGCGCCCCTGGTGTTTTAAGCGGTTCAAATATCCCACTTAGTTAGCAGGTTATCGCGGGTCAGTATCGGTGAATTGGATACTCACCGCACCTGAGCCGCTATGAATAATTTTGGAGATTAGAATGTTTGGAAATTTGGAAAAAATAAATCATCGACCCAAGCCGTTTGAGTTTTACACGGCGGAGTCGCTCTGGACCGATGAACACATCTCGAAAGAGATGCTCAAGTATCATTTGAACGAAGATGTTGATCTGGCTTCTCGCAACAGGGCGTTCGTTGATAAATCTGCGGACTGGATAATCTCGCGGTTCGACATCGGAGCACAAACGAAGATATGTGACTTTGGGTGTGGTCCGGGATTGCTTGTACACGACGAGGTTTGCTGAGGCCGGCGCCGATGTTACCGGTGTGGATTTTTCAAAACGTTCAATCGAACATGCGACAAAAATTGCGGCTCAGAAGGAGCTCGATATAGATTATGTCCTTCAAAACTATCTCGAGTTCTCAACGGATAAGAAGTTTGATTTGATCACCATGATCTTTTGCGATTTCTGCCCACTCAGTCCGGCGCAAAGAAAGACGCTTTTGGGAATATTCAACGAATGTCTGAATGACGGTGGAAGCATCTTCCTTGATGTTGTATCGCTCAGTTATTACGATTCCGTCGATGAAGGAGGGTCGTACGAATACGTTCCGGCCAATGGTTTTTGGGCGGCATATCCTCACTATGCGTTTACAAATACCTTTAAGTATGAAAAAGAGAAGGTGACATTAGGTAAGCATACGATAGTCGAGAAAGAGCGCACCCGCGAGATATATAATTGGCTCCAATGCTTTAGCCCGGAATCGCTGAAAGAGGAGTTTGATCAAAACGGTTTCCGCATAACAGAGCACTACAGCGATGTCGCCGGGACGCCATACAGCACCGACTCGAAAGAAACCGCGATTGTAGCGAAGAAAGCAGTGTGAATGGTAGTATGTCTCACAGCTGACTGGTCAGCCTGATCGAGGCGCTGAAACCTCCCCAGGTTGTGCCGCCGTTGTCATCTGAAGGAGTCGATGATCCTTGAGAGGCACCATCGGTATCCGCGTCGCTCAGTTTTGATGTAAACACCGGGACCCACTGTGAAACGGAACCCTCAAGGCGCATATTCTTCCAGGTAATAGCGGGGTGGATGCTCAAACGAAGCAACCCCGCCTTCTCAATGTCGAACCGTTCCGATTTCAGGTCATCGATCCCAAAGCCGAACATGATCGGCCGCCAACTGGTATAACGCAAGTTGGGAGTGAGATTCACAAAATCAAACCGACTCCCGAAATCAAAGCGTGTGCGATTGACGACGGGGATGCTGACAGCGGCATGCTGGAAATCTACATTCCCTTCGCACACGACATGACGACGTTCCCCAAAAAGCGCGCGAGACCATCGAGAAACGGCCACGCCTCAACCGTCCCGCCGAGATTACCTTCTATGTTTCCCCCCATGACGCTGAAACGCCAGTCAGTACTGACGGTAAGACACTCGACCAGATGCTGGCATCAAGACTAACCAGCGCCGAAATACGCAAATTGTTTACCATCGAAATACGCGCGGCATCGCCAGTTCATCTCGACGTACCGGATAATCACCTCCAGGCATCGATTGAAGTGAACGTGTACTCGCCGGAAATACGCCCACTGGTGAATTTGCCATCAATCACACCGGTGTAACCGGGAAATGAGGCATCCGAAGAGTTGCGGCTCGAAAAGGTCTGAAGTCGGAATCCTGCAATGAAGTGGCGACGGTAAGTCTGTTGAACCATTTGGCCTGCGCCTGCCATGCCGTGATTCATGCCGAGCCTCCAGCCAATTCTCCCCCCCTCGCGATCTATCGCGCCATCGTCATCCTCATAGTCGTAGTAAAGTTGTGTCAGTGAGGGTAACGGATGCGAAACTCGCCGGGTGATACCCCAGCTAATATGTTCGATTGGACGCAGGTGAAACCCAAGCGGACATATCGTCGACATCGTCCTGGTGACGCCAGTCAATTGAAGCACGGTCCGCTCGTTGCGCGGCGAAAGCGATAAGGACGACAGCAGATACCGGCGACGAAACTTTACCAGGCCCCGACCGGCTGCCATCGCCGGGAACGCTTGCGGGATTGTCGACAACGGCCAGGATCATACTGCTGACCGAAGCGGAATCACCGTACGGTATGGAGTACTTCCAGGTTGAGCTTAAGACGAAGCCAGTCCAGCGTGGGAAGAAAATAGTGTCTCGGTATACAGACTCGCCCCCGACCCAGCCATTTTCCGTGCCATCGCTCAGAACAATGTCCGTTTTATAACCCACACGTGAGAAATCGACCCCGGCCTGTATTGTGCCGGTGGTTATCATGGCCAGCAGGAGGCAAAGCGATAGCCGTCAGGGACGGCCGGCGAGATGCCAGCCGCCCCGGGCATGAATTACTATTGAAACATCGGTGATCACAATTACTACCAGCGAGTTTTGACGGATCTACTCATCTACAGCCCGATTTATCCCAGTCTTCCGGGGAGTAATCGCCCAGCAACGGTCTGCTTCAATTCGCTATATCTGGCGGCGTGGGAGCAGTCCGTTGAAGGTCGCGTCCGGCCAGGACCATTACCTCGTAGCTGTTGGCATCCCATTCGTTAGCACGCCTCTAACCAATCCGGGTCGCGATAGTAACTGCGATAGGTATAGCAGTTATAGGAGTAGTAGTCCCAGGGGCTTTCACCAGTACCCCAGCAATTCACATCATCCCAACCGGGCAGGAACTGATAGTAACCGTAGCCCGAGTAATCGTATTCGTACAGCAGGCGGTAAAAGTCATCGGTATTTGCGTCGGGCAAATGATTCGTGAAGTATGGATACACGGTGCTGGATGTATCGTAAGGATATACAAGCCCCCAGATATCATACAGACCGTCCCAGTACCTTTCGCGATCGAAATGCTCGGCCGCGAAGGTTTTGTAGTAATCTTCGTACGCAATCAGGGTAATTGTGTAACCGGGGAGATAATCCTGCGGATCGTTCATGGGGCTATCAAAGAATTTCGATAGATCAACATCGAGTTCCAGCGTGCTCGTGTAACCCAGCAGGTGTACATGTCGCAGTACCAGCGCTCGTTGTAATAAATATTCAGTTGCTTTACCTCATCCATGTAGGTGCGATAATGAATAAGGCTGTCTTTGATGTCGTTGAGGTCTTCGGTATCACTACTGTAGACTTTGATAAGATCGTTAGTTTGGTCAGTGCCGATTTCGGCCAACAGATAATCGATTGTTGTTTCAGCCTGGGCCTCGGCTGATAGAAGCCGGCTCTTGGCGGTCGTCATATGTGTCTGTCCGACGCCACTACCTTTGAGCGTAAGAAAATCGGAGTTTTGATTAACCGCGTCCTCGACCCCTTCTGCATCATACGATGCGACATCGAGGTTTCGCGCGAAAAACACCTGAAGAGCCGCGTCGGCGGCGTAGGCCACGCTGAGAAAGAGACTGAAGTCCGAGCGATCGACCACAATCGGGTTGGCGCCGGTGTTACCCTGCAATTTCCGGAGTGATCGTAAAAGTGTAAGTGGGGTCAGCGATGAGGTCGGTCAGGTACTCCCGGGCGTCATCGATTTTCGGAAGAAGATTTTCTTCGAGATTAGCCTGAATGTCGCTGATCATGGGAGTGCCACTGGCCGAGAGTATGACCATTTTATCGAGAGTCGTGACGGCTGGCAGAATTTCCAGAAATCCGCCGGGGGCAACTGGAATACCATCGGGGAACATTTTCCCGGTCTGTCCGAGCCCAACTTCGGGAATCAGCATCACCTTTTCCATCGGATTGAAACTCATAGTGTCGTAGTATTGTTTGAAATCTTCCACAAGTGCGTTCAGGTCTTCATCGGTCAGGTAAAGCATAAGTCCGCAGAAGGCGCAGCCGAATTTGGCATCGGGATTTTCCGGCCAGTATGTAAGAGCTTGACTGTAAAGGTCGTAGATGCTGGTGAAATCGATATCGTCCGGGCGAAAACTTGAATCGGCGTTTTTGATGATATCGTTTATCATTTCGTCCATCTGCACCCCGAGAGCCTCATTGGCTTCGGCCACGAGTTGCAGTGAAGTCTCATGATTGATGCTGTCCTGGTTGATGATGTCGTCGCCGTCCGGACCGGTCGATGAGTCATCGCCCCCGCATCCAAAACCGAAGCAGAGCGTGATAAGCGCTGCGGCCAAGATCAGGACCGGTAAACCAAAGTTCCTTGGAATCATTTGGGATTTCCTCCTCATTATAGATATGTTTGTTTGGTCTGATTGAGATTTCCCTGAGGCTGATCTAACATGGTCAATATAGTCACCCTTCCGGGTTTTGTCAATTCTCCTGATAGGGCCGCGCAAACGCCCCCAGAGGGTGAATTTACGCCGAATTGGCGGGTACTATAAAGAGGCGGCAAAGGGAAACTTCGTACAGCTTTATTCGTTATAATATGACGCGGGCGTTGATATAAGTCTGCCGATATGATATATTGAATAGTCAGTTCTTTGACATCTGAGGCTACGGCCTCTCTGCTGAACTCAAATCGGGGGTGACCTGGTTTCGACGGATTTAGCGAGGGATCGTTGGCGTGTCGGGGTTGTCTGGGGCCCCGTTAACAAACTGGACAAATCATTAATTGGCAACGATTATGCCATGGCTGCCTAGTTAACTAGCGCAACCCGTTGTACCCGAGGCTTTGCCTTCGAGCCCGGAATACAGCGTCGATAAAGGAGACTCGGTTCTGTGATGTCTTTAAGCAGGACTTAAACTAAAAGGCTGGCCTGTCGTAGCCTGTCAATCGGCAGCGGACGAGAAACTAAAGATTGACTACACACGTAGAGGACGACTGGTTATTGTATTCGGACGGGGGTTCGATTCCCCCCACCTCCACTTAGATAATTCGTTATAATACAATAGATTACGAGCCGACGGGGGGTATTATGCCCCACCGCTGTCTTTGTAAGCCTATGTCGCACAATAACACCGAATAACATAACACCGTTTTGGACACAATTTGGTCACAGTCTAACTAGTTCGACCGACCTCTTGCCGGAGATACGACTACCTCAGTAACATCAGAGGTTGTCAACTGTCAACCCGCGAAAACCCTGCTCTTCGCATGATCGACAATTGCCTGTACAGCCGGGTGTTTTATTCGTCTGTCCATCGACACCGCATAGTATTTCTCGACTACCCCATCCAGGCAACCCACCTCTCGAACGTTGTATTGCTTCATGATTTCGGTTCTGGTGATACTTGGTGCGACAAACAGCCCAACCTTTGCTTTGCCCAGGGACTTGACCAGCGCGCTGTCGTCACATTCAGCCACTGCTCGGGGCCGAATTCCCTTGGACTTAAACCAATGTTCAAGCGACCCTCGTAGTTCCGTGCGATTTCCAGGTAGTATGCACGGTGCCCCATCCAGTGATTTGGGAAAATCCTTTTTGTAGCGAGTAGCCAACGAAGACGAGGCATACACAGCCACCTGACTTTCGCCGAGAAAGTGGTTGAACCCGCGAACTCCAAGAGCTGGGCCAATCGGGGCATCCGTCAAGACTATGTCTAGATCGTGCAGGATTAACTGGGCCACCAGGTTGTCAGGATGATCCTCACGGCACAGCAGGTGATAGGTTTGAAGTGAGTCCAGAATAGGCGTAAGCAGCTTAGCAACAACCGTCTTTGACAAAACATCGGCGATACCGATCTGAACGCGAATGGGGCGTGCGAATGGCCGGTCCTCAAGTGTATCCTGCAATTCTCGGCCGAGAGTGAAGATCTCCTCGGCATAGCGATAGACGGTCTGGCCAACATCATTTACCGTCATTTGACGGCCCGTCCGATTAAAGAGTTTGTATCCGAGAACATTCTCAAGCTGTTGAATCTGAGTGCTAATCGTAGACGGAGACAGGCGGAGTTCTTCGGCGGCAGGTGCCAAGCCGCCTTTGCGGACAACGGTCCAGAAGTACATCAGGTGATGATAGTTGAGCCAGTTCATACTGACCAATGTAGTTGGAAAAAATCGCAATGTCAATACGATATTTTGATAATATCAAAATGTCAAAAATATAGTATAAGTATATAGAACAAAACAGAGGGATAGCCAAAATGCTTTCGAGAAGATGTGGTGCGGAAAAGGACATTGTTTTTGTTGCTGGCAATCATGAAGAATGTAAGTGGTTTGCTCACCAATTGATTAATGGCACCTTAGCCCCGCTGGACGCAGAAATTGACACAATCGCAGTGAAAATCGACCATGAATTGGCCTTTCCATTAGCTGTAACAGACTTCCACTGCACCATAATTGTGAAGACCAAAGGTGGTGCTTCAATACGTGCCGAGGCACGCGACTGCGATGATATTCTCGCTGTCTACCGGGCGCTGGCAATGATCGTTGACCAGGTTCCAATGATAGAGGCGAGTGTCGGCGACTATTCGTCTGGGAGAATATAGGAGCCTTTGGAGTTGTGATTCATCATATATGCAGAAGGGATAGCACATGAAGCTGGAAATACTGGAAAAACATGTTCAGAGGTTAGCAAACCTGCAGGAGACCAAGAAGTTGCTAGTCTCTTGCTACCTGAATTTCGAGGACGATGATCTCGATTGGCGGATAGTCGTTCCAAAACGGGAGGCCGAGATTCTCGATTCCCTATCGTCTACCTCAGCAAAATCGGACGTCCGTGAGGCTTTCAGTTCGATTAAGCGGTGGCTCAACTCCAATCTGAGCCCAAACAGTAGGGGGGCAGCTCTCTTTGCGCGTGGCGGAGATGGAGATCTCCTAATCCCCATGCAGTTCGAAGTCCCGCTGCCATATGAGATCACCGTAGATACCGTGCCGCACCTCTACGAACTCGTGCGTATGAAAGACACTTTTCATCAGTACATCGTTCTACACTCGGACTCTCGCAGTGCACGCGTTTATGAGGTTAACCTCGGTAGGATTTCGGAACAATTACTAATCGAACGTCCTGAGGTGAGATCTCGGCTTGGCAGAGAATGGACCAAGTTGCATTATAAGCGCCAACACCGCGAACGTGACCGCCAATTTCTGCAACAGAAGATTGAGGTGCTGGACAAGCTGTTTGCGGTGGATCCGCAGGCTCATCTGGTTCTCGCTGGAGATTCGACATACATCAATCGAATTGTCAAGGTCCTGCCGCAGCGTATTGCGGCTCGATTGGTTGGCCAGGTAGCCCTTGCAAAATCAAACTCGGTGGAAAAGATCGTTCTGGAAACTCTCCAGGAATATGTGAGGGCGGAAGAAGTGGAATCGCTCAACACGGTGGATCGTCTCTTTAATGCCGTCCAACGAGAGGGACCTCGCAACTCTTGGGGTGGCGGAATCGCTTCAGGCGGCCCTGCGAGGTCAAGCGGATACGCTGGTCCTTTGCCACGACCACGATCTGGGAACCGCACACACTTGTCAGAGCTGCAAATGGGTTGCTGTTGGTGAGACTCGGCCAGACGTGTGTGCTGAGTGCGGAGCCGATTCGCTGCTAGCGTCGCGATGCCAGGCAGGAATTGGTCCGACTGGCACAGACCACTGGGTGCCAAGTAGAGACGGTCGCAGAGTCCAAGAGATTACTGAAGGCTGGCGGGGTAGGCTGCTTTCTCAGATATGCTGATGAGTTCTCGAAAACCCCTACCTTCCGGAGTGTCTCGTGAAACGTCCACCAGACAGGCGATCATTCGGGACAGTCATCGGCAGTCAACACGTTGACTCCATTAGATCATTGAACACAGACCGTCCCAATATAGAGACAGAGAAAGAGGCCAAGATGACTGAGCAAATAGACGAACGATATGCCCCGGCGGAAGGAGACGTCAGGCATTTGGGTCCTACTGGTATTCATCGTTCTAATACTTGTAGTAGTGTCGGTAGCGTTGTTAACACAGTAGCGCCTGATCCCCGAAGTCACATTCTATGCGTCAAGGAATACATCAGAGGCGGCGGGCTCGCATTCAAATTCAGAATCCTGCACCATGAAGATCCTGCCGCCTCGCCAAGATATGTATGTTTGAAGAATCAATCGGATCGCCCACACTCGTAATCGGCTTCATAGTCTTTGTCCTGACCATGCTCGGACTCGATCTTGGCGTGTTTCACCGAAAACAGCGCGCAGTATCTTTCCGTGAAGCTGCGATATGGTCATCTGTCTGGATTGCTCTGGCCCTGGCGTTTAACGTTGGAGTCTACTTCTGGTTTGGCGCCCAAACCGGTCTCGAGTTCTTCACGGGCTACGTCATTGAGAAGGCACTGTCAGTTGACAACCTCTTTGTCTTCGTGGCTATCTTCTCTTACTTCGGCATCTCGCCGTCATATCAGCATCGAGTGCTCTTCTGGGGAATCATTGGGGCTCTGGTTATGCGAGCCTTATTCATCGTCGTAGGTGGAACGATGCTGTCTCACTTCCACTGGACGACGTACCTGTTTGGAGGACTCCTGCTCTTGACTGGCGTCAAGTTGCTGAGACAGAAGGGCAGCGAAGTTGCTGTTGATCAGACATTGGCGGTACGAATCCTGAGGCGACTATTCCAGGTGACCGAGAGACATCATGGTGCCAGATTTTTCGTGAGAGAGCGTGGCCGGCTGTTCATAACGCCGCTATTTCTGGCTTTGGTGACAATCGAACTATCTGACCTCATTTTCGCGGTTGATTCGATACCGGCTATCTTCGCGATAACGTCGGATCCGTTCATCGTATTCACATCTAACATATTCGCAATTCTTGGCCTGCGATCACTTTATTTTCTTCTTGCCGGAATGCTTGGAAAATTCAATTATTTAAAGGTTGGATTGTCAGCTATCCTGATATTTGTTGGTCTTAAAATGCTCGCTTCGGGTGCAGTCGAGATTCCAGTCGTGGCTTCACTCGCCGTTATTGGGTGTCTTTTGATTGGTTCTGTACTCGCTTCGCTCTGGTTCGCAAAAAGAGAAAACTTGCCTGTCTCGAACATGCAGGAGGATGGGAATGTTTCAGACAGAGAAAGCCGTTCAGGCGAGGGCTTATTAGTAGACAAGACGACCGCCAGGGTGGTCGGAATCGGGGACATCCAACGAGACGATACTTTGTGAACAAACTGGTTCATTTGATTCACAGGAGGCTCTGATGCGATTGAATCATGACCAACTTTATCGATTTGGATGTCGCCTCGTCGCACCGGTCGGCAGATTTTTTCACACTAGCCTGCACCAAGTCGGCACGGCACTTGAGGATTTCTTCCTCTTAGAACTCCCGAGTCCTCGACGAGCGTGGCAAGGACTTTTGGGTACGATGACCCGGAAGGAGACTTTATGACAAGCGTATATTTGCGTCGGACGTACATCGGCATCTACGTCTGTCTGACTATAGTAACGGGGCTATCCATATTATTCACCGCTAGCATCGCAGCTGCGGACGAAACCGAATGCTTGCAGTGCCACGATCATCCAGCTGAGGGTCTCTGGTCCGAAAAGCTCAGTAACTCCGTTCACGCTGACCTCGACTGCGTTATGTGCCATAGCGGCACGGATGTCTACCCGCACGAAACCAAACCGGAACAGGCGAATGACGTCGCCTGCCGTGAGTGCCATTACAAGGTGGCAGAGGAATACACCCGCCACGGACTTGTCGTGCCCGGCGACACCACCGACGCCCCGCTTTGTGCTGATTGCCACGGGAATCATGCGATCGTTCCGACCGACGATCCGTCATCACTAGTCCACCCAGTCAATCAGCATCGATCCTGCAACACCTGCCATGGCTCACAAGCGTTTGCAGAGGAGCACTATCTCATTAAAAGCCGGCTGGAGGCCTACTTCAAGAGCGTCCATGGTCCCGGGGCAGCCGACGATTCTATACCGGCAGCATCATGTATTGACTGTCATACCAAAGGTGACAATCCGCACCGGGTTTACGGACGAAGGTCCGACGAATCGCCTATCAACTATTTCAACATTCCGCAAATGTGCGGCAACTGCCACCGAGACGTGGAAAAAGAATACAACAAGGGAATCCATGGCCAGTTGGTCGAGCGGGGAGAAACCGACTCGCCGGTTTGCACCAGCTGTCACGACGAACACAATATTACAGCGACGGGCGATCCAAGAGCACCGGTGTCCCCGACAGAATTGGCGGGACGGACATGCGCGCCTTGTCATGAATCAATCTTGCTGAATAACCGCTATGGGATCAAGTCAGGTGTCGTGGCGTCGTTCGAGGATAGTTATCACGGATTGAAAAGCGCCGCGGGTGACACCGAAGTCGCCAACTGCGCGTCCTGTCACGGTGTCCATACCATTCTCCCCCAGACTGACCAGGAGTCACGTGTTCACCCAGATAACCTCCAGAAAACCTGCGGCGAATGTCATGGGGGGATATCGGCAGAGATGGCGCAGATTCCGATCCACTCGAGCGGCGGATCGAGGTACCATACCGATTTAGCCCTCGTAATCGAGAATATCTACATCATTGCGATTATCATTATCATTGGCCTGATGGTCCTGCACTGGCTGATCGATCTCGGGCGTCACCTGGTTGACCGCATGAAGAACCGTCCGCGAATTCGCCGCATGACGACCGGCGAGGTGTGGCAACATTTGCTCCTGACAATTAGTTTTATCGTTCTCGTCATCACCGGGTTTGCCCTGCTTTACGACGATACCTGGCTGGCGACTTGGCTGTTCGGCTGGGAGGGTGGTTTTGCTATGCGCGGTATCATTCACCGGGCAGCGTCGGTTGTATTTATGACAGTGATTGTCTGGCATGTTGCTTTTACTATCTTCTCGAGGCGTGGTCGAACGTTCGTTATCGATATCTTACCGAAATGGGATGATTTCAGCTTCTTCTTCCATCAGATAGCCTATAATCTCCGGCTTCGCAAGAAGCCGCCGGCAGCGGGTCGTTTTACCTATATCGAAAAGGCGGAATACTGGGCGCTAGTGTGGGGATCGGCAGTGATGGTAGTATCAGGCATGGTACTGTGGTTCGATGATTACTTCATACAGGTTCTGCCCCAGGGATGGATAGAGATAGCCTGGGTAGTACATTTCTGGGAGGCCTGGCTCGCGACTCTCGCTATCGCTGTATGGCACTTATACTCAACGATTTTCAAACCTACGGTGTATCCAATGAATCCCGCCTGGCTTACTGGCTATATGCCTGAGGATCTTTTCAAAGACGAGCACCCACTTGAGTGGGATCAACTGCAACAGCCTAAAGATGAAAAAGAGGAACGGCCTGAAGCAAAAGACGGGGTTTTGCAACAGGACCATCATGAGGAGCCCACTAATCCAAAAAGGAAAGATACAGGCGCCGAGAATGAGGCAAACGACCGCAAAGAGAACAGTCTGAATAAAAACGATCACAAGCAGAGAGATACAATAGACAGCTCCGACGAAGGGAATGACGTGGGCCCGTAGCCCACGTTTACACGCAGCGGCCGTAGAGGCCCGGTGGCAAACTGATCGCCTATGGTTTCTACAAGGCCAGCGCCGACCAGGGTGGCAGCATTCCCCTTGACCTTCTGCGCATCAAACTCTAGAACCTCTTGCCGAATGGCCAGTCAACGACCTTCTACTCCATTGGATTCTGGCACAAAAGACATGCGGACTGGTAGCGGGAAGACTTTAGTAGACTATTCGATTTGCTGTCCAGGGGCCTTATCAAGCCGATTGTCGAGAAACGGATGCTTCTTGCTGAAGCTGTCAGAGCACATAAAATGCTCGATCGGGGGGCCGTGAAGGGTGAGCTCGTACTGATGGTTTCTTGAAAAGGAGCTTCAAGATGGAGATGATCTAGTCTCACCTTTGAAAAAAAGTGGTCACAATGGGGTGTAATTCCTTGTGCCGCAACGTGAGTTAGGGGTTCGATCCCCCCACCTCCACCATAGACTCTGTCTATTCTTCTCCTTCGGACAGCGGCTATTGTCACTGCTGTGATTTGGCACAGTTATGACTCCGTGATAAGCAGGGCTTGTTGGTTTTGCCAACGATACTCCAGCGATAATAATAGAAGCATCGGGCTGAAGAGCCACAACTTGGCGAGTTGCTGAGGACCGCGGTAATGTCTTCTAAATAACCGGCAATTTATGGGAAGGCGTTAGCCAACGATGGAAGAGATGTATGCATCATGCATCAGAGGCGTTTTTTAACCGTTCCAGTCTTTCGGAAATTTTCCGCGACGTCCTGGTGGTGGACAGCCCTCCCAATCCCGTGCACCGCAACGTAGCGGGAATGCTCTTTCCAACGATATCCATCACCTCAATAGTTTCATCCAGTGGAATGACTTCATCAAAACCTGCCAGCGCCATGTTAGCGCAGGCCAGAGCGTTGGTCGCGGCCATGACGTTTTTCCCAAGGCAGGGGACTTCGACCCTGTTGGCTACCGGATCACAAATCATCCCCAGTGAATTCTGAAGGGCCATGGAAGCTGCCGCGAGCGCCTGCCGGGTGTTTCCTTTTGCGAGCGTCACTAATGCCGCGGCCGCCATACCCGAGGCTGCACCGCATTCGGCCTGACATCCACCAACTTCCGCCGCCAGAGTTGCGCGATGACTGATGAATACTCCGATCATCCCCGCGGCCAGCATCGCTTTCGCGGTTTCTTCTTTCGAGAGCCCCATGATACTTGCTGCTCCCAGGCAGGCACCCGGAAGTGCCCCGCAGGCGCCGGCGGTTGGAGCTGCTACAATCACACCGAAGGAACTTTTCATTTCCATCATGGCAGTAACATAAAGGATAATTCGGTTCAGAAAGCCTCCATCGAGAAGCCGGTCTTCCAGCATATGTTTGGAGAAAGTGCCAGCCTGTGGCCCCAGAATTCTATTAGCGTATTCAGTGCCCTGGATTCCCGTACGGATCGAATCGCTCATGACATCTACAAGCTCAATCATCTTCCGAAATACATCATCATGCGACAATCCACTTCTGGCCATTTCATATGTAATGGCCAACTCCCAGAGCTGCGATTTTCGTTCTTTATTGTAGGCAATCATCTCACCGGCAGTGATAAAGGGCACTTCGAGGTCTTTCCGGGACAGCACCGGTAGGACGGGTGATATCCTTTTTACGTAGCGGACATCAAATCTTGAATTAAGTTCAGAAGCAATTTCTGTGGCCGGGAATTCCCGGGATTTGATTTGCACGATCTGGAACTTTGTCCCTTCTGCAAGATGAATCTCCTCGGCCTTAATGTCTGCTGGAAGCCAGTCTATCAAATTCTTGTCATTTGAATCGCAAAAGATGAGTGTTTCGCAATAATCACCGGCAATGGAAATGGACAGAGAGTCAATGCTGATAATTTCAATTATGCCGCCGCCCGTAGAAATAGCCGTCAGTTCGTGCCGTTCCCGGCTGTTTTTCAAGATCAGCCTGATGGCGGTGGGGTGCTTTAATCCGAAATCCGATATGCGTAGACCAATTTTTATTCCCGCTTCTTTAAGAGCCTTTTCGGATTCAGGCAGCCGTACGTCGGTAATGTCCCAGCCAAGCAAACCGGCAAAGAGCCCCATGTCCGTCCCCTGGTCGCGGTGAGTTGTCGCAAACGCTCCGCTTGAATCAAATTCTATCTTCACTTCACAAATATCGCCATCCATGAGATCCCTGGCCATTCTTCCCAGACGCAACGCAGCCGCGCAATGGGAACTGGAAGGCCCTCTCATGACAGGACCGATTATGTCATTGAAGATGCTTGGGTATTTCATATTATTTTAAGGCTCCTCCTCAACTTACTTTCCGGATTATACGATGTGCCCGGCTCTTTTTCAAGGATGTGATTGAGGCATGGAAGAGTCTTGGGTCGCATCGTTGCGAGCAGGGCCTTTGACCGGTCATCCTTTGTAAGCCTATATCCATATAGGTGTTACAACCGATTCAGGCCTGTCTTAGCTACCAGATTGCTCCCAGAAGGCACTCGCGCAGGCCAGTTGATGTAAATTTATCTTGTCAATATGTATATAATACTTGACATAATGTCGATTATTATTTACAGTACTGTAAAACAACGCGAATGGACTCGAGAGTACCGATGAAAACGAATTTGAGGAGATTTCGATTTGAGCGAGGCGAACTCAGCCAGCAACAACTCGCTGACATGGTCTCTGTTTCGCGACAGACCATTGTCTCGATAGAGAAGGGTAATTACGCCCCATCGGTGAAACTGGCTTTGCTCTTAGCCGAGGTACTGGAAACCAGTGTCGATGAACTGTTCATTCTAGAGGAGAATGATTATGATTAAGCGTGACAGAATTTTCTACATAGCGTGCGGACTTCTGGCCATAGGGATAATCCTTGCCATCATGGAAGTCCCAATTGCGGTGTTGCCGTTAGTTGGATCCTATCTGCTTCGGCCGACGCTCCACGCGCTGGGGATGGGGAAGAAGTATGCCGACGAGCGGCAGATCCAAATATTCTCACGATCCGGCAACGTTGGATTCCTCGTGGTCATGTTCGGTGCGGCTATACTCGCGGCCCTGCGCATGTCACAGGGAGAGCCGCCAGATGATTTTCATCTGCTGATCATTCTCGGACTGGTCACCAAGGCGATTGTCGGACTTCTGATGATCGGTGATTTACGCAGAGCGGGTGTGATCATGCTGATATCATTTGGTACAATCATGGGGACCTTCGCCTCACTGTATGGAGTTAACGAGATTCAGGCTGGAGAAACACCATGGGAAACCATTGTCGGTGTCGGTATAATTATAGCCTCCGTCATCGCCGGACTGCTTGCCCGAAAATATCCGCGATCAATCGCGGTGCTGTTGATGGTAGTAGCTGCTGGATTCATCTACGGACTCAGCCTCTGGGAGTTCACTGACAAGGACAATGGCGTCTGGCTTTTCATAATCCTACCGCTCGCTCTGATCACCGCGTGCCTGTGGGGGAAACCGGATACGGACACGTTTACTGTTTCTGGATTTGTCAAGAACAACAATTAGGATGTAGGTAAACATGAAGAACAAATACTCAATTGTCTTTGTAGTATTGCGGTGGGTTGCCAGAATAGTGGGTAGCCTTACTGCTCTGTTTCTGATGTTTATGCTTCTAAGCTACACTTTCGGCCCTGAAAAGTCTGTACCGGGTACATCAATATTCTTAGTAATTTTTCTTTTCGTACTTGGAGTAGGTTTATCCTGGAAGTGGGAGGGGCTGGGTGCTCTGATCTTGCTGGTAAGTTCTGTGCTGTTCTTCGTTTTCAATTCGCATGTCATTTGGCCGCCGGGTTTATATCATATTATGCCATTAATCGCCTTTCTGTTTCTTCTTTGTTGGTTCAGACTGCGTTTTCAGCAGAAGGGAACATTAGAAGATAAGTAGAAGCGTTATATAAGCTATCGAAAGGAGATGTATCATGAAGATCAAGAATGGAACACTAACGGTGTTCGTCTTGGCACTATCAATGGTTGCGATGATGTATGCAACAGGGATCGCGGACGAACAGAAGTATGATGAGGCAACCCCGCTCGCAGAAGTTCAGGTGGCGGCCAACGAAGGCAACACCGAAGCGATGATAGTTTACGGTATGCGTTTGATACAAGGTGAAGGCGTCGAAGCCAACCCAGAAGAGGGACTGACCTGGCTGCATAAAGCAGCAGACACCGGAGATGACCAGGCCTGGTATGCTCTGGGGGTTGTCTACCTGAATGGGATGGGAGTGGAAACCGATGTTGAAAAGGCCATCGGCTATTTGCGTCATGGGGCCGAAGCGGAAAATGCGGAATGCCAGATCAGTTTGGGGATGATTTATGAGGCGGGTGAGAGGATTCCGGGCGGAGTCAAAGCCGACGGAGCCGAAGCCGCTAAGTGGTATCGTATGGCCGCTGAGAGGGACCACACCGAGGCTATTTGGCACTTGGCCAAGATACTGGGACGAGGAATAGGTGTAGAGCAGAACGATGAAGAAGCCCTGGTCTGGTTCCGCCGCGGCGCCGAACTTGGCAATGGCGACTGCATGTGGGGACTGGGTCGCAGTTATTTGAAGGGGGTTGCGGTCGAAGTAGATTCGGTGATGGCTTATGCGCTCTGGACCGCCTGTCTGGATGGGATTAAATTCCCTCAACAGAAGAAGGCCATCGAATCAGAACTCGACGAATTGGGCAAAGCACTGACCGCCGAGCAATTGGCCCAGGCCGAACCGATCATTGGAGAGTGGAAGAGCAAGATAAGAGAGTGATTGGCAGTGATCGCGGATTCAAATCTCCGGCTGGCTGCCGATATTGGTGGCCAGCTTCCTTCAGTTTGTTGCGGCCACCCTGGGTCACAAAAACGGTCACAATTTGGTCACAATAGGGTGTAAGTCCTGGTGTCTGCAAGGCGGGTAAATAAGAGGGCTAAGCCACTTCGATTCCCTCCCTCCGCCATACTGCGAAAATTCTCAAGTCCCCACCATCAAATGACAACACATCGCAAGGCAGGGACTTGTAGAGTTCTTCCCGAAATCAATCAGACTCAGAGTTTTGAGACGTGGAAGCCCCATCACCCTTTACATATTTGTCGAACCAGCGGAGCTGTTCCCAGAGCACGTGCTCCACATTCTCCCGGGATCGGTAGCCGTGGTCCTCAAAGGGCAGCAGTACCAGACGGGCGGTGCCACCGGAACCACGCACGGCCTCGAAGAAAACCTCGGACTGGAACGTTAGGGTTCCCGGGTTGGAGTCATCGTCACCGTGGATGATCAGGACCGGTTCATTGACTTTGTCGGCGAAGAAGGTCGGCGAAACCTGGATATAGACATCCCTCGCCTCGAAGAGAGAACGGCGCTCGGACTGAAAGCCGAAGGGCTGGTTGGTTTTGTTGTACGAGCCGCTACGCGCAATGCCGGCTCGAAAAAGGTCGGTGTGGGCCAGAAGATTGGCCACCATGAGTCCACCGTGGCTGTGGCCGATGACACCGATCCGTTCGGGATCGGCTACTCCCATTTCGACGGCCTTGGCCACCGCTGCTTCGGCATCAGCCACCAGTTGCGGTACGAAACTGTCGTAAGTGGTCTCGGGATCGCCAAGCATCGGCATGGAGGTTCGGTCGAGCACTGCATAGCCGTTGAGCAAGAAGTAAAGATGGGAGGGGCCGTACAGGCGCATGAATCGTTGGGCCGAACCCGCAACCTGTCCGGCGGTGGTTGCGCCGGAATATTCGAGGGGATAGGCATACAACACCGTGGGCAGCGGCGTGCCTTCTTTGTAGCCGGGGGGCAGATGCAGCTGGAAACTGAGAGGTACACCATCTTCGCGCTCGTAACGCACGATGCGCTTCTCTATCTCACGCAGCTCCGGCGTGGGGTCCTCGAAACGCGTAATCGGAACACGCGTCAGACTCAGGGTAGCCTCTCCCTCGGTCGCTTCAAGCTCTTCGCCAAAGGTGGCGAGATAGTAGTTGGGAACGTCGACGGCTGACTCGGAGCGTAATACGAAACGGTTCTCGGCGCCCGCGAACGCCACAAAGTATTCATAGCGATTTGGATCGCAGCGGAACAGGCGTTCGGTTTCGCCGGTTCCGAGGTGGCGCAGGTCGAGAAAGGGTCGGTCACCATCGTCGGTGGCACCACTTCCGCAGAAGTAGACAGCGTCTTCCTTCTGATGCAGCACTTTGCGACCGTTCGGCAACGGACGCATCAGGGGATAGCCCGGATTTCCGTAGCGGTCGTCCTCGTCGAGATCGAACCACAGGCGCGACGTGCCTTTGTCAACATCCAGAAGCCAGACGTAGCGCCAGCGGCGTATGCGCTCATTCTGCGTGAGCATAAGCGTGCCGCCGTCGGCTCCCCAGGCATTCATCCAGGGCTGAATACGGTGCTCGGCCCGGAAAATTTCCTGCGGCTCCGCCGTGAAGGGTGCGTCCAGACGCATGAGCCGGTCGCGGTGGGGGACTTCGGCCACAGGATCGCCGCCATCGAGTGCTTCAACCCAAAAGAGCGTGTGGGGAGCGGTGGGACGCCACTCCACCGAACGCGGGCCCAGCGGCTCACCGTGTATCGGGACTTCGTCGGCCAGCGGAAGGGAGGCGATTGTTGCTACCAGATTGCCCTCGGGGTCCCGCACCTCGACCTCGCTGGCGAAGCGCCAGTAGGCTACCTCATGTGACCAGGGACCGACCAGACGCTCGACGAGTAGATAGTTGCCATCCGGCGAGAACTCGGCCTTTGTATACGGGGCGGGCGCACCGACAACTTTCGCATTGCCAGTCGCCGGGTCAACGATCACCAACTCGCAGGCGGTGTAGTACTCGAAAAGGGCATCGTCGTAAGCGGTCTCGAGCAGGTTGCGCGCCTCATACGTTGACCGGGCTGAGGCTCCTGCTCCTTCGAGGATCATCGGACCCGCCGGTATGGCCGGTGGCTCGGGAGCCGGTCCACGCTTCGGAATACGGCGGGCAAGCAGGCGCTTCTGGTCGGGAAGCCAGCTTACGGCGTCGTCCATTAACGGATTGAGAGCCAGGTTCTCGACCCTGGTAACGGTGCCATCTATCGACCCGACCCACAGGCCAAAGTGATCGGCGTGCCCAACAGTGAGCGCGAAGTGCCGGCCGTCGACAGTCCAGGCTACGTCATGGACTTCGCTGTTTTCCGGTAGCTCGAGCGGCGTTATGGCTCCGTCCTCGACCCGTACCAGGCGGGGGGAGATGCCCCCATGATCGCCGTGATAGCCGTTGTTAGCGGGATTTACCCGGAGACCAGCCAGCTTAAGCATCGGCGCAGCCAGCTCTGCGAGGGGGGGATAGAGCATAGGATCTGCGAGGAGCATGTACTCGCCGGTTGGAGCCGTCCACACCCAGGGAAGACTCGGCGCATGGAGTACTTTCAGCCATTCGGCGGGTGGAGACTGCCACTTCGTTGGTGTCTGCGAAGCGTCATCGGGTGCCCCTGCGCCCGTTGCGCTCACAAACGCTGCCAGAGTCAGCGCAAGTAGCGCAGCTGCTACTATGATTGTCTTCTTCATCTTTTACCTCCTGAGCCTGTCCATTCTTTCGCGTGGCCTGATAGCCGGTTCGGCTCATTACATATTGATTTAGATTCTTTATTTCGATTTGTGCGGTGGTTTAACAAGTCAGTAATTTCCTCCGTGAGGCCGTAGTGCGGTAATGACTCCTCGATTGCCCTCATCCTGTCAGACTTATCTCAAGCCGCTGAAGTGTCTGGCTGGTGTAAGTCTGCTGACGAAGTACATTTGGGAATGGTTTAAGTTAGGTCACGCGGGGGCTGTTGTCAACAGTACTTAGCGTCACAATTCGGTGACCATTTTCCGGGCGGCCGATATCTTCATGTGCCCCACGAACCCTGCGATTATCCTCACCTGACACCATTGGACAATATGATAGAGCAAATCGTCTTTAATATTGACGGGTGAGCGGCTCAATTGTATTTTTGATCATGCGCGGGAGGTTGGATTGAATATTCCGGCAGAGTCCACAGTAGTATCAGACGGAGCGCGGTACTATGCTCCGGAGCTTGGCCGGTTTATGGCACGACTCGAGTGGGAGCGCCCCGCTTTATTCTTCGCGCGTTTTCGGGAAGAGCAGCACCAGCAGCCAGCAAAGGGCGGTGAAACCAGCGCCCACCAGCACCAACAGGCTGTACGCCGTATCCACTCCCATTGAGACTTTCCAGGTTTCGTAGAACCTACCGCCTATGATGCTTGACAGGGACACACTGAAATTGCTCAGCGACATGAGTAAGGCGAAAACGGTTCCGGCCGCAGCAGGCGGGCAGTATCTGCCGGCCAGTTCCAGTTGGGTAAGGTTGGTGATCATGTAGATGAAGCCATAGGCGAGGCTGATGATGATGGCTGAGGTTTCTGTTCGCATCCCGATATAGATCACGGTAGAGAGTACCATGAAAATCACCGAGCCGTGAAGCAGGTAGCGCAGCGGCACATGTTTCGCAAACAGACCGTAGAGGACGCAGGCCACAATTGATGCGAAACTGCTGACCGTATAGGTGTAGCCAACGAATTGGTCAGAAAATCCAAGTTCGCCGGTCATGTGGACATAAAGAACGTCGGCGGAGAACGGATTGAAGTTCAACAGAACATAGAAAATGGCCACGAGAATGACTATGCGGGTGCGCGCAGCCTCGCCGAGAACTTTTATAGCACGTTTCAGCTGGTCATGGTGTAACTCCGGACGGGGTTTTTCCTCGATGTGAAAGATGGCGATATACAGCGCCACGGCTCCGAGGAGCGCACACACCACAAAACCCAGTCGTTGCTGGCCGCGCCCGCGCGATCTCCTCCACCATAGCCTTGTTCTTTCGGACAGCGGTGGAATAGTCGTCAGAACTGTCTTGGCACCGGCGACAGCGAAATTGACTTTCATTCGATTAAAGAGTTTCCGTATTATTCTTTAGGGGCCCACAGCAAGCGACGGATTTAGTCCTTTGCCGCGATGATCGCGAAACGCCAAAAGTCAAATTGAAAGGAGACACTCCATGGGAGATAAGGGCGGAAAAAAAGACAAAGACAAGAGTCAGAAACAGAAGAAAAGCAAAGAGAAACAAAAGAAAAAAGAAAAGCTGGAGAAGCAACCCAAAAGGACTCCGTAAAAGGAATCCGGAGTCGTCAAGAAACGGTCACAATTTGGCCACATCTGCTCTGACGCGCGGACCGGTGATGTTGGAGTGTGATAAACATCGATCAGGGATCGAACCCCCGGCTTTTAAGTGTCTCTTTCAAGCCAATCCAACATAGCAAGAATACTTCCGGTGGCCAAGGCTATGCTCGTATCGGCTGCGCCGTAATAGAAATGGATGGTGTCGCCGTCGGGAAGAATAGTGTGGCCACAGGGGAAGACTACATTTCCGACATCACCGTGCTGCTCATAGGGCTCTTCGGGACCAAAGACCCATCGACTACAGCGCTTGAGGCACAACTCGGGAGTCTTAAGGTCGAACAGCGCGAGTCCGAGTCGATATATTGCACCTGCTGCAGTTTGCCGCACACCATGGTACATCACCAGCCAGCCCTTCGGTGTTTCTATAGGGGGGGGCGAGAGACCTATCTTGTTTGCGTCCCACCACCCTCCGCGCCGAGCCTCCAGCATCAGTTTGTGACTTCCCCAGTGTGTTAGATCGGACGAATAAGAGATCCACATGTGTGCTCTGGGCGAACTGACCGGTCGGTGAATCAGCGCCCACAGACCGTCGATACGATGCGGCAGCAGAGTCGCGTCCTTATCTTCCGGGGACATGATAATCCCATGGCGTGTGAATTTGTGGAAATCTTCGGTAGTCGCTAGTGCAACTCCCGGTCCATCGCGAGTAAAAGCGGTATAGACCACGACGTACTGATTCAGATCCGGGACATAGGTAATGCGCGGATCTTCAATGCCAGAAATCTCTTCAGGAAAATGTTCGGGGTCTGGCATGAAGGTCGGTTGTGGATCAATCTTCCAGTCGTCTGATGCCGTCAACTGAGCGGGCCGCACATAGGTGGGACATTCCGGTCCGATCCTCTACGCGACATAAGAGCAGTGTTGTGCCATCAGCCAACAATGTGGCACCGGGATTAAATACGCTGTTGACGGGATAGGGCCAGTCAGCAGCCGTTAAGATTGGATTGAGTTTGTGACGCCGAAGAAGTTCGGGGTGTGTATTGCTCATCTGGATCGCGTCTCCACAGGTTAAAAGGTGTTCTCTGCCAAGCGCAGTTCCAGTAAGGACTGGAGGAAGGCGAGGGTAGACTCCGCGCCGAGATTCTCGTTAGGGCGGTCGGGGTGCAGACCATCGCGACATCCGCCCGTAGTTGGGTCATAGATGGAAAGATTCAGGTCGTTGCGTCCAAGGAACCATTCAAAGGCACGTTGGGCTTCCTTGCGCCAACGGTCGTCCTTCGTGACTCGATAAGCTTCAAGACAGGCCGATACCATAGCCTGACCCTCCACGGGCTGTTGATCGAAGCGGGCGCGTTCACCATCTTTGCGGTAAAAGCCATTGGATCCGATGGGGACAAAATGCCCCCCCTTGCTGGCCCGTTGTATATTGGTCAGCCACGCAAGCGACTCCAGTCCAGCTTCAATCATTGCCGCACTCTGAACAGATTGTCCGCAGATCAGCGATGCGTGTGGTAGAACGGCATTGCAGTATGTAAGTCCCTCTTCGTACCATTGCCAGTCGTCTGAACGACAACGTTGATACAAGGCCAGAAGTCGTTGGGACAATTCCTCCTGAACCTGTCTGGCGCGACGATCGCCGGCGAAGCGTCGAACGTACTCATGGATACCGATAAGCGCAAAAGCCCAGGCCCGAGGACTGGTTGTGTCGAGAATAGCGGGCAGGGCCTGCTCGAACAACCAGCCGGCCATACTCTGAAGCGCTGGTGTATGAGAGCGACCCAGTACAGTGCCGAGAGCCCACAAAGCGCGGCCATGGCTGTCGTCTGAACCAATCGCCTCCAGCCAGGTACGCTGGTAAGTCATGAAGTTGCGAAAGCGCCCGGTCTCAGCATTATAGGCATACCAGATGAAAGCGAGATAACGTGAAGCCAATTCGAAGGCCTCATTGATTACCCACATCCTCCAGAAGAGCGCTCACGATCAGAGCACGGGCATTGTCATCCGTGGTGTACCCCTCGTGATAATTGGGGATCGTAAAGATGGCGTGCTGCAGAATGCCGGTTTCGTCCGTCATGTTGCGCAAGTGATCGAGCTTTAGAGGCGGGAGTTCACCGGGATGTTTATCGAGAGCTTTGACCGTGAAGCCCGGGCTGCTGAAATGACGACGTTCGGCCCGAGCGCGTTCGAAGGTCTCGCGGTAGCGGCGCGCCACCTGTGGCCAGATCATCTCCCTCCCGAACATATAGGCCCGTTTGCGCATCGCATGACGTCTGGCTTCGTCATTCAATAGATCAATGACTTGTCTGCGCGAGTGCCGACGGGTCCCGAAACGGCACCAGGACTCCCCGCTCTTCAGCCAGCATTTCCTCAGCGTACCAGTACGGTGTCGAAATGACGGCTTTGCCGGCGCCAAGCGTGTAGGCGAGTGTGCCTGAGGTGATCTGTGCCTGGTTGAGATAGGGAGTAATGTATATATCCGCCGCACCGATAAACTCAATCAGTTCTTCCAAACTGACAAATCGATTGTAGAAGATGACATTGCTCTCCACGCCTCTCTCACGAGCCAGCCATTGCAGCGAAAGCCGGTATGCCTCTCCGTCGATCTCTTTAACGTGAGGATGGGTTTCGCCCAGGACCATATAGACCACGTTGGGATGATCAGCCATAATGGCGGGCAGGGCTTCGATGACATTCTCGATCCCCTTGCTTGACGAGAGCAGCCCGAAACTGAGCAAGACCATTTTCCCTTCGACTCCAAACAGGTCTTTGTGGAAACTCGGGTCAACAAAAGGCACATCCGGGATGCCGTGGGGGATAAAATCAATTTTGTCAGGAGACACATGATAGATTTCTGTCAGGAAATCTTTGCCGCGCTGACTCATGACAACGAGCCGATCTGAGAGGTCCGCAATTTCCTCCAACACCCGTCGTTGATCTGCATCCGGCTCGACCAAAATGGTGTGCAACGTCGTGACAATTGGCATACGCAGCTCGCGCAGGAGAGCGAGGATGTGGCTGCCGGCCCGGCCGCCGAAAATGCCGTATTCATGCTGCAGACAGACGAGATTGACATTATTGATATTCAGAAAGTCGGCCGCGCGGCGATAGGATTCAATATCCTTTTCGGTGAGTTCAAAGCGAACGCGACCGGGATACTCGTAACCATCATCGGTGTCATTGACCGGAAGGGCGATACAAGTCGTCCCCTCATTTTCGGCAGCGACTGCCTCACACAAATCGGTGGTGAAGGTTGCGATACCGCACCGGCGCGGCAGGTAATTGCCGATGAATGCAATTCGCTTCACGATTGATCTGGCTTCGCCGTTTTTCCTGACCATCAATTAAGCACTCACTCCGTTTTCCTTGATGGTCAGCACATATCCACCCAGTTTTTCACCGTTCAGTTTCCTGATTGCCATGGATGCCTGATTGTCGAAAGGCATTTCTACAAAACAGAAGCCACGGGCGTCGCCATCGCTGGGCCCACTGTCCAAACTAATTTTGTCAACTTTGCCGTACATCTCGAATGCCTTACGAAGCTGGAATTCGGAAGTTTTTGGCGATATATTGCCGACGTAGATTTTCACTCTATTCCCCCTTTACAGGTGCGTTAATTGTCCGAGCGACATATGTCTGTCGCAATGATATTCCTTTGCTGGGATGAGTGCCAGGTCATCCCGCTGCCAAACAATAACTGTTAGTGCCATACTTGACTGAATTAGGTCGCAATACGTGCTTGCGAAGGTCAAGCTCTGCGGTAAGCAAGCCGGGGAGACACATCACCGCATTACGAATCAGGTCGGTGACGAAATGAGCATTGTGTTCTTCCTCCAGTGACCATTCCTCCAGAAGCGTGAACTCGGTTGAGTCGCAGCGGTTCTCAATCATCTCGCAGGAGAGGCATCCGTTCGCGGCTCGAGTCAAATGGACCAACTCAAGCAGGCGCTGACGAAGTTCGTCTGCCTTCTCCGGCAGACCGCGTATGCCAGCCGCAACGGCAAAAGAGGTCTTTTTCGACATTATCTTTTCCTTTCCGGATTAATCGATCGTACGTGTGCGGCTTTTCTGTTGTGTGCAGCCAGCGCGCCGGCCAGGAAGCCCGGGATTAACCCCAATATGATCCATGCTAGTATTGACATTCTTTCCCTTTCCTTTAAGTGCCAGGAGTGTTGGCTGACAGCGGTTAAATTGTGAAGGAGACCCGGTATCGGACTATCCTCCTTAAACAACACCTAGACCGCCGAATCGCCCTGTAGCCTTGTTTCACTATCCGCATTGTATTTTCAGCAGGTTCCCACGCAGTTCCTTGCCCTGCAGGCTGGCGATAGCTGCCAGACCGTGTTCGTGGGACGGCATCTCAACAAATCCCGAGGCTCGGAATTCGCCTTCGATCCTGTAAGTGCTAATCGTGACGTCGGTCACCTCACCGAACATCCCGAAACACCCGAGAAGTTCTGAGCGTAGGGTTTCGGGCGACAGGTTTCGGACATAGATATTCATGTCACATCTTTCTGTTCGTACCAGTTGACGGACTGTTCCGAAAAAGGGTCTTAGCGGGGTTTTGCGGGCGCGTTATGCCGCCGTAGTCACCTGATCGACGATTTGACAAGGATTGATTTGTCAGAGCAAGGCTTGAAAAACAATCAACTGAGGGACGCTAGGTCTGCCTAATTATACGTCCAATTGCGCCAAAGACCTAATAAAATGTTGTAGGGTAAGAGAAAAGGTGACATATTGACGCGCCAAATATGGGGGAAGTGTACGCACCATAGACACTTCGGGGCAGCGAATCCATTTTTCCACTTGACAGCACCTTGTCGATTTTTCATATTTTTTAGGGCAGTTTTTAATTCCCCAATGGAGAAACCACTGGTGCCGAAAATACGAGTTCTATTGATTGAAGACAACCGCCTTTTGCGAGAAGGCATTACGGCGATGCTAAATGAGCAGCCGGACATCAAAGCCGTTTCGGCAACGGGCAACGGTGACGCTATCGAGAAGGCGAAGAAAATCAAGCCTCAGGTTGTTCTCCTTGATCTGGGCCTCAGAAGCCAAAGCAGTCTCAGGGTCGCGGAGTTGATCAAAAAAGAGTATCCGAAGGCCGAGATTGTGGTGATGGATCTGATGCCGGTTCAGGCCGAAGTGGTTGAGTTCGTCAAAGCAGGAGTCGCCGGTTTTATTCTCAAGGATGCGACCATAGATGATTTCCTGCACACCATCCGGTCGGTCGCCGAAGGAAAAAAGGTGTTGCCACCGCCCCTGGCTGGATCGCTTTTCTCTCACATTGTGGAATACGCTGTTCAGAGCGGCAAGGCAGATCGTCTGATGAAGGCAGTCAGGCTGACCAAGCGCGAACATGAGGTTGTCGACCTCATTGCAAGGGGCATGAGCAACAAGGAAATTGCCAGAGAACTCAATATAGCACTTCACACGGTCAAGAGCCACGTGCACAACACGCTGGAGAAACTGGCTCTTCACACTCGATTGGAATTGGCCAGCTTCGCCCTTACCGAGGGAATGGTGAGGGCGTCAACGAAGCAGGGCTCCAAAAAACAGCAGTAGGACCTCAATCTTAGGGACTAATCCCTTTTTCAACCCTATGGCCGATTGACCGGCCGATTAATCCATGTATTCTATAAGAGTAGGGGTGTATCACGTGCGGGTAGGCAGCTACTGGTCCGCGAGTTGGGGGGGCTGCCCGCAATGACACTCTTTTGAATAAGGCCCATCGGACGATTGTCTCAAAACAAGATTGAGTAGCAACTGAGGGAACAGAGACCGGGTTTCCAGGGCAACTTAGTTTCGCAGTTAGGGTCGGTATGGCAAAGTGCGTAAAGGAAAGGTAGAGAAACTTATGCTTACTATAACAAAGCGATCGGGTCTGGAAGAGGAGTTTCGTCCGGACAAAATCGTAAATTCCATGAGAGGCGCCGGCATCAGCCAGGAGACCGCTCAAAAAGTAGCCGCAAGTATCAGTCACCATGAGGGGATCACGACATCGGAGGTGCGCAACCTCGTTATCGGCGGGATCAAGAATCGGGAGCCGCAGGCCGCCAAGCAGTACGAGTCACATCCGAGAAAATCTCATAAAGCCTAGGACCGATCCTGGAAGGACAATGAGGGGTATGTCATGAAGACAGTGAAATCGGCTCAACGGGAGAAGTATGAGGAAGAAGCCCTCCCTGAGGTAGAGGCTCTATGGCGAACCGCACTGTGGCTTACCAGGCGGTGGAGTTCCGCTGAGGATTTGGTGTTGAAGACGATGGCAAAGGCTTATCGCACGTGGCCCGGTTCTGCCGATACGGTCGGCATCAAAGCGCGGTTATTCAGGATTCTGGTCAGGGAGTTCTCTAACGGCGGTAATGGAACGCATCCACCCGGCTGGTTTCTCCCGGAACAGTGCGAGTCCACGGCAAATGCCGGCAATGGCGACCGGCATTACTCAGATGCATCAATCGACCATCAGGAACTGTCACGGCTAACCGGGATGTCGGACGTGTCCGTCAAAGGAGCAATCGCCCGTCTCAGACCGGAATCCCGCCTGATTATGATACTGCAGCGTGGTGAACGGTTTTCATATGCGGATATCGCTTACATAACCGACCTCCGGAAGAATTCCGTGAGGTCGATTCTTGGCAGGTTTCGCAGACTGATTCCACGATATCTAGTGCAGCACGCCGACTGTTTCCCGATCGCTGTAAACCAACGTCCGTCACTGTTGGCGCGCGAAACCTCATCCGATGGTGACCAATGTAGAGGATGATGGCTATGCGCAGACTCTCTGTCGGAATTATTGATCTTGTGGCCAAGGCTCCGACGCGGACAATGTGGATGCGCGTCATGGGTGCGAACTTCGTCAGTATCATGCCGCAGGTTATTGCTACGTGGTGTGAGCGGCACGGTCATGAAGTCACATTGATCACCTATACAGGTCGGGAGAATCTCGTCAAGGAATTGCCGCGCGAGGTGGATCTTGTGTTCATCAGCGCATTCACCGAGGCGGCCTTGTTGTCGTATGCGCTCAGCAACCTATTCAGGTCGCGAGGCGCCGTCACTGCCATTGGCGGTCCCCATGCCCGTTGTTATCCGCAGGATGCTCAAAAGTATTTTGACTATGTACTGGGATTTACCGATGAAGCTCTAATCAAGGAGGTTCTAAGGGATTGCACCCGACACCGGCCAGCCGGTTTGCACCTATCAGCCGAGCACCATCCGGTTCGTCTACCGGGAGTGAGCGAGCGCTGGAAATTTATAGAGCAAACCCTCCGTAAAGCGCCAGTTATCAAGATAGTTCCTCTCCTTAGCAGCCTGGGTTGTCCGTATTCCTGTGACTTCTGTATTGATTCTTCGGTACCTTATCAGCCGCTTGATGATGGGGCGATGAAGGAAGATCTGCGTTTTCTCCTGGGCAAATTGAAGCGTCCCCGGGTGGCGTGGCACGACCCCAACTTCGGTGTTCGCTTTGACCGTTGTATGGACGCTATAGAAGAGGCGGTGCCGCCGGGGCGTATCGACTTCATTGCCGAATCCACGCTGTCACTGCTTTCGGAATCCCGCGTGAAGCGACTGAAACGGATTGGCTTCAAGGCGCTCTTGCCGGGCATAGAATCATGGTTTGAGATGGGAAAGAAATCGAGCACGGGGGAGGCCAGGGGGATGGAGAAGGTCAGGATAGTCTCCGACCACGTCAATATGATTCTGCGACACATTCCGTATGTGCAAACTAATCACATTTTCGGACTCGATGGAGACGAAGGTTCGGCACCGTTCGAGCTCACGAAGCGATTTCTGGATTTGACTCCGGGGGCATTTCCGGCCTATTCGATGCTGTCGGCGTTCGGGCAGGCGGCGCCGCTGAATCTGGAATTTCAGCGAGCGAACCGGGTGCTGCCTTTTCCCTTCCACTTTCTCAGCAACATCCAAATGAATATCAAACCGAAAAACTACACCTGGCTCGAGTTCTATGATCATCTGATTGATGTGACGAAGTATTCATACTCGCCGCGTCTGATAGCTCGGCGGTTTCTGGCCAACGGGGAGACTATTCCGAGGTGGCTGAATGTGGTCCGCGGATTATCATCGGAACGGTTCAGTCGAGTCAAGTATTTTTCCCAGGTTCGCCGGCGATTGACCACGGATCAGGAATTTCGCGACTTCTTTGAACAAGAGACAACAGAAATACCCCGGTACTATGCGGACCGGATACGAACGGACCTCGGCGAGTTCTGGGATTGGCTGCCGGATGGGGCAATGCGTCATGATCCCAAAGCCTATTTGTTGTCACAGCAGACTACTTGTTCTGCCTGCCGTGTCCCGCGATCTCGCGTTGGCTGACGACAGAGTCGACATCCGATCAATCGCATTCTGACAACCATCTCACCAAACTGACAAAAAAGAAAAAAACCGGCTTGTGGCCGGTCTTTTCTGAAATTAAGCCCGTGATAAAATTGCCACGGGTTTCATGGTGTTGCTGTTAGTACAGCTTACGGTAGTTGTTGGCACCGCTACGGTTGCCGCCGCCATCCGTTCGCGGTTTCGCTTCGTTGACATTCAACGCGCGTCCGTTCAGGTCCTGACCGTTCAGGCCGGCGATGGCAGCTATGGCTTCGTCTTTACCAGACATTTCCACAAACGCAAAGCCTTTCGGCTCGCCGCTGTACTTGTCTTTAATGATATTGACGGTTGAGACTTCGCCAAAGCCCTTGAAGGACTGGCGTAATTGATCTTCTGTCGTATCGAACGACAAGTTTCCGATGTAGATATTCATCCTACACTCCGTTATTTGCTTATCCCGAAAAAAACTGTGTTTCGATGAAGTCGGATGCTTCAGGATAAAGGATATTGTGCGCATAATTGCGCGATCAATTCGAGATTAAGCTTTAGCGGTGTGTTGTGGTTTAGGACAAGACGACGAAAAAGTCGAACTCAAATTAATATTGACTACTTAGTATAGCGTATACTTTTGAGAAAACCTACGATTATTATTGCGTAAATCAGTCTATTTTTAGGTTGGCCCTCGCCGAGATTGCAGAAACGGCCACAATTTCGATGCAATCCGATGTCAGTGCTTGGGTTACCGGGTAGGGATGCAATTGGGTGCCCGGAATCAGTAATGGGAGTCCGGCATAAGGGGAACAAGAAAGAGACCGGTTTGTGGCCGGTCTCTTCAGAAATTACGCCCGTGTCAGAATCGCCACGGGTTTTATGGGTTCGCTATTAGTAGCGTCCCCGGCCGCCGCCGCCGCGATTTCCGCCGCCGCTGTCGGTGCGCGGTTTCGCTTCGTTGACGTTCAACGCGCGACCATTGAGGTCCTGACCGTTCAGGCCGCTGATGGCAGCCATCGCCTGGTCTTTACCTGACATCTCAACAAACGCAAAGCCTCTCGGCTCGCCACTGTATTTGTCTTTGATAATATTCACGGTTGAGACTTCGCCAAAGCTCTTGAAAGCTTCGCGTAATTGTTCTTCTGTCGTATCGAACGACAAGTTTCCGATGTAGATATTCATCCTACACTCCGTATTTGCTTATCCCGAAGAGAACGGTGTTTCAATGAAATCGGATTCCTCAAGATAAACGACGTTTTGCGCATGATTGCGCGATCAATTCGAGATTAAGCTTTAGCGGTGTGTTGTGGTTTAGAACAAGACTACGTAAAAGGCCGAACTCAAATTAATGTTAACTACTTAATGTATCGGAATTCTCCGTGAAAACCTACGATTATTATTGCGCAAGCCGGTCTATTTTTTGGCGTTACCCCCAAGACCCTACGAGGTAACGTTTTACATGGCAAATACGTATGACGAAAAGGGCCCGGCTTGCTTGCGTTCCTGAGTGTAATGGTCTGACTTTCACGCAGCGATAGCAGTGTTGCCAATGAACTCGTCTCAAGCGGAAACAATGAATTCAGCCTTCGCCGACTCGAATATAGTCTATAAATTTATCCACATTGTGTTCATATTTAGACTGGCGATAGAGTCAAAAAAAAACTATATTTGCCAATGGAGTGAACCGGTACAGGTAAACAGCAAGCAACGATATTTTACACATTGCCTTCAGAACCAAAAGCCATACAAGAGCTGCCCAGCTCCAACCATGTGGATTTTACATCTCGCGGGGCCTGGATCAGATATAAATCAGTGACAGAAACAATCAAAGGGAGCAACTTTGCTTCATTAGTAGAGAGGGTAAGGTTTTTTTCATGAGCAACATTATTCGTATTTTGTTTTCGGCGCTTTTCCTGGTGTCGATTCTGGGCGGCCAAATTCTGGCCGACAGCTATTTCAAGCAGGCCAACCATGTTGATGCGTTCGAGATGATGGGCCAGAAATCACCCGAAAAGAATGACACCTCGGTTGTCTGGTTGACAGAAGGCAAGTCTTGCTGTCTGACCGGAAACAATGAAGCCGTAATATTCGATTCGGAAAAAGGCAAAGTATTCATGGTGGACCACAACAAGAAACAGTACTCGGCGGTACCCATGAATTTGTTCGATGCCGGCGGAAAAGCGGAATCTGAGGGTGGCGAGATGACGCAAGCCCAGCAGATGGCTAAAATGATGGCCGACGGCATGAAGATTTCCGTAACGCCTACTGATAAGACCGAGAAGGTGGGTGACTGGAACGCGAAACTGTACAATGTTGAGATCGCCATTGTCGGGATGCCATCGAGACAGGAAATATGGGCGACCGAGGATATCAAAATCGACAACGCCGCTTTCAACGCTGTGGCCAACGGAATGATGGCACAGATGCCCGGCTTTGAAAAAATTATCACCGAGATGAAGCAGGTCAAAGGCGTACCGGTGAAAACGATTATACGTACATCGGCTATGGGCGGAGAAATCGTAACTACCTCCAATCTGATTGAATATGCCGAAAAAGACGCTCCCGAAGGTGTGTATGATGTTCCCGAAGGATACAAGCTGGTAGAATCCGGCATGGGTATGGGAATGGGCAAGTAGTAGCCTGCTCGTTTGTCTTTCATCGCAAGCAACTCTTGAAAGGAGGAGATTCCCATGGTCGCTGGTCCGGACAAGCCGCGGAGATGGAAATATGTATGTCTCCATGTGATGATTCTTGGCGTGACGCTTTGCTTTTTTCTGGTCGGTTCAATAGCAGCCCAATACACGCCCCGGACGAAAACACCTGTCACGAAAGAGGCTTCGCTGACCATAACCGAGCCGTCGGGAGGGACCGTCTGGGAGAAGGGACAGCGCTATACAATTAAATGGACGAGCGCTAATGTCCGTGGCGGTGTGAAAATCAATCTGGTCAATGAGAAAGGCAAATCGTACACCGTCACCGGCTATGCCACCAACAGCGGTTCATATAATTATACCGTGTCATCGAGCCTTCCCGATGGCGCGTACACGCTTGAAATAACTACCTCGGATGGCGCAGTGACTGCCCGGAGTTCGGGAACGTTGACCATTCAAGCCCGGACAGCGGTGACCAAGCCGGAAGCTACCTCGACTTATACCCCTCGAGTACCGACGACCACCACAACAACACCGACTGTACCGAGCACGGCTACGACCACCACGACGTTGCCTGATAGGACGGAAGAAATGCCGGTGATACAGACGGAGGAACGCGAGATAGAGGCTCCTGTGCGTGATGATGTGTCCGGTTTTGTGTATCCTGACTTTGAGGCCACGGATATAGCCTGGGTTGAGGAGCAGCAGGTTCTGGTGATAAAAGTCAAGAACAACGGCATAGCTTATGACGGCATGCTTGAGGTGCACGTGGTGGCCCTTGAGGTTGGCCAGGCGTTCACATTTGATCGTACTTTTAACTGGGATGTGAGTTTCCAGCCGGTGGAGAGCCAGACTTTTTCGGTCTCTGGATTCAGCTGGCCGGACCCGTTGAACTACCCTCAACTTAGAATAGGCTGTAATATCGATCCGAACAATCAGATCACGGAGTTAAACGAGACCAATAACGGCTATGACGAACGGGTTTATATCCCCTGCGGCATTCGCATTGATACAGCTTATTGTACGGGCGACGCACAATGTGAAGACCCGCTTATGCCTCAATTCGCACGGTCGCACACATGGGTGATGGAAGACGGCCGGCTCGCCCTTGAAGGTCGATTTGGAGAGCAGGGGGAGAAGGTTATCATAATGGAAAAAGGGAGTACCGTTCTTCGCCCCATGATAAATTTAGTATGGAAGGACGACTATATAAATATCAGCATTCCACACAGGCAGGAAACGGGCACTTATAATCTCACAATCTACTGTACCGATCCCGATAACGGGTACTCTTACGCCAGCGACACTATTGAGGTTGAAGTTGTCTCTCGTGATCGCATCGGATTCGATCCTCATGACATGGCTGAAACGATGGCCGACGGATATGAGGATTGGTTTGTCGATCCATGTTCGAAAATCGATATCATTACTCAGCGTACAACTGAACTGGACAAAGGCGGTGTGCTCGTGGAATCCCGGTTTGTGTGTCAGTGTCCCGAATGGATATTTCATGAAGTCCTTCAGAATGGCAAGGTTGTGAAATTCGGCCAGAACGAAGGAGCGAAGCAGGAGGAAGAACAGGTATCATCTCACACTTTTCCGTTGCTGCCGCCGGGGAAATATGTCTACAGGTGCCGGGTGACCGATACCGACGGCGATGCGGATACAGCTTCGGTTTCTTTTGAACATTAGCGGTTTAGAGAGTGATACATAGATAGAAAATGGTTGATGGGTGAATAGTCGGAGACTATGGTCGTATATAACGGCCAACTGTTCGCTGTATCAATGTCAAGACAGTAGGTGTAAATGTGCTCAGGCGATGGAGGTAGAGATGTTTCAAGGAATAAACCGATTTCAAAAAAATGACGTGAAAGTCGCGGCAGTTCTCATCGGCATTTTGCTGCTGGTGATGGCCGTTAGTGTGTCGGCGCAGTACCAGGTTAGAAAGCCGGGTGGCGCGGCAACGGAGGCTTCGATTCAGGTCACCGGTCCGGCCGGCGGGCAAACGTGGGAGAAAGGCAAGCGCTACGAGATCACCTGGAGCAGCGATGGCGTCAAGGGCGGTAGCGTAAAGATAGAACTGATCGATGGAAATGGCAAGGCAACGGCGTTGGTGCGTCAGACGGTTAACAACGGCAAATGTTCCGCATCGCTGCCGCACAGCTTAGACGATGGTGACTACCGGATCAGGATCAGCACTGTCGACGGCAAGACCAGCGGCGAGAGCTCCGGCACGGTTCATGTTGGTAAGGCAACGGGTTCGGAGTCCACGACGAAATCAACGGGAATTCAGCCGAAAACTTATACCCCCCCACCCGTGAAGACGAAACCTGAGGCGACCCCGGACGAGACTCAAACGAAATCATACACACCTCCGGCTACGACAACGAAACCCGAGGTGGAAGAAACAGCCATCAAGCCGAAAACGTACACGCCTCCCCCGGTGAAGACTCCTACGTCAACAGTCACCAGGAGCGAGACGGATGATGAGGTTGTGGCCGAAACGAAGACGACCCCGGTTACCACCACCGCTACCGCAGCGGTGACATTGCCGGACAAAACCGCAACCGTAACGCCGGATGTTGTTCGTCTGGATTTCAACGCAACGCAGGTTCCGATAGCGGAACTTCAGGTCGTCAACCTTCCGAGTATCGCACCTACCCTTACTATACAGCCTACCCGGCCCTCAAGGTTGCTTCCTGCGATGATTGATGTTACCGCCCCGGTAGCCGACGCAGCCTGGCAGGCCGGAGAGAGTCAGACCATTCGTTGGGCCAGCAATGACTTAAAGGGACCGGTCAAGATAGACTTGATAAATGTCCACCGGGGGACGGATGACGTAGTCCATTACTCGAATATCCCGGTTGTTGCCAGTACTGACAACGACGGTGCCTACGAGTATGTTGTTCCTGAGCGTTTAGGCTACCATTCCAGATATTATGTATGCGAGGTATCATCGCTCGATGGTCAGACAAAGGATCAGTCGCCGGCGTATTTTGATGTTTACACCGAGCCGGTGGATATGAGCTGCCAGGTCGTAAATCTCAGCCTGAAGACGGATCACGATCGCTACCCTTTCTACATAAGACCGAAAAATGGCTGGAATTTGATGTCTGGGTTCGCAACAACGGTACGCGACGACAGATTGATGCCGTAATGGTCGATGTTTTACGATAAAGGAACCCGAGGAGCTGGTAGTGGCTCAGGAAGAATGGGGACTCAGCAGCATCAATCGTCAACTCTGGTATTCAACACCGGAGCCGAGGAAATTCGATGTAGCAACCCTGTCATACTCGGCATTTCATATGCTGACGAAGATATCAATTTGGAAGCTGGCGCTTACCGAGTGGAAATCGAAGTTGACCCGGAAAATAGACTTGGTGAGAATCCTGCCCTGCGAGACAACAACAAATTCGTGCGGTACTTCGATATAAAGTAGTGCTGCGGTTGGGTAGTTGCGTACGCAGACGAACGCGGCTGGCAACATTTGATCGTTTGAAAGTGAGAAAACTGTACATCAGGAGATATGATGAAGTTTATGATGAGTAAAGCAATGTGGGCTTTGTGTTTTGTGTTTCTCTTTTGTGTTATGCTTGCAGGTTCGGTATTAGCCGGCGATGTAAAAGAGAACCTGACCTACCAAGGGAACAAGGCCCGGATCACGGTCGGTACTTTCAAGAGCAAAGCGAGTGATTGTGATTATGGAATGGCGGCCGCTATCGGGGAGATGCTTTCGACGGCCCTGGTCAACACCGACAAGTTTGTAGTCTTGGCCAGCCATGAAGAAGTGGGCGAGTTGGCTGAAGAGATCGAGTTTGCCCAGTCGGAGTATGCCGAGGCAGGGCAGGGACCCGACAAGGGTTTAATGGAAAGCGCGGACATTCTGGTAACTGGAGCGATAACCTCGTTCGAACCCAATGCCAGCGGCGGCGGCGGCATGCTGGGAGGTATTAAGAAGAAGGCATTCGGTTCGGTGGGTGTGAGCAGCAACAAGGCTAAAATTGCCATGGAATTGAAACTGATCGATATCCGCACCCGGCGTGTTCTGAAATCCAAAACGGTCAAGGCGGAATCATCGCAATGGAGCACCGACATGGCCGGCGGCGGATTTACGGAAGATATAGCTCTCGACGGTGCTATGGGCGTTTATTCCAACGAACCGATGGAAGAAGCGGTGCGGGCGGCGCTGGCTAAATCACTGGAATGATCTCCAAAGAAGTGCCCAAAGAGTATTATCGCTACTCGGGTCAGGGACAATATACAACCGAGTATCGCGAAGGCCAATCGACCGGCAGGGCGGAATCGGGCGCTCAGGGGCAGACTGCTCAGGTTGCGGAGCAGCCTGCGGCACAGCCGGAGCCGCAACAGGCCCCGGCCGAACCGGCGGCGGAAGACATGACTCTGTACACCAAGTATGACTTCATTCCCGGAGACAAGGTCATCTATTACGATGACCTTTCCGCCGAGGAAGAAGCTGAGTTTCCTTTCCGCTGGACGCTGGACAGAGGTGTATTTGAGATAGCTCGCATGGGCGGAGAATTTTGGATTTTATGCACCGATGAAGGTCAGATAATGCCTAAGATACCTGCCGGCCCACTTCCCGAGAAATACACGGTCGAGATGGATGTCTTTATGAATGATGGAAATGTCTCGCTCGCTCAATTCTATATATACTGGCTTGACGCGAAGGGCAAATCGATTGGCTATTTCCTGGTGCGTGGAAACTCCGGTACCAACCTTTCAATTCAAGGAAAAACCTTAGCCGACAAGTCGTTGCCGGAGAAATTCAGCTACGGCCCGCACACAATGAGAATAATGGCGACCAGCCGCTCCATAAAATGTTTTATGGATGAAGTAAGAGTGGCCAACGTACCTACTAGTCGAAGGGTTTAACCCGGTTGGTTTCGCGGTGCGTGTGGGGCCTTACAATATGCCGGATACCCCGAACCCGGCGCTGTTTCGCAATTTCCGCTTCGCCGAAGGCGGGAAAGACATGCGGGAGCAACTCGATGAAACAGGCCGCATCGTGACACACGGAATCCTGTTCGACAAAGGGTCCTATACTATAAAAGGGACATCGTATAAGACGCTGAAGACAATCGGCGAGATGCTTCAGGAGGATCCGGGCCTGCGGGTGTCGATCGAAGGGCACACCGACGTTGACGGCGCCGATGATTATAACATGACGCTGTCGCAGAACAGGGCGCGCTCGGTATGTGACTATTTGATTCAGAACTTTGGCATTTCCTCCGACCGGCTGGAATCCAGGGGATGGGGCGAAAGCAAACCTATAGACGGCAACACTACTCCCGAAGGCAAGGCGAATAATCGCCGGGTGGAGCTGGTAAAGCTCTAACATCATACCGGAATTCTGATTTAAATTCGGCGTCTCCCGTGTTGAGGGGACGCCGTTTTTTAATTTACTGCCTATGTTAAAGATTTCGCACCGGCCTGGTAATTCGTATCTTAACAGAGGAGCGTATTACAATAGTACAACTGCCCCAATCGGTTAAATTCGGCCGATCCCGGCTCTGCGACATGTTCCGGCGGTTGGTAGCTAAGCACTATCGTAAGAGGAGAAAAGCATTATGACTCGGGGGAAATGGATAATTGTATTGGCAGCGGTGGCGCTTATCGCTGTGCCACAGGTTGTGGTTGGCGAAGAGGGGATGTGGCCGCATTATGATGTCAACAAAATGCCCTTCGACAGTTTTAAAGCATCAGGGTTGGAACTCCAGCCGATCGATATCTACAATCCCGAAGGCGGCGGGCTGTGCGAAGCGGTAGTCAGGATGGGGGCGACCGGTTCATTTGTGTCAGCCGAGGGCTTGATTCTTACCAACCACCACGTTGCTTTCGGGGCCGTTCAGAAGCAGAGTACCGTAGTGAAGAATCTCGTAAGGGACGGCTTCTATGCCGGGTCGAGAGCGGAAGAGATTCCCGCGATAGGCTACAATGCCTGGGTCACCAAATCGGCGATCGATGTTACCGATCGTATTCTCTCGCGAATAAACGCCCGGATGAATGACTTTGAGCGGTACGAGGCAATCGACCGTGCCACCAAAGAGATAATCGCCGAAGCGGAAAAGCAGGGCGATGTGAAGTGCCGGGTGGCGAAGATGTTCGACGGCAGACAATTTATCCTGTATAGCCAGTTTCAAATTCGCGATGTCCGCATCGTGTATGTGCCGCCGCTCTCAATTGGCGAATTCGGTGGCGATATCGACAACTGGATGTGGCCGCGTCACACCGGCGATTTTTCGTTCCTGCGCGCCTATGTGGCGCCCGATGGCAGCGCCGCCGAGTATTCCGAGGAAAACGTGCCGTATCATCCGAATGTCTTTCTCCCGATAGCAAAGGCGGGGATTGAAGACGGTGACTTCACGATGATAATCGGATTTCCGGGTAAGACTAACCGGTATGCCTGCTCATATGAAGTTGATGAGATTGTCAATTTCTCCTATCCGAATCGAATCGAGCTCTACCGGGACATTCTCGGCATAATCGATGACATTTCTCGCGATGATCCTGAGACAGCCATAAGGTTGGCGTCCACAGTAAAAGGGATCAACAACGGCCTGAAAAACCGGATCGGTATGTTGGAAGGATTCGACCAGTGGAACCTTCTGCAAAAAAAGACAGAGTCGGAGATTGCCCTGACCGAGTTTATCAATAGCACCCCGGAGCTACAGAAAAAGTACGGCGGGGTGCTATCGGGTCTGGACAGCCTGTATCGGGAAATATCACAAACCAGAGAGAAAGATTTTATTTTAGGCACTATGACGTGGTCTGACTACGTCGATATTGCTTTCACTCTCTATAAATGGTCGGTCGAGCGTGATAAAGAAGATATAGAGCGCGAATCGGGCTATCAGGACCGCGATTCCATAAGTACCCGCGAATGGCTTGAAGATGTTCAGGTAAACCTTGTCCCCAAATACGAACGGGCGTTGCTTGGATACTTTTTAGACAGAGCCTTGAATCTTCCTGAGGGACAGAGGGTGAGCACGGTCGATGGACTTATCAGACAAGTTGAAGGTACCGATTCAGGAACGAGGCTGGACAACTGGCTTGATTACGCATTCGCGAACACGAAGGTTGGTGACCTTGAGATGCGCATGAAGATGTTTCATATGTCTACGGAGGAATTGGAGAGTCTGAATGACCCCTTGATTGAACTCGCTAAGGCTACATATCCGGAGCGCGAAGAATATAGGGCTCGCTCGAAACGTCATTCGGGCGCGGCTACCCGCTTGCAGCCGAAGCTGATCAACGCCTTCGCCGAACTGAAAAATGATGAGCTGTATCCCGACGCCAACGGAACAATGCGCGTCAATTTCGGCGTGGTCAAAGGGTACAGTCCGGCCGATGCGGTGCATTACAGTTGTTTCACAAGCGCGGAGGGCGTACTTGAGAAAGAGACGGGGGAGGACCCGTTTATCGTTCCGGCGGAGCTTAAGGTGTATCATACCGATGGATGCCCCAGCGCCTACAGCGACCCGACCATTGACGACGTTCCGGTGAATTTCCTTTCGACCAATGACGCCACCGGCGGAAATTCGGGCAGTCCTGTCATTGACGGCAAAGGGCGGCTGATTGGCGTACTGTTCGACTGCAACTATGAGAGCATTGCGGCCGATTATTTGTTCAATCCATCAGTGACACGCGCGATAAGCGTAGACAGCCGCTATGTTCTTCATATTATAGACGAGATATATCACCTCGATGCCCTGGTAGGCGAACTTACGCTCAAGTGATACCGCCGTGATCGCCGGGCGCGTTATTTGCCCGGCGAGATGTTGTGATTCAGTCGAAAGAGGTTTGTCGGGTCATAGGCTTCTTTCGTCTGTCTCAGGCGCTTATAGTTTTTTCCATAGGCCGCCTGCACGCGATCGGTCTCATCGGCCGTCAGGAAATTCACGTACACACCACCGGTAGCGTATGGGATCATGTCTTTATAAAGACCTCTGGCCCAGGAAACACATCCTTCGTCATCGGAGGCACTCTGCCATCGACCGTGGACATTCATCACATATTCAGCATTCCGGTGGGGGTAGGCCGTTTCTTCAACTGCCTTGTTGTTTACTTCACCTCCGAGCAGGCCGAAGAAAATCTCGCACTCATCGGAGGGAAGTTGCGAAGCATATCTGACAGCGACGTCGATAGTAGCGTCGGTTAGCGCAGTGAAATTATGTGATTTCCAGTAATTTCTGGCTCCCGGTGTCAACAGCGGATCGAAAGCACCTTGCCAGGCGGTATATGGCTGCGTGCCGAGGTATTCGCCAAGGACTTTCCCGAGTTTACGCGCCGGCGCGATAACCTTTTCGCCTTCGGCCGGATCCCCCGCATGAAAGCATGCCAGGACCACAACCTCTTTACCGTGCACGGCCTCCGGCAGGAAAGGAAGTGGCGGGGCTTTTCGCAGTATGACCCAGACGCTTGTGTCGTTGCCGAGCTTTGAGGCATATTCGCGATATTTCTTCAGCACCGGTTCAGCTTCGTCGAGAGAGTAGACGACCAGCCCGCTGTAGACCAGTGGTCCTACCGGATGGAGTTTAAACTCGAACCGCGTTACAACGCCGAAATTGCCACCACCACCCTTTAAGGCCCAGAAGAGATCTTCGTGCTCCCATTCGTTTGCTCGCAGTAATCGGCCGTCGGCCGTGACTACATCGGCGGCGCTAAGGTTGTCGACAGTCAGGCCGTGTTTTCGTGACAGCCAGCCAAAACCGCCTCCCAGAGTCAGACCTGCTACGCCGGTGGTGGTGTTCACGCCGAGCGGTGTAGCCAGTCCAAAGGCCTGGGTTTCATGGTCAAGATCGCCGAGCGTAGCTCCCGGTTCGACGTGAACGAGATTGTTTTCCGGCTCGACCCGGACTGATTTCATGAGCGACAGGTCAATCATCAGGCCGCCATCGCACACGGCGTTACCGGCTATATTGTGACCGCCTCCGTGGATGGCTGTCAGCAGCCTGTTCTCGCGGGCGAAATTGACCGCGGCACGAACATCGGCAACACCGGTACATCGCGCGATAATCGCCGGTTTACGGTCAATCATCGCATTCCATACCGTGCGAGCCTCGTCGTAGCCGGGATCTCCAGGCGTAAGCAGTTGGCCCCTGAACGCTCCGGAAAGCCTGTCTAAATGCTCAGCCTGCACAGCTGTTTTTTCACCACTGACTGTGGCTACATTGATGGGATTCATTTCTTTTCCTTTTGGTCGTGATTTTTCGGGCCGCCCGGATGGCCAGAAGTGTTTTGCGTTGTCTGTGCCCTTTTGAAGGTATACGGCTCGATTGAGTGAACTTTAAGACAATAATGGATTATTATTGTCCATAACCGGAATAAGACCAAAATCGGTGGCGATACGGGAAGGCTCAGGTATAAGTCTATGGACGGCAGTGGAATCGCGGGACGGCCATTTATGAACCCGCTGCTGCCCTTTTTTGAGAACAAATCACCCGCTGGTACGTATTAAAACACTAATGCTGGAGTATTTTCAGTAGTGTTGATATAGTATTAATTTTTCTGGGAGTTTCAATCATGCAGACGAAGTCGTTTTTGCGAATCCTCACAATCAGCCTGGTTCTGGCGACTCTGACAGTCGGTTCCGTTCTCGGGCAGTCGACCGTAAAGGAGCGTTCGGAGGTCGAAGACAAGTACAAATGGGATCTTTCACATATTTATCCCGACTATGATGCCTGGGAACAGGGATTAGCCGATCTGGAGCGAATGATGGGTGAGTTTGAAGGTCTCAAAGGAACGCTCGCCAACGGTCCGGAGAACGTGTACAAGGCTTTCAAGCTTTACGACGATATGGATGTTCTCGCCTACAAGGTTATTCGTTATCCCCAATTTCATCATGCCCTGAACACTCGGGACAACGACGCTGCTGCCAAAGCGCAACGTGTATATAGTCTATACGCAAGGTTTGGCACAGCCACTGCCTGGCTTGATCCGGAGTTGCTGGCTATTGGGTGGGATACCATGTCAAAGTGGTTGGATGAGTACAAACCTCTCGCGCCTTATCGGCATCCGATTTCAGACTCGTTCCGCCAACATAAACACGTCTTGACCGAAGACAAAGAGCGTCTTCTCTCCTATTATAATCTTTTGAGGCAAAGCCCCGATAATGCCTATACGGCTCTGTCTACAGCAGATATCAAGTATCGTGATGTGACTTTATCGGATGGCAGCACGGTGACTCTTACACCGGGCAACTACCGCGGTATACTGACCAACAACGGCAATCAGGCCGACCGTGCGGCAGCCTTTGAGGTTTATTACGCCACCTACTCTGACAATGCCAACGCCTATGCGGCGCTATACAACGGTGTTCTTCAGGCGGATTGGGCCAACGCTCAAGCTCGCAATTATGGCTCCTGCCTTGAGGCAGGTTTGGATGGCTATAACGTTCCGGTAGAGGTTGTTGAGAATCTGATGGCAGCCGTGAAGCGCGGTATGGAACCGCTTCATCGTTTCCACCAGTTGCGTCAGAAAGCGCTGGGTCTGGAAGTCTATCACAATTATGACGGCACCTACCCCATAGTGGATTTTCACAAGACGTACGAGTACGAAGATGCGGTCAATTGGATTATCGAATCGGTCGCGCCACTGGGGGAAGAATACCAGGCCAAAGTCAAAGAAGCATTCGCGAGTCGGTGGGTTGATGTCTGGGAGACGCCGAATAAGACCACAGGAGCATTCTCCGGTGGGTGTTACGGGGTGCATCCATACATCCTGATGAACTACAACAAAACGATGGATAATGTGTTCACGCTTGCCCACGAGGTTGGTCATGCTATGCACAACGTGCTATCCGAAAGCACTCAACCCAAAGCCACAGCGGACTACACGCTGTTGGGAGCCGAGGTTGCTTCGGCTGTCAACGAGGGTCTCCTGATGGAGTACCTGCTGAAGCGTTCCAATGATCCGCTGGAGAAGACGTTCCTTCTTCTGAGAGCTATCGATGATCTGGAAGGTGTTTTCTATACGCAGGTTCAGTTCGCTGAATTCGAGGTGGAAGCACATAGAATGGTTGAACGTGGTGAGCCGATTACCGCGGAGAGCCTTTCAGAGCTTTATGATAAGATATCGGGCGAATACCGGGGGGCAGTTGTAACTCCGGATTCTCTTTATCGTTATACCTGGACTCGTATAAGCCACTTCTATGATGTGCCGTACTACGTTTATCAATATGCGGCTTCATTTTCGGCGGCCGCTCAGTTGATGAACGACATTACATCTGATGACAAGAAGGTGCGGCAGGATGCTCTGAATCGCTATCTCACATATCTGAAAGATGGCGGCAGCGATTATCCAATCGAACTTATGAAAAAGGCCGGGGCCGATTTGACCAACCCGGCAACTTTCGATGCCGTCATCGCGCATATGGACAAGCTGGTTACGCAACTTGAGCAGGAGATGGCCAAGCTTTAGGGCCGCCAGAAGTCAATCATAGGTTGACTATACCAGTTAATGGGCGTCGGTTAGAGCCGGCGCCCTTTTCTTTTTCCACTAAGCGATTATTTAGTAATGACATACGATGGGTTCTGTAGCCTTCTGGAGATATTGCGAAAAATCGGACGGCATTTCCTGCTCCCAAGCCGGTTAGGCTTGACAAATCAGGGCAAAGACATATAATTTCTCGTTGTGAAAGACGTCACAAGTCGGCTTAGCCGCAGACGGAGAAACCAATATACTACACTGACTTGTCAAAAATAGCATATCTTCCGGTCAATAAAGAATTTCATATACACTATTAATGGAGTCATTATAAGTTTTATGGCAATAAAGGAAATCAGCATACATGAGGTAGGACCTCGCGACGGTTTACAGGTCGAAAAGACAGCCGTGCCGCTTGAGGAGAAAATTCGCTGGATAGACGGTGTGATAGAGAGTGGCGTCGATATTATCCAGCTCGGTTCATTCGTGAATCCGGAGAAGGTTCCTCAGATGGCCGATACCGACAAGCTGTTTGCGCATTACTCGGCTGCCGGCAGCAAAAACGACAAAGTCGTTCTCTCCGGTCTCGTGCTCAACGAGAAAGGTTTGGAGCGAGGGATGGCCTGCGGTGTGGATATGTTCTGTATGGGGGTATCGGCGAGCGAAACCCACAGCCAAAAGAACACACGCATGACGACATCGGAAGCCCAAACCCGGATCATCGCGATGGCCAAGACAGCTATGGAAGCAGGTAAGAGAGTGCAGGTCTCGGTGCAGTCGGCGTTCGGTTGCGGCTTCGAGGGCCCTATCCCCGCCGACAGGGTGATGGGGATTGTCAAAGAGTACCTGGCAGCCGGAGTGCGCAATATAAGTTTGGCTGATACGGCCGGACACGCTCAACCCGCTGCAGGTGGAGCAGCTCTTTGGTGCTATCAGCGAGCTTGATTCAAGTGTCGAGCTTGCGTGTCACTTTCACAACACCTATGGACTCGGGTTGGCCAACTGCTATGCAGCGCTGAAGAGTGGTGTCAAATATTTCGAGTCTGCTTTCGGCGGTCTGGGCGGTTGCCCGTTTACGAAATTGCCGGCCGGCAATGTCAGTACCGAGGATCTGGTCCATTCGCTTCAGCGCATGGGCTATCGTAAAGATATTAAGTTAGATGCTCTTTTAAATGTAGCCCGGCAGGTGGGTGACTTTTTCGGTCGTGAGCTGCCCGGCTCGGTGTTGAAATCAGGCTCAATAGTGGATTTCAAGAAAGGATGAACGAGAGTATTATCATGAAATTGCTTGAGAACATTCGCGTAATTGACATGACCAACGTTTTATCGGGACCGTTTTGCACGTTACACCTCGCGCTGCTCGGAGCAGAGGTCATCAAGATCGAGGTCCCCGATGGCGGTGATCTGGCCCGGAAACTCGGTAATGTACCCGCTTTGAATAAAGAGTTGATGGGGACCAGCTTTCTTGCGCAAAATGCCAATAAGAAGTCGCTGACCCTGAATCTTAAATTGGACGAGGGCAAGGAGATCTTTCGCAAGTTGCTCGAAAGTGCCGATGTGCTGGTGGAGAATTTCCGTCCCGGTGTTATGAGTCGTCTGGGTTTTCCGTGGGAAGAGATGGAAAAAATTAATCCGCGGTTGGTTTACTGTGCCATATCAGGGTTCGGACAGACCGGTCCCGATGCCAAAAAGCCGGCATATGACCAGATCATTCAAGGATTGTCCGGGTGCGATGGACGTAAACGGCGATGAAAGACTTCATCCTCTGCGGGCCGGTTTTCCGGTCTGCGATACCGTGGGAGGACTCAATGCCGCTTTTGCCGTGATGGCAGGGTTATTTTATCGAGAGCGGACCGGTGAGGGCCAGAAAATCGATATCGCCCTTCTCGATTCCATTATGCCCCTGATGGGCTGGGTGGCGGCCAACTTGCTGATCGGCGGCAAGGCTCCGGTTCCGATGGGTAATGACAATTTCACAGCGGCACCGTCGGGCGCGTTTCGCACGAAGGACGGTTATATCAATATTGCCGCCAACCAGCAGAAACAATGGGAAGACCTTGCTGATCTGGTGGGTCTGCCGGAACTCAAGACTGACCCGAGGTTCCAGGAGCGCGATACGCGCAAAGCAAATCGTAAGGCCTTGACGCCTATACTCGAAGAAAAGCTCACGCAGAACTCAACCGAATACTGGGTTGAGGTGTTTAATGCGAAAGGGATTCCATCGGGTGACATCCTCAGTCTGGAGAAGGCGCTGACCAGCGACCAGATCAAACACCGCGAGACGATTGTCAGCGTAAACGAACCCGGCATAGGCGATATTCAGATTTTCAATCTTTCGGCCAAATTCTCCAAGACGCCGGGGACTATCGATGCTGCCCCTCCGCGGTTGTCGGCGCATACGGAGGAGATTCTTGCGGGACTTGGTTATTCGAAAGAGGACCAGCAAGCGCTTAAAGAAAAGATGGTTATATAATCGAGCACCGAGAGAAAAATCAATTATTGGAGTTATAGCAAATGGGAATGACATACGTTCAGAAAATCATAGCCCGGGCCTGTGGTAAGCCATCGGTCGCCGTAGGCGACGTTGTCGAACCTGAAGTTCATCTGGCCATGTCGCACGAGAACGGCGCGATGGCCATGAACCAGTTCATAGAGATTTATAAAGGCACCGATCTTGAGGCCAGGGTCTGGGATCCCGGAACGCATCGCGATTATCTTCGACCACCGAATCCCTGCCGAGAGTTCCAAGACCGCGACGAACCAGAAGAAGCTGCGAGAGTTTGTCGGAAAGCAGGGTATCAGCAAGTTTCATGACATCCGCGGTGATGAGGGCGGTATCTGCCACCAGATTCTGCCTGAATTCGGTTACGTTCGCCCCGGCGCTGTGGTCGTCGGCACCGATAGCCACACCACCAGCCACGGTGCGCTGGGCGCCTTCGCGTTCGGCATTGGCGCGACCGAGATGGCGGCCGTCTGGACTCTGGGACTCGCGCTCAATGTCGAGGTACCCGGAACAATCAAAGTGGAGGTCAACGGTAAGTTTCGCGAACATGTCGGACCGAAAGATCTAATTCTCCACCTGATTGGGAAGATCAGCGCCGAAGGCGCCAACTTCAGGGTCCTCGAATTCGGCGGTGAGACTATCAGGAATATGTCAACCTCCGGCCGCCTGGTAATCTGCAATATGGCTGTCGAAGCCGGCGCTACCGCCGGTATCGTGCCGGTGGACGAAGAGACATTGCGCTATCTTAAAGAAGAAGCGGGCGTCACGGATAAGATCGAGGTCTTTGCTGCCGACAAGGATGCTGAATACGAACAGATAGTCGAGATCGATGCATCCAAACTCGACCCACAGATTGCCTGCCCGCATGCTGTCGACAATATCAAGACTGTTGATCAGGTTGTCGGTACGAAGATTGATCAAATCGTAATCGGTTCGTGTACCAATGGTCGTCTGGATGATCTGGAGGCCGCCGCCAAAATACTCAAGGGGAAGAAAGTTGCCCGCACGACCCGGATGTTGGTTTTCCCGGCGTCGTGGCGTATCTACCGCGAAGCGCTTAAGCGCGGTTACCTGACGGATCTGTCCGATGCGGGCGCGGTTGTATGCAATCCCGGTTGCGGCGCCTGTCTGGGCGTCCACCAGGGAGCCCTGGGCGACAACGAGGTTGCTCTGGCAACAACCAACCGAAACTTCAAAGGCAGGATGGGCAACCCGAAAGCCGAGGTTTATCTTTGTTCACCGGATGTTGCCGCCGCAAGCGCTATCACCGGCGTGATAACCGATCCGAGAGCAGGAGGTCGCTAAGATGAGTAAAGTGGTATTAAAAGTTGGCGATGACGTCTCCACAGATATCATCTATCCCGGACGTTACATGGCGACGGTCCTTCCGACCGAAACACCTCAGTTTGCTTTTGCCGATGACGCGGAATTCAACAGGAAACTCAAGGCGGGCGAAATACCGCACGGCAGTATCATCGTTGCCGGAGAGAACTTCGGTTGCGGGTCATCGCGGGAGCAGGCTGCTTCATGTCTTAAAGGCTGGGAAGTGGTTATCGTGGCCAAACACTTCGGCCGCATTTTTTTACAAAACGCTATTAATCTTGGGTTGCCGATGGTAATCTGCCCCGATATTGAAGCCGACGAAGGGGACGAGCTTCAGTTGAAGGGTAGCGTTATTGTCAATGTGACGAAGAATAAAGAGTTCAAGGTCACACCGCTTCCGGCGGCAAGACAGGCTATCATAGATGCCGGTGGTTTGATTGCTTTCACCAGAGCAAGACTTCTGGCCGGGAAATAGACGTGAGTCGTTAACATATGAGCTGACTATGGTGACCGACAGACGAGTTGTCTGTCGGTCATTTTTCTTGTTCTTATGGAGCCGGCCGGCCGCCTCCGGAGAGCACATCACGCGGGGTTCGCAGTTTGTATAATTTCTGAACATGCATAAAGCCGTCCACGGCATGTTTTGGAATCAGGAACGCTTTTTGCTTTTACTACCCTCGAAATACATCGAATTTGTTCTCAAAGCCGGATTTTCGGCTGAGAGAGCGAAAGTTTAAACCTCTTTGCTGAATTTAGGGAATAAAAAATGCACCAGCTTGCAACTCAGATGACGGTTAACCGCGCCGATGACCGCGAATACCGGATCGGATTGTATACGATGCAGTCTCCCGGGGTTGGCAAAGGCGTAACAAGAAATATAAGCAATTTACATCGGAGCTCCGCTCTTCATAACGAGCGGGGTACCATTGGTCGCCGGAGGACCTCATGAAGAAGTATTTATTAGTAGTTGTTGGATGTCTGATCCTGTTCACGGGGGCTGTCTCGTCGCAGGAAGTTGTCATACCCGACTTTCCTATTGGCGTGGCCGGCAGCGTGAGCCAGGACATTTTTAAGCCGTACTATGCTGACCTGAAAGCGATTGCCGATTCTCTCGGCAAGTATCCGCTGGCCGTGGCGGTCGTGACGGGTGGCGCCGACGGTGAGCGCTATCGAGCGAACAATGACGCTCAGAATCCTGCTCTTGCCCTGGGTCGGGCCCATGCGCTGCGCGACCTGCTCATGCGCGAGTTCAGCATCGATTCGAGCCGCATCTACATCCGTACCGAAGATGTAAGAGCGAAGGGGCCGCAATACCGCTATGCCTCGGTGCAGGTTGTGCGGGTTTTGGCCGATGTCGATGAGCGCGTTAACACTCTCAAACAGCACGTAGACACTTTGCTTCTGCGGCCGGCTGTGGAAAAACATTTCACTGAAATCAGAGAAGTGCCCACGCCGCCAAAGGAGAACCTCGGGGTGCAGTTCGGTGTGGGACTTTCGTCCTCCCCATTCGGAGCCATACCGGTTGCATCGAGCGCCTTTACCTACAAGCGTATTGTTTTCGTTGAAGGTATCGTAGGCCACACATTCTGGAACAATACGTTCGAGTTCGAGGGAGTTGACCTTGATACCAAACGTCGTATGCTGGGCGGCTATGCCATTGTCTTTCCCATACGAGGATATTCCGGTAGGCGCTGTCGGTGGCTGGGTACGCGTTGAGGAGATATCTCAGGATTATTACGAGTACGTAAAGCTGTCCGAGGGGTTGGTGCTTGGCCTGCGGGGAATGCCGCTCGAATGGCTCTCTATCACGGCCGCGTGGAATCCTTCGAAACAGCGTGTCGTGGATGATCTGAAGTCGGATTCCAAGAACGGCCAGTTCATGATCTTTGCTCAGGCCCACATTCTGTTCGGAGGTCAGCGATGAAGAGGATCATACTGCTTGGAATAGCAACAATTCTCTCTATGGGGATGTTACTCATTGCGAACTGTTCCAATCCCCTTGAGACGGACAACGGTACCGATCCGAATCCGAATCCGAACCCGATAACAACGGAAACAGTATTCGTTATAGATACGGTATCTGTTATCGACACCATTTTCGGTGGTGACACGATAACGATCATAGACACCATGTTCTCTATCGACACTATTTTCCACGTGGATACGGTATTCGACGGTGACACGGTGATTGTCATAGATACAGTCATCGATTTCGATACCACCTACATCGTAGACACGCTGATTGAGATCGACACGGTAATCCAGATCGATACGTTAATCAACGAAGATACGTTGTATATCGTTGACACGGTCTATATCGTTGACACGGTTTACATCGAGGAGCCGGAGCCAGGCGGATTCTCCAGCGTATGCTCCATTATACATGCGAATCTGCGTGAGATAATCTGGATGTTCGGCAACGAAGAAGGGACGTACAATCTGACGTTCACCGCTACGGCGACTCGCGACTTTACGTTCCGCTGGCTGATCATAACCATAGACGGGCAGGAGTATTACTGGTGTCCTGCGGAGACCTATGAGTTCAAGATTGATCGATATCTTGATGAGGATGCCACGATACGGATTAAGCCGGATCAGCCGCTCTTACTTGGCCATGCCGTTGAAGTATGTTTGAAGATAGAGAAGCCGGAACAGTAATCGGTCGATAGACTGATCTGACGGCAGAGTTTAATTGAAAAAGCTCCGGACTATTGTGGTCCGGAGCTTTTCTTATTAAAGAAGCTTTTTGAGGCTACTGAGCAGCTCCTCCGATAGAGGTTTCACCGGTGAATCGAATCGAGCGACGAGATTACCGCTGCTGTCGAGCAAGAACTTTGAGAAGTTCCACTTTATCTCGCCGGGGATGGAAGACTTCTCTGTAAGCTGCACGAACAGGGGATGCTTGTCTTTACCTTTGACACTAACTTTGGCCATCATGGGAAACGTGACGTTGAAGTTGGTCTGGCAGAAATCCAGAATCTGTTCGTTAGAGCCCGGTTCCTGGCCGCCAAAGTTGTTAGCCGGGAAACCAATCACCACCAGGCCGCTGTCTTTGTACATACTATAGAGCTGCTGCAGTTCGGCATACTGAGGAGTATTGCCGCATTTGCTTGCGACATTTACCAGGAGCAGCACCTTTCCGGAAAAGTCGGTCAGGGTGACGGTATCGCCTGTGATAGTCTCAAAAGGGATCTGTTTGATTTCCATGGCGGACTTATCGGCTGTGTCCCCACCGGGATCGCCGGTGATGCTGTTGCTGGCGGCATTGCTGCCTGAGGCCACGATCATTGTAGCCAACACGATGAGAAGTATACGATACATAGGTTATCCTTTGCTTTCAAATGATTTGGACATGGTGAGTCCCTGTTTAGCATATAGCACGTAGAACCGTTTTTTCAGACGTATGGTTCCAACCATCAAGAATGCCGCCACAACCGGGGCGGCAGACATAAGCTGTTGAAATTTAATCAGTTGATGTCCATGTTGGTCTTTCCCAAGTCCGGCTCGCTTCACAGGTAGCCGAATACTCCCTGCTTGCCTGTTGAGCCTTCGTGTGTTACTATTGCACCATTAATATATAATCACGCGTAAGGAGTCTACGGGTATGGCTGATAAGTTCATTTTCCACATGTATGGCGTAAATAAATTCTACGGTCAGAAGCAGATACTCAAAGAAATCAACCTGAGTTTTTTCCCGGGAGCCAAGATAGGCATTGTCGGTGAAAACGGTTCCGGTAAGACAACGGTTCTCAATATCATGTCCGGACGTGACGCCGAGTTTCAGGGACACGCTTTCATAACACCGGGTTATCGTGCCGGGATGCTTGAGCAGGAACCACAACTGGATCCATCGCTTACAGTGCGTCAAACGATAGAATCGGCATTCGGCGAGATCAAGGCGCTGCTCGACGAATACAACGCCCTTGCCGAAAGTCTGGCTGAGCCGATGGATGATGACAAGATGCAGAAGGCCATGGATCGGATGGGGGAACTTCAGGACAAAATCGACGCTATGGATGCGTGGAATCTTGACCAGGCGCTGAAAGTGGCGAGTGACGCCCTGTGTCTTCCCGAGGATGACAGAATAGTAGGCACACTTTCCGGGGGCGAAAGACGCCGGGTGGCACTGTGTAAGATACTTTTGGAGAAGCCGGACCTGTTGCTGCTTGACGAGCCGACTAACCATCTTGATGCCGAGACGGTGAACTGGCTGGAAGAGCAACTGAGGGAGTACCCCGGTACGGTCATAATAGTAACTCACGATCGCTATTTTCTGGACAACGTTACCGAGTGGATACTTGAGCTGGAAGGCGGACAGGGTATCCCGTGGCAGGGCAATTACAGTTCATGGCTGCAGCAGAAACTTGCGACACTGGTGGAGGCGGAGAAGAGCGATACTCCCCGTTCGAAAGCGCTTCAGCGCGAGCTTGACTGGATTCGCATGAGTCGCGGCGACCGCAATGAACTGGCTCGCAGTCGTATCAGGGAATACGAGCAGTTGGTGGCGAGGGAAACGGCAAAGGCAAAGTCGGTCAGCACTGTTATTCAAATTGCACCCGGACCGGACCTTGGAAGCCAGATAGTGGAATTCCACGATGTCGCCATGGGATTTGACAACCAGAAACTGTTCGAGAATCTGTCGTTTGCGATTCCTCGTTCGGCCGTGGTGGGACTGGTTGGACCGAACGGTACGGGTAAGACGACACTTTTGAATCTGGTCACCGGAAAACTTCAGCCCATTGCGGGCAAAACCGTTGTTGGCTCGACCGTGCAGCCTGCTGTCGTGGATCAGGAACGGGAAACACTCGGTAGCGACAAGAGCCTTATCGAAGAAGTAGGTGAGGGGCTCGACGAGGTCACGATCGGTAGCAGGAAAGTTCCCATTCGTCAGTATTTGGCTCAGTTCGGATTTAAGGGAGCTTCACAGCAGAAACTTGCCGGTGAATTATCGGGCGGCGAACGCAACCGGTGCAATCTTGCCAAAGTGCTCAAAGTCGGCGGCAATTTGCTTCTGCTCGACGAACCGACCAACGATCTCGATGTCAATACTCTTCGCATGCTCGAAGAAGCCATACTTGATTTCTCCGGCTGCGTGCTGGTAATCAGTCACGATCGCTTCTTCCTCGACCGCATTTGCACCCATCTGCTGGTATTCGAGGGCGAGGGCAAAGTCCGCTGGTGGGAAGGCAACTTCTCGGCTTATCAGGAATGGCGCAGCAAGGAACTGGGCGGTCGGATGTTCGAGAATCGACGCAACCGATATAAGACTCTGGTGCGGGCATAGATTATTTGTGAATCTAACTTTCCGCGAAAACTACTGGGATGATCCCGAGGCGAAATCTTCATTTATAGATTTTCTGAATCATATTCATCGACTCGACCTGACGCTCTGGGACCGGATGGGGTTCTGGGACTACAAGTACCGGCCGTTTTCCTTTTTTGATGGTAAATCTATAGCTTCGAGTCTTTGCGTCTATTCCATGGATATGATTGTCAATGGCCAACGGCGCACTGTAGCCCAGATTTCCGGAGTTGGAACTACCGAGGAATATCGCCGCAAGGGGCTGAGTCTCACCCTTACCGAGAAGGCAATCAGATGGGCCAGTTCTAACCATGACTTTTTTTACCTTTTTGCCGATACCAACGCTTTTGAACTATACGAGAGAGCCGGTTTTCGCCGCGTCACCGAGCACAAGACAATACTGCCGGTAGAGGGTCGTCCGGCGAGTGGTGGCGTGGAGAAACTGGATGTTGACAAGAGAGAACATCTCGATTTGATATACCGCTGTGCTGCCGAACGAGCACCTGTGTCCAACTTGCTGGGGGTATGTAATGAGAAGCTGTTTATGTTCTGGTGTTTGTATTTTCTCAGGGACAACATCTTCTACATTGCCGATCTGGATCTGCTGGTTCTCTACAGGCGGGCCGATGGACTGGTAACGGTCTGCGATATTGTGGGGAAGAGCGCTGCGGAATTTTCCGCAATTTATCCCTACATCAGCGACACGACCGACACCGCAGTTGAGTTCCTCTTTATGGTAGACAGGTTAAATCTTGGGAAGTCTGTGAAGTCCGAAGCTTTTGAGAGCAACGGAACACACCTGCTCGGCGACTTTCCGCTTGAGGGCGAGCCGTTTATATTACCCTTAACCTGCCACGCTTAAGCCTATTGACAATTACGACTTTATTTGTATCTTATTGTATCACAATAGACACAATTCAAATAGCGCGCACAGAGCGACTTTCAAAGCAAACATAGATATTCTCATCCAACGGTCGCTATCCCGGTGTGCCTCAAACGCGGGAAGGTGAACATGTTATCTCAAAAATATCTGACTATGGTCGTGGCGTTCTTAGCCATTTGTATACTTGGCGCAGATGTGGTTTGGGCCGAGGTGTGGGTCAATATGCTCTGGAACGAACAAGAGCAAGCATATACGGTGCAGCCTCTGATTCTCGACGGTGGTGAGACATTCGACCGGGGATATCAGAATGCTTATGGCGAAGCGAACAATATGGATCCCGGCCCGCCTTTTAAGATTCAGGCCACGATTCAGGCCGGCGGCACCATTTCATTTGAGTCCGGCGGTTTCGATCCCCTGAATCCGTTTGTAGTCAATGTGGAACCGAGCGGTGATAACAGCGGTCTAATCAGTGCCGTAGGTGGCGTCAATTTCATAGGCACCTTTTTGGATCCTATCACGGTCAGTGGCGCCTACAAGCTATGGTCTGGTACTGATTACGGGCGCAACGGTCCTCATCCCGTGTGGTCCAATACGACTTTTCGCTGTACACGTCATGAGGAGACCGGGAACGGGGTTCCATTTGTATTCACGGGCTGCAGTGTGACGATTGACCAGTGCCGCTTCCCTGACTACGGCACTGACTTTGCCAGATTGATGAGCATCGACGATTACAGCCTCTATGATCCAATTTACGAAGCTGTAATTCGCAATTGTGTCTTTGAGAACCTGGCCACTGATCTCTCCCCTTATCCGATCACCATACGTGGGTTCAGTCAGGTCAGTATTGAGGGCTGCGATTTCGACAGCGTGGTCTTCACTGAGATTGACTACGCCGGACTGGTTGAGATTCGCTTGAGTGGGATTAAATCAATAAAAGACAACACCGGGCGTAGAAATACGCTAAACAAGTTTCATGTCATTGAGACCTGGGCGGCCGACTCGGCATACATAGAAACCAGTGATGACTTGCCGATAGTCTCCACTAATATCCGCGTGGATGCCGACAGTGCGCTGGCTATCGGTCCCGGATCGGTAGTCAAATTCTTGTATACCGGAGGGATAGATAATTCAGGTCGATTGTACCTTGATAGTGCCGTATTGACATCGTCACAGGACGACAGCCACGGCGGCGACACCGACCTTGAACCTCAGCCCGTACCTATCATAAACAAGTGGAATACCACATCCGGATGGGGTGTCAATATTGGCGCCGCCGGCACGCTATCGATGAAAAACTCGGAGATTTATCACGCCTGGGGGGGAGTATATGCGGAAGGTCCTGTGACTGCTGAGCGATGTCGTATCAGTGACTGCAAGAGATTCGGTTTTTACCTCGACGGCGCCGGGGCGGACACTTTCCGCATCTCGAGTACCGAAATACTCAGGACTCTTGAAGATGGAGAGGATGCGGGGATATATTACCGGCATGATGTCGGTTATCCGCAACTTCTGGATCTGGACAGCGTGACTATCATGTCCACCGACGGGCCCGGGCTGCTGATTCCTTACATCGGTGACGGTACCACCCGTGTCGAACTCGACGCGTGTCGGATTATCGACAACTATGGATACGGAATATATTTCACCACCGACCCGGTGTTACTCGGTTTTACTGTAAAAAACTCGTTGATCCTTGGCAACTACGCCTCCGGTATCTACGCCCTGACTCAATTCTATGAGGGTGGTGGTGTGCATGTCGAAGGTAATGTTGTTGTCGGCAACGGTCATGGTCAGTATGCTTCTAATCTCAATGGTCTCGTTTTGCCGAACAATCCGCTCACAGCAGTAGGTAACACCATCGCTTACAACGCCGGGGTTGGCCTCTCCTACTGGGACATCGCCGAAATCGAACAATGCGTGGTGACGAATAACCTGTTTCTTCGAAATGGCGACTACGGGTTGGGAAAAACCGATGCGGGGGAACAATTACTGGCCGCGAATAACTTTTGGGAAAACGGCGATGAGGAGATTCGTTACCGGGGACCGGACGGCACGCTTTATACGGTAGAAGAAGTTCAGGCGCTGGGAGGCGATTTCGCCACCAATCTGCACGTGAATCCTGATCTAATCCCCGAACGGTTCGGCACGGGAGACCAGTTCGAGTATGATGCTATTCGCCGGATCTCGAAACTTGTCGATGCCGACGGCCATTTTTCGGAACATGATCTGGTTGGGAGATTCATATGCCCCGATACCATGGATCCGCACTGGTACTATATAACCTATCAGCTTGCAGATACTCTGTATATCGTGGGCGATATCAGCGGTAGTGCGAGTATGGGTGATATCTATCGCATTCATGATTTCCACCTTTCCAATAGTTCGCCGTTGCTCGATGTCGGCCACCATGCCAGCGTATCAGTTCCGTACGATATCGATGGGAGTGCCCGTATAATCGACGGTAATGAGGATGGGTTCACCTATGTTGATATCGGAGCCGATGAATACGACCCTAATGAGGGGGTAGAACCACCGATTCGCATTACCGCGCCATCGGGTGGGGAATTTTTCGGAGAGGGGGACGAGTGCACTATTACATGGGAGGTGGATGGTGTAAGTAATGTTCATATAATATTTATCTCCGATTATGACTCGGCTCCCGCCCAATGGGATACACTGGCGAAGGATGTCGATGCCTCACCGGGAACTTACGATTGGGAAGTACCTTTTAACCTTACAATGGAAGCGACGATTCGTATTGAAGATGCGTCCGACCAGAACGTGTTCGCACGATCTGACAAATTCCGTGTGAAGGGAGATGTGCTGGCTCGCATCGGGACCGATAGCACCCTCGTGCGCTTCTGGCCGGAAGTTGATAGTTGGCGTTTTGGCAATGACGCTGCCATGATGTGGCCCGCGACCTGGTACAATCAGATCGATTATGTGAACGGTGTCGACCCGTATACCAATCAAGTGTATCCGCCGTTTTTCGCCAACGAACTGTTTTATAACGCCCAATCATCGGATTTCCCGTCGTGGACGACCTGGGTAGGTGCTTTTGGTGAGGATCAGTGTTATATGAATGGTCCGCAGGGGCGGATGTACCGGACGGAGGCCCTGGCTGCGTGGAGTGACTTCAAAGGACCGTGGCAGGGATCATGTTTTGGATTTGGTGTGAGCTCGGCTCTGGCCTTTTTCGATTCAGCGGCATTTCTCGGGGATTATCCAGAAGTCGGGGTTTTTGGTAATCTTCATGAACTGGATACCACTGATGCCAGACGAGAGGCCATCAATCGCTTGTTCTGTCACCAACGCGGCGCCACGCATCGCGAGTACAGAAACAACAATTCTCGCAATACCAGCAGAGAGACGCTCACCGAGCTTAAGGAAATGATGCGCGAGAACTTCGTCAACGGGCGCATGATGGCGATTGGCAAGCGAGGAGAAGGCGGTCATGTCGTCAACCCGTTCCGGATCGACCAGGTCTCCGGTCAACCGGGAAAGTACAGAGTTTACATCTATGATAGTGAGTTCCCGGTTGGCGATATGCCCTCAGACTATGATACGCTTTTTATTGACTCGGCCTCAAATACGTGGTCGTCAATTGAATATGCCGACTGGAACGGTCAGGGTAGTTTCTGCTATCTGCTGGACTCCTCGGCATCGTATTTGGAACCGCCGGTTCTGCCGGGCGCGAGCGGGGCAAAAAGATCTGTGAGTTTCGCGTCGGCGAGCGCCGATCCGTTTGAGGTTTATCACAACGGACTTACGCAGTTGCTGATTGAGGATGGTGTCGGCAATGTGACCGGGTTCGATGATGCTGCCTATTTTGAAGAGATTCCCGATGCAGTGCCGCTTATGGTGCTCGCGGGAGCGGGAGAGTCGGTGCCGGAGGGATTCATGCTGCCCGACGGTGCGTATGAAATGAGCCTGGCGTCATCGGAGAGCGCCGTAATAACCGCCTCAATCTGGGATGGTCCGCTTATCTACAGGTACTCGCGCACGGGCGTCGATGCTTCACAGACGGACGCTCTCTCCTATGATACGTCAGTGGCAATCGGCAACACCGATGCCGACCCAAAACAATGCCAGGTGGCCTGCGCCGCAATCGGTACCGATGAAGAGAAGCAGTATGTTGTGAAGGGACTGACGATGGACAACGGCGATGAGATGGAGTTCTTCACGCTCGATGGCGAGTCGTTTAATATATTGAACGCTGGTTCGGGGAAGACCTGTGCGATGGAAATCTGGTTTGTCTCGACAAGCGGCGGAGCTATCGCGGAGGCCCAGAGCGTTTCACTGCCCGGCGCGGGGCTGAGCACGGTTGTACCAAACTGGACCGACCCGCAGATGGATGATGTCAAGATTCTGTTTGATTACGACGTCGACGGCACCTACGATGACTCGACGCAACTGAGCATGATTACCTCGATCGGTGGCCAGCAGCAGGGCACGGTCCTGCCGGATCGTTTCCAACTGTCGCAGAATTATCCGAATCCGTTCAACCCGGTGACCACAATCGAGTATGCCTTACCGAAGCGGTCGCACGTCAAAATCAACGTGTATAATATCCTGGGTCAGCAAGTACGTACTCTCGTTGATACCGACAAAGCGGCTGGATATCATGCTGTTTACTGGAATGGAACCGATGCCTCCGGCAAATCGGTATCAACCGGTATTTACCTGTATCGGATTGAGGCTGGCGACTATACCGAATCGAGGAAGATGCTTCTGCTCAAGTAGGGCATGAGGATACGGATTTACGCGAAACGGGCCGATACCAGAGGGATCAATTCGATTTCTGATTGCTTAATTGAAGAATCCCGGTATATTTACGGAAAGCATTCCTGCAATCGAGGGTTCGAGCGGTTAATGAAAATCAAGTATCTACGTTACAGCTTACTGCTCATTGTGCTGGGTCTGGTTACGTATCAGGCGCTTGGTTATGGCACCCGATCATTTGAAGCCTTCTGCCCGTTCGGTGGCGCCGAGAGCCTGTGGGGGCTATTCGTACACGGCGAATTCAGTTGCGCCCTCGGTCCGCTTAATCTTTCCATGCTGATAGCTCTTTTGGTGCTGGCTGTAATCTCCAAGAAATCATTCTGTGGCTGGGCATGCCCAATCGGCTTTCTGGGTGAGATATTTGGCTGGGCCGGGGGACACGTCACGAAAAAGCGGTTCCGCCCGGGGAGAAAGCTCAATGGCATCCTCAAGATAACCCGCTATGTCGTGCTGGCTCTCTCGCTGGTTTTAACTTATCGGACCGGCGAACTGATTCTGCGCGGGTATGATCCGTTCTATCTGATATTCTCCGGATTCGGACATGGCACGGTGGGAGTGATATCCGTTATCGTGCTAATAACGATGGGCCTGGCAGGTTTGATAGTGCCGATGTTCTTCTGCCGCTACCTCTGTCCGCTGGGAGCGGTACTCGACCCGTTCAGCCGCGTAGGTCTGGTAAAAGTCTCGCGAAATACGGTCAAGTGCACTCAATGCGGGAACTGTCAGATTGCCTGTCCGCACGATATTCCGGTGCAGGAATTGAATAGTGTGAAATACCGTGACTGCACCAACTGTTTTGAATGCGTGGAAGCCTGCCCGGAACCGGGGGTTCTAGATGTTCGTGCAGGTTGGCGGTGATAGTATGAAGATACCGAAGATAATTATTCCGATTCTGGTTGTTGTCTCGCTGTTTGGCGGATACGCCCTGCGGGCGGCGTTCACCCAGCCGACTACATCCGTTATGGTTGGAGACACCACCGGGGCAAAGCTGGAGTGCATCGTGGATGGCGTGAAGTGTAAGGGGACGGCAAATTTCTTTACATCGCTGTTTGAAAACGTAGCCGGAATAATCGGGATAGAGACCTACGCCTCCGACCACCGGGTCATTTTCACCTATGATCCATCGATTATCACCCCCGAATCAATCCGGAAAATTATTGATGCACCGGTGCCTTTACAAGATGGCCGGATAATCCAGATATTCACCTGCCTTTCCATGGAAGAGACGCCTTAGGCAATTCCCTCTCCCCATTGAGTCGCAAGATCACTTTTGTCCCGTTAACATGTTGCGGGGCAATGCGCTGCCGTTGTCATCGCTAATCCCTTACGTTAACGGCCCTTTTACACTATATTGGCTCTGGCAATAAATTTGGAGATTTCTGTGGACCCGTTTTTCTGGATGCGTGATCGGTCGAACCCGAAGGTCATAGAGTACCTTAAGAGGGAGAATGAATATTCTGAGCAGATGATGCAGCACGCCCGTGACCTTCGCGCAAAACTTTACCGGGAGTTGCGGGGGCGTATTCGCGAAGACGATCAATCGGCTCCTTACCTGAAAGGCAACTACTGGTATTACTATCGTCTGGAGAAAGGCAAGAATTATAATATCTATTGCCGCCGGCTTGCCGATCCGCACGGCAGCGAAGAAATCATTTTGGATCTGAACGAAATTGCGCACGGCCACCACTATTGTGACCTGGGCGCCTTTGAAATCAGCCCCGACCGGCGCTGGCTGGCTTATACCCTCGATCTGAAAGGCAGCGAGCAGTACACCGTCTGTTTCAAGAATCTTGTGACCGGCGAGATTGTCGATGAGTGTATCACGAACGCCTATACCCGTATCCAATGGGCTCAGGATAGTCGGACGATATTTTATTCCACCCTCGACGATAGCCTCAGGCCTTACCGGTTGCACCGGCACACTCTCGGTACATCGCCCACGGACGACACTATGGTATACGAGGAGGAAGACTCCGCCTTTCGTGTCATCGTAACGAAGTCGCGCAGTGAAAAATATATCTATCTGAGGCTCCAAAGCCAGATTACAGCGGAAGTACGTGTGCTTGATTCGGCTTCGCCGGAGGCTGAGTTCCGCCTGATTCAGCCGAGGGAAGAAGGGGTTGAGTACTACCCGCTCCATCGCAAGGACGACTTTCTTTTACTTACCAACAGTGAGGCGATGAATTTTCGCATCGTCTCCACTCCGGTGGATGCACCCGGCAAAGAAAACTGGCGGGAGTTGATTGAGCATCGCGATGATGTTCTGATTGAAGATGCTGAAATCTTCGCCAATCATCTTGTGCTGTTTGAACGGATGGGTGGCATGAATGCCATCAGGGTCGTTGATCTCCGAAACGGAGTTGATCACTATATCGATTTTGATGAAGAACTTTTCGTTTGCTGGAGTGGTAAGAATCCGCACTTCGAGACAAGTATCTTTCGTTTCGTGTATTCCTCGTTTGTCGTTCCCGAAACAGTGATGGCCTATGACATGGATACCCGCCAGAGAACGGTCTTGAAGATCGAGGACGTTGTAGGAGGATACGAGCAGAGCGACTATCACTCAGAGCGGATATATGCGCGGGCCGAAGATGATACTGAAGTACCAATCTCCCTGGTGTATCGCAAGGGCCTGATACGCGACGGGTCGAACCCTTTGCTTCTGTATGGTTACGGAGCATACGGCTCCAATCCCGAACCTGAATTCTGGTCCGGCTGGCTGAGTCTTTTGGATCGAGGATTCGTTTATGCCATCGCCCACGTCAGGGGCGGTTCCGAACTTGGCAGAGAGTGGTATGAGGATGGTAAGCTGTTCTCAAAGATGAACACTTTTACGGATTTTATCACCTGTGCCGAACATCTCATTGCCGAAAAATACACTTCACCGGAGAAACTTGTTATCGAAGGTATCAGCGCGGGCGGGCTGCTTATCGGTGCCGTTGTGAACATGCGTCCGGATCTTTTTCAAGCAGCTGTTGCCGACGTGCCGTTTGTCGATGTTGTCGGTACGATGATGGATGAGTCCATTCCGCGCACCGTTACCGAATATGACGAGTGGGGGAACCCGGTTGATGACAAGAAGGTTCGTGACTATCTACGCTCTTACTCGCCCTATGACAACGTGGAAGCGCGGGAGTATCCGAATATGTTGATTACGGCCGGATTGAACGATCCCCGCGTTCACTACTGGGAGCCGGCGAAATGGGTCGCCAAGTTGCGGGTTCTCAAGACCGACGACAATCTGCTCTTACTTCGTACCAATTTCAAGAGCGGTCACTTTGGTGCAAGCGGACGCTACGACTATCTCGAGGAATATGCGTTTGAATTAGCTTTTATATTCGACGTTCTCGATATAGAGGCTTGAGCGCGGCCGCTACATGTTGTAGGACAACGACTTGCGCTGTTGTGTCGGGTGGTCGCGAATGCCCTTGACAGAATGAGGGAACAATGTTATGGTATCTGCGGTTCTTGACGTGCTCAGTGACATTTGTGTAAGCTGTGTGTGTCGCCGGTTGGCGACAGAAGGATAAATCAGTCACAGTAGAAATTGATTTCTTAACCTGCTGAGACAATCGCCGTCTTAGCGAATACAAACAAGGCGTACGTACGTTGGCCGAACGTGTGTGTGTCTTTTTTTTTGAACCTAATATTCCAAGAGAATATCGGCCGAAAGGATGAGACAATGTTCATGCGTGTGTCGTCGGTGTTGGTGGCACTCGCCCTGTTTGGATTTGCCGCGGGCTGCAGCGAGTCACCAGTAGCTCAGTTCGAAGCCGGCAAATCTGCTATCGAAAGTGCCCGCGTCAACGGAGTCGAGCAATACGCGCCCGAGACGTTCAAACAGGCTGCGGATTCGCTCAATGCTGCTTCGGTGGAGATGCAAAAGCAAGATGCCAGATTTTCAGCTATTCGTAGTTACGGTCGTGCGGAGGAGTTGATCACTGCTGCTTCGAACCTCATGGCTCAGGCCGAAACGGAGGCTGTGGCTGAAAAGGAAGCGACGCGTCTTGCCGACAGCGTTTCAATAGCAGAGGTCGAGTCACTCATTGCTCAAACGAAGACTGCTCTGGCGTCTGCTCCTAAAGCTAAAGGAACAGCGGCTGATCTGAAGGTTATGCAGGGGGATGTCGAGGCGGCGGCGAATGCGTTGGCAGTAGCTGTCCAGGACTACAACTCCGGCAATTATTTGGTGGCAAAGTCCAAGCTGGATGCGATCAAGACGCAGGTGGCGAGCGTCAACGAACAGATTGCTGCTGCGGTGGCACGTGTCACCAAGAAGTAAGACAACCTTGTTTGTCGTACTCATTTTGCGGAGGCCGGTTAGTCCGGCCTCCTTCAATAGTAAAGTGACTACGGATTATACTTCACTTCTTTATTCGATGATGATTCCATGACTCTCCGCACCAGACTTATCATATGGTTCCCCATCGTGATACTCTTGAGCCTCGGCGGTATTGTGGTCTCGCGCGAGTTCAGGCGACCACCCCTGCAAACCATGAACGAGCGCTTGATGCTCTTAGCCATGCCCGGACAGGCAAAGGCGGCACCAATTATAGATCGACGTTGAGAGAAGCCGAACGACAGCTGCATGCCGGAGAGGAAGCTTTGCGCAAAGAGAACGAACGCTGGTGGCCTTTTCTATCTTACCGGGTTCCGGATTCACTGTTCAAAGAATCGATCCGTCTATCCCAAAAAGCAGCTTCAATAGCCACGGGTCAGGCAGAGACGCGCCATCGTGCCTTACTATCGAACATCGACGCTCTTACCGATTCACTCGACTGCCTGAAGGACCTGCTGAGCGGGGAGTTGAATCGTACCGATATCAAGGTGCTTTATCGTCAGACCAGGTTGAAACTGGATTTGGCCTCTCAGCTTGCGGAAACGGATTCCGACGGCGCGGCGATCTATGTGGATAGTACCCGTAGCAGTCTTGGCATATTGTCGGGGCGTCTGTTGGAACAGCAGGCCATACTGGAAGAACTTCTGGTGCACGCTGACCGGTGGGCGCTGGAAACAGTGAAGCGTTCGGCTGAAACGGGTAAGCATGCGCTCGTTGTCGATAAGTCCGTTCATACGATTTATGTGCTCAAAGCCGGTGCGGTGGTTGATTCTTATACGTGTGACCTGGGTTACAACGCCGGTTATCAGAAAAAGATGTCCGGTGACGGTGCCACTCCCGAAGGTATGTACCGTGTCGTCGAAGTGAAAAAGAACAGCAAGTACTACCGGGCGCTTTTGCTTGACTATCCCAATAAGTACGACAAGCAGCGTTTCGAGAAGAATCTGCGTGGCGGGCTGATACCGGCAGGTTCACACATCGGAGGGTTGATTGAAATACACGGTGAAGGCGGCCGCAACGAGGACTGGACCGAAGGCTGCGTGGCGGTGTCGAACGAAGATATGAATGCGCTACTAAAGGTTGCTCCGGTTGGCACTCCGGTGACTATCGTGCGATCCTGGGACGGTATTCAATGAAGCTGCGTTATGGTCTCATATTCGCCGTGCTTGTTGCTCTGTTAGCACTTGTCAATACCGACTATCGCTCCGATGCACATGTCCGGCTCTGGCCTTCAGGTTCTTTTGAAAACTCTGTCGGCGGGAGCCCGCGGTCATCGCTGCTACCTGCCAATACCGGATATTCTCCGGGAAGTGTCAGGAAGGCTCGAAGGACCAATGAGCCTTACATAGTAATCGATCGCTACAGTAATCGTCTGTTTTTGCGGACCGCGGATTCGGTAATTCTTGAGGCTCTGTGTTCAACCGGTTCTGGAGGTGAACTCCAGGATAGTCTGACCGGCAGACAGTGGAAATTCGAAACACCCGGTGGAGTGTATACGGTGGATACAAAGCTGGAGAATCCATGGTGGCGTAAACCCGATTGGGCCTTTATTGAAGAAGGTCAACCGCTACCGAAATCCGAGCAGGAGCGGTTCGATGCCAACATGATGGGAGAATACGCCATCGGCTTCGGGGATGGTTACTTTATCCACGGAACGATATACGAACGACTTCTCGGAGCTGCCGTTACACATGGCTGCGTTCGCCTGGGAACGGTCGACCTGAGAGAACTTTACAGGCGAAGCCACACCGGTATGAGGGTATATGTATTCTGATTTGAATACTTTCGTTAACCGGATAAAGCTGATTGCAGGCGCCGTTATTTTGATGCTCCTGATGCTTTCTCCGGTGCTGATGGTCGATGACCAACGACCGGGGAAGCCCGATGAGACCGGCGACTACGTTGGAAGTAACGGTTCACAGGTTCGACCGCCAGAGAATAAGCCTGTCGCCAACGTACAACCGTACCTGATGCTTGACCTCAAGCGCATGGAGATGTCGGTGCGAATCGATGGCGTCTTGCTACGTGAATGCGCCGCTGCGACAATCGATGACAGTGCGGCGCTTAAGGAATTTACCGACGATTGGTTGGACAATGGTGCGGAGGTGCAGACGGTAGTACGGGTTCGCCTGTTGTCGGGTTCGAAGACGCTAACAAACGTTGAGCTTGAAGCAATCGCCGAAGTAACAGGGTTGGGTGAGTCCGAGACTCAACGATATATTCCCACCGAAATGGTAATAGAGACATCCTCAGGGCTGCGTATTGAGATTCAGACCGACCTTGACGGTGAGGCAATATCCGCCCTGGGCGGTTTCGACGAGACTCTGCGACGCATCCTCTCTGCAGTGGGGGGAAAAGAATCGCTGCACTTAAAGATGTCGGGTCCGGATGCCATGTCGATTTTTGGTGTGGCAAGGACTATGCCTGCTATTGTCCTTAAAAGCTAAGACTTTCCTTCATATCCGAATCGAACCACACTTAAATCGAACGAATATTTCCCGTTTCAACCTGCGAGATATACTTACCAGCGTGCCCGTTATATGTCGACGTTGACACCTATGCCGGCTTTGGACGCCCTGTCATAAATCAACTTTGCGGTGGCCGTATCCTGAATTGCCAGACCGTTCGATTTGAAAAGAGTAATCTCTTTAGCGCTCTGTCTGCCGGGTTTCTTACCCGTGACCACCTCGCCAAGCTCTGCCTTCATGTGCGACTTGTCTATGGCGCCTTCCTGTATCGGAATCATAATATCTCCGGCCTCGCTGAGACAGGCTTCATAGGAGTCCGCGACCAGCATTGATCTTCTGATAATGGCAGTATCGAGTTCACGGGCATTGGGAGTGTGGCTGCCGATGCCGTTGATGTGGGTTCCTTCGCGTACTTTGCTGCCGTCAAAAATGGGGGTCGCTGCCGATGTCGCCGCGCAGATGATATCCGCCTGATCCAGCACAGCATCGGGAGAATCGGCCTTGACGATTTCGAGCTGAAGCTTTTCGCTCCATGTTTTGATGAATGTTTCGACTGCTTTATCCACGGTATCAAAAACGACGGCTTTTGATAGCGGGCGCGCGACGGCTACAGCCCAAAGTTGCGCTCCGGCCTGAACGCCGGCTCCGAAAATGCCGGCTACCTGTCCTTTGTCTTCGCGGGCGAGATATTTTGTCGCCACGCCGCTGGCCGCACCCGTCCTGATAGCAGTCAAATAGCCGCCATCCATAATACAGATAACATCGCCGGTCTCAGGGTCCTGAAGCAGCACCTTTCCTACAACCACCGGCATTTTGTGTTTGGCCGGGTTATCTTTGTAGACAGTCACTATTTTACAGGCCAGCGCCCCAAGCTTCTGCAGGTAGGCAGGCATGTAAAGCGACAGGCCACCCGGGGGCTTGATATTGGTGCGCAGCGGCAATACGGCGGTTCCATTGGCCATCTCGGCAAACGCTTGTTCGGTAACCTCGATGCAGTCTTTCATGTCAAGAACCTGCATGACATCCTGGCGTGAGAGCAATAACGGCATTTTATCCTCCTGATCTGAAAGTCTCTTACCTATTCAGGCGACGAATATCAGCAATATTCTTCCAGTATGCTAATTTCATTTGCCGGTGTCAACGTCGTTAATGATATTTACATAAGGAGCTATTATGCTGTTTTGACAAGGAGAGGATATCATGGATTACAATCTCGAAGCAATATCACCCGATGATAAAACTACGCTGGTTGACATTTTCAATTATTTTGTCGAGAACGGTTTTGCCGCCTTTCCGGATGAAAAAGTGGGGGGCGAATTTTTCGATCGGTTTATGACGATGGTCGGCGATTATCCGGCAGTCTCAGTCAGGACCGAAACGAACGAAATGATTGGCTTTGCCTTTTTGCGGCCGTATCATTCAGCAAGAACTCTGCGGCGCACGGCGGTGGTTACGTATTTCATACTGCCCGAACACACCGGACAGGGTCTGGGGACGCGCGTCCTGAACTACTTTACCGGGCAGGCGAAACAGCGTGGCATAGATATCTTTCTGGCATCGATAACATCACTCAACGACCAGAGCCTCCAGTTTCACCGGAGGCACGGTTTTGTTGAATGCGGACGATTCAAAGAGGTCGGCATCAAGCAAGGGAAGACATTCGATGTTGTTTGGATGCAAAAGATGCTCTGAAGCAGAGCCTACTCTTTTATTTTGCCGATCAGGTAGCTGATTCCGAAACTGACCTCCGGACCGCTGTAGTTTTTGCTTCCGCCGATGGGTTCACTGAAGTCCGACATCAGGTTGTAACCCAGATTGACCCCCATCAATACGTGCGGGCCTACCAGGAAATCGACTCCGGCGGCAGCCTGTCCACCTATGACGACTTCCGTTCTCGACTCGGATGCCGTTACATAACTTATCTGGGTGCTGGTCTGCTTTCCGATGCACGGCCCCACCAGCGCCTTGACGTACGGTCTCACGGATGAATTAAACGTGGATCCCGGGAAGTATTGTTTGACTCCTACAAGCAACTGTCCGATATAGGCGGTTTCGGTCGTGACGCCTACGTCTTCGATCTGTGTCTCAACGCTGGCAAGCATGCCGCCAAGGCTTGCGTTCAATGCAAAACCTTCCGACAGCCAGTAGCCATAGGTGAATCTTCCCAGAAAGCCGTTGCTGTTTACGGTCGTGGAAATGGCGTTGCTTATGATGCCGCCGCTCTCCACCGTTCTTTCACCGGTGGATTGATTCCACATCCCCATTCGCAGTTCCAGCTGGTGCCGGTTCTCAAGCGGTCCGGCGCCGGATGTCGCCGACAGAACGAGGACAGCAAGAGCTACTATTACGATTAGCTTCGTAGTACGCATTGGATTTACCCCTACATAAAATGTGAGTGTCCTGAGTTTAGCTTACGCTGCATTAGTGCAGACAGTTTCGCTGTCCCTGGCCAGGGGCAACCTTTGCGCCGCGACGCAATCGGTTTCATAGCTATTACTTTTTGATAAGGAGAATATTCAAATATACCGGAAGTCTAATGTGAGAACGGCGGAATGCTCGCGAGGCTGCTCTTTAGAGCAGCCTTCGAAGTTTGAGCGGGACTTCCATTTGTTCATTATCGCGTTCTACAATGAGCACTACTGTCTCACCGTCGCGCTGCAGCAGAGGGCGCAGATCCCAAACGGTATATGATGTTGCCGGTCGGCCGTCGATCATAATCACTTTGTCTCCCTCGATCAAGCCAGCCTCGCTGGCGGCGGAGTTGGGATGGATCTTCTTTATATTGAGGAAGTCCTCACCGCCTTTTCTCATCACCATGCCGGTCATGTCGTATTCAGATGGTTGATTGAAATTCTTGTTCGGCTCGACAAACATTCTCTGGTTTTGATAGTCGTAGACGAAATTGAAGTGAGCCAGCAGAGCCAGCCCGAGCAAAGATTCATGGAACACTGTCTCGGCACAATCCGGTCCTACAAACGCCGTTAGAACATTGTCGATTTTGTAACCAGCAATCTCGACACTTTGGACACGGCCGAAGTATCCACGTGTTTCGCCCTGAACTCCATATCCCAAACTTGCCGGCAATGCTTTTTCTGGAATTGAGAATTTATGCGGGCCACCCGGCACCAGTTGTAGCCAGTCGCCGTAGCCGAGGTCCATGGTCAGCTCAGACGAAATGGTTTGACCATCGGACATTTCAAACGCGGCGGGGATTCCCCATGAGTTGCTGAACATGTGGATCATGGGTATTTCCTTGCCGCTTCCGGTGTATTCGAATTTGTCGGGTTCGGTTAGGGTGATGATCATATCGTCGAAGTTTATTTCGACGACGAAATGCTTGAAGAAGGCTGCGCTGATCTGTCCCTCGCCATTCCACCACATCCTACTGGTACCGGAGCTGTAGGGTGTGATGATGGCGGTCTGATCGTAAAACTCGACTCCGGGGAATGTCACCGTGATGTTCGATGCCGTCCGGGACGGGATAGGGTCGCCATCGCCGGAGCCGCTTACCTCTGCCTCGCCATCGTACTCGAGACCGAAGGAATCCACGGTCGGACTTCCGAAAAAGAGCAGCGGGTCCCAAAGAAAGCCGTTGTCGAGAAGCATGCGGCACTCACGGCCGTTTACTTTACACGCCATGCAGATATCCCCGCCAACAATCTCGAACGGTACTCTCACCATGCCGTCATCAGAAAGAATCCTGTACGTGCCGGGGGGAGGACCGGGGATGGTGTCACTTTTGTCGGCGAATGAGTCAGTGGCGGGAATTAGAAGGGCAATTAAGGCTACTGTGAAAATAAGACAGCGGCGATGCATAGTATAGCTCCTTAAGAATTGCGGATTGCTCGCGTGAAAAGATCAAGGTAATGCGCAACGTACTCATCGGGATCGAAACTGGCGAAAGAGTAGGTGGGCGACAGGGCGCGGTGAAGAATGCTCCGCAGAGTATATAGATACTGGCTGATACACAGGTCTATATTAATGTCGGGGCGTAGAGATTTGTCGGAAACACCGAGGCTGAAAATCCCACGCAAGCCTTCGGCGAGTGCGTTGTTTATCGATTCGAAATTTGAAAAGACTTCTTCATTTATGCGGTCACGATCGATGCCTTTGAAGTCCCAGTAGACCTGAAGGTGCATTGAATGGGGGTGAGTCCGCGCATATTCATAAAAAGATTGCCCCCAGGCCACTATTTTTTCCAGACCGCTTGCCGGCTTTTCTATGGCTTTTTGCTGCTCAGCCCAGCGATGAGCAAGATCCTCGGTGAATACCATTAATAGTATCTCATCCCGGCTGCTGAAATAGGCATAAAGAGTTCGCCGGGTGTAGTCGGCTTCGGCGGCGATATCCTCCATGCTGGTATTTTCAATGCCTTTTTCGGCTAACAGTTTACGGGTCGCGGTCAGAACAAACTGTTGCCTCGACTGGCGTTCCATCTGTTTGCGGGTCATTTTAGAATCAAGTGCCATATGTGTACACTATGTGTAATTTAATGCATTGTACGGGTATTGGCGGCGGAAGTTTCCCGAAAACGGGAAGTTTTCTGTCAAAATGTAGAATTGGAGCTTTGTGGGTTCAGATGAGGGCAGCGGCTATCTAAAAAACAACGGATTTGGGGCCGGCTGTTCCTTGCAGGATTGAGGCGATCAGGCGCAGGCCGCGCTCGAGGTTTTCGATGCTGGTGTTGCCCCCCAGACAGATTCGAACCGCCCGGTCTATGTCCCCGGGGTCGACCGCGAAAATGTCCGATGGCGCCACGATGACTCCGGTGCGATGGGCCTCGGCGGCGAACTCGCCCGGATGCCAGCGTTCAGGCAGTTTTAACCAGAGAAAGTAACTGGAGGGGTGGCCGGAGTATTCAAGATCCTTGAGTGTTTCGACGGCAATAGCATTTCTTCGCTCGGCCTCAACTCTCTTGCGTACCACACTCCGTTCGGCGGTGCCATCGCTTATCCACAGCGATGCCAGTTCGGCGGCGAGCGGCGAAACCATGAGGGTTGTGGCGAGAACTGCCTTATATAACTTTTCACGGTTCTTCTCGGGTGCGACAAGGTAGCAGACCCTTAGTCCGCCGGCGACAACTTTCGCCAGCGAGGCGATCAGGAAGGTTCGGCCGGGCGCGATTGAAGAAATCAACGGCGGGGGATCAGCGAGGAGTCTTCTATTGATCTCATCCTCGATAATTTCCACACCGTATTTTTCGGCTGTTTCCGCCAGGGCGCGGTTTCGCGATTCCGATAGAATAGCATTGGTGGGGTTATCAAGAGAGGGAATACAATAGAGAAATTTCACTTTGTGTTTTTGGCAGCATGACTCGAAAGCATCGGGCAAGAGTCCATCCCGGTCGCTCTTGACGCCAACAAGTTTCAATCCCAGCAGTTCAGCCACCCATTTCACCCCGGTGTAGGTATGCCTGGCGGTAGCGATGACATCGCCTCTCTGTGCCAGCGCCAACAGCGTGATGAGGATTGCGTGCTGCGCCCCGGCGGTAACTATCACCGCGTCTTCGTCGGTACTTAACCCGAGCGTGCCAACCCACTGAGCACCGGTCGCCCGATGGCGCGCATATCCGCGGGGGCCGGTATAGTGAATAAGGTGATTGACCTCCCGACGGGAAAGCTCTGCCAGGGCATGGCGAAGGTCAGGATCAGTTTCGGCCGGTGGAAAATAGGGGCTCAGATCAATGAAGCCCGACTCCTGATGCAGCGAATGATGAGGGGTCTTGGGTTGATGAGCAAGCCCGGCTACAAAAGTGCCGCGGCGTCCATCGCCATTAATCAACCCCCGCCTTTCTGCCTCACGATACGCTTTTGTCACAGTGCCAATAGCCAATTCAAGCTGATTGGCCAGCTCTCTATGAGTCGGCAGACGGTCTCCCGGCCGCAATGTACCTGATACAATATCACGCTCAAGCGCAGTGAGTATGGCAAGGTAGATAGGTACGTTCGCCTTTTTTATATCAGGTGACCATGCTTCAGACATGGTTTTAATATAACGAGTTAACGACATTGCCGCAAGACAAAAATGAAAATTATCAGACCAACCCCGGCTTGTTTATAATTATATTGTCCTATGACAATCTATTTTCTTGACTAATATGAAACAGAACATATATTAGTATCGTAATAGTACAAAGAGAGGATAGTCTGATTGTCGATTATTCCTGTCTTTCAGAAACGGAGGATGCTGATATGAAAAAGAGAGACAACTGTTTTAGAGGGAGACTCGCTTTGCGGCCGAGTTGTAGTTCCGATCTCGAATATATCCTCACCAGTGAAGGGCATCCGGATAATGCACCTTTTATTCGTCAGTGGTGCGCCCGGCACCACGAGGCGGCGATGAAGGATCCCGATATCGGCCATTTTATAGTCGAGAATGTCTCAGACCAGCGGCCTGTAGGGCATGTGATTTTAGTCGGTCAGAAAAATCCTGACTTTGTGCCTTGAGTTACGGCGGATAGTAATCGCCGAGAAAATGTGTGGTTATGGTCGTGAGGCAATCAGGCTGGTTCAACAGTATGCTTTCGATACCCTGACCTTTCATCGGCTGTGGCTTGATGTTTTCACAAACAACAAAAGAGCTCTCAAACTGTATAAGTCTGAGGGATTCAAAATTGAAGGCGTGCATCGTCAGGCGGTGCGTCACGAAAGCGGTTTTGTTGATGTACGCGTGATGTCGGTACTTCGCGGTGAATATTACGAACGCCTTCACTGGCGGCCGACCCGGATTATTGGTGATGCCCTCGATATGATGGAACAATCCGGAAGGATGCAAATCAGATAACGAGACAGGAGATAAGCTATGACAGTTTCCAGAACAATACCGAATGACGTCGCCCGGCCTGACGGGTCGAGCGCGCCGGTCAGCATACTGGCATCGAGAACAAAGGGCATGAGTGCCAGCGCCATTCGAGAAATTCTAAAAGTAGCTTCTCAGCCCGGTGTAATCTCACTGGCGGGAGGACTACCGGCACCTGAAAGCTTCCCGGTGGACTATATGCCCGACTTGATTGCCGGTGTGCTAAAGAAATACGGTCCCTCGGTTTTTCAGTACGGCCCGACCGAAGGCTTCCCGCCTTTTAGAAAGATACTTTCATCCTACCTGGCGGAGAGTGGCGTGGAGGCCGAAGCCGACGAGGTTATCGTGACAACCGGCTCGCAGCAGACTCTGGATGCTATCGGCAAAATACTGATTTCACCCGGAGACAAAGTTGCCGTGGAGTCGCCCACTTACCTGGGCGCTATCTCGGCCTTCAATCCGTATGAACCGCATTATATCGGGCTGGAGTCCGATGATAACGGAGTCATTCCCAAAGCGCTCGACAGGGCATTGACGGAGAACACCGTCAAGTTTGTATACCTGATACCGAATTTCCAGAACCCGTCGGGAAGAACCATCCCTCTCGACCGCCGGCGGGAAATCGCCACGATAATTCGCAAACATAACGCGATTCTCTTTGAGGACGATCCCTACCGCGCGCTTCGCTACGAAGGGGATCATCTGCCGACAATCTGGTCACTCGCGCCCGACAATGTCATCTATGCCGGAACGCTCTCCAAGGTTTTGTCGCCGGGTATGAGGATTGGTTATTGTGTGGCGCCGCCGCTCATTCGCAAGTGGCTCGTGCTTGCCAAACAGGGAATAGACCTGCACACCAGCTCACTCGACCAGGCGATTGCGACTGAGTATATTGGCGAAGGCTACCTGAAGAAACACCTGCCGCGCATAGTGAACATATATCGCCCCAGACTGAAAGCTATGCTTTCGGCGTTGGAAGAGAACTTCGCCGACGGTTTTTCCTGGTCGCGTCCCGAGGGTGGAATGTTCGTCTGGCTGGTGGGACCGGATGGGCTGGATACATCAGCGTTTTACGATGCTGCCATCAAACACAAGGTGGCCTATGTGCCGGGCAAGTACTTCTTTACTCGCAAGGGCGAGGGCAACAACACTATCCGGCTCAATTTTTCGAATGTTAACGAGTCTTCGATCAGTATCGGTATAAGAGTGCTGGCCTCGCTTCTAAGCTCTTGAGGCGCAGAAGACTGTCGATCACATATAGTCTGCCCGGAGGGTAGGCATTTGTATTTTGGAACCAATCATGGTCTAACATTGTCTTAGATTATAACGACTGGTTGCGAGATTAAATGACCTACACCAAGGAGGCTATAACCCCATGCTGGGCAACAAAACCGCAATAACCAGATTTCTGGTATGGGGAGGGCTGATAGTCTTGATTTCGCTCGGCTTCGTTTCTCTTAAATCAACATCGCAGGAGAGCAAGTCGAACGACACGATGGAGCACGAAATGCAATACAACAAACTCACCCCCGAAGAGCAGCGTGTGATCTTACACAAGGGGACCGAGATGCCCTTCACGGGCAAATACGATAAATTCGATAAGCCGGGGACATATGTCTGCAAACAGTGCGGAGTTGCCCTGTTTGCATCGACTTACAAATTCGATTCCGGTTGTGGCTGGCCGAGTTTTGATGATGCCATCGAAGGAGCGGTCAAACGCACTGTCGATGCCGATGGTGCTCGCATGGAGATCACCTGTGCCAACTGCGGCGGTCATCTGGGACACGTCTTCATCGGCGAGCGACTCACCGACAAGAATACCAGGTACTGTGTCAATTCAATCTCGATGAATTTTATACCCGCGGGCACAGAAGCTGAAGTCGCCACCGAAAAAGCCTATTTCGCGGGCGGATGTTTCTGGGGTGTGGAGCACCTGCTTCAGGATACCGATGGTGTCTTGTCAGTGAAGTCCGGCTACATGGGCGGGCACACCTCGAAACCTACATACGACGAAGTCTGCTCCGGGAATACCGGCCATGCGGAGACTGTCGAAGTAGTGTATGATCCATCGAAAGTAACTTTCGAGACTCTGGCACGTCTTTTCTTTGAGATTCACGACCCCACGCAGAAGAACCGCCAGGGCCCCGATGTTGGCGATCAGTATCGTTCGGCAGTTTTCTACGTTGATGATGCGCAGAAGAAGACCACCGAGAAGCTCATCTCAATTTTGAAGGGGTAAGGGCTATGACGTCGCTACCGAAGTGGCGAAGGCGGATACTTTTTGGGTTGCTGAAGATTATCATCAGGATTATTACGACAAGACCGGTAAACAGCCTTACTGTCATATTTATACGAAGAGATTCTAAAATTATAAACAGTTCCCGGACAAAGCCGGGAACTGTTTATACCTGCTATGGCATTTAATTGCGACTTATCCCGTAAATGCCTTCATACTTATCATACAAATAATCCAGCAGCGGTTTGTGAGACAGCGGCTCACCGGTAATCTTCTTGCACAGGTCATTCGAGTAATATCTGAATCCCTGCTTGTGGATATTTACGCTCAGCCATTCGAGCAATCGCTTGAACTCCCCTCTGGCGAAATCCTCGTAAATGCCGGGGAGGTCCTTCTGCGCTTGCATCCAGAACTGGGCGGCGTAGAGATTACCCAGCGCGTAGGTCGGGAAATAACCCAGAGCGCCGTGCGCCCAGTGAACATCCTGAAGACAACCGTTGGAGTCTTTGTCTACGTCGATGCCGAGATAGTCCTTGAAACGCTTGTTCCACTCGCCGGGGATATCGGCCACTTTGAGGTCGCCTTTGATAATGGCGCGTTCCAGTTCGAAGCGCAGCATGACGTGAAGATTGTAAGTAGCCTCGTCGGCTTCGACCCGGATATACGATGGTGACACCCAGTTCATAGCGCCATAGAATTGCTCGGCGGTCACACCGTGAAGTTCCTGATGAAAGATGCGCTGTAGTTGCGGGAAAAAGTAACCCCAGAACTCGCGTGAACGACCGACGATATTTTCCCACGTGCGTGATTGCGACTCATGGATAGCCAACGACGGCGTTTCTCCCATGGGTGTGCCCCAGTGCGTTCTATCCGAATGGCTCATCTCATACAGGGCATGACCTGCCTCGTGGGTAGTACCGGTGATGCCCTCTCCGATGTCATCGGGGTAGTAACGCATAAGGATTCGGGTATCATCGGGTCCCAGACCGTTACAGCATGGATGTACAGTCTCGTCGATACGGCCGGCCTCGAAATCATAGCCAATCGCTGCCGCCAGAATTTCGGCAAACACTCTCTGCTTGGGTACATCATACGGCCGTTTCAGAATGCCGATATCAGGTCTCCTGGGTGCGTCTTTTATTTTTGCAATCAGTTCTACCAGGTCCGTTCTCAGACCGGCAAACGCCGTTTCAACCTCAGCCGACCTGGCCCCGGGCTCGAACTCATCGAGAAGGGCGTCATATATTTCCGTTTCGTAGCCGATCAATTCGGCTTTCCTCCGGCAAAGTTCGACGATTTTTTCAAGCTGGGGCTGGAACGATGCAAAGTCGGATTTTTTGCGAGCCTCCGCCCAGATTCCTATGCCCTTGGATGTAGCCCGCGAGAATTCCTCAACAAATTCGGTGGGGAGTTTGGTTTCCCGGTCATACACGCGCCGCCACTCGCGAGTATTGACGGCTGTCTCTGAGAGGGGATCGCTCACCAAATCCGATGTTTCCACGGCCGAAATCAAATCGCCGATTTTCTGGTCGGTGAACCATTCGTGGCTGAGCCGGTCGAGTTGAGCAAGCTGTTCGGCCCGGTGGTCATCACCTTTTTTGGGCATGAACGATTCCTGATCCCAGTGCAGCACTCCGGCGGTGGAGTGCAAAGTGGCGATCTCTTTCATTCGTTGTTTTCAGTTCAATATAGGCATCTTGCGGTTTCACTGTTACCTCCAGTAGTTATCTTAGCATTATCCGATTATGCACAAACCGGCGGGAATTGACAATGATTATTACGTTGTTTGGAGCCAGGAGTTGCGGCAACAGGGAGCCGGAGCGCGGATTGCTGGCTATTGAAGAAAAACTCTCGAGGTCTTTTGCTCACAAGGAAAGACAGTGACAACAGTCTATTGACGTTGGCTGTTTGAGACAACGGAGAGCGAAATTTCCCCGATGTATGCAGATAGAGCTTCAGGAGCCAATTTATGCGGTTAAAGGACCCGTCAGGGGAATTCAATTCATAGAGCTACGAACACGTAAGAATCCCAGTCCGAGCGATCCTTATAAGTCGCTATTCGACAAGAACATGCCGGTGTGGTTGGCTCGCGGCTGAAACGCCGGCGGTGGCAAACCGGCTCTTTACTTTTTTTACTACTTTCATTTGACGCCCGTCTATGGGATTCTATAAGTTGTTCTCCGCCTTGAATGTTGACTGCCGCCGTAATTCCTGTTATGAATTACGGCAGATAGTGTTTAATAGCGGAGAAGTGTGAAAGAAAACAAAGGCCTTTTTCGTGCCGCCAGAAGGCACCTGCATACAGCCTGGTGTGAAGATGAAAACTGCCTGGTGAATCTGGCCGGAGACTACGACTATCTTGAGAGTGCCTATTACGTCTCTCAGGATCTGGAGGATCTGGGTCGGGAGGTACATCCGACCTGCCGGGAGATGCTTGATGCCTACGTGCCGCCTCTGTTTCTTGGAGAAAGCAAGAACTTCACGGTCTGGCGACGCCGGAGTTTTTTATCAGTAACGGATATTTTGAACCTCCCGTTGTCATCGATCCAATCAATCCGTTCATGAGCAAGAGCAGGGTCGTTCTGAAAGCAGGACGCGAGAAGTCGATAGCCAAATCGATGACGCGTAATTTTACCTATGCGATATGCTGTCAGGAACTCCCGGCGGGAAGCGAAGTGAAGTATTTCCGTTCCGTTTTGGGCTGGAGTATTTCGAGTAACTACCGTGACCTGTCACGTCAGATATGGGAAGTCTTTAGAGTTCCTCTGGCGCGCGTAAGAGTCGTCGAGTTCGGAGATGGAAAGCTGCTTCTCAGCGACATATCACCGTGTCCGTTTGAGAAGCTGGGAGCGCGGGAAATCAAATACCTGGAGGGTCGCATAAGATGGGACGCATAGGTATCTACGTAGAGCGCTATACGATATCGAGCGCCGATGAAATGAACGCGGTCATGCGGCTGGCGCAGGTTGCGCGAAAGCTGGGTCACCGAGCCGATTTCCTTTTTCGCCCAGATATGTTAAGATACCCGAATACGATGCTATTCTGATACGTGCTCTCACCGATCCGCTCAACTCGGCATATGTTGCATCGCGTACCGCCGAGATGCACGGAGTTCGTGTGATTGATGATTCCGATTCGATACGAATCTGCTGCGACAAGGTAAACATGTACCGGCACCTGGTAGCGGCCAATGTCCCCATGCCCGACACCCGGTTTCTGGCGGAGTCGGAGTTGACTGAGGCGAATGGCGATAGACTTATGCAGGAGTTGGGTTCTCCTCTGGTACTGAAGGCGCCTCACAGTAGTTTCTCGATGTATGTCGACCGGGCCTCAACGCCCAAAGGAATTCGTCAGCGTCGGTAAACGCTTCTTTAGAAGGGCCGACCGCATCGTCGCTCAGAGGTTCGTCAGTTCCAAATTCGACTGGCGGGTCGGAGTACTCGGAGGTGAACCTCTTTACGTATGCCAGTATACAATTCCCAAAGAAACGCTGGAAGATTGTTACATACACACCCGACGGCAGGACGCTACACGGTCCCGTCAAGAGTATGTTGCTCTCAGAGGCAAACCCGCTATTGATCAAGCGGGCACTGGAGGCGTCGCGAGCGATAGGAAACGGCTTGTATGGCGTTGATCTCAAAGAAGTCAACGGTGATTTCGTCGTTATCGAGGTAAATGACAACCCGACTATCATTGCCGGAGATGAAGATCAGAAGGCTGGCGAGCTGTACGAGAAATTGGTGAAGTTTCTGATGCGGGAGAAAGAGTGAACTTCGAAAGCAGGTGAACGGATACGCATAGCCTCGCAGCACGACCTCGCCGAGCTGGTAAGACTGGAGCAGGTGGGGTTCGCAACTGACCGGTTTACCGAGGAACAGATAGAGTATCTTCTCACGCGCGCCCACGCCATCATATTCGTTTTCGAGTACGATGGAAAAGTGGCCGGTGGGGCATATATGCTCTGGCGCCGTGCTCTGGGAATAGGGCGCCTGTACAATATCGTTGTCGATCCTTCTTATCAGGGAAAAGGCATTGGCGACAAACTGCTCTCGGAATGCGAACTGGAGGCGGCGAGGAGAAAGTGCGACCGTATCTCACTCGAAGTGCGCACCGACAATCTGAACGCTATCAAATTCTATGAAAACCGGGGATACAGCGCGACCGAGACACTTCGTGACTACTATGAAGACGGTGGCGCCGGACTGAAAATGATCAAGCCGCTCAAACGTCTTGACACCGATCAGGTGCGTCTGAAAATTCCCTATTACTCGCAGAGCCTTGATTTTACCTGCGGCCCGGCATCTTTGATGATGGCGCTGCATTATTTCAAACCGGAAATTGCGCTCAATCGTACGCTGGAGCTGAATCTCTGGAAAGAGGCAACGCTGGTGTTTATGACATCGGGGATTGGCGGAACCGGTCCCTATGGTCTAGCCCTATCTGCGGTCAAGCGGGGTTTGAAGGCGCGGGTGTTATCCTCGACAGAGAAGCCGCCATTCTTGAAATCCGTAAGAGTGCCTCAGAAGCGTGAGATTATTCGCCTGGTACACGAGGATATCAAAGAATCGGCGTTGGAGGCCGGAGCTGCTGTCGCTATGTATGACTTTGCTCTCGATGACATCACCAGCGCCATCTATCGCGGGATGGTTCCGATTATGCTGATATCGACATACCGTCTCACCGGTGACCGCGCGCCGCATTGGGTTGTGGTCACAGGTTTCGACAAGGATAATTTCTACATCCATGATCCCGATGTCGAGTCATACGGCGATTCGGCAAAGGCGCGAAACCTGAAGGTTACTATTGAAGAGTTTCACAAAATGAGCCGGTACGGAAAAGATGTCTTCAGGTGCGTGGTCATGATAAGTGATTCGCGGGCGTTATAGATTCGCCGTTGTTTCCACACACACTTCCCGATAAGGATAGAGGTTCATTGATGCTGCTTACGGACGGGACATTTCGTTTGGTCAGGTTTTTTCTGACGGCAATTCTGGTCGTCATATTCGTTACCGAATCTACGGTCGCATTGGCGAATGTAGAGGAACACTCCCTGAGGGAGCAACTGCGGCGAAGGATCGAGGCCGCCGGAGTCCCGCCGGAAATTACCATTGGTGATGAGATTGTCTATGCCTCCGTGGCGCTGCCCTTGTTTTATGAACGCAGGGCTTTCGAACCGGCGTGGGTAGGCGCAAATGGACCGTTGCCCGCTGCTGCCGAACTGCTGGCAGCGATTTTGTCGGCGGAAAGGGAAGGTTTGCGGTCTGATGATTATCACGCCAAAACTCTCAAGTCGCTGCACTCGCATGCCCGCAATGTTCTCTCCGGACCCTACGGCTCACAAACCGGCCGGTTGGTGGACCTCGAATTGCTTTGTACCGATGCCTTCCTCATTCTTGGTTCACATTTTCTGTCCGGCCGCGTTAATCCGCAGACTATAGATGCCGAATGGTTTGCCAACAGGAGAGAAGCTGACCTGGCATCGGTGCTGGAAAAAGCCATCGAGAAAAACTCTGTCGATTCGGTACTACACAGTCTGTTGCCGCCGCAGACCGGCTACCGCTTGCTTCGCAAGGCTCTCGCGGATTACCGGGCGATCGAACGCAGTGGCGGCTGGGGGAAAATCAGCGATGGCCCGGCTATGAAATCCGGAGAGACTGACAGCAGAGTCGTAAACCTACGCAAACGTTTGATAGCTACAGGCGATCTTGCCGCGGCAACGGACCAGACCTCGGCGGTCTTTGACGGCGAACTCAAGGAGGCGGTGATGGCGTTTCAGCGTCGCCATGGACTTGAGGCCGATGGTGTCGTGGGTGCGGAAACCCTGGCGGCCCTGAACGTTTCCGTGCGTGAGAGAATCAGTCAGCTTATCATCAATCTCGAACGATGGCGCTGGCTTCCGCAGGATCTGGGATATCGTCATGTTCTGGTAAACATCGCTGATTTTGAACTCGATGTGGTGGAGAACAACGAAAAGGTAATATCGATGCGGGTAATAGTCGGCAAGTCGTATCGTCGCACGCCCGTTTTCAGCGATCGTATCACCTATCTTGTTTTTAACCCCTATTGGAATGTGCCTCACATTCTGGCGGTCAATGATATCCTGCCGCTTTTGCGTGACAATCCCAATTATGTGGCTGAGAATGATTTTGAGGTGCTTCAGGGCTGGGGGGAGGAAGCTCAGGTGATAGACCCTTCCACGGTTGACTGGTCTTCGGTCAACCGCAAGCAGTTTCCGTACCGGTTTCGCCAGAAGCCCGGCCCCAAAAACGCGCTGGGCAGAATAAAGTTCATGTTTCCGAACCAGTTCAATGTGTACTTGCACGATACTCCCATGCGCGGCTTGTTTGCGAAAGCCAAGCGCGATTTCAGCTCGGGATGCATCAGAGTCGAACGTCCCCTCGAGCTGGCCGAGTATTTGCTGCAAAATTCGCAGCGCTGGAACCCATCAACGCTTCAGGTCCAACTGGAGAAGGGCAGCGAACAGACCGTGCGCCTTCCCGAACCGGTCCCTGTTCATATTCTCTACTGGACAGCCCGAGTGGACGCTGCGGGAGCGGCGCATTTTCGTAGAGATATCTATGAGCGCGACCGCGCTTTACTTGAGGCGCTCAACGAAGAGCCTCCGGACTCCAATTGAGAGAAACTGACTATGAGGCAATTTCTACGATATAGCATGCGCAACCATATAAGAATTGTGGTATGGTTACCGGTCATGGCCGCATTTGTCGCAGCGACGTCGATACTGGCTTCGGATGCCGAGCTCGGTGAAGATGCCAGCCGGGCTAATTTTGCGCTGTCCGTTCGCGGGTTATCTTTCGACCTGAAAGTCATGAGCCTGTTTGTCCTGCCGGGCGAAAGCGTTAAGTTCGCAGCGGCCGACAGCTCGACGGCACGAGAGTTCAGCGCTACGGCCAATGCCGGTGAAATGGTCAGTACCACGACGGCTCAGTGGCAGTGGACCGCACCGGCAATACCCGGTTTGTGCAGTCTCACAGTTGCATGCCAACCTGTGGAAGACACAATCACACTGCATATATTCGTGATGTATCCATATGATAGACTCAAGGACGGATACCTCAACGGTTATCACATCGGCAAGTATCCCACGATAGCCTATAAGAGCCTCGCGGTTTATGAACCGCCAAAGGGTTTTGTCGAAGTCACACCGGAGATAGAACAGGTATTTTTGACACCGCACTTCCGTTTGGTCCAATTTATCTGCAAACAGAGCGGCGATTACCCGAAATATGTGGTTCTTCGTGAAGAGTTGCTGATGAAACTGGAGATGATACTTGCAGCGGTCAATGAACGGGGCTACTCGTGCAAATCGTTCAATGTCTTGAGCGGCTATCGGACACCGTGGTACAACAAGAGTATCGGCAATGTCAAATATAGCCGGCATCAATGGGGTGGAGCCGCCGACATATTCATAGACGAAAACCCCGCCGACGGCATGATGGATGATCTCAATAAGGACGGACACATCAATTGGAGAGACGCGGCTATTCTTTATGATATCATTGATGACATGTACGGTATGAAATTCTACGAGAAGTTCATTGGCGGACTGGCGCGGTACCGCAAAACGAAAGAGCACGGACCGTTCGTGCATGTCGATGTGCGCGGTTTCAGGGCGCGCTGGGGCGATTGATTAAGCGTGGCTTAACTGTAGTCTGTCGGTCAAGTGAACCTCACGGCCGGAAATTCACCGCGGTGACCCATAATACAAATGCTTGACAAATTTTCGTTTTTTGTCCATTTTATTATCTAACGATATGTGCTCAGTAGGATAAGCTGTTGTGCCACTCAGCGAGAGGGAACCAATAAAAACTTATGAAAATTATTATGCTGTCTCTTCTAAAGGGTGCGGCAACCGTTTCCCGTGATTTGAGATCACTGCGACGGTGGACTGTGCCCGTATTCATTTTCTGGATAGCCGCTCTGATGCTTATCGTCCCCGAGGCGATGAGTCAACCCGACTGGCTAAAAGAGGCTGTTTCAAAAAGCGAGGGATACCAGGTAGACAAAGACGCCAGCGCCCTGGTCCTGCACAAGGTCGCTCAGGTTGATGTCAGGTAGCGGCGGACACAGCTCCCGGCTTGTTCGGATTGCGGTCAAAGTCTTGACCCAGGCGGGCGTGGACGAAACATATTTTGCCGAGACGATCGGGGAGAACCGGCAAATCAAAGGGCTTGCCGGCTGGCGGATCGACGGCAACGGCAAGTGTCACAAGCTGGACAAAAAGAACATCGTCGAGGTCGATATCGACAACGCCGCCGGATACTACGACGATCGGCGCCAGATGGTAGCCATGTTCCCCGAAGTTCACACCGGCGATGTGGTAGCATACGAGTACAAGGTGGAAGAGAAAGGCGGGTGGGAATCATACTATCAGTCGTTCAGCTTTCACACTGACCTTCCGGTAATATACACTCGTTTCAGTGTTACTATTCCCTCCGGCTGGGAATACTGTGTCTCCGGCCACAATGTCGACTCGGTTGAACAAACCACCGAAGGGTCGACCTATAGCTGGTTCTACACGGACCTCCCGTATCGTCCTGAAGAACCGCTGATGCCGCCGTGGGACTACGTGACCCGGGAAATAGCCGTGAATTGTTACGATCCGCAAAACAGTAAAGTCGGGCATTTCTCTGACTGGCGAAGTGTCTGCCAGTGGGGCGCCGAACTGCACGAGGAGCCATCGCTGCCGAACGATGTTATACTTGAGCAAGCAAAGCAGATTATCGGGCAGTCAACCGATCCGTGGGAAAGGTTTTGTGCTATTGCCGAATATGTGAGAGACAACATCCGGTACGTAGGAGTGGAAATCGGCGAGGGCAGACTCCAGCCACGATTCTGCGGTGCCACCTGGGCCAATAAATACGGTGACTGTAAAGACAAGGTCACGCTGATGCGCGCTATGCTCAGAGCGCTGGACATTCCCAGTCGGGCCGTTCTGGCTAATTTAGGGTCGTGGGTCGACCCGAAACTCCCGTCGCCGTTCCAATTCAACCACGTTATCCTGTCAATTCCTTCCGATGCGGTCAACCACACCGGTACGGAATTGCCCGCGGTGACCGATGGCTGGCTGTATTTTGACCCCACCGATGAATCCATTCCTCCGGGGTGGTTACCCGCCTGGCTGCACGGCGAAAGAGTGCTGGGACTGTCGGGGGAGGACTCATCCCTGGTTCGACTCAAATCGCTCAACACGCGAACATACAAACGCGCCTATCGGGCAACAGCCCGTTTGCTCGAAGACAACTCCATGTCGGCGGATATCAGCGTGGTCGATTATGGCGCCCGGGCCTACAAAGTGAGACACGAAAGGTCGGCTACCTCGGCCGAAGATATCGTGCGCAAGTGGCGGGAGACTCTCTCGGAGTCGATGCGCAGTCCGGTTATTTCTGATGTACAGATGGGTCATGACGGCGACTCCACGTGGATCACATTTCACGTGACAGCGGAAAATTATCTTAACCACACCGGCGATTTTGGCCTGCTCAAAGCTGATTTCTTTAATCCGGACAAACCGAATGAACTGTCCAAGAAAGAGCGGGTTCATCCGGTCTGGTTCGGACGCTACGGTGCATATGAAACCGATATCAGTTGGGTCTTGCCGGCCGGTACAGCCGTGAGTGAAACGCCGTCGAATGACTCGCTATCATGTGAATCCGCCAATCTGGTATTCACTGTTACGACCGGTGAGAACACCCTCCGTGTAAAAACGGAGGTGGAATACAAAGGTACTGTCGAGGATGTCGAGAATTACGCGCAGGCCCGGGATTTCTATCGTTCCCGTCGCGCCGCGTTTGAGGCCCGCATTCTCCTTACGAATAACTGAGGGGTTGTACTATGAAGTTGTCTCATGTTTCGCTCTTGCTGTTTCTCGTCTCTCTGCTGTCAATCGCGGGAGATGTTGCCGCCGATAGGAAAGTGTTCGAATGGGATCCTGTAACCGAAGAGGACTGGGCCATCACCAGGGATTCATCGAAGCAGATTTTCGATGCTGTGGTGATTTTTGAAAAAGTGGTGGCCGATGACAAGAAGATGCAGAAAGGGGATCTGTATCGCACGCTGTATAAGAGAATCCGTATACTGGGGGCATCGGGCCGCGACTGGGCCGATGTCGATGTACCCTACTTGCATCTGGAGCAGAAAATCAAGGACGTCTATGCTCGTTCTATTCAACCCGACGGCACCATTGCAGTCCTGACACGTGACAACATTTTCGAGAAGAAGATCGTCAAAACCAAAGATGAGAAGATAGAACAAACGACCTTCTCGATCCCGGGGGTAAGCGACGATTGTATAATAGAGTATGCGATCACCTACGAAGTGCCGACCTCGTTGTCGGTGTGGATGATTCAAACGGAGATTCCGGTGTTGCGGGGGGAATACCGGTGGGTGCTGGCTGAACTGAAGCTGACGGCATGGGAGGCGGAAGTACTCGGGGATTACCTGACTCCGAATTATCTTTGGTTGAATACCTATTCGAAACCACAGGTTACGGAACTGCCCAATATCAAGAAACCTGAAACCCTCCTTATTGAGGTTGGCTATATCCCTCCTTATAAAGAGCTGCCGTATTCACTGCCGTCGGCGGCTCAACAGACCAAGCTCTTTTGCTACTATGGCTCTGATCTTCCCCCTGCGGCGTACTGGGGAGAATGGGCCAAAACCAGCCAGGACCGGCTGGATATATTCTGCGAAAAAAACAAGAGAGTAAAGAAGCTTGTAGAGCGCTGGGCCAGTCTCGAAACCGATGAGGCGAAAATTGCGGCGGCCTACAAATGGGTACAGGATAGCATTCTTAATCTCACTTATCTCGATCTATTGGATGAAAAAGGGAAAGAGCAAGAGCCGAAGGAGATCAAGGTCGTCGATGATGTTCTCAAATACCGGTATGGCTGGCGCCTCGATATCGACCGGCTATTTTGCGATATGCTGCGGGAGATGAATATCAAGGCGAGGTTGGTCCGCCTTAAAGACAGAATGAATGATTTGTTTGTGGAGTCAGCAAAGTACTGGCAAATGAATCGTTCGCTTGTGTCCGTTGAGGGCCCCGATGGCGTACTGCATTTTTATGGTCCCGGGCACGCGTGTACCCCGGTGGATATTGTCCCGTGGCATTGCGAGGGTGTCGACGGCCTGATCTGTGGCAGCACTCAGTACCTGATGCCGGTGCCATTCTCGGACTGTAACAAAACGGTGTCCAACCTTTCCTATCAGCTGAGCTTCGGGGAAGACATGGAAGTTTCCGGTTTGCTGAAGGGCCGGATGATGGGCCACGACGCCCGATCGATGCGCTTGGCGCTGCTCGATGAGGACAGCACCGACTATGCCCACCTGCTGAAGGAAGAATTGTCCGGCTACGTACCGCAGGCCGAAATTGACTCGGTCGAGTTCGAGGATGCAGATAATGTCGATCAGCCGTTCCGCATCAGTTGCCATCTTGATTACCCCGCCGCAACACAGGTTGGCGACCGGATCATGCTGAAACCTTTCGAGTATGCCTCCGAGTCCGCTAATCCTTTCACGGAACCGGAGCGCGAGGCCCCGATATTGTTTGACTATGCCTTCAAACTGAACGAGTCGGTGCAGATTACGATACCGGAAGGGTACGCTCTGGAAGCGCTTCCGAAAGATGCTGTTTTTGAAAACCCCGTGGGAAAATGCGCCGTGCAGTTTATTCTCGTGGGTAACACTCTGTCTGCCCAACGCACCTTTTCACTCAATGCGCCGTTCTGGTCCGCCCAAAACTATGATTTGATAAAGCAGCTTTTTCAGGCACAGGCCGATCTGTCGGGAGAGATTGCCTTTCTCACGAAAGCGGCCGATGAAACTGGCGGGGGGGAGTAGGACCTATTTCCTGGCTCTGCAAAAAATAAGGCCGGTCCCGTGTTAAATGAGACCGGCCATTAGTAATATCTCTAATGGGACTTCCCTGAATCTTCATCATCAAGAACAAAGCTGATCTTGTAGGAAATCCAGACCGGCACTGGCCGTCCGTCTTTGACGGCCGGTTTGAATTTGTTGCCGGTGGCGGCCTTCGCCGCTGCCTTGTCCAGTTGCTCGTTGCCGGAAGATTTGTGCACGAGCACCTTTCGTACAGCACCATCCTTGTCGACTAACGCCTTCACCCAGACATCTCCGGTTATGCCGGCTTTTTTGGCTTCCTCCGGGTAAACCGGTGCATCGGTAAATATCATCTCCGGCAAGACATCCACCACAACGGAGTCATTGGGCGATGGCCAGTCTCCTTCGGATTCTTTGGCCTGCAGCTGCTTCTCCTTCAATGAAGCATCCTTCTGGGCCGGCTGTTCACCCGCCGGGTCGGCCGCCTGAATGTCAATTATCGCCAGCGGTAACAATAAAAACAGCGTCAGAGCAGTCGTCCAGACCACCAGGGATCTGCGCACCCCGGCGACGCGTTTTCGGTCACTTAGAATAGACATAAGTCTTCCTTCCATTTGAGTCCTGCGCGCCATGCCGACGCCGATAGGAACCGGGGCGTAGTTACGTCGCAGTGAACGAAGAATGACCAGCAGATGCTGGGCATAGGCGAGTTTGTCGGCTCCGGCACAGACGACATAGTCATCGCAGGCCTTATCAGATTCAATCGTTAGTTTTCTTCGGACAATCCACGCAAGCGGATTAAACCAGTATATTGCTCCCACGAACAAGCTCACATACACCCAGACAAGATCACTGCGCTTGACATGAGCCAACTCGTGAAGCAGAATCATTTTCAAATCATCGGCCGACCACTCCGCTTGCGATTGGCGGCAATACGACCGTCGGCCTGAAGACTCCGAATACAAATGGTGAGTCGGTAGCATCAGAAATCGCCACGCGGATTTTCTGCTTAATACCAAGTTCGTCAATCAGCCTTTCGCCTACGGACTTGATAAGACCATCGCCGACAGGCGTTGCCCGTCTGACGACCCGCGCGGAGAGTATTGTGCCAAGCGCGACTCGCGAAGAAACCGTCATGACTCCAGCCAACCAGAGCAGTGTCAGCCACACCGCCCAGTGCAACTCCGCGAGTCCGCCGGCAGAACTATCGTTGGGCGCACCGTACTCCACGCTTAGAGAGGACACGGTACCCCGCAATTCGGAAGGGAATAAGCTACCAAGCGTAATCTCAAATTCCGGGCATATCACCGACAGCGCCGGCAACACCAGAACGGCGGCCAGAGAGAGACGAATAATAAGGCTCTGTTTGGCCGGAGCTATAGCTCGCAATCCGGTCGTGATTAGAACGGTCAAAAGGAGCACAACACTGCCCTTGACCAGAATGGTAAGTGTATAAATGAGCAACTGCGGATGATCCGCCAGCGCATAGAGAAGATATTCCAGCCAGTTCATTGTGACTGTCCTTTCTCGCGCTTTTCGCGGATAAGTTTTTCCAGCCTCTCCAGTTCGTCATCGGTGACCTGCGCTGTCGACAGTCGCATAAGGGCGGCAACAACCGATTCGACCGAACCATCGAAAAAATTCTGCACCACATTGCTCAGGGCCGACCGCCGGGCTTTATCGACGCTGACCGTTGGCAAATAAAAATATGTCCGACCGCGTTTTCCATGCTTTACGATACCCTTATCTTCCAGAACACCGAGCAGCGCCCGTACGGAGGAATAGCTCGGCGGGTCGGGGATGCTCTTTTGAACTTCCGCCACGGTTGCCTCGCCCATCCGGTAAATGACATTCATTATTTGTCTTTCGCGCATACTTAACCGGTCAAAGAGTTTTTTGGTCATGTTGTCTCTCCTTCTAACCACAGGACGCACCGGGGTAGGCCGGTGTGTAGATTTTTCTGCTAATAATTTAGCAATTCTATTTTAGTCTGTCAAGAACAAAATGCTAAATATTTAGCATAACGGATAGCCACCAGAGAGTATAGGGCGGATTTTAGCGCAACAATTGTGTAACTACCCGCGTATCAAGAGGATATTAGTATCAGTAGCAAACCCAAATACAAGCACGAGGTACCGGATGAAGCCCCGCAACTACTTGGTTATCGCACTCATATCTCTGACCCTTATCCCGCTGGAACTCGCCTGGACAAGGCTGTTTTCAGCGGAATTCTTTTATACTTTTGCATTTTTGGTCCTGTCACTGGCAGTCCTTGGGTCTCGGCCTGGGAGCGCTGGCCCTGCGCCTGTTTAGAAGCCTGGACAAAAGCAGTTTATTGGGCGTCTATCTCGCCCTGGCAGGGCTGTGTTCACTGGTCGGACCCATCCTCGTCTTCAAGCTCGGGCTGGACTTTTCGCTGATATTTAACAACTGGCCCATGATTGGAAAGCTGGTGATGACGGTGCTGATTCTGATGTCATCATTTTTCTTTGGTGGCATCGCCCTGGCCATGATTTTCAAACGCAATCATCAGGATATGCCCCGTTTGTATATGGCTGACCTGCTCGGCGCGGGAGTCGGGGTGCTCGCCGCGATCTGGGCGATGAACTTCTTCGGCACACCGGGAGCATCTTTCTTGATAGCCCTCCCCATTCTACTGGCGTCATTGATTGTGAGCCAGAGTTGGACGAGAGTAGTACCGCTGGTGGTCGCTGTTGCGGTCTTCTGGATGTATCCATCCGCGGAGCGACTCCTCGAGATAGAACGGGAAGAGCGGGCGCCGGTCATATACAAGCACTGGGATGCCATGTCCAAAATTAAGGTTTATGACTTCGGCGGATACTACCGCGGGTTGAATATCGACAATGTTGCCAACTCGCCGGTTTATCCTTTCGATGGCAACTGGGATGATGTCAAACCGGGCGAGACGGAATGGGGCATCAACGTATCGTACCTGATTCGGGCAATTCGATTCGTGCGTCTTTCTCTCGCTTGGTTCCGGCGGCGGTGGTGATGTTATGCAGGCGCTGGCCGAGGGTGCCACCGAAGTTCACGCGGTCGAGGTTAACGCTCACATTAATAATATGATGATTTTTGGCGACCCCGATGGCTACCTGCCCCCACCTCCGCCGCAGGAGGACACGACAGCAGCCGATTCCACCGGTGCCGATAGCGTCGTAGTCGATGACTCAACATCCACGGAGAGCACAGAACAGACGGATTCGACAGCGTTGGCTGCCGCCGATACATCGGCGGATTCATCACTGGCCGAAGCGACCGATCCTCCGGTCGTGGCCATGCCGGAATACTCCGGGTATCTTTACCACGATCCTCGCGTTAAAGTTGTCACCGAGGACGCCCGCGCGTATGTGCGACGGTTCGAGAACAAGTTCGATGTCATCTATTCCCTCAGTTCAAACTCATGGGCGGCGCTGGCATCGGGAGCGTTCGCGCTGGCCGAAAGCTATATCTTCACTACCGAAGCATTTGTGGACTACTGGCGGGCGCTGTCCGACAGCGGCTTTATGATGATGGAACATCAGGTGTACGTGCCGCGATTGGTATCCGAGGTGATGGATGCTCTGGAAATTGTCGGCGTGGATGATCCCACTTCACATTTCGCTGTCTATTCCTTGCCGCAGGCGCGCCGCAAAATAATCCTTCTTTCAAAACAGCCTTTGACGGAGGAACTCCGCCAGAAAGCGCTGGGAGAATTGACGGCAGAAAAATTCGAGCTGATCCATCTGCTCTACCCGCCGGCCAATGATTCTATCAGTGATAATCTGGTTAATCGGATTATCACCGAGGGATGGGAGAATGTAGCTGATTCGGCCCCGGTTGATATATCACCGGTAAACGATAACCGGCCGTTCGTGGCTCAGATGGGTCTCTGGCGTAATTTCGACACCGAAAAGATGCAGCGTCTGGGTGGCTACAGTGATTTTTACGGCTTACCGCTTTCGAATCTGGTCATGATGGTCATTCTGGCCGTGATGGTCGTTCTCGTAATCCCCATCAACCTGTTGCCGTATCTGACCAGGGGTCCCCACTTGAAAGCAGCTCCCTGGCTATATTTCTTTTCGATAGGCGTGGCCTTCATGGCTGTCGAGGTCGTTCTCATTCAAAAATATGCTTTGCTCATCGGACCGTCGCTGTACAGTATCGTTACGATATTGCTCACCCTGCTGGTTGCCTCCGGAATCGGCAGCCGGTTCGCCCGTAGCTTTGGCGATAGCACCATCTTTCTTGTTATTGTCGGGTGGCTGTTGTTGGATGCGTTCATTTTTAAATATATATTTCAGGCAGCCGGTGATTTGACGATGCTACCAAGGATTTTGATTTCGGCTGCGCTGATATTCCCGCTCGGCTTCTTTATGGGGATGCCTTTCCCCAAGGGAACCCTGCGCGTAGGCGAATTGATAGACTGGGGATTTGCCGTCAACGGCGCTGCATCGGTGCTGGGCTCGATTGTGGTGCTGCTGATTGCCTTCGAATGGGGATTCGCGGTGGCGTTGAGTTTTTCGGCGGCCATGTATTTCATAGCCTACTTATTAATGAAGTCCCGGATGGCCTGGCGCTAATCAGATGGCGGCACATCGGGAACCTGGAAGTAGATGGAGGGTGCAGGCATGTTCAGAGAATTCGAAAAAGACCTGGCGGCAATTCAAGCTGAGGTTCGCGATTGGGCCGAAAAAGAGTTGGCCCCGGTATCGGACCTGTGGGACCAAAAGCCTGAGCCAAGACAATTCCCCGGGGACTTATATCGTCGGATGGGAGAACTCGGGTTTATCGGGCTGAATGGTCCAACAGAATTCGGGGGCAGGGGAAAGTCGAACCTTGAATTTGCCGCATTGATTGGACAATTGAGCTATCACGATGTCGCCTTCGCCGTCATGTGCGGTATCGGCCGACTGTTCGCCTATCCCCTTCTCCGGTGGGGGACGGAAAACTTGAAGAAGCGGTATATCGCTGATTGTCTTAGCGGCAAAAAGGTGTGTGCCTTTGCCCTGTCCGAGCCGACTGCCGGCTCCGACGCCGCCAACCTTCAGACCTCGGCTCGACCAGGAAGGTGGAGAGTACATTATTAATGGCGAGAAAACATTTGTTACAAACGGTGATGCTGCCGAATTGGTTATTCTGTTCTGTAAAGTCGATGGTTACCGGAGAATTTCTGCTTTTGTGGTCGAAACCGACCAGCCGGGGTGGAAAGCACGGGTACTGGAACGCAAAATGGGTATCCGGGCCAGTACGACGGCTTACGTCGGACTTGAGAACGTAAAAGCACCGGCCGAAAATTTGGTCGGTAATTTCGATGATGGGTTCAAAATAGCGATGGCGACACTCGATGGCGCCCGAATCAATGTTGCTGCCCAGAGTCTCGGCGTCGCCCGTCGGGCACTGGATGAGTCTGTCGAATATTCGAGGAAAAGGGTAGCCTTCGGGGCTCCCATTGCAAAGTTACAGGCTATTCAGTGGATGATAGCCGACATGGCGACGAGACTGGAAGCAGCCCGGCTTCTGACCTACCAGGCTGCCATGCTCCAGGATCGAGGCGAACCATTCTCCCTGATAGCTGCGCAGGCGAAGCTGTTCGCGGCCGAAACTGCCAATTTCTGTGTGGACAAGGCCATGCAGATTCACGGCGGCTACGGATTTATTGGCGAATTCTCGGTTATAGAGAAGCTCTATCGGGACCAGCGGTTTCTGGAGATCGGGGAGGGTACCTCGGAGATCCAGCGGATGGTCATAGCGAGAATGGTCCTCGACAGCCCCAAAACCTGAGCGAGCGGTTGCCTTTTCCTCACAAATAGTATCCCCGGTTGGCCTGGCCGGGGATTTTTCTTACCTGAAAAAAAATATTGCGGAACTAAAAAAAATACTTGATGTTTACGTCAAATATGACGATAATGTCGAAAACGACGATATAGTCTGAAATGGAAATTGTTTTGGTAGAAAGCAAACTGAAAGCGAGGCGGGGGCAATCGCGCCACCAGCGTCGCTCCAACCGGACCCGGGCAAAACTGATCGAGGCGGCCCGGGCGGTGTTTGTTGAAAAGGGTATCGATCGGACTACGGTTGATGACATCACCAAAAGGGCAGATGTAGGCCGGGGTACATTCTACTACCATTTCGAAAACATTGGCGATCTGGCCAGCGAGATTATAAGGGAAATGCTCGCGGAATTGGTGGCCGCCATTGAAAGTAAATGCCTCGATCAGACTGAATTGGCTGACGTTCTTGATGCGATGATTGGTGTCCATCTGGAGTTCTTCAGCCAGCGATGGGAAGATTTTGTAATGTTCTACCTGGGACGAGCCGACCTGACGCTGGTTGAAAGTTACGAAGGAATGGAGACGCCGTTCATAGACTATTTGTACTGTATCGAGAATCTGGTCGATTCAGCGATTTCACAACCGATCCCCAGACCGATGCTGCGCCGATTGGCGTGTGCCGTAGCTGGATTCATTTCCGGTTACTATTCTTTCGCGGTCATCGCGTCCGAGGGTGAGGACGTCGACAAACCTTTTATGTCGTTGAGGAGCGCATTTGTCGCCAGTTTGGTCCGGTTTATTAAAGAAGCCATACCGGACGAGAGGAAGAGGCGGCATTAGGCACCAGTCCTGATCCACAAATCCTCGCGGCGGGCCTTCGTCGCCGCACTCGGGCGAGAATTAAGCCTGAAGACAATTAAAAGATCCGGGCCTGAACATCCTCCCGGAGATCGGCTCTGAAGATTACTTCAGCCCCGTCCCGAGAGCAGTTCAGACCAAATACCGGCATCGTAGGGGAACCTTCCTCAGGAAGCCCTAAACGGTGCCAATGAGAGAACATCAATAATGGAGACAAAAAAGAAAGTGAAAACAGTCTTCAAACCAGGGCAGGCTGCTGACGGAGCCGTCAGCCGGCTAACTGCCTACAATGAACTGGGCAAAGTAAGTGCCCACGATGTTGAGAGCGCCTGGGGTCTGGCGTGCAGTTTCGATATCTATGACTGTAATCCCGATACTATTCGTGATGCAGACAAGATAAAACAGTTTGTGTATGAGCTGTGCGATCTGATAGCCATGAAACGATTCGGCGAATGCAAAGTTGTCAACTTTGGAGAGGACGAGCGCGTAGCCGGCTTTTCCATGGTTCAGCTTATCGAGACATCGCTGATTTCGGCTCACTTCGCCAATCAGAGCAACGTGACCTATCTCGACGTGTTCAGTTGTAAACCGTACGATCCTGAGGTGGTTGAGAAATTTGCCACCGAGTTTTTCGGCGGTTCGAGCTGTATTACGCACGTGAATTTGAGGAAGTAGTGATGCGCCGGATATCGGTTGTTACGGATCCCAACGAATGCCAGCAGATCTGGCAGAAGGTGATGCCGCAGGAGTTTCTGTCGGACCTGTGGGAAGTGCGGAGTTGCTTCCACAGGAATTATGATCACCGTCCGCACTTCATCGTCTGCCGCGACGGCGACGAAATTTGCGGTTTGCTTCCTCTGGCATTCAACGAGGAAAACGGTACGCTGCAGTATTTCCCCGGCGAAACCTGGCACGGAAAAACGTGGTTGGAGCAAAACCGGATTGTTGCGAGCGATCGTTACGTTATGAAGCGGTTGCTGACGCGGGCCAGGGACCGCTACAATATCCGTTATGTTCGTCAAACCGGCAACGAACTCGGTGGTTCTCCGGTAGTTGACGAGGTTGGCTATTTCTTTATTCCTCCCAAATACGACTTCGATATGGAGCGGTATTTTGAGGAATTTTCGCACAAGACCGCCAAGAAATTGAAAAAGGAATTGGCGGACTGGCAAGAGCGCGGGGTATCGTATCGATACGATGACCTGGAGGATTTCGAGACTATGGTCGCCATGAATCTTGGATCCTATGGCGAAGATTCGTACTTTTTCGACCCCCGGTTCCTGCGAAGCTTTCGCAGTCTTTTGCACCTGTTAAGGGCTAACAATTGGCTGCGGATTACGACCGTGCTTGTCGATGGCAAACCGGCGGCTGTCGACATGGGCAGCATTTACAACGGGACCTATACATTATTGGCCGGTGGCACCAATCCGGAATTCCGGGGTGTTGCCAAGCTGATCAATATCCACCACATGAAGTGGGCATGCGAGCAGCAAATAGAGCGTGTGGATTTCCTGTGCGGCGATTTCAACTGGAAACCGCAATTCCACCTTACGCCTCAACCGCTGTATCTGCTGGCCAATGATGTTCGCACGGAAAGCAGGGTGGAGGCTATTGACGAGCGGTCGTGGAAAACGGCAACCGTCGGCATGAGCACCGGGAGCGTGTAACGTGGTTGATTTTCGGACCCTGGTGATCGGCACCACCGCCGATTACATCGCAGCGATTCACGAGCGTTACCCCGGACGGGTGCTGTTTATCACCGATAAGTCACAGGCCCTGCGCCGTGAGATGCCGGACCTCGACAGTCGTACGCAACTGCTGTGCGACCTGTCTGTCACCAATAGGGTTATCCGTTCTGTCGAGCGGCATCTGGAGCAGTGGAACATTCGGCCTCGCGGTATCACCTGCTACGACTGCGAATGGCTCGTCCTTACGGCCAAAATAGCGCAGGCTTTGCAGCTGACTTATCCTTCGGCGGAATCCGTGGCGCTGTGTCGCGACAAAATGGCCTCCAAGGAAGTCTGGTTGAAGGCGGGTGTACCCTGTCCGCAAGCGAGTATTGTTTCGTCTCCGGACGAAGCTTCGCAGTTTGCGCTGGGCGTCGGTTCTCCGGTTGTATTGAAGCCTGTTTCCGGAAGCGGCAGCGAACTGACGTTCGTATGCGACGATCCTGCGACTGCCTCGCGGATGTTTAAAGCGGTTGCCGGTGGATTGCAGCGACGTGCCGGCTTGCCGATGTTTGCTCGCGTGGACGGCACCGACGAACAATCGGGAGAACCACAGGAGGTTATTGCCGAGGAATTTATCAAAGGGGTTGAATTCAGCTGCGATGTATTTGTCGATAACGGGAATATCGAGATAATCAGATTAGCGGAAAAAATTCCGCGCCCGGCCCCGCCGTTTGGCACCACCCTGGCATACATAGTCCCGGGACGCCTGCCGCAGGGAATTGACGAGTCGCAGTTGCATAGGATACTTTTTCAGGCGGCAAGCTCGCTTGGCCTTCTGCGCTCTCTATTTATGGTCGACTTTATTGTGCGGGACGGTCAGATTTATCTGTTGGAACTCACACCTCGACCGGGGGGCGATTGTCTGCCGCATCTTATCAAACAGAGTAGCGGTCTTGACATGCTTGGTCTTGCTCTCGATATAGCCGAGAAGCGTCCGATGGAAATTCCGTCAAGCGCTTCCTGGAAGAAGCTGGTCGGACTGCGATTGTTTGCCGGCGGAAGCGGCAGGATTAAGCGTCTGGATACTACCAATCTTGAAAAAGACCCGCGGGTGCGGGAAATATATTTCAAGAGAGTCCCGGGAGAACAGGTGGCTCTGCCACCCAAAGACTACGATACCTGGATTCTCGGGCATGTGATATTTGAGCCGAATTCATTGACCAACCCTGATGTTGAATGCGATGAGATTGCGGCAAAGTTTAAAGCGAAAATGGCAAGGCAATATGATGACAAAAGATCCGGAAACAGTACAGAAGATAGCCGGACTCCTGAAGAAGCAAACACCACTGCTTGACAGCAGCGAGCTGCAGGGCTTTGTCAGCAAATTTATAGACAGACGTCAGTCGTTCCTTGGCACGACCGCGAAGCACGGCTCTCCACTCTATATCTTAGACGAAAAAGCGCTATTGGGCCGCGCGCGTCAATTTCATTCGACCTTCAGTGGGGTTCTACCCGGCGTGAAGGTCTTCTATGCCATGAAGAGCAACAACCACCCTGACATTGCCAGGATTGTCGTTGGTGCGGGCTGCGGTCTCGATGTTTCCAGTGGAGAGGAACTCAAAGCAGCTCTACAGTCAGGCGCCGGGGAGATTATCTTCAGCGGCCCCGGCAAGATTGACGCCGAACTCGAATTGGCTGTCGAGAACGAAAAACGTGTCACGGTGTTGCTTGATAGCTTCGGAGAGCTGCAAAAGCTTGAAAGAGTGGCCGCAAGTCGCAATAAATCAGTTAGAGCGGGTGTACGTCTGACCACCGATGAAAACGGTATCTGGCGTAAATTCGGAATTTCGCTTTCGGAGCTATCCCGCTTTTTTGGAAAAGCCGAACAGTGTCCGCATGTGCGCCTGTCCGGACTGCAATTTCATTTGAGCTGGAATCTTAACCCCGACAAGTATGTGGTCTTTATTGTCAGTCTCGGTTCGGCGCTTCGCAATCTTGACAAGAAGTTCCGGCAGGCTATAGATTTCCTGGATATCGGCGGAGGCTACTGGCCGCCTCAGGGGGAATGGCTGCAGGAAGCCGCCACACCTGAAGGAGTACTGCGGCAAACCCTGCTTCAAATGCCCGGCAATCCGACCCGGCATTACAGGTATACGTCATCAGCTCTCGACGATTTCGCCGATCATATCGCTCAGGCCTTGAAAAAGCAAATACCCGCCGATATGTCCTATACAGTTTATGCCGAACCCGGCCGGTGGCTGTGTAATGAAGCGATGCACATATTATTGACCGTAGTAGACCGCAAGGCGCCCGATGTAGTGATTACCGATGGTGGCACCAACGCGGTTGGCTGGGAACGTTTTGAGTCGGATTATTTTCCGGTTATTAATTTGTCGCAGCCGTCTCTTACCGAAAGGGAATGCCTCATTGCCGGATCACTTTGCACGCCGCATGATATTTGGGGCTACACTTACTTTGGCGATGATATCAAAGAGGGGGACATTCTTCTGGTGCCTAACCAGGGAGCCTATACTTACAGTCTGCGTCAGCATTTCATAAAGCCGCTGCCCGAGGTTGTCCTTCTGGACGAAGCCATCGGCGAAGTTGTACCTGAAGATGTTGCGAGGAAGTTAGGTAGTTAATAACCTGGGTCTGCAAATGCCTCATGTGATTATCAATGGAAGCGGGGCCGGCACAGTTTCTCGCGGCACAACTAACCTGCAAAACCGCTCACAGCTCGCGTATGTCTCACGCGAAGCCGCCTATGCTCAGGTATTTATTTCTCTGACGGGCGGTGCCTTTCTCACCGGTCTGGCTCTTTTTCTTGGCGCCTCGGATTTCGAGATTGGCGTCGTAGCGGCACTACCTTTCATAGCACAGGCCGCACAACTTTTGTCCCCCTGGCTGATGCCGATTGCAGGAGGACGCAAGAAAATTACCATGCTGGGATTGACGGCGGGCCGATTGTTATGGCTGCCATTGATACCAGTCCTCTTTCTCTCCGGAGCCTGGCGTCTTAATGTCCTTTTTGCGATTCTACTTCTGTCCAGTGTGGCTACCATGCTGGCAACTCCGGCATGGTTCTCATGGATGGCCGACATCGTTCCCAGAAGAATCCGTGGAAGATTCTTTGGCACTCGCAGCGCTGTTATTGCAGTTGCAACTCTCATAGCCACGGTCGGCGGAAGCGTCGCCCTCGATATGCTCCTGTCGCGCGATATGGAAGCAGCCGGGTTCGGGCTTCTGCTGGCTCTGGCCCTTGTTGCGGGATTCTGGGCCTTGCGGGTGATGCAACGCCTGCCCGACTCCAATTCCCGGACCGAACCAATCCGCTATAACCTGAAAGAGATGCTCAAGCCGCTATCCGATACGAAATTTCGTGGGCTGCTAAAGGTTTTCTTCACGTGGAATCTGTCTATCGGATTGTCAGCCGGTTTCTTTGCCCCTCATATGCTGCTGAACCTCAAGATGAGTTTCTTCCAAATCGGGGTATACTCCGCCGGGGCGACTCTGGTAGCTATTGCCACCAACAGACCCTGGGGCAAACTTATCGACCGGTTTGGTCCCCGTGCGGTGCTGACCACCTGTGCGGCCGGCATAAGTCTGATACCCCTCGTATGGCTTTTTCCGCGGGCGGATTATCTATGGGTCCTTATCCCCGAGGCAATTTACTCGGGTTTGTTATGGACCGGATTCAACCTGGCGGCGTTCACCATTCCGCTGGATAAGAGTCCCCGTGAGAGACGACCGGCATACCTGGCCATGTTCGCCGTAATTACGGGAATAGCCTTCTTCATCGGCTCAGTACTGGCAGGATTTATTGCGGATGTCTACGACGACCTGGCTTTTGTTGTGGGAGCGCAGACCATTGTAAATTACCACATCCTGTTCGTGATCTCGGCTGTCATGAGGATGCTCACGGCCGGACTGTTGGCCTCGCTGAGAAGCCCGGCCGAAATCAGGTTACCTGTGATGATACAACTTATGGGATACGCTGTTTTGAAACGTATGTCTATCAGCCGTCAGATTGTGCCATTTGCCGTGGAAGATGCGGTTGATGACGATGAACCGACTATACGAAACGATCATAAATGAAGTACTTAACAAGGAGTTTCAACGATGAAACAGGAGCTGCGGATGTTCAAATGCCCGAGATGCGGTTCCCGAAATCTTCAGGTTAGCGATTCAACCAGCGATCGCGAGACGGTCATCTTCTGCCTTGATTGTGACGCTACATTCGAAAGACACCAAAAGGGAAAAGACCGTCGCAAACAGAAATATACGGACGATGATGATCTCGGGTCTCGAGGCAGGCGACATTAAAGCCGACACATCATCCCATTAAGCAAGGTCAGGAAATCGCGCCGGTGCAATGTGCCGGCAAAGGCTATTTCATTTTTTTGAATATGTAGCCGCCGGTTTGGGCGCCCCAAACCTGCTCTCCCTGAGCATCGAAACCACGGTCCCAACTGTACAGCTCGGTCGCGGTTATTCTCACCTCGGAGGTGGCATAGGCCGCTCCGCGTAGAGAACTCTCGCAGTCTTTGTCTCGAGTGCTTCCCGTAAATGCTCCGTCGTCCTCAAACTTCAGGTAGATTGAGCAACCGGCTCTTTCTGTCAAAGAATCGGGGGAGAGCGCATTGAGGCGGGAGGGTTCTTGCCATGCTCCGGCAAGGCGCAGAGGCTCTTCGAAAGTGTACACCTCGCTGACAAAGGAGCCGTCGTATCGCTGGACTACGTGATATATCCTCTGCCGATACGGTTCATCCAGTGTCGTTGCAGCCGCTTGTTCAATATAGAGCCAGGCGCCATCTTCCCGATCCAGCCAGATCTGAACCATATGCAAGCGGATATCATAGAAATTCGTGTCGGCCAGAGCCTGTTCCTGGCTGCTGAAAGAGCCGGTCATCCACTCAACCAGCTGCTCCAGCCTGAAATCCTCCGACTCCTGTGCCCTGGTCAGCGCTGCCGGCAGAAGAAGAGCGCCGAGCAGTAAAATCGACAATATCTTATTGAGCATTTCGCTATAACTCCTTTTAGATCGCCGTCATCCCTATGAAAAGCAAAGGTAATCAATTCCGGTTGCGGAGCAAGCTGAAACTAAGGAGTAGTATATGGCCGGTTTTTAGCATTTCAACGCAGCTGCTTGAGCACCTCGGTGGCGTTGGTGTTATCGGGGTTTAGCTCAAGAGATTTCTCATAATTGATAATTGACTGAGCAGTGTCACCGTGGGCCAACAGGGCTTCTCCATAGCTGTCATATACGTTGGAGGACGCGGGATACGCTTCTACGTTCAGCGCAAAAATCCTGAGAGCATCATCGACCCGTTCTCTCATCAGCAGTTGATATCCGAGCATGTTTAAGTGCGCCTCGCCAAAGTCATAGTTGTCAGCCTCGGTCGATTTGAGACGGGAATAGCACAGCAACGCATCTTCGACTGATCCTTCCGCAAGTGCTTTGGTAAGAGGCTCACAGATAGAGGGTTTGCCGTCGCCCCAGCCCGATTCTTCGTTGTACACCGTTCGTGTCCATGCCTCTAAATTGTTTGTCGGGAACATCCCCGTCCAGTACGACCAGCCGACAGAGATAGTATCGTCGACCATTTGCTGAAGGTCCTGCCGTCAGCTATTGCCTGTCGTACAACATTGGCGGTGCTGGTAAGCATTTCATAGTACACTCTGAGGTCGTCCTTGGTGTAATTTCTGCCGTGTCCGGGAACAAAGGTTATATCGTCAGGGAAGTCATCCATGAATCGCTTTATCTGTTCCGCGTATCTGGTCACCGATCCGTGAGTAGCAAGCTCAACATAGGGGATTTCGTCTGCGAAGAAGAGGTCACCTGCTGCGACGATTTTGGAGTCGACGAAATAAACATAGGCATCACCATCGGTATGGCAATCCGCTACATGCACAACCCGAATCTCCTCGCCATTGAACTGAATCGTCAGGGAATCGTGAAAGCCGATATTGGGACGGTCCGGACTCGGTGTCCCCTCAAGATTGAAAAACTTTCCATTCAGCCTGTCCAGCACACTTGCGTGAGCCACCGTCACGGCACGGTCTGTAAAAAAGCGGTTTCCGGGAGTGTGATCAGCGTGGTAGTGGGTGTTGATAATCATCTTAAGATTACCGTTGCCGAGTGTCTTCAGGGTGTCGGACAGCTTTTCGCCTGTTGAAACGAATCCGGCGTCTACCATCAGGATGCCATCCGGTCCTACCGAGGTAACCAGGTTGGTGCCATATGGGGGAAGGTTGAATTCGGGTCCACCCACGGTGGTGATGATGTAGATAATATCAGTTACCTGAGAAATTCTGACAGGGTCTGTGATTGTCTGTTGTGCCGATTGTCCGGCGACGTTGAAAACGAGCGCCAACGACAATATCAGTGACAAAATTGAACACTTCATGGAATGGAAATCCTTCCTCTTTGACGGTTGGTTGTGACTGCTCAGTCGGTGGAGCCGGGCACAGGTCTTTGCGAGCAGCACAAAAATTTGGTGTTGGCATATTGACGCACTTGTGGCGAAGTGCGTTCAAAAAAGAAGATGCTATTTTGTGGCAACCCGACAGGCCTACACGCGTCGCGCGAAGTTGTTGTTGTGGAGTGGCTTACAGGACTATACGTGGTTGCGGAGCATCATTTCTTTGGGGTGCGGTGTCAAGTAGATTTGGTCGGCCAGATATTCGATATTGAACTTCTCTACAAAATGTCTGAGCAAAGTAATCGGTACGATCAGTGGCACAAGCTGCAGCCGATAGTCCTCAATGACCTGCTGAAGTCTCTTGCGATCATCATCGTCAGCAAAGTTGCGTACAAAGCCGGCCATGTGCATCAGCACGTTGGTGTTTTTAGCGGTTGTGGATTTCAAACGTAAACCTTCCATGAAGAGTGCACTGTACTGCTGGCGAAAGTCAGATGGGACCGTCTGCTTAACCGCCGCCACCAGTTGTCCCAGCATCTTATAGTGTTTGGGACTGTGGGCCAGAAGCAGGTACTTGTGAATGGTATGAAACCTGATAACGTCGGCACGCTTATAGCCGTTTACAAAAAGATGCTGCAGGCGATGATAGGCAAAGACTCTGACAATGAAATTCTCCCGCAAAACCGCATCGTTGAGCCGGCCTTCTTCTTCCACAGGCATCAGAGGGTAGCGCTCTAGAATATGACGGGCATAGAGGCCAACTGTACGCTGGTCGCTTCCCTTGCCGTCGAGTGTGTACAGTTTCACCCTCTCCATCCCGCAACTTGGTGACTTGGCCTTGAGAATGTATCCCGATAGGTTGTATTTTTCGACCTGCTTTGCTTTTTTCGCGCTGTATCGATTCATCCGGTCGGTCCAGTCCTTGTCCGACCTGCTACCGACCATCCTTGGGTTATCAGGGTCACCTGCCAGATGAACCGCTTCGCGGGGCACACCCATGCCGATATCAACCTCGGGGCAGATCGGGATAAACTCGAAATATTCGCCCAGCAGATCGGTTATGAAGCGGTCGCGTTTGTGCCCGCCATCGAATCGCACCTTCTGCCCGAGAAGACAGGTGCTGATACCTATGCGGATAGGTGCGTCTTTTTTGCCTTTAATTCTTGCCATATAGCAATCGTGTTATTCTGTAAATATGGGTTGTATTTACGTACTTACCCGCGTTCCGATACCGGCGGATTCAAGGTCGTCACCTTCCAGGGCGGATTGTACCGCCTGTTTGAAACTCATGGGACTTATATGAAAAATCCGCTGCGCCAGGTCGTTGGAACATACGGTCTCGCTTCGTACCGATTCGATCAAGGCCCTTGCCAGAGAGGCTTCAATTGGCGTCACCAGATTGACCCAGTGCGATGATAGCCAGGGTGTCAGCACGGGTACCGGGATGATGAGACGCTTTAGGCCAAGTATATTCGACACATTCAAAAGCATCTGGCGATAGCTGAGCACATCCGGCCCACCGATGTCAATGACCTTCGCGAGAGCATCGGGAAGGGTCAGGCTACTGGCAATGTAATCGAGCACGTCGGCAATGGCTATTGGCTGTGTCCTGACCTGCACCCATTTCGGACAGATCATCATCGGCAGTTTTTGCACCAGATGTTTGATCATTTCAAACGAGGCCGACCCGCTGCCGACAATAACGGCAGCGCGTAACTCCGTGACCGGCACTTCACTGGAGCGAAGAATGTCACCTACGCGGTGACGGCTGCGCAGATGCGCCGTTTGTGAATCCGAGCGCTCCCCGAGAGCGCCAAGATAGACAATCTGTTTTATTGTATAATGCCTGGCGACTTCAGCAACATTAGTAGCTATCCGGATATCGGTCTTTTCGAAATTCTGATCGGCGCTACCCATAGAATGAACGAGATAAACCACCTTCTCCACGCCGTCAAAAGCTTTCATCAAGGAGTCTATATCCAGGGCGTCTCCTTTGTAGATTTCGGCACCGTCGAAGACCACCCCCTCCGGGTTGCGCACAAAACATCGTACGCTATGGCCCCTTGCTTTCAGATAAGGAACCAGTCTTTTGCCTACATAACCTGAAGCTCCAAGGACAAGTACCTTCATTGCGATCCCACCCCCCTGTCTGTTGTCACTTCGCCCGACACAGAGCCGTGACCGGACTTAAACATCGCCTCAATTACCTGCGCCCGGAAATCGAAAATTTTATTTAGCTGTCGTCTGACCCATATTCGGTGCGCCAGTCTTCCGATCCAACCAAAGGGCAAGGCGTATCGTACCTCGTCTTTCATGAGGGTTCCCCCGGGTATTTCTTCAAAGGTGTGAGTGTGGTGCCAATAGCTATACGGACCCTTCAAGGCTACATCGGTGAATCTATCGGGACGATTGTAGCTGGTAATAAGGGTTGTCCAGCGGATTGGAAAACCCATCGGACGAATAGTATAATCCAGCACTGCCCCCGGATGCATATCTATCGGCCCGGGTGTCAATATTACGAACCCGACCGACGATGGTGTTATCTTCTCAAGATTTTCCGGACGCTCAAAGAATGAGAACACTTCTCCAATCGGCCGAAAAATCTGCTGCTCGCGTTTCAAAGTATAAACTTTCACCCGGCAGCCCCCGTTTTGTGGCGGTTTATATATGTCCCAATGTCAAATTTGCGCTTAGCCCCGCTGTGACTCATGTAGCGTATTTTGCCGAATATCTCGCGTTCAAACCACGGCCGGTCATGTACGCCACCCACAGACCACGCAATTCCAGTGTAACCGTTAGCATCGTAGCCGTCAAGCTCATATTTGTTATTGAGAAATATGGCGGTATCGAGCGCCTCTTCAGGTGCCCGGGACCACTCAAGTATCTTTTTGGCCCAGTACATCCGCATATAGCCGTGCATCTTGCCACGGGTCACCATTTCCCCCTGGGCCGCATTCCACAATTCATCGTGGGTATGGGCTTCCTCCAACTGTGTGCGGGAATAGAGATTAGGTCGCGGGTCGGACCTATGTTGATTCAGGGACAACCTTGCCCATTCGGGGAAACCCGAGAAGGAGTCATAAGAGTCGTTGTAGAAACAAAAGTTATCAGCAAGCTCGCGGCGGACAATAAGCTCTTCGAGAAATGCTTCCTGTGACTTTATATCGGATGAGTGCAACTGCGCTTCAAGAGCAACCCGCTGTGGGGCAATCTGCCCGAAATGCAGGTAAGGGGAGAGATCTGATTGCACTGCCAGAGAAGGATCGTTACGCTTGTCATAATATTCCGGCAAACGTTTTCCGATAAATTCTTTCAGCATGGTCTGAGCAGCCCGTTCACCCGGCTCAAATACCGTGCTTTCCGGTTTGTCACGAGGAGGGACCGGGCGAGGTGGAATTTTTTCCAATAACACCCGGGAGCTGTCTTTCATACTATAAGGATGCTTCTCGAGGCGCGGGAATTCTGTCAGAAATTCGGGTAACAGTCGGTGAATCTTCGGCCGGAAAGTATACGCCGCATATTCTTGCTTGACAGAGGCGACCCGTGCCGGGACAATATTGTGAGCGTCGACCTCGTAAAACGGAACCTCAATCTTTTTAGCTAAGGACTCTTTCCACTGGCGGCTTTGACGCAGGGGAGAGAAGTCCGTCACGACCGTGCCGGCCTTGAGACTGCTTAGCAACGCGGTCAACTCGGCGCTCTTTTTAGTAATCAGTCTATGAAATGGAATATTCAATTTGCGGGAATTTGTTTCGAGTTGCTCCAACCCTGCCAGTGAGAAGGTGAGCTGTCGAGGGCTGATACCGGGATACTCAAGTACGGGTAGTGCCAGTACTATCAGCGATTGTTTTGCCGCAATCGCCTGCTGCTGCGCATACAGAAGCGCCCAGTTGTCCAGGAGTCGCTGGTCCCGCGCCATGAGATATACGAAGGGACCATCTTTCGGAAGACTCTCCCTGAGCGTTCTAATTCTTCTGTTGTCTACATGTACAGCTTGCATCTGAGGACTACTCCGGCAGTGGCGTTTGCGCTCCTTATTACGCCGTCAACTTTCACTTCTCTCTTATTGTGTTCAGTCTTTTTCTGAACTCGGCCAGATTGCCCACCCTGATAGCGCCCATCTCGTCAAGAACTGCTGTAAACGTCTGCGATGCGCGGCCACCGACCAGCAGCGCTACATTGTCAGGTAAAAGTCGGGCAAGTTTTTTCAGCTGCAGTGCCAGATGAGGGTCATCACCGGGATATACGATACTGAGCGCGACCGCTCTCGCATTCTTCTGCTTTACTGCCGATGCGATTTCTTCAGCCGGCATATCAGGCCCCAGGTACAGAGATCGCCAGCCCAGCGATGTTGCCATTACCGAGGCAACCAAAGCGCCCAGTTCATGGTGCTGGCCTGATGGAGTGGTGGAGAGAAGCAGTGGTCCGCGGCTGTCAGTTTGTTGTGATAAGACCATACTGCCCAGAATGGATCTAATGACCGCCGAAGCCAGATGCTCGTGGGCTATTTTCAGATCGCCGTTAATCCAGGATTCCCCCGTCATATCCAAAAGAGGAACGAGAACTCTCTCCAAAAAAGCTGTCTGGCCAAGGTCGGCCGAGGCCTGAAGCAACGAAGCTTCCAGGGCAGCAGAATCGAAATCAGAAATTGCCCGCTGACAGACTTTCAGATAGTGTTCATTTGTCTCTGCTGGCACATCTTCTACAGTGTTCATCTCTTCAAAACCGGACGAACCAACTAGTTGGGCCAATTCCTCGTCTTTTAGACCGGCAATCTGCCCGATAGTCTCTCCGACAAGCGTAGCCTTCTTAAGCAACACTAAACGCGAGATATCGCTGTCAGAATACAGTCGACGGCCGGTATCAGTTCTGTCAGGCGTTACAACCGAGTACCGTCGCTCCCACATCCTTATCAATTGTGGAGAGAGACCAGTTCGCTTTGATACTGCCTTTATTGTGTGTATATGCTCCGCCAACGTTTTTTACCTCTGTTAATATTTTGTTTATGTTATCAACATATGAAATGTCAAATATGTTTCCGTAATTTTCTTTTTACAGTACATATAACTGTTGTCTTTGCACGGGATACATTATCGTACAACAACTTAGGTCGTCTCCACTTCCAATCGCAAAAATATTATACAAAAAAGAAACAAAAACGGAACAATTTTGGTACAGTTTGCGGTTGTATAGTCTAAACAAACACAGAAACTCAAAAAAAGGAGAGAAACATGAAGAGTATGGATGTAATCGTAGCTTTGCTGCTGGTCGTCGGCGGACTGAACTGGGGACTCGTTGGAATTCTCAAATTTGACCTCGTGGCCGGAATTTTCGGCGCCGGCTCGCTTTTGGCCACTATCGTCTACTCGCTGGTAGGCATCTCGGCCCTCTATCAAGCTATGCAGTGGAAAGCCATCCAGCGTCGCTGGTCGATGTCGGCCTCCAGGGCGTGATAGGAAATGACAAAAAATATCAGCTAAAACATTAAGAAAGAGAACAGGAGATAAGACATGAAAAAATTATTCAACCGTTTACCGCTGCTGGCGATGCTTTTCGCCATCCCGATCATAACTGCCTCTTGCAGTGATGATGATGAGAGCAACCCGGTGCTCAGCACCCCCGCGCCGACTGCCAACGTCATTATAGTCCACGCGTCGCCCGATGCTCCCGAAGTTGACATTCTTGTCGACAACGGTGCGCCGGCTGTCCAGGATCTCGGATTTCCGGAGAACACCGGTTACGTGGCCTTGAACTCAGGTACGCGAAACGTGAAAGTCAACGTTGCTAATTCCACTACGACCGTGATCAACGCCGACTTGAACCTGAGCCCTAATGTCAACTATTCGGTGTTTGCCGTGAACTCGGTGTCCAATATCGAGCCGTTGGTTCTGGTCGATGATCTGACCACTCCGGCTTCAGGCAAGGCGCACGTTCGCTTTGTACATCTGTCGCCCGATGCTCCGGCGGTTGATGTTGCTCTGGCCGGTGGTGGCGCCGTGGTCTTTGGCAACGTCGCCTTCAAGGAATTTATGGGCTTCACGCCCCTTGATGCCGGCACCTACAACCTTGAGGTGCGTGTGGCCGGTACGTCGACAGTTGCTCTCCCCCTGCCGGGTATAACCCTTCAGGCAGGCAAGATATACACCGTCTTTGCCAAAGGCTTCTTGTCCGGTAGCGGAGCACAGGCTCTCGGTGCGGAGATAATAGTCAACAATTGACCTTAGTATACACAAGAGACTAAACCCCTCAACTATCTGACCAACCGTAGCGTAAAAGGCCGGTCGTTTAAGACCGGCCTTTTGTTTTTGCACTCACGGTTACGGTCAGGCAACGGAATCGTCATTCTGCCGCGGAGAGGCTGGCCGTAGACGCGAACATTTCAGCGGTTTTTTCGTCTAATTAAACAAATAAAAGGCGCTCTAAGTAACCGGGAGATACAGATGACCTGTCATTGCGAGTTCTTATCAGAAGATCAATACAAGCAGATAGCGCAAACATTCGATGAAGCCTTTGCCGACTACTACCAGAAATCGACCCGCAAAGCCGAAGAATGGCTTTATAACCGGGCGGTGAAAAATGCCGTGCACTGGGACTACAGCGTGGGGGCGTTCGATGGCGACCGGATGGTCGGAATCACGCTGATCGGAATCAGCGACTGGATGGGGGAGTTGGCGGCGTTCGATGCCGGAACCGGCATCGTGCCCGATTACCGGGGCAAAGGTCTGGCGAAACAAATGTTCGACTTTGCGGTGCCCAAACTTCGTCAGCGGGGTGTGACGAAATTTCTTCTTGAGGTCCTTCAGGTCAACGCGCCGGCAATCAAAGCTTACGAAAAAGCGGGATTTAAGATCACACGCGAATTTGATTGTCTCGGCCTTAAAAGAGATACTTTTGCCCCGACAACTCCCTCCAGAATATCTCTTCAGTTCAGGCCGCTTTCCAAAGAACAAATCGCGCCGTTGGGCGAGTTTGCCGACTGGCAACCCTCATGGGAGAATATGTTCAGCTCAATTGCGAGAATCCCCGACGAGGTAGTTATCAAAGGTGCCTATGTTGACGGCGAGTGTGTGGGCGCGCTGGCCTATTATCCGATGCTCAACTGGATAATGACACTGGTGGTAAAACCTGAATTCCGAAGACAGGGTGTGGCTACCTCGCTCTTGAAAGATTTCATTGATAACTTTGACCGCGATATAGCACAGATCAATCTGGTCAATGTCGACCGCTCGGACACCGGCATGCTGGCCTTTTTGAATAGGATGGGTTTTGTGAATTTCACTTCCCAGTATGAGATGGAGCTGAGGCTGTAACCCGCTGCCGCACCACCGGACTATCGCCTGAGATACTATGCCGTCCTGATTGCCTCTATAATTGACAAATTTGTCTTCATATATTATAATAATCCATATACTCATTATAGAAAACATCGAGGAGGAACAACGTGTCAGGGCTAAGACGCGCAGCAATAACTCTGGGGGCCTTTCTATTTATCTCAACAGTACTCAACGCCGCAACAATAAACGTACCCGATGACCAGCCGACCATTCAGGCCGGTATAAATGCCGCGGTCAACGGCGATACGGTTTTGGTCGCCGATGGTACTTATACCGGCGATGGTAACCGCGATATCGAGCTTTGGCGGCAAAGCAATTGTGGTTACCTCGGAGCGAGGCTACAATTTCACCTGGATAAACGTGGAAGGCGGGCACCGGGGGTTCATTTTCTGGAACGGCGAGACGGCAGAGTCGAAGCTCGACGGGTTTACCATCACGGGAATAACCCCGACTACCACCTGTCCCGGTGATCCCTGTATCGACCCGAATCAACACTATTCCGCAGTGCTCTGTGTCTCATCATCGCCAACAATCACCAATTGTCAGTTCGCTGACAACAGCAGTGCGCAGGCGGCGGGTATGGCTCTGTTTTCGTCGTCAGCCGTTGTTGACAGCTGTCTTTTTATTCGCAATTCGAGCACCGATGCCGGTGCGATGTTCATTTATTTGGCCAATGGCTGCCTCATCAGAGATTGTCTTTTCCTCGAAAACAGTGCCAACGGTGCCGATACGTCTGGAGCCGGAGGGGCTATCTGGGTCTGGAGGAGTCCGAATGGGGTGACTATCGAGAATTGTCGGTTCAAGGGCAACTCGGCTACCGGCGCCAGCGGAGCCATCCGTATCGGAGGGGCAAAAGTAGATGTTACTGGTAGTACATTCGAAGGCAACAGCGCAGCGGTGGGAGGGATTGCATGTATAATCCCCGTTACCGCACCCTTTTATGCTGCCGCCGAGGGTACATGGTCCAACTGTACAATATATGACAACAATGCGCCAACCGGAAGAGGCGTATTTCATGTGCACGAAGGCATCAGAGAGATATATTTCGAAAATTGTGTCATGGCTGGAGGAAGTGGCGGGGCGGTCCAGGTGGACGACATGGGCGAAGGGGTCTCACTTTCCTGCTGCAACCTGTATGGCAACTCCGATGGCGATTGGACAACTGCTATTTACGACCAGTTGGGCGTAAATGGTAACATCTCCGAGCCGCCGCTCTTTATGTTCCCCGACACGTCGGATTTCCGACTTCAGTATTGTTCGCCCTGCAACCCGTTCAACAACGAATGTGAAGTGACAATCGGTGCCTACGAAATCGCGGACGAGGAAACGACCCCGCCAACAATATCATGTCACACCGACACGCTTGAATACTATCTGGCCCCGGACTCTTCCGGCGAATGCCACGTACCGTTGGCTATATATGATGAAGAGATTGACTGCCAGCCGATAATTCTGACTCCCGATGATGCCACCTGGGGCGAGTACGGCGGCATCTACTGGACAGCCGATACGGGTGGATTGTACAGCTTCAATGTGATTGCCCAAAAACCCCCCTTTGGTGCCGATACGTGCGATGTCTACGTCTATGTCAAAGGGCCGCAGATAGTCTGCCCTGAATACGATTTCCCGGTTCATCCCGGCGATGGCGGGCTGGTGATGATTCCCCTGACGATCAACAACGTATTCCAGGAACACGTGACAGTATCGCCCGAGAGCGCCAACTGGCTTTTGATAGACTTTGTCGGAGTTCTGCAATTTACCGCCGACACGGCCGGGACTTACGTTTATGAAGTCATTGCTGAAACGAGGTTCGGGGCCGATACCTGCGAAGTCACGGCCATCGTAGGCGGGCCGGTTATTGACCGTCCGGAGGATACCATCTGTGCTCAGCCGGATTTCATGGGGCAGGTTTGTGTTGAACTGGAAATAGAAAGCAACTCCCTCGATGAGGTTGTTGCCGGCGATGCGACATGGTCAAACGATGAGCTGTGCTTCGCATCACCTGACACTGGAGGCGTATTCGGTTTCGAGGTCACGGCAACGGACGCCTATGGCAGCGACCAGTGTTCGGTGATAGTGGCCATCCAGCCGCTGATAACCTGCCCGGTGATGGAACAGCGTGTTTCGGCGTGCCCCGGCGAAGATATCTGTGTGCCGTTCAATGTCGACTTCGCCTCACCATCGCAGGTCTGGCCGATATACAGCGGGGCCTCGTGGGCCAATGACACTATTTGTCTGGTTCCTGACGATACCGGCTCGATGACCTTCTGGCTCTGGGCAGGATCGGCTACCTGCTTTGATTCGTGTACTGTGCAGCTTTATATCGACTGCCCGGACACCATTAATCTGACTCCTGAAGGCACGATACAGGCGGCTCTCGACGCTGCCGGTGAAGGAGATATTATCGTTCTGCAGGATGGTGTCTACACCGGCGACGGCAACCGCGACCTGGATTTCGGCGGCAAGAATCTGACGCTCCGTTCGGCAAACGGTCCGGCCAACTGCATAATCGACTGCGGGTCAGACACGACGGATTGGAGCGAATTCTATCGCGGGATCTGGTTCCGCAACGGTGAGGATCATCGGAGTGTCGTCGACGGAATCACAATAACGAGAGGATATGCCTACGGCATAAGATGTGGCGGTCTAAGCGCCGCCTACGCATCCAGTCCGACCATTCGCAACTGCATCCTTGACCACAACGGGATAGGGATCTCTGTCTGGCATGAATCAGAGCCATACATAGTCAATTGCGTCTTTACCGGAAACTGCCCTGCTGACGATCGCGGTGCGGGAACAAGTGTCTACAGAGCTTCGCCTGTTTTCGATAGTTGTCTGTTCATTCATAATTCCGGCTGGGGTGGCGGGGCCGCCATAGAAGGCTCTCCAACGGAACCGATATTCCGCAACTGCAGTTTCATCCGCAACGGTTATAGCTATTGGGACGACTATCCTCTTGGAGGCGCTATCTTCTTGTCCTATGGCGCTCATCCGAGTTTCGAAGATTGCTCTTTCTATGGCAACCGTGGTGTAGGCTCAGCTCTATATATTTACGGAAGCACCGTCTGTTATGCTGACTTTACGCGCTGTATTATCGCCTACGGCGACGATGCCACCGACCATTATTATGAAGGCGGACCGGTAAATTGTAGTGACGCTGCGGGATCTGTGATAAACCTGTCGTGCTGCGATGTCTATGGCAACACGGCCGGGGATTATATCGACTGTATCTCCGGTCAGAACGGTGTCGACGGTAATATTTCAGCCGAACCGATGTTCTGCGACACGGCCGGCGGGGATCTTCATCTGCTCGAAGGTTCACCCTGTCTGCCGGGTGGCAACACCTGCAGCGAAATTATCGGCGCATTTGGCACCGGCTGTGTCAATACGCATACCGGTGAGCAAGTCGTCATTGAAAATGGCAATGTCACAATCACATTCGACAACGTGGTGGCGGCAGGTAATACCGATGTCACTGTCGAAGAAACAGGGCCGGATATTCCGGGAGAACTAAACCCCGTCCCGCTCGATCCGGCACAGTTTTACGATATCACCACCAGCGCTGTCTTTACGGGCGAGGCTGAAGTGTGTCTCTCATACGAAGATGAGGATGTTGTCGGCGATGAAGACGAGTTGACCCTCTATCATTACGAGAACAACGGATGGGTAGATATCACTTCATTGCGCGATACCGTGAACAATATCCTCTGTGGCTTGACGAGCTCACTTTCGCCGTTCGTTATCACCGAACCGGATTACACCGGTGTTGCCGACAGCGACAAAGGACAATTGCCGGTTCAGTTCTCGCTGGCCCAGAATTATCCGAACCCGTTCAACCCCAACACCGAAATTCTCTTTGCCCTGCCACAGGCCTGTCAGGTCAGGCTAACCCTGTACAATATTATGGGGCAGAAAGTGATCACGCTCACCGACGGACGGCTGGAAGCCGGGTATCACCGGGTCGAATGGGATGGAAGGAATTCCGACGGTCATCAGGTGGCCAGTGGCATCTATTTCTATAAACTCGACGCGGGAGATTTCAGCGATACGAAAAAGATGCTGCTTCTGAAATAGAGCGGCACGAGAGTTTCGCGCACCAGATTCTTGTTGATAAGCCCTGCCCGGACTATTAAGTTCGAGCAGGGTATATTATTTCGTAAGGATATCATCGTGAGCAAAATCGCGTCAGTCTTAATATCATTAGTATTGTTGCTCCCTCTTGCCGTAGTGGCCGAAGAGAACAGCGACTCCACCGTTATAAACTTCAATGATGGCCCGCACATATACTGGCACAACGATTCAGTAGCTACCATTCTCTATTATTGTAATGAGTCGGTCGATAGCCAGACAGTCACTGTTGTTGACACACTCCGTTTCAACGGTTTTTGTGATGATTCCCTGACGGAGTACGTTATCGTTTCGGGAGATATCGAGATTGAACCCTACATTATAGAAGGTGCCTCAAAAATTATCGCCGTGAGCGATATTCACGGTGAGTACGAATATTTCGTAGACATTCTGATAAATAGCGGCGTTATCGACAGCTCGCTCAATTGGGTCTGGGGAAATGGTCATCTGGTCATCGACGGCGATGTGTTCGACCGGGGCGACCTGGTCACCGAATGCCTGTGGCTAATATATCGTCTGGAGCAGCAGGCCGAAGCAGCAGGGGGAGAAGTCCACTTCGTGCTGGGCAATCATGAGCTTATGGTCATCCGCGGCGACAACAGATACGTTCACGACAAATATATTAAAGGCATCTGTCGCAAAACGAGAATCAAGCACGAAGACCTGTTTGGACCGGATATGGAACTCGGCCGGTGGCTGCGCTCCAAGCTCACATTACTTAAGATCAACGATATCCTCTTCGTTCATGGCGGCATCTCGCCCACCTGACCAATCGCGACCTCACCATGGCTGATATCAATTCGGAAGTCCGAAGAGGCCTCGATTTGCGATCATCGGAACTCGTATTCGACGAACCTGCCAGGCTTCTGTTTGGCGGCAAAGGGCCACTTTGGTATCGCGGCTTTCATTATGAGATGGAGGACGACTACCCGATTGCCACCTCCGAAGGGATCGACAGTATCCTCAATTATTTTGGTGTCTCGGCGATTGTAGTGGGACATACGGGTGTCGACAGCGTGCTCAGCCTGTTCGAAAGCAAAGTCTATGCTATCGATGTACCCTATGAGGACATGTTTTCACTCGAAGCGTTGCTCTGGGAAAATGGCAGATTCTACCGGATCACCGGTTCGGGAGAGAAAAAGCCGTTAGAGTAAGCAGTTTGTCGCCCGTTCGCTCCTTTTGCCTCTCACAATCATTTGTCAAAAATCCTTCGCCATGTATAACCCCGAGGCATTTTTGTAATATGCTGTATTACAAAATGTTATATCAGTGACCCGGGCGACCGCCCGTTATGTGCTTTTCGCGAACAGAACATAATAAATCACGACCAACTGTATCATTTTTTGTAACCTCGCCTGATTTTGAGCGTATATCTGAACTATCAGCGACCCCGGGGTCAACCCCTGGCAAAGAAATTTGCGATAAGCGGAGAGAACCAGAAATATTTCTGGGCACAAATTGCGGTTGAATCGTCAGGTGAGAAAAGGCCAAAGAAACCAATAAAGGTTAGTTGGGTAAAATAAGGCCATAATGTTAAGGGGTCCATATGTATAGCTCATCAATTTTTTCGAAGACTTTGCGCGGTCTTCTCACAATAGCAGCAGGTGTGTTGCTTCTCGACGCCTCCGCTGTGGCAACGAGAACATTCCAGCCGGTGTTCAGTCCGACACTCGAGGCTGTGAAAACGACTGTCGCTATCAGTATCGACGGCCAACTCAACGATTCCGGATGGTCTCTGGCAGGCCGGGCTGACAATTTTACAGAACGTTCGCCCAATGACCTGGCGCAGCCGGACGTTGAGACAAAAGCCTACATAACTTACGACGAAAATAATCTCTATGTGGCCTTTGTTTGCCTTGATGACCCGGCGTCGATTCGGGCAACCATGTGCCAGCGCGATCAGTTTGACAATGACGATGCCGTAGCCCTGTTGATTGATACCTACGGCGACGCCGCCTGGGCATACGAGTTCTTTGTGAATCCTTACGGGGTACAGAAAGACCGTCTCTGGACGAGTGTGGCGGGTGAGGATGCCGGCTTCGACGTTATCTGGCAGTCAGCTGCTCACGTTACCGATTCCGGCTATCAGGTCGAGATTGCCATTCCTTTCTCGAGTCTTCGCTTCCCCAACAAGGACGTGCAGAACTGGAAGATAGATTTCTGGCGCAATCGCCCCCGCGAAAGCTTCAATCAGTACTCGTGGGCTGCCTATGATCGTAACGATCAATGCTGGGTATGCCAGTGGGGAACCGTAAATGGAATCAGTGATGTACAGCCCGGTAAGGGTCTGGAGATACTCCCTTCGGTGGTAGCCAATCAAACCGGTAAACTTTCCGACAGAACTGATCCCGATTCGGATTTTGAAAATGATAAGATTGACGGTGACATTGCCCTGAATGCGAAATACGCAATATCCTCCGATCTCTCCCTTGAAGGAACCCTTAATCCGGATTTCAGTCAGATTGAATCCGATGCTGCACAGATCGATGTCAACACGACCATTGCGTTATTTTATCCGGAGAGACGGCCGTTTTTCCAGGAGGGCGCCGATATCTTCAGGACCCTGTTCAATTCTTTTTACACTCGTTCCGTAAATGATCCAAAGTACGCCACGAAACTTATTGGGCGAACGGATAAGTACAATATTGGGTTCCTATCCGCTCTCGATGAAAATACACCCTATATGATTCCCATGGAAGAGGGAAGTGCCCTTCTCAACACTGGTGAGAGCTACGTAAACGTTCTCAGGGGCTCTGGTTCGATTGGTGAGGACAACAGAGTGGGCTTCCTCCTTGCCGACCGGCGTTTCGATGGTGCCGGATCCAACACCGTTGCGGCTTTTGACCATGATATAAGGCTGTCGAGGACGCTGAGATTCGATGGTCAGTATATCCTTACTCACACGGCCGAACACGATGAGGCGGGTGAGACAGCCGGTCTGGAGGGCATAACGATTGATAATGGCGCCCACACCGTGGTTTTCGACGGTGAGTCATACTACGGCGATGCGGTCATTTCAAGACTCAGACGCAATTCCCGTCATTGGAATTTCCAGTTGACCTATGATCACGTAAACCCGACATACCGAACCGAAGTTGGTTACGATCCGCTCTCTAACGGCAGAAGAATGCAGGTCTATAACGGCTATCACATAAGGCCGGCGGAGGGTCTGTTTCAAAGGATCACGCCTCAAGTATATATTATGAGAAAGTGGAATTACGATGGCCAGAGGAAAGATATTACCACCAACTTCAACATAGACAACAGCCTCAGGTTCGCGCAGATGAATCTTCGGGTCTCGTACAATTTCGGCTCTCAGATGTGGAGTGGGGTCGAGTTTGACGGTCTCTGGCAGACGAACTTCTACGTCAGTGCCCGCCCCACTGATGCCGTTGGTTTCGAGATGAACATACAGAGAGGGAAATCCGTAGCTGTTGGTGCTTTGGTCAAAGGTAACGAGACCGGTGTGGATGTTTCTCTTGATCTCAAACCGTTCGACAGGTTGACAATCGAACCGAATCTCAGTTACGCCAAAAGCACTCATGAGGTCACGGGAGAGGAACTCTACGACGGGTATATCACCAGAACAAGGTTCCAGCTTCAGGCCAACAAGGAGTTGTCTGTTCGACTGGTCGTACAGTACAACGACTTCCGTCAGCGCTGGGATATCGACCCGCTGCTCACCTACCGTCTGAGTTCATTCTCGGTCTTCTATGTCGGATCGACATACGACTACGCTCAGTTCAATCCGGCCAACGACCAGGCATCGCAGTGGTCCCTTACATCGCGGCAGTTCTTCATGAAACTGCAGTACCTGTTCCAGATTTGATTCTTTGTGTTAATAATTGGTGGAAAGAAAAGGCCAGTGAGATTCTCACTGGCCTTTCAACATTATCGTTCCGGCTGAATATGCCGGTTTTTATGTTACCTAATCCATATCTTCGCTACTACGATGATCCCTGCGATAACCGTGAATCTTATACTCGATCAGTTTGTCCGGTGACAGGTTTTCGTAGCCACGCTCCTGCATCTCGCGGATAAACTGCGGGGTAACATCGTGAATCCGCATGGCAACCAGATCGTCGGGATCCACATCGGTATAACCCAACTCGTGCAGACTCTTGATAAAGTAAGGGTCGACACGGTGAATCGACATCTCGACCAGCTTCTTTGGACTCAGGTTCGCATATCCCAGGTCGCTGAGAGTACGGATAACCTCAATGTCAACTCTGTGAATCTGCATTTCAATCAGGGTGGAGGGATCGAGATTCTTGTAACCAAGCTCTCTTAGGGCGCCCACATATTCCGGAGATACCCTGTGAATATTCATCTCTACAAGTTTCGAAGGATCAAGATTATCGTAGCCGAGTTCCTTAAACCGGCGGATATAATCAGGGTCGACCCGGTGTATCTTCATCTCGACAAGTTTGGATGGTGATATCCGGTCGTACCCGTCCTTGTTCAGTTCTTCAATATATTCCGGCGTAACGCGATGAATTCTCATCTCTACCAGACGATCCGGACTTAGATTCTTATAGCCGAGACGCTCAAGCTCCCTGATATATTCGGGGGTGGCGCGATGAATGCGCATTTCGACGAGCCGGTCCAGGGACAGATTGTCATATCCGAGATCTGCCAGTCCACGAGCAAACGAAAGTTCGACATTAAGAACAGCGAGTTCGAGCGACTTCCGCTCCGACCTTATCCGGTAACCAAGCCTATCCATCTGCTCGACATATTCAGGGTTGGCGCGGAAGTGGCACACGCCATCTCCCCACAGCCCGTCTTTGTCGCGCGAGACATCTCCTTCGAAATAAAACGTCCCGGCATCTCTGACCATTTTGAACTGTACGTTCTTGCCTTCCGATAAGCCGATCAGAAGCCCCTCGTCTATTGGAAAAGAGCTTTGAGCGTCGCGCCTGAAGCGGAGAGTCAGGGTTGGCCAGTCGGAGTCATCCTGTTCAATCTCCCAGTCTCCGTCTATATCATCGGACTGCTCCCGGTAAACATCATCCGCTTGAGCCGTAACCGTGGCCGGTGTGAAGGCTGTCGCCACACTCAAACCCGCGACGAGAATCGTTACAACAGCCAGAGAACTTACCAGGCTGAAGCCCTGCCAGCGATTGCGCCCTTTCGGTGCGCCTGCAAGCCTTCTTACGCGCTGTAGTACCGAGGTTCCATCGGCAGCAGGGGCCAGATGGGGCTGTGGCACTCTCAATGCTTCGAGATTAGCCAGTGCTCTGGCATAAGCCACACGGTCTCCGCAGGCGTTTACGGCGAGGTCGTCACAGATATTTTCCCTCTCGATACGAATCTGGCGCGAAAGCCACCAGACAGCCGGATTGAAAAAGAAAAGCGTCTCAATAGCCGTCTGCAGGTAATTCAAGAGAACATCATGCCGGCGAATATGGGCAAGCTCATGAGCAAGGATCATCTCAAGGTCGCCTGCGCTCAAGTTTGTAAATACGGTGACCGGCAATAGAACCGCCGGTTTTATCCAACCCACGACGCACGGTGTCTTTAAAAATGGAGACTGCAGCAACTCAACATTTTGGCTGAGTCCTAACTGGTGACACAGATTGGAGAACCTTGCCTGTAACTGCCTCGCAACAGGCTGCGAACCGAGGCGCACCAGCCTGTTTGCCTGACGCCATCCGAAAATGTGGTAAAGCGACAGCGACGCAACACCCATCAACCACGCCAGAAAAATCCATGATATGGGGGTGCTCTGCCTCAGGATCTCAAGGCCGGCGGTGCCGTAATAAACGATATCGATATTGGTTTGCTCGACGGCTGTCGTGGCGGGCGGCTGACTACTCGTGGCAACCGGATTTCTTTCAATACCGGCAGCGGTGGTCGAGGGACCCGTTGAGTTGTGAACTGCGGTTGTGATACTCAGAGGAACGATCAGCCCCAAAGCCGCGCATGCCACAGCGTATCGGAGCCGTGAGTTCGCGCGACGAGACAGCAGCCAGAATCAAAGTCGCCACCACAGCGATCAATCCCCCTATCCACAGCGAATGAATCAGGGCCCACACTACTGTTTCGGCTGCTGAATATACCGTTAAAATCAGACTCTCACTCATTTTGATTCCTCTTCCATTTGATCCAGCAATTTTCTTATCTCCGAAAGTTCTTCTTTGGATGCCGGTCGTGTCGAAAGAGCCCTCATCACCAGGCTGCTCATCGAATTGTTGAAGGCCTTGTTCATCAGATGTGCCAGCATTTTTGTCTGAGCCTGCTCCAGGCTGACATCGACCCGGTAAACGTGAGCCCGCTGGCTTTCATCCCGTTTCACCAAACCCTTGTCTGCCATGATCTGCAGTAGCTTTAGCACTGTCGTGTAGCCCCGGTGCGGCTCACCGGGTAGCCTCTGGTGAATCTCCTTCACCGTGCCCGGACCGTGTTCCCACAAGGCCCGGAGAACATCAAGTTCGGCATCGGTGGGCTTAACTTGTTTTTGGACCATAACTTATCTCCCGTTGAGGACTCTCTGCCGGGGGCAGAGCTTTTGATTTCATTTCGTCAGATAGTCGTTATTACGAAGAGTTTCGTAGTAAGGTTTCAAAAAATATCGGACTTGCCCCTTTTTTTTCGACCGGTCCTGATAGCCAACAGTGGCATTAATCCTGCGGTCCGGTCCGGTTGTCTTAGACCATAGATGAGCGAGACAAGAACATACATTTGAAGAAAGAAGCCAGATGAAGCGCAAAATTATAATAGGAGTAACAGTGTTAGCTGTCCTTGGGGGGCACAGTGTACGCTCTGATAAATTCAAAATCTGCCAATGCTGCCTCCTCGTATAAATTCGGAGAGATCTCCCGCGGCAACCTGGAGAGCACCATCTCCAGCACCGGCACCCTTAGTCCGGTTGTAACGGTAGAAGTTGGCACGCAGGTATCCGGAACAATTGACACGGTTTTCGTCGACTACAATGACGAAGTGAAAACCGGCCAGCTTCTGGCCGTTCTGGATACAGTTTTGCTAAAGGCGTCCCTGACTGATGCTCAGGCAAATGTGGAGAAGGCCGAGGCCTCGCTTGAGCAGGCTGTAGCCGACCATGAGCGTTTTGAGAAGTTGTTTCAGAAAAACATGATCTCTGAGGCTGACTTCCTGCCTTATCAGATTGCGCTCAAAACGTCGAGAGCGTCGCTGAAATCCGCCGAAGCCTCTGCGCAGCGCGCGAAAGCCAACCTTGACTACGCCATAATCCGCTCGCCTATCGATGGCACCGTTATTGCCAAAAACGTAGAGGCGGGTCAGACCGTGGCAGCCAGTCTCTCAACACCGACCCTGTTTCAGATTGCGCAGGATCTGTCGCGTATGGAAATTTTAGCCGACGTAGATGAAAGCGATATCGGTCTGATCAAGAGTGGACAAAAGGTCCGCTTCGAAGTACAGGCCTATTCCGATAGGACTTTCACCGGAACAGTAACCCAGGTGCGCCTCCAGCCTACCACTATCTCGAATGTGGTGACATACACGGTTGTTGTGGAAGCTGCCAATGACGGGAATCTCCTGTTGCCCGGAATGACCGCGACCGTCGACTTCATTGTGGATTCACGTGAAAACGTACTGCTGATTCCTGCATCTGCGCTGCGGTATCAACCATCCGAAACCGACCTGGCCGATTTCCAAGAGCGAATGGAGGCGAGGTTTGCGTCGGAAGTAAAGGATTCGTCGCAGCAGATGGGTGGTGGTCCGAGAGGACAGGGTGCCCCCGGTCAAGTCAGGCGAAGTGATGTGTCAAGGGTGTGGTATATCGATGAAGCCGGCAATCTAATGGCGCAACCGGTAAAGGTTGGAATGACTGACGGCACCAAAACAGAGGTTGTGACAGCCCGTGACCTGAATGAAGGTTCACAGGTGATAATAGGGACAGCCACTGATGCCGACGATGCCTCTTCATCTACCACAAAGTCTACCAAATCAGCCGGTCCGCCTATGGGAGGTCCCCGAGGCTTTTAATCCCCGGTACAGTTAATAAGGACAACAGGTGCCACCATGCATACAGTGATAGAAACTAAATCCTTAGCAAAGACCTTTGAGATGGGAGACGTAGCGGTGCATGCCCTTCGAGGTATTGACCTCTCCATCAACGAAGGTGAGTTCGTGGCCATAATGGGGTCATCAGGCTCCGGCAAGTCAACGCTGATGAATCTGCTCGGTTGTCTGGACACACCCACGTCCGGCCAATATTTTCTCGATGGCAAGCAGGTAAGCAAGCTGACCAAAAATGAATATGCGGATATACGGAATCAGAAAATCGGTTTCGTCTTTCAGGGCTTCAATCTCCTCGCGCGTACCAGCGCCATCGAAAATGTCGAACTTCCTCTTTACTATGATAGAACGCGACGAATAAAAAATCCAAGGCAGGCTGCAACCGACGCTCTGATCAGAGTTGGCCTGATTGACCGAATGGATCACGAACCGAATCAGCTTTCAGGAGGCCAGCAGCAGCGGGTGGCTATCGCGCGCGCCTTGGTTAACAAACCCGCGATTGTATTGGCCGACGAACCCACCGGGAATCTCGATAGCCGCACATCCATAGATGTCATCTCGGTTCTGCAGGACCTAAACGATCAGGGAATCACGGTGATTATCGTAACCCATGAGCGCGATATTGCCGCGTACGCCGGAAGAGTTGTCGAGATGCGAGATGGCCTGATCATAAAGGATTGGCTGGTTGAGGCGAGGCGCAACGCCGGAATCGATCTGGCTAACATGAAACAGAACGTGGAATCCGACGTCTTGTCGATGTGACGTTGGCACTGCTGGAGAATTTTGACCATGCTGCAGATACAGAATTTATTAAGAGTCGCTTTCAAGAGCATCTTAAAGAATCGGATGCGAAGCCTGCTTACATCGCTGGGGATTATCATTGGCGTCAGTGCCGTTATCGTGATGGTGGCTATAGGCGAAGGTTCACAGGCTAAAATAGAAAATGACATCAATTCGCTCGGCACAAACCTTATAATTGTTTTTCCCGGAAGCGCCAGTTCCGGCGGAGTCCGCGGCGGAGCCGGGTCGTTCAACCGGTTTACGCTGGACGATATCGAGAAACTGCAAAAGGAAGCAACCCTCGTATCTGCCCTGTCACCGGTCGTTCGTAACGGGGCGCAGGTCATCGGCGGCGGCTCCAACTGGAGCACCCAGGTTTATGGCGTATCCACCGAATATTTCAGTATCAGAAACTGGGAAGTAAAGTACGGAGAATTCTTCACCGAGAAAGATATCAGTTCAAAGAAGAAAGTTGCCGTCATCGGGTCCACGGTTGCCGATGAACTGTTCCCCGATCAAGACCCGACCGGTGAAGAAATCCGCATTCGCAACATCCCCTTCACCGTAGTCGGTGTACTGAAGTCCAAAGGTCAGAGCGGGATGGGTCAGGATCAGGATGATGTCATTCTGGCGCCTTCGACAACAGTGTTGTATCGCTTGAAGGGTGGTCGCTACATTGATATGATTAACGCCAGCGCGCTTTCCATAGACAAAATGGATGCGGCTCAGGAAGAGATTCGCACTTTGCTCCGTCAGTCTCATCGCCTGAAAGATTCGGACGCGGATGATTTCAATATCGCCAATCAGGCAGAGATTACCAGCGCCGTAACCTCAACCTCACGAACTCTCACCCTGCTTCTCGGTTCCATAGCGGCGGTATCCCTCGTCGTGGGCGGTATCGGTATTATGAATATCATGCTCGTATCCGTGACGGAAAGAACACGGGAAATCGGCATTCGCCTTTCAGTCGGAGCGCGCAGCACCGATGTGCTGGCGCAATTTCTGACCGAGGCAATTGTCCTGAGTCTGGGCGGCGGGATAGCAGGCATTCTTCTGGCCTATGGCATCGCCTATTTCATGAACAACTTTACTGACCTGAGTGTGCTGATTAAACCGGTAATAATCATGATCTCATTCCTGTTCTCAGGTGCGGTAGGCGTATTTTTCGGTTTTTATCCGGCACGTAAGGCAGCTACCCTAAATCCTATCGATGCTTTGCGATACGAGTAGTCTCTGAACCCACATTTCCGGTGATTTCCCTCGCCGTATTAAGCACTTGCCAAGACCCGGCAAAGTGTGCAAAATAGACTATACGTCAAAACAAAAGACGGCCTATGCCGTCTATTTCCTATAAGTACGGTGGCATCTATATGCGATTGACTATGTCGGACATATCAGAATGAGGATACTAATATGAGATCAATTGGCCTTACAATAATATTGAGCGCGTCAATTCTGGCGCTCTCCGGTGTTGCACAGGATGCAGCTACCGATGTCAGTGATAGTTCCAGGGTTGACAATGCTGTGGATATCTGGAATAATCCGCCTGGCTTAACACCGGTTTTGTTTGCCCCCGGACTAATATCGACCAACGACCACAACGAACGTGATGTCACGTTTTCGCCCGACTCCAGGGAGCTGTACTTCACCAGAAACGCGAGAATCATGGTCACGCGTTCGAGCGATACCGGTTGGACCGTCCCCGAACGGGCGTCGTTCTCGGCCGACTATCAAGAATTCGAGGCGTTCATAACGCGGGATGGAAACCGATTGTATTACATCACCACCCGTCCTCTCTCCGGAGAGGGTAAGGCAGAGGCTTACCAGATTTGGTTTATCGACAAAGATAGTGTTGGCTGGGGACTTCCGCAGCGATTCAACGAAGAAGGGGATTTTTACCCGACCATCACCAACGACGGCATCATGTATTTCACGGGTGCGGACAACAATCTCTATTTCAGCCGACTGGTCGAGGGCCGCATGGCCGGCCGACAGAAAATGAGCGATTCAATCAATACGGCATCGGCGGAATACAATTCGTTCGTGGCGCCCGATGGAAGCTACATCATCTTTACATCGTTTGGATGGGGGGATGGGTTTGGTGGCGGCGATCTGTTCATAAGCTACCGGGCGAAAGACGGCACATGGACCAAAGCTAAAAACATGGGGGGTGGAATAAACACCAACGGTCACGACTACTGTCCGAGTCTTTCCCGTGATGGCCGCTGGTTTTTTTACACCAGCAATATCGCCGGCTCCGAAGATATCTATTGGGTGGACGCCGGTATTATCGAATACCTGAAAACTCATGACCTCAATACCGCCGATATGCTTTACAGTGCGGTTGCCCGGAAGGGTCTTGAAGAAGGGCTCACCGAGTTTGCCAATCTGAAGCAGAGATTCGCGGACTATTGCGTTTTCGATGGTCGGCATCTGGCCGGTGTGGCTGACCGATTGACGGTGGCGGGGAAGGTGGATGAAGCGGTGGCCCTGATGCGACAATGCTTCAGCTTATGTCCGGACACGCGAACAGTTACACAGCGTCTGAAACTGGCTGCCCTGGCCGGCGAGCAAGACTCGCTGATGGCTATTGCTTCGAATTGAAGTCGACCGAGGGTGCTCTCAACAGGGCGCTTGAAAATCGCATCAATCGACTTGGCTACAGACTTTTGGGATGGAACAGAATTGACGAAGCAAAGAAGATAATGCTTCTGAATACCGAGCTTTTCCCTGCCTCGGCCAATGCTTTCGATAGCTATGGTGAGGCCCTGATGCTCAGCGGTGACACGGCCTCGGCAATCATCAACTACGAGAAGTCGCTCGAACTAAATCCCGAAAACAACAATGCCACCGAACAACTCCGGTTGCTCAGGGGGGAATAGACGAACCCTGTAGTTTGGTTTTCGGCTATCAGTTTCTGTTTCGCGGTTTGATCATCGTCTCCGGCGCCAACAGTCGGTCAAGTTCCTCTTTGGACAGCAGGTTCTTTTCAAGAACCAGTTCGTAGACGCCGCGCTCGGTGGCCAGCGCCTCCTTTGCCAGCATCGTACAGGTCTCGTAACCCAGCACCGGATTCAATGCTGTCACCAGCCCGATACTGTTCTCGACCATTTTTCGGCACACCTGCTCATTGGCCGTGATACCGTCGATACACCGGTGCCTGAGCGTAGCCATGCCGTTTCTGAGCATCTCGATAGATTCAAAGATACTCTGGGCGATGACCGGTTCCATGACATTGAGTTCCAGCTGCCCGGCCTCCACCGCAAGCGTTACAGTAAGATCGTTGCCAATAACCTTAAAGGCGATCTGATTTACGACTTCGGGTATTACGGGATTGACTTTTCCGGGCATAATCGATGATCCGGGTTGCATCGGCGGCAGATTTATCTCGTTCAATCCAGCCCGTGGCCCTGAGGAAAGAAGTCTGAGGTCATTGCATATTTTGGACAACTTCACCCCGAGACGCTTAATGGCTGATGAATACATGACAAAGGCACCGGTATCCTGTGTGGCCTCGACCAGATTCGCCGCCAGTTTAATGTCCAGGGATGTTATCTCTCGCAGGTGCTCGATGACTCTGGCTGAGTATTCCGGATCGGCGTTGATACCGGTGCCGATAGCCGTCCCCCCCATGTTGACTTCGAGAAAGAGATTGGCATTAAGGCGAAGGCGTTCAATCTCTTCTTCCAACGTAACGGCGTATGCCTCGAACTCCTGCCCCAGTGTCATCGGCACGGCATCCTGAAGCTGCGTGCGCCCCATCTTGATGACCGACGCGAACTCTGTTGCCTTGGCACGGAAAGAATCAACCAGCAATTTCAGACTGTCGGCAAGTCTCTTGTTTTTCATGATGAGGGCGATTTTCAATGCTGTCGGATAGGCGTCATTCGTCGATTGCGAGAGATTCACATGATTGTTGGGATGACAGTACTTGTACTCGCCTCTTTCGTACCCGAGTATTTCCAGGGCGCGATTGGCAATGACTTCGTTGGCGTTCATGTTGGTGGATGTTCCGGCGCCTCCCTGAATCATATCGACCACGAACTGGGTGTGGAGCTTGCCGTTGAGGATCTCTCCGCAGGCCTGCACGATAGCATCTGCCACCGGCTTCGAAAGAAGCCCCAGGTCGGCATTGGCCTTGGCGGCGGCCATTTTGACAATAGCCAGGGCATTGATCAAAAGAGGAAATTGGGTGAGCGAAATACCGCTGATGTTGAAATTTTCCAACCCCCTCAAAGTCTGTATGCCATAGTAATATTCGTACGGGACCTCACGGTCACCCAGCAGATCGTGCTCTTTACGCGTCCGTCCGGATACATACTGCGCCGCAATATTTACCACCCTGGTGGCAGCCTGGCGCATTCTCCGGGAGATAACGCGGGCCACCTGCGACAATAATTTGACACAAATTTCGGGCCGATCCTGACACAGCTTCTGAAAACTGTCCCGGCTGACAGTTATAAGTGTGGTCTTGAGAAGCGTCCGGGCGGAAGTAGAGTGCGGGTAATCATCCATCAGCGCGCCTTCCCCCAGGAAATCATACTTGCCAAAGAAAGACAGTCGCTTTTCCTCACCATAGGGGCTTCTCTTAAATAGCTCCACTTCGCCACTGTAGATCATGAAGAGTCGTTTGCGCGGGCTATTCTCCTGAAAAAGGAATTGGTTCGGCTCCAGTTCGACAATTTCCACATTCTGAGCCACCAACTCCCTCTCCTCCGGGGCCAAGATCCCTGAACAACTCAATGCCGCTGATAAATTCATTTATGACCGATGTTTTCATATCGCTCTCCATTTGGGTTTTGTTGTAGGGATATTATATCTTACCGGCAAAAGAATCAACAAGGAACATGGCGGCCTGCCGCGATTTGTTCGTGGCGATAAATCCCCGGGCAGGGAAGACTTGGTTCTGAAACGGCAAAAGGTGTTGCCCATGCTAAACAGGTCTGCTATATTGCTACTTCAATAGCCGGAATATCGGGCAAAAGGATGAGAGGTGCTCACCCTGAATCACCACTTCTATCCATGATAATTGATGAGACCGGGGTCGCTGGACTGGAAATCACACCGCCCCCGGTTGGCACATACCCGGGGTGAAAAGCAAGGTACAACGGATAAAGATTATACTGAACCGGAGGTAACTATGCAAAACGACGAACGGGTTTACAGTACCAACCGGATTCCTCCGCAGGCGCTTGTAATACACTGTGGCGATCCACGGTTCCAGGAGGCGTTTAAGAATTTCATCACAGATGAGCTGGGAATAAGCAACTACACACCTATCGTAACAGGCGGCGGAATTCACGCTCTGGGAATGCAAAGCATACTGCCTGAAAATTTCAATGTGCTCTGGGAACAGATCACATTCTTCATCGGAGCACAAAGGCTCACCAGGGTGATAGTTATCAACCACGAGGACTGCCTGTGGTATGAGAACATGAAACGGCATCATCCGGAAATTGAACGGCAAGTAAAAGGCAAACTTGATTTGCAGACTGCAGTAGAGACTATTCGACAGGATTTTCCACTCATCGAGATCAGAGCCTTCTGGGCGGCACTGGAAGGTGACACGATCACGTTCTCAGAGCTAACCGGCAATAAGCTGCTTTAGTATCGACCACAAGCCAAAGGGCTTTGCTTCAACATGCGGGCAAAGCCCTGTCTTGTTACTTCCGGTCATTTCTACCCCATGACTCTACGCCTGCGGAATCACAAATGACAAGTATACCAAGTGTGGGCTGAAAGTGGTGCAAAAAAACAGGGCGAGACACAAGGTCTCACCCCGTTCGGAGGTGGTTTCGAGATGGTTTACTTGCTATTCTGGAGAATCCAGGGTCACGCTACTTGAACTCACCCGGTCCCCTCCATCCATAACTGGAAAAGTGGGAAACGCCGGCATATATATATCCCTGAGCATCGGCCTTGTATGTATCCTGAAGCTCCCAATATCCGGTTCCGGGGTTCAGCCAGTAAAAGTCCATACTTGTAACATTTTTGCCCAACAAAGCCGCGACGTTAATCCTGACCACGGCAGGTCTGGAAAACTGCAACCCATCGGGTCCAAAGTTGTACAGCACTATCGGATTCCCATCGGAGGCCACAAACCGTGTGATCTCGACAGTAAACGTGGTATCGGATAGAAAAGAACCGGGCAACACCACGAACGCCTCGACGGAGGCGTCGGCCTGAAGCGGAATCATGCCGCCAAGAACGGTCTGAAGTCTCTGTGATCGGAAGTCGATCTCCAGTTGTGCGATATCGGCTCGTTTAGAGAGAGCATCCTGATCGTATGCTGTCTCAAAGAAACTGGTCACCGCTGACGTTGTAGCTAATTTTTCGTTAACCATACCGGTGTCACTACAACCTGAAATTAATACAACTAAACAGCAGGCTCCGAGCACGCTCAGCCACGTGCTCAGGTGCCCGGACCGCGTAATTGACCAGCCGTGTCTATCTATCATATTTTTCTCCTTGCCTCGTCAATGATGTATCTTCCCCGGCCGTCAGAAATGACAGCTGTCTGATATATCAGATATAAATTCTTCTACAGTTCTCTTTTGCCGGCGCTACTGGGTGCCGAGCCGGTTCCGTACTTCGAGAAGTGATGTATCTCGAAATAGGCGAGACCCGTGTTAAGGTCCACTGCGACCTCGCTCTGGATCTCCCACGCATTCGTATTTTCGTTCAGCCAGTAGAGGCAGACTGAAGTGGTTTTCTTACCGAAATCTTCGAAGGCATTGATTCTTAGCACAGCGGGCCGTGAAAAAATCAATCCATCCGGACCGAAATCATAAATGACTGGAGACTCTTCATCGGCTGTAGTTATTTTGGTCACCTGCGCCTGGAACACAGTATCGTACGAGAATGAATTCGGCATGATGATGAGTGCCTCAGCGAGATCGACGCTGATCCTCTCGGTGCTCTCAATGCCGTCAAATTCTAACTCTGACTGGGGCTCAGCGGCGTCAAGCAATAACACCCCACCGTCGGAAGTAGAGATGACAGCGAATACTGTGAACGTCTCATCCACTACGATGTCCGTACGTTTGGCCAGTGCATCGTCATAGAACGGCTGATCAAAAAAGCTCGTCTCCTCCTGTGATAATGCTTCCTCCGCCGAGTCGAGCGAGTTGCCGCAGCTTTGCAAAATCACCGAAGAAAAGAGCCCTACGATTGCCAGTGCCGACAAGAGGATCACATATTGTGACTTCCTCCATTGCGGATGTTGCCTGGTCATAGTCTCCTCCTTCTATTGTCGAATTGTATTTGCATTCATCGTTTCACATCGAACTGATATGATGCAAGGGGCAAGCCTGTGGGTGAAAAACCTACACCGCCAGCGATTGCGTCAACGCAAGTGTTTGGCAGCGCCAGCGTTATGACGGTGTATAATTTTTGAATGAGGGCGTTCAAGAATGAAACACCGGAGATTTTTGTATTTTTTTATTGGATTGCTCCCATAACAAATAGGGACTCTCCGTCGGTGGGTTTGTCTGCAGGTAAACAGAGATCTACTGCAAAAGAAAACCCGGGGCCTGATGACCCCGGGGTTGCTGTTTTATAACCTCTGACTCTCTGCTGCTACGCTCTAACGACTCACACCATATTTGGAGAAATGGTATACCGGCACATATGCGTATCCATCGATGTCAACCGGCACTGTCCCCTGAGCTTCCCAGAGATTGGTCTGCTCATTCAGGTAGTAAAAGTTGACCGACGTCGTAAACTTGTCAAAGAGCTTCTTAACGTCTACCTGGAGTACGGCGGGCAGGGAAAATGCGAGTCCATCGGGACCAAAATCGTAAATAACATCCACGTTCCCATCTACTTCCAACCTGGTGATTTCGATCGAAACCAGTGTGTTGGCTGAGATGGAAGCGGCGGCCACGGTGAACAGATGTTTGTTGCCGACCTCTATGACGGCGCCATCCTCAACCGTAACCAGAGCCTCCCCGTAGACGACTCTCAACGTCCACAGTGGGGTCAGTGACCTTTTTCTCCAGAGCACTCTCGTCAAAAGGCAGCTCGAAAAAGCTGACCTCATCCTGCGAAAGGCTCAGGTCGGGTGACGTGGCCGGGTTCTGGCTGCACCCCGGTAGATATAAACCGGAGATCAGCGCAAAGATTGCCACGAAAGACACTAACAGCCCCCACTGTGTGGTCCTTGATTCAATCAGCTTGCTACTCATACAACGCCGTCCTTTCATTAGTGCTATAAACAATGCTTTTGTTGTCATTCATCTATGCCGATGTCTTGGTCGGCTACCTCGTTGTTTCAAACTGAAGCAACACACGGACCGCTGAACAATAAATCTACAGGATTTCTCCCGCATAGTGCGCAAAACCCACACGAGCACAATGAATTACGGATTGGTGTGCAAACTTTGACTGCGAGCACACCGATTTTGATCTGTTGTCGATTTTTTGAAAAAAGAATGGGATGGAGTCAATACTGTGTGGAACGAATTCGATTGTCCGGATAGTCCTGTTGAGTGCCGGAGTACAAAAAAAACCCCGAAACCATAGGGTTCCGGGGTAAAGCACTGAAGGTTGATTGTTGCTACTACGGCCCGTCCGGCGGTTTGCCGGTACCATATTTTGAGAAATGATAAACGTCAATACTGATTTTGCCAGTGGCGTCAGCATGGTAAGTCCCCTGGTAAACCCAGTTGTTTCCATTTAAGTAATAGAAGGCTATGGACGACTGTCCCAGCGATGCCACTACATCGGCATCCAGGATCAATTTTGCGGGCGAGCTGAACTCAAGACCATCCGGCCCAAAGTCATAGATAATCACCGGCGCGCCATCGGCTTCGACAACGTATACGCCGATTTCAAAAACAGTGTCGGCCGGGAAAGAGTGCGCTTCAACCTCGAACACAAAGGCTCCGTGACCACCCGGTACATCGATAATGCCGCCTTCATTTTCCAGTATCCAATCCCAGTACCAGTACACGGCGTCGTAGTTGTCACTCCGCTTCGCAATGGCATCATCAAAGGGCAGATCGAAGAAGTTGATCTGGTCCTGCGATGAGTTGACATCAGTCGCCTTATCGCTACATCCCGGTAGCGCCAACACAAGTACCAGGATGCAAATCGCGATGAGCGGTCCGAACATTCGCCAGCCCCCGATCCTTTCCACGTCCTGCTTGTTTCTCATAATGCTCTCCTTTGACTTATTTCTCGTTGCTTTATCTTCTTCCTTACATGGATCCTTCGGTTCTGCCTTTTGGGGCGTTTCAAACTGAAGCAATTTGTGGACCGGTTGCGCGCAAAACCAACACGACCGCGGACGCGTCTCTGTAAGGGCCTCAGGTTATTATGCTTATGACGTGTGCAGAAAATGAACCGGATCAATTCAAAATAAGTACTGATTGGAAATGACGGCAGAAAGTGTTGGATGATTCCTATAGAGTAGGGACCGGAATCGACTGGCCAGCGCCGACAGCGTCACGCAGCGTTTGCGAGAAGAAAGAGAAGTAAGCGGAATGCAGCAGCAGTTCCCAGGCGTCAACTCCGTTGTGTTCGACAAAATACTCTCGCAGTCCGACCAGGGTAGATGCGGCAAGTTCCCGGGAATCCGGCGCGGTTTCACGGAGGCGGACGGCCGATTTTAGGATAAGCTCAAAGATGTTTTGCTGCCTGGCAAAGGTAAGAGACTTCAGATAGCACCCGGCGGCCAGTTCGAGCTCGTTTTTTATTCGGTGATGCTCACCCATCAGGAAGATGGCCTCATTTTCTGATAATGGAGCACTGGCAGCACTGGCTAACTTCTGGATTGTGTTGATAACCTCCAGAGCTCCCTCGTGGTCACGTTTGCCTACGAGAGCTCGCGCCAGCCCTACACAACCTCGCGTCTGATATTCGGCAGAACCGATCTCCTCGGCCGTAGCGATTGCCTGCCGGTAGAGCGTTTCCGCTGTGTCGCCGTCGCCACTGAAGAAAGCTAACTCACCGAATCTGACGTCACATTCCGATGTCAGCTCTTTGTCATCCACTTCAACGGCAAACCGGGCGACCTCGTCGAATTTCTGCCGTGCTTGTTCCAGATGACCGCGCATCAGGTCTATATCGCCAAGATTACCCACCGTATAGTAATGAGCATGCCGGTCATCCAAACGCTGGAAAATGAGATCGGCCTGTAGAAACAACTTCTCGGCCCCGCTCCACTGCCCGAATATCCTGGAGAGATTAGCCAGGTTGCCAGAAACATAGGCCTCGTTTCGACGGTCGCCCATCTTGTGGAAGATATCAAGAGCCTCCCTGGCCAGATCTTCGGACTTCAGAAAGAAGCCTCTCTCTTGTTCGATGATGGCCAGGTTGTTTTGCGATAGGGCAAGCCTTCTGATATTGTCTTTCTCGATTTTGAAACTCTCGCGGTATACCTCGGCGGCTTCGTTCAGGTTCCCGGTGCCCCAATAGGCCAGGCCCGAGTCTGTTGTAGGACTCGGCAAGAGTGTCGTCATCGCCGATTTCGCGAGAAAGCTGTACGGCGTTTTTACCGGCCTCCTGAGCGGCGGCAAAATCACCCGTGCGCCTTCCAATCTGACAGTTTAGCGAATATGCCAGAGCCTGGACTTTCTTATCATCAGTCTCCTTCGAAAGAGACAGCACACTCTCCAACACCCGGCGGCAGCGATTATACCGGGATTGGGTCCACAGCAAACTGGCCGTTTGGGTGGCTGCTATCAGACAGTCGTGTATTCTTGCCCTCGGTCTTTCCGAGTTTGCGCCAGGTCGCCAGAATCCTGTATGCCTCGCCGTAATGACCTTCAAGGACCAGAAACTCCGAGTAGTTGGCATAGAACTCAAGCTTTTGCTCCGAATCTATTTCACCGCCGTGACCATCATTTATGATGCTCGCGCACTGTTGAAAATATTCGGCGCATTCTGTAAGAGCGTACTCCCGGAAAGCCTGTGCCGCCGCCTGCAATGAATAGTAGAAACCCTTTTTCCACGAGTTGGCGCGATAGAAATGATAAGCAAGAAGATTGCTGTGCCGGCTCTCTTTTGTCTTCTGCACCAGTTCGGCATACTTCAGATGCAGCGCTCTCAACTGCGATTTGGGAATACAGTTATAGACAGCCTCCCGCATCGACGAATGGAGCGAAGCTAAACTTGCCCGGCCTGCTCCGTGCCGTCAGTACGCCCGTCTCTACCAGACTGTCGAGGCGACGTTGGATATTCGCGGTGTCTAACTCCGCGATCACATTTCCAATCAGCTTGCCAGTGAAATCTCCAACCACAACCGAAGCGGCCTTGAGAATGATCCGTCCACCTCCGGCAGGCCGTCAAACACCGATAGGTGCAAACCGGCCAGACCATCAGGCACCGAAATCTGCAGCCCGCTCTCGGTAAGCTCCCACTTTCCGGAGACCTCGTTTCTAATCAAGCCGTTTCGATGTATGGCACTGGGTAACGAATTCCATAATAAAGTGCGGATTACCTTTTGACGCGTCCAGCACTCGATTGAACAGCTCTTTTTCACGCTTACCGCTTTCGAACTGACTCTGGAAATATTCCCACCACTGTGATTCCGAGGGACAGGCCAGAGTCATCTCCTCAAATTCCGTAAGGACTGCATCCGACAGCGAGCATTTGCGTATATCCCGGGCCACCAGAACCAGCATCAACGGCAGCTCAATTTCAGGCTGCGCGAGCGTTTCCACCATTGCGCGAAACGACTCATCCGACTTGTCAAAATCGTCGACCATCACCAGAACGGGCGATTCGATCAACTCTTTGACAAGAGTCGAGAGCAGTTCTCTCGTCTTGGCGGTGCGAAGTTCCGGTGTCAGACCTTTGGTCCAGTTATTTTCGTCAACTTCCGTCTGTAACACGCCCCCAAGCAGCGGAAGCCACTTCTCTTCTATCTTCTGCAAAACGAATTCATCGAGACTATGCCGTGCGGATTGTGTGTTCTTATCGAATAGCCTCTGGAGCAACCTGCGAGTGAGCCATCCGCGCCCGAACAAAAGTGAGTTTTTACATGCCAGCGCCACGTAGCTGATTTCGGTTTGGGATCGCACGAAACTGGTCAGCAGGGTTGTCTTACCGACGCCCGTCTCTCCGGTAACGGCGAGAAGCTGCTTCCTGCCGTCAGCAGTATCGCCGTACGTCCTGCAAAGTTCCAGGAGTTCGGACTGCTGCCCGACAATAGTCGTTTCCATCGTACGGGATTCGCCTTTTTCTGATACGCCAACAAACCTGTGACAACTAATTTTGTCGCCGAATCCCTTCAGGGAGAGCAGCACCGGTTCGGTCGTTACTTCATCGGGCAACCTGCCTTTGAGGGCCGGTCCGATAAGAATCTCGCTCCACGCTGCTTTTGCCATTAGTCTCGCCGCGAGATTTATGCCGTCCCCCATCACCGTATACTCGCGCCTCAGTTCGGCGCCAACATCGCCACAGAACAAAGGTCCGATCGCGAGCCCCACTCGAATTCGGAATGAAGAATCGGCCAGCGCTATCAATTCCTTGGCGCACAACAGCCCATTGATCTCATCATTCTCGCGTTTGGTGGGCGCACCGAAAAGCACCAGTAATTTATGTCCTCGCTTGAACGGATCGATTCTGGCAATGCTGCCATGAAGCTGCCGGATTGTCTCGAAACATGCCATGAGCTTCCGATTTAATTCACCGATGGCTTTATCCGGGTCGTCGCTGTCCCGTCCGATGTTGTTTTCGAAAGCCGCGAAAAGAACGACTACCTGGCGATGCTCTCCCTGTACGGACATCGATGGTACCGATGTCTGGATCTTCGCCAGAACGTCCTGCGCTACATAAGATGTAAGCAGTTCGCAGTCCTGCAATTTTGTGTAGTCTTCAATTGAAGGCGTGGAAAATGTCGATGGGACCGCGCCCGGTCGCGGATGAATCTGACTATACCCCTCGCCGACGGGTGTGAGACTCTCGATCTCCATCCTCATGCCACCCAGCGCCGGTCCGACAACGAATTCGTTCTCAGCGGCGATATCACAGGCCTGATAGACTTTGCCAAGTATGTTTCCGATAGGTTCGGCTTCAAGACGAATTTGCGGGTCGCCCAGAGAAGCAATGAAAAAGTGGCCGCTCTCGGCGCCGACATGCACTTGCAGTTGAGTTCTTCCGCGGAGTTCCGGTGACGCATTGACAGATTTAACTGCCTTCAAAATATCATCAAAGAAGCCGCCTGTGTTGAGATCGTTCGGGAAAAAGGCCCACAGGGCGTCACCCGCGAATTTCAGAACATCGCCGCTATACTTGAATACAACTCCGGCTATGGCATCAAAAAAGAGATTGAGTACGTTGGTGAGTATCTCCGGACCTTCATCACCGCAGGTGGATAACTGGCGGGTGAGGGCGGTGAAACCGGATGCGTCTATGCAAACGATTATGCCTTCGTGCCGGCTGAGCGTGTGCACCTCACCGGGGACCGACTGGCAGTACCAATCAGAAATCGTCCGCGGTATGTAAGGTAACAGGTTCTTGTAGTGGTTTTCAAGTTTACCCATTGTAAACGAAGATCCTGATGACAAACAACACGAGTACGTGAACGGCCTGGTCAAAGTAAAAGGCCTGTTTGGTGCCGTTGAACTTGAAGGCCTTCAGATAGTCCTGAATCCAGTGAGCGACATAGATAACTACCAACACCACTGCCGTACTCAACTGGAAGAAAGCGTTGCTGTCGTTCATATAAAGGCCAAAGAACAGAAATACGGCCACTGTTAGGGTGTACATCGCAACGTGGTAGGTCAGCACACCGAGAGAGCTCTTTTTTTCTTCAGCGACGCGATCGGTTTGCAGAGCGAAGTCACCGAAGAAATGCCCAAGCACAAGATAAAACAGAAGATCAACCACCGAACCCCTCCCTGGTTAATGGCAATGTGAATTCGAAAGACGTCCCCTCACCGATTTTCGAATCGATCTGTATCTGGCCGCCGTGTGCCTGCACAATCTTGAAGACCGACATAAGACCTATTCCATGCCCGCGATCTTTGGTTGTGAAACGTTCCTTAAACACTTTTGAGAGAAGCCCCTTATCGATACCGGGACCGTTATCGATAACCTTGATAACGGCCATACCCTCTTCGGGTCTGGTATTCATTTCAATGATTATTTGTTTATTTTCTTTATCCGCGCACTGAGACAGAGCCTCGGCCGCGTTGACCAGAAGGTTGACTATCACGCGACGTATCTGGTCCTCTTTAACAGGTATCGCCGAGGGGAAGTCGCTGCCCACCCGGCGCACGAATTTGATAGTCTGAAAGGCTACCTGTGAACGGCAGAATCTCATGAGGGCCCTCACGGCCGCCGGCAGATCGACCTCCCGAAATTCGCTCTTATCGTCGCGGTATATCATCATGTTTTCTACGAACTGGACAATCTCGCGGGAAGTGTCGGAGATGGCCTGGAAGGAATTCTTCATCTGACTTTTCTGCTCCGGCGTGATTCGTGTCAGAGCCAACTCCACGTTGCCAATGAGCACTCCGAGATAATTCTTCAGGTCATGAGCCAGTTCGCTGGCTGTCTCCTGAGCACTCTCATATTTCTCGATGTCAACTATGGTCTGGTTGAGCACCTTCAACTCGGAGATATCCTGGCAAATGATCAGATACAGAAGCATATCGGCGTGACCCGAAAGCGATGTTACCGATAGATATACCGGGAACCTCTCGGCGTTTCTAAATCCGGTTGCTTCTCCGTGCCATGACTCGACGTCATTGGCCAGAATGTCGTTGATATTGAAACCTTCAATAAGGGAATCTATAACCAGGTCGTCTTCGGGATTGGCTATTTCGAACATGCGGATCGTGGCTTTGTTCATGCGGAAAATGTCGCCGTGATTCGTTGTCAGCAAAATGGGACTGGGAGACTGGTCGACCACGCAATCCAGAAACGAGTTGAGATGAACAAGCTCTTCGTTGGTTTTCGTAAGCAGGCGATTGTTCTCTTCGAGCTCTTCCATACGCGATGAATCGGATTCACGGAGCTTGCTGGAGAGACTTCGCAACACGCGAGTAGCAAGGGCCGGTTGTTCACTGATGACTTTTTCGAAATTGTCTCTGGAGAATTCCAGCACCTGACAATCTGATCCGGCAACGACTGTTGCAAATCGCGGCGACTCCTCAACGAGTGCCATCTCACCAATAAAATCACCGGGACCACGCAATGCGATCAAGCGAGGGGCGACTGTTGTCGCTACCCTGTTTGAGAACGCGCACCGTACCCCTCAGAACAAGGAGCATGGTGCTTCCGGGTTCACCCTCCGCGAATATGACCTCACCCGGCTGATACTCTTTCGTTAGTGAGTACTCTTCAGCCAGGCGGATAAGAATCAGGTCTAAAGCAGGGTTAGTCGAGCTCAGGTTGTTTATCCGCATAATCTTAGGTATCGGAAAACCGTAGCTAAACCTTTACTTTATGGCCCATATCTTGAAGGTGGAAAAAAAGATTTTACGCAGATTGTTCAGTCCCAACAGCCACCGGTGAAACTCGTTTCAATATGAAACGATTGGCTGACGACATCTCAGGACTTTGAGCCTATCACCATTATTTCATATTCGTCGAGATCCAGGGGGCGCCGTCCCCAGTTTCCCGCCGTACCGCCGCCGATATAATCAACCTCAAATCCCGTGTCCCGAAGCATCAGAAGTAGCTCGCTCGGGGCAAAACCGCGTTCGGTTACCGTGAAAGATTTCTTGCCGATCGCGGTTTCCAACTCCAAGTCGGACTTTTCCATCATGTAAATGGGGTCGAGTTTGCCCGATGCTACGTCATCATTATTATAAGTGCGAATCAGACGAAACCCGTTGAGAGCCGTAAGTATGAACTTTCCACCGGGCTTGAGAGCACGGTTGATATTGCGAAGGATAGCCAGGTCATGTTCCGAGGGATCATCGCCGGCTCCCAGAAGTCCGAACGCCCCTTCGCACAGGCAAAGACCGACATCGAAATGGCGGTTCAATTCAAAACTGGTAGCATCGGCTTGAATCCATTGAACTTCTACAGAGGCAGCGGCAGCAGCTTTCATGGCCTGCTGTAACATCCCTGATGACAGGTCTATCCCGGTGACATCGTATCCCCGGCGGGCAAGTTCTACTGAATGCCGCCCGGTTCCGCAGCCAACATCAAGAATGCTCATTCCCTTTGAAAGCCCCAACTCCTTGATAATGAAATCTACTTCGGCGGTTGTGTTTTTCGTAAAGACGTTGCCCATATAGTCAGGAGCGTGTTCGTCAAAAAATCGTCGCCAGTTATTGTCGGTATTCATAGATATCTGTTTCCTCGCTTTATCAGGGTTATGATTGTTGCAAGCCTTCGGCTGGCCTTGATTTGAGGCCAAATGATGATTATTTATATTATAGTAAATTCCGGCTTCCGTTCTGACAACATATTGAGGTATAATTGCCTGTCCAAGTAGTAATTCGTCGAAACCTGCCGGCCGGACTCATCGTATGTTAAATCAGAGTACAGGCTTGTGAGGCAACATCCACAGCAGGGGCTTTCGACCATGGGGAAGAGCAAGCTATATATAATCTTATGAAAATTCCGTACAAACATATAAGGAGTTCTTCCATGTTTCACAGGACAGTAGCACGTGGGCGCTCCGGCGCTTCGGGCTTTGTGCTTATCGCCACGGTATTCATATTTATGTTAATGCCGGCGATGGTGTTAGGTCAGCCGACAGCGGCAACCGGCGATGATTCGCCGAAAATCGATGCCAAAAAACAGGTGGAGATAATCGATAGCGTCTCGGCTGCCTTAAACGAGGTTTATGTCTTTCCCGATGTAGCCAAGAAGATGGAACAGTACCTGCGCAAACGCTCAAAGGACAAGGTTTACAAAGACCTTACGACCACCCGTGAGTTCGCGAGGCAGCTAACCGAAGATGTCCAGGAAATAAGCAAAGACCTGCATCTCAAGGTCCGTTATGTGCCGGACGAAGATGTGAAGTTCTTCCTGGATCGGGAGGGTATGTCTGAAGAAGAGGCTGAGCAAATCCGGCAGGAGGAAATCCGCAGAGAGAGATATAATAATTTCGACTTCGAAAAAGTGGAGCGTCTGTCGGGCAATATTGGCTATCTGAAGTTCAACAGTTTTGCCGAGGCCGAATACGCCGGCGCTACTGCCATAGCCGCCCTCAATTTTCTGGCCAACTGCGATGCCCTCATAATCGATCTGCGCGATAACGGCGGCGGTAATCCCAGCATGATTCAGCTTATCAGCAGTTATTTCTTTGAAGAACCGGTGCACCTCAACAGCTTTTATATTCGCACCCAGGACAGTATCCAGCAATTCTGGACACAGTCGTTCGTTCAGGGGCCGCGCATGACCGATGTTGACCTGTATGTGCTGACAAGCTCATACACCTTCTCCGGCGCCGAAGAGTTCTCCTACAATATGAGAAACCTCGAACGCGCCACTCTGATCGGCGAAACTACCGGCGGCGGGGCACACCCTAATACTACTCGCTTCTTTCCCAATCTCAATGTAGTCATGTCGCTTCCGTTCGGCCGTGCTATCAATCCCATCACCGGTACCAACTGGGAGGGCACCGGGGTAGAGCCGCACATTCAGGTCCCCCGTGACGAGGCGCTCGATGTTGCCTGCCTTGAAGCTCTAAAGGGACTTGTCGAGAAAACTACCGACGAAGAACACAAGAAGCGTCTGGCTTTCATGCTCGACATAAAGCAGGCCGTGAAAAATCCGGCCATGGTTGATGCAAGCACTCTTCAGAAATACGCTGGTGTCTATGGTCCCCGTGAAATTACTTATGAGGACGGTACCCTGTATTATCAACGGAAGCCCAACCCGAGAATGAAGATGGTCCCCATAAGCGAAAATGTTTTTTGCTTTAGCGAGCTGGATTACTTCAAGCTGCAGGTGAATCTCGATGCCGATGGCAACCCCACCGAACTTGTGGGCATGTATTCCAGCGGTCGCGTAGATGTCACTCCTAAGGGCGAAGGCAATTAAGGCGGCTGCAAAGTGCAGCGAAAAACGGCGGACGTGTCAAACGTCCGCCGTTGTCCATATGTGTTCGGTGTCGTATCGTTTACAGCGTGAAAGCGACAAAGAAAGCACCGTCGTCACGGTAAATACGCAGAAGCACGGTGTCTCCTTTTTCAGCTTTCGACAGGAGATCATTGAACTGGTCAACATTATCCACGCGTCGGCGGTTAACCGATCCGATAACATCTCCTTCTCTAAGCCCCGCACGAAACGCCGCACTGTTGGGGTCTATATTGGTCACAACCGGGCCGGTAATATTCGGGCTGAGGCCATACTTTCGGGCAAGATCCGGATTGACAGGAGTCACTACAAAGCCAAGCAGGTCCTCAAGGCCGCTTGGTGTTCCGGCAGATCCTAAATCGCCGGGCAGCTCACCCAACGTAACATTCACCGAGTGTGAGTCTCCTTCGCGAATGTACTCGAACTCAACCTTTGTACCGGGTGATATTGCTGCGACGCTGTTGCGCAGTTGAGAGGGACCGTCAATATCTCTACCATCCATGCCTACAATTACATCGCCCGCCTCCAATCCGGCTTTGTCGGCCGGACTGTCGGCCAGCACGTCCCCGACCAGGGCGCCGCGCTGTCCCTTGAGCCCCATTGCCCCTGCGATAGCCTCATTTACTTCCTGTATCGAAACGCCCAACCATCCACGCACGACTTTTCCCGAACTCAACAGAGATTTCATGATTCCAACTGCCATATTTGAGGGAACCGCGAAGCCTATTCCCTGAAATCCCCCCGAGCGTGATACAATAGCGCTATTGATACCGACCAACTCACCGTCCAAATTGACAAGCGCGCCACCGGAGTTGCCGGGATTGATAGCAGCGTCGGTCTGAATGAAATCCTCGTAGTCCGCCAGGCCGATATTGGACCTGCCCTTAGCACTGACTATTCCCTGGGTAACCGTGTGGGCAAGATTCTCACTCATGGGACTGCCAACCGCAAGCACCAGTTCGCCCACCTGAAGATCGTCGCTGTTGCCGAGTTTGATGGCTGTCAGATTGTCGGTGTCGATGTGAATCACGGCAATGTCGGTCTTGGGGTCGGAGCCGACAACCGTGGCCGGATACTGTTTGCCTTCAACAGTGCGAACGTAAATACTGTCAGCCTCAGCCACCACATGATGATTGGTCAGGATGTTGCCGTCGGAACTGACAATGACGCCCGACCCCAACCCCTGCTGACGATACTCCTGCTCAGGCGGTGTCTGTCGGCGGCGGTCCGGACCATAAAAGAAGTCCAGAAACGGGTTGCCCATTAACGGGTTTTGCCTGAATTTGAAAGTCTTCTCCGTGAAAACTGTTACTACGCTCGGTTTGACTTCTGAGGCTATCTCTATAAAGGCGTTATTCAAATCGCGAAGCGATGTGATAGGGCGATCCTTAATACTGGCAGTCTCAACAACGGCAGCAACAGCTTGCGTGTCCGGGTGGTCGAAAAGGTAAACTTGTGGCGACGTGACAACCGCGAAGGCTATCAAGCCGAACAAGACCACGACGAATTTTAAATGTGACTTATTCATTTATAACCTCCATTTTTGTTCATATTAAATGAAGCAGTTGGAATTTTTGTTGCTCATATTGTACAAGCATTTTTGTTGTCGGTTCCCACTCACGGGTTAGAGGATTTTGAGATAATTCCAGGTGTTTAACTCGGACTTGTAATGTCGACGTTGCCGATGTATGTTGATACCGGGAACATTGGCTCAGTAACCGTCATTAAGGAAATCACATATGAAAACATACAGTGAGAAAATAACTTTCCCGTCGTCGGCCGGCGATATTCTGGCTGCCAGCCTGGAGCTGCCGGCCACCCCTCCGCGCGCGTATGCTATTTTCGCCCATTGCTTTACGTGCTCCAAGGATTACATTGCCGCCAGCTGGATTGCCAGGTCTCTGGCCAGGGAAGAAATAGCCGTCCTGCGCTTCGATTTTACCGGTCTTGGCAACAGTCAGGGAGATTTCGCCAATACCAATTTCTCATCCAATGTCGAAGACCTCATGTCGGCTGCCGCCTTCTTGCGGGACAACTACGCCGCTCCGGAAATTATGGTTGGTCACTCGCTGGGCGGCACCGCCTCCATAGTAGCGGCCTCAAAGTTGCCCGAAGTCAAAGCGGTTGCCACTGTCAATGCCCCTCACAACCCCGCTAACATCAGACGGCATTTGCTGGCGGCTGAAGACGAAATAAACAAAAAGGGAGAGGCAATCGTCAACCTGGCCGGCCGACCGTTCAAAATCAAAAAGCAGTTTCTCGATGATATCAGTTCCCACAACATGGATGAGATTCTGCGGAATCTGAACAAACCCCTGATGATCTTTCACTCACCGGTAGATAATATTGTCGATATCGATAGCGCCGTTAAATTGTTTACAACCGCGCGTCATCCGAAAAGCTTTGTGTCTCTCGATACCTCCGACCACCTGCTGACCCGCAAGGAAGATGCCGATTTTGTAGGCAGGACTCTGGCGGCATGGGCCTTGAGATACGTAAGCGGCGAAGCTGCAACTCAGCCCGACCTGACGACCGATAGAAAGGTCGTGGTGCAGACGGGGAAAACAGGATATACCTCGTACGCCTCCGCCGGTGGACATCCCCTGATCTCCGATGAACCGGTGGCGTACGGCGGGAGAGACCTCGGCCCCAGCCCGTACGATTTACTGCTGACCGCATTGGGAGCATGCACAACCATGACCCTTCGCATGTACGCTGACCGCAAGCAGTGGCCACTGGAAAAAGTCAAAGCCCATCTGAATCACAACAAAATCCACGCTCAGGACTGTCAGGACTGCGAATCCAAAAGCGGCAAACTCGACAGGATTGAAAGAGAAATCGAACTCTTTGGCCCCCTCGATGAACAGCAGAGACAGCGTCTTCTGGAAATTGCCGACCGCTGCCCGGTTCACCGGACCATGCATTCGGAAATTGTGGTTGAGACAAAACTGAGAAGTGAAAGTACCGAGCCTCAGTGAGGGCTTCAAGCGCGGGGTTTGAGCTTTATCTTCAGCGCGATCAGAGCCGCGATAATTTCACTGACCATATTCCACAGTCGCGATGCTACCGCGACCCCTGCGGCAACCGGGCCAAGGTAAGCCGTCATAACCGATGTCAGGATCAGCTCACGGACCCCAAGCCCACCCGGCGAAAATATCGTCAGGTAACCGATCTGGTAGGATATTACAAAAGCGCCGATTCCGGCCACCACGGGGATCTTTACACCTCCGGCAATAGAAGTGACAAATAGCCAGAATGAAAAGCCAAATACCAGCCAGGCCACAAAATAGCCTACATACACTTTGAGAGCGGTCACTTTGTTCAACTGAAATCTGACCTCAGGCCTTTTAAACAGCCGCAAAACGAGATTGAACAAAATCAGGGTTCTGTTTGGTATCAGTATCATCAGAACGGAAATGACAAATACCAGAGCTGTGGCTACATACAAACCGGTACCGATAAAATGGCTGATTTCTGTAGCCAGGAGCTCCGGATGCCAGGCGACAGCAGTAAGGCAGGCAAGAAAAGCGGCCGGAATTGCGAACATCTGCGCCAACCCCCATGAAGCCACCGCTGCTTCTTCGTTAATACCAGCCCGTTTGGCCAGATAAACCATGCCGAACACCTGCCAGATTTTCCCCGGGATGTATCTGCCAAGGTTGGCGATATAGCTTATCTTGAAAGCGGTTGGCAGGGAAACACGGTAACCGAAACCGGATATCAGAAAACACCAAACCTGGGCCAACAGCACAAAAGTCAGAATGTGAGTCAACACCGCAAGCACCAGCAGGTAAGGGTTTAGAACCCAGTCATAGGTGATTACCTCGTTCCAGTTGTCGACCAGTTTTTTCCCGGCGAAATAAACAACGACTATTATAAGGATGTACTTTAATATCTGAATTAAAGGCCGTGAGCCCTTTTGGTCGGCGCTAGAGCTGGCAGTCAAATTGCGATTCTTTCTCCAATCCTGTTGTCAAGGATGCGATTGCAGTGTTTTGCTCGCATTCCCTGACTCAAATTAGGATATCCGGCCAAAAATTCAATTGTTTTTTTGGGTGCAACTTTCTACTTTTTGATTAAGACGATTGTTGACGCGTCGATAGAAATTATTACAGGACGAGTTGCCATCCGGTTTTTGTCCTCTTGCGATTGACGATTCGCCCCCAATCCTCTGACTCAACAAAGGGAATTGTTGGAATGCCTCTAAAGAAAATCGTACTCGTGGTCGGAGCCCGACCGAATTTCATGAAATCCGCCCCGCTGATGAAAGAGCTCGCAAAGCACACGGATCGCTTTGAAACCGTTCTCATTCACACCGGACAACATTACGACCATAAGCTGTCACAGCTGTTTTTCGACGAACTGAAAATGCCCAAGCCGAATATATATCTGGGCGTAGGTTCCGGTAGCCACGCCGAGCAAACGGCAAAGATCATGACAGCTATGGAGAGCGAGCTGATGTCGTCCAAACCGGATCTGGTCGTGGTGTTCGGCGATGTCAACTCCACTCTGGCGACTTCGGTGGTAACTTCAAAGCTGTGGCTCAAACTGGCGCATGTAGAGGCGGGATTGCGTAGTTTTGACAATACCATGCCCGAAGAGATCAACCGGATCGTCACCGACCGGTTATCGGACTACCTTTTCGTGTCGGAGAAATCCGGTCTGGAGAATCTCAAATCCGAGGGTGTCCCTGACGACAAAGTCTTCTTCACCGGCAATATCATGATCGATTCACTGGTGAGCAACCTGGAGGTAGCGCGCAAATCCGATATTCTGGAGCGGTTGTCCCTGAAGCCTCAGGAGTATATCGCCATGACAATGCACCGCCCGGCCAACGTCGATAATCGCGATATCCTTGAGAGCATCATGAGCGGTGTCGTCGAGATCAGCAAACGTATGCCGATCGTATTTCCGTGTCATCCGCGTACCCGGAAAAGAATCGAAGAATTCGGTCTGACCGACGAAAGCATGGGAGGGAATGTCAAAGTAGTAGAACCGCTGGGATATCTTGATTTTCTCAAACTTCAGGCCGACTGCAAGATGGTGCTGACTGACTCCGGCGGCATTCAAGAGGAAACAACCTATCTTCAGATACCATGCGTAACAATGCGGGAGAACACCGAACGCCCCGCCACTGTAGACGTTGGTACCAACGTCATCACCGGCACCGATCCGAAAATATTCACCGAAGCAGCTCTACGGGCTATCGACGGCAAGGGCAAGAAGGGCAGCATCCCCGATTTGTGGGACGGTAAGACAGCGGGAAGAATTGTCGATGTCTTGCTGGAGAAATTGAAATAGGCCGATCGTAAGAATTATCGGTATCGAGGTCACACATGTTCCGAGTGACACTGGCCGACTGGCTGAAACGACATCCAAAAGTCAGGCAGACAGCAGGACGCCTCATGGCCGCCCTGCCGCCGTCCATCAAGATGGGCAGGCTCTTCTGGCACTGGTATTCGTTCTTCCAAGAATCCGAAAGCTGGTCGCCTCAACAAATGCGCGAATATCAACTCGATCTGCTCAGGAGACTTCTCAAAGAACGTATCCGCCCACAGTCAATTCTATAAAGAGCGCCTGAACTCGGTCGATATAGACCGCATCGTCAGTCTCGATGACTACACTCGCCTCGTTCCGGCACTCACCCGCGAGGAGTTCGCATCGAATTTTGATAAAATACTTTCCACTCAATCCGACGGCTACAAACTGGCGCGGGTGCAGACCTCCGGCACCACCGGCAAAGCACTTCAGTTTTTTCACACGACCGAAGATCACCACAGGGAGTGGGCTGCAATCTGCCACCAGTGGAGTCGTGTGGGATATCGTCCGGGCCAATCACGCCGCGTAGAATTTCGTGGCCTGACCTCGCCGGGTAATCTGGTCGATCACTTCCCCGAACGCAATATGATTCGCTGCTCCATTCTTAACCTGAAAGGCGAGCACGTCAGCCAGTACGCCGATATCATCAGCAAACACGACTTTGAATTTTATCACGGATATCCGTCCGCCCTGCATCTTCTCGCACGAACTGTTACTGACAATGGATTGAAATTCCCGCAACCCCGGGCGGTTCTTTTGGCTTCGGAGGAGATTTACGAGTGGCAATTGGAGTCTATTCAACAAGCATTCCCCGATGCAAAACTGTTTGCACACTATGGCTGTGCCGAGAGAACGGTGCTGGCCGGATGGTGTGAGCACCGGCGGGAATATCACGTGCTGCCGCAGTATTCTCTCGTCGAGATAGACCCGGAAAGCTCCGAAATAATCGGCACGAATCTACACAACAGCATCAACGCGTTCATCCGTTATCGCATGACAGATACTGTAATGAACTCCGACCTCGAACCGTGCCCCGACTGCGGGCGGCCCTATCTTCCGAGATTGATTGACCTTGGCGGAAGATCAGAAGATTACCTTTTCTCTGTCGAAAAAGGATGGATTCCTCCGGCCATCGTTACCTATCCGCTCAAACGACTCAAAGCAATCAAAGAGATTCAATTCGTCCAGCGGGAGCGCGGTACAATCATCATGCGATACACGTGCCACGATGGTCAGGATGACTCCCTATTCCACACAGAGCTTGATGCTATCAAAACCGGTTTGCACCAGATATTCGGAGACAGAACCGCGTTTAAGTTTGAACGGGCCGATGATTTCCCGCGCACCCGATCCGGTAAATTCAAATGGATTGTATCCGAACTCGACGAAGCGCGTATCATTGAAAGCGGAAGGTAGTCATGAGTCACAAAGTAGCGGCCCGCTTAGACCGCGCGGGATACAACGACACCCCACCGTTTCATCCCGATATGTCCTATCCGGAACTCCCCTTCGACGAACACTCCGGCGACGCCAATCATCCATACCGCCTGCTGCGCGACCTGTTCAACGACCTCGGCATGGACAGCGAAAACTACGGGCAGAAACATTGGAACCCGCTCGGCAATATCGTCAGACCGGGCAATACCGTTGTCCTCAAGCCCAACTTCGTTAAAAGTGTTAACATGAGCGGCGACGATATCTTCGCCGTAGTTACCCATCCTTCCATACTCAGAGCGCTCGTTGATTATACGTTCATAGCTCTCAAGGGAGAGGGAAGAATCATCATAGCGGATGCCCCCACGATGGATTGCGACTGGGACGAACTCATGAAACACCAGCGCCTCGATACGGTGCAATCGTTTTACCGCGAAAAATTCGGCTTTGATATTGAACTCTACGACCTGCGAAATTTCGCCATGATCGACCTCAGTCTTCCGGCATATTCGAGCAACCGCAAACAACTTCCCGGCGACCCGGCAGGCAGCGTGGTGATCAATCTTGGCAAGCAGAGTCGGTTCTACGGTCTCCCCAGCGAGAATTATTACGGCGCGGACTATGACCGCAGCGTGACTATAAAACATCATCAGGGTGAGACGCACCAATATTGCGTGTCAAAGACTGTCTTATCAGCCGATGTTTTTATATCCGTTCCCAAGATGAAGGTCCACAAGAAAGTGGGGGTGACGCTCAACCTGAAGGGATTGGTCGGTATCAACACCGACAAGAACTATCTGATTCATTATCGCCTGGGAACGCCGAAACAGGGCGGTGATCAACTGCCCGACTACTCCTCCCGGCTACGGTCATTTGTGGCTACCGTCCAAAATTGGCTCTCGGACCGGGCTATGTCCCGGCAGAGTCGGGTCGGAGATCTCGCTTACAGAGTAGCCCTGGCGATTTACAGAGTTGCTGTTGAGCCGTTCCGTCCGCCCTCCGAGAGAGGTTGCGCAAGTGACGCCGGCAATTGGTTCGGCAATGACTCGGCGTGGCGAATGACGGCAGATCTGGCTAAAATAGTATATTATGCCGACTCTTCTGGGAACATGTGTGATAAGCCTCAGCGGAAATTCTTCTGTGTTGTCGACGGCATAATAGGAGGTGAGAACGACGGTCCACTGGCCGCTACTGCCAGGAGAACAGGGTGCCTGGTCGGCGGAGAAGACCCGACGGCTGTTGATATCATAACTACAAGACTGATGGGATTTGATGCAGGTAAGATCAAACAGTTTGACCACGCTCTGGATGATGGCATCCCGCGAGAGACTATAGTATTCTGTGTCAACGGTCAGGATGCTGACGTAGATGCTCTGCTCTCTGCAGAGAATCAAGAACATATGCTGCACTACGCGCCGCATCCGAGCTGGAAAGGGCATGTTGAAAGATGAGACTCCTTGCCGTTGGAGATATTGCTCTGCGTACGGCGGACGGGTCAGCCCCGTTTACAAAGATTCAATCCACTCTGAATGACAAAGATATCCTCTTTGGCAATCTGGAAACCGTAATATCTGAACGGTCCAGTGTTGTAGAGAAGTCACGTTCTTTGCTAACACCGAAGGGGGCAGTTACTTCTTTACGAGAAGCAGGTTTCGACATTCTCAACATCGCCAACAATCACATCTTCGACAGCGGGAAAGACGGTTTTCTGGAAACGGTCGCCATCCTGAAACACAACAATATTCATGCTTTGGGAGGGAAGTACGGCCGTCCGAAAGATCCGGACGTAGTCATTGAAAGACGTGGTGTGAGGGTTGGGTTTCTTGGATATTATGTTCACGGCAGTTATAACGAAAATGAGGCGATAGGTCTGAATCCCATCGACCGCATAAAAAACGAGAATGAAATCCGCGCCTTGAAAGAACAATGCGATATCGTCGTCGTGTCTCTTCATTGGGGGATAGAGAAAGCGGCTTATCCATCGCCGCTACAAATTGACACCGCGCGAAGCTATATCGACTGTGGGGCCAGCGTTATACTGGGACACCATCCCCACGTTTTGCAGGCCGTAGAGCAATACCATGGCGGCTTGATTGCCTACTCCCTCGGTAATTTCCAGTTTCCGTTGTTTGACAAGGAGGTTTTCGGTTCTTGTCGCCACGGTACGCACAAGTCGATTGTCCTCAGCGTCGAGATCGGAATAGACGGCGTCAAGTCGCACGAGACAATTCCGATAACCATAAACGACAACTATGAGCCTGAATTAGCCGACGAGACACAGCGTGCCGAAATCCTCGGGCATCTTGCCGATATTACTGTCCCGGTCAGCAATGACGAGATCACTTGGCGCAAATGGTTCGAAGAAATTGCCGGGGGATATCTTTCCGAGAATTTCAACTCCTTTAAGATGCGGATCAGAAAATACGGTTTCAAGCATCTGCTACAGTGCGTAAAGTGGCTTATTTCTCCGTTTGTGCTCAGATGCTATCTCGGCTGGGTAAGACGCAAACTCAGAAAACCGCCGCTTACGGGTGGAGCGCTATGAGATTCATCAAGTCCGCCAGCACGACTCTGGTATTTAAGATTCTGGCGATGGCTTTCGGTCTGGGCGTCTCGGTTCTCATCGGACGCGTGCTGGGACCGGAAGGACGAGGAGTATACGGCCTGGTGATGACCGTCGTTATTCTCTCTTCCACCTTTCGGCATCTTTGGTCTTGGATCTGCCAATGCCTATTTCATTTCAAAAGACAGAGGCTACGCCAGGGCTATCGGTCGGCAATCTCTCTTCGTCGGAATCGCGGGAGCGGTAGCATCGGCGGTGCTCGTCAGTCTTCTACAGCATTTCGTCCCGGACGTTCTTAAGGGGCTTGAAGGTACGGTCTTTCTCGTCACATTGCTGATAGTACCGTTGTTTCTATGGGGAAATTTATACGCGCGGGCTTATCTGGGTCTCGGAAGAGTAATCGCATTCAACACTTTCGAAACCTTCGGTCGCGGCATCTTTTTTGGCGTAGCGGTCGTCATGGTTCTGATTATGAAGAAAGATATTGCCGCGTATCTGACGGCAGTGCTCATATGCCTCGGTATTCTCACGGCAGGGTACGTCATAAGGTATTTTCAAATTGCCCCGGCGGGCAAAACAAAAGCGCGGGAGTTTTTTACGCTCTCTGTCTCCTATGGAGTACGTCCGTGGATAGCTGCCGTTTTCACATGGATTACAATCCGCTCCGGAATCTTTTTCGTCAACTATTTCAAGGGGACCGCCGAGGCTGGTCTATTTTCAGTCGCACAACAGATTTCTGAATTGCTCATTATCATTCCGTCGGTTGTAGGAGCCATTCTTTTTCCGAGAGTGGCGTCCGGCAACAGCAAAGATCTCACCCCCAAAGTACTGCGCACCATGAACGCTGTCTTTCTACCGCTCTTTCTGCTGCTGGCCCTGCTTGCCGAACCGATAATTACTCTGCTGTTCGGTACCGAATTCCTGCCATCCGCAGTTGCCCTGAGAATCATTCTGCCAGGCGCCTTTCTCCTGGGGTTGGAAGTGATCATCGCGGGTGACATCGCCGGACGCGGCTACCCCTGGTCAGTAGCTCTCATCTGGATCCCCGTTTTCATATTCAACTCTATTGGATATGTTCTGCTCGTTCCAGCCTACGGCATCAACGGTGCGGCACTCGCCACCACCATCTCTTATTCCTTCGTCTTCGTTTACATGGCCTTCTATCTGCGAAAGATGACCGGTTTCAGCTTCTACGAGTTATTCATCCCGCGTATGGCCGACCTGAAAGCCATTCTCTCGAGTCCCCGATTTCGCACGGCAGCTCCGGAAGCTGAGATCGAACCGGCCGATGAATCGGTTGAACCGGGCGGCGGTTTGTAATCACGAACCCATCCGATTCTAAACCTATTGGCCGCTACTTAACTTTCTTGCTGATATAGCCTTGTCTGTCAGATTCCGCTGTTTGGAGCGGTATTTTTTTCCCCGATTTCAGAAGATTTTTCCCCCTCTATTAATGTAATTCCGATCACTTTTGATTGAGTCGCATTCTTATGTCGTTACTATAAAGGCACTTACAGTCAATTTCCGGCTCCGGCACGGCTTTTGTTAATAAGCATCGCGAAAGGTATAGCAAAGGAATGCTAAGAAAAGCAAAAGCAGCAAAGGAGTGCTGAAATGGCCAAGGTTAAAATCCCCAAAAACAGCAAGAAATCACGGTTTTTCTCTCTCTCACGCAGCGGCGACGCTCTCGTGGCGACTTTCACCAGCCCGCGCAAGGTAGTGGAGAGTCTCAAGAAAAACTCGCGCAGCAGAGACAAGGTATTCACGGTCAACAGCAACTGAACGGATAATGAAACCCTGGGTATACACGATAAAGATCAGGCAGAAACTGCGAGGTCTTAGTCGAAAGTACCGTCGTCCCGTTCGCGTGCTCTCGTCGTCCGACTTCTTCAGACATCACTGGGAGGGTGCTCTTCCGGACAGCCGGTATTTCTCGACCAAGAAGAGAACCTGGCTTCTTTTTCGACCCTTCGCAGATTGATTCCTATTCGAAGGCGATTGAAAACCATTTCCCCGAATCTATCCCCGGAATAATCAGGCGCGCCGATCTCGCCAGACAGCACCGGTTTGATCTGCTCGGTTCGGGCGAGACCTTTCTCGGCGAAGATATCGACTGGCACCTGGATTTCAAGTCAGGCAGCCGATGGCCGCTCGTTCACTACAGCAGAATCCGCACGGTGAATCTCGATGATGATGCCGATGTCAAGGTTCCCTGGGAACTGTCGCGACTTCAGCACTTCACCGACCTGGGCCGCGCTTACTGGCTGACAGCTGATAACTGCTATCGCGATGAATTCCTCTCGCAACTGCTGAGTTGGGAGAAAAGCAACCCGGTTGACTATGGCGTCAACTGGACCTGCTCGATGGAAATAGCTATCCGGGCAATAAATATCCTGTGGGGCATGCACTTCTTCGCATGTGACCAGAATCTCAACGCCGATGTAATCCAGAGGGTCATCCGACTGCTGTATTACCACGGACTGCACATCGAGAAAAATCTTGAAATAATCGGGCACGGTTCCAACACCAATCACCTCGTGTCCAATTATCTCGGGCTATTCTATCTCGGCTTGCTGCTGCCCGAACTCGATCGTGCCGATCACTGGCTCGATATGGCAAGGCGGGGACTGGAAGAAGAAATCGACCTGGAAGTCTTCGCAGATGGCGCTGATTACGAGTGCTCAACCTCGTATCACCGGCTTGTCCTCGAAATGTTTCTGTCGGCCTATGTTCTCGGCAGAAAAAACAATCTCGATTTCTCTGAAACATACACAGACCGGCTCAGCCGGATGATAGATTTCTCGACCGCCATAACGGCTCCATCGGGCAAAACACCGCTTGTCGGCGATAACGACGATGGATTTGTTGTAAAACTCTCAGACCATGACCCCGCCCGTCATCACCACCTGATCGATACCGGCTTGATAGCGCTCGGGCGCGAGGTACCCGAAAATATAAAGACTACCGAAGAACGCCTTTGGTACCACGGCCCCGAATCGCTTAATACACAACTCTCAGAGAGCAAAGTGTCATCGAAGTATTTCAACAAGAGCGGCTATGCGATAATTCGCAGCGATGATTTTCACCTGATGTTCAACGCCGCCAAAATTACCGACCGCTGCATTGCCGGTCACAAACACAACGACAACCTTTCATTCACACTTGAACTGGACAATATACCGTATCTGATCGACCCGGGTACGTGCTGTTATACATCAGATTATCGCCTGCGCAATCAGTCACGCTCGACTGCCGCCCACAACACCGTTACGGTGGATGATCAGGAGCAGAGCCGCTACCATGAAAGACGGTTGTTTCATATGTTCAACGACGCGAGAAGCAAAATCGACCTCTGGATTAACGGCAAAAACCTGGTCGTGGTAAGTGCCGTTCACCATGGGTACAGCCGCCTGAACAGTCCGGTCACACACCGCCGCACCATCTGGGCGTTTCTTGACATCCGCTCACTATCAGTTCTTGACGAATTTCACGGCGAGACAGATTGCGAACACACTTTTGCAGTCAACTATACAACGCCTCTAAGCGATATTCGCGTCATCGATAATTCGATCGCAAGGCTGATATACAGTGACCACAAAGGACTCAATATCGGATTCATGAGCGAGATAGCCGGGAAACTCTCTGTGGAGTCAACGCAGTACTATCCGCGCTATGGTGTCAAGGCTCCGGCCCGTCTGATCAAATCTGTTCATAAGGCCTGTCTGCCTTTCAAAATTCTGACTCTCATATCCGATCAGGATACGCCCTCGGATTGGTGGGACAAACTCAGGCAGACCGACAACAGTCTCAAAATGCAAATCGAAAACACAGAACTTGAAATCAATAGATGAAAGAGAACTTAGATGGATAGAATGACCTTGAAAAAAACAACCGGCGAGACGCCGTCACCTTTCTGGGACTCGTTTGTCCTGCCGCTTTTGCGGTATAAACGGATGACGTACACCATCGTGGGCGTCACTGTTGCTGTTGCGCTGTTATACTGTCTCGTTATCCCGAATCAGTATACCTCCACCGCGACCATTTTGCCATCCGCCGGCAACGACCAGTTTTCCGAGTTGAAGGACCTGGCGGCAGGTTCGCTGGGAGAACTCGGGTTGGGTTCAATGATGCAGGCACAGGAGAACTCCTCGGCGCTTTACCCGAAAGTTTTGACCAGCAGACTGATTTCGGAAAATATCCTTCGGCGTGACTATGAATTCAGCGATGGAACCGAAATGAAAACCATGGCGCTGGAAGAGTATGTCGATGCCGGCAATATCGACCGCAGTGTCGCGGCTCTGGCGAATTTGGTCCGTATCGATGTAGACCGTCGCACCGGAGTTATTTCACTTTCCGCCACAACTGAGCATCCTGAGCTATCGGCTGCCGTTGTTCACGCCTATCTGGATGAACTGGAGAACTACAACATCAATTACCGCCAATCCAAGGCCCGCGACAACGAACAGTTTGTTGCCGCAAGGTTGAACGAAGTGAAAACAGAGCTGAATCAGGCCGAAGAGGCGCTCAGCGCTTTTCAGAACAAAAACTTGAACTACATGAGTTCGTCTGATCCCGGCCTGCAGGAACAACTCGCCCGACTTCAGCGCGATGTTACCGTTAAAGAGGGCGTCTTCCTGGTGCTCACTAAGAAGCATGAACTGGCCAAAGTTGAGGCTGTGAAAGATATACCGATTGTGCAAGTGCTCGATCGCGGCTCGGTACCGCTGGTGAAAACATCACCGCGGCGAAGCCTGTACATGATCGGCGCCTTCTTCGGATCGCTGTTCTTCGCGATTTTGTTGAGCCTGTGGATGGACCTTTCTGTCAAACGCCGCTTCCGCGCCAGCCTGGAAAGAATAGTAACTTCTCCTGAGATTAAGATGAATCGGGTGGAGTCTCGACTGATAAGACGCGCGACGCGACTGGTCGATGCCTTCGAACGATCAGGGGAGACACACAACCAGAGCTGACAATGAATGCTATCGCCTCAAAAATATCGCCACTGAAATTAGGCTCCGTGTTCGGAGCGCTCACCATTGCAGCCATTGGCTTGCTCGTCATGACACGGGGCGTCACCTGCAATCAGGCTCTGGCCGTGGGACTGTCAATGCTGGTCCTGACAATCTGGTGGTACGACAAGGTGAACGGCATTATTGCGGCGATAGTCTTTTACATGGTCAAGGCGTTCTTCTTGCGGGTCGCCTTCGCAATCGACTTTCACGCTTCCGGCAGCGGTGGCCTGGATATACTCGGTGTCACGCCTGCTCTTCTGCTTGCCGGTCTGATCGGATGGCAGCTCTATAACGATATATCTTGCGGCAAGCCGATACTCGCCGACCGCACCCGCGTTTTGTTGGCTGTCTTCTGCGGCATGGCGTTTCTATCGATTTTCAACCCTGCCAACACCCTTTTGGTCGGGATGGGTGGCTTAGTGCGCAATATTTTGCCGAACATGATGATTCTATTTGTGGCCGCATCACTCTTCACACAAAGAAGTCACTTGGAGAAATTGGTGAGAGCCTTGTTGGTAGTGGGATTAGTATCGTGTGCCTACGCCGTCGGCCAGTATGCGCTTGGTCTATATCCGTGGGAAATTACTTGGTTCAACGAGGTAGCCTTCAAGGACGAAGTCGCCGGGTGGCTGACTATCGGCCTTCGCGGACTGGAATTCCGATTGTTCTCAATCTTCTATGGCTACATGGACTTCTTCTTTACCAATGTTCTCATATTTGTTTTGGCAGTAGCCTGCTCTGACCACTTGTCAGGGAATGCGAGAAAACTCAGAGCAGGCTACATCGCTCTGTGGATTGCAGTGCTGGTATTGTCGCTTGAGAGAATGCCGATGCTTATGTCGCTGGTGGCGGCAATGACAATTTACTTTCTGAAAAGCACGCCGAGACGAAAAAGAGCGGTGGTATGGACGTCCGTCGTAACTGTCGTGTTGACGGTGGTGTTGCTAAATGTTGCTACGCCGTACCTGATAAATACAGGAGCGAACAAACTCATTAGGCTGGCGGAAATGGCCAATCCCTTGAGTGCGAGCTCGATCGGCGATAGAGCCGAGCGCAAATGGACCCCCACACTGGCAACTATCAAATCCAATCCGCTTGGTGTCGGAATCGGTTATGGATCAAGCAGCCGCGCCAACGCGTCCGCAGCGAGCACCGGTTACCACGTACAACCGCACAACGAGGTCCTCCAAAAGACACTCGAAACGGGAATCGTCGGAGGGATAGTGTATATATTGTTGCTCGCATCCATATTTGGCGGTGCGCGACGAACCAATGGCAAATCAGACATCCGTCAATTCGCATATGCGATTATGGCCGGGTCATTGGCTTTCTGGATTTGTGGCCTCGTAAACGTCCCATTCTCCGGAGCTAATGGACTTCTGTACTGGATGATGGCGGGGGCGATGCTTGGCTTAAAGCAGAAAACCACCGTGCCATCTGTAAGAAAGTCGCCCAAAGAGGAATTAACGATTAGTTGATTGGACAAAATGACGCGAATATCTGAACGTAGAGTAGAAACAACCTTTCCGGAGATAACATCAGACCGGAAGAGCCGAATCCTGATAGTCAGCTACAACTACGCACCAATGCAATCGCCGCGAGCTTTCCGGTGGTCAGCCATTGCGCGCGAGTGGGCGAAGCAGGGTGTCGAAGTCCACGTCGTCGCCGCATGGAAAACGGGATTGGGCCGCGAAGAAACAATCGACGGTGTGCATGTTCACAGGGTGGGCGCAAGACTATTCGCAAAATTCAACGGTGCAGCCGGGTCACCATCAGCAACGGGAAGTAACACTCGAAATGGCAATGGCAGTCTCCTGAAAAAGGTCGTGAAACATTTGCACGATGCAACCTGGAAAAATCTCTATTGGCCCGACTATGCCTATGCGTGGTATTACCCGGCCTTGCGAGAGGCCGAGAGGCTTGTCGTGCGGGAACAGTATGATGCTCTCATCTCTGTGTCGCACCCGTTCACCGGACATCTCGTGGGACTGCAGATAAAAAAGAAACACGACGCCCTGCCGTGGTTGGTCGACATTGGCGACCCCTTCTCCTTGCTGAACGGCATAAAGCCTAACAATGTCAGCCTGTACAAAAGTCTGAATAGAAGCGTCGAACAGAAAGTACTTCGGCGCTGCGACCGGATTGCCGTGACAACCGATGGCGCCAGAGACCTATACGCCAAACAATGGCCATTCTCCGAGAGCAAAACAGATATCATTTATCCTCTGGTGGACCTTGATGCCATAAATAACTCGCAAGGGGTAGACCGCGAATTCGAACCAGACACCAAAGACCGCAAGCTCCATATCGTCTACGTGGGCAATCTGTATACCAACACGCGCAATCCGCGACCCTGTGTCGAGCTGTTCGGGGAACTTGCCCGCCGACACCCGGAAATGGCAAAGGACCTTTCAATCAAATTCTATGGTGGCATCGACAACGACTCGATGTTTGACGCAGCTAAGAACATTCCGGACACAATGGTGGAGTGGTGCGGACCGGTACCCCGCGAACAGGCGCTGAAACTCCAGGCCGAAGCGGATATTTTGCTCTATATCGGAAACAATAATTCGTATCAGTTGCCCAGCAAAATCGTCGAATATATGGCCTTCGGGAAACCGATTCTCAATTTCTTTTCGGTGGAAGATGATCAGTCGCTGAAGCTTTTGAAAAATTACCCCGTGCGCCAGGATATTGACCTCTCCGCCTCCGATGAATCCAGAAAGGCCAGACGGGTGGATTCCATCGCGCGGTTCATCAGGATCGTGCAGGGGATGCCGCCCCAGCACCGATGGACGCTGGCCGATTCGGCAAGAAAATTGACAGACGAATTCACGGCCGAAACCATAGCCGGCAATTACCTGAAGGCTGTGGATAGTATGAGAATGGGAGCAAAGTAAAATGTCGCAGGACGGACAAAAGAGACGCTTAACCGTGCTTACAAGCATCTACAATGTGGATAGTATTCCCTATCTGGCAAAATTATTATCTGTGGTAAACGATCTTGAAATCGAAGCGGAATTCTGGTGTTGGGATAGAAAACGCATCGCGCAGGGCAACGATTGGCTCACACCAAAAATCCTCCGGCGCGTTCTTCTCAGTGGAGGTGGTGAGCACAACAAAGGGCTGCTGGTGTGGTACCCGCTGTGGACACTAAGACTGTTTTTCGCAGTCCTATTTGGCGGCAAAAACAGGCTGTTCTTTTGTTCGAATCTCGAGTCGGCTCTTCCCGTCGCTCTCGCGTCAGCTCTCGGAAAAAGTCAGTTTATCTTTGCCAATAGAGACAATGTCTCCAAATCATACCGTTGGCCCGGATTTGTGAAGAGATTGATTGAGCGCAGTGAAAATTACACCGCGCGCCGCGCTGCTGCTCATCTTATACCCGGTCCGTCGCGGTGGCCTCAAGACGATGCCAACCTGCGCATCATCCCAAACACGCCGACCTCATGGGTTCTGCATGCGGCCGCAGAGATAGCCCGCGAAAACAATTACGGTCAAGACAACAAACTCACGATCTATGTCAATGGATGGCTGACCGAAACACGTGGCATCAAGACATTCTTGGAGGCGGTGAAGCTGTTAAAATCTGATAGCGTTCGCATTCTCATTGCCGGACCGACCCGGTGTGATGAAGCTCTCGAACTGATCGAGCAAGAGAGTGTCACATACCTCGGAACAGTACCTAACGACCAATCTCTCGCGCTTTACTTTGATTCGGACCTTGTATTCACATTCTACGATCCCGCCATCGAGATAAATCGTCATGGCCGAACCGAACAAATGGCAGGATTGCATTGCGGCCGGTACGCCATTTATCGTCAACAGTGAAGTCGAAACAGCCAGGCCGTATGTCGAAAGCAATGCATGTTTCGCAGTCGGGTATCACGACGCCGCAGGGCTGGCTAACCTTCTCGAGACACTTGCTCAAGACCGAACTGAACTGGATAAAGTACGAACCAATCTGCGGCGCTTTCAAATACCGCTGTGGGATCAAGCAATAAAGAATCTATTGGCCGAGTTTCTATCCATGGATTCGGCTGCTGAATTACCAGAAGGCGAAGAATCCGAAGAACTCATGGCCGAAGTGAGCGAACAATGTTGATAACTGACAGAAGATTTGGACAAGAAAAGTCAAAGATAACAATAAATGGCGATCGCAGACACGTTTACCAAAGGACGGGTTGCGCGTCTGTACGCCGGTTGAACAGTGGGAGATGAAATGAAGCAACTATTGCAGTACAACAGGGAAAAAAGCCCGCGAATCGAAAACGTTCCAACGCCGCAGTTGAAAGGACCCGGTATCGTCGTAGATAACCGGTGTTCGCTGATATCGGTGGGAACGGAGCGACAGATGATTGAATTGTCGCAAATGTCGCTGGTGGGCAAAGCAAAACAGAGACCGGATCTGGTCAAACAGGTCCTGTCCAAAGTAAGAACCGAGGGACTTGCGCAGACCTACAATAAAGTGATGGGACGTCTCAAAACACCCACACCGCTGGGCTACAGTACCTCTGGCGTTGTCAGACAGATACACGACTCTCTGAGCAAATGGACTATCGGAGACCGCGTGGCCTGCGCCGGGTTCGGGTACGCCGCACACGCCGAAACAGTGTATGTGCCGTCTAACCTGGCCGTGAAAATACCGGATAACGTATCTTTTGAAGAAGCCAGTTTCGTCACACTTGGCGCCATCGCCCTTCAAGGTGTGCGCGTGGCCGACCTGCGACTTGGCGAAACAGTAGCAGTTATCGGACTGGGCCTCCTGGGACAGTTGACCTGTATGCTGCTGGAGGCATCCGGATGCCGCGTGATTGGCCTCGATATCGATAAATCCAAACTCGAAACAGCCCAACAGTCGGGCGCCGATTTGACCTTCGCGGTCGACAGCGGCTCGGTCGCGAACGTTATCAACGCAACGCAGGGTAAAGGTGTCGATGCTGTCATCATAACAGCCGCCACCCAGTCAGCCGGGCCGGTCACTCTGGCCGGAGATATCTGCCGCGAAAAAGGAACGGTTTCGGTCGTTGGCGCGGTAAAGATGGATATCCCCCGGAAGACCTACTATGACAAGGAACTTTCGCTGAAACTCTCGCGCTCTTACGGTCCCGGCCGCTATGACTACAATTACGAAGAAGCCGGCCACGACTATCCGTTTGGCTATGTGCGATGGACCGAGAATCGCAATATGGAAGCCTTCCTTCAGCTAATCTCAAAAGAGAAAATCAATGTTAAGAGTCTGATCTCACACCGGTTCGATATCGGTGAGGCAGAGAGAGGCTACCAGCTTATCTCCGGCTCCACCGACGAATCCTTCATGGGCGTAGTGCTCAATTATGACGAAACAGCCGCTCCATGTTCAGATAGAGAAACAACCCGCAGACAGGTTGTCATGAAACCATCGCGCGTTAACCGTACCAACATTGGTTTCATAGGCGCCGGCGGGTTTGCATCGGGCGTTCTCCTGCCACACATTGCCTCAATCAAAAGCTACAATCCTAAGGCTATTATGTCGGGAAGCGGTGTATCAGCCGCCAATGCTGTTGACCGGTTCGGATTCGACGATGCGGTTTCTTCCTCAGAAGAGATTTTCGACAACAGCGAAATTGGAACCGTGTTCATCGCCAATCGCCACAATCAACACGCCGAACTCGTGCTGCAGTCTCTCACGCACGGCAAAGCGACTTTTGTCGAAAAGCCGCTGTGTCTCAATCGCGATGAACTCGATAAGATCAGACAGGCATATCACGCTGCCGATGTTCCCCTGATGGTCGGTTTCAACCGACGTTTCGCTCCGATTATACGCAAAATCAAAGAGCGACTTGGCGATATGCGTCATCCGCTGTCGATGCACTATCGCATTAATGCGGGCTTTATCCCTTCCAACACGTGGGTGCAAGATCCGCAGAGTGGCGGGGGAAGGGTAATTGGCGAAGTCTGTCACTTTGTTGATCTGCTGTCGTTTATAGCTAACTCGCGGCCGGTCAAAGTCCATGCCGAGGCGTTGGCAATGCCGGATGATCGCTACCGGAGCGATGATAACCTGCAGATTACACTACGTTTTGAAAATGGTTCCGTAGGCACTATAAACTATGTAGCATCGGGTAACACCTTGATGTCAAAGGAGTATCTTGAAATTTTTGGAGGAGGGAAAGCAATCACAATGGATGACTTTAAAGTATTCTCCGTCGCGGACGATAACGGTATTACAATGTCGAAAAGGCGGGCGCAGGACAAGGGTCACAAAAACATGCTTGAGAACTGGGGATTGACACTACGTGACAACAAGCCTTCACCCATTCCATTCGAACAACTGGTCGACTCAACGAATGCAACCTTCGCAATTCTTGAGAGTTTAGCAACGGGAGAACCACAATGGATAACCGCCTGAAGATACTGTATATCTCGCACTATTTCCCGCCCGAGGTTAACGCACCGGCCCTGCGCGTGTCCGAAATGTCCGCGCAATGGATAGAAAACGGCGCCGATGTAACCGTGCTGACGGGATTTCCCAACCACCCCAATGGCATTATACCGGATAAGTACAAAGGACTGAAAAGACTCTGCGAGAATTTCGGAAAAATCAAGCTCATTCGCACCTACCTCTACGCAACCCCAAACAAAGGCTTCATCAAGAGAATCTTGAACTATCTCTCATTTATGTTTTCGTCGGTATTTCTTGGAATATGGAAAATAGGCAAACCCGATATCCTGATTGCCACCTCACCGCAGTTCTTTGTGGCTGTGGCCGGCTACGTAATCAGTCGTATCAAGCGATGCCGCTTCGTTTTCGAGGTCCGCGATGTTTGGCCCGAAGAGATAGTAGCTGTGGGCGCGCTCAAAAATGGCCTGATTATCAGAGCCCTTGAAGCACTCGAGATGTTTCTCTATCGTAAAGCCGACCTGGTTGTGGCTGTTGCACAGGGGACAATCGAGATATTGACAGAGAGAGGGGTACCCCACTCCAAACTGGCGCTTATTCCCAATGGTGTCAATATCGATCATTTCCAAAACGACTCCGATGGTGTCACCGTGCGAAAGGAACTGGGACTCGAAAACAATTTCGTCGTCACCTACCTTGGAACCCACGGCATGGCTCATCGTCTGGAGACTATACTGGAAACAGCCGATAGACTCAGACAACACGAAAATATTAAATTTCTGTTCGTCGGCGATGGCGCCGATAAGGCGCATCTGATTCAGAAAGCCCGGCAAATGGAACTGCCGAACGTGCTCTTCCACGATCAGGTGGACCGCACCCGGATTCCCGGCTTCTACCACGCCAGCGATCTGTTTCTGGTTCCACTGCGGAGAGCCGCGTTGTTTACCAAAAACGTTCCCAGCAAGATCTACGAAATCATGGCTTCACGTAAACCGATCGTCATCTCTACCGAAGGGGAATCGAGACGGTTGGTGGAAAGCAGCGGCGCCGGTATCGGAGCCACGCCGGAAGATGCAAAAGATATCGCCGATAAGATCCTGCGGCTCTATGAGGATGAAGGCCTTCGCCGCAAAATGGGACAGGATGGTTACTCGTTTGCGCTGGCCAATGCGTCACGAAAACGACTTGCCGATGACTACCTTAGGTATCTTGAACAAGATAGTCTCGCATGAGCCGAGTCTGCGAGAAAGCACGGTTGCCGGCCCTGAAACGAACAGGATGTTCCGTACGAGACGGATGTCCGGATACCGGCTTAAGACGCTCAGAGTCAAAGGAATAACACAATTTCCGATGCGGGGCCCGAACCGAAAAGTATCGGGCCCGCTCAATTTTATTCGCTAACGTGGTTGCCATGGTCGATTAGATTGCGTATAAATGTTGAAGAAACAAATACTATGAAAAAAACCATGTCTCACAAAATCGTTCCTATAATCATTGTTGCCGCGATTCTGATGAGCAGCCACCTCAGCGGATGCGATAGCGATAATCCGCGTACGCCTGTCGACTCTGTGGGTAACCGGTTGCTGTTATCAGCGCCGGTACAGGTTGAGATCAATGATTGTTGCCTTGTTATGGATGCATACCTCTGGCGTGACTTCATGCCAATCAGTCCTCCCGATGGTCAGCCTCTGGCTGCGTCCGTTACCATTCGCGCCGCCGATTCGAGCGAGATTCCGGTCAACATAACACCGCTGAGACTATGGGTCATAAAATCCGAGAGCGAGGTTTGGGAGACAGACATCCTCGCTGAGAATATCCGTCGCTACGATGGCGTGGTAGAGTTCCCTGCCAGCGGTGGCCCCTTGTGGGAACCTGGAATCACCGTGCAAGTCGTGGTTGAATTGACGAAGGAAGATGGTGTGTATTTCTTGCGCTCCTCCGATGTGGTGATCCATCGCACCGATTGATAATACAATACACCGCCTCACTGAGCTCTCTTCGAAAAACGTAACATCGAAAATCCCAAAACCACCACACCGAATATTACCATCGCGTAAACATCCGGAAGCAGTTCGAACAAACCGGAACCCTTCATCATGATGCTTCTGGTTATTTCCATGAAGAACCTCATCGGGTTGAGCAGGGTAACGTATTTCATCCACTGAGGCATGTTGGATATAGGTGTGAAAAATCCCGACGTAAGAATGCAGAACACGGAGAAAAACCACGCAAAGAACATGGCCTGTTGCTGGGTGGAGGTCACGGTCGAGAAAAACAACCCCATCCCGAGAGTCGTTAGCAGGTAAAGAGCCGCCAGAGCAAACAACAACACCGGCGAGCCTACAAATGGAATGCCAAACCAGAGCACTCCCACAGTCAGAGCAAGAATCATCTCGAACAAACCCAGCACGGCGAACGGAAAGAGCTTTCCGGCCAGCAGCGTGGCGCGCGATATCGGTGTCACCAGAATTTGCTCAAGCGTACCGTTCTCCCGCTCCCGCACAATTGCCATCGAGGTAAGCATTACCGTGACCATTGTAAGCAGCGTAGCCACAATACCGGGAACCATGTAGTAGACCGATTCCGCCTCGGGATTATACAGCACCGCCGGTCTGACATCTATGGGCATCTTCAAGCCGGTAATGTTGCGCGAATAATGCTGCACCACTTGCTGGCATATATCCGGAACCTATAGATGTAGTATTGGCATCGGAGCCATCCGCGATAAGGGCAATTGTCGGTCTTTCACCTGTCTCCAGCTTTTCCGAGAAGTCGTCCGGTATGACCAGAGCCATATCACGGCTGATATCCTGAAAGCTGCGTTCAAGCTCGAACAACGGCACGTTGGCAGCCAATGGCTCAAAATATTCGCTGGCGCCGGTCGAGTTGACAAACTCGCGCGATAACTGACTCTGGTCGAAGTCGTACACGCCGAGACGAATATTCTTTACATCAAGATTGACGACATAACCGAAAAGTAAAAGCTGAATGATCGGCATGGCAAAAATTATGCGCAGCATGTTCCGGTCACGGAAGACCTGAATAAACTCTTTGGTAACCAGTCCCCAGAATGCCCTGTTCATAATTAACCAATCCTCGTATTGAATCGCCTGGCAGCGATAGCCATAAAGACCACCATCAAGACCACCAAAAATATCGCCTGGACAGCAAGCACCTGCAACCCCGCCCCTTTGAGCATGATACCCCGGATTATCACCAGGAAGTATCTGGCCGGTACAATATAAGAAAGCCCCTGTAGCAGTAGTGGCATATTTCTAATCGGGAAAATGAACCCGGAAAGCATCACCGATGGAAGCAACGTGGCCACCAGAGCGAGCATCATAGCCACCTGCTGCGTCTTTACCAGCGCCGAGATAAGAATCCCGACCGCAAGTGATGCCGAGACATAAATAATCCCGAATCCCAAAAGCAGCAGCAGTGAACCCCTGAAAGGCACATCGAACAATATCTTGGCAAAAACCAGCACCAGAACGCCGTCGAGAAGAGCAATCAAAATATATGGCGCTATTTTCCCCAGCAAAATCTGTGTTGTCGATACCGGGGCCGTGAGTAGTTGCTCCATCGTGCCCGTCTCCTTCTCGCGGGCAATCGTAATCGATGTCAACAACGCCGAGATCATTAGCAGTATGATAGCCACCAGTCCCGGAACAAAAAAGTGCGAGGACTTCAGGTCAGGATTGTAAAGCACCTGCACGGAAACATCGATTCCCGCAAGCTTCGTGTCCGGTGGCAACTGGCCGAGAACGAATCTGTTGACTATCGCCGTGGTGTAGTACTGAACGGCGGCACTCAGATTGTTGTCGGATCCATCTACGAGCAATCCTATCGAATAGGATTTGCGCGCGCGAAGAGCATCGGCAAAGCCCGGCTCGATAATCAGAACCGCCGAAGCATTTCCCTCGCGAAGGATTCTCTCCGGGTCGTGTTCGTCAACCGGTTGATCACTCATACTGAAATATGTTGAACGATAAAAACTCTCTACCAGTCTACGCGATTCAGGTGTCCGGTCATAATCGATTGTGGAAAAAACGATGTTTTCGATATCGAGATTTATAGCAAAGCCGTATAAAAACGTCATCAAAACCGGCATGGCAAAAACAATTATGAGCGACCTGGGGTCACGCATTATGTGATAAAGCTCTTTTAAGGCGATGAACTTAATTTTTAACATTGCTCGCCCCACCGCTGATAAGATTGATAAATAACTCCTCGAGATTCACCGCTCCATACCGTTCGATCATCTCGAAAGGTTTGCCTATCTCGACTATTCTGCCCTGGTGCATGATAGAAATTCGCCCGCAGTATTCGGCTTCGTCCATGTAGTGAGTGGTTACGAAAATCGTCACACCTTCCCCGGCCAACTCGTAGAGTATCTCCCAGAATTTGCGGCGAAACACCGGGTCGACGCCGCTGGTCGGTTCGTCCAGAAAGAGAATCTTAGGCTCGTGAAGGAGCGAGACGCCCAGCGCCAGACGTTGCCGCCATCCGATCGGCAGAGAACCGGCCTGCCGGTCGATGAAGTCATGAAGGTTCAACCGGTCCGAGAGGTATGTCACCCGTTCTTTTATGTGCTTCTTGTCAAGGCCGTAGGCCGCTCCGTAGAAATTAAGATTCTGTGTCCCGGTGAGGTCAGGATAAAGCGAAAACTTCTGCGACATATAGCCGATACTTCTTTTGATCTGCTCCGACTGCCCATAAATATCGAACCCGGCCACGCTGCCGTTGCCCGATGTAGGTAGCAGCAATCCGCACAACATCCGTATTGTCGTCGTCTTGCCGGCGCCATTGGCCCCCAGAAACCCGAAAATCTCACCCCTCTCCACTGTAAGTGAGATATCATCAACAGCCTTGAAACTTCCAAAATGGCGCGACAGATTCTCTATGACCACAACATTGTTGTTCATGCCGACCTCTCCATGAACTGTATAAAGCAGTCTTCCAAATCTGCTCTGATCGGCTTAAGCTCCGGGATCTCAATGCCCGCCTCTTTCAACAGCCCTGCGTACTTCTCGATAGCATCATCCGGCCCGATTGTGATGTGTATTCCAGCACCAAATCTACGGGCGCCCAGATTTTCAATACTACCAAGCTTTTGCAGCAGGGCAGCCGTAGGCTCCCGATCCAGCCAGTAAAGCTGTCCTTCGTACAGATCCGGAAGTGACCCAGGCGTGCCTTCCACAAGCTTTTTGCCGTCAAAGACAAAACAGGCCCGATCGGCGCGAGCCACTTCGTCCATATAAGGTGTCGAGACAATTATCGTCGCACCATTCTCTCTCAGTTGAAGTAGTATCTCCCAGAACTGTCTTCTGGAGAGCGGGTCCACACCGGTCGTAGGTTCATCGAGAATCAATAACTGTGGATCGTGCATCAGTGCACATGAAAGAGCGAGCTTCTGCTTCATGCCGCCGGAGAGATCCTTGGCGCGACGGTCGGCAAACGGCTTGAGGTTGGAGAAACCATAAAGATATTCAGCCTTTTTACTAAAGGCGTCTTTGACTATGCCGTAAATGCCGCCATAGAAAGTGAGATTCTCTTTTACCGTGAGGTCAGGATACAGGGAGAAAATTTGCGGCATATAGCCAAGAGTCATCTTGATACGCTCAAAATCCTTCGACACATCCATGCCATCGATAACCATTGTGCCGGTGTCGGCAGTGATGAGATTGCACATTGCCCGCATGATACTCGTCTTCCCGGCGCCATCCGGTCCCACCAGTGCGAAAATCTCACCCTGAGCAACTTCGAAGGAGAAATTCTCGACGGCTTTGATATCGCCGTATGATTTGGAGAAATCTGTTACGGTAACGAAGCTCATCACTCACCAAATGTTACATACACAGGCATACCAATCTTGAGCGTGCCATCGGTGTTGTCAATCCTCACCTTGACGGCATAGACAAGATTCGCCCGCGATTGCTCCGTCTGGACATTCTTCGGGGTGAATTCAGCCTCTTCGGACGTCCAGACAACCTGACCTGCGTAAGTCTCTCCGCCTGACTCGGTACTTATAGTCGCGGTATCACCGACTTTCATTTGTGCAAAATCCCCGGTAGGGAAATAGACTTTAACCCACAGAGAATTGAGGCGCGAAATTTTCGCTATGGCGCCGCCGGGCCTGAGCAATTCCCCTTCATCGACGTATTTCTCCGTCACGATACCACCGAGGGGCGAAACCGGGTAGCAGTCCTTCAACTCTCGATTGATAGTGGCGATGTTTGCATCAATCTGCGAAATCTGAGCTTCGATAGTTGAAATCGATGCCGCCGCTGTCTTTCTGGAGAGTGTAGCCTGTGCCAGCTCGAATTCAAGCTGGTCGAGCTGTTTCTGAGTTGTTGTTCCCGATTGGAGTAGCCTCGCGAAGCGGTCACGTTCACCGGTGGCAAACGCCTCGGCCTCTTTCGCTTTGGCCAACTGGATACGCGCTGACTCGAGTTGCGCACGGGCAACTTTGCGACCTGCCTCGGCGCTCTGAAACTGAAGGTCCAGTCGGCTCGGATCAATTACGAGCAGTGTATCGCCTGCTTCAACCGCCGTACCTTCATCAAATGATAACGATAAAATACGACCCGATGTCTCGGCCGAGACAATTGTCTCATCCGCTTCCAGAAGTCCGGACCCACCCCGATTGTTGGTGTCTCCGCTACAGCCGGCAATGACAATCATCATCAACGGTAAGAACCATATCACCATCCGTCTCATATTATATTCCTTCCTCCAATTTTTCCGAACCCGTAGTATAGTAGTACTGACTCTGCACTATGTAAAAAGATACCTGGGCCGAGGCCAACGATGCTTCCGCCTCGCTCAGGGATGTTTCAATCTCTATCAACCGGTTGGCCGCCAGAACTCCCTGACGGTGCTGCTCGGTGGCCAGTCTGAAATTGTCAGAGGCTATCTGATAATTCTCCTGTGCCGTCCGGTACTCCTCAAGAGCGAGCTTCAAACTCTCAAGCGCTATTTGAGCCTGCTGGTCAAGTTGTTCTCGCGTCTGTTCGTACTGATTTCGTGCTGCCTCCAATTGATACTTTGACATGGAGACCTTGCTGGGCGACTTGCCGCCGATATTAAACGACCAGTTCAGCCTGGCACCGACAGTGAAGTAGTCATTAAATTCATCATGAAAGAAATCGAGGTTCGGCTTGCCCCACGAGTATCCCGCAAAGGCCGAGAGGGTCGGAAAGTAATCAGCCTTGTTCAATGAATACATGGAACGGTTCATTTCAATCGATGATGTTGCGGCCATCAGCTCCGGCTTGCTCTCTGATACTCCGGCAAAGCTCCATTCGGTTTCGGATGGTGCCGGGGGGTTGTCAGTCAGGTCAAGGTGTTCTGTGGGTTGCAGCCCCAGCAGCACCGAAAGTCGTATTTCGCTCTGGCGGCGGGCGGTCTGAGCTTGCTTGAGGCGCAACTCCGCGCCGGCAAGTGAAAAATTGGCATCGAGAATGTTAACCGAATCGGCCGCCCCCGCATCGTATAGCGACTGAACATCGTTTCGTATCACGGTGGCTCGCTTAAGACCGGCGCCGGCTGCATCGACCAGACGGTTCGCCCTGTAGAGCGTCAGATACTCAACGCGTGTCATCAGGATAATCTCATCCTCGCCGGCCTTCGCAAGAGCTTCATAATAATCGCGTGTGGCGCGCGCCAGATCGATACTGCCGGATATTTTCCCGCCGGTGAACAATGGCACGGATAACCGCAGATCCGTTTGATATGTTTCCTTGAAGCCAAAATCCCGTGTCATTGTGTACACGCCGGGAATCGCAATCTCAAGCTGGGCGACTTTGTCCTTGTACGATGCCAGTGCGTCAAGCGACAAAGTCGGCATCCGTTCGGCAACAGCCGCCTTGAGATTCTGACGGTAGGCCTCGCTTTGCGCTTGTGATGCCTTCAACCTGTAAGAGTGCGCCCTGGCCATATTGAGCGCTTCATTAATAGTAAGCTCCCGGGCAAGGAGCTGTGAACCGGTAAAGAGTATCAGCATCACCAATAAGAGGCGTTTAGTGTTCATCTCGCTTTCACTCCATTCATAAACAAATCCAAAATCGCGGTCTTTCTCTCCTCAATGAAAGTGGGCTCGTCGGTGAACTGCCACACCTTGTCAAACATGCTGGACATGAGAAAGAAACCTATACTCATCGTTATAAAGGATATCATCGCCTGACGGGCATCAACGGCACGGAACACTCCGCTTCTGGCGCCGGCAGACAGAGTCTTAACGAATTCGCTCGGTAGACCGGAGTCCTTAAGTATCCGGGCAAGAGCCGGCACTGTGTCGCTCGATGGATCCGCCAGCTCTCTCAGAAAAAGTTGAGTTGTCTCCGGCTTCTTAAAGAATATGGTAACATGAAAATCCAACAGGCTCTTCAGTGTTGACTCCAGGCTCGACTCACCGGTCAGTCCCTTTCGCAGCGTTGGCAATTGCCCGGCGAGCAACTGCGTGATAACCTCCCGGTATAATTTCTCTTTGGAAGAGAAATGGTAATAGATCATGGCCTTGTTTACGCCGGCACCAGAGGCAATCCGGTCCACGCGAGCGCCGGCCAGACCGTGTTCGGCAAACTCGGCCGCCGCAGCCTTGAGGATGCGTTCTTTTGTGCCCGGCGGCTGACGGTCGGTCGATGAGGAACTGTTATTTATTTTTGACATATTATTGACCTTACGGTTGAAACTAACTGTTTAGTTAATTATACGGCAGATTCCAACGTTTGGCCAGTGTTTTTTGAGTTTTTTCGAAAAAAAACGTTAATGCGAATAATGACAATAACTTAAGGTCGTCGCGTGTAGTGAATCTGCCAGGCTATTTCCCAGTTTCGGCCACCATCTGAAGATTTCTCCCAACTCCAATCCAGAGAGTTTTCGCTGATATTGTACCAGACCATCCGCTGCCACAGCCGCTCGCCGTCCACTATTGTCTCTCGGGAAAGGATCATTTTGCCGTGAGAAAATTCGCCCGCAAACTCCAGATAGCCGCCGGAATTGTCCACCCAGGTCTGCTGCCACTTCTCTATTTTGGTGTTGAAAGTCGAAACGCTCATCCCCTTGAACGGCATTGATGGAGAACCGTCAAATTTCTCAATAATCACGCAGCCGCCGTACTCTTTTGTAATCGTACTCGTTCCCCGTGAACTGTCGGCCCATGTTAGATCCCACTGGCCGATCCAGAAATCAAACTGGGCGAACTCCGGCGACGAACATGATGCTGACGGCGCAACTTCATCAGCCTGCGTCGATGTAACCAGAAGGCCAATCAGCAGCAGTAAGTAAAAGAGCAAAGACACTGATGCGTTTTTCATGCGAAATCCCGTGGCTGGTTATGGACGTTGTGTTCGGCGAATCGGACCCGACCACCGCCGTGGCGGCGTCCGGACAATCAAGATCAGCGTTCCCTACCGCAAATAGTGCCATTGACCCGAATATAAACATCGAGATTGTCCCCGGAGTGGGGTGATTCGCAATCCCTCCGAAAGTGGCGAGCACCAGGACGGTGCCGACCAAAATCAACCAGGCTATTGTCACCAGGCGCGCCGAACGTATCCCTCGGCCCATCATCCAACCCAGCCAGACCGTAACAGCAGCGATGCCTCCGCTAATAAGAACGGGCGTGAGCGATCCGCTGCGCGCCATCCCCCAGACACCCATTGCAAAGACGTATATTCCCAGAAGAATTACTATCCTGTCGATTTTCACGATTGCCCCCTTTTACCCGCTAAGTAACATTATTACGCACAACATGAATATTTCCGGAGAGTTCTCACTAATTTTCTTTGAAGAAGTTGCTGTCTGGTTTGTAGGTAAACAGTGCTGTTATTCTGTGCTGCTGTTGAGAGAGAGTCGAAGCTTATCAGGTGTGTTGGATATTATGCCACTGACCCCATTGTCAATTAACCGCTTAGCGGTGTGTGGATCGTCCACTGTCCAGCACCAAACCGGGTAGCCGGCACTCCGCAACCGTCGAACGAAGCCGAATTTCAACAGACGAAAATGCGCCGCGACAAAATCCGCACGGCATTCTCTCAGACGTTTCAGCGGATACAGTTCGCTTAGCCTGACCGTCAGCGATACTGGCGGTTCAACGCCGAGAATCAGCCCGGCCCTGACCTCGGGCCACAGAGACTTAGTCTCTCTCACTGAAACATCGTTGAACGAGGTAATCACAACATCGCCTACATCTACTCGTCCTCGAATAAACGGGACGACATCCCTTTCGTAACCTTCCTCCTTCAATTCAATATCCAGCGCAATCCGGCCCCGGCAGACACTGAGTGTCTCTTCGAGCGTGGGAAGGTGAAATCCGGCGGCGCTTGCCGCCTTATCGGCGTCATCATACGTCTGCTCGCAAAGCGGGGAAGAGGCTCCGTCAATAGTCGGATCATGATGCACTACGAAAGCGCCATCTATGGTACGGCGAACATCGAACTCGATTCCATCAGCGCCCATAGCAACAGCCGCCTCGAATGCCTCAAGCGTGTTTTCCCGCTCTGCCTTCGATGCTCCTCTATGGGCGATTATGAGAAACGACGATGTGCCTCTCAATTGACCTGCAAAAGAATCCATCTGAGATTTAAGACTGCCCGTTGTTAGATCAGGCGAACCAGCGTTAATGGTAAAGGTCTAAGTATTTCGCGAAAGTTTCCAGCGTCGATGGCGTTGACCGGTAGAAAAGGTCCGGATTGGCCCTGGAAGTGATTTCATAGATGATGAAATAATCCAGCATATTGTTGTCGAGCAGCTCTATTATATAATCCTCACTGTATTTCTCTTCTCGCGCCAACATCTGACAAACCGTAGCTTCCCGCTCTTCAATCATCACCCTGTCGTATTCTGATGGAATGCTATCCCACATTGTTCGGGCGTAGTCCGGCTCGAACTTCCAGAAGGCTTTCACGAGGGCATAGATGGCCCAGTCCGCTTCACCTCTAACATTGATGCGGTGTTCGTCGCTGGTGTCCCGGCTAATCTCGTAAACCGGGTCGAAGGTCCACGCATCCCATCCGGCCCCGGTCGCGTTCCGATATTCGACCATCCGCTCGAACAACTTCTCGTGATTGCGGTTGAGCAGGTGCGCAATCGTGATTTCTTTCACCGCCCTGGCGCTATCCCCTCTGCGCCAGACGGCATCGGCGAGAAACCAATGCGCCCAGCAATCATAGAAATTGCTGTCAATGGCAAGTTCGAGACAGTAAACGGCGCTCTTATAATCGCCCAGCATGTAATAACTGTTGCCTATCAACGTGAGGATATGGTCGACCGATGGATCTAATTCGTAGACTTCCTTGTAAAGCTCAAGTGCCGATTGGTAGTCTTCCGCCGCGAAGGCGCCATCGGATATAGCCAACGCCTGATTTACCGAATCGCCGATTGTATATTGCCGCAGTTCCCATTCACCGGTCGACGAATCAATATAGTACGGACTGACGAAGACTTCCCGCGATGGTTTTCGGCTGCTCAACGTGGTATCCTCACCCATCTCATACACAAGAGCCGACTGCTCTATTAATCTCATCAATTCTGAAGGCGAATGCATCTTGCCGTTGATCTCGATAGTAGTTGTATCCGGCTCCTCCTGAGCCAGTCCGATACCGGCCAGACACAGCACTGTGATATAAGTCGCAATTAGCGTGATATAAGGACTACGGCTTGAATGATGCATACACCCTCCGTTACAGTAGGTTTGATAATATATCTACCGGGGATAGATATGTTTCTTCCCACGGGCCGGCACATTTCCGGCCCGAATTACCCTACAAATTCTTCTTCACCCAATTCTCAAGGCCATCGGTGAGGATCAATTCCTGCGCGGCAGCGCCAACCGGTCCGATAGAATATGTCTTGCCGTCGAACGTAAGCTGTGATTTGCCAAAATCAACCCGGGCTTTCACTTTGGTAGCAACGGTGAGACTATCGGAACCATATTTCGTCTTCAGATCACTTACAAGTTCAGGCGCTTCAATAGCCAGGAAGCCGTTGTTAAGAGCATTGCGCTTGTATGTCTCACTGAAAGACCCGGCAATCACCAGGCTGATTCCCCGGTACTTGAGAGCCGTAGCGGCTTGCTCGCGCGATGAACCGGTTCCGAAATTGAACCCACCAACAAGGACATCACCCTTTTTGGCCATCTTGCCGAACTGAGGATCATAATTCTCCATGACCACACCCGCCTGCTGCTCCGGCGTGAAATCATCGATATAAGTATACTTGCCGGGATAGATACCATCGGTGTTCAGATTATCGAGATGACAGAACAACACATCCCCTTCGATCACCTCCGGGAAGCCATCGATTATGGTCACCTTGCCCGGTCCACCTGACGGTTTGCCGGCGGTATCGATCGATGCTTTGATCTCGGTTGTTTCCATCTCGAACGGCATAGCGACCTTGCCCGCGATAGCCGATGCAGCCACCACAGCGGGGGAGGCCAAATACGCTTCGGCAGTTTTTGAACCCATACGTCCCTTGAAATTGCGATTGGTGGCTGATATGCCAACCTCGCCGTCTTCCAACAGACCCCTGCCAAGACCAATACATGGTCCGCAGCCGGGAGGAAGTTCAATTGCTCCGCTGTCCAACAGCGACTGCCAGTCGCCGCGACGTTCACTCTCGGCCTGGACCTCACTCGAGGCTGCCGCGATATAGAACTCAACACCATCGGCCACTTTCTTACCGCGTACTACCTCGGCCGCCTCACTCAAATCCTGAACGCGACTGTTCACGCACGATACCAGGTACGCCTTGTGAATCTTGACGTCTTTCATTTTGGGAACCGGCGTCATGACTTTCACATGATTGGGGCCGGAAACATACGGTGTCACTGTACTGATATCCAGCGATAGATTCTTAGCGTAAAAAGCATTGTCGTCCGCGGTCAATCCGTCGCTTTTCAAATCGGACAGTCTCTGGCTGTTCATGCGCGGATGTTTGCCTTTTCCGTCGGCATCCGATGGCACCCCTGCCAGCCCGCGCTTCTCGATAAAGCTGATACGGTCATGGAGCCAATTATAGGTAACCTGATCGATAGGGAAGACCCCCGCCAGCGCCCCCCACTCCGTCGTCATATTCGCGATAGTCAGCCGTTCGTCAATCGAAAGAGCAGCCAGGCCGTCGCCCACGAACTCCACGGCATGGTTGAGAACCTCGTCTTTGTTGAAATAACCGCACAGGGCGATGATCACATCTTTGCCTGTCACGCCCGATTTCAATTTTCCGCGAAGCTCCACTTTGGCCACGGGCGGAACCTGCCACCAGGTGCGACCTGTCGCCCAGATCGCTGCCGCATCGGTGCGGACTATCGGCGTGCCGAGACAGCCCAACCCGCCATACATGTTGGAGTGGCTGTCCGATGCCACCATCATAGTCCCCGGCCACGCGTAACCCTCTTCGCACATGATCTGATGCCCGATGCCGCGTCCGGCAGGGTAAAAGTCGACTCCCATCCCGCGCGCGAATTCCTCGATCTTTTTATATTTGGCAAGATTACCTTCGCTGGTGTCCTGAACATTGTGATCCAGCGTATAAACAACCTGCCGCGGATTGGCAATTCTCGATGCCCCAATGGATTTGAATTTGGGTATCACCGCGCCGGTGTTGTCATGCGTCATGACGTGTGCCGGGCGGATCGAAAGATAGTCGCCGCTTCTAACGATATGGCCTTGTTCAAGACCAAAAGCAAATCGCTGGGCTATTTTCTCAACCAGGTTCTGACCGGTGGAGTTGCGCTTGTCACTCATTATAGTACTTCCCTTTTGTTATTCGATTTCGCTGAGCAATTTGAACCCTATCATAATGTATGTGTCCGAAACTGTCCAGCCTAATCGGATGCACCTAATTCTGTTGGACTTTTTCCCCACCAATTATGCTCGCGCCAAAATTATTTGACCGCATTATCCCGTTTCGCCATGTTTCAGCCCGGCATTGAAGATGATTCCCTTTTTGCCACCCGGCTTAGCTTAATAGATTGCTATATAGCCACTTATAACCAATCACTCACGAGGGGAAAACGGAATTTTATAACCACGATTATCGGTATTAAGTGAAAATAATCACAACAAAATGGCTCTTTTGCCCTACTTTTTTATTGACATTCTCATGACATTGCGATATCTGTTAGTTAACGCTAACTAATAGGTGAAGATATGAAAGTCGCTGTCTCCGACAGAAAAACTCAGATTGTCCAGCAGGCTTCCCGGCTGTTTGCCGAGGACGGATTTGATAAGGTCACGATTAAGGAACTGGCTGATGCCTGCGGAATTACCGAACCGGCCCTGTACCGGCATTTCCCATCGAAGGACGCAATTTACGATGCTGTCCTGGATTCAATAGAAAAGCGACTACACTCCGACCAGTTGTTTGCTCAACTGAGCGAGGAACACGATTTGACCACTTTGCTGGAAACGACCGCCCGTTACATTCTTGAGTATTTCACGCAAAATCAGGATATCTACCGCCTGCTGCTCTTCTCAGCCCTGAGAGAACACACCAAGGCCAAACGTGTCTTTCAAATGATTCGTGGCTCCTATGTTCGCTTTTTGTTGGCACAACTGGATCGGCTCTACGACGAAAAAATAATAGTGAAGAAAAACAACGAGATTACCGCCCGCTGTTTTATCGGGATGGTATTCGACTGCGCTTTAAATGTCACTCTTTGGAAGGGTTTTCAAGGCAAGGATTTCAAACCAAACGAAGTCATTGCCAACAACATTCCTATATACGTCCGGGGGCTACAGGCATCCTGAGCTACTCAGTGAAGTTTGCCCGGTGATTAGATAAATTACGTGTCTTCGCATGAAGACGCTTGACTACAGGAGGTACGTATGATTAGCGACAAAAGGGGGAACCGTGGTAGACCGCCGGTTATCATGCTGGTGGTAATCATGAGCCTCGCCCTGGGAGTATCAACAGCCACTTTTTCCGCAGTGCCAAACGATGTCTGTGCCGACTGCCATCCGGATGTCGTTGAGGCCTTTTCGGACACTCCGCACGGTGTCTACTTGGGTAAGACCGCGCACGCGGCCAACACCTGCGAGAGCTGTCACGGTTCTGCGTTGGGTCACATAGAAGAAGGCGACCCGGCTGAGATTATCAATCCGGCCAATCAGGATCAGTTTGGCGCCGGACTGCTGTGTATGACCTGCCACAAAGAACAGCGGTTTGATGACTGGAATTTCTCCGCGCACAACAACGCCGGCGTTAATTGTTCCAGTTGCCACTCCGTTCATGCCGGCTATACTCAACTGCCAGCCAAGACACAGCCGGAACTGTGCTATGACTGCCACAGCGATGTGCGGGCAGCGGCTTACATGCCGTCACACCACCCGATTATGGAAGGAAAACTGGAGTGTGCCGACTGCCACAACCCGCACGGTGGTCCGGCAAAGCTCACCGCCGATAATACCGGCCGCGAACTCTGCTTTAGCTGCCACGCCGAAAAAGAGGGTCCGTTCGTCTATGAGCATGCGCCTGTCAATGAAGACTGCATGATTTGCCACACGCCTCACGGCTCGGTGGCGGACAACCTGCTCAAACAATCCGAACCCACGCTTTGTCTGAGCTGTCACCCGATGCATTTCCACGCAACGGTGGTCAGTGTCGATGGAGACTTCTCCACACCGCAGGTGCCGGAACGTGCCGGTACATCGACGCCGGACAGTTTCAAGGAAGGCATGCTGACCAATTGCTCGCGGTGCCACACCGAGGTTCATGGATCGGACCTGCCATCGCAATCAATCTCAACCGGCGGAAACGCCCTGACACGTTAGGAGGAAAAGATGAAAAACATTATGGTAATGTTTAGCGTTTGTTTCGTCTTCATCCTCGCGGTCGGTATGGTTTCTGCCCAGGAAGAAGACACCTACAGCAAAACCTCGCTCTGGATTGGCTCACATTATACCGACTTTTCAGACAACACCAAGAAAGTCGGCGAGTACAATCTCGGCGAAGATGAATGGTTACCGGAACTGAAGCTCAACGTATTGTCAAGATCCGGCAATACCATTTTCAGGCTCGATAGCCGCTACTACGACGATAAGAACATCTTCGGCAACGTCCGTACCACCATCGGTGATCAGTTCAAATTCAGAGTGCAATACCGTTCACTGATTCACCAGCAAGGCCAGGACATGCTCGAAGAGATGGAAGCTCGCGAATTTCTGGAGTCTACAGGTTTACCCGGCGGAAAAATACTCACCCACGAAATACTCGATCCCGGCGCCGATTACAGCTATCAACGACAGGAAATTCTCACCGAGCTTGAAGTGCTGCTGTCGAAAAAGAACAACGTCCGTCTCTCCGCAGTCCACCGGACAGTCCTCAAAGACGGACAGGAACAGGCGATTGCCTCCAATCACTGCTTAAGCTGTCACCTGACATCCGATGGAAGAGATGTTCAACAGCGCCAGCATCAGATTGAGGCCGGTCTCGATGCCGAAGTGGGGCAGGTCGATCTCGGTTACCGCTTCGGTTACAGGATTTTTGAGTCAACGGCGCCCGATGCTCTCGCCTACTACGATCCGGCCAAGCACCCCACACTGGGTACTTCCGGAGCGGAGTTCAGCTCGCGTCAAATCTATGACGACACCACTTTGGCCTACTCGACTCTGCCAAAGACGGAAAAGATGTCTCACAAGGTCCGCTTCAAAAGCAAAGTCGGCCAGGGACAGCTCTCCAGTTCACTGGGCTACAGCCGGGCTGAGAACAAAAATACCGACCTTGCCACCGACGCTATAGTCGGGGCCGTCAATTATGCGGTCAACCTCAATGAAACAACCAGGTTGGTCGCCAAGGGTACGGCTGCCCGTATGACCGGCGATGATCCTTTTATCGACATCCCGACTTTCCGTGACGGTGCCGCCGATCTCAACGAGATAAACTTCGATTATACTCGTTATTCAACAATTGACCGCTGGGACGGCAGAATCTCGGCCGAGCTGATTCATCGCATGAATCAGAAAGTGACGCTCTACATCCTCGGCGGGTTCACTCGCGTCGACCGCGATGATTACGCGATGATAGGAGATGGTACGGTCACCAACACCATTATCGGTCAGGCAAAAATGCGATATCGGAAAGGACTCCGGTACTCAACATTCGTTAAGTATCGTTTCGAGAAAATCAGCGATCCCTTCGTATCGGCCCGGGGTCTTTTCGAGCGTGACGGCAGTATCGAACTCGAACCGCTCGTGCCGACCTCCACATGGATATTCTATTCCCAGCGTGAAGATCTGCGTTATCAGGATATAACTTCACTTCCAACACAGAAGCATGTGTTCGAATGGAGTTCATCATACCGGCCAAGTGCGCAGTTCAGCCTCAATCTTGGATTGAAGGGTCAGTACGATAAAAACGGCGATTTGGATTCACTTGATGTCAATCACTTCTCGATGCAACCGAATCTCAATTTCAACTATACCCCGGATATGAAATGGACTCTGGCTACCGGATATACATATATCTACGATAAGTCGAAACTACCAATCACGGTAGCTATGTTCGATGGCTGAGCGGGCCATCTTTTCCGCGACGCCGGTGGCGCCGCAATGCATTATGGTTCGGTCTATACTATGTCGAACTACGAGTCCAAAGTACACAACGCTTATTTCACAGCCAATTTCATGGCTATGCCTGAATTGAGAATCTTTGGCACGGTGGCCTACAATAAGGCCGAGGCTTCACTCGACGAAGTGATAATGCCCGATGTTGAGGATCGCCTTGACGGTGCCCTTGAGAATCAGGATTTTACGTTTGAAGACCTGCCGTCATACGCCGACCTGGATTTCTCCATGGTGAACCTCCAGTTGGGCTTTGAGTACCGGTTTACGCCCCGCGTAACCTGGACTGCCGATGGCACCTATGGCGACTTAACTGATAATGCCCCATACATTTTTGGCGATGAATCAGGATCGATCGTCATTGTAAGGTCAGGGCTGAAAATCGACTTCTAAACTCTTCTGTGATATTGCCCCTCTGTCTTGAAGCCGTGCCGCCATAAATGGCGGCACGGCTTCGCTGAAAAAAGAATTGTCATCATGGCCCGGAAAGGTTTATAATAGAATACTTCCAACAATGACAATAATCAGAAAGGGCTGAGATAATCCGATGGCTGAAAAGAAAAAACGTACACTATTTCGGCATCCCCTGGCTGCGGTTGGAGGTGCCATTTTTTCCGCGGGCATCTTTCTATTTCTGATACTGCTCGTCATTGATTTTACCAGTCCGGTGGACAACCCGTATCGCTCACTCGTAACGTTTGTGATAGCGCCGTTTATCATCACCCTCGGATTTATTCTATTCCTCTTTTCCATATGGGTGCAGGTCAGATCCGCCCGCAAACGCGGCGAATCGGTCAAATTCAGCCTCTCCATTGACCCTACCGACCCCAATTATATGCGCAACCTGTGGTTTTTTCTGGGACTGTCGGCAGTACTGATAGTCCTGGTGATCTACAGCGGAACCGAGGCGTACGACGCCACCGACTCGGTTGCATTTTGTGGCGAGACCTGTCATACGGTGATGGAACCCCAGAACGTCACTTATCACAATTCCGCCCATGCCCGCGTACCTTGCGTCGAATGCCACATAGGACCCGGAGCGTCGTTTTACGTAAAGTCTAAGTTCGATGGTATCCGACAGCTGTTCGCCACCGCACTGAATACGTATTCAAGACCTATCGAGACCCCCGTGGAGAATCTCCGACCGGCGCAACAGACGTGCGAAGAATGCCACTGGCCAAGACAATTCTATGGAGAGAAGCTGGTCACGCATACGTATTACCGCACCGATGAAGACAACAGCCCGTGGACTATCAAGCTGCTCGTCAAAATAGGGGGAGGCAATCCCCGAACAGGTATACTCGAGGGAATCCACTGGCACATGATCGGCTCGAATACTATCGAATATGTACCTTCGGACCGCAAACGCCAGATCATAAACTGGCTTCGCCTGATTACCAACGAAGGCGATACTGTCATATATAGCAATCCCGACGAGGACCCGCCCGATTTTGACAATCCCGAGACAGAAATGCGCACATTCGACTGCATGGACTGCCACAATCGGCCAAGCCACGGATTCCTTCCGCCCGCCAAAAGCATCAATCTGGCTCTCTCGACCCGTCAGATATCACCAGGATTGAAATATATCCGGCAGGTCGGCCTCGATCTACTCAATGCTGAATACACCGACAGGGAAGAAGCCAACGGAGCCATATCTTCCGGCCTGATGCAATACTACCAGGAAAACTACCCTGAACTGGCGAAGACCAACGGCGGCGAAATCACGCAGGCAACAAAAGTACTACTAAATATGTACAACCAGAACTTCTTCCCGGAAATGAAAACCGATTATCGTGTGCGCGAAAACAATCTCAGCCACTTCGTAAACGACGGCTGTTTCCGTTGTCACGACGGTACGTAATGGCTAATGAAAAGGGAGAAACGCTCTCCCACGACTGCTCCACCTGTCATGTAATAGTATCACAGGGACCGTCGGAAAATGTCGGCGATCTTGAGGCAAATCTGGCCGGCCTGACTTTCCAGCATCCCGAAGATATTGATGAGGTCTGGAAGGAGTTCAAATGTACCGAGTGCCATACCCCGGAATCCGGGTACTGACCAATACGGTGTTTTCTGTTTGACCGGGCAGCCGGGCGGTGCTTGTGAAAAAAAGTGCTTGAAGTTAGTGAATATTTACTTATATTTTTCGAGAAACAGGATTATTTCGGTCGCATGGGTTCACGCAATTTAGAAGGCTTGTGTGAACTGCCGTTCGGATTGGGAATCCTGGCGATTGAAAAAACAAAGATGGTGTGGGGCTTATGAAAGTACATAGAATTCTGCCGGTTCTGGCTCTTCTGGCCGTGACAAGTTTCGCGGCCGATGACGAGTGCCTGAAGTGCCACGGTGACAGCGATGCCGCGAGAGAATCCGGCGCGTCCACCGTGATGTTGGATATCCTGGCCGGATCAATACACTCCGGGCTGGGGTGCAATGATTGCCACAATATAAATCCTGAAATCAAACATGTTGGCACTGACGATATTCTGTGCGGCAAGTGTCACCTCGAGGCAGCCGAAGGATATGCCAGATCACCTCACGTCAAAGGACGAGAGGTTAGCATCGAGGATATCCCAACCTGTATCACTTGCCACGGCGGACACGCGATTATGGCTATCGACAACCCGGCTTCGGTCACCAATCACATGAATTCGGTGAGAATCTGTATCAAGTGCCACGAGGACGAATCAATTCAGAGCAAATTCGATATCCTGCCGGAAACAAAAATGATCAAGGCCTACGAAAATTCGATACACGGCGTAGCTCTTATGGTCGAAGGCAACATGGAAGCTCCTGCCTGTGTCAACTGTCACGGCAGCCACACTTTTATGCCGTCCGATGATCCGGAAAGTCCGATATACAAAACCCACATATCCGCCACTTGCGGCGTCTGTCACGCCGATATAGCCGCTCATTATGATGAATCCGTCCACGGCGCCGCTTTGGCCCAGGGAATTCTGGAGTCGCCAACGTGTACCAATTGTCACGGCGAACACGATATCAAGGCTCACCTCGACCCCGAATCGAGAGTATTCGCCGCAAACGTTCCGAAAACCTGTTCCGACTGTCACACTTCGGAAAGGGTTGTCGGTAAGTTCGGGTTGAAGCCGGATCGCATCGCTACGTTCAACGAATCGTTTCACGGGGTTGCCATTGAACTGGGTGAAACCACGGTGGCTAATTGTGCCTCGTGTCACGGTGTCCACGACATTTATCCGCAATCCGATGAACGCTCGCTAATCAACAGTCTCCACATCGAGGCAACCTGTGGCCAGTGTCACGATGACCTCCCCGCTGACTTCGCACAGGGAGCCGTCCACACATCGGCCAGCGATAAATCGTCAGGCGGAAAATTCTATGTCAGAAAATTCTATATCTGGTTTATATCGATCCTGATCTTAGGGTTCATCATATACCGCGTCCTTGAATATAAGCGCCGGGTAAAGAGAGTTCAGTAATGTGCGAATTCATTAGAACTATCAAGAGATTCAAGCTCCTCTGGATGGGGCTGCTGGTGGCGGGCTGTCTATCAGGTCAGACATTGGCCCAGGGCAATTGCATGATTTGCCACGGCAAGAAGGACCACCACAAGATCGAATCAACCGGGAAGAAAGTATCGCTGTATGTCGACGAAACCATTGTCGCAAAGTCAGTACACGCCTCCCGCAAATGTACCGACTGCCACGTCGATATTACCGAGATTCCACACCAGCCCGCCAAAAAAGTAGACTGCCGGAGGTGTCACTACTCTGGCAACCCGGTTGGCGCTCCGCAGGGCGAACTGTATGACCAGTATGAACACTCGGTTCACGGACTGGAAGTTGCAAAGGGAAATCCCAAAGCCCCCGTTTGTCAGGATTGCCACGGAGGGCACGATGTCATCTCTCATCTTCAGCCCGAATCCAGGTTTTATCGTGAGAACATCCCAAAGACCTGCGGTACGTGCCACATTGAGATATATGCCACCTACCGCGAGTCGGTTCACGGCGTCGCGCTCGACAGCGGGAATGTGGATGCACCAGTATGCACCTCGTGCCACGGCGAGCACAATATTGTCAGGCCGGAATTGCCCGACTCGAAAGTCTCCGCCATACATGTTACCGAAACCTGCTCGGCGTGTCATGGTCCCAAAGGTGTTGTTGCCAAATACGGAATAAAAACCGACCGCACCGCAACTTTCGAGGAATCATTTCACGGGGTGGCCCAGTTGATGGAAAACATGATGGTGGCAAACTGTGCCTCCTGCCATGGTTACCATGATATTCGCTCCGAGGATGACCCTAAGTCGTCAGTCTATCCTGATAATATTCCCAAAACCTGCGGCAAACCGGATTGTCATCCCGAAGCTAACGCCAATTTTGCCTCAGGGAAAATCCACATAGATCCAAAGTCCGAAGAGTCAGGGATTCTGTATTACATATCCAGAGGCTTCCTGGTTCTAACCGTGTCAGTGCTGGCCGGGCTTTTCATATACATAATAATGGATCTGGTCCGGCGCGCCAGGGCCGCCCGTAAGAAGAGATAGAATATCCATGGCTGAAGACAAAAAACTGGCGCAGCAGAAACGAGACGAACTGGTCTCAAGGCTTTCTGAAAATATCGTTGAGACCGCGAAGACCATTGTCAAGCCGGATGACGGCGATAAGAAAATAGCCGAAATCGCACGCGAAATACGAGAGCGACTCGCGTTTGAAGCCAACGTCCTCCTGAACGAAACCGTTACCAGGCTCAGTCCTGCCCGTCTCTACAAAGATATCACGGAAATGCCCCAGCGCACTTTTCAGCGCTTCGGAAAGAATTTCAGACTTCAGCACGCTCTGATGTTTATCTCCGTGATAATTCTGATTATCACCGGTATGCCCCTGAAATTCCCCGAGCTGGGAATATCTAAATTCATCGTAATCGATGTTTTCGGTGGACTGGAAAATTCCACGCTGATTCACAGAGTCGGAGCCGTGGGTCTCATTATCGTCGGTGTCTGGCATCTCGGATATAGCGTTTTCTCCAGATTCGGACGACGGGATTTCTTTTTGATGATTCCAGGGCCGCGCGATATTAAAGACTTTTTCCACACTATTATGTTCTTCGTCGGCCGCCGGTCAGGCGTCCCCAAGTTCGGAAGATTCTCCTTCATCGAAAAATTCGACTACTGGGCCGTTTACTGGGGTATGGTTATAATGATCGGCTCCGGTATCATCATGTGGTTCAAAGAGTGGTTTCCCAAGTATCTCTACGACATTGGCCGGGAGGCCCATTCCGATGAAGGTCTGCTTGCAACTCTCGCCATAGTTGTATGGCACTTTTACAATGTCCATTTCAATCCCGACGTATTTCCTATGAGCTGGGTTTGGTGGCATGGCCAATTGACCGAGGATGAAATGAAACACCACCATCCACTGGAATACGCCGAGATAGTAGAAGCCGAGTCCAGGCAGATTATCGAAGAACAAGAGAAGCTCAGTGAAGCCGGGAGTGGTGACGAATGATAGGATTTCTCAAGGACATATGGGCGGTTCTGGTCAGACACGGTAAAGGGCTGACCATCTTCATCGGCGCTTTTCTGATTGTTCTCATAGCCGCAGGACTGTTTTTCGCCTATGAAACAACTCAGTCCTCGTTCTGCGACTCCTGCCACTATATGGATCCCTACGTGAGACACTGGCAGACCTCATCGCATTCCGGAGTGGATTGTGTGGCCTGTCACGATTATGGCGCTTTTGATCTCGCTGTGTCGACTTTCAAATACTGGACCAACACCTACGACAGCCGGCCCAAAGCTATCGTCCCCGATGAAAACTGTTTGTCCTCCGATTGCCACGACCATGAGACGCTTGATGTTGGTCAGGAATTCAAGAAAGGCATAACTTTTCAGCACAACGTACATCTGGGAACCGAACTGCGCGGCGGCAGGCTGCGGTGTACCTCGTGCCACAACCAGATTGTCCAGTATGAAGACGAAAATCAGGGGCATATGGCGGTTAACGACAAAAGCTGCTTTGTCTGCCACTTCAAAGATGCCGGCATAGGCGAAGCCATCACCGGCTGCAATTCCTGCCACGGTATGCCGGACAGACAGGTAGAACACGCCGGATTTATCTTCGATCACGAGCCGTACCTGAAACTGGGCGTCGAGTGCAAACAGTGCCACGTTCAGATTGTAAAGGGCGACGGTTCCGTGGCCGAATCGAAATGTTACTCCTGTCACGTCGAACGGTCTCCGCAGCAGTATTCACGCTCGCAACTTCACGATATCCACGTTACCGGGCAGGGAATAGATTGCTACAAATGTCATTCCGATATCGAGCACGGCAATTTCGAAATGGCCAGCGCTCTCGAGATCCAGTGCGAAAGCTGTCACCTGCGGCAGCACAACGCGCCGAAACAGATGTACATGGGCATTGGCGGCAAGGATAGTCTGGATATGCCCAGCGAAATGTTCAGGGCGCAGGTATCCTGTACCGGCTGTCACACCCATGCCACCCCCGAAGGCGAGATCCTGGCTCATCAGGAGAAAAAAGAAGCCGGCCGTCAGTCATGCGTTACCTGTCATGGCGAGGGGTACGATCTGATGTTCGACAACTGGCTGGAAGGGAGCAAGAAGGCTCTTGCCGAATACGGCACTTTCCTGACATCGGCCCGTGCTGACTATAACAACGCCGGGGGCAGCAGAAACGCGCGGCAAAAAGCCGGGGCTGCTCTCACCAGAGCGGAAGAAAATTACGCCTTCGTGCGACAAGGCCACATCCCGCACAATATCAAATATTCTCTATATCTGTTAAACACCAGCGCCGATGATTTCCAGACGGCCATGAAGTCCATAAGTAAATCCTATGCGGCGCCTGATCGGGGAGCGAGTCTCACTGCGGAAAATAGTTGTCTTACCTTCTGCCATGGCAAATCGCTCAACCCCGAATGGGTCATGTATGACCAGCGCGAGTTGCCCCATCAGATGCACTCCGCGGAGCTTGAACTTGGTTGTGAAAGCTGTCACTCTGTGACAGAGCACGGTAAAACGAAAATAGAGCAATCGGTTTGCGCCGAATGCCATGAATAAATTGTGCCTGCGTGGCACCGAAAGAAGAGGAATGAATATGAAGGTGATTAAGCTGATTGTAGCAGGCGCTCTTGTCATTGGCTCGTTTGGCATCGGCGTCCACGCCCAGGACGATAACGAGACCTGCCTCTCGTGCCACGAAGACCAGGAGCTTACCGGACTGAATCATAGAGGCGATACGATATCCATGTACGTAACCGGAGCGTCAATCGACTCTTCGGTTCACGATGGCATGGGCTGTGTCGATTGCCATATAGACCTGATAGGTTTCGATGACTATCCGCACGATGAAGTCCTCGACAGAGTAGACTGCTACTCCAATTGTCATACCGGGGAAGGAGCTATCTACGCCGTTTCTGCCCATGGCGAGGCTCTCGACAATCCCAACGCGCCGACATGCGCATCATGTCACGGCAACCACAATATCCTTTCGCACCTGAGTCCCAATGCGCCGACTTCTCCCAAGAATCTACCATACACGTGCTCCAACTGTCACCGCAAACAGGTTCTCACCGATGACCCGGATGTAAAAATCGTGGATTCCTTCGACCGGTACATGCGGGGAATTCACGCCGAGGGAATCGCCAAGGGAATCGGTTCCGCTGCTTCCTGCGACGACTGCCACGGCATTCACAATCTCAAAAAAGCCTCGGATCAGAATTCCATGGTCAACAAGATGAATATCCCGAGGACCTGCTCAAAGTGCCACAACGACATTTATATTCAGTACAGCCGGGGTATTCACGGTAAGGCTCTTGCCGCCGGCATTCTCGACAGTCCCAATTGCGCCGACTGTCACGGCGAACACGAAATTCTGCAAATCAATAACCCGAAGTCTCCCGTTAACACCGCCAACCTGTCCGACTATGTCTGTGGTAAATGCCACAATGATCCGGCTCTTGTGGAGAAATTCGGTCTTGGCGGCGACCGCTTTACTTCCTATCAGGACTCCTATCACGGTCTGGCTATCCACGGTGGCTCGATAAAAGCGGCCAACTGCGCCTCCTGCCACAAGGCGCACGATATTCTGCCGTCCACCAACCCTGCCTCCTCCATTCACCCGGATAACCTTACTGGTACATGTCAGAAGTGCCATGTCGGCGCCAACTACGCTTTCGCTTCCAGTTACACGCACAGGACTGCATACGCGCAGTTCAACAAGCTTGATTCAATTGTCAAATGGATATACATCGTGGCCATAGTCCTCATCATTGGCGCTATGATGGTTCACAACCTGATCATTCTCGCCCGTTTCATGATTGAGAAGAGCCGTCACAACAAACAGCAACCGCAGGTACAGCGGTTCACCGGAAGCATGGTTTATCAACACATGGTGGTGACCATAACGTTCATTGCACTTGTGATAACCGGATTTGCCTTGAGATACCCCGATGCATGGTGGGTTGCGATACTGAACTTCTTCGGTATCTTTGAAAGCGCCCGCTCCGTGATCCATCGCGTGGCAGCTATACTACTGTTATATATCTCTGTACACCACGCACTGTTTCTGTTCCTTACCAAACGAGGCCGCTTCCAGTTCCGCGCTCTCCTTCCTGAGAAGACCGATATGACCGACATCTTCTTGAATCTGAAATACCACATGGGACTGTCCGACCAGAAACCGAAATTCGGTTTCTACGATTACACGATGAAAGCCGAGTACTGGGCGCTCGTCTGGGGTACATTCGTCATGGCCTTCACCGGCTTCGTGCTCTGGTTCCCGACTTTCTTTACCTCGTTCCTCCCTCCCTGGGTGGTTAAGATATCGGAGACTATTCACTTCTACGAAGCCTGGCTGGCAACCCTGGCAATCGCAGTCTTCCACTTCTTCTTCGTGATGTTCCATCCGGAGCAGTACCCGATGTCGTTCACCTGGCTTACCGGCAAGATGACTGTTAGCGAAGTACAGCACCATCACCCGGCCTGGTACGAGCAACTCAAAGCCGAAGAGAAAGTCACTGACCAATCCGAAGCTGATAAGGAAAAGACTGTCAACTGAATCGGCTCGTTCCTGCAAATAGTAAAGCGGCTCTTCCGTGCTAACGGAAGAGCCGCTTTTTTTATCTATACACGTTCCGGTTAATTAGAAGTCGTTGGGACCGGGAACGATCGTATCGTCATACAATGTATCCGTCGTGTCGTAATATTCTTCCCCGGCACTGCCGTCATCGAAAAAATCAATCAAAATCGGCTGTATCACTATCTGCTCGGTGTAGCCATCACGGATAATCTCGTACGTTACGCCCCCACGCTTCTCCAATCCTTCAAGGGTAATTTCAACCAGCGTCTTGTGGTTGCGGACCATGCGCCCGTCAACTCTCCGGATCACATCGTCGACTCTCAGTCCGCATGCATACCCGAGGCGATAGACATCAACCTTCTCAACTACCAGATTGCCGCTGCCGTTACCTCTTACCGTAAAACCGAGTTGTCCCTTGAGCGGAAGATCCTCGATATATGGCCTCGGGCCGTCATTTGTATTCGGCCTCACCGGACGGGGGGGACGCGTGGCCATTACCATCTGCGAGTTTTCCGGCTCCTCCGAAACCCATTCGGCCAAAGTCTGATCGGGAGATAAGAGCCAGCCGTTGAGGAAATACTTCTCGAAAATCTGCCGGCCCGGAAACCTTTCTTTCCAGAACGCAGACTCATATGCAGCATATGTAGAGTCTATGCCTATTATGTTTTGACAGGTGTTAATAGCCAGGAGCATTGCCAGATTATCTCTGCGGTAGGGTCCGGGGTTCATCAGGCGGTGAGCCATTATCGGATGATAGACCCCATCCTCAGGCTGAAACGCCTGAGCCAGCATGCGCTTGGCCAATTGAAATACAAGATTGAGAATCTGACGGCTACCTTCGGGAGCGGCCTCTATTAATCCGCCGCCATGAAGACCTCCGACCGGAATGATTAGCGGGTCAGATGAACCTATGGTCGGGAAATAACGGACCAGATAGATATCAAACGCCGTTTCGTGCCAGTCTATCCCGGAAAATTCTGTCAGAATGTGAAGGACCGTATCCCCCTGCTGTTGCCAGAATGCTGTCAGGGCGCTGTCGTGTTGTGCAACCCAACGCATGTCACTGGTGACCGAATGACTCGTATACCACTGCGGGTAAAGATTTTCCTGCAGCGAGACAGCGTGATCATTGATGCGGACTTCGGGGATATAGTTCGAATAGCTGAAAATTGAGTAGTAGGTGTCCTGCCCGACTACCGACCCCGCCAGAATCAATATAACTAGTAAAGCAAACGCTTTTGTTTTCATGGGATTTAAAGTAATACCCGATTCCTGTCGTTGGCAAGTAAAACTATGCCAGCCTGGCGCAGTCGATTTTGGGAGCTTGACACTGACACCACTCAACTTTTTATTTGGTATTACCGTATATCTCATTAAATAGAAACAACGGCAAACCCTGGGAATGAATCAATATGCCGACCCTCAGAAAAACGATTCCATATAGCCTTCTCGTCGTTCTTGTGGCCCTGCTCACCATAGCTTGTTCATGCAACGAGCAGACGGAGACTGACCAGACAACTTCAGCCGCAGACTCACTCACTGCCCCCGCCCCGGATGACAGCCTCATCATCGAAATGCAGGGCGCAGATTCCCAGACAGTCTTCGAAATCCTGCAAGCGACTCACAAAATAGAGTTCGTGTCAACCGCTACGGGCGTTTTCGTAAAGAGTATCGATTCAATAGAAAACAGCTCCAGCTGTTTCTGGATATACTCAGTCAACGATTCCATGGCTCAGGTAGCCGCCGATGAATACACAACCGCCAAAGGCGATATAATTAAGTGGCATTTCCGTAAAATGACCCCCTGAACCGGCAGATACCGCTCCCCAATTATAGCTGGATTTTTAAGCGGCTTACCTTATATTTCTCCCTATGTCTAACGGCACCATGCACAAGATAGAGCAGGGCGACTTTTTTATCATAGCCGGGCCCTGCGTGGTAGAATCACGGGAAATCTGCTTTGAAATAGCCGAAAAGGTCAAAACTCTATGCGAAAAAGCGGGAGTGCCCTTTGTTTTCAAGGCCTCGTATCAGAAAGCCAACCGCCTGTCGGCCTCGTCCTTCTCCGGTCTCGGTATCGAAGCCGGCCTTGAGATACTGCGGGATGTAAAGACTAAGTTCGACCTGCCTGTGCTCACCGATATCCACGAAACCGGCCAGATTCCGCTGGCCGCCGAAGTTGCTGATATACTTCAGATTCCGGCTTTCTTGAGCCGTCAGACCGACCTTGTTAAACAGGCCGCGGCAACCGGCAAGTGGATCAATATCAAAAAAGGCCAGTTTCTGGCGCCGGAAGATATGGCAAAAATCGCTGAAAAAGCGGAGTCCAAAAAAGTCATGCTCACCGAGCGCGGGACCACTTTCGGCTATCGAAATCTCGTGGTCGATTTCCGGTCCCTGCTAATAATGAAAGAAACCGGCCATCCGGTCGTTTTCGATGCTACCCACTCGCTGCAGCTTCCCGGTGGCGGCGGTGGTGTCTCTACCGGTCAGCCCGAATATATTATTCCGATGGCCAAGGCAGCGGCGGCAATCGGGATCGACGGCCTCTTCGTGGAAACACACCCGAAACCGGAGGAGGCCTTGTCCGACGCAGGAGCGATGCTACCGCTTGAAAAAATGCAGGAGCTGCTCGACTCAGTATTGAGAATCAGAAAGGCCAGATAACAGACTATGCCCAAACTCACCCGCGATGAACTGCTGGAAAAATTCAAGAAGATAAAACTGCTGGCTCTCGATGTCGATGGTGTCCTGACCGATGACAGCCTCTATTTCGGACCGGACGGTTTCGAGCTAAAAAGATTTAATATATCCGATGGTCTCTATATCGTGCTCGCCATGAGGGCCGGGCTCGAGATTGCCATCGTATCGGGAAGATATTCTCCGGCTACCGATACCCGCATGAAAGATCTCGGTGTAAAACACATTCTTCAGGGAATGAAAGACAAAGTGGAAATGATAACGCCGCTTCTAAAAGAACTGAAACTCACCTTCGATGATATTGCCTTTGTCGGTAACGAGATTCTGGATATCAAACTTGCCGAACGGTCGTCTATCGGTATCGCTGTCGCTGACTCAAGTCCGGAGATGCTCGATGCTGCGGACTATGTCACTAAGAAAAGTGGCGGCAAAGGGGCGGTCAGAGAAATTATTGAATGTTATTTCGAGGCGGTCAGCATTGACCCTAAGGAGTTTCTGATATGAGCCAGTGGAGGGAATTTGCAAAGGAAGTTATCAGCACCGAAGCTGAAGCCGTGGCCGCGCTGGCCGAACGGCTCAACGGAAATTTCGACCGTGCCGTAGAGGCTATTCTCGCATGCCAGGGGAGAGTCATTGTCGCCGGTATGGGCAAGTCGGGCCTCATCGGTAAAAAAATAGCCGCTACCTTCAACTCAACGGGCATAGCTTCTTTCTTTTTGCACCCGGCCGAAGCCATGCACGGCGATCTCGGCCTGATTCGTCAGGAAGATATCCTCATGCCTATCTCCAAATCAGGTGCGCTGGGAGAGATGGAGATGCTGATCTCCGCCGCCCGGCGGCTTGAAGTCACGGTTATTGCCCTGTGTGGCACGGTGGATTCAGACCTCTATCAACGGGCCGATATTCCCCTCGATTGCTCCGTGGCCGGCGAAGCCTGCCCCAACAATCTTGTGCCAACCTCGTCTTCTACGGCTGCTATGGTGATGGGCGATGCTCTGGCGGTTGTACTGCTGAAAGCGCGCAATTTCACCGCCTCTGATTTCGCAAGCCTGCACCCCGGCGGCTTTCTCGGGAAACGACTCCTGAAGAAAGTCGGCGAGCTTCATCACACCGGCGACCAACTGCCCCTGGTTCAGGCAGAAGCGTCCATGAAAGAAATGATTCTTGAGATGACCGGTAAACGCCTTGGATGCGTCGTGATGCGAGATGAAAACGGCAAGGTGGGAGGGATATTCACCGATGGTGACCTGCGAAGATTGGCCGAAAATGCTGATGACTTCTTCAAACTAACAGCCGCCGACGTAATGATTAAAAATCCAAAATCGGTTTCGGCCGATGCCGTACTCGATGCCGCTCTGGCTATTATGGAAAAACACTCGATCACGCAGTTGCCGACTGTCAATTCCGATGGCACCCTGGCGGGGATAATCCACCTCCACGATATTCTCAGATCAAAACTGGTTTAGAAACAGCCACGGTGGCTGGCAAACCTATCCTGAATTGCAATGAACTGGCGAAAAAAAATAAAACGCAACGCGGTTTACACCCTCACCCGGACAATGTTCTGGCTTCTCAATATCGTGCCGCGCTCACTTGCCTGCTTTGCCGGCTCACTCGTGGGCCTGGCAGCCTGGAATTTACTGCCTAAAGAACGCCACAAAACCCTGCGCCATCTCGGCCTGGTCTTTCAATCCGATCTCACACACACCCGGAGATACAACATCGGACGGGAATTCTTCATCAACAGCGGCCGCAATCTTGCCGATGTGATCCGCTTCAAAAAACACTACCACCGGGAGCTGAAACATCTGGTCGAGGTGGAAGGCCTCCAGTATTTCGATCAAGCCTACAGGCGCGGCAGAGGTCTGATAGGCGTCACCGGACATATCGGCAATTTCGAACTGCTGGCTGTCCATATTGCCAACCTGGGCTACGATATCGCCGTAATCGGCCGCGAAATGTACGATCCCCGTCTCGATCAGCTTCTGGTAAACAACCGCAAGGCGCTCGGACTTACCAACATTGCCACCACCGAATCACCACGCACTTTTCTCAAATGGTTAAACGAAGGCAAGGCGGTTGGTGTACTTATTGACAACGATTCTTTTAGAGTGCGAAGTATTCACGTGCCGGCGTTCGGCCGAATGGCCAATACCCCCATCGGCCAGACCGTACTTGCCCTCCGGGCGGGCGCGGCCATTTTGCCCATGGCTTGCCTCAGAATGCCTGATGATCGGTACAAAATAGTAATAAGACCGGAAATTGTGAAAGACCCTGGCTTTTCCGGCGAACAGGCCATCTACGATGTTACCGCTAAGTGTACCAAGGAGTTAGAGGGAATTATCCGGACCTATCCGGCCCAGTGGGCATGGAATCACAACCGGTGGCGTACACCTCCCAAAATACCCCTTGACATTTAGGGGAAATGTTAGACCTTAAGCGCCGATAATCTTATAAATACTTGGTAAGCAATGAGGAATAACTTGAAAATATATACTCCGCTGGCGGTCTCGCTCGTTCTGCTCCTTGCCGGATGTGGTGGGGACAACAGCAACACCAGTAATGTCGCCAGCACCAATGATAGCCTGGCCAGGCCTGATTCCGAAGTCAGCGGCGCTAAAATATATCTATATGACAAGGGCGAAATCACCAGCGCTATCATGTCAGAGAAGATCATTAAGTTTGAGGAAAAAGATTCCACCATGGCCTATCGCCTCGATATCGATATCTACGATTCAACCGGCCATGTATCCACAGAAGTAGTAGGAGACTCCGGTATTATTCGGGAGGCTAAAGGAGTCATCAATATATACGGCAATGTGGTCGTAATAACCGATGACAGCACCAAGCTCGAAACCGAATACCTGTGGTGGGACTCTAATACCGACCGAATCAAAACCGATGCGTTCGTGCGCATTACCCGGGGAGAAGATGTTATCACCGGCTGGGGGCTTGATGCTGACAACAGACTCAAGGATTTCAAGATTCTCTCCCAGGTTTCCGGTACTATAGAAGATCCGGAAAAGCTCCAGGAGTGAACCTCACGCCGCCGCCGACCCTTACCGGCCGGCGCCTTCCCTCACCATTCAGGTATTGAAGCATTTCGCTTCGGCGCAGTTGAAATTTGACGGCAGGTTACGTATATTCCTGCCGAATGGACAGTCAAACCCGTCGGGTTGCATGAACCGATTCTTCGACTTTACATCTAAACAGTTGAGATTTCTGGCGGTGCTCTGCGCCACGGCTCTGCTAATGGGCGGATACCTGTTGATAAAAGCCTACGCCTACCAGAGCGCGCAGTCGCCGTCGTTCGAGGTAATAATCGGCGAAGACGAACAGAAATTCACCGGTATCTTTATCCTCGACCCCAACGACGCACCGGCGGATTCACTGGAGCTTCTGCCCGGTATCGGAAAAACACTGGCCGACCGCATAGTAGCCTACCGGCAACACCGGCGGTTTGAGACAGAAATAGACATAACCGGAGTCAACGGTATCGGCCCGAAACTCTACGAGCGTATCAAGCCGTATCTCAGAGTGAAAAACTATTGAACGACCATCAAATCAAAATCGGCATAGACTTTCGCGGCGATCTGTTTTATGTCGCCCGCGTCGATTATGGCGCCGAACGTCCGGAAGTCAAAGCGCTTGTCAGACTGGAAAAACAACATCTCGGCGAACATCACCTGCTCGATGGTGGCCAGTTGATTCTCTCTGTGCCCGATGCCGATGTGATCCTCAAACGACTCAATCTCAACGGCAGCTCCGATGATATCGAACTGCGCGCGCGTTTCGAACTGGTGCACGCGGTGATGGAAGATGAAAACCGCTTCTATTTCGATGTCATCGCCACCGGTAGAGAGTCACGTTACCTGGGTCTGATTATGCGGAAAGAACGTCTGGAAAATTCGCTGTTTGAGCTGCTCGATGACCGACGGAGTTTCTTCGCGGGGGCTGCCTACCGGATGCGCGCCGCCGCGCTGGCCGATGGTTATATCAACTTTTGTCGCTTAACCGGCGGTGACCTCATCTGCCTGGCCGACTTTCACCGTCAGTCTGCCTCGATAGCCTTTGTCTACCGGAACAAAATAATCGATTTGAGCCAGATCTCTTTGAAGCGATTCGATATAGCTACCACAAAAGGGGTCGAAAAAATGTCGGTGGAGCTAAAAACACTGGTCAACTTTAAAGTCGCCGCCCTCTTCGACGAAGGTGTAACCACGCCTCTATCCGCAATGCTGGTATCCGGTGAAGGCATGACCGGTCAGGCAATCGAAACCATGAAACGCTATTTCTCCCTCGAACTGACCACCCCGGCTGTCAACAGTGGCTTTTTCAACAGCCAGGCCGACCTGACCGATGTCCCCCTTGAAAAATACTTAGTAGCCCTGGGACTGGCGGCCAATTAAGGTTGCCATCAGGGAATTTCTATTATATCTTTAGCCACCGTAACAATATAACTTTTCCGATCCTGGAGCGACGTGGTTACCAAAAAGAAAAAAAGCCTGGCCATCTATCCCGGGACCTTTGACCCCGTTACCAACGGCCATCTGTCTTTGATAGAACGTACCACTCACCTGTTCGACGATGTAGTCGTGGCGGTATCTATGAGCGCCGGGAAAAATACTCTTTTCGATTTTGAAGAGCGCATTCAGCTCATTACCGCCTCAATTGCGAAAAAAGGTTACGGTCGCAATATCAAAGTAGTCGGGTTCGAAGGCCTGCTGGCCGATCTGGCCCGGCAAATGAAAGCCTCGGCTATCATCCGGGGCCTGAGAGCTATCTCGGACTTCGAGTACGAATTCCAGATGGCCCTTATGAACCGCAAACTGGCCAGGGAAATCGAGACCGTCTTTCTCATGCCGGCCCTGTCGTGGGTGTATCTGTCATCGACAATCGTGAAAGATGTCGCTTTCAACGGTGGCGATGTATCCGATCTGGTTCCGCCGGCAGTGAGGAAAGCGCTCGACAAGAAACTCGGCCGCAACACTAAAAAGCGCTGACCCGTCTCAGCCGGTTAACAGAACTATATGACACAGCAAAATCAAAATCCAAAAGATAACAGTCAGGAAACTCCACAGATTCCTCTGTCGGATCTGATGAAAATCCGCCGCGATAAAATCGCCGAACTCGCGGGTAAAAATATATCATCCTACCCCTACCGGTACGACCGCACCCACATGATCAACCAGGCGCTGGGCAATTTTGACCAGTATGCTGAAAAAGAAACGGTTATCCGCATCGCCGGCCGTATGATACTCAAACGCAAAATGGGTAAATCGTTTTTTGCCCACATGCAGGACAGCTCCGAAAAGATTCAAATATATCTCAAACTCGACATTGTCGGGCAGGACCTGTTCGATATCTTCAACAGTCTCGATCTGGGCGATATCATCGGTTGCGAGGGAACCCTCTTTGTCACCAAAACCGGAGAGAGAACCCTAAAGGTAACGTCGTTCGAACTTCTCACGAAAGCCCTGCATCCGCTACCAGACAAGCACGCCGGTCTAACCGACAAAGAGACACGCTATCGCCGCCGCTATGCCGACCTGATTGTCAATCCCGAAGTGCGCGATGTGTTCGTAAAACGGTCGCAGATAGTTCAGGCTATTCGTGACTATCTCAACAACGATGGTTTCCTCGAAGTTGAAACGCCCATTCTTCAGCCAATTTACGGCGGCGGCAACGCCCGGCCGTTTATGACTCACTACATGCGCCTCGACCGCGACATGTATCTTCGCATCGCCGATGAACTCTATCTCAAGCGGCTGATTATCGGTGGCTACGACAAAGTCTGGGAATACTGTAAGGATTTCCGCAACGAAGGTATGGACCGTCTGCACAACCCCGAATTCAGCATGATCGAACTGTACTGGGCCTATGCCGACTACAAAGATATGGCGGCAATGTTCGAGCAGATGCTTCGCGATGTTGTCTTCAAGATTCACGGCAAATACAAAATTCCGTACGGCGATGACGAGATAGATTTTGAACCGCCCTTCAGATGGGTGACCATGATCGGCTCCGTAAAAGAAGCTACCGGTATCGATTTCTCCGAGATGTCTTACGAAGACGCCAAGAAAGCTGCCAAAGGTATCGGCGTTGAAGGCGACGAACTGATCAACTGGGGCAAGGTGGTCGAGTCTGTCTGGGAAGCAAAAGTTGAGGCAACCCTGGTTCAGCCGACTTTCATAGCTGATTTCCCCGTTGAGATTTCGCCTCTGGCTAAAAAACACCGCGACAACCCGCGCCTCACCGAACGGTTCGAGCTGTTTATCGCCACCAACGAGATGGGCAACGCCTTCAGCGAACTGAACGACCCTGTCGATCAGCTTCAGAGATTCATGCAGCAGGGCAAGGCGCTTGAAGCGGGCGATCAGGAGGCTCAGCCGCTCGATGACGATTTTATTACGGCGCTTTCATACGGCATGCCGCCGACTGCGGGATTGGGATTTGGGATTGATCGATTGATTATGCTGCTGACCAACCAGCATTCGATTCGTGACGTGCTCTTTTTCCCGGCCATGAAAGAGCTCGGCGACGGCTCCGTACCGGTATCGCAGATATTATCGAAGATTATCGCGGACGAAGAGAAGTAGCTCTATTGGCGGTTAAGCGCCGGTCTATCGGTACACCTGCTGTTGAGAACGGGCCGATCTGTTTTGGCCCAAGAAATCAGAGGGTTGACCATGTGCTTGTATGGCATATGAAATGAAGCAGAAGCTTCAGTAAGTTGCTTAGGGTACATCTTGGCCATAACTCAACCCCGCGTGCTTATTGACTGCCTGAGAGGCTATTATAACACATGCTAATACGATCCGCTGAAGAGATGCTATCAGTAGATGTCACCGTTGTTCCGCCAGGACTTGACCCGAGAGACACAGCTCTCCAAATCATCTCGAATCTGGTACACCCAGAAGCGCATTACATCCCAGCCCAATTCCATCAACCGTTGATTCCTGATTTGGTCTCTTTCTGCATAGCTCGCCGTCCCAATTGCGGTGATATCTTTCCCCATCTACCTCAATGTCGAGCATCCGAGAGCCATTTACCAAGGCAAGATCTAAGGCATACTTCTCGACCTGATACTGAGGCATTGGCTTTAGACCAGATTGATAGAGCGCCCTGTAAAACACTCTTTCCCACTCCGATACTCTTTCGCTGTCGGACACCGCCGGATATTCCGGACCGAAATCTTCCTCGTAATAGTCAGAGGAGGGCTTGTGGGTTTTGTTGACATCCTCCGCATATGCCGCAAATTTCTCCAGATAATCGACGTTGCTTTTGAGAATAGCGGTCTTGTCCTCCGACAACTACTAAGCACGCTCTTGCCCGCGTGACAGCCACATTAAATAGATTGGGATTGCTGCGCAGGAAGCTCAGAGCACCAGTGCCGATTCCGTCCGAGACAACCGGCGAAAAGATCATAACATCCCGTTCGTCCCCCTGAAATTTATGGACGGTGTCCGACAGAAAGTCGAAACCTGTGATCGACCTACTTAACTCCGAGTGTCCAAATACTAGATCTCTTATTCTATTTGCCTGAGCTCTAAACGGGCTGACTACACCTATTGACCCGCGATAGTTTTGAAGAGAAAGGCGCTCCAGCTCCGCTACCACGGCAGCCGCTTCTGGCTCGTTAATGGCGCCTCCAGATCCTGGTCGCCTCGCTTTACCTCGGACATTTATCCAACGAACGGCAGGCGCAGATCTCTGCGGGAAGCGTAACCGCTCATAGTTTGTGGCGATACGTAGCCTACCTTCATAGAAGGCATCATTTGAGAATCCAATGATATCGGCATGAGACCTATGGTGGTCGCGAAGCACCACAATGTCATCGCTCTGACATAAGCTGCTTGCCAGATCGAACAAAGATCTGGTGGAATAACTCCAACCAGGATGGTCTCTCAGCAGATCGTATTTTGTCAGCAGCTGCTGATCCTGATGTTTGGTTAAGGTGCTTATGTGTCGAAGTTGCATTGGGTCTCCGATAACAACAACCCGTTTGGCCCTAAAGAGAAGCGGCAAGGCCGAAGCAATATCACATTGGCTAGCCTCATCGATTACCAAGATATCGAAGAAATTCCGCTCGAACGGAATTCTGCCTTTGGCCGACAGTGAGGTCACTGCCCAACACGATAGGATTGACATAACCTTGGGAAACAATTCATAGTACTTTCTGAATACCTCGCGACTAAGCCTCCTGTTTTCGTCGTTTGCGGCCACAACCAATTGGAGTATCGAGCTATAGTCGCCTAACAACTTTCGATCCTGCTGGCTTAAACGTTTTGGCTGAAGCCTCAGCCATTTTCGCCAAAGTTGCCCGGAATTCTTCGCAATAACCTCTGTTAGCTCTTTCCTCTTGGTGCTTATGTGTTCGATCGAGTCGGCAGCCACAAGTTCACCCAGCCGCTCGAAGTATTCATTTGAGGCAAGCACGTCCTGCGTTCTTGCCTCAAAGCGTGCTCCGAAGGCTATCCACTCGGAAATGCTAAAATCGTCTGGTGGGCATTCCGGAGTTGGTTCCCCACAAGTCTCACACATGGCTTTGCTCTCTTGTCCTACTCGGGCCAAGGAACAATAACGACCTTTCTTCAAGAAAGACCAGAAAATGCGAACCAGAATTGACTGCCGGCGCCTATCTGAGTATTCTAATGCTTCTTGAAGCTTGCTACCGACTTGTTTCAAACTCTCTGGATCAACCAATCGGAATGCGAGGAACTGATCATGCCCAACTCTTTGTCGAACTTCTTCAACCTTCTGTTCGAGCCTATCCACATCGTTTCTAAGCTCAATCAAATCTTCAAGTTCAGCATCAAGCTGCGCCGACAGTCCCTCAAGCTTCTTATAATTAGCTTCACACTCGCGATAGGCCGCGACGTCATCTTCTGTTGCTCGCGCTGCCAAGAGCGATATCAGATACTCCGCCAATTTGCTCTGATATGGACCACTACCAAGACGTAAGAGGACAGGTCTTGGACCCAACGCATTTACCCGCGTCTCAACGACATCTACTGCTTTGTTATTCTTGCTTGCGAACAGAACTGTTTTCCCCTGCCAAGCGGCATTTACAAGTATAGAGGTCACTACCTGCGACTTTCCTGTACCTGGGGGACCCGTAATGACCGTCAGCTGATTTTGCAGCGCATTTCGGACTGCCTGTCGCTGTTCGGAATTAAGCGGAACCACTTCAAGCAAAGGTTCCTGATCCACGGCTCTCGTCTCGAGCCCACCACCGCTTAGCCAACTACCCAAGGCTGTCCCCGATGAAGTTTTCTGATCAACAGATTGAAGTTGTCCAAGCTCCGTTTCGAGCCCCTTCGTATAGGGAGACCGCTCAGCGGAAATCAGGATTCCTCTATTGTAGATTCCCTGACAAGTCAACTGAGCCAGCGGTTGTCCTTCACTCAAACAATGAGGGTCAATCTCTTCTTGCCAGTCCCACTCAGGACGAATAAGGCGAAGCCTTGTCAGAAGTTCATCTGCCTCTGGCTGTTCGTCCGATGTAGTTCCTAACCCCAAATCATCAGCTAGCATGATCGCTTCTTCCATCAGACTGCTTTCCCCCACGCTTGACAATGTTCGCAGAGCTTTGAAATTTATTTGTGGAAGCTCTTCAGAAAGTTGCGGACTGGCATATCTTGTTGCGGCGTCCTTGAATGGGAAAAGTAGAATGGGCTCGACCATGAGTCCCTCCCACCCCTTTTTGGAACGAATAAGATTCAGCCGGACTGGATACCCCAAGAAAAGGGTTTGTCGATTACGATCTCTCCTGATCTTCGACAGCAGCCTCTGGCCTTGTTCTAGGGCGAAAGGATCCTCTTCAGTTTCATCAAACATTGGCAACGAACGTAGCTCAACATAATTCGGATCACCAAACTTAGAAGATGCAAACTCGCTAATACCGCCCAAATCGTCGTGACTAAGACAATCTAGGTAGTATCCACAAAGCTGTGCCAAAGGAGTTTCTTGCTGAACTTTTTCACCTTTTCCAATGTCGTCCACGTCTGGATGGCCAATTGGATACCAACAATATCGATTGTCCTGCCTGAAATTGGCTTTTAGTTCTCCATATAGGCAAGCATTGACAATTTTGCGGTCAACCCCGAGTCGCTTCGCGATTTCTCGCGCCCTCAGGCCGGGGTTTTCAGCCACTATCGCAGCTACCTGATGTGCTAAGTCACTCATTTAACCCGTACACTTGTCGATAAGCGAGAAATAGACTGTGTTAATGCTGCCGCACCCCTATCACAACTAGAGTTACTATCGGCAGCTGAAAAATTCAGTCCTGTGATTGTTTCCTGATGCTTTGGTTAGGCAATTAAGGCCTATTTATTTGTTCCCGCTACAACCTGCTGCTTGAACCTCCCTATTTCCTCCCGAGCGGGCCGGATTCGTCGTCTTTTCTGGAAGGGAATACCCAACGAATGAAGTCAAGGAATTCGTAGAGCACCCACACCATAATTAACAACAAAATCAGCCCAATTACAACTGCTATTATCCATGTCAGGATTGTATCGTGACCTTGTGAAAATCTGCACAAACCCGCTTGCGGCAAACCGCCAAATTGCTATATTCACTCAATACATAAAGCCGAAATCAAGTCACAAAATATCGGGAGAAAATATGGAATATCGCGTAGAAACCGACACTATGGGCGAAATTAAAGTCCCGGCGGACAAATACTATGGCGCCCAAACAGCCCGCTCGCTGATGAATTTCCGCATCGGCGGCGAACGCATGCCCCGCGAACTCATCAGAGCCTTCGGCATCCTCAAAAAAGCTGCCGCGCAGGTCAACATGGAACTGGGAACCCTGCCCAAAGAAAAGGGCGACCTGATTGTCAAGGCAGCCGATGAAGTCATCGATGGCAAACTCGATGACCACTTTCCGCTCGTCATCTGGCAGACCGGCTCCGGCACCCAGACCAACATGAACGTCAACGAAGTCGTCGCCAACCGGGCGATCGAAATGGCCGGGGGAGAGCTTGGTTCCAAAAAACCGGTACATCCCAACGATGATGTCAACAAGGCCCAGTCCTCCAACGACACTTTCCCGACCGCCATGCACATCGCCGCTGTCGAGGAAATCCACCGTCGCCTGATCCCCATGATCACGCAGCTTCGCGACACCCTGGCGAAAAAATCCGAAGCCTACAAAGACATCATCAAAATCGGCCGCACACACCTCATGGACGCTGTCCCGCTCACGCTGGGGCAGGAGTTCTCCGGCTATGTCGAGGCGCTCTCACTCGGTCTGGAAAGAATCAACGAGTGCCTGCAGAGGCTTTACCCGCTGGCCCTCGGTGGCACGGCTGTTGGTACCGGTCTTAACACTCATCCGCAATTTGCCGTCAAGTCCGCAGCCCAGATAGCCAAACTGACTGGCAAGAAATTCGTCACCGCCCCCAACAAGTTCGAGGCTCTGGCGGCCCACGATGCAATCGTCGAGGCCTCCGGCGTCATGAAAACCCTGGCCTGCTCGCTGATGAAAATGGCCAACGATATCCGCTGGCTGGCCTGCGGCCCGCGCTGTGGTATCGGCGAAATCACCATCCCGGCCAACGAACCCGGTTCGTCAATCATGCCCGGCAAAGTCAACCCGACTCAGCCCGAAGCTATGACGATGGTCTGCGCTCAGGTGATCGGCAACGATGTCGCCGTCAACGTCGGCGGTTCATCCGGTAATTTCGAGCTGAACGTCTTCAAGCCGGTCATGATCTACAACCTGCTTCAGTCAATCCGGTTGATTGCCGATGCCTGCGAGATGTTCAACGAGAACTGCGCGGTTGGTATCGAGCCGAATAACGCCAATATCAAGAAATTCCTCGATAACTCACTGATGCTGGTCACGGCTCTCAATCCGCATGTCGGCTATGACAACGCGGCCAAGATCGCCAAAAAAGCTCACGCCGATGGCTCCACACTCAAAGAAGCGGCGGTGGCGCTGGGTCTTTTGACTGCGGAAGAGTTCGATGAGAAAGTCAGACCGGAAAAGATGATCGGCCCCAAATAAGCCGAGCGGTTGGCAGGCCAAATTAAAGGGCGGAGTCACTTGCTCCGCCCTTAGCATAAAACACATGGAGTCTATTCAGGCTTCCGTTACCCCCTGCAACGGAAGTCTATCACCCTATAAACGTCATCTTTGCCAAAAAGGTTGGCAAATTCCGTCCAGTTTTTTAAAAATTTGCGAATATGTCAGCAAATCACTACTCCTAATCCGAACGTATCGCCTACCATGGTCGCCAAAGCTATTAGTTGAATAACCGCTTCAAGAGGGCTATATTCACCCACATGCAAACAGCACTTCACATAAAGTCACTCGTCGCCGAACTCAGACACGAGATTTTCGAGGGCAAAATCGTCGCCACCGAATTCTACCGCAAAGAGCGAGCCGCGTATTTTATCATAAAGAAGAAACAGCGCCTGGCCCTGAGCTTTGTCTACCATCCGGTAAAGTGGGGTACTTATCTCGTGCCGGCCTCCAAGATCAGCCTTGATACCCGCGAAAAGCCACGTCCGATTTTTGAAATCGAGGGGGCTGTGGTCACGAATGTCGAACAGCTCGACCTCGACCGCATTTTCTCCGTAACACTTGAAAAAGACAAACTGTTCTACCGCCTGCTGTTCGAAGCAATAGGCCCCAACGGCAATGTCTGGTTGCTGGACAAAAACAGCACCAAACTCGCAACCCTACGCAAGAAAGAGTACGAACCGGGCGAAAAATACGAACCGTTCAGTCCGCCCGAAAGACTCGACCCGGGAAGCGTCACATCGGAAGCACTCGAAGACCTCGCCGGTAATCATCCCGGCGTTACGCCTTCGATTCTAATCGAGCGATATGTTCAGGGATACAGCACCACTCTCGCGCGGGAAATAGCCTCTCGCGCCGGACTCGACAACATCAGCGCCGACCAACTCGATACGGCCTCTCTGAAAACTCTCGCTGACACTATTAAAAGCACCACCGATGCCTTCGAGAGATTCGATGTTGGCTACCTGTACAGCATAAGGGGAAAGCACGAGGCCTATCCCTTCAAATTATCGTCGAGCGAGCAGCAGCCCCAGAAATTGAAGTCTCTTTCACTGGCTGTCATGTCCGCGTGTGAAATGCAGCAGACAGTGACTGAACAGGTGGATGAAGAGAAGACCGTCATCAATGCCGTGAAGCGCGGTATCAAGCGCCTTGAAAAGAAACTGAGCAACATCGAAAAGGACATCTCCGAGGCAGCCAATTACGAACACTACAAGAAACTCGGCGAGCTGCTCAAGATAAACTTTGATGCTATCAAAAGGGGTATGACTACCCTGAAAGTGGATGACATTTACGCAGACTCAGGCGACAGTATCACCATAGAACTTGATCCGTCGCTATCTCCCAACGATAATGCCGAGAGCTATTTCAAACGTTACCGCAAAGGGCGCGAGGGGCTTGAACTCCTGACGCGGCGACTTCAAATAACAGGGGAGGAGCTTGCCGAGCTTCAAAATATCGAAACCGATCTCGAAGCCAATTTCGATTCCGCCCGAAGTCGCTATGAGCAGGAGATTGCCGCGCTGTTGCCGCGCGAAGCCTCCAAAGACGAAATCACCCCGCGGCTGCCCTACCGCGATTATACTCTCTCAACCGGTTTGAGAATATTTGTCGGGCGTGATGGTTCCGATAACGACCGCACCACCTTCGATTTCGCCCGTCCGTACGAGCTGTGGTTTCACACCCAGCAATGCGCCGGTTCACACGTGGTGATGAAATTCCCCAATAAGAATTTTGAACCGTCAAAGAGAGAGATCGAAGAAACCGCCGCGATAGCGGCCTATTTCAGCAAGGCCCGCAAAGACTCCCTGGTGCCGGTTCTATACACGCCGCGCAAATATGTCCGCAAACCGCGCAAAGCCAAACCGGGCCTTGTGACTGTTGAGCGTGAAAAGTCCGTGATGGTCGAGCCGCAGAAGCCGTCAGGCGATTAACATCAAAAAAGCAATCCCAGCCTGAAACCTATATTGTACTGCGTGCTGTTGACCTCGTGGTAAATGTTGGATACACTCTGGCCGGTGTCATCAAAATCCGGCGTTGCCCCGTCATCACCATACCACGTTTGCGTCTGGTAACCGGTGGCGTTGAGTGTCATGTAATCCGCAAATATATCCAGATATGGCCTGAGAGGCGCTTGAAAACTGGAGAACTTGACCCTGGCCCTGAGCGAGGCCTCAAAACCGGTACCATCGCCGTCGGCCGTACTTTCCTTCATGCGCAGGATATGGTCATCGTAGTCATCGAACCAGACAGGCGTAAAAGCAGTCTTGAGCTTCAACGTCATATCGGGTGAAAGCTCCGCAGTAGTCAACAGTCCAATCTGCGGCTGCTTATAAGTTACTTCATAGTGACCCACCAATCCGCTGCCGGACTGCACATACGTCTCACTGCTGTAGACATAGCTGATCGTGTCAAGCAAACGATACCAGCCGTCGTATCCGTAAATATCATGTTCAATCTTTTGATAGCGTAGTCCCGCCAGTGCGGAAATACGTAATTTCCCTTCCGTCAGCAACCTCCGGGTGACCTCTATATTCAGTCGCAGTGAACTCATGGTAGCATCAGACTCGGTATAGCTCCACTTGGTCATATCCCACAGACTGGTTGCGGAATCCCAGTCGGAATCCGTGACCACGCCGCCCGGGTCGTTAACGCTCGTGTAGACGCCGACCTCCACCGACCACAGGGTCTTATCTTGCACCGGCTCGAGCAGCAAACTTGCTCCGACAAAAATAACGTCCATCGGAAACTCAAGCAGACTCTTAACTTCATAAATGATAGGATGGCCGGACGCATCGACAAGAATCTCACCATCAGCATCGAGAACATAACTTCTAAAATTCAGAATATACTCCGTCTCACCGAACCCGTGCCCCAGTGTTGGGGCCAGCGATAGCTGCACTTTTTTCTCTGCAAACGACAACTGAAACGCCATCAGCGTGAGGATAACCGACAGGATAATGTGCTTCTTCATTCTATTCCCCGTAGTTTGGTATTCTGTCTCTGTCTATTTGGATACATAGCGGTCCACTCAGGAATATAGTACAAATTGTTACGATGTCACCGCTTAATCTTCTCACCGGTCATGGATTCTATTTCGTCAAGAAGAGTAGACTCCAATTCGGCCTCGTCCATGCGCTTGACAATCTTACCTTTCTTGATAAGAATCCCCTTACCATCGCCGCCGGCAATGCCGACATCGGCCGCCGCCGCCTCTCCCGGACCATTGACAGCACAGCCCATCACCGCCACCTTAAGATAAGTCTTAATGTGCCGCGTCTTTTTCTCGATTGACTCGGCCAACGGTATCATATCAATCTGACACCGCCCGCAGGTGGGGCAGGCGATAACCTCCACACCTTCCTGTTTGAGATTGCAGGCCGTAAGAATCTGCCTGGCCACCCTCACTTCGTGAATCGGGTCGGCTGACAAAGACACCCTCAGGGTGTCGCCGATTCCCGTCATAAGTATCGCGCCGATCCCTACCGATGACTTAATCGAACCGGTTTCCAGCGTTCCCGCCTCGGTGATACCGACATGCAGCGGGTAGTCGCACTGCTCGCCGAGCATGTGATAGGCCCAGAAAGCAGTCTGGGTGTTGGTCGACTTGACCGAAATAACAATGTCCTCAAACCCCATATCCTCTAAAACAGAAGCCTCCCTCAAGGCGGCTTCGGCGAAAGCATTGGGGTCATCGTGACCATATTTTTCAAGCAGGTCTTTCGGAAGGGAACCGGAGTTCACCCCGATACGAATCGGCACGCCGGCATCTTTCGCCGCCGAGGCGACCTCGCGCACTTTCCACTCGGCGCCAATATTGCCGGGATTGATTCGTATCTTGTCGAATCCGGCCTCGATTGCCTTCAACGCCAGTTTATATTGAAAATGAATGTCGGCGACTAACGGTTTGCTGACTCGATTGCGAATCTCTTTGAGCTTACCGGCGGCATCGTGATTGAGAACCGAGATCCTCACAATCTCACAGCCGGCCTCGAAAAGCTGATTTATCTGCCCGACTGTCGCCTCTATATCGCGGGTATCGGCGTTTGTCATGGACTGAATCGCCACCGGAAAACCACCGCCGATAATTACATCGCCTATTCTGACAGCTCTGCTCTTGCGCCGCTTTATGGGGTAACTCAGTTCCATAAGTTTATCTTGACCTGTACGGTTGTGAACTATAGCTTATTGAATTCTACGCTCGGAAGCAATTGAAAGTTGGAAGAATCTTGATCTGGCTTAAAAGACTGGCGCCTTTCGTTATTATCATTGCCGCTCTGGTGATCTACCGGCACTTCTCGCAGAAGCAAGCCGCCGCACAGGCGGAGATACAGAGCCGCTATGCCCTGGTGACGGCTCAGGTCTGGGTGGCTTCGGCAAAGTATCGAAACGACCCTGACCGATATTTACAGGTCCGCGATTCACTGCTGGCAAGTTGCTCACTCAGCACTGTCGCTATGGACAGCTTTATCGAGGCAAACAAAGATCAATCGGAAAAATTCTATCCCTTCTCGACCCTTGTTGCCGAATATCTCGATTCTCTTCTGGATATTGAAGACTCGCTTTTGCAGGCAGCAAAAGACTCTGCCAAAAGCGTATCGTCAGACTCTACTCGATAGCCTCAAATGCCCCGGGGTAATGCTCAAGCTCACCATCGACAAACGTAACAACATCAAATCTCAAATCTACTCCGGAGATACTCTTTTCCATCAGATACTGGCGCGCAACGAGAATCAGATTTTCCTGTTTCTTCTGATTAACTTTCTCCGCCGGATGGCCAAACTTGCCGGACCTTGCCGCCTTGACCTCCACAAATACCACCACCCGGTCTTTCTTCACGATCAGGTCGACTTCTTTTCTTCCGGCCCGCCAGTTGCGCTCAAGAATCTCAAAACCGTTGGCAACAAAAAATCGGGCGGCCAGTTGTTCATACCGGCGCCCGATTGATATTGTCTTTTTTCTCGTCGTGCTCTGTTTTTTAGAAGAGGGCATACTGATTTACAAGCTCCGCCACCGGCTTGAAAGATCTGCGGTGAATCTCCGTCGGACCGTATTCGCGAAGTTCCTCCATGTGCTCGGGCGTCGGATAGCCCTTGTGCTTGGAGAATGAGAACGACGGATACAGCGCCTGGTAGCGGTCCATGATGCGATCGCGCGTAATCTTCGCAACAATAGACGCCGCTGCGATTGATTGACACTGACTGTCGCCGCCCACAACCGCGAACTGCGGCTGCGCTACATTGGGAACCGGATAGTTGCCGTCAACCAGAATAATATCCGGCGACTGCTTGAGATCCATCACAGCCTTGCGCATCGCCATTAACGACGCCTTGAGAATATTCATTTTGTCGATACACTCGTGGTCAATCACGCCCACCGCACAGACCAGGCCAAGCTCAACAATCTCCTCGAAAATTCTCTCCCGCTGAAGCGGCGTAAGCTTCTTGGAGTCATTGATACCCTCAATCTTGGTTTCCGGCGGCATGATAACCGCAGCCGCAACAACCGGCCCGGCCAGGGGTCCACGACCAACCTCATCCACACCGCAAATGTACCGGTAGCCTTTTTCGGCTAACATATTCTCCAGATGCGTCATGTTGTGTTTTGGATTGAGTTTCATAATATTCTTCGTATTCTTATGATGAGCTTTGAGTCACTTTTAAGCAACAAAATATTTATATTATAACTATCGACTCATTTTCAGGATTTTATTAGATTTATTTGGCCGACATTACTACTTTAGAGACCTATTATGGAGCGAAAAAAACAGTCATTTCACGAGTTTCGAATCATCGCCGGCGAACTGAAAGGCAAGCTGATAAAGGCTCCCGACCTCGGCGTAACCCGTCCACCCCTCACCCGGGTGCGCAAGGCGATTTTCGATTTTCTCAATCCCTATCTGCCGGGTGCGGCATACCTCGATTTGTTCAGCGGCACCGGCTCATATCTGTTCGAGGCAGTCTCGCGCGGGGCAGAGGTGTCAATCGGAGTCGAACTGGAACCTACCCTTGCCGATGCCATCAACAGCCAGGCCGAAAAATACGTTCTCTCGGACAGATTACGATGCTTGTGTACGGATGTTTTCCAGGCAATCCCCAGCCTGGCGGTTTCGGGGAAAAAGTTCGACATTGTCATGATTGCCCCGCCGCAGTACAAAGGCATCATCGACAAAACGCTGCAGGTTTTGAGAAACCATCCCGTCACCACGGGCGATGCCCTCATCCTGTGTCAGCATGATACTTCGGAGACGAAGAGGACCGATTTTTCGAGCTTCGAAATCCTGCAACAAAGAAAATACGGCAACACTACTTTTACCATTCTGAACGCCAAATAACCGCAAGCGGTGAGCTTAGCCAAAAAAAACGCCCGACAAACGGGCGTTTTCTCAGTCTATACAAAAGCGAACCCTGGCGCTATTCTTCGCTCTTCTCTTCAGCGACCTCAGCCTCGGCTTTCGCTCCTTTTTTACTCTTGGCGGACTCGGAATCGAGGATCTGCTCCTTGATTCGGGCCGACTTACCGGTGAGCTCTCTCAAATAATAAAGCTTCTTACGTCTGACCTGTCCGGCGCGAATCCGCTCTATCCTGGCAATATTGGGGGAGTACAGCGGGAAAACACGCTCCACGCCGATACCCGATGATATCTTGCGAACCGTGAACGTAGCTGCCGTGCCGCCACCGCGACGCGAAGTAACTGTTCCCTGAAAAACCTGAACACGTTCTTTGTCGCCTTCTTTGATCTTTACGTGGACCCGTACCGTATCGCCAGAACTGAACTGCGGAATGTCATCCCGCATATAGCTCTTCTCAATCTGGGCTAATCGTTTCATTGGTCGTATTCCTTTCCGAATTTATTCTAACTCTATTTTATTATCTATACTTTTTATATACTCAATATCTTCATCCGATAAATCTGCCGACTTCAGAAGGTCCGGGCGATGCATCAAGCACTTCCGGATAGCCTCCCGGCGTCGATACCGCTCGATCTCTTTGTGGTCTCCCGACAAAAGCTCGTCCGGTACTTTCAAGCCCAGGTATTTCGCCGGCCGGGTATAAGTGGGCGCTCCCAGAAGTTGATTCATAAACGAATCATTGAGAGCCGACTCAAAATTACCGAGCACCTTCGGAATCAGCCTCGCCACCGCATCAAGCATAACCATCGCCGCCGGCTCGCCGCCGGTCAGGATGAAATCTCCGATAGAGACTTCTTCAATATCGTACAGCTCTCTGGTCCTTTCGTCAATCCCCAGGTAATGACCGCAGATAACCGTCAGGCGGTCACACAGAGAATACTCAATAGCCAGCGGCTGATTGAACTTTTTCCCGGCAGCCGAAGTCAGGACTATTCTCTCCTTATCGGGCTGCTTCGAAGTCTCCGAACGGTGCGAATACCCTAAAGCCTTAAGACACCCGTCAAGCGGTTCGAGCTTCATCACCATGCCGCCGCCGCCACCGAACGGTGTGTCATCCACCGTACGATGTTTATCTGTGGCATAGTCGCGCAGATTTATGATTTCGATGTCAAAGAGCTTTTTCTCTATCGCTTTCCCGATCAATGACTGCTTCAGCGACAGGCTGAAATAGTCCGGGAATAGCGTTATAATCTCAAATTTCATTCAACATCAGCGTTATAGCTTACTGTTCCAACAAACCGGCCGGGTCAATAATGACATTCTTGTCAGTCATGTCAATGTTCTTTACGAATTCTTCCACGGCCGCAATCGAGACGTCTTTACCATCGGTGGTCCGTATCACGTAAACGTCATTCGCGGGATACGTCTCGACATCTACAATCTCGCCGATTACCGCTCCGGATTCCTTATCAATAACCCGGCAACCTATCAGGTCATGAATGTAAAACGACCCTTCGGGCAGTTCCATCACCTGATCTTTCGGCACTCCAATTTCCCGATTCGTCAGCCGTGCCGCCTCTTCGGGATTATCAATACCCTCCAGTTTTATCACCGGTCGCCCCGAGACAAATCGGGCCGACTCAATCGCAACCATCTCCCAGCGGTCCTTGTACTTCAGATGAAGGTCTGTCATCTGAAGAAAGCGATCCGGGAAATCTGTTTCGGAAACGACCCAAATTTCGCCGTGAATGCCTCTGGTCCGACCCAGCTTGCCGACCGTGACGAACTCTTCCGACACTTCCTACTCTAATATCTCTAAGACTGCTCTCTTGCCCTGACGAGCTGAAACAGCAGCCAGCAAAGTGCGAATCGACTTCGCCGTCTGGCCTTGTTTACCGATGACCTTACCCAGGTCACCCTGTCCGACATGAAGTTCATAAACAGTCGTTCGGCTACCAAGTACTTCGTTTACTTCGACCTGATCGGGGTTGTCCACTAACGCTTTGACGATGAATTCGATAAAGTCCTTCATAACTTCATCCTTTCCAATAGAATTTCAAGTTCAGACGCCGTAACGAGTCTCTAAACGCGTTTATTCTAAAACAATCTCCCCAGCCGGCAGCCGTTAGCAATTACTCTTGCGCCGGAGTTTCTTCGCTCTTCTCAGCATCCGCAGCAGCCGCAGTCTCTTCCTTTGCCTCAGCTTTGGCCACCGCTGCCTTCTTCATCTTGCGCGTCTTCTTCGGTCGCTCGGTAATTGCCGTCTTCAGCTCCACACCGGACACATCGTCGCCACGTTTCGCTTTGCCGTACTTCTCGGTAAAGCCAATCTGGGTCAGAAGCGATTTAACCGTATCACTCGGTTGAGCGCCCTGCTCCAGCCAGTTGGCAACTTTGTCCTCGAATACCTTTACTTCCGCCGGTTTCGTAATCGGATTATAGGTCCCAACAATCTCCAGAAACCGACCGTCGCGAGCGCGACGCGAATCAATTGCAACAATCCGGTAGAAGGGCCGTCTCTTTGCTCCCATGCGCAGAAGTCTCAGATGTACTGCCAAAAAAAACCTCCATCATTAAAGTTTGAACGGGTTGACCCCCGAAGGGAACCCTTTTGTTTTCATCTTACCAATATTACCAAACATTTTTTGCATCGCAGAAAATTGCTTCAGGAGCTGATTCACCGCCTGAACCGAATTGCCCGAGCCAAGCGCTATCCGCTTCTTGCGCGAACCATCGATAATGTGCGGATTGCGTCGCTCCTGAATCGTCATCGACTTGATAATCGCCACCATCCGTTCCATATCCCGTTCGTCGACCTTGATATTTTTAAACGCCTTGCCGACTCCCGGTATCATTCCCATAAGCGAATCAAGCGGTCCCATTTTCTTGAGCTGACTCATCTGGTCGAGAAAGTCCTCAAAATCAAATTTCGCCTTTAGCAGCTTCTCCTGCATTTTGGCCGCTTTTTCAAGATCGATTGTCTCTTCGGCCTTCTCCACCAGCGAGACAATATCACCCATGCCTAAAATGCGAGAGGCCATCCGGTCGGGATGGAACGCCTCTAAGTCAGAGAGTTTCTCTCCCATCGAAGCCAGCTTTATCGGGCAACCGGTCACCTCACGAATCGACAGCGCCGCGCCACCGCGAGCGTCTCCATCCAGTTTCGACAAAACGACACCGGTCACGCCCAGGCGGTCATGAAATTCCCTGGATACATTCACCGCATCCTGCCCCGTCATGGCGTCGGCGACCAGAAGAATCTCGTGCGGCTGAACCTCAGCCTTGATTTCCTCCAGCTCCGTCATCAACTCGTCATCAATGTGAAGCCGTCCCGCCGTATCCAGAATTACCAGATCAATGAAATTCTTTTGAGCATACTTGATGGCTTCGCGGCAGATTTCCTGAGGTTTCTTCCCCTCAAGATAGAAATGCTCCACCTGTATCGAATCCGCCAGTACCTTCAGTTGCTTCACCGCCGCCGGACGATATATATCCGCCGCCACAACCAGCGGCTTTTTGTTCTTACGTTTGTTCTGAAGCGCCAGCTTACCGACAAGAGTCGTCTTGCCCGAACCCTGCAGTCCGCAAACCATGTAAACCGTAGGTGCGCTATCTACCGGCGCTAACGGCTCGGCCGTGGTCCCGAGAAGAGAGACCAGTTCGTCGTGCACAACCTTGACAACCTGCTGGCCGGGATCTATCGATTTGAGAACCTCGACACCAACCGCTTTTTCCTCAACCGCCTTAACGAAAGACTTCGCGACTTTGTAATTTACGTCAGCTTCGAGCAGACGCCTGACGCACCTCGCGCATGGAATCCTTGATGTTCTTCTCGGTGAGAATTCCTCTACCGCGAAGTTTCTTAAAGGCCGATTCTAATCTGTCACTCAGTTGTGCAAACATATCAAACGCGTTTTACCATCCGGTCCCTTGCGGGCCATTAACTTAAGCTTTAAAGCAGGGGAAAAGGACATACTCCTGCAATCACTAAAACGGCCCCAAGGGCCGAAATAGCCCAACAATATAGTAAAATGGGGGAAATAGGCAAGAAATTTGTCGCTTTTGCCGGTCGCCGGGTGGCTGGGGATTGGCTCGTAAGGTGATTGACGGAAGTAGGTTACAGGTTTCTTAAGTTATTTGGCCCGCCCCCGATTGTTTTGTCCGAATTCTCCCACCAAAGACCGCAGAGAGAACGTTCTTTTTTCACCCCGAACCCCTACCCCGTAGCGCTAATCACCAGATCGATCTCAGTGCCGACATCGAGTTCAGTACCCTCCGGCTCCGATTGCTCCAGCACCGTCTCAGGAAGATAATTCTCCTCGGTGCGCGGCGTGACAATACCGACTTTCAGAAGTTTATCCTCCAATCGCTTAATCGCCTCGTCCAGAGTCATGCCGACCACCTTCGGCATATAAGTAAAGTTCGATGCCCGCCCTCTGTTGACCATCAGATTCACCGGAGAACCGAGCGGAATTTCTGTCGATGCGGCAGGATAAGAGAAGACAACTACGCGCTCAGGGAGCGTATCGGAAAAGGCCCACGCGATTTCACCCAGATCAAGCCCCGCCGTCTCCAGATCAAGTATCGCCTGACGTACCGATAGTCCAGCCAGCTGCGGTATAGGCACCAGCTTCTGCCCGAGCGAAACCACAAACTTTATCACCCGGCCTGATTTGACCTCCGTATCGGAGATAGGAAACTGATTGAGGATTATCCCCTTCTCCTCACCCGGCGAAAACTGCTCCGAACTAATCTCGAATTCGAGACCCAGATCCTTCAACGTAATCTGGGCTTCCGTAACCGTCAGTCCCGTGAAATCGGGAAGCGGAAACTCGCTTCCGTGCCGTGTGATGACCGGCATGACAATGCCGTCGACGACAGCATATAGAACAAGCAGGATCAACAGCGGCAGGATCACCCGAAAAGCTATCTTCCTCTCGATTGAACCGGGCGGCAGTTTTTTGTCAAGAAAGGTGAATTTGCCCTTCTGTTTTTGACTCAACCGCGATGCTTGGATTGGGGCCATATCTATTATACTACTCAGGCAAGCGTTATCGTTTTTTTTACAACGACACTGTCAGAAAATTTCCGGTTAAAATCAAGTATAAAACTATAATCGGAGCAGTGGGGTAGAGATATCAGGCCTTGCGCCTGAGTCGTGCCGCAAAAGCACCGTCGAGATTCGCAAACGAGGGATAGGTTTTCACATAGCCGCGCTTGTCAACCACATCAGACGGTAAAAACGGTGTGGCGGATTCTATTTCGAATTCTTCCGTGTGCCCCAGGAAGGCCTCCACGATATCATCGTTTTCGGCCCGCATTATCGAGCACGTCGAGTAAACCAGAATACCCCCCGGCTTGACGAGCTTGGAGGCTTTGTTCAACATGGCCAACTGAATTTTGCCCAGCTTTGTTACGTCGTCCGGGGTCTTGGCCCAGCGAAGATCGGAGTGCTTGCCCGCCGTGCCCCAGCCGGAACAGGGGGGGTCGAGTAAGACCCGGTCATAACTGTTCTCCGAGGGAACATTGAACATGTCCGTAGCCATAGTCTTTATTATGCTGATACCCAGACGCTTGGCATTCTCACTGAGCACCGACAACCGCTGGCGTGATTTATCAATCGATGTAACCTCGCCTTCATTTTCCATCCGCATGGCCATATAGGTGCTTTTGCCGCCCGGGGCTGCCGTTAGATCAATGACGCTCTCCCCCTTGGCGGGATCCATCAGGCGAACCGCCAGACCCGCCGATTCGTCCTGAACAAACACTTTTCCGGTCTTGATAAGTTCGTTGTCCAGCGGAAGGCCGGACTCTTCAATATGAATAAACTCCGGCAGATATTTGCCGTACGAAAACTCGATTCCGTTTTTCTGAAGAAGGTTGGCTACTTCATCAGGCTTCGTCTTGAGCGAATTCACTCTATATGTTACATGCGGAGCCTGATTGTTTAACATCAGAAGTTGCTCGGTCTGCTCGTATCCGAATTCCTTCAAACAATACTCAACGAAATAATCAGGGTAACTGTAGTAGTCACCGAGATACTTAACCGGTTCTTCACCCTTACGGGCAAATTTTACTTTCTGAGGTTCGCGAAGACTGGCCCGCATCACGGCATTGACAAGATTTGCCCGCGCGCGCCCGGTCATGTAGTGGGCCAGATTGACCGACTCCGAAACTGCCGCGGCCGCTGGAATCCGGTCCGTAAACAGAAGTTGATAAAAGCCGAGCCGCAGTATATTAGAAAGTTTTGGCGGAAGTTCCGTTCCCGGCCGCGATAAATAGAATTTGATTTCATGATCCAACCGCCGGCGCATTTTCGTCGTACCATTGACAAGTTGCAGTAGAAAACGCTTGTCGATCGGACGGAAATTCTTACCCGACATTACGCTCGAAACAGCGCTGTCGGTTTGCTGACCCTGTTCAATGCTGATCAGCGCCTCCAGAGCGGCAGCCCGGACTACATCGAACTTCTTATTCATATGATTTCTTGCTGTCTGATTCATCCTTTGTTAAACATCCATTGCCGGAATCTGTTCCCCGTTTTGATCCACCCGAAAAAGATCATACCTGTGCAAATTTTGAGCAAAGTAGTCGCTCTTCCGCTGGTCGCCATCTAATAGCAGAGTCAGGATTTCCGAAGGTCGGGCATAGCCCCCTTCCCCAATACCCAAAGTCATAAAAAGCACCCCATTTTGGAGAGAAATATCGTAAACGGCGGGGCGAATGTCGACGGTCGTTGTCTGACTTTTCCCGATCCGCTCAACGGGTAATTCTACGGCATCCATCATTCTATCTATATTACGTAGTACAACGCTCTCTTTTAGCTCGCTATTTGAGCTAATCCTGTAACTTGCCCGATTTATGGCGGCCGAAAGAGACCGGGCTTTCCCCAGGGCCGCTTTTGCCTCGAGGATTAACATCCCTTCAGGAATCGCTGTTTTAAGCTTCTCGAGCATGTACGGCATCAGATTGCTCTCAAGAGTGATATCCATAAATTCCGCCTCCGATGTAAACCCCAGCGGCAGGGGAGGCCCAAACGACAGCTTCATGGTCGGGTTATGCCCCTGGCTGTAAGCCACCGGCAGACCGGCACGCCTGATCGACCGCTCGATCAGCCGCATGTTGTCCAAATGGCTCATGTACTTCAAACGCTCGTTCTTGCCCCACCGGATACGCAGTGTGTTTTTGGTGGGTGCTATTGCACTCTGGCTTGCGACTCTCTTTTTACCTCTGCCAAACTCCGGCTCGCGGTCGCCTATAGCGACGGGCTGGTCATCAGGGCTAATCTTGCTCTCATGGGTCATCTGCTCCAACGAGGTACGCTGACGTTCCCTGAGCAAATGTTCCACCGTCACACCCTTCTCAATATGCGACCAGGGTAGGTTGCGATCAAAAGGTATCGGCTTGAAGCCTGCTTCAATGTCAATGCCGCACTCTTCGAAAGACTCGAGCCACTTCTCAAACTCAAAACCCTCACTCCAGCCATCGAAACGACAACCTTTCTCGTAAGCCCGGGCGATCACGTCGTTCATTTCCCGACCACCCCTGCCGAGTAAACCCTGAAGTACCGATGTCTCCACCGTAGGATATTTGAAATTGACGTGATTAGCCCTACATATTCGCTTGACAAGGTTGATTCTTCTGAGCATCTCGCCGGCGTTGATAAGTTCATCCCATTGAAATGGCGTATGCGCCTTGGGGACAAACGGGGAGAGAGTTACGTTAATCGTCTTGCGGCCGGGATGCCCGAAACCGATGTCGTGAATCTGCTTGATGAGGCTCGCGATGCCCTGCAGATCATCCTCGGTTTCGGTCGGCAGGCCGATCATGAAATACAGTTTTAGGGTCGTCCATCCCATACTGAATGCCAGTTGTGCCGTTTCAAGTATGGCTGCATCCGGAATCTCCTTGCGGATGAATAAACGCAAACGTTCCGTTCCCGCCTCGGGCGATATCGTCAGCCCCGCCCTGCGCACCTTCTTGACCGCCTCCAACAAACGCGGACTCAAGCTGCCCGGTCTCAACGACGGTAGCGATATTGATACCTTTTGCCTATCAAGCTGCCGCGCAAGAGATGTAGCTAAGTCGTCTATCCCCGGATAATCAGAGGACGAGAGCGATACCAGACTGATCTCTTCATAGCCCGTATTCTTCAGTTGTGTTTCCGTCTGCTCGATTATTTCCCTCTGAGGACGGGGGCGTACCGGACGATACATCGGTCCGGCCTGACAGAACCGACAACCTTGCGGACAACCACGCATTATCTCCACCGCCAGGTGACCGTGCACAACATCAACCAGCGGAACAATAGGCTGCTGTGGATAATACTCAGGCTTAAGCTCTTTCTCCACGCGAGCGATAATCTTCTCCGGCGCGAAATCGTTCAGCGGACGCCTCTGCTTATCGTAGAAAGACGGAATGTACACCGAGGCAACCCGGCGACAAATCTCCGCAAGCTTTTCTTCACGGGTAGCATCCGCAAACTCGTGCAGCACCGCCAACATCTCCGGCAGACCCTCTTCGGCGTCGCCGATAAAAAACAAATCGATAAATTCCGCCAGCGGCTCGGGGTTGTAAACCGCCGGCCCCCCGGCCATGATTATAGGATGTTCGTCGGTGCGGTCTTTGCTTCTCAACGGAATCCCGGCCAACTCGAGCATGGCCAGTACATTCGTATAGATAAGTTCGTAAGTGAGAGTGAAACCGACAGCGTCGAATTCCTTAGCGGGCCGGTAAGACTCAAGAGAGAAAAGCGGTATCTGTTCGCGACGCAGCACCTGTTCGGCATCGGTATCGAGCGCAAACACACGTTCGCACAAAAAGCGATCATCGGCATTGACAATATGATAAAGAGTCTGCAGCCCCAAATACGACTGCCCCAGTTCGTACTTATCCGGAAAAGCATGTAAATACTTCACCCTGCCCTCAGGGTTTTTGATAATCTGTCCCGGTTCGCCGCCGGAATACCGCCCCGGCTTTATGACAAACGGAAAGAATTTTTGCTCAAGTAGTGTCTTCATAACCCTCATGGGGTGTTAATTTTCCAAAAACGAATAGGCAGTTTAATAGATTTGCTTTGTCCACGCAAGGAGTAACTTGCCGCCCGGCCTTGGAGCAAAGACCCCAATTCACTACGATATACCGAATCCGATTCATAGCCAGAGCTTGCGGTCAAGACTCCGGTAGTGGATTGCCTCGGCCACGTGACCCATTTCGATAGACTCCGAGCAACCGAGGTCAGCTATAGTCCGGGCCAGTTTCAAAATACGGTCATAAGCCCGGGCGGACAACCCTTGTTTATTAATGGCCAGCGAAAGAAGCGACTGTGATTTCTCGTCTATCTGGCAGTATTTTCGAATATCTCTCGGCTCCATGTGAGCGTTGCAAAAGATGTTTGTCTCGCCTTTGAAGCGCGCCTGCTGAATCTTTCTGGCGCTATTGGCACGCCCGGCGATTATTCTGGATTTCTCACCGCTGGCCTCCGAAGAAAGCTCCTTGAATTTGACCGATGGTACCGTGATATGAATATCAATCCGGTCCATAAGCGGCCCCGATATACGCGACATGTAACGCTGGATCTCTGCTGCCGAGCAATTACACTCGTGGTTCGGATCGCCGTAATACCCACAAGGACAGGGATTCATCGCCGCAATGAGCATAAACCCCGCAGGGTAAGTGAGAGTCGTGGTCGCTCTTGAAATAGTAACTTCATTGTCTTCCATCGGCTGACGAAGCATCTCCAGAATATCTTTTTTGAACTCCGGCAACTCGTCAAGAAACAACACGCCATGATGGGCCAGCGATACCTCGCCCGGTTTGGGGATGGCTCCGCCGCCGATAAGCCCGGCGTACGATATCGAGTGGTGCGGCGAACGAAACGGACGCGTGGCAATGAGAGCCGAGTCTGCCGGAAGTCGCCCCGCTACGGAATGGATCTTGGTCGTCTCCAGAGCCTCCTCGATTGACATGTCCGGCAACACCGAGGGCATCCGCCGGGCCAACATGGTCTTACCCGAACCCGGAGGACCAATCATGATTATATTGTGACCACCGGCGGCCGCTACTTCAAGTGCACGCTTGGCTGATTGCTGTCCCTTTACGTCCGAAAAATCAACCGTGTATCGCTGTGCCTCACTGAAAACCGAATCGACATCGACTTCAAATTTCCTCACCGTGCTTTCATCTTCAAGAAAGTGGATCGCCTCCTTCAACGATGTTACCGGATACACCGGCAACGTGCCCGCAATAGCTGCCTCCTTGGCGTTCTGACGCGGGACAATAATTCCTTTGACGCCGTTGCTCTCCCGGAAATGCATCACCATCGGCAAAACCCCCGGCACCGGGCGCAAGGTACCATCGAGCGACAACTCACCGAGCATTACGTAATCATCACAGCGATCGCGAAGAATCTGACCGGTGGCGGCCAGTATACCTACCGCAATCGGAAGATCAAATGCCGAGCCCTCCTTCTTGATATCCGCAGGCGCCAGATTGATAGTCACTCTCTTGGATGGAAAAACGAAATCCGAATTCTTGATGGCCGAGGTCACCCTCTCTTTGGATTCCCTCACCGCGCCTTCTGGCAAGCCGACCGTGATGAACGCCGGAAGTTGCTGCTGTATGTCCGACTCTACTTCTACGGCGTAAGCATCCACGCCAAGCGTTGCGGAAGAAATGATCTTGGATAACATGTCTGTACCCCTCTCACCCGTTTTTAGATGGCTTCTTACCCACACGGAGGAGGCCGCTCAACCGGGAGCAACCTCCCCCGTCCCCTTATTAAAAGTTGCTGGTTCGGGCAAACACGGTTATCCGCAGTCGCTCGCCCGCCCCAATATCGCAGGGGGGGGTGTCAGAGGCTGTCAGTTTTAATGCTCGATGGCCGGGGGAAACAAAAAAAACGGCGGACAAGATGTCCGCCGTTTCATGATTTTTAGATCTGTAATTTGATCAACTGTCTCAGTCAGTAGCTGGCCACAGCTCGATGACCTTGCGAACGTCGCCAATAATCTGAGTCATGAAGATGGAATCGCCAGGCTGCCGCAACGAAAAGGCGCCTTCAGGTAACTTCAAGCTGTCAAACACGCAACCGGCACAGCCGTCCTCCAACATGTTCAACTGTACTCCATCCGCCAGGAGATACTCCCCGCTGGGCTGGCAAATGCAAGGATCGGAACCGTTGTCGTAAACCCAGTAGTTCAGGTTGGAAAATCTCCATCTGATTATATAGGGGTCGTCGGTTCGCTCGTTGCTCGCTCCCAAATTCTCTGTATAAAGGTACCTGCCCTCATAATCACCAATAAGGGAGGGAAGAGGCTCTAAAATGATGTCATCAGAACATCCGATCGAAATACTGATTACGATCATAATCGTGATAAACCCGCAAAGAACGGATGTTGCCAAGGTTCTATTCATACTATCTCCCTGTGTTTTTTCAAAAATGCTAAGCGGCAATATAAACAACTATCTCCGGCCTGACAACCGAAAAAAAACCAATCCGCATAAATTAAGACGCACCACAAGGCCGTTCATTTAATACAAATTTCCCGCAGCTATGAAAATCTACTGTTCGCATTCCAACTCCCCGGAAAACGCACCACGGTTTATACAGTGTGACTCTGATTGGCCGGGGAACGGCAACGTAACCCAATAATTTATAGCAGTTTATGTTGGCAGGTCACGGCTCAGCGGAGTTCGGGTCGGAAGGCTGAGCCGGTGCATCACCGCTAACGATGTCAAATCCGGCCTCCTCCCAGGCAAAAATTCCTCCTCCCACATTGTAGACATTTTCATATCCCATGTCAGCTAATTGCCGGGCGGCAATTCCGCTTCGCCGACCGCTTCGGCAGAAGCAATAGATAGGCGTAGTCTTATCCTGAGGAAGCAATCCGGAATGGGTTTCTATGCTATCGTAAGGAATGCGCAAGTCGACAAATGATAATCGTCCGGCCAAAAATTCCCGTCGCGTACGAACATCCAGAACGAATATATCCGCGCCCGAACCGGCCAGCCGGGCCAACTCTTCTACCGTGACAGTCGGCGAAGAGCCGTTGCCACAGGCCGTAACAATTAAAATAGGCAGGCAAATAATGATTTGCGGGATTAACCTGACTACGGCTCTTGGAATGTTTTGAAACTGTAAATCTTCCATTTGCCGTTAACCACATGCAAACCAAACTTGGTCCGGTAGCCCTGCGACTGCTTCTTGTCAACAAATGTCACCTCAACAGTGGCCGATTCACCTGACACTTCGGTGTCACCAATAATCCGCTGATATGAAAACCAGCGAGTCTTGGTCAGGCCTTCACCGGTGAGGTCATTGAGCAGATCGATCGGACTGGTAAATGTCCGGGGACTATCGGTCTGAAGGGCATAGTCTTCATTCAAAGACTTCATCAGTTCGGGCAAATCCAACAAATGAGCCAGGGCCGCCTTGTCATCTTTCTCCATTGCCCCGAACATTGAAATCACCGCTGATTTGGGGTCCGATGGACCCGATGATGAGCACCCGGAGATCATCATTACGACGCTCATCAGAAAAACAAAAGTGCTGAAACGTAGTTCTCTTTTCATATTATCACAACCCACCCGTTAATGTGATTCTATGGCTTTCACCCAGATCGGCTGAAGGTGAAAAAGCGTATGATATTTGAAGTCGTTTTATATCGAAACCCACTCCGAGCGAAAATCCCGCCCAACTATCATCGGACTCGGCCGCTCTGAAGTTGGAACCAAAGGAATTCCATCCGGCACGCAGATAAATCGGCTCAAGCGCGAAATACTCGCCACCCACGGCAAATATAATATCATTATCGGTCGGAAGTATGGCGTCCGCAGACAGCGTAATCGGAATGCCGCGCGGTCTGTAAGCTCCGCCACCCCGAAACGTGAGAGGGAGCTTGTCCTTTTCTTCGCCGAGCGCCGAAAGCTGAGCCCCCAAATTCTGAATCATGAAACCCGCCGACCAGCGATTGCGATCAGCAGTGTATTTGGTGCCAAGATCAACGGCGAAACCGGTGGCGGAAAAATCATGAACCTTCTCGTATATAAATTTGGCGGTGGCGCCAAACGCCATATTGTAACCGTGTTTGAAAGCAAATGACCCGGCCAGCATGAAATCACCACCGCTGAAATCTCCAATCGTATTTCCGAGCTGGTCGGTCTCAATGAAGTCGCCGTAATTCAGATAGCTGGCATAAATCCCAAAAAACTTCGTTTTATCCAGACCCTGTATATATCCGGCGAACCCGCTTTGCATATCAACGAAATAATTATGATAACCAAGAATGAACCGCTTCTCTTCAAAAGAGGTAATTCCGGCCGGATTGTAATACAGTGAAGATTCATCATCGGATAACCCCGTAAACGCTCCTCCCATTGCGACCGACCTGGCGCTGATGTTGATCTTCAGAAACGAAAAAGCGCTCGTACCGGCGTTTGAATTAATATCCGCCGCCCAACTCGTCATCGGGCCGGTAGATAATATCAGGATCACCATTATCACGACCGCATTCTTAGTGTATCTCATATAAAGTCCTTTTCAATGATCGATAATGACCTTACGCCCGGTTACAGTAAGTTAACAAAGCCGGCCCGGTTTTACCAGCTCTTCGTGGTTTTATTAAGTATCGCTTCAATCAGAAGCTCGATAGCTCTTTGCTGTCCATCCTCCTCGGTCTCGGAATCGGCCAGATAAATACCCTCCTGAGTCATCCGTTCCGTCCATAATTCGGTATCATCTCCCCGATTCGTTAGGGACACCTGGAAAATCATCGCTACCTTGTAACTCGCTACCTGATCGTTCTCATCGTAGTTGTACGGTTTTCTGTCATATCCGACCAGTGTGCCCTGCAAGATTGCCTCAGCCAGATCCTCAGATACGACTTGCATAGTACCATCCGCTATAAGAGCATCGGTAATTAAGTCAGTCATATTATCTTCCAGTCCGTACTCAGCTGTCTGATTCTCAAATCTCTCAACGGCAACAGTGCTGATTTCCGACTTACCCCTGGGATTGAAAGTGTAAACGCCGCAACCCGAGAGACTCAATCCCAGCACGATTATAACTGATATGACAACATGTCTCATAATCTATTAAACGATTACGCCTGAAAGACGTTCCAGACGCTTCAATTGTTAACGACCAGTTTGCCCTTCTTGATTACCCTGGCCGCCAGATTGACGCCATAATGATACGGCAACTCGCGATAGTCGGCCATGTTCCAAAGAACAATGTCAGCCTGCATGCCTTCCCGGAGCTGACCCACTTTTCCCTGGCGGTCGATAGCATAGGCGGCATTGACCGTTACTGCGGAAATCGCCTCAGCGGCTGTCAGCTTCATCTGAAGAGCCGCCAGAGAGATTATCATTGGCATCGATTCACTATAACTCGAACCCGGATTACAGTCGGTCGATAGCGCCACAACCACACCGGCTTCGATCATCTTGCGCGCCGGAGCATACTGTTTTCCCGCCAACGAAAAAGTTGTACCGGGCAATAGGACTGCGGCAGTGCCCGAGGCAGCCATCGCCCTGATGCCGTTGTCGGAGGCATACACCAGATGGTCAGCCGAGCGCGCATTCATCTCGGCCGCCAGTTCGGCGCCGCCCGTCGACTCCAGCTCATCAGCATGAAACTTCAGTTTCAAACCGGCCTTTGCGGCCGCCGACTGAATCCGTCGCGATTCCTCGATATCGAAAACACCTTCTTCACAAAAGATGTCGGAAAATTCGGCAAGGTTGTCCTTGGTGACTGCCGGTAGCATCTCGTTTATGAGAATATCGATATACCGGCCCCGGTTGTCGCGGTACTCATCGGGGACCTCGTGTGCCCCGAGAAACGTGGGGACCATCTCAATCGGGTGAAGCTGATTGAGCTCGCGGATTATCTCCAGCTGCTTTATCTCCGATTCGGTCGATAAACCGTAGCCTGATTTGGCTTCGATAGTCGTGACGCCGTATTTTAGAAATCTATCCAGCCGGGCCCTGGTCTTATCAAGAAGAACGTTAGCCGGTGTTTCGCGAAGATCTCTTACCGATGCGCGTATCCCCCCGCCGGATTGGGCAATCTCCATATAACTCTTGCCCTGAATGCGCATCTCGAACTCTTTTTCACGGGTCATGGAAAAGACGGGATGCGTGTGGGGGTCGACAAAGCCGGGAGTGGCAACCATGCCGCGGGCGTCTATCACGGTGCATCCTTCGGCCAGCGGCGCATGACCCTGGACCTTCTCCGATTCTCCTACCGCCAGAATCTCCTCGCCGGCAACAGCGATGCCGCCGTTTTCCACCAGCCCGAGATCGTTCATATTCTTGCCGGTGCGGGGCACCGGACCGGACATGGTGATTAACTGGCCGATATTTTTGATCAGTAAGGTTGCTTTTTTCTCAAGTGGCATAGGCACAAAATACCGATATTAGTCATTCAGTCAATGAAATACTGGTCTCCATCGCCGTGCATCATGGCTGTCGCAATCCGCTTTGGGTGGCATCGGGAGAATAACGACGCAAGGACGTTGCGATGGCCTTTGTCGCACAGCCCGCTCTCCCTGGGCAAACACGAGATTACACGTTCGGATATGATGAGGCAAATCGATATAGCTCAAGGCGATGCTACTTCTTCATCATGGGGATTTTGACCTTTTTCTTCTCGGCAAACTCAATGGCGTCCTTGTAACCGGCGTCAACATGACGCATCACGCCCGTCCCCGGATCGTTCGTCAGAACGCGGTTCAAACGCAGCGCCATCTCCTTGGATCCGTCGGCTACAATCACCATTCCTGCATGAATCGAATTGCCGATCCCGACTCCGCCGCCATGGTGAATCGATACCCAGCTCGCGCCGGATATCGCGTTGAGCATGCCATTGAGAAGCGGCCAGTCGGCGATAGCGTCAGAGCCGTCAAGCATTCCCTCGGTTTCCCGGTAGGGCGAGGCTACGCTGCCGCAATCAAGATGATCCCTGCCGATTACAATCGGTGCCGATATCTTGCCGGACTTGATATGGTCATTGATTATCTCACCGAATTTAGCCCGCTCGCCATAACCTAACCAGCAGATGCGCGAGGGAAGACCCTGGAACGGTATCTTCTCGCGAGCCATCTTTATCCAGCGAACAAGCATCCGGTTCTTCTTGAAATGCTCTAAAATCAACTCGTCCGTAACGGCAATATCCTTTGGATCACCCGAAAGCGCCGCCCATCTGAACGGACCCTTACCTTCGCAGAACAACGGTCTCACATATGCCGGCACGAACCCGGGATAATCAAAGGCGTTTTTCAAACCGCCGGTCTTTGCCTGCCCGCGGAGGTTATTGCCGTAGTCAAACACGATAGAACCGGCTTTCTGGAATTTTATCATGGCCGCACAGTGCTTTACCATTGAATCGTAGGAACGCTTCATGTAATCCTTGGGATTCTTCTTGCGCAGCCGGTTAGCCTCTACAATCGTAAGACCCTCAGGAATATAACCATTAAGCTCATCGTGGGCCGAGGTCTGGTCGGTCACCATATCCGGCAGAATCCCCCTGCGGAATATTTCCGGGAAAACATCCGCGCAGTTGCCAACCAATCCCACGGAAATCGGCTCGTTCGCCTTGGTGTGGTCTCTTATCAGCTTGAGAGCCTTATCGAGCTCTTTTACTTTTATATCACAGAAACCCTGCTTCACCCGGCGATTAATTCTCGATTCGTCAATCTCAACAACGAGAATCGATGCTCCCGCCATCGTGCCGGCCATCGGCTGAGCGCCACCCATACCGCCCATACCACCGGTCAGGATCCACTTGCCGGACAAATCACCCTTGAAATGCTGTTCCGCCGCAGCGGCAAAGGTCTCATAAGTCCCCTGGATTATCCCCTGGGTGCCGATATAAATCCAGCTACCGGCGGTCATCTGACCGTACATTATCAATCCCAACTGGTCAAGCTGGCGGAATTTTTCCCAGGTCGCCCACTTCGGGACAAGATTCGAGTTGGCAATCAACACGCGGGGCGAATGTTCGTGGGTCTGGAAAATGCCCACCGGTTTCCCCGATTGAACCAGCAGAGTCTCGTCGTTGCCCAATTTCTTAAGCGATTGAACAATAGCGGCGTACGCCTCCCAGTTACGGGCTGCCTTGCCCGAACCGCCGTATATGATCAACTCGTCCGGTTTCTCGGCTACTTCAGGATCAAGGTTATTGTTCAGCATGCGCAGGGCGGCCTCCTGATGCCAGCCCTTGCAGGATATCTTCAAACCATGTGCAGCTTTGACTTTTTTGGCCTTCATATTTATCTCCTTAGATAGTAAAGCGAATATAAAACCACCGTCAGCCCAAGTCAACGCCTCTCTTTGGACTTGATATGACCGCCTTAGGACTGCATGTTACTATCTTCAATCGCGATTAGGACACACAGTCGAACGGTGGAGCATACAAGATGATCAAGAAAATTGAAGGCGCCAAAATCAATCTGAGATACCATCTCAACTCCGATGCTGTATCCATATTTCAGTACGCCTCCGATGAAGCTATCAGTCGTCACACCTTCATACCGCACCCTTACACTATCAAGGATGCCCACGAGTTCATCAAACTCGCCGTGGTCAGACCGCAGAAAGAAAATCGCCTACCATTACGGAATCGAGAACAGAGAAACACGGTCAAATCATAGGCGGCATCAGTCTGCTGGCAATTGACCGCGTCCACCACAAAGGGGAAATCGGCTACTGGGTGGCCCGGCCGTTCTGGCGACAGGGCATTGTGACCGAGGCCATAAAACTGATACTCGGCCTGTGTTTTTCCGAAGTCGAACTCCACCGCGTTTATGCCCACGTTTTCCCCGACAACACAGGCTCCATGCGAGTGCTGGAAAAAGTCGGCTTCACCCGCGAGGGTCTACTGCGTCAGGCCGCCATGAAAAACGGCAACTTCGTTGACACATACATCTATTCTATACTGGAAGATGAATGGCGAGAACGCCCGTAGCTTCTGCCTGAAATACCCCGATTAAAGAGGTAAGACCTCCTGGGCCGGCTCGATAATCTCAAAAGTACCGCGTACCCGCTCGAAAAAATCAACCGCCTCGTCACAGCAATAATCAGGATTGGTCCACGGCAAACGGCAGAATTTGGAATGCGCATATATAAGCGCCATCTCCCCCCAGACACCGTCCCTTAGATAAATCCGGTGATTGAACTCTTTGTGAGAGGCCATGACCAGCGCCGATGGTGTCAGGATGCCGGGGTCGATATTGATTGTCCGGAAATGATAACCATCCACCGTGTCGGAAAATTTCGGCTCTATTTTATAACAGGCCGCTTTCAAAGAGGGCAGAGCGTCGCGCGGCACCGAACTATCGAAAGAATAGAACCGCCTGAGCAAATCGCCCCCCATTTCTTCGTAATACTCGTCTGCCTCGGAGCACGGAATCTCCAGCGTTTCATACTGTACTCTACCGAATCTCTTCTCCAGCGCCTTGACTCCGTCGGCCAGGGCATCCATCGATGAATAGATGATGGAAACGATGAGTCGTCCCGGTGGTGGTTTCTGTATTCTTGCCATGTTGCATTTGATACGAAACTCACATTTGAAATCAACAAAAACAGTTTCTTGATAGCGCGCTGCGTCTGATTCAAGGACTACTGAGTATAATTGCAGGTGCAAACCAGCGAGGGTCGAGCGAAAGTCTCCGGTAAATGAAAACAATGATACTCAAAATTCTTGTTTATTTTTCCCGTTCGGTTAATCATTATGGAAGCACTGATTGTCTTAATAACATGGGGGAGAGGCTGTCCTGTGGCGGCCATCGCCTCTAATCGCATACAGTAAGGATACTTATGGACAAATTCGTCATTAAAGGCGGTAAACCGCTCAATGGTAGCGTCAAAGTCGAAGGCTCCAAAAATGCCGCGTTGCCGATAATAGTCGCCGCCCTTCTAATAGACAAGGGTGAAACCGTCATAAAAAACGTCCCCCCGCTCAGAGATATCTACACCGTTATCAGAGTTATCGAGTATCTCGGCGCCAAAGTGACCTACGATGAAAAAAGCCACGTCATGACCGTCAACGCCTCCAACCTCAACGGCAACACCGCTCCCTACGACCTGATGCGTCAGATGCGCGCTTCATTTCTGGTGCTCGGCCCCATTCTCTCCCGGATGGGACAGGCAAAAGTATCTCTTCCCGGTGGATGCGTACTTGGCGCCCGACCGGTGGATTTCCATATCAAAGCCTTCCAGGATATGGGAGCCAAAGTCACCGAACGCGGCGGATACATAATGGCCAAAGCCAAACCGCTTCTCGGCGGTTCCATCTATTTCGACCGTCCCTCACACACCGGCACGGAAAATATCCTCTTCGGAGCCGTAATGGCCAAAAACAAAACCGTCATCACCAATGCCGCCTGTGATCCGGAAATCATCGATGTTGCCAATTTTCTCAACAAGGCCGGAGCAAAAATACACGGCGCCGGAACCCCCGATATTGTCATCGAACCGGTGAAACGACTCAAGAAAATAGAGCATACCGTATCGGGTGACCGGCTGGTGGCCGGAACACTCATGTGCGGTGCCGCCATAACCGGAGGGAATGTAAAAGTCAGTGGCGTCGATCCGTCTCATCTTACAATGGTAACCCATAAGCTAATCGAGATGGGTTGTCATGTGGATGTCACCAAAGCCGGCCTGACCATAAAAGGCCCAAAACGACCTAAGCCGGTATCAGTAACCACTTTCCCGTATCCCGGCTTTCCCACCGATCTTCAGGCCTCAATGATGGCCGTTTGTTGTCTATCATCGGGAACATCTCATATGCGTGAGACTGTTTTTAAAGATAGGTTCTCTCACACGATGGAACTGCGCCGGCTGGGAGCCGATATCAATGTTTCCAGCGATGAGGCAACCATCAACGGCGTCCCGGAGTTGATCGGCGCCGAGGTAATGGCCTCAGACATAAGAGCCGGAGCCGGTATAGTTCTCGCCTGTCTGGCCGCCAAAGGAAAATCAGAGGTCCTTCGAGTCTACCATGTAGATCGCGGGTATAACAGATTGGAAGAAAAGTTATCGTCACTTGGAGCCGATATAGAGAGAATAAACGAATGACCCGGTTTCGGGCCATATATACAGCAATTCAAGGATGTCGAAAATCGTGCGGCGGGGCCGCCTTAGCCTTTCAAAGGATGTGATTTCTATATGAGGAAAATAGTCGTCTTAACATTGATATTAGCCGTCATTATCGCGGCTCTGACTCAGGCTCAAGAGACCTATTTCGGGAAAAACAAGGTTCGCTACAAAGATTTCGAGTGGAACTATATCCAAACCCGCCACTTTGATATCCATTTCTACGAAGATGCCTACCCGACCGCCAAATTCGCCGCCACCGTGCTGGAATCATCTTATGTGGAGATTTCCAGAGAACTCGACTATGTCATACAGAAACGAGTGCCGGTCTTCGTCTACAACTCTCACAACGACTTTCAACAAACCAATATTATCTCACAGCTGATACCCGAGGGCGTCGGCGGTTTCACGGAAGCCTTCAAAAACCGTATAGTCATACCGTTTTCCGGCTCTTACGAAGAATTTCGCCACGTTCTTCACCACGAACTGACGCACGCCGTTGTCTACGATCTTCTCTACGGTAACATGTTCAGCTCACTGCTCTCCCGGCAAAGACTCTTCAATCTGCCACTGTGGTTTGCCGAGGGATTCGCCGAGTATTCCTCAAGGCACGGCTGGGACTATTTCTCGGATATGTTCGTTCGCGATGCTACTATTAACAACTATCTGAGACCGCCCTGGGCCCTTGGTGGATTTCTGGCCTACAAGCAAGGGCAGGCTATGGTTAAATACATAGCCGACACCTACGGCGAAGAACAGCTGGGTAAAATTCTCCGGAAAGGCAAGGTCCATCTGACCATGAACCGCGCCCTCAAAGAGACTATCGGAAAAACCGAAGAGGAACTGTTCGAAGATTTCTCCAAGGAAATGAAACGCCGCTATTGGCCCGAGATAGCCGAGAGAAAAGAACCCGATGAGATAGGAAAACAACTCACCCATGCCGGCAAAGACGGTTCGTATTTTAACGAAAAACCGATGTTCTCGCCCGATGGTGACAAGATTGCCATCTACACCGATAAATCGGATTACACCGAAATAGTCTTCATCTCCGCCCAGACCGGCGAAATAATCAAGCGCGTCGTGAAAGGCGAACGTTCAGCCGATTTGGAATCACTGCATTCGTTCGTTTCGGGTATGTCCTTCTCGCCCGATGGCTCCAGGATGGTTTTTGTAGCCAAATCCGATGGTAAGCCCACCGTGATGCTCTACGATCTTCGCAAAAATAGAATTTATAAAAGAAAAAGTTTTGACTTCTATAACATTGTTTCGCCGATGTGGTCGCCCGATGGCGACAAGATCGCCTTCTCGGCCCTCAAAGGTTACAAACGCGACATCTTCGTCTATCACATAGATTCCGATGTCATCGAGCAGGTGACCGATGACCGTTATGATGACCAGAGTCCCAGCTGGACCCCGAACTCACGCCAACTGGTGTTCTCCTCGGATCGCCCGCACCCGTCCAGCCACATGAAAGAGGCAGATCAGAATGCCTACGTGTCCACCGGCGCATATCTGCCCGGTGATTTCGAATATGGCTTCTACAATCTGTTCCGCGTGGATCTGGGCAATTACAACGTGTTATCTCTCGATGTTGGCCCGGGACAAAATAGCTATCCGATGGTTTCGCCCGATGGCAGCAAGGTCGCTTTTATATCGAATCGAAACGGGATAGACAACATCTATATCGCATACCTCGATTCCCTGAAATACTTCTCGGTCACCGATGTTCTCACCGGCGTCAGGTCTTTTTCCTGGTCACCCGAAGGCGACAAGATCGCATTCTCGGCCTTCAACAAGGGCGCTTTCGATATTTTCCTGATGAGGGATCTGGTGCCTGTCGGCGAGAACGGTGTAGTGGCAGCGACCGATTACATCGATGGTGTATACGACCTTCTCAAGCCGGTGAACGCAGAACAGGAACTGGCACTATCCGATTCCGTATCGGCGGATTCCACGACTTCGGAGCTGTCCAGGAGCCCCTACGAAGATGATTATGATACGTACGACGTCGATCCGGCCAGTATCGCCGTAATCCCCGACACAACTCAATCGACGCCCGATTCACTGTCCGCCACCGCTGATTCCACCGCTACCGGGTCCGATACGACGGTGACTGCGCAGGAAGATGCATATCAGGACTCGGTCATTACCGCTACCGGTATCCACGATGACGAGTTCGTTTTTGTCAGTGACGAGAAGGACGATGCTTTCAGTGAACTGCTGGTTGATGTCCCTGATGATTCCGGGTCTGTGGCCCACGGTTCGATGATGCAGGAACCGGCCGTTTTTGACTCGATTCCCGACCCGTTACCCGATGGTAACTACAAAATCCACAAGTATAAAGTCAAATTCACTCCGGATTATGTTGCCGGCGGACTGTCCTATGACACCTTCTTCGGCCTTCGAGGACAGTCATTCTTCGTTTTCTCCGATTACCTGGGGAATCATCAGATATTCCTGGCCACGGATCTGGTCAACACCATCGACCAATCCAACGTCCAGGCATACTATTTCTACAATAAGCACCGTACCAACTACGGCTTTGGCGTGTTCCATACGAAAAATTACTACCTTGATAATTTCGATTTTCTCTTTTCCGATCGCTTCTACGGTATCCAGGCATACGCAAATCGGCCATTTTCCACATTCAGCAGGGTCGACGCAATCGCATCACAGTACTTCATCGATCGACAGTATTACGACTTCGATGATCCCCGTGAGGACCGTAGTTCGAAAGTCACCACGGCTGAAGTATCGTATGTTACCGACAACATACTCTGGGGCCTCACCGGACCTGTCAACGGCCGACGGGCCAAAATTTCGGTCTCCGGCGGTACCAATTTGTTTGACAGCCGTGATATCAACTTCACCGCCACCGAGTTCGACTACCGCAAGTACTGGCACTTCAAGAAGACCTTCTCAATCGCCTTGCGGTTTTCGGGCGGCGCATCTTTTGGTGCCACACCGAAGCAGTATTTCCTCGGAGGAACCACCAACTGGATTGGCAATAGGACTCTGGATGCCGAGGTTTTCGAGGTCGAGAATCTGTATTTTGCCGATGTTATCACGCCGCTGCGCGGTATTCCTTACTACGAACTGTCCGGTGATCGCTACGGACTCGTGAACGCTGAATTCAGATTCCCTCTGATTGACTACTTCGCCATGCGCTTCCCGCTTCCAATAGTCATCAGCCGCGTCGGCGGAGCACTATTCACCGACATCGGTTCGGCATGGTTTGGAAGTGACTTCAAAGGTGGTACAACCAGCGGCGGACAGGACCGGCTTCAGGATATCAAGATGGGCTTCGGTTTCGGAATGAGAATGAACCTGGGGTTCTTCCTGCTGCGCTACGATATCGCCTGGGCCACGAATCTTAACGATGTCTCCGACAAACCGAGCAACTACTTCTCGTTCGGGGCGGATTTCTAACGACCCGACGAGCAGAGCCTGCTCCGGACAGGCTGAAAAATAGGCACAAAAAAACGCGGTCAGCTATTGACCGCGTTTTTTGATCGTGAGACTTACTATCTCTTCTTCTTGTGGACCGAGCAGAATTTGCTCTTTCCATCCGTGAAGCGTTTGCAAGCCTTTCCAGCTTTCGTCTTGGCTGCGCAACGAACTTTCTTCGTTACTTTCTTCTTCGCAACCTTCTTCTTCGGGGCAGCTTTCTTCTTCTTCGGAGCTGCCTTCTTCTTCGCGACTTTCTTCTTGGTAACTTTCTTCTTCGTTACCTTCTTCTTAGCTTTGCGCATTGAACGTCCTCCATAAAAGGATTCTAACACAATAAAACACCCTCAATGCAAATTATGTCAAGAAAAAACTTTATAAAATAATGCATCTCACGAAAAAAATATCTTTCCCGTGAGCCGGATATTGACCGTGAACGATATCAAATTTGTAAAATGAAGTCCAAATTGCAGTCCGATGACAACACCATTGACGTGGTCGATGCATCGGCAGACACAGCGACCACATCACCGCATCACTTCTTTTTCGAGGTTTTCCTGGCGTTGTTGTTGGTCTGCAATCGTCCGTAATTCTGAAGCGCCAGAGCCATCTCGTGAAGTTTCGCATCCACCCGACCCATGACCGTATCGGCAGGGAACTTGCCTTTCAACCGCCGTTTACCAGCCGATACCCCTGTGAGAACCTCAATCCCCTCCTCAATCGTCTTGATCGGATAGATATGAAACTTGCCTGCCTTAACAGCATCGATCACATCCGGGCGAAGCATCAGATCGGGCACATTCTGATGAGGGATGATCACGCCCTGCTTGCCGGTGAGACGGCGGGATCTGCAAACATCATAAAACCCCTCGACCTTCTCATTCACACCGCCGATCGGCTGAATCTCGCCCTTCTGGTTGACAGACCCGGTTACAGCGAGATCCTGCCTGATGGGGATTCTTGCGATAGACGAGAGAATGGCGTATATCTCCGTCGATGATGCCGAATCGCCATCAACACCGCTGTATGATTGCTCAAACGAGATTGAAGCCGACATGGCCAGCGGCTTGTCCTGCGCGAATATCTCGCGAAGATAACCGCTCAGCACCAGTACACCCTTGTTGTGAATCGGACCGGACAGATCGGCCTCGCGCTCGATATTTATCACGCCCTCCTTGCCAAGCGCAGTATTGACCGTTATCCTTGTCGGCCGCCCAAAAGAGTACTCACCGATATTGTACACCGAAAGTCCGTTGATCTGGCCAATCGCCGCGCCGGTCGTCGATACCATCAGCGTGTCATTGTCAAACAACTCCTGAATCTTCTCCTCAACCAGATTGATGCGCGACCTCTTGTTCCTGATAGCGCAGTGAACGTCCTGACGACTCACACACTTGCCCTTTCGCTCCTGGGCACAAAATGAACTCTCCTTGACCATATCAGATACCGGTGTGAACCGTGTCGTGAGCCGGTCACGACGACCCGATAGACGCATACCATATTCCGCGATAGCCTGCATACCGCTAAGGTCAAAGGGAAGAAGATTCTCGTCGTCGACAACTTTGCGGACAAACTCATAATACTCCCGAAGACTCGTCTTGTTTAACGCCATCACATTGTCAAACTCTGCCTTTACCTTGAAAATCTTCTTGAAATCCTCGTCCATACGCCACAGCAGACGGTAAATCTCCGGCTCTCCAATCAACACGACCTTTACATCGAGCGGAATAGGCTCCGGCTTGATTCCGGCGCCGGCCATCATGTAAAACGGATCATAGCCGGTGATTTCAATCTCACGGTTACGCAGGGCCCGCTTCAAAAACGTCCACATGCCCGGCTCGCTGAGCAGATCCATCGCATTCATTATGAAAAATCCGCCCGATGCCTTCAAGAAAGAACCGGAAAATATGCGTGTGAAATCAGTGCGCCAGTATCCAAACCGGTCCACCACACGCTCCAGAGAACCAAATATGTTCTTGTAGGATGGTGACTTCTCGATTACAATCGGAACTCTTTCAGTCTCGGAGTTATCTAAAATCAAATTGACCGAGAATTCTTCAAACGGCTCACGTTTGCGAAATGGAGGCGGTTCCTCCTCGCCTCGCCGCGGCTGAGCCTCCCTGAAACGGTCCATGTCGATGAGCAACGCCTCCTGGGCGTCATCCAAAAACAGCTGCACTTTCTCTTCGGGATACCGCTTCTTCAATAGAGCTACCTTGTCGGATATAAGCGGCGACAACATATCCATATCAAGCTTCCCCAGCGCATCTTCAAGCTTGTTCGTGAGCTTTTTCGATTCCACCGTTACGGTGTCGAACTCCCGGCGCAAGCTGTCCCATCTGCGGCGAAGCTCGTCGAGCCGCGAAAGCGAAAATTTGCCCTCTTTGGCCAGGCGTTCCAACTTCTCAAGCGAATTCGGTTCGCCGTCAACAAGAGGCTGAATCTCGTTGCGCACCCCCATGCCCACCTGGATCTGCACCATCACAAAACCGGCTTCGGTGAGCTTGTCTTCAAACGTGTTTATTATGTCTTTCTGACGACCCTCGAATTCCCGGATGATTCTGCTCTGACGGTCCTTGTAATCCTCCGACATGAAAATCTTCGGCACCACCTTGCGCACAGAACCGATCAGATAATTCATATCCTTCTTGAAACGACACCCATCACCGGCCTTGAATATCAATATCCTCGGCTGATCCTCGTTCTTGAAATTGTTGACATAGCAAATATCGTTGAGCTGCGGTGTTTCCTGATCAAGTTGCTCCAGAAGAAGTTTAATTGTCGTCGACCTTCCCGTTCCCGACAAACCGGTGACGAAAATGTTATATCCGGCGCTTTTGACACTGAGTCCCAGCTTTATAGCTTCGATCGCTTTGACCTGACCGATAATTCCGGAACATGCCTTTATGTCGTTCGATGTCTTGATTCGGGGAGGACGGTAGTCGACAGTGTAGTCAAGGTCCTTAAATCGTAGTTCTTGAGGTGCTTTTATCTTTCGGGACTTTTTGGCGGGCATCTATTCCTCCGTTTATGAAACGTTGACCGGTAATATAAAAACTGTGACCTTCGAAAAAAGCAAAAAACAGGCTCCCCACTACAACAACATCAGACATGCAACTGGTTCTCCAAATTGAGCCCGAAAACCGTCCCGGAGGCCGCGGCGGGCTTTGGTTATCCAATTCCTACCGCTAAAATGTCAGCATAAGCGTCCGCGATAGGCCGATTTCAGGCCCAAAACGGCTCCAACCCCTCTTTTGGCGCCTACGGACGACTCCAGCATATCAATGCCGCTATGGCAGGTCGTCTGCCATAGCGGCGCCTGGTTGGGCGAAAAAAATCCACAAAACTCCCCAAATTGTGACATTCAGTAACCCCTTAACGGTCTTGCCATTACAGAACATGGCCTTGTAAGTCGTTGTCAATCAACACAATCTTATTTCTTGACAGGTCTGCGAGTCATATATATTTTTAACCGTTGCTTTTTAGCATTGCGCATTGAATGGCGGTATCGTCTAGTGGTTAGGACGGGTGGTTCTCAGCCATCAAACCGGGGTTCGATCCCCCGTACCGCTGGAAAGCTCCGGGTGTGGTCAAATAATATTGATAACACCCGGTCTTCTTTTTATATCATTCACTTCCAAAAAAAGTCACGCTGCTTCTGCGCACGTTTAATATGCTATCCACATCCGCTGATATCACGCGTCGTTATACTGATTGACATTTAATGGATACCAATTATATTCCGCTGTGCCAACTTACGCTAAGCATATGTTCAAGAACGTTCTATACCTTACAATTACGAACATCATCATCGGCTGCGATATCGCTGTCGCGCAGGCTCCCGATACCGTTGTCCGCTGGGACAGAATCAATGCTCTGATTCTGGTCGGCGTGTTCAGCGGAGCAGTGCTGCTCTACACCCGCTGGGCTAAAGCAGGTAAACCCCTGTATTTACGCAAAATCGCGGGATTGGCAGCGGTTGAAGAAGCTGTCGGAAGAGCGACCGAAATGGGTCGACCCGTTCTATTTCGTTCCCGGTATCGATGAACTCGACGAGATTGACACCATCGCCGGTGTGTCAATCCTCGGTCGCGTGGCTAAGATAACCGCTCAATACGAGACGCCTCTCATGGTACCGGTGCGGTATCCGTTGGTATATGCTGCCGCTCAGGAAGTGGTGGAGCAATCATATATCGAAATGGGGAAGAAGGACTCGTACGATAAAGACATCGTGCGCTATGTAGCCGGTGAACAGTTTGCCTTCACGGCTAATGTCAATGGCTACATGATGCGTGAACGACCCGCGACCAATATCTATATGGGAGCCTTCTACGCCGAATCACTGCTTCTGGCAGAGACCGGCAACGCCGCCGGCTCGATCCAGATCGCCGGAACAGCACAACCCGAACAGCTGCCGTTCTTCATCGCAGCCTGCGACTACACTCTGATGGGCGAAGAGCTCTTTGCCGCATCGGCCTATCTGTCGCACGAACCCCTGATGCTCGGCGGTCTGAAGGGACAGGACTTCGTAAAAATTATCATTGTAATATGTATTCTCCTGGGTGTTATCCTCATGACTTTTGGTATTGGTGACGCCTACCTGGAATGGTTTAAATCGGTCTAAGGATGCAAAAGGTATTTCTTAACTCATGAAGACGGCAGCACCTGTACTAGTAGCTTTTCTCTCGGGCACTCTGCTCGTCATCTCCTTTTTCTTCAACGAAGAAAAAACCGTTATCGGTGGTCTATCTCAGGAGCTGCTCAATTGGGTCATCATCGTTGGTGGCTTCACGCTCCTGCTGGGGATGGTCTCCATCACGAGAGTCAATTGGGCGGCGGTCAAACGCAGAAAAGAAGGCTGGATTTATAAAGCCTTCACGCTTCTGGCTATTTTCGCCACCGCCATTCCGTCGCTGCTGTCGCCGGATTGGTCGCCGCTGTTCGGTCGCGGCACCGGTTCAATCTACGACTGGCTCTTTCAATACCTTCAAGCGCCTATGATGGCAACCATGTTTGCCACCTTAGCCTTTTATATTGCCTCTGCCGCCTATCGCGCCTTCCGAGCAAGAAACGCCGAAGCTACCATTCTGCTTATCACCGCGACTATGGTCATGCTCTGGCGCGTGCCGATTGGCGAAGCGTTCCTGAACCAATTTCCCGGCGATATTCCGACTATCATCAACACCTATATCATGAACGGCGCCAATCTGGCCGTCCAGCGTGGTATCATCATCGGAGCTGCGCTCGGTGCCGCCGCTATGTCGCTTACGAATCATTCTCGGTATCGAGAGAACATATATGGGTAAGGGATAAACACCGTGAATTTCTGGGATAAAGTGGAAGCAATAGACAGGCGGTGGATCTACCTGATGGTCGGTCTGGCGGTACTGTTGCCTTTTCTCGTACCCATGAAATTCCCCATCAGTATCAGCCCCGAAGCGCGAAGCTTCTACGATGCTGTCGAGGCGCTCCCGGATTCCTGCACCGTGATGCTGGTCTTCGATTACTATCCGTCAACTATGGCCGAAACCGAACCAATGGCCATAGCCGGAGCGCGACATCTCTTCAAGAAAGACTGCAAAATTATCACCCTGACCAACATCCCCTACGGCGCTCCGTCGATGGCCGAAGACGTCACGCGTAGCGTCGCCCTGGAATACGGAAAAGAATACGGCAAAGATTTTGTGAATCTTGGCTACAAGTACGGTTACACGGCAGTCCTCAAAGGTATGGGAATGTCGATCGAAGACATCTTTCCGACGGATAACAGCGGTACGTATCTGTCGGAAATACCCATGATGGACTCAATCGTAAACTACGAACAGATATCGTTCATCTTCGAGGTTGCCGATAACGCCACCGCCGACTACTGGATTTCAATCGTCAATGCCGGCTACGGCGTCCCCATGGGCGTTGGAGCTACGGCGGTTATGGCTCCCAAGTACTACGCCTTTGTCGGCGCGGGCCAGATTGTCGGATTGCTCGGAGGCATGAAAGGCGCGGCCGAATACGAAATTATGGTGGGCCATCCCGATGCCGCCTTCAGAGGAATGGATATTCAATCCATGGTTCACTTCCTGATTATCGCTTTCGTTATTGTCGGAAATGTCGGCTTCTTTGCCTCGCGTAGGCTACGGCGGAAGGAGAAACTGTGACCGGCCTCGAAGTATTCCAAACCTGGATTATAGCCTTCTTTACGCTGGCGCTGTTTTCCTTCCTGTATAAGGATAACCCCGTCTACAGGCTGGCCGAACACATCTTCGCCGGTCTCACCGCCGGCTACCAGGTAGGCCTGATATGGGATACAATTATACTTCAGAAGCTCTGGGACCCGATGTTCCACAGTGGCAAGTGGTGGCTGTTTATTCCGGGATTGCTCGGCTTTCTGATGTTTGCCAGGCTGTTTCCCAAGTATTCATGGCTATCAAGAGTATCGCTGGCGTTTGTCATGGGAACGACCGGCGGCATCTTTCTTTTTACGCGACTCCACGGTCTGGTTCTGCCACAGATGCAGTCAACCATGCTGGCTCTTGGCGGCAAGGATGGTTTTGCTTCAGCCGTGTTGGCCATTGTGGTGGTCGCAGGTGTGATATCCACCCTCATCTATTTCTATTTCTCCAAAGAGCACACCGGCGCTCTCGGTGTCACCGCCCGCGTAGGTATCTGGTTCATAATGGTTTCCTTCGGTGCCCATTTCGGCTACACTGTCATGGGACGCGTCTCGCTTCTTATCGGAAGGGTTCAATTTCTGGTCGAAGACTGGATTGGCTCCTTCAGTTATCTATTTTAGACAATTTTGCCTTTCCCGTGCATTTAAACCGTATAACTGCATGCTGCGTAATATAGATGCCACCCGGCTTAGATAATTGCTTGTCAAGAGCATACTCTTTGCCTACTATTATGGCAAACGCAGAACGGATCAGCAATTTATGAAAGTTATTATTCCCGCAGCGGGTGTCGGAACCCGGCTGAAACCACATACGCTCACGCAACCCAAGCCGCTTTTGCATATCGGCGGCAAAACAATACTCGACTACCTCCTCCAACCCATAACCGAGCTGAATCCCGAAGAGGTCCGGTTCGTTATCGGCTACAAAGGGGAGATGATAGAAGAACATGTCAAGAGCAACTACACCTTCAAATCCTCGTTCGTGGTCCAGGATGAACTCCTCGGATTGGGATACGCCCTGCACGTTGCGCTGAAAGATTTGGCGAACACTCCTCTTTTGGTTCTACTGGGCGACACTATCATCGAGGGCGACCTGAAAAAATTTACCCGGGCCGGTAATTACTCGCTCGGCTTGCGGCAGGTCGAAGATCCGCATCGGTTCGGTATCGCCGAGATTGCCGATGGTCATGTTGTTCATTTGGTCGAGAAACCGAAACAGACCAAAAGTAACCTCGCCCTGGTCGGGTTGTACTATTTCGAAGAGTCCGATAAGCTCAAAGCCCCACTGGAAAAGCTCGTCGATTCCGGCAGGACAACAAGGGGTGAGATTCAGTTAACCGATGCTCTGGCGGCGATGCTCGAATCGGGAACGAAGTTTACGCCGTTCGAAGTTCAGGGATGGTACGATTGCGGCAAGAAAGAAACCATGCTGGCAACCAACCGGCATTTCCTGAGAAAAGTGGCGACACCGAAGACAATCGAAGGATCAGTCATAAATGCGCCGGTATACATTGGCGATGACGTCACTGTCGAGGGCTGTGTAATCGGGCCGAATGTCTCTATCGCCGGAGGCGCTGTACTCAGAAATTCGGTTGTATCCAACTCAATAATTGGTCTGGGCGCTCATGTCGAAAACCTGGTCATCGATGACTCGATATTGGGCCGCGATGTTGTGCTAAAGGGAAAGAAGAAGGTCCTCAACATTGGTGATTCAACCGAAATATCCGGTTGCTGATACCCGCAAAATTCCGTATATCTTTGATTTCGGTCAACGGCAAATATGAAGGAGTCTGATATGTCTGGCGGAGATTTTCTCTTTACTTCGGAATCGGTAACCGAGGGACATCCGGATAAACTCTGCGATAGAATTTCCGATGGTGTACTCGATGAAATCCTGAGACAGGATAAAAACGGGCGCGTCGCCTGTGAGACTTTCGTTACGGCCGGTCTGGTGATTGTTGGCGGTGAAATCACTACTACAGCCTATGCCGACATTCATAAACTGGTCAGGCGAATAGTCAAGGAAATTGGATACACCAACAGTAAATATGGCTTTGCCTACGATACCTGCGCTATTCTCAACGCAATAGGCTCCCAGTCTCCCGATATCGCCCAGGGTGTCGATACCGGCGGCGCCGGTGACCAGGGTCTGATGTCCGGATATGCCTGCCGCGAGACCAGAGAGCTTATGCCCCTGCCGATAATGCTGGCCCACAAACTGACGCGTCAACTTGCCACCGTGCGAAAGAAAAAAATCCTGCCCTACCTTGGCCCCGATGGTAAATCACAGGTCACGGTGGAGTACCGCAACGGTGAACCTTATCGCGTCGACTGTATCGTAATTTCCACCCAGCACACCGAAGAAATACTCAACAGCAGCGGCAAAAAAATCACGAAACAGGCGGTTGACGAAATAATAGAGAAAGTTGCCCTGCCAATCGTACCGGCCGGACTGATAGATAAGAAAACCACCTTCCATGTAAATCCCACCGGCAAGTTCGTTATCGGCGGTCCGCAGTCGGATACCGGCATGACCGGACGGAAAATAATCGTCGATACCTATGGCGGTATGGCTTCCCACGGGGGCGGCGCTTTCTCGGGCAAAGACCCGACAAAAGTGGATCGTTCCGCCAGCTACATGGCGCGCTATATAGCCAAAAATGTCGTGGCTGCCGGACTGGCCGATAAATGCAACATCCAACTGGCCTACGCCATCGGGGTCGCTCAACCGGTCTCCATGATGGTCTATACCAATACCACTCACAAGATCCCCGAAAAACGCATCGTCGAGCTTATAAGAAAACACTTCGACATGAGCCCCCGCGGCATCATCAAACAACTCGACTTACTTCGACCAATCTACGGCAAGACCTCGGCCTACGGTCACTTCGGTCGTCACGAAAAAGAATTTACGTGGGAGAAAACCGATAAGGCCAAAATCCTGGCAAAGGAAGCATAACAATGGCGCTTAAGTACGATATAGCCAACATTAAGCTCGCCGCTGAAGGGAAAAAGAAAATCGAATGGGCCGAACGCTCAATGCCGGTCCTCCGACTCATAAGAGAACGTTTCGCCAAAGAAAAACCCCTAAAAGGGATCAACATGGCTTGCTGTCTTCACGTCACCACCGAGACAGCCAATCTCATGCGTACCCTCAAAGCCGGGGGAGCCAATGCCGCTCTGTGCGCCTCCAATCCGCTGTCAACACAGGATGAAACCGCCGCCGCCCTCGTCAAGGAATATGGCATCAGTGTTTTCGCCATCAAAGGCGAAAACAACAAGACCTATTACAAGCACATTCACCAGGCTCTTGATTTCAAACCGCATATAACTATGGATGATGGCGCCGATCTCGTCTCCACCCTGCACACCAGTCGAAAAGAATTGGCCGAAAACGTCATGGCCGGAACCGAGGAAACCACCACCGGCGTGATTCGTCTGCGCGCCATGGAAAAAGATAACGCCCTGCTGTTTGCCGTTGTGGCCGTCAATGACTCCAAAACCAAACATTTCTTCGACAATCGATACGGAACCGGACAATCGACCCTCGATGGTGTCCTCCGATGCACCAATATGCTCATCGCCGGTTCGACAGTTGTAATCGCCGGCTACGGATGGTGTGGTCGCGGACTGGCCATTAGAGCCAAAGGTATGGGCGCTAACGTGATTGTTACCGAGGTCGATGCTGTCAAGGGACTTGAGGCCGCGATGGATGGCTTTATGGTGATGCCGATGAGCAAAGCCGCGCCGATCGGCGATCTGTTTATCACCGTTACCGGCGATATAAACGTCATCCGCCTCGAACACGTCAGAAAAATGAAAGATGGCGCTATAGTCGCTAACTCCGGACATTTCAACGCCGAGATTGACCTTCCCGGAATAACTAAAGCAGCCTCCGGCAGAAAAATTGTCAGGCCGCTCGTCGAGGAATTCCTGTTCGGTAAAAAACGCATTTATATATTGGGTGAGGGGCGGCTGATAAATCTGGCTGGCGCCGAAGGACACCCGGCTATGGTGATGGATATGTCGTTCGCCAATCAGGCTCTGGCGTCCGAATATGTAGTCGCTAACTATAAGAAATTTGAACGCAAGGTCTACAGCCTGCCCGACAAACTCGATATGCACATTGCATCGCTCAAGCTGAAATCCATGGGCATAGCCATCGATAAGCTCACGCCCGAGCAGAAAAAATATCTCGCTTCATGGGAGATGGGGACATAGTCCCGGAGCCGTCTTTCAGATCTATCAACTCGATGTATGCCTGAGTCGCCGGTGAATCGGGGGCTATGTAAAGGGGTACGACATGAGTAACCTCGTTCAGACAATTTCAGACACACTCGGACTGAGCTATCTTACGGTCGGAAAACTTCTTGCTTCGGTCGCTCTGGTTCTTTTGCTGTGGCTGCTTCGCTTTCTGTGCTGCGTATTGTGGCCGGCCGTACCGATGATGTCCGCATCCGCTATAGCTGGCGCAAAAGCTCAACCTATATTACCGTGCTGATCGGTTTTCTCATCCTCGGCCGCATCTGGTTTACGGGCTTCTCCGCTCTCACAACGTATCTCGGTCTGCTATCGGCCGGTATCGCTATCGCCCTGAGAGACCCGCTTGTTAACCTCGCCGGATGGGTCTTCCTGGTCTGGAGGCGACCCTTCGAAGTCGGTGATCGCATTCAAATCGGCCAGTTCAGCGGCGATGTTATCGATCTGCGCATCTTCCAGTTCACCCTCATGGAAATAGGCAACTGGGTCGATGCCGACCAGAGCACCGGACGCGTCATTCACATTCCCAACGGCAAAGTCTTCACGGAAATGCAGGCCAACTACAGCAAAGGATTCAAATACATCTGGAACGAGGTCCCGGTCCTGGTAACGTTCGAAAGCAACTGGCGCAAAGCGAAAGAAATTCTCCAGACAATCGGACGCGAGCACGCCGCGCATCTGACCGAAACGGCTGAAAGGAAAGTCAGAGAAGCCTCAACGAAATTCATGATTTTCTATAGCAAGCTCACACCCACTGTCTACACCAGCGTCCGCGACAGCGGCGTTCTACTCACGATCCGCTATCTCTGCGGCCCGCGCGACCGACGAGGAACAGAGCAGGCTATATGGGAAGATATACTGATGGAGTTCGCCAAAAACGACGATATCGATTTCGCCTACCCGACCCAGCGCTTCTACAACAACCCTTCTGAAGGTAAGCCCGGTACTCGCCCCGACGAACCCCCGGACGCCCCTTAGGAGCGGAGGACTATCTCAACTCTTTTTTGCCTTTAGAGAAAACGTCATTGGATAACGCGAAAAACCTTCCGGCGGATAGTAGTAACCGTCTTTCTCAACCCAGCCTACAGCCCGGACATCGACACAGCCCTCAAACTCGTTGAGCGACTCTATAGCAAATCCCGCTTTCACAAAAGCGTTTACAATATCCGATAACTTGTGCTGCCATTCAACCAGCTCGCTTTGGATTATGTAGCTTTTGTCGCAGTAATCCGGTTGATCGGTATACCGGTAAGGTCCGCGATTGAAATAGGAAACCTCTGCATCCGTAGACACAATACCGACCGGATGAAAATCCACGATGTAGAATATGCCCCCCGGTTTCAAATGCCCGGCAACAACCTCTGCCCAACGTTCTAAATCGGATATCCAGCAGTGAGTCCCATAGGATTGAAAGACAATGTCATACTGTCCGTCAAGCTTGCCCTCAAGCTCCAACACATCCGAACGTATGAATTTCGCCGGCAGGTTCGCTTTTTTCGCGAGATTGATCGCATATTCTATAGATGTATCCGAGATATCAACCCCTGTCACCTGGGCACCCATGCGCGCCCACGACAGTGTGTCCAGCCCGAACTGGCAGAACAGGTGCAACAGCGATTTGCCGCGCACCTCGCCCAGTTCGCGAAGTTCGATAGGATGTAGCGTTGAAGCTCCGGCCAGAAATTCTTTTACTTTGTAGTCGGGATGCCGGTAATGAACCCCGGCCATCTCGTTCCACGCCACCCGATTCTTCTCATGATCTTCCAGAGGCATTTACTTACGCGCCTTCAGCATTGCGGCCACACCGATGAGGAAGAACAGCCCGTTCACTCCCCACACCGCAAGTTCCGCCGGAATCTTCTCGTTGTACCCCGCTGACTGCAAAATTCGAAATAGCACAAAATATACCAGCGCTATCAAAGCTCCCGCCGCAAACGATACCGCAATCCCCCCGCGGCGCGGGTTCGATGCAAACGGGATGCTTATCAGTAGCACTATAAAGGAAGATACCGGGTATGAATACTTGAACTTCAGGTCTATCGACTCCCGGACATACGGACCGCCGGTACGCTTCATCAGATCGATATAAGACCGCAACTCCTCGATCCCCATATCCTCCGGTTTGCCGATTTTCTTCGATAGATCAGCAGGCGTGTCCTTGATATCAGTCAATTTCATGGTTGAAAACTGCGTGAACGACTCGTGAGCCGAATCATCAAACGAGCGAACAATACCCTTGTGCGCTTCCCACGTAAAATCCCGGTAGATGATGCGCTCGGCCGTGATGATCTGACTCAACCGGTTCTCTTTGGTCCAGTAGACTTTCAGGTCCGCACCTTCGGCCCGATCGATATTAAACGACCCGATCGTGTAGAAATAACCCGGCTCTATCTGGCGGTAAATATTTTTCACCTGGGTATACCGATGCGCCGACCTTTTCTCGATAGTAAATTCCTTGATCTCCAGCCGCTTCTTATTAGCCGGTGGGAATATATACTCACTGTAATAAAAATGCCCGGCCACCAGAAGAAGAGTGACCCACAAAAGCGGCGCTGAAATGCGATAAAGTGACAACCCCGATGCCTTCATCGCCAGTATCTCATTTTTGCGGGCAAGAATCGAAACCGAGAACAAAGTAGCCAGAAGTACAAACACCGGGAAGAAGGCCTTGATAACCCACCCGCCGAAATACGCATAGTATTCCAGAATCTCCAGTATCGGCACCTTATGATCGATGAAGTCGCGAAGCTCCTCGATCATATTGATTATCACTATGGTGAAGCCGATGGCGATAATTACGACAAACAGGGAAACGAAAAAATGACGAAGCAGATAAAGATCTAATTTCTTAATCATAACCGGACCGGTTCTTACCTTATTCTTCTAAAATAACTAAACAAGGGCTTTTCGGTAACAACAATGTACAGAAGATAAAGGCCAACCCCGGCCATGAGAAAGTTGGCGCTCCACATCGCCCAAAAAGGCGAAATAATACCACGGTCGGCCAGATCCTCGCCACCAATCAAAAATGCCCAGTACACAATGAACAGCACTATCGAAACTGCAATCGCCATCCCCATACCCTTGCGCCTCGAAATCGTCCCCAGCGGTGCCCCGATCAGTATGAAGGCAAGTATCGCCGATGGAATAGAATATTTCTTCTGTATCTCTATGTTATATTTATCCATTGTTCGCTGTTGCGCCATTATCTGTTGCCAGCTACGCTCGATATTCCGCGAAAAATTGGTGGCATTTGCCCTGGCCAGATAAAAGGCTGTCGAATCGTTGACACTATCGCTGCGCACGTATTTGAAACTGTCCGCGAACAGATATTCCATATTATCTTCAAGGGTCAAAAATATCTTTTCTCTGAACGGCTCTATCTGACCGCGGGCGTTGTCTACCCGCACCTGCATGTCTTCTATGCCCATCTCCCTGTCAGTGCGGTACTCCGGGTCGGATCGCTTCAATTCGGACCCCGTCCCCGAAACATTGATTATCTGATTCTCGAAATCCACCTTGCGATACTCATCGGGATCCTTCGTATCCAGCGAATGAATCTCTCCGTTATACAGCGTGAACTGCATATTCATGTTGTTGTCAGTCATCTTGAGATAGCCGTATTCGGCGATAATAATCCGGGGCTTGCTGTTGTCTTTCGTCTCCGTGATGCGGACGCCCTCCACGCGCGATGTCGCGTGGTCGATTCTGTCTATCAAAACCAGGTAACCCGGGATATCAGATATAAAAACCCCCGACTTGAAAACAAGCGTGGGACGCATGGCCGAAATATCACCCCATAAAACCCGCGCTTTCTTGTTGAGATCAGGCAGAACCTTATCGTGAAACTGAATCATGGCGAAAGTGCCAACAGAACCGGCCACCAACAGCGGGAATATCACGCGAAGAATGTTGATGCCCGAGGTCTTAATGGCCGTGATTTCAAAATCCGAGGTCAATCGCCCGAAAGCCATCATCGTCGCCACTAAAACCGACATCGGCACCGACAACGCCAACATCCACGCCAGGTTTAAACCCAGCAACTCCAGCGCTACCCATACCGAAAGGTCCTTGTCAATAACATGGTCGGTTATTTTCGGGACGTAGTCTATTATCAGAAGGAAGGTGATAGTGAAGAAAGCAAACAGAAACGGTGCTATATGTTCCTTGAGTATGTAGCGACTGAGTATCTTCATAAGTATTGACCAATTTATGACTTATACAGCTTGCGGGCAAGATAATATGCAACTGTTTATATCCGCCGACCAGCAAAAAACTCAGCAGATTGATTTGCCTTGAGATACCGGTCGTTATTATACTCTATAAATATGGAAAACAAACAAATCAAAGACTTTGTCGTCGAGGACAAAATCACCTCGTTTTTTGCCGTTCGCAAAAAGACAATCCGCGAATACACCAAAGGTCAGTTCGTCTCAATTGAGCTTGGTGATGCTACCGGTCGCATCGGCGGAGTGATCTGGGAGCCGGACCAGTTCTGCCTGACCGACCTGGCCGAGGGCATGGTCGTGAAAATCCGCGGCGTGGTGGGCGAATACAACAACAAAAAGCAGCTCACCATAAACCGGATCCGGCTGGCCGAAGACAACGAATACCCGCTGGAGCAAATCCTGCCGCACTCAAGTCAACCGCTTGAAAAACGTAAAGCCAGAATCATGGCCCTGATCGAAAAAATCGAGAACAGCTATATCAAATCGCTGACTGAATCGTTTTTCAACGACGAGAAATTTCTAAACGACTATCTAACCGCCGCTGCCGGAAAACTCTGGCACCACGCTTTTATCGGCGGTCTCTCGGAACATTCAGCCAATGTCGCCGAACTCGCCGTACGGGCCGCCGCCGGGTACGACTTCCTGAACAAAGATTATCTCATCTTCGGCGGACTGTTTCACGATGCCGGCAAGATTTCCCAGTATTCCACCACGACGGTTATCGATTACACCGATGAAGGCCGGCTGGTCGGGCACATTTGTGTGGTCGATGAATGGATCTGCCAGAAGGCGCGGCAAATTGAGAACTTCCCCGAAAAACTACTGATGAAACTGCGCCATATCATTCTCTCCCACCAGGGAGAACTTGAATATGCCACGCCGGTTGTGCCGCAGATGCCGGAGGCATTCGTCGTTTACTATTGCGATGAGATTGACAGCAAGATGGGCGCTATCGAACGAATCCGCGAAAGACACGATGGCAAAGGCTGGTCGGAATACGTCAGCCTGCTCAACCGCTATCTGTATTTTGGCGAAGACCGGCCGGAGAACGAATAACGATATGGACGCCCCCATTCTCGATATCGCCAATCTTACCCGAACTGTCGCGCAAGATGGGCAGAAACTGACGGTTGTCAATGATGTCTCCTACAATTTCTTTGAAAACAAGATCTACACTATCATAGGACCCTCCGGCGCGGGAAAATCATCGCTGCTCCGGTTGATAAACCGTCTCGATGAACCCACGAGCGGCAAAGTGCTCTTCCACGGCAAAGAACACTGCGACTACCAGCCCTGCGAGTTAAGACAGAAGAGTCGGCTATCTGTTTCAGACACCGCACCTTTTCGAGGGCACCGTTCGCGACAATCTACTCTATGCCAACAGTAACCTCTCCGATGACGATATCAGGTTCATGACTGATCAGGCTCAGTTAAGACCGGAGCAGATTGACCGGCCCACGACGAATTTCTCGGTGGGGGAGAAGCAGCGCGTTGCAATTGCGCGGCTTCTGGCGACCCGTCCCGAGGTTGTTCTGCTCGATGAACCGACATCGGCTCTCGACCCCAGCTATACCGAAGCCATAGAACAATTGATAGTCGACATCGTACCCAAAACCAACCTTACGGCCATCGTGGTCACCCACCACCCCGAACAGGCGCTTCGTATCGGACAGGAGGCTTTGCTCATGGTCGGCGGCAAGGTGATTGAATCAGGCGATGTAAATCAGGTTATCAACGACCCGCAGTCCGAACAGGGTAAAATGTACAAAAGAAAGCAGCTCAAATGACCACCCCCGGATTTACCCAGGTATTCATATCGTTTGGTTTGGTGGCCGTGGCTATCGCTATCAGCCGCTACTGGCGCATCCCCGTTGCCAAAGATATGGCCCTCGGCTCGGTGAGGGCGTTTGTGCAACTGGTCGCTGTGGGCTATGCCCTCAAGTTCATTTTCGATCTCGAATCCCCATGGCTGATTATTCTGGCTCTGCTGGTGATGATCACGGTTGGTGCGCACACGGCGGCCGGACGAGTTAAGCGCCTTAAAGGCGCGCTGGTCATCACCGCTGCTTCAATGCTGGTAGGGTCGCTGGTTACTATCGGCATCATGCTGGCGGCGCAGATTATTTCATTCGAGGCGCGCTACATCATTCCGCTGGGTGGCATGATCATCGGCAATTCCATGAACGCCTCGGCCCTCACTGTCGACCGCATATCTTCGGATCTCCGCAACAACCGCCTCGCCATAGAAACTGCGCTCGCTCTCGGCAAATCATGGCGGGTGGCATCGGCGCCCTACATTCGCACCTCGACTACGGCTGGAATGATGTCGATGCTCAATTTCATGAAAACGGTGGGTATCGTCGCCTTACCCGGCGCCATGACCGGTATGATTCTGGCCGGGGCCGAGCCGCTCGATGCTGTTCTGCTGCAAATAATAGTGGGCTATATGCTCCTCGCCGCCGTCACTATGACATCCGTCATGGCGGTCGAACTTACAATCCGTCGCTTTTTCACACGCTGCCACCAGTTGCAGCACGATGTTTAGCCATTAGACAAACACGCCGGGAGGATTTGACAATGGACTTTGATATCCAACAAAAAATCAACACCCAGCTTCGCCCGGGCGAACGTGTACTCTGGGTAGGACGACCCGCGCGAGCGTTCATCGTTCGGTGGTCGGATATCCCGCTCTCTATTTTCGGCATATTCTTTATGACTCCGGTTTTGATCTCAATCGTGGCTGGGCTGAAGGAAGATAAGGATGTCGATTTCCTGTCGGTGTTTTTTCTTCCCTTTCTGCTTATTGGTCTTTACCTGGCCTTTGGCCGATACATATTCGATGCTCTGGGGCGCAAGAGAACCTACTACGGTCTGACCGAAAGCCGCATTATCATTATGTCCGGTTGGCTATCACCCAGGACCAGAAGCATCTCGCTCAACGTAGTCAGCGATATCACCATCGCTGAAAAATCCAGCGGCTGCGGTAGTATCACATTGGGCGCGCCAAGAGACGGTGGGAAGTGGGCCTCGAAATTCGCGATGCCGGGTAAGGACCCGAACGCTCCGCCGATGCTGGAAGAGATCGAAAATGTCCGAAGCGTGTACAACCAGATTCTCCAGACCCAGGAAAGGACGTTTCAGGGCAGTTAGCCAACCTGTTGGTATGTATTCGATTAGCCGGGCACTCGCTGATTCCCCTGAACTCGCCCTTGACAATCCGGACCTATCCGGTTTATATTATGGATAACAGAGTACACAAATTTTTCCACACTTCCGCAGCACTCACCGTCTGTACTTTAATAGAAACTCGGTCTGCCCTCCGCGTTTGCCCGGCCAAGACTACTTCGGGCATGCCTTCAAATTAGAGATATACATAGGAGACAACACTATGAAAACCAGATCCTCAAATTTGAGCATAGGCAGCGCTCTTATAATCCTTACGTCAATATGCTTAATTTGCGTTGTCATTACCATTAGCTGCAGCCGCGACAGCACCGGCCCGGATTCGCCCGACCAATCGGCATTTGTGCCTAAAACGACATTGACTGAGATTATCGAAGATGCCCAGCGCTATCGCTGGGGTCTTCTGGAAGGTCCAATAGGACAGCTTACCGACCTGAGCGGTTGTGGCGGCTATGCCGACACCAGATACTCGGATATCCCGCCAACTCAGGAAGCCGTGGAATGGGAATACGACGGGGCCGGCAATCTTTATCTGCATCGCATCAACGCCGGTTTCAATTGCTGTACGGATATTCATGGCGATATAACCTTTGCTGACAATATGATCACCGTAACCGACAGTGAAGATGGTGAGTTCTGCTACTGCCTTTGCCTTTACGACCTCAATTACGAGATCAACGGCGTGCGCCCCGATACGTACACTATTAACTTCATCGAATTGCATACGGGCGAGGGTGATGCCCCGCTCGAGTTCACCATAAGACTTCGCCCCGAACCAGCCTCCGGCATCTTCATCGTCGAGCGCAGTGACTATCCGTGGGGTTACAGTGGATCCGCCGGAGGAGAAGTTGTTGCCTACAGCGAGTGCGGCGGTTGGGCCACCGACAGCTATGGCGATGGTCTTCCGGCCGATTCCAACTGCTTCGTGTGGGACTACGATGGCGGCACGTTGAATCTCACGCATCAGAATGCCACCTTCAACTGCTGCGTCGATCTGCTGTCGGCCGAATTCACTTTTTCAAACGATACTATTTACATTGTCGAAAGCGAAGTTCTCAAGGACGGTGGCTGTTGTTGTATTTGTCCGTACGATGTCGACATGCAAATCACCAATCTCCCTGCCGGCGTATACACTGTCGTTGTCGAAAGCCCCTGGACATACAATGACACCGAGTTTTCTCTTGACCTGACCACGGAGCCGGGCGGTTATACCTGTTACAAAGAGGCCATAGAAATGCCGTTTTAAATCCGGCACATCAAATTGGACTAACCCGCAGGTGTTTGAGTGCTAAGACACCTGCCGGTTTTTTATGTGCGCGGCAGACCTCCGGTGGAACCCTCTCGCGCCATCAAAACTCTCCTTGCCCCGGCAGAACCGACGATTATATTAAGTCTATAGTATATACAACACATGCCCGCTGATTTCGCCGAGCCAACTCTGCATCGGGCACATCATCAAGCTGGAACATCAATTAACCACACTATTAGGGAGGCTACTGTGAATACAAAAGTCTTCGGCAGAAAAAGCAGTGGCTTGCTTTTAGCGGTGTTTTCGGTGGCGGGGCTAACACTGCTGCTCAGTTTCGGTTGCGACCGCGAAACTACCGGCCCGCAGACGACATCGAACCTTACCGCGGCCGCCATCACCGGGGCCCCGGAAGAGCTGTCACTCGAAATTGTCTCTCACACCCAGTGCCTGGTTCCCGGGTCATCGGACGAAGACCCGTACGTACCGCCAACTCAGACGGCCGTAGTCTGGGAATACGACGGCGATGGTAACCTGGATCTGCGCCGTATAAACGCCGGCCTCAACTGCTGTCCCGACCTTGCCTTCGTTGTCAACCTGACCGACCGCGTCATCACCGTGGTGGAACAGGACCTCGGGATTTGCGACTGTCTCTGTCTTATCAATGTCGATTACCGCATCAGCGGCATCAAACCGGGCAAGTACCTCCTGCGTTTCGATGAGTACGCTTATATCGGCGATGACCAGCCGCTGGAGTGCGAGATTGTGCTTAAGGGCGTCGGTTCATCCGGTATGTGCTCGGCCGAACGCACCCTGGCCCCCTGGGGAACTTATAGTAGTGCCACTGGCGTACTGACCGATTATTCGCTGGTCCAGTCATGCTGCGACATGGGCTACACCACCTGCTTTACGTGGGACTACGATGGCGAACCGACAGCCTGAACCTGTCGCACTGCAACTATTTCAAGTCCTGTTGTCGTTTTTAGTGCCAGCTAGGATTTCGTATTCAGGGCAATACCATCACCATTACCGAGAATGTGAGATTAGGCGCTCCTATACTGATGATATCCACTTGAAACTCGACATGGTGATAGCCAACCTTCCCCCCGGCGAGTATACGTTTATAGTCAACCGGTTTGGCGGTCTGGGAACGGTTGAGTTTACGGCCGATCTGATAAACGAGCCAACCGGCTTGTATTTTATGATGGAAGACCCGTGGTAACCGGGCTATAGGGAGATAAGATACCGCTTTCTGACAGATATGGCAGGGCCGGTTCGACTGGCCCTGCCTCTAATCTAATGCGCAAGCCGTTGTGATAAACGCGGATTGCCGGCCGATTGTTATCCGTTTGCTTTTTTTCTCGAATTGGCTTACATTATGGCCTGTTTCGGCTTACGCCATTACGGGTTTGGGCCGAGACTGCGTGTGGGCGGCAGATGTCCTCATCGGCCCCGAAGCGCAGGTATCAGCAGAAATACGGAGAGGTGTCCGAGCTGGTTTAAGGAGCACGCCTGGAAAGTGTGTATAGGTAACCCCTATCCAGGGTTCGAATCCCTGCCTCTCCGCCATAAATATCGTTGGGCAAGCTTAGCGTGCCTTAAGCTTCGCCCGCGTCTGGCGGGTGAGCACGTTCGGGGAGATCAGGATTGACTTCAGCAGCACGTTTTCACAGCATTGATTTCTAATCGATTCTTATCTTCGTAGAGTTGGTGGAAGCACCGTCAGGGACTCACTCTAGGACTGTGGGTTACCGGGTTATGACATAAACTGACAAATACACATTGATTTGTAAGGGGATTCTATGCAGCGGCTTCTGATGTTACTTGGTATGGTGATCTTATTATCTGCATTGGCTTGCGGTTGTTCTCCGAGTCTGGTCTACAGTCCGTCGATGAATTTGCCTGCGCAACCACTCAAGGGAAGTCAAGTGCAGTTACTGGGAGGAGTCGGTAGTCTTGCTGAAACTAGGCCGGACAAAACGGAAGACTCCAGTGAAACAGCGTTTGGATGTGAGAGTGCTCTGAGAATTGGTCTATGTGAACACTTCACCCTGCAGTTCAAAGGCTGGAAAGACCTTTCGGACAATGCAAGATCACAGCGATACGGAACATCACTTTCTGTTCTGGCAAACCTTAATAACTCCTCGAAATTGCGATTTACTCTTATTCCGACAGCGGCTCTGGTATTCGGAGGAGGTGACTTGGAGGGTGGTGGAGGTGGTCTGTTTCTATCTCCGGCGTACAATCCCTGGCGAGATATCAGCTTTTATCTGGCCTTCGGGCCCGCATTCGGTATGAGGAAATTGGATCAGGAAAAAAAACAGTGGGGATGGGGATTGCTCGCTAATTGTGGTGCGTCTTTTCTTGTCCGTGACAAACTTACCGTCAATGTAGAACTGGCCGGTGTCAGACAGGTTAACGAGTACGATGACATCAAAGATTTTATGATTTGCCCAAGTTTGAATCTGGGGTACATTTTTTGAAACCGCGTGCGACCGCAGTCCCTTTGTTAAATTGGCATTTCTTGTGAATGGAGGGAATTATGGGATGGGTTTGGTTTATCGGGTGGCCCACAGCTTGCTATGGGTTACCCGATTATAACTCTTCTAACGGCCCCGGCCTGATCAAAGTTCTACATGTATCCCAAATTCCCCGCCATAAATATCGTTGGGCAAGCTTAGCGTGCCTTAAGCTTCGCCCGCGGCGGAGGGGTTGTCGCACCATCGATTTTTCCTAAGGCTTAACTGAGAATTGATATGTACACTGAGCGGAATCTATAAATGTGGTTTGACCCATTTTTCATAATTGGTGTCCCGATGGTTTTTATCGGAATCGCCCTATTTGTCGTCGGTTACAAAATCGGCGAAAAGAAAAAACCGTTCAATACCAAATGGGCCGGCGAGCATGCTGGTGTAGCGAGTGGCATTAAGCTGGGGGCGCTCTTCTTTTATGTTTGGATACTTATCGTCCTCGGTGTCATGTGGCTGTTGGACATGATCCCGCAGACTTAGCTAGACCCAACAGACCCGCCATGAAATCTCCCTCCAGTGGTACCGAATAATCTAAATGAATTTCTCCACCACGATCAGGTATATATTATCAGAAAACAATCAAGAAGGCGGTAATACGATGATTATGTTCCAGCAAAGAGAAGATATCAACCCGGTGTGCCCCCACTGCAAAAAAGAAATCAATATGGTGCTGTTCCGCGGACATGAAAGGCGATCTCGGCAAGCGCTCCCTGTATTTTTGCCCGGAATGCCGATCAGTCCTGGGCGTCTCGCACCGCAAAGGATTGACTTTCGGCTGGTAACAGTCGGTCGCTCGCTGAAAATCGGCAATAAAATAGGTGGGACAGCTTTCCGGCAACTATCCCACCAGCGATGAATTAATAAGGTGCTACCTGATAATAGCAGGCCCTTCCACTGGCAAGCTACTTCAGAAGTAGCATCTTCTTGCTGGCGGCTTTGTCTCCTATAGTGAGTCGATAAAAATATATTCCACTGGCCAACCCGGTAGCATCCCAGCTGCAAGTATGGTTGCCGGCTTCAAGATGCCGGTCAACCAATGAGGCTACTTTCTGGCCTGACGAAGCACTGTAACAAAACTGGCTGGCACGACTGAAGAAACATGGTGTGCGCCGATCGAAGCTCAGCGGGACGACGAATATATGCTGTAGCCCTCCGCCGCATAGTCCGCTTAATCGTGCGAAGTTCCCGGCTTTGCCGTCTCCTCAGACCGCAACCCGGTGATGTACATATCTACACGACGTGATAATCTCCAAAAGTGTCCAGCATTGGTGCCCGATAGCGCATTTTTTCTAAAAACCGCTCGATTCTGCGCCGCAGGAACCTGCTAAATCAGACAACCCGGACGAAAGCAGTCGGCTTTTGGGGGGACATTCCTCACAAATAGCTACCGTCATTTTTCCGTTTCTGCTATTTTGTCTATATTAGACTAATAACGAGGGTCTTTGACTTTATCCAAACAATCTCACGCGCAACCGGTTTGAAATGGATTGACCCGAAAGGGACCGGGTACCTATAGTGGAAGATTCCGGATATTTCGACAAATGGGCAGATGACTACGACGAGAGCATTGAACCTTTTCTCAAGCAGTTCCCGTTCATTGGATACTATGAACTGCTGGCGGCGGTTCAGACTATGTGCCGGCCGGTGGCGGGTGTCAAGATACTTGATGTCGGCATAGGTACCGGTCTGCTGTCGGCCGTACTGGCCAAAGAAGGAGGCCGGATCTATGGCGTCGATTTCTCCGAAAAGATGTTGGCAAAGGCGGCTGAGAGAATTCCCGATGCAAAATTGGCCCGGGCAGACATAGCTCGTGACCATTTCGGCCAGTTCAACAGCGAGAAATTCGACTGCATCATCTCCAGCTACGTCCTTCACCATCTGAGCCTGGATCAGAAAATCGGCTTCTTCAGGCGCACCGTAATCGACAATCTGGCGCCCGGCGGGAAAATAATCATCGGCGATATAGGCTTCAAGTCAATAGCCGACCACGACACCGTCAGAGAAAAGTGGAAAGAACAGTGGGATTTCGATGAATACTACATGATCGGTGAAGAGATCATTGCCGCCCTGAAAGAGATTGGTATCCCTGCCAGGTATCAGCAGGTGTCGGAGTGTGCCGGCATGCTGATCTACGAAAGATGATAATATTTATATTGTTGGTTTTCAGCTCAGCGTCTAAATTTGTGTAAACAGCAAATCTTCAGGAGGGTTACATGAAACACAGGCATTTCGTAATTCCACTTCTCTTTCTGTTACTCGTTGTCGTCGTCGGCTGCAACGATGACAACCCCGTAGGCCAGGATGGTTCGGCGGCCATTTATCCATCTATCACTTACACCGATGAAACCGGTACCGTGGTTGGAGGTGATGGAACTGACTGGTGTTATGAAAACGACACCCACATCCTGCCGCGGTTCGCTATGTATCCCCCTTATCCCAATCCATTCAATGGCACGACAATCATCCGCTTTGAGCTGCCGGCCGCCTGCCACGTCAACATCAAAGTCCGCAACACTCAGTGGGGATTTGAAGCACCGGTCATTGATGCCGACCTTCCGACCGGGGTACACGAGGTTGAATGGAGCGCAACCGATTTCCCCGGCGGCTACTATGAGTGTTACATGACAGCGGGTGACTTTGCGTGTCAGGGTACTCTACTAGTGCTGAGGATTGAATAGAGCGGCGGTGTGCTGATATTAGGAATCGGAGAATTTACTCGGAGGTAATGCCCGGTATCTTCGAAGGTTTGGATTTGATAAGACTCCGGTCAAGCCCCGGCGGGATACCCTGAGGAAACCGTGAGTAATGTGCCAGCTTGAGCCAATCTGACGAGGGCGACGGTTGTCTGCCTCTTGAAACATAGCCGACAATAGGCTCTCTCGATACCGCACCGGTAGTTAGAGAACCAAACAGAATCCACGCAGGGGCGGACATCACGAGTAGCATCCCGTGAGACACTGTCGAAAGAGTTCCGAGAACGGTCCACGCCGTGAGCGCGGCGTGTTGTGAACGGTAGGTGAATACCCGGATTCTGCTGACATCCTCCCGCGCCAGCGACCTCAGGTTGTTGTCCTCCAGCCAGAAAATGGAATCCTTCTCAACGGCAATCAACTCTCCATAAGTGATTACCCTATTCTCGTGCACGGCGTAAAGCATCTGCCAGCCATCCGCCATATGTCGACTGCTGTGCCTCTTCGACCTTGCCAGCCACTGGCCGCGGCACTTTGGCTGAGACACATCCTTCGGCTCAGCACAACGGCAAGTATTACGGCAACGAACATGCGATTTTCACCAGTCTACTTCGCATAGCGACTGTTCCAGAAACAGCGTTCCATCTCACTCTCCACCTGTTTATACTCCGGAGCGAGTGTCTTGAGCGCCTCTTCAGGCGACATCAGCATGAGCATGGCCCGCTCCGCATTTTCTTCAGTCAAGCCATTCGTCGCGCATCCACTCCAGATAATATCCCCGGCTCTCCAGAAAGAGTTCATACGATGCGAAATCCTCCGGCAGAATATACTCCAACCGGCAGCTATCGCCGGGATAAGTTATCAGATACTGGTCAGGGTCGGTGAGCACATCTCTCGGATTCGGGATGCGGTCCGTATTCATAGTAACCGATTGAGGTGTCAATCGCACTGGCTCGACAGTCCTTCCGAGCGCCCCGAGCGCCAGATAATCAAGACGCCAGTGGCCGCGGGTCAGTCTCAGCCGAAGCCTGCCGTTAAAAGCAATAGAATCCGGTATCGGCATTACGCGAATATCAGTGGCCAGGGGACCGGTTTCGTGGGTGCTGCTTACAACCGACCAGGAGCCATCCGCAAGTTCTATCATGAGTTCAATACCGCCCAGTTGCTTACCCAGACCCACCGATTGGCTGGTGGCGGTAATATCCTTTCTTTCGAGCATACTGATAAACTCAGCTGTATTTGCGCCGAGATAAGACAAGGTTTGATAGAAAAGATAAGTGCTGAGTAAACTCTGCCTCGATGCAATCATCAGGCCCTTGGAGCCTTCCGGTACGTTATCGAAGTGCAGCTCAATAATTTCTTTCGCCGCAAGATTTGTTGAGTCGGCTTCCGAAAATCGCTCGGTGCCATCGAAGGCCTCGATCAGAGATAAGCAATCCTCTGTATTAACCGTGCACGAAGTTGGCGCGGAGATATGATAAACCTCTCTCAGGTTACCATCGAGGTCTGCCAGGACACGCCCACCCGCCGGTCGTCTTGCGGCCAGCAGCTCGACCCGACGGACAACATGCGTCTCAAGTGCCTCGTTTGTCATCGTGATTGTAAACTCGTGATTGGATGGCTTCGTTCTGTAAAGAGCGTCTATGTCGGTAGCTTCGAGCGATGGCGCCACACTGGCGGAAAACCCTTCCGCCTGAAGCAGCTCTTCTTCTCCGTTCGTAGCGTAGAATGTCGGGCAGGAGCCAAAGCAGGTTTTCGGGCTGGCGATACACACGGCGGTGATGGCCAGACTGGCGCCGGTCAGCAAAGCTACCGCGCCAACCGTTGGGGACTGTACAATTCGGTTGGTCTCAAAGAGAGCTACCGAATCAATAGGAACCACAAGCAAACCACTCTCCAACTCCTCGCGGTTTATTCCCAGATGTTTCCCCTCGCCGTGCACCATCCGCTCCTTTTCATCAATCGTCCATCTCTCCAGCACATAGACCTCGCCATTGTGCATGTGAGCCTTGAGATACGGGGAGCCACGGTCGAGACGCGGATAGTTTTCAGCAGCTAAGGTCTGACGAGTGAGCTTCTTAGCGCATCCACCGACGACCAAACCGACAAGCAGACCGCACATGAGTATCGCGAAACATATTCGCACACGATGTAGGGGAGTATCGTTCATCACTCTCAATTCCAATAATCTCGATTATCGCAATTGCCGCGTGGTGAGGTTAAGGTGTCAGATTGGTAGAGACAGACAGCAAGCCTGATCTTGCGACACTATCTTATACGTATGGATAGCCGGCCGTTTTCAAACTATCAACACTTTTTATCCGGGGCGGAACAGTTCTCGCTCTAATCCATTGTCAGCGTACGTGTAACCGGAACCGGACCGGTTCCCTATTTCGATCGTTTCCCTGTCACCGATTCGACAGAAACGCGCCAGAGGCGGGTGCGCGGAAGTTCGTGCGGCTCAACCTCCCAGTCTTTGCCGGAATAGTGAAACATGATCTGATTCAAAGCATGAGACTTGTCAGCGTCCGTCATTAGCTCTTCCACCGTTCCGAACCCCACCACACTCTCGAACTTGAAAGTCCATCCGCACGCTTTGGCATCATCGGTCACCAGCGATACATTTCGTTCCATCTGAAAACATACGCGGGGATTGGAGCCAATACAGTCGATCTTATGACCGGCCTTAGCGGTGTGCAGATATAGATAGGTCCCATCGTACCCAAACGAAATAGGGACTACATAGGGTTCGTTATTGACGGCAAAACCAAGATGACAGACATCACAGCCGTTGATGATCTTATCGATCTCGCTGCGATCACTAATCTCTTTGTCGGTGCGTCTCATGGCAGCTCAGCTATGCGCCTCCGCACACCTGGCGGAACACCCGCATGAAATTACCGCCAAGTATCTTGCGGATATCTTCATCGGAATACCCTCGCGCCACAAGCTCTTTGGTAATGTTCGGAACCATCGAGCAATCGTCCAATCCATCAGGAACGGCAAAGACACCATCGTAATCCGACCCCAAACCTGCGTAGTCCGGACCGACGAGCTTGACGATGTGATCAATATGGTCAACCACCGTGCCGACATTCACCGGAACAAATTTCATCTCTTCCTTGAGCCAGTCCAGAATTTTCTCTATTTCGGCGGTCCTGGCGCTGTCGTTATCCCAGTAATACTCTTTGAGTGAATCGATTTCCTCACGGCGTGTTTCCCAAACCGAATCAGCCTTCGTATCCCATTCTTTGGAGAGATAAGCGTTGTAGAAATTCACGCCGATCACGCCGCCATTGGCGGCGATGGCACGGATCTGGTCATCGGTAAGATTGCGGTCATGCTCGGAAAGAGCGTAGGCGTTGGAGTGAGATGCTATAATTGGCGCGGTCGTTATCTTCAACACTTCGTCAACGGCCGCAACGGACGCATGCGAGACATCGATAATCATCCCCAACTCGTTCATCTTCCGCACGACCTCGCGTCCAAAATCTGTCAGACCGTTGAAAGCCGGGGATGTATCGGCCGACGAGATACACCAATCGCTGGAGGCAGTGTGGGTGAGTGTCATGTATCTTACGCCGCGATTATAAAAGTGCTCAAGGTTGGCCAGATCGCCTGCGATAGCGACACCGTTTTCGATGCCTATAAAAGCTGCGATTTTTCCCTCATTAATAGTATTCTCAGCTTCACCGGCAGTAGTGCATGCCGTAATCCTGTCGCTATTGTCGCGAAACTGCTTATCGAGGATGTCGATCAGTTCGTCAACTTCGGCCCGACACTTCTCGCGGGGCGTGTCGGTATCTACCCAGCAGGCGAATACCTGCAGGTCAACTCCGCCCTCGGTCAGGCGGGGGATGTCTATGTGGCCTAATTTGTTACGCTGAGAAAGGTCCAACCCTTTCTTCATACGTAACACCGTGTCGCTGTGCATGTCGACGACAACAGAAGCTTTGTGAAGCGACATGTAATCGCGAGGATGGTCGGAACAATTCAAGAGGCCTCCAATCAGCGTTGCAATGGCAAGGTGTCTTAGCATATCCGAATATAAAAAGTTGTATATATTAAATCAAGAAGTTGAGCCGGACCATTTTTTGCGGGCCGACCGCAAAAGGGTTTGACCTTTCTTGACTCCCGTGTTAGATTACAATCAAATACGGCAAGTAGTCAACTGTGCCTGATCATCCGCGGCTTCCCTTTGCTTGCCACAGCAACAGGTGGACCGACTCATGAGTGACAAACAAGATCTTAAATCGCCAGAGAAGCACAAAATCAATTTCGCCTTTCGCGAAAAGCTCAATGCTATCGCCGAAGGTGCCCGCCACAACTATTGTTATCAGTGTGGCGCCTGCGTGGCCGACTGTCCGGCCGGGAACTATTCCGAAACTTTCAACCCCCGGCTGATTATGCTCAAAGCTATCCTGGGTTTCGAGCACGAGCTAATCGGACCCGACTCGGAAATCTGGAACTGCACCAACTGTTACACCTGCTCGGAGCGATGTCCGCAGGATGTTCGGCCGGTAGATGTCATCATCGCATTGAAAAATATGTGTTTCATGGAAGGGAAGGCTCCCGGGCTTATCGGCACTGTGTCCGGCTCGGTGTTTGAATCCGGCATCACCACCAAAGTTACCTCGCTGGCCGAAAGGCGACGCGAAGAACTTGGACTGGCGCCTATCAAGAAATACCCGGTCGAAGATCTGGGCAAGCTGATGGGAGAAAAGTGATATGAAATACATCCCGTTTTTTGGATGCATGATGACTATCAAGTACCCCTGGTTCGAAGCAGCGGTACGCCGTACCCTGACCAGAGTCGGGCTGGAGATGGTCGATGTTGACGGATTCACTTGTTGCCCCGACCCGATTTATTTTCAGGCCCGCGACAAAATGGAATGGTACACGGTCGCGGCCCGTAACCTGTGCCTGGCGGAAGACTTAGGGCACGATATCATCACCACCTGCTCAGGCTGCACCGCCACTCTTTCGGAAGTCAACCTGGCTCTCAAAGAAGACGATGAACTCAAGGCCGCCATTAATAAGCGCCTGAAAAATATAGGCCGCGAATTCAAAGGTACTATTAATGTACGCCATGCCGTTACGGTGCTCCGCGATGATTTCTCCATAAGCAAAGTCGCCGATACGGTCAAGAAGCCGCTCGATGGTTTACGGGTGGCGGTCCACTACGGTTGCCATCTACTGAAACCATCCAGAATAATGCGGGTTGATGATCCCGACCGGCCGACTATCCTGGCTGACCTGCTAAAAGCAATCGGAGCTGAACCGATCCATCACGAGAAAACACTCTTGTGTTGTGGCAGAGCGTGTATGACCGATTCTATCCCGAATCAGATGGTCAACGATATCCTCGAAGCTATCATTGCTCAAAAAGCAGACTGCATGGGATTGATCTGCCCGAGCTGCTTCGATGAGTTCGACCTCGGTCAGATCGTGCTCGGACGCAAACTGAACAAGAAATTCGATGTTCCGATTGTATACTACTTCCAGCTTCTGGGGATTGCTCAGGGTTTGACTATTGAAGAAGTTGGCTTGAATATGCACAAAGTGAAGGTCGATCGGATATTCGAGGCGGTGTCCGTCTGATCTGAACGTTCGTATATATCTATTTTACTTTTCCCGCCAGCCTGTCTATGACACTTGCGGCTATTCCGGTCCTTCTAAGAAAATCACCATACAGTTTCTCGCCGCCTTCAGCGGTTTCCTCATATCCCATACTGACGGCAACAGGAATCAGGTATTCGGGGGCAATGACATTGTGAGCGGCCACCTTGAGACGATAGATATCGCGCAGATTTTTGATGAAGGTCAGGTGGTCATCCAAAAACATGAAATCATCGGCCATATCGGGCTCCATTTCGGACAGGCGACGAAGGAATCGCCTGGATAAACACTCGCGTATCCGGTGTTTCGTGGCGAACATGAGAAGAAGCATCTCCATATCACGCAAACCGCCGTGACACTCCTTAATATTGCTGCGGTGTTCATCGTCTGTGCGTGAATGCCGTGATTCCATTTCCCCTTTCATAGCCTCGATATATTTTGACGCCCGTTCAAATATCATCGGCTTGATTATGTTCTCCAAAAGCTTCTGTTCCAACTTGGTGGTTCCCACCAGCATCCTTGAACAGAGCGCCTGCGACTGGTCGACAAAAGTATCCTCGGAATCGGCGCTCAATAGTTCTTCCATCTGCTCCAGACTTATGCAATAGGTCCCAAAATGGTCGGCGAAACGATGGTGCGGTAAGACGCCACGTTTGAGTACCTGCATATTCATTTTGCCGACTATTTTATTGCAGAACTCCATCTCATCCGGATCGGTTGAATCCAAAATGACAATCATGTCATAGTCATCATCGAACCCCTGTTCGCGAGCATGACCGCCGGCGGCGTAAAACGCAAAGCGATCGTGGGTGTGCATGGAATAACCCAGGCTGAGATGAACATCCTGCTGACAAAGTTCATACAGCAACTGCGTGTAGTTGTCACAAAACTCCACAAACTCGGCATCGGTCTGTTCGCTGCTCACTCCCGACATAGCCAGCAGGCTGACGCGCACGAATTCGAGATCATAATAATCACCCAGTTGCTCGATCCGCTCATTGAGAAACGGCAGCGATGAAATATCGCTGTAAGTACCGTCGGTTATCTCCTTGAGCTTCTCGTTATTATATAGATGCTTTATAAACACCGGATATTTGTTTAGAATCTTGTGAAAATGTTGCTTGAAGAAATGACTGCTCTCCAGATGAATATCGGCCAACGCCTGAAGTTGTCTCTGAATCTTCTGATATTCCGGCAGGGCTGCTTTGCGATGAGCAAGCTCGGCAAATCTCGTCAGCGAATCCCAATCGATAAGCGCCAGAAAGCTGTTGAGCAGGTCCGGACAATTCAAAAGCATATGAGCCATAGCGGCTGTACTATTGGGCAGTTTCTCGAGTTCTTCGATGAACAGCTGCCCGGTAAGTTCGAATATCTGCCTGGCTTTTTCGTCCCGGGCATTTTTTCCGAGAATAATCATATAGCGGAGCACGGAAGATGGGTCATACTGCATTCCAGCGATATAACCCAGAGCAACCTTCTTGCGAACCCGGTAGTGAAGCTGCATAAAACTGTCAATGAATTCCTTATAAAAAGGACCGGTCTCATCGTTCAGCTCCTGCTGGAAATCATCCCAGTACGTGATACCCTTCACGAATGTCGAAGCGCGAATGAAATCCACGGCCAGGTTTCCCCGGTATCCCGGTTTCTTGTGAATCTCTCCCGAAAATATCGGTCCGAACATGGTGACCTCGCGCAGATGTCGGCGCAAATCCTCTGTGAGCAGCTCGACGGCATCCATGCTCCTGTCCAGAGAATCGTAATAGTTGACGAGCATAAAGTCGTTAGCGCTCACGACACCTTTTTTCTCAAATCCAATTATCCGGGCAATTCCGGCTACCATGTCGGCGATTCCGGGTTCGTTGAGAGTGATATCCTCATCCTGGGCTACTGTCATCTGGTAGAGATGCCTGAACATTTCCAGAAAACTCAGCGTTTCCTCCAGATCGTCGTACTGTTCCCGCCTCTTAGGATCCTTTATCCTGAGTTCGTCGACAATGTTCCAGGCATTGGTTTTTTCGACGCCATGCACCAGCTTGAGGGCCGAAAGAAGACTCTTGATAGGCCTGAGGCCGTCATCCTTGGGGTTTATGCTCTCGGATGGTTTAGGGCTGGTCAACAGTGATCTTATCTCGCCGAGTATCCCCCGGAGGTAACCTTCGTGGAAACGGTTCTCCCTGTTGTTGGGGTCATAATAGAAACGGCTGGTAACCCGCTGCTTGAATTGCTCAAAAAGAGAATTGTCCCCTAAAATTGTGGCCGCACCCAGCATTTCCGTTACGATGACAAAATCGTAAAGGCCCCGGTCGAGTATATCTTCATATTCCTCTAATGTGGCGGTCAGGCTGCTCTCCCCAACATGTTCCGAAAGGTGAAAATGAAGGCGGGTCGACTTCTTGAACATCTCGGTCGACAGCCGGCTGATGGCGCGATTGAGAATCCGGGCATCGCCCGGTTCCCGGTGGATAATGCCCAGATCAATATCATCCTGATCTGCTCTGGTACCGACACCGAGTATTACGTAATCTGGCGGGTTTTGGCCCTCAAGGAAAATCTTCAGCAGACGCTCCATGTAAGACTTGGTCAGAAAACGAAACATCCGGCCGGCTTCCAGCATCAGCCGCCGGGCCGTCTGCCAACCGTGCGGGTGGGTAGCCAGCTCAAGCTTTATGATATCGAGCGTGCGGAGATTCATCTGGAGGAACTGAAGCCCGAAATAACAGCCCAGGAAATCAAGCTGTTCGCTCTCGTCTTTGGCCACCTGAAGCACGGTGTCCATTTCGCCCGGAACTTCCAGCGAATATGTCCAGAGGTGAACACTGTCGCGCAGGCCCTGCTGTTCAAGAGCGGACGTGAGATTTTCTATATTTGACGAGATAACATGAAGATATTTGCGGTGATAATTGCCCAGAGTAGCGGTTTTCTCGGTCAAGCGAACCAGCGGGTCTTTCATCTTGTGCTATCCCTGTCAATTGAGGTGTGATGAGGCTTTCTGAGCATATGCGGTACTGCTAATTTGCCCCCTGCGGAGCGGCTTTAAGGCCCGCCTCGAAAGCGCAAATGTACTCTCTTTCGGACATCTTGGGGACACGCGCTAAAATGGCCTGCCGTATGGATTTTCTTTCTATAATGCCGTTGACGGCAGCAAAAAACCCAAGCGCCACGATATTCACCATATTAGGCTTGCCGCAATCCTTTTCGGCGATTTCAGTGAACGGTATGGAATACAACTGTCGTCCGGCTATCTCGCCCCCGGTCTTGACCAACTCGTCGGCAATTACGATCCCATGCGGGCCAAGTTCCCCGATACTCTTGTTATAAGCCTCCTGCGTCAGTACCATTAGCAGGTCAATTGACTCAACTTTAGGATAGTCAATCGCTTCATCGGAGATGATAATCTCCGCCCGGCTGGCGTTGCCCCGCGCTTCAGGACCATAAGAACAGCTTTCGGCTGCGTTTTTGTTGTCGTAGATAGCGGCTGCCTCGGCAATAATGCGCGCGGCCTGAAGAAGACCCTGTCCTCCCGCACCGCTAAATCTGATACTGTATCTGAATGCCATGTCCCTCGCCTGTTGTGAAAGACCTGCCCGAAAACGGCTCGATTGCTTATTATCTAATATACAAGGCACCTTAGCACTCGGCAACAATAAGTAATGTGGATCGAATAAAAAGGCTCGCGAGTCGATAATTTTGCGATTTCTTGTTGCAAATTCGACCCCCATTGTATTACATTTCGGCATAGCGAAATATCATCTGGTTTTTCAACCGAACGTTTGTCAACATTGAATCTGCCTCTACGCGAACTGAGATAAAAACGGCCCTGACCGAAAATTGGAATGCCATCGCATCATGCGTCGGCGCCTCTCAGAATTGGCATTTATATCGTAAAAATACTCTCTCGGTGTTGAGAGACATATAGAGATATATCTCATAACCGTATGATAAGGCCGCAAAATAGCATTTGCAGATGTGGCCAACGCGGAGGCCTTATATGAAGTTCTGGAGAACCCCCTTAGATATTGACAAATTGCAAATCCCACACGGTGAACTCCACATTATAAAGGAACGCTGCAAGGGGTGCGGTTTTTGTGTGGAGTATTGCCCCAAAGGCGTACTGGTGCTTTCCGAAGAGTTCAATGCTAAGGGCTATCACCCGCCGGTTGCGGTCAAACCGGAGGAGTGTGTCAACTGCGATCTCTGTGAAATGTTGTGCCCCGATTTCGCGATCTACTGTATCCGGGTCGATGCCGGGGAGAAGGAGGTGACGAATTGAAAGCTGACCCCAAAAACGTACTGACAGGCTCGCATTACCTCGATGGTAATCACGCCTGCGCCGAAGGGGCTATCGCAGCCGGATGCAAATTCTTCGCCGGCTATCCCATTACGCCGTCTACCGAGATCGCAGAAAGAGTGTCAAGGCGTTTTCCTCTCGTCGGCGGTGTCTTCATACAGATGGAAGATGAACTCGCCAGCATGAACGCCATACTGGGCGGTTCCTGGGGAGGCGCCAAATCCATGACCTGCACCTCGGGACCGGGATTCTCGCTGATGATGGAAAACTTCGGACTGGGGCTGATGCTCGAAACCCCGTGTGTTCTCGTAAACGTTCAGCGCGGCGGACCCTCCACCGGACTCCCAACCCTGCCCGGTCAGGCCGACATGATGCAGGCCAGGTGGGGATCACACGGTGACTACGAAGTCATCGCCCTCGCACCCGATTCGCCTCAGGAATCTTTTGAACTTGCTATACACGCTTTCAATCTCTCCGAAACCTATCGCATGCCGGTTCTGATAATGACCGATGAGTGTGTTGGCCACATGACCGAGAAAGTGGTTATTCCAAGAGCCGAACAAATCGAACTGGTCGAACGAAAATACACGACCAAACCGCCCGGCGAAGCTTGGCCCTTTGAACAAACCGAGGATCTGGTGTCGCCGATGCTTCCGGTTGGAAAGGGATACAAATTCCATGTCACCGGCCTCACGCACGACGAACGCGGGTATCCCGTTATCAATGCCGAGGCGCAGGAAAAAAATGTGCGCCGCCTGATCGACAAGGTGCAAAAGCACGCCGATGACATCATCTGGCTCGAAGAAAAAGATGTCGATGGCGCCGATGTTGTCGTTATGTCCTACGGGATCTCGTCGCGCGTCGTCCAACCCGCCATCACCAGAGCAAGAAAGCAGGGTATCAAGGTGGGCGAAATCAAAATGGTAACGGTCTGGCCGTTCCCCGAAAAGAGAGTCAGAGAACTGGCCACCAAGGTCAAGTCGATGATTATGGTCGAAATGAACTACGGCCAGGTGTTTTTGGAGATGGATCGTTGCGTCGCCGGAAAGTGCCGCACCTATCTGCTCGGACACGCCGGTGGTACCGTTCACAAACCCGAAGATGTCTACGCTACAATAAAGGAAGCCGCAAAATGAATGCGAAAGTAGAGGAGCTAGTCAAAGACGAACATCCGATGGAGAGACTCCTGAGGATGGACCGCATTCCGCACATATGGTGCCCGACATGCGGACTGGGGACGACAGTCACCGCGCTGTCATCGGCCCTCCAGCTACTCAAGCTGGACCTCAACAATGTCGCGGTGGTGTCCGGAATCGGATGTACCGGACGAGTGGCGGGATATATGAAGCTGGATTCGTTCCACACCACTCACGGCCGGTCCATACCGTTCGCGGTGGGACTGCACATAGCCCGTCCGGACATGAAAGTGATTGTTTTTTCCGGCGATGGAGATCTGATCTCCATAGGTGGCAATCATTTTATCCATACTGCGCGGCGCAATGTGGATATAACCGTCATTTGCGTCAACAATTTCATCTATGCCATGACCGGTGGGCAGGTCGCTCCCACCACACCCTTAACCGCCAAAGCGGCCACTTCTCCCTATGGAAATTGCGAACATCCCTTCAGCCTGCCACTCCTCGCGGCGTCATCAGGAGCCGTCTATGTAGCTCGCTGGACAGCACTGCACATACGCCGTCTGACAACGGCCATCGCCGAGGCCATAGCCAAACCCGGCTTCTCGTTTGTTGAGGTTGTCGCGCCGTGTTCCACCCTGTATGCCAGAATCAATAAGCTGGGCACCGGCCTGGACCTGATGAAATTCTACCACGATAACAGCGTTATAAGACACGGGGCCGATCTCAAAGAGCTCGATATAGACTTCCAGTCGAAGATTACGGTCGGCAAGTTCGTCGATATAGACAAACCCACCTACCTCGATTGCCTCAACGCCGGCAATAAAAAGACCTTTGGCGATAAGTATAAACCGTACGGAGGCGTCCATGGCAACAACTGATATCAGAATTACCGGGTTCGGGGGCCAGGGCGTGATACTCTGTGGTTACATCATCGGTAAAGCCGCGTCCATCTACAATGGTCAGCACGCAACTCTAACCCAGAGTTTTGGCCCGGAGGCCAGGGGATCGGCCTGCTCCGCGCAGGTTGTAGTCTCGGACAGCCGCGTGCTTTATCCCTATGTAACAGCACCAAAAATTCTGCTGGCCATGTCTCACGACGGGTACATGACCCACAAAGACAAGGTGGCGGAAGACTGCATCTACGTTGTCGAAAAAGATCTGGTCAAACTGCAGAAACACGGACCGAAGACAAAAGAATTCGGCATCCCGGCCACGCGAATCGCCGAGGACCTCGGACGAAAGATTGTCCTCAATATCGTCATGCTGGGATTTTTCGCGGCCGTTACCGACATCGTCCCGCACGAGGCGGTGCGCAAAGCCGTGGAAACATCGGTGCCATCAGGTACCGAAGAATTGAATCTCAAGGCATTTGACAGCGGCTACGAGTATGGCATGAAGCTCATCGGCAAGGCCGAATTGAAAGTTTAGCAAACGGTTTCGTTTCAAAGCGGTTGCATCTGGAGGAAGACACAATGGCTCGACAGCCAGGAAAAGCAGACGGGGTCCTGGTCTTAGGCGGCGGCATCACCGGTATTCAGGCCGCCCTTGATCTCGCAGCATCGCAGGTAAAAGTCTATCTGGTCGAAAAAACTCCCTCCCTCGGCGGAAGGATGGCGCAACTGGATAAGACCTTTCCTACGATGGACTGCGCTATATGAATTCTGGGTCCCCGGATGATGGATGCCGGTCGGCATCCCAACATAACAGTCCTTACCAACTCTGAGCTTGTTCGCTTCGAGGGCAGAGCCGGAAATTTTACGGCCACCATCAGGAAATACCCTCGATACGTCAACGAGTCCCTGTGCACCGGATGCGGACAATGCGTGCACGACTGTCCCGTCATACTGCCCAACGAGTTCGAGGTCGGCATGGGAGCACGCAAGGCGATCTATTCGCCCTTTCCCCAGGCAGTCCCCAATACCTATATCATAGACCGCGAACACTGTCTCAACGATGACTTCCTCGTCTGCAACAACTGCGCGACAAGTTGCGACCGCAACGCTATCGTCTATGATGACACCGTCAAAGATATACAGGTCAAAGTCGGCTCCGCCATCGTTGCCACCGGATTCGATGTTTACGATGCCTCCGCCATTCCCAGCTATGGCTATGGCCTCTACGAAAATGTTCTGAGCAACATCGAGCTGGAACGAGTCCTCAATGCCTCAGGGCCGACCCGGGGTCACATCGTAAGACCGTCCGACCATAAAGTGCCTAAAAAAATAGCCTTCATCCAGTGCGTCGGTTCCAGGGGTGAGGGAAAAGAAGCCGGATGCGAATACTGTTCCCGTTACTGCTGCATGAATGCGGTAAAAGACTGTCTGCTTGTCAAACAGCACGAGCCGGATATCGAGGAACTCGTCATGTTCTACATCGACCTGCGCGCCGCCGGTAAAGGATTCGAGGAATTCTATCAACGTTCCTTTGACTCGCCCGAACTGAAATATGTCCGCGGACGCCCCTCGAAAATACTCGAAGATCCCAAAACCAAAAATCTTACTGTATACGTGGAGAATGTGGAAACCGGTGAGGTCAGCAATATGGTCGTCGATATGGCTGTGCTGTCAACCGGTGCGGTAGCCGCGGCAACCAATCCGGATCTGGCCGATGTACTCGGCATTGAACTCGATGACAACGGATTTTTCGAGGTCGACTCGCACTATGGCTCACCGCTTCATACCGCCAAACAGGGGGTCTATATCTGCGGCTGTGCCGCCGGCGTCAACGATATCTCCGATTCCGTCGCCCAGGCCTCAGGGGCGGCGGCTGAAGCCGAAAAGTTCGTGGAGAGAATCCCGGAAGATAAAGAGCCAAAACAGATCGAAGAACTCGATACCTCCGGTCCTCCGCGGATTGGCGTGTTTCTCTGCCATTGCGGCATAAATATCGCCGGCGTTCTCGATATAGATTCGCTGAAAGAGTTTTCCGCGAAAATACCGGGTGTCGAGTATGTTGAGAACAATCTGTTCTTATGCTCCGATGAAGGCCAGCGCCTTATGCAGGACAAAGTCAAAGAGCACAAACTCAACCGTGTGGTCGCGGCGGCATGCACTCCGCGCACTCACGAACCGGTCTTCCGCGACAGTTGCCAGCAGATTGGCCTCAATCCTTATCTGTTCGAGATGGTCAACGTCCGCGACCAGTGTTCCTGGGTCCACACGGGTGTGCCCGAGACCGCCACCCGCAAAGCCCGTGACATGATCAAACTCGGCGTGGCCAAAGCGCGCCACCTGCAGCCCCTTTACAAGAAGTCAATTCCGGTCAACCAGAGTGTTCTTGTCATCGGCGGCGGTGTGGCCGGGATGGCGGCAGCGCTGGAACTCGATGCTCAGGGGATGAAAGTCTATCTGATAGAGAAGGAAGGTCGCCTCGGAGGACGTCTCAATAACCTGACCAGAGTCTATCCGGCCAACCTTTCCGCTTTTGAACTCGCCCGGGCGATGGTCGAAAAAGTAAAAGACAGCCGCATCGAGGCAATGGCCGGCACCGAGGTCACCAAAATAACCGGCTATGTCGGCAATTTCGATATCACCAGCACCAACGGCAATTTCAAAGTGGGTACGATTATCGTTGCCACCGGCGCCGATATCTATCAACCCAAAGATGAGTTCAGTTACGACAAGTATGATAACGTCATAACGAATCAGGAACTGGAAAAAATCCTGCACGACACCAAAGGCAAGATTGAAATCGATGGCAAAGCACCTGAGAACGTTGTCTTCGTTCAGTGCGTCGGTTCGCGTGATAGCGAAAAGAACCCCGGATGCTCGCGCTATTGCTGCCCGACAACCATCAAACAGGCAATCCGCTTAAGAGAAAATGGCGTCAATGTCGCCGTGCTCCATCGCGATATGCGCACCGTGGGAGCACTGGCCGAAGAACACTACCGGCATGCCCGGCAAATGGGCGTCAAGTTCATAAGATACACGCCCGAGAGACTGCCCAACGTCATCGGTAAAGGTAAGAAAGCCTCCAGCGTCGAGATTCAGGAACTGGCCCTGAACCTGACCCTCGATATCGATGCCGACTACATAGTCCTCGCCTCCGGTATGATGCCCAACGAATACAGCACCGCGAAAATGCAGGATATTCTCAAAGTGCCGCGCGGCGCCGATGGTTTCTTCATGGAACGCCATGCCAAACTCGGCCCGGTTGAAACCACCACCGAGGGCGTCTTCCTGGCTGGATGCGTGAGCGGTCCCAGGGACATTGCCGACTCGATCGCCCAGGGTTCGGCAGCTGCGGCCAAAGTAGCCGCAATTATATCGCACGAAACCGTTGCTCTGGAGCCTACCACATGCGTCGTGGAACCGTCGCTCTGTCGTGCCTGCGGTAGCTGCGTTGAAATATGTGAATACCACGCCCCGGCTCTCGTGCAAAGCGATTTCGGCACCAGGGTGGCCCAGATCAATCAGGCCCTGTGCAAAGGATGCGGAACCTGCGCCAGTTGGTGTCCCACCGGCGCTGTTGTCGCCCTGCACTTTACCGACGACCAGATAAACTCCATGATAGATGCATTGCTATTAGATAAGGTTTAGAATATGGCTGTAAGAACTCAAGCGGCTAAAAAGAAAACAGAAAAGCAATTCGTACCCAACATTGTGGTTTTTGCCTGCAACTGGTGCAGTTATGCCGGGGCCGACAACGCCGGAACCAACCGCATGCAGCACTCACCGCATTTCAGAGTCATTCGCACCATGTGTTCCGGAAGAGTTACGCCGGGGTTTGTGCTCAAAGCGTTGAAACTCGGAGCCGATGGTGTCCTCGTGTCGGGATGCCATTTCGGCGATTGCCACTATATTTTCGGCAACTACAAAGCCGTCGACCAGTTCGAGAAAACCAAAGGTCTGGTGAAAACGCTGGGACTCGAAGAAGGCCGCATCCGCCTGGAGTGGGTCTCGGCTGCCGAAGGACAGCGTTGGGCCAATCTCATAAACGAATTTGTCCAGCAAATAACCGATCTGGGCCCCAGCCCGCTGAACAACAAACCAATCTACGAGTGACAGACGACTATGGATACAGCTCTTGAACAACTGAAACGCTCACGCGCATTCCTCTGTCTCGAATGCGGCAAATGCACCGCCGTTTGCCCCATCTCACGCGTAAATAACCAGTATTCGCCGCGAAGGCTGCTGGCCGAAGGTCTTTTCTATGGAGCGTCGGAACTCGTCTCCAACCGTCTGCTGTGGTCATGCTTGACCTGTCAGCTATGCTCGCGGCGTTGTCCGGTCGACGTGAAATATTCCGATTACATGCGCGATGTCAGAGCGGTAGCGCAGCAGGCAGGTTTCCACGGCAACCCGTCGCACGGCGGCGCCATGCAACACATCATGGAAATGGCCGCCTCCCCGAAACTCAAACAAAATCGCACGGAATGGATTACCGATGACCTGAAAGTAAAAAAGAAGGGAGACGTACTCTACTTCGTCGGCTGCCTTCCTTACTACGAACAGCTGTTCGGCAAAGAATTCGAGTTCTCGCCAATCTCGATTGCCCACGATACCGTCAAAATTCTCAACAAGCTCGGTATCGAACCGGTCGTAATGGAAAACGAACGCTGCTGCGGTCACGATCTGTACTGGCTCGGCCAACTTGATAAATTTGACGAACTCGGCCGACTCAATCTCAAGGCCTTCGAACAGGCCGGTATAAAGAAAATCATAACCGCCTGCCCGGAATGTGCGCTGACTATAAAGAAGTTGTACCCCCAAAGACTGGGGGAGAACGGACCCGAGGTAGAACACATCAGCGAAGTCATTGCCGCCAACAAAGGGAAATTGAAACTCAAAGCCGCAAGCCAGAAAGTAGCCTTTCAGGATCCGTGCCGACTGGGGCGGTTCATGGAAGTCTACGAACAACCGCGGGAAAGCCTTGCTGCAATTGACGGCGTCGAGGTGCGCGAGATGGCTCACAACCGGCGCGGCGCGGTCTGCTGCGGAACGACCAATTGGACGAACTGTGATGCCACCTCGAAAGAAATTCAACGCAGTCGCTTAACGGAAGCAAAAGCCGCCGGGGCGGATACGATTGTGACCGCCTGTCCGAAATGTCAGATACATTTCCGATGCGCCCAGTGCGGTGAACAAGCCGATAAAATCGATATCAAAGTTACGGATCTGGTGAATATAGTCGCCTCGGCCCTCGATGGTTGAGGCGTCGATTATAGAAGAGATGGGAGATAGGATATGGCAATTGAACTAACAAAACCCGACAACTTACGCATCGGGGTCTTCGTCTGTGAGTGCGGGTTGAATATCGCCGGGACTATCGACTGTCACGCGGTCAGCGAGTATTCGAAAACGCTGGACGACGTCGTCTGCGTCGTACAGAACAAGTATACCTGCGCCGACCCGGGACAGAACGAAATCAAGAAGGCGATAGCCGAGCACAAGCTTAACCGCGTCGTGGTGGCCTCCTGTACTCCGAAGATACACGAGCCTACTTTTCGCCAGTGTGTTGCCGATGCCGGCCTGAACCCCTATCTGTTCGAGATGGTCAACCTTCGCGAGCACTGCAGCTGGGTCCATCAGAACGAAAAGGCAAAGGCCACCGAAAAGGCAAAGGACCTGGTCCGCGGCGGTGTGGCGCGCGCAAGATTCCTCGAACCCCAGACCGAAGCCGAAGTGCCGGTGACAAAAGCCGCGCTGGTTATCGGAGGCGGAATAGCCGGAATTCAGGCGGCCCTCGATCTTGCCGATGGCGGACATAAGGTCTATCTGGTCGAAAAGGAACCCACGATCGGCGGCATCATGGCCGCACTCGACAAAACCTACCCGACGATGGACTGCTCTATATGAATACTCGGTCCAAAAATGATGGATGTCGGTCGACATCCCAGGGTTGAACTCTTCACCAACAGTGAAGTCGAGTCGGTTACAGGGTTCGTAGGCAACTTCAACGTCACGGTGCGCAAGAAGGCACGCTACGTTGACGCCAACGAATGTACCGCATGCGCCGAATGCGCCAAAGTATGTCCGGTGGCTGTCCCGGATGAATACCAGCAGGGTTTTTCTTCGCGTAAAGCCATCTATATGCCGTTCCCTCAGGCGGTGCCGTCCGCCTATGTTCTCGATATGGACAATTGCCTGGGTAACAATCCCATCGCCTGCGGCAAATGCTCCGAGGTCTGCGAGAAGAAATGTATCAACTACGATGATCAGGATGAACTGGTCAATATCGAAGCAGGCGTGATTATAGCCGCCACCGGCATGGATGTTTACGATCCCACCGAATATGACGAATACGGCTACACCCGCTATGAAAACGTTATCACCAGCATGGAATTCGAACGGCTGATCTGCGCCGGAGGACCCACCGAGGGACACTTCATTCGTCCCAGCGACCGGAAAATCCCGCAGAAAATCGGGTTTATCCAGTGCGTCGGCTCGCGCTCACAGGACGGCCGCGGCAATCCCTACTGCTCCAATATCTGCTGCATGAACACGGTCAAAGATACGCTGCTTCTGTGCGACCACTATCCCGGGGTCGAAGCAAAAGTCTTCTACATGGATATGCGCGCCTTCGGAAAAGGCTTCGAGGACCTCTATATGCGAAGCAAGGAAGAAGGCGTGAAATATATCCGCGGTATTCCCGGCGATGTCGTCGAAGATCCCAAATCGCGCAATCTGATTCTGACCGTCGAGAACACCACTACCGGCAAACTCGAAAACCACGAACTGGAAATGCTGGTCTTGTCTCAGGGGGTTATTCCGCGTCGGGACCAGGAACATATCAAAAAGCTCCTGACGCTGTCGAGCACATCCGATGGCTTCATCATGGAATCACATCCAAAGCTCAAGCCGGTCGATGCTCCCACCAAAGGCATCTTTATCGCCGGATGTGTGGAATCGCCGAAAGACGTAAAAGATAGTGTCACGCAGGCCAGTGCCGCTGCCGCGCGGGCAAGCATCCTGCTCAATGCCGGGAAGACTCGCATCGAGGCAATCACCTCGCAGGTCGACACCGACCTGTGTAACTTCTGCGGTATTTGCGCCAAGGTCTGTCCTTACAATGCTATCAGTGCCCCCGATCGCAAACTGGCCAAGCCGCCAACAATCATTCAAGCAGCCTGCGCCGGATGCGGAGCCTGTGCGGCCGAATGTCCGCAGGATGCTATCTTGATGCGGCACTTCCGCGATGAACAGATACTGGCCCAGGTCGATGCCCTGGTTACCGAGGATCCCAAAAAGGCCTGCTCACCTTTGCCTGCAACTGGTGCAGCTATGCCGGTGGCGACAATGCCGGCACGGCCAGACTGCAGTATCCTACGAACTGCCGGCTTATCAGGACTATGTGTTCCGGACGCGTCGATGAAAAGTTCGTCATGCGTGCCTTCCGAATGGGCGCACCCATGGTTCTCGTCTCGGGCTGCCACTTCGCCGACTGTCACTACATCAGCGCCGTCCACTGGACCCAGAAACGAATGGATCGCCTGTGGAACAAGCTCGATAAACTGGGTATTCGCCCCGAGAGACTGCAGCTTGAATGGATTTCCGCTGCCGAAGGTCAGAAGTTTGCGAAAGTCATGCGCGAACTCGAAGACATGGTAGCGGCGGTGACGCCCGAAGAAATAGAGTTCACCAAGAAAGTGCTGGCCGAAGAAGAAGCCAAAGCCAAGAAAAAGAAAAAGCCCAAAGAAGAGGTGGAGGTTACTGCCTGATGGCGCCTAAACAGGTAAAATTCAAATGCCTGCACTGCGGCCACGAATATACCGGCATGTATGACCACGATCACGTGACCGAGCGAAGCTGCCCCCAGTGCCGCTCTAACAGCGTCAGACGTCTGCCGGATGCCAAAGCCGAAAAAAAATAGGCTTTTGGACTGAAATTGCCTCGCACGGCAAAGCCATCGTGACCTATATCTTTGGCTTGTCCTCTGTACGACGATTAGGTATATTTATATATAATCTAATCCCACGCGAGAATATCATCTTTGTCGCCATAAAAGAGAGGTAAAGTATGCTTGTCAAAACTTTATTGGAAGAAAAGCCGAAAGAGGTCATAACCACCACGGCCTTAACCTCACTTGAAGAAGCTATGGACCTGCTGATCAAAAACAAAATCGGCTGCCTGCCCGTTGTCGATGAAAGCGGAAAACTTATCGGTATTGTCAGCGATAAGGATATCTTCGAAAAAGTCCATGAAACCAAAGGTAAGTACCATGCGCTACGGGTCGAACACCTGATGCACACCGACCTGATCGTAGGACTTCCCGAAGACGACCTGAATTACATCGCTGGCATCATGGACAAAAACTGGATTCGCCATGTACCGATAGTCGATGGCGATCACGTGATCGGCATGGTTTCCCAGCGGGATCTTCACAGGACCTTCGTGAAAAACAAAGAGGTGGAGAATCGCTACCTGATGGACATGCTCGAGAAGCGGGACAAATCCGGCGATATTTAGGCTCGGCCGCTCCGAACCCGAGCTCGGCAGATGTCCTCATCTGCCCGTTACTCAAACAGACCTCTTTTTCTTCCTCCCCCTGATAAGGGGGAATCAAAGGGGGTTTCTTCCATCATCCGGGCACCTTTAACAACCCCCTGATCGCACAAAAAAACCTGACAGCTCTTGTGAAGCTGTCAGGCCGGTAATACTGTTGGGATTTACTTAACGCTACCCCAACTAAAATTTGTCGAGGCGGCGACTAAGTAGCAGTCACCTCACATAAGTTTATATTCAAAATAAGACCACCTCCTTTCCTGTGTACTCACAATATCAATCTGCAAAATCAGCGAATCAACAAAAAACTATTCAATTTTCATCCCAATTTGCCGGGAACGTCCTTTTCACCGGCCAAAAGTTATACGTGAAGGATGAAAATCCGATTAACTATTCCACCAGTTGATGCTCAACTTCTTCTATCTGCCGCTCAGCTTCCAGCCAGTGCTCAACATCACGACCCGGTTCGCAACCCCTGCGTTCATAAATCGTATAGGCCAGCTTCTCTACAACCGTACGATGCTGTTCGGGCTGAGGCGTACCTGAAAGATCCAGCCTCGCGATAGTGCCGTCCTTGGCCTCGACCACCAAAAGGTTGTCGCTCTTATCAGCACCTTTTTCCACTACTATTTTAGCCGGCTGCTTTATGCTGATTACCGGCCGGTTGAGTTTCTCCGGGTCACTCTGAGCCGTGAAAAGCTCGATGCCGTCAATCAGTCTGCCCTTACGGGCGATTGCCACCCCCATAAACGGGACATCCCTGTCCACCGGGACATGTTTGCTGCCCGGTTTACTAAGACTCACCGTGGCCTTCCGGTATTGGTTAGTAGCAGTAAACTGCTTCAAAAACCGCGACCAATTGGCCCTTTTGACCTCTATAGTCATTCTTTCCTCCTAAATGCAATAGAATCGATAGATGCATGCGCGCGTTGCTTGTGAATTTTCCCTCTATACAAATTATCGGCTCCCGTTAGGTCAGTCTGAACCTTCAGTTATACTTCGGTTAGATAGATATACGGCGGCCAAAGCCGCGATTTGGGTTAAAATTATAACCTTTTTTCTGCGCAAACCGCCCGGTCTGAGCGTAATTACTGATGGAACATATCGCCCCTATTTCCGGTTAAATGGATTAGGATAGGACATGTTTATTGAGGGCCCGGTACGGGCAGGCCGGCTGATTTTCACTCAAGTCAGACCGGATTCAACTCGATAATACTGTTAAAACTATAGTCTTTTTTGGAGTGCTCCCAATGAGAAAACTTACCATCACCATGGTCGCCGTGCTCTTGGCGATAACAGTATTCGCCGCCGACAATTCGGAGAAGGAAATTACTTCCAAGGCCGAATTTCTGATAGAACTGGTTGACCATGTCGAGTGGAAGCAGACTTCCGGCGACAGCGTGACAATCTTCGTTATCGGAGAATCACCCGTATCCGAAAAATTACAGGAACTGGCGGCTAACGCATCCTCCGATAAGCGAAAAATCACCGTTGAGAATGTCTCGGTGAACGATGATCTCTCCGCTTGCCAGATTCTGTTTCTGACATCCGATGACCTCGGAGTACTGGCCAAAGTGCTCAAAAAGGTCAACGGAACGAACACGGTAACGGTAGCCGATGCTAAAGACTTTGCCCGCTATGGCGCGACGATCAGTTTCGATGTCGATGAAGGGTCAAAGGTCAAATACGTGGTGAACAAGCTGGTCGCCGAATCAGCCGGCGTAAAGCTTGACTCGAAGATTCTGGACAAGGCCGTTTTGATCTAAAACGGCCTTAACCCGGTCTTTTCTCTTTTATCTATTCCCACCGCCTAAATTTCAGGCGCCGGCATGCCATAGGCAGCCCAACCTTCTTTGGCAGGTCCGTAGAGGTTCGGAACAACAAGTCCGGCCTGTCTCATCAGAACTGTCATCTGGCCGCGATGATGAACTTCATGCAGCAGGAGAATAAGCAACGTTGCGCCCCGCTGCCACTTTTCACCGTACATGTCGTCTTCTTCAAGCAACGAGCTATCAGTCCAATTTTTCCTGACGCTCTCCAGAAGGATGTTCGATTGCTTTTTGTACTCGTCCTTGATCTGCTGCGCGCTGGTCGGAACGGGGGCATTGGGATCAGCGCCATCGAAATCAAGTCCGGTGTGGCTCATCATCTCAGGTATTGTCCCGGTTATGTGCCAGGCAATTCTCCCCAGCGTCCGGTGGTCGTCGTTGATTGACTGCGCCAGCGATTCATCAGTCAGAGCATCCATCACTGTCTGGGTGAACCCGATCTCCTGCAACCACTTCTTTTCGAACTGCTCGATTGTGGTAAACATCCAAAACTCCTTTAGAACGCCCACTTGCGGGGGCGATTATCGAGTATATTTTCTATCTCACGCAGGGTATCATCGGACAATTTCACCTGCGATGCCATCACATTCTTCTCCACCTGTTCGGGCCGGGTAGCCCCCGTGATAGCACAGCTTATTTCAGGGCGACGGAGAATCCAGGCCAGCGCAAGCTGCGAAAGGGAAAGGTCTAACGATTTCGCTATCTCGGAGAGCTTTTTGGTTTTGGCAATGTTCTCATCGGTCAGATCCCCCTTGAGCCACTCGGTCGTACTCCCCCGGCTGTCTTCGGGAATACCGTCATTATATTTGCCTGTCAGAACCCCTTGGGCCAGCGGCGACCAGACTGTCAGCCCCATGCCATTGCGGGCGCAGGTCGGCATAATATCCAGCTCAATATGCCGGTCGAGCATATTGTACCGCGGCTGTTCCACTACAGGAGCATAAGCCCGCCAATCGCGCGCAATTCCGACTGCCCGTTCAATATTGTTGGCTGGCCAGACCGATGTTCCCCAGTACAGAATTTTCCCCTGCGTTACCAGATCACTCATAGCCATGACAACCTCTTCGATCTCCGTCTCCGGGTCATACCGGTGACAGAAATACAAGTCCAGATAGTCAAGGCCAAGCCGCGCCAGCGATTTATCAATCGATTCCATGATATGCTTACGGCTCAGACCGCGGTCGTTGATGTTGTCCGACATCGGCCAGAACACCTTGCTCGATATTACCAGGTCGCTGCGATTCATCCCTTTGATGGCCTTACCCACAACCTCCTCGGCTTTGCCCTTGGTATAAATATCCGCCAGATCGATGAAATTGATACCCAGGTCAAGCGCCGTTTTGATTATCTGCTCGGTCTGCTTGGCCGCCACCGGTCCCCCATAAGTCAACCACGCGCCGATAGCGATTTCAGAGACTTTCAGGCCGGTTTTGCCTACTCTACGATAATTCATCGGGAATATCCTTATTCAGAAGTGAGTCGTTTCTCCTATTGTATGAAAAACACGGGACTGAAGCAACAGGTTCGGCCTTTCTCAAATGCTTATACAACCCAAATAGACCCGCTCTAACGTTGCGTCAGGCCCAGATTCCCGCCTGAGGGAATTGTGACCCGACACAGACAAGCTCTAACCCAAAGACTTGAATACACGGGCCAATTGGTTATATTCAGACTTCGGCCTTTAAGAGCCTAAACCAAAAACCCGACAGGACAAAAAATTGGCTGACAGGCAATCGAACAACAGTAACGTCTCACCATCGCGCAAAGATGTACACAAGATGTTTGACCGTATCGCGCCGAGGTACGACCTGCTCAACCGCCTGCTGTCGTTCGGCCGCGATGTTGCCTGGAGAAAACAGGTCTCGCGCTATTTACCGCAAAAGGCCGAACTGGCTATCCTCGATCTGGCTACCGGAACCGGCGACCTGCTCATTTCGCTTCACAACGAAAGCGGACGGGTTGTCTCTGGCGTCGGGATGGACTTAGCCGAAAAAATGCTCGAACTGGCCAAAAAGAAAATTGACGCGCGAAATCTCGATAAAGCCCTGTCGGTTACCATTGGCGATGCCAAAGAAATCCCGTTCGCCAACGGCAGTTTCGATACCGTCACTATCGCTTTCGGAATCCGCAATGTAGATCCGGTGGAAAAAGCGCTGAAAGAAATGTACCGTATTTTAAATCCGGGCGGCAAGGCACTGATACTCGAATTCTCCCTGCCCGCAAATGCGCTTATGCGCCGTCTGTATCTGCTGTATTTCAGATACGTACTGCCAGCCGTAGGGGCCGTAATATCCGGCGACAGCTACGCCTACCGGTATCTCAACCGGACGGTAGAAACATTCCCCTACGGCGAGGATTTCTGCCGACTGATGAGGCTGGCGGGATTTAACGATGTAGAAGCGCACCGACTAACGTTTGGAGTGGCTACTATCTACGAAGGCAGCCACGATTAAACGGCGGACAACCAGATTGGGAATGAACGAGTTATGGCAGATAAATCTCTGAGCAAAGCCGAAGTCCAAAACGAACAACTCATCGACAAGCTGAGAAAAGAAGTCAAAAGACTTCTCGAATCCGCCGCAATCGGGGGACAGGCCGGCACCACCCCGATTAAAAGCCTGGCCATGGAAGTGCCAGACTGCTCGCCGCTCGATTGGCTGCGCAGCCAGAAAGCCGAAAGAAAAGTCTACTGGTCCGATAGATCCACAATGTTCGAGACAGCCGGAATCGGTGCCGCTGACTGGGTCGATGAGTTCACTCACCCCGATGAGAACCATGGTCTGAAGGCCGTGCAGCAAAACCTGATGGCCTCAAACGATGGTGTCCGCTACTACGGCGGTTTCAGGTTCGATAGTTCCTCCGCTCCCGATAACGACTGGCGATCGCTTGGCAAATACTCTTTCTTCGTACCCCGGTTTGAGATATATCGCTCCTCCGGCAGATCATGGCTGGTGTGCAACCTCTTTTTCAAAAGAGACCGCAACGACCCCGAGAATGTCCTCAGGGAATTTAACAAGCTTTCCTACGTGCGCCCATCTGAAAACAACGACCTTCCGTCTTTAGTGTGCCGAACCGATTTCCCTGATACAGCTCGATGGGGCGAGATGATTCAATCAGCTATGGGGAGTTTCAGCAGACAACAGTACGAAAAAATCGTCCTCGCAAGAAAAGCAGACCTGGAATTTGATAGTGCGATTGACCCGCTGCTGTTGATGCTAAAACTCAAAGGCGAAACCTCCGGATGTTTCCACTTTTACCTTCAGCCGTCATCAGGCACGGCCTTTATGGGAGCTACTCCCGAACGGCTCTACCATCGCAACGGCAAGCGAATCCAATGCGATGCTATCGCCGGAACCCGGCCGAGGGGAGAGAGCGACCGGGAAGACCTCCGGATGGGTGAGGAGCTTCTAAACAGCGCCAAAGACCGGCGCGAACATCGCTTCGTTATCGAAAGCATAACAGAAGCGCTCAGTGCCGTTTGCGATGTTACCATGCGAGTTGCCAACGATTCACCCACCCTGCTCAAACTGGAACGGGTGCAACATCTTTACACTCGCATCGAATGTACCCTCAACAATGACGTCAGCGATGCGCAGTTTATTACCGCCCTGCATCCCACCGCCGCCGTAGGCGGTTATCCTCGGGAAGGTATTGTCGACGAAATCGGGAAATTGGAGCAGTTCGACAGGGGATGGTACGCCGCCCCGGTGGGCTGGATCAGCAAAAACACAGCCGAGTTCGCTGTGGCCATACGCTCGGCCCTGGCACGGAAAAACCGCTTGTGTCTTTACGCCGGCGCGGGGATATTGAATGGTTCGAATGCGGCGGCGGAGTGGGAGGAAATCGAAAACAAAATGCGCAATTTCCTTAAACTGGTGACAAAATGATAAACCCCCTGGCATCGAACCTCAACGAACTCTGGGCAAATCTGATAGTCGAAGAACTGCTAAGGCACGGTATCAGTCAGTTCGTGATATCGCCCGGCTCACGATGCACGCCGCTCACAGTTGCTGTTGCCCGACGTAAAGATGCCCGCATAATCAGTCATTTCGATGAAAGAGGCGCTGCCTTCTTTGCCCTGGGCTACGGACGGGCGACTGGAAAACCGGCCGTTCTCATATGCACATCAGGAACCGCTACAGCCAACTACTATCCGGCAATTATAGAAGCATCGATGGACATAGTGCCTATGATTATCCTCACCGCCGACCGCCCTCCCGAACTTCGCAACACCGGCGCCAACCAGACAATCGACCAGATTGACCTGTACGGCAAGTATGTCCGCTTCCACAAAGACCTGCCCTGTCCCGACGAGCAAATCGCCCCCGGACAATTACTGAATTCTATCGATGAAGCTGTTGGCCAGGCACTGGCCACACCTCAGGGACCGGTTCATCTGAACTGCCCCTACCGGGAGCCGCTTGCACCTACCGACGACATGAACGATTTCAACGACTACCTCTCCGGTATTAGCAACTGGATAAACAATTCGGCTCCGTTCATTCAACCAAACCCTGCGAACAATAAAGCAACCGAACAGGAGCTTCAGCAGGTTTTATCCATGCTCGAAAGCGCCGACACCGGTCTGATTCTTGCCGGTAAACTCGATACTGATGTCGAACGTCAGAGAGTCCTTGAATTATCCCGGAAACTCGCATGGCCTCTGTTTGCCGACCCCCGGTCAGGACTGAGACTCGGCGCAACCGACAACAACCTGATAGCCTACTTTGACCAAATACTACTGGGTAACAAATTCGCCGAGATGAATGTCTCTGTAGTCTTGCACTTTGGCGGCGTGATGACCTCCAAAAGACTCAACACATATCTACAGCGCCGTGGCAGCAGCAACTACATACACGTCGCCAACCATTCCTATAAGCATGATCCCAATGGTGTCGTCACCCATAGACTACAGGACCACAGCGCGGACTTATGCCCCGGGCTGACATCCGGCGTTAAGCAGAAACAACCGGGCAGCCTGCTTCAGAATCTGCGCGACGCCGACACTGCGGTTGAGAAAACAGTGCAGGAATTTATTGAGAACGACTCCGCCCTCACGGAAATATCCGTGACAAGATTCGTGTCACAGAACATAAGCGCAAATGCCGCATTGTTTCTTGGAAGCAGTATGCCGATTCGCGATATGGAAATGTATGGCGACCCGCACGGCAACAGAGTCAAAATAACTGCCAACCGCGGCGCAAGCGGTATCGATGGCGGCGTGGCCACTATGGCAGGTTTCGTGAGCGGCCTCGACAATCCCGGCACGATGATCATAGGCGACCTGGCTCTGCTACACGATCTCAACTCGCTCGCACTGCTCAAGCATCTGAATCATCCGGTGACAATCATCGTTATCAATAACGATGGCGGCGGCATTTTCTCATTTCTGCCGGTGCGTTCTTGTGATGATGTCTTTGAAACGTATTTCGGAACCCCTCACGGTCTTGGTTTCGAGAAGGCTGCCGCGATGTTTCATCTCGCCTATCACCAACCGCACACACAGAGCGACTTTGTCGCTGTCTATTCCGAAGCGCAGAAAAACAGCCGATCGTCGATAATCGAGGTGGTCACCAAACGGGAAGAAAATTACCGGACGCACATGAGTCTGCAGGACAAAATCAAAACTTCACTCGAGAGACTGTAGCTAATGACATACCAGCCACCGCAATGGAACTACCAGTCTGCCGGAAACCCATCCGCACCGACGGTGCTGTTTCTCCACGGTTTCATGGGTTCATCATCGGACTGGTGTGGCACCGCCGAAGCTTTATCCGGCGACTACCACACTATCAGTCTGGACCTGCCCGGTCACGGCCAGACTGTAGTCTCCGATGATGACGACTACACCATGGAGCAATGCGCCGATAACATAATCGAATTGCTTCGTGAGCTTGATGTGCCGAGAACCCATCTGGTTGGTTACTCGATGGGTGGACGGTTAGCATTTTATCTGGCGGTTCACTATCCGAAGTTCTGGGACAGGGTAATTATCGAGTCGGCCTCGCCCGGCTTGAAAACTGAAAAGGAACGGTCCGCCCGCATCGAGCACGATGCTAAGATAATCGAGGACCTGCTCGACACACCTGTGAGTGACTTTCTTGCGCGATGGTATGACCAACCCTTGTTCAAAACAATGGATAAAAGCAGCCCGGCTTTTCAAAAAATGATGGAAAGACGTCTTCTAAGCGACCCGCGCCTGCTCGCAAAGTCACTTTACAATATGGGGACCGGCGTGCAGCCATCGCTATGGCCGCATCTTGGCAAAATCGAGTCACATCTGCTCTTGATAGTCGGTGAGCAAGACACTAAATTCAGAAATATAGCCGGGGAAATCACCACAGCCCGTCCGGCCACAAAGACAGCCATCGTAAGCAACACCGGACACAACGTGCACTTCGAGAACCCGAAGGAATATATCAAACAGGTGCGCCTGTTTTTGAAGCCATAAAGAAAGGGAAATTATGTCAACGATACAGTGGAAAGACTGCGGCAAATATACCGACATTCGCTATCACAAAGCCGATGGAATCGCGAAGATAACCATCAACCGTCCCGACCGTCGCAACGCCTTCAGACCGCTCACCGTCAACGAGATGATCGCTGCTCTTGCCGACGCCCGCGCCGACCAGACCATAGGCGTTGTAATTCTTACCGGCGAGGGAGACAAAGCGTTCTGCTCCGGTGGCGACCAGAAGATTCGCGGCGAAGCCGGCTACAAAGACGAAGCGGGCGGGGAACACCTCAACGTGCTCGATTTCCAGAGACAAATTCGCACCTGTCCGAAACCGATTATCGCTATGGTGGCCGGCTATGCCATCGGCGGGGGACACGTTCTGCACCTGATGTGCGATCTCACGGTCGCCGCCGACAACGCTATCTTCGGCCAGACCGGGCCAAAAGTTGGTTCGTTCGATGGCGGCTACGGTTCAAGCTATATGGCGCGGGTGGTCGGTCAGAAGAAAGCCCGCGAAATATGGTTCTTGTGCCGCCAGTACAACGCTCAACAGGCACTTGAGATGGGTCTGGTCAATACGGTCGTGCCGCTGGACAAACTCGAACAAGAAACAGTGAAATGGTGCCGCGAGATATTGGCTAACTCGCCAATTGCAATCCGTTGTCTCAAAGCAGCAATGAACGCCGACTGCGATGGCCAGGCGGGACTTCAGGAACTGGCCGGCAACACCACCATGCTGTTCTACATGACCGAAGAAGGGCAGGAAGGCCGCAACGCCTTTGTCGAAAAACGTAAACCGGACTTCTCGAAATTCCCGAAACGGCCATAAATATATAACCAGTCGAATATCTGTCGATGCCCGAATCAAAATTCACAGTATGGATACTTGCGGCGCGCCCCAAAACTCTCTGGGCGGGTATAGCGCCGGTTATTATAGGAACCGCTATGGCATACGAAAGCGGCAGCCCCCACTGGTTGTCAGCTATCGCGGCCTTGCTTGGCGCGGTCTTCATCCAGATCGGCACCAACTTCGCCAACGATTATTTCGACCACAAAAAAGGTGTCGACCGGGCAGAACGTTTAGGACCCACCCGCGTTACGCAGGCAGGAATGGTGAGCCCGTCACAGATGAAAACCGCCACGACCATAGTGTTTTCATTGGCTCTGATGGCAGGAATATATCTCGCCTGGCGCGGTGGAATCCCCATTGTCGTAATCGGGCTGCTTTCCATTCTGTTCGGAGTGCTCTACACCGGTGGAAAATATCCCATCGGATATATCGGCCTCGGCGATATCTTCGTCCTGATCTTTTTCGGACCGGTAGCCGTAGGCGGAACCTTCTACGTCCAAACACTGACCATAAACTGGCCGGTGCTTGTAGCCGGAATCGCTCCCGGACTCTTCTCTGTGGCAATCCTCACCGTAAACAACCTTCGCGATATAGACAACGACTCGACTTCAGGCAAAAAAACTCTCGCCGTGCGTTTCGGACGGCGCTTCTCGCAACTCGAATATACGTTTTCCATTATTGTCGCCTGTCTTGTGCCGCTGCTCGTCTATCTTGCCACCGCCACGAAACTGTACAGCGCCTTCACACTACTGGTATTGTTGCCTGCCATACCATCGTTCAAAACTGTATTCAATTCGCAAGGGAAAATACTCAATGATGTTCTGGCCTCCACCGGCAAACTCCTGCTTTTGTACAGCGTGATTTTTTCCATAGGATGGCTCCTATGAAAATCTCGGATTTTCAAATCTTCGCCTTTGAACTTCCTCTCCGAAAACCACTGAAATTGAAGGACTCGTTACACACCGTTCGCGCGGGGTTGCTTGTCTCGCTCGTCGATGAAGCCGGCAACCGGTCCTATGGTGAGGTTTCGCCTCTTGAAGGATTCAGTCGGGAGACTATCGATGACGCTCGAAAGGAACTTCAGTCGCTACGCCGCAGGGTGTTGGGGAGTACGGTCCCACCGAGTCTTGAAAACCTCGATGGTGCTTTTCAAGACTGGTTGGGAAGTGTATCAACCGCAGGCTCCGTGCGTTTCGGATTTGAAACTGCCACACTGAATCTGATGGCAACCCGCAAAGGCATGCCCCTGTCGAAACTGATTGCAGAAAACCCTCTGTCAGCCATACGAGTAAACGGTTTGCTCAGCGGCAAGACCTCCGAAATTATCACAAGGCTTGATTCCCTCTTAGAAAACGGCTACACCAGTTTCAAACTCAAAGTCGGCGGCATGTCCGTGAAAGATGCTGTCTCGCTGACGGTCGATGTCCGAAGTAGACTCGGTGATAATGTCTCACTGAGGTTGGATGGCAACCGGTCGTGGGGAATAGGCGAGGCTCTTGAGTTCATGAGCAGTGTTAACAAACTCAAAATAGAATATATCGAGGAGCCTGTCCGCAACCTAAGTCAATTGCGAAAACTACTTACTGAGAAGAAGCGGACGATGCCTGTTGCGCTCGATGAAAGCCTGCTCGAAATCCAGCCCGATGATCTCGAGCCATCGTATAAAATAGCGGCCATTGTTATCAAGCCAACTCTGCTGGGCTTCGAAAAAGCCATGCTATTCGCTCGAAGCGCAAAAGAGGCAGGTATTACAGCCGTAATCAGCTCGTCGTTTGAATCATCAGTCGGCCTCGGTGCTCTGGCGTCACTTGCAGCTGCAGTCGCTGATGCCAATACAGCCATGGGGATGGACACCCTGGACTGGTTTGAACATGACCTGAGCGAGCGACCTGTACAAATCGAAAAAGGGAAAATAGAAACATTACAATCCGGGCAAGCAGCGCAGCACATCGCAACAGGTCTGCTCGAGGAGGTAACGGATGGTTAGATATGATATCTCCAGAGACGGTACACCTGCGAAAGTGGATGATTCCCCCGCCCTGATCAGCGCTTCCCGTACTCTTACGTACCGGCAGTATCACCAATCGGTGTCACAGATAGCCGGCTGGCTGCGAAGCGAGGGGATAAAGAAAGGCGATCGCGTCGCTATCATCGGCGATAACTCCTTCGATTACATCATTACCACCATGGCCCTGATTTGCACCGGTGCTATCGCCTGTCCGGTAAGCACCCGTTATCCGGAAACGACCGTGTCCGGCATCATGGACCGAATCGGCTGCCGGCTGGTCATCGCTCATCCGCCCTACAGCGCCGGTTCCTCCGCCGTGAGACAATTGACACTGCCGGATCTGAACACTGCACCACCAACGCTCGCAAGCATCTCCGAGGCGGATCCCAATCAGGAAGCCACCATCGTCTTTACCTCCGGAACCAGTGCCCTTCCTAAAGCGGTTCTGCACACCTACGGCAGCCACTACTTCAGCGCTCTCGGCTCAAACGAAAATATCCGGCTCGGCAGAGAAGACCGCTGGCTTTTATCTCTGCCTCTCTATCACGTGGGCGGACTTGGTATCCTGTTTCGCTGCCTGATAGCCGGCGCGGCGGTGGTTGTCTCTGAGACGGGCGAGCCGCTCGAACAATCCATCGAGAACCACCCGGTTACTCACATCTCGGTCGTTCCCACTCAACTCAAACGTCTGCTGGCGGATAAACACTCAATCGGTCTTATCCGAAATCTAAAAGCTGTACTGGTCGGGGGAGCAGGTATCGACGAAAAACTTGTCAGAGAGGCGTTCAATGCCGGAGTGAAGCTCCATACCAGTTACGGCCTGACCGAAATGGCTTCGCAGGTCACGACCACTGCCGCCGAAGATCCGCTCCCGCGATTGCTCACCTCGGGCAAAGCGCTTCGTCATCGTGAAATAATGATTTCCGACAGCGGCGAGATACTTGTCAAAGGAGAAACTCGCTTCCAGGGCTATGTCACGCTCGGAGGGCTGGAGCGTCCGTTCAACCGCGACGGCTGGTTCACCACCGGCGATCTCGGACGTATCGATGATAACGGATACCTGAAAGTTACCGGTCGAAAAGACAACATGTTTGTCTCGGGCGGAGAGAATATCCATCCCGAGCAAATAGAAAAAGCTATCGTGGGATTAAAGGGCATCGAAAACGCTGTTGTCGTTGGCGTCGATGACGACGAATTCGGACAACGCCCGGTCGCCTTTGTCAAAATGTCGGGGGGTAGCGCGATCGATAAAGAACAAATCGTGGCGGCGCTGGGTGAGGTGCTGCCGCGCTTCAAAATTCCCATACGCTTTTTTGAATGGCCGAAAGAAGATATCGAAACATCAATCAAACCATCACGCCGCAAACTTGCCCAAATAGCTAAGCAGAGTATGTCCTCGGATCAGGCGTAATCGGCGAGTTTGGTTCTCAGCCGTTCCGGCAGCGAAACTGTCTTCTGGCTCTTTTTCTCTAATGCCACATGTACCGTTTGCAGCGACGCGCAGACCTGACCTGTCTCTTTCTTGAATTCATAAGACAGTGTGAAAGATTTGTCGCCGAGATCGCTCACTTTGATATTGATCGAATATTCATCCCCCAGACGCAAACTCTGCTGGTAGTCTGCCTCGGCGTGCGCTATCAACAGCAGAATATCCGCCTCACTGATCACATAATCCAGGCCGAAATCAATAGCCTTCATAAACCCCTCATAGGCTTCGTGAGCCAGCCTGAAGTAGTTGCCGTAAAACAATATCCCCGCAGCATCGGTGTCGGGAAGTCGGACGATAAAATCGGTTTTGTACATTTTTACTGCCAGAGCTTAAATTTGCACTTAATAATCTCGAATCTTTGTATTATCTTGTTCGTCTTATTAAGAAGAAAATACGTCACATGTTAAACCTCAAGTTAAAGCAGGAGCTACGATGAAGCAAAGGCATTTTTTGACCTCCGGCATAGTAATTCTAAGCCTTGTCATCCTTTCTCTGGCGATAGCTGTGGCAGCCTTGGCCGACACAAAGGCCATCCCGCAGCGCTCAGACATCGATGACAAATACAAATGGAATGTCGAACACATTTATCCCGATCTCGAATCCTGGGAAGCTGACTACAATTTCGTAAAAGAAAACCTGGGCCGCTTCGAGCAATACCGGGGCCACCTCGGTGACTCCCCGGCAAAACTGCTTGAGTGCCTCAAACTCCGCGACAGTCTCAGCCTGATAGTCGACAACATGTATGTTTACGCCTATCTGAAACTCGATGAAGACAATCGCGAAGGGAAGTATCAGGAGCTTACCGGCCAGATTTCCGCTCTGGGGGCGGAAGCCAGCGAAGCCAAAGCCTTCATAGAACCGGAAATTCTCTCGCTCGGCAAAGACCGCATTCTATCCATGCTCAACAGCGCTCCGGAATTGGACATGTACCGGTTCTACATAGAAGACATGATTCGCCAGAACGAACACGTCCTCTCGTCCGAACAGGAAGCCCTGCTGGCCATGGCGGGACCTGTCGCCTCCGCGCCGGGAAAAATATTCTCGAGACTCGAAGACGCCGATCTCACCTACGGCGAAATGTACGATGAAGACAGCAACCTCGTTGAACTCACCCGCGGTCGCATCTATCGTTTCCTTGAATCCGAAGACCGCCGGGTGCGCAAAGATGCCCGCATGCAGCAGAACAAAGCCTACGAAAAAGTGCAAAATACGCTGGCCGCTACTCTGGAAGCTTCTATTCGCAAAGACTATTTTTACACCAAGGCTCGTAAGTACAACACCTGCCTGGAATTATCGCTTGACGCCAACAATATTCCGACCTCCGTCTTCCACGCTCTGATTGATGCTGTCAATGCCAATCTCGAACCGCTCCACAAATGGACCGAGATTCGCAAAAGAATCCTCGGTGTCGATACTCTCTACGCCTGGGACCAGTACGTTCCCCTCGTCACCGGATTCGACAAAGAATACAGCTACGAAGAGGCCCAGAGGATGGTCGTCGAAGCACTGGAACCGATGGGTGAGAAATACCTGAACGACTTCAAAAAAGGATTCGAACCCGGCTCCGGATGGATCGATGTTTACGAGACCGAAGGTAAAGGCTCGGGTGCATACTCATGGGGTACCTACAGTTCGCACCCGTACGTCCTGCTCAACCACTCCGGGGCGCTCGATGACGTATTCACGCTGGCGCACGAGATGGGCCACTCCATGCAGACCTACTACGTCAATCAGAACGAACCTTATATTTACGAAGGTTACTCTCTGTTCGTGGCCGAAGTTGCCTCTACGTGCAACGAAGCTCTGATGATGAAATACATGCTCGAAAGAGCCACCGACAAACAAGAAAAGATGTACCTGCTCAATCACTACATCCGACAGATTGTCGGTACTTTCTTCACGCAGACAATGTTCTCCGAATTCGAACTGGCCATTCACGAGAGAATCGAAGGCGGCGAAGCCGTCTCGGCCGAATGGTTCCGCCAAACCTATCGCGAAATTTATCAGAAGTACTATGGACCGACTCTCGTCATCGATGACCTCAATGACATCGGCGGAATGAGAATCAGCCACTTCTACAGACAGTACTATGTCTACCAGTACGCCACATCGTACGCTGCCGCCCAGATGATTTCGCAGAAGATTCTCGAAGGCGACAAGGAAGCAATCGACAAGTATATGAAATTCCTCGCCACCGGTGCCTCCGGCTACCCTGTCGATATACTCCGGGATGCCGGTGTCGACATGACCACGTCCGAACCGGTCAACCGCACTATCAAACTGTTCGGCGAGCTTGTCGACGAATTCGAACGCCTCCTCAACGAGGGATAAGACCGCACTTTTCATAGTGTAAAAACTTAAGCCGGTGGCCTCAACCACCGGCTTTTTTAGATTCCGCCGTCTAAATATCAACACCATTCATATCCTCTTTTGCTATCAAATGAAAGCCACTTTCACTTGGTGCAAGAAAGAGGGACAAATTCCTTGATTTTCACTATCCACAGGCAAAACTTAGGAACTCCGACCGGTTTAGACGGTTTAGAGATTTATAAAACTCATGTCAAAAATGTAAAAGAAGGAGAAACTTGTTATGATGATCTCAAAAAGTATGGCCAAAGCTCTCAACGGACAGGTCAAAGAGGAGTTTTTTGCCAGCTGGACCTATATGGCGATGGGATATGCTTTCGAATCCATGAATCTTAAAGTATTCGCACAGTGGTTCTATAAACAGGCCCAGGAAGAGAAAACACACGCTGAAAAAATTGCTCAGTACATTCTGGACCAGGGAGCCGAAGTCAAACTGACTGCTCTCGATGCCCCGAAAACCGAGTACAAATCCGCCGAAGAAATCGTGGGCGCTGCGGTTCAGCATGAAATCAAGGTCACCAAAATGATCAATAAGCTGGTCGACCTCGCCCGCAAAGAAAACGACCACGCCACCGATAATTTCCTCCAGTGGTTCGTTCAAGAACAGGTAGAAGAAGTCGCTTCCACTACCGAACTTCATGATATGGTCAAGATGGCTACCGGCCCGGGACAACTGTTCATGCTGGAAAACCGCCTGTACCATGTGGTCGAGAGTAAGTAGCACGCCCAACGCAGGGAACAAACTCCAGAAATATCAACGGCCACCGTTCAGGTGGCCGTTTTTTGTACACTCAAACAGCCTACCGCTCAGCCGTTAATACTTGACTTTACGGTCCTCTTTGGTATATTAAATCACGTTTAAGCAGCATGTTTTTCCTTAGTGATGTACCCACTGACCGGACCGTAATTATTGACCGCAACCGCTTCTGAGCAAGGCAGCAACAATGAAACGACTTCTTCTGACTGCACTGTCGCTGGTGTTCTCACTCTCGACCCTATATGCCGGGCAATCCGAACACTATTTCAAATTCCAAATTAAGGATCGCAGCGAACTAATACATCTTACCCGCATCATCTCAATCGACAACGTCAAAGGTGACACCGTCTTCGCCTACGCCAACGACCGGGAAATGGACGACTTCACGAAACTCGACTACACTGTTACAACCCTGCCACAGCCGGGTACGCTGATTATACCCGAAATGGCGACTAATCCTTCGGATGCTGAGAGTTGGAACACGTATCCATCGTACGATGTCTATGTAGCCATGATGAGACAGTTCGAAACCGACTATCCCGACCTGTGTGTGATTGAAAGAACCGGATACACCGTTCAGGGCAGGGAAATTCTCTACGCCCGAATCTCCGACAATGTGAAGCAGAACGAAAACGAACCCGAAGTACAGTACTCCAGCTCCATACACGGCGATGAAATCACCGGTTATGTGCTGATGCTTCGTCTGATAGATTCGCTGTTGATAAGCTATGGCACCGACCCGGAAATCACGCACATGATTGATAACATGGAGATATGGATAAATCCGTTGGCCAATCCCGATGGTACCTATATGGGTGGTAATGCCTCGGTGAGCGGCGCCATTCGCTATAACGCCAACTATGTCGACCTCAACCGGAATATGCCCGATCCCGTCTTAGGCTCACATCCGGACTATCTGATCTGGCAGCCCGAAACAGAGGCCCTGATGAATTTCGTGGCCGACCACAATTTTGTCCTATCCGCCAACTTTCACGGCGGCGCCGAGGTAGTCAACTATCCCTGGGACTGCACCGTAGAGCGCCATCCCGATGACATTTGGTTTCAGGCCGTTTGTCGCGACTATGCCGACAGCGCCCATGCCTACAGCCCCCCCGGATATTTAAACGATTGCGAAGACGGCATCACCAACGGCTACGACTGGTATGCGGTCTTCGGAGGCAGACAGGACTATATGAACTATTGGCGCGGGTGTCGCGAAGTGACAATTGAACTGTCCTATACCAAGCTCCCGCAGGCCAGCTCGCTCCCCGCTTATTGGGAATACAACCGGGTATCGCTCATGGATTACCTGAAACACGCATTGTTTGGCATCCGCGGGGTGGTGACCGACGTTTACACCGGCTTACCGCTAAGCGCCACTATCACCGTGCTCGATCACGATGACGATGGTTCCCGGGTGTTCACCGAATCCGAAGTCGGCGATTTCCACCGGATGCTGGCGCCGGGGACCTACGACCTCGAAATCAGCGCCGCGGACTATGTCACCGATACCGTCTATGGCATACCCGTGTACGCGGAGCAGGCCACTGTCGTAAACGTTGAGCTCGAGCCGGTATACATTTGCGGTGATATCGACCACAACGGCTTCATTGATGCCCTCGATATCAGCTATTTGGTCAATTTTATGTACAGAGGAGGCCCCCCGCCTCCTATTGAGCAGGCGACCGATGTCGATGGTTCGGGTTATATTGACCCGCTCGACCTGACGTATCTTGTTAATTTCATGTACAAAGGCGGCCCGCCTCCGGTCTGCTGACGTACACCGGCATGTTTTACCACTGTCTCTTCTTTGAGCAGATTCACTGAGGATTTGCTTAAAGACATCCTCTATCCGTATAATAACCGTATGTATCCGCAAGACTCGCTCAAGAACTGCAACTGCTGCCCACGCCAGTGTTCTGCCGACCGAACCGCTGATAATCGCGGCTATTGCGAGAGCGGGGTCGGCTTCTCGATATCTTCAATCTGCGCTCACCACGGCGAGGAACCGGTTCTCTCCGGAAGGTACGGCATCTGCAACATCTTCTTCAGCCACTGCAATATGCAGTGCATCTTCTGCCAGAATTACCAGATCAGCGACAATCGAACCGGCCTGACTGTCGATAATATGACGCTCGATGAAATCATCGAACGGGTGGAGAAAATACTCTCCACCGGGGTCACCGGCGTCGGTTTCGTGTCCCCCTCTCACTATATCCCCCGGATGCGAGAGATCATGAAAACTCTGAACAAAAGGGGCCACAGCCCTGTTTACGTCTATAACACTAACGGATATGACAAACCTGAAATGATTGCTTCAATGGAAGGTGAAATCGACGTCTACCTGCCGGATATGAAATACATGGATGACAACCTCGCTGGAGAATATTCCGCGACGCCAAATTATACCGAATTCGCCTGCGAATCGTTAAAGGAAATGTTCCGGCAAAAAGGAGCCGACCTGGACCTGGACAAAGACGGCCTGGTTACGTCGGGTCTGATTGTCAGACATCTGGTACTGCCGGGTCACGTGGAAAACAGTAAAAAAGTGCTCCGATTCATCGCTTCGGAACTCTCACCCGATGTTCACATCTCGCTGATGTCGCAATACTACCCCACTCCGCGAGTGGCGAGGCACCCCAAACTCGGCCGCACCCTGTACCGGCACGAATACGATGAAGTGATCGAAGAATTCGAGAACCTCGGTTTCTGGCGCGGATTCGTTCAGGAAATAAACTCCCCGCACCACTACCGGCCGGATTTTCTCAAAGACCATCCGTTTGAAGACTGAGCAGAACAATATCAAATACGATTTTCGTATCTATGATTCGATAAAATTCAAAAATGCGTGAGGCAGCAAAAAGGATTGAAAAATGAAAGATATTCAAAAAGTACTCAGAAAGCTCGAATACGGCGTCTATGTCGTCACTATGGGCAAGGGAACCGAAGGAAACGCCTTTACGGCAAGCTGGGTTATGCAGGTCAGTTCGGAGCCGCCGATGGTGGCTGTGGCCGTGCACAACAAACACCAGTCCTCGCGCTTGATAAAACAATATCAGGCTTTTGCGGTCAATTTGATCGGCGAAGGTCAGGAGGCGGTCGCCAAAACATATTACGGTCCGGCCGAATCAGGCTACGAAAAACTGGCCGCATCCACCGTTAACGACTCCCCCGGTACCAAAACACCCCTTATTCCCGGTGCAATCGGTTATCTTGACTGTTTACTTGTTGACAGCGTCGCCGCCGGCAACCATACTGTCTTTATCGGCAAGGTTAAAGCGGCAGCCCTTGACGACAGTGTTACGAAACTCATGAGCACTACCAACAGCAGCCTGCACTACACAGGATAACGCGTGAAACCAAAATACTCCCTACTACTGACCATCCTCATATCTCTGTTGCTGAGTGCCTCGCTTATGGCGGACGATTGCTACGAAACAGTCGTAATCGATTCCGTTGAGTATCCCGTCGGCGAACGGTGGTGCGGTAAAAAAATCGACTCCACCGATCTGGCCGATCACAGTCGCCTGAGACGCATCCCCGAAGAATACTGTTTCGAAGACTCCCGGATCTATGTCGACTCCGCCGCCCGCAACGCGTTTGTGAAAATGGCCGAGTCCGGCAAGAAAGACAGCGTCTCTCTGATAGCCGATTCGGGCTACCGCTCTGCCGGATATCAGGCGAAGATTATTTCAAATCGTCTCGCTTCCGGCGACAAATTCGCCGACATCATCCGCTACGTAGCTCCGCCCGGGTACTCCGAGCATGAGACCGGACGGGTGGTCGACCTCGTTCCCAGTGACCCCAGCTTCGGTCGAACGAAAGCATACCAGTGGCTGCAGAAAAACGCTGCGCAGTTTGGATTCTACGAAACTTTCGCCAATGATTCTACGGGAATGATGCCATGGGAACCCTGGCACTGGGTTTACGCACCGAAGTAAAAGATACTTACTCTTTCACCCGCCACAAATTGAACGATGCCTTATCAACTACCGTGCCTTTCGGCTTGGTCACCGTCAACTTGAAATCAATGCTGTCGGCGTTCACGAGTTCTATCCGCACCTGATATAAATCGTCCTTCCGGTAACGGTCAGCGCGGATAGTGTTGCCGTCGACCTCTCCAAAATACAAAGCGTGTTTTCCAAAATTATCCCACACTTCCCATGAGACCGAATCAGTCCGGCTGTCGTGTATCAGGTGTCCCGAATCGGAGTAGCTGAAAAAGAATTTTTCCCCAACCATGGCCGTCCGAACGTAATCGCCGAGCGAGTCATACTCGAAACGCGCCTTGCCCTCAACCGACATGGTAATACCGGTCGCCGGAACTAAAAACTCCCCGGTACCTTCCCAGTCTCCCTCAAGGCTTCTCACATCGAATTTCTCGTCGGCCCTCAAATAAGAGACCCCGGCGAGAATCAAGGCGGGCAAGAGGACAATAAGCAGAAATCGCGAGCTGTTTTTCATAAGTTATCCTTTACGGTTTATACAAATAAGCTCTCTGTGAATCAATTACAAACAGAACTTAACCCGGTTTTTCTGCTCTCAAACCAAACTGTGGCAAAAACTGTCGCTACGCCTATTTTTGACACATAAGCCATTGTCAATCAACGCCATATAACCGCAATCGAGCCTTGTTTTTTGTTGCTTTCGAGTCGTTTTTACTGTAGCTTAATCCCCTGACGAAACCTGTTAATTTTTATTAAGGGATTAGAATACAATGGCTTTGGAGCGCCAAAAAATAGAATCGATCTTTCTCGAAGAGGAGATGAAATCCTCCTACCTCGACTATTCCATGTCGGTCATCACCAACCGGGCCTTGCCCGATATTCGCGATGGTATGAAACCGTCGAATCGACGAATTATGGTGGCGATGAACGACCTGCATCTCGCCCCCGGCAAAGCGCATCGTAAATGCGCCAAAATTTCCGGTGATACCTCCGGTAACTACCACCCCCACGGTGAACAGGTTGTCTATCCGACCCTCGTGCGCATGGCCCAGGATTTCAATATGCGCTATCCGCTGGTCGATGGTCAGGGCAACTTTGGTTCTATCGACGGTGACGGTGCGGCGGCGATGCGATACACCGAGGCCCGACTCACGCCGATCGCCATGGAGATGCTCGCCGATCTCGAAAAAGAAACTGTCGACTTCATTCCCAACTACGACAGCACCCGCACCGAACCGGTAGTCCTTCCGGGGAAATTCCCCAACCTGCTGTGTAACGGCACCACCGGTATCGCCGTCGGTATGGCCACAAGCATTCCTCCGCACAACCTTGCTGAAATTGGCGAAGCGATCGTGAGAGTCATAGAAGACCCGGAGTGCACCAATGAGGACCTCAACGAGATCGTACCGGGACCGGACTTTCCCACCGGCGGCATCATCAACGGTCGCGCCGGCATCCGCCAGGCCTACACCACCGGCAAAGGACACATCCTGGTCAGGGCCAAGGTCGTTATCGAAAAAATGAGCAACAACAAAGAAGCGATTGTCGTCACCGAAATTCCATTCCAGGTGAACAAATCCAACCTGCTCGAAAAAATAGCCGACCTCGTGCGCGATAAACGCATCGAAGGCATCTCCGATCTTCGCGATGAATCCGACCGCGACGGCATGCGTATCGTCATCGAACTCAAGCGCGACCAGCAGGCCGATATCGTTATCAATCAACTATACAAACATACCACCATGCAGGTTACTTTCTCGGTCAACCTGCTCGGTCTGGATCACGGCGTTCCGAAATCCATCACCCTGAAACAACTCATCGAGGCTTTCATCGAGCACCGCCACGAGGTCGTTCTGCGCCGGACCAAATTCGACCTTCGGAAAGCCGAAGAAAGAGCGCACATCCTCGAGGGCTATCGCATCGCGCTCGATAATATCGATGCTGTCATTGAACTTATCAAAAAGTCCAAAGACACACCTACGGCCCATGCCGGCTTGATGAAGAAATTCAAGCTCTCCGACATTCAGGCCACCGCCATCCTTGAGATGCGCCTGGCGCGCCTGACCGGTCTGGAACGCACGAAAATCGAAGAAGAATACCGCGAGCTGATCAAGAAAATCAGCGAACTGAAAGCCATCCTCGAATCCAAAGCGCTCCGCATGCAGATCATCAAAGATGAAACCATGGAGCTGGTCAAGAAATACGGCGATGACCGCCGAACGGAGATTCAGGACGAAGTCGAAGAAATGACGGTCGAGGACCTGATCGCCGAAGAAGAAATGGTCATCACCATCTCGCACCTCGGCTATGTCAAACGTCTATCAGTCTCGGCTTACCGGAAACAACAGCGGGGCGGCAAGGGCGTCATCGGTATCGAGACCAAAGAAGATGATTTCGCCGAACATTTGTTTATAGCTTCCACCCACGACTATATTCTCTTCTTCTCCACCAAGGGCCGCTGCTACTGGGTGAAGGTGCACGAGATTCCCACCGGTGGACGTATGGCCAAAGGCAAACCGATCGTGAACATGCTCGGTATCGAAAAAGGCGAGAACATTACCGCCTTCTGTAAAGTCCGAAATTTCAGCGAAGATCTCTATATAGTCATGGCCACCCGCAATGGCATAATCAAGAAGACCAGCCTCGATGCTTTCTCCAACCCGCGCAAAGCCGGCGTCAACGCCATGAACCTTCCCAACACCGATGAACTTATTGAGGCTTCTATCACCGATGGTTCCTATGAAATCGTGCTGGCCACCCGCAAGGGCATGGCTATCCGCTTCCCCGAGGAGAAAGTACGCGCCATGGGACGCACCGCCTATGGCGTCAAGGGCATCAACCTCGCCAAAGGCGACTACTGTATCGGGATGGTTGTTGTCAAACGCGACAGCAGCCTTCTGGTCGTCACCGAAAACGGCTATGGCAAGCGGACTTCGATCGATGATTACCGCATCACCAACCGCGGCGGCAAGGGCGTCATCAACGTCAAAACATCCGACCGCAACGGCGAGGTGGTGACAATCAAAGAGGTCCTCGATCAGGATGAATTGATTCTGATTACCAAGAAAGGCATTGCCAACCGTCAGCCTGTGAAAGACATCAAGGTCATCGGCCGCAACACTCAGGGTGTGCGCCTGATACAGCTCCAGAAGGATGATCTTTTGATCGATGTCGGCCGGCTGGCCAAAGACAACTGATAGATGCACAGATAGCTTCTCCAGGCGGGTTCCTAATCGAACCCGCCTTTTTCTTGTAGGGCAGTGACCCCTGCCCGGCAGGGTTTTCGCCGAAGGCGGAAAGGTCCTGCCATCTTCTGTAATCTCGCACCACAAAGAGACGGCTACCCAACTGATTGCTGTTGGATCCTTACCCACAAGCAGAAATCTGTATGTCGAATGGCCCCACCCCTTGACTGGCTTTCCAAACACAGATACAAGAAAGCCCCCACAGATGCAGGGGCTTTCCTCAAAATGTCAGCTTGTCAAGACGCCGCTGTTAATTTCTTACCGATGTGATCGTAGACATGCTTCAGCTCAAGTCTTGGACTAAATTCAACGAAGGCGGTATCTTCGTCAACCCGAACGGTATGCCCGGCGGGCCAGTAGAACATCTCACCCGCTTTGCAGACTTCCGCGGTTCCATCAGCATAGTGAACGTGAATAGCCCCTTTGAGCATATATCCCCAATGCGGGCACTGGCATTTATCACCAGGTAGACCCTTAAGCAGTGGCGTGGCATCCGCACCAGCCGCCAACTCAACATAGGCCATAGCCATGTCTTCAGCTTCAGAAACACGGAATTTTGCGACCGGCAATTCCAGGGCGATTGGCATCTCTTCTTTGCGTAGCTTCAAATCATTGTCTCCTTGTTAGTTGACCTCGTTGCGGCTATCGCGACCCGGCGGCTCCCGGAAGGCCAGTGATTTCCGGTCAACCAGCAAAGACCAATGACTTCGGGGAGAATGTCGCGCATATATATGGACTGAACAACTCCATGTATCATTTGTTCCGGACCAAGGCTGGCAACCCCATACACTAGCCTGGGTGCCCCACAGCTTGGGGTTTGTTGACAAAGCATCCTTTTGCGTCATTGCGAGCGACCTAAGGAAGCGCGGCAATCCCAAGGTTGGGTAGCCCCGTTAAATCGGCGTTCCGGATGAGCGTAGCAAAGCGTAAACTCGACTCTCTCTACATCACCCCCCGCAAACTCCCATTGACCACCTGCTCGCTTCCCCCTATATTCCGCCTCAATGGAATTCGTCGGCGAAATAGCGGCCATCACAACTGCCATCTGCTGGGCCTTTACATCAATATTCTTCACCCAGGCCGGGCGGCTGATCGGCTCATTCAAAGTAAATAAGATACGTCTGCTCATGGCGGTCACGATTTACTGCATCGCCCTGCTCATCACCACCGGAAGAATCCTGCCCGACAACCTCACCACCCAGCACTATTTCTGGCTCGGACTATCAGGAGTGGTCGGGTTGGTGATAGGCGATGGCGCCGGGTTCAAAGCGATGGTCATGATCGGTCCGCGCCTGATGATGCTCATCTACTCCAGCGCGCCAATATTCGCGACCATATTGGGTTGGCTCTGGCTGGGTGAAAAACTCGGCGTCTATGATCTTCTCGGTATCGCCCTGACAATCTCCGGTATCAGTTGGGTGGTTCTCGAAAGAAAAAACCGGGGCAGCAGTTATGTTCAGCAAGGACACCCGGATTCAGGCACTCTGGCCAAAGGCGTCGCCCTGGGGCTGATAGCCGGGATGGGGCAGGGGACAGGGCTGGTAATCGCCAAGTATGGTATGCTGAGCGCGGGAGTGGCGGTCCCGGCTATGGAGGCATCATTTATCAGGATGCTGGTCTCTATGGCGGTTATATGGATGCTGTCGGCCTTTCGCGGCGATATCTTCGGGACACTGAAGGCTGTCAAAGACATAAAAGCGATGGCGTTCAGTTTCGGCGGTTCCGTGTTCGGTCCTTTTGTGGGAGTCTGGATGTCGCTGGTGGCGGTGCAGTATATAGAAGCAGGGATAGCCGCAACTTTGAATTCGACTACCCCTATCTGGATAATTCCGTTCGTGATCTTCTTCTACAAAGAAAAGGTCTCTCTACGCGCCTGGCTGGGTGCTATCGTCACTGTTGGCGGCATTACTTTGCTCATGCTCAACTGAGCGAGCGCCGGCCGACTTCTTTCAAGTAGCCATGCTTACTTCAACTTCAAACCAGGCCATACAGTAAAGCAGCGTGATAATACCCTTCGTGTCGGCCGCCCAATCCGTTCCCAGCATAAACAAGTAGCACAGCAGGGTCAGACCGAAAAATATTTTCACCATCGCCGTTCTGGTGTCGATTCGCAGGAAGTTGAAAAGCCCCAGGACTATAAACAGCATGATAAGCGCCGGAGCCAAAACATAGATAGCCCAGTTCCACACGGTGAGTTCAGCCAGAACCGTAGCCATCGGGCTGTCAATCGGTATATACCAAAGGGCGAAAGCGTGAACAGCGCCGAAAAACATAGCCAGAGGAAAATACATGGCGCCCTCATAGTGCTCACTCTTGACTTCGCGAATAGCCACCATCAGAAAGAACAGCGCCGCCGCCAGAAGGGCACTCAGGTAGAGAGCCGAGTTGCTGCTAAGCATCATTTCAATATTGCGTTCCATAATGTTTACCTCGAATTGTACTCCCCAAAAGGTACGTTACGACTATACTTACAGAATGCAGCGTGCCAATTCGGGCGGAATCGGTATTGTTCGAGTTAAGTTGTTGCTAATCAATCAATAATAGCGGAAAACACAAAGCTTGGCGGGAGAAGTTGTATGCTGAGCGGCGATTTATATTACGCAATTTCTTGCATTGCTTTGCCCAAAAAAATAGGCCCGTTTCGAGCGAAACGGGCCTGCATGAGAACTTATATATTTCTTAAACGTCGACACCATCCACATCGGTAGTGGGCTTGGTGAGGACCTCGGTAAATTCCGTAATCTGTTCGGGGTCTTTGTGTTTGAGCTTGCCTTTGTACTTCTTGAGCTGGGCTTTGACTTTATCCACAGCCTGGGATATGGAGTTATACATATCGTCGGTGTCGCCTGTGCCGGTCAGCACATCTTTATAGACTTTGATTTTCAGTTCGGCTAAACGACGGTGTCGTTCGGTGTCGAGAACCAGTTCAGCGGAAATGATATTTTCGAAATAACGCGTGAGTCCATCCATCTCACTTTCCGCTGCAGACTTCATTTCATCTGTCAGGTCAAAATGACGGGCAGATATTTTTTTCAGCATGGCCGTTCTCCTTTCCATGCAATGTTTGTGTTGCGGTTAACAATCAATGTAGCTTCGAATAAACACTTAATTGACATATCCATAGGTGAGATCTGGCCCTGCGTGTGGGCCGTCCTGGTTCGATTCTTTGCGTATCCCTCCGGCAGAAGACTATACGTATCTGAAGACATTTATGTAAGCGCCCCCTCGAAACTAACTGTCATTTTTTGATACATTCAGCGACACCATCCCATGGCTCGGCTATTTGCTGCATCCGGCACCTTTTATACACTTCAAGTTCCGGCAGCGCCTTCTCCTAAACGCGTTTTCTCAGTCGTGCAGGTTGAATTTTAAGCTCTTCGCGATACTTGGTCACGGTTCGACGCGCCAGCTTTATTCCCTCGGCGTTTAACATCCGGTAAATCTCCTGATCCGACAGCGGCTTTTCGGCCGGCTCCGCCTTGATAATCTCCTCGATGCGCTGCTTGACCGACCTCTTGGACATATCCTCGCCGTCAGCCATCGATATACCGGAATTGAAAAAGTACTTTATCTCATAAACACCAAATGGCGTCTGAACATATTTTCCATTCGACACGCGGCTGATAGTCGCCACGTTCATATTTACCTTCTGAGCGATCTGTTCCATAATCAACGGTTTGGTAAACGCCGGGCCTTGCTCGAAAAAGTCCTTCTGCTCCTCGATTATCGCCTCCATGACATTGATCATAGTGGTGCGCCGCTGATTTATCGAATTCAACAACCAGCGCGCCTGCTCGAGTTTCTGCTTTATGTACTGCTTGGTATCTTTACTGGCATTGTTTCCGCGGCGGATGAGATTCTTGTATCCGGCATTGATGCGCAACCTCGGCATGTAGCTATCGTTGTGAAATACCACATACTCATCGCCGTATCTTTCCACAACCAGATCCGGTATGACCGGCATGGCGCCGGTGTCAAAACGTCCGTGCGTCGGCGTGGGGGAGAGCTGCTTGATAACACCCATCGCCTGCTGCGCTTTCTCCATCGAAACATTCATGAACTTGGCGATCTGTAGAATCGATTTGCGGTCCAACTCGTGAATGTGCTCATCGACAATACGGTAAGCCAGACTGCCCTGAAGTCCCTTTTCTTCGAGCTGCCTCAAAAGCGATTCACGCAAATCGCGGGCGCCCACACCCGTAGGATCGAAACGCTGGATAACGCCGAGAACCTGCTCTATCTTGGCGCTGTCGAGCTCAAGTTCCGCAGCCATCTCGGGAACGCTTATAGTTAGATATCCTTCGGGAGAAATATTTCCGATTATGTATTCAGCGATCAGATTCTCTTCTTCAGAGAGCTTCAGAAGCGACAACTGCTCTGTCAGGTGAGCATAAAGATTGGTTTCCTGGTTGCCGGCGCTTTCGAATTGAGTCTCTCTCTCTTCGCGCTGTTCGCGAACCTTGTAGCCTTCCTCGTCGTCAAAAAGAAACTCTTCCCATTCGAACTTGTCTTCCTTCTCGGTTTCCTTTTCAGCTTCCGCTACCTCGAATTCCGCTTCTTCTTCCGGCTTCTCCTGCTCCTGCTCAAGCTCTTCGATTTCTTCAAGAAGGGGATTGGTGGCCAGCTCATGACGGATAGTCTGCTCCAATTTCAGAATGGGCATCTGAAGCATTTTCAGCGATTGAATAAGCTGCGGAGCAAGCGTCTGTTTTAATCTGAGCTGGAGTCCTAATTTCATCTTTGTTCCTGTGAGAGTATGTGTTTCCCGGCTGTCTTGTCTATCGTTGTCGCATATTCTTAAATATCGGTATCAACAGCCGTAGGTTTATATCTCCCAGTAAGTTCGTTCATATATTAAACAGTTGCTGCCATCTAATTGAGCTTGAATTTTTCCCCCAGATAAATCTTCCTCGCCTCGGGATCATTAGCCAGGTATTCCGAGGTGCCCGTCTTCAGTATCTTACCGTCGCACATGATGTAAGCCCGGTCACAAATAGACAACGTCTCGCGCACATTATGGTCGGTTATAAGCACCCCCAAACCCCGCTCGACCAGCCGACCGATAATCTTCTGGATATCCTCCACCGCAATCGGGTCAATTCCGGCAAATGGCTCGTCGAGCAAAATGAATTTCGGGTTGTTCACCAGCGCCCTGGTTATCTCCACCCGGCGGCGTTCTCCACCCGACAGGGTGAAAGCTTTGTTCTTGCGAAGGTGTGCTATGTCCAGCTCGTTTAGAAGCTCCTCGAGGCGCTGACGGCGTTCCTTACGCTTCATCCGGCGGAACTGAAGAATCGACATGATATTCTCTTCGACTGTCATCTTGCGGAAAACCGATGCTTCCTGAGCCAGATACCCTATTCCCAAACTCGAGCGGCGGTACATTGGAAGATGGCTCAAATTGCGCTCACCAAGAAATACATCGCCGCCATCCGGACGAATAAAGCCGATAATCATGTAAAAGGTGGTGGTTTTCCCGGCCCCGTTAGGTCCAAGCAGCCCAACAACTTCGCCCGGCTTAACAACAATAGATACCTCGTCAACCACGGCCCGTCGACGGTAGTATTTACGGAGTTTCTTCGATTCCAAAGTTGTCATATATGTATTATACGCCATAGGGCGATTTAATTCAATATTTTTCAGCTATGTAGCATAGATTTTGCTGGCAATCAACAAATAATTTCTTGATAAATAAGAAAAATCTGTCAATGTTTACCCTCTGACAGGCCGAAACTCTGGTACACGGGCCGGGTGCCCCACTCTATGAGTAGGTTTAATGGTACCCCACCCAACGGTTTCCAAGTTGCGGCAGGTCCTGTCCCCGATAGCGTCGGGGATGTGACCTGCCGCTTCCGAGGTAACCAACTCCGGTGTCAGGTCACAATTTCTGCAAGCAGAAATCAAGACCCGACACAACAGAGAAGAATGGTACACCGCCCAACGGGTGGGTGTCTAAGACCAAAGAAAGCAGCAAATGACCAATTCCATAAAGACAATCCTCGTCACCGGCGGAGCCGGATATATCGGCTCGGTGCTAACCGGCCTGCTGCTGGCGCGCGGCTACACGGTCAGAGTCCTCGACAAACTCACCTTCGGGGGAACATCACTTTTGCCCCACCTGCCCAGCCCGAATTTCGAATTTGTCAAAGGAGATATCTGCCGCGAACCCGATGTCCTGACCGCTCTATCCGGGATCGATGCTGTCGTGCACCTGGCCGCTATCGTGGGCGACCCCGCCTGCGCTAAATTCCCCGATGAAGCCAAACGCACCAACAAGGATGGTTCCGAACTGCTGAGCCGGCTGGCGATTGAAAACGGTGTCGAAAGATTCGTGTTCGCCTCGACGTGCAGCAACTATGGCAAGATGGATGACCCCGATGGGTTCGTCGATGAATCCAGTCCGCTGCGCCCGGTGTCGCTCTATGCCGAACTCAAAGTCGGCTTTGAAAAGCACCTGATGAATCTCGTGCCAGCAGGGCTTCACCCCGGTGATTCTCAGATTCGCCACCGCCTATGGCCTCTCGCCCCGCCCGCGCTTCGATCTGACTGTAAACGAATTCACCCGCGATCTCGCCCTGGGCAAAAAACTCGAAATCTTCGGCGAACAGTTCTGGCGACCCTACTGCCACACGATAGATCTCTCGCGGGCAATCATTGCCGCTCTCGAAGCCGATTCCACCAAAGTCGCCAAGAAAGCGTTCAACGTGGGGGATACATCGCGAGAATTACCAGAAGAAAACACTGGTCGAGATGATACTTCGAGGAACTGCCCGATGCTAAAGACTGCGTGAGCTTTGTCCAACGCGTCGAAGACCCGCGCGACTATCGCGTGAATTTCGACCGGATCAAAACAACGCTCGGATTCGAAACGACCAAAACCGTCCCCGACGGTATCAAAGAGCTTGTTTTTGCCATCAAGACCGGCTTGATTAAGAATCCGCAGGACCGCGTTTACACGAACCTGTAAAAAGGAACACGACCACCATGCAAGCTGTCATACTGGCCGGAGGCAAAGGAACCCGCCTTCAACCCTACACCACCGAAATCCCCAAACCTCTCGTGCCTCTGGGCGGCAAACCGATAATCGAGATTCTTCTGTCGCGCATGAAAAAGCACGGTGTCACCGATGTTGTCATTTCGGTCAACCACCTGGCCCATCTTATCGGGGCGGTGCTCGATGATGGCAGGCGGCTGGGGCTGAACATAAAATATTCTCTCGAAGATAAACCTCTTTCAACAGTCGCGCCGCTGAAACTGATTGACAATTTGCCCGAACATTTTCTTGTCGCCAATGGCGACATCCTCACCGACCTTGATTTCCAGACGTTGTATGACCACCACCTCAAAACCGGCGCGGGTCTAACCGTAGCCACGCACCGCCGGCTGAACAAGATTGACTATGGTGTTATTAAAGCCGGCGCCGATGGTTTGGTGACAGCGTTCGAAGAAAAGCCGGTGTATGATTTCACGGTTTCGATGGGTGTTTATGTTTTCTCGCGCGATGTTCTGAAGTTCGTTCCTGATGGTGAGCCTTTCGGATTTGATCATCTGATGTTGAAACTGCTCGATAAAAAGCAGCGCGTGGCGACGTATCCTTTCGATGGTTACTGGATGGACATAGGCCGCCCCGACGATTACGAGCAGGCCAAACTCGACATCCAGACCACCCCATCATTGTTGGAATAACACAATTGTTGTGTCGGGTCCTGATTTCCGATTCCGGAAATTGTGACCTGACACTTTTCTCCCTGTCACCGCCCTCTTCAAGTCATCCCTGCGAATGTTTCCGAGTCCGCCGGCGGCGGGCCGGAATCCAGAGAACTTGCTTCCCCAGCAGCAAGTCTTTCCTGCGAGTCCCAGCCGCCTACGGCAGCAGGAATCCAGTCACACGCGTCCGACAAGGGCGCGTCATTCCGAGCGAAGGCCGGAATCCAGCCAACTTGCTGCACCAGCAGCAAGTCTTTCCTGCGAAAGCTTCCGAGTCATCCCTGCGAACGCAGGGAACCAGAGGAATTTGTCATTTCGGGCCTTGCGAGAAATCTGCCTTCCAATGTTCGGTCAGGTCCTGTCCCGACGGTGTCGGGATGTGACCTGACCGTCAAAATCCTTGCCCCCCAAATTGGCTTTGTTTCGTCATTTTTTTAGGGACCCACATTTTGTTTTTTCCGACCGAACACATTTTGTGCCTGCGAGTTAAGCCTTTTCTTGTGCGTAATTCGCGCGCTTTTCGCTTCTGATTGTGAGACTCGCGCGGTCGATGTTTTTCTTGATCCGAATTGTGTTCATACACAACACGGGCAAAGACAATTTTCCATCGATGTTGTAAGGAAAGTGCGGGAGAGTGTAGCTTGAGTTGGCCTTTGCTTGGGCCCCAAACCTGCTCATTATGCCTGAATAACTCTTTCCGATCAGCAGTATTCGCGGGATTTCCATGACTTGACCTGAAGAGGATATGAGCCTTCCGTTTTGAATTCCTCTTTGATACGGGTCAGCTGGAGTGATCGGCCGGTGGAGGTTCCAGTCTGTTTGATTTCAGTCGGTCGAAGACGACGCCCTACAAAAGAACTGATGTCTTCGACGGAATGATATGAGGCGGAATGTCGAATGGGTTCGATGCTCGTGGACTCGCTCTTGCTATACAGCAGATCAGTGACAGAATGGCTCGATAGGACCATACTGCAGGATCCACTTTCCCAACAACATCCGGGCAAAAAAGGCCATCGGGTTTGTCTTGCATGAGCCTGATTCAAAACCATGAGGCTTCGCGGTGTGTCAGGCCCCGGACAAGTTTGAGCCTACCGCCCGGTGTTCGTCAGAAAAAACACACAAAGTGTGGAAACGAAGCCAAATCGCTGTAAGGCGAACGGGTAGATGGGGTTATGGGGGATTTTTGAGGAATTCGACATTGAGACCGTCAGGTCACACGACCTCGCCAGGTCGCAAGACCTAACGGAACGTTGGGGAGGAGATTTCTCCCGTCGGTCGAAATGATTACAGTACTGGTTCCCTGCGCGCGATTGGGAAACGTTCGCAGGGAAGACTTGGGGAGTCGAAGATGGCAGGACCTTTCCGCCTCCGGCGAAAACCCTGTCGGGCAGGGGTCACTGCCCTACAAAGGCTGCCCGCCAGAGGCGGATTCGGAAACGTTCGCAGGGAAGACTTGGAGGGGCCGGAATGACGAGGGGGAGTGAATGACGCGACCCGGGGCGGTCGCGTGTGGCTGGATTCCGGCCCGCCAGAGGCGGACTCGGAAGCGTTCGCAGGGAAGACTTGGGGAGTCGAAGATGGCAGGACCTTTCCGCCTCCGGCGAAAACCCTGTCGGGCAGGGGTCACTGCCCTACGGGGAATTGGCCGACGATGGTAGGCGTTTGATTTATCAAACGCGATGCGTTATGCCTAAATATCTCCTGGATTCCTGCGTTCGCAGGAAAGACTTAAGAAGGGGAATGACTTTCTTCCCTCCCCCTGATAAGGGTGAGCTGGAGGGGGTTGATGGGGCGGGTGGCAGGTTCAAGCTCTGTTTGGACCTGTCAATGGCGGGTTCGAAGACGGACCAAACGGCAGGATCGCCCGCCAGAGGCGGACTCGGAAGCAGGGATCCTTCCCTACAAGGAAGAACTGCCAGGCACCAGATGAAGCACACTAACGGCAGACTCGGTCACCCTCTCACGGCTGAAAGGAACCGTCCACTGCTCGCCGGCTTTCCACAGCGGATAGAAGTCGCGGAAATGGTCACTCATCGGATTGCCGGAGTTGCCCGATGGCAACACCATCGTAGCAGCATCAACATCGGCAAAATCGACAACAAAGCGCCAGCTCGGGCCGGCCATCGTCTCGAACATATCATCGCCCGCCTGACGGTAGAACGATGCGCGCAGCGTTCCGGCGCTGCCGGGCCACGGTTCGGGACCAATCTGAAGTCCCAACAATCCGCTGAGAACGGGGATCATCGACAACGGATGTTGCATAGTCAAAGACTGCATCTGTCCCCACACCTTGCCGTTCGCGGAAGCAAGCGCCTCTTCCATAGCCGCCATGGCAATATCGTCATAAGATTCGACTACATCCTCAGTGACAACATCATCAAACCACCCGGCGCTGTCGATTTGCCCGATACATTCAATCCATCGGTCGGGAACCTGCGAATAAAATCCGCCCAGTTCGTCCTGGAAAGTCATCTGCTTGAACTGTGTCTTGAAAACATTGAGGATGGCTGTTTGTCGGGAATCGACATCCGAAGACCCATCCCACTGGCGAATCGAGTCCGCCATCGACGACTCTTCTATCAGCTCCAGAATCCGCGCAGCTTCGTCGGCGAACCTCAGGAGGTAGCGGTCGGTAACATCCATCTGGAATTGCCGCATGTCATCCGGCGAGAACCTGTCCTGCGATTGAAGCAAATGAAAGATGCTGATTATCCGGTTGGTGAAGAAGTAACCTTGCATATCATCCGAGCGACGGGGGAGATTGTTGCACGATGCCAGCCAGCCCCGCTCCGGATTCACAGCATGAGGCGTTGCATCGAGTGGATAGAACCCGTTCCAACCGATACCGCTGTCGCCGCGAACAGGAACCGGCGTTGTGAGTTGATAGCCGATATTCCCGTCACGATCGGCATAGAGCATGTTGGCATCGAGCGCACCCAGATTCGTCACAACACTGCGGAACTGGTCGAAATTGCGCACGGAGTGCAGGTCGAACCCCGACGATACCGCTTTATCCAAATCAGTATCGAACCCCGCCCAGTAGAACGCGTACTGCTTGCCCGTGCTCCCGATATCATCGACCACCGGACCATACTTGCTGACCTTGAACTCCAGATGTTCCACTTCGTCGCTATCCATCAAAAGAAGCGAATCCGGTGATTGTCTCAAAATCCAGCCATTCATTGTCCGCGCGATACTGGTTGGAATTGTCCGGATTGATCTCAAGCTCGCGGTAGTCGATAACATCGATTCCCCCGGCCGTGAACGCCCACGCCGCCTGTCCGTTGTGACCCATCACAAAAAACGGCAGTCCCGGTGTGGTGATGCCGAGCACGTTCAACGAATCCGCTTCGGCATGCAAAGCAGCGGCATACCAGAATTGCGGAAGGCGGGTTAGTTCGAGATGCGGGTCCGAAGCAAGCATGGCGTGTCCGGTGGTGCTTTTGGAAGGGCCAACCACCCAGGCATTCGAGGAGTGCGTCATTTGCATCGGAAGCGAAAAGTTGCGGAAAAGCTCAGCCGCGATAGCGCGCTGAAAAGGTTCGTACAAGTTGCTATAAGCTCCGGCATCGCCTGCTACGTCCGGTGTCTTCAATATGGAACCGCTCGTCCGTGGCAGCGATGGTCTCTCATCCGGAAGGTTCCATCCGAGCGCGGTCTTTTCCGGAACAGTTGTCGGCGCCCAGTCAGGATATGGAAACACCATCGACTGCGCCAATTCACGCCCGACTTTGTCCTGAAGCTCGAGATAGAACTCGTCACGGTTCATAAGTGCGTTCGAGAACCACGTCTGGAAACTCAGCAGCGCCAGACAATCGGCGACTGTCCATTCCTCAAACGTGACCGGAAGAAACCGATATTCGAACGGCATCGAACGGCAGTTTTGTTTATAAGCGTTGACACCTTTGGCATACGCCTCAAGCCGTTTCCGGTTCTTTTCGGAGAGAGTCGCCAGGGCGTCGGCGGCAAGACGATAATGGCCGATACGGCGCTGGAAGATGTCAATCTCGCGGGTAACATCGCCAAGCATCTCCGATAGTCTCCCTGTGGCGATGCGGCGGGAGAGATCCATCTGAAACATCCTGTCCGCAGCGTGCTGATAGCCGAGCGCAAAGTAAGCATCGTTTTCCGTCTGTGCCCAGACCTGGCAGATACCCATGCGGTCGAATGTTATATCGATCGAACGTTCGATCTCTACGAGCGAAACGGTTCCGTCGGTAACAGGAACGGACAGTTTTAATATAACGTAAAATGAGACAATCACGCCAATCGCCAGACCGAACGAGCGACATCAGCAACAGCGAAACGATTTTCCGTCTTTTTGAGCCGGCCATATTTCTCTCAATCTATCCGTTATCGGAATTTTGTTTTGATGTTATCAGGCTGAAGATAACTACGGCAAGAAACGCCAGAACGAATGCCGGAACCAATTCATATACGATGGCCTTAAGCGCAGGGACGTTTCGCCATACAATCGTCACGATAGCGCCGGTGAGCATTCCGGCTATAGCGCCCGCCTTATTCGTCTTCTTCCACAACAGTCCCAGAATGACGACCGGCCCGAACGCAGCCCCGAGCGCCGACCAGGCATACAGTACAAATTCAAAGATGACCCTGTTCTCCGTCAGCGCGAAAAATATCGAGATCACCGCCAACACCACCAGCACCCATCGGTCCAGTCTCTGCGTCTTGTGGAAGTCCATCGTGAGTGTACTGTCTGTTTTTCTCTTGAACCAGGGTATGACATCTCTTGAAATTGTCGTTGATACGACGATCAATTGTGAATCTGCCGTGGAACAGATAGCGGCGACGATTGCGGCGATGACAAAGCCTCCGAGGATCGGCGGCAGGAATTCTCCTACGGCAAGCGGCAACGCCTGCTCGGGGTCATCGAGCACCCCGAAATATATTTTTGCGAACAGGCCGAAAAATACCGCTCCCAGATACACGAGAACCATCCACGTCAGCGCTATCGTCCCGCCGCGTTTGATGGACTTTGAATCTTTGGTGGCCATGAATCTCGATAGCACGTGTGGCTGCCCCGGATAACCCAGACCAATACCGAGCAGCCCCACCACGAAACCGACCATGGCGAACCCGATTTTGCCATATGTGAATGTCAGCAAATCGGGGTTAACGGCATGCACCTGTGAAAGGAAATTTGAATAGCCGCCGAGTTTACTCAACACCACGAACGGCATAACAATCAGCGCCACGAACATAAACGAGGCCTGAATTATATCTGTCCAGCAGATTGCCCTGAATCCACCGGTGACGGTGTAGGTCAGGATTATCCCGGCTCCCACCAATACACCCAACCAGTAGGGGAGGGAGAAGACGGCATCGAAAGCCTTCCCGGCGGCGTTCATCTGAGCCGCCACATATCCGAGCATGGCCAGCGTGATGACTATGACCGATATGAACCGAAGCGAGGTGGAATTGGCCCCGAATCTGTGCACGATATACTGCGGCAAAGTGACGGCATTGGCCTCAACCGTGGCCTTGCGAAGCCGCTCGGCGATGACGAACCAGTTGAAGATATATCCGGCGGCAATACCGGGCACAATCCAGAAAGCGGCCGCACCATATAAATAGGCCTCGCCCACAAGTCCGAGCATGACCCAGCCCGACTCGGCCGAGGCCGAGGCGGACAGCGATGCCGCCCAGGGGCCCAATTCGCGGTTGGCCAACACGAAGTCATCCGTAGTCTTCTTTCTCAATTTCGTAGAATAGAGACCGAAGGCAACTATCCCGGCGCTGTATATTATGAAGGAAACGGTGAGGACAATATTGGATTCCACCGGTAACTCCTTTCGGATCTGTGATCGTGGTAAAGAATACTCATAGAGACCTGTATTAAGGTAAATTCTGACTCCTGCAAATCAACAAGTTTATTTTTTCCGGCCTACCAGAGGCCATTTCTTCTTGACATCTCGTGGATTATTTTGTATACTATGCCTGAGTGCTTAGTACTCCAATCCTCATAACATACCCTTCTCGCCACGAATATTGAGATCTAGGGAGATTCTGCGCCGCTTGTCGGCGCAGGATCTGTTTAGGAGACTTTTTCAGCTTTATCAGAGTCAAAAATTTGCAGTGTAGTCTGCGATCAGCACCTTGGGGACATACTATACAAAAAATGTCCCTTCAGTTTCTATGTGCCGAATGGGAGGGATGCCGGCCCTGGATCTTGCGCTCCGGGGCCGGCTGCTTTAGCTTGACAATCCCACCTGTTTTGCTACTATTTATCCTCTATGGGATACCCGTTTCCCCTTAGTAATTCCGATTTTGTCGTTCAGATAAGATTATCAAAAAATTATGTGTCAGGAGGCTACTATGTTTAGAGCCAGAAGTCTTGGCTTGTTTGCCATTATAGTTTGTGCCGTGTCCATTTCTGTCGCAGCGGCACCCGGCGATACCCTCAGCTCCATCGCTGCCCCGGCAAGCTGCCCTCAGGGACTTACATTCGATGGCAAATATCTCTGGAATGTTGATCGCGATACCGACATGATCTATAAACTCGATTCCAAAAGCGGGGCTATTCTCGATTCGATCCCGACCCCGGGCTATATCCCCAGAGGTCTGACCTGGGATGGTAAATGGCTCTGGACAGTTGATGCCGGCGAAGAACTAATCTATGCTATCGATCCCAAAACCCAAATCGTCGAGAGGACTATCTACTGTCCGGTTTCAAAGCCGTACGGGCTGGCGTGGGATGGAAAGTATCTCTGGATTGCAGATGATGGCGATGATCAGCTGCATCAGATCAGCCCCGAAGACGGCACGACCATCGTGTCCATTCCGGCGCCATCGTCGCACCCCTGGGGTCTGGCTTTTGATGGCAAATACCTCTGGGTGTCGGATCGGTACAAAGACATGATCTACATGGTCACCCCTGACAAAGGAGATGTGATCATCTGCTTTGCCTCACCCGGCCCCCACAGCTGTGGTCTTGCTTTCGATGGCGCCAATATCTTCAATGTCGATTACCAGACCGACCGCATCTATAAGCTTGTAGTCGATGACGGCGTTAAATTCGTACGGCTGGAGGAGAAACATCAGAAAGTCGAATACATCCATCAGGTGCGCAACTTCGGCCCCGGTATGGTGAAGACTCTCGATGTTTACCTGGCGGTGCCAAGGAATATGAACAACCAGGAATTGATCGGCGAGGTAACGTATTCTCCCGAACCAACTGACTTTCTCACTGATAAGTGGGGGCAGAAAGTTGCCCACTTTCACTTCACCGACCTACCGGCCACGGAGTTTACCGATGTGCGCATGTTCGCCGAGGCAAAGCTCTACCAGAATCGTTATTTCGTCTTTCCGGAAAAAGTGGGTGCGTTGAAAGATATTCCCAAAGAAATTACCGACAAGTATCTGGCCAACGACACCAAATTCTCCAACGATGACCCCATTATTCAGAAAGGCGTGAAAGCCGCTATCGGGGATGAAACCAATCCCTACTGGATTGGGCGCAAAATATATAACTACGTTATCGACCATGTCGAATATGAGTTGGTCGGAGGTTGGAATATCGCCCCGACCGTTCTGGAACGCGGCACCGGCTCCTGCTCTGAATACAGTTTCGTATATATCGCCATGTGCCGGGCCGCCGGACTTCCTGCCCGCTATGTCGGGTCGGTGGTGATTCGCGGCGATGATGCTTCCTACGATGATGTCTACCATCGTTGGGTCGAAATCTATCTGCCGAATTACGGCTGGATACCGGTTGATCCCTCCGGCGGCGATTCAAAATGGCCCTCCGACAGAGCCAACTATTTTGGCTATCTTAACAACCGTTTCCTGATTACTACATCCGGTGGCGGCGGGTCCGAATATCTCGAATGGAGCTACAATGCCAACGAACGGTGGACCTCGATGGGCAGGGCGAAAGTCGTCGTGGAGAATTTCGGCGAATGGACACCCGTTACCGTATCGGGGAAATGAGCAGATCTTTGCTGGAGGAGGATAAATGAATTTTCGTACAGGCGGTAAAACAAAGATGCGATCGTATAGGCCTCTGGTTCTGATTCTGTGCTGTTTGTTGGTGATGACAGGGTCCTGTCGAAAACAACTCGAACCGAGAGTGCATCCCATTCTTGTGTTGTATGCCTTCAATTACGAAGGCGAACTGATCAGGAACCGGATGTCAATCGATACCACCGAGATTCTGTTGAATCGGACGGTGTCCATTGGAACAATCGGGGACAAAAATATCGTTTTGGCTGAACTCGGCATTGGCATGACCAACGCCGCCATGACTACCCAGAAGATGCTCGACTACTATCAACCCGAAGCTGTGATCCTGACCGGCATCGCCGGCGCTATAGACAGCTCCGTTCATATTGGCGATATTACCGTTTGCCGGACATGGATACAGCACGATTACGGATATATCGGGCCGATGGGTCTCGAACACCGGGGGATCCCCGTATGGATTCCGGGAGCGGACAGCGTTAAACGCGTAAACGATTTTGTTGCCGACAGTCTGATGTTTCTTATTGCTGACGGCCTGAGCAGAACCGACCTCACTATCGCCAATATCGGCGATCGGAAGCCGCGCCTGCTGGTCGGGGGAGTGGGGGTGACCGGAAATCAGTTTGTCGATAGCAGGGACAAGCGGCTGTGGTTGACAGAGAGCTTCTCCGCACTGGTGACCGACATGGAATCAGCCGCGGTGGCGCAGGTGTGCACCGTGAACGACGTTCCTTTTATAATTTTCAGATCCGCTTCAGACCTTGCCGGCGGTTCCGGTTCGGCGACGGCTGCGGTGGAGATCGAGGAATTCTTCAAAGTTGCCGCCGACAACTCTTCGACTGTCGTAATAAAGTTTCTTGAAAAGCTCTGATTCAAAAACAGGCCCCTGAAGAAGGGGCCTGCCTTGTCACCATTGTCTGGTGAGTTGAAACACGATAAATCGCTTACGGAATAAGGCATTCTGCCGGTGGTCCCGTTTTGCAGTAGCTAACCGCAATATCGCAACGAACTTGGCCGTCAATAAGCGGGCACCAGCCGCACAGCCTTGTACCATCGGGACAGACATTACAGACTCTGACGCATTTGGAGGGGACAGCTTCAGTCGAAGAATGAACGGCGACAATGAAACTGAACGCCAGCACGAATACAACTAGTAATGAAAGAACTTTGGACGTCTTGCGTGTCATTTTGCTCACCTCCTTTCAATGTTTAGTATTGTGAATCACTATTACTGAATGTGAAGATCGTATTTACCATCGGTCACGATCACACTTTAGGAAATTGTAAATATTGCCCCCGGTGAAGGGAAGACTACAATCGTTGAGGTGACACACCGTCGCAGGGCGTTTGAAATAGAAACCTCCGCGTTTACGTGATATCCCTCCCGCCGCTATGTGAGGTGAATGACTCTGTTAGGTGAGGTAATGATACTTTGTGGCTACGACGGCAGTTGCGAGACAGTGCGCTCGTAGACAAATGAAAACATATGCGTTTCTATAAAAAAAGGAAATTAAATGGGACGAAGATGTCAAGAGAAATGTTCTTCAGAGTCGTTCGAATGAGAGTGCACTCTTCAACAGAAGAAAGGAAATAAGCTCTATTTGCGAGTAATAAGAGGTCTTATGTCCGCCATCGAAGTAAAGGCGTTCTCGTTCTGTTTAGCCAGAAACAAAACCGCTTCCGCAACTTCGTCAACCGTCAGTTTTGTCGTGGCCCGCTGATGCATACTGGATTTTTTGGATCTGCCCGACATGAATCTCGTATCGGTCGAGCCGGGCGCAAGTACCGATATTTTGATATTGTCGTTGCGCACTTCGCCCGCCACGGCTTCACTGAAGGCGTTCAGGGCTGCCTTCGACGCCGAATAGACGGCCAGACCCGGCATGCCGATCCGTCCTGCCCCCGAGGATATATTTATAATCTGACCGAAATTCTGCTTACGCATGCGGGGGAGAAGTTCTTTCAGGCTGAAGAAGACCGCCTTTAGATTGGTGTCCATCATCAGGTCATACTCTTTCTCCGAAGTATCGACCAGGTTCTTGCGCGCACCCACTCCGGCGTTATTGATAAACACATCGATAACGCCAAACTTCTTATAGGCGGCATTGACGATCTTTTTTATTCCGGAGGCCCTGGTGATGTCGGCAGTGACGGTATAAACGTGGGATTTCGGAAGGGCGAGCGATTTTGCAACTCTCTCTAAACGCTCTTTGTGGCGGCCACACAAAACGAGTTTCGCTTGTTCGGCAGCGAAAACGCGGGCGATACCCTCGCCGATACCCCGGGATGCCCCTGTTATGACTATGATTTTGTCTTTTAATGATCGCATGGTGTATGATGTAGCTATCGAGGCGTTATCGTTTGTAGCGCCCGGGTGCTACTCATCGTACTCGACAAATTTATTTTTGCCCGGTGTGAGTTTGTAAAGCGCGCCGGTTGAACGCAGAACGATATATACGATGGCAATAGCGGCCAGACCGCCCAGAACGAAGGCCACCCAATAGTACCATTTTAGATCACGCATAAGTTTCTGTCTCCTTTCCTGTATTGTGTCGGAAGAGCTCTCATATATTTTATACGGTAGAAGTTCCCATTTGTCAATGTCGTGGCGGATAGTCCTTATATACCTGTTCGACTGCCTACGAAATTGACCGGTCGGTGCGGGTTATGCGGCCCGGGCAGTGGTGAACCAGAGGTTGTGGGAAAAATATTCCTGCAAAAGAACACCGCCCGCTCTCCCCTCGAGAACGGGCGGCAACACCAAAGAGAAAAGAAATCCCAAACAAACAACAGCATTTTGGGAGTAAAAATGACACTTCTATTATTAGCAACCGATGTGCCACAGGTTTTTGCCGACCGAAACTAACAATTAACTGGTTTTGCGACAGCACTTTAGAGTATCGTCGCCGGAATTGTCTTTTTTGGACGGAAGATGATTTCGTATATCCATACGAGCCTCGCCGCATTAAAAAACGGTAAGTATCTGTCTGACAGACACTTACCGCTAACCAAGGAGTATAATAACGAATCGTAAATTAGTACGACAGAATTCACTTTCCTCGCTTCGGGTCTTCCCGGGTCGCTTCAAGCCGGCCAGAGAATGAGGGTCCGTGGGTGCGAAGAACCTGAGTCTTACCGTACCGGGTGGGACTCTCTACCTAATTACACCCTCCCAAACTGATGCCGTAGCGTTTCAGTTTTGTTCGGACAGTGGCCTCGTGTATCCCGAGCAGACGGGCCGCCTCCGATTTGTTCCCTTGAGCCGCAAGCAGGGCCTCGAGAATGATCTTACGTTCAAACTCTTCGACCCTATCGAAAAGCGAGTTGCTGGTCGATGGTACCGAGACCTCAAATATGGATCTCGACAGTTCGACCAGGTCACCCTCGACAACCATCTGAGACATCACGCTCAGACGTTTGACTTTATTGAACAGTTCGCGGGTATTTCCCGGCCAGTCGTGTTCGATGAACTGGCGCGACAGTTCAGTCGGCGGCGACTGATATTCAGAAAGTAATCCGCAGTTTTTCATAAACAGGTTCAGAAGCAGGGGAATGTCTTCTTTGCGTTGCCGCAGCGGCGGTATCTCGAATGCAATGCCGCTCAGGCGGTAGTAGAGATCGCGGCGGAACTGCCCCTTCTCAACCATCTCTTCGAGGTTCTTGTTGGTCGCAGCCACGATCTTTACGTCGAGATCGACTGCGGTCGTGGAACCGAGTGGAATCACTCTGCGATTTTCCAGAACTCCGAGCAGCTTAGTCTGCAACGTCAGCGGCATGTCGCCAATCTCATCGAGAAACAACACACCACCGTTAGCGACAATAAACAGACCTTGCTTGTTCTTCTCCGCTCCGGTGAAAGCGCCGCGGTGATAACCGAACAGTTCGGATTCGAGCAGAGTCTCCGGCAGCGAAGCGCAATTGATAGCCACGAAAGGTCCATCGGGGCGAACAATCATCCGGAAATATCGGGCCAGGTGGTCCTTGCCGACGCCAGTTTCGCCGGTCAGAAGGATTGGCAGGTCGGAGTTCATGATCAACGGAAGTTGACTCTTGAACTGCTGGATTTCCGGAGATTTGGTGTGGTATTCGTGATCCTGAGAGTCCACACAGGGACTTTCATCGCCGCGGCGCTGCCCGTGGGGCTTGTGCGCATCTATTTCATCAATCAGCTTCTCGGTTTCGCGCTGCTTCTGCGAGAGGCCCGTCCTGGCGTAAATTTCTTCCGCCCGGAACAGATACGTCATGCGCTGTCTCTGCGAAAAGAGACTCGATTTTCCGGCCACTGCCAGCGCCTCGGCTTTTTCAAAGCGGACATTGGCGTCGCCCAGAAGCTCGATAGCCTTGACATAGAGTTTCTTGGCCTCAGTTTTTCTCTTTTTCTGTTCAGCCAGAACAGCCTTGATTCGGCACAGGGCGCCGAGTTCAAGACCATTGTCGGCCTTTTCCATCATGACCCAGGAGCGCGCACAGTAGCGTTCGGCCCGGGCATTCTCGTTAACCCTTAGCGCCAGTTCGGCAAGGTGACGAAGCACCCGGCCTTCGAGGGTACCACCGGCGGCTACTTTCCTGGCCATTGACAGTGCCTGTTTGAGAATCTCGCGAGATTCTTCATACTGGCCTGTCCGGTAGCGCAGTTCGCCCAGGTATGTCAGGTATATCGTCTCGTCGCGTTCGCTACGGGTTTCAACAACCAGCGGATAAGCTGTCTCAAGCGCTTTTTCCGCTTTGTCGTACTGAGCCTTCTGCAGGTGGATATATCCCAGGTGAATATAAGCGCGCGCTACTTCAAGGGTGTCACCCAGGTCTTCGGAAAGCTCAATATTCAGTCTGATATTTCTCTCGGCTTCTTCAAAGTCGCCAATGAAGGTGTAGATACGACCAACGTTGCCCATCATGTAGGCCAACTTTTTCCGGTCGTCGAGGTGACGGGCCAGCTCGATGGCGTCCATCAAAACTGCCAGAGAGTTGCTGTAGTCCGACTGCCTGAAGAACAGTCCGGCCAATTGGTTCAGTGCCCGGCTCTGTCCGTCGGGAGAGTCATTACGTCGGAAAATGGACTCAGCATCACGATAAGCCTTTTCAGCTTCTTTATACTCACTCATGTCACGCAAAATTCCGCCAATAGTCAGGAAAACTTCAGCCAATAGCAGGCTATCGCCTCCATCTGCAGCTGCATGCTGCGCTGTTCGGGCGGTTTTCAGGGCAACCGATAAGTGAGAAAGTGAAGCATAGGCCTTGGCCGCTAAATGGATAACCTGGGAGGCCTCAGAGCCGCCGATTTGCTCAAGCTCACTACGATTCGATTCGTAGTACTTGATAGCATCGGCATGCTTCTTTCGGTCAATCAGGGAAGCCATATAGCGCTCCATTGAATGACAAATTCCTACGCTTTTCATAATCTTCATCCTCACAATCGCTTGCTGTTATTTTAGAGATACCTTTCGCGTGCGGTCGTTGTAGACCACCCTGTCATCTCTGTTCTGATGAAAGTCCTCAAAGCGACTGTCACCATCAAAAAGCGATCTGAGTTTCTTGTAGGAAATGCCCTCGTTGAGCAAGATATCAATCGGGAATATCCCCGTGGCGGCAAGTTGGATTCCGCCGTTGGTATGGCGATACTGACCCGGATCGCCCGACGTTTCACCACCCCAGGTGTGATCATCGGGATCGTCAATTTCTGCTGACAGAACTGCTCCCCATGCAAAGGCAAGCAGCACCAGTGTCAACGCCAGCAAAGTAAATAGGCGTTTCATGAAAGACTCCTTGGTTAAAGGTTCTTATTAGGCGTATGTCTCTACTCTTCTCTATGGTGTTTGGCGGAGGGTATCAGCGGGTGTGTGATTTTGGACATGCTACGCATCCCAACTGTACTTAAGTATAGCCTGTAATTGTATTTATGTCAACATGTTTCTGGCATACACCAACGGTGGGAAAGGCCGGCGACAGCAGGGAAATCATTCCCCGGCATAGGCGTATCCTGCTGATTGGCAAGAAAAAGCCTGCTTTAGATAAGCAGGCTTCACCATTTTCATGACACTTAGCAGCAGATTAAATGTTCAGTTTTATACCAGCTTTTTCTTGAGCGCCTCTATAACTTTCACCGGCGAGGGGTCAATATTATTCAACACCGCCAGGTAATAAGACACAAAATCGCCAAGCTGAATGAGACTGAACATTCTCGTCAGGGGCGACTTGCCCTGCGAGGCAACGTCAATTACGTCAATGCCCTGTTCGCCGATCAACCCTTTTACTATATCCATGCGCTTGATAACCTGCGGATGGTCTTCATGATCGCGAAGTTGAATCACGAGCAGATAGTCCTTGAACGGTTTAACGGTTTCGGACCAGCCGACAAGCTCGTTGTGGTTAAACTCGGGATACTGGTTGGCAAAAGAGAGATTTTTCGAATTTTCACAAATCTGTCCCTTCCAACGCAACCCGACCACACTGGTGAGCGTCGGTCCGGCATAGACGATTGCTATCCTGCCGTGGATTTTTTCCGCGAGCTGTTTCGCAAGATTGGATTTGGCCGGTGAGTCTTCAATATAGCTTTCACGAAATTTTTTCAACTCGGTGATTACATGTTCGATATCGCCGGCGACATTCTTGATAAGACCGATATTTTCCAAAAATACCAGCAGCGGAACAAATGAATATCCGAGCGCTGCCCGGGGCTGAAGTCCGGCCGGGACTATGGCCAGCGGGAAATCGTTGAGCTTGGCAACATCGGCCAGCAACCCGCCGGTCGTTATGCCCGCAATCATGGCCTTGCGGCCAATAGCATCATCAAGCGCCGAAAGCGTCTCCTCGGTGTTGCCGCTATAGGAAGAGACGATCACCAGCGTTTCATCATCGACATATTCCGGTAGCGTGTAGTTGCGGCACACTTCGAAAGGAACCAGGAGCTTCGAAGCCAGAAGCGAACGCACCAGGTCACCTCCGATGGCCGAACCGCCCATTCCGATTACCACTATGTTTCTTATATCCGAGAAATCGCTGCGACTTATTTTCCATCCCCTGGCAATCTTCAGCGCATCCGCCATTTGTTCGGGGAGGTCAAAAATGCGATTATACATATTGTCCGGGTCGACCGAACGAACCTTTTCTATATCATCAAGCACTGACAAGGTATCACTTCCTTCTTCTAAAAGTTGTTTTCTTTTCCAGTTCACTTCGATAGTTGTGCAGCATGGATACGACCTGTTGCTGTGATTCACTGGCACTTACCGAGGCAAGAAGGTGACGGGCCAGCGATGAATCTACTTTTCTAACCAGGCGGCAGAGGTCGAATATTCGGGCCGGATTCATAGACAACAAATCAATGTCCATACCGATAAACAATGGCAGGGCGGTCAGATCACCGGCTAACTCGCCACAAATTGAAACCGGAACATTGTTTTTTTTGCCGGCCTCGACCGTCATCATAATCAGCTTCAGTACCGAGGGATGAAAAGCGCTGTAAAGATTGGCTACACGGTTATTCATCCGGTCGGCGGCAAGGGTATATTGCGTTAAGTCGTTGGTGCCGATAGAAAGAAAATCGGCTTTCTTCGCCAGCGTATCGGCGGTCATGGCGGCCGATGGCACCTCAACCATGATGCCTACTTCGATATCGTTGTCGAATGGAATTTTCTCTTTGCGGAGTTTGAATTTGACCTGAGAGATGAGTTTCCTGGCCTGTTCCAACTCCGATACATCGGTAATCATCGGCAGCAATATTTTCAGGTTGCCAAGCGTGGAGGCACGCAGGATGGCTCTTATCTGTGTTTTGAAAACATCGGTCATCTCGAGCATGGCTCGCATACCGCGCCACCCCAGAGCCGGATTGTCTTCCTGCAGCCAGGCGTTGTCGGCCACCAGTTTGTCATAGCCCAGATCAAAAGTCCGAAGCACGACATACGACTTGGCGTATTTCTGTGCGATTTCAAAATAGTAATCGTACTGCATCGTTTCATCGGGGAAATCATAATGAGCCAAATACAAAAACTCGGTGCGGTAAAGCCCAACCGGAATCTTTTGCTCGGACAGAATGTCATCGGCCGGCCCGCGAAGAGTCAGATTGGCGCCTACATTGACAACTTTGCCATCGGCTGTCACCGGCGGCACCTGCGTAAGTTTACGGATCCGGGTTATGGCGGCGGGTCCCTGACGTTTTTTGCGTTTCTGGAATTCCGCCCAGTCGTCATCACCGGGATTGACAATTATCTCACCGGTGGTCCCGTCGATTATCAGATCAGCGTTGTTCTCGATTTCAAAGTAAGCATCTCTGGCCAGTACTACGGGCAAGCGGAGCGCCCGGCTTATCAATCCCATATGTGAATTCTGACCGCCCTCGCCGACAATGAAGCCAACGGCTTTGCGCTGACGGAAAGAGAGCACATCACCGGGCGTCAGCATCTTCATCACCAGAATGGTATTGGGCGGGAATTTCAACTCGCTCCTGTCGCTTCCGCTGAGATGCGATAGAACGCGCTGCGATACCGCCTCGATATCAGTGGCCATCTGGCGCATATACTCATCCGGAGAACTTTTCAGCGGCGCCGTGGTCTGCCTGACGAGGCTGTTGTATACGAATCCGGCATTGCGCCTTCGAAGCCTGATTTCCTTCTTGACCTGATTGAGAAACTGTTCGTCGTCGGCAATCAGCAACTGGGCGTCGAAAATCCGCGCCACCGGTCCGCCAAGCTTTTTGCCGGCCGAGTCGAGAAGTTCACGAATCTCGGACTTGGTCGTTTCCACGGCCTGCTCCAACGATTCAATTTCGTCAGCAACATGTGAAGCCGGAACCGGCATCTCGGCGAAATCAACATCACCGGGAAGTATTACCCGGGCATGCCCCAGAACAATACCGCCGGAGATGGGGGTTCCTTTCAGGATTTTTCGTGAAGTCATCATATCGCCGTTCTATGGAAACGCTAATTCCTTATCAAATAATAATGTAATCGTGATTTTAGGGCCAAGGCAAGTGCAATATCAGTCCATTTCACCGAAGCCGGACTCGATAACTTTCAGAATCTCTTCAATTGCCACATCTTCATCGCTGCCTGAGACTTCGACGACTATTTCTGAACCCTGTTCCGCAGCGAGCATCATGACGCCCATGATAGATTTGGCGTTGACACGCAGGCTGTTCTTGGTGATAAAAACTTCGGATTCGTACTTGGATGCCGCCGTGACGAGCATCGCCGACGGCCGCGCATGGAGACCCAGTTTGTTGACAATCCTGGTTGTTTTCGTAATCATACGTACTCTTCTGAAAGAATGAATCTCTTACCGGCCAGCTCCCGGATTAAACCCTTGAGCTCCAGCGCGAGAAGAACTTCCATCAATTCCGAAACCGGAAGTTCCAGTGTCCGGCCAAGCTGATCAATCTGCTGCGGACCCGCCGAAAACTGGTCGACAATCTTCTTCTCAATGTCTGTCATATCGGGCAATTGTGAGAATTTCTTAGTTAGAACAACACCTTTGAGACGCGGCAGTTCGTCGAAAATGTCGTCAATCGAGGTCAAAAGCCTCGCGCCCTTCTTGATAAGCCCGTTGGTGCCTTCACTCATCTTCGAACCCGGTTGGCCGGGTACGGCAAACAACTCCCGTCCCTGCCCGAGAGCCTGCTCGGCGGTAATCAGGGCGCCTGATTTTTGCCCCGCCTCGACCACAACCACACCATCGGAAAGCCCGGCGATAATTCTGTTTCGCTGAGGGAAATGAGCCCGCTCGGGCTTTGTACCGGGGAAATACTCCGACACAACCGTCCCACCCGACTTAATTCTTTCCGCGAGCGTTTTATTCGATGGTGGGTAGGCAATATCCAGCGAACTTCCCCAGACCGCTATCGTTTTTCCCCCGGCATCCAGAGCGCCTTTGTGTGCGGCGGCATCGACACCCTCGGCCATTCCCGACACCACCGTAATCCCCGCCTCGGCAAGCGCCTTAGCCAGACCGTAGGTGAACATCTTGCCCTGCTCGGTAGGGTGTCTGGTCCCAACGATGGCGATAGCGCTGGACTCAAAATCCGTATCACCCTGTGCGAACAGGATGGGGGGCAGGTCGCCCTCGGCGACATTCATCAGCCGCGCCGGGAATCCTTCGCTGCCGGGCATCAGCACTGTCCAGCCAAGCTGCACCACCCGGGCCGCCATCTGCCGCGCCGACTCAGAATCATACTTCGACTTGATCTCGTCCGCCAGCCCCCGCGAAATACCACTCACTCCCTCAAGCTCGCTTTTCGAGGCAGCCAGAACCGCTGCTGCGGAACCGAACGCTTTGACAAGCCGATGATACCTCCCGCGACCGATGCCGGCGATGGAAAGCAGGCCGATAACCTCGGCCAGATGCTGCTTAAGGTCTTTGTTGGTCAAGTTCTCTCTCTATTGCTTCAAGGAACAGGCTCGCACCCTGCCGGGTGACCGCCGAGATATAAATATATTCGGCCGGCAATTCCGCCGAAATATCTTTCAAATCACTTTCCGTAATAGTGTCGACTTTGGTGATGACAACCAGCGATGGCCTCTGTGCCAATCGTTTGTCGAAACTCATCAGCTCCTGCTTGAGCACTTTCTGGGTTTCGACTATATCAAGTTCATTGATATCAATCACGTAGACTACCAGTGCTGTCCGCTGTATGTGGCGCAGAAACTGGTGACCCAACCCTTTGCCTTCCGAGGCTCCCTCGATCAGGCCCGGTATGTCAGCCATCACACACGATTTGTATTCGCGCAATCTGACAATACCAAGATTTGGCACGAGCGTCGTGAACGGATAATCCGCTATCTTTGGCCGCGCCTTGGAGAAAACGGAAAGTATCGTGGATTTGCCGGCATTCGGAAGACCCACCAGGCCGACATCAGCCAGAAGCTTCAGTTCCAGCGACACCCGTCGCGCTTCCCCCGGAACACCATCCTGAGCCTTGCGCGGCGCCTGATTGACCGGTGATTTGTAAAAAGCGTTGCCGTGGCCGCCTTTGCCTCCCCGGGCTACGACGAATTCAGTTCCGGCTTCATCCAGATCAAACAGCACATCGCCTGAATCGAGGTCCTTGATAATTGTCCCCACCGGCAGTCTTAGAATAGTGTCACCACCGGACTTCCCGGTTTTCAATCCACCACTACCCGGCTGACCGTTCTCGGCCTTATATTTTTTCTTATACCGAAAATCGAGCAGAGTCCGAAGGTTCGGGTCGGCCACCGCCACGACGGAGCCACCACGGCCGCCATCGCCACCGTCGGGACCTCCCTTCGGGACGAATTTTTCGGTATGGAAGGATATACAGCCGTGTCCGCCGTTGCCTGCCGTTATCTCGATTTCAACATAGTCGATAAACATCGCGGTCAATATTCTGCCAAAGCATGTAAATGTCAATTAACGTTTACCTGCACCTCTGTTTTAGACTGAACGTAGCTGTCAGTGTGCTAATTGAGCCAATCCCGGCCCGCTCTCATCGCTTTTCTTTTGATAAAGCAATGTCAGGCAACGCACTCGATACAGGCAATTATCCATTATGGCCGTTGACGGCCGCCTAAAAAGACCATATATTTGTCTGAATTTTTAACGCAAAAGGATTTGTAACTCTTGCCAGGGATCAATCAGCGCAAACGAGAATTCTACGAGGAATCATCTCTCTTCCTCGGTAGGGCCTGCGTCAAGATAGGCCTGAAGCCGAATTTTATCACCGTCATCTCACTGATCTGTTCTATAATTTCCGGTATATACTTCTGGAAAGATCAGATGCTCTGGGGCGTGTTCTGGATGATTCTGACATCGTTTACGGACATGCTCGATGGTTCCACGGCCCGCGCCGGTAACATGGGCACTGTCTTCGGCGGTATTTTCGACCACGTGGCCGACCGCTACGGCGAGTTCTTCATCCTGGCCGGCATAACCATGTCGGGGGCTGTTCATCCCGGATGGGGACTGTTCGCGCTGTTCGGCATGCTCATCGCCAGCTACACCCGCGCCGCCGCCGAGTCGATGGGCAAGATAGAAAACTGCGCCGTCGGTATTATGGGGCGGCTGGAAAAATTTATTCTGATCATAGCCGGCTCGATTGTCGAACACTTCCTTCCGACCGGTATATGGCCGCGCGGCGGATGGCTGGAGTTCGCGCTCATTATCGTCGGTGTTACATCGGTTATAACCGCCATCCAGCGACTTGTCTTCACACGCAAAGTCCTCGGCGACAAAAAGGAAGTCTGACGGGCGATGCCTGTTTTTTCTGAGTCAAGTTCCACACAATTGAAGCATCCGATGAATCCACCAACCCCCGACATCCAAACCAGAAAGGCAACCAAGTGATTACCGCTATCGGAAACCCGGTTTACGACTATATCAAAACCCAAAAAGTAAACACCGAGACAAGAATCCTCTCCGGGTGTTCCACCAACGCGGCCCTGGCGCTTTCCAAGATGGGCGAGAAAGTGAAGCTGGTCGGGTCGGTCGGCGATGATTACAAAGAAAGATTCATCTCGGACCTCAAACGCTTCAATATCGAATACGAAATTACGCCATCAAAAGAAACAGGCGGTTTTTCACTTATATATTACGATGATTTCGGCAACCGCACGCTCGATCTGCTCGGACGCGCCAACAATATTTCGAATATCCAGAAAGAATGGTACGAAAATTCCAAAGCGGTTCTGATCGGTCCGATTCTCGGCGAGGTATCGTTCGACCAGATAAAAGAGATACGCGCTGGTTTCAACGGTCTGTTCTTCTGCGACCCGCAGGGGCTGCTTCGCGGCGCCGATGATTCCAACCGCATACACCATGAAAAAGTCGACGGGGTCGAGCAGGCACTCGGTGCCTTCGATATCGTTAAGCCAAACGAACTCGAAGGCAAGGTGCTGACCGGTATCGATTGCCGGCAGGATCCATACGAGGCCGCCCGCATCATCAAAGCGTGGGGACCGAAGATAGTCGTCGTCACGCTCGCTGAGCTTGGCTCTATCATCTATGATGGCTCCAACTTCATTGATATTCCTCCCTACGAGATTGACCTTGTCGATGCTACCGGGGCGGGGGATACGTTTATGGCCGGGTTCGTTTTCGAGTATCTCAAAACCGGCGGCGATTTGCGCAAGGCCGGGTGCTACGCGTCGTGTACATCATCGATTATGATCGAGAACGTCGGACCGGATTTTGAAATGACCGAGGCGATGATTCGCGCCCGTCAGGAACAACTTCTGGCCAAAACCGATTATAAAGTCAAAGTAGCCGTTAACGGCTAACGACTGCAAATACTCTCAAATCAAACAAGGGGGAGTGCTATGGAAGACTCCATCTTTTTCAAGCGCCACAGCAAACGCGCTTATCTGAACAAACCGATTGCCAAAGACACCCTCGACCGCATCTTCGAAATCATCCGGTGGACACCATCGTGCGCCAACAAACAACCCTGGCGCGTAATTTTCGTGCAGGATAAAGCGCAGCACGAAAAAGTAGCCAGGTCACTCTCGCAAGGCAACGAATGGGCCGCCACAGCTCCGGTAATTGTTGTTGTGTGTGCGCGTGAATCCGATGACGTTTCGCGCCAGGACGATCCTGTCAAGTATTACCAGTTCGACAGCGGGATGGCGACCCTGTCGCTGCTGCTGGCGGCTGTGGATGAAGGCTTGATGGGTCACCCGATGGCGGGGTACGATGCTTTCGGCGTGAAGAAGGCGCTG
>CAVPPI010000002.1:0-126557 GCA_963707365.1 uncultured candidate division Zixibacteria bacterium | reverse complement strand
TCTACGCCCAGCTGGCTCGTACCAAAGACTACGCCTGGCGTCATTATTTGCCACTAGGGAAGTCTAAGCGAGGTCGGCGTAGTCGCAAAGCCAGCAGTCCGGCGTTGTTTATGGCTCACCGTCGGCCTCTGTCGGAACGGCCCGAAGGGGTCAATGATCGACAGACACCGGGACACTGGGAGGCTGATGTTTGTTTAAGACCTATGGACAGGCTGTTCTTCCTGCCACGAGCGACGTTTCCGCCTTCTGATCGCCATTCGGCCACCCGGTAAAGCTGCTGAGCCGATCGCCAAGGCTATGATCGACATCCTGGCCCCACTGCCACCAGCATGGCGTCAGACAGTCACCTTTGACAATGGGACCGAGTTCGCCAGACATCACGAACTCCACGCCCTTAATGTCCAGACCTTCTTCTGTGATACTTACTCACCGTGGCAGAAAGGAGGCATCGAGAACGCCATCGGACGGATGCGTCGCAACCTGCCGAGGAAAACTGACTTGGTGAAACTCCCCGAACCGCGTTTCGCCGAAATTGTCCAGGCTTACAATAACACACCCAGAAAATGTCTGGACTATCAAACTCCGGCCGAACTATTTTGGAGAGACCTGTAGCTTCAAATGTGAATGCACCTTCCCGCCTTCGCGGGAATGACTTCGATTGACATCTCAGTCGGCTGCTTTTTCTGGATTCCCGCTTTCGCGGGAATGATTTCGATTCACATCTCGGTCGGCTACCGTCGATTGCACGCTATCCTTGCCTCCAATGTAAACCTGTCGGCTGACAGTCGCTGTCACAGTTTTTCACGGATTGTTTTGTGGGCGGCAAATGTCCCCAACCCGGTGACTCACGCCAACCAAAAAGGGCAGACAACTCAATGCCTGCCCTTCACTGCGAATACCAATACGTTGCGCCGTAATCTGCTTACAGAACCGCCATCACGGTGTTGCTCGCCAGACCCTCGCCGGTCTTGTTAACCGCAATTACACGATACTCCCACTCCTGACCACGATCCTGATCAGTCAGCGTCACCTCGCTCTCTATCGCCATGCCAACATCCGACCACGACCCGTCCGGACGTAACCGTCGCTGAATCTTGTAAGCCGCCACAGCGCCGCCATCGGATGGCGCTTTCCAGTCGAGATAGATCCATCCCTCGCCCTGCTGCACCGCTTCGAGCATCCGCGTCTGACCCGGCGCCTCCATCGCTGTCCCCGATGCACGCCCGCCCCATCCGAGCAACTTCAACAAGTCATCATCGAAATTGACGGTCGTCTCGGCGTAGCGCAGGTCCGCCTTCATGCCGTCGACCAGCGTCTGAAGCGCCACGTTCTTGGCAGAGACTGCCGCCTCGGCAGCCGCCTGAGCCGCCACAGCATCGGTCTTAGCCGTCTCGAACGCCACAGCCGCCAGCGCCAGATCGGTAGTTGTGACCGGCGGGGCCGGATAAGTCGCCATATTGGCTGCCAGACCGGTGGTCAGGCTTTGCGCCAGCACCATAATCTCAGCTTCGGTGGTTGGAAATCGGGCCATTTGTTGTAACCTCCCCTGTTTCTTGATGTTAGATGTTTGTTTGTCCTTCTATGGACCCATAAAACATGGTTTAAATGCCTCATTTGACCCTTCGAATGCCTCATTTTAAGCTTCGAATGCCTCATTTAAAGCTTCGAATGGCTCATTTGAAGCTTCGAATGCGGCGTTTTAAGCTTCGAATGCCTCACTTGAAGCTTCGAATGCCTCATTTGAAGCCTCGAACAGCTCATTTGAAGCGTCGAATTGCCTTTTCAATGTCTTGGAATCGCGATTGGACTGTTCGTCTGACGGGCTAAAGGATCCTCGACCTCCCCATCGAAGACCTCCCCTATCGGATTCCTCCCCGATTGTTTCTCCCCTTGAGAGTCCTCCCTATTGGGACCCTCCCATCGGCTGAAACATCGACCTTTCGGCCTCATTTCCGCCTGATATTTTTATCGGCCACCGTCTGGAAATTTTAAGTGGTGGGGATTTTTTGTGCGAGGTTTTTCGCAGGTCGGTCTTCCGCCGGGGCCGTCGAACGGCTGTCGACGCAAGCATTGGGTTGCGGGATTGAAGCGGGGTCGCAACCCGGCACCTACTGGGACCCGGGCGGCCAGAACGGCCTCTTCCAGTCTGATTTTTGTGCCTCGCTGACTACATTCCGCAAGTGAGCTTCATCTCGGGCTATAACAAAACGCGTAGAGTTTGCGGCGATGGCCAGGTTGAGTCGGTTCACATATGTTTTCGTCAAACGCCCGTAAGAAGTTTTTCTCCCCCGTTCGCCCATTACCAAACATAGGGCGCTCGATAACGGCAGCACCTTCAGAGTGCCCGGAGTAGAGATGCCCATCAAATCCTCCTCCGCATTTGGCGGTGGGATTACAGTAACCGGATTATCACATGTTATGAAGGCAGTCTGCTTCTTTGCTCTATGAAAACCCCAATTGTAGTTGTCAAATTCTGCACCGAACTCAGATACAAGCTTCAGGCGGACGGCGAGCACCAAACCCCTTATTTACCTTCATTTCGATCTTATCATTCCAATTTGAACCAAGAACCTTATCCCCACATTCCCCGCAGCCCCCAACGCCACGCTTTTCACAAACTCTTCGAACTTTCCAACTCGTATGTATAGGCAGGCAATGAAGGCGGACAAATAAGCGCATTCTTCATCGTTCAGCCGTCTTCGCCGGCGCAGCTTTGCGAGTAGAGGAGCTGAAAAACTATCAATCCAAGCCAAAAAACTCTCAACGTCCGTCACTCGCTTCCCATCAGAACGCCGGTATGTATAATAGTGTTTCTCAACCGCTGTATTTTTTGGAGTCTGCCTTCTACAACTGTCTTTCTTCCTGTCGTATACCCAGAGCAAGCCCCTCTCCGTAAAGTGTGATAGATAAAATTCGGGCAATAGGTGATGCCTTTTGGGTTCGTTCATAGACACTACATCAGGTTTCTCAGTGGTGAATTTCTTGGAAAAGTAACACGACCAAGGCTCATTCAGTAGCGACGTTAATGGCCTCAATTACCACCCCACGCGCTTTCAACTCAGATATTACTTGGCTTAAGGCACTAGCCAGCCGGTAACCTATAGCTTGTTTTGGGGATATTTCAACCATCACAAATCATCCACGACCTTAAACCGAAGCGTATCGGACCAAGTTTCGCCAATCCATACTTCCGGAATTGTATCATACCACAGGTAGTTCCAAAAGTGAACTCGTACCTCGTACTCACCCGCAGCGGGTGATTCAGCTCTATATCGGTAAAAGACATCGATCGTATCCAATATTACTATGCTGTCACCGCTCGCGAGCTCAGAGAAACCTGTCTCGCAATTGCAGTAGTCGGGCAAGTCCCAGATTCTAATGTCCACACACTGCTTAAGACTATCGCCAGACCAGTCTATGCTTGCCCCGAATGGCAAAGGAGGTCCTTCAACTGACTCATAGGCATAATGCGGCAATATGAAATCGCACTTCGATTCATTCACTATAGAGAAGGTAAGCCGAGGCCCTCGAAAGAATTCGGTCAAAATCTCATGCCGCACAGACGGATCTTGCGAAATTCTATCGTAAATAGAATCACTGTAGAGCAAGACCTCTTCGGATGAAAACACCGTGTCGCTCAGTTTGGCATTAATCTTGAGCTTTTTACAATCCTCGTAGCGATAGAGGCTAAGATCAATGCATTTGCGGCGAGGCGCTTGGCAACTGTTTACTATGCTGATCGACAGCACGATCCCGATTGTGCAAACCCATGTGACTTGTTTACGGCAACACTTACGCACCACTATAACTCCTTAACCCTGCGCTTATCGGGTGCCCCACCCTTTGGGTGGGATTACAAATCCGGTCGAGCACACAGAAACCCACCCGGAGGGCTTGTTGAATAACCCCGGTTTTTTGTTCAGACGGTTGCTAAGATCGTGTGTCTGGGCGGATGGTCCTTTTTTGGTATAATAGGCCGCAGTATTCGCCCGATGGTGTCGAGAGCACCGATGACAGCCGCCATCCAGACCAAAAGAGGCGAAAAAGCGGCTGCCAGCCGCTTGAAATTGAGAACGGCCGAAACCAACAAGCTCTGAATTCGCATCTTAGACAGACCACGCCGCCAAGCCCTTGATAAACCATGCCACTGCTTTGACTCCGCAAAAATACCTTCTATCACAGGAGCGCGGCGACGGTAAAGCTTCTTGAAGCTATCGGTCTTACTATCAGCCCGAAGTCGGACCATTGCCCCATGATGAGCACTCACTTGAATAGAACGTCGTTCACTCTTCGTACAGCTTGACTTCAAAGGACAATTTCGACACTCCGCGCGCTTCGCACGGTAAATCCGACGACCACGAACCTGTTCGGTTCGCACATACCGCAAACGTTTGCCTGACGGACAGGTAAACACATCCGATAGCTCATCGTACTCAAAATCCTCCACCGTGAAATAATCATCTCCCGTATAGGTCTTAGGCTTGGGTGGAGGAGTTACAAACCGAATACCACGCTCTTCCATACCGGCCGCATTAAACCCGCTGCCATAAACCCGGTCAGCACACACAGCATCAGGATGCTTACCCAAATTACCTACGGCCATGTCAATAACACCCAATGCCTCAGTGTACTCCGAACCGTTGGCCGGGGTCACCGTTACACCCAAAACCACACGACTGGAATCATCCGCTATCGTATGCTGCTTATATCCCGGCAAGATTCGCTTACCCGGGAACTTACCATAACGAGCATCAGGGTCAGGACTGTCGGGCTGGTTCACCCGCTCCCGGTCAATGTCCGCACGAATCGTCGTGGCGTCTATATGTAACACCCGGCCCTCTATCAAACCACTCTCCCGACACCGGGCTATACTACGCTCAAAAAGCTCATTAAATATCGCATCGCCGAAACGGTTCAAGGCCTTCGATAACGTCGAATGATCCGGCAACTTCTCATCCAACTCGTAACCGATGAACCAGCGATAGGCCAAGTTCACCTGTACCTGACGCATCAACTCCCGTACATGAGGAATCCCGTCTATCGCCTGAAGCAAAAATAAACGAATCACGACCTCGGGATCAACCGAAGGACGACCATTGTCCTGACAATAACGATCCTCAACAGCCTCGTGAATAAAGCTCAAACTCAGAACCCTATTCAAACGACGCAAATGGTGATCTTCAGGAATAAACGACTCCAGCGGCGGGAGGAGCGCATCATCTGTTGCTGTGTACGCTCTCTCTTTGTCTGCATGTAATTAATCATGCATGCCAACCAATATAAACGGACCTTTTTCAACAAGCCCCTTGCGTTGGGGTCCTTTCGTCTATTAGCTAAATTCGGGAATATCTGCCGTGCTGTCAAATCAAAGGTGTGCGGGGCAAAGGCAAACCCTCCGAGGCTGTCCCATAAGTTGGTTTCTTCTTGATCACGGCGTCGTGTATAATATACATACATGTTAAGTTATTGGATGGGAGCAGATAGTAACGGTTGAAGAAACCGGTCGGTTTGATAACCGACCGATCACGGGACTTGTGGGACAGCCTCCTCCCGTCTGCCTATTTTGCCTCACAAGTCGATTTTCTCCGGCTCAGATCCATTTGGAATCCGCGAGAAACCTATTGGTGCTCTTCAGTCTCCTTCCGGGTATCATCACCCACTTCGTACCCATATTCACGAGTCGCCCCGTCACCAGCCTTCTTTCGTCTCCGAGGCTTTCAACTGTCGACTGAAATGGCTTCTTGGATTTGTTCGCAAGGGACAAAACGAGTTTAGGTCCCCTCAGATTCTCCAGACCGGTAAACTTGCCGGTGTACGGGTCATACACAGCTTTTCGGTAGGCCGCGGTGTCGTACTTGGCAACATCCTCCGAATAGAAAATTGAGTCGTTCAGGCGTGCTTCAAACTCTAACAGCTTTGCCTGTGCAGAGGTGTAGGGGTGAACGTAGAAGCACTGTTTCGACGGCGACGCACATGACAGGACAATAGTGATTAGTGCCGCCACCATCATAGGAATTTGGGGATACCAGCCGAATTTCAGCCGCTGTGAAGCCATATTACCAGTCTCCCTTTAGCTCGGGTGCTCCACCCTGGTTCACTGCCCTTCATCCACAACCCAGTAACCCAATACTCGCTTTGGGATCCCTCCGTCTTATTAGTAAAATTTGGGACAATCTGCCGTGCTGTCGAATCGAAGGTGTGCGGGGCAAAAGCAAACCCTCCCGCTAACTATATATGAAATATATATGCTTTTATCCAGAATCGGTCAATGACTTTTTGGGCGGCGAGGTTGGTGAGACCGTCAGGTGACAGCCCCGACTTTGTCGTCGCCCAGCACCTGACGGAACATGGTAATCTCGGCAATGCCCCCTGGCGGGTTGGGGCAGATGAGGACCGGCGTTTTGCCTTCGCTTTTGCGCAAAACGTTGCTGCTTTTTGTAGTGTAAACGTCGCTGTTCAGCGACTGCGCACCGTGTCTATCCGTCTTAGTTTCAACTGATTAACCCGGGTTGGCACCCTTCGCGGAAGATTGGCACAGCCCTTGCATTTAGGTAAGTCGAAAGCACGACAATAGGAAGGAAGGTATATTATGACGATTTATAAGAAGAAAGCAACCGGCAGAATCAAGTGGCTTTTCGCCATCATAATCTTTGTTCTTGGCATGACTGTCACGTTCTCCGATGTATACGGCTCGGTACTCTTCTAAGATTACATCCGCAGTGCCGGCTGAACACAGAGCAAGTTAGGCTGATTGGTTATAGATTGAGGTAGCACAGAGAAGATATCGATTCGGCATACAAAAGCGTTCGACACCTCTGAGAAACACCTCCTTGGATTGGCGCCCTTTAAGACTCCTCCCTTAAAGGGCGTTTTATATCTGCAGTCTGTCGGAAGTTCCGGGCGATGACGATTTTCTGCGATTGGGCTATTCGGTAATGCGGATATTGAACTCAACCTGGCGCTCCACCGAGGTAGAATCCCAGGCCTGGAGATGCTCCAGCGCTACCGAAGTCGAGCCTGCTGCCAACGCCTTAAAGAGCCACTCGTCGTTTCCGCCGCGTCCAACCAATTTCTCGGGATTTGGTTTGGCCACATACTGGTGCTCCACAAGTTTGAGAGCGAGAGTATCGATAGAGCCAACAAATCGCCAGAGGTAGCCTGTCGATGGGTTGGATTCGAGCGTAATCTTGAATTGCTGCCCCACTTTAATGTCAATAGTATCCGCAGGATTCGAATACACCGTCGGTTCACTGCTCTCGCTACTGCAGGCAATGCTTATCGCCATCGTAAAGACAACAGAATAAACCAACCATTTCAATTTTCGCATACCAGGCCTCCCGGAGCTAAAATGATTCACAATTATACTTTCTAAAGGGAAGATAGGAAAAATTGACAGAGGCTACAACGGTTTTTGTCCGCGCCAAAAGAGGCTCCGGTTTTTCAGGCAGTGCTTGATCAGATTCGTCCGACTCTCGGGTCCAGCGTAACCTTTCGCTGCTTTCTCAGCGGCCACAACGCCAGCGCCAGGGCCATTAAGAGCATCGCAGTCATTGTTGTCGTCCCATCGGGCGCGGCGCAACTCATCTTCGAGCGACCACATCTTACCCGCACCGTCCGCAAGCTCCCAGCGTTTGTAAGCAATCTTTTCGCGGGCATGAAACAGCTCAAGGTTTGTCAGCATCTCGGCTTTGGTTTTTTCCGTGAAGACTACCGCCTGGGGATGGAATGACGCCATCTGTTCAACAATGACATCGCCCAGACCGGTTGCATCGATTACCAGCTCGCCGGGGAAATTCATCTGCCGCAGTTTCATCTTTTCGATTATGACATTCCAGTCAAAACGTCTGAATCTCTCCAGTTCGACTATCCGGGCGATGTCTCCATCGAACGCAATCGTCACACCAACCGTGGCTGTCTTCTTGCGGGCAAGGTCCCATCCGGAAATAAAGCTCGGAGCCTGCGTGCCCTGAAGCGATTGGGTTTGGTCGAATTTACCGAGAGCACGGTCGACATATTCGCCGCGGAGAATCTCCCCGCCGCTGTCAACGAACTGTCCCATGATATTCTGCTGGACCCGTCGCTCGGAGAAATTCTCCATCCGGTCTTCAAGCGCCCGGGCGGAGACGAACGAATTTTCACGGCTGTCCCCCGATTGAAAATAACCGTTTCGCCTGCCCTCGATAATTTCCCGCGCTCTCAGATAGAACCAGTTTTTGCCGTTGGGCGTAGACACCAGATCCAGCTTACCCTCGCGGTCCGCCAGACGCATCTGAATGACCTCTTCGACCACATATTCGGGATCAGTTTCGAAAGCCACCTCGTCGAAAATGAACAGGTCATAATCGTTGCCCAGAAGATACTCGCCGCGGTTCTGTGTCGAGCGGGCCTCTATAGCGGCGCCGTTGGAAAAAACCAGTCGCGGGTACGGAGTCCGCCTGAGAGATTCAACAAGAGAATCCAAAATAGGCGAATTCCGGACAAACCTTACCACCTGATTGAAAATGATATTGGCCTGGTCCTGCGTTATTGAGGCGGTCACTACCCGGTATCTGCCGGCCGTGTCATACGACAAATCCCTGATGCGATATATCGAACGGTGAATGACCTTCAGCGCCGACACGAACGATTTGCCCCAGCGGTTGCCGGTCACGAGAACGTTCTCACGTTCGCACGATTGCTCCAGCCATTTCTTTTGACCCTCGTGGCAGGTGATTCCGATAACCGCTTCCGCGAAATATGCCGGGTCTGTCAGGCCACGTCTCCAGTCGATATTGGCAATGACGTCGATTATAGCAGGTCTCCAACTCTGCTGCGTGCGGTCTGCTTGTCAATCAAACCGGCATTATAAAGCTTGAGAATGTCGTCAACTCGACTGGATTCAATCTCGGCCTGCTGTGTCGCCTGATAAGCAAAAGTGTTGTCGAATTGCCAGCGACAGGTCAAATCATATCCGCCGAGGGCCAGATCGATATTACCGACCCACTCCAAAAAAGACGCCATCTGGGCCTGCACCGATTTGACCTGGCGCATCACCAGATCGAACTTGAATGATGACCAGCTCGTGGTGGCTCCATAAGAATAGCCCAGCAGAAACGGAGCCAGATTGGTACCGGCGCAGATCTCTTCAATCATCGACCGATGGTTGAGAAACCAGCCGCTTGTCACCGTTCTCACGTTGTCGGGGCCGATATACTCGATGGCAATATTATCCCAGGTCACCGGATTCTCATCGACCTGACAGGATTTTATCATCGATACCGTAGAATCAAAGTAACTGTTGACCCGGTCAACATAGGCCTGGTCCGACTCGCCGCTGATCCTCTCCGGTGGCGTGACTTTTACATGCAGACGGTGGTAGCCCGAATTGTGACTCGATCGGCGCATGTCATCAACAAGCTGCCGCTCGATGTAGGCCACGAATGGCACCGCCTGAAGTATCGATCTTCCCAGCGGCTTGCTGATATCGCTATTGAGGGGGACATAATAAAAATCCGGCCGCTCCAGATCCAGATCGCGGGTTGCCCCTTCCAGAACAAGTTTCGCCCGGCCATCGACAGTCCTCATCGCAAGATTGGACGAATCGACCGGGATAAACTTGTCCACCCCGCCACCATCGCTTTTGACAGTGAGAAAGCCCCCGAATACTCCATCGCGGTAAAGACTCGCGAAAAGATCGGTAGCTAAAGTCACCAGGCTTCCCCCGGAAATTGACCCACTACCTGAGAGACCGTCCGACAAATGCTCCAATCGCTCCAGCGCATCCCCTCGCTTTTTGTCGTCGGCATCTTCGACAATCGTAAACCTGCCGGGAGCCGCACTCAGCCGGACCCAGGTGGAAACGCAGGCGCTGATAATCGGGATATTCTCGGTCAAAAAACGATATAGGCCGATACGGTATCGTCCCGAGGTTATATCTGTCGCCGACCAGTTCACGTATTTTCTAATTCCCGCCGGGGTCTTCAGGATACTCTTTTGAGGTGTTTGCACTTTGGTGGCCAACCGCTCAATCCGGCTGTGGAGAGCCGATTCTTTTCTCGGATTGCGTCGAAAGAACTTCATGGATTCTCCTTTTTTCCAACGCAATTTATGAAACAATCACCTTCTTTTTTGTAGTGTTTTTGCCGTAAAGCACTGAGACATAAGAGAACCCGGGATACTACAAAATGGCGAAAGATGATTAAAACATGCACACTTTTGCGTCGGGCCGGTCTCCCGCGCCAAACCACACCGGATCAAGAAGTGCTAAGTGCTTATCTTTCAAGGCGATACTTTTGGGGACAAAATAAGCCTGATTTTGGTATTGGAATTGCTCGTATACTGTCGGGGTAAAGTTTATCTGAAAAGGACGCAGAGGCTAAATAAGTATGAAGAAACAACTAAGATATCTTGCATTGGCATTGGCGTTGCTGATTGTACCGGCATCGCTTTCCGCATTCTCGTTTGTCGAATCCGTACAGGATTACGGAATAGACGCTTCGGGATACAATTATGTGTCAACCGTGGACTTTAGCTGTGGCTTGGTGACCTGGGGTCACACGGCCAACTGGTGGCATTCGCTGAGCGAGTCTTACATGCCTGTTCCTGATGGTTATAAGATCAATCAGGCCACTCTTCAGATAGAGGGATGGCAGGTACTGGGATTCGGTGGTGAATTGGTAGAAGTCGCCGGAACAGCTTATTGGTCAGATTTACACGGGTGGCAGGTACTTAACAGCAGTAGCTCCATTTTTGACCTCACCGGGACTGCAGATGCTTACTGGAATTCTGAATTCCTGGATGTATCTTTTACGCCCCTTTTTGAAGTGGGTGCGGTTCTTGCCCGCTCGACCTTAAGTGTCGATTATGACCGCGTGCTGATCGCCGACGGTGGTGACCAGACAGTGGCCGCTCCAGAGCCAACAACCATCCTGCTAATGGGATTTGGGTTGCTCGGCGGTCGCATCCTTTCGCGAAAACGAAAAAACTCCTGACTCTCCACAGAGAAAGCCCGTTGAAAATACGGGCTTTTTTTGTGCTCTGTATCCACCAAAACGTGCCAATCGTGCATAATTCTGTCGATGATGCGAATGGTAATGCAACCAAGATGGAGCTGCCCCCTGACGACGCAGAATTGCTCGCCCTGTAAGTGCCTACTAATCAACCAGATACAACATCCCGCCCGGACCCTGCTATCGCGGTATCCCATTTGCTTACCATTAATAGATAAAATGTAATCTCAAGCAGCAACTAAAGGAATGTGATATGGTGAGGGTAACACGTTTACTACTTTTACTACTTTTGCTGGCTGTGCCGGCTTCAATTTACAGTTTAGACCTGACAATCGGCTCAGAGGTCATAAGCTATTCGGGTACCGACATTTATGACTACTCCGGTTATAACTACTGCTCGGCAATCACCTTTGATGATGAGTATGTACCGGCAGGGGAAATTGGTGTATGGGGTCATAGTCTCGATCCCAACTATATGACCGTTCCCGACAATTTCACCGTTCTGCGCGCCACCCTGCAGATTACAGGTTGGGCGCCAAACGGCGTCGGTGATGGTATCGTGACTGTTCAGCAGGACTACCGCTGGACCGGTCCGACCGGCTGGACATGTCTGACCAGCTATAGCGACAAGTTTTTCGAGCTGACCGACATCGACGATGAATTCTGGAATTCCAGCCCGCTGATGGTGGAAATCGCTCAACCGGCAGCTGTCGGCGTAACTTTGACAGGCTCGACCCTTCTGGTTGAGTATGGTCCTGGCGACCCGGGTACAGCCATTCCGGAGCCGACCACTATGATTCTGTTCGGATTGGGTCTGGCTGGCGGTGGCGTGTATCTTCGTAAGCGCATTTTCGCATAGGCAACTGTCATAAGAAGTATTGACCGCCTGCCCCAAGCAGGCGGTTTTTTTTGTTACCTCAGGATCGACAACCGTATCAAAAATGGGCTTGTACCGCCTTGACAAATGGCCTATATTCCCATGATTATTGCACGTTCAAGAAATTTCCGAATCTATTGAAATGAAACAGTTTAGTAAGTCCTTTTCAATCCTTTGGCCGCTGCTGGTGCTGCTGGCTCTGTCCTGCCAGGAAAACCCCGCGGTCAGACTTCGCTATGATGCTGAAAAGAAATTGCATCAGGCCGACAGACAGTTGCGGCAGATACAAGCTTTCAATCAGAACCTTACTCTCGACCAGGTGCGACAAGTCTACCCGGCTTATCGTGAGGCTGTCGATTTCTGCTTCGCATCTCTGGACTCTATCGATGCCGGCATATACCCTACCGAGACAAATGAACTGAAGTATATTGCCTACGAATCGTCCGCCAGATTGGCCCGTCTGCTCCTCTCGGTCCAACAGTTCGATAGCTCCATCGCAATCCTGAATCGCCTGATCAGGGATGTCCCGCTCGACGAAAGACAGCTTCTGCCAACGTACCTTAACCTCGGCCAGGCACTCCAGCTCTCCGGCCAATGGGACAGCGCGCTGGTCGTGTACAACTTCACTATCCGGCAATTCTATCCTCCGCTCGGCAATAACGGTGCGCTCATAATGGAGGCCTTCAACCTTCCTATTCACCTGTACCGCATGGCGAGCTTCCTGAATGACTCCGCCAGTATCAGACGGGAATTCAGCAAGGCCGAAGATTACTACGGGAACTTGATTGAAGAGTATCCCGGTACTGTGCTGTCGTCCACGAGCCACATTGTTTTGGCGGATCTCTACGATGCAGCCGGCATGTGGGATAAAGTACTCCGGGAACTCAACGCCGTCGCGGACCCGGTAGAGCCGAATTACGATGCGGTTCTGGCAAGGACTGCCGATGTGCTGGGTGGTCGTCTCAAAAAGTATGATACGGCAATCGCCCTGTACGACAATATCCTCAACAGACTTGACCCACTCGACACGGTCATGGCTCCCGAGATTAAATTCAAAATCGCTCTTGCCTGGCTCGACCAGAAAAAATATGATCAGGCTCGCCAGATTATTCTGGATATCAAGAAAGATTATCCCAGATTTTATGGGACAACGCCAATCCCGCAGTACACCGTGGCTCGTTCACTCGAACTGCAGGGTAACTGGCCCAGGGCTGAGCAGGAATACAACCTGCTGATTGAAAAGTACCGGGGTTCTGACGAGGCCATGATGGCCCACCTCAATGCTATTGATTACCTCAAGAATCACAATCGACGGGCCGAAGCCGACCTGTGGTACGAAAAGGCGGAAAAATATTTCAATGAACTGATTCTGCGCGAAATGGGAACTCCCCGGGAAGCCAGAGCCCTGTTTTATAAGGCGGATCTGCGCCGGCGCAACGACGAATTCAACGGCGCTGCGGAAATATTGGTCTCGCTCTTCCAGAAGTTTCCCGAATCCGAGCCCGGGCGGCGGGCAATGATCGGGGCGGCATCGCTGTACCGGGATAAATTGAACAACCCCCAGAAGGCCGATTCGCTAATAGAAGTATTGAAGCAACATCTTGCTAATGTAACCGCGCAGCTTCAAAATCAGGATCTTTTCGCCGATTAAGAAGTAAAAGATAAGACGTTATCAATAGACGGAGGAACGATGAAATTCTTGTTAAAAACAGCTTTAGCCCTCGCACTCTTTCTCTTAATTCCTGCCATGGCATCGGCTCAAAAAGACAATTTCGGCACTCTCGATACCGTATATGCGGACGTACAGAAGATTGACGACTTCAACTGGACCGTAACAGTATCTTACTCCAACGACCAAAAAGTTGTCGGTTTGTCCATTCCCCTGAAAATGAGCGCTACCGACAACTATATCGTGGCGGACTCGGCTGTTTACACCGGCGGACGAGCCGAACACTTTACTTTCAAGGGATTCCGACCCGATACCTCGGTACAGTGTGTCACCATGGGTCTGATAGCCAATCTCGGCCCCACCAATAAAACCATGGAACCGGGAAGAGGACGGGTCGTTACGGTTTTCGTCTCATCACTCGACGACAAACCGATCGAGGCGCTGGTAGTGGATACGACCACAACCCATCCTCATAATACCCTCATGATGGTAGCGGACCGTTTTCAGGGAGGAGAGTATCCGGATTCCATTCCGATGGAAAATCGCCGGATCCTTGAAATACGTCCGGCTTTCGTAATCCGATATTCTCAATGATACCGTTGATAAAAGCTTTGATATAACAAAAAAGCCCGGTCTGACCGGGCTTTTTTGTAACTTGGCTACGGCCGTAAGAAGCTACTGCGGTTCATCATCGTTACCGGACTCAAGATTCAGTCTGGCCGTCACACGACTTTCCTCTTTTTCGACAACATACTTCTTCAACAGGTTCAAAAGTTCATCGGGAAGCCGCTTCTTTGAAAAGACATCGCGCATCAAACCATTGCCATCAAGAACGAAATAGTCGTCCAGTTTCAATTCCCGGCTCAGAGCCGTCAATTCCGCAAATGCCTGAGCATCGTCGGACTTCGTAATGAATTTCTCCTTCCGTGCCAGCCTGACCGTAATTTTACCCAGCGCACTCTCGAACCGGGAAATATCCAACTGCCGGGATGCTTCGGTCAGATCGACCTTGAGCGCCTCCAGTTCGGCTTTCAACTCTTTCTGGCGGGCGTACAAACGCAGGTACTCGTCGGCCATCTCTCTAAGACGTTCACCTGACAACTCCCCCTGTTTTTCGGTCTGCTCCTGCTCTTCCAGAAGCCGCCGATGAGCCTTGGCCGGACAGATTTGAACGTAATTACAGTAAGCACACAGGTTACTCTCGCGGGCCGGGAAATCATCGAGACGGGTTGCCTGAATTGTATCCACAATAGCTACGCGCATATCCTCCACGAGTAACTCCAGCTCGTCGGGAAGCAACGTCCTGCTGATTATTTCATCCTGACGTAACCAGTGCTGACTGAGCTCGACTCTGTCGAATTGAGGATAATTGGCCTGCACTGCCAGCTGGTACAGACCCATCTGATAGAAAAACCGTGGGTCGGATGGCTGGATCAACGATTGGCCGGTCTTGTAATCAACTATTTCGACCTTACCGTCATCCGCCTTGGTCAGGCGGTCAATGTAGCTCTTGAATTTGAACGGCGTGCCGGGGAGTTCAAAGCTCAAATACATCTCGGCTCCCAGCAGCGTATCTTTGTCAAACGGACTGTATTTCCGGTAATGCCGAAGGAGCATCTCGTGGCCGATACGGATGTAATCATCAACGGTGTAAAACTCGGAAGTGACCGAGATCTGACTGTGATCTACCTTATCCCATTCTTCCTGATAGAGGCTTGCCACTTTCTCGACAGGCATCACCACGCCGTCGGCGGCCAGTGTATAAAGTTGCTTGAGAACACGATGAACGGCCGTTCCAAGATATGTGTCGGCGGTCACGCCCGGGGGCGTCGGGGCTTTTTCAATGTAGGTAAACTTGAACTTACGCGGGCAGGACCGGTAGGTGTCCAGTGAACTATAGCTGTAACTTGATAGCATACCATTCCCTCCGGCTCTTATCGGTACGGTTATGAATGCATCTTTCGCATCTGATCAATCATACCTCGCAGAAAGCCTACGCCCAAACCAAAATGGATTGCGGGGAATATCACCGGTCCATAAAGAAGGAGCCCGATCCGCTTTTCCTTGAGATACAACATAAGCGAAAAAAGAATAACCACCAGAATATAAAATGCCACCAGCGTCCTGAAAACCTCAAGCACCGGTGACGCGATCAGCGAAAGGAGTAGTAAAATCCCGAAGGCCAAAACGGCGAGACCGGCAAACCACTGCAGCGGCGAGAAAATTCGATGCTTCTGCGTGAAATTGAAACGACCCAGCCCTACGCGGTTCATCTGTTGCCACAGACTCTGAATGGTGGAACGAGGATAGTGAAACACTTTCAGCTTCGGCGACAGGTATGATTTGAGCCCAGCCTGCTTCAAACGATAATTGAAGTCAACATCGTTACATATGTCAAACTCCTCGTCAAACAGACCAACCGTGGTGAACACCTCCCTGCGATATGCTGCCCCGGTCGAGGTCGGGTCAACAATCCCATCGAAATCCGTATAAGCCTGGGAAACCGGATTGTGTCCCAGCGCCGAACCCCGGCACAAAGCCACAGCCAGCTCGAATTCATTTATGTCGGGCGGTGTCAACGGGCGGGCACGGCACAAACAGTCGGCCCCGGTAGTCTCAAAAGTCTCTATAATATCCTTCAGGAAATTCTTGCTCGGTATATAAGTGTGACCATTCAGGAAAACAATATACGGAGCGGTCGTGTTTTGAACGCCAAGATTGCGGCCCGACGAAGATATCTTACGGGGGTTATCAAGAACTTTCAGTGAACCGAAGCGGCTCTTGAACGATTCCGCTACCGCCCTGGTTCGATCTGTAGAACTACCGTCAACAATCGCAACCTCCAGACTATCCATCGGAAAGTCCTGCAGGTAAAGCTGATCCAGAGTCTGGCCGACAGACTTCTCTTCGTCCCTGACCGGTATCACCACCGTCAGTTTATACCGGCTCTCGGTATCACTCATTGAAACAACTCCATTGCCGAATAAAATCCGTTCATATCCCCGACATTCAATTATAGAAAGAAATATAGGCCGACATGAGAAGTATTAACAACAAAAAACGATGACAGGCTCAGGAGGGTCAGTACGATTGGTGTCCGAGATCACGATACAGCCCGGAATAGCTGCTTTTACTGCTGATCTGGAGTAGGCGATCGGCTATTTCACGTGAACGACGGGACAACTTCTCCGTGAGAGCCGGATCCTCAATCAACTCTATGATTCGGTCCGCCATACCGACATGATCGTTGAAGGTCACTCTCATAACGTCGCGGCGGTCACGCCATATCTCGCTACCTCCACCGGTAGGAGTTGTCACAACCGGAAGACCACCGGCGAAAGCCTCAATAGTGGCTTCGGAGAGACAATCGACCGAGGAACAATTGATATATAGGTCGGCTGCGGCCAGTGCCTCATGCCGTTTGTGGTTGCCGCGATCGTCGACAAAGCACACGCCGTGCAGTCTGCGGCTGGCAACAAGGTTCTCAAGACCCATTTGCTGTGAGCCGCGTCCGACAATGCTCATCTCTGTCCGTGGGTATTTTCGTTTCACCAGGTCGAACGCCCGAATAGCACAGGCCACGTTGTGCTCTCGCTCAAGGTCGGCACAAACCACCATTTGTGGTTGAAGTCTCGTGAGAACCCTGGGCTGAATATCTTTCAGATGCAACAAAGGCTGCTGATACACGGCTCTACCACCCAGGCTTTTCACGAGTTGCTCGAGATAAACCGAAGGAACAACAACCCTGTCGCAAAGCCGCCACATTCTGGCCAACAACGTACTTCGGCCGGCTCGACGATACAGCAGGAGCGGCGACCGGTAATCCAGAATGACGCGCTTGCCGAAAAATTTGCCAATTAAAACAGCCGGAAACACGAACCTCGCCATCGTCCGCCCCGATCCACAGAAAATATGCAGTATATTAAAATGCGGCAACAAACGGACTATCAGCCGCAGATATCTCAGGTCGAAAAGAAAACGTTTGAAAAAGCCCGGGCGCACGGACCGGGGTCTCTGTTCCACGTCGTCCGGCGAACATATTTCGGCCTCGATTCCTGATCCGGCCAGAAGCTCCAGCACACGCTGGCCCTCATCTCCGGCCGAGCCTCTGGATGTAACCAGCAAAGTTCTGGTTGTTGACTCTACCTGCTCGGCCCCGGCGTTGTCACGGCTTCCCGATCGAGGCAATGACAGTGAAAGCTGATGTAGTCTGCTGTTTTGGATAACTCTCTTCCCTGGTTTAAATTAAGTCCGTTCTCTCATTGTCTTTTACCATCAAACGCCGATAAAGTCTAAACATATGAGATCGACAGATATCGAAAAACGGGCCACCGGGCAATCCGAAAAACCGGCCCCGGAATCAGGTTAGCGTATGAATGTCCCTTTTTGTATTTTGGGCAACACCCCGCTTGAGGCGTAATTGCCATGAAATCAATCGGTTACAAAAAGGTAAAGATATCCATTTTGTGAATTTTTTCTCAATTTTCGCTTGACAATTCCGATACTAAACATAGATTTTAGCTAAAACTTGTCATTAGGAGCCGGATTTAGACATGTATCAATCTGTTTTTACACCGGTACTTGCTAAGGCACCCGCCAACTCCGGATTCCGCCTTTCCTTAAAATATAATCAAACCAGCAGAGGCTTTCTGCCATGACTGACAATACCCGAAAGCTCGGCGAAAAGCTTGTCCTGACTCGCAACCAGCTGCCGCAGTTGCTCAAGGCTCTCTCGGAGTCAGGCTACACTCTTATCGGCCCGAAGGTACGAGACAACAGCATCGTATACGATGAGATCAACGGTTGCGAAGACCTGCCCGAAGGATACACCGATGAGCAGGATGCTGCCACCTACCGCCTGAAGAAGGATGGTGGACCAGGACTGTTCAATTACAATGTAGCCGCACAATCATTCAAGAGATTTCTGTTCCCTCCCCGTCATCAGCTCATTCAAGCCAAACGGAAGAAGCGGTCTTTTGAGATTGTCAAAACCGATTACACTCCGACGATGATGGCTTTTATCGGTGTCCGCCCGTGCGAACTATATGCCATCCATGTACAGGATAGAGTCTTTACGGCCGGTGAGTATGTTGACGAACAGTATCTCAAACAGCGCGAGAAGATCTTTATCCTGGCAGTCAACTGCACCAAAGCCTCGAAATCCTGCTTTTGCACTTCGATGGAGACCGGACCGGACGCCAAAAACGGCTTTGATCTCTCTATGACCGAAATAGCAGAACCCGGCAATCACCACTTTGTGCTCGAAATCGGAAGCAAACTCGGCCTGGCCGTTATGAAAGACATTACATGTAGCTCCGCTTCGGAAGCAGAGATCACAGCAGCTGAAGCACGGATCGCTGAAGCAGCCGACCAGATTGATAAGGTTCTCGATTCGACCGACCTGAAGGACTTGTTTCTTCGCAACGTCGACAACGTCTACTGGGACAAAGTCGGTGGTCGATGCACGTCTTGTGCCAACTGCACCCTCGTATGCCCGACCTGCTTTTGTTCCACGGTAGAAGATATGACCGACCTCTCGGGAGAGAGTGCGGAGCGCACCAGAAGATGGGATTCCTGCTTCACTATGGACTTCTCCTACATTCACGGCGGCTCCGTACGACCCTCATCAAAAGCACGTTACCGGCAATGGATTACTCACAAGCTGGCCGCCTGGCAGGACCAATTCGGGACCACAGGATGTGTCGGCTGTGGACGGTGTATTACATGGTGCCCGGTGGGTATCGATATTACCGAAGAAGCACGCACTATCCGCGAACGTGATCTAAAGCCCGCCACAGTCACCGAAAAAACGGAGGTATGAAGATATGAGCAGTGTGCAAACTCTGGAACCCTATCTGGCCGAACACCCATTCTTGAAGGGTATGGACAAAAAGCACGTCGAGTTGTTGGTCGGATGTGCGTCAAATGTACGATTTGAGGCAGGCCAATATATTTTCCGCGAAGGTGACGAGGCCAATGAATTCTATTTCATTCGCCACGGGAAGCTGGCCATGGAGGTGTTTCGCCCCCATAAAGGCGGAATCGTGGTACAGACTATCAAGCCGGGAGATGTAGTCGGCTGGGCGTGGCTGTTTCCGCCTCACCTTCGCCACTTTGACTGCCGGGCAATTGAACTGACCAGGGCCATAGCCCTCGACGGTACTTGCCTGAGAAATAAATGTGAACAGGATCACGAACTTGGATACGAAATAATGCGGCGCTTTGCGGTTCTGATGGAAGATGAGTTGCTGGCGCTAAGATTACAATTGCTGGATATATATGGTGTACAAAGTTGACAACTCGGTAGGCTCTTCGAACGGTGCCGCGGCCATGACCCCGCATCCGTTTGTGATAAAGAAAATCATAAAGTGCACCGACGACACTTTCACGCTGGAACTCAAGAGCGCTGAACGATCGGCCGGAATCGAATTCGCTCCCGGTCAATTTAATATGCTCTACGTTTACGGTGTGGGAGAGGTCCCGGTGTCCATCAGTGGCGACCCCACCTCATCCAGAACGCTCGTACACACGGTGCGTATGGTCGGTACGGTTACCCGTGCTCTCCGCAGGCTCACAGTAGGTGAAACCGTGGGTGTTCGTGGCCCGTACGGCTCCCACTGGCCGGTGGAGAAAGCCGAAGGTTGCGATGTAGTTCTGGTCGCCGGTGGTATCGGCCTGGCTCCCACTGAGACCGGCGCTATACTATTTACTGGCCAAACGAAAGAAATACGGTCGGATAATTTTGCTCTATGGCACAAGAACACCGGCCGACATTCTGTTCCGTGCGGAACTCGAACAGTGGCGCGCCCGGTTCGACCTTGAGGTCGAAGTAACCGTGGACCGGGGCGATGATACCTGGTGGGGCAACGTTGGTGTCGTCCCCACCCTCATTCCCGGCGCCAACTTTGACCCGCTCAACACTGTGGCTATGACATGTGGTCCCGAAGTGATGATGCGCTTCACCGTCATGGCGCTGCGCAAAAAGGGGGTCGACATCAAAGATATCTATGTGTCCATGGAACGTAACATGAAATGCGCCGTGGGGCTGTGCGGTCACTGTCAATTCGGTGCGAAGTTCATTTGTAAAGACGGTCCCGTTTTCAGCTACGACCAGGTAATGGATTTGTTCAACAAGCGAGAGATATAAAATGAAGCAAAACGGAAAAGCAAAACTGGCAGTGTTCAAATTCGCATCCTGTGACGGATGTCAGTTGAGTTTGTTAGACTGTGAAGACGAGCTGTTGGCCGTGGCCGGCGCCGTTGAAATCGCCAATTTTCCGGAGGCTTCGCGCGCTGTGGTCAAAGGACCATATCAGATTTCGCTTGTCGAAGGCTCCATCACCACGCCACACGATGCCGAACGGATTCACAAGATTCGTCGCGCATCCAAACTGTTGATTACGATCGGCGCCTGTGCCACCGCCGGCGGCATACAGGCCCTGCGCAACTATAAAGACGTAAAAGAATTTACCTCCGCCGTCTATGCCAACCCGGGCTACATTTCCACGCTGCAGAATTCCACCCCTATCTCCGACCACGTCCCGGTGGACTACGAGTTGCGCGGATGCCCGGTCAACAAATATCAACTGGTAGAGGTTCTGAACGCCTACCTCAACAGGCGCAAGCCCAACATCTCGCCTCACAGCGTCTGCATGGAGTGCAAGATGCGGGGGACAACTTGCCTGATGGTGGCTCAAGGGATACCCTGCCTGGGACCGATCACGCACGCCGGATGCGGCGCCATCTGTCCCGCTTACAACCGCGGCTGCTACAGCTGCTTCGGACCAAAAGAGACCGTCAACACCAAAGCTCTTGCCAAGAGATTCAAGGTCATGGGTCTGACCGGGCACGAGTTGGTGCGCACTTTCCGCAGTTTTAATGCCGAAGCTGACGAGTACAAAAAAGAAAGTGTTTTCCATGAAAGAGAAGACTAAGTCCATAAAGGTAGATTATCTGGCGCGGGTTGAGGGCGAAGGCGGCCTGCACGTTAAAATAAAAGATGGCGAGGTGACCGATGTCAGGTTCAATATTTTCGAACCGCCTCGCTTCTTCGAAGCCTTTCTGCGCGGAAGAATGTTCACCGAGGCTCCCGATATCACCGCCAGAATATGCGGTATCTGCCCCATCGCCTACCAGATGAGCTCGGTACACGCTATGGAGAGCGCTCTGGGCGTCAAGGTCGAAGGTCAACTTCGGGCCCTCCGTCGCCTCATATACTGCGGCGAATGGATCGAAAGTCATGCCCTTCACGTTTACATGCTGCACGCTCCGGATTTTCTCGGCTACGAAGATGCCATCCTTATGGCCAAGGACCACCCTGAAGTCGTAAAACAGGGTCTGGAACTGAAGAAAATCGGCAACGAACTGGTCACCATTATCGGCGGCCGCGAAATCCATCCTATCAGCGTCAAAGTGGGCGGCTTCTACAAGACTCCCGCCAAAAAAGATCTCCTGAAATTCGCCGACAAACTCAGGTGGGCTCAGGGGGCTGCACATGATATGATTGACTTTGTCGCCAAATTGAAGTTCCCCGACTTTGCCCCGAAATACGAATATGTATCGTTGCGTCACCCCGATGAATATCCCTTCAACGAAGGCCGCATAGTCTCGAATAAAGGACTGGACATAGCTGTCGAGGAGTACGAGAATTACTTCGAAGAGGAGCACGTGCGGCACTCGACCTCGCTGCACTCCGCTATCAAAAAACGCGGCGCCTATTCGACCGGTCCGATGGCACGTTATAACCTCAATTTCGACAAGCTCTACCCCGTTGCCCAGGAGGCAGCCATCAAGGCCGGTCTGAAAGAAAAGTGCGACAACCCATTCAAGAGCATTATCGTGCGCAGCGTGGAAACGCTTCAGGCAGTCGAAAACGCCCTTAAGATTATCGAACAGTATGAGGAGCCTGAAAGCCCGGCGGTTCACCTTGAGCCTAAGGCCGGTCGTGGTTGCGGCGCCAGCGAAGCCCCCAGAGGTACTCTCTATCACCGCTATAGCCTCGATGAACAGGGTCTGATCAAAGATGCGAAGATTGTCCCGCCGACTTCACAGAATCAGAAGATAATCGAGAGCGATCTGTGGAAGTTTGTCCCAAAGTTCATGCACTTATCGCATGAAGAGTTGACCTGGAAGTGTGAACAGGTGATTCGCAACTACGACCCGTGCATATCCTGCTCGTGTCACTTTCTTAACCTCACTGTTGAACGCAATTAACAGTATGGATAAGATATCTCAAACGCTGGTGATTGGGATAGGCAACGAGTATCGCGGCGATGACGCTGTCGGCCTCTATGTCGCCCGAAAGTTGGCACGCCTCAAACCTCCGGACTGTGCCATCAAAGAATCACCCGGTGAAGGGACATACCTGATGCACAGCTGGGAAGGCCACGATAACGTGATTGTGATCGATGCCGTTAAATCATCGTCCCGGGCCGGTAAGATTCACCGCATTGACATCTCTCAGCAGGAAATTCCGTCCGACTGGTTTACCGCTTCATCACATCTCATCAGTCTGCCGGAAGCTGTGAGGCTCAGCCAGGCGCTCGGCAGTCTCCCCCGGTCACTGGTCATCTTCGGCATTGAGGGTAATCTCTTCGACACCGGGGTCAAACTCACGCCACAGGTACAAGAGGCTGCCGATGAATTGGTTGCTACTTTACTGACTGAAATTGCCGCCTACAAAGAAAAAGGCCGTCCGGCTCCCTGCTGAACGGCCCATATCCTTATCTGACAATACGAGAAAACTGTATCTCAGGATTCCGGTCCACGGTGCCGGACGATTTCACCCTCAATCATGTATATTACATCCTCGGCAATGTTGGTGGCATGGTCGGCAATGCGCTCCAGATGGCGCGAAACAGCCAGCATATGTATCAACTGATCAACCTTGGTCGGATCAGCTAAAATTGCCTTCTTGATGGCCGTATACGTCTCCCGATGCATGTCGTCAATGCGGTTATCATCCGCTCCCACGTCTCTGGCGAGTTTGGCGTCAAGATTGACCAGCGCGTCAAGACTCTTCCGGAGCATCGACTTGGCTATGTTGGCCATAGCCTGTACGTCGAACACAATCTCGGCCATGGGCAATTTGGTGAGCGAAATACATCTCTCGGCAATATTTACGGAGAGATCACCGATTCGCTCAAGGTCGTTGTTGATTTTGAGAACGGCAATCAAGAATCGCAGGTCTATTGCCACCGGCTGATGCAGCGCCATTATCTTCAGGCAGTCTTCCTCGACTTCAACCTCAATCTGGTCGATCTCGGAGTCCTTCTCAACGACCTGGTTGGCCAGATTGCTGTCGCGCTCCAGTATCGCCTTTACAGCCATATGAACGCTCTCTTCGACCAGGGCGCTCAGAGAGAGCATATTTCTTTTAAGCCTGTCTATTTCCCGTTGAAAATGTCTGGTCATAAATCAACTCCCTCTTATCCGAACCTACCGGTGATATAATCTTCGGTCTTCTTTTTATCCGGCTTGGTGAAAATCTTTTTGGTCGGCCCTGATTCTATAAGAATCCCTTCATAGAAAAACGCTGTCGTGTCGGAAACACGGGCCGCCTGTTGCATATTATGCGTTACTATCACAATAGTGTAGTTCTTTCTTAACTCGGCAATCAGATCCTCTATCTTGGTCGTTGAGAGCGGATCCAGCGCTGATGCCGGTTCGTCCATAAGCAAAACCTCCGGTCTGACCGCCAGCGCCCGGGCAATACACAGGCGCTGCTGCTGTCCTCCGGACAGCATATAGGCGCTCTTGCCCAACTTGTCTTTGACCTCCTCCCAGAGATACGCTTTCTTCAAAGTCTCTTCAACTGCCTCGGTAATCACCTGTTTGTCAGTAATCCCATTTACCCTCAGCCCATAAGCAACATTGTCATAAATCGACTTCGGGAAGGGATTGGATTTCTGAAAGACCATACCGACCCGTGTCCGGAGCGCCGAAGCATCTCTAAAGTCACGATATACATCAACGCCGTCCAGTAAAACCGTCCCCTCCATACGGGTACCCGGTATAGTCTCATTCATCCGATTCAGAGTCCGCAAGAAAGTCGACTTGCCGCAGCCCGATGGTCCAATCAAGGCCGTTACGCGGTTTTTCTCCATCTTCAGCGAAATGTTTTTAAGCGCCTGCAGTTTACCGTAGTAGAAATTAACGCTATTGACGACCATTTTATAGTCGGTTACTGCGGGTTTTCCACTCGCCGTCACTTCTTCATCGTGAACAATGTTCACTGCGATGCGTCCTGTATCCTCTCGATTATCAGGCACTGACGCGCCTCCTTCTTAAACGGGAACGAATGAAAATAGCCGTGAAGTTCAACATGAATGTCAGCACCAGCAGCACCAGTACCGTTCCATATAAAATAGGCTTCGTAGCCTCAACATCGGGCGATTGCGTGGCCATAACATAGATGTGATAACCAAGCTCCATAAACTGATCATACAACTTGTTTGGCAAATACGGAAGATAATAAGCTGCTCCGGTGAACATGATCGGCGCAACCTCGCCGGCTCCCCTGCTAACCGCCAATATCGCACCTGTGAGTATTCCCGGAAGTGCCTGCGGAATTATGATTCGTACTATCGTCTGCAGCTTGGTCGCTCCCAGAGCGTAGCTGGCTTCTCTCAATTCACGAGGAATGGTGCGGAGTGCCTCATCGGTTGAAATAATCACCACCGGAAGAGTCAGCAGAGCCATTGTCAGGGAGGCCCAGATTATAGCCGGCTGCCCCCACACCGGAGAGGAACCGTCAGTGAAGATAGCGTCCATCCCGTTGCCGATAAATCCGACAAAAAATCCCAGACCGAACAGGCCGAACACGATTGAAGGCACACCGGCCAGATTATTTATTGCCAGCCTTATGGTTCGCGTGATAGCCGAGGTACTCGTCGTGTATTCACTGAGATAGATAGCCGTCATCACCCCAATCGGGACTACCGCAATTGTCATCAGTATTACCAGCGCCACCGTGCCAAATATAGCCGGAAATACACCGCCGGCCTCCATCCCCTGTTCCGGGGGATGCGTCAGAAATTCCCAGCTTATCGTCTTGATCCCGCCAACGAATACGTTGAGAAGGATAATGGCCAACATGACCGCAATTATAACAACCGCCGTCAGGGTCAAACCCTTTGGAATCAGCCCACTCGATTTCGGTTTGAAATCGTAGTGCGCCGATTTGGTCGCTGCGGCAGCGATATTGGTTCCAACGGTACTCACGATGTTGACCCCTGTAGCTTTGCCTTCAGTTTCGTCAATATGAGCTCACCCCCAAGATTTATTATGAAGGTAAACACGAACAGCAGCGTGCCAATGAAAAATAGAACATTGTAATGCGCACTTCCGAATACCACCTCGGCCAGTTCCGCTGCAATTGTCGCGGAAAACGTGCGAATTGAGTCGGTGAAACTTGCGGAAACAATAGCGGCGTTTCCCGATGCCATCAGCACAATCATGGTTTCACCAACAGCACGTCCAAAACCCAGCACAATCCCCGCGGCAATACCGGGGAAGGCCGCCGGCAGCACCATCGTAAACGACACCTGCCAGGGGTTGGCCCCCAGCGCCATGGCGGCATCGCGCAACGACTGCGGCACCGACGTCATAGCGTCTTCGGCAATCGTAAAAACAATCGGAATGACTGTGATTCCCAGAGCAATACCGGCATTGATGGCGTTCAGTCTGAAAACGAAGCCGAATGTCTTCTGAAGAAACGTTGCCAGAACAATCAGAGCAAAAAAACCAAGAACCACCGACGGAATCCCCGCCAGCAGTTCAATGACAGGTTTGATAATCTCCCGCATCCGTCTCGAGGCGAACTGTGAACTATATATCGCCGCACCTACTCCCAGCGGCACTGCGAACAACATGGCTATCAGGGCCGCTTTTATTGTCCCCAAAAAGAGCGGATACAGAGAATATTTGGGTACTTCCGAATTGGGCTGCCACGACCACTTAGGCTCCCGACCTTCGTAGTATTCCTGCTTGAAGACCATCTTGTCAACGCTGGCTTCCTGCTGAACCTCAGAATCAGTGAATATCGGAATCGCTTCTTTGAATATAAAAAGGAAGATCAAAAATATCGCGATCAATGCGGCGAAGGCATTAATCGAAATAAACTTCTCACCCAGAAACTCTCTGACTTTTGACTTGGGCTTAAACTCGTAGCGTTCCATTGGTCACTTTCGAAAAAGTTGCGACGGAACGGCAGCCCACTTTGGGTTGCCGTCCCGCCATTCTATCAGGGAAGAACACAAAGGGTGGTTTTATTCCACCATATATTTCTTCGCGGCTTCTCTCGGAAGCGGCACATAGTCAATCGACTCGGAAATCTTCTGACCCTTCTCCGACAAGGCCCAGTTGAGCAATTTCTTCAACTCACCGGTCGGTTTGCCGCTGAAGAACCAGTAAAGGTCTCTGGAAATCGGGTAGGTGCCGCTGGAAACTGCTTCCACCGAAGGCTCCACGAACGCACTGTTGTCATCTTTCGCCACCGCGGCAAACTTGACGCCCTTGGCCCACGCAATACCACCGTAGCCGATACCATTGACATCCTTGGATACGGCATTGACCACTGCAGCCGTTCCCGGCAGGGTCTGGGTGTAATCCGAATAATCCTCTTCGTTGAGAACATGCTCCTTAAAGAACGCATATGTTCCCGAGTTGTTCTCGCGGCCGTAAAGAATTATCCTGGTGTCGCTTCCGCCAACCTCTTTCCAGTTGGTGATGGCGCCGGTGTAGATACCTTTTAGCTGCCCAAAAGTCAAATTCTTTACCGGGTTGCTTTCATTTAAGAATACGGCTATTCCATCAAGAGCCACCGAAACACGGTAGGGCTCGATGCCTTTTTCTCTGGCCAGGTCGTATTCTTTTTTCTTCATATCGCGCGAGGCTTCGCAGATATCCGTCGTGCCGTTAAGCAACGCGGCAATACCGGTGCCTGATCCGCCGCCGGAGACCTGAATGGTCGTGCCCGGGTTCTCTTTCATGTACTCTTCCGCCCAGCGCTGTCCCAGACGGACCAGCGTGTCGGACCCCTTGATAGTGACCGTTACCACCGGAAAATACGAACCCGGCGCCAACCACCACGATCATAATCGTAATCAACAGTTTTTTCATAATGCCCTCGTCTCCTTTTTCCATTTCCTTCAGGTGACCGATTTAGAATTTCACCAGCGTGTTAAAATAAAGGTAAGTATCGGAATCAACGTTTTCGGCCTGATAGCTGACGCTTCTAAGGTTTACTGACGCCTTAAATCCCTTGACCGGGGAACACTCGACGCCGCCGATAACATAGGTGTTGCCGTTGTTGTCGACATCGGCATTCGGGTCGTACATATCGACGCGGCCGAAGAGATTCAACGTTCTCAGGAAAGACTCACCCGCTACCAAATCTTCAAAGTAAAGGGTTCCGAAGAAGGAGTAGCCGTTTTCGGTTATGTCGTCAGCATCCGGACCCTGACCTTCTTTGTTGATGTTCATATCAACACCGAGATCGAAAGTGTTGCGATAAGCCAGCACGCCACCGAATGAAAAGAGTGAGCGGTCATAGTCCGAGGCAGCCTCGTCAACTTCGAAGGCCCTGTTCTGAGTGCCGATATAGGCCTGACCCACGATTGCCGTGCGCTTGAAGTCATCGTTGTTCGCCAACGGATTAAGCAGGATAAACCCGCTGAAATCCTTCTGCTTGTTGAGTTCCTCTACTTTGGAATATGAAGTGCCGTTCCAGACGTTAGCTGCGAAATAACCTGTCTTCCCTTTTTCTCCAAGGGAGAATATCAAACCCGCACCAAGATCCGATGACGTAAGAAAGGACCGAAGGTCACTGACAGTCTTTTCCAGATAGCGCCGTCCCCACAGGCCGTTCATAATATCGATATAATGAGTGGGCTGCAAGACCGAAGCGGAATGTCATCACTTTGTTGGCGAACTTCGGCTTCCAATCCAAAAATCCGTACTTCAATATTATATTGTAGCCATCAAAGCCATCCGTCTCACGAATATCTGCGGTCGCCCGCGCCGAAGTGTAATCGGACAATTTAGACTTAACATCGATGTAGACCCGGCTGAGACCGAAATCATTGTAACTGTCAGCCCCATCCGTCATATCCATCATCCAGTGGGCATAGATTCTCCCACCAACCGTAGTCTCGGCACTATTGGCATTCATCCCGGTTGCCATAAGCCCAAAGACCACCATTACCATTACAAACCTTCTCATCTGTGCTCCCATAGTCTTGTTTTGAGGTTCACCCTATTTTGTTTTTCTTGTTTTCAATTTCGACCGGGCCGACGGCACGGCCATTTTCCTTTCGAGCGGTAAAAACAGCTCAAATGTTAGGATTATATTAGGCTTTCGTTAATCTTGAGTAAAATGTCTACCATATAACATATAACATTGCCTATCTCGCTTGTTCATAGCTCAAAGAACAGTTCTTCTGTTAGGTAATTGTCTCAAACGCGCTAATATTAAGTTAAACACTCAATGCAGATTACGTTTTACGACAATTGTCTGCTACCGGGCTAACCGGCGAGATGTAAGGAATTCTTGCGAGCGGATTAAGTTAGCCAAACGTCAGTCGGCCGACCGATTTCCGCTAATTGGGATTTCGATGGTGAAAGTTGAGCCCTTGCCATATGTGCTTTTTACCTCAACTACCCCCTTATGAGCCAACACAATATGTTTTACTATCGCCAAACCGAGGCCGGTACCACCCAGATCCCGGCTCCTGGCCCTATCGACGCGATAAAACCGCTCGAAAAGCCTTGGGATGTGCTCCTGTTTGATTCCACAGCCATTGTCCTGAACGCTGATCAGGATCTCCTGCCCAACGGTTTCGGCCCTGACTATAACCTCATCTCCCCCTTCGCTATATTTTATCCCGTTATCGATGAGATTTACGACTGCTTGTTCTATCAGATGAGGATTGAGTTCAGCTTGCACACTCTCCGGACAATCGAGTTCGAGTTTCACCTGTGCCGCATCCGCCTTGTTCTGACAGATTTGAACCGCCGATGACAGAACCGCCCTCAGAGAGACCGATCTCAACTCAATCTGTTTCTCTTCAGCTTCTTCCTCAATGCGCGACAGGCTTAACAGGTCATCAATAATGGAACTCAATCGGTCAGCATGTTTACCTATTATCGTCATGAACTTTTCGGCATCGGCGCGGTTATCGATAGCGCCATCCAGCAGCGTTTCCACGAAACCTTTGATTGATGTAATCGGTGTCTTTAGCTCGTGGGAAACGTTGGCGACGAAGTCCTTGCGCACCCTTTCCAGTTGTTTGAGCTTGGTAAGATCATTCAAGACGACCACGGCGCCGATACTGTTGCCGTCTGCGTCTTTTAGCATATCCCCACTGACATGAAGTAACCTCTCCCCATGCCCGTTCACCCTGATTTCCCCCTCCACAGTAAGTCCGCTGTCGAGCGTTTCCACCACCAGCCTCTGTAGCTCGGTATTTCTCAGTACCTCTTGTACGCTCCTGCCTCTGGCTTCATCTTCAGTAATATTCATCATTTTTTCTGCGGCATGATTCAAGCTCAGAATATTCTCGGAGGCATCGACGGCTATGACGCCTTCAGCCATACTGGATAAAATTGCCTCTCGCTCGTTGCGCTGTCTGACGACCGTATTGATACGGTCATTGAGTTCGCGCGCCATGCTGTTCATGGCCTCCGCAAGGCGGCCAATCTCTTCCGAATCCGCCACCGGCAACTTATGTCCCAACTCACCGCGAGCGAACAAATCCGCCCCGCGCTTGAGCTGCTCGAGCGGACGGGCGATACGGCGTGAGATATAAAAATTGGCCAGCATCGCCATCAGAGCTATTACAAACCCGCCCACAATAATCCGAAACTGTAAACCATCGAGAGCATCCTCTATAGCCGCAATGGGCACCGATGTTCTGATTACCGCGATGATGTCACTACCGCTAAATACCGGAATGGCTACATACATCATTGAGACCTGAAGCGTATTGCTGAAACGTATAGATTGGCCAACCTGACCCTCAAGAGCCCGTCTCATCTCCCGTCGGGAACCGTGACTCTCCATCACTGCGGGCTCTTCATCTGTATCACCGATAACAACCCCCGATGGTAGCATCACCGTCAGGCGCGTGGAGGACAGTTCACCCTGCCTTTTGCACAAGCTATCGATAGCGGCGGGAGAATCGGGATTCGATGTAAGTATCCGTTTTACCTGGTTTTCGATCAGGTGCGCCCGGGAAAGCAGGTCGTCTTCCGTCTGGTTAAGATAGAAATCACGAAGCGAGCCCAGAGCGAACCAGCTGAGCACTAACAGTGAAATGATAATGACTACAAAGTACGGTGTAACCAACCGCCAGAATATTTTCTTCCTTGGCATAGCTATTCCTTGAACCTGTATCCTACCCCGCGAACGGTTTCAATGTAATCGCTGGCGTGCCCGAGTTTCTTGCGCAAGCCAACTATCTGAACATCAACCGAACGATCAGTAATTACAGCGTCTTCTCCTCTTATCTCATTGATGAGCTGATCGCGCGTGTACACCCAACCCGGGTGCCGGGCCATCAAATTGAGCAGCTGAAATTCCGTAGCCGTCAGATCGATTGGCTTCCCCGCCAGCAAAACCTCATGCCGCCCGGGATTGATCACCAAATCTTTGATCTTAAGCGTGGTCTGGTTGGATTTACTGTCTGCCGGCTTCCGTCGCAACAGAGCGCGTACCCTTGCTGTCAGGACTCTCGGACTGAAAGGCTTGGTTATGTAATCATCGGCCCCCAGTTCCAACCCCGCCACAATGTCGGCATCCTCTCCCTTAGCGGTCAACATCATTACCGGTATGTGCTGCGTTTTGCTGTCGCTGCGGATCTGGCGACAGATTTCCAACCCGTCGGCTCCCGGCAACATCAGGTCAAGAATTATGAGGTTGGGCAACTCTGATCTCGCGATTAGATACCCCTCTTCCCCGGAGGTAGCCGTTCGGACAGCATAGCCTTCCCGGTGGAGATTGTAGGTAACGAGTTCGAGAATGTCTCCGTCGTCTTCAATTACAAGAATGTTGGCGTTCGCCATTTTCTGCCCCTATAAGCATTATTAGACTAATAATAAAGAACAGATACATGTTAGGAAATAACTAAAAAAATGTGAGATTTTGGTTAGTTCCTGCTTAAGCCCTGTACTACCGCTCTGTTTACGACCGTCGGTACATATTATATCTACTGACAGCCAGTCTCCAGCGCACCCATTTGCTGTCCGCACCCGCTGTTGGCCGCGGCGCAAGGCGAGCCGGCCTGAAGCCGGAAATCATAATCGTCCCGGTCGCAAAACAAAGGATCCGAGGATATGTTTCCATCGCTACCGAGTTGGTCAACGAAGCATTCAATCCAGTCCCCGCCTTCATTGCCGAAGATATCACAGCACGTAAACACCGGCAGGCTAAGGTCATCCGAACAGTCAATCACTTCTCCGCCAGTTGCAGAAACAATAATGCAGTTCTCAAACGACGGCGATGATGAAGCCAGCAGATATGCCACGGCTCCTGCCGGAGCGCTGCTGTTCACGAATGTGCAATTGATGAAGGTGGGAGATGCCGACTTGCACCTGATCGCGCCGCCGCTGACTACGCCAATGTTGTCCAAAAACAGACAATTCTTGATTGAGGGCGATGATGACCTGAAATTCATGGCACTCCCCTGAGTGTTGTACGTGTTCTTGATTGTGAAACCGTCGATTACAACTGCCGAATCGCCGCTCGACGATAGATCAAACGCGCTGTGCCAGTTGGCGTCATTACCCTGGCAGTCAATCACCGCAGCGCCGGGCCCCTCTGCCGACACCAGCACCACTGATTTACCCCCGAACACTATATCTCTGTTACCGTCTCCCTGGTATGTGCCGGAAGACACGATAATGGAATCGCCGACATCAGCAGCATCGATAGCTGCCTGAATAGTCGGCTGATCGGCCGGCACATGAACTACCCCCGGTGGCGGCTGGTTGTTATCCGGCCCGGTTGCCGCTTTTTCCTCATCGGAACAACCCGGCAAGTCTAGAGCTAAGACAACTGATATAACAACGAGGCTGTTTAGAAGACTTCTGTTCATTTCCCTGCACCCCCGTCTACTAAGGTTCTCCATAGAAATTACGCTTATAATTGACCGCCTCGCAAGGATTTCTGGTCTTCATTACCAGGTGCGAATAGTACACCCGGTTCAGAACCGGGGCCATCCCCTGCCCCTCGAAACAACACAAAACATTGCCCCTCAACTACTTACTCAACACGACGGTCTGTCAGTCGGCTCGGGCCAAAGTGAAAAGTCAAGTTTTTCTACAGTTTTTGTTGAAATCAAAACCGATTTCACCCATATTGTATGGTAATGGGGGTACCAGAAGTTCATAATTCAACGATAGCGAAGAAGATGAATCGCGCCCTGGTCGACTTCTCTGTTTCGAATGCGCAAACTTGAAATTCCAGCCTTCTTCTTGCCGCGGCTGTGTAATCCATCTTCTGCCTCCACATTGTCACTGATAGTCTGGCCCGATTGACAACCTGCGGGTGCTAGAGCACCCGGTAACGACAATATACGCCTGTGGAAAAGACATTTACCAAAAAGTGGAGCCGCGGTCTTTATCTCACCCTGACTGCTACCGCACTCGTAATCCTGGCTGCTATGCTGTTCGTGCTCAGGGAGAGCAAGGAAACGATGGCCACCATAGGTCCGTTGGCCGATGCGGCTATGGAGGTTACCATTGAGGCCAACCTGGCTCACCTGTACATCGAAGAATACGTAACCAACCGGACCGACGAGTCGCTCGATAAGGCCTGGCACCATCTGGATGTCGCTGACGATTACGCCCGCGGGATAATGGCCGGCGATACCATCGGCGATATTGTCTACAGCTCAATCGAGGATAATACATTTCACGAGGCGTTCGGAAGCCTCCAGACAAAACTTTCCGAGTTTCGGGAAGTGGCGAAGGAGCGCATAGACCGGTTAAGCGAACCAAATGGCGGTGCTCACGTTCATCATCAGCACGACTCCGCCTTCGTAAGCATTGTCAATCAGGCCTCGCTAGTCGAAGAGCATCTGCGACTGATAATTGCGAGCAAGACGGCTCACATATCCCACGTACAGACCGGGCTGATTTTTGGCAGCATTCTATTCTTTGCTTTGGTGGGGATGACGATTCGAAGGCATCTGAAGCAGCTCGCGCGCAGTGAAGCAAGTATCAATCACCTCAATCTTGTCCTCAAGGCGGTACGAAACGTCACTCAGTTGATGACCAGAGAAACCAGCCGCGAACGCCTTATTCAACGCACCTGCGAGTTGCTTGTGGAAACGCGAGGATTTCACAACGCATGGATCCTTCTTTTATCGAGGGACGGCAGACCCACTATTTCGGCCGAAGCAGGACTCGGGCAAGACTTCATGCTCGCCCGACAGATTATCAATAAGGGCGAACTGGTCCCATGCTGCCGCCAACTATCCAATCACGATGGTGTGCTGCTTATCAAAGACCCTCATGTAGATTGCCGGGGATGTCCTCTCTCAGAAATGTACGTCGGTAGGGCCGGTATGGCCGTAAAGCTCGAGCACAATGAGAAATTGTACGGTTACATGGTTGTCTCAACTCCGCGCGAACACATCTCCGGCACTGAAGAACACCGACTTTTCAACGAACTGGCCCAGGATATAGCTCTATCCCTGCATCACATGTCGGTCGAAGAGGATCGCCTTATGGCTGTTCGCGCCTTAAGCAAGAGTGAAGAGCAGTATCGGACGCTGGCCGCGAATATCCCCGATAGCGACATATACCTGTTCGATAGTGACCTGAGATATGTTGTTGCCGAAGGCTCGGAAATCAGGGCCAACAATCTGCACAAGACATTCTATGAGGGTAAGACACTCTACGAAACCTGGGATAGCAGCCTTGTTTCTGTTCTTGAGCCATATTATAAACTCGCGCTTCAGGGTAAGGCCGGTAAAACGGAATATCATTGCTGCAACAAAGATTACTCTCTCAGTGTCGTCCCCATATTTGATGAAAGCCACAAATCGGTGGGCGGTATTGCCCTCACTCAAAACATCACTATGAGGAAAGCCGCCGAGAAGGATCTGCAGAACTCGCAGAGCCTGCTGCAGAGCGTATTCGATGCCATCCCCGGTTTGATCAACGTACTCGACAGAGACCTGAACATCGTCTGGAGCAACTGGCATGACCACGACTATATCACACAGGACGAGCGAGAGAGTCGCCCGCTGTGCCATCGTGTGTTCTTGCACAGGGAACGGCCGTGTGATAATTGCCATGTCCAAACAATATTCGAAACGGGCGAACCCATAACAGCCGAGGTTTTCAACAGTGTGGAAGGAAGATACAAGGAAGTGCGCTCTTTCCCGGTCCTCGACAGTTCCGGCGGCGTAAGGCACGTGGTCGAGTATGCCATAGATATCACGGAACGTAAACGCAATGAAAAGGTCCAGCAGGCCCTCATTAATATAGCCGAGGGAAGTTACTCTACCGCCGGTGTAAACGACTTTCTCGCATTGGTACACAAGGAGCTTGGCACCATAATCGATGCCGCCAATTTTTATATCGCACTCTGGGACCCCGAAACCGAATTCTATTCTTTCCCCTATTGCGTGGACGAGTTCGACGGAACCGACTTCACCCCGGACCAACTAAAACGAAGCCTTACCGACTATGTCCGGCGTACCGGTCGAGCTCTGTTGGCCGATGAAGATACCCACCGGAGGCTACAGGATGCCGGCGAAGCCGATTTGGTCGGAGAGCCATCGAAGCTCTGGATGGGCGTGCCGCTCAGAACCTCGCGCGGCGTGCTGGGAGTCGTGGTTATACAGAACTATGTCGACAGCCATGCCTACGCACAAACCGACCTTGATCTGCTTTCCTTTATTACCGGTCACATCACCTCGGCTCTCGAAAGGAAAATGGCCGAGGAAACCGTCGCTTTATTCAACGAACAGCTCCTCAGGGCAAATCTGGAACTGGAGTCCAAACAGTCAGAGTTGGAAGAATTCATTTACACGGTATCGCACGATCTGAAAGCTCCAATCGTATCCATCTCCGGTTTCGCCGGTCTGATCAAGGAGAAACTTACCGGTATGGTCGACGACGGCACGGCCAAATATCTCGAACGAATCCATGTCAACTCCGCCATCATGGACGGCCTTATCACCGACCTTCTGGAACTCTCCCGTATCGGACGTGTTGAGGAAAGTAAGACTTCCGTCGATTTTGATATTATTGCTGATGAAGTCCTGGATTCTTTTTCGGTGGCCGCCAGAGAGAAGAACATCCGACTCATAAAGATTGGCAAGCTGCCGAAAATCAGCGGATGGCGGAAGCGAATTCGCCAGATGCTTTCCAACCTTATTGATAATGCTATCAAATATATGCCGCACAAGAAGGGCGCCGTGATTGAAATAGGGTATGAGCCTTCCGACGACGACAGTATGGGAGTCTTCTATGTTCGCGACAACGGACAGGGTATCGCCCCCGAATTCCACGAGCGAATCTTCGGGATGTTTCAGCGCGCCCCGCTTCCCGGCACACAAATTGAGGGAAACGGCATCGGTCTGACAATAGTCAAGAGGATCGTGGAAAAGCACGGCGGTAAGATATGGGTCGAATCTGTGCCTGGCCAGGGAGCTACTTTTTATTTCACTCTCCCCCTTTGCGCCAATGAGCGCGATGAGACCAGCACCGCTGCAACCCAAAAAAACCGAATCATAATGTGACTTAGGAGGTAGCAATAGAATGGTTCCTGTGATAATGCTCATCGAAGATAACGATGATCACGCCGAGTTGATCACCGAAGCACTCAACAACACTGTTATCGCCAACAGGGTCATCAGATTCCCTGACGCTGAATCAGCTATCGATTACCTTGGACCCACGGCGGCAACAGAGGACGCTACCGAAAAACCTCTACCGGAGATGATTCTTCTGGATCTCAAACTACCGGGGATGAGCGGCCTCGATATGCTAAAACACCTGCGCCAGAACGCGAAAACCAGAAAAATTCCGGTGGTGATACTCACAACATCGAAGCGAGATGAAGAAATCGCCAAAGGATACGAGTACGGCGCTAACAGCTACATCGTAAAGCCCGTAAAATATGAGGAGTTCCGGGCAAAAATCATAGATCTAAAAATGTACTGGATACTCACGAGTGAATTGCCTAAGGGCAAAACAGCCAAAATCTAACGGAGTATACAGACACCAGCATATCTGGCGCAACATCGACAGAGACAACAAAGAGAGGAGCTAACCGATGGACAATAGAGCACTGACCGTCATGCTTATCGAGGATAACGAAGATCACGCGGAGCTGGTTACCTCCGCGCTGAAATTCAACAACCTTGTCGGGGAGGTCATTCACTTTGCCACAGCTGAGATGGGCATGGATTACATATATGGCAAAGACGGCCGGACAGCAGGTACTCTTCCCGATCTGATTCTGCTCGATCTCATGCTACCGGGGATGGGCGGAATGGAAATGCTGAAGATACTGAAAACCCGCGCTGAGACCAGGAGTATTCCGGTCATTGTGCTTACGACATCATCTCACGACAAGAAAATATCGCAGGCCTATGAACTGGGGGCAAACAGCTATATCGCCAAGCCTCTGGCCCACGAAGACTTCGTCATAAAACTTGCTGAACTAAATATGTTCTGGTCTCTCACCGCGGAATTGCCCGATCCGGCCACCAGATCCACAACAACCGCTAATGAACCGCCTGAAAAATAAACCGGTCCGTTTTACCAGATAATCCGGCCCGAAGCAAATACATTTATGTTGCTTCGGGCTTTGTATTTTGTATTAATTCTGTCATGAATGACGAGCTAATCGGCAACTACAAAATCCTCCAGAAAATAGGCGCCGGCGGAATGGCCAAAGTATACCTTGCCGTTCACAAGGATGTCCCCAACCTGAAAGTTATCCTTAAAATACTGACCGATAGCCGCCTCGTGGATCGTTTTCGCCAGGAAGCCGACAAACTCGCCCTCCTCGACGGCAACCCCCATATATGCCGTATCAAGCATTTTTTCAATCATGGCGAAAACATCGTCATCGCCATGGAGTACATCGATGGCGAAACGCTGGACGACCGCATCAAACGTTCCGGAAAACTGACCATAGACGAATCGTTGCGAATTGTGCGTGATGTGCTGGGCGTACTCGAATTCGCTCACCACAAAGGAATTAGCCACCGCGACATTAAACCGGGCAACATCATGATCGATTCCTCCGGAAATGTCAAAGTAATTGATTTCGGCATCGCCAAAGCCGAGACTGACCCCAGCCTGACGCTTGCCGGAAGTGCCTGCGGCACGCCTGCCTACATGGCCCCGGAACAGTTCACGCCGACCGACAATACGAATTACACGCTTATAGATATCTATGCCGTGGGCATTACCCTCTACTACATGCTTTCAGGCGAACTGCCCTTCAAAGGCGAGAACGAGTTCGCGATAAGGGACGCCAAATTGTTCAGCGATCCTCCCCCGCTAAAAGAAAAAGTCTCAGGGATTTCCAAAAATATCGACCGCATTGTCATGTCCGCCATGAGCAAAAATCCTCTCGATAGATTCGCCTCCGCCTCGGATATGATCAAGGAAATCGACTCTGTCCTGTCGCAGGAGACTCCCAAAACAATGGCTGCCGTTGAGCCAACACCGGGCAAGGTCGTAAAGAAATCCGGCTCCCCCATAAAAATGATTGCTGCCGCAGCGGTTGTCATCGCCGCAGCAATAGTAGCCTACGTTCTGTTTTCGGGAAAGAGTCTCGCTCCACCGGTGCTGGTCTACCCCGACGACAATTCGTCGATTTCCGATAGAAAACCAACATTCCGGTGGGAAGGAAGCGGGCAGGCCAATTATAATCTTGAGTACGCCAACAATTCCGACTTCCTCATTCCGTGGCAGGTGAACAATCTCACGGGGAACTCTCACACCGCCGCATATGAATTGGATGCCGGTGAATATTACTGGAAAGTACAGTCCGTGGTTGACGGCGAGACAGGTGAATTCTCGCCCGTCTATACTTTCCTCATCGAGAGCCCTGAGGTAACAGGTCGCCTGGAAATCACGGTCACTCCTTCGGGTGACATTTATGTCGATGATGCTCTCATAGAGAGCGATGCGGCCGGTGCAACTGTCACTCTCGATACAGGCGCACATTCTATCTATGTCTCCAATGACGGGGCTGTCAACAAAGAGATTCGCGATAATGTGACCCTGACGCCTGATACGACCATACTCCGGAGCTATACCTTCCGTTTCCCTTCCGCGCAACCGGCAAAACCCACACCGGCTAAACCGGCGGCTGCCTATGGCGAGCTAAAAGTCGGCTCTAAACCCACTATCGGCGCAGATATTTACATCGACGGAAAACTGCAATCGAGAAAAACACCTACTGCCATTCAGTTGAAACCGGGACGTTATTCCGTTAGGGCGGTCCTTGACATGGACGGCACACCTAAGGAGTTGTTGGAGACAGTCACGGTGACGGCCGATAGCTCGGCCAGAATCATGTTCGATTTCGAAAAATAACGCTTTTGTAATTCATCTTAGATAATATATTTATAAATATACACTTCCCCAACCCACAAAGGAGCAGGAATGACTCATCGCAAAATTATCAGGCCAGTAATATGCGCTCTCATAGCGTTTGCTCTGACCTTCACTTTTTCGACGCCGGCTTTTGGACAGGCTGGTGAAACCGTTGCAGACAAGCTGGCGGAGGCTCTCAACGCTTACGCCGAAACCGAATTCGACAAAGGCATCGAAGTAGCCTCTTCGCTACTCACCCGTGATGACCTCACCGCCAAAGACAGCATCGCCATATTAGAAACCCTGAGTATCATCACCTACGCTAAGGGCGAACAATACTTGAGAAAATCGGTCGAATACCTTGAGAAAATCTCGGCTATCGGCCCCTGCGTGACCCATCTTCCTCAGGAAATCTGGCCCAAAGAGTTGCGCGATAACTGGTACAAGCTGCTCAAGCAGATGAATAAGTTATCCTGCGATCAGGGCGGCCCGACCGAAATCACAACCATCGCCATCATGGAATTCGACAATCATTCCATCGGCGAATATCAGGAGAAACTCGGTCACCTGGCCAAAGGTCTCGCGGACTTTTTCGAGCACGATTTCTCCAAAATCAGTGCCCTGAGAGTCGTGGAGCGGGACAAAATCGACTTTATCCTTAAGGAAATCGAGTTGCAGCAATCGGGCGCTGTCGATCTCTCCACCGCCGTCAAAGTCGGCAAAATTCTCGGCGCCCAGATTATGGTTTTCGGAAGTATCACGCAGCTCGATGACGACAACACTCGCATGGTAGTGCGGGCCGTGAAAGTCGAAACCTCCGAAATCATTGCCTCGGTCGACAAAGAGGGCAAGCCGCAGTACTCGAAAATTGAAAAGGAACTCGTCAAAGAGCTCGCCGCACTTCTGGACCTGCAGTTGACCGACAAGATCAGCAAGATGATCGAAGAAGGCGGCACTAATTCTCTGGATGCCACCACCTATTACTCGATGGGGCTTGAATACATGGATCGCTACGACTATAAGAATGCCTATGAGAGTTTTAAGAAGGCGTATGAACTCGATGGCGAATTTGTCGAAGCGAAGCGCAAAATGGACATTTATCGCCCACTGGTAGGTTAGCAGGTGAATCAACACAAACACTCCACAACGTCCCTGTTGCTGCTGATAGTCGCCCTACTGCTGTTTGCCGGATGCTCCCAGAGCTTCTACAGTGCCGGGCGCAAAATGAGCGACGAGGGACAATACGACAAGGCTATCGAAGCCTTCTACAGCGAGATTGCGGCCAACCCCCAGAGCGCTGTCGCATGGCGTGAATTGGGCGTCACGTATTTTCGCATGGGCAATCTCGAAAAAGCCGAAGACGCTCTCGAGCAGGCCAACACCATTTTCCCCGATGCCCGAACACACTTGTTCTTCGGACTGATTTATGAAAAACAGGGGAAATACGAAAAGGCGATCGACGCCTACGCGGCATCGCTCAACCTCAACCCCGGCAAGAAAACGCAGGAGTTGGTCTCTACCCACCTCGATGCTCTCGTATACAAGAAACTCTCGACCGAGGTGGCCACGGCTATAGCTAATGAAGACGCTATCGACGCAAAAGATATCCCGGCCAATGCGGTCGCGGTCGTGAATTTCGATGCCTCTCACCTCGATCCGGAGTTGGCGCCTCTCGCCGTAGGGCTGGCCGAGTTTACATCGGCGGATCTGTCGAAGGTCAAGGCCCTCAATGTAGTGGAAAGGCTGAAAATCGACGTCATACTCGACGAGCTTAAATTGGGCGAGTCGGGTTATGTCGATGCCTCCACCGCCCCCCGCATGGGCAGACTCCTGGGTACAGACAAAGTCATAACCGGCTCGCTCCTCGGAGTTGGTGACGATGGTTTCAGACTCGATGGCGTCATTGTCAGCGCCACTGACACAACAACCCGCTTCACCGAATCCAGCCAGGGAAAAATCCAGGAAATATTCGATATCGAGAAACAGTTCGTTTTTAGCATAATTGATTCGCTCGGCATCACCCTTACGGCTGCCGAAAGGGACGCTATCAAGCAGGTGCCGACAGAATCCTACCTGGCCTTCCTATCTTACAGTCGTGGGCTATCCTACGAACAGCGCGGTATGCACCAGGCGGCTCAGCAGGAATTCAACAACGCTGTCCAATATGATGCCGGCTTCCAGGCCGCACAGACGGGGTTGTCCAAAGCGACCTCTGCAGCGGCAGCCGGAAGCTACGACCAGTCACAGCAGACACTGGAGTCATTTGCCTCCGGAGCAGAGGCTGAACTCGAAGCTATCGCTACGGGACTCGATTCGCGTCTGACAGCGATCTTGCTCAGCAGCGGCGTACTTCCCGACTATTTGGCTTCGCAGTTGGCCAAGTCACAGCCTCAGGTGACTTCAACCGGAACAGTTGTAATTACGGTGGATATGGACAATGAATAAGACAACCATTACAACAGTACTGCTGGTGCTGCTCGTTTTTGCGGCATCGCAGGTCCAGAGTCAGATTGTCTTTGGACAGAAACCGTCCGGCAGCCCCGAGTTCGTATACACTCATTGGACGTTGAGTTACGGCGACAGCCTCGAAACCACTGTCAGCCAATCTTACGTACCGCTCGGCGGCTACATTCCGCTAAAGGACAACCTTGAAGCACAGGTCTATGTTGCCAGTTCGTCAAACTCCGTTGACTATGCCGGTTTCGATAATTCAATCTCCGGACTCAGCGATTTCCGTCTGCAGGTGAGCCAGTCTCTCAGCAATGATCGTATCCTCATCAGCGGCGGCGTCAATCTCCCCACCGGCAAAAAGAAACTCAACTTCGTCGAAAACTGGGGTGTCATGGAATTAATGTCCCAGAATTTCCTGGAGTTTCCGATTCGCAGTCTGGGCGAAGGATTCGGTTTCAATTTGCTCGTTGGTGGAGCTACGATGCTTGGCGAAGCCAGAATCGGCGGAGGCATCATGTACCAATTCAAAGGTGAATACCAGCCCTACGAGGAAACTGGTGACTATGACCCCGGCGATATCATTAGTATCAACGGTGGCGGCGATATAACCAAAGGCAAGATGACCTGGGCGGCAAATATAGTCTTCACGACCTACTTTGCCGACAAGCAGGAAGGCGCCAAGACTTTCAAGCAGAGTCAGCAACTGGCGCTGAATGCTGTCGGAAGTTATGACGACACGCCGTACAACATAACCGGACACCTAACCTATGTCATGCGCGGCGACAATTCGTTCTATGGCGAGTCCGAGGCCCTGTTGAGCCAGAGCAAACTCTATGGCAACGAGTTCTCGGTTGGAGCCGACGCCACCTTCAAAATGGCCAATGGCTGGTCAGCCGGACCGTCAGCCGGGCTTCGCATGATCGCCGAGAATGATTTCACAGTCGGTTCTACCGAAATTTTCAATTTTGGCGGAGCTGTCCGCAAAGAGATAGGTGAAGACCTCAGTATCGATGGCGGCTTCAGATATTTCACCGGTAATGTTAACGATAACTTAATTGACCTCAGCGGATACCAGTTTCACCTGGGTCTGCTGGCCAACTTTTAACGGTGAGCAAGACTATGAAAAATAACACACTATTCAAAATGACCGGATTGGTGATTTTGTTCATAGCGCTGCTTACCGGATGCAGCGAAAAAATTGCCGATAGCAACTCCAACACGGTGACTGTCAAGATGCAGGCACCGATTACCTCCACCGGAACATCCGCGATGGTCAATCTCTTCGTGCTGACTGTCAGCGCACCGGATATGGAGCCTCTGACAGCCTTTCAGTGGTACGAAGGCGGACCACTGGTTTTTGAGCTTGATGTTCCCGCCGGTTCGCACCGTCTGTTCGTGCTTGAGGGAATCTCTGCCGGACCGGAATTCGATTTTACCAGCCCCCTCCAGGATGTAATCTATCGCGGCAGCGCTACGGCCGATATCGAACCGGGCGTCAGCGTCGATCTCGCCATTCAACTTCTGCCGGTCGTGCCTCTGTTCCGTGTAAATCCGTATCTCACGCAGGTGGAATCAGGACAGCCGTTTGAGTTGACGGTCGAAGCCTTCAATCTGACTGCTCTCAAAGACGCCGAGATTCGCCTACTTTTCGACCCCGATATAATAGCCGTCGATTCGTTTGCTAAAGGCGCCACGCTCGACGCCAGCGATGTAATCGAGGTAGCGGTCGGCAGCAATGAACCGGGCCTGCAGCTTCTCATCTCCGACCCGAACGTTTCAACGGGGAGTATCGTAGATGCCAACGGACATTCCGATATGATTACGCTGTACATGCGTTCTCTGGTTACGCTGGAAGAAGGAGCGCGCTACGTCGACATTGCCCCCCTTACGCTCACCCAGACAAGCGGTGATTCAATCCCGGTGGCCGGTGTATACTCGCAGGCAGCAACGGTGGATATCGGTCCGTTCACGCAACCACTGCTGCGATTCACGCCTTCTACCGTAGATGTGGAATCTCCGGAATCCTTTGTAGTCGACGTTGAGATGGTCAACTTTGCCGGCCTGAGCAGTGGCTCGTTTACACTCTTCTACGACTATTTGCTCATCATGCCGGATTCAGTCGTCAAGGGAGCCGACCTGGCATCGACCGATAACATACGGACAATCATGGGCGAAACTCAGTTGTTCATCGAGGTTAGCAACAGCACCGAGACTGTCATTGACACCGACCTGCCAACCGAGGTAGCCACCCTGTATTTCACACTACCGTATATCTTCAATGGCGCCTCGGACCCGGATGGAACGATTATAGTCCAAACCTCTACCCAGATTGTATTCCAACCCGGTTCTTTCGACAATCTCGATGGCAGCACAATTGCCGCCGATGATGTCACTACCCAGCCGGGGACAATCTATATTACGCCAATCGCGGATAGTATCGTAACTTTCCCGGATGCCGGTCTCGATGCCCTGATCCGGAACACTATCGGCGACAACACGACGGACCCTCTGTGGCTCTCAGACGTCATCTACATAAGTTGGCTTGATGCAGGGGGTGGCGATATCAATGTGGCCTCGCTCGAGGGAATCCAGGTGCTTGAAAACCTCTGGACACTCGATCTGGATGGCTGTTCCGTATCCGATCTCGCCCCGCTCGCGGGACTGACGAACCTGCGGAACCTGTATCTCAGAGGAAACCTGATCACCGATATCTCCCCGTTGAGTGGCCTTACGAATCTTGACGCTCTCGATCTATCCAACTCACCTGAGGCCGCCGGCAACTCCATTAGTGATCTCTCGACGCTGGCATCGTTGACTCAGCTGACCTACCTGAATGCGGGTTGGAACTCCGGAATTACCGACGCTTCCCCTCTCTCATCGCTGGTCAATCTTACCTACATCAATTTGGAGTGGTGCCACCTGTCCAGTGTCGTCCCGTTTTATGCCTTGTATGAGCTGGACTACCTCTATCTGGATGGAAACGACATCTCCGACCTGACACCTCTCCTCGACAACTTCGGCCTCGGCGACGGCGGCATCCTGTCTGTAACGAGCAACCCTCTCTCTCCGTATGAGGAACAATGTTACACGATCATACCGCTACTCGAGAATATGGGTATGACCGTCTACAGTGATTGCGCATTTTAGTAAGGCCGACTAACATGCAAAAAAGAAGAGGCCAGACTCAATTTGAGTCTGGCCTTAAATTTTCACTGACATTTAGTTTGTCGTATCGCTACTTCTCTTCCAGTATTATCGACTCAGCCACTGTTGCGGTGTAGATTTTATCGGTCGGCACTTCACCCTGGCCGCCCTTTATAAACAGCCCGAATATAAACAGATACGACAAAATCTTTTTGCCTTTGCCCTCGGCCGTAATAACGCCCTTCAATTTGATATTACCTTCATCCAGCGTCTGATAGGAACCTTTGGGTGTCAGATCAACGAATTCGAGGGTGATTTTGCCGGGCTTGCCGCCTTTACCTGCTTTCTTGGACTCTTTGACAGTCACCGTTCCGGTCGCCCCTTTTTCAACAATGACCTTGCCGCCTATCTCGATTGGTTCGGCCAGATTAAACAGCAGAGGGATTCCCTCATCGACCGCACCGGACGCTATCTTGATAGTGGACGGAAAGCTGACCTTGATGGCCGTACCTTCCGGAATCTGCACCTTGGCGGCATCGGCGATCGGCGCCGAGAGAATCAGCGCGGCAGCAACGAAAACTACAAGAAACCCTGCCCGCCGTGGATCTATCATCTTTTTCATTTCTCACTCCTTTTCATCTACCGATGGTCCCGGTTTGTTCTACTTTTTCAATCGCGGCAACAGTTCCGACAGCGATGGTTTAAAACTGACGCTGACTTGCTTGCCGAGATTCTCGAACTTTATATCACCCTCCATCTCAAAGAGGGAATAATTGCCTCTCAACACTTTCTTGTCGCTCGGATTATTGCCCCAATTGCATGGATGTTTCAATTCATCGATGGCAATGTGAACATCATCGTTCATCTTCCACATCACACTGTATTCATCACCCTCGAATACCTGATTCTGCTCCGCCCATTTCGGGTCTTCACCACGAGGCGTGATTTCGATGTGTAAATGCGCGTTGTCAGGTATCGTCTCAATGCGATAGGTGAATTTTTGCGCCTTGGTCCATTTGCGGGCATCCTGCAGATATCGATCAATGGCCCGTATACCCTCGGCGTCAGTGTTGGGATTAAGCTCGGACTTGAGTCGGCGCAGCCTCTCAACAGCCCGCCCCAGTCTGTATTCCGGGTCGTTGTTGCCATTGATTTCCGCAATCAGGTCATCAAGCTCGACACTGGCCTTCTGGGCTATCTCCTTTTTCTCTTGAATCGCAGCCTGCACCTGAAGTTTCTGGTCAAAAGTCTTCCCCAGTTGCTCCTCGGCGGCGCTCAGTTCGCTGGCGTATGTCTTACTGTTGAATCCAACTTGTTCGCGCAGCTTGGTAGCTATCGACGTATCTTTACGACCGGCAATGTACTCCGAAAACAGACTCCAGTAGCTGAGCACCCGGTCGCTTCGGGCGAACAGCACCGATGTTTCATCGCCGACGTGGTAATCGCCAAGCTCAGCTATGATCCGCTCCAAATCCGGCGAAAGCTGAATAGAATCCGTACTGGGATTCCACTTCGGCCACAAAGCCGAGTCGGCCACGATAACGTCAAATTTCGTGATAAGCAAATCAAGCTGCTTCACCGCCTCGGAGATATCGAAATCGCGATAGAACTGACGGATCTTACCCGATGGCGCCTGGAAACTCGGGAAAAACCAGCTCACCCACTTGGAGTTCTCATAGCGGCTATAAGCGGTCTGTACCTTCCGGCGCTCATCGGCCGAGGCCGTGTATACATTCCCTTGATTTGCTTTCAATATCTCCTGTTCCACCGCCTGGGTACGAGGCAGGAGATAGACGAAGTGATAGAGAAACGGAATTGAATACGCGATAGCCCAGATAAGACACACCAACATTACAGCTTTCGCTACCGAACGCAGCCGGGCTATGCGGCGATTGTGCAGTATACCGTTCAACAACCAGTAAAAGGGCTCTTTGACACCTATCGGTGTTATCTTGGGCGGCGGCTTATAAATCGAACGACCGACATCGGTGCCGACTTTCTCAGGAGACTGACCGGTGTTGGATACAAAGAAAATCTGGAAATTAAGCGTCCGCCCAACCACGACTTTGAGAAGGTCAGCCATCCTGACCAGCACATTGCGAACGGTGGCGGTCCAGGTAGGATCCGAGGATACCCGATCACTGACCAGAATCTTATTGAGAAAGAGATCGAAATCTTCCGAAAGCAACTGCTCGTCGTCGTGGCTGATCAAAACCACCTGGTTGTCACCGTTGAAACCCGGCAGCACATCGGCCTTGTTTATAACCAGGGCTATCGGAATCGGCAGGCTTTGGGTATTCGGCGCCAGTCTCTCCAGCATACTAACAAACGAGGAGACATGAGCCTGGCTTTCAAGCTCCGAGCCCATGACTTTTGGGTCATAGAAGAACATCAGGCCATCGCAACCCGACATGAAATCAGCTACTTTGTCCTTGAACTCATTGGCGCCGGTAATCGCCACTGCCTTACCGGGATAATCGTACGCCACAACCGGTACTTTTTTGTCGCCATCGAGAATGGCGTTGAATATAAGAACTCTGTCGCGTTTGGTCGGCTCGGGGAATTTCTGTTCACCCTTCAAATCAACAACCGTACCGACATCGGTGACCGTCCCCAAACCCCAGATCGAGCGGCGGTGTGAAAGGAACTCCGACGAAGTAGCATTATCGGTAACGGAAATCTGCAGATCGCGGGCGATCTTGCACTCCTCGTTCAGCACCGTAAAATACACCGTCTTACCGGAATTGAAATGACCAAAAACACCAACCCGAATACCGGACGGCCAATCAAAAGCGGAACCACCGGCCTGATCTTTGCCTTTGGCGGCTTTGGCCCCCTTCTTGGCGAACTTGAACAACTTTTTGAAAATCTTAACCAAATTTATTCCTCAGCAAATTATCGCCGTATCATTTCGACACATTGTGAAGGCTATTGGCCTTCTCCTGAAATTTCTGAAGCTCGTGCTCGGCGTGGTTGTTCCACCAGGCCGGCACACCAAAAGCTATAGCCAGGAAAATCACTATCACCAGAGCATAGGTTAAATAAGCCAGCTTACGCTGCGTGCTGAGCAGATGGAAATATCCAAAACTGGAGAATGCTCCTCTGAACTTGGAGCCCAATTCCTTCATCCAAACCGTCAACCTCGCCCAGAGGCTGCTGCTGGCCAGATAGCTCCAGTGAGTCAGATACTGCTCGTATAGCTTACCTTTGCCGCCTATTCGGTTGAACGTTGCCACTCGCTGCAAATGAAACTCCAGCGAGGTCCGGTCTTTGATTAGATTTGCTCCGAGAGCCAGTTGGCGACGTTTCAACTCGAGCATCTTCAACGGATCACTCAGCCCATCGAACTGCTCGGGCGTCAGATCAGTCTTGACACTCTTGCCGAACCGGTTAATATATGACGCCATTTCATCGAGCAGAAACTCGTTCAACCGGAAATTGTGATTGAGACTACCCTCATCGAACAGCAGTTGAGCCAACTTCTGCTCAAAGAACGGCGCGTCTTGCTTGACCGGCCTCAGGTTACGGCAATAAGAATACGCCTGATTGGAACGTCCGTCCGTATCAACCTCGGACTCAAATCTGGTGACCAACACTTGTATGGTGAGCTGCCTGAGGTCCGAGCTGGTGAGCGGGGACAGCTTGACCTTGTCGAGCAGATAATAATCGACCTCGACCGCCTGATTACGATCCCCTCGCAATGTCTGGAAAACAGTTACTATTCCGTTGTAGGTCTGAAGAAAAGCTTCGGTTTCAAACTGCGAATAGTTCTTTTCGTAGGTATCGAGATATCTGAACAGGTCATCAACGTATGATTTCATTTTGCTGCGCGCTTTCCAACGGTTATATCTTACATCCCGTAAATGATCAAATCCGTCTTCCCGAGATTCATCAACTTCTCAGCATCTCCCGCTCCGCGGAAAATCATGGTGATTTGCTTCACCGATGAAGCCTTCATCATGTCCTGCGGGTGCAAAGCGACTTTATTGCCGAACGTCGAAGTATCCACCGTGACCGGGTCCGTCTCACCGAGACCGCGTGCCTCATTAAGACCCAGTCTCACCTGCATATTCGACCAGATGCGATCACCGAATAGATCTTTGGCCATCAGTATAGTCACATCCCCCATCGGGCACGGACTGGCTATCTCGATAAGCAGATAACTCAGATCACCCACTTTCTCAAGACGACAGCTACTGTAATCGGCAAGGTTGTATGTCCGGCCATGGTATGTGAGCGTCTGTGTCGCCACAGCCTGCTCACCAAGCTGGTCTTTTTTCACCTGGGCAAAGAAGCCGAGAAGCTCTCTGAGCGTTGAGAAAAGGTTCTCTATGGCCGCGATATGTCCGCCAATATCGTTATGATTGTATTCCGTAAGCAGGAAACCATCGACAGTCGACATATACCTGCCGATATCGGAATTGGTCTCTTTGACGAAAAACCTTTCGTTGATATAGTCCTTCAGCCCGGGATGAAGATTCAGCAACGTCGTAAAGACACGGAACAGTCGTTTGAAATGAATCACGAAATACATCGGATGCAGGGCGTTCTTCCCCGCCACGAGCTGATCATGCGAAGAGGCCAGGTGCTGAATGAAATGCCCAACCGTATCTTTGAACTCCGCCTGAAGGACGGTCTGCTGACCGGCTGCGGCTGTCTTGGTTAACATGGCCGCATATGCCTGAGTCGACAGTAAAATGAGTTTTTCCAAACGACTTTTGAAATCATTGATTGTCTGATTAAGACGCTCATCGGCAAACAACGTCACGCACGGCGGGTAGAACCGCGATGAATGCGTTACCTCGCCTCCGGAAACGATTAGCTCGGCAATCTTAACGTATTGGCCTTCGGGCAAACCCGACTTATCTCCGAGGTGCAGTACGTAGTCATGATTCAAATATGGAATGCGGGGAATTTCTTCGGTGGGATCGGCGTTGCCAACCTGTTTCTTACGGGAATTATCGACGCCGATAAACAGCGATACCGTTCCGTCTTTGACATCGGTCTCCGCCTTAACGTGTCCTTCGGTTGATTCGTTTATCTCAATGTAATGCCCGTCGGGCGTGATCGCCTGACAGCGGTCAACCTCCACCGTAAGACGACGACCGCTCATAAGAATGTTCAAGCCGAGCGCCGGCTTGGCTGAAAGAGATTTCTTGACCAGTCCCCAGTTGTCGCCAACATGAAGCGCATGCCAGCGCATTAGTTCTTCGAAATAACGCTCCTGGTCCCTGAGATGCTTCTGCGTGATCAGCATCCCGTCCTGCCAGTTTACCGAGTATAAGTTTAAGTCACTCATAGTCTTGCCTCAATTAAATGGGCCAGTCAGGAATCTATGGCCAACACCCGTACAAGTCAAGATAAATGTACCCACAGCCATGACACCCGTCAAGTTCCAATGTATGATGTATATCCAAGATAATTCCTTCGTTTCTCTTTCCCAATGACAACAGCAGGCCCGGCCGCCTTAACCCTGATAGAATACTCAAGGTTGCCCGGCATGCAAACTTCCAAAGCCTTCTCGATTTTCTTTCGCACCTTACCGCCGGGCAGGAAATCACGCACGCTGTCAACCGGTACATCTTTGACCGTTACTTCATAAGCCGAGTCATAATCGCTGAACGTTTTGCCCAGAATAACTCCCTCACCCAAACGGTCCTTGTCTGAACCCAGACGATAACAGCACGAAGATGGAATAGCGTGTTCCGACCTAACGTTCTCCGTTATCTCGAACTCATATCCGAAGAGGCGTTCAAGGACCTGGCACGCTCCCTCGGCATTAGCTGCCCAATGGTTAAAAGTCGGCAGTACGGAAGCCCATATCAAGGCTTCCTGCAGCGAGGTCGATTCCGCTTCCACTACGTACTCAAATACAGCCAGGAAATTGTTGAGATGATCCGACTCCACCAGCCCCAGGTTGCTCTTCAAGTCGCGAAACTTGGCCATCGCCCGGTGGCGAATTACCGCCGCATCGAACGGCGCCAGCAGACACCGGGCGTCATCTTCCCATTTACCTGTGGACCTTCGGATTCCCCCCAAACCGTAGAAGAACTGGTAGGGCATCTGGTCAACGGCACTGGGAAAACCAATCTTCAGCGTTATACGCGATTTGGAGTCAAGCCGCGTCCCGGCCGGGGGATCCTGCTCTCTTATCTCCCCTTTATAGTTCTCGTGCTCACCGATCGCCAGTAAGTCAACGCGATTGAGGTCAACATTCAATCGGGTGAGCGTGTTAAGGGCAGTAGTGTAATGGAGAGGTGATTTCCGGCTACAGAAATCCGGCATCACGGCTTCAGATCGCGACATCATCTGGTAACAATCTCCACCTGGAAGGCAGTGTTGACCGGTGCCCGGGATTTAAGGAACTGCTTCAGACGCCGTTGAAGAAGCCCGGATTCATCCTCGGAATAGAAATCCTCAGCATCGACACGAACTCTGACCAGCACACACCGGCGCACACCGCGTCCGGCTCGCTCGATGCTGTTCTGACACTCGGCGCTCTTGATCCGGGGGTCGAACGTTTCAGCCCAACCGGAAATCTCACGGAAATTCATCGCCCGGTCGCGGTTGCGAAGACGAGATGAAACCTCGGTCACAATCTGTTTTTCCGTTTTGGCGGGAATCGCTCCAAGAGTGGGTGTGATATTTTCCGCCCCGGCCACGCCCGGATGTTTCTCATACAACTCGCTGATCTGCCCGGTCTCGATTCCGTTGGCCAGAGTGCCCGCGGTCACTGAATAGTAAACCGTGATATTGTCGGGCGGAACATCGAGCTGCGAGGTATAGTCAAACCAGAGCACCAACCGGTCACCGCGTTCTTCAAGCGAATAACACTGGTCGGTCGATTTGATTGACATCTCGTGCCGCGGAACATACTCATTGCGGTTGGAGTCGACCACGTTGGTAATCTCGAGAATCGTATCGATCGGCTCAGGAATCTCAACTTCGACCAATCGGTTCCCGCCGGTATATTTGTATGTCGATAATTCGTTCTTATTGGTGGCTACGAAGCAATTGAAATACAGTTTGAAGCCGCTCTTGAGCTTTACCTTGTCGCCGCCTCTGGGCAGATCCACCCGTATCCAGTAGAGTTTTTCTCCATCGACCGCATATTTCGTCTCGTCGTCATCGATGTGTTCGGTCAGCCCGGGGTCGGCGGAGCCAAGCTCCCATGTCGATGTAAACTTGTCCGGCAAAACGATGAAATTGTTCTCAAGCGGCTTGAACAAGTCGACGCTGGTTCGAAGACCACCCCAGTCGACCGGCTTACCGTCATCGGAAAAGAGATCCTCAAGGCTGGTCGTGAGCCCCGGACAGAAACTCGAATCTTCGTAAAAACGTCCGGCAGCCGAACCAGGGAACCAGTAACCCCAGCGTATCTGTCTCAGTACCGTTTCCACTCCCAGAAGACACAGCGTCGCATGCTTCAAACCCGTCGGCATACCGGAATACTCTACCCCGATATAAATCTGCCCGGCTCCTTTGCTCTTCAGCTGAGTATCGGAAATGGAGGGCTGCCCGCTTTGTCCGGGAGACAGGTCAAACACGACATCGTCAAAACGCGCGAATACATATTTGGCATCAGCGGCTACAAGCTTCTCGGTCTTCTGTGATGAAAAGAAGAAAGTCTGCCCGCCTTCTCTTTTCTCCTTGTAAAAGAAGCGCGTGTGCGGGTCGATCTCCACCACCGGGTCGGCCGGCTGACAGCGCATTATGGTATAAGCCGGAACCGGCCAGCGTTGGCTCTCGGGCGCCATCGATCTGATAAGCGAATTGACTGCGACCTCCCATGTCTGGTCAATGCGACGGTCTATTCTTTCAAGTTGGTGAGCGTAAAGCTGTAAAAGTATCTTGAGTACCGGGTCAAGACGGTCTACAGATTCGGGAATTTCGGGATTCCACTTGCGCAGCTCACGGTGCATGTTCGCGAAAATCTGCTGTTTCGACCAGGACTTCTCAATAGCCATATTTATTCTCTTAAGTGATTATCAGCCGAGTACGTAACTGGCCTCAAACTTCTTTTCCTCATTGTTTTCTTTGTAGTGCCCCGAGACTTTTACCGCCAATCCCAGTGAATGAGGCGAGCTGTCTTCGACACTCACAAAGGAAACCGAAACATTGTACAGTCTTTCTTCATATACATTGATGGCATTGCGGAGGCTGGCACGTATATCGGCTTTGTTAGCGGCGTATAGGTCGGAGTACTCCTTGGTCCAGATATCACACCCGAATTCAGGGTCAAAGGCCATTGAGCCCTGACGCGTACTCAACAGGAGACCCACGGAATAGGTGATCGAATCCTGAAGCGTTCCCCGGTCAAGATATCCATCTCTCAATGCAAACGGTAATGCCAGATATTCCATAGTGGCTCTAATTCAGATTGATAATCGCGCCCTTAATAACGCACTGCGCACTGGCTTCGGCATTCAAATTGGCCGTGGCCTTCGCCTTCAGATTGGCGCCGGCTTCAATATTCGTATCCGCACCGGACTTTATTTCTGTTTTGGCGTCACTCTCAATCTTGACATTCTTACCCTTGATACTCAGATCGCCCGTGCTTTCGATAGAGATATCACCCTCACTCTTTATGCTGACCGACGGCGTTTTCATGTTCAGCACAATCTGATTCTTGCCGTCCTTGGTGCTGATAGATATCTCTTCCTCGCCATCCTTGTCCGTCAGCTTAATCTCGTTGCCACCCCGGGTGAGAAATACCTTAATTTCGTTCTTGTCGTCAGTGGCAGCAGGCAGGTTGTCCGTTCCCGAATACAGCGATGCCAGGGCTATCGGCAAATCGGGGTTTCCATTTTCATAGCCTACTAAAACCTCGTCATCAATCTCCGGACGACTCATCCACCCGTGACCGTCACCGGCATGCGGCGAGGCATACCGCACAAACAGCGTCTCCGTCCCCAGCGCCGGAATCTTGACCTTGATGCGACCGAGACCATCAGGGTCATCCAGACTGGTCACCACGCCGCTCTGTAGATTCGTAAGGGACGGCCGCGAAGTCTTCTTCTCCGGAAACGAGATATCCAGCGGCGAACATTTGAAATCATTGTAATACTTGCCGCTCTCGTCGAAATGATGCGTGACGCGATTTACCCAGTACAACCCGTCAATCTTCCCCATCCCCTGAATTTTTACACAGTGTCCCACTTTAACGGCCGGGACAATCGACTCACCGACACAACAGACCATCTGACCAACCTGGCTCTCTACTCTACTACCGAGCGTAGAATCAACACTTGCCTGATCCGTGGCCTTCTCCGTCGAGACATACCCGGCCTTGGAGAACATCTTCTTGGAAGCATCAATCGAAACCTTGGCCATATCCGATGGCGCCGAACGAAGCACATTGCTGTCGACCTGACTCTCAAGAACCGTCTTTTGACCGTATTCCCATGATTTCGATGTAAACTGACTCGGAGCCGTTCCCAGGCCCATCGAAAATGCTCCCAGTGTCTCCCGCCAGCTTAAATCTTCAACTTTAGAGCCGGCGGCCTTGCGCAACATATATTCCTTGCCGTCATAGTAGGAATAACGTCCCGCCCCCTCCGCCAAACGCTTAACGTACTTCCAGTCCGTCTCACGATACTGTACGCTGTACTTTATGGTCGAACCGGTCGATTCCACCGTCCCGCGTGTGATGGGATAATTCGAGACAATCGATCCGATTATATCACTGGCCGACTGATCCTGAAAATAGGTCACCTGCGGAGCACCGTCCATCGTGATGGTCGGACTCTTGGCCACAATCATGACCGTGTTGAGACCGTCGATACTGTTTTCCAGCTTAACATCGGTGACCAGACCGATAAATTCCAACTCCCGTGACTCTTCAACGACACCGCCGGTCGGTGTGATTGTCAACGCCACCGATTTGCCCAGGAACGCGGTATAGGTGCCGGGGTCATCAAAATCTCGTTCGCTGGATGCTTTGCCGACCTGTTTGATCTGAATTTTTAGCTCGTGATGATCATCAACATACTGATCCAGCTGGACCGAAGACACGTTATGCTTTAATTCCTTGTTGTCGATCTTGATCGTACAAATACAAGGAGTTTCTATTTTTGCCATAAGGATTGTCCGACTCTTATCAGAGTTAAAGACAGAGCCGGGCGGAGTACAACCCGCCCGGCCGGTCTATCTTGACTATTCTTCCCAACGATTGTCGAGCGAAGCGCCGCCAATCGTCAATTTGTGGCAGGAAATCTCAAAGTACTCGAACACCTGATCATCCGGCTTGTTCTTCAGATGCGGAATTCTTTCCTCATACTTGGTGATGAATCCTTCATCCCAGGAAAGAACCTTCATCTCCGAATCATCCGGTTTCTTAAATGATACCGAACCTGCCTTCCAGTTCGGCTGACTGGAATCCATTGCCCAGGCTGCGATAGCATCGTTTTCGTCGGACTCACGGGTGACTTTGATCGTCCCCACATGGGCGCGATCGGCAGGACGCCCGGTTTCGTCTTTGGCGGTGTAGATTTCGTATGAAATCTCGTACACGTTCTTGTACTTAACACCATCAATCTCTAAGATTGGTCTGCGTGCCATAAGTGGTAACCTCCACCTGCGTGTTATGTTTAGGTTAAAGTTAGTGAATTGTTGCCCATCCGTTAAACAGTGTGGCCGGGCCGGAGACCCGGCCACACTTCGATTAAAAACTACTATTTGTCCTTTGACGTTGGTCTGGTCGCCTTCGCCCCACGCCACGAACTCAATATTGAACGTCCGCGCCGGATACTTCGGATTCAGGCTGACCTTAACATCGACTTCCTGTCTCTTGCGCATCTCCTCGTCGGCGAAAATCTCCACCTTATAGTCCTGAAGAATATTGTCGCCGCCGGAAATCGCCTTCATGAATTTGTCGATGTCCTTGCGCATGGTGTCGACGAACCGCTGGTCGATGACCGAAAATGTCTGCTTGTTGAGGTAATTGCGCAGAGTCTTGTAAACGTAGTCATACGTGCGACGAATAGAATAAACATTGAACGTCTCTTTGGTAAAGAGCGTCGAAGCTCCCATCGCCACGGCGGTACCCTCGAAACTCACCATCGGATTGACACCTTTTTCGTTGATCTTACTGGCGTCAGGCTGATTGGCTTTGAATCGGAGGTATTTCGCGTCGGCAATCTTGCCGTACTTGAAACCGGCCATTGGTTGCTGCATGCCCACGGTAGTGTCACCCTGGTACATCTTGCCGGCTACGGCGGCTGACGGCGGGATCCACATGTCGTCGTCCTCGTACTGGTTGGCCCCGCGAGCCATGATGTAATTGGCAAAAACCGAAACATACTGCTTGTAATTATCGATACCCGGAAGATTGGCGTAGGCCGGATCTTCCAGCATATCCATAACCTCTTCGAATTTCTCGAAATTCGGAAGGTCGGTCAGGACATGTACTTTGTTGGGAAGGCCAAGTTGCCGCGCGACCGTATCGATATTTTCCACACTGCCCAGATAGCCGGGCACTACGAACATGGCAAAGGCGTCCTTTACACTCCACTCGCGGAAAAGATCAGCCACCGCCTTGGAAAGCTCTTCGAACTTATCTTTGTCGTTAGGGTCTGTCAATTCCTCGCCGCTTATGTTGGCAAAGTAAGCATTGACTTTCTCATCCGGCTCCTGCTGAGCATTGGCGAAAAACTTATCAACGGCCCGATAAGTAGTCTCCAATTCCCGGCTGGCCCGGTGCACCTTCTTCATGTTCTTTTCAAGATTGGTCTCCAGCTTGGCAGCCTGCTCGTTGATGTCCTTACGAACATCATCGAGACTGCCACTCTTGGACAGATGCTCCGTCCAGAGCTTCAGGCGCTGAGCCAGAAGCTGACGCTGTTTGGCAAAGTCCTGTTTCGTCAAAAATTCCTTGCGCTGGAAATCCTTCTTGGGATCCAACCACTCTACACCGCGTACAAGATCGCCCTCGGCCGTCTTAAACGATGGTAAAAGAGCGGCGAGCTTGCTGAAATCACCGAAGGAATCACCGAGAATCGATGCAAACTCGTCCTCGGATATCTTCTCCATCGGCGCCGCTTCCGGCTGGGCCGGAGCCGGCTGAGCCTCCTGGGGCTGCATGTCTCTTTTTTCTTCTTCACCCATATTAACTCACCTCTCTTCTACTCGCTGAGAAGGTCTATGTAATAACGCGCCACCTTCAGAAGAGCCTCTTTCTTTTCCTTGTCATCAAGAGTCTTCTTCAGCGCGTTGTTTTTCTTCAACTGCTTGTCCAGGTCCGCCAGCATCTCTTTGCTGTAATACGTCTGGCGAAGCGCATCATTGTTTTCAATCAACTCCTTCGATGTAAAGTCCTTCATCGACTTTACCTCGAAATGGGCGTTCACCTGCTGGCCTTCCGGGTCCTCCAGTTCAGCATCGAACGAAGGCCGGAACTTCTCGAAAACCTCTTTCAGGTTGTTGCACTTTACCGGTGCTACATCGCTGTCGTCGTCGTTGTTAAGTTTGGCTGCATACAGCAGCTTGTTCGACGGCAGCAACTCAACCGGTACCGAGTCATCTTTCTTGACTCGTTCGGTTGCGCCAAGTATGAATTTGGCCATCTGAGTCCTCCGTTACGTTATTATTGATTTAACTTGATTCCTTTTTAGTAAAGACGTAACCACCGTCCTTTACTTCAACCAAAATATTGTCACCCGGAGAAACGCCTCCGGTGATTATATCCACCGACAATCTGTTTATTATGTCTTTTTCGATTATTCTCTGAATCGGTCTCGCCCCGAGTTCAGGCGTATATCCATCCTCGGCCAGCTTTCTGCGCGCCTGAGAGGTAAGCTCGGCCTTGATATCGAGATCTTTCAACAGCTCGCAGAGATTGTTAAATTCCAGCCCCGCGATCACTTCGACCTGGTCCTGGGTAAACGAATGGTAGACGATAATATCATTGAGCCGGTTAAGAAATTCCGGCCGGAACTTGCTGAACAAAAAGCCGCGAACCTCTTCCATGTCGACATCGCGCCCCTCACGGTCCGCCTCGAGAATCTTATCTGCGGCATAATTCGAGGTCAGCACCACCAGCGTATTGGAAAAATCGACCGTACGGCTCTGACCATCGGTCAACCGGCCGTCATCGAGCAACTGCAGAAGCAAATTGAACACATCGGGATGAGCCTTCTCGACCTCGTCGAACAGCACTATCGAGAACGGTTTGCGCCGGACGGCCTCGGTCAGAACACCGCCTTCCTCGTACCCAACATATCCGGGCGGCGCGCCAATCATCTTGGCGACGGAATGCGTCTCCATAAACTCCGACATATCCAGCCGAACCATGGCGTTCTTGTCATCAAACAGGAATTCCGCCAGAAGTTTCGGAAGATGAGTCTTGCCGGTTCCGGTCGGCCCCAGGAAAAGAAACGAGCCAACCGGTTTGTTCTTCGCCTTCAATCCCGCACGGGATTTACGAATAGCGTCGGCGATAGCTGTAATCGCCTTCTCCTGACCGACTATTTTCTTCTTCAGATAGGATTCCATGTTGATCAGCCGGTCTTTTTCAGCCGTCAACATCTTCGCCACCGGGATTCCGGTCCGTCGGGCGACTACCGCCGCTATCTCGGCGTCGTCGATTGTGTCCTCAAGCTTATCAACGACTACTTTGAGCGCCTTGAACTGCTCGGACTGTTCGGCAAAGTTTTTCTTCGCCAGATCTACATCGAACTTGCCGATTTTCATTTTTCACCTCCCGCCTGAAGCTCAAGACGATGCCCCCAGAAACCATTCATGCGGTCTATATTCCTCGTAAACTCCTCGTAGCGCCGACTCCAACTTCTCAAAATCCTCTTTGTGCTTTTTTGGGTCCTTACCATCGCACTGCTTAAACAGCTTTTCAAGCTCGGCAATTTGAGTCTCCAGCAAAGGAATCTTAACTTTTGAGAACTCCTTCTTGACATGATACTCCGAAGCCGCTTCGTCGATAATATCAAGCGCGATATCCGGAAGATTCCTCTCGCTGAGATACCTCTGCGAATACCTGACAGCGCCGACAACCGCCTCTTCGGTGTAGACAATTTTGTGATGTTCCTGGTATTTCGGTATAACGCCCTTGGCAATCCGGACAGCATCATCAAAATTCGGCTGCCCGACCTTAACTTTCTCAAAACGCCGGTCAAGAGCCTTGTCCTTTTCGAGATGCTTGGTGTACTCGTCCTCGGTAGTAGCCCCAACCAGACGAATCTGCCCTCGGGCCAGGGCCGGCTTGATAAGGTTGCCGGCATCCATCCCACCACCGCTTCCGGCTCCGGCGATGCAGGTGTATCTCATCGATAAACAGGATGATCTTTCCACCCGATTTGACTACCTCACCGATCAGGTTCTTGAACCGTTCCTCGAATTCCCCTTTGTATTTGGCGCCGGCCACCAGCGAACCCATGTCGAGTGACATAACCTTGACACCCTCAAGCGCCTTGGGCACGGCATTGTCTATCACCGCCTGTGCGAAGCCCTCAACTATGGCTGATTTGCCAACACCCGCCCCGCCAACCAGCACCGGGCTGTTTTTGCGGCGACGAAGTAGAATCTGAATGACCTGCTGAAGTTCCGACTCACGGCCTATCATCGGGTCAAACTCCCCGGCCGCAGCCTGATTGGTCATATCGATACAGTACTTGAGAGTCCCGGCAACCTCTCTCTTGCCTTCGGCAGGAGCCTTTTCGCCGGGCGTCTTGGATGGCGTCGAGGCTATCTCCTCAACCGCCTTACTCTCGGCTATGGCGCGATAAATATCTTCCTTGGTGATACCGATCTTCTCCCGAAGATATGCCGCCAGCGATGACCGCGGGTCGAAAATGGCAATCAGGATGTGCTCCGGTTCGACCAACGGGTCAAACAACTTTGCCTTTTCGTCCACAGCCTGCGCCAGTACCGCCTGGGTGGCAGGCGAGGCCGTAAGGTTCTCTCTGGCCGTGGCGCGACTGGATTGTTCCTTGAGATAGGTTTCCGTCAGCGATACAAGACCGCTCGGGTTCTTCTCCAATTGAGCCAGAATCGACTCAACCTCGGAGCTCTCCTGCCTCAACGTGGCAATCAGAAGATGTTCGACCTCGATCTCGGCATGCCGGAATTCGGCCGCCACTTCTTTAGCGATCTTGATTATCGCTCTTGAATCTGATGAATAACTGGCAATGTCCATTTGTAACCTATGTGGTTCAGCAAATACCCCCTGCGTGACGGGACCTTGCTGTTGTTACTAAGCCTTGGTAAGATAACTATTTATATTAAGCTTCAGTACTTTCAATGTCAAGCCTTTTACCCGCTACCGAATGCGTCAATTTCCTCTCAAGAGACAGAAAAACACCCAACTATCAATCCGACACACTCAACCGGGCCACCGCGCTTCCATTTACGCACAAGTCCACGCGGCGCTGGTCAGGTCTCTCTTCTCCTTCCTGCGACCCCTCACGAACTGCCTGCTCTTCACCAAAGCCAAAAAGCCGAACCGTCCCATCACCACCGCTTCCGGCCGTTGCCGCTAACGGTATCTCCAGCTTGTCGGTCAGAATATCCACAATCGCCTGTAATGCGAACTGGGACCGCCTGATTGAGAGGACCATGTTGTGCTGAGAACTGCCCGTTCTGCTGGTGTGACCGTCCAATCGCAGGTTGCTGTTTCCATTTGCCATGAGCACCAGATTCTCGGCCAACACCGTTCCCAGGGCCATACGGCCTTCGTCTGAGAGGCTCTCCACATCGACCGGATAGCACACATGAGTCCGGTCACCCCATCTTACCCTGCCCGATGGCAGCCCGCTGACATCGATTGCCGAACCTTCGCGAGCGCGAGTGTCGGTCCACAGCCATCCCGGATACCACCCGAAACCCACCTCGGCCTGCATTTGAGCGCCGGTGTCAATGCTGCGGGAGTTTTCCACCCCGGCAATCAAAGCCGGAACATCGCCACTGCCATAAAACGAGATGGCCACATCATTGTAACTCGGGCCGGAAATGATATTGAACGGAAGCTTAAACTGAATCTGAACTTCGAACACCTCAAAATAGCCGGGGAACATATCCCAAGTCCAGCGGCGATAGCTCTGAAATTCAAACCGGCTGAGGCCGGCTTCAACCGATGGCCCGGGGCTTCTTCTGCTGCCGCCTCCTCCGCCACCTCCACGACGGGCGCCAACAGCCTGGGAAGCACCGATCTTGACTATTCCCACCGCAGCATCGAACTGGTGCGGATCACCGTCCTGCTGCCAGCTTGTCCCTTGCTGCACCGATCTCGTCATACGAATCTCCGCGCCGCGGCCGCCGAGAGTAATACCTGTGCTCGGAATCCCCTGGGTAACCTGACGGTATGTTACCTCCACCTGGTATTTGTACCTGCCCAGATGCGCCGGCAATACCGGCTGACCATTGCTTTCACCGAACATGGCGCGAAAAGTCCTGAACAGGGGCGACTGGTCGGCCTCCTCACCCGTATCCGCTATCAAATAAATTGCTTCCAGAATCGTCTTTTGCTCCCCCGAACCGGATAGTGTCATTGAAGTCGTTTCTATAGCGTGCAGAAAAACAGTTCTCACCAGATCCATCTGTTGCGGACGGAAGAACCCGCCGAATAGCCGGTCTCTGAAAGCCTCGGAAATCGTGTTAAACATACCGTGCAACGGGCCGAGCAAACTGGTCCCACGGTGACCTACACAGGCATTGATGCGCGGAACGAGAATCTCATTGATCCACCTCCCCATGGTGCGGACCTGACGCGAACGTAGGGGGTGTGCCTCGGACTGGTACAACACCGGGTTCGAACTTCGAATCCCGGCCAGAGCACGCTCGGGCATACGCGGCTGATTCGAAACTGAAGTTAGGTCAAATGAGTGAATCTGCGCGGCGCGTGTGCCCCTGATGAACCTGAACTGCGACGGACTCAAAGCCAGCGTCATCGACCGCACCCGACCATCGCGGGCACTGACGTTGGAAATACGGCCCTGCCGAATCCTCGCCTGCCCCTCTATCCCCACCTGCACCGACCCGCCGCTCGAGGTCACCTCCCCCGTAAAGTACCCGGTGATAGCGTCGAGCAGAACAGTCCTACCACCACTCTCGGAAACATAGAAATCTATCTGAAACCAACCGTAAACATAATCGCCCGCCTGATTAATTTGCACGGTGCATGGCTGAATACCTTCGCCGCCGTCACATTCGTAGCGACCGGTGAAATCAGCCGATGGGTTGTCGGGTTCAGCGGCGGGATCTGATGTAAAATGCCCGCAACGCGACGTCTCACCGATACACCCGGTGCTACCGGTTGCTCCGGACCCACGTTGCGCGGCCGTTATCGTCGTGCGAATTTCTCGGTCGTCGCCACTCTCATTTACCGTGTATCTTATCTCACCCATATCCAGCCTGAAATCTACGGTTCGGTACTCTGCTGCGTGTCCGAATCATTGTCATCTCCACTATCCTGTCCGTTGCCACCGCTATCGTCGGATGTTTGCGTGTCGGATTGACCATTACCGCCGTCGTCTGATGTTTGCGTGTCGGATTGACCGTTACCGCCGCCGTTCTGCCCATTATCAGATTCAACCAGTTCTATGTAGTACCGCCCCGGAGGAATTCCATCCACCCTGGCAATCCCATTACTATCCGTACGACCGCGTTTCTCCTGACCATCGGTCAAAGTTGCCACCCATTCGTGGTCGGCTATAGGGGTACCGTCGTCGTCGGCAAACCTCATTTCAATCCAGTCTTTAAACACCAGAAGCTTTGATTCCTGCTTCTTCCCAAAGACTTCGTCGTAAATCTTAATCGTGAAAAAATATTCCGGAGAATTATACGAACCGCCATAACGCTCCAGCTCTTCCTGTGTCGGGAGTTCATCCACATCCTCGTGATACTGATACTCCCAGCTGACCTCGAGCTTCTCGTCTTTGATGACAGCCGGTATTTCAGTGATTTTGTCGTGAGCATTATCGCGGTCATGCTCGTAGATCGTCACCAGAACCTCGGTATCATCCTTGACATTTTCAACATCCGCCGACAGCGTCAAAATATCGCCGCGCCGTGCCTCATCGGCGCTCCATTTCATATTCGTTACATTGATGCCCGGAACAACCGGGATATCCTCCGATTCTCCCGAAAGGGAATTGTCCGATAACTCCACCTCGAAATAGACCCGGTCGCCGATTTCGATATCCTGCGGAACATCGAGTTCGCCCACAAATTTGTTATTGAAAATCTTGTCTTTTATCTTTCCGAGCTTCTTTCCCTTGCGGCTCTTACCGGTAATCTTTATAGAAGCCCCATTACCCACAAAAGTCGTTGCCACTTCAAGTGATACTGTCCGGCCGGCGATAGCACAGCCGCTCCGCCACTCGGCGTAAACCAGCGAAGAATCGAGCTTGATTTCCTCTTCACTGTCAGTAGACTTGTTAAACTTGAGTTCCATACTCTCCGGCGATATTCTCAGTTCGTTTCCGGCCGGAAACTGTTTATCATCTGGTCCACTTGAAGACCGATAGTTTTTATCGTCTGCTTAGTGAAATTGGCCAGAAAAGTAAAACCCTGCTCACCAATGATCATATAAATACGCTTCTGAAAGATGATCTTACCGTCAACCGGTATCCACTTGACCACGGCGTCACACACTTCGTTACCATTCGGAAGCGTCTTGATTTCTTTTTTCAACAGTTCCATGTTGGGCGTCACACTCAAAACAGCATCCAGCCTCTCTGTAGCGAATGCATCGAGATCATCGTCCTCGACATTCTGGTCAATCACCAGCGACATCGTATGTTGAATACCGCCCATGTCCGGACCGTTGAATATATACATTGATTGATCCACCCAATCATCGGGCAGCGATATTTCGAATCTGTTATTTGACTTGTTTTCCGGCATATTACCTACCTCTGTCTATTGCGAGCCCTGCTTTGCGAGAAATTCTTTCACCTGCGCAATTTCCTCGTCACTGTAAACCTTAAACTCATCAACCTCGAAAGAGAAAGGCTGATCGTAAAGCTCGGCCACCAGATTGACCGCCGCATCGCACACCCTGGCATACTTCGGTACCGGTTGATTCTTATCCGTTATCAGATGCGCCTCTCCCATATCGTCAAGAGCCGGCAGGATTCGCACGGCAAGGTTTCTATCACCTATATACCGCAAATCCGAAAGTCCTGTAAGACGGGTCTCAGAATCCGGCACATCCATCTGGTCCGCAAAGAACGTTTTCAACTCTTCATTGCCCATCCTGGCCAGGGCCAGTTTGAGATCGAGTTGAACCGACTCATCGGGTTCCTTATCTAACCGTTTTTCGAGCGGGCCTACGGCAGTGTCCTGGCCGATATTGCCCAGAAGAAGTGCCGCCCCGGAACGAATCTCCGCATCCTCGTTGCCCAAAGCCGTGATCAGTTGACCGACAATGCTTTCATCGTAAGCTACCTGAAGTGCCTGCAGAGCAAACAGGCGAATATCGCCATCCTCATCGCTGAGCGCCCCGGCAATTATCGCAGGAACCGACGGGTCTTTGATCATTGCCAAACAGTTGAGCGATAGCTCCCGCACTTCGGCATCCTCATTTTTTGACCATTCCACCAGATGCTCAATCGCCTGCTGGGGCTGTGCGGCGGTATCGACAATATCCAATGCATCCCAGTTTTTGCTCAGCACCATCTCCTGAAGTTCTTTTATATCCATATATTTATCTCCATCTATCTTGGCGTCGTCCTTCTTATCCTTACAATTTAAACTCACCAGGCCCGCAATGGCCGCCACAAACAGTAGATACCCGGCAATTTTCATTAGCTCTGCCTAATCCTATGGCTTGCAGTAAAAATTCGCGTTCCTCGCCCACTTGTTAGCGTTGTAAACCTCGTTATCGGTCGGGTCGCTCGGCAAATTCCGAATCGTGACTTTCTTGCCCGTTTTCTTCCACCCAAACCCCAGGTTATACGGTCGGCTGTGGTTGACATAGGCATACATCATTTTGGCCACCGACCACAAATCCGTTTTCTTATGATTCACATCCGGGTCATCATCGGCATGAATGTACTTCTTCGCCCCGATACAGTTTGCCAGACTTAAAAAGTGACCAATCTCATGGGCCATCACATGCGCCGATTCCAGAACATTGGCATGCTTAACGCTCAGCACCCCGTTGGGCCAGGTAAAATCAACAGCATCGTACCCGAGCCCCAGACAACCCTCGATAGAGTTCACTATACAGACATTTATCTCACTCTTGGACGATGCATTCCCGGCATCGTCGGCGGTGTTGATAATCGTGTTGAAATCCGTCTTGTAAGGCTTGCTCACCCTGCCCGCCGTTCCCAATGTCACCGTCTTGGTCCGATCGGGCAAAAACTTCAGGTAAATACCGTAATGACGCCACATATGTCGCGCCAGAGCTTTCACCATCGTGAAACTTTTCTTATAATCCGCCAGCGCCTGCACATGGACCGCGCTGGCGGAACCGGCGGGAGTATTTGCCGGTGTTATCGAAGTCCCGGTAGCATCCTTGATAGTCACCCAGTACAACCTGACTTTTACGACTTTCAGCGGCATGACTATCACCTGCAGCGAGCCTATCTCATACTCATTCTTGCCGGCCTTGTATTTTATTTTCACCGATGTCGACTTGGGTTTGTTCCCGGGGTCTTTCGCTTCCAGCTTCAGGATGAACTTTTGTCCGTTGGGAAGCGGATTGGGCGTCTTGATCGCCACGAGACTTTCATCATCGCTCGAGGCAGTCAGCACAGCGTGCGAATCAACAAACTCGCGAATGACCTTAACGCGGAACTCCGTCTTTCGCTGAACGCACACGACCGGGCCGTGGAGATCTATGTCATCGGACTTGACTTTCGCATAACCGCGGTCGTCTATCAGCGGTGTCGAATCCTTCGGCCACCCGCCAATAGCATCCGCATTGCTGGCATGCGGCGCCCAATCGAAGCTGAGCATTGTACGCCGAATTATGTAGGTCGTCCCGCTCTTATTCTTATTCTCACAAATGTCTTCCAGCTTGTCCTTTGTCTTGGCGCCAATATCGCCATCGGTGCGGAGTTTCTGGTCGGCCTGAAAATTCAGCGCCGCATACTCGGTCATTTTCCCCTTCTTGCCGTCCACCCGCCCGTTGTAGTAATATCCGAGCAGTTGCAGACGGCGCTGCGCACCCGCCAATTTCGTTTTATCACCGGTGACCTTCCAGCCCGTGAGCGCAAAGCAACTCTTGTCCGCCTTCTCATTTTCATCCGCTTCTTGATAACCGACCTGATAATCCGTTCCAAAAAGCTGCAATGTCACCGTCTTGCCCGGCTCGATCTTTAGCCCGTAATAACCTTTGCCCTGAGGCTTAATCAGACCGGTCTGACCCTTTATTGTCGCATTACCGGCCTTTATGATAGCGTCGGAATCAACCCCCGCTCTGGTCTGAAATGCGATTAGGACATCCGCCGTGGTGGCATTAACGGTCTGAGGCATTGATAAGTAATCCTACCTGGGTAGTTTGTTGGCTTTCTTCAAATTCGGAAACACAACCTGGTTCTTGGTGGGCGGGACATCTTTTTCGGTCGCCTTCCCCTGATCATCGAGCTTTCCCTTGCGAACTTCACCGGTTGCCAGATACACTACATATTCTTCGTTCTTGACAGGATCCCCCTTATCGTCGTTAAGGGTGATCTCTATATCGTCGGTCAGCCGCATCGTGCCGGAATTCATCGTAACACTGTCTATCGTAACCGCAAAGTAAAACCTCGGCCACGAATATCTGCCTGTATCCTGATGGCTCAGATCGGGGTCATCCTCACCCTCTTCGTACTCGAACTTCCAGTCCACCTCGGCCTTGTCGCCGCTGAGTTTGATATCACCAATCTCGTAGATGGGTTTATCCGCGCGATTAGCGTCTCTTTTGAAAACACGAAACACCGCGGCAGCATCAGATTCGAACCCGACCGTTTCGGCAATCATCTTAACCGTGTCGCCAACCTTTGCCTTGGTAGTCGACCATTTCGCGTTCTTTATAGCCGCGATAGACAGTTCGTACTGGCCTTCCTTGACACCGGTCTTTTTGACCTGACCTGTCAACGTCCCTTGCGTTTCCTGCTGATCGGTATCTTTGAGCGTGTACTGGACACCACTGATGGGCTTGCCACCCTTGTCGACAACTTTCGCACTGATAAAGTGCTCTTCCTGCTGCTCGGTGCTATCGGATGTGCTTTCCGTTCCCGTGCCGCTTCCGCTCGAACCTGCTCCACCGCCACCGGCGCTACTGTCGCCGATGAGGACCGTGTTGCATCCCATGGCTATACTGTCGGGTGGCCCTGTACAGGTACACATATCCCCCACTCTGGCCGCAGGTTTTTTGGCGATCATCACGGTCATACTGCCCAGAGTTATCGGTCCGCCAACGTGCGGAATCGGAGGCGTCCCCGGCGTTTGCATCGGACAAGTGTGCATGTCGCCCATCCGCGCCGCCGGTGCTCCGCCTATCATTACCGTTGGTTCTCCCGCGACAATCGCACCACCGTGCGATGTCGTGTCGCCCAACCTTGCAGCCGGTTTACCCATGACAATTATCCTATAGCTTCTTCAAATGCGCCACACAGGGAGACATTCGCCTCTGAATGTCTCCCTACGCTATTTTCATCCGATACTACTCTACTTAAGCAGCATCATCTTCTTCGTCTGACTGAACTCACCCGCATTCAACCGGTAGAAATAGACACCGCTGGCAACCTGTTGACCACCGCCGTCGCGGCCATCCCATACTACCAGATGATGCCCGGCTTCCATCTGCCTGTCCACAATCGTCGCCACCTTCTGACCGAGGGTGTTGTACACCACCAGTTCCGCATGGCACGCCTTCGGCAACGCGAAACGAAGTGTAGTCGATGGATTGAACGGATTCGGGAAGTTCTGATTCAGGCTGAACTTATCGGGCAGCGCCGATGATACCTCTCCGGCCACATACCCATCATTACCAATCACCAACTGCGCCGACATAACGTCATCGGGAAGCCGTACTTCTTTGCCCTCTTCCAATCGGATCGTTCCCGCATTCGTCAAAATCAGCCATGCCTCCATCCCTTCCGGAACAGACTCAACACCTCTGGCTGTCACCACGCGGTTACTTCCCTCGGAGAAAACAACATCCCACGTCGCACCATCGGTGAATTGCGGACGATAATCGGTCCTGTGAAGTCCCTTACTGCCGTCAGGAAGCTTATAAGCAAGCATGACACCTTCCGGGGCCATCGGCGGCTCACGGTAGTCATTCACGTCGAAGCCCACGTTCGCATCGGCGCATACCCCGACATAATTAGCGACGTCACCAAAATCACCCGAAGTCAACGTCAGCTCCATCTGCCATGCCGGGGCCTCTTTCGTCCACTGTAACTCATCGGCAACCACCTTGCCGGCGGTACCCTGTTCATGGTAACGAATCCACAGTTCGACGCCGGCCTTCTCCGCGAACAGAAAAACGCCGTCCCACGTATCAAACGTTGTTTGCGTAAAATAATTACTGCCGTTGTAGTAATAACCCACGTCCTCGATACAGCCGGTGAAATCCGTTGTCATCGTACCGTTATCGTTTATCACCGCCTCAAGCAGCGTTACCGGGAACGCGAAAGGATTAGCTATCTGGTTCCATCCGGCCTGTAGCGGTATAGACAAATACCGGTTACCACTGTACGTTTCATTTGGCACGACTGATACACCTGCCGCCCCGAAATCCGTCAGGTCTCTCGTGATAACCCAATAACCGCGTCCCGGCACCACCGCCGGAGCACTGGCGTATTCCTGGTAAGATTCCGTCGTGGCGTTCCAGCGCGCCAGACGCCAAACGTCGGTATTGAACCCGCCCAGATCATCCACGAACACATCAGCAATCGTATTGCCGCCGGATACGGATACCGGCACACCGACAATCGCGTAAATGCGCGGTCCCATATTGAAACTACGGCACTCATCATTGGTCAACTGCACCCGGAAGGTATACGGAGCGGTTGGAGTACCCACCGAGGCAATAGACGCACCCCGATAAATCTGGAAGTAATACTCCAGTCCTCGTAGATTGAACAGGCTCGCCGGGCAGTTGTACTGAAGCGTGTCGCCCGTGCCGGCCACCATAGGCACCGATGTATACGGCACCCTACCGCCGGACCGGTAGTTGAACGTGCCCGTAGCCGTACCCAATTCACCCGCGTAGCCGACTTTCAAAAGATGGTCCCCCGGAGTCACCGTTTGCACCGCACCTCCGGCATAACCGGCCGTCAGCGATCCGGTCGTGTAGGCAACACCCACGACTCCAGTAGCGGCCGTATAGTTGGTGCTGTATGTTACCCCGCTGACCGAGGTCGGCACAACGCCGGTGACTATCGCCGATGCGGAAGCGCTCGTACCGCCTCCTCCCACCAGGCCACCGGTCACTAACGTATAGCTGGCGCTGCTTGCCTGAGCGAACGCAACCTGAGCACGCACAAACATCAGAGTCAACGCAGCGAAACAACATCTATCAGATTAATCCGCATCACTATACCTCTATTTCTATTCTCAGCTACTGTTTCTGTTCTGAGTGTTCCGTTAGTCGTTACTCGTTCTTAAAATTCTCCAATGTGAAGTCCTCGCCGGAAGTCTCTCCTCGGATGGTCAGCTACGGTGATGCGGCGGTCTATCGGTGCGCTCAAATGCGGACGGATATAAAGGTGCGCGAGAAGATTCGTATAGTACAACGTGGCGGTTGAGACATAGCAGCTGCCGTTGCCAGCTAGATAACGTGTAAAGCCCCGCTGTCACCGGGCACAATCTTCCTTGTGCAGAATTACGTAGTCGGTACCCTGGTAGGGTTCCGCTGTCGAAATGTACATGTATGCCGACGACCCCCAGTCAGTAACTGAGCTTGAAGTATTGAGAGCTAAGACCCAAGTTGAGCGAATCCAGGTCGTCGATGACAACAGCTCCATAAAACCAGTTGCGTCCAACGACAAGATACGCCGGGCCCTAGTAATCTGCAACAGTGATACTGCCTCAACGACGCCGTTGAGATTCCATAAGCTGCACCTCGAAATATGCGCAGTGACGCCGGCGATGCATTCCGGACGCTCATCGAATACGGCGACGATGTAATCGCCTGACGGGGCGTCATCTCATCATCCGTCCCAACCTTTATCCCGAGATAACTCACGGTACCATCGAACAGAGTCCGCGGGAAACGGCCAAACCGCCCCCAGTTCCACCGTAAACACACCCTGCTCATTGGGGGCGACCAGAAGTGTCTCGGCCCAAAGCTCCACACCTTCCGCATCAAGATCCCAAATCGTGAAGGCAACTTCGGTCTCTGTCGTAATGGCATTGAGAGCGTCATCGGTCAGCTTACCCTGATAGGTCATCGTACCCGGAGCCTGTGCAAAAACTCCCGCCGCAAAGAACACGATTATGATGGCTGCCGCCAAACTAACTTTAACTGTCCTGAACATCTCATTTCCTCCTGGTTTATTCATACTTTTGTTATTTGCTCATTCTGTGTTATCGTTTTGCCGGCGGATCCGGGAAATCCGGAAGCGTATTGTCAACCGGTTCCTCTTCATCACCACCACCGCCTGAAGCAACCACCACGGCCGTAGCCACAAGACCAACACCGAGACCAATAGCCCACCATTGCTTGTACCACGGGCCTTTTTTCTTATCTTGCGTAATCACCGTCACCGGCGTTTCGTCAACCTGCTCAGCAGGGGCAATCTCCGGGGTAACCCCGGCTACCTCCTCGGCCACCTCTTCCTTGACGCCTTCTTCAACGTCCTGCTTATTGTCCACCAGTTCCTGAGCCTGCTGCATCATCGCCATGAACTCAGGCGATTTGATATCCAGATCGCCCCGCCAACTGCGCAATGCCCCAAAAGCGGCAACAAACTGCTCAATCACCAGATTCCGCTTCTCCTCGTCATTGCGGATCTTGGCATAATACACCGACGCCAGAAGCACATGGGCGTCTGCCTTGACCTGAAGGTCAAGATTCTCCTGAGCCAGCAGTGCCTGAAGCTCCTGTTCGGCGCAATCGTAGTTCGTAATTCGGAAATTGTAACGGGCGTTTTCAATCGTAGGGTTGGTTTTATCGAAAGGACAGTCGGTCGTCTGAGCCTGTACCACCTGAGGTAACACCAGTGCCTGCAAATAGACAATCAAGGCCAGTATCACCACGGTTTTAAGTAAACCGGCTCGCTTGTACATAGTACCTCCTTCGTTAGATATATTCTACTCCTCATTGAGACCAGTATATGAGCAGAGGAACCACGCTGCCGTTATCACCGGCTACGAGGTCAATCTCTCCATCTGCCCCTTTTATAACATCGCGCTTTCCCCCTCCATAGGGGAAAGTCACACACGAATCTATCTTCGGGTTTGTCCCGGCCTCGGTGTTGATCGATATAATCTCGGCGTCCAGCCTCCACTTCCCCGCCAGACACATCAAGATCAAACACCGGAAATTGCGTATACCGGTGCGCCTTATCATTGAGTTTGAACTCGACCAGATTCTGCTCCGATGGCGGGAACATTGCCAGTTGAAGACTCAGCGTATCGGCCCCCGCGAATTCCCGCGCCATTTCATAGGTGATATTCGCCGGCTCGTCGCGCATACGTATCGTCTTGCGCAATATGGGATAGTCTGAGTGAATAATCTCCACCGAGTGCGAACCAACGGTTGCCTCGAACGGTTGCCCCGGGGAACGACGGCGTCCGTCCACATACAGTTCCCTGATCCCGCCGGGAGCAACATTGACCGTGAGTTGCGGATTCTTCTTAACAACCGGGGTCACGACCTGCTCAGCAGGCTTTTCCTCGGGCTTCTTGGCAACGGTGGTCTCCGGCTTGACAACCACCGGTTTCTGCTCCTCAGTTACCGTCGGTGGAGTTTCAGGTTGAGTCGCAGCTTCTTCACCTGTGCCCGATGGTTCTTCCGCTACCGGCTCGGTGACGGCTGGCTGAGTCGTTTGCTCCTGCGGCGCGTGAGTCCCAAACCTATCGCTGATATAATCCTTCCCGAAATACGCACCGGCCGCAATCGCTATCACCGCCACAGCGGCGACCAACAGTCCCACCCGGCCTTTCCTCGGTTTGATATAAACCTCTGTAAGCTCCGCCATATCCGCTGCCATCTCACCGGCCGTCTGATAGCGGGCACTCGGATCCGGATGTGTAGCTTTTCGGAGTATGTATTTCAACTGCGGCGACAGACGTTCCGAATGAATCCCCCCCCACTCCTGAAGACTGGGGGATATCGGATTGCGATAAGGCATGGTGTTGGTGGCAAAATTGAAAATCGTAACACCCATCTCATAAATGTCGCTCAGAAACGGATTATACGAACTCAAACCGGTCTGCCGCTCCGGCGCGGCAAACATCGGCGTCAACGCCTGGTAGCCGGTCTTGGTGGCATCGCCGCCTATTTCCTTGGCAATACCGAAATCTATCAGAAAGACATGGCCTTTGCTATCGATAAGTATATTGGCCGGTTTGATATCCCGATGAGCGACCTTCTTCTCGTGGGCGTACGCTATCGCTTCGGTCACCGCCTTGGCAACCTTCAACAACAGATCAGCCGGAAACGGCCCCGATTCACGAAGCATGTGCGCCGCATCCTTGCCATCGATATACTGTATCACCAACGCCCCTTCCGACGGCAGATAGTCTATCACGCGAGAGATATTGGGATGGTCGAGCATGCAGAGAATTTTGGCTTCGCGGTCGAACCGGTCGCGGGCCTGTACCCGCTTGAAAAACTTGATAACCAGCCGCTGCTCGACGAGATTCAGATTATAGGCGTCGTAAACCTCACCAAATCCGCCGCCGCCTATATACCCGCGGATTTTGTACTTACCGCCGATTTCCCAGCCAATTATGCCAAGAGGATCGGCGTTAATCGGCCCCTCGGAGTCAAATGATGACTGCGTCTTGTCGTCTTCCGGCATTAAAATCTCCCTGCTACATCGCCCGCCATTGTGGCAAAAAAGACAATTTGCTACACGATATTTTTGATTTTTGTCCTCTTTATGGCAGGCATCAACGCAAGCCCATACAGCATTAAAAAAATAAGAAATGTTCTATCTGATAAGCAAGGATTAAATTCAACTGATGAAGCGTTTATGCGGTTTATCCCCAATCGATTAGGGCCGGATATCGCCGCCACGCTCCTTCGAGGAAAACCCCACCTGCGTGGGCGAGAGGACTGCGCTTTAGATGGCTCTTATGATCATCACTGCAACAATAAATGCTACTGGCGCAAACAGAAATAACGCTATACTTTTTCTCATGATACTATCTCCAGATATAAATTGTTCTAAGGCTTGAAACTCCCCGGACCAAAGTTGCCACCTACCTCCGGATAGACTACACGTTTAATACGTTCCCTGGCCACCTACCGTTAGTGATGTCGAACCGTGACCCCGGGGCTGAAATCTCTCATTAGCGCAGGCGCGCCGAACACAGCCCCATGTTGTTACATATCAACGGCTTGGGCCATTAGGCCCGGCTCTGTGGTTTCGGTAACGCGACATAAACCTCATTTGCGTTTTACTGTTTCTCTTGTCCCGCACGCGTCAAGTTATTATAATAATCGCAATCGAAGACTCTCATTGTCAGCGATTGCCGGCAATGCGACCACCATCTGGCCGCGAAGAATTCGGGAGGTATCCGATGAAAAAATCTCTGGGCGCAAAAACGCTCATCTTTCCGACCCCCGTTTGGGTTGTCGGAACCTATGACAAAGAAGGCAAACCCAACGCCATGACAGCCGCCTGGGGCGGCATCTGCTGTTCCAAACCGCCCTGCGTGGGCGTTTCGCTCCGCAAAGCAACCTACACCTACGGAAGTATCGTCGAACGTAAAGCCTTTACGGTTAGTGTTCCGTCGGACTCCCACGTCCGCGAGGCCGACTACTTCGGTATTGCCTCCGGTCGCGACACCGACAAATTCTCCGTGCTCGGCCTGACGCCGGTGCGAAGTGAACTGGTCGATGCTCCCTATGTGGATGAATTCCCGATGGTTCTTGAGTGTAAGCTGCTTCACTCGATCGAAATCGGCCTGCACACACAGTTCATCGGTGAGATTATCGATGTAAAGGCGGATGATTCGGTAATGGCCAAGGGCGGGATGCCGGATATGCTGAAAGTCCGGCCCATTATCTATGCCCCGACCGTACAAAAATACTATGGCGTGGGCAAAGCACTGGGCAAAGGCTACTCAATCGGCAAGGACTTTTAGCCCGGGCACACCTGGCTAACCTTGCGCCTTGCCGTATCTTTGGCTTAAAATAGTGTCCGCTACTGCGCGGACACTACGAATTTCTTCAATATCTCCGCAACCGCATCCTTGTGCACGGCGAATTCCATCATCTTCAGCCGCACATAATCATCACGGTAAAACATATAACCGGCCAGCGGACCCCAATAACCCCGGCTCGATGATTCCTTCACCAGATACCAATCGCGACCATCGATATTCGTGTAGCCCACCAGATGAATCCCGTGGTCATCGGTCGTGGTCTCGTTGTACATGCGGTACTCGCGCGAGCTTTGATTTATGTAATCCTGTGGAATATCAAAATCGGGCACAATAGCGACATCATCTTCTCCGTTTAACCCCGCCTCGGAAATATCGCCTCCAATAGCCATGGTATAGCCGTTCTGAATAGCCGTCTTTAGAGCCCCGTACCACTCATTCAGAGGGATGTTATAATAGCTGCTGTCGTACCACCAGTTGTCGGGTACATCGAACGAACCGCGGGTATAAAAAGGAATCTTGAGCGTCGACATTATCGCCACATAGTCATCCAGATTGATCTTCAACACCTCGGCCAGAAATTCTTTCGGCGTATAGTCCTTGCCTTCGTACGCAAAAGATGACGGCGGCTCGCCCAGGTGACGGTTGAGAATCTGCCTCACCGAGTTGACCACCAGCTCTTCATCCCACAAATCCTCATCCTCGACAAACCCCAGATAAGCCTCAATTTGACCATCGAGTTCCTTGTGGTCATGCCGCGGGTCATCTATATAGCCGGTATAAACCTCAAGCGGCACCGCGCCGTATGTTTTCATCGTGCGGAACACTCCGTTTGTTTCGGAGCCGGGCGATGTCGAGGATTCCCCCCTCTCGGCCACGAACCGCCGCGCCTTCTCAATCCATTCCCAGTAAACCGTGAACATCTCCGAAAGCTTCACCTTCTTGTCATAAATACGATAGACCTCGGACTCAAGAAACGATGTTCCCGAAAACGACCAGCAGGTTCCGGTCCAATACTGACGCACCGGTGGGAAATGGAAATATGTCTCGAAAACCTGAAGCGATTCCGGCTTGACGATATTCGACAGATCGCACTTTATCCATTTTGCCGTTTCATACTCGTAATCATCCAACCGCTTTTGCCTGTCCTCCACAAGACCGGTGAGACTGTCTCTCACGTCGTCGCGGACCTCATGAAGTTTCTTCAACTCCTCGCTCACCGGATCCCGGAATTTGGGCACGTATCGAACCGTATCAGTTTGCGCATGTCCTCCCGCAGCGAACAATAGCAGCGCACAGAAAATCGAAGTCAACATTCTCGACATACTATCTCCTCCGCATTTAATCTACCAGCTTCCAATCGGCAGCCGTTGAATCCGCGGGCGCCAGCCGGAACTTGCCCGGGCCGGATTTCAGCACCTCGCGATACCAGCCCTCCGGATAACCGCTGTCCTGCGCCCGGCCATTCTCGTCTTTCACATAGCCGTCGTTATATTTTGTAATCAAATGTTCCGCCAGCTCCCGCCAGCGCTGCACCACGGCCCCGCCGTGCATCACGCAATACTCCGTGAGATAGTGCCTCGCTGTTTCCGGGTCAGCCTCGAAAAGCTCCAGTGCGACTTTCTCTGTCGTTGGCTGAAGACTCATCAGGTTGCCCTCAAGCTCGCTCTGAACCGCCGCAATCTCCGGCATCATGTATGAATACTTCAGGTTGGCATAGTTGGAGACCAGATTGAACACCCACCACGCCGACTCCCAGGAAAACTTCTCTATCTCACCCACTGTGTAGGGTTCCGGAATACTATCGATCCCGCAATAAAGCGGCGTGTAACAAGTCATATAGGTGTCATCAACTCCATACCATGTCACTCCGCCGATAGCGTTCGGCAGCCACGAGCGCGACTGCGACACAAACGAAAATCCCGTCTGCTGAGTCGATATCGCCCGCTCCCAGCAATATTCCACGCTATCGACCGTCCACTTAAGCGGACGCCAGCGGTAAGGCGACCCATACGGCCCGGCGCCAACCCCCTGGGTCAGGTCATATTCAGTCCCTTCGTAGTGATCGCGCATCAGGGCGAAAACATCCGCCAGCCCCAGCTTTTTATCCGGCTTGATCCACAGAGGATAAGGTTCGGCCCCTTCTACAGCCCGGTGATAATCAGGTGAAAACTCCCGTGATGGCGCCGCCCGCCGGAACAGACTCCACACCCGCGACTCGCAGAATCGCAAATTGTCGGGCGTGGCCGGGCAGTAGGCATCACAGAACCGAAACGGCTCACCCGATGACGGATCGTAGTAACCTTTCTCGATCGCAAACGAGATCACATTGTCCGAGTAAATGCAGTTTTCCGGGTCGTTCAGGGGAAACTCGCCTATTCGCGCCTTGTTGGCGTGAGCCGCAATGTAACCATCGGGCACCCGCACCGCCACCCACTGCGCACCGCTACCCCCTTCTCCGGGGCCGATTATCTCCAGCATCCAGACTTCGTTGGGGTCAGCGATAGAAATAGATTCGCCAGTCGACCTATAACCGTACTCGGCCACCAGACCGCCGATAACACTAATCGCCTCCCGGGCCGTTTTCGCACGCTCCAGCGCCAGCATCATCAAATCCCAATAGTGCAAGAGTCCCTTGGGGTTCTTTAGCTCTTGCCGTCCGTCAAATGTAGTCTCCCCGATTACAAGCTGGTGTTCGTTCATCATGTGGACAATAGCATAGGTATGTTCCACCTGGGCAATCTTACCGAGGACCTCGCCTCCCCAGTTGGTTATCTCCAGCGAATCCCCCGGCTTATAATCTGCTGACGGAAAATATTCAGAATGCGGATGGAACTCCCCGTCACACGTGTAAGTGATCATCGTAGAGCCGTCAGCCGACGCCCCTTTAGTAACCAGCAAACTTGAACATGCCTCAACCTGAGAAAAAAATAAAATTGCGGCCGCCGTCAGACAGAATGCGGCCATAGTGCTGCGCCTTGCCATATTTCCAACCTTTCATCGCTGTGGTGCCAATAGGTAATCTTACTAAAATCTCCGCCCCATTACAACAAAAACCAGTTTTTCTAAATCTTGCGACTTTTGTGGCCTTTAGTTACTTTGATGCTATGTCAAACCGGGGAAACTCATGAGTCTGCTCCATCTCGCCTATCTTGTCGCCGGCGGCGCAGCCGGCCTGCTTCTGGAGCTATTTGTGCTGAGTTCTCTCCGTGAAGAACAACTGCGCGCCGCAACTTTGTCATCGGTGGTTTTCATTCTGTTTGTCCTGGCATGGTTCGGCAATTATTTCATCATACGGCCTCCCGATTCCATCTTTGTGGCCTGCCTCATTGCACTGGGCGTGATGGGTCTGCTGTTTTTCGTACCCTTCGGTTCAAACAAACCCCTCCGCATAGGCGAAATCGAAAGTCGCGTCGATGAACGCGATGTTATTTTCTCCAGAGAAGAATATACCCCCGGCTCTGACAAATACGATCAGTACTATGCCATGCGGCCTGAGTACAGAGCCATCGATGACAAGATGCGAAGCCTTCCCGAACTTTTTGCGCCGGGCGGTCGCTACTACGATGAGGGTCGTTCCGGTTACACGGATGCTGTTTTTGGGATTATTGAATCTCTGACTACGAGAGTCGATGGCGCTGTGGCACAAAAAGTAAGCAACAGCGACTTGACGGCGACAACGCGACTCATAAAAGACGCCGTCATAGCTGTCGGGGCAAGTGAGGTCGGTATCGCGAAGCTGAACCCCATGTATGTTTACTCGCACGTTGGACGCGGGCCGGCAAAATGGGGCGAGCCTATCGAAAACAGCCACAAGTTCGCCATCGTCTTCACGCTCGAAATGGATTACGAACAGGTCAGCGATGCTCCCCGACTGGGAATTACCGAGGAATCCGCCTTCCAGTATCTCCGTGGAGCGCAAATATCCATTGCTCTGGCCACATATATCCGCAGTCTCGGCTACCCCGCCAGGGCACATATCTCCGGCAGCAACTATCAGATAATGCTTCCCCCGGTGGCCCACGATGCCGGGCTGGGCGAATTGGGCAGAATTGGATATATCATGTCACCGAAATTTGGCCCCAGAATACGGCTGGGAGCCGTCACAACCGATCTGCCGCTAATCCCGGACAAACCGCTTTCCTTCGGAGCGCAGGATTTCTGCACCAAATGCCGCAAGTGCGCCACGAACTGCCCTTCGGGAGCCATCCCCGATAGCGATAAGACCACCGTGCGCGGCGTAGAGAAATGGCAGCTCGATATCGAAAAGTGCATCCACTACTGGCGAGCCATCGGTACCGACTGCGGCCTGTGCATGAAAGTCTGTCCGTACAGCCACCCGCCGACCCTCGTGCACAATCTCGTTCGTCAGGGTATCCGCCGGTCACCGGTCGCGCGTTCCCTTTCGGTATGGGCCGATGATCTGTTCTACGGCAGAAAAATCCGCGTCTGAGCGCATTATGAGGCCGCAGAAATTTGTTGCTGCCGATTAAAGGCGGTCGTAGTTTACAGCATAGTCAGCAAAAAAATGTCGACCGGGGCGAAAGGAGTGGTTCTTTGCGGCCAAAAGTCAGATTCCTCACCGATGAACTCATCGAAAAAATTATAGATGAAGCTCGCACGCTGCTGCAAAATCTGGGGGTGGAGATTCACAATCCGGGCGTGCTTACAATGCTGGCCGACCACGGCGCCAAAGTCGACAGAGCAAAACAACATTGTTGGATACCCGGAACGCTTATCGACAAGGCCCTGAAAGCTGCTCCCTCCTCATTCAAACTCTATGATTCACCGGGCAACGAGGTCATCGACCTTGCCGGATTCAACTGCTATTTCACTCCCGGATCCACGGCGATAAATATTCTCGACCGGGACACCGGTCAAGCCCGTAGACCAACCACACCCGATTATATCGCTTACGCCAAACTGATGGGCGGCATGAAACATGTGGCCTCACAGTCAACGGCTATGATCACTACCGATGTTCACGAGAAGATCTGCGACAGCTATCGCCTCTACCTGAGCCTCATGTTCTGTGAGAAACCGGTCGTCACGGGCACTTTCACTATCGAAGGTTTCGAGGTAATGAAAAACCTGCAGCTGGCCGTACGCGGCACGGAGAAAGAACTGGCCGAGAAACCTCTAACCATCTTCTCCTGCTGTCCGACTTCCCCTCTCAAATGGAGCGATGTTACCTCTCAGAATGTCGTGGACTGCGCCAGGTATTCGATTCCGGTCGAGTATGTCGCCATGCCCCTCTCGGGATTCATGGCCCCTGTCACGCTGGTAGGCTCGCTGGTCCAGCACACCGCCGAAACACTCAGCGGGCTGGTTATCAGCCAGTTCACGAAACCGGGTGCACCTGTTCTGTACGGAGGTTCACCGGCCGTTTTCGATGTCCGTTATGAGACCACCCCGATGGGCGATATCGGCACCATGATGCTCGACTGCGCTTACAATGAAATTGGCAAGCATCTCAATCTCCCCACCCAGGCATACATTGGCCTCAGTGATTCCAAGCATCTCGATGCTCAGGCCGGTGTCGAAACAGCCATGGGGGCCACTCTGGCTGTTCTGGCCGGAATAAACAACATTTCCGGACCCGGCATGCACGATTTCGAAAGCTGTTTCAGTCTCGAAAAACTGGTTCTCGACAACGAAATTTGCGGCATGATGATGCGGATGACCCGGGGAATTGAACCCCGTGAGGACTTCCCGTCACAACCCATATTCGAAGAACTCCTCAAAGAACAGCATCTGTTGATTGCCGACCACACGCGAAAATATCTCAGAGATGAAGTTTACTTCCCTTCCGATGTTATCGATCGTGCCAACCGCTCTCGCTGGGAAGAAGAAGGCAGCCTTACTCTCATGCAGCGCGCCGGTCGCCAGGTGGATGAAATCATCGCCGGGCACGAACCGGTGAACCTGTCTAAGGAAATTCGGAAGGAACTGACCGCTCTGATGCAAACCGAAGCAAAACGTCATGGCCAGGATAAATTGCCGGAGATAGACTGATGCAAAAAATCGTGACTATCAGACCCGAAGAAACTTTGCCGGGGCCGGAGGCGGTTCTTCAGGCTCAGGGAATGCCCGCATCGGCCATCCCCAACGATCAGACCCTGGCGCTTTATCGCGCAGCAATATCTTCGTACCTGCTGCTGGCAGAACCTGCAGGCATAGTCAGGGAGATATCAAAAGAAGAATTCTCTCGCGTGTATGGGGGCGAAGGGAACACCGCACCGGATGCACCGCTGGGAAACATCTATCGCGCCTCGGCCGGTCTTGCCCTGTTTGCCGTCACTGTAGGTGAAACACTCAGCGCTGAAATCAGCCGCCTCTTCGAGAGCAGCGATTTTCCTGCGGGGGCTATGCTCGACAGCGTCGCCTCACAAGCGGCTGAAATGGCCGCCGCATACGTCGAAAGGACTTTCGCGGATCACCTGAGCGAAACCGGCACGCTCAATTCCGGCATGGCCACTCTCCCCTTCAGCCCCGGATACTGCGGTTGGGATATCACATCGCAGATATCGCTGTTTCAGGTGCTCCATCCCCAGGAAATCGGGATCATCCTTTCCGAAAGTTGCCTGATGCAGCCCCTGAAATCCATCAGCGGCGTAATTGTCGCGGGAGAAAAAGAGATTTTTGATTTTGAAGATAATTTTGAATTTTGCGATGACTGTCAAACCCGCTCGTGCCGCACCAGACTCGCGGCCCTGCGCAGTACTTAGCAGTCGAGTAAACATATTGGAGACTCTTACATGAACATACTCGAACAAATATCTCTCCATCTCGAAAAGGGAAACAGCGACGACGTGGCCGAGCTGACCCGCAAGGCAATCGAAGATAAAATCGAATCTCAGACCATTTTAAACGACGGGCTTATAGCCGGAATGACAGTCGTCGGCAATAAATTCAAAAAACATGAGATTTTCCTGCCCGATGTCCTCATGGCCGCCAAAGCCATGCACGCCGGTATGGAAGTCCTGAAACCCCTGATGATCAAGGAAGGTATTCCATCGCGCGGTAAAGTCGTCATTGGAACTGTCAAAGGCGACCTTCACGATATCGGCAAGAACCTCGTCGGCATCATGCTGCGCGGGGCCGGCTTCGATGTCATCGATCTCGGCAAGGATGTTCCCCCGGAGCAGTTTCTCGACGAAGCTGAAAAGACCGGCGCTTCTATCATCGGTATGTCAGCCCTTCTGACCACAACCATGCCGGTGATGCCGCAGGTCATCGACCTCGCCCGGCAGCGCGGCTTGTACGGTAAGGTCCGTTTCCTCGTCGGCGGTGCTCCGCTCACGGCTGAGTATGCCAAGAAAATCGGCGCCGATGCCTACTGCTTCGATGGCGTCAGCGCTGTTGACCGCGTCAAAGAGTTTATGGGAGTAACTTAATATGTCGACACTGGTCGATCGGCTGAAAAGCGGCGAAGTCCTTCTGTCCGACGGAGCCATTGGCACAATGTTGTTTCAGCGCGGCCTGAAGTCCGGCGAATGTCCTGAAAAAATCAATCTCGATCGTCCTGAAATTCTCGAAGAAATCTCCGGTTTATACCTTGCCGCCGGCGCCGACTTTGTCACCACTAATACATTCGGCGGCTCGTCACTGAAACTGCAGCAGTATGGCCTCGCTGATAAAATGGATGAGATAAACATCGCTGCTGTCAAGGCCAGTCGAAAGGCTGTGGGCTCTAAGGCTTACGTAGCGGCGAGCATCGGCCCGTGCGGCAGACTGCTCCAGCCTTACGGCGATACCGGGCCGGACGAAGTCGCCGATACTTTTGAAAAGCAAGCCGCGGCTTTGCTCAGCGCCGGCGCCGATGTTATCTTTATCGAGACCATGACCGACCTGAACGAAGCTGTCCTGGCTGTCAATGCTGTAAGGTCCCTTTCATCCACCATCCCCATCAGCGCCACCATGACTTTCGACTCAACTCCCGGCGGGTTTTATACAATTATGGGGGTTAGCATCGAACAGGCCGCGAATAATCTTATTGAAACAGGGGCCAACATCGTCGGCTCGAACTGCGGCAATGGTATCGACAACATGGTGAAGATAGCCACCGCTTTCGTCAAACACGCCTCCGTACCGGTAATAATTCAGTCTAATGCAGGATTGCCGGATATACAGGGGGATAAAATCGTATATTCCGAAACGCCCGAATATATGGCCCAAAAATGTGAACAACTTCTGGAACTTGGTGTCCGTATAATCGGCGGTTGCTGCGGCACCACGCCCGAACACACCGCCGCTTTCAAAAGAGTTGTCGAAATCCACAACCGCACACGCAGTGGCCGGGCGTAATCCACCTAAAGCAGATTTCCGTTTTTATTTCTGGTAACGAAGCAAACGTACGAAAATTACTTCATTCAATTTGCCGGTGGATTCGATCCCGCCGATATCGTTTGTTGGCGTTGATTACCTGTTCGAGTCGCTCAGCTTATCGATTATTTCAAGCGAAATTTCCTCGATCGCCCGCCTTGTAACATCAACAACCTTCCACTCGCGCCTCGCGAACAGATTACGGCAGAATTTCAAGTCCTCACGGATCTCGTGAATATCATAGTACTCCCGGAGTTCCACCTGCTGAGGCCCGGTCCGTGCCAGATACAAAAGCCGCTCCTCACGAACATGTGCCAGTACCTCCGGATGCATGGTCAGGCCAAAAATAACCGACTGTTTCAGCGGCGCTAACCTGGCCAGTAAATTCGCCTCCATCGTGGGATCCCTCACAATCGGGATATTTGCGACTTTCATTCCATGATTACAAGCAAGGTACATGGCAATAGGCGTCTTGCACGTCCGTGACAAACCAACGAGAATAATATCGGCCTCCTCGATCAACGCGCCCCGACCATCGTCATGCTCCGCCGTATACCCTATCGCGTCCACCTTCCGGTAGTACTTGTCATCGATTTTTTGAAGCAAACCCGGGCGGTAATCCGGGTGCACACCGAGAAACTTCGACATCGTATTGAGCATTGGCTCAAGAACGTTCAGGTGAAGTATCCAGCGCTCGGCCAGGGCTTCATGGAAATATCTGCTCAATTCCTCCGAGATGATGGAGAAAATCACCAGATACTCGCTGTCTATCTCCTTTAAGACCTTGTCGACTTTCCGCTTATCGCGCACCTGCTGATAAGTATGTACCAGCGAATGCTCCACTTCATTGTCCGAATACTGGGCCAGAACTGCATCCATCAATCTCTCGGCCGTCTTTCCGGTTCCATCAGATACAACGACGATTTTCTTGGTTTCACACATAATTTGGTCTTTCCCGCATCGCTATAAGGCTTTTGTAGAAAATTACGAACCCGCAAATCCATTTTCAACATTAATGTCACTCAATACGCAAAAAAGCCATGCCGTCATCACTTAACGGGAAGTGCGGCAACAGCATCTTTCGATCGCGCCTGTGCAAATTCTGAGCAGTAGTATCACAGAACTGGACGGAGTCCTCCTTCTAAACGATAATTATATGGGAACAAGTCAATTACAACGCTTAAGTTTTGCCCGCAACAGTCGATTTCATAGTAAAGGCGCGCTATTTCCGTATTGACCGACTTCAGCGATAGACTTCAGGGGGACACCCCCTTAAAGAGTATACGGCGCCAGGTGGTGAAACCGAGCAAGAGAGTCGTTCAGCAGTATGGCTTAAGCAGATGAAGAGAACACCTGAATTCCTACCTCTTATCATTAGCGTAACACTGGCCTCAGCCTATTGGGGACTGGTTATCGCAACCGAAACAAACCAGACTCCGATACCTTCGGTTGCAGCCGGATTTTGCCCCGGCGAGACCCCCCTCTTGTTAAAAAGCCTTTTGCCCGGATGTCTCCTCCTGATAGCAGGTCTCTTCGGAAAACTGCTTTCCCCTCTCAACTCAAAGAATAAACTACAATCGCACGATTCCCTCACCTTCTATGAGACTCTGGCCAATATATCTCCGGAATCAGTTGTGGTCATAGACCTCAATGGCAACATAGCTTTTGCCTCTCAGCAGTGTCTGGAACTGTTTGGCTGCGAAAGAGCCGAACAAATGGTCGGCATATCGGCCCTCGATTTTGTCGACGCCGGGGACCGCAGCAATGCCGCCGAATCAATCAAAACCGTCATTGAGACCGGCCAATCCCAGAAGAATGAATTCACGCTTCTGAGTTTAGACGGAACCCTCTTCGTGGCTGAAATCAATAGCGCCGCCTTGAAGGTCGGTGAAGAAGCCGCTGAAGGCGTCGTTGCCATAATTCGCGACATCACCGACAGCAGGGAGGCCGAAGAAGAACTTCGCTACAGGTTCGAATTCGAAAAGGTTATAACTTCGTTATCTTCTCGCTTCATCACCCTCGCCCCGACCGAAATAGATGCTAACGTCATATACGCCCTCCAGACAATCGGAGAATTTTCCGGGGCCGATCGCGCCTACGTTTTTCACATTTCGGCCGACCGAAAAACCATGGACAATACTCATGAGTGGTGTGCCGACGGTATCGTACCACATCTCGAAGATCTCAAAGGTCTGGCATTGTCAGACTTCTCATATATCATGGAGAAGATCCTCAGACGCGAGACTTTTTTCGTCCCCAATGTAGCCGATCTGCCACCTGAAGCCACCGTTGAGAAACAAGAGTTTCAGAGAGAAGGTATTCAGTCGATTGTCTGCGTGCCGATGATACGCCAAAACGAAGTCGTCGGATTCGTCGGCTTCGATTCAGTGCGCCGCCGCAAAATATGGTCGCAGGACGCCAGAACACTGTTGACGATCGTCGGTGAAATTCTAACCGTGGCCCTGGAACGCGAGAGAACCGAAAAGGCCCTACGCATCAGCGAAGAGAAATACCGCTCATTCGTACAAAACTTCCAGGGAATCGCCTATCGAGCCAGAATGAACTGGACTCCGATGTTTTTTCACGGCGCCGTCGAGGAAATTACCGGTTATACCGAAAGTGAACTCATCGCCGGTAAACCACCATGGAATGAACTGATTCACCCGGAAGACTGGATCAGAATTCAGCAGTCCGCCAGAAACATCGCTGAAATACCCAATCATACCACCGAAAGAGAATACCGGATTCGACGTAAAGACGGACAATACCGGTGGATATTAGATCTATGCCAGAATGAATCTGACAGCCAGGGCAATCCCGTTTTGGTACAAGGATCCCTGTACGATATCAGCGAACGAAAACGAATGGAAAAAGTTCAGGCTGCCCTGTTCAAAATCTCCGAGGCCACCAGTCTCTCCAGCAACATCGAAGAGCTATTGAGAACCGTGCACAGTATCCTGGGAACCCTTATCGATACGACCAACTTCTATGTCGCCCTTTACGATGCCAGCACCGACCATTACACCTTCCCTTACGTTGTAGATGAATGCTCGGATGCCACCGACCTCAAACCTGAACAGCTCAAAAAGACTCTCACCGACTATGTCAGACGAACCGGCGAACCGCTGCTGGCAGACGCTGCCAAGGATGAAGAGCTTCGACTTGCCGGTGAAGTCGAGCTGGTCGGCGAACCCTCTGAAATTTGGCTGGGAGCACCCACTGAAAACACGTGACGGCACGATCGGCGTTGTCGTCGTACAGAGCTACACTGATCCGACCATGTATAAAGAAGGCGACGTTAACCTTCTAACGTTCGTCTCCGGACACATAGCCATGGCCATCGAACGAAAACGGTCGGAAATGCTCCTACGACAATCCGAAGAAGAGCACCGAACGCTGGTAGAAACCATGCGTGACGGGGTTATCAAAGTCAATAGCGTAGAAGATATCATATTCGCCAACGCGGCGGCCTGCAATATCCTCGGTTACGATCATACTGAGTTGGAAGGCTTGAATCTTTACGATATCGTGGTCGAGGACGATATTGACCGGATCCTCGAGGAAACCCAGAAGAGACTGCAGAGACAACGCAGCCGGTACGACCTGAAGGTGAGACACAAAAGCGGGGAAATCCGCGAAATTTCTATCTCAGCAGCACCCGACTATGACAACATAGGAAATATTATAGGCACGGTGGGGGTCTTCACCGATGTTACCGAATTGAATAAGGCGCAGTCGGAAGGTCAGCGACTGCGCGAAAAACTTGCCAACGCCCAGAGGATGGAATCCCTCGGCGTCCTCGCCGGCGGCGTAGCCCATGACCTCAACAATATCCTCGGACCTCTCGTAGGCTATCCCGAACTTATCAAAAGACGGCTGCCCCCTGACAGTCCTGTCAGAGACCAGATTACTAAAATCGAAGAATCGGCCAAACGAGCGGCCGAAATCGTGCAGGATCTCCTCACCATGGGTCGCCGTGGAAGATATGAGATGTCGCCGGTCAACATTAATACCATCATCGCCTCTTATCTGGATTCCGCCGAATTCAGCAACCAAAAAGGACGGTACCAGCTGGTGTCAACCGAGGTCCAACTCGATGAAACAATTCTCTCCGTATTCGGTTCGGCCACCCACCTGTCCAAGGTCATCATGAATTTGATCCTCAATGCTCTTGACGCCATGCCTGACGGCGGCAAACTGACGATAAAAACCGAATGCCGGCACCTTGACAAATTGCTCCTGGGCTTCAGCAATATCGAACCCGGCCGCTACAATATTATCACTGTCAGTGACACCGGAATCGGAATAGATGAAACCGACACGAAACGAATCTTTGACCCCTTCTTCTCCAAAAAGAAACTCGGCAAGAGCGGTAGTGGTCTCGGCCTGTCAGTCGTATATGCTGTCGTAAAAGACCACAACGGCTATGTCGACGTACGCAGCGAACTGGCTAAAGGCTCTGACTTCATAATCTACCTGCCCGCCATCGAGGTAGCCGCAGTAACCGGACCGGAACAGCCCGTCTATGATATCAAAGGCAGCGAAAGTATTCTGGTCGTGGATGATGTCGCCGAACAACGTGACCTCGCCGTAACCCTGCTATCCAGCCTCGGGTACCAGATGGCAGCCGCCGCCAACGGACGGGATGCCGTCGAATATCTCAAACACAACTCATGCGATGTACTCATACTTGATATGATTATGGAGCCTGATTTTGACGGTCTGGACACGTACCGGGAAGTCATCAAGACGCATCCCGGACAAAAGGCAGTCATTGTCAGCGGGTTCTCCCAAACCGACCGGGTGAAAGAAGCCGAGAAACTCGGCGTTACCAAGTACGTCAAAAAACCCTATACAATGCAGAAACTCGGGAAGGCCATACGCGAAGTGATCACCGCTCCCTTAGAGCCCGCTGAAAATACTGAACCCATAGAACAGGTCAAGGGTTAGCGGCACCGATGATTACACTGGCCTGAGTCTGCCCCCATCCAACATATACAGTCCTGAAGCTACATTCGTTACGAAAGAACGGTCGTGACTGATAATCAGATACCCTCCCTTGAATCCGTTCAGCAACTGTTCCAAAACATCGATAGACTCGATATCCAGATGCGAGGTAGGCTCATCCAGAAGCAGGAACTCGGCGCGCGACAAAACGCATTTCACCACCGCGGCCCGCATCAATTCTCCCTGAGAAAAACTGCTCAACCTTTCCCCAACTTTGTCCCGACGAATAAGAACCGAGCCGAGATACTGACGCACCGTCGTTTCATCCACGCCACAATCATCGAAATTATCAAGCAGTCTTTCACGGCCGAAGAAACCCGTGAGACCCTGCGGAACCTGAACAACCTTTACCGCTTCATTATAGTAGGCCTCTCCCCTGTCGGGCTGCAGCTGCCTCAACAGCAATTTGATCAGCGTAGACTTTCCGCAGCCGTTTCTTCCCATCAGACAGACTCTATTCGTTGTCTTGATCGCCAGATTTATATCACTCAATAGATATGCCATATCACTTCTGCTCTCAGGCGGCTCTTCGGCGTTATAGTCGAAGCATACCTCCCGCAACCAGAAAACATCGCGATTCCGCACATCATAATCAGGGAAATGCAAATTCAGCGTTTTAGGAACAAACGGCTTGACTTCCTCCAGGCGTTCGATTTCTCTCTCTGCCCTCCGCTGCACGGCCTTAGCGCGCATGGCCATCTTCTTGGACAGCTTCCCCAGGTACGGTTTCGACGATCCGGCCCCGATTTTACGTTTCTCGCTGGTGGCCGACCAACCCGCCTTGGCGAGCACATCATGCTGAAGTTGCTTTATCTTCTTGTCGATCTCCTTCGCCCTGCGACTGCGCGACTCAAATTCCCCGGCCCGAACCGACCACGCCGCACTGGCCCCGCCCGGAACGGAATGAATCCCGTGCCTGGTAACCAGAATAGTATTGTCCGCCAGGTTGTCCGTAAGAGTCCGGTCATGAGTAACAACGACAACTCCTTTGTCGCGCTGTTTCAAAATCTGAAGATGATGCTCAAATGCCGTGATACCGGCCAGGTCAACATAGTTCGTCGGCTCGTCGAGAAGGTACAGATCACTTTCTCCGGCCAGGACCGCCGCCAGGGTTCTCTTCTGGAGTTCTCCCCCCGATACAACCTCATCAGAATCAATACCACCGATGACATCAAACTCGCGGCAGAGTCTTTCAAAACCGGCGCGGAACTGCACTGTCGCCTCATACAGCGCTTCTACACGAGCGTCATGGACACCTATCACCTGTGGTAAGTAGGCCGTGTCTATATCAGACAACACAAAGACCCGGCCGCTCACGTCGAAAGCGATATCATCGACCAGACCATTTACCCCCGTCGCCTCGGAGTATATGTGGCGCAAGATCGTCGACTTACCGCAGCCGTTCGGGCCGATCAGGGCGACAACCTGCCCCGGCTCTACCGAAAACGACAAATGCCCAAAAAGCGACTCGCCGCCAACCGTTATCGATAGGTCTTTGACATTAACAAGAGGTGAGCGTGACATCGAGCCGTTGCCTCCTAACTGCCCGGGGAAAACCTGTTGGTGTTATTGCATGACCAACAAGCCGAAGCCGTTCGGATCATACGCGTGTGGTATCTGCCAGCCTCCGGCGCTCTGCAAACGCGCCTGTTTGCGCCTGAAATTGAAATCCCACTTCTGACCGTTTACGATCGAGGCGCCGAATTGAGCCAGTGGAATCCGTACCTCCACCTGCCACAGGTCATCACCTCTGGTCGTTACAATCTCATACGTGCCATTCCAGCGATTGTCGCCAACCCAGTACCCATCTGAACCCTGCGTAATCTTCTGGTCATAGGTCGTCCCTAAAGGATTCACATAGAGCTGGTACACCGCGTCATCCGGCGATATCGGTCGATAGAGAAACCCGACACAATCTTCAGTATAGACTGCATCATCCTGCTCAGTCATGGCGGCACGAAGCGAATCCATACGGCTTTCCACACACTTCACAGCGAGATACAAATTGTCCTTATCATAGGCAAAATAGAATTCTGTCGAATCGACATTGGCAGGCTTTCCGTCGTCACCGAGAAGCCCCGCCCTCGGAGACTGCCACAACGCTTCATCCATCACGCCATCGATGACAGGCGGATTCTCAGCGGGCAGACAAACTGCCTCGCGGGCGACCCGCAACTCGCGCTTTGCTGTAATGACCGCATCAGTCTGATAGGGGAAATTAACCGACACTTCCGGCAGCGGATACAAATCACCGTCGCACGAGAACTCGAACGCTGCCGTCCCCATTTCCCCCGGGGGGACCTCAACGTAAAGCTGCTGCGGCTCCACCGACCAGCCTTCCGGAACTGTCCATCTCACGGTGTCCTTCAGAGCACGCTCGCTGTCAAAATTGTGAAGTTCCACCGTGACCGGACTTGCTGCAACCTTTAATGTCGCTTCCGACACCGCCGCCGCACCGGCAAAAGATATCCCCAGCCTTTTCGCCGTCTCGTAATACCGGATGTCGGATACCGGTGTAACATCCCAGGCCAGAACCGATTCATACTTTATCGGTGCTATCGAAATCCCGTGATTGTCTATAGTTACCCATACGAAATGATACTCCAGTTCTCCCGGCCTGAAATTCTGGTGACCGCCCGAAGTTCCCACCGCCGTATACTTTATGCCGTCAAACTCTCCCGTGAAATACGAGTGCCAGTGGCCATTAAAAACGGCATCGACTCCGTAATTACGAAAGATTGCGTGAAGCGTGTCCGGCTTATTGTCGGACAGAGTACGGTACCACCCCGGTACGTGATAGAAAACGAGCGTATGAACCGCCTGCTGATTGCTCGCCAGATCATTTGTAAGCCATTCAATCTGCTCTGACGGCATCTGATCGCTTTCGTACCAACGACTGTTATCAAGTACGACTATATGGATACCGCCGTGGTCAAAGGAGTAATATGGATTCAACCCCGTATGTTGTCTGTAAGTCTTCTCCATATCATCATAAGTGATATCATGATTCCCCGGCGTCAGATGAACCGGCATGCTGAAAGACCCCAGCAATCCAAAATACTCCTTCCACTCGGCATTCAGCACCGCTGTGTCCGAAGTATAGCCCTCGATTTGATCCCCGACCGTCATCACAAACTCCGGTTTCAGCCGTTCGATTTCACCAATGACTTGTTCATAAATTCCAGCCTGGGCTTCGCCCGTCCTGTCACCGATAATCGCAAATCTGATCGGGTATTTCTCCAGATCCCGCTGACCGACTTCGTCCCCCACGGCCAGACTGTGAACCGCCGAGATGGCAAGGGTCACTATTAACGAAGACAACAGACTCCTGAGCACAGAGACCTCCCTTGGATTGGTATTGTTATAGAAAGCAACGGGGCCGCCCGGCAGCCCCGCCGCATTGCAGTCGTTTAGATCTGCGGAAGATAGAAACAGACAACTTTCGGTTCGGTCATCTCCTGAAGGGAGAATTTCAAACCTTCCCGACCGAGCCCGGAATACTTGACGCCGCCAAACGGCATCGAATCTAACCGGTAATCAGTCGAATCGTTGATCATCACGCCGCCGCAGTCGAGATCATACGAAGCCTTGAAGGCGACATCCACATTGCTCGTGAATATCGCTGCCAGCAAACCGTAAGGAAGCGAATTGGCTTCCTTGATAGCCTCATCAAGATCATCGATCGGATAAAGATTGACGGTCGGACCGAAGACTTCTTCGCAATGAATGGTGATGTTCTTCGGCACGTTCTCTAAAACGGTCGGCTCGTACAGAGCGCCGGTTCTTTTGCCGCCCGTAAGCACCGTGGCGCCTTTTTCCTTAGCCTCGTTGACCCACTTCTCAACGCGAATCGCCTCGGCTTCAGTTATCATCGGCCCCATGTTGGTATCGTCTTTGAGCTTGTCACCTATCTTGTACTTCTTCGTGCTGGCGACGAATTTCGTCTTGAACTCATCATAGATATCCTTGTGAACAAGCAACCGCTGCACACCAATGCAGTTCTGACCGGCAGCCCAGAACGATCCGGAGACACATGATTCCACCGCCAGATCTATGTCGGCATCTTTCCAGACAATCACCGGCGAGTTAGAGCCGAGTTCCATGCCGATCTTCTTGATACCGGCTATCCCGGCAATATGCTTCCCGGCCTCGACGCCACCGGTAAACGAAATCATGCGCACCCGTTCATCAGAAACCAGCGGATCGCCGATCTCGTTGCCGTAGCCGGTGATAACCTGAATCGCCTGCGGCGGAAGACCGGCCTGAACCATCGCCTCGACCAGCTTGATAGCCGATAAGCGGCGTTACCGTCGCCGGCTTCAAAATCACGGAGTTTCCAGCCGCTATCGCCGGACCCAGTTTGTGCGCCACTAAATTCAGAGGGTCATTGAACGGCGTAATCGCCAGAACGATACCGATCGGGAAACGATAGTAATAGCCGCGACGTTTCTCACCGCCAGGGAAAGAGTCAAACGGGATAGTCTCACCGAGAATCCGCTTGGCCTCTTCCGCCGATGCCGTCATGGTGTTAACGCAGCGCCTGGCTTCCTTACGAGCTTCCGTAATCGTCTTCGACCCTTCTCTGGCAATCGTCGTGGCAAAATCCTCTAAATTATCAGAGATGATTTGAGCCGCCTTGAAAAGAATCTGTGCCCGTTCATAAACCGTCATCTTCTTCGTAATTTCAAAACCCTTTACCGCCGCACACAGCGCTGTCTCCACGTCCGCTTTGCTGGCCGCCGGGACAGTATCGATCACGCTGTTGTCGTAAGGGTCGGTCACGTCTATTTTTTTGTCACGGTCAACCCATTGACCGTCGAGAAGCATCTTCATCGCTTACCTCCCACGTGGATAATATCAATCAAAGCGCTGAACCCGGTCTGGGCGCGTCCTGCCCCCGGTCCCACGATGGTTACATCACCGAGAATATCCGTCGTGTAGGTGATCGCATTGGTGCCACCCATAACACCCGCCAACGGGTGCGACAGGTCAACCTCTTCAGGCGCTACGCTGCCCTTAACCTTGTCACCATCGCGCCAGACTTTCCCGATCAATTTGAACCGTTTGCCGCGAGCCTTGGCGTCTTTGATTGCCTCGGCTGTAATCTCGGTGATACCTTTGCATGGGAAATCATCGGGACGAGCCTTCACGCCGAACATCGCGTTGGCGATAATCGTGACTTTAGCGAGCGCATCCCAACCAAGAACATCGGCATCGGGAACGGCCTCGGCGTATCCGAGCTCCTGTGCCTTCTTGAGAGCATCTTCGTATCCCAGACCTTCTTCCATCCTCGTGAGAATGTAGTTGGTCGTTCCGTTGAGAATGCCCTTTACCTCGTTAATCTGGCAGCCGGCGAGCGTTTCTCTGGCAAGGTTCAGCATCGGCGAGCCGCTCATAACCGTTCCTTCATAGAGAAACTGCACGCCTTTTTTCTTTGCCAGCTCGGCCAGTTCCTGTAGAAACAACGCTGTCGGACCTTTGTTGGTCGTGGTAACGTGAATCCCTTTTTCCAGGGCGGCGCGGATGTGCGAGGTAGCCGGCTCACCGGTCTTTATGTCGGTATAGGTCGCTTCAACCATCATGTCGGCATTGGCCTGCTTGATCATCGCCAGAGCATCGTCGTCAAACGCCTCGGCTAGATCGGATAGCTTGCCGCCGGACTTTACTTTTTCAAGGGCCTTCTGCAAATCGATGCCGTTGCCATCATAGATGCTCCCCTTGAGCATATCCGAGATACCGACCACCTTGGTTTGCAGACCATACTCTTTTCCGAGCGTGTTTTTCTTTTCGATCAACAATTCCGCCAGACCCTGGCCCACTGTGCCAAAGCCTATTAATAGTAATTTCACTTTAGAATCCTCCTTTATGATAGCCACACCCCGGCCAACTGAATTGTGAGCCGGAAGCGTGGAACTCTTTTCTATTTAGCTTTCCACCGGTCGGGGGCGTCGAAAACATCGATCAGGTTCACCCGCGAACTGAAATTCGCCGAATGCACCACCCCTTCCGGTATGAAATACCAATCGCCCTTGCGATATGTCTTCGTCTCCCCGCCGATGGTCAGCGACATTTCCCCTTCAATCACAATGCCCCACTGGTCACAGTGAGTGTGCGGCGGAACCTCGCCAATCGGCTCAATATCGAAAAAGACAGCCTGCTTTTTGTCGCTCGCAAGCAGCCAGCCCCGAAGCCCCTTCATCGGGATATCGATCTCCGGCATATTGCGGATCATATCGGGGTAAACGGTGCCGTCCCATTTCTTAATCAATTCTTCCATTACTTCACACTATCCTTTATAGGCGATTCCGGCAAATCGGGCCTGATGACCTCTGCGCATTATCTCCCGCGCATCCGTGTCACACCGAATACACTTGTGATAAATCACATCTCCGATAAGTTCAGCCTTCTCGTCGCGGTCCTGGTCGGACAGGAAGTAAGCCTCCATGGTATCATACGGACGCGAAGTACCATCGCTTTCGTACTTGATAGTAATGTCACAACCGTTGTCCAGCACTTTGTGTGCATTGGCCGTCCAGTCGAAATTCTCCATCCCGAGGTCAGGATTTATTCTCAGATGCGCTGTCAGGGAAATATTCGGAAGACCCGATGCTTTCAACTCCTCGGCACACTGAACAAATGTCTCAGGACTGGCGGCATTACCTATGTTTATCTCATAAAGAGGAGTCGTGCCGTCATCTCGCAGGAATTCCTTAACGATATTCATCAGCATTCTGAACTGCAAGGCGTTCTGAGTGGACAGCAACATGGAAATCTTGAAACTGACAGCCGGAATCTGGCGACCATAATAACAGGCAGCTATAATTGTCGACCAGCTCGGGTTCAGGAAGAAATTGGCCCCGGTTTCCATCGCCGCCCGTGTAATCCCGTCCAGGTAGATCAAATGATTGTTGTCCCCGACTTCTACCCCGCCAAGATTACCGAAAGCCGTGCCCATATTCTTGAGAATCAGCTGGCTGAGGCCGCCGCCGAGGTCACGACGGTCGAACTTCTCACCTGTGATTTTCTCCACCCGCTCAAATCTGTGCTCCGGCATCGGAATACCAATGAGATTGGTGGAGCAGAACTTGCTTGCCTGGATAATATTCTCAGCCATCGCCAGCGTGGCCAGAAGGTCCCCTGAATAGACATAATGGTCGGTCAGGGCTACCACCGAAATCATCTCAGTCGGAAAGAGGATATCACGATTCTGCGCGACCCGCCGCATACAGTCAAGCGTTACCCGCGAACCCTGAAATCCCGATACCTGGGTCGTGCACACGCCCGGTTTGGTGACCTTGATACCTTCTTTCTCGATAAAATCCTCGACCTTCGGGAAATCCTTCGCATAGCCTTCGGCCTTTTCCAACATTTCTCCATAACCTTTTTCACCGGCTATTTTTTTCCTCGTCTCATATTTGCCGAGCTCTTCTATTCTGTCACAGATGGCCTTCCCGCCGCCAAAATCATCGATTAAAGCGTCGATTGCCTTGAGATCTCTGTCGCTTAACAGCTTGAAATGCATCTTATTGGTCTCCCTGCCTTTATTAAATAGGGGTAATTAATTACGTCGTCGATACGGGTATTTCCTCTTGCGGCTACTTCCGACATGAGTTTGTAAGCCGCAAGGTAATCCAAGATTTGGGGCTTTTCAAGCGATTTTTGAAAATCATCAGAATGTGACTTCCACAGTCAAGTTCTTAGCAGATAATCCGATATAGACATTAATGCTCAGCACAACAACAGGGGTGAGCAAAATCCGGCGGCTCTGATTACTGGTCAACAACTCGGTCCGCGTATTTCCGCCGCAAGGGGGGAAAATGACAATTTGTGAAGTATGTCACAAAATAGTTGCAAAAAATAATTGGGATCAGTAATTTTCTTGCGTCTACAGTAAAGGCTGGCGTCACGCGTCTGCGCGCCTGACGATGAGCCGCTTACAAAGAGGATACATATGAAGGACAGCATGCGCGCACTTTTATTAATACTGTCATTCACAATAAGCTTCACCTGTGCCGCCGCACAGGATATGCCACATGAGGAAATCGAACTGGACTGCGAAGTCTGCCACTCCATGACCGAATGGAGCGGAGTTCGTTTCAATCACGCTGAAAATACCGGTTTCGTTCTTGAGGAACGCCATGCCGGTGTAGAATGCAAGTCCTGCCATACCCTGAAAGATTTTTCGATCATCGACACCAAATGCGTGACCTGCCATAAAGATATTCATGAAGGCAAACTCGGCCCGCTCTGCGAAAAGTGCCATACCACCCGCGGCTTTGAGATTTTCAATGTCGAGGATATCCATGCCGAGACCAATTTCCCCCTTATGGGCCGTCATGCCCAGGCAGATTGCCGGAGCTGTCACAAAGGCCTGCCGCGCGGGGATCTTTCCTTCAACTCGACCCGATGCATCGAGTGCCATCAGCAAAATTATCTCGAGGTAACCAGCCCCAACCACGTCGCCGGCGGCTTCTCATCCGAATGCAACGAGTGCCATCAGATGAGCTCATGGCGTCCGGCCCTGATCGCCGGTCACGATGCCTTCTTCCCCATCTTCTCAGGCCCCCACGCCGGTGAATGGGACGAGTGCTCGGTCTGTCATATCGACCCGAACGACTTCCTCGTCGTAAGTTGTTTTAACTGTCACGAACACAACCGGCAGGATACCGATGAAAACCACGAAGGTGTCCCCGGATACAATTATAATAGCCAGGACTGTTTAATATGTCACCCCGGAGGTCAGCCCGGCACCTTTGTCGAACACGACGCTCTGTATTTCCCCATCTTCTCCGGTCCGCATTCCGGCGAATGGGATGGTTGCTCTGACTGCCACGACAATCCGGCCAGCCGTACCCAGTTCAACTGCCTTGCCTGTCATGAACACAATCAGACCGACATGGACAACATGCATCAGGGCATTAGTGGGTACAACTATGTAAGCACCGCCTGCTTCACCTGTCACCCGGCGGGCGAAGGAGTACAATTCACTCAGCACGACGCGGCCTACTTCCCGATATATTCCGGGCAGCACAGCGGCCTCTGGAACGAGTGCTCCGACTGCCACACCAACCCGGCCGACCGTAGCGTGTTCAGTTGCCTCGGCTGTCACGGCCAGACAGAAACCGGTACCATCCACCAGGGAATCTCCACCTATTCATGGGAAAGCAGCGCCTGCCTGACCTGCCATCCGACTGGAACCGGCGGCGATTTTCTTGAACACGACGCCCTCTTCTTCCCGATATATTCCGGAACACACAGCGGTGAATGGGATGACTGCTCCATCTGCCACACCGACCCCAATGACCGCAGCGTCTATAGCTGCCTGACCTGTCATACGGCAGCCGAAACCAACCCGATTCACGGCGGCATTACATCATATAGCTACGAGAGCAGCGCCTGCCTCACCTGTCATCCGACCGGCGAAGGAGGCGAGTTTACTGCCCACGATGCTACGTACTTCCCGATTTACTCGGGCACCCACGCCGGAACCTGGGAAGACTGTATCACCTGTCACACCAATCCCGATGACCGGTCCGAGTATACCTGCCTCGCCTGTCACGAACAGGCAACAGTCGATCCGATTCATCTGGGTATGACCAGCTACAGCTACGAAAGCACCGTTTGCTTTACATGCCACCCGCAGGGAGTGGTCGGCGACTATCTCGAACATGATGCCTCGTTCTTCCCCATCTATTCAGGCGCCCACGACGGCGTCTGGAGCGAATGCTCGGCCTGCCATACCGACCCGGGCGACAAGTCTGTCTATGATTGCCTTGGATGCCACGCGCAGGGGACTATTGATGGTGTCCATCTGGGCATGCCCGAATACAGCTATACGACTGCGGCTTGTATGACCTGCCATCCAACCGGCGATATTCCGCAGTACACGGAACACGATGCCAACTTCTTCCCGATATACTCCGGCCCTCACTCAGGGACCTGGACTGAATGCGCCACCTGCCACACTGACCCGACCGACAAATCGGTGTACTCGTGTCTGGTATGCCATGAACAGACCGATACCGACAATATGCACGACGGCATAGCGGGCTACGTTTACAGCAGCACCGATTGTCTCACCTGTCATCCGACCGGAGAAGAAATAGAATTTACGGAACACGAAGTCTCCTACTTCCCGATATACTCAGGAACCCACGCCTCGGTTTGGACCGAATGCGCCACCTGTCATACCGTACCGGGCGACAGGACTATTTACAGCTGCCTGTCCTGTCACGATCAGACTACTATCGACGGACGTCCATCTGGGCATGCTCAGCTATAGCTACGCAAGCACCGCCTGTTACAGCTGCCATCCCGTCGGAGCTGTCGAAGACTACCTGGAGCATGATGGCAGTTTCTTCCCGGTATATTCCGGTACTCACTCCGGGCAATGGTCAGATTGCTCCGACTGCCATACCGACCCGACCGATAAGTCTGTCTTCAGCTGCCTTGGATGTCACGAACAGGCTACAATCGACGGTATCCATCTCGGTATGCTCAGCTACAGCTACGAGAGTTCCACCTGCTTCAGCTGCCACCCGTCAGGCGTCGTGGACGACTACCTCGAACACGATGGCGCTTTCTTCCCGGTATATTCCGGCACTCACGCCGGACAGTGGGCCGACTGCTCCGACTGCCATACCGACCCGACCGATAAGTCTGTCTTCAGTTGCCTCGGATGTCACGAACAGGGGACTATCGACGGTATTCACCTCGGTATGCTCAGTTACAGCTACGAAAGTTCCGCATGCATGACCTGTCATCCATCCGGAGTCGTTGAGGATTATTTGGAACACGATGGTGCTTTCTTTCCCATATATTCCGGTACTCACGTCGGACAGTGGGCCGACTGCTCCAATTGCCACACCGACCCGACCGACAAATCAGTTTATGACTGCCTCGGATGCCATGTACAGGCTCCTGTAGATATAATCCACCAGGGGATGCTCAGTTACGACTATCAGAACTCCGCCTGCATGACCTGTCACCCATCCGGAGTCGTCGAGGAATATTTAGAACACGACGGCGCCTTCTTCCCGATTTATGCCGGGCCGCACTCAGGAACCTGGGTAGACTGCGCCACCTGCCACACCGACCCGACCGACAGAACGGTATTCAATTGTATCGTCTGTCATGACCAGACCGACATGGATAATATGCACGTGAGCATAACGGGATATGTCTACAACAGCACCGACTGCATTACCTGTCACCCCACGGGTGAGGCAATAGAATTCGCCGAACACGATCCTCTGTATTTCCCGATTTATTCGGGCAGCCACAATGGTGCCTGGTCTGAATGCGCCACCTGCCATACCGTACCGGGCGACAGAACCATATACGACTGCCTGTCCTGTCACGACCAAACTACTATCGACGGTATCCATCTGGGTATGCTCAGCTATAGCTACACCAGCACCGACTGCTACAGCTGTCATCCGGCGGGAGCTGTTGAAGATTATCTGGAGCACGACGGCGTTTTCTTCCCGATCTACTCAGGGACTCACTCCGGTACATGGGGCGATTGCTCCAATTGCCATACCGACCCAACGGATAAGTCGGTCTTCAGCTGCCTCGGATGTCACGACCAGGCCACAATCGACGGTGTCCATCTCGGTATGCTCAGCTACAGCTACGAGAGTTCCACCTGCTTCAGCTGCCACCCGTCAGGTGTGGTTGAAGACTACCTCGAACACGATGGCGCTTTCTTCCCGGTATATTCCGGCACTCACGCCGGACAGTGGGCCGACTGCTCCAACTGCCATACCGACCCGACCGACAAATCAGTTTTTGACTGCCTCGGATGCCACGTCCAGGCTACTATAGATGTAATCCATCAGGGGATGCTCAGTTACGACTATCAGAGCTCCGCCTGTTTCACCTGTCATCCATCGGGTGTGGTCGAAGACTACCTCGAACACGATGGAGCCTTCTTCCCGATTTATGCCGGACCGCACTCCGGAACCTGGGTAGACTGCTCTAACTGCCACACCGATCCGGCCGACAGGTCGGTATTCAGTTGTGTCGTCTGTCATGACCAGACCGACACGGACAACATGCACACAGGTATAACGGGATACGTTTACAACAGCACCGACTGTATCACCTGTCACCCGACCGGTGAAGCTATAGAATTTACCGAACACGACCCGCTGTATTTCCCGATATATTCGGGCAGCCACGACGGCGCCTGGTCCGAGTGCGCCACCTGCCACACCGTGGTCGGTGACCGCACCCAGTTCGATTGCCTGTCGTGCCACGAACAATCGCTCGCGGACATCGTTCACATGGGTATGCCGGAGTACAGCTACGCCAGCGATGTATGCTACACCTGTCACCCGCACGGTGTACCCGAAGATTATCCTCAGCACGATGTCAACGGCTTCTTCCCGATATATTCCGGCAACCACAATGGCGTCTGGGCGACGTGCGCAACATGTCACACTGACCCGAATAACAGAGCCGTCTTCACGTGTCTTGTTTGTCACACCCAGGGAGTAGTTGATCCCGTACATTTGGGTATGCCCGAATATAGCTACGAGTCAAACGTATGTTATACCTGTCATCCGAATGGAAATATCGAGGACTACCTGGCGCACGACACCTATTTCTTCCCAATCTACTCCGGCACACACGACGGAAGATGGGCGTCTTGTGCTACCTGTCATACCGACCCGACTGACAAGAGCGTTTTCTCGTGTCTGGGTGGCTGCCACCCCAGAACTTCAACCGACAACAAGCACACTAATCCGGTGCCGGTACCCGAATACGTATATGACAGCTATGAATGCTACAACTGCCATCCTAACGGAGTGGCGGCAATAACGCCGGGGGATACCGATGAGATCAAAGTTTACATACATATTGATATCGGTTCTGGCAATGATTCTTGCCGGTTCAACGCCGGCTGCCCAAAAATGCAAGCAGCCGTGCGTGACATATATCTCCACCGAAAGTGTCTACCTCGATGGCGGCTTGTCAGCCGGATTTGATGTCGGCGATACGGTGGCATTCATTCGCAACAAAGAGACTGTCGCCATCGGTTTCATTACCAAAGTGGCCGAAGTTGCCGCCGCCTCCGAAGTGGCCCATCAGACCTGTCCGGTACAGATAGGTGATTTCGCCGCGAAACTCTCCGATGTTCCCCGGCTCACGCTGGCTTCAGCGACGACCACGTCCCGGCCAATTGATGCTCCACAGCCCGAGGCCGTCTCTGCCGTTACCGAGAAAAAGCCCGGCCCGCCGCCCACGGCTCAAAGGTAGCATCTCCTTCGAGAATTTTTACCATAACGACATGACCGATTCCGACTACGACCGCACCCAGCCCGGCGTTAAAACAAAATTATCCGTCGAGAATATCGGTGGCGGCAACCTTGCCTTCAAACTGCGCCACCGCACCCGGCTTTACCACCGCTCCAGGACTCTCAGTATTGGTCAGGATGCTAATGAATGGATTCATCAGATATACGAACTCGGCCTCTTCCATGAAAACGAGGCTTCGAAAACAGAATGGGCCATCGGTCGGGTTTTATCACCTTATGTGCGCGGCGTTGGCTATGTCGACGGCGGCTACCTGGCACACCAGATTCATTCCAATTTCAAGATTGGTTTTGCGGGTGGAGCCGCTCCCGATATGGTCTCCTCAGAACCGAACTTCGACCGCAGAAAATTCGGCCTTTTCGGCGCCTTTGAAACCGGCACCTACCAGACCCAGAGACTGGCTTTCACCGCTGCCGTCTCCACCGAGTACGACGAAACCACGGTAAGCCGCGACTTCCTGTATTTTCAGGGAACCTATTCGAAATACCAGCTTCTGTCGCTTTACCAGTCCGTGGAGATCGATTTCAACCGCGATTGGCGTTACGATCAGACCGGCGAACGATTCACCTTCACCAACTACTACGCCAACGCCAACGTGAACATCACCAAAAACGCATCCATCTTCCTCTCATACGATGCTCGCAAGAACATCCGCTATTTCGAGACGATGGATACTCCCGACAGCCTCTTCAACGATGACTACCATCAGGGCATCAGAGCCGGATTCAATCTGCGTCTGATGGACCGCATAAATTTCCGGGGTAACGCCGGCATACGTTTCCGTGACGGATTGCCCGATGACAACAAATTTGCCTCGGCCACTGTCCGGATCGCCCGTTTCCCGCTGCCGCGCCATTCGATGACTCTTATGATGTCTATTGTCGAAACCCAGTTCACCACCGGTTACCGTCCGATGATGAGCTACCGCTTCCCTGTTTCGCGCCGCGTGGCCTTGAACCTGACCGGTTCCGGTTACATATACAAGACAGGCTCAAGAACTACCAGTTACTATTATGCCGATGCCAGCACGTACTATTCGTTCGCGAGAAGATATTACCTCTCCGCGACATACCGGCAATACTTCGACACCCGGCTGAAATCGATAGAACTGCGCACCGAACTCGGCATTCGCCTTTAAGAAAAAGGCCTCTCCAAAAAGCTGAAGTTTGATTTCGCCACGGTCAAAACCTAAAACACTCATATCCCGATACTCAGACGCAGAATTCGCGTCCTGCCCCGGATGACAATCTCCAAGGCGACATCGTGAGTCTTTGGTATCTCCGCACTTAACTTTCATACCAAACTAAAACGGTATCCATAGTCCCGTTGCCCTCGCTGGTCCACGATGGATAATTGACAAAACTGTATCTATTTCGTATATTTACTATAGTATACTTGCTCCCGTACCGCCCGGGAATAATAGTCAGAAGCAGTACCTCTTATTGAATTAGCCCTGTGCTCTCTACTACAGACACAGGCCTCCGGAGTTTCATCTCAGTCTGGCATTTACTTGTCTTAAAAATAATTACAGTTCCGTAAGGAATAAGTTGGGAACCAATTTACTCTCGAAAGGAGCGATGAATGTTAAGGAGAGTTGCAACGATTCTGGTTGTCTCCGTGCTGTTAGTTGCATTCCTCGCAGTGACAGCATTTACCGCCCAAACCAAAAACAGTGGTATTAAGCTCTCGCGGCAGAATAAGGCCGCCTACAAAGCGTTAGGTTACTCTTTCGCTGAGGAGAAGAGAGATGGCCTTCCTGCAACCGGCAAGAAGGGCCACATCACGCTCGGAGAAGTCTCTTACTCAACGTCCAGCGCTTCTCCAGGTCAAACTGTCGGTGCTACCTACTACGACTATCAGCACAACTGCTCGATGGGTCGTATGATTGAAACCGGACCCCATTCCGGCCAAACCGGCGCAACAACAGTCCACTTCAGTTGGATGCATATGGCTGATCCGGACGATATGGGCCAGGCCCGTTCGTATGCCTACAATGCCTACAATAGCAGCACCCACCAGTATGCCGGCGCCTACATCCTTCATGACGAGGAATATTCCGGATACGTCAATCTCGATGTCACCCCCGATAACCGCGGTATCGTAGGTGGACACACCGATGTACACGGACCGGTAAAATATCAGGGACAGTTTCATTTCGATGCCTGCTCCGGATGTGAGGACTTCAGCGCGTTTTCCCGTATCCCGGACAGCCTTGCCGCTTACGACCAGGAAGGTGACGTCGAGGCTATGTGGCCAAAGTTCCTCTTCCAGTTCGGCACCGATACCGTCCTGCATATGATTACTCACAACTGGGATTACTATGGTGCCCAGATGTACATCCGTTGCGTCGGCTATGAAGGCGAAGGACAGTGGGAGTATCCTCCGTATGTCGTCGACACCAACCAGTGTATGGCCCATGATCTCACCGGCCCGCGCGTTGGCAATAAAGTAGGCTTGGCCTGGCTGGCCAGCCCGCCATACGAAGAACCATCGTGCGATACCTGCTCCGGATACTCGCCCTATGACGGATTACTCGCCGGGCAATACGATAACGATGTCTACCTTCAGGTCTCGAACGACCAGGGTGTATCGTGGGAACCAAGACGAAACATCACCCAGCTCGGAATCGGCGAACCGGGATACAGAGCTTACTGCGATTTGTCAATACTCTTTGACACCGAGGGCTACTTGCATGTGGTCTGGAATGGTGTCCCGTGGCCATCCGATACATCTCTCGCTGCTGACGCATCGGGTTTCACCGAAGACTGGTGGCTCGATCCGGCGCGTCTGTTCCACTGGTCGGAGAACCTGCCATATGTACGGACGGTACACGACGCCACCTGGCATCCGAGTGACAGTTGCGCCCCGCCGAACTACTGGACAGTCAACGTTGCCAAAATGTCACTCTCGGAGTGTAACGGCCGGATGTACTGCCTCTTTACACAATTTAACGATGTTCCGCACGGCGTGATCGACGACTGCGCTCAATGGGGATACGATGAAGGCAGATGGCGTGGACCGGCCAACGGTGACCTCTGGATGTGTATCTCGGCCGATGGCGGCATGACATGGGATGCTCCCCGCAACCTGACCAACTCATATACCCCGCATTGCGACCCCATTGCCGGCGAAGACTGTCAGAGTGACTACTGGGCCTCCATGACCCGCTGGGGACGCCAGGTTCAATCAGGTGAAGACTGGGCAGTGGCTGAGATCGTAGATCCCTCCGGCGGAACCTCGCCGACTGATTACTATCTCGATGTTCAGTATGTCAACGACCTTGATGCCGGCGCAATCATCTGGGGTGACCCCGATGCCGAGGGCTCGTGGACCTTTAGCCCAATTAAGTGGTTCCGTGTCCCCTGTGTTGAAGAAGTCAGCATGTGTAATCCGGTCTTCTCGATCAACCAGATTGATGATCCGGCATGGACCAAACCCGGTGTCCAGCGCGATACATCAATTCTAGTCGAGAACATAGGTAACGCCGATTACACCTTCTCGGTCAGCACCGAAGAAGACAATGGCTCGACCGGCTGGCTGGGAGTCGGCAGCTATTCCGGGACCATTCCGTCCGGATTGGGCAACACCGAAACCATCGATATATATCTCAACAACGGTGGTGTGCAGACCGAACAGACCGAACTGATCGGTCGAATTATCTTTACGGGCAATCATCCCGATTCGCCGCATATCATTCCCGTCAACTTCTTTGTTGTCGATACGATGATATGGCCGGCCTTTGACAGTGTTCACACCAACTGCCTGGCCCTCATCTGCGGCAGCAACGGCAACTTTGGTAGAGAAGGTTCCGCCGGCGTCACCATGGACTATATCCGCTCCGGTGACTGCGATGCAGAAGCTACTAATTACATCTATGACGGTTCACCGCTCGTCGGCTGGGTTGACGGTACCGATACCGTATTCAATTATGCGGTCTGGGGCGCCTATTTCACGTCTGACGACTGCTTCCGTCCACAGGGTGGCCATATCAATACCGTCGAGTGCCTGGCCCTGAATGCCGAGGTGTTCCACTCCGGTGTCTTCAGCACCCAGGATTCGACCATTGCTCTTGAGAAAGTCACCGTGGCACCACTCGACGATTGTCCCTTCATAATTCAATACCTGAGAGTCTATTCATTCGACGGTCTGGCGCACACCGGACTGATGATCGGTGAAGCAATTGACTGGGATATACCCTACGACTGGAGAGACGACGACACAGCGGCCCAGACCTGGGATGTCTGCAACTACGGCGGCATGGACGTTGGCAGAAGTCTGTTGTATCAACAGGGCTACGAGGCAACATGGGACGATCAGGTAGAGGGCGAAGATTGCCAGGATAATACTGCCCGTTACGGCGGCAGTGCCTTTGTTCAGTCATTCTTCAATGGCGCCTTCGCGGCAGGTGGACCCTATGGTGGGTTCATCGGTGAGAACGATTCGCTGCAGACCGCAACCGGCTTCTATGCCGGCAGGTTATATTATGACCTGGCTCAGTCCGGCCTGACAGCCACCGATTCCATCGAGGACCTGCACTCGGCCATGTGTTTTAACCCGTCGCTGGATCTCGGCGCTACCGACTACTATGAGGTCGTTACCGTCCTCGCGACTGTGCACGAAGGAACACTTGCCGATCTGCAGGCTAACATTGACGCCGGTAAAGCATGGTACACCGCCAACGGCGGCATTGCCATGTTTGCCGATGTTGATCGTATCGGCGGCATTGACCTCTGTCAGGGATGCTGCGAAATTATGGGTGACCTCAACGGTGATGACTACCTTGACCCGCTCGATATCACATACTTCGTGAACTGGCTGTGGAAGGGCGGTCCGGATCCCGATTGCGAGGATGAAGTTGATGTAAACGGTGACCTGGCGGGTGACCCGCTTGATCTCACCTATCTCGTCAATTATATCTGGAAAGGCGGTCCGGCTCCAGTTCCCTGCCACTGAGTAAGCCGTTTGTTCGAACATGAAACTCAGGAATAAGAAAGATCCTGGGATTCAAAATAAAAAGAAAAGCCACTCCGGCTCTGACCGGACTGGCTTTTCTTATATATCTCCTGCATTCAACGACCAATTTGATACCGTCAAGCTTCATGACACGCTTTAATTCATGCCCAAAACAACAATCTTCACGATTATTTCTCTGTATACCATGACAGAAAACACTATCGAATGCATATCCTGCGCCGTCTTAAGAAAACCCATTTGGTCCACTTTGCTGCATTGTGAATCCTAAGCAGCTACGCCACAACATATTATTATGGTCGAGAATCTTGCCATGATTCTCATGGCGAATTCAAAGTTTTTTATCGCGCAATCGCTATTCATGATTTGACGAATTTACGGGTCGCTCGTTTTAATGATATAAGATACTCATCCATTATATAGTTCGGGGATACCGTAGGAAGCAGCACCTCGTATTTAGATTGCCCCACGCTTCTACACCAACCGCCGCCCCGGGGAGATTCTTTACAGTCTGACCTTTGCTTGTAAAAAAAACAATTGCAATTCCGTAAGGAATAAGTTGGGAACCAGTTTACTCTCGAAAGGAGCGATGAATGCTAGGTAGAGTTGCAACCATTTTGGTTGTCTCCGTGCTGTTAGTTGCCTTGTTGGCACTCACAGCGTTTGCAGCTAATTCGAAGGGCAAAAGCACCGCATCTAAGAAAATCAGAGGTGCTCAAGCTTATTCGTTTGCTGACGAATATGCCACCAGTTCACCCAATAATGTTCAGAGAGGTCACAGCACTCTGGGAACAGTCTCGTACTCATCTGCGAACGCCTCTCCGGGGCAGGTCATCGGTGGTACGTGCTATGAATATCAGCACAACTGTTCCATGGGCCGTATGATTGAGACTGGACCGCATTCCGGTCAGACTGGACCTACGACTGTCCACTTTGGCTGGATGTATATGGCAACACCGGAAGACTTCAACCACAACCGCTCGTATGCTTACAATTCATACAGCAGCGGAACTCACCAGTACGCCGGTGAATATGTACTCCATGAAGATTACTATTCCGGTTACGTTAACGTCGATGTTACTCCGGATAACCGCGGTATTGTCGGCGGTCACACTGATCAACACAGTTCCATTCCCTATCAGCCTCAAATGCATTTTGATGCCTGTTCGAGCTGCGAAGATTTCACGGCTTTCGTCCGTCTTCCTGACAGCGTTGCCGGATATCCGGAAGAAGCTGCGGAAGCTTCATGGCCGAAATTCTTCTTCCAGTTCGGTACTGACACAGTGCTTCATGTTTTCGCAATGGGCGATTATGGCTATCTTACACCCACGTATTTCCGCTGTGTTGGTTACGAAGGCGAAGGCGAATGGGATTACCCGCCGTACGTCGTTGATACCTGCGAAGATATCGCACAGGATATCACCGGTGAAAGACTGGGTGATCGCGTTTGTATGGCATGGTTTGCTGCACCGCCGTACGATGAGCCATGGTGTGACACCTGCTCCGGTCTTCCGACCCCCGGTTACGACGGAACCTTGCTCGCCCAGATGGACAACGATATTTATATCCAGACCTCTGATAATCAGGGCGTCGACTGGAATCCGAGACAGAATATCACCAATGTTGGCCCGTACGGCGATGCCGCCTGGAAAGCCTACTGCGATGCTTCTATTCTGTTTGACCAGAACAGCAACCTTCATCTGATCTGGCACGGCGGCCCGTGGCCGGCCGATCCGGAACTTGATGCCGTATTCGAGGAGGATTGGCAGCAGACAGAAGCTCGTCTGTTCCACTGGTCTGAAAACGTACCTTATGTTCGTACAATTGCTGATCACAACTATAATGCCGGCGACAGCTGTGGCCCTTGCGCCTGGGCAATTAACGTATCGAAGATGACTCTGTCTGAGTGCGATGGCAAACTATATGCCCTGTGGTCACAGTTCAACGACATCCCGAACGGCATCGAGAATGACTGTGCCGAATGGGGTTACCCTGACCTGTATTGGGGTGCTGCTAATGCCGACATCTGGGTCTCTATCTCGTCAGATGGCGGTATGACCTGGGATGCTCAACGTAACCTGACCAACTCCTACAGCCCGCATTGTGATCCTGTTGGCGGCGAAGACTGTCAGAGTGATTACTGGGCTTCCATGTCCCGTTGGGGACGTCAGGTTCAGACCGGTGAAGACTGGTCAGTTGCCGACATTGTTGATCCGTCCGGTGGTTCTTCCCCGACGGATTACTACCTCGACATTCAGTACGTGAACGATCGCGATGCTGGTGGTGCTGTTAATGACGAAGGTACCTGGCAGTATTGTCCGATTAAGTGGTTCCGTATGCCGTGCGTAGAGCCGGTTGCGAACCCGCTGGCGATTTTCACGCCGAATGACTATGGCGATCCGGCCTGGGGTCACCCCGGCCAGCAGATCGACTCTTTCATTACGATTGAGAACGCCGGTAACGTCGATCTCAGCTGGACCTCTACCGTCGAAGAATACAACGGCGCCACTGGCTGGCTGGCTATGGGCAGCTATGCCGGTACGGTTCCGTCGGGTCTTGGCAACGTTGCCCAGGCCGATGTATATTTCAACTATGGTGGTGTTGAGACCGACTATATCGTGCTTGAAGGCGCGATTATTTTTGATGGTAATGATCCGTCCTTCCCGAGAACGATACCGATCAGCTTCATAGTCACTGACACTGTACAGCGCCCGGTCTTTGATACCGTTCACACCAATTGCCTGGCTCTCATGGTCGGTACCACGGGTAACATGGGTAACAGCGGCCGCGCCGGTGTAACCATGGACTATATCCGTTCCGGTGACTGTGACGAAACCGCTACCAACTACCTGTTTGACGGCTCTCCCCTTATCGGTTGGGTTGTTGATGGCGACACGACCTTCAACTGGGCCATCTGGGATGCCAACTGGCTGACTCCTTATGGCTTCCGCCCACAGTACGGCGAAGTAGTAACCGATGAGTGTCTTGCTCTTAACGCCGAAGTCTTCCATTCAGGTGTCTTCACGACTCACGATACGACGATCGCGTTCGAGAAGGTCACGGTTGCTCCGCTTGATGACTGCCCGTTCATTCTCCAGTATATGAAGGTATACTCGTTTGATGGCGCTGCTCACACTGGCCTGATGATCGGTGAAGGTATCGACTGGGATATCCCGTGGGATTTCCATGATGATGACCAGGAGGGCGATGTCTGGAATATATGCAACTACGGCGGCTTTGATGTAACCAGGAGCCTGGTGTATCAGCAGGGCTATGAAGCTTCCTGGGACAATAGCGAAGATGGAGCAGACTGTCAACAGAACGACGACCGTTTCGGCGGTAATGCCTTTGTGCAGTCCTACTTCAATGGCGTGCTTGCCGCCACCGTTCCTTACGGCGGTTTCGTGGGTGAAAACGATTCGCTCAGTGCCAACACTGGCTTCGTTCCCGGAACATTCTATCAGGAAATGATGAAGCCCGGATTGGCCGCTACCGACTCGATCGAGGATCTGCATACCGCCATGTGCTTCAACCCGTCGTTGGATCTCGGCGCTACCGATTACTATGAAGTAGTGACTGTTCTGGCCACGGTTCATGAAGGCAACCTCGCCGATCTACAGGCTGCTATCGACGCCGGTAAGGCCTGGTACGCCAACAATGGTGGCATGGCTATGTTTGCCGATGCAAACGCCACTGGTGGTATTGACCTCTGCGAAGGTTGCTGCGCGATCATGGGTGACCTCAACGGTGACGACTATCTCGACCCGTTGGATATCACCTATTTCGTGAACTGGCTGTGGAAGGGCGGTCCGGATCCCGATTGCGAGGATGAAGTTGATGTAAATGGTGACCTTGCGGGCGATCCGCTGGATCTCACCTACCTCGTCAATTACATCTGGAAAGGCGGTCCTGCTCCGGTTCCTTGCCACTAAGCAGGCCATTTATTTGAGATGAAATCTCGGGATTTCGAAACAACCCGGGATATGAGATAAGAAAAAGCCACTCCGGCCCAAACCGGAGTGGCTTTGCTACTATCTCTCTTCCAATCCACCTGCCAAACACCGCTCAGACACAAGCGACTATTGACAAATCGAAAATCAGCCCGTCTTTATAGTAATGCCAAATTTTAATCGTGGGAATTTTAATGAAAATACTATTCTGCGTCCTTATTGTCGCGGCAACCGCAAGCATCTCATGGGCCGATACGATGCGTGTCCCTGGCGATTTTACGACCATTCAAGCCGCTATAGACGAGGCCGAATCACGGGATACGGTGTTGGTCTATCCGGGAACTTACGTCGAAAATATAACCTTCCGGGGGATTGATATTGTCCTGGCGTCGTTATTTCTCACTACCGGAGACACAAGCTATATATCGCAGACAGTCATTGACGGTGGCGCTTCCGGTTCTGTCATCAGGTTCCATTACGAACACAACCTTAATCCAACCGTGCTGACCGGCTTTACAATTAAAAACGGCCTGAACGCTGAAGGAGGCGGGATTTACTGTTACTTATCGAACCCGACCATAGCCATCAATCAATTATTTCGAATGTATTTAGACGCCCGGGTTTCCGCTGGAGCGGTGCCGGAATCTACTGCAAGTTTTCGCAGCCGCGCATTATAAACAACGTGATTTGCGATAACTCGCACACGGGCAATTTCCACAACTATGCCGGCGGTATCTACTGTGAGAGTTCGAACCCAGTTATCGAAGGAAATTACATTGCCAACAACCGTAGCGGCAATGTCGGTGGGGGACTCTGCCTTATCGATTGCGACGGCCTGATAACGGCCAATACGATTACCGGCAATCGCTCCCACTATGGCGGGGCAATGAGTTGCGGGGTAAACTCCAATCCGACCATCTCTTTCAACATCATCTTTGACAATGATGCCGATGCAGGTGACGGCTTGGACATTTTCGATAACTCGACGCCTTTGATAGTCAACAACGTCATCGCCGACAATTATCCACTTGGAATTCTTTGTGATAAAGCCTACCCGACCATTACGAATTCAATTGTCTGGGGGAATTCCATACTCGGCTGTGGAGCAGGAAGTGTCGTCACCTACTGTGATATTCAGGGCGGATTCGAAGGAACCGGAAATATCGATACTGACCCTCTATTTCGCGACCCGGAAAATGGTGATTTCCATCTGATGACCACGACTGCGGCGACCTATTTGATTCGCCTTGTGTCGATGCCGGGCATCCGGACTACGCCGATCTGGTGTTGGATTGCCAGTGGGGGCAAGGCTCAGAGGTGGCCGATATGGGAGCATATGGCGGCGATGCCGGGCTGTCTACCGATGTCGACGATTTCCAGCTCCAGCCGGTGATCCCGGAGAGTTTTGTTCTCTCTCAGAACTACCCCAACCCGTTCAATCCTGCGACAGAGATTCGATTTGCTCTGTCCCGGGCTTCTCAAGTCAAATTGGAGATTTTCAACATCATTGGACAGAGAGTGGCCACCCTTGTTGATTGTTCGCTGCCAGCGGGCCTTCACACGGCAAATTGGGACGCCGGCCATTTATCGAGCGGCTTATATCTTTATCGAATACAGGCTGATGACTTCACACAATCTAAGAAGATGATGCTGGTAAAGTAACGAACGCCTAATGATACTAGTGAGGTAACTGAACACCTAGAGATACTGATCGACCGACTGAAACGCCGAGGCTCGGTTTGTGCGGCTTCTCTGAACAGAATTCCCGGGATTTTTCAGCAAAAGAATAAAAAATAATAGCGGTGCAGGGACTTGAACCCCGGAATTTTACAGGGTCCATTTTGCTATGTTTTGAAAGCCTTCATTTTACGCCCTAATCCACACTTGTAATCAATAACTTACGCACTTACGCCCCGAAAAGTGGTTTTTGCTCATTTTTACCCCATTTCGACATGAAATTGTCACAAATCGGTCACAAGAGGGACTTGAACCCATCTACAAGCGCCCACCGTGGACTTCATTATACACGCAAAGGAGGACTTGTACCTTTGTCACGATGCATCATGAAGGCCCTCTTTTTGTCTAAGATATCGCACCTAAGTAGACCGGCTTTGTTATCTTTAGAAAAGTCCTTGCACCCATCGAGTATATCGACTATCATATCTATGTTCCTACGGGAGGACACAGCACCTTTTGGGAATACCTACCATCTTCTCCCAAACCTGAAGCTATGATAGTCGAATCAATCATTGTGGCTAATACGACGCTACAGATGTAATCGTCCAGATTATGAATGGGTTAGCCATCAAACCTAATGCCATGACCGAAAAGCCTTGAACAATAGACTTCTTAACATGAATGCCTTCATGCAACTATCAAGCATTCCGCTTAATGTCAAGCACGGGAGACCATATGTGTATGAAAAGAACTGTGCCTACGCATGCTAGAGCTAGAATATATGTGTCATTCACTGTAGTACTCTTGCTTCTTCTGATAATGATACCGCAGGTAGCTATCTCTGAAACCTGCACCGAGCGCGAGGCCCGCAATGAAGCCGAAAACTGGCTCCGGATGTCGGTCAAAACGATCGGACACTGGGCTAATACAACCGATCCATCGCTCGCTGGCGAGGAGCAGATTGTTGCATATGGTCAAACCGTCGGCAGAGTCTTTCTGGTAGAACCGGAAGGTTGGATCGTGGTGCCGAGCCTAAAAGAGCTTCCGCCTGTCATCGCTTGTTCCGATGAAGGTTCTTTAGATTTTTCGTATCATATCGGAATGCCGGAATTGGTCAGAGAAGTACTATTCTCGCGCTACCAAGCATTCGAAAATCAATTCGGGAAGTGCTTCGGCCATGTAGCCGCCGGGCAACCGGTGCCCTTTTTGACCCAAAGCATCGAGAACAGTGGAATGTTTATGGTTCAGAATCCATAGATTTTGCCGTTGCAGTTTTGCCCTCCATCGGTACAAGTGCAGCGACGGGTCCGCTACTCTTTTCAACATGGGATCAGGACAGCCCATATAATGACTTCTGTCCGGCAGGCGATGGGAGTTGCCAAGATTGTAACACCGGTAACTCTGTTCCTGATGATCCAAGTGACCCCACGTTAGTGGGCTGCGTAGCTACAGCGGCAGCTCAGCTAATGAGATATCATCAGTGGCCAGATGCAGGCGTGGGATCCTTTACATACAACTGGGACGGCGATGAGAGTTGTGACGGGCAATCAGTGCCACAGGTACTGACTGTAGAATTGTCCGACGGTTATGATTGGGCAAATATGCCCAACGATGTGACCGAATCCGCCCAGTCGTTGCTCAGAGGCTGTAGCGGAACTGTGCTACGAGGTTGGAGTCGTATTCGAAATGGATTATGGCGTCTGCGCATCTACAGCAACGACGAGCGATGCCAAGTCGACACTGCCTACATATTTCAAGTATGCCGATCACATCGATAAGGTTGATCGTTTCTGGCATACTGAAGAGGGATGGTTCAACCTCATCAAGTATGAAATAGACCACTATAGACCTATGCTCTATCGTATAGAAGGACATGCTATTGTCTGCGATGGCGCTCGTATAATCGACAATGTCAGACAGTACCACGTGAATTATGGTTGGGGAAGCAATAGCACGGACCTAAACCCAACCTACGGTTACAATGCGTGGTTCACGATTGACAACATATACAATTCCACACTTCCACTCCTAAATGAATATCTGTTGCGATACATTACTCCCCAGTTCGATGAAGAGATTGTTGAAGTCAAACCCGTCACCCCTGACTATTGGACAGTGGGGCACAGTCGAAGTCACTTTTGCGGCACCGGAGGTTGGGCAGTATTACCTCCGCGTATGGGACGATAATGGTGCGTTATACCCTGAGCGGGAGTGGGCGTCCTACATTACTGGCGAAGTTAGTCTCGACATTGGACAATCCCAGACCCTTACGTTCGGCGTAAATCCTACCGATGAGATTGGGCAGTTCGAGGTCTGGTTATACCAAGAGGACGCACTGGGGTCATGGTGGCCCATTGATGCCTTCGAATTCGTCTTAACTGCTGGTCAGCCAGGGCCACCAGAAATAGTTGCCAGTGTTGATGGGGTTTCCATTGCCGCACCTGGCAACACCGCCTACAAATACATCGGCAGCACTGTCAGCGTCGACGCCTCTGCTACCCACTGTCGGGAATCGCATCATGGATTTACGCGTAATGGCACACCTGTTGCCTCTTCCTCATCCGGGACGCTTGAATACAATTGGTCCACAAGTGGCTTTAACAGAAGGCTTCTACACGTTTGAAGTAACCGCTACCGCTGTCAGCGGCAGTTCGTCAAATTCTCTTTTTACGTGTATCTGGACCAGCCACAGGTAGATGAACCGTGTGTGAATCCAATCGGCTGGTTTCACAACCTACGCCGGGCGCACCAGGCTATCTCAACGTTGAGGTTGCCAATTGTGGCACTGGAGGCTCGCTATCATGGTCAATTAGCAGTAGACCATCATGGGCAGGCACTGTACCGACAAGCGGCACCACGGATCAGCTTGTTAGCGTGAAATATCCGGGAGTCACAATTCACGCCGGAACTATTACGGGACTATCAATTTCAATATAAATGGCGAGATAGTACCTCTGGATATTGAATTGATGTCACAGAACAGCCATTAGTGATAAGGCGGTACGCCGTAGAAGACAACATACGTGAATCCTGAGAATTCCACAGGCAATTACTGTACCGACGACCAAATCATGGGGACGGTCATTGCCTTATGCAGTATAGGTTATCCATTATAAAGGGTTTATAAGTTCGATCTTTCAGCTCAGCGGAACCATATACCAGGCATCCGATCAATTTATACTGCGAGGAAGTTTCGGAAAAAAATGATGATGACTTACAATTGCGACTATACCAAATAGACACTCCTGACTGGGATGAGTGTGATATCGACTCAGCTAAACCCAGTCTCTTCAGCATAACATCGGAGGAAATATCCGTAGACCGGCTGGCATAAATATGATTCTTGGGCCTTTGAAGATCAAATAGAAGACTGGATTGGGGGAGTGAACCAAATCGCGGCATGTGCTTGTTGAATATTCTCAATAGGGCACATTAGCCAAATTGACAAGCTCGTATTCCAGCACCACCTCCAATCGCCCCGATATCGAAATCGAGTTCTGTGATGATTCGAGAACCACCGGATTAGCAGTGTCAGTTCCGTGCCTGAAGGTGGACCACCGTTCACCGTGGGACAAATGGTAGGTTTGATTACATAACGCAATATCGGCTCAAGGAGGGGCGTGAAGAAGCTCACAATGTGGCTTGTGGGTCACAGACAGCCCCTACCGCCGGGTAGTGAGGCTTCATATCGACCAGTCCGTGTCTATGCTCGTCCAGGAGATACCGACCCGCTATATCCGTCACTTTCGATGCCAGTCATGTTGGAGCAAACAAATATATCGTAATAGAAGCCGATATAACGGATGATTTCAGTGAAACTAACGAAGGTAATGAATGTCTCTTATTACGGTCCAATTACCATAAATCCGCAAACCGGATTTCACCAAAATCGCCATCTCACCCGACGCTCAAAACGTTATCCAAGGTAAGACACAGCTACATTTGCCATACTGTTAGAAAAAATCGGGACATTCTCTGAGAGCGTCACTCTACCGTAATCGGGTCTTCCGGCTAACGTCGCTCACGAGTTTTCACAGAGCCCGGTGACGGTTCCCTGCGCAGTTCTCAACTTAGGATTATGCCCACCATTGATGCTGTTCCGGGACCTACCCTCTAAGTGTGACCGCTACCGGCAGCAAAACACATTCGTACCAAATTACCGTTACTATTGAGGAAAAACCTATCCCGCCTGTGCCAAACAACCTTGTGGGCTCTGACAACTATTGCGATAGTGTGGTTTTTCATGGGATGATGTTTCACTCGAGGATGGCTACCGAGTCTATAGAGACCTGCAGTTGATCTGGCAAGACGGTACGCGAGCGTCGTACACGGACTACCCCAGCCCTGGAGAATACCAATCACGTTACGGCTACAATCAGTGGGGTGAAGAGCGATACCTCATTAGTGATATGGGGGCTGCTGGTGACATTTCCTGGCCTTCCAGCGATCTCTGGAGAAAACGAGGTGTGTAGCGGGGGGCTCAAACATATACGGCGATGGCATCAATGAACCTTTGGGCTGGTCTGGTCTTCTGACAACGGAGGAACATTTGACCCGCCCGATGGCAATCTCCACAGCCTGCACTCCACCGATTGGATATACCGCACCGATCGTCATCTCCGTAGTGGCATGGAACAACTGCGGCAATTCGGACACAGGCTCTGTCCTCGTCAATGTAGGCGCGACTCCATCTGACCTCAACACCGACGATCCAGACACTCTGGCGTGTTCGCTCACGGAAGATACGGTCAGCTGGGACCCGGTTGCCGGAGCAGATGAGTATAAGCTGTTCGAGATGGTGGACGACTGAAGTATATCAAGGCAGCCTGCTTAGTCAGACATTTGCGCGCGATACTGGCACCTATAGCTATCACGTCGATGCCGGTAATTCCTGCGGATGGGTTAGCTCAGGTACATCCGAGAACATTGAAGTTATCACCGTTCCGCCAACGCCTGATCAGGTGATGGTCTACCGTACTATCCCTGTGAGGATGTTGAGTTTACTATCGAACTCCCGCCAGTTGATGGGGCTACCCGGTACAAGCTATATGAAAACGGTATAACGATATCCGAGTATCCACCTCATCAGTAACTATTTCTCGACCAACTGGTACCGTTATGCACGGGCCGCGTCTATAACACCTGCGGCTGGAGTCAGCTCAGTCCAGAAAAGACAGATAACGGTACCAGCTGCTCCGGATGTACCTCCTGCACTGCTGGACCCCTCGGACAACGCTGTTGTCGATATCCTTACAGAAACATTACTGCTTAACGAGCGAGATCGATGGCGGAGTATTCTATCGGCTGGAAGTTGATGACAATAGCGATTTCAGTTCCCCCGAGATAATAGAGGAGCAAGGGCTACTCCAGCCAGCAGCGTGCACAAGAGGCTGAAGTGACAAGAGGCATCACCTATCACGGCGAGTCAAGGGAAAGAACGAATGCTTCGGAGCGACTGGAGCACGCCGATCGCCGTTCACGATTTATCAGCCGGTGACAATTCACGTACCGGAAGACGCACCAACCATTCAGGCGCAATAGACTGGTGCATGACGGTGATGCGGCCAGTTGCTCCTGGCACCTGTACCGGTGCGGGGAACTATAACATCGCCGCTAACGGCAAGCTATACTTATCTGTAGCGAATTTGGCCGACGTTAACCATCATCGACGTTCAGATGCCGGTGATGGTTTCCACTTTGAGAACGAGTGCGGGTGGAGAGATGGAGGATACCCCACCGTCGTTCAAGGGACTGAAGAGTTACCAATGCTGCAAATGCAGTGTTTCTTCTTTGTTCAGCACCTAAATTAGTTGATGTAACACTCACCAACATCACCAATTATGCCACAACTCTCCACATAGTCCCTCAGCATTCATTCTTCGCAACAGTAGAATAAGCAACAGTGCCATGCGGTAGCTATCCCAAATTCCATCATGTTCTCTGTCCCTAGAGATTCCTGCGAGTTCAGTAACAATACCGGTTAATGGAATTAGATCCTGATAGTTACTATCCACTGACCGTGAAGAATTCGGATTTCGGTGGCAACGGAACCTGCCTTGAGGCGCTCGATTTCTTCTCCGGGAATCATGCCACATACTCGACAGTTGTGTGTTTGACGTAATGCGCTTGTTGCGTTTGGTGCCTCACTCTGACTAACTCACAGGTTCTCAGTGGTGTGAACGGGTGCTGGATGGTAACCAATCGAGTCCTGACGGAGCGTGCAATATTCGGTGCCAATTGCCTATTCGAGAACCTCACAGGGACCGTCATAATCCCAGCTCACCAGACATCGATTTCACACTGTGTCATCAAGAATAGTCCGGGTACGGTTGTGAATGGTCTTTCCTTGGAGGAGACATATATCCACCTCAGTCTAAGCGATGTCGAATACCAACAATGGTGGCGGCATAAGCGTGGGAGGCGCAGATGTATATTTTGCGATGTCCAACTGTGAATACACCCGCAACGGAGGTTCTGTCAGCTATGGTTGTTCTTTTAGAGGCGCTGCAGCATCTCCTGGCTCCACTTTTGCAACAACCTGGAATCGCAACTTCATTGGTCTTCGGGAAGCATATCCATGTCTAACACCGTTGTGGCTTCGAATGATGGTTCGGGTATAAGAGTGTGGGATGGTAACCCCACACTAAGCTGTTGCGACGTATACGGTAACTTAGGCGGCAACTACGCCAATATACCTGATCCCACCGGAACCAACGGGAACATATCAGAGGATCCTCTATTCTGTGATACGACAATAGGAGATTATAGCTTAGCCGATCGCTCTCCGTGCTTGGCTGCCAACAACCCATGCGGTGTCACAATTGGCGCATACGATGTCGGTTGTTATCTGCCGAACGTCTGTATCTGGGTGGACAGCGCAAACGTTTCAGGCCCCTGGGATGGAAGTACAACCTACCCGTTTCAGACAATCGGGGCCGGAGTAGACACGGCCGTAGACGGCGATACGATCATGATCGCAGCCGGTACATATACCGAACAGGTCACGATCGACAGAGGTCTGCGTGTACTTGGCTACGAAGGCCGTGATCAAACGCGGGTGAATGACATATCAACTGGAACAGATACGAACTCGGTTTTGTGATTTCCAATGCAGATACTGTATTTTTGTCAGGACTGACCATCTCCGGACAACTTGGCACCCGAATCAATGATACCACGACGGCCGGAGCCGGCCTATTCTCAACTGGCTCGATCGTCAATTTAGAGGACGTGACGTTTAGCAACTGTGGATCATACAACAGCCCGCTCTCAAATGGGCGGCGGGCTGTATTCTCATTCTTCAAGGATTTTCATTAACAGCTGTACTTTTCAGGGGAGTGACGTGCGAGAGATACCGTTCCGATCCCCGGGAGGGGCGATATTCTGCGATCGATGACTCCTGGCTGCATGTGACAAATTCTCAATTTATGAATAACCGAGCTAATGCCGGAGCCGCAGTTTACGCTGAATGTGATAGTGTCACCTTAGATAACAACAGTTTTGTGAGCAACAGTATTGATGCTTATGAAGGGATAGTGGGAGGTGCCGTTGTTCTAATGGGTGATCATTGTGTAATGACAGAGTGCTCACTGGAGGGAAATACTGTTACAGAAGGTATATACTGTGACTATTCCGAGCCTAATGATGCACTGGGAGCGGCTCTTTATGTTGGCGGTGAATCTGTCAAAATTGTGAGAAGTTGCTTTACAAATAATGCACTGCACTCTGGCCGCAAGACTTCTAAGGGGGGGCAGTCTACGTGCAAGGAGCATTATGTACCATCGATTCCTGCCTGTTTGTCGAGAACGGGTGTGAAGCCAGTTGTGGCAGTGTCTCATGGGCTAGTGCCTCAGGAAAGGGTGGCGCGGTGTACATCGCCACTGGACCTGCTTGGTTTAGGTGGAATCTGCTGGCACACAACACCATATCTGCTTCAGCAGGTGGCGCAGCCGGGTACAGTACAGCCTCCGGTGGTGGGCTTTACTGCGCGACCCGGTCGATGTTATCAACAACACGTTTTACGGTAACAGTACAAGCGCCGATGCCCTCAGTGGAGTCTATCCCGATATGGGTTCTGCGCGCGCCAAAGGGGGTGGCCTATTCTGCGACAGGGAAGGCACAGTCATGTACAATATCTTTTGCCGCATGTTCGACAGTAGCGACTGTGGCTCCGCCAACCCTTGACTGTGAAGCCTCCGGCGGTGGGTATTCAGGCCCCGTTACTATCTCGGATGCTGTGACTTCTGGCAAAATGTCCCCACCAACTGCAACAATGAAATATATCCTTCCGGTGACAACAACTTGGTACTAGACCCACTATTTTGCGACGCTCTATCAGGCAACTACCATGTGGATGAACTATCCCCCTGTAGTCCGCTTAGCAGCCTGAACCAGTGCGCGACTTGGATAGGGGCTTACCAGAGCGCCTGCCAGATATACGAAGATAGCGACGGAGATGGGTTTGTTGACCTTTACGATAACTGCCCACTTACCGCAAATCCTGACCAGGCCGACACTAATGTCGATGGAATAGGCGACGCCTGTGCTGAGTGCGCTGCCAGTATCGAGCCTGGCGAATTAGTGACTGTAACTCCTATAGACGGCGTCACAATCACGTTTGACGAAGTGATCTCGACAGGAATAATAGAAATTGCCACGGATTCAACAGGCGGAGGACCTCCCGACGGATATCGACTGCTTCGCCCACCGACTTACTTTGATATCGTGACAATGTGCGGTGTATAGTGATGCCGTAATGGTTTGCTTTTCGTACGATCCGGACAGCGTGAAAAGTCAGGAGATTGAGCTGAAGGTCTTGCACTATGAGACGGACCAGTGGGTCGATGTAACTGTACAACCCGTGGACACAGCTAACAATGAGATATGCGCAAGTGTTAGCTCATTCTCTCCGTTTGTGATCGTCGAACCTCCTTGTTGCGAATTGCGCGGAGACATAGACCACAACGGTCGTCTCGACGGACTTGATATCACCTATTTCGTCGATTGGTTATGGAAATTCGGTCTTCCACCAGAATGCGAAGATGAAGTTGATGTCAATGGTGACGGCTTTATTGATCCGTATGGATCTTAACGTATCTTGTCAATTACTTCTGGAAAGGTGGCCCGGAGCCGGTACCCTGCCAGGTGTGGCCAACAAGCCAACCAGCAGTCAGTCAAAGCAGACCGAACTTGAATTCTGACAGATGAGATATGACGATTGAGTATTTACGACGGCGGGGGCTCCCCCCGCCGTACATTATATTCAAGTCGGCCAACCTCTAACGAATCGACTTACCGCTAGTTAGCCCCATGACTCAGGCTTAACCTGTGACGCACTTGTGTGGACATCGGCTCCTAGCCGACCCATGAAGGCAGCTATTGTTTCCTTTTCGAACCTCGATACTGTACTCTAAAGCTCAATCAACCGAGCAGCTGACTGTTAATCAGCGGGTCGCTAGTTCGAATCTAGCCGGGGGAGCTTTTTTTATTGCATACTAACAGGTTACAGAGACTTCCTTGTGCGTTCCCGCACATACTAATCAGTTCAAGGTTACCGGATGGGTACGACTGTCGAGCCCGATGCGGGGTTGAGACGGCTTGAAAGAGATGGAACCAAGCAACAGTCATCGCGTTAAGACCTGGACCTTCTATAAGCAGTTCACTTATGCACCCAAGTTAGTCGGTTCAGGATTAGCGGTATCAGATCAGACTGCACAAACTCGTAAATAACCGGATGTTCTTCAGTCCTAGAACCTGAAAACTTTGGCCCCGTCATCATCAAACAATCCTTCTGGAAAATCATACTCATTTCCCTTTGTCGACCTTATCGATCGGAACATCTCTTTCAGCGATTGGTCAGGGTTGTTCATCAGGACTCCCCATACTGTCTTACCGGAGGGTACATAATTGCCGAATTGCTCGTTCATGAACAACCCAAACTCATCCTCAGATGATGAGAAGAAAAAGTTGAAGAAATCACTTCTATCTGGGAACCGCGTTTGATACTGCCAGTCTCCGAAGAATTTCAGATACAAGTCGAGAAACTCTTTTTTTCTTTTTTCATCAAGCATCTGAAGCGCAACTACAAGACTACTTAGAAACACAGAAATAGTACAGTCGTGCTGATTTATGTCCAACATGTCAAACCCATGACAGCCGCATTCAATGGTACTAAGAATCTCAAGCGCCGACTTGACACAGGTAGGTTCGTGCAGACACAGATGGTGCCAGATAAAGATCAGGTCAAAACCACGCTCTCTCTGCTCGTACTCGAAGTTCTCTCCATAAAACCCGTCCGGTGGAGAATCATAAGGATTACTCAATGAGTAGGTCCAATCGCCAGATTCGGACCACCATTCGTTATCCGGTAATGTCTGTCTACCGAAAAGCCTGGAAAGGAAGCGTACAAAATACTCACCGAGCATATCCTTATTGCTGCATGGTTCAGAAGGGTCAAGGTTTGGTATTAGTAAACGCGTGAACCTCCAGGTCGAGTCATGATATCGGCTCGCCAAAAGCGCTATCTGATCACTCGTCAGAGACCAATCCGACACTACCTCCTTGATAACACTATCGCGGAGACGGCATGTATCATGCTCGTTCATCGATCCCTGAATTTCCGAAGCTTTCTGCTTGATTTTAAGATTACAGAGTGTTCGCACATTTTCCGGGGCACACTTGTATTTCTTGAAGGTCACCAATCTTCTAATCTCATGAGCAGCGTGCCTTGGATCAAGGCCCAACTACTTTGATATTTCGGCAACGGGAATTTGCTTTTAAGAATACCCTCCCAAAAACCTTCGTTCCCCTCAAAGTATATTCTCCATGCCGGGAATAATTCTAGTTCTCACTCACGAAGTGCGGAGTATTCGGACTATTCGGGTCATGAGCTTCTTGTCCATGCCGAAACCATTCAGAGTCTCAACGAATCGCTCGACTATCACCCACGGTATCCTCCACGAGTTCCACGTTTGGGCCATTTACCTCATCGATGCGTTCAGGCCAGGTATCCAAAAAGTACTGCTCCCAATAGTCTATAGCAGGATCAAGGACAGCGTTCTCCAAGCCAGCGGCCCTGATCTCTTCCACGAACTTTCGATGGTCTCGCTCTATCATGTCGGGCGCGAAGACCTTCGACCATCGCTTAAGAATACTACGAGCTTTCCTTGTCTCAACCCGGCCCAGATGGTCCAAGGCGTCCCCAAATAGTTCCTCAACAGGGAGGCCCGGCTCCGGCACTCCACAAAGCCGCATAACGTCAGCCGCATCATTTGTTGCCTTCGCCACAACGGATAACACTTTGTCGATGTTTGCCTTTATATCTGCTTTGATCTTGTTCGCTCAGCAGAAGCAAGGAACTTCAGAACACCCGGCAAATTCGGAGCAAAACACCCAAGTACGAGCTTCCCAATTAACGGTGATACCAACAGTTCACTTCTACCAAATTGCGGGTGAATTTCCGGACTATCGCTGGAGGTTTTGTGCGGAAACGTATCTCCCTGTCCGCTATGTCGGACAGCAACCACAGCCAATTATTGGCCAGTGAAGAACATACGGCTATGTCTCCGAATAGAGTGAGAACACGTTTTTCACCACCATATTCTCGCAATAGCGACCGGATCGACTTCCAAGTTTCCTCCAGGATCTCCGCGTAGTCGGCATTCACCCCGCCATGAAAATATAAATGCCTGGTGTTGCCTCCACAAACGCGATGTTCTAATATGAAATGTTCGCAAATCGCTAGACCTTTCCCTATTCAACGCTGGTCTAACGTGCTTTATATATTGTGACTTTGTAAATGTAGCCGGGCATCTTCTCAGCCCCCCGGAAAAATCCTTTTCGCGCATCCAACCAAACAACTCCGAGTTTATCCCATAAAGACGACGCAAGCCGATACCGTTGCAGTCGTAACTGATTACTCTAAAGTCGGTCGCAGTTAAATGAAAACGCAGTAATGCGCTGAGCTTCTCTTTCTGTGAAGAAAAATTATAGTGTTCAAGTACCAAACTCTCTGCTGGACGCTAAAACACGATGGTGGCAAATCCATCGCTCAAACAAACTCCGTGTTCTCAAGATAAGGCCTGACAGCAGAAAAGTGTTTGGCGTCTTGCGCCCATTCTACAAATTTCTCCAAAACAAATTCACTGCAACAGTCGCTATATTCGTATCTGAGAATTTGTTGGGCCACACGCCCGCACATTCCCGCTATGTCCTCGTTTGCCTTGAGATATTCAGCCACAGACTGGTGGCAGTATTCATAACCCGGGTCGCTATCATCATCGTTTTCCTTTAGAATAGGCTTAAGTATGCTGATATACAGGCGCGCAAACTCACAGCCAAAGCCGAGAATGCCAGATATCCGCCCTATAGAAACAGGAGCCCCGTATTCAACAAGCAAAGTCAATAATGGTAGACCCCGCTCCAGAAATCTCTCCCTGGAATCAAACTCGCTCTTCAACCTATCAAGCAATGACTCATAGTATCGTTGGATACCAACAGGTAATTTCCTCAACTCACCTACGGAGATTTTCTGCTGAGCCAAGAGGCTGATGAGAATACTCTTATAGAGAAATTGTCCCTTCGCTCGCTCAATGATCAATTCTGCCACAGCATCCTTTTGTTTAGCAGTGAGAGGCAGGTTTGACAAGTCTGCTTCGGTACTGAGGCGTAGGTCGGAGAGATTTCCTTCGTCGTCGTATTCCAGTGAAATGTCTGGCTCGATATCAGCCAAGCGAGCGACTTTCTGAGAACAAATACACACCTTGATACCAATCTCAAGTAGTCTTTTAGCGTTATCGCGCACGAGCTTCTGGCTTTCCTCGTTCAATTCATCGAATCCATCGATAATGAACACAATTTGTCGAGTCCGTTGTCCTTCGTCGTCCTTGATCAAGCTCTCCAGGCCGTTGAGAATCTGTTCTATATCACCCTGTAGCCAGTCACACTGTTTTCCAGCGGTCTTGCAAGCACTGGCGGCTAAATGCCTCAGTATCGCGTGTGGTGTTATTCTGCCTGGATGCCCTTTATCTGCAAAAAACGCAGCCACCACAATGTTCAAATCAGGTTTCTTCGGCAACTCGTCCAACATCTGGTAACATCTTGCCGCCAAAGCAGACTTGCCAATGCCTGGAGGCCCAAGAACGAAGAGATCATTCTTGTGCGACTTTACCGCCCAATCAACCAACCTATCAAGAATATCCTTTCGACCAATAAAGTTCTGAGTCAAATTCCCTATGATGGGTTTGAAGTCCGAAACATTTTTGATCCATTCGGCAGGGGGTTCTACCGACTTTCGCCTGTTAAAGCCAAGTTCTCTGAGCATCATATAGCCACACAGATGGTTGAATAGTCCTCTGTGTTCTGTCTTTGTTCGCTTAAGGACGATACGCTCACTAGAACTCGCCTGGGGCAAGGGCGGCAAAGGTCATATCGTTCTTGGTTTGCTCGCTCAAATAGTACAGATCCGAGATCACCGTTCTGCCGATGTTGTACCAGACAGAACGGGAACCACATATCTACCTCGGCTAATCCGCCGACTCTCGCTACTGAGATTTCCCTGTTTCCAATCCGGTACGACGCATCTGAACGCTGAAAAGTTAAGTCACCAATTGCCTCCTTAACCATGGAAATTACGTTCCTAACCTGGGGACGGATTTCGTTGTATCGTTTCTGGCACTCCTGTCATTCTGGCTTCCAATATGGTCCAAGTCATTTCGCTTTGACCGCCATGCCTGTAAATCCTCATGGTATAGTCGCAAAACTTCTTTTGATTTATTCGACAGTCTAATCACCTCTTTGGTCGCCAACTCACTTAGTTCGTTCAGGCAATGGAAAGTGTTGCCGTAATCCGCAACGCGTAAGACGCTCGAGATTCTGTCATTTTCTCTGATAGCGTTGATGTTGTTTTTCGGGGCATTGTGAAGGTAATCTACAAGCACAGGGTACGCTGCACACCAAGCCAGGATATTGTCAGCCGCTGTTAACAAATCGTGCAGCTTGTGTTTGTACTTCGACTGCTCCTCGTGCGTGCAGTCAAGGTAGTCTAGCACTCCATCAAGTATTTCAGCTAAGGACCATTCTCTTTGTTCCATAGCTTTGGACATGTCCCGTAGATTGAGTCTCTGTCGAACCTCTCTTGTCAGCGTTACATGAGGCCTTCTTCTCTCGGTACCAGTGTGCCGTTGGAAATTAGTTCCTCAAAATGCTCCGAGATCTAAGCTGGTACCTTTCCTCCTCGCACAATCGCGCCCCAATTCCATGTTCAGATGATCGCAGCCTCAGTCAAATTGGCGCTGTAGATCAAAGCTATTTCGCGGTCCCCGACAGCGCACTTGGCATGTAACAGACCTGTCCGTCAGCTTTCCGCCTTGAGACGCATCGAAACTACAACTAATTATGGGTGTGAGGCCACGCCTCGAGCCACTGCCAATAATCGGCTTCGTCGTCTTTTTTGAGCTGAGGTACCGAGCGAATGGAATCAAGGAATTCGAAGATAATTTACACCACAATATACGATAAAGTGGCGCCGATCACTTCAACTGTTATTCACGCCTAGATGCTCATATTTCGTGATCTTCGAACTCCGCCGCGGTATCCTACTAACCCGCAGAACGACAACATTATCAGCCCTCCTCTCCCCATATGTGAGCAGTCATTTCTTGCTAATGATTTGACTATGTCGCCTCTGAATACACCCATACAGTATTCATCCCCAACAAGTTCTTCTATCCACACAAATAGATTGTTCTGTAGGGCTTTAACGTCTTTTCTATATGGTCGAGGGTCGTCAATGAGTGAATTGTGTAACGCGCGGGTGAAGGCACCAAAGCTCATAGGCTCACCGATCAACCCATCCAGCCAACGCATTATATCCGACATTCTGAACTGAACCCTAAGAGACTCCAAATTAATGTCCCGGTTGCCTAGTAAAAGTAACTCAATATCATGGCGAGCTTCTCGTGTTGCAGAATTCTCCAGCAACTCATGCGGATGTTGCGAAAACGGCAAATCATTAACAAACACTCCAGCAGGTCTGTCGGACATCTCTTGTAGTTCACCCTCGTTGAATTCTCCTGAGTCTGACTCATCCAGTTCGGCTTCCAACGTGTCAACCAGAACCTGTGAACAATTTGAGACTCTCGGATTATCGAATTAACAAAGAAAATGTCTTCATACTCGGCGCTCATTAAACTGGAAATGCAATCGACGTTGGTGCCGTGGGAAATAGTCCCCAAACCACGGGCCGTCAAATTCGCACTTCCAAATAGAACTCGTTCCTTGTCCGCCATAAAGAGCTTCGCATGTAGCCGGGGATTTCGAAATAGACGCCCATTTCTCTCTCTAATAACTTGATACACGCCAAGATCACTTGAACCCATGAT
>CAVPPI010000001.1:0-706995 GCA_963707365.1 uncultured candidate division Zixibacteria bacterium | reverse complement strand
TCCAACATTGATTCCAGATTATATTTCCAACTTTCGCAAACCTGCTCTCCCGTAAGACCACGGTCGGCCCTACGACTGGGACATCCCCCCATACAGATCGGCAGTAAATTACAGGTACGACAAATTTCTTCTTCAAACGGGTCCACCTTGAACAACCGCCTGAGATTCGGGTGCTGAAAATCGATCTCCTCTTTGATATTCCCCATGCACCTTTCGAGATTGCCGACATAGTTCCAACATCGGTAGAGATCACCAACCGGATCCACGACGAATGAATTGACAATCTGAGCCATACAGCACACCGGTGTGGGCGCCGGGATTTTCTGTATCATAAAGTCGTTTGCCAGAAGCATACGGTAGTAATCCGTCTCAACGGCTGAGAAGTTGGTCGTGTCGTAACAGGACTCAGCAATATTGGCGCAGACTTCGGTCGCCGGCTCAAGGTGCCCGAAATTGACCGGCACATTCTTGTGTAAACCAGCCTGCTTAAGCTCACTTAAAAGCTGCTGGATTGTCTGAGGGGCAAAGCTCTTGTCGATATTTACCCTGATAGATATGCCCATGCGGGTCATGGCATATTTCAAATTCTCAACTATCGTAGAGAAACTGTCCTTCCCGGTCTTGAGAGGACGCTTCTTGTTGTGCTCGGCAGCGGGGCCATCAAGCGTCACCTGGCCACCAACTACATTCAACTCTCGAAGGCGGTCGACTGTCTTCGGGGTCAGCAAATAACCGTTGGTGACTATCGAAGCAGTGTAGCGAAACTGATACTCTTTACTAAACTGGATAAATCGCGATGAGAGATCTTCAATAATGTCCATAGCCAACAATGGCTCCCCGCCATACCAGGTCACGCTCAGGCTGGCCAGGGCTGTTCCGCGCTTCTTGACAAAATCGGTGAGAGCATCTACTATTTCGGCCGACATCCGGCCCGTCTTGTTTTGCTCATAGCAATATTCACAGGCCATATTGCAGGCCATGGTAGGGGCAATCACCAATCCAAGGTCAGAAATATTGTATCTGCCCAGATTGTGCCCAAATTTAATAGCCGCCAGTTCATCATAATCAGACGGACAAACGAATTTTCCGTACTCCAACTGCTTGAGCAACTGCTTTTCTTCTTCGTCGTAGTCTTCCACCCCGTTTTCAAACTTTGCTATCAGACCTTGATAGACGGCGTAATTTTCGGGCGTCATCAGCGCCACCGCACCGGAACGGGCATTGTAAGCTATGTAGTAATCGTCGTTAAAACGCTGAAAATGATTATAAAGGGACTTTTTAGGCATTTTTAGTATCTATTGCGGTTACGGACAATTATGGGGCGCGCATGGCGCGCCCCACGTACAGGCGCCGGATACATCCGACGCCTAATATCATTAGCTGGGAAACCGTTAGCTTACAAATCAGGCAAGCTTACGGTTTACCTACAAGCCTGTCATCACTCCGGCGGGAGAATCGGGTCAATACCGTACAGCGGGATAAATTTCGGGCTGCACGCCGGCGGCTCATAGTTCGGGCACTTCTTGCCTACCATGGTCGGGTCGATTAAAAAGATCATCAAATCACCTCCTTAAGATCGTTTGGGATTCCTACTTAGCTCTCTGCGAACTAACAGTGCAATGTGAATAATAATACTGATGCCTATTCTGCTATTTGTCTCAGGAATGCAAAAACCAATCTTAGATGTCCAATATATGCTGCTTTTACAAATCCTCAGCCCTTGGGAGTGAGGCCCTGATTCAGGCTAAGTTCTTTTCTCTCTTATGCTAATATACATTCTCCCCGGTTACGGGGAGAATGTTACTTAAATATATTCAATTGCCGTTTTTTGTCAAGGACAATGATGTCCGCTTTGACTACAACGCTATCTGCCCGGCTGCATGTCCGCTGGATCCACTTTCTTGAATCCGTCGGGAATATCATATGTGCCGGCTGGAGCGTCTTTCTGTTCCCACTGGAGCATTTCCATGCTGCTTCGTACCGTCGCTCCCATCATGTTAGCCTCGGTAGTACTTTGCACCGTCACACCGTTGATTTTGAGCATCTCCCCACGCAATTTTTCGAACCCGGGCATCATGGCCATACCGCCATTGGCAACATTCTGGAACAAGTCGAAATCCAATTTGATGTCATCCGTTGCCCATACTTCAGTAACGGTCGCCCCCATCGGAGTTTTCATGTCGACGATGTACTTCTTCGCATTCCAGTCCTTTATCTTTTTGGTTTCGTCCGTCGGACTGACCGAAACCTCCATCGAAGCCATCATCGCCTGCGCCATACCCTTCATCATCTCTGCCGATTCATCGTCTTCCTCGGACGGCATCATATCCGCCATCGCCTTCTCGATATCGGCCGACATCTCCGAATAGGTTTTGGCATTATGGTCTACGAAGTAAAGCATATTTGCGGGAGCATCATAAATAACCCATATCTTACCCGGTGACTGCATGCACGAACGGTTTTCACTGAGCCATACAATCGAGGTGTCCGCGCGCGCCGGCTGGCTTTGTCCCATCATTGATATCGCATCGGTATTGGTCACCTGCTTGATATACTGATCGGCCGCAACCGGCGCAGCCAGCATCATGAACAATACTGCGACCACAGCCAGTATTGCTTTATGACTACGTCTCTGAACCATAGCTTTCCTCCTTGGATTGTTTATAAATAGCCTCGAAGTATGAGCCTTTGCTCACCGGTTGTCAACGAAAAGCCTCACTTCTGCTAAATTGCTGTGCTATAACGAGAAGAATGCGATTGACTGTGAACCTTTGCATTGCTATCATCGTATACAACAACTTATAACGAAGCAAGTGCCTCAATGGCTCCATGGATAAGAGGAAAATCATGAAGAGACTTATTTTGATCTGCTGGGCAACGGCCAGCGTATTTGCAGTCCTGAGTTCCGCTATTTCGGCAACAGCAAACAGTGCCGCGGAAACGCGCATCGGGTATTATCGTCAACCGGCCATTTACGGCGAAACGATAGTCTTCGTAGCCGAAGGCGACCTGTGGAAAGTGGGCACCGGGGGCGGCGTGGCACAACGCTTGACCACACACCCGGGCCTGGAATGCCAACCGGCAATTTCTCCCGACGGTAAGATGCTCGCATTTGCAGCCAGATATGAAGGCGTTAACGATATATTCGTCATGCCGGTGGGTGGAGGACTGCCAACTCGCCTGACATATTTCGGTCGACGGGCCGAGGTGGCCGGCTGGTCACCGGCCGGAGAAATTCTCTGTGTCACCCTCAACTATTCGACACTCCCGAACAGGCAGTTGATCAAGATCGACCCGTCATCGCAGCAACATACGCTCCTTCCGCTGAGCCAGGCAGCGCAGGGTTGCTATGATGGTAGCGGCAAGACCCTTTTCTTCACACGCTTTCCGTTTCAGGGAGCCTATGCCAAACGCTACAAAGGCGGAACAGCACAGAATCTGTGGAAATTCACCGACGGGCAAGGCGAGGCTATCCCGCTGACAGCCGATTACGCCGGAACAAGTGCATCCCCGATGTGGTATTCCGGCCGGGTATATTTCATCAGCGACCGCGACGGTACTATGAATATCTGGTCTATGGATGAAAAAGGCGGCGATCTCAAACAGGAGACATCACACGCCGGATGGGATGTTCAGTCGCCTTCTCTATCAAATGGCAAAATTGCGTATCAACTCGGCGCGGATATTCACATCTACAGCATCAACGACGGTGTTGACCGCCAAGTGAGCATAACCCTTGCCTCGGATTTCGACCAGATGCGCGAAACCTGGATCGATGAACCGTTGGACTACCTCACCGCCGCTCACCTGTCGCCCGATGGAGAACAGGTGGTGGTCACTGCCAGGGGCGGAGTTTTCGTGGTCCCACGAAAGGGTGGAAGGTTGGTCGAGGCAACGCACGACAGTAGCATCCGCTACCGTAGCGGCCGGTTTATGCCCGACGGCAAATCGGTCGTGGCGCTCAGCGATGCATCGGGAGAACTCGAGTTCTGGAAAATACCTGCGAACGGAATGGGTAACCCCCAACAAATCAGCAACAGTGGCACGGTTTTCAGATTCGACGGTATCCCGTCGCCGGACGGACGGTACCTCGCTTTCGATGATAAGGACCAAAAACTGTGGATTCACGATATCGAGCACGGGACAACCATCTTCGTTGACAGCTCCCTCACCTGGGAGTATTCGCAAATCGTATGGTCACCCGACAGTCGCTGGCTGGCTTTCGTCAAACCGGCTCTGAATTTCCTCGGGCAGATTTTCGTCTACAGCGTCGAGCGAAAAATTACCACGCCGGTCACAAGTGACCGTTTTCTCGACCACGACCCCGCATGGAGTCCCGATGGAAAATGGCTTTATTTTCTCTCCGACCGCGATGTTACTACCGTGGTCCCCAATGTTTGGGACCTCAACCAACCGTTCCCCCTCATCGACAAGATGACAAAACTATACCTCTTGCCGCTTGCCGAAAAACTTCGCTCCCCGTTTGAAGCCGACAATGAACTGACCGCGGCATCGAAAAAAGAAAACGACAAAGACAGAAAAACAACCGATACAACCGTCCAGGTAAACATAGATTTCAAAGGGATACAGGATCGCGCTTTGGAAGCTCCCGTCCCGGCCGGAAACTACGGTGGTCTCAAGGCCACCGGCAAACAACTCTACTGGCTTTCATGGGATGTCTCATCCCGGGGCCAGCGCAGTCTCAATACAATCGAAATCAAAAACGAAGACGCCGAAGTAAAGACATTGACCGACAAGGTGAGTGCCTATGAATTATCGGCCGACGGCAAAAAAATGCTGATTCGAAAGGCCAAGGCTTTGTATGTAACAGCGGCCGAGGGAACAGGCAATCTCGACCTGAGTAAAGCCGGGCTGGACCTGTCGGGATGGACTATCGCGATTGACCCTGCCGACGAATGGCGACAAATGTTTATCGATGCCTGGCGGATGGAACGCGACTATTTTTATGACCCCAATATGCACGGCGTAGACTGGGTCAAAATGCGCGACAAGTACATGCCCCTGGTTGGACGGATTACCGACCGATGGGAACTGAGTGACGTTCTGGGGCAATTGGTCGGCGAACTCTCTGCCCTTCATACATACGTCTGGGATGGAGACGTGCGAACCGGTTCGGATAATATCGCCGCCTCTTTTCTGGGTGGCGTCACCAGCCGCGATGAGAGTGCCGGCGGTTACCGGGTTGATTATATCTACCGCACCGACCCGCAGGAGCCACAGTTTTTGCCGCCACTCAAAGTGCCGGGGGTGGATATTTCCGTGGGCGATATTATAACAAAAATTAACGGCCAACCCACTCTTTCATCGCTCTCCCTTGAAGCACCCCTACGGGGCATGAGCGGTAAGGAAGTTCTGCTGACAGTGGTATCGCCGCCTTCGCAGCAGGAACGAAATGTAATCGTCAAACCAATCTCCGTGCAACAGGCCCGGGATATCCGCTACCGCGACTGGGAGTATACGCGTCGACTCGAAGTTGATAAGGCGGCCGATAACGAGATTGGCTACGTTCACCTGCGAGAGACTGCTACCGGCGACTATGGCCAGTGGGTGAGGGACTTCTATCCGGTTTTCAATCGCAAGGGCCTGATAATCGACGTTAGGCACAACTACGGCGGCCAAATCGACAGCTGGATTATCACTACACTACTGAGACAACCGTGGGCCTACTGGCAATCGCGAGTAGGCATCCCCTATTCCAATATGCAATTGGCTTTCGATGGGCACATAGTCGTGCTTGCAACGAGTGGACATCCTCCGATGGAGAACTGTTTGCCGAGGGAATCCGAAGACTGGGGCTCGGCAAGGTTATCGGCACCCGGACCTGGGGCGGTGAGATATGGCTGTCCTACGGTAATCTCCTGGTAGACAAAGGAATTGCGTCAGCAGCCGAATCAGGAGTCTATGGACCGGAAGGAGAGTGGCTGATTGAGGGCCACGGTGTGGAACCGGATATCGTCGTCGATAACCTCCCGCACGCCACTTTCAATGGTGAAGATGCGCAGCTGAATGCCGCTATTGAGTATCTTAAGGAGCAAATTCGACTGAATCCGGTTAACGTGCCGCCACCGCCGCCATTTCCGGACAAGTCTTTTGAGGCAGGACAATAGGAGGAAACTCGACGAATCAGACGATTTTGAGTAAGTAGCCAATGCCGGCTACGATAAGCACTACCACCAGCAGAGGTGCTGCCAAAACGCCGACAGTGGCTATTATACCGACTATCGCGCCTAAAATACCCATGACAAGGCCGATTACCGCGCCTATGATTCCGGCCACGAGACCGATGAGTCCTCCTATCAGACCCATTAGCACGCCGATACCCTCAAGACCGGCACATAACAGCACCACAAACAGCAGACCTGCTACAAGAATAAGCTTTCCCACAATAGAGCCATCCTTCAATTTGAGCCAAACGGGACTCACAAAAGTTCTATCTTTTTGTACGATTCAATGCGGGAGAATGTTGCCCGCCGACTACCATATCTACCACGGATGCGGTCTGAAATTCAAGAAATATTTGATGTGTTAAGGTGCTTGAGAACGCCCTGCGGTCTCGAACGGCGGCTGGCACCCGACCGGTAGGTAAGCCGGAACGGGTTATTTACGCAACGATGGATTTTGGCAGCATCCGTATCGTCAACAAAAGTTCCCTTCCCCCAAACGGTTACAACAGACAAAGTCTGCTATATTGTAAAGAATCTCTCCCCTCTCAATATCAGTTGCAGAATTCTTACCGACTTTTCGGTCGGTGCCCGCATTATGTCGGATGCATTGAATGTCTCGCGGAATTCCTGGCGGCGCCCACCCTTCGCACTGCCTGCAACTCGCGCTTTCTTCTTATGCGTCAGGTTATACCGCCGCTGGTACTCCCTGGCCCGCTCTTTGTTTGCCTCATAGTAACGTCGCAGATAAGCCCGGCGGGCTTCGCTGGTCTTGCGAACCGGCTGTGGGTCTCTGGCGGATCTCCGCGGCTGCGTTTGAGGACTGGCATCCGCGCCGATTGTCAATTGAAGCTGATTCATGGTATCCTCTCTTCTATTCGTTGTACTGTCCGCGCCCGACGGTTGCCGAACACACTGTTTCCATCCGGCCGCATACCGGTGTGATTCTATTCACCGACCCTGCGGCAATTCCTCAGCATTAGTTCTCTCAAAACATAAGCGCACTCCCATTGATATTGTGCGATAAGTACCCGGTGTTCCCTTCATTCAGGCTACTCCTGGAGTCGCAGGTCTTCCCGTCGTTATCCGTCGGGACATTCGGGGGCGTTGATGAGATGTCGTCGACAGCAAGCATCGTTTCCGACACACTGCCTGAACCGCCATCATGTGTCCTCTGATAGACCTGAGCCTTGAGAATCTCTCCCAGTAACTCCACCGATCTCATCTTGGCAGTCATCTTGTCACGCTCCAGGGTCAGGTCTTCATCGAGGCAACTAATCTTTTCGCTAAGTTGAATCACTTGAGGAAGCAACAGCCCGAGCTGAGCCACATACCCGCTCATCACGGCCATCCTCTCAAGGACTATCTTAATCTCGTGAAAGGTTATCACAGTTGTTCTCCTACCCTTACAAAATTTCACGTATTCCTCCACAGCAGTTCTCATCACGACCTGCCCCCGATAACCTGTCGATGAGCTACTGCTGAAATACAGTATCCCGATCACGCGCGGGACTAAGTCCTATTGCCGTCTTACCTCCTTCCTTTTCTGACTGTCGTAAGTTCCGCAAGGAGCCCCGGTCGACCGGCCGATGCCGGACATACAAAAGAATCGATAACCGTACGATCCCACGAAAGAACAGAACGGGTTCTGCGATTGGGGCGAGCAAGCCTGCTTTTCCTACCACGTCTAAGCAGACCCGCAGTTTTACACGATCTCATCTTGTTATGATTAAAATTGGATTTGGGGCACAACATCTATGCGTCCGTCCTTTACCCAGTTGTCGCACGTCGAGCAGCGCGACGGTTGATGTTACCTTATTGAAGGTTCTACCGGGTTCCGGCCGCGTAACGCTGGTTTCGCGTTCAACGCAGCGTCGTGGAAGAACGATGTCACCCGTCTGGTTACAGAAGAGCAAGAAGGCTCACGAATGTGAGGAAGTGGAGGACTATGGAAGTAGTACGGCTCTCTCAGATTTGGTCCCGGAACTGCGATCAGCAACCGGTGAGCCATTTATAATCACATATATAAGTGTCGTCAATGCGGGGCCACCCGGATTACAAAAATAATCCTGAATTGGTTGTGTTTTGGTGTCTTACGCCCGCAGAAAATTATCGAAGGCTTGAAGTTGAAATTTCGACGACTCACAATTTGACAATTTGAATCCCGCAATCCACAACTCTCCAATGTGTTACGACACACACGGACTAACATGGACTCCGAAAGTCGTCAACCTTGGTACGATTCACATTAATTGGATGCGCGTCAAAAGAGTGCACTCTAAAACAAAAAGGATGCGGCACAGACGGTGATTGTAACGCCTGTGCCGCACAGAGGGGAGGCATGTGTAGCCGGGAGTAGATTTTTTTCTGCACCGGACAGGATTGAACAGAGACTCGTTGGGTAGACCAGGATGTCCATCTATGATGTCCGTCAGAATGCACGGTCTTGCAACCCTGCGCATCCTTCCGGTGCGCATCTTGCGTGGTGCCCGGTAGCTTCCACACAATTCGACCAATCCGTCGCGGGGGTTTCGCTCCCGTATGCCCCCTTCAATATTTGCGACCGGGTTTCCGGCCACTCTGATTTTTGAGGCGAGACTCAGATCCGAGGCTGAGTCTCGCTACTTACCATACTACTTCCGTGTCGTCAGCCAACCTCGATCCGTGAGGAGAAATCCAGCACCTTGGCTAATATTGACTTCATAACTTCCACAGCAGCAAAATACCGGATAAATGTTATCCGTCAATGCGGGGAATCTACGTATTTAATGCGTATAAAACGGAAATCAGTGGGACTGAAGGTAGGTACTGAGGTTAATCCCTTTGCTTGTGATGCCAAGCTTTCGGCGAATCTGCTCCCGATGTTTGTGAACTGTCAGAAGTGATAAATTCAACCTTTCGGATATCTCCTTCGACGAGTGATTGACCCGAATCATCTCGCAGATCTCTATCTCCCGGGGTGTAAGAGTCGAATATCGGTTGCGGAAAGCATCGATATCCTTAGCCAGTATAGCCGTGAGGTGGCTCTCCAGAGCCTCGATATCAGACGCCTTCTCCAAACCCAGCAGCATCTTGAATCGCGTCAGTATCGGGTTGATGGCGCGCTCGACATCGTTACATATTGACTGCTTATAGTCTTTTCTCTCTGTTTCCAGATGATCCAGAATTTCCTTGAGGGCAATATTTTTCTGTGTCAGGGCTTCGCGCTCGGTTCTCAGAAGCTCGGTCGCCTGTCTCAGTTTCTCTTCCGTCCTTTTGAGTTCCGTTATGTTCGTAATAACGGCAAACGATCCGACTATATTACCCACGGCATCTCTGACCGGCTCCGGCGAAACAATGGTTGTTATGCTCCTGCCATCGCTACGGGTGAACTGAAGCTCGTACGGCTGACGGTTGCCGGCGCGCCGTTGTTCCAGTTGCTCTTTCAGGATCAAATCGTTCTCATCATCGAGATAATTTGACAGTGAAGTACCAATAATGTCATTTCGGCTGTAACCGATCATCTCACACAGCTTATTATTGGCAAAAGTGATAATATCTGAATCATCACGCACGATCAGTCCCTCGTTCATGGTCTCCAGCAGGCTTCGATGATGTTCTTCACTCTCCCTGAGAGCCTCCTCGGCCAGCTTGCGTTCAATCGCGATGGTGATGTGGCGGGAGACAAATGTCATCAAATCCATGTCTCTCTCTTTGTAGAGCGTAGGATCCGTATAGCTCTGGACTGCTACCACTCCAATCGTGCCCTGTTGCGTTATAAGAGGTACCCCCAGCCAGACTTGCGATGGTTCCCCGACCACCCCGACTTCTCCCCTTAATCGCAATTCCTCGTCGGCTTTCGAATCGGCGAGAAGGGCCTGACCCGTACGCCGGACATAATCTGTCAGGGTCTTTTTGAGCTGCTCGGGCTGCAGATCAGCCACGGAGTGATACTGATCGACCAGATACGGGAAAGTGTACTGGTCGTGCTCGGCATCATACAGCGCCACATAAAAGTTGGTGGTATCTATCAGCCCACCGAGAATTTGATGAATGATTTTGAGCAGCTCCTCAAGACTCTTCGAGAGCAACGTCGCCTCCGAGATAGAAAACAATGCCGCCTGCACCTGTTCCATGTGTCGGCGGTCGGTGATATCCGAACCCGAACTCAGCGTTCCTCTGACATTTCCATCCTCGTCATGAAGAACCGTATTGTGCCAGGCTATGATACGTTCTTCACCTTTACGCGTTATCACCGGAGACTCACGGTATTCATGATCGCCGACCACGCCTTTCATCAGCTCATCAAACGCAGCACGGGTTGATTCACGCCAATGGGTCGGAACAAATCTATCAAACCAGTTCGTGTCAAGAATCTCAGACTCTTCGCAACCGAGAACCTCACAGCCTTTCCTGTTTATGAGAATTACCTCCTGATTCTTGTCAATTGCCAGCAGAACCGTTCCGGCGACGTCCAGATACCTCTGGGCGCGGTCCCTCTCCTGGCGCAAAGCATCTTCCGCAAGTTTCCGGTCCGTGATATCGCGATTGCTGGCTCGACGCCCCAGGTATTCTCCCTCAGATGAATGAACCGCCTGACAGACATGGTTTATCCACCGTACTTCGCCATCTTTGGTTCGTATTCGAAAATCGATTGACGCTACCTCGTCCGAATCGCTTGTGGTTTTTGAATGCTGGTTTAGAATCTCCAGATCATCGGGATGAACGATCTTCCTCAGCAGGTGGGGCTCTGAATGAAACTCATCCGGCTTGTGTCCGGTAGTTGTCTCACAGGAGGGAGAAATATAGACATAGTTGCCGTCAACCCCGAGCCAGTACTCCCAATCATGGGTGAAATCCGCCATCATCCGAAAACGCTCCTCGCTCTCACGAAGAGCAGCCTCGGCCTTCATGCGATCGGTAATATCGCGCACAATTGTGATGACTTTGCTGATCTCACCATTTTCCTTAATGGGAATCTTGCGCGTCTCCGTCGTCACAAATTGGCCGAACAGAGTGTGAGCCTCTTCGGTGACCAATGCCTCACCGGTGCTAAACACCCGGCCATATTCTTCCAGCACCCCTGGATTTAAAAACGGGAAGACTTCTATGATGGATTTTCCCACCGCATCGCAAATAAGATTGTACTTCTGACACCAGTCCGTGAAAGTCTTATTGGTGAGCGTTATTTTTAACGATGAGTCGACAACATGTATCATATCGGCCATCGAGTCGATGGTGCTGCGGTACAGATCTTCCGATGTTCTCAGGGCACTATCCGCTTTCTTGCGTTCAGTGATGTCGCGCGCGACTACCTGCACCGCCGGTCGACCCTCGTAAATCAAAGGAGCCGCGGCGGCCTCGACATCTATCACCTCACCGTCCAACCTGAGTATTTTTTGTTCTTCGAACGTGGTCGGCTGACCGTTCCGCATCAGCCGCGCCAGGCGCCCCCCGACACGATCGCGATACCCGGGATGTACCAGGTCCAGAATCTGCTTATCGATAAGGTCCTCTGCCCTGGCAGCGCCAAATAGACGAGCACCGGCCGGGTTTACAAAGAGAACCTTCCCCTCCGCATGAACACAGATTGCGTCGGGAGATACTTCCGCCAGAACGCGAAAACGCTCCTGACTCTCCGACAGTCTCTCCTCGACCAGCTTCTGACGGGTTATATCCTGAAACAGGCAGTGCGAGCGAATATACCGCCCGGCGGTGTCAAACGCGGCCTTGCATTCGAACATGGCATTTACACAGGAACCATCTTTTGCCACCAGCTCGATTTCGACGGCACGCGCCTGTCCCAGTGACTTGAAGTGGGTAAAGTTCTTCTCGAAAAAGCGGACCGAGGCGTCGGATAAAAACTCGATTAACCTGTGGCCGAGAACCTCGTTGCGGGAATACCCGAGTTTCGCCAACCAGACATCATTCACGTCAATCAGGATTCCCTCCGAATCAAGTGAATGATAGCCCATCACCGAGTGCTCATACGCGAAAGGCTCTCGGGGCTGGACGGACTCACTCAGATCGACCGCCGATGCACCTTGTCCGTAGCCGGGTAAACCGGAAATGCTGTCGCGCATGATAGTGATCAGCGAGAACTTTTCAACACCACTTTTAATCTCGCTAAAGTAGGCTTGCGCTGAGAAATTTTCACCCCGCTGGGTCCGTCCTTGAACACTGGTGGGGCGGCCATCATTGTCAAAATGGAGTCTCGAATGAATTGCTGTTGGGGACGGCCGTGAATCGTAGCTTATTAGTACGTCAACTGTTTTCCCGCAGACGTCACGGCCGGAATATCCGAACAACCTTTGTGCCGCGTTGTTGAGAAATTCAATTGTATCGAAATTGGAACTGGTAACTATGACTGGATCAATGATAGCATCGACTAGTGGCTCGATATAGACGACACTTCCCGCCTGATGGAACCGATCGCGCTGGCTGCCTCTACTGGCGGTTTTGTTGAGCAGCTTCAACTTCTTAGGCTCACTCATAGGAAACGGCCTGCTGTATACGTCCTTGCTGTGTCCGGGTTTCCTCTTGAAACTCCGGGTTGTCAATCGGCCGCCTCCTACCACCGTCTTTCACACCGTCAGTCATATGGACTGCTCACGGCTTAACGGTCCGGAGAAACGACCTCGCCTACTCTGCTCCCTTCTTATGAAGTGCTGTAAATGACAGAAATGTTACCATGCCTGATCAGGCAAGAAAATAATAATCCGACTCATCAAGTCATAAGAAACCAGAAGTCGGGCAAAGACGGCGACATCCTGTGCATTATCGCGAACTCTTTCCAAACAAAAATTAAAGCCGAGCCGCCCTAAAGTCAACAAATAAAACCGTTTTGGTCTCCCATTGCCACCGATCAGACCCTCGACCAAAACGGCACACCCCATAACAAACCATCTATCAGCCACTTACGCCTACGCGCCGCCGACCGCCCAAACTCTCAAAAAACACTTGAACCGAAACCGGTTTAACGGTATGTTCGGATATATTCATGTAGTGGGACAACCCTCAGCGTCACAGGATCATGGCACCGGAAGACCGTAGACCCGTTTCCCAGAGATCAGATCAAGAGCCGCTCGATAATTTTAGGCCATACATCGACGATGGCGAGAGCGTTGCGGAATTTACTTTCAAGTCCATATTCATCGGTGCGGTTTTTGGGATACTCTTCGGCGCTGCCAATGCCTATCTCGGGCTTCTGGCAGGCATAACCGTTTCAACCTCCATACCTGTAGCTGTCATGACGGTTGGGTTTTTCCGACTGACTCAAAGATTTTTCGGTAGAGCATCGATCCTTGAAAGCAACATATCTCAGACAACCGGCTCAGCGAGTTCATCTCTGGCGTCAGGTGTAATATTCACTGTACCGGCCCTGTTCTTGTGGGGGATGAATCCAACGATTTTTGAGATTGCCGGGCTGGCCGCCCTTGGTGGGCTTCTTGGCGTTCTATTCATGATACCGCTACGTCGTCTGCTGATTAAGCAGGAACATGGTAAGTTGCCTTACCCTGAAGGTACGGCATGCGCCAAAGTGCTGGTCGCAGCCGATAGCGGTGGCGCAGGAGCCACGAACGTCTTCTGGGGCCTGGGCGTCGGCGTAATTTACAAATTCCTGATCGCCTTTCTTTACCTCTGGAAAGACAAAGTCTATTTCTACCTGCCACTCGTTAAAAAAGCGCAGATAGGCATCACCACCACTCCCGCCCTGCTGGCCGTGGGCTACATTCTCGGCTATCGCGTAGCCTCAATCATGGTGGCTGGAAGCCTCATCTCGTGGGCGGTGCTCATTCCTTTGATGGCTCATGTCGGTGAAAATCTGTCGGTGCCTCTATTTCCTGAGCTTACCGTTCCTATCGGAGATATGTCTCCTTCGGAAATCTGGAACCGTTATATCCGCTACATAGGTGCCGGAGCCGTGGCTTTTGGTGGTATTATCACGATAATCAAGTCGGCGCCCACCATGGTCAGGTCTTTGAGAATCGGTGTGGATGAGATGAAATCCAGGATGGCCAGTCGCAACAACGTCCCCGGTGATGCCGACGCGGATGTGTCCTCCAGAACGGACCGTGATCTCTCTTTCAAATATGTTGTCGGCGGAGTGTTGTTAATAATAGCCGCGCTCGTTCTCATCCCCAATCTTCTCGGTGGAACAGCTACATTCAATGTCAGGTTAGTCGCGGCGCCGGCCATTGCTTTGTTTGCCTTTCTTTTTGTAACAGTTTCATCACGGATAGTCGGCCTGGTAGGCGTTTCAAGCAACCCAACATCGGGCATGACCATCGTAACACTGTTGATAGTCAGCGGCATTTTTGTATATCTCGGCTGGACCGACGTTGTCGGCAAAGTGACGGCCCTGACCGTGGGAACGGTGGTTTGCGTGGCAGCCTCCATTGCCGGCGATACTTCCCAAGATCTGAAAACCGGGTTCCTTCTGGGCGCGACCCCGTACAAACAGCAGATTGCCGAATTGATCGGCGCCGCTTCATCTGCCCTGGCCGTAGCGGCATCGATAATAATTCTCAACGGCGCCTACAAATTCGGATCACCGGAACTCCCCGCTCCGCAGGCGACACTCATGAAAACAATCATCGAAGGCGTGCTGCAGGCCGGAGTACCATGGGGACTTGTTCTCATCGGCGTCTTGCTCGGAGCTATCATCGAATTGTGCTCACTGCCGTCATTGCCGTTCGCGGTAGGACTGTATCTGCCTGTCTCGACAATGACTCCGATATTTGTCGGCGGCTGTATCAGATATTTCATTGAGAGGAAATACCACGGCAACCAGGCCGAACTCAACCGGCGCAGTGAAAACGGCATATTATTCAGCTCCGGACTGATAGGCGGCGAGGGGCTCCTCAGTGTCGGGATTGCGCTGTACGTGTTCTACTACGGCAAACCGGGGGGCTTCCCAATAAGTTGGACGTCTCCCTGGGGCGAGGTTGTCTCCCTAACGATATTCGCCGCCCTGGGATATCTGCTGGTGCGTCGAACCCGGTCCGGATGATTTCTTCCCGCCGGCAAAAGAGGGGCAATATTACTGGTCGCGAACAAACAAATCTTTTCAATAGAGGCTCACGTATGAAAGAAAGAAATATGATAGCCACCGTTGGCTCCTTCGCCACTGCAGCAATGGCACTTCTTCTGATCTTTTGTGTTCTGGCCATGCCTGCTACGGTGATGGCAGGAGGTCTGACGCTGGAGCAACTGGCTCAACTGCGTTATGTTTATGAAATAGCAATATCGCCCGACGGTGGGACTTTCGCTTTTACATTGACTGTCCAGCGAAATCCATTTGAAGAGAAGAACGGTTCCGCATGGAAAGAGCTTCACGTCGTAGACAAAAACGGCAACACCCGACCCTTCGTCACAGGGAAAGTCCGGATATCTGACGTCGCTTTCACACCCGACGGTAAGTACATCTCCTACCTCGCCGAACGCGGTGAGGATACGGTCTCGGCCCTCTATGTAATTCCCGTCGACGGCGGCGAATCCCGAAGGATCACCAAAAACTGCACCGACATCGATACGTACACCTGGGCGTCCAGACAGTCGCAGGCTTGCTTATCTCGCCGAGGACTCGCTTCCTACCGCTATTGCCGCCCTCAAAAAGAAGGGGTTCGACCAGGAAGTGTACGAAGAGGAGGACCCCGATGTTAAGGTCTGGATATTGGACAGCCAGGACGCATCGGCTCAGCCCCGGCGGCTGGATCTGCCCGGATCGGCATCATCCGTCAAATGGAGCCCTGACGGCAAACATCTGGCTCTGGCCATGGCGCCCACCCCGTTGATTGACGACGAGTATATGGCCCGGAAGGTCTGGTTCGTGGAAGTCGAAACTGGAAAGACAATTCGCAAACTGGACAACCCCGGCAAACTCGGTAGCCTTGCATGGAGTCCTGATGGAACCAGGTTAGCGCTGATCTCGGGATCCGACATCAACGACCCCGACGAAGGCGAGCTGCTGGTAGCATCTGTAGATACCGACAAGTTGACACCTGTCATTACCGGTTTCAATGGTCACGTCCGCGATATCGCCTGGCTGGACAACAAATCGATACTTTATCGCTCCGATGAAGGTGTGCACACCAGAGTCGGCCTTGTCGATATCTCCAGCCTGAAACGCAATGAGATTGTCCCGGCCGGTTCAACAGCCCTCACCGACATGGTTCTTTCGGGAAATCGACAGGTGGTCGCTGCAATCGGAAGCAGTTTTAATCATCCATGGGAACTGTTCTCTTTCACTGTTAAGGGTAAAACACCTGCCAGACTGACCGACAGCAATCCCTGGCTGTCACAGGTACAGTTCGGCAGGCAGGAAGTCGTTGATTATGTCGCTCGCGATGGCCTCGAGCTGCAAGGTATCCTCATTCACCCACTGAACGAAGAACCCGGGAAAAAGTATCCGTTGATCCTTTCGGTTCACGGAGGACCGGAAGCAAACGACCGTGATGAATGGCTCACCTGGTACTCCTCTCCCGCCCAGGTCGCCTCCGCTCGCGGCTTTGCCGTCTTCTACCCCAACTACCGCGGTAGCACCGGTCGGGGCGTGGAATTTTCGAAGATGGGCCAGGCCGACTATGCCGGAGGAGAATTTAACGACCTGGTCGATGCCGTGGAACATCTGGTGGCAACCGGTTTGATCGACCGCGATAAAGTCGGCATCACCGGAAGGTCCTACGGAGGCTATGCCGCAGCATGGGGCGCCACCGCTCTCTCCGAGCATTTTGCGGCCGCCGTCATGGGCGTCGGGGTGAGTGACCTGGTTTCGAAATTCGGAACGACAGATATTCCCAACGAGATGTTTCTGGTTCATGCCCGCCAATGGCCGTGGGATTCCTGGCAATGGTTCATGGAACGCAGTCCCATTTATCACGCTCAGAAACACCGGACACCAATACTGATCATGCACGGCGAGGATGATACCCGCGTACATCCCAGCCAGTCAATGGAACTCTACCGGTATCTCAAAACGCTCAATCAGGCACCGGTCAGACTGGTGTTTTACAAGGATGAGGGGCACGGCACAAAGAAAGCCGCCGCTCGCTATGATACCGGTGCCAGAATGTTGCGGTGGATGGAACATTACCTGATGGGTGAAGGCGGGAATCCTCCTCCCTATGAGATTGACTATAGTCCGCTGAAGAAAATGGCTTCCGGAGAGACCTCCTTGGAATCGTAAGGTCATTCAAATCTGATCCAAATCCGGGCGCGGCGCCTCCTGATGAATTGGCGTCGCGCCCTTTTCTTCGCAGTTCAACCCTCCGTGCTTTAATAATCCAGGTCGGGGCTGACCACACTCTCTTAACCCAATGTAGAACAAAGCCTTGACGCCTGACCCACAAGTCCACTTTTACATGCAAAAAGCTCATAAGAAACTTAATTCGTCCGATAATATATGAGAATTGAAGTAGCTACCATAAGAAAAACATGATAAATCGACTCTGCTTTCTCATAGCATTCTTCGCTGTCGTGGTTTCTGCCGAAGCGAAGAATTACTACGTTTCGCCTGCCGGAGATGATGGCGCCGGCGGCTTATCAATAGAAACTGCCTGGGCGTCAATCGACAATGGCGAACAACTCGGCATGATCGATCCCGGTGACACCGTCTTTATTCTTCCGGGGCAGTATTCGCCGACTTCATCAATAGTTCTCACTACTTCGGGACAGCAGGATTCGTCTATCGTCTATCAAGGGATCGGGCAGGAAAGGACCTACATCTACGGAGGCTTTCAGCCCAGCAGCATCTTTGACGTAAGGGGAGACTATATTGAACTCAGAGGCCTGGAAATCAGCAACTCCCCGCAACAGGCAATAGACCTCAATGGAGACAATTGCACCATCGCGAATTGCTATATCCGAAATATTGGAAAACACGGCATCCTCATAACCGGAAGTGACAATCTCCTGGTGCGCAATATCGTGTCCTCCACGATGGAGACAGGTATTCGCAATGAGGGATTTGGACACCGTACGCATATCTACGGCAACACTGTCTATAGTGCTGGAAAGTACGGTATAGAAATAACCTCGACAGTGAACCTCGTCCGCATTTTTAACAACATCGTCGCCTACAGCGGGGCTGACGGTATTACGGCGCCCGACGGAAACGTGTGTGGTTTCAACAATGTCTGGGGAAGCGCTGAAGACAACTACGGAAGCTCAGCCTATGACTCTGCCGGCGGCATGATTGCCTTACCGGGAATGATTGACCCGCTTTACGGTCGTTTTGACTTAGAGCTCGAATGCCTTGAAATAGATGCCGGTCTTGACCTCGGACTATCCCTTTACCGGTTCAACCCCCGACATTGGTGCCATAGAGAAATTCCGGAAGTACTTCGTCAATCCAGAAGGCGACGACTACAGTGACGGACTCAGCGAGGAAAACGCCTGGAAGACTATCGGTAACGGCGGCGCCAACGTCCATCCCGGAGATACCGTTTTCGTAATGCCCGGCATACACTCCGACACCATCGCGATCACTAACAGCGGCCAGAACGGTGACCCGATATCCTACGTTGGTGTCAGGGACTCTTCCCAAATCGATGCCGGCGGTGCACTACTCCGCCGTGCGTCTCGAAGCCGACTACATCCTCTGGTCAGGGATTAGTGTTTCAAATGCCAGCAGTTCCAATATACGAGTCACCGGTGATAACAACGTCATCCAGTTACTGTCATTTCAGCAATTCCGGTTTCTATGGGGCTTATGTCTACGGTCACGACAACCTCTTCTTCGGAAATGTGGTTCGAGACAACGGCTACTACGGGCTTATGCTCGGGCCCGGCAGCGAAGTCATAAACAATACTTTCTATCGTAATGTCCAACCGTCCATAGTCGCCATGGCCCTCGGAGGGAACATCATCAAGAACAATATCTTCTATGCCTACGGGCCATCTTCGATAGCTGTGGTAGCGACCGAGATTAGCATCCTTACTCACTGTCTCTTCTACGGCTTTGACCAGCCGCTGTCCGGCGGTGTCGTTATGAGCGAAGGATGCATTACCGCTGATCCATTGTTCTTTGATAGCGACAATCGGGATATCCATTTGCTACCAACATCTCCGGCCATTGACGCCGGCAGTCGACGCAGGTATTCCGTTCTATGGATCAGCACCCGATATAGGCGCCTACGAAGCAGGAACTCCGGTCGAAATCGCTCTGACGTCCATCTACGACGAAATGCACGCGGATTCAACCTATCAGTTTGAGGTCGAAGGTACGGATTCAGCCGGTTATCCAACGCCGCCGGGGGCTCTGATATGGTCTCACTCCTACTCCACTGGCACTATCAGCTCCACCGGCCTCTTTACACCGCAGCTCGTCGGCTCGGGGCGCATAGTAGCCCGCACTCCCGACGGCAAACTTGCGGACACGACAGATTACATCGAAGTCGTACCCGGCCTGCTAAAATACCTCTCCGTCACACCCCGGCGCGAGACTCTGTTTTTGGATTCTACAGTCCAGTTCTTTGCTGACGGCATTGACGTTAAGGGCAACCTCGTAACCGACTTTGGTAACCTCACGTGGGAAGTGCTGAACAACATTGGCAGCATCAGCACCAGTGGACTCTTCACCGCTAGCGGATCGGGCATGGCTTTGTCCGTGCCTTCAGTGACCTTGGGCCGGTCGACGTCACCGACACTATCACGGTATTGTCCGAGAACATGTCACTGCAAATCTCTTCGATTTCGATTCCTCCACGCGAATTGACTCCGGGTGACAGCACCGGACCGCTGTTGGCACTCGAACTCACCAACAACTATCCATCCGAAATTGTCTTAGACAGCCTGCTTATCAGGTCCTCGGGCACTGACCCCGATGCAGCGACTCAGGAGCAACTGGATAGTCAGATAGAAACTGTCCAGCTCTATCTGGATCAGGACGGCCAGGCAAGCGTCATCGGAGAAGAGGACATCCTCGTGGCAACCGCGGTCGTCGTAGACGGCTTCGTGAAATGCAGGCTGACAGATTTGGAAATACCTGCCGGAGGGTCGGTTCAACTCTGTCTGTCGGCGGTTCTGCATGCTAACCAATCCCAAAAACGGCAACAATATTGCCTTCGAGCTTGCCCAGGCCGGTCATGTGTTCACCTCTCCACACGTGGAATCAGCAGGTGAATTCCCCATAGGCAATAGTGAATCGTTTATTGTAAATACTTTCCCCGCCTCCCATGTTATCGTCCACGAAATTGACGGCAGCAGTCTCTACGAAGGACTGGGGATGCGGCCGGTGCTCGATATTGAACTGCCTTCAAACGGCTACGATGAAGACCGACTCGATAGTATCGTCGTCCGCAATTCCGGGAGTCTTGAGGATTCAGACGCTAACCTGGAGGTCAGACTGTTTGCGGATGCCGCCGATGACGGGTTCACTCAAGATGACGTCTTCCTCGGGCAATTCACTTTCAGGACATATTATTGGAAACTCTCCGGAATTTCGCGTCGTCTGCCGCCCGGTACAACGAGAATGTTCGTCGTCGCAAGGGTAATAAGCAGCCAGTTCGAGGGTGGCACTCTCGATTTCGAGATCCCGGTTGGAGGAATCGAATACGAATCCGGCACCGACGGACCCGATGACGCAATCATCAAAAATCACGACTGGTTTCTGGTCATCCCGGCCAACCGCATAACGGCCGTATCGATCCCGACCCCATCTTCCTCCATATATCCCGGCAGCGCCGACAACGTCGTGCTGACCTTCGCCCTATACAACGGATACAGCTCGGAGCGCGACCTGAATTCCGTCCGGTTCACCAATCGTTCTAAAACGGCGTCCACGTCCGACTATGCCGATCAGGAACTGGGATTGGTCTCGTTGCACTTCGACGAAGACTACAATCGCATTCTTGACGGTGATCCGGCTATCGCCTCCGGTTATTTCAGCGATGGAACTCTCAATTTGACCGGGCTTGATCTAACGCTTCCTTCCCAGTCCCTGGCCTATTTCTTCGTGGCCGCTGATCTGCCTTCGCTGGGCGCCATTGATTCCGACAGCCTCGCTGTCGCAATTGAGAAAGAATCCGATCTCGCCTTTTCATCGGACGACGAAGTTAATCTAAACGGCACCCTGCCGCTTCTCAGCGGCGGCTATCTGATAATCGACGGATCAGTTCAGTCTCAGTACGAATTAGTGAGGCTCACGAGCACCACCGTATCTCCCGGTGACGCCTCGGTTACACTTTTGCAGTTCCGGCCGGCTTTTAACGGCGACCAGTCCGATATACTCGAAAGCGTCACACTGACGAATCTTGGCGACGCCGACACTTCCGATTTCACTAACCTGCAATTATGGGCCGATGCCAATGGTGATAACCGCTGGCAGATTACCGACCAACTGTTGGGGTCATTTACCTTCGGCAGCGGTGCATGGAATGTCAACACCCTGAATCATCCCATAAGCAGTTCGATGCCTTTACTGTTTGTAACGGGCGATATAACCACGTTGCCCTCGCCTGATGTATATTTCCGTGCGGAAATTCCGGTGAACGGCTGCCGGTATACATCAGGTAACGACGGACCCCTCGACGAGCCGCTCTGCGCCGAAGCTACCTTCACGGTCTCTGCCTCGGCATTGCGCGTGGCGGCCGAACCGCTCAACCCAACCTATTCGGTGGGTCAGACGTTTGATGTCAGAGCCGTCGTTTCGAATCTGAGTACTACAGCGATTGACGACGTCTACTGTCAGTTCGTTTCGACAGCTAATCCCGCCGACAGCGAATTGGTGGGACCGGTCTCTCTTGAGCCGGACCAATCGCTTGAGTTCGTGCACAACTATGTGCCGACTGAGCCGGAAGTCACCTCATGGAGAATTCGCTCCTTTTCGACAAGCGAAGGAGACTCATCCGGTATAGTTACCACAGAGACGGTATCGATTCAGGCAGTCCCCTCTGATGTCGTCGTTCAATTGATAAACTCCGCGCCAACTGCCGTCAGCCGCGGTCAGCAGAACGTCTTTCCGCTCAGCCTTCGGTACATCCACCCCTCCTCCAGTGCCACTACAGCATCGCTGAGGGTCGATAGCATAAGAATTACCGTCGAAGACGAAAGTGGTGCACCGCAGCCTGCAAACTCGGCTTTCTCCAAAATCATCCTTGCTTCGGACTATACCAACCTGGTTGTCTGCGAAGACATACCGTCAGAACCATCGGTCCTGTTGGCTTTCACCCAGCCGGTTGTAATCACGCCAGGGCAAGAGCGACTCCTATCCCTCCGGGTCGACATTGACAGTACTGCCGAAGCCGACGACTTTATACTGGCCGTTGTAAATGCCTCGGCCGTAACCGTTGCTGATAATAATAGTCTCAACCCGGTGACACTTGACCCCTCGATATCTTTCCCCCTCAAGACGGCATCCTGTAGGATTGAGGATCCCTCGCAGTTCCTCGCCGTTTCCGATTCAACCGTGCTGAAAAATATGGTCAATTACGGCCAGGATCGTGTCGACGCGCTCCTGTTCACCATACGCCACCCGGGAGATGCCGGTAGCTCCCAGGTCCAGTTGATCAGGGTCACCATGCAGCTTGTCGACGAATTCGACTCACCGATACCTGCGGATGAACTTGTCACCAGTATCAGCATTCTACGCCAGCAAACGGTGATTGGATATCTGAACACTTTCCAGGCCGGACAGACTATGCTGACGATAAATTTTGCCGCTCCACCTACCTTGAGCCCCGGTGAACGCGACAGCCTGATCGTCCGGTTGGATATTAGGGAACAGTCTAACCACGATCATTTTGGATTACGCATCAATGATAGCACCGCCTTCGAAATCCGCGATCTGAGTTCCGGATCTATCGTCGCGGCCATCTCTGACCCGGTGCTGGCAACTTCGAATGTATTCCCGATGCACACCGGATATACAAGCCTGAAACACCCGGCTCTGCCTCCGGAAATATGTGTGGTCCCCCTCACTCCGGAAACGGTTGTAGGCGGAACTGCCGATATAGGCTTGATAAATTTGACTCTCGCGTACGACGCAACCGACGATTATTCCCCCCTCAATCTGGGCGACCTGAAACTTACGGTACTCGATAGTCTCGGGGCTCCTTTGAATCCGCGAGATCTTTTCGACCAGGTCGGCATCGCCATCAACGGTGGCGAAACACAATACCAGACCTTTATAGAACTCGATGGTGGCTTCACTGTCTTCAACCTTGAGAATGGTCTGCAAATTATCCCCGGCGACACTGTGACTGTCACAATGGTAGCGGACATAGAGAGTGGCACGCCGATAGACCACTTCAGGCTCAATCTCTCCGGCGAATCCGGAATCGCATTGAACGACGCCACCGACACCACATGCACACCGGGTTTCACGCTTGAGCCGGGCTGCGTTGAACAACTTCCGTTACTCACCGCTACGACGAGAGTATTCTTACCTGCCGGCAGACCGTCACTCCTTTCGTCGCAGGCTCCGGCCCTGATCGCCTACCCCGGACAGACCGACCTCTCAGTCGCGGAAATCGACCTTGGTTATTCCAGCTCAACCCTGCAGGGGGACCTGCTGTTTAATGGCGTAAATGGTACGGTTGTACAAAGAACACCCGCCGGTCTCAATGATATCGATGCCGCTGCTATCTTCCAGTCTATCAGGATTGCTTACAACGGCGATATCCTCCCCGGTGATTGCGACATGACTATCGACGGATTCGTGGTCGATCTTACCGATGGCCAGGTCGTGCAGCGCGGAGACGAATTTTTTATCGCGCTTGTATGTGAAATCAAAAACGACGCACCGGCAGGAAACTATCTGATCCGATTTGAAGATTCCACCTTCTGCGATATGATCGACCGAAATCTGCTTACATCCATAAGTCCCGTTCTGGCTGGCGGCTCGTACCCGATACTCTCGACCGAAATTTCGCTGACAGCGGCAGGCCTGGCCGAATCATTTACGAATTTCCCAAACCCGTTCAACCCCGCTAACGGCGAGGTTACGACCATAGGCTACGTCCTTGCGGAAAACGCTTCTGTCGATATCGAATTGTTCACGATAACCGGACAACTCGTTTCGCGGTTGGTCACCGATGCCTTTAGATCAGCCGGTTCCCATCGCAGCGATACCTGGGCCGGCATCAATGACAAGAGTCTGGATGTTCTCCCGGGAACATACTTCTGCCGAATCACGGCCCGGTATACATCGGGTAAACAGGAAAGCTTTATGCGTAAGATTGCGGTTATAAGGTGATGAAGAAATTACTTGTAACATACTTGATCCTGCTTATGGCTGTGAGCGTCAGAGCCGACGGCGACGGTGGCACCGAATCACCGTTTGCATTCGGCGCCGGAGCCCGCGACCTGGCCCTGGCCGGAACAGCCCTGGCCGATGGCGACGCGACAACAGCGCCGTACTGGAATGCCTCCCGACTTGCTGAAGCCGAACATCTGTCACTGACCGCTTTCCACACCCGTATGTTCATCTCCGATGTAACCTATCAATACTTCGGACTCGTGGTGCCGACTATGGATATCGGTGGATTCGGACTGGGCGTGTTTCGCCTCGGCATCGATGGCATCGAAAGACGCGATGCCGCCAATCTTTACCTCGATGATTTCGACGACAATCGCCTTGGCTTCTATCTGGCCTACGCCAGGATGATCTCCGGTTACAATGCCGGCCTGGCGGTAAACATGGAAACTCATTCCCTTGACACCTACAGCGCCACCTCATCGCCCGGTCTCGACCTATCCGTGAGCCGGAGGTTCGTGCTGGGAAACGACCATTTTTCCGGATTTACCTTCAGCGTTGTCGGACGCAACCTGGTCAGGCCATCGATCGAACTGGCAAACGAGAGCGTCACGTACCCTCGATCCTTTGACATCAGCCTCGCGACAACATTGCTCCCTAATGCCGCCTGGGATCACAATCTCGGCCTATCGTCGGCACTTTCGATGGTTGAGGCTCTTGACGCCAGAATTGCGCTGGGTCTGGAATACAATGTTCGCGACATGCTCTTCCTTAGGGGAGGATTCAGAGACGACAAACTGTCGTTCGGCATCGGCCTCGCATACAGCCTTTTCAACTTCGACTATGCCGTTGTGGACCGCGATCTGGGGACGCTACATATGTTTAACCTGACCACTTCGGTAGGCAAGTCAATGACCGAAAAAAGGATGCTGAAAACACTGGAGCGCGAAACACAGTTTAATCAACTGATGACGGAGCGGCTCAATTCTCAAAACGAAGAAATGATTGCGGATCTTACCGCTCAGGGCAACGAATTCTTAAACCGCGGTGATTACCGCCAGGCCGCCGAAAACTTTGAACGCGTGCTCTTTCTTACCAAAAGCAACAAAATGGACACAACTCAGATTTGCACCCTTGCTGCCGAGACGCGCGCCAAGGCCGACACCTACGAGCGCCGGCTTCGCTTTGAGCAATCGCTGGACTCAGCCATCGTAAGATTCGAGCACGAAGATTATCTGGCGGCAAAGTATCTGGCCAATCAGGCCCTATCACTATATGAGGATTCACCCGAGGCACAGGCCGTTCTGAGAAAGGCCGACGCGGCCATGGCCCAGACCCGTTCCCGCGAGCAGGTGATCGAGGAGCAGTTGCTGCTGATTGATTCTCTCGTGGCCTATGGAGAAATCGATCTCGCCCTGTCTAATATTGCCCCGCTGGTGGAACTGGCTCCCGAGAATCGAAGCGTCAGGCTGGCTGACAAAAAGGTCAGATTTGAGTACCTGCGCCGCGAAGCAACCGACGCTTACGAAAAATCGCAACTCCCGGTGGCGCTTGACAGGCTTGAGGCTGCCCTGAAACTCTTTCCTGACCACCAGTGGTGCGTGGAGATGAAAAACCGCATCACGCGCCAGATCAGAAAAACACAATCCGCTGCGCCGGTGGTTCAGACACCCGATGCTACACCGCTCAATGAGCGCCAGCGCCGTGATGTCGAACGCGATTATCAGGACGGCCAGTCGCTGTTTGCCGGAGGTAACCTCAGCCAGGCAATCCACAAGTGGGAAAAAGTCTATGCGCTCGCCCCGGATTACAAGTCCGTCAGAGATTACCTGGTAAAAGCCTACAAGTTTATGGGCGTTGAGCTGTACGGCCAGGATAAACTGCACGATGCCATCACTATCTGGCAGAGAGCCGCGCTGCTCAATCCCGACGACAACGAAATCCGACAGTATATCGAACGAACACAAAGTGAAATAGAAAAACTTATGGAACTCTCCTATGACAACCGGTAACGAAAACAACATCGCCAGAGACTGGCCCGAAGCTAAACAATACAAAAGATCAATTCGCCTGGAATTTTCATTCTATGTCTCCGCAATCGTGCTGATTCTCATGATGGTCACCGGCTGGATCATCACGGACAAATTCGTAACAACCATAAATGAACAGGTTGTAGACAAATTGGTTGTGCAGGCGCGTTCATACTCCGGCCCCGCCGGCAAACTCATTATCTCAGCCAACGGCCCCGACGCTTTGCTTCTCAACAACATCAGCAAAAAACTTGTGACGGATAACCCGGAGATTTACTGGACGGGAATAACTGACAAAGACGGCTTCTTTCTTGCCCACACCGATTTAAGACAGGTAATGTCTTCTGCTAAAATGGAAGAACCCCTCTCAAGCGGGTTGAACAACCGTCTGAAAACCGGCGAGACTTTTAGTCGTCAAAACGACACCATTTACATATCTGTACCAATCACCGAGAACAACATCCTGGTAGGAAGACTGGCTCTGGCCTCATCCACAAAACACATCACCGAGGCCAGAAACGAGTCTATCGTTACAGTCGTCACCATTACTGTCGTGATGATACTATTGGGGATTCCCGTTACACTCGTTGTCCTGCACCGCAAGCTCCGCCCCATCAGCATCATCACCGACAATTTAAAAAATATCAAATTCGACAACATCTCCATCGATATTCCCGTGCGCTCGAAGAACGAATTCGGCTACCTGGCCGAAACCATGCGCGTGATGGGCTCCAAACTCAACCTTGCCCAGAGAGATTTGATTGAGAAAGAAAGAATCGCCCGTGAGTTAGAGATAGCGCGGGAAATACAAACAAGTATTCTTCCCGACCAATTCCCATCAGGAGACAAATTCGAAATAGCCGGCGTTTACCGCTCTGCCCGCGAGGTCGGCGGGGATTATTACGATTTCATAGAGTTCGATGATAACCGTCTGGGAATAGTTGTCGCCGATGTTTCCGGAAAGTCTCTGCCAGGTATGCTGGTAATGCTACTAACCCGCGACATTATCAAGAAAGTAGCCCGACACCCGCGGCGACCATCCGAATTTCTCTCCGAGGTAAACCGCGAACTCAGTACCAGCATCAAAAAGGGCATGTTCGTTACCATGTTCCTCGGTATTCTTGATCAGACAACCGGCACCTTTGCTTTTGCCTCTGCCGGCCACAACCCGCTGGTTTGGTATGACTCGACCAAAGGAGAATGTAAGCTCATCAAGACCAAAGGCTTCCCCCTCGGGATGATGGGGCCTTCCCAGTTCAATAGCCGGATCGAAGATGGCGAAATCAAGCTCTCCAAATCCGACTGGATAGTCCAGTACACCGACGGCATCAACGAGGCCCGCAACAGCGCTTCCGAAGAGTTTGGTATGGACCGGTTCGTCCAGGCCATCAGCGACCATAATACGCTGAACCCAAATGACTTAGTGCTCCAGACTGTGGCCAGTGTTGAGTCCTTTACGACCGGCAATGAACAATCCGACGACATTACATTAATAGCTCTCAAATGGAGCGGTGAACCTGTCGATAGAATAAATAGCGTGCAATTGAAAGAGAATTCATGTGTTAGCCAGGGCTGAGCAACAAAATAGGATTGCAGTTCCGGAGAACCTTTCAGCCGATTCAGTAAATGAATTCGAGAGGGGGCTGAAACAACTCATCTCGACCGGACCGAAAACCATTGAGTTCGATTGTTCGAACTTCAAAATGGTGACATCCAGTCATGTAAACATGCTCTGGTCTGCCCGCGAAGAATGTTGTCAAGCCGGAATAGATGTCCACCTCAGCCAAATGCCTCCCGGCCTGGTACGCATTCTCCAAATTCTTGATTTATACGGTCTCTTTACCGGTCGTGAACCGGGAGATGAACAGTCCGGCCGACATACCGGCAGGATAAAAATAGGCAAGGGACCTGCTGAATTTACGAGAAGTCTGAAAGCGGATTCCGATAATATCGCGGCAACCGTCAAGGGCTTCCGTGAATTTCTGGACCAGACTGTGATAGACGAACTGTCAGCCGTAGAGCTTGCCACGGTAGCGTACGAAGTTCTCACTAATGTATCGCTTCACAGCGATCTGGATGCTGACAGTATGATAGAATTTAGAGCCACTGCCGAAGCTGAGAAAATCAGCATTACAATCGAGGACAGTGGCAAACCTTTCAATCCGCTCGGTGACAACAAACCGTACGGGGCGAGCGAGGCTATCCACAAACGCCAGAGCCGCGGATTCGGCCTGGTGATGATACGTCGAATGACTGACACGATTGCCTACGAACGAGTTGGCGATCGCAATATGCTGACACTTGAGAAACACTGGAATTAGTATATGGATCACGGCATTACTCAAACTGTTCTCAGCGATGACACCATGGTCATAAATCCGGGCAGCATTTTGGATAACAACAATGCCCACCACATGGTGGACATTATTTCCCGTGCTCAGGCGATGGGATACCATTTTATCATGCTGGATATGTTAGAACTCCAATTCATTTCCTCTGCCGGCGTTGGTTCCATTCTGGGCGCCGTGGAAACATCGAGAGAAAACGGCGGCGATATTGTCCTGTGTAACGTCTCGGATACCGTTCTACATATTCTCCGTGTCCTGGATCTTACTGAATTCCTGACGATTCGCGATGATGTGGATCACGCTGTAGAGATGCGAGGATAACCCTTTGGCAGAACAAGCTATGACAGGTGTAGAATCCAAAGCTGATATCCTTGGCGGTACCGACCAACTGGCGATCGACAAGCAGATACTGGCTCTTGATGCGCTCTCCAAGTTGGCCAAGCAGTTCTCCAATAAACCGGATTTTGACCAGTTGAATGAACTGCTTATTCTAACCGTATCAGGCCAGTTTGCCGTTCCGAACGCTTGCGCTATGATCCGCCAGCCCGGTTCTCAAAGCCCGATTCCATTGTTTTTTGCAACCGGCAAATATCGCAATGACAGACTACTGCTCTCACAGGAGTTATCCTCAGAACACTGTACATATTTTCTCGAAAACAGAACCCCGGCCCATGTCGTAGATCTGACAAAAGACTCCAGGACAGCCAAACTTGGCCTCGTGTTGTCCGAGTGCAACGCCAGGATTGTCGCTCCCCTGCTTCACAACGATAACTTGATAGGCATAATGGGCCTCGGTGACAAAGTGACCGGGAAGCCATTTAAGACCAGCGACCTCGAACTGCTGTCCACTCTCGTCAATGCCATCACGCCTTTTCTGGCCAGCTCCTTTCTCTTCTCGGAAATCAGCGGCCTGAACACCTGGTACGTGGACATCCTCAACAGCGTCGAGCAGGGCGTTTTCATATTCGACAACAACAACCTGCTCAAACAGGTCAACAAAACCGGCTTCGAAATCCTCAAACAGTTCCGTCCGAACCTGATACATATCGAAACCGTCCACATGCTGCCCATAGACGTAGTCTTCCCCGATTCCATCTATGGCAACTGGGCCAAACGTTTCGTTAAGTCCCGCAGTAATCCCAAAAGCGGACTTCTTGAGAACATGATGGCTACCTCGGGAGACAACGAACACATCTATAACGTGCACATCAGCCGTATCTCCGGAGGCTCGGTTCTCGAAACCGACCTGATTATCACGCTCGATGATGTCACTGGCCAGAAAGAGAGCGAACACCGCTTGTTCGAACTCCAGAAATTTGCCGACAAAGGCGTTATGGCATCTTCCATTTCACACGAACTGAACAACTTCCTCGGACTGGTGCTCGGGGGAGTCGAAGTCACCCAGATTTCTCTGGGCAAGGGAGATATGGAAAAAGTATCGGCCAACCTCGAAAAACTCAAAGCCAGTATTTCTAAAATGGAAAGGTTTACATCGGGTCTGATGGACTACACGAAACTGGATACCCGCAAACGCGTCTCCAGTCTCAACGATGTCATCACCGATGTGCTGTCATATGTCGCCGCCCAGAAGAGATTCAAAAGAACCAGAGTTCTGTCCGATCTGGATTCGAAACTGCCGGAATTCGAGATGGATGCCGACCAAATGTCGCAACTGCTGCTCAACCTGCTCAATAATGCCGCCGATGCTATCAATGAAACCAACGCCACCGCCGGCGAAATCGTCGTTCGAACGATGCTGCACACCAACAATGCCATTCTGGTTATATCTGATAATGGAGCCGGGATCAAACCGGAAATCAAGCAGAAACTGTTCAGAGCGCATATGACCACCAAAGAAAATGGCCACGGCTACGGCCTGGTCACATGCTCAAAGATTATCGACAACCACTCCGGTCGGGTAACTATCGATTCCGAACCCGGAACCGGAACTACCTTTACATTCAACTTCCCCATATCGTAATCCCTAATAACCCCTGCCCCACAACACCACTATCGATACAATAGTGTTACACTAAGTCGTGCAACCCCGGGCTTGAGTTAAAGCCGGCCCCGACCTCTACGCTTTGGTGTATCCCGGTCCCCTCAGCACCCGGGCCGGCAACGACATCAGGGCCTTCAGCAATTCCAGAATGCTTCCCACCGTGATACCGATAAGCTTAAACGGCAACGACAATAACCACACCAACGGGTACGCAACCAGAGCGATCAGCGCCAGCGGCCAGCACAGCACCAACAGTATCAGCCACAGGATAAACTTGAGCACACAGAACCTCCTTTGCTCAGACCTTCTACATGTAATACGCTCCGTTATCCCCTTTGTTCCCGCAACAGGATTCCCCCGTTGACTGTCGGGCGTTCCTTACACCAAACGTGGATACAAAAAGAGACAATTTCGTACCACCAAATCGGCAAAGTATCTCGTCGCAAAGCCGACCACTCCATTAGGACAACCATAGGACGGTACGCTTCACTGTGGAACACGTATGGTAGCATTCTCAGCAGAAGTGGACCGGGAAAATAGGAGAATCTGCATGAACCAAACACCGGGCTGAACACTTAATCCAAAACTTGGAAAAACCAACTGTTAATCAACCAAACGCGAAAGGAGTGTACTCATGACAAGCGCGATAGGGAGTATGGGGTCGTACATGCCCCAGATGGATCCCACTGCGATGCAGGCGCGTCGTGATGAAATGTTCGCGAAAGTCGACCAGAATGGCGACGGTTCGCTGGACAAAACGGAATTTCAGGCTATGGCCGAAAAGATGGCCGAAAGAACAGGCGAATCTATGAATGTCGATGAGATGTTCACTCAGATGGATGCCAACTCCGACGGCAAACTCGACCAGAGCGAACTCGAAGCCGGAATGGAGGCCATGCGGCCGGACATGCCCCCGCCTCCGCCCCCAATGTCTGAATCGGATAACTCCGTGCAGACTCTGCTGGACATGCTGGCCGAAGAACAGGAAGAAGATTCAATCGACCTCCTGGCCTGATGACCACTGGGACCGGGGCTTCCCCCCGGTCCTCTATTTGATTAGTGATATTCCGCTGAACCCAACCCGCGCACTTAACCTTCTGTATTTCATATGATTAGCTCGCGCCCCAGGCGCACAGCCAAGATTTGTATCAATATTAATCTTTTTGCCCCGGGTACTTGTCTTACGGGCGTAAACATGGAGCAAAAAACTGCCATCTAAGAGGCAAGGGCCCCCTGCCCTACCAGCAGGCCCGGAAGGATGTAAATGCGGACAATAAAAATACTCACCAGCCGTCCGGTGATGTCGCTGTTTCTATTAGGTACGGTGCAGCATTCGGTATCGGCTGTAAATCGCAGGAGATGAGAAGCTGTTGGGTCGACGATGGTATCGTCGTCGACGGCAAAATCGATGACTGGAGCGGCCTGCCCACGACCTATTTTGAAGATCAGGCAGCCGTGGTTGGTCTATGCAATGACGCCGAGAATCTTTACATCCACCTGCGAACTAAAGACGCCAAATACGCCGGTCTCATAAAGAGAACCGGACTGGCCATATTTATTGACAACAGCGGCTCGAAGAACAAAGACTTCTACATCAAATTCTATGCTGGTCCCGATATGGCCGAGATGCGGCCACGCATGGATCGTCCCGGAGGCGAAGATGGCGCTGAGGACCCGTCGCCGATGATGGAACGGTTTGGCCGGCTGAGTGCCGATCAATCGGATCGGCTGGTATGCTACGTCAAGGATCGCATCGCCGAAATGTCCATCTCTCCCGATGGAGCTCAGGGACCCGGCGCCGCCTATGATACAAGTATGGGTTTCTATTCGTACGAGTTCTCAATCCCGCTCGCCGGGAGCGCAGTGCGCCATTATGGAATCGATTGCAAACCGGGCCAAAAAATCTCCATAGGAGCCGTTTGGGGCGAAGTCAACAGGGATGAAATGCGAAAGTCCATGGGCGACCGTGGCGACAGACCGGAGGGTGGCGGGATGCCCGGCGGTGGCATGGGTGGTGGCCCTCCCGGTGGCGGCATGGGTGGTGGTCCCCCCGACGGAATGAAAATGCCTCAGAAACAGGAAGTCTGGGTGGAAACGACTCTATCAACCCCTGTAGATAACTCACAGACACAGGGCGAATCCTGACCGTAACGGGAAATCATAGAAGCGAGATGGCACACATGGAAACAACAAACACATACAGCATACTGGTGATAAAAGACAACCCGCAGCCGTTTGAGCTCGACGAAGACCTTCGCCGCTCAGGCAGCTTCGATGTAACCTACAGAAAACAAGGGCAAGACATCAATGACTGTATGACCACCAATGATCCCGATTTCGTAATACTCGATCTTCAGGTCGCTCAATCCGAATTCATAAAAACGCTCAAAGTCATCAGAAAATCCACTCGCTGCCCTATCATGGCCGTCTTACCCCCAAACGGCCAATTCGACGAGGCAGTGTTACTCGAAAACGGGGCGGACACCGTTATAGCCAGACCGTACGACTCGCGACTTCTGCTCGCTCACATCGGAAGCCAAATGAGGAGACTCGCGGAGAGGATGTCCGCCCCTGATTCGAAACACGGTTCAAATACCGAGCTTCGGTCCAGCACCCGACCGTATCCAAATCGGAGCCTTAACGATCGACCGCACCTGCCGGAGCGCCAGAGTGAACGGAGACGAGAAATACTTGACCACGGCCGAGTTCGATGTTCTCTGGTTGCTGGCCAGGAATCCCGGACGGGCGGTGTCACGTGACGAAATCTACTCCGACGTCTACGGCATGGAGTATGATGGCTTGAACCGGTCGATTGACCTGAGGATGGCCCGCCTGCGCCGAAAACTCGGCGACAACGCCATACACGGTCAGCGTATTAAATCCATCCGCAGTATCGGATACATGCTGGTAGCGGACTGAAGAGACTGCCTCAAAGCGGATAGGCCGGCATTGATAACGCTATACAAACAAAATACCGGAAATCGATACATTTGTCAATTACCGGGCAGAACCTCTGCTATGGCTGCTTGACCGAACTACCGTCGCCAGGCACCTCGAAAAGCAAACCATCGGGCACCGCCAGAGGCGCCTTGTGATAAATATCAAAATACAACGTCAGCGTATCCGATGTTCCCTCCGGTACTAACACGTACTCATCAAGGATACCGCCTTTGGGAATTGCGCCCCTTTGAGACAGACCCAGGAATCCACCCGCGGAAGGGTCGTACACCGGATCATCGACACTTGCCCGAAATACTTCCTCTAATCGCCGGCCATCAGCTGTGCGCAGACAGGATATGTATAGATGACTAAGCGGAATATTATCAAACGGGTCTTTGTGATAACCAATCCTTATTGGATTCTCCGCTGAATAGCCGTAATCGGGCACACTCGATGGTTGAATTCCAACAAACGGATCCTTAACAGCACCCGCACATCCCAGGACAACCACCAGCGCAACACAAACCAAACAGCATTTGAGTAAACTGCGTGAATTCATATTAAACCTCCCGTCACACCCCTGCTACGGCGCCAGCATATAGCGAAGAACCATGCCGCTCTCTGATTCGGGCAGACTCAGTATCTTCTCATACAAACTGATCACCATCGTCGTCACAATCGTCTTGTCCACGTCCGGAGCCGTCGGTTCGTCCAGCATCCAGACATCCTCGCTGTGCTCTTCCGCAAGTTCACCAAAAACGGCACTTATAAGCGGAGTCACTATCGCCTCATCCGGCAGCGGTTGCGGATCGGTAGCCGAACTTCTGACAACCTCCGTCATGGCTGCCTGGTCCTCATCGAGAACCTCCTTGGAAACATAGTTCCGTGGATTAACCAGCCCGTCCGCGCCCGGGAAAAGGAACTGGTAACCCAGATCGCCGGGAAGAGCGTGAAGCTCCCGTATCTCCGCCACCGTGACTCGCATATAGCGAACGACAGCCTCATTGGATGCCGATGGAATCCGGCGCTGTACCAGCGGCGCCAGGTATCCCTGCGTGATTCTTCTGACGTCGTCCTCAGAGGCACCTTCACTCACGGCTTTTTTCACCGAGGCTATGATCATCTCGTATGTTTCCGGTTCGTACTGCTTTATCACTTGAAAAACTGGCAGCTTCAAGGGCTGTAGATTCCAAACTTGATGCCGCTTTCCAGTTGCGGAGGTCCGGCAATACGAATTCCCGAACAAGCCAGTTGAAAGCGAACAGCACCACCAACACGGTCACTACATAAATGATCTGATTTTTCTTACTCTCTTTTGGCTTGCGGATAATAAGCCTCGCCACTACCACTGCCAGCGCCCCTGAAACGCCGAATGCAACCACTTGAATCCAATCCATAATTTCTCCCTCTTGCTGACCTCTCCCCTGCCGCATGATCAATGATGATAGGTCGGCGTTCAGTTGATATGATATGTGGATAAAATACCGAAAGTTGACAGGAATGTCAATTACCCTGATCACGTGAGCATCTGGTTTGCCAGACACACCAAAACAGACAAGATCGGAAGAAAGCCGCCCTCACTCACTCCGTAGCGAATCAACCGGACTCGATGTCGCCGCACGAAGAGCCTGCGAACTGACAGAAATTAGCACCACCACAAGCGCCAGAGCGCCCGCCAGAACAAAATCCTTGGCCGTCAGGTCAACATGATAAGCAAAATTCTCCAGCCATGACGTCATCGCCCAATAAGCCACCGGCCACGCCAACACACTTGCAATTACGGCCAGTATCAAATGCTCGCGCGACAGAAGCCCTATCACGCTGGTGACCGAGGCTCCCAGCACCTTGCGGATGCCGACCTCCTTCGTGCGCTGCTGCACAACAAACGACGCCAATCCAAACAGACCAAGACAGGCGATAATTACCGCTATCAGAGCCAGACTTCCCGATATGTTGCCCAGACGCTGAATCTGGCTGTAACGACGGTCAAAAACATCGCCCACAAAGAAGTATTCGAACGGAAAATCGGGGGCCACTCGCTGCCAAACTTCTTCAACCGATGCCAGCGATGAGGCAATATCACCGGCGCGAAGTCTGATGACAAGATTACCGATATTACCCGGCACGAGGGGGAGCACCAGCGGACGGATATGTCCCGTAAGCGGTTCGAAATGGAAGTCTTTCACCACTCCAACAATCTTGCCGGGGGCATCACCGTAGGACAGATTTGCCCCCACGCCCGACTGCAGCCCCAGCAGTCGAACCATCTCTTCGTTCACCAGAAAATTCGTTTCTACATCCGATTGAAATTCCCCGGAGAAGCTGCGCCCCTCGACGACTTCTATGTTCATGGCCTCGATCAGACCCACATCGATATGATTCATGCACACCTGGATTTCCTCGTCAGGGTCCTTGCCGTCCCAACCGACCATACCGGTCGTCCAACGCCAGTATGGAAACGTTGCCGCGCTGCCGCCAACTTCGGCGACAGCTTCATCGCGCAGCATCTCCTGTCTAAGCGTAGGATAAAGATCACGGCTTTCGCCCATGAGAGGCACATTGATGACATACTCTTTCTCGTAGCCGGCATCTTTGTTTGTCAGGTAGTCGAATTGCCTGAATATCACGGTTGTCCCCACAATGAGCAGCACCGAACAAGCGATCTGAACAACAACCAGCAGCCTTCGCAGGGTCAGTCCCCCCTCGCCCGCTTTAAGCCCACCCTTGAACGCACTTACCGGCCTCAGGGATGACAGATAGAACGCCGGATACATCCCCGCCAGCGCGCCAACCACAGCAGCGAATAGAAATGCCGCCGGCAGGAAATACGGAAAGCTGAACATGTTCACGGTGAGCGTCATACCGGTGATTGAACTGAGAAGAGGCGTCAGGATATCTACCAGCGCGATAGCTATCAACAGAGCAATAATCGCGGTAGCAATCGATTCACCCAGAAGCAGCGCCCAGAGATTACGCCTTGAGGCTCCGGCAACTTTTCGCACACCAATTTCTCGCGCCCGCCGCGCCGAACGGGCTGTTGCCAAATTGACAAAATTGATACCGGCCATTACGATTATCAACAAAGCAATCGCGGTAAAAATAAACACGTAGCTTTTCGTCCCCGAACTGTAAAAATAGTAATCCTCAAACGGCATCAACGACAATCTGTCGGCCTCGTCACCCGTTCGCACACCAAAAAACGAGGACATCTTCGCTTCCAAATCGCCCGCATCCGAATTACCACCAATCTTGACATATGTCGACGGACTGTACCATCCCCAATTCATATCCCAGCCCGTTTGCTCCTTGGCCAATTGTATCCGGTACTCAAACGGAATCAACATATCGAACTGAAGGCTCGAATTAGCGGGCACATCATCAATAACGCCGGTGACCGTGAACAGCCGGTCCTGATTTACCGTGAGCGCCTTGCCGAGGGGATTTTCATCGCCGAAATATTTCCTTGCCGCACTCTGCGTCAGCACAACCGAATAGGTATTCTCAAGAGCTGTCGCCGGATTGCCGCTAAGCAAAGGGAACGAGAAAATCTCAAAGAATCCCGGATCGGTTGCTACTATGTTATCCTCGTAAAATCGTTTGTCTTCGTAACTGATCAGTGACGTGAAAAACGGCTCATATCTTATAGCCGCCTCAATCTCAGGAAACTGCTCGAGAAGAGCCGCCGCCAGCGGCGCCGGTGTGGCCGGGTTGTCGCCGGAACTGCCGACAGTGAACACCTTACGGATGTTTTGAATATTGCCGTGGAAATCATCGTAACTGTACTCCCCGATTATCCACAGACTAATCAGCAGGCAGCAAGCCATCCCGATCGCCAGACCGGTGACATTAATGACCGATGAACTCCTGTGCCTGACTACATTTCTCAGAATTGTCTTTATGTGATGTTTCAACATGGCCTACCCACCTTCGTCTACGTAGTTTTCCGCAAAACTGCACGCAAAATCTGAGCCAAATACCGTAAGCTGCTGTCAAGCCGCGATATCAATGCCAAACGCAACCGTTCAACCGCACGCTTACGCTACACTGCCTGTTCGTATGCGGACACAGTGGACAAAAATGGATACTCAAGTTTCATGAATTTGCCAACCCTCACGACCAAAGCCGCGCTTAACTACATAGATTGCCGTGAGCAAAAGAATTGGCGAACTCCAGAATCCGGGAAGTAACCTCCCCAGATAAACCGATCCGAGCGTATGCCCCAGTCCGTTGAAAACCATGATGACGCCGATTACCGTCACGATTATGCGAATAAACCGTCCCCCGCGATGGACTGTCGGCGTGATTAGAAATGATAGAATAATCGCCCCGATCAAGCCTCCCAGCCACACATCGGTCGAAAATGTCGGCGCCGGGAAAAAGCTCAGCCTCTCCCTGAGATCGAGCACGAGCGGATTGTAAAACGATAAAAAGCCGTTCGCGGCTTCGTCGATCACGTGAAGCGTCCCGGCACAGGTCATCAACACCCACGCCAGCGCATTTCGATTCCTGAGCATATCTATCAACTTATCCATGCCCTTGTCCCCTGCTCGATATGATTGCGGATGACTGCCCTGAGATGCCTTCCCCTTCCCTAGATTAGTCTGGCAACTCAACATTGTCAATTATGCATTTCAAACGACCCGCCCCCAATTCACCTTTGACATGCCCCCACAAAATTGTATATTACCTCAATAGCCTTAGATCAATCCGTAAACCAGATATCAAGCAACCTTTCGCCCGACTTCAAGATATTGTGAGGAAATCATGAAGTATACGAAGCAGTTTGTTCTTACACTGGCAATCACCCTGATAATTGCCACCACCCCCCTCGCAACCGTCATTAATGTCCCGACCGATGAAACCACAATTCAGGCCGCGCTCGATATAGCCGGTCAAAATGACACGGTACTCGTGGCCCCCGGCACATACTATGAGAATATCACCTTCCCCGGCCTCGATATTGTCCTTGCCTCCCAGTACATCTACTCCACCGATTCCACCGATATTACCGGGACAATAATCGATGGTTCGCACCTGACCGCCGGCGATTCGCTCGGCTCGGTCATTCGCATAGTATCCGGCGAGACAATAGACACCAAAGTCATCGGCCTTACCATCCAGTACGGTATTGGCGAATTCAGCGGAAGTTACGCATCAGCCTACGGCCGTCGGGGCGGGGGCATTCTGGTAGAGAACGCCTCCGCAACCATAGCCAACAATGTGATCCGCTTTAACAGCGTCAGCGGCAACTATACCAAAGGAGCCGGGATCAGCCTCAGCAACGGCGTAGCTAACATTTATTACAACGTAGTTAGAAACAACTCGATGGACGGTTACAATTATGAGTATGGCGCCATATTCGTGGACGAGTGCGGCGGAACCATCGTCCGGGGTAACGTAATCACCGGCAACGGCTATAGCGGCGTTCACATGTTTTATTCTGCTCTGGTTGACAGCAACATCATCATTGACAATGGTGGTCCCGGTATCTGGACCCAGGCCACCGCTGATATAAACCACAATTTCATTGCGAACAACGCCGAGGACGGCATTTACGCCAATTACTCGATACTGAACCTGACCAAAAACGTGATAGTGCAAAACGCCGGATGTGGACTTGTATCCAGAGCAACCCACTTCGACATCACCAACTGCACCGTCGCCGACAACACCAGTTGGGGGCTGCACAAGTTCTGGCACAACGTCACCACCATCCGCATACGCAATAGCATCTTCTGGGGCAACAACTCCCACAGCGAGCAAATTTATCTCGAAGAGTCTGCCGATGCCGAAATTTGGTACAGCGATATTGCAGATGGACCTGTCGGAGTCATTGTCGGGGGCGGCTCCACTCTTACCTGGTTCGATGGCAATTTCAATCTCGACCCGCTGTTTTTTGACCCCTCGGAACTTGACTACTCGCTCGCCGTTACATCGCCGTGCATCGATGCCGGCAACCCCGACCCTTATTACAACGACCCCGATGGCACCCGCAACGATGTCGGCGCTATTCCCTCTGATTTAGGCACCGATGTGGATGACAACGAACCGATTCCACATCAGTACTCCCTATCGCAGAATTACCCGAATCCATTCAACCCCACGACAATGATCGAATTCGCGCTGGCAAGGCGATCCGCTGTGAAACTGAGCATCTATAATATCCTCGGCCAACAGGTGCGCTGCCTTCTCGACACCGAGCTTTCGGCAGGCACGCATGAAGTCCAATGGAATGGATGCGATGAATCAGGCAACGAGGTAGCCACCGGCATATATCTCTACACCCTCAGAACTGCCGATTTTTCCGTGAGCAAAAAGATGCTGCTGGTGAAATAACATTCGTCAAAAAGTCATCGAGCGAAACAGGGGTTTGACAAGTTGAACCCCTGTTTTGCCTTATCGTCACCTTGGAGATTTGCACAGAGATCGCAAAAAAGCTCCGATCGTCCGACCGGAGCTTTTCATTTACACTACTCTAAAACTTGGTATCACTTGATCAGCAGCATTTTCTTAGTCATAGCCGTGTCGCCTGCCTCAATACGATACAGGTAGACACCGCTGGCGCACGCGCTGCCATCCCACATCACCGCATGCTCACCGGCTGACATAGTGTTGTCAACGAGCGTCGAAATCTTCTGACCTGAAATATTGTACACTTCCAGCTTCACATGAGAAGCTGCCGGCAGCGTGAATCTGATTTCAGTGGACGGATTGAAAGGATTAGGCGCCGCATTCATCTGAAGCCCGTTCTCGGTAGCGGCACTCGTCTCCGCCTGAAGTTTCCCCGAGCCTGATTCTTCCAACCCCAGATACATCACCGATGGATCAACGGGATTGAAAGCAATAGCATTGATTCCATCGAGAGCATCCGTGTGTGTCACGGTCAGTTCATCCTGCGCCAGATTGTACTTGAACAGATCGCTTCCGTAACTATAAACATAAGTACCACACTCGAAATAGACGGCGTCTTCCGACGGATGCGCGGCCATCGTAGGCTGATTGGTCAGAACAACACTTCTGCTGACACCGTTCTGATCCGGAGCCGTTTCTCCCTGGCGAATCGCCGTATGAAAGGTCGCTCCTTCGTCGTCAGAAACAAGAATATCCCGATAACCCGCGCCCATGGTCTCCAGATTCGCCCGCGCCCAGACGCGACTGGGATTACTCTCTGAATAAACAAACTCATACACGATATCGATGTCTACCTTGTCAAAAGGCTCGATCGCTTCCCAACTCTGACCGGCATCAGCAGTGCGCCACGCTCCGATACTTCCACACAGGGCCTGATCCCAGTTGTCAGGGCTAAAAGCGACATCATAAAAAATACCGTTGCCTGTGTTGGCCGGTCCATTAATCGGAATGAAACTGGCCCCACCGTCCCGTGAATCATACAATTGACAGTCCCTGCTGCCGATACGGATGTGCATAGCATCCGATGGATTCACGGCCAGACCGTAAATACCGTCGGGAGCCGTCATAGTGAAGACATTGTCTCCTTCAATCCGGTAGAACGTTGTGCGCGCCCGTGAGAAGGCATACGCCAATCCGCCGGGGGCCGCTCTGAAAAGCAATAACTCGCCAACCGGCAGTACTGTCACCTCGCGCCAGCTGCACCCGGCGTCCTCCGAGCGAAGTATCGCTGTGCCTTCCGATGTCAAAGTTGACGCCAGAAGCGTGTTGGCCGCATCAAGCGTCACCAGACCATAAGTGTAGATCATTCCTCTCATGGGAGAGGTCAACGCAAAAGTTGCGCCATCGTCCGTGGTATATGTTATTGATTCGCCACCGGTAATACGAGAACAGGTAGGCACGGTCCATTCACTGGCAGGTTGGTCCTGATGTTTGCGCCATTGATGGTCGTCGTCTTGCGAAAAGACTGTGAGACAAAGACCAATGACGAGGATTGCGGTGACAATGAGGGTTTTTGATTTCATAAGGTACTCCTTTTGCAGTAGCGACGTGTAGACTTAGTAGCGTGTGTAAATGGCAATATATAGAAAAACCGGCCTGCGTCAATGAGAATACATAAAGGGGTAATTGCGGAAATGGGGACCAAAAAAATGCCTCGTCGTTGACGAAGCGCAAAACATACAGAGTATGGCTGGGAGACAGGGATTCGAACCCCGATACTACGGTCCAGAGCCGCATGTCCTACCGTTGGACGATCTCCCAGTACAAACACTCACCCACCGCAGAAAACCCGTGGGCGTCTGGAATCAGCCTCGAATATACAAAACCAAGCCCCTTTGTCAAGTAATGAATATCGTCGAAATATCAGGAAAATTTACGCCACGAATGAGAAGTCGAGAGGCGAAGAATCAGCTCTTCGGCGGCTTGCCGTCAAAGCTCCGCCAGACAAAAGCCTCACCCCGCACCGTGAAAACCGCCTGGCGGGTTCGCACACGGTTGCGAAGGCTGCGGCTTTCTCCCCTGGCTACACCAACATCTTTGACGTCGTAATCCGTGCCACTACAACTGAGGGTAATCTTCTTAGAAAGCGGTATCACCGAAACCGAATCACCCGCAGCTCTCCGGAATACTATGCCGCCATCTTTTACAAACCACAGCTCGCCGTTCGTATTGACAATTCGTATTTTCCCCCCGGCACTAACCCAGCCGGCAATTCCCGGCGCGGTCAGAAACATTATGTTACCCAGAAAATGATCAATATCCCCCACACTCGGCATGACAATATCAATAGCGCGGGCTTTCTGCTCGATACAATATTCTACGGCCAGTTGGCTGTCGGTTTTGTCTTTTCTGGTGGGGAATCTGATGACTTTAGTCTGTGGGGGGAATTTCTTCGGAAGACCCCTCGCGGAATCAAGGTCGCCAATCAAAACATCGGGTCTAAGCCCCGACTTTTTGAAAAAGCTGTAGCCCCCATCAACCGCGATTCGGAGTTTGGTCCGGCACAGGCGTTTGTAATAATCCAGGTGACCGGCACGATAGGTGCCTCGAACGAACAGGATATAATCCTTCATTTCATAGCCGCTTTTGCTGCTATACTCGCCGCCCCCAGCAGCGCTGTCTTTTCATCGATAATGAGACTTACCGGCACATTACCCAACAGCGATTCCATCTTCCCCTTTTTGGCAAACCGCTCCATGAACCGGTTCTTGTCCAATGCGGTCATTATGCGCGATGCTACCGGGCCGCCAAGGTAGATTCCTCCCAGGGTCATACCTTTCAATGCAAGATTGCCTGCCTCCGAGGCATAGCAGTCGACAAACATATCGAGCGCCTTGACCGCGATATCGTCTTTCCCCTCCAGTGCTTTCTCAATCAGCTTTCCCGCTTTGAACTTGGCCTTCTTATACCAATCGGCTTTTGTAGCCCTCTCCGTCGCGAGGAGAAACTCATAGATATGCTCCAGACCCGGAAGACTGATTATGTCTTCGGCCTCCACATACCCCTTATTGGAGTAAACATACTCCCACAGTTCGGTTTCGAGCTGATTGCCCGGCGAGAAATCAACATGGCCGCCCTCCGATGCATACGGGCAATATTTCTCCCCGTCCCAGAATATCAGCCCCTCACCGAGTCCCATACCGGCCGCCAGCAGCCCCATGTTGCCGTTTTTTACACGCTTGCCTTCGTTGATTACGATGAATTTATCGTCGTCGAGTTCGAACAGTCCGTGAGCGGTGGCCACAAGATCGTTGACGATAGTGACGCTATCAAAGTCATATTCTTTGGTAATCCCGCGGCCTGTCATTTTCCATGGGATATTCGTAGCCGTAACTTTATTATCGATAACCGGACCGGCCACACCGAAACAGGCGATATCGCGCTCGGCTTTGTATTTACGCAGATAGAGTCCGAGAATTGAATCGAAATTGCTGTAATCGGCGTTGGTGAAACTGCGATGGTTTACCAGATGCGGCTTTCCATCGTGTACCGCCACTCTGGCAAGATCTGTCGTAACAGCTGTTATATAGCCTGCTATCATCCCAAAAGCGATTCGATTGTCCGGGCTATCGACCCGGCGTCAATGCCCAGCATCTTGTAAACCTCGGCGGGTTTGCCCGATGCTCCATAGCGGCCCACGCCAAGTTTCGTAAGCTTCGTCACCAGACCCGCCTCGAACATCGCCGAACCTATAGCCGTGCCGAGTCCGGTCTTAACATTGTGATCTTCAACAACCACCACATGCTCATATCCCGCCAGCGATTTCAGGTCATCGATATTCAAATCACTCCAGTCCGATACGGAGTAAAGCGAAACCGTCTGCCCCTTCTCTTTGGCTATCTTCCAGGCATCTATCGCCGCGAAGAGCATATTACCTGCCGACACCAGCGCCAGTTTCTTACCGCTGCGGATTTTGTCTATCCTGCCATAGCGATAAACATATCCGTCGCCAAAGAACGGCTTGCCCGACTCATCGGTAACAATCGGAATCGCCGACCGTCCCATGATAACGGCAAAATTCCCCGGATTCGCCAGAACATACCGCACCACTCTATCGGTCTGATTCGGGTCAGCCGGTGTAATCACTTTCCATCCGTAAGTAGAATTCAACAGTCCGAAATAGTCGATACACTGGTGCGTCATACCGTCTTCGCCCACGTTTATGCCGCAGTGCGTACAGAACAGCTTAACATTGGCGTGATTGATATCGTTCAGACGCGCCTGATTGTAAGTTTCATCCACGCCGAACACACCAAAATCCGCCCATACGCCAATAGCCGTTTCAGCCGAGAGCGATCCTGTAGTTGTCGCCGTGCTGTGCTCGGTTATACCGAACTGGAAGAAGTTGTCGGGATATTTCTTGCCGAAACCGCCGGTCTTCACCGATGAAGCCAGATCGCAATCGAAAACACCCATGATGAAATCATCACGGTTCATATTGGCATCAGCCACTGATACCAACGCCGTCCCGAATGCACTCCGGTTGTCAACCTTTGCATCCGGTTGATACGTTGTCGCCTCGCCCTGTTCCACCTTGGGATATTCCGCGCGCTTTATCGGATAGCGACCGACTACGCCGGCGGCCCGTTTTTGGCGATAACTCTCCAGATCATTTTCAAGGCCCAGGTCTTTCAGGGCTTCATCCAGGCGGTCAGCCTTCACCGGCGCGCCATGGAACCCGGCAACGTTCTCCATAAACGACACCCCTTTGCCCATCACCGTGTGCGCCAGAATCATAATCGGTGCGCCATCGTTATTTACCGCTTTATAGAGAGCATCGTATATCTGATTTAAGTCGTGACCATCGATTTCAACAACCTGCCACCCATCGGCCTTCCATTCATCGGCGATATTCTGCGGCATGACATCTTCAATGCTGCCCGATATCTGAAGACGATTGTAATCGATAATCACCGTCAACTTCGACATATTGTATTTTGCCGCAATCCGTCGCGATTCGGAGATCTGCCCCTTCTGCTGCTCGCCATCGCCCATCACGACATAAGTATGAAAATCCTGTCCGGACAGACGGCCGTATATAGCTTTGCCGATTCCAACTGATAACCCCTGCCCCAGATTTCCTGTCCCCCATTCTATGCCGGGGACCGAGCGTTCAACATGCCCTTCGAACGGCGAGCCGGCCTGACGGAATCCCGCAATAGCATCATCGATATTGAAAAACCCGGCCGCCGCAAGCGCGCTGTAAACACCGGGCGATGTATGCCCGTGAGAAACAATAATCCGGTCGCGGTCATCTCTGGTCGGATTCTTCGGATCAACCCGGGCAAGATTGTAAAGCGCCATAAATATGTCGATTGATGACATGGAGCCGCCGGGGTGTCCCGATGCCGCCAGGGTTGTCATTTTCACAATGTTACCGCGAGCGATTCTCGCCATCTCCGTCAATTTCCGGTGCCAGTCTTCAGAAAGCCCCTTTTCCTTGAATCCTCGCCATTGTTCAAACATTACCGCGTCTTCCTTTGCAACTTTTTCTGCCATGACCTTTTATCTTTCCTTGTCCGGATTACATATGTGAAAGCATTCTATTTTTCTGATCGCGCAAACGAATTAGAGAGCCTGAACCATTTTGGTCAGCGCTTCTCTCTCGGTGCTCTTAAAAAAGGCTGAGCCCATCACCAGAATATCCGCCCCCGCTTCAACCACCCGCGCCGCATTCTCGGCATCAACCCCGCCATCGACCGATATCTTCGTCTTCAAGCCGTTGGCGTCAATATGTTTTCTGGCGGCGCTGACAGTATCGAGTGCCGACTCTATAAACGATTGCCCGCCAAACCCCGGAAAAACCGACATAACCAGCAGCAAATCAAAATGCTCCAGATGAGGCAGAATCTTATCGGCAGTGGCATCCGGATTGATAGACAGCCCGGCCTCAACACCCATTTCTCTTATCTGACGAGCATAAGCTGCCGGTTCGGGATGGACCTCAATATGAAAAGTAACAGAATCAGCGCCCGCCTTGACAAAGGCATCAAAATATTTCTCCGGCTGCGACAGCATAAGGTGTACGTCGAGATACCTGTCAGTGATTTTGTCGATGGTTTTGACTATTCCCGGGCCAAAAGAGATATTGGGGACAAAGTGCCCGTCCATGATATCCAGATGTAGCCAATCCACGCCGCAGCGGTCGGCATCGCGAATTTCGTCCCCCAGTTTCGCGAAGTCGGCGCCAAGAACCGATGGTGCTATTTTGGCCATGCGCTAACTTATAAAGTTTGCCGCTGAATCGCAACCCATATCCCCAAAAAAGTGGCTCGCCCCGGCTGTGTTTTTTGATATTGTTGACTTTACTGATTGTTCCTCAAAACGATGCGGGCATTGCGCTGGAGACCTTCCAGCTTTGGCCGGGTAAGCGGCGTTCCGGCCGTCAAATCCAGAAACTGCTCCTGCGTCTCCATGGCCAGGATTTCACCGGCATCAACGAACTCCCCAACCCCGCTCTCAGGTTCAAATTCGGCGTGACTGGTCACTTTTGCCCGTTTATTGTAAGGACAAACCTCCTGGCAAATATCACATCCGAAAAGCATGTCGCCCATCTTGCCCGCCAGATCGTCATCAATACTCGATGGCCGCTCGATTGTCAGGTAAGATATACACTTTCGGGAATCCACCATCTGCCCATCGGTAATCGCCCCGGTCGGGCAAGCGTCAATGCACAACCGGCACGCGCCGCACTGACCGTGCTCAATTGCCGACGGCTTATCCGGTTCAAGCTCCAGAGTAGTAACTATCTCGGCAAGAAATACCCACGAACCGTACTCGCCGTTAATCAACATCGAGTTTCTCCCGATAAACCCCAGGCCGGCTCTTACGGCATAAGCCCTCTCCATAAACGGACCATAATCAACCCACCACTTGAATTCGTGCCCGGTGTCGGATTCGAGCTGTTGTCTTATCTTATGAATCAAATGTTCCGTCTTCCTGGTAAAAACCTTGTGATAATCTCTACCCCGCGCGTATCTGGAGACCCTGCCATGCCCCGATGGAACCACCGGGCTGTTTTCGCAATAGTAGTTCATCCCCAGCATTATCACCGACCGGGCGCTTTTCAGCAGAACCGATGGATCAGTGCGCCGTTCAACGTTGCGAGCAAGATATCCCATCTCCCCCTGATAGCCCCTCTCAAGCCAGGCGACAAAATGATCCCGGGCGGCTGGTATAACGTCTACCGTGGTAATACCGCACAGATCAAAGCCGCAGGCGTGGGCCGTCTCTTTTATCAGTTGTGAATTCATAGGCATCGCCTATATATACACCCCACTGAGCGCCCAAACCAATACAATTCCGCCCTGATAAGCAGCCACAGCAGGTTACATCAGGCAGCAATCAATACTTCACAACAACGTAATGATTTCTACCACGAGTTTCCGCCAAAATATCGCCCTTTTCGCACGCGAACAGGCCGGAAATAACGGAAAATACGATTGACAAAAAGGGCTGCGCGCCTTAATTTTGTGTCCTGTTTTTCCATGAACCGAAAAGGTGGAATTTTGACTTTTTTTTATACCCGGTTTTGTGAAAGAATTCTCAAGCCGTTGAGAATCGGACACTTGACTATTAATGCGACAAACAATACCAATCCAGTTCAGTATATCTCTCCGACAACCTGGGGAAAGGAGATCAAATGAGTACCGGAGCTTATGTTCTGGTCAAGTTTGACGACCGCAGCAAACTGCTTCCCGCTGTGGAAACCATCGACGCCATAGAACAGATTCAGAGTTGGAATGCCGTCGACGGTCATTTCAATCTGGTCTTGAAATTGAATTCAAACGACCCGAAAGCAATCGAACAAATTCGCAAACTCGACGGATGCTCCCGCCTGTCTTCTTGCGAGTTCAAGACCGACAATGGTTCGGAAGTTACTCTCTCACCCGACTTAGCATACAGTTACGTTTTTATCGAAACGGAGCGATTCCAGCAACAGGCCGTGCAGACCCTTCTTGAGAAGAACGATGCCATTGAAATCTGCACGCCGGTCACCGGAGATTGTGACCTGGTAGCGCTCGTTAAAGGCGAGACCTTCGACCAGATAGACCGTGCCGTCAACAACGGTATCCGGCCTCTCGACGGTGTCGTTCGCCTGAAGCAGGATCGCATCATCTTTCTGGATAGATTGTAGGAGATTCCCAATGGCTCAACATACTACAGATAATCTCAAGAATTTTAACGTAGATTTATGGAAGTACGATGGTCAGGCCGGCGCCCTGATTCCGCTTCTGCAGTCGGCACAGGACACCTACGGATATATTTCGGAAAAGGCGATTGACTATATCAGCCACGTTACCGGAATCCCCTCAGCCGACATCTACGGCGTGGTTACATTCTACGCCCAGTTTCGTACCAAACCGCTTGGCAAATTCGTCATCAAGGTGTGCAACGGCACCGCTTGCCACGTCAACGGCGCCAGGTCTATCACCGATACGATCAATGATGAGTTGAACATAGATTACGATGAAACTTCCGGCGATGGTTCTTTCTCCCTTCTTTCGGTGGCGTGTATCGGCTGTTGCTCACTCGCCCCGGTGATCGTCATAAACGACGAAACCTACGGCCGCCTGACTCCGGCCAAACTGCGTAAGATCCTTCGCACGTATAAACATAAAGCCAAACAAGAAACCCAGAACGAGGTTGATTAAGGACATACTATGAAGACGGTTAAAATCGGACTGGGAACCTGTGGAATATCGGCCGGCGGCGAAAAAGTCTATAAAGCCTTTCAGGATGAACTCAAAGAGCATCCCGATGCCTTCATCCTCAAAGAGACCGGCTGCATCGGCATGTGCTACCGCGAAGTCCTCGTGGAAGTCTCCAATGGCGACGGATCCTCGCACATGTATGGCGAAGTCACCCCCGAAAGAGTCGGTCAGATAATTCAAGACGACATAATAAACGGCTCCACTATCGATGACTGGCTGGTCACAGGCGAAGGTCGCGAAGTCGGTTTCTTCGACAGACAGGAACGCATAGTCCTAAGAAACTGTGGTGTTATCGACCCGGGCTCTATTGACGAATATATCGGCAAGGGTGGCTACCAGGCAGCTCGTAAGGCTCTGACACAAATGTCGCCCGAAGCAATTATTGCCGAGATAGAAAAGTCCGGCCTGCGCGGACGCGGCGGCGGTGGGTTCCCCACCGGCACGAAATGGAAATTCACCCGCGGTGCTTCCGGCACAAAAAAATACATCATCTGCAACGCCGACGAAGGCGACCCGGGTGCGTTCATGGACCGCTCCATTCTCGAGGGCGACCCCAGTGCGGTTCTCGAGGGCATGATAATCGCCGGATACGCTATCGGCGCCGATGAAGCCTACATCTACTGCCGCGCGGAATACCCGAAAGCAATAGCCCGCCTTCGCCAGGCAATCGCCCAGGCCAAGAAGAACGGTTTTCTCGGCGAGAATATCTTCGGCTCCAATACACCTTCAACATCAAAATTAAAGAAGGCGCCGGGGCTTTTGTGTGCGGTGAAGAAACAGCTCTCATCGCCTCTATCGAAGGTAAACGCGGCATGCCCCGCTTCCGTCCCCCCTTCCCGGCCCAGTCCGGTCTCTGGGGCAAACCGACCAACATCAACAACGTCGAAACCTTCGCCAACGTACCGTGGATCATCCTCAACGGTGGCGATGCCTACGCCGCTTTCGGCACGTCCGACAGCAAAGGCACCAAAGTCTTCGCCATGGCCGGTAAGGTCAAACGCACCGGTCTGGTCGAGGTCCCCATGGGCGTTACCATCAACCGGATCATCTTCGACATCTGCGGCGGCATTATCGACGACAAGAAGTTCAAGGCAGTCCAGATGGGCGGACCGTCCGGCGGATGTATTCCCGCCGAAATGTGCGATATCCAGATCGACTACCAGCAAATCAACAAGACCGGCGCTATCATGGGTTCCGGCGGTCTGGTCGTCATGGATGAAACCACCTGTATGGTCGATGTCGCTAAATTCTTCCTCACCTTCACCCAGTCTGAATCCTGCGGTAAATGTACCTTCTGCCGTATAGGTACTAAACGCATGCTCGAAATACTTGAGAGAATAACAGCCGGCGAAGGCACCATGGAAGACCTGGATAACCTCGATGAACTCAGTGACCAGATCAAATCAGCATCGCTGTGCGGTCTTGGCCAAACGGCCCCCAACCCGGTCCTGACGACCCTGAAATATTTCCGCGAGGAGTACGAGGCTCACATCAAGGACAAGAAATGCCCCGCTCACGTCTGTGCCTCGCTGTTAACATATACAATCAATGACAAATGTACCGGCTGTACCGTCTGCGCCACGGCCTGCCCCACGGAGGCCATATTCGGCGATAGAAAGAAAATCCACATGATCGATCAGAACAAGTGTATCAAGTGCGGAAAGTGCTTCACGGTCTGCCGGTTCGATGCCGTGGTTAAGGATTGAGGTGAAACATGGTTAAACTTACTATCAACGGAAAAGAAATCACGGCCTCACCCGATCAAACCATTCTGAAAGTCTGCCGTGAACAGAATATAGACAATATCCCGACCCTCTGTTACGATGACAAACTGCACCCGTTCGGTTCATGCTTCCTCTGTGTCGTCGAGATGGAAGGTCAGAGCAGACTCTTCCCTGCCTGCGCCACCAAAGTGGCCGAGGGAATGAAGATCCACACCCGCTCGGAGAGAGTCCTGCGGGCACGCAAAACCTGCCTGGAACTGCTTGTCTCCGACCACTACGCCGACTGTTTCGGCCCCTGCCGGTTGAACTGTCCGGCCGATGTTGACATACAGGGCTACATGTCCCTGGTCAACCTGGGTAAATTCAAAGAAGCCGTCGCCCTGATTAAAGAAAAGAACCCGCTTCCGTCCGTGTGCGGACGCGTGTGTACCCGCAAATGCGAAATAAACTGTCGCCGTGCACTCGTAGATGCTCCTGTCGGTATCGACTTCCTCAAGAGATATGCCGCCGACCAGGACATGATCGGCGAAATGTGGCGCCCCGAAACCAAACCGGACAACGGCCAATCGGTTGCCATAATCGGCGCCGGACCGGCCGGCCTGACTGCCGCCTATTATCTCATCCTTGAGGGCTACCGCCCGGTGATCTATGAATCACTGCCGAATCCCGGCGGGATGCTGCGCTATGGCATTCCGGAATATCGTCTGCCCAAGGCAGTCCTGGATAAAGAAATTGACTGGATTACCTCTCTCGGCGCGGAACTCCACACCAGCAAAACCCTCGGCAAAGACTTCACCATCGATGATTTGTTCAAACAGGGCTTCAAGGCGATCTTTGTCGGGCTTGGCGCGCAGGTCGGCAAACCGATGCGCGTGGAAAACGAAGAGGTCGAAGGCGTCCTCTCCGGCGTAGAGTTCCTCCGCCAGGTCGAGATGAAAACCAATCCCGATATCAAGGGCCGCGTGGTGGTCGTCGGCGGTGGTAACACCGCTATCGATGCTGCTCGTACCTCTTTGCGCCTCGGCGCCGATGAAGTCATTCTTCTCTATCGCCGCACCCGCAAAGAAATGCCCGCAAACGAAATGGAAATCGTAGCCGCCGATGAAGAAGGCGTCAAGATGGAATTCCTCGCCGCACCGGTGAGGGTCAACTCCGAAGATGGCCGCATGGTCTCGATGGACTGCATCCGCATGGAACTCGGCGCCCCCGATGAATCCGGCCGCAGACGCCCCGTCACAATCGATGGCTCCGAGTACACCCTGAAAGCCGACTGGATTATTTCCGCTATCGGTCAGGAACCGGACCTCGGTGGTGTCGCTAAAGATGAAAAACTCCAGATCACCAAGTGGAAAACCATTATTGCCAAAGACGGTTCTTTCGATACCGACCGTCCCGGCGTATTTGCGGGTGGTGATGTTGTCACCGGTCCGGCCGATGCTATCGATGCCATCGCCGCCGGTCGCAAAGCCGCCTTTGCTATAGACAAATACATCCGTGAAAACGTAATAACGCCAATCGGCAAACGTTTCGAAAGCCGTCGTGACAATTTCCACAAGATGACCGCTCAGGACCTCCCGGATCTCGAAAAAAGCGAACGCCTCCATATGCCGGAAATGACCGCCGCCGAGCGCATTAAAACTTTCGATGAGGTCGAAACGGGCTTCACCCATGAGATGGCCATGACCGAATCCCTGCGATGCGCCGAGTGCGGTTGTGATGTCGCCCTCTCGTGCACCCTGCAAGATTACTGCAGCGAGTACGGTGTCGATCAGCAGCGTTTTGTGGGCACATACAGCAAATTCAAAGTCGACACCAGACATCCGTTTATAAAGATCGACTCGAACAAATGCATCCGCTGTGGTCGCTGCGTTTCCACCTGTAGCGAGATTCTCAACGTCTCCGCCCTCGGATTCGTTAACCGTGGTTTCAAAACCATCGTTAAACCGGCCCTCGAAAAAGCACTCCACGAAACCAACTGCGTCTCGTGCGGCAATTGTATCGATGTCTGCCCCACCGGCGCTCTCAACGAAAAAATGCCCTTCCGACGCGTGGGACCGTGGAAAATGGAAACCGCCTACAATATCTGCAACTATTGCTCGGTGGGCTGTAACATCACTATCAATTATAAGACCCCTGACCTGTTCTTCGTCACCGGAGCGCCACCCGATGCTTCCCCGAACCACGGCGAGCTGTGCATCAAGGGACGTTTCGGCTATGGCCACTATCTCGATGGCAGTCGCCTGACCAAACCGATGGTCAAAAAAGGCGACAAGCTCGTCGAGGTCTCATGGGACGAAGCCTTTGAAGCCGTTACCAAAGGCTTCAAGAAAGTATTCGAGGACAACGAACGCGACCAAACACTCGTGGCCGCTTCGCCCAAACTCACCAACGAAGAACTCTACCTGGCCGGTATGCTCGGACGCGCCGCGGTTGGCACCAACAACATCACGTCATTCCACAAATTGACCGGTGGAGCCGACTATCACGCCCTCGATGACATACTGGGTGTCACCGCAGCTACCGTCAACGGTGACGAAGCTGTCAATGCCGACATGTACCTGTTCCTCGGCGGCAGTCCGACCAGCGAGAACCCGGTTCTCGGATGGCACCTCAAGAGAAGAATCAAAAAAGGCGTCCAGTCCGTAGTCATCAATTCCGGACAGATCGACCTCGCCGATTACGCTACTGTCTGGGCCGACCCCCGCCGTGGCACATCAACGATTCTGATCAATGCCATCATGGCCCGTCTGATTGAAAACGGCAAGATCGATGAAGGCTTCATCAAAGACCGCACCACCAATTTCGACCAGATCAAACAGGAACTGGCCAAGACCGATGTCGCCGAAGCTGCCTCTGTCTGTGGTGTCTCGGTTGAGACTATCGATAAAGTCGCCGACCTGCTCGCGGATTCATCCAAAAAGATGGTCGCCTTCTACAATCTCGACAGTCGCATCGACCGTTCAAGCAACGAACTGAAAGCTCTGACAACCCTGCTCATGTTGCTCGGTAAAGTTGGCGTCGATGGTTCCGGGCTGGTTATCACAAGCAGCCAGTGCAACCTTACGGGGATGCAACTCGTTGGTTTCGACAGCCACCTTCTTCCGGGCGGCGCAAGTTCATCGAGTGAAAGCGGCTTAAAAGAGGTTGGCGCTCTCTGGCAGAGTGACCTTGCCAAAATGATGAAAGAATCCGGACACAATCTCTCAAAGAAAATCCGCGAGGACAAAATCCGGGCCGCCATCATCCTCGGTGAGAATCCCGCCAAGGACCCCGAGTATAACGGCTTCATCGACAAACTCGACTTCGTCGTCGTGGCCGATATGTTTAAAACCGAAACCGTACAGATGGCCGATGTCTTCCTGCCCCTCTCCTCTTATCTGGAAAACAGGGGACACCTGACCAACTGGGCGGGTCTCAAACAGCACACCAATCCGATTGGTGACCCGATGACGGGCAAATCAAACATCGAACTGCTCAAAATGCTGTCCGAATGTCTTGGATACAAACGGGCCATTAACGGCTTCGATGAGCTGGTAAGCGAAATCGAATTCCTGCGCAAGAAGTCCGGCATTAACGTCCCGGTGGGCGGTACTTTCCCGACCCCGGACGGCAAAGCGCACTTCACGCTTTACTCCACCGAGGTCTCAACAACTTCGGCCGACTTCACCCGCGTAATCGAGATCGACTCGCGCATTGCCGATAGAACGAAACTGATAAACGTCTAAACGTTTTTCAAATAGACTGAAAGAGGCCGTGTCACAAAGATGCGGCCTCTTTTTTTATTCATTATCCAACAATGACTTAACAGCGACAATTCGGCCGCCGTTCCGGCGCTCCCGCATCGAAACTATTGATGCCATAAATGCGTTTATACTAATGGATTATGTGAGCAAAAGGCCGCCAAAATACCCCTTGAGTTTTAATTTTAAACTGTTATCTTGGCGCGGAAACCTTCAGGAATGTCTACAAAATCGTCCTGAAATGCTCTTAAAATAAAGGAGATACCCATGACTAACGTAAACACCCTCAATAAAACCGGACTCGGATTATCACCCATTCCCGATAATCAGATAATCAATTTTGAGAGCACTTTTGGCGCACACCATTATGGCCGTTTGGAACTGGTCGTCAGGAAAGCCGAAGGTGCCTGGCTGTATGGCCTCGATGACAAAAAACACCTCGACTGCCTGGCTGCCTATTCCGCCGCCAACCAGGGACACCATCATCCTAAGATCGTTGGCGCCCTCATGGAAGCACTACAGGGAAAATACGGCTCGGTAATCTCCAACGTCGTGTACACCGATGCTCTCGGGCTCTTTTTGAAAAGAGCCGCCGAACTCGTCCCGCAAGTAGGCGTGCGCTTCGGCAACGACGGCAACAAAGTCCTTCCGAAGAACGGTGGCGTCGAATCAGTCGAAACAGCCGTCAAAATGGCCCGCTATTACGGCTATAAAGCCAAAGGCATCCCCGATGGCAAACAGGAAATCATCGTCTTCAGCCGCAATTTCCACGGCCGCATGATAACCACCATCTCCTTCTCACCGACCGCGAAATATAAAGAAGGTTTCGGACCGCTGACCCCCGGCTTCAAAATGGTCGACTACGGCGACCTCGAAGGCGTCAAGAAAGCCATCACCCCCAATACCTGCGGTATCCTCGTCGAACCGATGCAGGGTGAAGGCGGCATGTATCCTGCCCCGGCAGGCTTTCTAAAAGGCTTGCGCGAATTGTCCGATAAACACGATCTGCTGCTTATGTTCGACGAAATTCAAGTCGGTCTCGGACGTACCGGAAAGATGTTCTGCTTTGAGCATGAAAATGTCATCCCCGATGGCGTCATTCTCGGTAAAGCCATCTCCGGCGGACTCATCCCGCTCTCCATCTTCGTCACCAACAGCAAGCTGATGGACATGGCTTTCCAGCCCGGTAAAGACGGCTCCACCTACGGCGGCTACCCCCTGGCCTGTATCGCCGGTATTGCTGCCATCGATGTCATCGTCAACGAGAAACTGGTCGAAAACTCAGCCGCTATGGGTGCAATTCTCAAAAAGCGCATTCTCGATATCGCGTCGCGCTCTTCCCACGTAAAAGAAGTCCGCGGCACCGGTCTGTTTATCGGCATCGAAGTTAAAAACGGCGATGCTATGGTCTTCTGTCGCAAACTGCTCGAACTCGGTGTTCTGGCCAACGATAGCTACGGTCACACGATTCGCATGTCGCCGCCGCTGATAATCACCGAAAACGAAATCGACTATCTCACCGAGAGACTCGAGAAAGTTCTTGTCGACTGATTTCCCTCTTAAACTGTAATAAGAAAGGCGGCCTGTTCGGGCCGCCTTTTTTGTAGATGCAGAAAACTTTACTTGATCAAATACGTGAAACTCACGCCATAACTGTAGTCAACTAAGTCCGACAGGTCTTCGTCAATCGGTATCTGAATGTGTATGCCAGGCTTAAAACTTCCGGCGTTGAAATTGGCGGCAAGCCGGGCATGATGAATGGTGCGTTCGCCCATACTCAGGTCATCCTCCGTTACTATGATCCTGCCCGACCCCCCTATTCCGAATTTCACCGTCTGCATGGGGAACCAAAAAGCAACGTTATAATCTCCGAACAGTTCCGAATCACCATCGCCGGGAAACATATATGCGCCATTGATATTCGCATCAACCTCGGCCACACCATCGCCCAAGACCTTGCGCCAACCGAAACCACCTATAACCGTGGTCAGGTCCGGCAAAAAGGCCTCGAATCTATCATACAGCGTCCACGCCCCTACAGCCGACTCCAAGTCTTTCTCATCGGATACTATCGGCGGACGAACACCAATGCGCGCTACAAGAGATTCGTTCTCGCCGAGAGCCCCCAACTCGAATTCACCGCCAATGTAGGGATTGGAAAAGGACGTTCCATCCCAATCAGACCCCTCCAAGTCAACATTGGCAATAGGAAGGTCAATCATCAACGAAAATCTCTCAGTCGCCTCTACCCGGGCCGAAAGTAACCAAACGGAAGTAAACAGCTCAAACCCCTCCCAACCATCGAACTTCGGCTTGAATATCTCGAGAGAAACGCTTGTCCCCTCGCCCGGATACATCCAATAATTCTGCGCGGCGACGGGTTGTACGGCCAATACTAATCCAATCAGAACGCACCCCGCCATAACAAGTTTTCTACGATTCTTGATCATCCCTCTCTCCCTTCATTCGTAAGTTCACTAAAATACCAGACAGTTAAGTCCGATTAAGATGCTGCGTCAAAAATTGCCGGTCCCAACATCCAGTATGCCTCGTAAGATACCGGGTGACAACAAAAATAGTTAGTAAGCCACCCGCTTCTTGCGCACCGACCCCACATAAATCGCAACCAGCGTAATAGCGGCCCCCGCTATTTGCAGCGGTTCAAGATGTTCACTGAAAAACAGCACCCCCCATACGGTCGCAAGCACCGGCTGAAGCAAAAGAATTAAAGCACTCTGCGCCGCCCGAAGCTTTGGAAGCGTCGTCGATATCACATACCACCCCACAGCCTGTGCCACGAGCGCCAGCGATAACAGTATGAAAATCGAAAACAAATCCGGCGGCACGTAAGGGATCCGACTCTATCAACATCGACACACCACAGAAAAACGCCGTGAACAGCGATGTCCACGCCATCACCGTAAGAAAGCTGGGGCACTCCTTGCGATGACCGGTTTTTTTCAGCGTCAGAATATAAGCCCCGTAAACCACTCCGGTCAGCAAACCAAAGATGACACCGTTGAGATAAGTCGTACTGAACTCAACCTCGCTTCCAACTCCTATCAGAAGCACGACTCCGACAAAAGCCGCCAGTGCCGCCAGCACAAAGACAAGACTCAGCCTCTCCTTAAACAGCACAAAACCCAGCACGGAAACGACAAATACCTGCGTATTAGCTAAGATAGTAGCCATCCCCGCCCCGGAGAAAATTATCGAACGATGCCAGAAAAAAAGATCGAGAAAAAAGATAAATCCAGCCAGTACTGCAAACCCCATTATCGATGCCGGCATTTTCGGAGAATAACCTTTGAGGATAACCCACGTAAACAGAATCGCTGAGCCGAATAAGACCCTCCAGAAGCCGATAGCCGTTGGCCCGAGAACATCGCGCCCGAGCAGCTTGACGAATATCGCCGCAAAGCTGACACAAAGCGCCCCGAAAGCGAGCACCAACAGCGCCTTCAGCGGCGAGCTGTCATCTGTAGAATTCATACACGATCAGTATTCCTGCCAGCGGTAATCAGCCGACACTATCAATCCGATAAGCGTCCAGGATAGCACCAGCGATGTTCCCCCGTAGCTGACGAACGGAAGCGGTAGTCCGGTCACCGGCATAAACCCAAGCGTCATGCCAATGTTCACGAAGAACTGAAACAGAAATATCGAGGCCGCCCCCATCACCAGAAGCGATGAGAACTTGGAACGACAGCGGGTTGCTATTCGAATAGCCCGGTAAAAAATAAAACCGAACAAAAGCAGCACCAGAAGCGAACCCCACAACCCGAACTCTTCACCGAGCACCGAAAATATAAAGTCAGTGTGCGGTTCCGGAACGAAATCGAGCCTCGTCTGTGACCCGCTCAAGAACCCTTTCCCGAGAATTCCGCCTGAACCGATAGCTATCTTTGACTGAATGATCTGATAGCCCGCACCGCGCGGATCCAATCCCGGGTCAAGAAATGTCATGATACGGAGTTTCTGATAATCAGCCAGGCGGTCCCATATGAAAGGCGTAACCGCTCCAAAGGCAAGGTTGGCTATCACAATGCCCACACCGAACACGAACCCCGGCCTGAAAGCCAGCAGAAATATGACCAGCACCGCAATATAAATCGACCAGGTCAACCAGTGCGAGGCCGCCACCAGCGAGACCAGCGGCGACAATATAAGAATCATGTATGCCGGTGAAAGACCCGACCAGAACCAGAGAGCGAAGAGAATGACGAAAAATACGAGCGATGTTCCCAGGTCCGGTTGTTTCAGAATCAGCGCCACCGGCACAAGCGTCGCCAGCGCCGACAACGCCAGCCTCCTTTTACTGATCACCGAGAGCTTGGTATATGCAAAGAAGCGTGCCAGCATAAAAATCAGAGCCACCTTGGCAAAATCCGACGGTGCAAAATTTACCGGTCCGAACGAAAACCATCTCAAAGCACCCATCTTGGCCGTACCCACCAACAACACCAGCACCAGCAGAACCAATGAAACCCCGTAAAGCAACGGTGCCGTGAAATCAAAAATGCGCAACGGCAGATGCATCACAACCGCAAACACGGCCAGAGCGATGCCAAGCCAGAGCAACTGACGAAGATAATAGTGTTGCTGGTAAACCGAGCCGGCATAGTGCTGAGCCGACATGATCAGCAAAATGCCTATAAGTGAAAGTGCCAGCGCAGCGCCTATGAGCTTCCAATCCAGCGAACCGTAATTCAGCATCATGGCTTCACCTCCGGGGCAACCGCCGCTATTGGCTCAATTCCGTAGCTCTTTTCCATATACTTCCGTATCACTTGCCCTACCAGTGGCGCCGCTACATCGGAACCGTGACCGGCGTTCTCGACTATAGCACACACTACAATTTCCGGATTATCCAGCGGGGCAACACCCACAAACCATGAATGATTCTCGCCGTGCGGGTTCTGAGCCGTGCCCGTTTTTCCGCCAATGCTGTAGAACTTATTTCTCAACCGCCGGGAAGTTCCCCTTTCGCCCTCCACCACCAGCCGCATTCCTTCAAACAACACCTGCATCGTCCTTTCTTTGAAAGGCAGCCTGTACGCCACTTTCGGCGCAATACTAAGCTCCGCCCCGGAACGATGCATAACCTTTTTCACGATATGAGGCTGGTACACGACTCCGTCGTTGGCCAAACCGCAGAAAAACCGGGTCAACTGAAGTGGCGTAACCAACAGCTCCCCCTGTCCGATGGCGTTGTTCAAGACCAGTGCCCGTGTCCACTTGTTGACCCCGTAATGCTTATCATACCAGACACTGTTTGGATTCAGACCCGGATCCTCATTCGGAAGATCTACATTGGTCAAATGCCCGAAACCACAAGCGTCATAGTACTCGCTGAGTTTGTCCACGCCCAGTTTCAACCCTAATTGATAGAGATATACATCGCACGACTGCTCCAGAGCATGAACGGCTGTCACCGAACCATGACCGCCCGGATCCCAGCACCTGAAAAACCGGTTACCGAACTGCATCCCACCAAGACATGGCTTCATCGTAGCATTCTCGGTAATCAACCCTTCCTCCAGAGCCGCCCCGACCGTAACGAATTTTACCGTCGAACCCGGTGGGTACAATCCTTTCAACGGACGGTTCAGAAGCGGGTGGTTCGTGTCATTGCTGATCTCAAGCCACAGGCTTTCCGGTATTACCGAAGAAAATATATTAGCGTCATATCCGGGATACGAAGTCATCGCCAGAATTTCCCCGTTGCGGGGATCCATGGCCACGATAGCTCCACAACAGAACGTATCCAGCGCCTCGATACAGGACTTCTGCAAATCGTTATCAATAGTGAGCATCAGGTTCGATCCGGGAATGGATGGCACCGGCCGGCGCTCCCCGTACGGCCCAAGTATCTGCCCGGCAGCGGTCACCTCGATATACGCCGTACCCTCGCGTCCCCTCAGCGCTTTGTCATACTGCTTCTCAAGACCTTTCTTCCCGATAATACTCCCCAGGCGATACCCGCCATTACCCGATCTCTTAAGTTCTTCTTCCGAAACCTCGCCCACATATCCCGTTACCACCTCAACACCGAGTTCACTGTTATATTGACGCACCTGCTCCATATGATAAGTCACACCGGGAAAACGACTGCTCTGTTCTTCGAGAATCGCCACCGCCTCGAACGGAATGTCTCTTTTGACGGGTGTGGGTTGATACCGGCTAACCATATTCTTGCGAATCCGCGCGCGAATCTGAGTCGTGTCCAGACCGAGCAACTCCGCCAGGTTCAAAAGCGTCCTGCCGGGGACCTCTTCCGCCGGAACAACCGATACCGTATACGATGGCCGGTTGTCGATAATAACCCGCCCCTCACGATCGCTCACCAACCCGCGCCGGGGAATAATCGGCACTACCCGAATACGATTGTTTTCCGACTGAAGGGCCAACTCGCTGTGCTCGATTATCTGGAGTTTCACGACTCCGCTGAACAGAATCAAGAAGACTGCCAGAACGATGGCGTAACTGATCTTCTCTCTTCCGCTAAGAGACAGCTTAAAACGTTCCATTCGGTCTAAAAAATCGCCTTAAATTTCTGAAAGGTTATCTTTCCCTCTTTAAATAGAAAAAATATCCACGCGATAACGGTAGTATAAACGGCCCCCGTAAACGCTTGAGACCACAGCAGAATGAAGAAATTGTCCGATTTGCTCAGTGTCAAAACGAATATATTGTGAACAAGCACTCCGACAAATACGACCAGCAAACGGGAATATACCGACTCCAGATTCATTTTCGTCCGCACATTGTAGGCTATCACCCCGAGGAAGGCCATAAATAAAGTAAACCATCCTATCGAATCCACCAGGCCAATATATGCAACCAGTCCCACAAAGAATCCGAACCAGCACACCTCGGTCTCTGATTTGTACAACGCCGCACCTATTACCAGAAAAGCCGCAAGGTTTATGGTCACTCCAAACACCGATGTCAGATCGGACAGAAAAACCTGGTGCATAGCCAACAACCACAGGTACAATAAATAAGGAACGAATCTGATCATCGAACGACTTCCTGAAGTATAAACAATTCATCTATCGAATAGAAATTGACCGCCGGCGTCACCCTTACATCACAGAACGGTTCCTGTTCGGGGCGTACAACCTGGGCGACGGTACCGACCATCAAGCCGGGCGGATACACTCCCCCGAGGCCCGAAGAAAGGATCGTGTCACCGGCCACGACAGTCCCCTGAATAGGGAAATTATCCAGAATCATTCCCTCCGATGTCGTGAACTTGATAATGCCCATCTCGCGGCTCGCCGCCAGTCTTGCCGCAACACGATTCGAAGGATCCGTGAGCAGCTGCACCGTGGCGTAGCCCGGAGTAACCGAACTTATCCGGCCAATGAGCCCCTGCTGATTTATGACAGGCTGATTCACGAAAATCGAATCATTTTCACCGAGGTTTATAATCGCCGACATGGGCAGATACTCCCCGGAAATCGAAAGCACTTCAGCCGGCAGCAGTACGTATCCCGGTGGAGGCTCGAAACCCAGCACCGAACGAAGCCGTTCATTTTCGCGGCTGGCCTCTTCATACACGGCAATCGTGACCGATGCCTCGGTGAGCTCCTGGCGCAATTGCCGGTTCTCTTCGGCTACCGAGCCAAGTTCGGAAAGACTGTTTTTGATTTCGGCGAACGGGGAATAAAAAACGGTGAAGACTATTTGATCAACAACGGGATTTACACTCGAGGATGCGACCATGAGGATGATCGAAAAAACGATTACAAGAATGAAATGGATATTTCGCCAGTTTCTGGCAAAAACATTGGTTATCCAACTCATGTCTTAATGGCGTCCTTGCCCTCTGAGCAATCAGTCAACGTTATCCATTAGCGCCAGGACATCTCCGGGCGACGAAGCCTCCATCAACTTCTGACGATTCTTCTCGGACTTCATCAGATACGAAAGACGGGCCATCACATTCAAATGAGCGCCGATGGCATCTTCGGGAGCGGCAATCAAAAAGAACAGATTCACCGGCTTGTGATCCATAGCGTCAAACTCGACACCCTTGACACTACGCCCGAAAGCAATCACGATACCCTTTACGGCTCTTGTCTTGGCGTGCGGGAAAGCTACCCCGTACCCCACACCGGTAGTGACCAGATTCTCACGATCAATAACATCTTTGAGCAACAGCTCGGCGTCCTTGATCATATTCGAATTCGAAACCAGATCAACCAGTTCCTGGATGATACCGGTCTTATCGGTAGCTTTCAAATTAAAAACGACAAGACTCTCATCACAGAATTTAGATAATTTCAATTTCGCAACCTTCTATGTTTATAGTTTTTCAGCTTCATCGCTCAACATTACCGGAACATCGTTCACAACCCGGTAAGCCAGACTGCACGTCTGGCAGACAAGCCTGTCCTGCTGCTGTTGATACATAAGCTTACTCTTGCACGCCGGACATACCAGCTTGTCCAAAAATTTATCCGATAACGCCATTACAGTCCCTTTCCTACTCCGTAAACTCACCCATACGCCGATACTTGGCAATCCGTTCGGCCAGCAACTCGTCGGTAGGTTTAGCCAGCAATTCACGAAGACTGGCCATTATCTTTTCCTTCACGGCTACTGCTGCCTCCTTGGGATTGTTATGCGCCCCGCTGGCCGGCTCTTCAATCACCTCGTCGATTATGCCTAAAGCCACCAGATCTTCCGAGGTCGGCTTGAGCGCCTCGGCCGCTTCCTGAGCCTTCGCCCTGTCACGCCAGAGAATAGCCGCACATCCTTCTGGAGATATAACCGAATACCACGCATACTCCATCATCAAAATACGGTCACCCACGCCTACGCCGAGAGCGCCACCCGATGCTCCCTCGCCGATAATCACAATCACAATCGGAACCGTCAGCCGCGACATCTCACGAATATTACGGGCGATAGCCTCGGCCTGTCCACGCTCCTCGGCTCCAATACCCGGAAATGCTCCCGGTGTGTCAACGAGCACTACGATAGGAACGTTGAACTTCTCCGCCAGCTTGAACAAACGAAGCGCCTTGCGGTAACCTTCGGGATGAGCCATGCCGAAATTGCGATATATCTTCTCCTTGGTGTCGCGCCCCTTCTGCTGACCGACAAACAAAACCGGCTGGTCATCGATATACGCAAACCCGCCTACCAGCGCTTTATCATCGGCGAAGTAACGATCGCCGTGAAGTTCCACGAAATCATGGCTGATCATTCTGATATAATCAAGAGTATAGGGACGCTTGGGGTGGCGGGAAAGTTGTACCTTCTGCCAGCGAGTCAGACCGGAGTATATGTCCTGGCGAAGTTTGGCCAGTTTTTTCTCCATCGACATAATCTCGCCGCTCAGTTCTATATCTTCTCCAACCGAAAAGTCTTTCATGTCGGAGATTTTCTTCTCCAACTCGATAATCGGTCGTTCAAAATCTAAATGTGGTCGTTCTTCCATAAAAAACCGTAACCCGTTTCAAACCATCAGGGTTCGTCTCTGCGCCCATCTTGCCTTTTGCGCGGAGAAAATTTGGTTAATAAGATAAAGAATACGGCAAAAATTACAACCATAAAAAGAACCAAAAAGCCGAAGACTATCAAGCGATTGCCGTAAAACATAGCCAGTGCAAACAACCCGTAAATCACAGCCAGCAAATAGAATATGATAACCACCTGAGGACGCGAAAAGCCCATCAACGACAGATAATGAAACAGATGTCGCCGGTCGGCCTGCATAATGTTCTTCCCCCGCGCCAGCCGCCTGACCATCGAAGAAAGTATCTCCATCAGCGGCACTCCCAAAGCCAACAGTGGCACATACAAAGCCGTTGCCGTAAAAGACTTTAACGGCACCATCAACGAGAAAACCGCAAAGTAAAAACCTATCTGCTGGGAGCCGCAGTCACCCAGAAAAATCTTGGCCGGGTAATAATTGTAATACAGAAAAAGGCTCAGAAAACCAATCAACACCAGAATGAAAACAAGCACCGCCCCCACATGATATAACTGCCCTATCGCCATCAGATAAACGGCTCCGATCAGAGACACCCCCGCCGCCAGACCATCCAAACCGTCAATCAGGTTAATCGCATTAGTCAACACAACTACCCACAGCACCGTAAGCACAATCGAAAACGAGCCTATATCAATCGAACGAAAAGGTATCGAAACCAGCTCAACTTTCAGCCCGCCCTGATAAAGCAACAGCGCCGCCGCCACCTGGGCCGTGAGCTTAACCCATGCAGATAACGGCTTCAGATCATCGGATAGCCCAACCAGCAAAATCATCATCGCACCGAGGAATATGTAAAAAATCGTGCCGGACAACTCCGAGTAAAGATCGGGGAAAATGGCGTAACTGATACCTACCGTGAGCCACGTCGCACCGAATAAAGCGACTCCTCCCAGAATTGGCGTGGGACGAACATGGCGCTTATGGTTCCCGGGAAGATCGAGCAAATTATACTTGTGACCAACCCTGATTATAAACGGAACCAGCAAGAAACTGGCTGAAAAACTGGCAATTATCGCCACTAACAATGGAAAAATCGGCACAGCTTACTTTCTCTCACTACCCGGTGAGGCCGGAATCAGTGACGCCAAAACAAAATTAACTCCCAGGACCAAAGGTAAGATAATCAACGAAAACCCGTTAGGGAAATGTTTAATGAAATATCTCCAGACCGAGACATGATGATGCCAGCGACGTTTCGTTCCACCGGTCCGGCTGCCCTTGCCCCAAAGGTGCATCCCCCCCGCCCCGGGCGCAAAATAATTACGGTAACCGGCACGGTGTAATCTCAGACAAAGATCGGTGTCTTCCATATACAAAAAGAAGCGTTCGTCGAATCCACCCAACGACAGAAACAACTCCCGCCTTATCATCATCAACGTCCCTGCCACCGCCGGCACCTCCGACAACTGCGGGTAGTCTTCAAGAGTATAACTTTGTGTTTGCCCGAACAACCGCGAGAAGACTGATCCCCGCGAGAATATGACATTTTGCCATGTCGGAAAATTCCTGCAGGTAGGCTGAAAAGACCCGTCCGGGAAACGCATCCGCCCTGCCACCGCGCCAACCCGCTCTTTTACAGAGTACACCTCTCAGCATACCCTCCACCGCGCCCTCATCGATTTCCAGATCCGGATTGTGAAACAACAGATAATCTCCGACAGCCACCGCCGCCCCTTGATTGCACCCTCTGGCAAACCCCTCGTTGTGTTTGTTCTCGATTACACGCACCGATGGAAACAACTCGCGCGCGCAGGACAGAGAATCATCGTGCGAATCATTGTCCACCACGATTATCTCGTATGAAATCTCGCCGAGCCCACGCTTCAAACCGGTCAGGCTGGACCTGAGAGCCGGACAGGAATTGTGAGTCACGAGAATGATCGATACTGTCTTATGATTTGTCTGCAAAAAGGCCGACTTAGCTCAACTTTCCAAACATTGACTTCAGCCGCAGCATCCACACCATCCAGATCGCCTCACGCATGATCTTTTTGGACATCTTGGATGTTCCGGCCACCCGGTCAACGAAAATGATCGGAATCTCGTGAATTTTGAAACCCTTCTTCCACGCCCGCATCGACATCTCAATCTGGAAAGAATAACCGGAAGCATGTACTTTGTCGAGGTCTATGGCCTCCAGAACCTCTCTCCGGAAACACTTGAAACCACCGGTAGCATCTCTCACCGGCAACCCCGTCACAATACGCGAGTACATGTTTGCGAAATACGACAGAAGCAACCGCGACATCGGCCAGTTAATAACATTAACCCCCGAAATATACCTCGACCCCAGAACCAAATCGTAGTGCTGAATTTCCCTGAGAAAGTCCTTTATATACTCCGGACCATGCGAAAAATCCGCATCCATCTCGAAAATGAAATCGAAACCCTGCTCGATGGCCCACCTGAATCCGGCAATATACGCCCGCCCCAAACCTTCTTTGTTCTGACGGTGCAATACGAATACTTTCGACTCTTCCTTCGCCAACCGGTCCGCAATATCACCCGTACCATCGGGAGAGTTATCATCCACGATTAGCACATTTATGCGGGGATCGAGCGGCAAAACGGCATGCACAATCTTTTCGATATTGTCACGCTCGTTATACGTGGGGAATATGATTAAAGCACGTTGATGAGACATAGATGCTCAACTCATCCTTTCTTTTTCTCTCTTTGACCTGGATGTATAGAAATAAAAGATCACTATCAACAGCACCCACAGGGATGTCAGACCGGTCACCAGTTTGCCTGTGCGATATTTCTGTGATGAATACTTGAACAACACTTGCTTTGTCCCCGAAGGCACAACCACCGCCCGGAAACTCCCATAAGATCTCAGTAACTGCGCTGGCTCACCATCGACAAACACATGCCACGACTCATAATAATTATCGGTCATCACGAGAATCTTATCGCGAGGTACAATAAACGCCTACCAAAACTGAATCAATCTGGTAATCTTCAATCCAAACCGAATCGCCCGTCGGAGAATCCGCAGTAACCTGCAGCGATGGTTCCTGCTCAAGATAGACGACCCGCCTCAAATCATCCGACCCTTGCATTACATTCGCGACAATCTCCGACGTACTATCGAACACCCGATATTGATCTGCAAGGTACACCCGCGGAAAAGCATTGTCGTTCTCAAATATCTTCACTCCACCAAAATCCGCAGCGGTCGTGACCGCCAATTCGCCAAAGTAATTCTCAGGTAACTGCTGTTGGGAGGCAGCCAGTATATATTTTGCCCCCGCCAGATTAAGAAAATGGGGATTAGTCATGTTCGAAAGCCGCATGCCGCCAAGAAGTTCATCATACCAGCGAAGTTGGTTGCCGTGATAGCCAACCACAACCTCGATATCGAAAAATGGCAGAAGGTCCTGAGGAATCGCCCGTGTCGCCAGGTTCATCACCCTATACTTACCTTCCTTACCCGCGAAGAAATCCGTGACCGGATTGGGCGACCAGTACTGGCCCGGATCCACCACATCAACAAACCGGCTGTTAAAACGTACTCCGTCAATCACCGGAAGCAACACCAGAAGCGACAAAACCCACGCCCCCGCCTTACCCGAACGGTACAACCACACGAACAAAGCCGCCAGCGCGGTCATCAAAAATGCCCACCATGCCCCCGATTGAATCGCCGGCAGATTCATGTAGGCTACGTTGAGCTTGAAAACGTTCTTCTGAACCTCTATTATTGAAGCATCACTGTAGAAAAGCGAACACCACGCGTTCAACATTCCCTTGCCATTAGCGGCGAAGGTCAGCGCCAGCAAAAACATCACGATCGGTAACCCGAACAACAAGTAGTTGAAATTCGGCCACGCCTTCTTATCTTTTTGCTTCCTCTGATTTATAATCGCCTGCACACCCATTCCGGCCAGAATCGCCGCCGAAAACGAAAACAGAAACATTATCATCGATGGCGCCCGGAGCGATTTCACCTTCGGAATTACATAGTAAAATATCTTGAATATCGGTGTCGTGTCCCCCAGCGCATAAACCAGCGCGAACAACGCCAGACCGCCAAAGAAATAAGACTCCTTCCGGCGGTAAAAAAGAAAGCCGATCAGAGCCGCAAACACCGCCACCACTCCTACCGATTCGGAGTTGTCCTTGAACACATTCTTCCCCCAGTAATATGTCTCGGTACTGTGTGAACCGGTGCCGACAAACTCGGGAATAAGTTGCGAAAACGCCTCTTCTTCGTGCATCGACCACGAGGTCGCCCACTGCCAACCGCTCTTCTCACCGGAACGGGGTGAGAAATCCGTCGTGTAGGTATAACCCGGATAAAACTGAATCGCCGATATAAACAAACCAATCACCACAGCATACATAGCCAACGTCGCCGGTCTGATCAGTTTGGCAACATTCTTCGTCTCGGTATAGGTTACAACCAATCTGAACAGAGTATACAGCGCTGCCGCCCAGAGCGTGAAATACGACATCTGCGCATGAGGCGACAAAATGATAACGCCGATCACCAGCCCCATCAGCGAGAAATTGAACAACGCCGGTATGAACCGCTCACTGCGAAGACCCCGGTCGAGAAACAGCATCACCAGCGGAAACAGCGTGGCGACAAAAATCTTTCCGTCATGCCCCGGAGCAACCCAGGATACCAACAACGGCGCGCACATATAGCAGGCCGCTGAGAGCAGCGATGGTATCTTCGAAAGCTTGAACTGACGCGCCGTGAAATACATGAAAACGCCGGCCAGGAAAATATGAATCACCAGATTCATCCCCAGCATGCGGTAAAAATTGCCGAAAAACTTCAGCACCGAGAGCGGATAAAAAATGTCACCGTGAAAAGCATCAACGAACGGCATCCCGCCGAATATGTATGGATTCCACTGCGGCACCGAACCGAATTGCTGCACATAATCTACATAGAAATGACGGAAAAACACACCGGCCGTAATCGTGTCCGAACCGAACAACATCTTGCCGGAAAAAATAAATTCACCGAACAAAACCAACAACGCCGCAGCCATCACACCAAACGCCACCGGCGTCAGGTACGGCCAGGCTTCGAGATCAAATGATTTGCGTGAAGGTTTCGATATCTCTTGGGAGGGTTTGCGTTTCTTTGCCAACAATTACTCCGTTTCGGCTCGCTTGGAATATCTTCCGTCTATTTTGAAATATCTTATCTATCTTCGGTGAGTTTTTGCAGTTTCCGCCGCAGGTCGCCCACTTCCTCTTTGATAGCCGTCTGACCCTCGGCCATAAATCCCATCAGGAACAATCCAAAACCCAGTCCGACGAGCAAAATCACCAGATACAAAAGCGGCAACTGCGTCTCACCCAACCAGTATTTCAGATAGATCGCCCACAGCCCGACCAGAAATCCCAGCCCAAAACAACTGGAGCCTATAAGCCCGAAAAACAACAGCGGCTTACGCAGAAACGTTATCTGAAACTTCACCGCCACCATGTCCAGAACCCCGATTGGTATGCGCCAGATAGAGAACTTGCTCGCCCCCCACTGTCCTCTCATAAAGTGTCACCGGGACCTCTTCCACCCGGAACCCCTCATTCGCGGCCAGCACCACCAGATAACGGTGCCAGTCTCTTCGAAGGAAGATATGACGGACTACCTCTTTGCGAAAAGCCTTCACGGCATTGAGGTCATGGACTTTAAGGCTGAAAATCTTGCGGGAAATCCAGTTATATATCCCCGACACGAACCACTTCTTATACCGACCCTGTTTCCACCCGGTGCTCAAATCCGCACCCTCGGCGATAGGCTCAACCAGCTTGGGAATATCCTCGGGGCGATACTGAAGGTCCGCCGGGTAGAAAACATACACATCACCGCTCGCAATGGCGAACCCGCTCTGCAATGCCTCGGTTAGACCACGATTGCGCTGATGACTGGCGAATTTGACAAAAACGTATTTCTGGGCCGCCTGCTTTATTTTCTCAAGCGTACCATCGGTCGAACCGTCATCGACAAACACCAACTCCCCTTTGAATGGCGCCGTTTTGAGCATTTCGTCATACTGACGGCACAGCTCATCGATATTGCCCTCTTCGTTGAGAGCCGGTACGATAGTGGACACAAAGAAGTTATAGTTTTTCGGGGATGACAAGTCGGTTTCCCTTCAGTAGCTCACACTGTTTAATCGGCCTCGCCTGCGCTCTTGATAAGCATAGCAGCCTGCTAACGGCAGGCCTACACTTTTCCCTTATACCCGTTATCGGCCAATCGGTTGAATCAGTTACCTTAATAGACGATCAGCTAAGCCATAAGATTATACTTTATAGCCAAAAACTCAACCGCTTTTTTCAGCTAAAACAACCCCAAATTACCCCTCTATCGCCTTGCGAAAACCTCATTTACCGCTCCATCTGCATCTTCCAGAGGTCGAAATCCCCTGCTTCGCAATCCGCCGATGGCGGGCTCGTTAGAATCCGCCGTCAGACGGAGGTTTCGACAATTGATGCCCTGCCAGCCCGACAGACGGTCCTAATGTAAGTTTCGTCAGGTGCTGTTTCGCGACAGCGAAGTGTCACCTGACGATCAAGACTCGCCGGGCACAACGCTGAGGCGCTGCTATTCTCTTGCCCTGCCAGCCGTCCCCACCCGACAGCATTTACCCTTTCCATAAACGCCGCAAATCACTACGTTATACCGTCACATGAAAAAACGAGGCAAGATGACCGGATTCGTATCAACCAGACTATCTACCAACCACCTTGATTTAGTAGCGGCCACGCTTGACCATGTTAATGCAGAACTGGAATCTCCCCGGCATCTGGCATCGCTGTTGAACGCTGTGGTCGAATCGGACTGGCCACCGGGGGAATATGATCGAAATGCCCAGGAATTCTTCCGCGATCGCCTGAAAGAAGGCGGCGCTGAAGTTGTTGGATGGTACGGATGGTATGCTCTCAGGCGTGAAGGCCGGGATGAGCCATCTGTTTTGGTGGGCGCAGGTGGATATTTTGGCCCGCCGGGGGAAACGGGCGAAGTTGAAATCGGCCTGTCCGTGATGCCCGCGTGGCAGGGCCTGGGTTTCGCCACAGAAATCGTCATGGCGCTCATCGAAAACGCCTTCAAAGACATCCGCGTGAACAGAATCATCGCCCGCACAACACTTGAGAATCTGGCATCATGCAGACTGCTTGAAAAGTGCGGCTTCCGCCATGTTGCCAAAGATGAAACATCCGGCAACATTCTCTTTGAGATATTGCGGGACACAGATTAATTATTGACCTTTTTGTCAACGCCCCCTATTTTCAGTACAAACGCGGGAGGAATTGGGCTATGTCCTCTATCGCTCATTGAACGGGCACATGAGGACATCTGCCGCGCACAAGTACTATGGATAATAACAGACTCAAATATGAGCAGACTGTTCTCAGAGACGCTGCCGCAGCCTATGTTGAAGGTGGTCCTGAGCTTTTGGGCAGAACTTTTGATTTCTACAATGTGGTGTTTGAAAATCAATTTTTTGGTGAGTTGCGGCATCAGATTGAAGACGCGTATTACCATATGCCTAAGGTGCCTACGAAAAAGGATGGCTCCCCCGACATGGGCACTGACGCCTACAGGATTTATGTGGAAATGGATACCGAACTCTATGCAATCTACCGCATTCTTCAGCACGATGAGACCCCGGACGAGTTGAAGGAGGCCTATGATGAAGTGTATCCGTACTTCAACTCCTCTCGCTGGAAGATGGATCAGATTCTTGATCGTTTTTTTGCGGAGTTGGATAAGACATAGCCTCTCGGCCATGTCGTCCGCCCTTTGGGTGGTGTTCTAATCCGTCGTCACCCCCCCCTCAACACCGGCGGCAGACCAGTTCCCCCTTACCGATAGGAACCACGACAGCATCAACTCGCGAATCCGCCACCGCCCTGTCAACCAACGGCTGAAGTTCCTCGGCATGGCTGATCACATTGTCCGCAACCAGCAGTCCTCCCGGCACCAATCTGGGCACTATCAGGTCATAACAACCGCCGTAGATTTCCTTCTCGGCATCGAGAAAACAAAACGCTATACCATCGATGTCCCCAAGATACTCCCGGGCATCCCCTTCGCGAAGCTCAACAACATCCTCAACCTCCGCCAACCGAAAAGTCTCACTGGCAAGGCGCACTTTCTCGTCAAGCACTTCGAACGTTGTCAGCCGCGCACCAACCGCACGGCAGGCCAGCGCCAGCCAGAGGCTCGAATAGCCGGCGCTGGTTCCTATCTCAATAATGCTTCCTTCGGGCGCACCGGCCGCAATGATAGCCAAAAATCGGCCGGTGTCCGGCGGAATCTGCCTCAGACGCTCCCCGCGGGGCGTGCCATCAATACGATCTTTCGCGTCAATCGCCTCCAGACGACGCATCTGCTGCAAAATCTCGTCTGGAATGTTATTAAACATAGCTATCGGCCTTGCCTCCCTGATAACCCCTACTGCTTAAAAACTATCCGCCCTCCGAGAATCGTCATATAAGCCTGACCGGAAAGCTTCCAGCCGATAAACGGCGAGTTCTTCGACTTCGACCGGAACTTATCCGCCTTAACCGTCCACTTCTTGTCCGGATCGATAATCGTGATATCCGCCGGTGAACCTTCCTCAAGCGTCCCTCCCGGCAATCCCAGAATTCGCGCCGGATTAGCCGTCATCTTGCGGATAGCATCGGCCCAGCTCAAATAACCCTTATCGATCAGGTACGTCTTAACGAGTCCGAGCGTAGTTTCCAAACCAATCATCCCGGACGGAGCCAGATCAAACTCGCAGTCCTTGTCTTCTTCCGAATGCGGCGCATGGTCCGAGGCGATACAATCAATCGTACCATCCACCAATCCCTCGATAACAGCATCCCGATCCGAGGCCGTCCGGATCGGCGGATTGACTCTCAGGTTCGTATTAAACTCTTTACCGATCTCCTCATCGGTGAGCACCACATGATGCGGTGTGGCTTCGGCGGTAACCCTAACGCCCTCTTTCTTGGCCGCCCGGATAGCCGCCACTGCCTGACGTGTGGAAACATGCTGGATATGCAGCCGCCCGCCGGTAAACCGGCACAGAGCTATATCGCGCAGCACCGCGATCTCCTCAGCCACCGGCGGCGAACCTTTCAGACCAAGCCGCGTCGACTGGAACGATTCATTCATCACCGCCCCCGCACTCAACAGTTGGTCCTCGGCGTGCTGCATCACCGGGATATTGAACATCTTGGCATACTCCAGCCCCCGGCGCATGATCTCCGGATTCTGCGGATACTGACCATCATCGCTGATAGCCACCGCTCCGATCTTCACCAGATCACCAATCTCCGACAGCTCTTTTCCCTCGATATTCTTCGTGATCGCCCCGACCACATAGACACGCGCGTCAGCATCCTTGGCTCGGTCCTGAACGAACTTCACCGTCTCCTGATTGTCGATACACGGCGTCGTATTCGGCATACAGCAAACTGCCGTAAACCCACCGGCAGCAGCAGCCTGGCAGCCCGACTCAATCGTCTCTGCCTCTTCTCTGCCCGGCTCGCGAAGATGCACGTGAATATCTATCAGACCCGGCACAACCAGTTTATCGGTAGCATCGATAACCTGCTCGGGGTCAAGGCTCTTGACTTCTTTCTCGACTGCCGCGGTCGGCGTGGCAATCTTGCTGATCAAACCGTCCTTGATAAAAACATAAGCGTCTTTTCCGAAACCAAGCGCGGGATCAATGACACGGCCGCCTCTTATAACCAAATCGTATTTCTTGCTCGCCATATCTATCTCTCTTCCTCCTTACGGCCTGACAGCAGATACAACACTGCCATACGCACGGCCTGACCGTTGGTCACCTGCTCTAGAATCACCGAGTTGACTCCATCGGCGACCTCGCTGGTGATTTCCACCCCGCGATTCATCGGTCCCGGATGCATCACCGTGTAATTCTTGTTGAGCAGTTTGAGCCGGTCCTTGTTGAGTCCGAACAGATTGGTGTACTCGCGGCTCGAGGGGAACAACCCCGATTGCTGCCGTTCCAGCTGGATACGCATGACGTTGACGACATCGGCCCCGTCAAGAGCCTCATCCATATTCGTGTACACATCGCAGCCGAATTTCTCGACCTCGTACGGAAGCAAAGTCGATGGTCCACACAGCGCCACCGAGGCTCCCATAGTCTTCAGTCCCCAGATATTGGAGCGGATCACCCGCGAATGTTTGACATCCCCGACCAGCACCACCCGCAGACCATCGAGCTTGCCGTATTTCTTCCAGATAGTGTACATATCCAGAAGAGCCTGCGTGGGATGTTCATGAGCGCCGTCACCGGCATTGATAATGTTGGCATCCATGCACTGCGTCAGATAGTAAGGCGCTCCCGATGAGCTGTGTCGCACCACCACCATATCGATCTTCATCGCCTCGATATTCTGTACCGTGTCGCGCAGAGACTCACCTTTTTTCACCGATGAAGTGGAAGTGCTGAAATTGACGGTGTCCGCCGAAAGCCGTTTCTCGGCCAGTTCAAACGATATGCGCGTCCGCGTCGATGGTTCATAGAAAAGATTCAGAACGGTGATACCGCGAAGAGTGGGCACTTTCTTGATTGTGCGGTCGATAACCTCGCGGAACGAATCGGTTGTTTTCAGGATAAGCGAGATATCCTCCTTAGGCACATCCTCAAGACCCAGCAGATGGCGAGAATGAAGGTTGCTCATTTCTTACCACCTTTCGCGTTGCTGTCTGAATTCTTGCGAGGTCCCTGCTCGATAAGTACTTCGTCGATGCCGTCTTTCTCCACGATGTGAAGAATAACCTGGTCCTCTTTGGCAGTCGGGATATTTACCCCGACATAGTCGGCCTTGATTGGCAGCTCGCGGTGCCCCCGGTCTATCAGAACCGCCAGTTGAATTGTACGCGGCCGACCAAAATCAACTATCTGGTCCAGCGCCGCCCGAACCGTGCGACCGGTGAAAAGAACATCATCAACCAGAATCACATTGCGGTTGACGACATCGAATAGAATCTCCGTCCGCTCTACTACCGGCTGGTCCAGCTTCGAGTGAACATCGTCGCGATAAAGGCCGATATCCATCAAACCGACCGGAATCTTTACTCCCTCGAGCTCCTCAATAATGGACGCAATTCTTTTGGCGAGATACGCCCCGCGTGTGATCACACCGATTACCACCAGCGATTTCGCATCGGGATTCTGTTCGAGAATCTCGTGCGCAATTCTGGTCAGGGCGCGGTTGATCTTCTTTTCGTTGAGGATTACATCTGTCTTCCCGGACAAGAAAACACCTCCTGATTTACAGCTAATTGATTAATTTCTATATGAAAAATGCGGATTTGCTTGGTTCGGGCTATTGAATTAAGGCGGTCAGTCATTTTCTTACCTTTAGTAGCCTCTCGGGACTACCTTAAAAGGTTTCGTAATTGCAGGTCGGAGATTGCTTTGGTCAACCTCGCTCGTGATGATTATAACTTATTGAAGAATGCAGTCAAGTGCTCGAAAGAAAAAAACAGCGAATTTCTAATTTTCCTCACCAGACAACTGCCCTGCCGGTGAGACAACACTTCTGTAATCCGGATTAGCAAAAAACTCCGTGCTCGACATCACAAGGTTGCTCGAATCGTTCCGCAAATAAACTACCTTGTCGGCCAGCGACTTAATCAGCTGTCCATCATGTGATATGACAACCATCCCCACACCCGCCTCCTTAAGCCCCCGGGCCATAAGTATAAATCTACCGACACCCTCCGGATCAAGGCCACAGGTCGGTTCGTCAAAAACAACAACGTCCGGCCTCATCGAAAGCACCACCGCAAACGCCAATCGCCGCTTCTCTCCTCCTGAAAGCGTGAACGGATCCCTGTCCGAAAACTTGCTGGCATCAAGGCCAACCATCGCAAAAAGAGCTATCTGCTGCTCCCGGCTTAACCTCAGGCCAAGATTCTCCGGACCAAAAGCCATTTCTTCCGAACAGGTTGGCAAAAAGAACTGGCGTTCCGGCTGCTGGAAAACTCCCGTGACTCGTCCCGCAATCCTGGCTGCTTCCACAATCTGACCGTCTCGGTCCAGATATACAACTCTTCCGTCACTGGGCTTTAACAGACTGCAAATCAGACTTCCCAGCGTGCTCTTACCCGAACCGGATGACCCCACAACCCCAACCGCCTCCCCCGATTTTACACTGAAGCTCAGATTCCGTAGGATATAGCCATTTTCGGAATACTTAAACGAAACGGCGTCGGACTCCACAGCCTTGACCCGGACAAGCTTGCCCGAACGATCCGCATCCGTGCGGTAAGGAATGGCCACACGTCGTCCCTCAGTCAACGGAAACCGCAGCCCTACTTTCTCGCAATATTCGACTCTATCGAGAATCTCCGATGGATCCCCATCGGCGCTCACTTCACCATCATTGAAGACAATCAGCCGATTATATCGCCGGGCAACCTCCGGGTATTGCGTAATGAGAATCTGAATCGTCCGTGGAAGACGCTCTTTGATACTCGCCAGTTCCTCACGGAGCGCCGCTTTCCCCTGTTCATCCAAAAATGAATCCGGCTCATCGAGAATCAATACTTCCGGCTCAAAAATCATCACCGAGGCCAGCGCTACTCGCTGTTTCTCACCGCCCGACAGTTCAGTCGTCAACCGACGCCGCAGATGCGTCAGGTTAAAAGTCGCCAGGCTGGCGGTGATGGCCGTCTCCATAGCATCCTGCGAATAACCCAGATTTTCCAGGGCAAATGCCAGTTCTTTCTCCACCGTCACAGCCACCATCTGGTTATCCGGATTCTGAAATATGATCCCGACCGGCATCGCTTTGGAGCTTATACGCGATATCTTCACCTGCCCCTGCTGCGGCTCCAGGAGGCCTGCCAGCACCTTGGCCAGCGTTGATTTGCCGGAACCGTTGGCCCCCATAACACAGACAGTCTCGCCATCGACTATTCGTAGCGAAACACTCTGGAGAGCCGGGCGGGCCTCTTCGCGGTAACGATATGTCACATTCTGAAGTTCTATCATTGGGACTTTTCAAATAAAAGGCCGATGCCTTCAATTAGTGGCACCGGCCTGAAAAAACATACTATTTCAACCAATGTCAATAAGCGACATCGAGGTTACGCGCCGCCCCGACCTCATCAAGCCGCCTCACCGGCGTATCGTGCGGAGCCGAAGTAACCACCTCGGGGCTTTGCTTTGCCTCGGTGGCGATCTGCTTCATTATCTCGGCAAACCGGTCGAGCGTTTCCACGCTCTCGGTTTCGGTCGGCTCAATCATCATCGCCTCGGGCACGATAAGCGGGAAATAGTTCGTCGGCGGATGTACCCCGAAATCAAGCAGCCGCTTGGATATATCCAGCGTCTTCACGCCGAATGCCTTCTGACGGCTACCCGATACCACGAACTCGTGCATACAGTGCACATCATAAGGCAGTTCATAATCTTCCCTGACCAATTCCTTGAGATAATTGGCATTCAGAACGGCGTTCTCACTGGCCCGTTTCAAGCCTTTGCCGCCGAGCGTACGGATATAAGCCCACGCCCGAACCATGTTGGCAAAATTGCCGTAGAACGAGTGAAGCCTGCCGACCGAATCCGGACGGTCATAATCGAAAAACAGCTTTCCAGCAGCGTCTCTCTCGAGCACCGGCATCGGCAAGAACTTCTCAAGTTCGGCCGTTACACCGACCGCTCCGGCTCCCGGTCCGCCACCACCGTGCGGCGTGGAGAAGGTCTTGTGAAGATTGAAATGCATGACATCGAAACCGACATCGCCGGGACGGAAAATACCCATGTTGGCGTTGAGATTAGCGCCATCCATATACATCAAGCCGCCGCCCTTATGGACAATCTCGGCGATCTCCTTGATGTGCGTTTCGAAAATACCCAGCGTATTCGGATTCGTCATCATCATTCCGGCCACATCGTCATCCATAACCTCGGCAACAACCTCGGGCGAAATAACACCCTTGCTGTTTGACTTCACCTGAACCGAAGTGTATCCGACCGATGTTACCGAAGCCGGATTGGTACCGTGCGCCGAATCCGGAATGATTATCTTGGTGCGTTTCTGCTTGCGGTGCTGATGATACGCTCGCATGATGAGAAGCCCGGCAAATTCTCCGTGTGCGCCGGCAACCGGTTGCAGCGATACCGCCGCAAAACCCGATATCTCCCGAAGATACCCCTTAAGCTCCCACATCAGACGCAAAATCCCGGGCGCCGAGCTGCATGGAGCCAGCGGATGATGTTGTTGAAAATCGGACAACGATGCCGCTTTATCATTAAGTTTCGGGTTGTACTTCATCGTACACGACCCGAGAGGATAAAACCCTTTGTCGATATGGTGATTCTTCACCGATAACCCCACAAAGTGCCGCATCGCCTCCCCTTCGGCCACTTCCGGAAGCTCAGCCGGGGATTTCCGGCGAAAACCAGCCGGGATAGCCGCCAGAATTTCGCTCGCTTCGCGCGAAGTCTCCGGAAGCGTGTACCCCTTTCTACCCGGAACCGACCTGTCGTAAATAAGATTTGCCTCGCTCATCAGAACCGTTCTACTTTCCAGTATTCTTTAGTTTGTATCCGTTTCGACTTCGCCCTTGAGCTTCTTTATCTGCCCGCTGGCGTACTCGACATCTTCCGATTCGGGATAATGTTTAATGAATTCCTCAAACGATTTGATCGCCTGGGCGGTGTCGCCTTCCTGGCGATAGACTATAGCTGTCCAAATTTCAGCCGCCTCGGCAAACATGCTCCCTTTGAAATCTTTCGTGATCTTGGCAAAGGCCGACCGGGCTTTGTCATATTCTTTCGCGCGACGAAGCATATCGGCCAGCGACATACGGCTTTCGCCCGAAAGCGAATCCTTCGCATCCCCTTCATCAATCACCCGCTGGAACCACAGCTTAGCCTCTTCGTTACCGCCACGGTATTTATACTTGTCCGCAATCTCAAGGAACAGTTCACGGTCCGCCGCACCTTCAGCCTGACTCAACAGGTCATCCAGCGTCCCCACACCGTTCTGATAGTCGTCAATCTTCTGAACAAATTCTTCGGGAGGCAAATAACCCACGATACGGTCAATCTCATTGCCCGCCTTGTCAACCAGCACCAGCGTCGGATAACCACTAACATGGTAAGCCTTGGCGGTCGCGCTGTCCTTCTCCGCATCGATCTTGACCAGCACTACACTGTTGACGAAATAATCGATAACGGCCGAATCAGTAAACACGTCCGAATTGAGCTTCTTACACCAGGTGCACCACTCGGTGTAGAAATCCACCAGGACTGCCTGCTCGGCGCCTGCGGCCTGCAAACCCTCTTCGAGCGTTGTAAAGTGCGGCGCCTCGGTCAGAGGCTCCTGAACTTGCTTCTGGCCACATGATACGATAACCATAGCAACGATTAAAACTAACGATAAGGTCGAGACAGTGCGCATAGCTGCTCCTAGCCTAAAAATTTAAATTAAAGGATTATCAACATCCGGTTGTTTCAGTTCATCTCCCAGCACCGCCCGCAAAACGAGCTTCGCTTCATCACCGAATTCTTTCGGCACCAGAATCAGATTAGCCTGTGATTCCGGCATCACCGATTCGGCCTGATTGAGTCCGTGCTCCTGATGTTCACCGCCGGTCGAGGGCAGAAACACCGAAGGTATATTGTTGGAGTTCAGAGAGCCCTGGGCGACTTTCGATGTTGCCTTGCCGTTAACACCTCCGATAAGCACCCAGCTGTCATCGGGACTCACCGCCGGCGCAAAACTCCGCGGCAACTTCGCCACCAGTGGCTCACTGCAGTCCGGACAAACCACCAGCTTCTCCTGAAACTCATATTTACACTTGGGACAATATAACAATTACTTATCCTTCCTCTGCCACTTCTCCCCGAGTGTCATATCCAGAATATCCGAGGCTTCCTGTATAAACTCTTTGGGAACCATGACCTCAAACAGCGCCGTTCCCGTTTTGTAAAACGGATTCAACGGCAGTCCGATATTACCAAAAAAACCGGACTTCGACAATATCACTGCCGGTATCTCGTACGATGCCAGCGTCTCTTTGGCAAAATCGGCCGAAAACTTGTCCTCGATAGCACCCAGTGTGATCCAATCGAGGTCCTCGCTCTCATTGAGCTCATGCCCGCAGATGTAGCAACTCGTCGCGTCTTCCATAAGCTCCGCTTTACAAACCGGACAATACGCCACCGCGTGTTAATTCCTTCAAACTGTCAACCAGTTTCTCGATCTCTTCGGGAGTTCTCTTCTCCGTCAGAGCAATAATCAAGCAATCATCCATCCCGTCAAACCAGCGCCCGGCATTTACGCCGCAGAGCACCCCGCGGTCCAGCATGGTCAGAATAACTTTCTGAGCCGGGATCGGCGTTTTAACCGCAAATTCCCTGACAAACGGACCATTGAAGTAAGGTTCAAAACCGTCAATCTCAAAAATCTTCTTCGCCGCGTCCTGTGCTTTCTCTGCCGAAAGCAGCGCCACTTTCTCAAGTCCCGTCTTGCCCAGCAGGGTCATATAGACCGAAGCCGCCGTAGCACACAGAGCCTGATTCGTACAAATGTTCGATGTCGCCTTCTCGCGGCGAATATGCTGTTCACGGGTCTGCAGAGTCAGCACGAACCCTTCCTTGCCGTCAACATCTTTCGTGCGACTGGCAATACGGCCCGGCATGTGACGCACCAGATCTTTCCTGGCCGCAAAGAACCCCAGCAATGGCCCGCCGAATGATACCGGCATGCCCAGAGGCTGGCCCTCGCCAACGACCAGATCCGCGCCGTAATCGGCCGGAGTCTTCAAAATCGCCTGGGCTATAGGATCGACCGACATTATCAACTTGCCGCCAGCCTCATGTATCGCATTAGCGATAACATCCAGCTCTTCCAGCAAACCGAAAAAGTTGGGCTGGCTGATCAGCACACAGGCGGTCTGGTCGTCAATCATCGAGACAAGTCCGTCGACATCGCTCACCCCGCCGTGCATCGGGACCGAAACAATCTCGACCTCCCGCCCGGACACATAAGTGGCAATGACCTCCCGATACAGAGGATTCACTGTCTCGGACAGGATAATCTTCTTGCGACGAGTCACACTGGTCGCCAGAATAACAGCCTCCGCCGCCGCCGTCGCACCGTCATACATCGACGCATTCGCGACATCCATTCCCGTCAGCCGGCAGATATGGCTCTGGAATTCGTAAATAACCTGAAGTGTCCCCTGGGAAACTTCAGCCTGATAAGGCGTATAGGCCGTCATGAACTCCGGCCGGCTGATTATAGTGTCAACAGCCGCCGGGACAAAGTGGTCGTAAACACCACCTCCCGCAAAACAAATCAAACCATCACGATTCTCTTTGGAAAGCGCCTGGGCCTCCCGAAGTATCTCCATCTCAGAACCCGACGGAATGTCCAGCGGGCGATTCAATCTCAGTTTCTCAGGTATGACACCGAAAATGTCTTCTAAGCTCTTGACCCCAATCCTCTGAAGCATTTTCCGACGGTCATCATCGGTGTTCGGTATGTAGGGCATAATTGTCTTTCTTCAATTCAAAAGTATCAAAGCAGTAACGCCACTTAGCCAATTAATGATGTATAACCGGCCGCATCGAGCAGTTGTTCAATTTCTCCTGCATTAGACATCTCAATCTTGAGCATCCAGCCATCACCATAGGAATCGCGATTGATAATCATCGGATCGTCGTCAAGAGCCGCGTTAACCTCAACAACCTTGCCTGTTACCGGCGCGTACATATCGGAAACCGCTTTGACAGCCTCAATTGTGCCAAATGGCTTCGCCTGAGCCAATTCGTCACCGACGGCGGGAAGTTCTACAAACACGATGTCGCCCAGTTCCCCCTGGGCATAATCGGTGATGCCGACCGTAGCGACACTACCGTCAATTCTGACCCATTCGTGCTCTTTGGTGTATTTTAGTTCGGCAGGTACATTAGCCATCTTCCAAGCTCCTGTAATTTAGACTATATGCGTTTTATAAATGGTCATTTATTTAAAGGTGCAGCGCAACACCAGCGCCTATTCTTTAGTCTCCACTGATGCCGCTGAATCGGTCGGCTCTGTCTTAAGGACTTTCTTAAACCGTGTCTCCAGAAAGCCTATATCATAGTTGCCCGCGATGAAATCCGGATGGTCAAATATCTCCCGGTGGAATTCAACCGTGGTCGGAACGCCTTCAACGATGAATTCGTCAAGGGCATTGCGCATTTTCAACAGCGCCTGCTCGCGGGTGCGGGCACGCACGATGAGCTTGGCAATCATCGAATCATAATAAGGCGGAATCACGTATCCGGTGTAAACCGCCCGGTCTACCCGTACCCCCGGACCTCCCGGCACATGAAGAGCCGTGAGCATACCCGGAGTAGGACGGAAATCCTTTTGTACATCTTCCGCATTTATTCGACACTCTATCGCCGCCCACTTGTGAACAAGGTCCTCCTGGCGATAGGTCAGCTTCTCTCCCATGGCCACTTTAATCTGATCCTTGACCAGATCAACCTCAAAAGCCTCTTCGGTAACCGGGTGCTCAACCTGTATCCTGGTGTTCATCTCCATGAAAAAGAAATTAAGATGCCTGTCGACCAGGAACTCAACGGTTCCGGCTCCGCGATAGCCAACCAACTTGGCGCCGTTGATAGCCGCCTCGCCCATCCGCCGCCGGAGTTCATCCGTCATCAGCGGCGAAGGCGTTTCCTCGATTAGCTTCTGGTGTCTTCTCTGGATGGAGCAATCGCGCTCCCCGAAATGGAAGTAATTGCCGTGCTCATCACCCATGATTTGAATCTCAACATGGTGCGGATTCTCGATAAATTTTTCCAGATACAGATCGGCATTGCTGAAAGCGTTGCGGGCTTCGGTCGAAGCCAGGTGGAAACCGCGCTCCAGTTCAGCCATGTCACGGCAAACCCGCATCCCCTTGCCGCCGCCGCCTGCGACAGCCTTGAGAATAACCGGGTATCCGATTGCCTGCGCAATATCAATAGCGTCGTCAAAAGACGGAACCACACCATCCGAACCCGGCGTCACCGGTACACCCGCCTGCTTCATCAACTCCTTGGCTTTCACTTTGTCGCCGAGCTGACGAATCTGGTCAGGTTTCGGACCTATAAAAGTTATTCCGCACGACTCGCAGATCTCGGCAAAATCGGCGTTCTCGGCAAGAAAACCGTAACCGGGATGTATCGCGCCGGCATTGGTTACTTCGGCCGCCGCAATGATCCTCTTGCTGTCAAGATACGACTGCCCCGGCTGCGGCGGTCCAATACAAACGTCTTCGTCAGCAAATCGAACATGTAAGGCATCACGATCCGCCTCCGAATAAACAGCGACAGTCTTGATTCCGAGTTCTTTGCAAGCCCGAATGACGCGAAGAGCTATCTCGCCGCGATTAGCTATCAATACTTTTTCAAACAATTGTATACCCTTATCACTGTAACATCAAAGGCCAAATTCTACCTAAACATCGCCCCCATACGAGCTTTTGGCCCAAAATTGAAGAGCAATATAAGCCAAACAACCGCCGCTGACAACATTAAAGGAAGATTTTTTGGCCGCCGGTTCACCCGCGCATCCCATTGCCACACAAAGGAAATGCACGTTTCGCCCACAACGCAAGAAGGCTCCGAACCGGGGCCGGTTCGAAGCCTTCTTCTATTCCCAATTTTCTGAAGTCTAATACTTGGTAAAATCGTTGCTGGCGTCCATCCTTCGATCGCTTCTATCCGGCTCTTCGCTCCCCTCGTCTTTCCAACGATCGGCCGAACCGGAAATACCGCGCAGCCTGAGATCGAAGTCATCAGGATTGGTGGCATGACGCATCGCCTCGTCAAACGAAATCAAGCCCTTCTTGTGCAGCTTCATGATAGACTGATCAAAGGTCTGCATTCCATACTGCACTCCGCCCGCCTCCATAAGATCGGCGATACCGGCGGTCTTGTCCGGGTCGATAATGCACTCCTTGATAGCGCCTGAATCGAACATGATCTCCAGTGCCGGAACCCGGCCGGGCATATCGTCGCGGGTAAGCAGCCTCTGACAGACAATTCCCTTGAGAGTACCCGCCAGAAGCAACCGTATCTGCTGGTGCTGGTGGGGCGGGAAAAACGAAATAATTCGCGTTATCGTCTCCACGACGTTCATAGTGTGAAGCGTTGTCAAAACCAGATGACCCGTATCGGCCGCGGTAAGCGCGATCGACATAGTCTCGATATCGCGCACCTCACCGATAAGAATGACGTCGGGATCCTGACGGAAAGCATGGCGAAGCGCCGCCGCGAACGTCTCCGTGTCTCCACCCACCTCGCGCTGCGATATGATCGACTTCTTGTCACGATAGATATACTCGATCGGGTCTTCAATGGTCAAAATATTATCGGTGCGCTTGGCGTTCATCTCCTCGATAAGCGCCGCCAGCGTCGTCGACTTTCCGGAACCGGTGGTACCGGTGATAATGACGAGACCGCGCCGAAGTTGCGCTATCTTGCGAACCGACTCGGGCAGGTGAAGCTCTTCGAAAGTAGGCACGGCGGTGTTTACCGCACGGATGGCGATACCGGTGGTGCCCCTCTGACGGAAAAGGTTGATACGAAAACGACCCAGCTTCGCCACTGACAAAGCCAGGTCCATCTCATTTTTACGATTGAAACGCTCTCGCTGACTGTCGTTGAGGATTTGAGAAACGATCTGATCCATCAGGTCAATAGTAACCGGGTCTGTCGCTATCTGTTCAAGGCGACCGTTGACTCGAAGATGGGGTCTTATGCCTACTCGAATGTGAAGATCCGAAGACTTGCGGTTGAGCATATCAACCAGCATCTGCTTTAGTGTCATGTAAACCCCTTTCCGGTTATTCTAACCAGCTGGATCGATCAAGAACAACTCCTGGCCAAATTCGACCGGTTGGGCGTTTTCGACAAGCACCTTAACGACCCGCCCGCTGACCTCGGATTCTATCTCGTTCATCAGCTTCATTGCTTCGACTATGCAAACCACCTGTCCAACGGTGATCTTTTCATTCAGCGAAACATACGGGTCAGCTTCCGGTGATGGTGCGGCATAATAGGTTCCAACCATCGGCGACTTAATCGCTATCAGCCGTCCCGTATCTTCTACAGGAGGTGCTTCAGCCGGTGCCGCAGGTGCCGATGGAACCGGTTGCGGAATATCGACATTGCGCGAAGTCACAATTGGCCGCACCACAGCGGCGCTTTCACTGCCTCCGTTCGATGACGAACCGAGCCGGTGAGTGATTCTGACCCGTCGGCCCCAACTAGAGACCTCTAATGATTCAATATCGGATTCCTCGACCAGTCTTATTAGCTTTTTGATGTACTTTTCATTCATAAAGTTACCTCAATGGTTACACCACCGCGTAGGCAGGCCATAAGTCTGCCCTGCGCTGAGTTTAAGCGGCTTAATAATAAACGAATCGGACTACAGTTCCAACAAGTTTTTTGGCGCTTTGGTCAGTACCCGACAACCGGTTCTGGTAACAACTACATCATCCTCAATGCGCACACCGCCCCAACCGGGTATATATATGCCCGGCTCGACAGTTAAGACGTTGTTCGGCATGAGCTTATCGTCGGAGATCGGCGACAGACGAGGTCCCACATGGACGAAAAATCCTATCCCGTGGCCGGTACCGTGACCGAACTCCTTGCCATAACCGGCTTTAGTGATAATATTCCGGCATACGCCATCGACCGCCTTGCCCAAAACCCCCGCCTTGACCTTCTTAATGCCCGCCTTGTTGGCTTTCAAGACAATATTGTAGATCTTCTTTTGTTTCGGCGTCGCTTTTCCAACCAAAACCGTCCTGGTCATGTCAGAGACATAGCCATTAACCGTAGCCCCAAAATCAAAAGTGACAAAATCCCCGTTTTTGATTCTCTTGGGAGATGCCGAGGCATGTGGCCAGGCCGAGCGATAACCGGAGGCCACAGCCGTCCCAAAAGCAACCTTCTGAGAACCAAGCATAATCATTTGATATTCTAATTCAGCGGCTACATCGCTTTCCTTGACGCCCGGCTTCAACAAAGGGAGAACTCGCTCGAAAGCAATGTCACCTATTTCGGCCGCCCTGGCTATGTTGGCTATCTCCTCAGAATCCTTCACCCAGCCCAGATCAGCGAAAATGGAATCGGCCGCCACGAAAATAGCGCCGGGGATGTCTTTCTTGAGGCTGTTCAGCCCGACCACCGTGAGATACTCGCCGTTATAACCGTACTTCCGGTTCTTCACATTGAACTTCGGAAATTCCTTGAGCGCCGCCGTAGGGACGCCCTTGATGATGCTCGTCTTTGCCCCCTTCACTTCCTTGGCCGCCTGTTCCTTGTAGCGGAAATCCGTGAAAAAATCGGCCGTGGAGCGGGTCAAAACCAACATACCCGAAGACCCCGTATAACCACATAGATACCTGACATGATCCAGATGAGTCACGATGACACCATCGAGGTTCTCAGCCGCCATCTTCTTGCGAATAGCATCAATCCGTTTTTTTGACATGAGAGCTTTCCTTTTCCTTTACTTTTTCCTCGGCGAGAGCAAGCTTTTCGGCGATTCGAGGGTTGGAGCCGATCAGACTCAACTCTCGATATACATCTAACGCCATTCGCGCATAGCCTTGCCTCAAATACAGATCACCAACCGTTTCGGTAAAGAACGGAATCTCGCGCCGGGACTCTTTCACCGACGCTCCGGTTACCTCCTCATCGGTCCGCTTCAATGTAATTGTCCGTGTTGTTTCTGATTTACCTGTCGGCACCGAACAACATAGAGCCTCACTCAACGGGTCTATTTGCTGCACTCTTTCGTAATCCGATTGCGCCCCGAACTCATCACCCGACGCGAATTTAATATCGCCAAGATACTTCAACGCCACCATACTATCCGGGTCCTGCGCCAGCACCCGGTAAAACTGCTCGGTGGCAGACTCTGTCTGACCCGCATGGTAGAGCGCACGGGCGTAAATGAGTCTCGTGGAGAGTGATTGGGGAGCGACCGAAAGATGTTCACGACAGATTTCTACCGCCCGTGAATATCTGCCCTCTCGAAAATGTCCCGATGCTACCGCCGCCAGATACCCTTTGGCGACGAGTTCATCGATTACCGATCGGGATGCTTGTGCCGACTTCTCAAACATAGGCTTATAAGAAACACTCTAAGTGCGGAAAAATCAAGACCTGTAACCGCTTGGGAACAAATAATAATGCGAGTAAATATCCAGAAGCTAAGGTTACGTTAACAACCTAAGAAGCTTGCTGGTTGAACGACCTTTTGTAAGCGCCACCCTTTTGACTTTCCCCCCATACGACTTAACAAACTCAGCCCCGGCTATCTCACTTATCCTGTAATCCGCTCCCTTTACCAGAACATCCGGTCGCACGGTTTCGATAAGTTTATCCGGTCGGTCTTCACCAAAGAGAACCACGTAGTCAACCGCCTTGAGGGCCAGCAGGATTATCGCCCGGTCGGCCTGCTTCTGAACAGGACGTGATTTCCCCTTCAACCGGCGCACCGAAGAATCCGAGTTAAGACCGATTATAAGAACATCACCGAAAGATTTCGCCCTGGTCAGGTACTCGACATGGCCGCGATGAATGATATCAAAGACGCCATTGGTAAAAACAACCTTCTTCCCCGCCCGTTTGAGCTTCCGTACGATGCCCGGCACATCTTTCCGTGCGATAAGATTCTTCTTCATAAATTCACCAAAGATTTGGAAGTTTACCCCAGATACCAAGTGTCAGGAGAATCACACCTCCGGTTAACATAAGCCAACCGTCAACCCGATGGAAACGTTGCGGATCCCGATTTCTTCCGAAAGTTCGACGCAGGTATTCTGCTATGATAATCAACCCGATTACTGCCTGAACGCCGCGAAAAAGAGTGAATCCCTCCATCCCGGTTCAACTCAAGTCGTGGCTTTGGCGAGATTTCCGTTGCGGATGTTATGTTCGAGTTCCTTGACCAACTGAGGAACCGTCACCGCTGCCGTACCGACCTCTGCTACTGTAATTCCGGCTCCGGCGTTAGCCACCACCGCCGCTTCTACAAGGTCCGCTCCGCCGCAAATGGCTGAAACGAAAGTCGCTATTACCGTATCACCGGCGCCCGTCACATCATAGACTTTCCTGGCGAATGTCGGGATATGAGTCGGCTCCTGCCCGGATCGGAAAATCGACATGCCATCGGCGCCGCGAGTAATCAAAATCGACTTTGCCTCGAGCGACTTCAAAAGACCGTTACCAACCTCAAGAAGGTCCTGCTCCGTACGAATTCTCTTACCGTAGGCGAAACCCGCCTCGTGATGGTTGGGCGTAATTACCGAAACTTTTCGATAGTTATGAAAATGCGTCTCTTTCGGGTCAACCGCCACGAAGATGTCCTTTTCGAGGCATATCTGGATTACCTGCTCAAGCAAAGACAGAGTTATGACCCCTTTACCATAGTCAGAAATTATCACCGCCGAAATGTCATCCACGACCGATTTGAACCGGCTTAACACTTTGTGCTCAATATCCTTATTAAGCTCGTGGATATTCTCGCGATCGGTCCGCACCACTTGCTGATTGTTGGCAATCACCCTGGTCTTCATGGTCGTCCGCCGCGACGGATCATTGACTATAAAATCGTTGGAGATTCGTTTTTCTTTTAAGAGCAGGCTAAGTTTCACCGAGGCCTCATCCTCGCCGACTGTGCCCAACAAAAGAGGTTCGTCGCCTAAGGCCTTGATATTGGCGGCAACGTTGGCCGAACCACCCAAAAGGTACTTATCGGAGGTTATTTCCACTATCGGAACGGGCGCTTCCGGAGAAATGCGAGTCACACTGCCGAAAAGATATTCGTCAAGCATGACATCCCCCAGAATTAGTATCTTCGAACGTCCCATCCCCTTGGAAATTGTGTCTATTCTCTCGGTGGTCAAAGGCATATTGTATCCATTATATCAAAACTCTAACGTTATTTAACTCGCATAAATAGTTTGACTTAAGCAAAGAATATATTAAAATGCGATGCCCTAGACAAGTGATAACCCGACAATGACGAAAATAAAACTTAATAGGTATTAAAATGAAGCAACCGCAACATTCGCAACAAATTAACATCGAACTCGGGGAAAAAGAGGCCGAAGGCATCTATGCTAATCTCGCCATGCTCATGCATTCTCCGACCGAAATAATTATCGATTTTGCCCGCGTCATGCCGCGCATGCCAAAATCGAAAGTGCTGGCCCGCATTATTATGACCCCCATGCACGCGAAAATGCTGCACCAGGCCCTCACTGACAATATCAAAAAATTTGAAAGCCAGTTCGGAGAGATCAAAATGTATGGCTCTCCCGACAAATCCTCAAAACCCATCGGTTTCCAGTCAGGGACCGAAGAAATCGGGGAAAATTAATGTCGCAAGGTTACTTTGCTTTCGTTCTACACAGCCATCTGCCCTATGTGCTCTCACACGGACGCTGGCCTCATGGCACCGACTGGCTGTGTGAAGCGACGGCCGAAACGTATCTGCCAATTGTGCGGATGCTTCACGAGTTGATTGACCAGGGATACAAACCCAAACTCACCGTTGGACTCTCCCCTGTTCTGTGTGAACAGTTGGCCGACAACTCGTTCAAGGAAGAATTCATTATCTATCTCAACCAGAAGATAAAGGCAGCCGAATACGACGCCGAGGAATTCTACAAGTACGGTCAGAAGAATATGCTCAACACCGCCAACCTCTGGGAAAAATTCTACCGCTTGAACCTCGAACATTTCAATAACATCGGCCAGGATGTTCTCTACGAATTCAGAAAACTGCAGGACGACGGCTACCTCGAAATAATCACCTGCGGCGCCACCCACGGCTACTATCCCCTGCTGTCGCGCGATGAATCCCTGCAGGCCCAAACTAAAATGGCGGTGAAAAACTACCGCAAACATTTCGGACGCGAACCGAAAGGCATCTGGCTGCCGGAGTGCGCCTATCGCCCCCGCTACGCCTGGACGCCCCCGGTCCCGATTCGCGGTAATCAGGACCCCTATCCACGCAAAGGCGTGGATGAATTCCTTACCGAAAACGGTCTGGACTTCTTCATAATCGACTCTGCCCTTCTCAAAGGCGGCAAATCGATAGGTGTCTATATCGATCGCTTCGAAGCCCTGAAACTGCTCTGGGGACAGTTCGAAAAATACTACCAGCCCAGGGAAGAAGAACTCGACAAAACACCACGCGACATATACCTGATTTCTTCATCACCCGAAGGAAAGAAACCAACCGCCATCTTCACCCGCGACCCGGAAACCGGCCTGCTCGTATGGTCGGGCGAACACGGCTACCCCGGCGATGGAAACTACGTGGACTTCCACAAAAAGCGGTTCCCCGGCGGACATCGCTATTGGGCGGTAACATCACCCAAAGCCGACCTGGCCGATAAACTCGAATACAACCATCAATCGGCTCTGGCGCGCATCCCGGAAAACGCCGAACATTTCAGCAGCAAGGTCGAAGAAATCCTGTCCGGATATTACGAAACCGATGATAAAAACGGAATCCTTGTCGCCCCCTATGATGCTGAACTCTTCGGTCACTGGTGGTTCGAAGGGCCCGGCTTTCTCAAACAGGTACTCAAAAACCTGTGCAAAAGTGACAAAGTGGAACTCACGTTCTTGTCCGAAGATCTCCAGCGTCGCAAACCACAACAGATTATCAGCATCCCCGAGGGCAGCTGGGGACAGGGCAATCATCACTACATCTGGCTCAACGAACACACCGAATGGACCTGGAAGCACATCTACGATTGTGAGGCCAAGATGTCCGAGATGGCCCTCTGGTGGCTGGAAAACCCTGACAAACGCGACCATGAACTCGAAAGCATTCTCAAGCAGTCGGCCCGCGAACTGATGCTGATGTCAGCCTCGGACTGGCAATTTTTGATATCAACCTTCGCCGCCCGCGACTATGCCGAGCTGAGACTCACGGAGCACCACGAGGACTTCAAGAAGCTCTCCGCCATCGCAGACAAAAAAATCGCCGGCCAGAAAATCGAACCGGGCGAATGGCAGTTCTACTTAGACTGTCAAAAACGCGATTCCCTGTTTGATGATATCGAAATCGAATGGTTCGCAAAGGTTGAGTATCAGGCGGACTGAGTTCTCAAAAACTCGCCGGGCTGACTCCCGGCGAAGACAAATAATAAAGAAGGTGCCCCGGCACCTTTTTTATTTGATTCTACACGGTCTATCAACAGATATTCAGACATGACACTCACCCAGAGTCTTGAAAAATGCCCCTACTGCCGGGAAACCATTACCGCCGGGGCCACACGATGCAAACACTGTCACGCCGATCTCGATGACAATAAGCCGCGAAATAACGTCTGGTCCAAATACAACAGCTTCCGAACCGGCTTCCTGTGTGGCATACTCTTTACTCTGATTCTGTTCGTTTTAGCCTACCTTCACTTCACCGGCGGCAACTGACCCACTCACGCCACTGCTCGGCAACAACTTACAATCACCGAAAATCCTAAGTTAATGGCCTGATTTGACGATAATATAAGACTAGAGAAGCGTTCTTTTACAAAACGCTTCGGACTGCGGGCTGAAGCCGGGGCAGTACAATACTGGGGTTAGCAACGCCGCAAAAAACGACAGAAGCATTAAGGCGATCCTCAACTCAACGGGGTATTGATGAACAACGAGAGGATAAAGCTCCGCATCCTGATCCCGCTGACAATAGCTATTGTCTGTCTGCTGGGAGCATTCATATCAGGCGCCTTCCGTCTCCTGAACAACGACCTTGACGAAGGGATAAACCACTATCTCACCTCTGTCAAAAGAGTAATCAAAAATCGTCACCACAGCGACGTTGAGACGATGAGCACCAGCCTGGAGCGTCTCGCAGAAAATCAGACTCTTTATAAAGCCTTCCTCCAGAAGGACCGGGGCAAACTGGCTCAGGTTCTCGGTCCATACTTCGAAGAACTAAAACACAACCACCACACTACACACTTCAGCATCCACGATACCGATGGCGTCAATTTCGTCAGGCTACATGACCCGCAACGATTCGGTGACAAAATCGAACGGTTCACGTTCAAAAAAGCCGTGGAAACCGGAGCGCTCTTTTTCGGCATGGAACTCAACCCCGATGGACTCTTTGTCCTGCGCACCGTCACCCCCTGGAAAATTGACGGGAAACTGATCGGCTACCTTGAAATCGGCAAGGAACTCAAATACATGACGCAGAACGTTCCACTTGAGCTCGGCGTCAATGTGATTGCTTTCGTAAACAAAAAATTCGTTCTGCGTGAACGGTGGGAAGATAAACACCGCCAAGTCGACAGTTCCGACTGCTGGGACGATTACGAGAATTTCGTAATCATCGACAAATCCATCTCGGTCGATCCGGCCTCAGTTAGTGATTTCCTCGCTACCGATCACCAAGACCACGAGAAAGCTCATATGCGATTCGAGCAGGACGGAGCCTACTACCTGACCTCCGTTTTCCAGTTAATCGACGCCCGTAACCGTGACGTTGGCGACATCATGGTCTTTTATGACGTCACCCGCCAGGTGACACGGGCCCACAGACTGCTGATACTCATATCTTTCATATGCGTTCTCGTTGGCTCAGCTCTGATAGTGTCATTCTACAAAATGCTCGGCAGCCTGGAGCAGGAACTCTCCGATTCGAGAGAACAACTTCTTGAAGAGAGCCGTAATCGTCTTGAAATTGAGCAGAAACACGCCAGGGAACTGGCAAAACATGTTATTGAAGTTGAAGTCGCGAGGACGAAGGCACTAAATGCGGCAAAAGAAGCTGAAAGAGCACAACTGGAGCTGCAGCAAAAAATGGCGAACGGATATCCCTCACCCAACCGCAAATAATATCCCTAAGAAGCAGGAGTCCTTCTCCTGACAGTCACCTGAACGATCCTCTGACCCTCCACCCTGTCCATCTCAAACTCCAGATCATTCCACTTGATTCGCTGACCCTCCGATGGAACCGAACCCACCAGGTCATATATTAGCCCGCCCACCGTATCATAATCCGCCTGTTCGTACTCCGTGTCCAGGTAGTCCTGAAGTTTCTCCACCAGGAGATTCGCGCTGACCACATACCGCCCGTCACCCATATCCGCAAACTCGGCGTCCTCCGAATCGTGCTCATCCTGAATCTCTCCAAAAATCTCTTCGATGATATCCTCTAACGTCACCAACCCGGCCACGCCGCCGTATTCGTCGGCTACCAGGGCAATGTGCTGCCGTTTGTCCTTGAATTCCCTCAGCAACTCGCCGATTATTTTGGTTTCGGGAATGAAGTACGGCTTGCGAAGATACTTGTTGATATCGAACTTCTCCCCCGCCTCAGGAGGATTGCTGAAAAGATCCTTAACATAAATTAGCCCGATTACCTTATCAATAGTCTCCTGGTATACGGGATACCGCGAATGCCCGTCCCGTGACACAAGCTGCCGGATCTTTCTGAAACTCATATTCTGCTCGATACCCACCATATCGATGCGGGGAATCATAATCTCACGCACAACCGTCTGGTCGAGTAGGAAGATCTGCCCGATCATGGCTTTCTCTTCATCGTCGACAATCCTCTCACCGATACCCGCGTGTTCCGCGACTGTTTCAATGGCCCTCTCCAGAATCTCCTCTTTCTCTTCTTCAGTCACCTTCTCATCAGAGGCAGATCGTCTCATAATCACCCGGTATAAGTGCAAAATCGGAGAAAAAACCACATAAACAACGCGAATCACCCACAGGTGCTTTAGCATCTTCGGCGTAATAGCCTTCCTCGATGACTGACGGGGGAGAATCTCTACAACGGCCACATACAACAACCAGACCATAATAAGGCCCGCAGGACATAAGATAAATTGACTTACGTCCACCCTGGCAGCAAGACCAGAAAGAACTCCCACCGAAAGAACCGAGATGATAAGCAACGTGAACGATTTGTGAGCTTCGCTGATCTGCATAAGTGACCGGGGATCACCAGAAAGCTTTGTCAGAAATGTCCGCTGGGATTCAGTTGCCGAAGGGAAAAGAGTCTCTAACTCATCGGGATCGACATATACCGCCGAGGCATACAACGACACTATGTATCCAATCACAAAGGCCGCCGCCACAATCACAATACTTACCAGGTCAAACACTTGCCTACCTTCTCGAAAAATCCACGAAATAGTCTTCCAGGGATTTCATTTGCTCGGCATCCCTTTTCTTAACGTGATCGTAGCCGAATAAATGAAGAAACCCGTGACAGCTCAACCGCACCATCTCTTCGGCAAACGAAATATTATCCTCTTTAGCCTGCTTTGGCCGCTGTCGGTGCCGAAACGTACACCTCGCCAAAAACACTATCCCTGGAATCCGGCGTCTCTATATTAAAAGAAAGCACGTCCGTGGACTTGTCTTTTTCCCTGAACTCCCGGTTCAATTCGCGCATCCTGGCGTCATTGATTATAACCAGATTCACCGTGCCCTGCCAGCCCGGCTTCTTCTTATCCATGCTCAGCTTCTGAAACATCTTCTCGAGCCTTTTGACCGGCAGCCTGACATCCACCACCTTGAAAATCTCAAGCCTCATTCGTCGTCCGTCTTCCCCTTCTTCGGATACACTACCCGGTGGTGGAATGCCCCGATCAGCACCTGAGCGAAAGCTTCCTTGATGCGAGCCAGGTCTCGCAGCGTCAACGGGCATTGATCCAGTTCTCCCGACTGAAACCGGTCATTGATTATACGCTGAATCAGGTTATTAATGCGGGCCGGCTTGGGGTCATCGAGAGTACGGCTCGCCGCCTCGATAGCATCGGCAAGCATAGCTATCCCCGTCTCGCGGGTCTGAGGCCGCGGACCGGGATAGCGGAATTTCTCCTGCGCCGCCTCATCAGCTCCCTGCTCCATGGCCTTGTTATAGAAATAAGACTGCACCATGGTACCATGGTGTTCTTCGACAAAATTCAACACATCGTCGGGAATCCCCGCCTCTTCGCCAAGCTGACGTCCCATCTTGACATGCGATGATAGAATAATCGATGACATCGATGGCGTCAGTTCGTCATGCTTGGATTTCACACTGAGCTGATTCTCCACGAAATATTCGGGGATCTCAATTTTTCCAATATCGTGAAAATAAGCCCCCACGCGCGCCAGCAAAGAATTGGCGCCGATAGCCGTTGCCGCCGCCTCACAGAGATTGCCCACGATTATCGAGTGGTGATAAGTCCCCGGCGCCTCAAGAGCCAGTCTTTTCAACAATGGATGATTCGGGTCCGACAGCTCCAACAGCGTAATATCCGTGGTGAAACCGAACAGCGATTCGAAAAACGGAAGTATCCCTATCGCTAAAAGCGAAGTCACTATTCCGTTCACCACACCATAACCCACCTCGGTCAGTAAATCGGCGTTCGGAGTCAACTTGAGAGTCTCGACCAGCGCCGCATAGGCAGCAAAAGTGAAGGCCACCGAATACATGATCCGGAAAAATTGCGTACGCTTGCGTACCCGTCGCGAAGTAAAACAGGCCACCGTTCCGACCGCCATAGTCATAAAAGTCAACGTAAAGTCAAAACGGTGCATAATTCCCAGCAAAAACGCCAGCACCAGCGTCGACAGGATACCCACCTCGGCGTCAAACAGAATTGTAACCAGAATCGAAAGCAGCGCCACCGGATATAGATAGATTGACGCCTCCGTCTGCATACCGATAAGATACACCAGAAACAACTGCAAGCCGTAAACCATAAACAGCGCTACCAGCTTTGCATTCGATTTGAAAACATCACGGCGGAAATAATAAACGAACAGGTAAAGCACCGAAAAGGCCGCCAGCACCAGAAGCATCCTTGCCAGCGCCGGCAACAGAGCGGCCAGCCACGGCTGATCCGATTCCTGGCTGCGTAATGCCCGGGCCATTTCACGAAGCACCCTCTCCTGGCGAACATTGACCCTCTGCCCCGTCCTCAGGATAATGTCATTCTTGGCCACCACCTCTTTCACTCTCGATATCGATGCCAGCGCCTCGTCCACCCGACGGTTGTATTCCGCCATATTGATTCGTAGATTGGGCTGGATAAAATTGCGACCCACCTGGAAATGGTACTCGACATCAATCGAATCCGCGGCGTCCACTTTGCTCAAAGCTGTCAGCAGACGCAGGATAGCCTCATCCACACTGTACAAGCGGTCGCGGGAATACATGTTCTGACGGTCACCCCGACGGATAACCACGTTCTTGTTGCGGGATTCGGGCAAAGAATAACCATCGGGCAGAACGCCGATGCGATATATCGCGGTATCGAAAATAGCTCTCACCCGGGAGCCGACCTCGGCCAGTCCGCCACGCATAAACGATTCGCTAATCGCCGACTCACTCAGCAGCGGGAACCGCTGGGCCACAATTTCAAGCCTGAGCCTTGTTCCCGCGGTATCTTCGTCCGGAACATTATTTCGCAGAGAATCCACCAGACGGAAAAAGTTCTGCATCCCTGCGTAAGCGTTCCTTACAATCACCGAATCATAATCGATAACGAACGGAATCGCCAGCTTGGTGTCCTCGATCTCATCACTCACCTCGCGGTCCGTCTTCATGACCGTGATCTCAAGAGGAGCGATAACATCCTCCAGCGCAATCTCTCCCCGGCGCGGCATGTCCAGCGGGTCATACAGCGACTGCCCCGGATAAATCATCGCCACCAGAATGGAAAACAGTATCAAAAGCAGAAACTTGAACGTGCGGGAATGAAATGATGACTGAGAGCGCTGACGCGTCTCACTCTGGACCTTAAGGAGCTTCTTAATACGCCGCTTGATTTTTATAAGAAATGAAAACATAGGGCGAAATCCCTTTTCGCCTTAATCCTTTCTCCTGGATTTCTCAGCCTTCTCATAGGCCTTGATTATGCTCTGCACCAGATGATGCCGGATTACATCCTTCTCCGTAAGATAAACAAAGCTTATTCCATCGATCCCCGCAAGTATCTTCTGAACCTTCACCAGACCCGAATTGCGACGATCATCAAGGTCTATCTGCGTAATATCACCGGTTATTACCGCTTTGGACTTCTCGCCGATACGCGTTAAAAACATCTTCATCTGCGGACTGGTCGTGTTTTGAGCCTCATCCAGAACAACAAACGCCTCATTGAGCGTACGCCCGCGCATGAAACGCCAGGGGAGCGATCTCAATAATGCCCAACTCCAGCAGCTTGCGAATCTTGTCCGCATGAAGCATATCATACAGCGCATCATAAACCGGGCGCAAATAAGGATCAACCTTGGCCCGAATATCCCCCGGCAAAAATCCCAGCGACTCCCCGGCCTCCACAGCCGGACGCGTAAACACGATCCGGTTGACGCGCTTGGCCTTCAACTCGGCCACCGCCATAGCAACCGCCAAATACGTCTTTCCCGTACCTGCCGGACCTATCGAAAAAACAATATCGTTTCTTTCAACAGCCTCAACATATTTCGATTGCCCGATAGTCTTGGGCTTGATGACTTTCTTGAGCGAATTCGTCAACAACTGCTCGGTCGATATCATGTCGGCCGGACCGTATCCGTTCTCCTTGACCATACCGATAGCATAATGAACGTATTGCTCGGTCAAATAATCACCCTGCTTCACCCGCGTCAAAAAATCGTTCAGCAAACGAAACACCATATCGACATCACGCGGCGAACCCTCCACCGTTATCCGGTCGCCTCGGGCAACTATCTTGGCCGGTATGTGCGCCTCTATCAGACGAAGGAAAACATCGTTCTGACCGAACAACAATCGCTGGTCAATTCCCTCCACCACAAAATTCCGAACCTGTTTATCGTTCACTTCCGCGCTCATATCACCCTTTTATTCATTCGGATTACTTTTCAAAATCAACCCCAGCTCATCGAGCTGACCGGAGTCGATTTCCGATGGCGAACCATCCATAAGCGACATGGCATTGGTCGTCTTCGGAAACGCAATAACATCCCTGATACTATCCGTGCCCGTCATAAGCGATACCAGCCTGTCCAGACCGGCCGCTATACCGGCATGAGGCGGAGCGCCGTACTGAAGCGCCCTCAAAAGAAAACCGAACATCTTGTCCGCCCGCTCGGCGTCGATACCGAGAATCTTGAGTATCTTCTCCTGAAGTTCCCGCCGGTTGATTCGCTGTCCCCCCGATGCAATCTCCCATCCGTTTATGACCAGATCATACTGCTGCGCTCTCGCCTTCCGCCACGGATGATTCGGATCGGACCCGTCAACCGATGTATTAAACCCTTCTTCAATCAACGCCAGGTCTTCCTCCACCGGATGCGAAACTATATTGTGCATCGCGATAAACGCACCCGATTCCGGCGCGTAGTCAAACAACGGAAATTGCGTCACCCACAGAAGCTTCCAGTCGCTTGAGTTAATCAATCCGTGCGCCCGGCCAAGATGAAGCCGGATCTGCCCCAGAATCGACTCGGTCTTGTAGCCTCTTGTCCGATATTATAAACAAAGCATCACCGGCCTCAACCGATGCCTTCTCAATTAGCTTCTCTTTCGTGGCTTCGCCGATAAATTTCAAAATCGGCGACTTGTCACCATCGGCCGCCCGAAGAATATACGCCAACCCACCCGCTCCGTGCGATTTGGCCAACTCGGTCAACTCATCAATCTGCTTGCGGGAGTATGATCCTCCGCCCTTAAGAACGATTCCCTTAACGACTCCGCCCGACCTGACATTATCAGCGAAAACCTTGAAATCACAATCTCTGACTTCATCGGACAAATCAACCAGCTCCATGCCAAATCTAAGATCCGGCTTGTCAATACCCCAACGATTCATCACCTCTTCATAAGTGAAGCGCGGAAAAGGAGTCACTATATCAACATTCAGAGCCTCTTTATACAAATGCACCATCAAACCTTCAACAACCGTGAAGACCTCTTCGGGCGTAACGTACGACATCTCCACATCGATTTGCGTATGCTCCGGCTGACGGTCGGAGCGAAGGTCCTCGTCACGAAGGCAACGGGCCATCTGGAAATATTTATCGAACCCGGCCACCATCAGAATCTGCTTAAACAACTGCGGCGACTGCGGCAACGCATAAAACTTCCCCTTCGATACACGACTGGGAACAACATAATCGCGCGCTCCCTCAGGCGTCGAACGAATCAACAGCGGCGTCTCGATTTCGTAAAACCCCTGTCCACTCAAATAATTACGCACCGCCAGGGCAATTTCGTGCCGCTTGCGAATTTTTTCCTGTAGAGGTTTTCGGCGAAGGTCAAGATACCGATACTCCAGCCGCAAAAGCTCTTTCGCTGTCGTTTCGTCGGTTATTTCGAACGGCGGAGTCAGCGACTCGGACAGAACATGAAACTGCTCCACTCTGACCTCTATCTCACCGGTCTGTAAATTCGGATTGCGGCTTCCATCGGGACGAGGGGCCACTGTGCCGGTTGCCGCCAGTACGAATTCGTGACGGACCCTCTCGGCCTCAGCCAGCATTTGCTTATCGATTTTATCGGGATCAACTACTATCTGAGTTATTCCGTAGCGGTCGCGAAGGTCTATAAAGAGAACACCGCCCAAATTGCGGTAGCTATTAACCCAACCATTAAGCCTGACCTTGCGGTCGGCATCCGACAGCCTCAATTCACCACAGGTGTGAGTTCGTCTAAGTTCTGAATATGCTGGCACAAACTCCTCTCTAACTGTCTGCTATTTAATTAAATATCGGCACCTCCGGGCAATAGCTAAATCGCCCAAGCAGGCCAACTTGCGGCGGAAATGTACGCTTTTCCAAAACATAAGTCAAGTAGACCGATTTTTTGAACAAAACACTGATCTCACCGGTTTAACCAAAAACGAAATTAAAACACCCTGGATTGTCATTGAAAACAAAACCATTTCTGACCGCAATTGCCGTCACAGCAGTCGTCGTACTTCTATCCTCCCTCTCCGTCTTTCTCTGGGGAGACAAGCCGGAAAAGATCGAATCACACCAAATTATAATCGTCTCCCCTGATTCCACCCCGGCCGCCATTGCTAAAGCGAACAATATCCCCCTTCAGCCCGTCCTCATGGCTCTCAAAGTAGACAGCAGCACCGCCGCCACAGCTACGCTGGCGCAACTCAACCTGTCCACTGAACAAGCCGCCGCCTCTATCGAGAAGATGATGATCAAATACGGCGAAGAACAGTCCAAAAACTGGCAGAAGATTTTCATAAAGTTCCTGATGTGGTTTATCGTCCTGCCGATTCCCTTCGTGATGATGCGGAAAAAGACCCTGACCCCCCGGCGCAGAAAAATCCTGCTGGCCTCCGGATTCGCCATCTTCGGCATCGCCCTCGGAGCCGACCCCAGCCCGATGGGCACGGTCAAAGATGCCGTCTATCTCATCGTCGCGCACGACACCGTCTTCATCCCGCGCATAATCGCCCTGGGCATCTTTCTGCTGACGGTCGTGCTGGCCAACAAATTCATCTGTTCGTGGGGATGTCAGTTCGGGCTGCTTCAGGATTTTCTATTTAGACTGGGACGCAACAAATTCGACCGCAAAGGCATCATCAAACAATACAAACCGCCCTTCTGGCTATCCAACGGCGTGCGCATTACCGTCTTTGTCGCCTTCACTCTCGTCGGCCTGCTGTGGGCGTTTGACTTCATCGGGGCCATCGACCCTTTCAAAATCTTCAACCCCACTGCCATGACCATCACCGGCATCATCTTCGTCGCTATCGTGCTCTTCGCGGCACTGTTCGTCTATCGTCCGTGGTGTCACTTCGCCTGTCCGTTCGGACTGGTCTCATGGTTTTTTGAAAAACTCGCCATCTTCAGAATAAAAGTCGACTACAACAAATGCACCGCCTGTATGGCATGCAACTCTGCCTGCCCATCGACCGTCATGGATGCCATTCTCAAGAAAAACAAAACCATCCCCGACTGCTTTGCCTGCGGTATATGCATCGAATCATGTCCCACCGATGCCGTCTCCCTGACAGCGCAACGCCATGCTCGCTTCGACATCTCCGACCCGCAGAACGCCGAAATCGCCGGCAAACTACGTGGAACGGAGAAGGTTCATCCAAAACATCAATCGTCCGATATCACGCCTTAACTTACCGGTTGCCCCCAGCTTGCTGCGGGAAACATGGGTGCCCCACAGCTTGCTGTGGGAAACACGGGTACCCCACCGCTTGCTGTGGGAAACATGGGTGCCCCGACCGCTATAGACCTGTGGCGAAGACATGGGTGCCCCACAGCTTGCTGTGGGAAACACGGGTACCGCTCCGCTTGCTGTGAGATCCTGACATACAAGCAGAAACCTGACGCTATCCCTCATAGACAATTGCGGCAGGTCCTGAAAATCCGCGGCAGCGGATTGTGAGACCTGCCGCCCCCCCACAACCGGCTGAGTTTTTCAACAAGCCCATTGACAACCGCCCCGTTCTATCACTATAATGGCCTTAATTTGTAACAGCTTGTTACCGATACATTTACTATGAATTTGTCAAGATACTTCAGAGAAGACCTGGTTAAGCTCGAAATGGCCACCGAGATAGAGCCTCTCGGCGAGGAAGAATCTATCGATAAGTGGCGCCAGCGAGGCAAAGAAACGATCATCGAGGAACTCGTGTCGCTTCTCGAGGTAGGCAACCGTATAGGTAATCGCAACAAGCTTCTGCTCGACTTCATCAACCGCGAAAAGAAAGCCACTACCGCCATCGGGCACGGCGTAGCCTTCCCTCACATCCGTTCGATGCAAGCCAAAGACTTCATGATCGCCTTCGCCCGTTCCACCGAGGGCTACGATTTCGATGCTCCCGACCACAGCCTGTCGCATATGTTTTTCGTGATGGCCGCCCCGCCCTACGATGACAATCTCTATCTCAAAGTCTTCAAGGCGCTGGCTGAGATGCTTCAATACGAATCGTTCCGCGATGAACTCATGTCTCTGCAAAGCCCCGGCGAACTCATCCGCGCCCTCCGCGCCATGGAATAGCCGCTAAGCGGCTTTCGTCGGACGTTGTTCGCAGCAGATCAGAAAACTCTGACCACCCGCATCTTAAGCGCATCAAATCGTATCGGCCGAATCTTCACATAAGCATTCTCTCTCCACGCCGCATCAACACTCGTTGTCTTCGACCCGCCCCCCGATGCACCAATCTGAAAATACTCGTCCAGACAAATCGTCACATGAATCGCCCTCCCTCGCTCGTCCAGATAAAACAGAAGCCCGCCCCTCACCGGCCCATCCACAACATTGTCCTCAAAAAGTCTAAGCAACTCGTCGGCTGTGTAATCTTCCGACTCACCCACCAACCCCGCCGACTTCAGACACTCAATCACATAACCCGAGCAATCGAACCCCGAGGGATCATCCCCGCCCCAAACATACGGCGTCCCAAGATACGCCAGCGCTGTCTTGAGAAACCACTTCTCCGCCATCATCGCATTTACCATGTAAATAACCGGCGCACCGTGCTTTTACCACGAATTTGTAGCGAAACTGGCCTGCACCGGAATTGTGCGCTAATAATTGACAATTCATTCCGCTTTTGGTATAATCCGAGCAGTCAATCATTATATCACGCCACAATCTGGGAGGATTAAGTGTCCGCAAAACATCTTATAGCGTTTACACTACTGTTTCTCATTTTCTCATCCACCGCCCACGCGCAGGGCGAATTCCTCCGTCACAGCGAATTCGGCGTCGCCGTCTTCCCACAAATGATGATCAGCGGTGACGGACTCTCCTACGGCGGCACAGCATCGTTTTGCATTCGAGGTATCATCGACCTCGGATGTGGTTACTCGTACAGTGACGATGCCGAGCTGGGAATGGTGTCCCCGATGGTAACACTCCACATCACGGGCAAGGGGAAGAAGTATGCTCCCGGGGCTGCCGTCTCGGTTGCTTTCGTCAGTGTAAAGGGCGATTTGCCCCAGTACTCGCTCCTGAAACACGACTTTACCACCATAGGCTTTGCTGGTTTTGTCAATTGCCGCGTCGGTAAAGATGTTCTGGTGCAGCCGGCATTGGCCGCCACAATATCATACAACCGCGACTACGACTCCTGGGCATCCGATACCACCTTGAGCTATTCGATGCTTCAAAGTGTGAGCAAGCAAAGACACACCGCAACCTGGGGTGGCGGAATAACTTTCTGCTGGGGTCAAAGACAATCACTGCGACCGTTCTTGGGTGTAGGCTTGACAATGTCCACCGATGAAAACGTCGACCCGGCCGCTTCAATCGGATTCGGCTTGCTAACGGCGTGGTAAAAATTCCATGCGAGGATGATGCCGGTACGCATCGATATTTCTGATACGGCTCCATAGCTCTAGAGCAAAGGCTCTAGATGTAACGATGTTCAAATATAATCGGTCAATAATGCTGGAGTAAAAAGTGGAAGTATTCTTGGTACTCATAGGATGGGCTCTTGGAATCTTGTCTACGATTATAGTTGACTATTGGAGACAATATCTCCGGAAAAAGAAGTTCGTAAGCGCCGTCAACACGGAGCTATCAGAATTACAACCGAGATTGCTGTATACAGTGTATAGAATTGCAGAGAAATACGGTGGCTTTGACCGAACATTCCTAGACTGGTTCCTCCCGCTCGCTACAAAATATGAGTCTTGGGAGGATTATAGGCAGATCAATCAGGATATCGCAGCCCTATCCGATATGGACGAAGCCAAACTCGAAATTTGGCTTGAGCGCCGAAGAGAGAGTGGTTTGTCAGATATAGCATTGAAGAAATTTACCCTAAGTTATGTTTCTTCAAGAACTCCGGACTTCGAACTCCTCCCCATAGATTCTGCGAGACGAGTCTTTGACATAATCACCAGACTAGATCTAATTAATCAAAACGTTGATGAGGTCCGCCAATGCTTTCTAATGACATTTGATTCATCGCTTTCGCCAGAAAACTATAAAGCCGTTAACAACAACAGAAAGGCTGGCTATGAAATGGTACGGGATGCGGCACGCGTGTTAATAACTAGGATAGATGAATTTTTGAGTAATTAACAGTTGACCCTTCGACAAAGTATCGTGATCCAAACCGGCAGCAAGTAATCTTCTAATTAGGAGCCTAGGCACAGTCAAATTCCCGCGTTGCCCACGGAGGACGGCTTCGAACCAACAAATACTCATTGCCAGATCACCGATTATGGGTTATCTTGTATGAACTTACAAAACGCCCTAACCAGTTCTCAATGAATCAACAGCACGCGCGAGGGACAATCATGGCTATCGGCAAACTTAGGGTAATTATTCGCTTTGCAGTAACGCTAATACTAATTCTCTGTTCTCCTGATACCTCTAACAGCACCGAGAAATCGGATTCAACCCTCACCGGGCAAATCTACCAGCTCACCGTAAGATCAAAACAATACGTCGAGGCAGACCTGATCGACTCCGCCTTGATTTCAGCCTATCTGGCCGATTCTCTTGCTAAATCATCCGGCGCTCCCGACGATACGACCTTGGCCGCCGTCTACAACAACCTCGCATACTGTCACTTCAGAAATGAAGATGGCGAGGCCGCCCTGGCCTACCTCGATTCGGCGCTCGCGGTCCTTCAGAAAGGCGAACACGAACAGGATTCCGTCTTTGCCGATATATACGTCAACTACGGCCGCATCTACGATCGGTGGGACCGATACGACGAGGCCATCGAGAGCTACGAGAAAGCCCTCAGAATTCAACAAGTGGCCCTGGGTCCCGACCATATCGAGGTCGGTACCATCTGCAACAATCTCGCCATCGTCAAAATGTATACCGGTCAATACGACGAAGCCGAACAACTGTTTATAAGAACACTCGAAATATGGAAGAACGCCCTGGGACCGGAGCACCCCGATGTCGGGCTCTGCCTGTTCAATCTCGGATACCTTTACGATGACCTCGGCCGCTACGAAGACGCCGAGAGATGTTACTACCAGTCCCTCGCTATCAGGCAAAAAGCTCTGGGACCGGACCATTCCTCGATAGGCGTCATCTACGTGAACATCGCCGACCTTCAAATCTCTCTCGGAAAAGAGGACTCCGCGTTTACCAGTCTCTCTATGGCCCGTGACATTATCGGAAAATCGCTGGGGGAGAGAAGTATATTCTACGCTCAGGTTCTCGGTTCCCTCGGTTCCATGATTGTCTCCACCCGGGGTAAATATGCCGAAGCTGAATCTCTGTACAAGGAAGCACTGTCCATCTGCGAGGAGACCCTCGGGCCTGAACACGGCTTCGCGGCGTCACTGTATACGCACCTCGCCGACCTTAGCAGTCTGTTCGGCAAAGATTCCCTCGCCCTGGAATATCATAAAAAGGCTGCGGACATCACCGCCAGGGTGTTTGGCAATAACAGCATAAATTACGCTCTCGAAATCGCAAGGCTCGCCGGGACCTACTCATATCTGATAGCGTATTCCGATGTCCCTATTTCTAAGATCGATTCTCTATACACCGAATACAGGAGCATAATCTCCGAATGCGGCACGTCAAATGTCGAATACTACCATCGGTCAATGAGAACCTTCGGCGCAGCCCTTTACAATGCCGGGATGTATGAAGAGTCGGCGCGGCTTCTCAAACGATACATATCCGATGAAGAACAGTATCGCGGCACCATTACGGTTCGCGGCGAAGTCGCTCTCTTGTCGCTGATGATGGGACACCGGCGTGAGGCCTTAGAAGCCGCAGAGGAATTCACGGTTCTTCTGGCCGACACCGATAATCTGGCATGGAATGACCGGGCATACTGCCACAGTACTCTCGCAGAGATATACCTCTTTGCCGGATTGGTTGAAAAAGCCATCGAGCACACCGAAAAGACTCGCTACTATCAGGATCTATTTCTGAAAACCGCCTTCTCTAATGCATCGCAGGCCACCAAAATTACCCTGCTGAACCGCAGCACTTTCGTTTCGTACTTACCGACCAGGCTCGATGAGATCAATACGCCGCAAGCTCGGTCGCTTGCCCTTGAGATTGAAATGATGGCGAAATCGTATGTCATCGACGCCATCTCTCACGAACACGAATTTATCCAGTGCTCGGACGACCCTTTCCTCAGAAGCATTTGCGATGAGTACAGTAACGTCAGTTCCCGAACCGCCAGCCTCGTCCGCGCCGGCATGGTCAACAGTGAACCGGGCGCATCACAGGACCTCATCAACTCACTTGTAAGAGAACGGGACTCGTTGGAATCAATCATCAGTAACCTGTGCGGTGCACGCGATCCGTCACCATCCAACCTCGACTTTGAGGCGAAAGATGTTGCCCGATGTCTCAATGCCGACGACGTCCTCATCGAATATATCCGGTTTCTCTCCACCGACTCGATAGTGGCGGAATCCATACTTCGCAGAAACGGCAAAACCAACTATGGCGCTTTCGTTATGGACCGCTCCGGCAAAATAGACTTTTACGATTTAGGACCGGCTGCCATCATCGATTCCCTGATAAGCAAGAGCAGGGAACACATAAACAATACCGGCACAAAAGCTCTCACGGATTTGGGATCGGCTATCGAAAAACAACTCTCCGACATAAACAGAGCCATCTATGCGAAAATTGTGTCTCCCTTCGCATCCACAATCGAAAACAAAAAACGCCTCATCATTGCGCCCGAGAGAAACCTGTATCTTATCCCCTTCGACATCCTGCCTGTCGAGCAAGACCGCTACCTCATAGAAAAATACGAGGTCAGTTACGTGTCCTCAGGATTGGATTTGCTCGAAGACAAAAACATGCCGTCAACCCTCGATGGACCTATCGTGGTATTCGCCGATCCGGACTACAATTGTGATCTGCACTCGAATTATCAACCGGCCGATAGCACCACGCCCATGCCGCAACCGCCGGACTTAAGGGACATCGAAGGCAGTTTCCGGGGTAGTGACAATTGTCTCCTGACAGGATTCGAATCTTTGCCCTATACGGCCGAAGAAACGCAATCAATCAAAAGCCTTGTCGGCCAATATTCGGACAAACAGATCCTGATCTACACCGGCGATATGGCCCGTGAAAAAACCCTGGCATCCATGGAAACGCAACCGTCCGCCCTGCACTTCGCAACTCACGGCTTCATCTGTATCCCCAACCACGCCGGCAGCAAATATATCTCACCTATGTTCCAATCCGGCCTGGCTCTGGCCGGCGCCAACACCGAACCGCCCCCGCACCCTGAGGAATTCTCAGGCTCTTACGAAGACGGTATCCTCTCTGCCTACGAAGTCTCGGCGCTGAATCTGATCGGTACCGATCTGGTCGTGCTGTCAGCCTGTGAATCAGGCGTCGGTGAATATGTGAACGGTATGGGCGTGATGGGACTACGCAGTTCCTTCCGGCAGGCAGGCGCAAAATCGGTAATCATGAGCCTGTGGAAAGTCCCCGATGATATGTCAGCAAAAATTATGCAGGGCTTCTACAAACGATGGTTGACCGGCGAATCGAAAATCGACGCCCTCAGAAATACTTCATTGGAATTGCTTGATAATGCCCGGCAACAATACGGCAACAGCCATCCCATACACTGGTCCGGGTTTATTTTAAGCGGTAAATCTCGTTAAACGACAATACGCCACTTGCTGTCACTTTGTGTCGGGAAGCTGAATCTCGAAACTGTACTCCAATGACGAGAGATTACCCTGCACGTCTCCAAGGCTCCGCACCACCAAAATGTACTCACCCGGCGACACCACTTTGCGCGGAAGCAAAAGCCTGCCGACACGATATTTATCGACTCCCTGAAATTCTTCATCAGCATATATGACCTTGCCCAAGGGATTGGTCAGAACAACCGAGTAACCACGAATCGATTCACCGTCCGGACAAACGAAAGACAACACAACTGCATCTCCCTCCTCCACTGCATAGGCCATTTTGGATCTGGCCTGCCAAAGACCTATCTCTGCAACCGATGTTACCTTGTCGCCCGGGCGGTCAAAAATTCCCACATAAGCCGGATATATTATTAATACCAGCAATCCAATTAAAATCGCCGGCCTCAGAAGCACCGGCAACCTCTGGGGCCAGATCAACTCCCAAATCTTTCTCCGGCGGGATTCCGTACTCTGCCGCTCTCCGACAACAGAACCCAGCAGTCGCTTGATTTCAGGCGATGCAACCAGAATCGCACCGCGGGGCATGAACTCCTTTATGTGCGCAAAACAAAATTCACATTCGAGAAGATGAGCCTCGAACTCATCCTTCTCCCCACCCGACAACATGCCCAGCTCGTAAGCGTGAAGCATGCTATGCATCTTGCTATCCTTACACGAACCCCTCATTATTCGCTCTTTCCGTCAAAAATGCAGTCCCGCAAATACTTCCTCCCCCGGTTCAGCAGAACATACAGGTTGTTTCTCGTCACTTCCATCTTATGGCAAATAGTATCCGTATCGTCACCCGCTTGTTTGAGAAATAGCACCCGGGCATAGTGAGGATAGGCCGCCGCCAGCTTTTTCAAACATCTTTCAAGTATCGACACCACGTGAGTATATTCGGCTTCCGTATGATAGGCCGAACTTAATTCGTGGTAGTCGAACGCCACAAATACTCTCTTTTCCAGAGACCTCCTCTGAAAATAGTTGGCTATCTTATTTTTCAGGATCCTCTGCGCCCACGCACCGTATTCAAAAGGGCTGCCGAGGTCTTTATATCCCTTCAATACCGCCAGACAGGCGTCATGAGCTACATCGCCGGCATCTTCCCCATATATAGTTAATCCCGCGATAACCGTAAATCTTTCACGGAGGTGCTCGAAAATGGCATTTTCTGCCGTCTTGTCGCCCTGCACGGCCTGTTGCCAAAGCTCTCTTATGTCGGAACCCACTAAGAGCCTGCCTGTCTTAAGTCCTTCGGAATCAAAATAACTGACATCGTTATAATATAACGAATTCGCCCGTTTTTTGCTAAAGTTTAGCCACTTCCTGTAAGAAATCCTTCAGACGATGGATTATTACTTTAGAGGATGCTGGGCTTTGTCTACACACGCCCCCGGCCCGCATTGAAGATAATTCCGCAATTACTGTGAAATAAATATGGAGACATATTGGCACTACTAATGTCTACCAATAACGCGTAAAAAAACATTTGGAAGGAGGTGAAAAAATGAAGAAATTCGCAGCTCTAATGATGGTAGCAGTACTCGCCTGTTCATTCATGATCGGTGTATTCACAACTGAAACTCAGGCAAGCAACTCACAGCGAGACGGTCTTCCTCCAGTCTGCAAGTTTACAAAGGAACTGGTCTGTAATCTTGATGACTGCCGCGTATACGAACTCTGGGCTTGCCCGTGGGGATTTGAACTCGTGTGGACCGGAGACTATTGCGACGCTGGTGCGCCTTGCTGGGGACCTTTCGAACAGTAAATAGAATCTGATTCCAGTGACTATGGCTATGACCCGGCAGTTGAGCTCCCCGGGCCATAGCCATTTTTTGTCGCAAAAACAATCACCCTACAACCTTGCCTGTCCTCGTCTGCGAGAGATAAACACCACCCAGAACCATAATCCCCCCAACAGCCGTGAAGACTCCAAAAGACTCACCGAGATAAGGCACGGCCAATCCCGTCGTAGCCAGCGGTTCCAAATACAAAAATATCCCCGCCCGCGTAGCCCCGAGACTCGACACCCCCTCCTGCCAGAACCAGTGAGCCACCGCCAGCGACAACACCCCCAGAAACAGCAGCGCCAGCACCGCCTCAAGCGGCAGGTGAAGAAACTTGGTCCAGTCCGATGTAAAAAGCATGTAGGTCACCAGTATCACCGCCGATGGCAGCAAGATCGCTGATGTCACCGCAAGCGGATCATACTTGCGCGAAAGATCCCGCGTGGCCACCGTATACAGTGCCCACGTATGCGCCGATGCCAGCACCAGCCAGTCACCAACCGAGCGAATCCAGTCCAGACTCGCAATCTTCCCCCTCGACACAAGCAGCAAAATACCCGTCGTGGCAACAGCAATACCGGCTATCTCTCTCAGACCGATCTTCTCCTTGAGAATCAGGTACGACATAACCGCCAGCACCAGCGGCGTAATCGAGATGATCCACCCCGTGTTGGTTGCGGTCGTATATTTAATACCGGTAATCTGAATCAGAAAATGGGCCGTGATAATTATGGCCCCAAAAAGCACCTGCCACCGGTGCCGTCTGCTGAAACTGAGCTTCACCTTCCGCGCGAATACCACTGCGAACAAAACCGGAAGCCCCACGATAAACCTTAGTCCCATCAGTTCGACCGGAGTCACATAATCAAGAAGGATCTTCGTCGCAACGAACGACCATCCCCAGAATATCACCGCCAGAAGTAAATACACCCGTACCAGCATCAGACATCATGCTCCCGCAGACGAACCCTGCCGTACCTCTCGGAAATATACACACCAATACTGATAAGTACCGCCCCGATCAATAACCAGACTGTGATAGCCTCACCGATAAGAACCCACGCCCCTATCATCGTTATCAGCGGCTCAACATAAAGATAAACCCCAACCTCCGCGGCCGTCTGGCGGGCCAACCCCTCCGACCACAACCAGAACGCCACCGCCAGGCTAAGAATGCCCAGAAAGAATAAACTCATTACCGTGTCGACTTGAAGACCGATAAACTTCTCGTAGCCCGAACTAAACAGAGTCCACGGAACAAAGACCAGTCCCGCTATAGCCGTCATCCAGAATGTTGCCACCAGCGGATTGACTCTACGCGTTATATCGCGCGTACCTATCGTGTAAATAGCCCACGTCACGCACGAACCGAGTACGATAAAATCCCCGCGCGAGTTTATCCACGCCAGACTCGAAAGATTCCCATTGTATGTAAGAAAAATCACGCCGGAGCAGGCCACCGCCAACCCGAGCCACTGGTATGAACTGAACTTCTCCTTGAGATACAACCACCCCAGTACCGCTATGAATATGGGAGCCGTCGTCAGTATCCACGCGGTATTCGATGCCGATGTTTCCTTCATGCCGGTCGCCATCACCCAGAAATGCAAAAACACCATAAACGATGCGAACAGAAGCTTCCCGCGCATAGCCACCGGCCAGATGCGGAGTCCCTTGATTTTCAATATGAGATACAGAGTCGGTGCCGCCAGAAGGAACCGAAACGAAATCATCTCCACCGGTTCCAGCTCTTCGAGAACAACCTTGATTGCGATGTACGAAATCCCCCAGAACACCACCGGGATTATCAAAAACAGAGATGACCTGCGCATAATGATGAGAATTAACGTCTAAACGACTGCCCCCACAAGCGGTTTGTCAAATCCTCGCAAATTCAGTAACCACCCATAACCATAACATTTGTGTTTGTCAGCAGACACTGTACTTTGTAATATTACAGAAGACGTTCAAAGGAGTAGTTAAATGGACCTTTATCTTATCCGACACACCCTCGCCACCCTGGCCTTCCGCACCCAGCACGCTCTGCGAGGCGCCCCCGATAATTATCCGGAATTCAAAGCCGGCAACGACGCCTGGACACCCCTTGAAATTATTAACCACATGGCCGCCATCGCCGTTGGCACTAACCACTACTACCGCACCGGTCAGTTCAGTCAGATGGAGCCACTACCATACAAAGAAGCCATCACTAAATTCCATTCCGCACTGGCCGACCTCGACCGCGCGCTCGTCGAATCCGAAAAACCCGATGACAAACTCGTCCTTCAATTTTTCCAGGGACCCTGGCTGGACATGATGACCCATGTCGGGCAACTGATGATGCTCCGAAGACTCGCCGGCGCGCCGGTAAAAACCGAGCCGTACTACAAGTCCGACATCAGAGCAGGCCACCTCGGACCCGATCAGCCCCTCGAGACCGCCTAACAACAGCCTATCGGGCAACAACATAGAACGACATGTCCGGTTTTGAGCGAAACCGCAATCCGTTCCAACAAAAATCATCCTAATCCGTATCTTTTTTGTCAACTATAGCTCACGTTTCTATCGTAATGTTCAAGTAACCAAACGCGGGGAAACCCCACACTGAACAGGCGGTCTTAGATACCGCTACTTACCAACTAAAAGGAGGCTTTAATGAATCGCTACACTATTTCAACCACTAAATTTGGACTCTCCGCGAGACAAATTACAGGTTTGAAAGGCCTTGTAGCAATCCTATCAATCGCCGCACTGCTGCTGTTTGCAGGATGTAGCGATGCCGACCGTGCCATTACCGGTGACTCCTCACAGGACCTCGGCATGGGTGTAACCGCCAAAGGTAACATCGGCATCAACGTACTGTTCAACACAGCCGTGACCGACGAACTCCTTGCCGACCTTGGCAATTATGGCAAGGTCCGGGATGTCATGTATAAAGTGAACGCAGTAACTATGCAGGCCAAGGCGGACCAACTCGCAACAATCAAAGCCCTGCCTTATGTAGCGGCCGCGAATCCAGATGCCGAACGCTTAGGTAAACCGGTTGACTTAGTCGATGCAACCGATTTCACCGGCGGAATAAGCACCTGGGATCACGACGCGATAAATGTAACCGTAGAGCCGTTTAGCTCTGCCCGCGACGTAACCTTCACCGGCAACGGCGTCTTTGTTGCCATCCTCGACACCGGTCTGCTCGACTCGTGGCGTAAGTACTTCCCGCAGGAACGTATCGCCGTTGAGTACGCCAAGTCATTTGGCGGCGGCGGTGGCGAGAACGGCAATGTCTCCGAGCAGCCCAACAAATGGGAGCACGACCAGAACTCGCACGGCACCCACGTCACCAGCACTGTCATCGGGTACAACCTCAGAGGCACACCGATCAACGGCGCGGCCCCGATGGCAACAATTATCCCGGTCAAAGTGCTTAACCAGAACGGCTCCGGCTGGTCCTCGGTCATTGCTCGCGGTATCGAGTATATCGGCGACCTCAAAGCCGGCCCGCTGGCGGACTATCCCGTCGTAATCAACATGAGTCTCGGCGGCCCGGTCCTCGATGCAGTCGAACAGGCTGCTATTGACTACGCGATCGCACAGGGCGTCATCATCGTCGCCTCGGCCGGCAACAACGGCCTCAACGGCATGGGCTACCCCGGCGCATATGAGCCGGTGATCTCCTCGGCAGCCTCCGGTTGGCTCGGCGAATGGCAGCCCTTCCCCAACGGCGGCTGGTGGTATAACCTCGATGTAGCCGAACCGACCAACCCGGATCACTTCTACATCACCGATTTCTCAAGCCGCGAACTGGCCGGACAGGACCTCGACATAGCCGCTCCCGGCTCATGGGTCGTCGGACCGTACCAGCTCAACAGCGGCAACGCTATGTCGTACTACTTCCTGGGCGGTACCTCCATGGCCAGCCCGCACGTCGCAGGTGTCGTAGCTCTGATGTGCGAGAAGAACCCATTCCTCACCGCAGCTCAAGCCGAATCCATTCTGGAAGCAACGGCCATTCCGCTCGCACCCGGCAGCCTCGATGTCACCGGACCGAGTGGTGCGGTTGAGACATTCACATGGGGCACGGATGCTACCGGCGCGGGTCTGCTCGATGCAGCCGCAGCTGTTACAGCCACCCCGTAACTAAGGTTTCCACTCCAATCACAAGAAAGCCCGCCCTCGCGCGGGCTTTTTTGTCTTCCAACCACACTCGTTGAATCACGCCTATCCGCACCATTAGGTACCCCGCCAATCGGACAAATCCCCCTACAATGAACCATCAGGTACATCAAACCAATTTTGTCGCGATTCGGACCGACAGCTAACCTCTTAAAATACCAACACTTTGCAATAGCCTGTTCAATCTTGGCACGCTCATTGCGTTAGTGGCCCTCCGTAGAGCAAGCAGAACCTTAGCAACTGTTAACGTCAAGCACAAGGAGGACGCATTAAAACCTGACAACTCAGACGACTCTCACTTTACGACTCTCCTACGACGACTACTCTAATGAAATCTGAAAACTGAAGGAATGGGAAATGAAAACGACACTTAAAACACTAATCGCTCTGACATCTGTTCTATGTCTCACCATCTTTGCTACACCGAACGTTACCCACGCTCAGACCATGACAATCGCCCCCTTTAAGATCGTCCTCAATCAACAGGGAAACACCGAATCCATTCAGACGGTTATCCCGATGCTCTTGGAATCCGGCTACATGTTCTCAAGCTGCACCGCCACTCTTACTTTCGGCGACGCCGCGGTATTTGAGAACTATGACGCCAAGTACTGCTATATCGACGACAATCTGTTGATCTATTTTGACAGAGCCACTATTCTCAATGCCGACGAAGTAGCCGCTATAGCCAACACTATCCAGACCGCTACCGTGGAGGGGACTATGGTAATGGTCAACACCGATGGTGACTTCCTCAGCCGCGGCTTTACGGCCTACGACAATGTCGAGATAGTTGACCCGGACAAATCCGTCAACAAGTAGAATCCTAACATGGGCGGGTTACCCGCCGGATACTCATCCATATATCCCCCATCAGGCCTCGCGCCGCAATGTGCGAGGCCTGACGGCTTTGCAGAAAAATGTATACTGGTTTAACGAATAATCGTCTTTCTTCTCTCCCCCTGATAAGGGGGAGCTGGAGGGGGTTTCTTTCTTCAATAGATATCTAAAGCAGCGCGTATTTGTGCGCGGACGGGTGGCAGGTTCAAACTTGTCTGGACCTGACCTCTCGCCGCGCAGGGCACCGACCCATACTCGTTCCGTCAGTTCCTGTCCCTGACGAAGTCGGGGATGTGAACTGAGGGCAACTGCAAATCATATCCCGGTTCCGTCAGGTCTTGCGCCCTTCCAGGGGCGTGTGACCTGACGGCATCACAAAACCACATATTGACAACCCGCCACCTTTTCGCCTAATTGCGCGGATGTCAACCCAGCGCAACAGCACCCTGGCCCACATCGGCCTTTTCTACTCTGCCGCCATTTGGGGCTCCACGTTTTTCATCGTCAAAGACGTCCTGTCCGATATCGACCCCGTCATCCTGGTCGCCTATCGCTTCATCATGGCCGGACTAATTCTTCTGGGCTATCTCTTTGCCACCGGACGACCCGTGTTCTCCGGCATCAAACGCGCCGCCTTCCTTGCTGTCATTCTGTTTCTGCTCTATATCCCGCAGACGGTCGGCCTCAAATACACCACCGCCTCCAACTCAGGCTTCATCACCGGCCTATTTGTGGCGTTTGTCCCTATATTCCTTAAAACGATCTTCAAGCGCAACCCCACTGTCATGGAAGTCATCGCCTCGATCGTCTCACTCATCGGATTGTGGGTGCTGACAGGTGGAATGCGCGATATAAACATCGGCGATATGCTCACCCTCATGGCCGCCGTTACCTACGCCCTCCACGTTCTCTACAGCGACAAATACATGAAACAGGGTATGGACCCGTTCGTCCTCACCTGTCAACAGATGCTCATTGTGGGGATTCTCAGCTTAGTTGCGGGCGCAGCCTTGAATCTGCCCTTCGGTGTCGGCTCGGCAAAAGCATGGTGGATTGTCATCTTCCTTGCCCTCCTGCCCACCATGTCGGCTTTCGTAATTCAGGTTCTCGCGCAGCGGATCGTCTCACCCGTGCGTGTATCACTCGTCTTTGCTCTCGAACCTGTCTTTGCGGGAATATTCGCATGGACCCTCGGCGGCGAAACCGTTGTCATGCACCGCGCCCTCGGCGGTCTGCTGATTTTCCTCGCCCTCATCCTCTCCGGCCTCCCCACACCGTGGAAAAAACAACGCCATCCGGCGTTGTAGGCATTTGACTTATCAAGTGCGCACTTCCCCGGGAGAAGATTGTGCGCGGCAGATGTCCTCATCTGCCAGTAAACAACGCCTCCGCCTCCGTCAGTTTCTGCCGCCGACGAAGTTGGCGATGTGAACTGACGGCCGGAGATCATGAGCAAAAAACCTTATCCCCCAACCCAAAAAAGCCCCTCCGCTTTGTCAGCAGAGGGGCTTCATTTGTGTGCACCCACCTCCGAACCGCTGCCGAATAATCCTCCGGCCAGCCGGCTCCGGCCGGGCAACCCCGCAACACACAAGAGGATCTACTTACCGCTGCTACCTTCCGGTCCTGACGGAGTTCGTAGGCTCATGTTGTACGGGACCCAACCATCAACGCTGCTTAACCATCGAAACTAAACAACCGCTAAGCCCTCGGGTGGGAATTCAATCCCGGTATAGCGGATTCCGGGTTACAGGGCACCGCTAACTCCCCATCTAGCACAGACATAGTCTGTTCTGTCGGGACAAAGTCTCTGCCAACCAATACGTCCTGCCCGTACATTCGCACAGGAAACAACCGTTGGCAAATTGACTATCCCACAAACGGACAAGCCGCCTCCGTGAAGGCGGCTAATATCTAAATGGAGCAGATCGGGATCGAACCGACGGCCTCCACGTTGCGAACGTGGCGCTCTCCCAGCTGAGCTACTGCCCCGAATATATGCTTGTCAGGCCTGTAAAAATAATAAAGCCAACCCCTCGGTACAAGCTGTTTCTGCATCTAAATCAAACTCAAATTCCACCCAAAAACCCCCACAAAATATTCAATCGAAAAACGAACATTACGAAATAACTCTCGTATACCAAAACGATACAGGCAAAGGGAACGATGAACATGGATAAAGCTTTCAAGCTCAGGACAAGAGACCACTTCTTTGACCTGAGAGACAGGCTCGATGCCCTGCCGGGGGCAAGAGATGAAGCCTTCCGGGCAATCCGCCTCACTACTGTCGTAAACTCCTCCGCTCTCGATGACTCCTCTGTCGACCCTTCATTTCTTTATCTGGCTCTCGACAAAATCCCCGACCGGCGATGGGAGAAAATCTCGCCCGACTACGGCCGCGCCATGTTCGAGGTAACCGCCCTCGCCAATATCACCGAACGGATAGAAGAACTCGCCCTGGCCAAACGAGTGCTCACTGTTCCACTGCTTTTGCAGTTACACAGGTCCCTGTTCGAAAGGACACGCTACAGCGATGCCGGCAAATTCCGATGCGGCGATGATCTCGAATCCATAACCGGCAATAACGTCATCCATCACTCCAAACTGCCCGAACTCGTCGAACACCACCTTTCGTGGCTCACCCACCGCCTGAATATCTTCGGAACCGCAACCAGAGACAATTTCATGGAAATGTTTCACATCGCCGCCGAGGGACACTATCGTATCGCCACCACGCTGCCATTCGAATGCGGCAATGGACGATTCGGACGATTGATCAGCGACTATGTCCTCATCTACACCGGCCTTCAATACGCTCCTATAACCTCCGATGACCGCGAAGAATATCTCGATGCTATCAGAAGCTCTTCAATCGACAGTCTGGCTCCGCTGGTGAACTACCTGATTTCCTGCTTTGCCGCGTCGTTGCGAAGACTCGATGGCTTTGTGGCCCTCACCGAAACCGCCACCCGCGAAGTCTACCGCAACAACCTGACCTGAAACAGTGGCTACCCTGCCGGCCGTTAAGTAAATCAAGCTCATTAGCAATCAATTGAAAAATATGATTTTCCCCCATACGATTTTGTGCTATATTAGCCACCTATGAGTTATCTCGTTTTCGCCCGGAAATACCGGCCCCAGACGTTCAAAGACATTGTCGCGCAGGAACATGTGACCAAAACCCTGCAAAACAGTCTCAAAAACGACCGTATCGGCTCCGGCTATCTCTTTTGCGGACCGCGGGGCACCGGCAAAACCTCAACGGCCAGAATTCTGGCCAAAGCCGTCAACTGCATCAACGGCCCCACCCCCGAACCATGCGGCGAATGCCCCGTCTGCCAGGAAATCACGCGCGGCTCTTCGCTCGATGTTCTCGAGATCGATGCTGCCTCTAACACGGGTGTCGATGATATCCGACGCTTGCGCGAAAACGTCAGGCACTCACCCGCCGGAGGAAAAAAACTCATATACGTCATCGACGAAGTTCACCGTTTGTCCGGACCGGCCTTCGATGCCCTGCTCAAGACGCTCGAGGAACCGCCTCCCCACGCTATGTTCATCCTGGCCACCACCGAACCGTTCAAAGTACCGGATACCATACTTTCACGCACCCAGCGCTTCGATTTCAAACGCGTCTCGGTCAAAGAACTCACAACCCATCTAACAAGTATCGCCCGCACCGAGAAGATGAAAATCACCGATGGCGCTTTGCGTATGATTGCGCGTAAGGCCGATGGCTCCGTTCGCGATTCCCTGTCGCTGCTTGATCAAATCGCCGCCTACACGACAGACAGCATCACCGAGCAGCACGTCATCCAGGCTCTCGGACTGGTCGATCGCAAATTCCTTTTCGACTTCACCGCCGCAATTGCCTCAAGAGAAAGCAAGACATCCCTCAGACTGATAAAAACCGTCTTCGATGGTGGCGTTGACCCTAAAGATTTTGTCGCCGAACTGCTCGAGCACTTCCGCGTCCTGCTCATACTTACCACCGACAAAGAATCGGGCGACCTGCTGGCCTTCGGCGAAGAAGAACTCGCGGAATATTCCGAACAGGCCGGGTATTTCACGGTCGGCGATATCATCCGCCTGATGAAAACAGCGACCGACTTAAACGCCGATCTCAAAGACAGCGGCCTCGATGGCCGCTTGCTGCTGGAAATGACCGCCGTCAAAATGACCGAGATGGAATCAACTGTCAAATTCGAAGAAGTCCTTCAGGCTATCCAGCAAAACCCACCGGATTCCGGCGGCGACCTGTTCGGCCAGACCGAAAAAAAAAAGAGTGAACCCATAACCACCCCGGTCACCCTCGTCCGCAATCAGCCCGAAGAAAAACCGTCCCGACCATCCGCCCCACCGGTATACGATCGCGCCGTGAATATTCTCATGCTTCGCTCCGGTTGGGAAAACTTTCTCGATATACTCAAGGCCAAACGACCCATGCTCGCCTCACAACTCGGTATGGTCGAACTGCGCGAGATGAAGAATAATAAATTGATGGCCGTTTTCCCGCCATCCGGACTGAATTCGAAAGTAATAGTTGAAAAAGCAGAGAATATTAAATTGATTACCGACCTGTTGCGCGAACACTACAAAGCCAATATCAGCCTGAGCCTGGATATTGACCACGAACTGAAAGCCTCAGAGCCGGAAGAAACGCACAACAACGGCGCCGGCGTCGATGTGAAAAAAATCGTCGAAGACTCTCCGCGTATCCGTATGCTGATTGAACGGGTCGATGGCGAAGTAATCGGTGTTGGGAAAGTCAAATAACAACAGGACAACAATTGAGAACAGATAAAGGAGAATACAATGGCTAAAGGCGGACTTGGAGATATGATGAAGCAATTCCAGCAGATGCAGGCCAAAATGGAAGAGATTCAGGCCGAGCTGGAACGTACCGAGGTCGAAGGAACCTCCGGCGGCGGTATGGTCAAAGTCACCATCAACGGCAAGATGGATGTCACCGGTATCAGTATCGACCCCGAGGTTGTCGACCCCGATGATGTCGAGATGCTTCAGGACCTGATCATGGCGGCTGTCAAACAGGCCAAAGAAAAAGCCCAGCAGCTTCAAACCGAAAAAATGTCGGCCCTCACCGGCGGACTCAACATCCCCGGCATGAACCTCCCCTTCTGAGGCAATGGTGAACTATGTTTAAATCGGCAGGGTCCGTAGAACGCCTCGCGAATCGTCTGGCGCGGCTTCCCGGTATCGGGCGAAAATCAGCCGCGCGACTGGCCTTTCACATTCTCAAACTTACCAAGGAAGAAGCCTTCGAGCTGGCCGACACTATCCGCGAGGTGAAAGAAAAAGTCGGGTTCTGTTGCGTGTGTAACAATATCTCCGAAACCGACCCCTGCCAGATTTGCTCGGACCCCAAACGCCAGCGAAGTATCATCTGCGTCGTTGAAGAAACCGCCGATGCTGCCGCGATCGACAAAGCCGAAGGCTTCAGAGGCCTCTTCCACATCCTCGGCGGACGGCTCTCGCCGCTCGATGGTATCGGACCCGATGATCTGAAAATAGCCGAGCTCCTGAACCGGCTGCACTCCGGCGAGGTCGAGGAACTGATTATCGCCACCAATCCCAATGTCGAGGGTGAGGCTACCGCTATTTACTTATCAAGACTTATCAAACCGATGGGCGTCAAAGTCACGCGCATTGCCCGTGGCCTGCCGGTCGGCTCAGATCTGGAGTTCGCCGACTCCATCACCCTCGCCCGCGCCCTTGAAGGCCGCCAGGAATTTTAAACTGCCGGAAAAAGATCTCGGGGGGATAAATTTGTGGTCGGGATCTCGACACATGTCAAAGATGTCAAATCAAAGATGTCTAACCAAAGATGTCTCAATCAAAGATGTCGTTCGTTAGCCACAGTCAAGTGGCCTGTGCTCGTGACCACAGTTGCGGCATCGAGATCCCAGAAGTAAAGCGAGAAGTATGTCCGCGACCACACGCAATAAATCGGTGTTTTCCAACAATTTAGCAAGCCGTAAAAAGTGCGTATAAAATGCGTATGCGCCCTAAGTTATCCACGGCTTAGACTTGAGGTAGGTAGACAGATTAACCTGGCTGCGCTTGATCTGGAGCTTGTCACGAATTGACTCACGATGTTTCTGCACCGTGTCCAGCGAGATAGTCAGTGACTTCGCTATCTCCTTTGAAGACAACCCGTTACGTATCATCTCGCAAATTTGAAGCTCCCGGCCACTCAGTCGGGCAAGGTTCTTATGATAGACATCAATCTCCTTGCCGAGAATGGATTTGAGAAGTTCATCCAGATGATCCACATCTTTGGCCGATAAGCGGCCTCCGGTACGACGTAACTTTTCCACTATCGGCAAAAGCAGATTATCAATATTCATTGAAAGCTCTTCGCGAAACTTGTCGCGATCCTGCTCGATATGCTCCAGTATTTCTTTCATGGCGATATTTTTCTGACTCAGCGCATCGCTTTCGGCCTGGAGATTCTCTTTGGCCGCCAGTACCTTCGACTCAGCCCGCAGTCGTTGTAACTCCGCCACGGCGCGCGACGCAAACACTGTCAGCAAAGACTCGGCGTGCTTCACCAACGCACCCGAAATAGGCCCTGTGTTCATCACCGCTATGATACCCAGCACTTCTCCCTCAGGCGTAACAACCGGCGCTCCCAGATAAGTGTGTATCCCCAACTCCACCAGCATGTGCCCTTTCGGGAATTGCGACTGCACATCACTGAAGCAAAACGCCAGAACCTTTTTGACCACTTCCTTACAGGGCGTTCCTTCCAAATCGTAGGAGACATTCTTCGTGAAATTGCCCTCTGTCCCAGAAAGCAAGAGCGTGAATAGCGGCTTCCTCGGACGAATCCAACTCGGCCACCAAAGCGCTGGTCACGCCCAGCCCCCCGGCCAGATGCCTCACCAGAGATTTGAAAAACTCCTGGCCGGTTGTCGATGATGTTCCCTTGACCACCGACCGCAGCATGTTCGCCGCCCGCTTCAACTCCGTAACATCCCGAACAACTGCCAGAAGATAATTTTCACCGGCCATCTGAAAGGAACTCAGAGAAACCTCAGCATCAAATGCCTCACCGCTGGTTCGCTGATGTATCCATGAAAACAACTGCGACCGTCCACACAGAGCTTCATTGATCCGAAACTCCGCTGCGACTTTCGATGTTTGCCCGTCCGGTTGATACTCCGGCGAAAATTCCCAGGGGTGTAGACCTATCACCTGCTCTCTGGTTTCGTATCCGAACATTTCAATCGTGCGGCTATTGCAATCAATTATCTCCTCACCGCGAAAAACAAAAATCGCATCGTTGGCAGTCTCGAACACTTTCCTGTACTTGGCTTCATTGGCCTTCAGTTCCAATTCGGCCCGACGTTGCTCGGTAATGTCGACACCGATACTCAACACGCCGATAGCTCCACTGTTGCCATCGCGGATAATATTGTTGCGCCAACTGACAATTCTTTCCTCGCCGGATTTCGTGACTATCGGATTCTCATAGCTGAAAATATCCCCCTCCCTCTGAATAACCTCTTTGAACACCTTGCCAACCGAGTTTCTGGCAACCTCGGGAACAAAAGTCTCTATCCAGTTCAGGCCGATCGCCTCCTCCTTGCTGTACCCCGTGAGCTTCTCCGCCGCAGCGTTGAAAAGGGTGATATCGGCATTGGAATCAAGCAGTAGCACGATAGCGTTGGCTGTTTCGATAAGACGGTCCGTAAGCTCCTTGGCTGATCTCAGCTCACGCTCCAACTCGCGGTAACCGGAGATAGACTTCTCCAGCTCACCGACTTTCTCTTCCAACTGATTATGACCTCTCATTTTGCCACTCATAATTTGCCCGGAATATTGTTTTGCAGGTTACCGCTAAGTAACGGATTTATACGCAAGGTTTTCTGTGCAGGGCAAGATGTTCCAAGCGAGAAGTAAATCGGCAGCCCCCCGACCGCAATTTCTAACTTTAAGAAATACGAAAGATGGCCTGCCGTCAACAATAAAATCCCGTAAGCAATTGGCGTTATTTCTCCAAACCGCATACCGCACAGAGCCTTGTAGCTCGAAATCCCCTGCTCGACAGATTCTGTGCCGATGGCGGACCGTCTTGTAGGGAAGGACCCCTGTTTCCCAATCCGCCTGTGGCGGGCCGGAATCCAGTCTTTGTAGGGAAGGACCCCTGCCCGATAGGGTTTTCGCCGACGGCGAAAAGGTCCTGCCAATAGAAACGGCTGCACCAGCAGCGAGTCATTCCGAGCGAAGGTTTCCCAATCCGCCGATGGCGGGCCGGAATCCAGAACCGTCAGGTCACACTTCCCCACCGGGAACCAAGACCTGACGGAACTTGAATACGCGACTGACTCACGGCGCGTCTTTCCTGCGAAAGCAGGAATCCAGTCACACGCGTCCGACAAGGGCGCGTCATTCCGAGCGAAGGCCGGAATCCAGTCTTTGTAGGGAAGGACCCCTGCCCGATAGGGTTTTCGCCGACGGCGAAAAGGTCCTGCCGATAAAAACGGCTGCACCAGCAGCAAGTCTTTCCGAGCGAAGGTTTCCCAATCCGCCGATGGCGGGCCGGAATCCAGAACCGTCAGGTCACACTTCCCCACCGGAAACCAAGACCTGACGGAACTTGAATACGCGACTGACTCACGGCGCGTCTTTCCTGCGAAAGCAGGAATCCAGTCACACGCGTCCGACAAGGGCGCGTCATTCCGAGCGAAGGCCGGAATCCAGAGCAACGTGCTGCCCCAGCAGCAAGTCTTTCCTGCGAAAGCAGGAATCCAGTCACACGCGTCCGACAAGGGCGCGTCATTCCGAGCGAAGGCCGGAATCCAGTCAACGCGCTGCACCAGCAGCAAGGCAATCCGAGCGAAGGTTTCCCAATCCGCCGATGGCGGGCCGGAATCCAGTACCCTTGCCATTTCGACCGAAGGGAGAAATCTTCTCGTCGAGTCGCACAAGATTTCTCGGAAGCCTCGAAACGACAGGTGCGCGGCGTAACGCGTTTGATAAATCTAATGCCTACTACCCACGCATGTCCATGCCTTCTTTACCGTTACAACCATTTGGCTTCGTTTCCACACTTTGCGTTTTTTCGTCCGAATGCACATCATCAGAACCGCTTGACCCTGCTTTACCATATTTCGAATTGGCGATCATCTCGCGCCGCATCTCATCGGTATCATACGGCGGCTCCGCCAACGGAAGGTCCGACAGGTCAGGGGCGTATTCGGGTTCGTTTTCTTGTTTCGTGTTTTGGTCGTCAGCAGAACCCCCTCCAACTCCCCCTTATCATGGGCAGAGAAAGCATCCCCGTGGGGATGGCCCGTAGGGCAGGATCCCTGCTCGACAGAGTCACCCGCATCGCGGGGAGATCCTGCATCCAACCCCTCGGTCTGGCTCACGGCTCACGCCGCGGCGTGAGTCTACCAACGTTTGTGCGCGGCGGATCTCCTCATCTGCCCGTTTGCGCGCCGCCTTCTCAACCGCCATCTGCTTAAGCTCTCGGAGCAGCTTGAACGCCCGCGTCATCTGACGGTCCAGCCGCATCTCGTAGCGCTGATACAACATCGCGTAATCATCGCGCGGAATCGACCTCTTCCCCACTTCATTTCTCACCTCGTTGGCCACTTTTTCTTCCAGCCTCTTCACATCTTCCGGATCATCCAGGTCGTAACGACCCATCCTCTTCTCATATCCTCGGATGAGCGCCGGATCGATGTAATCGAGCTGCTCCCTGATTTTTGCCGTCTCGGCGGCAATCACGCGACGTCTACGCCAGATACACTCGGCGATTTTGTACACGAGATCCTCCTGCAACAACCCTTCCGGTTCGAGGTCATTGAAAAGCGAGTCGATCAGGTCGATGTATGCCTGTTTGTTTTCTTTGAGTTGTGGCGACTCGATCACGATTGTTTCGGCGTAGAGGCCGTGCTTGACGGCGTTTTGCGATGATTTCGCTTTGCCTTCTTCTGTTTTCGGCCCGGTGGATTTTTGGGCGTTTTGGCGGTTGGACTGGGCTTTCTTTGATTTCTTCTTTGAGGACATATTCCCTCCTGTAATTAGTGTGTGTTTAATTACAGGCGGACTGCTGCATTTACTACAAGGGTTGTAGGGAAAGTGTCGGGGGGGTTGAATGGAAGGATCTCGGTCGGGTTCCGCAGGGGCCAAAGGCTCCAAGAAACCCGACACGATAGCGAATGGTCATTTGAGAATGTCGGGTTTCTCGCAATCATACTTTTTTGGAATCGGAACCCGACCTACCGGGACTAGTGGTGTCGAAACCTCCGTCTGATGACTGACCTGACGACAGGGGTTTCGATGTGCTCAAAATAAAAGTTTATCAAAGGGTTCGGCAGAGCGCTCGGAGGTCGCACTGTTCACAATCTGCACAGCCTGCCGTTAAGCGAGGGAGCCGGTTTTCCCGAAGGCCTTGTCCAGCACTCTGGATGGCCCTCATCGTGTCAAGCGTCAATTGGTCATCCACCTCTTCGCGTATAGCCCCGCCCCTGTCCAAGTTATGGACCTCAATCATATCGGCCCGCGTTCCAGTCAATTGTTCGTATCCTAGGGCATAAACATGTAATTGCCGCTGAGTGATTGCTTCATCTTGTGCCCGCTCATCAGACTTAAAATCAACAACCAGAATCTGATTGGTATCGGTACGTCTAATTAGATCGATACGACCATTAACGACAATTCCATCTGCGAGTTTCAACTCCACGGTTTTCTCTACATGCTCAAGCCTGCTAAGGTTGCGCCCATGTTCTGAAAGATAGCGAGTTAACGCCGTTTCAGCCGCCCGTCGCAGATTTTCAGCAACCGCCGCGTTTGCAAATGGAAGATTCAGATGAGTATCTACGAGATTGCCAATCTGGTCAATCTCAGGTACTCGACCTTGTATTGATTCGGCGTGAATTTGTGCGAGTGCATTGTGAAGGGATTTCCCATAACCCATTGCTCTACTGATAGGCGCATCGAAGCCGTATAAGAATCGGAGCTTGAATAGGTACGGACACGTGAAATAGTACTTCAACTCTGAAAAAGTCAGTGGCAAAGTCATGTTCTCCAGGCGCGGGCGCGGTGGGACTCTCTGAGGCGTTGACCGACTGGGCGTGCGGGTCAGCACGTTTTCATTGTCCGTTAGGTCTCTGTGAAACTGGGAGCGATTCCGCTGCTGTCGATTCTCCGGGATCGGAGCCCAAGTACAGTAAAGGTATTTTTCTGCACGCGTCAGGGCGACATAGAACAGACGCCGCTCATCCTCCTCAGTTCCCTTATAGCGATCTGAGTTGACTACCGCTGTGTCCGGTATGACATGCCAAATTGATCGACCGCCGGGTCTACGAGAGGGAAAGCGGTTTCGCCTAAGACACGGAACGAATACTGCAGGCCACCTGCATTCCTTTCGCCTTATGGACAGTGATGATCTGAACAGCATCTGGTCGACCAAGGCCACCTTCTTCCCAACCCTCTGGATAATACTCGTGAGCTTGATAGTGTAGGAAGTTGGCGAACTGCGAGTACAGATCAGCCGGAGCAGTGTGGAAATTGATTTGCTCAAAATCTGAGATGACACTACTGAATTTCCCAAGATTATAGTATATAATCTCGCCGCTTCTGGAGTTGGTTGCATCTTCGTCAACCAACTCCTCTCTGAGCTGAATCGCTTGCAAGAAATCTAGGTAAAGTCTCTGTAAGTACAATTCTGCTTGCATTTCGCCGTGGATTCTGCCCTTCCGTTCGTCAAGAAACTGGAGTCCGGCGTCTAGCTGGTTGTCGCTGAGCCCGAGTCCGGCGTGCCGTAAGATAGTACGAAGACTGTCATGGTTAATTAAGTCCTGATCGCTAGGCGCAAAGTCGGTGAGATAGAAGAACACCTCCCGCATCGCCTGTATCTCAGGCGTTTCGAAGAGGCCGTCCATGCCGTTGACGATATAGGGAATACCGGCGTTGTCTAGTGCTTGGGTAAATGGCCGAGCATCGTTACGCACACTTCTCAGTAGAATCGCCACGTCAGAGTAGGTGAGTCCACGCTCTTCCGAGTCAGGTTTGTCTCGATAGGCAGAACCATACAAACGACGAATTTCTGTGACAACCCAGTTTGCCTCCTCTTGGGGACTCCCAAAACTCAGTGCGAGAAGGTCACCAGACTCCGTGGGTTGAGCGCCAAAACTTTCCATGGCTTTAGTAAGCCGGGCAGGAACCTGCTCTATGAATTGCCGCGCAGCTTCTACTATTGCCGTACTGCTGCGGAAGTTGCAGTTAAGAGGTATCGTTTCGACGTTTGGGTACCGCTCAGAAAACGAGATTATATTTTGCACATCGCTCCCTCGCCACTGATATATCGTCTGGTCGTCATCGCCCACAACACATATATTCCCGCATAGCCCATACAATTCCCAAATTATTCTTTCTTGCAGTGGATTGACATCTTGATATTCGTCCACGATCAAATAGCGAAGTCGACTGCCTATTTTATCTCTTAGCCCAACATCCGTTTGTAGGGCGCTATGGGCCTCCTTTAGTATCAGAGTGTAATCAAGATAGCAGCGATCATGCGCCAACTGATAGTATGAGTTGATACTCAGCTTGCACTGCTGCTGGGACTTGATTCAGGTCGATATCTGATTCCGAATAGACGCCCAGCAATTGTTGGTATAACTTCGAATCCTTCCAGCGCCTCAGGCGCCCAGTTCTTAAGAGAGGCGTGCCGGTCAAACCAGAACGTGAAGAGTTTCGATCTATAAAGAGTCTCTGATGGACATCCGACAACACTTGGTATTTAAGAAAGCGATACAGGGGCGGCTCCTGCAACATGTTAAGGCAGAAGCCGTGAATGGTGCCGACGTACATATCACCTAAGCCTTGATCAGTTCCCAATTCTTCACGGCATAGTCTATGAATTCGATCTTTCAGTTCCGCGCCAGCCTTTTCCGTAAATGTGAACGCCACAAAGTTTCCGGGCACGACACCGTCGTCAGTCCTTGCCCGAAGCAGGTTTACGATTCTGGCAGAGATAACTTGTGTCTTGCCCGAACCAGCGCATGCAATGATTTGAAGATTTCGATCTTCAGTCTCAATTGCTCTTAGTTGTTCGCGAGTATATTCCATAATGCCAATCTACACGTTAGTGTATAAGGTTTGTCTACGGGAGACGTCGAATCCCAGAATTCCGCAACAGATTGAAGCGTGCTTTTTTGCTCGAACCTGACACAACGTTCCTCTCCTCTCCCGCTTATTGACCGCTCCCCTGTGAGTATGGTCGATGATGTTGGGTCGATGATGATAAGCGTTGTTAGGGCAAGATAGGGAAATTGGGCTGGGTTGTCAATGATTAGAGAAGACGACTGGATTCCTGCTTTCGCAGGAATGACTCGCCCTTGTCTGGCTCGTGTGGCTGGTTCCCTGCGTTCGCAGGGATGACTAAGAGGGGCGGGAATGACTAAAAGGGGGGGAAAGCGAGAAGAAAGATGGCAGGACCTCCCGCTTCGCGTGACCCTACCGGGCAGGGGTCCTTCCCTACGAAGAAATGTCAGATGGTGCGGCGTTCGAGGCGCGCCAGGCCATCAAGAGCGGCAATCTTATAAGCCTCGGTCAAAGTCGGATAATTGAATACCGTGTCGAGGAAATAATGAAGCGTCCCCCCGTGAGTCATCACCGCCTGACCAATGTGGATAAGCTCGGTCGCCCTCTCCCCCACGATGTGCACCCCGAGGATCCGTTGCGATTTGGGCTCGAAAATGATCTTGAGCATCCCGTCGTGGTCATTGATAATCTGCCCGCGCGCCAACTCGAAAAAGCGAGCCACCCCGATCTCATACTCCTGACCTTCCGCGCTGAGCGTTTCCTCGGACTCGCCCACGATAGACACCTCGGGAATAGTCCAGATACCGAAAGGCAACAGGGTGTTGATGCACGATGTATCCCCGTGTTTGAACGCATGAATCGCCGCCAGCCGCCCCTGGTCCATCGACACCGACGCCAGCGATGGAAACCCGATAACATCCCCCACCGCGAATATGTTCGGCACCGATGTCCGGTACTGCTCGTTGACCACGATATTGCCGCGTTTGTCGGTTTCGATACCCAGCGCCTTCAGGCCCAGATTTTCGGTGTTGCCGGTGCGTCCTGCGGCGAACAGGAGTTTGTCCGATACGACTCGCCTACCGCTTTTGGTGATCACAACGGTCTGGTTGTTTTCGGTGAAGATATCTTTGGCGCCATCGCCGAGCACCAGCGAAATCCGGTACTTGCGCATGAGAAAGATCAGGTTGTCGCCGATTTCGTGGTCGAGAAACGAAAGCAGTCGCTCGCGGTCATCGACAATTGTGACTTTAACGCCGATATGGGCGAAAATCGAGGCGTACTCGCAGCCGATAACCCCGCCGCCCACGATAGTCAGCGACTTGGGGAGGACATCGAGGTCGAGGATCGACTCGCCGTCATAGATATACCGATTGTCGAACTTGACGTGCTTCGGATGGTACGGCCGCGTGCCGGTCGAGATAACTATGACTTCGGCTTTCAAATTCACGGCGTTGCCCTCGCGGTCGGTGACTGTTACCGTGTGCGGGTCGGCAATTTTGCCGGTCCCCTGGATGACGTCGATGCCATAGCGGGCCATGTTCTGCTGGATAACATCAAGCTCCTGCTGAATCACCTGCCCCTTGCGATACATGAGTTCTCTCACGGTCACGTTCGGTTTGACGCCGCCCATGAGGCCATAGACCGAGCGTTGACGCAGCCCGGCGATATAGACGACTGTTTCGCGAAGGGTTTTCGATGGTATCGTGCCGGTGTGAATACACACGCCGCCCTGCATCGAATGACGTTCGACAATAGCGCTGGTTTTGCGCAGGCGCGAGGCCTCGATAGCGGCTTTCTCGCCGGCGGGGCCGGAGCCGATAACTACGAGATCATATTCTTTATCAGGCAATGGGATTTACCTCCCGGTGAAACGCTTTTATAAGTGCTTGCTTACTCGCTACTAACAGCGGCTTACGGGTGTTGGTTCACTCGTCAGCCGAATTAATTTCGACATCGGTCTGCGGTTGCCTGAGCCGGTGGAGTTGATGCGTCATGGAGGTGACTTCGTCCCGGGATTTTTCCAGGCTCAGCGAGGCCTGCCGGATGGAACCGTTCATCCGTTCATTGAGGCGCGCCAGTTTGGTCACCGACTCGCCGATACTGTCGAGACACTCTGTCAGCAGCCGCTGGTTATCGCTCAGCCCGGCCTCGGAATAGACCGCCGCCACCGAGGCCAGAAAACCGTAGAGATGGCCCGGCGATGACGGGATGATCTTTTTGGATAGAGCGTAGTTGAACTCATCGAGGCTCTCCCCCGCCACCAGTTGGTAGTAGACAGCCTCGGATGGAATGTACATGATGGCGAAATCGGTCGTGTTCTGATTCGGCCGGAGATACTTGGATGATATATCATCGATGTGTTTCTTGATAGCGACCGCGAACTCTTTGCGCCCCGCTTTGGTGATTTCCTCGGAATCGCCCGTCACGATTCGGTTGTACGATTCGAGCGGGAATTTGGAATCTATCGGCAGCAGTTTGTCCGATAGCTTAACGACGGCATCGACCCGGCCGCCGTCATCGAATTTGTGCTGGATCATAAACAACTGCTTCGGCAGAATTTGCCCCAGCAGGTTTTCCAGCAGAATCTCACCGAGATTGCCGCGAAGTTTGGGTGGTTTGAGCAACTCGGAGAGGGATTGGATGTTCTTGCCGATTGTCTCGATATTGCTCGTCTGCGTGGAGAGCTGGCCGAGTTTGTTTTCGATTTCGCTGATGACCGACATGCGCCGGTCGAGGGTCTGAGTTCCCTCGGCGAGACGGTCGTTGAGCAGACGGTTGGCGGAATCAAGCGATTCCCGGAGCGACACCAGGCCATCCATCTGTTTGGATATCAGGTCGGCCTTGAGAGCGGTCAGGCTGGCTTCAATGCCCTGCTGCGGGTCGGTGCCTTTCTGCCGCCGCCAACTGATTATCAGCCAGAAGGTCAGCAGCAGGTTGACCGCGAGCAGCGCGATAATGGCCAGTGTGAAGGTCTCCAAAGAACTCTCCTATGATTTTCGCTACTGCGCCAGCACCCTGATATTCTTGCCGTTGATATCAGCATCGCCGATCAGCTCCTGCCGGAATTTCAAATACAGCGTCTTTTCTTGTTCGCTGTAGTAGTCTTCCGATGGCGTTATGCCCCAGATGTATTTGGCCAGAAGGTGATTGGTGGCGTAGTCGTACACTCCGGCCTCGTTGCGGTCGAACCGGATGCCGTACCGGTAGCTGTCGAGTGTTTCATCGGTCTTGTACTGTTCTTCGAACAGCGACGATACTTTGCCGTCGAGGTCGCTCGTTTTACCGATGAGAATATTCCCTTCGGGGCCATTGCCGGTGGTGTCCGTTATCCGGACCGACACCCAGCCGTCTTTTTTGGTGATGCTGATCATCGGCGACTCAAAAGCGGTCTTGCCGCCCCCGGTATTGCCCGGATAAATTCCGGCATTGTCGGCCATCCATTCGAATACGAAAAAGTCGAACTGTGCCCGGACTTTCTCCCAATCGGATTCGCCGAGCGAGTTCATTATGATACCTTTGATGTCGCCGGGCAGAAGCCTGTAGAGGTCTTCGAAATCGCCGGACACTTTCCGGTACAGCTCAAGGTAGTCATCAAAACTCATCCTTGATCTGAGAAAAGCCGTGAACAGCCCCGCCAGAGGATAGGCCAGATCCGAGCCGGCGCTCTTTTCGAAGCCGGTCATGGTGAGAATCGAATCAAGTTGTACGATTCCCTGCTGGTAGATACTACCACCCAATGCCAGCAGCGATATAGGCGCCTTGCCCCATCGCCCGGCCATATACACCGCGATGCCCTCGCGCATTATCGGCAGCGTGTACAAGTGGAGTTTCCGCAACTTGTAGTTGACCAGAAAGTGGGTCAACTCGTGGTAGTGAGGGAAAAATGAAGAGATTACGTCATCCGAGGCCAGATCGTAGGTGCCTTTTATGAGAAAGCCGGTCATATCTTTGACCATCGTGTCATTCTGACAGAGGTAATAGCGAATCTTCTCTTTTTCGAGGAGCTTCATGTCCTCCTTGGACAATCCCAGAGAGTCGGCCACGCGTTTGATGAAGCGGTCAAATTCATCGACAGCCAACGCGTTGAGACTCTTCTCGGTCTCCGGATGATACTTTATCAGCAAGTATTTGGTTTCTATCTCCGGCCATCCCTGACTGATATAGTCCTGAGGGAACATCAGCCAGTAGTAACCATCACGGTTATAGGTATAGTAATAATGCGTCAGTTTGGTGTCGCCCGCCTCCAGTTCAAGAGTATACCGGACGTAGTCATCCGAGGCCAGCCTGGTTGCCTCGGTAACGGCATTGGGAGGCAGTTTTCGCAACAGATCGGTGTTTCTCACCGCGGGTGAGGCGCAATCGATCTTCAGAGGGATATTGATATACTCAATCCCGAACCGGCCGGAGCGGCGCTGGCTTTCATCGGTCCAGTACTGCTGAGCCGATTCATAGTTGCCGGACATCACGAGGTCGAAGTACTGTCCCAGTGTTTGAATACCGGTTTCGGCCTGCGAATTAGAATATACGGCAAAACCTGATAAAATAACGCAGGCAAGTATGACCCTGCTGTGGCGAATCAAACGTAACACGATCTCTCTCCTATAATCTCGTTGGTGCGATAATATATAGGCTTTTTACAAATGTTGTCCAGAAATGACTGAAATAAAAAAGGCCCCGTGTGGGGCCTCAATCGAAAAGTGCAGAGTCTGCAAATTTAGAACGTGAAACCGACGGAGAAACGCTGGGTTGATTCGAGTCTTCCAAAATCCTGCCAGGCATAGTCAATAACGAGGCGGGTATTGGACGACAGGCCGGTATTAATGCCGCCACCCACGGTCAGCCCTTCCTCATCGTAATTGATCTTATAGCCGGCTCTGAGGAAAAATCTTTCGTCATATCCCAGCTGAGCGCCCAAAGCGCCCTTCTCATTATTGTCGTTGGAATGTTTTAGCTCACTGGCCAGGGTCAGTACTGTTTGCGCAGCAAACTCAACGTCGTAGGCTGCACCGATTCTGAATACTAAGGGAAGGTCATACGGGTTTGTCTGCAGTTCAGCGCTTACCGGGTTTGTGCTTTCATCGAGTTCATCATAATATTGAACGATGAGGTCCGAGCCGGTGAAAGTCATTTCCGGTCCCATATTGCTGATGCTGATACCAAGCCGGAGTGAGCTGAAACCGGGGTATAACATCGTGCCAAAATCGACCGCAAATCCCTCGGCACGTTCGTTGTGTATGCGCTCGCCGATATATTTGAATGTCGCTCCGAAAGCGAATTTTGAATTCAACTGTCGGGCATAGGACAAACCGGCTGTATAGGAGGACGAAGAATAGTATTCTCCAGACCCCTCCTGCTCTTCGAGAGTAGTGATCTCCTGATCATCCATCGAAAGGATAGTAGCTGACACGGCAAACACGCCAATATCATCGAAATTGCGGGCGAAACCCACGTAGTTCAAATTTATATCGAGCAGGTAGTCGACATTCGTAAAACTGACGGCGCTGTTGTCGATTGTGGCCAGTCCCGCCGGATTCCAGAAAGTGGCGTAGATATCGTCAACGACCGCAACCGAAGCCTCACCCATAGCCTGGTATCTGGAGCCGACAGCAATTTTCAAAAACTGAGCGCCGCTGGAACCGACATTGGAGAAATCAGAGGAGGAAGAGCCGGCCGCGAAGACCGTCAAGAGCGCTATTATGATATACTTTTTCATCCGGGCGCCTCCTCTATTTCACTATCGCAAAACGTCCGAGGTGTTCACCGTATTCGGACTCAACGTGGAAAATGTAGTGGCCGGCGGCCACCAGTTGATTATTCGACGATAACAAGTTCCAGGTTTCTGCACCTGAGTCGTCGTCGTGCACAATTGTCCTGACCAGATCACCGGCAAGAGTGTATATCCTAATCGTACAGCGGTTCGGCAAGTTGGTGAAAAACAGCATCGACTGCCCCTCAACCGTCTCCACGCGGGACGAATACTGAACGAAGTAGGGATTCGGTACAACTTTGATATTTTTTAATTCCTGCCCGGCCAGAGCGGCATCGATTCCGTCAACCTCGAACCTGAAAACGTCATCAGGTCCGTTGAGCCGTGCACCATCGATAGTATAGACATCCCCTATCGCAGGGTTGTAGACCGAATCATCGATTGTAAAACGCCAGCCGTAATAGTGCGGGAACGCCAGTTCGGTTAGATTGCTGTCCGGGTCATACGGATAGTCGACAATTACCAATCCATCTCCCGGCTGCCACTGGCCGTCATAATCCCATTCATCCGTGGCCAGCGATACCCGCTGGTTGGTCGACATGTTCCACACCTCGAACGGGATTGGGATTTCCGGATAATGACCCGCTTCCCAGTACTCCCACATCCAGGGAGCCAGAGTCGAATCGTCGGTATATCTTAATTCGTACGTCGCACGATATTGAGCGTACCCAAAAGCGTAATCTGGGATGCCGTACCAGTAAACCAGACACGGTCCATCGAAATGCGCAATCTCTATCGTCGGTGTACCGCTCACCATAGCGGTTTGGGAATACCCGCTCGGGTCCACCTCCGGGTTACGGACAATAACCTGAATACCTTCGGCAGTGTTGTATTCGTCGGGATCTCCATTGTAGAGACTCTGTCTGGCCAATAGCGTATCTCCGGTGGTATTGTTCAGAAGATGCCAGTATGTCCTCGAAGCAGCGTCTTCGAACACGACGCTAAATTCGGTTCCCGTAAGGACCGTCTTGTCGAAAATATAAGGTGTAACCGAACCTTCCGAAGAGTGGTCGGTCCCGTTATAGATATGTTCGACAGTAGCCGCTGCATCATAATACCCGGCCGGCTCGGATTCCGGTCTGATTGAGACCACGTTTGTCGCTTCACCGGCAATCCCGAATCCTGACTGGAGCGGGTCAATCGTCTCGTCCCCCCGGTCGAAAGCAACCAGGCAGTACCAATACTCCACACCGTTGATGAGATTCTCGTCGATAAACGTGTGCGGAATCGGGTCGCCCGGTTCGTTGATCGCATATGAGGCGACAGGGACGTATTCGATGTCGAGGCAATCGTTTTCGAAATCCCGGTCTTCGGTTCCCCAGGTTCTACCCAGGTTTTCGCTCCGGTACAATTTGTAGCCGACAAAATCGTTTTCGCCGGTAAGAGGATCTATGGCTGCTTCCGAGGTGTCACTCCAACTCAGATATATCTTCTGGTCACCCGATCGGGCCACAAGTGACGGCGTGGGCGGAGGCTCGGGACCGACATAGAAATTGTCATACATGGTCTGGGCCATCGCAGCGTTGGCTACGAATTCATCGTGGTCAGCGCCGGCTATCAGGGCATAGACTACTCGTACGGTACTGCCGGCCGTTAGATCGACACCGCGAACACACTGAACATAATATTGGTCGGTCGGCGGCAGCGGGTTATCGAAGCGGGTGCTGTTTATCAGTTCATATCTTCCGACATCGTCGCTGGGAAGGAACGACCAGTCATCGGTTCTAAAAGCGGTCACGCCGATGTCGTTGGGCGTCTGGAGAAGCTTGGTACCCATAATGCCGGTCTTAACCGTCGGACCCCAGCCCGGGTCAATACCAACCACATCAAAGATATAGGCCCAGTTGTCTTCTATATTGTAGACAACCGAATCATTCATATTACCGTTGCCACCGGTTCCGTCAAGACCGCCAACGTCGATATCGACATAGAGTCCGAACGCGAAGTCGTAATAATCAGTGGCAGACGTATTAGTTATATCGAGTATTATGAACAGGAAATCTTCGTTATAGCAATAATTCCACTGCATGATGGAATGGGTCAGCTCCAGACCCATCAGCGACGACCCTGAGGCAGCATCGTTGAGACGATAGTGGGAGTCCTGAAGTGAAGTGGGACCGCCCAAATTGAAGCTCGAAGTCAGCGAATTGTAACTGGTGTTATACTCGAAGGCGTCGTAACCGGCATTCCATACGCGCCATCCATAGGCCGGATTACCTTCGGACAGACCGACGGTGTCTGTCGGATCATAGTCGTAGTAGCGGCCCGTATCGGTGGACAGGTATATTTTGTAGGCATCGCTGCCGTCGACGAGGCATACGCATACCCTGAAAGTCATCGTAGGTGTTGGCCACCAGCGTATCGCCTGCCGGTGTCACACCGCCCATCCAGTAGCGTATTTCAGCCAGGTAATCATGCCCTGAATTGCGCGGCCACTCTCCGGAAGGAAGATACCCGGGGTAACCACCTACCAGACCCCAGTTATCGATAGTTGTGACGATATTGCCAATATTGTGTGTCACCCGGTCAATTGTCGTCGGCTCAGGGGAAAGTGACAGAGGCGTACGAATATCTTTGTCACCCGGGGGCATCGCTGTGGCTGTCACGCCAATCAGCAAAGCGATTATAAGAAAGGCTATGTAGTACTCAGAAATTTTCCTGTAGCTTATCATAGTATCTACTCCGGCTTAGAAGTGCAGTTCTAACCCGGTTCGTATGGTCCGGGGAGGTGAAAAGTGTTGGGGGTCGTGGTCGTAAAGAGCGTCATATTCATCCAATTCATCTTGACTCAGAGCCAGTGATGCCGTCTGATTGAAGCCATCATCGTCGGCCCGACCGGTGAGTGAATAGACATTGATGACATTGCGCCGGTCGAACAGATTGTCGACTTCAACAAAGAAGCTGAGCGTTGAGCCACCCTTCATCAGGCGGAAGTCCTTGTTGAAGCGCATATCAACCGTGTGATAGGCGGGAAGGCGTCCGGCATTGCGGTCGCCGAGACGGTTACCGTCGACATCCGTCATCGTGTACGGCAGACCGGAACCATAGTGACCGACGAGATTTACTCCCCAGTTGCCCGGTATATTCATACCCGCCACATGCAGGGTACGGTTATGCGGGACACGGAAATCGATAACGGCCGTCAAGGTATGACGCTGGTCAAAATCAAGGGGGTATTCCGTCAGGGGCGCCAGCGTATCTTCGAGCGAGGTCAAATAAGTATAGTAGGGCTCCAGAGCGTCTGAGCCAATGCCCTGGGCAACCATGTAGCCATATGAAAGCGAGCCCGTGATGAAGTCGTTCGAAGGTAACTTCTCCAGGCTGAAATCCACGCCCTTGACAGAGCCATAGTCATCGTTGACAAAGAAGGTAACAGAGTTGCCTGCCACCTCAAAGGAGGAGCGGGTTGTCACCAGATCTTTGATATCTTTGTAATAGGCAGTTATATCGAATCGGACCGTCTCTCCTATCAAATGATCAAGACCGATTTCCCACGATGTAGTCCGTTCCGGCTCCAGGTCAGGATTACCGACCAGAGGATAGCCGCTTGAAATATCACCGTTCATGTTGGTGTACAGATACAAGAACTGGGGCGCCTGATAGTACAGACCGTAGTTCACATGCATGACACTTCTATCGGAAATCGGGTATGAAATACCGAAGCGTGGAGAGAACCGTTGCTTTGATTCGGCTTTCTTAGAAAATGGAACGCCTTCTCCATTGTCATTCACGGTCCACGCCGTATAGGTTACATCGGTGTTGCGATAGTCATACCGGAAACCGGCATTTATAACGAAATAGTCGTATTCCATTTTATCCTGAAGGAACAGCGAGGCATAGGTGGGTTTACTGATATACTTTTCGCCATATGGGCGCGTGTTATAGAACTGCTTGAAATCCCACTCCACATTGTAAATGCGATACTCAACTCCTGCTTTCAGCTCATTGGACTTGTTTATCTGGTTAATCACACTCAGATGTAGAGCATCGTAGACTGTCTCTCTCATTCTGAAACTTGGCTCATAATCATCACCAACGGTGAAGCCGACTACCTGTATGGGATCACTCCAGTCTACATCATTGAGATAGTTGTCATCGTCGATAGTACCATTATAGACGCCGGCGGAGTCCTCCGTATACCCGGGCCAGTCAGACCAATAGGTATCGAACAGATGTCTGGGGGCCGACTTAGTGTAGGTGTAGAACCGGTTGTATCTCGTTGACAGTACGAATTTTTGATTAAAGTAATAGTTGCTGGACAATCCGAGCAAATAGGATTGTTTCTTAAAAACCGGCAACCCATCGAGATTCAAATCATAGGAAACATTGTTGACATCGCGATGATCATAAGTCTCCCCACTGGCCTCATAATAGGTCAGATTCGATATCAGTTTCACCTTGCTTAGAGGTTGAGCAGAGAATTTCGCCGTCCCGGTATAAGAGGCCTGGCCATTGTGCGGAAGGTCCGTGGGGTCGTGCAGATATTCACCTGCCACGCTGAACGTATATTTTTTAGAGTTGGCAAACGGCATTGGCCCCGAGATGTGAGCTGACATGGACCGGTTACCCACATTGCTGAGATCACTCCAGTCAGCAGTACTTACATCATAAGGGTGGGTATATCCGTTGTAAGCCTTGATGCTCCCGTGGTATTCGGAAGTACCTTCCCTTGAAACGGCGCTTACGACGCCAGAGAGGGCTTCTCCGTATTCCGCAGAGTATCCGCCGGATGTTAGTGTCAGCTCTTCAAGGGCATTTGGTATTATATGAATACCGGAGTTGGCAACAAACGGATCCTGCACCGAGAAGCCATCGTAATAATAGCTAACTTGTCCTGAACGTCCGCCCCTGACATGCATATCCTGCTCACGATCTATAATGACGCCGGGGTAGTTTGTCAGAACAGACTGGACCGTGATGATATTCGGCAATGTTTTCAGACGGTCTGAAGTAAAAATTACTTTTGAGGCGGTGAGGTCTTTCTGGATAGTCGGGTTATCAGCCATCACTACTACCTGATCGGTGAGTTCGACAGTTTCCTGCTGCAGGTCGAAATCTACCGGGGTAGTGAGATCAACCAGTACTCTCACGTTCTGCCTTATCAGCGGTTCAAACCCGACCGTTGTGGCGGTGATATCGTACTTACCGCCAGGCACATTGATGACGAAATATTCGCCATCGCCATCACTCTCCGTAACGATATTGGTGCCAACGACCCGAATGGTCGCACCTTGTATTGGTTCGCCGCTACGTGCGTCGGAAACCACACCTGAGATTTTTCCGGTCACTCCGGCGTTCGCCACAGGTACTAAAATAGCACACAACAATGCTAATATTAGTAGTGGACGGAAGTTGCTTCCGGGCATGAAGATAATTTCTCCGCAAATGCTGTTTTGCATTGCCATCGTTCTTTACTGTTGAAACCTATACCGGCGCTACGGGCGCGGTTTCTTAAATTATCGGTAGGCCTCATAAATACTTTATTGACCGTGGTGGGAAAAAACCGTAAACCAGCCCTGATTCCATCCGCTATATAAATTGGCTGACCTGTCAAGTTTTTGTGCAGAAATCCGATAATTTGGCAGACAGGGTGGATAACTACGCCCTTTTGGGCGGATTATCGTAAACGTCTATCCTGTAACGAAATAAAGAGGAAGCCATTTTCATCCCATGGGTTTGAGCCTCAAAAAGAACCTGGTAACCGCATCGTTGGTCTTGATGGCGCTGGTTCTATCCGGCACCGTAAATGGTTCGCCGATAGAGATTGCAATCCTGACGAGCGACAGTTTAACATCGACCTTAAGGACGCTTGCCGGAGTTGAGAAAATCATCTCCGGGGAATACCCTCAAGCCAGGTTCAACTCTTTCATGATTGGCAGAGACAATCCCGGAGACGATAACGTTGTCCGCTCGATAAGAGACCTGAACCCAACTCTCATTCTTACCATTGGCAGTTCCGCAACCGAGCTGGCCAAAAACAGCTTCGAGGACATTCCAATTGTCTTCTCTGCTGTCAAGTATCCGGAATTATCAGGGTTCGTGAACTCCACTGAAAAGCCGGGCCGGAATATCACGGGTGCCTCGCTCGATATTCCCACGGATGTGCAGTTTGGCTATTTCAAAAGAATTGTACCATCGATGAAGAAACTCGGTGTTCTCTACACCGAGAACACCGCCAGTTTGATACCCCAGGCCAAAGTCGTTGCCGATCACCTTGGACTTGAATTGGTGGCTCTAAATGTAGAGAATGACAAGAGCCTGCCTGCAGCTCTCGATTCGCTGACTTCGGTGGTTGACGCTATTTGGTCGGTGGCAGACGCAAATCTTTTCAAGCCTCAAGCCACCCGCTATATCCTTCTGCAGACGGTTCGCAAACAGATCCCGTTTATGGGGTTTTCAAGATATGTAGTCGAATCCGGCGCTCTCTGTGCTCTGGATTTTGATTATAAGGCCGTAGGTCTTCAGGCTGGCGCAATTGCCAACAGGGTTATAAGCGGCGTCGCTCCGGACAGCATAGAAGTAACATCGGCAGACGTAATCTGGTTTCACTATAACGAAAACACTGCCAAACGCATCAACATCACCATCCCCGATGAATTGGCCGCGGTGGCTAAGGAGGTATACCGATGAACCTCCTCAGATATTTCGGGGGACTCAATTTGCATACGAAGTTCGTCCTGCCGGTCTATGCGTTATTGATTGCGGTCATTGTGTCAATCAGCGCCCTTCTGATAAAACAGCAAGCTGACGGTTTCCGCAGGGAGATGGAAACCAACGGCGAGACCATGGCACGGATGCTCCAGATGAATGTTGAAAGCGGTGTGCTTTTTGAATCCAAGTACGAGTTATTCGAGGCTCTGGATGTTCTAAAGCGCTTTGACTTCGTTAAGTATGCTTCTATCGCAAATAGCGACGGCGAACTTCTGGCAAGCATCGGGTCCTGGGAGTCAACCGGCGAATATGGACTCTCGAAGAGATCAGCCATAAAGACAACGTGAACCACCGGACTGCAGACACCTGTATTTCGAGAACAGTGATGGGGAATGAATATTTTGAAGTGATAGTCCCGGTCGTATCTCGAATTGAAAAGCTCGACAGAGAGACTCTCGGCATAACGGGCGGCCTGGATGGTGCCATCGACCCGCCTTATGTGACGGAACAAATCGGTACCATCCGCCTGATTCTGTCACTCGACATGGTGAACCAGGCGATAGCCGATGCCTCGAAGACGGTGGTGGCCTTGACCGTGCTGGTTCTGATATTATCGCTCATGGTGCTGACATCGATGGTGAAGTTTGTAACGAGACCAATCAAGAAGCTGGTGGTTGCCACGGACCAGATTAGCCGGGGTGATCTGAGCCAGCAGGTCGTGCTAAACCAGAACGACGAGATAGGGCAGCTGGCGAGTACTTTCAATAAGATGGTCGACTCGCTCAAGCAATCGAGAAAAGAGGTTGAGCAATACAATCGCACCCTGGAAGAGAAGATTATTGAACGCACTCTGGAGCTTGAGGAGGCTCAGGCTCAGCTGATTCAGTCCGAGAAACTCGGAGCCATAGGTCAGCTGGCTGCCGGGGTGGCCCACGAGTTGAACAACCCTCTCGGTGGCATTCTTGGATATACGCAATTTGCCCTGGAGAAGATGAAGAAGATCAAGCCCGAAGAGGTAACGGCCAGAGAGATGGACAAGTACATTCGCTATCTCACCGACGTCGAGACGCAGGCCCGCCGCTGTAAGACCATTGTACAGAATCTTCTTCGTTTTTCGCGCTCATCGAGGACCAGCGAATTTAACGAAGTTGATATAAACCGGGTGATAAGCGACACCTGTACTTTCGTAGAGCACCAGGTGAGCATGAACCAGATTTCGCTTTCTGTGCAGACCAGCAATGATTTACCACCAATCCATGGGAATGCCAGTCAGCTCCAGCAGGTGCTTACCAATCTGATTATCAATGCGATGCATGCCTCGCCTCCCAACACCGAGATTAAACTGATAACACAGTTAAGTCCGGCTCTTGGCGAATTTGGAGGAGCTCTTGAAATACTCTGTGTCGACCAGGGTGTAGGTATCCCGCCGGAGGATATCAAAAAGATTTTCGAACCGTTCTTCACGACCAAAGAGGTTGGAAAAGGTACGGGGCTCGGTTTGTCAGTCAGTTACGGAATCATAAAAGAGCACGGCGGTGAAATTAAGGTAAAATCAGCGCCGGGCGAAGGAACTACGTTCACGGTAATATTACCGGTTCAGAAACCTCAGTCCGGGGCCGATATCCCCAATAAGGGTTTTCTGGACATTGTTGCGGGTAAATCGGATAAGTAAGTGGTTGAATTGATGGATAAGAAGTCTATTCTAATAGTCGATGATGAAGAAATCATCCGCGAGTTCCTATACGAGGTTCTCAGTGAGGACTATCAGATAAGTATGGCCAGCGATGGCGACGAGGCTATCGAACAGTTGACAGCCAGTAATTTCGATTTGATTATTACGGACCTCAAGATGCCCAAGGTTTCAGGGGAAGAAGTCGTCAAGTACGCCCGTGATGTCGATCCGCGACCGAAGGTCATAGTCATATCGGGATATTCAAGCCTGTATACGGTCAGTCAGTCTGTCAACTGTGGCGCTTGTGCCTTCCTGTCCAAACCGTTCAGCATCAAAGAGCTATTGCAGGCGGTATCAACCGCGATCGGTGCATAAGGAGTCAGCATGATAAACATACTGATAGTAGACGACTCCGAAGTTATTCGCAATTTGCTCAGCGAATATCTTTCCGACCTGAATTATGCCGTTGATGTGGCAATCGACGGTCTGGATGGGATCGAGAAAGCTCTTTCCGGCGACTACCAGATAGTAATGTGCGATATTCACATGCCGCGTAAGAATGGTTTTCAGGTCTTGAAAGCAGTGTCCTCCGTGAAGCCTGAGACCATGTTCATTATGACCGACTCCCTACCCGATAAACTATCGGAGATGGCGCAGAAGGCCGGAGCGTATTGCTGTCTGAAGAAGCCCTTTGATCTGGCGGAGATAAAAGACACTGTTGAGAAGTTGCTATCGGGAATTCAAACAGCATGACGAAACTTGCCAACAGCGACATAAACATCGTTGTAGTCGATGACGAGGAGGTCGTTCTCTCTTTAGTGCGCGACGCTCTGGAAGAGGACGGGTTCACGGTTCTGACGGCGTGTGATGCTTTTCAGGCGCTTGAGATCATCGAAGACAAAGGTGTGAATCTTCTCATCACCGACATTCGCATGCCCGGAATGGACGGCATTGAGTTGGTTCAACGGCTCCGTAAGACTCACCCTGATGCCGTTGTTATATTCACAACCGGTTATGCCAATTTGAATTCGGCCAAAGACGCGCTCCGGCAGGGGGCAAGCGACTATATTCTTAAACCGTTTGAGCTCAGGGAGATGCGCCAGGCGGTCAGCAAAGCTACGGAGAAGATCAGACGCGAGGTGGAAGCCAGGGAATCCGACGCTCAACTGGACCGGTTGTCGGATTTGCACCATATGCTCTTCACTGTCGGGGACAAGAAAACCCTGATTACCATCTCACTGCGTTTCGCCATGATGCACTGCAATTCCAATCAAGGGGCAGTGCTTTACTGGAGCAGTAATACCGCTGATGTGAGAGTTCTCACGGTCAATGGCGAAGAAATCGTGGAGACAGTGCTTCCCGAACAACTGTGGTTGGATAATGTCAGGCACCTTGATCCGGAACAGGTCCACGAACCCATGGTCGTTTCCTCTCTGGCCGAACACCCGTTGTTCAAAAACAGTACCAACACCACTCTCGAGCGGATGGCCCTCCCCTCACTGGACCAGAGTGAGCATGTTGCCCTGGTCACGCCCGTTTGCCGCGGTTCATCCGTATTCGGTGTGCTGATGGTTGGCATCAACGCCGACTCGGAGAAGATGGAAGACTCAAGTCTGAGATTTCTGACATTCACCGCCCATCAATTGGCCATGTCGCTTGAGAATCTTGAGTTTCTCGAAGAAGCTCAGAATGCTTACACCCGCCTCAAAGGACTCCAGGATGAGACAATCCAGCTTGAGAAGATGGCCACGCGCGGCGAGATGTCGGCTGAGATCGGACACGAGCTCAACAATTTCCTCGGAGTGGTAGCGGGCAATCTTTCTCTTCTGGACCATCAGCTGAAGAAGAAGAACTACGGCGAATTGGAACGCTACGTTGCGGTCATGGCCGACAATATTGAAAAGATCAAGAACTTCACAGCCAATCTCATGGACCTCAGGCCCATTTCCACGATAAAGGAAGTTATTCACTTTGATAAGCTCATACGGGAAGTTATTGACTATCTGAAACCACAGAGACGGTTCAGAGAAGTCAGCATCAAGCTACTTCCCATTACCGAGCCGTTGCCATTCGAAGCTGACACGGTTCACATACAGCAGGTTCTGTACAATCTGTTTAATAATGCGGCCGATGCCATGACGGACCGTGAGCATAGAGAAATCACAGTGAGCGCCGTACCGAACGAGGATCGGACAAGTTTCAGGGTCACCATTACTGACACCGGGGTCGGGATAGATCCAAAGAATCTCAGGAGAGTTTTCCACGAGAAATTCACGACCAAGGAAAAGGGACACGGTTTCGGGCTGGTCGTGTGCATGCGCATCATCAAGAGCCATCACGGAAGAATCAGCATAGACTCCACTCCCGGTGTCGGGACATCTATCAGCATCGACTTTCCCCTGCAGCAAGCGACAGAAGTCTCTGCCGTCGTTTGAACGGTCTGCGCCGTCTCCCAATAAGTCAGCACGAATTCAGTTAGAACTTACGACTACCCCTTTGAGTAATTTCAACTCCTTTGGCGCACAGCGGGCATTGTGCCGGTTCCCAGGCGTTGGCTGCCACGGTAGCGAGCGCAAAATACGGGTAATTGAATTTCACTGTGCCGTTGGAACGATCCAGCATAAGGCCGATACCCACGATTTCCGCCTCATACGAATTCACCAGGTCAATCACCTCAAAAACAGATCTGCCGGTGGTGAGCACATCGTCGACTATGACGACTTTCTGGCCCTTTTCAAGGTAGAAGCCCCGTTTGAACACTCTTCCCTCATCCCCCGGTTCCGCATATATGGCATCGATACCCATGTATCTGGCAACATCATAGGCAATAATAATTCCACCGGTAGTTGGTCCCACCACCGTCACAGCTTTGCTATCTTTGAACTTTGAGGCCATCTCTTCACAGATTTTGGTACACAGAGATGGTTGCTTGAGAAGCGTAAACTTTTCGTAATACACATCGCTGTGTTTCCCCGATGTTAATTTGAAATGCCCTGTCAGGAGGGCGTTCGACTTCTTAAAGAGACCGAGGATCTCTTCCTGATTCATTTTTCCTCCAGAAATACCGCAACCGCCGCGGCGTAGTTCTTTTCATGGGTGATGGATATGAGACAACGAAAACTGCCGAGTTTCTGCTGAACGCTGTGGGCCAACCGCAGATGGGGCCGCCCGGTTTGGTCGTTAATGATTTCAATCTGGCTGAAGGCCGGACGGTCGGTGAGATAGAACCCCAACCCTTTGATAACAGCTTCTTTTGCCGCAAATCTTCCGGCCAGAAAAAGCTCACGGTCACGACGCTGATCGAAAAGCCTCAACTCCTCGACGCTCAAAATCCGTTCGGCGAACCGTCTTCCAAATCGCTCCAGGTCGGTTTTTATTCGCGCAATTTCCACCAGATCAAGGCCAATGGAATTAACCAAACTTTGCTCCCGTTCAATTCGTAAAAGCATTACGAACATATTGAAAAATGTGCCGACCCGCAACTTTTACCAGAAAGTAATTGCATTAAAGTATTGAACAAAATATCATTTAATTAAGATGGAGAGAGGATTGACATTTGAAATTCTCTAACACTTAGCCAATGAAGGTTGTTTCTTCTGTTGCTGCGTTTTCGCCGTGACCCGGTTTTTGACCGATAGCGAGACTAAACGCGACGAAGTGGCTATAAAAACCCTTTACCTTAATTGTAAGGGAGTTTTTCAAATAGCAGACCTCTCTCCCCGAAATATGAAAAGAGCCTGCCAATAGTGGCAGGCTCTTTTTTATGTTTTATTTTCTTTTGTAACAGGAAGTTACCGAAGCCGTCATGACTCGACGAGGGACTCAGCCAGAGCCTTCTTCAGAGCGGCCTCATAGTCTATGTCTTCGCAGTTGGGCCTGATCAGCACTATGTACAGTGCGTCTCCGCACGATACCATATAAAGGCGGTTGCGCTCCACCTCGTAGACACCCTTCTCCCGCGCCATCGAAATACCCGGCACGGTGGAGAAAACATCGATGAGATCACGCAGACCTTTGAAAAGCGCACTGAAGCCTTTTTTGAATTCAAAAGCATTATCCGTATCGAGAAAGTTGCCGTCGTTATCAAGATCGTATACCTTGTGCACCCCGCCAATGGAGATTATCCTGTCAGCCAGTGAAATATATCCGTTGGATGGCTTCCGGGGTTCTTTGAGCATGGCCGGGTTGGTCTTAGTGGTCTCTTTGATTATGGCAACTATCTCCTGGTGTTGCCGTTTAATCTGGCGTTCTATTTCCGTCTGTTCTTCGGAGGAACCGACCGGGCGTTCTAATTTCTTTTCGATCTTATGAACAACCTGGCCACTGTTAAGAACGGTAGTAGTCAAACGTGGATACGGTCTGCAGGCGTACTCTGTTTGTACCTGCAAAGCGGTCTGCCCTCGCTTCACCAGTGATGTCCGACCGTTAGGTATGAAACTGGATACAGTCATTCTCAACCTCTAAAAGTTGGTGCAGGCAGTTATATTACAGCCTGTCACCCTATTACAATTATATCGGCAGAATCAGCAGGTTGAATAACCACAAGATGCGCAAGTAAAGCACCCGGAATCAAATCTCATGGCGGCAGAACATACGGGGCATATTTCGCTTGAGCCATGTAAAGCTTCGGTGTTTTCCGAAGAGTCGATGAAGTGCTTGTTCAAAACTTGCGCAATTGCATCGGGTATTGAAGATACTTTGGCGCCATCGGCAAAAATCTGGCTGGAACCGCCAATACCGCGAAGCTGGCGGATGATCTGTCCGACCGGGACGCCTGACCTGAGGGCCAGTGATATCAGGCGGCAGATGGCCTCGGTGTCAGCCATAGTCGTATATCCCGATTTGCCGATATGGGCAAAAACCTCGAATGGCCGGCCATCACGCGTATTGACAGTAACATAGAGATTCCCATATCCGGTCCGGATTTTCTCGGTAATTCCGGCAAGGACATTGGGACGCTTTTCAACTTTCAAAGAAACGGCCGCTTCCATACCATCCGGGTGTATTGTCGAAAGCACCTGATCGGGGCGCGAATTGTCACGATAAATGGTAACCCCCTTACAGCCGGTTTCATAGGCAAGCAAATAGGCGCTACGGACATCATCGCGAGTCGCGAATTCCGGAAAGTTGATAGTCTTTGAGACCGAAGAATCGCAATGCTTCTGGAATGCCGCCTGCATTTGTATATGCTCTTCGGCGGAGACATCGGCCGCCGTCAGAAAGAGCGCTTTGACATGATCGGGCACCTCTTTGAGCTCTGCCAGCGACCGGCGCGACGAAATCGCCGCGATGAGATCATCGGTATAGAATCCTTCCCTTTTCGCCACTTCGCTAAAGAGCGGGTTGACTTCGGTAAGCCTGGTGCCATCCATGACGTTCCGCTCAAAAGCGATAGAGTAATACGGTTCAATTCCTGACGAGCAGCCGGCGATGATAGAAATGGTACCGGTTGGGGCTATGGTCGTCACCGTGGCGTTACGCATGGCAATGTTATCTTCTTTGTAAACAGAACCCTCCCAGTTGGGAAATTTCCCTCTCACCTTGGCTAACTCCGATGAATGCTTGTGGCCTTCGCTTTGGATAAAGGCCATGATTTTTTCAGCGAGACCGACCGCCTGTTCGTTGTTGTACGGCAGACCCAGCCGGACTAACATATCGGCCCAGCCCATCACGCCAAGACCGATGCGCCGGTTTTTTTTCGTCTGGTTCTCTATTTCAACAATGGGGTATTTGTTTTGGTCAATGACATTATCGAGAAAATGGACGGCGGTTCTTACCACTGCGCCGAGATGTTCCCAGTCTATTCCTTCTTGCGGCGCTGACATGTTGTAATTTGGCGGCAGTGGCTGTCTGACGAACAACCCCAGATTGATTGAGCCCAGATTACACGAATCATAAGCCGGTAACGGCTGCTCGCCACACGGATTGGTAGCCTCGATTATCTCCGAAGGTCGGGTAGGATTGAGGCGATTCACCCGATCGATAAACATGATACCCGGCTCTCCCGTGGCCCAGGCATAATCCACGATCAATTCAAAAACCTCGGTCGCATCGAGATAAACTTCTTTCCCGTCGACCTCGTGAGTTTTTCCGGTGTGCGGGTTATAGAGAGGGTAGCTTTTCCCCTGCTGCACTGCTTCCATGAAAACATCGGTTATTGCCACCGATATGTTGAAATTGGTTATCTCCGAAGTATCGCGCTTACAGGAAATGAAATCCAGAATGTCGGGATGGTCGACTCGGAGTATGCCCATGTTGGCACCGCGGCGCGTACCGCCCTGTTTCACGGCCTCGGTAGATGAATTGTAAACCCTCATGAAAGACACCGGACCCGATGCTACGCCGGATGTGGAAGCTACAATGGAGTTTCTGGGACGCAGGCGGGAAAAGGCGAAACCGGTACCGCCGCCGGATTTATGAATCAGGGCGGCATTCTTGTTTGTCTCGAAGATCTCCTCCATCGAATCTCCGACCGGCAGCACAAAGCAAGCCGAAAGTTGACCGAGGGGCCTTCCGGCGTTCATCAAAGTGGGAGAATTGGGCATAAACTCAAGCGAGGCCATAATTTCATAGAACTGCCGGGCAGTTTTTTCTACCTGAGTGTCATTAGCCCCATACGATCGGTCGGCTCCGGCAATGAAATTGGCGACGCGAAGAAACAGCTCCCGGGGAGATTCGATAATTCTTCCCTGCTTGTCTTTGATCAGATAACGTCTCCTGAGTACTTCCAGAGCGTTGTCCGAAACCTGTATATCTCTATATTCAGCCATATTTTTTCCCTTGTATTAATTATCGGATTAGAGGGTCTATATTATTATACGACCTTATACCCTGCCTGTTAATCACATTATGATAAATTTTAGTGGATAGAAGCCTATATAAACCGGCAAATTAGGATATGAGCTTTCAGATTCAAGAACCCGCGGCAAAGCGGAAAACACTGGCTGTGACAGCAGGAATAGTCTGGCTGACGGTGGGTGTCGCCCTGACACTGATGGCCGTCTTCTGGCTGGCCGCATCGCAATCGAGACCCTATCTGTTGGTTGGAGCGGCGGTTGTAGTTGGACTGCTGGTTGGCCGATACGGGTTTTCCAGGTTGGCTAAAAAGAATATCACTCGCATAAGGGATCTCTCACCTCACAAGGAGCGCGTCTGCATATTTGCATTTCAGGCCGTAGAATCGTATTTGCTGGTAGTGGTGATGATGGCCGCAGGGTATGTATTGCGCCATCTGCCAATCCCCCACACCTACGTAGCAGGCGTTTATCTCGTCATAGGGACAGCGCTCTTCCGTTCCGGGCTGGAGTATATAAAAGCTGCCGGTAGTCTGTAGGGTTTTCTATTACTCGGCAGGCAGATAATCCGGGTCACTCTGCATGATCATCTCAAGATAGCTGACACCGCGAAGCCCGAAATAAGCTTCGGGGGCCGAATAGACCTCATCATCAAGAGCCTGATCCAGACTGATGAACTGGTAATCCATGTCTTCGATAGCCGTCAGCATCTCATCGAGGAAGACAGCATTGAGGCGATTTGCTTTGAGGCGGAGAATATGGCGGCAGGGACGTTTCAGCACCTGCCGGGCAAGATTTTCCGCGCGCTCGATTTCATCAAGTACGTGGTTGACGTACTCATTCAGCAAGTTGTCATATTCCGCCGAATCGGGAACCTGGCCCATCTTCTCAAACGTCAGGTTGTACAGGTAATCTTCAATTACAACCGAGGCATGGACAACGGTGTAGTCGTTCTCGTCGAGATAAAGCCTGACCTGTTCCTTGGCTTCGACAGTATTGCCGTAGTGTAAGAATGGATACCGGAAATACCTGTTCTTCTGGCCGAAGCCTTTCAGCATAGGCTCCAGAGCATCGTTGCCAAGGGCGATGTCCTGAATAAACTGCTCGATTCCGAGTTGGTGCAGATCCTGATTCGAATAGGTCATATTGCCGAGAGAGTGACCGTTGTTCAGCCATTCTCCCAGTATATCGAAACTTCCTTCAATCTGGTCACCCACGACAAATCCGGCTGCTTTGACACCGTGCTTTTTCAGGGTTTCCAGAATCAAGTAGGTGATAGCCGGTCGGTCTGCTTCTTCAAATGATTCCGAAGCGGGTAGTTCGTCGAAAGTTATGCAGATTTTCTTTTTGCCCTTGCTGGATTTTGACTGGCACAATCCCTGTTCCACACTAACGACGGAACCCGCCAGTAAAGCGAGAATCCAGAGGGATATCAGCAACAACGGTTTATTTCGAACGTCGCACATGTTTTTTTCTCTTCCCCATCTCATGGTACATCATAAAGTTGGTAGGTACGGTTGAGCCAAACGGGGCACCACCGGTGATGATGACTTTGTCACCGGCGCGCGCCAGACGATATTTTTTGGAGACATCATTGACAATGGTCAACATGTCGTCGAAGTTGCGCGGCTGTTCTATCCGAACCGGATAGACCGAGCGAAGCAGGGCCAGTCTTGTCAGCACTCTCGGGTCGGGAGTGAGGGCGATCACCGGCTGCGGTGGAAACAGGTTGGAAATCATTGCAGCCGTAAATCCCGAGGTCGTAAAGGCAAAAATCAGTTTCGTCGAACAACCATCCTCGTGGGAGCTGACCGCCTTGGCTATCGCCTCAGTGATTTCCAGACGAACCTGATACCGTCCTACTTCCACTTTGGGTGGCTGCGATGTCTTCTCTGTGGCGGTGATTATTTGTCCCATGATCTTGACGGCGTCAACAGGATAGCTCCCCGTAGCCGTTTCGGCCGACAACATGACAGCATCGACTCCGTCGTATACGGCCGAGGCTACATCGTTAACCTCCGCCCTGGTGGGCCTTGGCGTAAATCGCATTGATTCAAGCATCTGCGTGGCCACGATTACAGTCTTGTGTCTAAAATTCGCAGCCCTAATGATTCGTTTTTGTAAGTCAGGCAGTTCCGCAAGAGGCAGCTCAACACCCAGATCGCCGCGGGCTATCATGACGCCATCGGCCTGCTCCAGAATTTTATCGAGGTTATCAATGGCTTCTTTCTTCTCAAGTTTAGCGATTATCTGCTGGTCTCCCCCGTAACTCTGAATGATACGTCGAGCCTCCGAAACATCAGCTGCCGAACGCACGAAGGAGAGCGCAATATAGTCGGCTTTAAGGCGGATGGCCGTTTTGATGTCGTCTTTGTCTTTGTCCGATATGGTCGGTATCCGAATATCGCTTTGCGGCAGGTTTATGCCTTTGCCGGGCAGTAGTGTGCCGCCATTGATAGCCTTGAGTGTTACCCAGCGACTTCCGGAAGAAACCGCCTCGAAAACAAGATTGCCATCATCGATATAAACACTCTGCCCCTTCTTGATGGACTGGATTATACCGGGGTGATTTACGGCGATGGTTTTCTTTTCAATTTCCGAACGTCCGGTTGTCAGGTTGAGTTTTTGGCCGGGCTTGATAACAACTTTTCCTTCAAAGCGCTCAAGCCGGAGCTTTGGTCCGGAAATATCGAACAGCATGCCAACGGGAAACGGCTCTTTTCTGGTGGCATTCCTGATAGAGTTGGCCGCTTTTACGAAATCGGGAGCTGTCCCGTGTGAGCAGTTTATTCGAAGTAGATTTACGCCCGCCCCTACTACTTGCGAAAGTCTGGTCGGAGAGGAAATTGCCGGACCGTAGGTGGCAATCACTTTAGTTCTCTTCATACAGACACAGGTAGCTGTAAAACGGCCGAAAATCAACAAAAAACAGCCGGTTAACGCATCTAGGGCCGAGCAGGGTTGCTAAAGTAATTCGTGGCTAAACCGATACTTTTTTATAGATGTCTCAATTTGAAACGAAAGAAAATATATGCTTACTAAAGAGTTTCACGATGAAGCTATAGCCGATGTGGTTACCCACGAACTTCAGCGCCCGTAGAAGACCACCAGCCGGTCGATGAGAGGGCGAAATCGTTAGTTACGCCGCTGCTTTTCCGGTTGCTGGTAAACGGCAGGATAACCGACAAAGAACGTGTGTTTCTCGACGGTATTGCACCGCCCGACTGCCTGACCTTCCTGATTCACAATAGAACATATATCCACCCTGAGGGTCTGGAGTTATTCCCATTCGATGTCATAGAATCGACCACCTGCCACGGCGGCCACGCCATTTTCTCCCACCGGTACGAACCGGAGCACATGACCGGCCGGCACCAGCAATACCGAATATTCTCGGCTGTCGTTAATCCACATGAATCGGACAGCATCATTCTGGGTGTGTTCGGTCCGGCGCATCGCCTGGGGCGTATCGATGAAGACTGCGGATTTACCCGAATGGTCTATCTTTTTAGAGACGCCTATATGTCGATTAAAAGCGGCATCCCGGGTGCCCGTCAGCGACTCGATACCAGGGCAGCGACTCTGCTGATTGATCGTTCCACCGGACGGGTCTTGTCTGTCAATCGAGCGGCGGCGAGGAGGTTCTCACGCGACGATCACGCCTTGATTGATATCAGTCTTCAGCAACTCAAGTATCATCTTTCGCCGCTGATGTCGCAGTACAACCTGATGATGGAAAATATCAGCGCCGGAGAGCTCGACCTGTCGGTCGTCACGCTCGAATCGAACGTGGTGAAGGCAAGAAAAGAAAATGAGGTTCTGGACTGCCTGACCGGTCAGTTCGCTACCAGAACGGCGAATTTGGGCCTGGCAGCCGAATATCTGCGGCAGACTGCGTGCGAGAATAATGACTCCGAAACAGCGAAACTTGCCGCGGGGATACAGAGAGAGTCGGACGCCCTGGAGCTTTTGACCAGAAGGCTTTCCTTTATGCTGAGCTATGACAATTTAGCCGAGAGGAATCAAAATATTCCTGCGGAGCTGGACCGGGCCATTGAAGGCGTGGAGGCTCTCCTGCCGGCTGAGGCTCTGATTGTCATCAACGATCACGCTACCGATGCACACGTGACGGCCCCGAAGGATGCTTATCGGATGCTGTTTGAGGCCATCCTTACATCCCACCTCGCGCGGCATTGTAATGATTGCGAAATGACTGTGACGATCACGAACCCGGGACCGGGTACGCTGGGCATGGTATTCGAAACCGCCTTTAACGGCTGCATGCCGGTTGAGGCTGTACAAAGTGACTGTAGCATTTTCACCGATCATCTTTCAGATAAACTTGGTAAGATAGTTGCCAGGAATATTGCTATAGAGAACGACAGACTGGTTACGGAAATAAACCTCAAACGGTGAAGTGGACACTATGAAGACTATAAACAATACCCGGAGAAATAAAATCCTGCTCTTAAATACGGCCGATGAACTGACGGGCGCTCTATCCCGTTCACTTGATAGCGAGCAGTATCAACTGGTCGCGGCCGGTTCGCCACAGGAAGCTTTGGATCTATCAAATGACACGGACTTCTGTCTGGCCATTGTCGGCGATGCGACATCCGCCGGCGAACCCACCCTGAAAAGGCTGAATTCATCATACCCCTGGATGGAAATCATAGTAGTGCTTTCCACCGATGATATCGATAAGGCGCTTGAGTTCGTTCGGGCCGGTATTCACGACTGTCTCACATCAGCTAACAGCACTGAAGAGTGCATAATGCGGGTGAAGAAAGCTTTGCGGCACGGACAGATGAAGCAGGAGTTGACCAGTCTGCGGCAGCATGTGGCCATGAGCTACGGCTTTGATAACATCGTGGGCAGTTCCAGGCCAATTACAAAGCTCAAAGATACGCTGAAGCGGATTGCCCCGACCGACATTTCGGTCATGCTTTACGGACCGATCGGATCGGGCAAGGAATTAGTCGCCAGGGTCGTACACCATCACTCTCACCGTCGGAAAAACCCCTTTGTAACCGTGGATTGTTCGTCCATACCGGAGGGTCTGTTCGAGGCCGAATTGTTTGGCGAGGTTTCTGAGCCTAACGCGTCTACCCCCACCGGCAAGAAGGGACTGTTGATGGAGGCCAATGGTGGCACCATCTTCTTTGACGATGTAGACAGGATTCCGCCATCGGTTCAGCCCCGGCTGATGAATTTCCTGAGGGATTTCACGGTACGGACCACGCCGCAAGCGCTGCCTATCAAGCTTGATGTGAGAATTATATCCGCCAGTAGCGTAAAATTAGCGTCGCTGGTGGACGAGGGGTGTTTTTCCAGAGAGCTGTTCTATCAGCTCAGTGTATTGCCGCTGGAGCTACCGTCCCTGTCCGAACGACCGGAAGATATCGAGATGCTCTCCGAGTATTTCCTCAGACGGCTGGCGCATGAGATGAAGCGTCCGTATTTCGAGGTCACCCGAAACGCCCTTGACCTGCTCATCAGCCATCGCTGGCCGGGTAATGTGCGGGAACTTGAGAACACGCTCAAGCGAGCCGCCGCACTTTGCCGGGAGAACCGGATCGATGCCGATGATATTCTGTTCATTTCGACCGATGGAGAGACTCTCACGGTTGTCTCCCAAAGCGAAACCCCGGCGATGCCGCATAAGACCGGACGTCTCGACGAAGGACAGCGATCCATCATCATCAAGGCTCTGGCCGAAAACAATTGGAACTTCACACAGACAGCGCAGGAGTTGGGCATAGGTAGAACCACGCTCTGGCGCAAAGTCAAAAAATACAAACTGGAAAAAGAAAAGGTAACTCAATAACAGGGAAAGTCAGTGAAGAAATCTAAAGCCAGTGACAGCGAGGACTTAGTACCTTCCCCGGTCGATTCGGAGAACAGTTTCAAGACGCCGGAAAACGTTGTTGAGCCTTCGGAGATATTCTTCGATCTAACCAGGCGGCTCAGAACGAAGTTCAACATCAACAAAGGGGTTCTGCTGCTCAAGAGTGACACGAATGCTCCTCTGGCGGCCGTGTCGACCTGGAACAACGGCCAGACTCGCGAGGGGCTTTCGATCAAACTGCCCAGTGATTCCTCACTGTTTGAGAGAGTCGCCGAGCAGGGTAGTGTTTACACCGAAAACTTCTGCGACAGTTTCAGCGGAAATTTCTTCGAGAAGAAACTTCTGCTGGAAGATGATTCGAGATCCTTTGTGCTGCAGCCGCTGAAACACCAGGGTGAGGTTATTGGTATGCTCGGGTTCAGTTCGGAAGAACCGACAGCCTTTACGATGTTTGAGGAGGGCGACCTGGATGATATCGTGACCGATTTCGCCGGTGTCATCCGCGAAAAAGTAATTTGCTCCTAACGGGAGCTATCGGATTTGTCTTTTAGAGCCGCTTTGATGCGTTCTTTGGCGCGGTTGTGCTCCGCGTTTGTTCTCGAAAAGACGTGTCCACCAGTTTCATCAGCCACAAAATAGTAATATTCAGATTGTTCGGGATCAAGCGCCGCCCGTAGCGATGCCAACCCCGGGGAGTTTATCGGCGTTGGCGGAAGACCTCTGTGCATATAGGTGTTGTAAGGTGTATCTTTTCGCAGGTCTTTGGTCCAGAGAGGTCGATCCAGCCCGCCCAGCCCGTAAATAACGGTCGGGTCGGCATCGAGCTTCATCTTTTTTCGCATTCGGTTGACATATACCGAAGCTACCAGCCGGCGTTCGTCTTTGATGCCGGTCTCGGCCTCGACAATCGAGGCCAGCTTGACAATTTCGTAGCGACTGAGACCATCGATAATATCCTCCGGCCAGATACTGTCGGTCTGCTGGTGGAACATACGGATCATTTCCCCGGCGACGTAGACCTCGTCTACTCCCCACGGGATGAAATACGTTTCCGGAAACAAATACCCTTCCAGACCGGGCAGATTGTGTTGGGCGAGAAACGCTGAGTCTTTGTCCAGAGAGGCAAACACTGCTGAATCGAGTTCAAGTTTCTCTGCCACTATCGCGGCGGCTTTCCAAATGGTCGTCCCCTCGGGGATAGTCACTTTCATGCGGAGGAAATCGGCGGCCATCAGTCTTTCAAGCACCGAGCGGCAGGAGTTCTCTCCGGTGAAATCGTAGCGGCCGGGGGTGAGTTTTCGGTCGATTTTCATAAGTCGCGCGGGATAGGTTAGCATTGTCCGCGATTCGACCACACCCTCGGATACGAGTTGCCGGGCGATTCCACTCATGGTGTCGCCGGGTTTGATAATCACTGTTACCACCCGGTCGCCGATATCGACACCTCGCGTGTAAACCCGAAAAGTGTAGGCGGCCACGACAATAACGAGCAGTGCGGCGACAAAGATGACAGTCTTTAACTTCATGGCTTTCCTTCTCACAAAACCTGCCTGAGCATCTTACATAAAAAAATCAGGCTGAGCCTGTTTTCAAGTTTAAAAACGTTTCGTGCTATAATTTGATTTGTCACTTAGGCGGGTGATCATCGAGATACCGCTGCAAAATAATGACCGCCGCCAGCCGGTCGATTCTTTTTTTGTCCTGTCCTGTCTTTTTGCCGTGAGCGTGGATAACGGCCGCAGCCTCCTGCGATGAATACTGTTCATCGACTTTTTCTATCGGCCCATCGTAAATGTCTTTCAGTTTTTCGATGAACCTGTCTATCTCGAGACATTTTGCGCTCTTGTCGCCTGATTTCAAAAGCGGGTAGCCTATCACCAGACGGTCGGGACTATATTCGTCGATGACCGTCCTAAGTTCCGAGAGAGCATTCTGGACTGATTTGACCTCAAGCGTCATCAGCGCCGAAGCTATAGTTCCGGTAGGGTCGCTTTTGGCCAGCCCTATGCGTCGGGAACCGTAGTCAATAGCTATGAAGGTCCGGTCGTAGGCTGTCGGCATCAGGTCTTGCGTTCCTTTTTCTTGGCCGCCGGAAAGAGAACATTGTTCAGAATCAGCCGGTAACCGGGGGAGTTCTTATATAGATTCAGATCAGTGGGGGGGTCGTTCACCATGTGCTGGTAATCCTCCGGGTCGTGGCCCGACAGGAAAGTAAAGGTCCCTCGCCCCAAACTGCCGTGGATATACCGCACCTCATCGTAATTGTCCGGCTGGGCCAGAATGGTGACGAACTTCTTCAGCAGCGATTTGCGGAAACCGGTCGTTTGTCCCATGAAACCATCGATTGTATTCACGTGGTCCTGAGTGAGCATTGTGGGAACCGGGTCAAGCTTGGCGGCGAAATCGAACAGGTAGAAGAAATCATCGGTTATCCGCGGGAAACGAATCTGACGGTCGGGATAGGTGTCTATGTTCGAGTGCCGGTATAACAGGGGATCGATAGTGATTTCGAAATTCTCAAACGCGAATGTTTTCTCAAAGTCCAGACGCTCCTGACATCCGGGATCAACCGGGTCACCATCGAACTCCCGCGGCACTATGTCTACGCCCTCGGCCGCAAGGGCGATATCGATAGTCTCCGGGGCGGAGCACATCGAGAACAAAAAGCCTCCCCGTCGCACATAGTTGTTGATAGTCCGGGCGACATCGAGCTTCATCAACGAGACTTTGCTGTAGCCCAGTTTCTTGGCCATTTCTTCATTGGCGGATACATCGGCCTGATACCACAACTGGTGCCGGAAGGCGGCATAGAATTTACCGTACTGGCCGGTGAAATCTTCATGGTGACAGTGCAGCCAATCGTATTCGTCGAGAACGCCGGTGAGGACTTCTTCGTCCCAGATCACTTCGTAGTTGATTTCCGCGTAGGTCAGCGCCAACGTAACAGCATCATCCCACGGTTGCATCGAGGGCGGCGAGTAAACGGCTATTGACGGGGCTTTCTCGAGTTCTACTCTTTCCATGTTTTCAACTTCGATTATTCGGTACATGTCGGCGACTTGCCCGGAGCCGACCTGTTCGTATTTGACGCCCATGAGCAGGCAGAGATTGGCTACATCGGGCGAATAATCGATCAGAAACGAGCCGCCTTGATAGTTGAGCAGCCATTCGGCCTTGGAGCCTTTTTCCAGCGCTTTGTAGACTACACCGTAGGCCTTGAGGTGATCGGTCTGGGACTTGTCCATGGGTATAAAGACCGACGCCGCCAAAAGGTTCAGCGGGAGCAGGAGGGCTGTGAGTATGAGAATGCCATATTTCATAGTTGATAAGTTACTAACCTTTTGCGGTCAGGCAACTACTGTTTTAACGCAAATGGAGGGAATTGGTTGCAGGGTACTGTAGAGTAGATCGCCGCGATCGGATGTTACCACTCTTTGAACAGACCCTATCTTCCCAATCCAGAGTCTCTAACGGCGCAATAATAGCGGTTTTTTGTTCGCAAGGACTTGCCTCAGCTGTTCGATCTGATTTTCGGCTATCTGAGTGGTCTATTCCCTGCTTGATGCGCGACGCAAATAAGCTTCGACTCATTCAAGTCTTGGATGTGATCATTTGTCACTCGCAGAGCTTTCGGTACTGTCCCGGTGACATAATATCAACCAGCCAATTTCGGGTCTCCTTCGATGTTGCCGTATCTTCGCCGCACGAAAACCGTTCTGTTGAACTCGGCAATAATGCGGCTCTTGAGAGACCTGTTTTCAACCTGATGTAAAACACTTTGCCACTAGCAGAAATAGTGTCCTTCGAGACTGATGTTGCACCCGTAGCGCCGCCTCCCGCCCGTCAGCCTGTGCCGGATAGCGACGACCGCCGTTCAATTATCGGGTGTGAGCGTAGAATTGCCTCGGATCCATGATCATCAAGTTGGTTCTTCCATCACCTTGGAATGTCGTCAGTAAGGATGAAGAAGCTCGGAGCAGTGTCGCTTAGAACCGATACTTCCGCTGAACTCATGGGATACGACAATCGACGCTCCATCGACAATCTTGCACTTCACGCAAGTCTACATTCTTCTTGCTCTAGTTAGCTGTATAATCCTCACTACGACTTTGAGGTTACAACCGCATACTTATCCGTCGAACCGGACTGACGCGGACCTCATATCGGCTGCATGGCTCATACTCCGCAAGACGGGCAGAAAAGCATCCAGAGCTCACCCAGGCCTCGGACATTCATCCGCACCTTCTGAGAAGTGCTTTTATATGCAATTCTCCGAGTTTGCCCTAGACTGGAAATTGATGTGCATGGGCTCCTATTCGGATTTGCGCTTTGAAAACTCGCTGTCAGTTCTCCCGTCTGTCCAGGGATTCATATTCAAAAATTTGATGCAAAACCGCAAGCGACGGAGATTTGTCTTAGTCGGCAGATCAGAGAAAACCGGTCTTCCCGCCTACCGCTCGATTTTGAGGGCGGCCAGGAAGGCTTCCTGAGGGATTTCCACCTTGCCAAACTGCTTCATCCGCTTCTTCCCCTCTTTCTGGCGCTCCAACAGCTTGCGCTTGCGGGAGATATCGCCCCCGTAGCATTTGGCGGTAACATTTTTGCGAAGCGGTTTGACTGTTGCCCGGCTCACAATTCGGCTGCCGATAGCGGCCTGAATCACTACCTCGTACATCTGGCGGGGAATCAACTGGTGAAGTTTCTCGTTCATGCTCATACCCCATCGATAGGCGTTCTCGCGGTGTATGATAACAGACAGGGCATCGACCGGCTCGCTGTTTATGAGAATGTCCAGTTTAACCAGATCCGAACGCCGGTAGTACGGTATGCCGTAATCGAAAGAAGCATATCCGCGGGTAGCTGATTTGAGCTTATCGTAAAAGTCGAAAATTATCTCCGAAAGCGGAAAGGCGTAAGAAATACTGACCCGGTTGGCCGCAAGATATTCAGTCGTCTTGTACTCTCCCCGACGCTCGGTCCCCAGCTTCATTATCGCACCGATATAATCATCGGGGACAATCACCTGAGCATCGACAAACGGTTCCTCGACAAAATCGACAACACCCGGCAGCGGCATCTTGGCCGGGTTGTCTACAACCACCACCGATTGGTCGTTTTTGTGAACATGGTACTCGACGTTGGGAACGGTATTGATAATGGTCTGGCCGTATTCCCGCGAGAGGCGCTCGGTAACGATTTCCATATGCAAAAGGCCGAGGAACCCAACGCGAAAACCGAAACCGAGGGCGGTTGATGATTCCGGGGTAAATCTGAGGGAAGAATCATTGAGTTTCAGCTTTTCCAGAGCTTCCCGAAGCCGGGTGTAGTCTTCGGCCACAGCCGGATACAGGCCGGAGAAGACCATCGGTTTAACATCGACAAACCCACCCAGCGGCGTTTTGGCGGGGTCTTTGGCGGTGGTTATGGTGTCTCCGATACGGGTGTCGGCAACTTCGCGGATAGAGGCAAAGAAATAGCCAACATCGCCGGCCGACAGTTCTTCCTGCGGTACCCTGGCCAGCCTCAGGTGTCCGACTTCATCGGTTTCGTACACTTTGCCGGTCGAGAAGAACTTTATCTTGTCGCCTGTCCTCAGGGTTCCGTTGACCACTTTCACCAGCGGCATAGCGCCGCGGTAGCTATCGAAAACCGAGTCGAACACCATCGCCTGCAGGGGAGCCTCAGGGTCGCCTTTGGGAGCCGGTACGCGGGCCACGATAGCCTCCAAAACTTCATCAATACCTATACCCTTCTTGGCCGACACTTTCAAGACATCGGCTTCATCGCATCCGAGAAGGTCCACCAGATCGCCTACTACTTTGTCCGGCTCGGCGTTGGGCAAGTCGATCTTATTGACTATCGGAATGACATCAAGATCGTTCTCCATCGCCAGATAGAGATTGGAAAGCGTCTGCGCCTCAATTCCCTGAGAGGCATCCACAACCAGCAGAGCGCCCTCGCAGGCGGCCAGGGACCGACTGACTTCGTAGGTGAAATCGACATGGCCGGGGGTATCTATCAGATTGAACCGGTAAGTCTCGCCGTTTTTGGCCTTATAGACCAGCCTTATAGCGTGGGCTTTGATAGTAATGCCGCGCTCGCGCTCAAGGTCCATCGAATCCAGCACCTGATTCTTCATTTCCCGAACGGTCAGAGTCTGGGTGGACTGAAGCAGCCGGTCGGCCAGGGTTGATTTACCGTGGTCGATGTGGGCGATTATCGAGAAGTTTCTTATTTTTCTTAAATCCTGCATCTTTTTCACCGGTCAAAAATAATCCCGACAATCGTCTGTTGCCGGGTCTAAGTCGATATTATCCGACTGTAAAAAGGCTATCACAATTGGAAGGCCAAGATACGTAGAACAACGGTTTTTGTCAATCGGGAGATTTACCGAAGCGGGCGCCTACTTTTTGAAGAACTCGGCCAACCGGTCACGGAACTCGGCTTTGTTTATATCCCGGTGAAGTACACCTTCGACAGCAATGGATATCTGGCTCGTCTCTTCAGAGACTACTACCACAACAGCATCGGAAACCTCACTGACCCCAATAGCCGCTTTATGGCGCATGCCATACAATTTGCGGAAACGCGGATTTGACGTCAGGGGCAACGAGGCTGCGGCGGCCACAATGTAATCACCGGAGACAATAACGGCTCCATCGTGAAGCGGTGTATAGGGCGTAAACAGGGTAATCAACATCTCCGAAGACAATTCGGCGTTGAGTTCCTTGCCTGTTTCGGCGAAATTTCGTAGTCCGGTCCGACGTTCGATAACAATCAGGCCACCGTGCCTGAGTTCGGATAGACGAAGCACGGCGCGGCTGATTTCTTCCAGTGTACGACGCTGCTCCATACTGGCAAACCGGCGCATAAAATGGCTCTGTCCAAGTTGCGCCAGAGCGGAGCGAAGTTCGGGTTGGAAGACTATCACCAGTACGATAAGACCGAATGTTGTCAGGTTCGAAAAAAGCCAGGTGAGTCCTTCAAGCTGAAACCAGTAAGCGATAAATGCCACCCCGGCCACCAGAAACAGTCCGAAAATAATCTGGACCGATCGGGTGCCTTTGGCCAGTTTAAGTATCTGAAAGATAATGAACGATACAATCAGAACATCGACCAGATCCTTAAACCCGAAGTGAACGAAATCTATGCGAAAAAGAGTCATACTCCTCCTCTGATAGCCCGCAACACTTTGAGAGCTTCAACCGTTTCAGCTACATCGTGTACCCGCACTATATCGGCTCCGTTTAAAACGGCCATCACCATCGAGGCGATAGACCCGCCAAGGCGTTCCCGCGCTTTTTTGTCGGTGGGATGGACCATATTTATAAAAGACTTTCGTGATGTACCCACCAACAGCGGCCTTCCGAGCTTTTTCAACTTTGTCAGTTCCGCCAGTATTTGGATATTGTCATCCAGTCCCTTGCCGAACCCGATTCCGGGATCCAGCACTACCTTATCGGTGTCTATGCCCTGTTTCTCGCAATATGCTAAACGTTCAGCGAAAAACTCCGACAGTTCACCGACGCAATCTTCGTAGTGCGGGTTGTTTTGCATCGTATCCGGCGTCCCTTGCATGTGCATCATAACCAGGGCACATTTCTCGACGACACCACAGCGGCCATATCCGGATCAAATCTGAGGGCCGAGATATCATTAACGATATCCGCTCCGGCATCTAACGCTGCTTCGGCTGTAGCAGCCTTGTAAGTATCAATGGATATTGGAATATCCGACGATTTCCTGATTCCTTCAATAACCGGGACAACTCTCTTGATTTCTTCCTCTACCGAAACCGATTTCGCTCCCGGCCGGGTCGATTCACCGCCGATGTCTATAATATGCGCTCCCTGCTGCTCCATTTGGATAGCCCCGTTGACAGCATCGGACACCGACGTATAACTACCACCATCGGAAAAAGAATCCGGCGTCAGGTTCAGCACACCCATAACGATCGTGTGGGAAAGGCTTAGTTCCTTACCTGAGGCAAGGGATATCAGCTTTTCGTTAATTTTCGGTTTGGTTTCAATCATCTCACATAGGAACTTACGATTTTATTCGATGCAAAAGCATTAAAAAGATTTCGGGGGCGAAAATCAAGAAATAAAACAGGTTACGGCAGAGATATTAGGCCTTCCGTCACCGCCGCACCGATGCCGGAGGAACCCCGATTGGTTTCTGCCGGGGAGTTGAATGTGGTACACCGGGGACCATTTTGCCTTGACAAAATGCGTTCCGGTTGGTATACTTTATCTATGGGCTTAGGTACATCCTTGTAAATCATAAAGTCTACAGCAGTAATTTGTAAAACAAGTCATAACGGACAGGAGCTTTACCTCACATGTCAGCCAGGTTTTTCCTCACCTTCGGCTTGGTATTGGCAATAACCGTCACTGTCTATGCCGCCGATAATACCCCGACCGCGTCCGCAAATAATCTCATTGTAAACAGTCCCATGTCTTTTACGGAAAATGCCGGTCAGTGGGATGAGAACATCAAATTCAGAGCGAGCGCCGGGGCAGCCACGATGTGGTTTGGTTCGGATGGTGCCTATTATCAGTTTGCCCGGGAGTTATCCGATTTTGAAACAGTGGATAAGTCCTACAAGCAGGGGCCGGGTGAATTTGAAGTTCTGATGATCAAGGCTTCGTTTGTAGGGGCCAGAAGCAACCCGGTAGTGGTTGGCAGAGACAAACTCGATTACAAGTGTAATTATTTTCTGGGTAATGATCCATCGCGCTGGCACACCGATGTTGCTAACTACGAGTCGATACTCTATCACAATGTTTATCCCGGTATAGATTTGAAGTACTTCGGCAACGGTAGTCAATTGGAATATGATTTTATAGTTTCACCGGGAGCGGATCCATCGGGCATAGAGGTACGTTACGAAGGAGCTGACGGCCTTTACGTGAACAGTTTGGGTGAGTTGGTGGTGGAGACGCGCTGGGGTTCGGTGACGGAGTTACGTCCTTATGTTTACCAGGAGGATGGCTCCGGTCGTATTGAGGTGGTTGGATCCTATCGTTTGCTATCCCCGAACAGTTTTGGTTTTTCGTTCGATGAAGGCTACGATCCATCGTTGCCGCTGATAATTGACCCCGTGCTGACTTACAGCACCTATCTGGGTGGCTCCGGAAGTGAATATATCTGGGGCTTGAGTGTTGACAAGTACGGTAATTCTGTCGTGGCCGGACACACTTACTCAGTAGACTTCCCTCTTCTTGATCCATATCAGGACACCCTGATGGACGAGTGGGATTTGTTCGTTACCAAGTTCTCAGCCTCGGGTAACAGCCTTTTATTCAGCACTTACCTGGGCGGAAGCGGCCGTGAGGAGAATCCGCGAATAGCTATAGACGACAACAGCAGTATACTGATAGCCGGGCGAACATACTCGACGGATTTCCCGCTTGTTGGACCACTCGATGCAACCCTTGGCGGAACCAATGATGCATTTGTGGCAAAATTGACGAGTTCCGGCAGCGGTCTGGTGTACAGTACGCTATTGGGTGGGTCCGTTGACGAATGGCTTACGGGCATAGCCGTTGATGGATACGGGAATGCTTACGTAACGGGAATCACCGGTTCAAGCAACTTTCCGTGCGCGAACGAGGTTGACGGAGACCTCGACGGTGACTCTGACGCTTTCGTAACCAGATTCAACAAGCTGGGCGATGAAATGGGATTCAGCACCTACCTCGGAGGCTTTAAAGACGATGAGGCTTCCGGTATCGCAGTTAGTCGAATCGGCGCAATTTTCGTCACCGGCGTAACCTACTCATCCGATTTCCCGACCCTCAACGCTTATGATGTAACTCTCGATGGTACGGTCGACTGTTTTGTAACATCGTTTACAAGCGACAAAAGACCCGCGGCCGACAGAATTAGTTCTATAATGTCAACCACTGTGTCGATGGGTGAAATAGAAATCAACTACAGTACCTATCTCGGCGGGAATGACGATGATTATGGGACGGGTATCGCGATAGACATCTATAGAAACGCCTATGTTGTCGGTGGTACCGAGTCGGACGATTTCCCTGTTCAGAACGCGTTTCAACCGGACTTCGCCGGAGGGGGTTATATTGGAAACGATGTATTTTTGACCAGGCTGAGCACTGAAGGCAATTCACTGGTCTACAGCACCTTTCTCGGAGGCAGTGATGATGACTATGCCAAGGGCGTTGCCGTAGATGTCAATGGAGACGTATATGTTACCGGCGCTACGTATTCAGTCGACTTCCCCACCGTTAACCGGTTCGATGGCATACTCGACGGTACCGTGGATGCCTATATCACCAAGTTCAATGGCCAGAATAATCAACTCATATACAGCACCTTTATCGGAGGGAACAATTCCGATGTTGCCCAGGCAATCGATGTTGGCGGGGAGGCCGAGGTATATATAGCGGGGTACACTTTGTCATCGGATTTCCCCCTGGTTAACCAGTATCAGGGAACTCGGTTGGGAACTCGTGACGGATTTCTGACGAAAGTATTCGGCGGATGTTGCGTGGGCATGAGAGGCAATTTTGACGGCGATATCGGCGATTACATAGACGGTCTTGACCTGGTCTACCTGGTCGATTTCATGTATAAAAGCGGAGCCTACCCCCCGTGCAGCGAAGAAGGCGACGTGGACGGAGATGGTTCGGTAAGTTCTCTGGATCTGGTGTACATGATCGACTATATATACAAATCCGGCCCTCCGCCCTTAGCCTGTTTCTAACAGGCATGGCGTCAGGCGGGCAGGTAACCAAGCACTTTCGCAATGCCAGATGGCAGCAATTCTCTGCTTTTTCTTCTGAAAGCATGGGGCCGGGGAATAATCCCAAAGCGAATTTGACCGATACTGTGATTGAATGATTTGTTTCTCCGGCCCGCAATAATCGGAGCAAATTGACGAGTCGGGCCGGATATGGCTTGACAAAATGCGGCAATTTTAGTATTCTTTACTTGCGGCATTAGAACCCATCAATGTAAGGCATCAGTAGTAAGTTGTTTGTTCACCTGGGCCATCAAAGACGGATTACCTTCACTCTATCCTCACTGGTCAGCCTGACCTTTGGTCTGGCGGTTTTGTTGTTAGCTCAGGGCGGGCTGGCACAACCATCGATCGATAAGTCCAATCTCCCCCTGGGTTGTTTCACCGAGAACACGGGTCAGTGGAGCGATGCTGTCCGATACCGGGTTTGCCTGGACGATGCCACGGTATGGTTTGCTGACAACGGACCCTGCTTTCAATTTCACGTGCCCGAAAGAGACGGCGCCGATACCGGAACAATCAATAATCTGCTCAAACCCCGGTGGGTGGGGGCAAGCGGAAATATCTCCGTGGAAGCCGAAGGATGTCTGGAGCACCTGTCTAATTTCTTTGTAGGTAACGACCCGGCAAAATGGCGAACCGGTGTGCCTTCGTTCAAGACGGTGGTTTATAAAGATGTTTATAGTGGCATTGATGTCAGGTACTATATCAACGGCACAGATATCGAATACGACTTCGTGCTGTCCCCCGGAGCCGATATATCGCAAATCAGGATTCACTACGAAGGTGCGGAATCACTTGACGTAAGTGACGCGGGAGACCTTGTGGTCAGCTCGCCTGCCGGCACACTAACGGAACGCTGTCCGCTCTTCTATCAGCGCAGCGAACTGAACGGGACAATCAACTCCCTGGGTGGCGCCTTTAATATTCTCTCCCGGGACAGTTTCAGTTTCCAGCTTGATGCTGAGCATGACAACCGGGGGACATTGATAATAGACCCCGTTCTCAGTTTTTCCACTTTTTTGGGCGGGGACGGCAGCGAATACGCCTGGAGCATCGATATCGATGATGACGATAACATTTACATCACCGGCAACACCTTCTCAAGGGATTACCCGTTGGAGGAAGCCCTGCAACCGGTATATGGCGGAGGCGAGAAAGACATTTTTGTCACCAAGCTGAATCCAACGGACGGCCTTCTGTACAGCACCTATCTTGGAGGTAGCGGTAACGACGAGAACCCTCGTCTGGTTGTCGATTCCGATCGGAACATATTGGTCATAGGAAGAACTTTTTCAAGCGATTTTCCTACAGCGAACGCATTGTACTCGACCAGGAACGGCCTGAGTGATGCTTTCATCGCGAAGATTTCAAGTGATGGCAGTTCACTTGTGTACAGCACTTATCTGGGGGGCATGCACGACGAATGGGCAACCGGGGTTGCTGTGGATGAATGGGGCTATGCGTATCTGACCGGCATTACAGAATCGGAAGATTTCCCCACGGTTAACGCTTACTGTAGCTTTCTGGTCAAAAACGACGACAGTTGGGTGAGCAAGATCGCACCCGATGGCGGTCACCTCGTGTACAGCACCTATATCGGTGGTTCCGGTCATGACAGAGCACGGGACATCAAAGTCGACGCTGCCGGACGGGCCTACATCACCGGTGAGACCTATTCCGATGATTTCCCCACCGTAAATGCTTTCGATAATAATTTTAGCAAGAATGTAAACGGCATTACCGATGCGTTCCTTGTTCGGTTCAGTGCCGGCGGAACATCGTTAGAGTATAGCACGTATTTGGGTGGAAGTGCCAACGATTGGTGTAATGCGCTCGATGTCACCAGTGACGGCAAGGCCACCGTAGTCGGAGACACCGAGTCTGATGATTTCCCCACTCTTAATCCCTTTCAGGCTGAGCAAGCTTCGGATACTGCCGTGGCTTATCTGGGAACGGATGTGTTCATAACAGGATTCAGTACGGATGGAAGCGAGTTGGCGTATAGCACATATCTGGGCGGTTCAAACGACGATTTATCAGAGGACATAGCCCTTGGGCCAGCCGGTTCCATTTATGTGGTTGGTGCAACTTATTCGACTGACTTTCCGCTCAGCAATGCCTTTGACAACAGCCTCGGCGTTGCGGATACTCTTGACGCCTTTATTGTCAGACTCAATAATCGGGCGGAAAATCTTACTTACAGCACATTCCTGGGCGGCGACACTTCTGATTGGGCGTATTCGGTGGAGGTCAATGATGCAGGCGCGGCTTATATCACCGGGTACACGCTCTCTGCTGATTTTCCACTGGTGGACCCGCTGCAGCCTGCCCGCGAGGGAACCCGGGACGCTTTCATAGTGACCGTTACCGGTGGGTGCTGCTCAGGCATCAGAGGTAATTTGGACGGTGACGAGTTGGACATCGTGGATGTTTCTGACATAATCTATTCGATTCAATGGTCGTTCGAGCACAGCGGTGACCCGGACTGCATGGAGGAGGCTGATGTCGACGGAAACGGCAGAATCGATATCGAAGATTTTGTGTATCTCGTCAATTATTTGTATGGCGCCGGACCGGAACCGCCGGGCTGCGGCGAATAGAGCGAATTGCGGGTTCAAAGCCCGGTAGGGGGACATTTTTTGATTTTTCAGGGGGACCAAGTTAATGCATATACCACTACGTCACAACCACTTAGGTAATGGCCCGAAGCATCGAATTGCGGCCCGTTTTTGTCAATTAAAGTCAGGACCAAAACAGTCGGAAGACCTGATTCGGATTGACTTTTGGCGGGCAATGATGTATATTTTATCTATAACCTTGTACATACCCTTAATACTTATTCAGACGCACTCCGTCCGGAGGGTTCCTTACATGATAGGTAGTCGTGCAACCGCCAGCACCTTCATCTTAATCATTGCCTCCCTCACACTTACCCTTGGCAATGGTCAGATTGAAGCTGCCACCAATCATCCCACCAACAGTCCCATGTCTTTCACGGAGAATGCCGGTCAATGGGATGAGTCCATCAAATTCAGAGCGAGCGCCGGAGCAGCCACTATGTGGTTTGGTTCCGATGGTGCTTATTATCAGTTTGCCCGGGAGTTATCTGATTTTGAATCATCGGATAAGTCAGACAAGCAGGGACCGGGTGAAGTTGAAGTTATGATGATCAAGGCTTCGTTTGTGGGCGCCAGGAGCAACCCTGAGGTTGTTGGGGCCGACAAACTGGATTACAAGTGCAATTATTTTCTGGGTAATGATCCTTCGCGCTGGCACACCAATGTTTCAAATTATGAATCCATAGTATACCGCGAAGTCTATCCCGGTATAGATTTGAAGTATTTTGGCAATGGTGAACAGCTGGAATATGATTTCATAGTCTCCCCGGGGACCGACCCGTCTCGGATAGAGGTCCGTTACGATGGCGCGGACGGAGTATATGTAAATGGATCGGGTGAGTTGGTGGTAGAGACGCATTGGGGATCGGTGACGGAGTTACGTCCTTATGTTTACCAGGAGGATGGCTCCGGTCGTATTGAGGTGGTTGGATCCTATCGTTTGCTATCCCCGAACAGTTTTGGTTTTTCGTTCGATGAAGGTTATGATCCCTCGCTGCCGCTGATAATTGACCCCGTGTTGACCTACAGCACCTATCTGGGCGGCTCCGGAAGTGACTATGGCTGGGGTATAGATATCGACGACTCCGATTACGCGTACACGCTTGGAGTCACCAATTCAGCCGACTTCCCCGTTATCAATGCTGCCCAGGAAACCTTGGCCGGCGATTGGGATGTGACAGTCTCCAAGATATCTTTGGAAACCGGCCAGTTCATATTTAGCACCTACCTTGGGAGCACCGGCCGCGAAGAGAATCCGCGAATGGAATTAGACCGTGATGGCTGTACGTATATTGTCGGTAGAACCTGGGCAGATGACTTTCCGGTATCCGGCGCCTTTGATGCCACTTTTGATGGCAGTAGCGACGCCTTTCTGACCAAGCTGAGCGCTGGTGGAAATCAGCTCATTTTCAGTACCTTCCTGGGCGGCTCGGACGATGATTTCGGCATGGGGGTAGCCGTTGACACGGCTCTGAATGCATACGTAACTACCACTACCTATTCCACCGATTTCCCAACGCTCAACCCCTTCCAGTTGGCCCCCGGACAGGTATCCAAAGCTGCTACCGTCAGTAAATTCACTGTCGCAGGAGATCAACTCGTATTCAGCACTTACCTCGGCGGACTTCAGGACGATGAAAGTCGGGCGATTCTGGTAGATGACGAGGGTTGCGTTTATCTGACGGGCTATACTTATTCAAAGGACTTCCCTTTAGAAAATGCCTATGATTCAGTGCTTGACGGCTCAACCGATTGTTTTTTGACCAAGTTCAGTAGTGACGGGAGCTCGCTGATATACAGCACCTATTTCGGGGGAACTTCAGTCGAACTCTGCACCGCTATGGGGCTCGACGACCTCGGCCGGCTCTATGTAACCGGCGGTACTGCCTCAGCCGACCTGCCTATCGTCAATGGATTCCAGCCGATTCATTCGGGAGGCAGCGCTCTGGGATATGATATTTTCGTGGCTAAGTTCTCACAGGCCGGCACTGATTTACTCTATAGCACTTTTTTGGGTGGAGCGGGAGACGACTTCGGCGAGGGAATGTGTCTGGGAAGATATGGTGAAATTTACTTAACCGGATATACTTACTCGTTTGACTTCCCGCTTGCCGATCCCTTGTTCGATGAGATGCTCGGTGTCCCTGATGCTATTGTGGCGAGAATCGATGATGACGGCAGTGGACTCAAGTTCAGTTCTTATCTGGGAGGCTCGTTGTCGGATGTCGGCCGAAATGTTGTTATAAACGACTTAAGGTCGGTCTACGTAACGGGATATACTACATCGTCCAACTTTCCAGTAGTTGACCCCATTCAGACCTACCGTCGGGGCACGCGCGACGCTTTTGTGTCCATGATAGACATAGGCTGTTGCGATGGCATCATGGGTAATGTTGACTATGATGACAGAGATTATGTGGATGCGATGGATGTGCTGTACTATATCAGTTGGCTCTATAAGCAGGGTCCGGCTCCGCCCTGCCGTTCGGAGGCCGACGCCAACGGCGACGGCCAATTAGACCCTCAGGATATGGTATATCTAATTTCCTATATTTGGCAATTTGGCCCAGCACCATCGAGCTGTTACTAACAGAGGCAGTTAGAGTACAAGAGTTATCTTGTACCTTAATATAATAGAATATCTCCTCAGGCCGGAGAGCTTGAGGAGAAGTCTGAATTCAGCAGCAAATCTCGCTTTAGCGCCAGGCTTTGGCGAGTGACGGTTTCTCCGGGTCTCTCTCCTCATCAGAGACACTGGCGACCAGTTGGTCTTGTTTTCTGCTCTTGAGCAGCCTGAGCAAACTGAATTTTACCCTCACCAGACATTCTAATAATAGTGCCAAGTGCATTTTTGAAGTCGCGCAGTGTATTTTGTCCGGGTAATGTCAGTTAAACTAGGAGACCTAAACCATATGTCAGCCAAGAAAACCGCCAAAATCGGCATCGTAATGGTAGCACTCCTCACCGTCTTCCTCACCCATAGTAGCGTGCTCGCATCTGAGAGCATTCTGTCTGTCAATGATCCCATGTCGTTCACTCAAAACAACGGTCAATGGGATGATAATATAGAATTCAGGGCTGATGTTGGAACGGCTACCATGTGGTTTAGTTCCGACGTCGTCTACTACCAGTTTCTTCGAGAGACCTCAGAGTATACTGGCTCGAGGTCCGAGATGGAGAACCCTCCACCGGAAATGGATATCCTTATGCTAAAGGCCTCCTTTGTGGGAGCCAGAAGCAATCCTGAGGTTGTTGGAGAGAAAGAGCTGGATTACAAATGTAACTACTTCCTGGGCAATGACCCTTCGCGCTGGCACACCGGCGTTCCGAACTTCGAGTCCATACTCTACCGCAATGTTTATCCCGGTATCGATTTGAAGTACTTCGGTAACGATAGGCAGCTGGAATATGATTTTATCGTTTCACCGGGAGCGGATCCATCGGGCATAGAAGTACGTTACGAAGGAGCTGACGGCGTTTATGTAAACGGTTCCGGTGAATTGGTGGTGGAGACGCGCTGGGGCTCGGTAACGGAATTACGTCCTTATGTTTACCAGGAGGATGGCGCCGGTCGTGTTGAGGTGGCTGGATCATATCGTTTGATATCTCCGAACAGTTTTGGTTTTTCGTTCGATGAAGGTTATGACCCCTCGTTGCCCCTGATCATTGACCCCGTGTTGACCTACAGTACCTTCATAGGCGGCTCCGGAAGTGAATACTGCCGCGGTGTACAAATAGATACCTCCGGAAATGTTTATATCGTGGGATATACCAACTCGGCTGACTTCCCCGCGGTCAACCCGGTTCAGGAAAAGACCCCCTGGCTTCTCGACTGGGACCTGTTCGTACTCAAGCTGCAGCCGGAAACCAATACACTGGAATTTGCCACTTATCTTGGTGGTAGTGAGCAAGAGGATGTCAGCCGGTTCACATTGGACAAGAACGGCTGCGTTTATGTAGCCGGACACACCATGTCGGACGATGCCCCCATGGTGAACGCCTTCGATAACACTCTCGACGGATGGAGCGATGTTTTCATAGTAAAACTGAATGAGACGGGCAACGAAATCGTGTTCAGTACATATCTCGGAGGGTCAGACGATGAAGCCAAGGGAGTTGTCGCCGTCGATTCCGCCTGTAACCTGTACGTGACCACATCGACATACTCCCGTGATTTCCCGGTCGTGGATCCATTGTTCCCCTGGTTCGGTACCGGCACTAAAGATTTGACGCTGTCTAAATTCAGTTATGATGGCGACTACCTGCTGTACAGCACCTATCTTGGTGGTAGCCAGGATGACGAGTGTTTTTCTCTGGTGGTGGATCGGGAAGGTTGTGCCTACATTACCGGTAAGACATATTCGGAAGACTTCCATCTGGCGAACGCCTATGACTCCACTCACTGCGGGGCGGTGGACGGCTTCGTAACCAAGCTTTCCGCCAACGGCGATTCCCTGGTATACAGTACCTTTTTCGGCGGTTGCGAAGGTGATTGGATCACATCAGCGTATGTTGACAAGATCGGTCAACTCTATGTCGTGGGAGGTACCGGCTCCCCCGATTTCCCCATCGTGAACGGTTTCCAGACCGAGCATCTGGGCGGCCCTTATAGCCAGGCCGATGGTATAGCCGCGAAATTCTCTGCGTCCGGCACCGACCTCCTCTTCAGCACTTTCTATGGTGGCACTAAGGATGACTATGCCGAAGCCGTCTGGGCCGACAGATACGGCGGACTTTTCGTGGCAGGATACACCTATCTCGGAAGACTTTCCGCTGGTCGAACCGATTGATGACTATATCGTACCGGAGACGATAGACGCTTTTGTGGGCAAAATAAGTCCATCGGGAAATGAGCTGGAATTCAGTACGTATCTGGGAGGTGAGCTTGCCGATGGAGCCTGGTTTATCGTTGGGGATGAATTGCGCAATACCTACATAGCCGGTTACACCGCCTCCGATGATTTTCCGCTTGTAAATCCGGTTCAAGATGCCCTTCTCGGAAGTCGCGATGCCACTGTCAGCGTACTCAGCTTCGGTTGTTGCAGCGGGATGACAGGGAATGTCGATTATGATTCCCGCGATCGTACCGATGTAATTGACCTCCTCTTCTACGTTCACTGGTTGTACAGGGGGGGACCGGAACCGGCCTGCGCCGAGGAAGCCGATGTCAACGGTGATCTCCACCTCGATCCCCAGGACCTTGCCTTCTTGATTGACTTCATATGGAAGTTTGGACCGGCGCCATCGGCCTGTTACTAACACCGATGTAGTTCAGGGCAGACAATAGACTGTACGCTGTAAGGCAAAAGCCCCTCTAACTGAAAAGTCAGAGGGGCTTTTAGAATTTCGTTGGACCCGGTCTACTGCTTTGGCGCCGGCTGTTTGCTGGGCTCGACATCGCCTGATACGTTGCCGATTATTTCGTCCACTTCCCGGCCATCGATTATTTCTCTCTCAAGCAAAGCCTTGGCCAAATTGTGAAGGCTATCGATATTCTTCGAGACTATGTCCATCGCCGTGCTCTCGGCCTTGTCGATAAATGACCGAATTTCGCTGTCGATTACAACCGCTGTCGCCTCGGAATAATCCTTGTGCTGCTGAATCTCGCGACCCAGGAAGATGTGTTCGTCCGTCTTACCAAAGGTCACCGGTCCAACTTTCTCCGACATACCCCAGTTACAAACCATCTTCCGAGACAGTTTAGTGGCACGTTCCAGATCGTTACCGGCTCCTGTATCAAGCTGGTTGAAGACCACGAGTTCAGCCACTCTTCCTCCCATCAGAACGGCGAGAGTAGCTTCGAGATATTCTCTCGAATGCGTGTGGCGATCATCCACCGGGAGTGACTGCGTAACCCCCAGAGCCATCCCTCTTGGGATAATGGTGACTTTGTGAATCGGGTCGGCCTTTGGCAGGAATTTGGCGACAAGCGTATGCCCTGCCTCATGGTAGGCTATAAAACTCTTCTCTTCATCGGTGATAACAAGCGACCTTCTTGCCGAGCCCATCATGACCTTGTCTTTGGCTTCCTCAAAATCATCCATGGTAACCGAATCGCGATCTTTCCGCGACGCCAGAAGGGCCGCCTCGTTAACCATATTCGCAAGATCGGCCCCGGACATTCCGGGAGTGCCCCTGGCAAGAATCGGCAGGTCTACGTCGGTGCCCAATTTTATCTTACGCACGTGAACCGCCAGAATGCCCTCCCTGCCCTTAACATCGGGGGTCGGCACCACTATCTGACGATCGAACCGTCCGGGCCTTAACAGGGCCGGGTCGAGCACATCGGGTCGGTTGGTGGCGGCAATGAGAATGACACCTTCGTTGGATTCGAAACCATCCATCTCAACCAATAACTGGTTAAGCGTCTGTTCGCGTTCGTCATGTCCACCGCCCAGACCGGCACCGCGATGGCGCCCGACGGCATCAATTTCGTCTATGAAAATAATACAGGGGGCATTTTTCTTCCCCTGATCGAACAGGTCACGCACGCGGCTGGCTCCGACACCGACAAACATCTCAACAAAATCCGAACCGGACATGGAGAAAAACGGCACCGCGGCCTCTCCGGCGACGGCTCTGGCCAGGAGGGTTTTACCGGTTCCGGGAGGACCCAGCAATAACGCGCCCTTGGGAATTTTCCCGCCCAGTCTCTGAAACTTACCCGGCTCTTTTAAAAATTCTATTATTTCCTGAAGTTCTTCCTTGGCCTCGTCGGCTCCGGCAACATCCTTGAACGTCACTTTCGGATGGTCTTCACTGAGCAGCTTGGCTTTGCTCTTACCGAACGAGAATAGTCCTTTCGGGCCGCCGCCACCCTGCATCTGGCGCATGAAAAACAGCCAGAAGAGAATCAGAATTATCCAGGGAGAAGCCTGAAGAAGATAGAAAAACAGATTGGGACTTTCGTCCTGGGCGACGACTTTAACGCCGCTCTCCTGAAGCCGGTTGACTAATTCGTAATTGTAATCATCAAAAGGAATTCTCGTCTTGAACTTCGTGACAGCATCCGGGGAGCTTACCGAGGCAAACCGCTGCGGCTCTTTGAGAGTGCCTTCAAGTCTCTTCTGCTTGAAAGCAACTTCCGAGATATTGGACCGGTCGAGTTCGTCCACAAACTCTGAATATGTTATCTCGGGAGCCTCCTGCTGCGCTCCGCCCATATAGATATAAAGGACAATCATAACCAGGATAAGGCCCACCCAGAAGATCAGAGATCTTCCCGGTCCGCGCCAATTCGACTGGTCTTTGGATTTGTCGTCTTTGTTTTTACCGGGCTGTCGTTTGTTATCAAAATCCGTCACGTGTTCACTGCCTTCTAATTGTTGCTTTCATTATTATACAAGTAAAACGGGATCATATTCACAGAAAATGCGCGAAATGTCCCGCTATCAGTCGTTATCGATCACCTTTCCGATAAAAGGTAGATTCCGGTACTTCTGCGTGTTATCGAGGCCGAAACCTATCACAAACTCATTTCCTATCGAGAAACCCTTGTAGGCCAACTCCATTTTTGTCCGATGACTTCCGGGTTTGTCAATTAGTGTAACAACCTCAACCGAAGCCGGTTCCATCTTGTTCACGTTGGCCAGAAGAGTCGATACCGTTCGGCCCGAATCAACAACACCCTCGACTATGAGAACATGCCTGCCCTTCAGAGGAATATGAGCGGGGCCGCGAAATACTATGTTGTCTTCCTGCTTCTCGCCCTTGCGATATGACGCCGCCGATACGAACTCCACTTCCAGCGGCAATTTGATGTGACGCATCAAATCTGCGAGAAACACGATACAGCCCTTCAGCACCCCCAGCAGAACAGGGTTTCTGTTTTTGTACGCTACGGTAATCTCTCTGCCCAGCTCCGATATCCGGCGGGCAATTGTTTTCTGATCCAGAAGCAGTTCAAACGGCTTCAGCTCAAGATTTTGATCGCTTGATGCACTCAATTTTCAGAACCTTTCCCGTTGAGCTTTCAATCTTGGCCCGGTCGGCAATTTCGAAGCCGACCAACCACACAATTCCCTTCTTATCACACACCACCGGTATCTCATCTCTGAAGACCCGGTGTACTTTTCTGTCGGTCAGATAGTCGCCAATTTTCTTAGTGCCTTTCAGTCCCAGCGGACGAAATTTGTCTCCCGGCCTTATATTCCGTATCGTCAGCGGTGGCGCGATTTTATCATGCGCCAGATACACTGTACTGGTCCGCCTCTGACCGTCGACAACAGCCTGTCCGATGTCTAATAACGACATACGGAAATTGTACCGCAATGTTGTCAGACGGCTGAGCCGATCCAAAGTCAGGGCCACAACATAACTATCGGTAAGGCGGCGATAAAGCACAAGTTTATTGTCTGTCGTAGCGGCCTGAAGACCATCGGGTAACGACAAACTCTTTCCACGAGAGACGCAGAAATCATCCAGACGGTCCACGACGATCCTGTCGGGGCCGCCGTTGCCGACCGAAATCTCTGCCAGACAATACCTTAGCAGCCGTCGCCGGACCCACTTATCATAAGCGTTATATTTGACTAAATCAAGCTCTATTTTGCCGCCGACCGTTCTTCGCAGTATTCGCCTCGCCCGGAGCCTGACATATTCATCGAGAAAGGCCTCCTCGTCAGCGGCGAGATCCGACAGCGAGAGGATGGCTCTATCTACCTGAGGGTTCAGATTCTTCCTGATGTCGACCAGTAGTTTGTTGCGGATGTAGTTGCGGTTGTATTCGATGCTCCGGTTTGACTCGTCAATGCAGTAGCTTAATTTGTTCTCTTTCAGATAGGTCAGTAGTTCCTCTTTTGTCAGGTCATACAGCGGTCTGATAATTTTTCCGCGTTTGACCGGTATACCTGCCAGCCCCGTCTTGCCGGTGCCCCTGATAATCCTGAAAAGGACTGTCTCTACCCTGTCGTCGACGTGATGACCGAGGGCAATTCCATCGATCTTGTTCTCTCGCGCCAATTTCTCGAATGTAGCATAGCGAAAATCACGGCCCGCTTCCTCTACCCCTTTGCCGGTTTTCTTCGCGAGGGTGGGGATATCTTCGGACACGATAAATAGCTCCACGCCGAGTTGTTCGCATAGCTCTTTGCAGAACTGCTCTTCTTTTTTAGCCGCTTTCTTGCGGATATTGTGATTGATATAGACAGCGTGGAGTCGGAGGTCGAGCTTGTTTTTGAGCCGATGGAGTATGTGCAGCAGCGCGACAGAATCCGGTCCGCCTGAAAGCGCTACAAGGACAGAATCGCCTTCTGAAAGCAGCTCATGCTTTGCTATAGTATCGCCTACTTTTCTCAAGATCGTCATACTGCTAAGATAATGCCTGCTTTTCGCAGGTCGAGTAAAAACGTAATGCCGCTGCATTTTGTCTGATTCCGTGGCGAACCGGCCATAAAAAAGCCCGCCTCGGTGAGAGGGCGGGCTTTGTTATTCGAGATTGACTGCGCTAAATCGTTCAATAGACTATCTCCACAAGTGCCCGCAGGTCCTCTTCATCCACGACGCCATCGTGAGTCAAGTCCATCATCTCCTCAAGTAAACACGCCTGGCCTGAAAGGAAGAGATAGTCGACCAGAAACGTTATGTCTTCCACATTTTCAATTCCATCAAAATTCAGATCCCCGGGGTAAACCAGAATCTCGATGTCACCATTCAGCACCACGTGTTTGCCGTCGATCAGGTCAAACTCGATAGTATACCCGGAACTGACGTCATCGGTAATTGGCCGATAATCTTGTATGAATTCCAGAAGGAGCGCATCGCTCACCAGCCGATCACCCTCTATTTCCGGTTCGGAATATGAGGGAATCTTGCCTTGCAGCAGCACCGATTCCAGAACGATATTTTCAAGATCGTAGTCAGGCCACTCTACGAATACTTGCAGTGATTTTTCGCTCAGGTTTCTTAGAGTAACCGGATCTTCTTCCAGATAGGTGCACGCGCTGCCTCGACGGTCACGGCGGCGATTCGGCTGAGGAGTCTCTTCCTCCTCGTAGCAATCGCCTTCTTCAAGCAAAAACTCGATATCCTCAACCGAGATAGAGAGCGAATCGTCGATCAGGATAAAATCCGATACCTCCAGATATTCTCCGCCCATTCAAGGAACCGGAACAACAATTCGCAATCAGACTTCTTCCAGAAGCTCATATCATCGACGGATAAATCTCAACATGCACCGAACCCTCAAGCACTATGTGCTCGCCTGTATTCAGATCGAACTCGACTGTGTATCGGCCGTGTACGTCGTCTTCGATGGGCCGCCATGCAGCCAGGAAACGGAATATGAAGATATCGGTAACGAGCCTATCCCCTTCAATGCGCGCCTCGGTATACGGCGGGATTTTCCCCTGAACGAACACGGTATTGAGGTCTACGTCGTGGATGTCGAAATTGGTCCCGCGGACATAGACTCTCAGGACGCGGTCCGCAAGGTCCTTTAATACTATGGGGTTCTGTTCGAGGTAGGTCGGCGGGTCGCCGTAGCCACGTTTCTCATGATTCGGTTCGGCCTCTTCAGCTTCGGCAACCAACTGCCGGAGAAACTCCAGATCATCCTCGTTCACGTAGCCATCGTGGTTGACATCCAGCGCTTCTTCCAACATAGGCTCCGGGCCGCCGTTGAAGAAATAGTCCTCTAAAAACGCGATGTCGGCCTCGTCTAATACACCGTCGAAATTCAAATCCCCGGGGATGTAATCAATGTTTACCTCACCGTAGAGGGTGATATGTTCGCCATTGTTAAGATCAAAAGATACAGAGTAGGTACCGTGAATATCATCGGTGATCGGACGCCAGGCCGACAGAAAGCGGAAAATAAAGGCATCCGTGACAAGTTTGTTTCCTTCAATGCGCGCCTCAGTATAGGGGGGTATCTTCCCCTGCAGAACCACAGTGCTGAGATCTATATCCCGAACATCGAAATTGCCCCCGCGCACGTAGACCTTCAGTATGCGATTCGAGAGGTCTTTGAGGACTACGGGGTCTTGTTCAACGTAAGTCTGGAGCTCGCTGTATTTGTTCTGGTGAGAATGTGGTTCCTGGCTGGTCGATGTGTTCCGACCCTCGCCGAACACCATACCGGCACAAAGCAGGCCAAGTGCCGTTAAAATTGATACCGACTTAATTTTCATTGGACCCTCCGCCCTATTAATCTACTGAATAGCCTTACCCTCAAACGGGTAAAAAGAACTGCTGATATTGCCAATATACGCAAAATAGACTTTGTTGTCAATTGTAGTCTTATATCGGCTTTTTGGGGTTTCCCATTTAGAAAAACCCGCCCTTTTCAGGGCGGGTTTTCTCGAGAGTAATTATGTTCTGATTGTCAGATGACTGTTAGTACACCAGCTCAACCAGAGTACGAAGATCTCTGACATCAACGTAACCGTCACGGTTAACGTCAAGAGCCTCGTCCAGCATCGGCTCGGCGCCCTTCAGGAACATATAGTCAACCATGAAGGAGATATCCTGAACATCTTCGAAACCGTCGAAGTTCAGATCACCGGGATAAACATTGAGGTTCATCTCGCCGGAGAGTTCCACGGGAGTACCATCGTTCATACTGTATCCAACCGTGTAGCTGGACTGTACGTCAGCCGAGATGGGTCTCCATGCAGCCAGGAAACGGAAGATAAAGACGTCGGTGACAAGCAGATCACCTTCGACACGGGCAGCCGTATACGGAGGAATCTTGCCCTGCACGACGACAGTGCTCAGATTGACATTGGCGTTATCTTCACACTCGATATAAACGCGGAGGACTCTGTCGGCCAGGTCTTTCAGGATAATCGGATCCTGTTCGAGATAGGTAATGACTTCCGGGCAGCCTTCTGCGACGGCAATCACAAAGGTCTGGACGGCATCGTCGCCGATACCGTTGGAAGCAACCACAGTCACGTCGTAGTCGCCCAGAACGGTAGGAGTCCAGTTAATTTCGCCGGTAGCTTCGTCGATGGTCATGCCATCGGGGTTGACAGTAAGGGCGAAAGTCGGTTCCGGGTAACCATCGGCTTCGACATCGTAGAAATACGCGTCGCCCTCGGCTCCTACAAGAACGGGAGTCGAAGTAATGACCGGAGCAGCATAGGCCGGGATCACATGAACTTCAAAGCTCTGGGTGGCAGCCGGGGCCACACCGTTGCTGGCACGCACGGTAACGTCGAAATTACCGTCGACAGTTGGCGTCCAGGTAATCACACCGGTGAACTCATCGATGTTCATGCCGGTCGGAGCGGTGGTGAGAGCGAAGGTCGGTTCCGGATAACCGGTAGCATCAACATCATAGGTGTACGGCTCGCCAACCTGGCCATCGGTAACTTCGGTGGTAGTAATTTCCGGAGCAATGAGTTCCGGAGTCACGGAAATAACAAAGCTCTGAATGGCATCAGGCTCGACACCATTGGAAGCTACCACGGTGACGTTATAGTCGCCGACAGCGGTAGGAGTCCAGGTGATGACGCCGGTTGCGGCTACGATTTCCATGTCATCCGGGAAGACGGTCAGAGCATAGGTCGGGACCGGGTTGCCGGTAGCATTGACATCGTAGGTGTACACTGAATTGACAACACCGTCAAGACCCGCTGTAGTGGTAATCACAGGAGCCACGAGCGGTTCTGGAACGTTAATGCTGAATTCCTGAGTAATCTCGCTGCAGGCGTTGGAAGCCACCACTGTGACAGCAAAGTTACCGGCGGCATCGGGCGTCCAGGTGATAACACCAGTCACGGGATCAATTGCCATATCAGTCGGGAATACGGTCAAAGCGTAGGTTGCAGCCGGATCGCCACCAGCATCGACGTCATAGACATATTCCACGCCAATTTCGCCATCTGTCACGGGAGTGGACGTAAATGCGGCCGGAGCACATGCCTTGGCCATCGGGTAGGCATACGGGCCGCCCCAGGCTACGTTTTCACCCACAAAGTCCCATACCCAGCGGCCGGCCGGGGGATAGAACGCGGAGTCAATATACAGAAAGTCGCCGTCGCCGGTGACCGGTCCGATATTAATCCAATAACCGATATCGTCGAAATTAGCCGGAAGTCCGGTGCCGTACATACCGGCAGCGCCACCAAACCCGATAGTATCGGAAATCGAGCCGGTTGAGAATACGTTCACGAACATTCCGAGATCGAAAAAGCACGGGAATCCGTAGGAGAGATCCCATTTGTAAGCCGGATTGAGCGTACCGCTCATGGCGCTCCAGTTTACATCATCACCATATACACGGAAACCATTCGAAATAACGAAGTGGGCATCCGCATCGCCAGTAAGGCGCATATAGAAGGTCAGCATCGCTCCCTGCTCGATTTCGCCGTTGCCGTTGAGACCGTCGACGTGATCGACCACGATCGACTGACCCATAACGGAGCCAAATGAGAACAGAATCAGACCAACGCTGAATAAGACTGCTGTTAGTCTCATGGTTACTCCCTCACAAAAAGTGTTGAAAAGTTGAATGGGTTGTAATTGGTTTTTCTCAATTTCCAAAGTTGCTGCGCTCTTCCCTGTGGAAAACCAAACACGACAAATGTAATCCTCTTAAGCCAGTTCCCGCTCCCCAGGGACTTACGCGATGTAACTTAATTAGTAATAGTCATACGCCAGAAGTGAGGGTTGACGTACTGGGTAAATATAAGCACATATGGCCAATCTGTCAACTACTAATCGCCTGTTTTCCAACTGTGCAAAAGTCGTACTCACAGCGAATTACGGCTTATAAGGATTGATTGTGCCGGATGTAACCCCTTGAAATCCATAAAAAAGGCCCGTCCCCTTTAGGACGGACGGGCCGGATACTGCCCTGAATTGGCAGTTATGAAAGACTAGTCGTTAGTAGACCATATTGACAACAGCACGCAGATCCAGAGGATCCAGGTAGCCATTGCCGTCAACATCCTGCAGTTCTTCAAAGGTCGCTGATTTGCCATTGTTCCAAATCAGATCAACCATGAAGATGATGTCGTTGCTGTCAACTACACCGTCGAAAGTGAGATCACCGGGGACGATTTCGATATTAATGTCACCGACGAGGTCGACCGGCGTACCATCCAGAAGCTGGAAGCTGACAGTGTAAGTGTCCTGAACCGTATTCTTGATCGGTCTCCAGTTGGCAAGGAACCTCATTATGAAGACCGGTACCTTGAGTACAGGACCCGGATACTCAGCATAGGTAGTGTCATACGGAACACCTGACGGCGGTACCTTGTCGTTGATGAGAATCGTATTCACATCAACGGTATGTACATCAAAACCGGCAAGCATCACGCCCAGAGTCTGATCCGGCAGATCCTTGAGATAAATAGGATCCTGGTCAAGGAACGTGACCGGCTGGAACGGACTAAAGACACTTATGACAAAGCTCTGCGAAGCTGTTCCGTAGTCGTTGCTGGCCTCGATTACGACATCGACTGAACCTGCCTCGGTGGGAGTCCACTCGATCAAGCCGGTCGTTTCATCAATCGTCATTCCAACCGGTCCGTCCACCAGTGCGAACGTCGGGGCGGGAACACCATCGGCATCAGCATCGTAGGAGTACAGCTCACCAACAATACCCTCTACAACGGGAAGAGTGGTAAAGGTAGGAGCGATACCTGAAACAGTAATCACGAAGCTCTGAACAGCGTCGGAACCAACACCGTTGCTGGCCACAACTGTCACGTCAAAGTCACCGATAGCATCGGGAGTCCACCCAATCAGACCGGTGGCGGCATCAATAGTCATGCCGGCCGGAGCGGTCGTCAGGGTAAACGTCGGAGTCGGATTACCGGTAGCTTCAACATCATAAGCATAGGCTTCATAAAGAGTAGCGCTGGTCACCGGAGTCGAAGTGATAATCGGAGCCTCCGGACCTGCCACCACTGAGACAGTAAATAACTGCTCAGCCGAACCGGCAGAGTTGGTCGCTGTAATGGTGAAATCAAAGCTGCCGACAACAGTCGGGGTCCACTGGAACAGACCAGTGATAGGATCAATAACACCACCACCTACGACCGAATATGTCGGGGCCGGATAGCCATCGGCATTCGCATCGTAAGTATATAGCTCACCAACAACGCCACCGGCAGGAGCCGTTGAAGTGAACGTAGGAGCAATACCACCAACCGTGATAGTAAAGCTCTGGACAGCGGTTCCGGCTACGTTACTGGCTTCGATTACTACATCAAAGTCACCAACATCGTCCGGAGTCCAGGTAATGAGACCGGCAGCGTCAATGGCCATTCCAGCCGGAGCGGTCGTCAGTGCGAACGTCGGGGCAGGAATACCATCAGCGTCGGCATCATAGCTGTAAGCCACACCATAGGTGCCAGTCAGGACCGGCGTCGAGGTGAAGCTCGGAGCAATACCCAGAACGGTGACCACGAAGCTCTGAACAGCATCAGGGTCAACACCGTTGCTGGCCACGACCGTTACGTCGTAATCGCCAACTGCGGTCGCAGTCCACTGAATGAGTCCGGTAGTAGCATTGATAGTCATGCCGGCCGGGAAGGTGGTCAGAGAGAAGGTCGGAACCGGGTTGCCGGTAGCTTCAACATCATATGTGTAAAGCTCGTTGACGACAACGCTGGTTCCCGGTGTCGAAGTTATAACTGGAGCCTCTGGACCAGCTACGACATTGATAGTGAAGCTCTGGACATCGGTGCCGGCCACGTTAGCAGCCTCAACAACGACATCATACAGACCTTCAGCATCAGGCGTCCACGAAATCAAACCGCTGACCGCGTCGATAGTCATACCGAGCGGAGCAGTTGTCAGAGCGAACGTCGGGGCCGGATATCCATCGGCATTAGCATCGTAAGTGTAAAGCTCACCAACAACGCCACCGAGAGGAGCCGTCGAAGTGAAGCTCGGAGCGATACCACCAACCGTGATGGTGAAACTCTGGACGTCAGTCCCGTAAGTGTTAGCAGCTTCAACCACAACGGCGAAGTCACCAACATCATCCGGAGTCCAGGTAATGAGACCGGCAGCGTCAATGGTCATACCAGCCGGAGCGGTCGTCAGGGCGAACGTCGGGGCAGGATAACCATCGGCGTCGGCATCATAGCTGTAAGCTACACCGTAAGTACCGGCGGTAACCGGCGAAGAGGTGAAGCTCGGAGCAATACCACCAACGGTGATAGTGAAGCTCTGGACATCGGTTCCGTAAGCGTTAGCAGCTTCAACCACAACGGCGAAGTCACCAACATCATCCGGAGTCCAGGAGATTAAACCAGCAGCGTCAATGGTCATGCCAGCCGGGAACGTCGTCAGAGCGAACGTCGGGGCCGGATAACCATCAGCGTCGGCATCATAGCTGTAAGCTACACCGTAGGTACCGGCGGTAACCGGCGAAGAGGTGAAGCTCGGAGCAATACCAGCAACTGTGATAGTGAAGCTCTGGACAGCTGTTCCGGTGGAGTTGGAAGCTTCGACAACAACATCAAAGTCACCAACACCGTCCGGAGTCCAGGATACCATAACCGCCGGCAGCGTCAATGGTCATACCGGCCGGAGCGGTCGTCAGAGCGAACGTCGGGGCCGGATAACCATCAGCGTCGGCATCATAGGTGTAAAGCAACACCATAATCACCGGTGAGGATCGGCGTCGAGGTAAAGCTCGGAGCAATACCGCCAACCGTGATGGTGAAGCTCTGGACAGCAGTACCAGCGGACGTTGCTAGCTTCGATAACAACATCAAAGTCACCAACATCATCAGGAGTCCACGTGATCACGCCAGCAGCGTCAATGGTCATGCCAGCCGGAGCGGTCGTCAGAGCGAACGTCGGGGCCGGATAACCATCAGCGTCGGCATCGTAGGTGTAAAGTACACCGTAATCACCTGACAGGATCGGCGTCGAAGTAAAGCTCGGAGCAATACCGCCAACCGTGATGGTGAAGCTCTGGACAGCAGTACCGGCTACGTTGCTGGCTTCGATAACAACATCAAAGTCACCAACATCGTCCGGAGTCCAGGTAATGACACCGGCAGCGTCAATGGTCATGCCGGCCGGAGCGGTCGTCAGGGCGAACGTCGGGGCAGGAATACCATCAGCGTCGGCATCGTAGCTGTAAGCTACACCATAGGTACCGGCGGTAACCGGTGTCGAGGTGAAGCTCGGGGCAATACCAAGAACGGTGACCACGAAGCTCTGAACAGCGTCGGGATCAATACCGTTGCTGGCCACGACTGTTACGTCGTAATCGCCGACGTACGCCCGGTGTCCACGAAATCAAACCGGAGGCAGCATCAATTGTCATACCAGCCGGAGCTACGCTGAGAGCGAAAGTCGGAGCCGGATTACCGGTAGCTTCAACATCATATGTGTAAAGCTCGTTGACAACAACACTGGTTCGCCGGTGTCGAAGTTATAACTGGAGCCTCTGGACCAGCTACCACATTGATAGTGAAGCCCTGAACATCGGTGCCGGCCACGTTAGCAGCCTCAACAACGACATCATACAGACCTTCAGCATCAGGCGTCCACGAAATCAAACCGCTGACCGCGTCGATAGTCATACCGAGCGGAGCAGTTGTCAGAGCGAACGTCGGAGCCGGATACCCATCGGCATTAGCATCATAAGTGTAAAGCTCACCAACAACGCCACCAAGAGGAGCCGTCGAGGTGAAACGTCGGAGCAATACCACCAACCGTGATGGTGAAGCTCTGGACATCAGTTCCGTAAGCGTTGCTGGCTTCGATCACAACATCAAAGTCACCAACATCATCCGGAGTCCAGGTGATGACGCCGGCAGCGTCGATGGTCATGCCAGCCGGGGCGGTCGTCAGGGCGAACGTCGGGGCAGGATAACCATCAGCGTCGGCATCATAGCTGTAAGCTACACCGTAGGTGCCGGTCAGGTAACCGGCGTCGAGGTGAAGCTCGGAGCAATACCACCAACTGTGATAGTGAAGCTCTGGACATCAGTACCGGCTAACGTTGCTGGCTTCGATTACAACATCAAAGTCACCAACATCGTCCGGAGTCCAGGAGACTAAACCAGCGGCGTCAATGGTCATGCCAGCCGGAGCGGTCGTCAGAGCGAACGTCGGGGCAGGATAACCATCAGCGTCGGCATCATAGCTGTAAGCCACACCGTAAGTGCCAGTCAGGACCGGCGTCGAGGTGAAGCTCGGAGCAATACCACCGACCGTGATGGTGAAGCTCTGGACAGCAGTACCGGCGGACGTTGGTGGCTTCGATTACAACATCAAAGTCACCAACATCGTCCGGGGTCCAGGAGACTAAACCAGCGGCGTCAATGGTCATGCCGGCCGGAGCGGTCGTCAGAGCGAACGTCGGGGCAGGATAACCATCAGCGTCGGCATCATAGCTGTAAGCTACACCGTAAGTGCCAGTCAGGACCGGCGTCGAGGTGAAGCTCGGAGCAATGCCACCGACCGTGATGGTGAAGCTCTGGACAGCAGTACCGGCTACGTTGCTGGCTTCGATAACAACATCAAAGTCACCAACATCGTCCGGAGTCCAGGAGACTAAACCAGCGGCGTCAATGGTCATACCGGCCGGAGCGGTCGTCAGAGCGAACGTCGGGGCAGGAATACCATCGGCATCGGCATCATAGCTGTAAGCAACACCATAGGTACCGGAAGTAACCGGAGTCGAGGTGAACGTCGGGGCAATACCGAGAACGGTGACCACGAAGCTCTGAATAGCGTCGGGGGCAACACCGTTGCTGGCAACGACTGTTACGTCGTAATCACCGACAACACCGGGAGTCCACTGAATGAGTCCAGTAGCGGCATTGATTGTCATGCCCGCCGGAGCGACAGACAGAGCGAATGTCGGAGCCGGGTTGCCACTGGCCTGTACGTCATATGAATAAAGTTCGTTGACTGTGACACTGGTCACTGGAGTCGACGTGATGAGCGGAGCGATGTCACCTTCTACAACTGTAATGGTGAAGCTCTGGGCATCAGTACCGGCAGAGTTGGAGGCTTCGACAACAACGTCAAAGTCACCGAGGTCAGCCGGAGTCCAGGTAATCAGACCAGCAGCGTCAATGGTCATGCCGGCCGGAGCGGTCGTCAGGGCGAACGTCGGGGCCGGATAGCCATCAGCATCAACATCGTACGAATAAAGTTCATTTCTAACACCGTTTTCGTTCGGTGTCGAAGTAATAGTCGGAGCGATGCCACCAACCGTGATGGTAAAGCTCTGGACATCGGTACCGGCGGAGTTGGAAGCTTCAACCACAACGGCGAAGTCACCAACATCGTCCGGAGTCCACGAGACTAAACCAGCAGCGTCAATGGTCATGCCAGCCGGGAACGTCGTCAGGGCGAATGTCGGGGCCGGATAACCATCAGGCGTCGGCATCATAGCTGTAAGCTACACCATAAGTACCGGTCAGTAACCGGCGTCGAGGTGAAGCTCGGAGCAATACCGCCAACCGTTATTGTGAAGCTCTGGACAGCGGTTCCGGCGACGTTGGTAGCTTCGATGACTACATCAAAGTCACCAACATCGTCCGGAGTCCACGAGACTAAACCAGCAGCGTCAATGGTCATGCCAGCCGGGAACGTCGTCAGGGCGAACGTCGGGGCAGGGTAACCACTGGCGTCGGCATCATAGCTGTAAGCTACACCGTAGGTGCCGGCGGTAACCGGTGTCGAGGTGAAGCTCGGAGCAATTCCGCCAACCGTGATAGTAAAGCTCTGGACATCAGTGCCGTAAGCGTTGGAAGCTTCAACCACAACGGCGAAGTCACCAACATCGTCAGGAGTCCACGAGACTAAACCAGCAGCGTCAATGGTCATGCCAGCCGGGAACGGTCGTCAGAGCGAACGTCGGGGCGGGGTAACCACTGGCGTCGGCATCATAGCTGTAAGCTACACCATAAGTACCGGTAGTAACCGGCGTCGAGGTGAAGCTCGGAGCAATGCCACCAACCGTGATGGTGAAGCTCTGGACATCAGTGCCGTAAGCGTTGGAAGCTTCAACCACAACGGCGAAGTCACCAACATCGTCCGGAGTCCACGAGATCAAACCAGCTGGCGTCAATAGTCATGCCAGCCGGGAACGTCGTCAGAGCGAACGTCGGGGCCGGGTAACCACTGGCGTCGGCATCATAGCTGTAAGCAACACCATAGGTACCGGTCGTAACCGGTGTCGAGGTGAAGCTCGGAGCAATGCCACCAACTGTTATGGTGAAGCTCTGGACATCAGTACCGGCGGAGTTGGAAGCTTCGATACAACATCAAAGTCACCAACATCGTCCGGGGTCCACGAGACTAAACCAGCAGCGTCAATGGTCATGCCAGCCGGGAACGTCGTCAGGGCGAACGTCGGGGCCGGATAACCATCAGGCGTCGGCATCATAGCTGTAAGCTACACCATAAGTACCGGCAGTAACCGGAGTCGAGGTGAAGCTCGGAGCAATTCCGCCAACTGTGATCGTGAAGCTCTGGACGTCAGTACCGGCGGAGTTGGAGGCTTCAATCACAACGGCGAAGTCACCAACATCGTCCGGAGTCCACGAGACTAAACCAGCAGCGTCAATGGTCATGCCAGCCGGGAGCGGTCGTCAGAGCGAACGTCGGGGCGGGGTAACCAGTCAGGCGTCGGCATCATAGCTGTAAGCTACACCATAAGTACCGGTAGTAACCGGCGTCGAGGTGAAGCTCGGAGCAATACCACCAACTGTGATGGTGAAGCTCTGGACGTCAGTACCGGCGGAGTTGGAAGCTTCAACCACAACGGCGAAGTCACCAACATCGTCCGGAGTCCACGAGATCAAACCAGCAGCGTCAATGGTCATGCCAGCCGGAACGTCGTCAGAGCGAACGTCGGGGCCGGATAACCAGCAGCGTCGGCATCATAGCTGTAAGCTACACCATAAGTACCGGTAGTAACCGGCGTCGAGGTGAAGCTCGGAGCAATACCACCAACTGTTATTGTAAAGCTCTGGACATCAGTTCCGTAAGCGTTAGCAGCTTCAACCACAACGGCGAAGTCACCAACATCGTCCGGAGTCCACGAGATCAAACCAGCAGCGTCAATGGTCATGCCAGCCGGAGCGGTCGTCAGAGCGAACGTCGGGGCCGGGTAACCAGAGGCGTCGGCATCATAGCTGTAAGCTACACCATAGGTACCGGTCAGTAACCGGCGTCGAGGTGAAGCTCGGAGCAATACCACCAACTGTTATTGTAAAGCTCTGGACAGCGGTTCCGGCCACGTTGCTGGCTTCGATGACTACATCAAAGTCACCAACACCGTCCGGGGTCCACGAGACCAAACCAGCAGCGTCAATGGTCATACCAGCCGGGAACGTCGTCAGAGCGAACGTCGGGGCCGGATTACCACTGGCATCGGCATCATAGCTGTAAGCTACACCATAAGTACCGGTTGTTATAGGCGTTGAGGTGAAGGCCGGGGCAACACCGCTCACGGTAACCGTAAACGATTGTGTATCAGTGCCTTCAGTGTTGTTGGCCTCGACCACTACCGGAAAATCACCAACAGCGCCCGGCGTCCATGAGATCACGCCCGAAGCACCGTCGATAGCCATACCAGCCGGAGCGGTTGTCAACGCATATGTTGGAACCGGATCACCGGTGGCCTCGACATCATAGGTATAAGGCTGGTCAATAGTAGCAGCCGTCACCGGTGTCGAAGTAATTAACGGAGCCTCGCCTGTAGATCCACCTTCGACTACGAAGGTGTGCGGACCGTCCCACGCGACTTGATCTGCCACTGTGGCCCATACCCAGCGGCCGGCAGGCGAAAACCACGATGAGTCAAGCACGATGGTCTTACCGGCATGGGCGTGGATCAATCGCGCCGATAGTAAACCAGTAGCCGACATCATCGAAATTAGCAGGAAGACCTGTGCCGTACATACCGGCGGCTCCGCCAAATCCAATAGTGTCGGAAATTGATCCGTTGTAAAGTAGTTGATATACATTCCAAGGTCGAAAAAGGGACGGAAACGCAATGAAAGGATCCATAGTCCCATGGATACACTGGGATTCAATGTTCCGACCATCGGGCTCCAGGTAGCACCGTCTGGAGAATATACCCGATATCCGTTGTTGATGACCGACTGGGCCTCTGCCCCGTTGGTCAAACGGATGTAGAATGTAACTACCTCACCGGGGATGATCTCGCCACTGGCATTAAGTCCATCGACATGGTCGAGGGATACAGCCTGACCAAATATCGTACCTGACGATAACAGGATCAGGGCCAGGGCGAGTGTGAGGAATCTAAATCTCATGGTCACTCCCTATGTTTGAAGTTGTTGAGTTGTGAAGTTGTTTGGGTCATTATGCTCATTTTGTTAGAAATGCTACGCGTTACAAAGTCCCATTCTGAATGGGAACTAACCCCTATACCCCTTTTATAAGCCCGGTAAGAATCCGGGAGAATGACTGGCTGCAGTAAAAACGATCAGTGCAAAGCCAACACCAACAACGAGACCACCATTGAAAAAATGGTGGCAAAAAATACCTGAAAAGTGATATACGCTAATCGTGAATATACGACGCACTCTCTCCGCTTCATTCTCTCACCGCAGGTGACCCACATAAGTCGCTCTCCAAAAACCTACCGCCGGTAAAGGGGCTGTATACCCGCCCGATCAGGGGCGGGCATACGTATTTCCATTTTTAAATCTGGGCAGTTGTTAGTAGACTATTCTGCACCAGATCGCGAAGGTCGAGAATATCAACGTAACCGTCGCGGTTTACGTCAAGAGCTTCTTCCAACATCGGCTTTTTGCCTTTGAGGAACATGTAGTCAACCATGAAGGTGATATCCTGGACATCTTCGACACCGTCGAAGTTCAGATCGCCAGGATAAACCTGAATGTTCACATCGCCATAGAGTGTCTTTTCAACGCCGCCGACCGTATAGCCAACGGAATAGGTTCCCTGTACATCAGCCGAGATCGGTCTCCATGAGGACAGGAAACGGAACATAAAGACGTCGGTGACGAGCAGATCACCTTCGATACGGGCGGCCGTATACGGAGGAATCTTGCCCTGTACGACGACAGTGCTCAGGTCGACATTGGCATTGTCTTCACACTCTACATAGACGCGGAGAGTTCTGTCGGCCAGTTCTTTCAGGATGATCGGATCCTGTTCGAGATAGGTGATGATTTCCGGGCAAACCGGCTCTTCACCAAACATGTAGCTGTACGGACCGTCCCAGGCAACATTGCCTTCGGCGATGTCCCATACCCAGCGACCGGCCGGACGATAGAAAGCGGAGTCAACGGTCAGAATCGAACCCTGATCACCGGTGATCGGGCCGATGGTGAACGTGTAAGCAATATCATCGAAGCCGGCCGGGAGACCGGTTCCGTACATGCCGGCAGCGCCACCGAAACCGATAGTATCGGCACCAACGCCATCAGCAAAGTAGTTGATGAACATGCCCAGGTCAAAGAAGCACGGGAAGCCGAAGCTCAGATCCCACGGATAGGCCGGGTTCAGAGCAGCGGTCATTCCGCTCCAGTTAAGGTTATCGCCGGCTACTTCAAAACCATTGCTGATGACGAAGTGGGCGTTGGCATCGCCGGTCAATCTCATGTGAAAGGTAAGAATAGCGCCATCATCGATGTGGCCCGCTGCATTGAGGCCATCAACGTGATCCACAACTATGCTCTGACCCATAATCGCACCAAACGACAACAGGACCAGGGCAATGGCGAGCGTGAGGATTCTTGCTCTCATAATTGCTCCCTAGTGTTGTAAAAGTTGAAAGGTTGTGAGGTTGTCTTTCTTGATATGTCCATTTTACGAATTGCTACGCGCTACTGCGGCCGAACTTAGCCAAGCCGACCCTTAAACCCCTCTTGAACCCCCATTAATATAAGAATACAATCGTGAGGGTAAGATTCTATCGTAGTAAACTATAAGTACGCCCACAATATAATATGGACAGCCATCTCTGTCAACCCCAAAAATCGGTCATAAATGAAATCTGTTTCAGTATGTCCTGTCACCGTACCAGGGGTAGCCGTTTGCCGCAAAATCCCCTGCCCGGCGTGTCAAGCCCGTGCATCGACCACTGCCGGCCGGCGAAAACGGCCCTCATTGAAAAAGGCCTATTTCATCCCGACTCAAGCAATATTTCAGGCCATCAGAGACGGTTCAGGCCTTTGACAACGGCCGGCAACATTCGGTGACTGGTCGAAAACTGTATTTTCCGGGGCCTGGCGAATATCAACTACCCGCCATTTGCGGGTACGGCAGCAAACAAAAACCCGCCCTATTGAGGGCGGGTTTTATCTGACTAAACTAGTCGCGTATGTGCGTAGCGATTAGTAAACGATATTGACGATTTCGCGAAGGTCTCTGATATCAACATAACCGTCGCGGTTTACGTCAAGAGCTTCCTCCAACATCGGCACTTCGCCTTTGTTGAACATATAATCAACCATGAAATTGATATCCTGAACATCTTCGAAACCGTCGAAGTTCAGATCGCCGGGATAAACCTGAAGGTTCATTTCGCCATAGAGAGTCTTGGCGACGCCGCCGACCGTATAGCCAACGGAATAGGTTCCCTGAACGTCAGCCGAGATCGGTCTCCAGGCGGACAGGAAACGGAAGATAAAGACGTCGGTAACAAGCAGATCACCTTCGATACGGGCAGCCGTATACGGAGGAATCTTGCCCTGTACGACGACAGTGCTCAGGTCGACATTGGCGTTATCTTCACACTCTACATAGACGCGGAGAGTTCTGTCGGCCATATCTTTCAGGATGATCGGATCCTGTTCGAGGTAAGTGATGACTTCTTCGCAGCCACCGCCACCGTCTTTCAAAGTGTAGCTGAAGGGACCGTCCCAGCCAACATTGCCTTCGGCGATGTCCCATACCCAACGACCGGCCGGAGGATAGAAAGCGGAGTCAACGGTCAGAATCGAGCCGGCGGTGCCGGTGATCGGGCCGATGGTGAACGTGTAGCCGATATCATCGAAGCCAGCCGGAAGACCGGTTCCGTACATGCCGGCAGCGCCACCGAAACCGATAGTATCGGCACCAACGCCATCAGCGAAGTAGTTGATGAACATGCCCAGGTCAAAGAAGCACGGGAAGCCGAAGCTCAGATCCCATTTATAGGCCGGGTTCAGAGCAGCGGTCATTCCGCCCCAGTTAAGACCGTCGCCGGCAACTTCAAAACCATTGCTGATGACGAAGTGGGCGTTGGCATCACCGGTCAAACGCATGTGGAACGTCAGTACGGCGCCATCTTCGAATTCGGTTGCGGAAACGAGACCGTCGACGTGGTCGACAGTGATACTCTGAGCGGCAACCAGGCTGAACGAAGCCAGGACCATTACAGCACTGATCAGTAATACTGCTGCTTTCATGGGTGCTCTCATTAGTGTCTCCCTCACAATTAAAGTTGAAAAGATATATGGGTTGTGGTAACTAGTTCCCCGACATACTACGCCGTCATCCAGCTCACGGATGCTCACTACTAAAATGGCTCGCGAGATGATTGTCCTTTACATAATCATTAATGACTTGAACAGGCGTTTTGTGAGGTTTGTGAGGTCCGTAGGTAGTAAGTACAAATTCTACCAAAGTACTAATAACAATATATTGGCAAGGCTTTGTTTTGTCAAGACTCAATCAAAGATGCTCCCGGTTTTTGTCCAGACCGTGACCAGATTCGCCAGCCTAAAGTAACCTTTCACTCAGAATGTATAACCCGCCCGTGAAGGGCGGGCTATACAGAACTAAACTCGTCGCCTATCAACGACAAATTAGTAGACGATATTCACCAATTCGCGAAGATCCCTCACGTCCACATAACCGTCACGGTTTACATCCAGAGCCTCTTCCAGATCCGGCTATCTTACCGCCATTCCAGATGTAATCAACCATGAACAGAATATCCTGCTGGTCCTCTACCCCATCGAAATTGAGATCGCCCGGATAGACTTGTATATTGACGTCGCCATAGAGAGTTTTGGTTACACCACCAATATCATAGCTGATGGAATACGTCCCCTGAACATCGGCCGAGATCGGTCTCCATGCCGAAAGGAAACGGAACATGAATACATCGGTCACCAACAGATCACCTTCGATGCGAGCAGCGGTATACGGCGGAATCTTGCCCTGAACGACCACCGAGTTGAGATCAATGTCGCCAACGTTTTCATTCGCCACATAAACTCTAAGTACGCGGTCGGCAAGGTCTTTAAGGATGATAGGATCCTGTTCTAAATAGGTCTCCGGGTCACTCCCTCCGCACCCTTCGCAGTATCCGTACTCATAAGGCCCACCCCACTCGACGGCAGTCCAACCCCACACCCAGCATCCGGTCGACGGATAATAGCAGGAAGAATCAAGCACGATTGTCCCGGAGTCGTAACCCTCAAAAGGGCCGATAGTTATCGTGTAGGCAATATCATCGAAGCCTGCCGGAAGTCCTGTTCCGAATATATCGGCAGCTCCACCGAAACCGATCGTATCGGTACCCGAGCCCGTGGAGAACGCAGTGATGTACATCCCCAAATCAAAAAAACAAGGGAAACCGAAACTGAGGTCCCAATTGTAAGCCGGGTTGAGCTCTCCGGTCACGGCTGTCCAACTGATACCATCCCCCTTTATTGAAAAGCCATTTGAGATGACCGGGTAGGCATACGCGTCGCCGGTTATTCGCATATGAAATGTAAGGGTTGCTCCCGGGTAGATGCCGCCCGAGGCGTCCAGCCCTTCTACGTGATCGACCTCGATGCGCGGAGTGGCGGATACGTTGATTGTGGCTACAGTAAGCAGCGCACACAAAAGGACCATTGAACGTAACTTCACCAATTTCATGGCTCCTCCCTTGAGTGATTCTATTTATCTGTATTTAATCATTCGATTATCGAAAATGCTGCGATTTACAGCGGCACCTGGAGCCTTGCAGATCGGGGAGACGACTCGTGTTGTTGGCTCAGATTAACCAATCGTTGAGGTAAGCAGCGCACCGGCGCCGACATAAATAATATAGCTTAGGGTTCATTTTTCGTCAAGGGCTAACCTGAATCGATGGTCGTGGTCTTCATCGTCAAGGGTCATCGCCAAAAAAACCCGCCCTGTTGAGGGCGGGTTTATATTCAACTAAACTAGTCGCGTATGTGCGTAGCGATTAGTAAACGATCTCGACGATAGCGCGAAGGTCTCTGATATCATTGTAGCCGTCGCGGTTTACGTCAAGAGCTTCTTCCAACATCGGCTCTTGGCCTTTGAGGAACATGTAGTCAACCATGAAGGTGATATCCTGGACATCTTCGACGCCGTCGAAGTTCAGATCGCCAGGATAAACCTGAATGTTCACATCGCCATAGAGAGTCTTGGCAACGCCGCCGACCGTATAGCCAACGGAATAGGTTCCCTGTACATCAGCCGAGATCGGTCTCCAGGCGGACAGGAAACGGAAGATAAAGACGTCGGTGACGAGCAGGTCGCCTTCGATACGGGCAGCCGTATACGGAGGAATCTTGCCCTGTACGACGACAGTGCTCAGATCGACATTGGCATTGTCTTCACACTCTACATAGACGCGGAGAGTTCTGTCGGCCAGTTCTTTCAGGATGATCGGATCCTGTTCGAGATAGGTGATGATTTCCGGGCAAACCGGCTCTTCACCAAACATGTAGCTGTACGGACCGTCCCAGGCAACATTGCCTTGGACGATGTCCCATACCCAGCGACCGGCCGGAGGATAGAAAGCGGAGTCAACGGTCAGAATCGAACCCTGATCACCGGTGATCGGGCCGATGGTGAACGTGTAAGCGACATCATCGAAGCCAGCCGGGAGACCGGTTCCGTACATGCCGGCAGCGCCACCGAAACCGATAGTATCGGCACCAACGCCATCAGCAAAGTAGTTGATGAACATGCCCAGGTCAAAGAAGCACGGGAAGCCGAAGCTCAGATCCCACTTATAGGCCGGGTTCAGAGCGGCGGTCATTCCGCCCCAGTTGAGGCCGTCGCCGGCAACTTCAAAACCGTTGCTGATGACGAAGTGGGCGTTGGCATCACCGGTCAAACGCATATGAAACGTCAGAACCGCGCCGTCATCGATTCCACCGGAGGCATTGAGGCCATCAACGTGGTCGATGGTGATGCTTTGAGCGGCAACCAGGCTGAACGAAGCCAGAACCATTACGGCACTGATCAGTAATACTGCTGCTTTCATGGATGCTCTCATTAGTGTTTCCCTCACAAATAAAAGTTGAAAAGGTTTATGGGTTGTAGTAATTTTTTGACTAAAAAAATATGCTGCGCCTTACCTACCTGAGCAACTCAGGGTTGGCCAAACGTGTGAGGGTAAAGGGTTTTGGCTCACCCGAGTCTTTGTTACAGCTTAATTAAGTAACATTAGTGCAGTAAACTATGGTACTGTTGTACGGGTCAAATATAAGCACAATGGCTGTTTCTGTCAACCCATTTTTCCAGATAATCTACTCTTTGGTCGACGTCAGGTACCGATTTGCGCCAGATTGTGCTGATTATAAACAGGACTCGATAAATCATCTTACGAGGACAGCTTTTTGCTCAAATTTTCAAGTCCCTCTGATCTGCCAATCAAAACAAGGATATCATTTTCCGCCAGAACAGTTTCCGGACCGGGGGCAATTGTCATCTCCTTGCCCGTTTTTTTGATCCCTATAATTGTGAGACCAAATTCCTTTTTCAGATTTGACTCAACCAGAGTCTTGCCGGCCAGATCGCATCCCCCCGGAATGACCATCTCCTCGATTGTCAACCCGCTTTCGCCCAGAGATGTAGCGTGCATGAAATCCAATACGTTGGGCCGAAGTGAGGCCATGGCCATCCTGATGCCGCCAAGCACATGAGGCGTTACCACATGGTCGGCACCGGCTCTCCGAAGTTTCTTAACGCCATCATCATAGTCCGCACGGGCAATAATATGCAGGTCCTTGTTCATATCTCGCGCCGTCAACGTCAGATAAACATTCTGAGCTTCATCCGGAAGCGTCGATATCAGTGTCGTTGCGGTTTCGATACCGGCGGCTCTGAGAACATCATCGTCGGTGGCCTCCCCCTCGATATACAAGAAACCGTCTTTCGTAAGGTTCTCAATACCTTCCTGGCTCTTCTCAATTACCACGAAACTGACGTTTTTCTTTTTGAATTCCAGGGCGACCTGACGACCCACCCGACCAAATCCGGCAATAATAAAGTGCCGTGAAATTTTGCGTATTTTATTTTCCATCTTTCTTCTCCCTAATACGTCTCGCAACTGTCCCTCAAGTATAATTTGTCCGACAACCGAGGCTGTGAAGCCCACCAGAGCAACACCGAACATAATAAGAAATATGACAAAAATCCGCCCTGCAGGATGCAGCGGCCTTATTTCGCCGAAACCAACGGTTGACAGCGTAATGACTGTCATATAGAGGGCGTCCAGCGGGTCCATACCCTCAAGGGTCACAAATCCCAGGGTGCCACCTAGAACGACAATAACCAGGGCACCAACAGCAATACTCAGCTTCTGAGAAGCTGTCAGCGGAGTTGGAGGGGCAAGACTACGGTTCATAACTTCACAAAGTTAAACTCCCCGTTGGTCAATATCCACAAAAAAAACTCCATCCGGTCCAAATTCTCCCGTGGAATCTTCTGTTGTCGGGACCTATAAATGAACGGTGAGAAAGCCCGGCGGGCGCTGGACTCATCAATGTCATCTCTTTGTGAAGCGAACGTGGTTTTAGTTGACGAAAAACCGCCGGATGCTTATTGAAGGAGAAAGAATGGAGAGCAACATTGGGATCGAAAAGCAAATTTCTTCTGTACCACCTGCCGTTGATATTGTATGCCGGGGCAGTCATTGCTCTTTCATCGGTTCCCCATCTTAATCCGCCTCCGATTAAGTTGCTGGCAGCCGACAAAGTGGCACATTTCGTGGAATACGGGATATTCTCGTTTCTCGCTTTCAGATCATTCTCGAACCTTGGCGGCAGAGTAACCCTCAATTATGCCGTGTTGCTTTCAGCGATGTTCTTATGTTTGTTTGCCGTTTTTGACGAGTATTACCAGCGGTTCGTCCCGGGACGTCAGTCCGATGTCTACGATTTTGTCACCGATTCAGTAGGGGCATTACTGGTACTGTTCCTGCTGTGGCTCCGGATGAAACGGAAAGCGGCCTCCTCTTGATCGATCAGGATTCATTTTTCTACCTGTTGACCAAACTCGATAGGATAAAAATGCCGCGAAAGTGGGGGAAGTGATTGCCGACCAACTATGAACTCTTGTTTTTTTGAGTTGACTTATATATTTTATTAGCAAGATTGCATCGATTTGACAGATTTTATAACTGTTCAGGATTTAAGTGCCATTACAAGTTAAAGTAGCCGGAAAGAGCGATGTCGGTTTGGTGAGAGGATCCAACGAGGACTGCCTCCATCTTGACCAGACCAACGGAGTGTTCGTCGTGTGTGATGGCATGGGAGGCCATCAGGCGGGCGAAGTTGCATCCATGATGGCGGCCGACATTGTCGACATCGTTTTCAATGACTTCAAAGAAGAATTCCATCAGGACAAACGCCTTGCTCTGGAGCAACCCCTCCCCCGTCTGGGCCTTACGCTCCTGAAGGCCGTTCGAGTTGCCAACCGCGCCATCTTCAACAAGGCTGTCGAGAAACAGACCCTGATGGGTATGGGAACTACCATTGTAGGCCTGGCCCTCGAGAATGACGTACTCTCCGTGGTTCATGTCGGCGACAGCCGCGCCTATCGCCTGTTGGAGAAATCCATCGAGCCGCTCACTATCGACCACTCATGGATTGCCGAAATACAACAGAACCAGAATATAACCGAAGAGGAAGCAGCCTCTGTAGTAGGTAAGAACGTCATCACCCGGGCTCTGGGTGTTCGCGACACCGTTGAGGTCGATTATCGCCTGGTCAAGGTAAAACCGGGCGACAAATTCATGATCTGTTCGGACGGCCTGTGTGGTTTTGCCGATGATGATGACATTTTCGCCGTCATGAACAAGGTGCGCAGAGACAACGAGCGTATTGTTGATGACCTGGTACAGATGGCCAATGATCGCGGTGGCGCCGACAACGTTACGGTCGCTGTCGTCGAAGTCGTAGAGATTGAGGAATCCGGGCAACAGGAGATAGAACGGTTTACACTGCCGGAGGAAACACCGGCTGTGCTGGAAGCCGAAGATCTGTGGATCGAGCGAATCAACGAATTCACGGCCCATCGCGACAACCCGACCGCTCAGAACAATCCGATAAATAAACCGGTCAAGAAATCGGCCCTCATTCTCATTTTCGCGATATTCATAATCATTGCCGTTATAATGATATATCTATCAGCCACGCGCTGACTGTTATTTCTGTCCATGATATCAGCCGCCGGGAAAATTCCCTTGACATTTATCTGGCCCCGGCCATTATTGGGTTCGGAAAATGCGCCCATAGCTCAATTGGATAGAGCGTCTGACTACGGATCAGAAGGTTGGGGGTTCGACTCCTCCTGGGCGTATTTTTTTATTGCAGCGAATTAACACGCCTTGTCTGTTGAATATATCCCGGGTAAGACAGTATATTGAGTTAAAGACAGGGAGAGATTATGTCAGGTGCAGTGGCAGGAGGAGCCGCCGCGGCCGCAGCAGCAGCCGCGCGCAAAGCGGCCTTACTCAGACAGGAGGAAGAAGATATGAGCGGATACAATTCCGATGACCTCAACGGCTGGGAATTCAAAATAGTCAGGGCCAACACGAGACGATTCAAAGACCCAAAAGCGGTCAGGCAACTCTGTGACGAAGAATCCAAGGCGGGCTGGGAGATGATTGAGAAATTCGATGATTCCAGAATTCGTTTCAAGAGAAAAATCGAACACCGGTCGCGCGATCAATATGCCGAAATAGATCCCTACCGTTCCGAGGTCGGCATCGGCCAGGGCAATATTGTGGGATTAGTCCTTGGAGTCCTGGCGCTGTTAGGCGGTCTCGCGTTTCTTCTTACCTATGTTAACGGAAGATAGACGCCGGGCCCCGTATCGTCAACGTCAGTAAAAACTTGACGTTTTCCGGTTTCTCACGTTTATCATTTATATCACCAATTCACGTGTTGAAAAATCCGGGAGGATGACGCGTCCAATCTGATTAAAATATTCATATACGCTTTGTCCGCATTGACACTGACGGCTACTTCGAGTTTCGGCCAATTCACCCCCGAACAGATCGATTCTTTGCGCGAGGTAGGCCGGCGCGAGGGTTGGACATTCACTATCAGCGACACCGCACTGGTTCATGGTTCTATTGAGAATCTCTGCGGATTTGGAGACCATGTTGACTCTTTTCCAATCGGAAGCAGACCGATGCCGACATCCACACTGTCCGACACCCCCCTGCCATCCCGGTTCGACTGGCGCGACTATGTGAAATTCCCACCTGCAAGGGATCAGGGCAACTGCGGTAGCTGTTGGGCCTTTGCCGCTGTCGGAGAGCTGGAATGCAGCATAGCCATCAGGGACGCATTAGTCGTAGATCTCTCCGAGCAATATCTGGTGAGCTGTAATATGTACGGCGCGGGTTGCTCGGGTGGATTACTTATGGCCAGCGTCTTTCACCTGGACCTGGGGCACCCTGCTTGCATTACAGACACATGCGGCGGCTATGGTCCTGTTTTGGAGCAAGACTTCCCATATCAGGCAGCCGACATTCCTTGTCAGTGCCCCTACATTCATCAGGCACATTTCAGCATCATAGACTGTGGCTTCGTTGGCGACGCCTACAGTCTGGACATACCACCAGTTGATGAAATAAAAAGAGCTATAAGGCTCTACGGGCCAATCTGGGTATGCGTGTGGGCGTCCGATCTCTGGTTTTACTATCAGGAAGGAATATTCAATGTCTGTGAAGGCACCTACGGCAACCACGCCGTAGTACTGACGGGCTGGGATGACAATCAGGGAACGGAAGGCGTTTGGTTCGTACGCAATTCATGGGGACCGGGATGGGGCGAAGACGGATACATGCGCATCGAGTACAACTGCTCCCGTATTGGCGAAGCAGCCAACTGGATCGATTATGGACTACCCGGGACGTCGCTATGGGCGGATTCGACCTGTGGATGGATACCGCATGAGGTTTCGTTTCAAGCTCTTTCCGCATTCGAAGTAGACTCGTGGGAATGGGACTTTGGTGACGGTGGCTCTGCCTTTGTCCAATCACCGACTCACACGTTTGATAGGGCCGGCACCTATGATATCAGCGTGCAGGCCAATAGCGCCGGCACACTATATACCGCAACCAGGCAAATGTATATTGTCGCCTTGGCCGATACGGTAAAGACAACCGACTATCAAGCGGAACCGGGTTCTCGGGTGGTGGTCACACTGACTGCCAACAACTCCACTCCCATCAAAAACCTGCAGATTCCTGTTGAATTTTCCGGCGAACTCGATTTGCGTTTTGACTCCTGCTCTACAGTAGGATGTCGCACGGAGTATTTCGAAAGACAGGAGTACGCTCAGTATGATCCCTGGTACGGCAAGAAATTCACTTTAAGGCTGATTTCCTCAGACCATGATACCTCTCCGGATCTGGCGCCCGGGACAGGACCTGTCGCGAAAGTCTACTTCACTCTCCCCGAAACTGCCTCCGAAGGTCAGGCCGCAGCGATTTTGCTCGATGGCTACGATAGCTACCTACCTATGTACTCAGGCGATGTAGCCAGCTACCAGATTGCGTCTGTTTCCGGCAGTGTGTCAGTGGCTGGTTGTTGTGCTCATCGCGGCGACGCCGATCATAACGGCATTGTAGACCTTGAGGATATCATCTATCTTATTGATTGGACGTTTTCCGGCGGCCTGGCGCCTCCATGCCCCGCTGAGGCTGATGCCGATGGTGTGCCGCCTGTTACGATAGATGACCTTGTCCGGCTGGTCGGCTATGTTTACAAAGCCGGACCAACTCCGGCTCCCTGTCAGTAAGATCGATTTTCAGCGGTCTGAACTGGTCACCCCAGCCACATTGTTAGTTGACGCAAGCTGTGGAAATGGCTATATTAAAATCAAGTTACCGAAGTAATAATCTGGTGTGCGGGGGCTCCGCCACTGAGAATTCGTCAGCACCATAACCGTTTAACCTCAAGGGGATACGGACATGAATCGGGCTATAATTCCAGTTACAGTGTTAATCATACTTGCGTTGTCGGCTTCAATTTTTGGACAAACCACCGCCGAACAAATTGACTCACTCAGAGCTGTCGGTGAACGCGAAGGATGGACTTTTACCGTTGGCCTTACAGATGCATCCCAGTACTCGCTGGAACAACTGTGCGGAACGAAAATCCCCGAGAACCTGCCCGCCGACACCAGGGTGATGCCGTCTCTGACAACAAGTGTTGCAGAACTTCCGGCGCGCTTCGATTGGCGAGAACTTGATGGCGTTACCCCTATCAAGAACCAAGGCGGTTGCGGCAGTTGCTGGGCATTTGCAACGGTTGGCTCGCTGGAATGCAATCTGAAAATCCGCGACAACATCACGGTGGATTTATCAGAGCAATATCTGTTAAGCTGCAATGACCAGGGCTGGAGTTGTGGCGGCGGTTATTGGGCGCACGACTACCACCTGCCCCTGGCCGACCCCTATCACAAAACGGATGCATGCGGCAACTATGGTCCTGTGCTTGAGACTGAACTACCCTATACGGAGACAGCAGTAGATGATGTTTGTGACTGTCCCTACACGCATCAGCCGACCCTTTGTCTGGACGACTGGGCAATGATCGGCCCTTCATCCGTTTCACTCATCAAGCAAGCGATTCTCACGTATGGGCCGGTCGGAGTCCTCGTTTACGCGAGCCCGGTATGGTCAAGCTACACAGGGGGAGTCTTTAATGCTTGCGAAGATAATCCAATCAACCACGCGGTCGTTTTGGTCGGATGGGATGATAACCTGGGCACCGCCGGATGTTGGATCTTACGCAATTCATGGGGACCGAATTGGGGCGAGGACGGATATATGTACATCGAATATGATTGCTCGAATGTCGGTACCGGCCCCTGCTATGTGGATTGCGGTCTACCGCCTGTCATGTATCTCTATGGTGACACCCTCATCGGTTACCCGCCGCACACTGTCAACTTCGATGCTTTCTATGGCGAACCGGTGGATGCATGGACGTGGGATTTTGGCGATGGGGAAACGGCCGACATACAGGCGCCAACCCATACCTATGATGAAAGAGGTGCCTTTGATGTCTCCTTAGAAGTCCTGTCCGGGCGGAGAATATCACTATCTGACAAGGGAGCTCTATGTCATAGCCATAGCCGATACTATCAAAACAACCAACGTCTACGGACAGCCCGGTGATCAGGTCGTGATGACCCTGTCAACCTTCAATGCGGCGCCGCTTGAGTATCTCAAGATTCCGGTCGAATTCGCCAACGATTTCAACATGGTCTTTGATTCGTTCTCTACGATCGGATGCCGCACCGACTACTTTGAAGTGCAGACATACTTGCATGCCGACTTCTGGTTTACGAAACGGTTTACACTTAAACTGGTTTCCTCTTTGGTAGAAACATCCCCGGACCTCCCTCCGGGAGAAGGCCCCATAGCCAAACTCTATTTTACCATCCCCCCGACGGCAACCGAAGGTCAGAGTGCCGACATTCTGCTTGACGGTTATGTCGTCAGCACCACCAGTTATCTGCCAACGTATTCCGGTGACTTAATTGATTATGAAGTGCCGTATATTTCCGGGAGTGTCACGGTCGGGGAATACTGCTGCGTCCTGTGCGGCGATGCCAACCATAACGGGGCGGTTGATATGGATGATATAATTCATCTAGTCGACTGGACTTTCGCGTCCGGTCCGGAGCCATCGTGCCGCGACGAGGCCGAGATTGATGGTACGGAGCCGTTTACAATTGAAGATTTAGTATATCTCGTAAACTACGTTTACAACAGTGGTCCGGCCCCGGCTGACTGCCCGTAGCAGGACTACTAACTCGACATAAGTGTTTGGCGGCCCGACTGTTAGAGTGGGGCCGCCTTTTCATTGACCACCGTTCGCTATTCTCCCCCGGCCCGCTTAAGCATCAGCTCGATTCTTCCGATTATAGATATACCTGACTGACGTCAATCGTACACACATTTTTGCGGTCAGGAGCACACTGATCTTAGAAAAGTAGGTTGAGATACATCGATGAGAATTTTATTGGTCGAGGATGACCCCGGCACGCTTAAAGTGTGCCAGGCGGTCTTCAGCGAGGCCGGCTATGAGGTCACAGTAGTAAATTCGAGGAAGTCTGCACGCGACGAGCTAAACGGATCGGCTTTTTTCGACCTGATCATCCTCGGGTTGTTCCTGCCCGGTATGGATAGTTTCCAATTTCTGGAATATCTGCAGTCCAATCACAGGTTCAACAAAATACCTGTCCTTGCCACTTCGGTGCTGCACGACAAGGATACCGTTGTACGTTGCGCGGAGATGGGCGTTAAAGAGATTATCATAAAGCCGGTCGAGAGTAAGATTCTGACAGCCAAAATACAGCATATCTACGAGCGCTTCATAAAGGCAGTGGTCGTTGTCGATGGTGACCCGCTGATACGAAATCTCCTGAAGAAAATTCTGGAACGGGAGGGTTACAAGACTGTCACCGCTGAGTCGGCCGAGGAGGTTCTGGAGATTATTGAGACCAGTCGAGTTGGTATGATTATCACCGGCATGGAACCATCGGGCATGAACGGGCTGGAACTAACGGCAGCTATCAAGGAAAAGAACGCCAACATACCTGTTTTCGTAATCACCGGCAAAGGTCATAAGTTCGACAATGATTATGTTATTCAGGCCGGCGCCGATGGATACATATCGAAGCCTTTCAAGAATTTCGAGATCGCCCACCGCGTCGCCGCCTATCTGGCGTAAGGCGCTACTCTATCAATTGTAACATCCAGAACCTATCCCCCACTGGCTGTGCCAGCTTTGTCTATTGCCGGACTGAGAGTTTGTGCGGTCGGTCAGTGGAGATAAAACCAACATAGTTGGTGCCAAAGTATGGACTGGCTGTGTCAGCTTTGTTTATTGCCGAGATATATGTATCCTGGGAGCGAAAAGAAAATAAAAGCCATCATAGATGGTGCCAAAGGGGGGACTGGCTGTGTCAGCTTTGTTTATTGCCGGGATAAATGCTTTCCGGGAATGTCCGGAGATACAGAAGCCAACATAGTTGGTGCCGAAGGGGGGACTCGAACCCCCACTCCCTTGCGAGAACTGCGCCCTGAACGCAGCGCGTCTACCAGTTTCACCACTTCGGCACGTATATTGGCAGTAGATAATACTGAAAAGCCCTGAGCTTGTCAAGCCCGTTAACACCAGCCTGATAACATCACGATTGATCGATTAAGTGTCTGTCTAAACCGAACCACCGGCCTATCGGCTCCACTGCTGAAACCAGCACCACCGCCACCAAAATGGCCCATGATGCCTGCGCAGGAAAGAAGATACGCGAGCCCTGGTGGGCGGTCAGGCCGACCAGAGGAACATAATAGATGTATATCAGCCCCAGAATGGTTGCCGCCAGAAATTTCCGTTTGAAGAGCAGCAAGAGCAGCCCGAGAACCGATAGTGCGAAACACACGTAATTTAAGTAGTACTTCTTGATTGTCTCTTCCAAGGGGATTAGCGTCGGATTGAACTCCGGCAGCAAAGTGCGGTGAAAATAGCTGATTTCGTTCATGTTCCGCCAGGTCCAATAACGGTACGTCTCCAACATTTCACCAGTATGCTCTGAGAAGACTTGTTTAGTGCTTTCCAGAAGTGCCCGGTTGTAATCGGACGGCGTCAGCTTCTCAATCCCCGTCCGGGCCTTAAACTCGGCAACTCTTCGTATCTGGATCTCTTTGAATGGCGTTCCTTCTATGCGCTCCAGGGTCAAACCAGCAACCTTTGCCAGTCCTACTGTCCCGGACATCGTCAGCACGGGAACGCCGTGAACCGAATTATTCCTAAGTACCCATGCCCCTATGAACAAAACACTCACCAGAACACAAACTGCCGGTTTGAGAAAGGATTTCCTTCTGGAAAAAAAACCTGACACGGATGTCAATCCGTACTTACTGACTCTCACTGAGATCATGACCAAGATCATCATTATCGGCCAGAACTGACCAATACCGCGAGTCAACGCCGCCGCACCCACCAGTGCGCCGACCAGCAGGTACGTCCTCCATCTGTCGTTTTCGAGTGCCTGTAGCAAGAGAACCAACGACGCCGTGAATAGAAAGAAGTAGAGACTGTCCGACAATAAAGTACTGCTGAGAGTTATGGATGTATAGGACATAGCCGCGAGAACACCGGCCACCATACCCACGGCGTATGAACCGGTTATCATTTTACCAAGCCTGTAAACCAGAAGGCACGATATCGACGATAGCAGGATATTGAGCAGGATGAGCAAAAAGAGACGCTCGCCCAAGAGGAACATCCAGAAGCACAGAAAATAAGCATAACCCGGACCGAAGGTAAAAAACCATCGCTCTGCCACATCTGTACCATCGATCACCGAGCGGGCCATACCAACATATTCTACGGCATCCGGAGAACTCAATGCGGCACTTGCGACGCCGACCTGGTGAAGGCTCTCGTAGCAAAACAACAGGCGCAAGATAATTGCCAGAACAAACAGGTTCCGCAAGTCGCGCCGTTGATAACATTTCAACAGGAAACTCTTTATCATTCTGCTTCGTTCATCCCCCAATTGCTATCGACCGAACGAATTATCCCCGTGAAAACTGCTCCACATCAAGATTGTTCGGAAACTATCAAATATGCCCATCGATGTCAACAACAGTTAGGGGCATCTGTCGAGCACAGCTCAGACGTTAAGTTTGCGATGGATGTCAGGTACGCTGTCTCAGTTCAATCCAGAAAAGACCGTGGGATCGCACACAAACCGGCACTGATTAACGCGACCTAAATTTCGGACAAAAAAAACCGCCCGATACAAACCGGGCGGTCGATACAATCAAAATAAAGTTCGTTAGTTCAAGTAGGCCCTCAGCGAACGGCTACGCGAGGCATGACGAAGTCGGCGTATAGCCTTCTCCTTAATCTGCCGTACGCGTTCACGCGTCAGTGAAAACCTGGCGCCGATTTCCTCCAGCGTGAGCGGCTTCTCATGATTGAGACCGAAATAAAGGTTGATGACCTCAGCTTCCCGGTCGGTCAGCGAGTCAAGAGCCTTTTCAATCTCGATTTTCAGAGAGCCGGTCAATAAGGCTTCATCGGGTGACGGCTGATATTCATCCTCGAGAACATCGATTAATGAATTGTCCTCCGACGATGAAAACGGCGCATCGAGCGAAAGGTGTGAATTGGAAATCTTCAGCGTATCGGATACCTCGCCCTCGGATAACTCCAGTTCGTTGGCAATTTCCTTTGGCGACGGAATGCGCCCGAGGCCTTGTTCCAACTGACTGGAGACTTTCCCGATTTTATGAAGGGTTCCGACCCTGTTGAGCGGAAGACGCACGATACGACTCTGTTCGGCCAGAGCCTGTAGAATCGCCTGCCTGATCCACCACACCGCGTAACTGATGAATTTGAAACCACGGGTCTCGTCAAAACGCTTGGCCGCCTTTATAAGGCCGATATTGCCTTCATTAATTAAATCGGCCAGGGACAGACCCTGATTCTGATACTGTTTTGCCACCGAGACAACAAAGCGCAAGTTGGCCTTAGTCAATTTCTCCAGGGCACGTTTGTCGCCCTGCTTAATTCTACGAGCCAGACGCACTTCTTCCTCGGCGTTGATGAGAGGGGTTTCCCCGATTTCGCGGAGATAGAGATCCAAAGATCTGTCTTCATCGCGATATTTTAGGGATTGTTTAGCCACAGTCTACGACTTACTCCTTCCACCATTGTATTGTTTATAACCACCAAGTGTGGTCAGTCTATTCAAAACGGTTCTTGTTTTCATCATTTACAGCCTTATTACCTTCCGGGCAATCGTCCCGTCAGGCTCAACGACAATCAACGGCACCCGGCCGGAGGTGCTTGATATATCCCGGCTTATACGCTCTACGTCGTCAATTGATTCAACCGATTCATTATTCACCTGGAGAATGATCGTACCTCTGCTTATCGAGGCATTATCGGCCGGACTACCGGCCAAAACCCGGCGAATATATACTCCCTCAATGCGCTCGATTCCTAAAGCGGCGGCAACATTATCGGTGAAGTTCATCAACTCCATACCCAACCAACGTGTAACCTCGAAATCATCGACAGGGTTCCTCGGAGCTCCATCAATGGAGGCCAGGAAAGTATCTCTGTCGCCAATCACGGTAGTCAGTGTCATATGCGCTCCCTCGCGCACGACCTCGATTGGAATCGGCTGTCCCGATTTGACCTGAGCCACCAGCACCGAAAGCTGGCTGTTGTTATTTACCGGCTGGCTATCGATAGTCAGCACGATATCGCCGCTTCGGATACCGGCCCTGTCTGCCGGGGAATCCGTAAATACAGAGTCAATCAGCACCCCGCGAACGGCATCCAGCCCCTGGCGACGCGCCTCCTGTTCGGTCATCTGACCAAGCCAGACTCCCAGCCATCCCCGACTGACCTTGCCGGAGGCAATCAGATCGGGAACCACCGAACGGGCCAGATTGATCGGAACGGCAAAACCGATTCCGACTGATCCCCCGGTCGGGCTGGATATAGCGGCATTAACACCGATACATTCACCCCTGATATTCAACAGAGGTCCCCCCGAATTACCGGGGTTAATCGAAGCATCGGTCTGTATGTAATTTTGATAGGCCGGTGTTTCCCGGCCGAAATTCAGGTTGCTTCTGCCCTTGGCTGATATAACGCCTACCGTCACGGTCCGGTCGAGACCCTGTTGAGGAAAAGGATTGCCAATCGCTATGGCCCAGTCGCCAACCTTTATGGCATCGGAGTCTCCAAACGGAATCACGGCGACATCTTCTTCCGGCTCTATTTTCAATACCGCCAAATCCGTCTGGGGGTCGGCCCCGACTAACCTGGCATCATAATTATATCCTGAGGCAGTTGTCACTCTTAGATTCTCGGCGTTCTCAATAACGTGATTATTGGTGATAACGTAACCATCCTCGCGAAAGAAAAATCCGGAGCCGGCCGAGGTCGAGTAGCCGGAACCCTGATGCCACCAGGGGAGGTCTTCAACGCGGGAGCGGGCCGAAATGTGCACCACAGCCGCTTCGGCACCTTCAACAACAGCAACAAAAGGGGACTCATATCCATCGTCAGTCTGAACCACCGGGTACATGTTAAGAGTGGGGAGAATAGCCGCACTCTGGGCAACGGAGGGGGGTGTAAAATCAAGATTCGAGGAAATCAATATCCCAAGCATCAGGAAAATGACCGCCACCGAAACGACTAAATAAAACCGACGCCCCTTTGATGCACTATTTTCAGGGGAGAAAAAGCGTGAGCTCAAGTAATCTAATCCTCCAGACACTTAGCCTCGTAAAGTAATGTTTTGCTAACGGCATGTCAAGGGAAAATTGACTGCCCGGCTTACCTACTATTTTAACGCAACCAACGACGCGTTTGATTCAAAAAAACTTGTATCAGCCAACACTTTGCGTCATTTTTATCTTTCGGTTATCCGGCTAATCCACCCCCGTTTGAGCGAATTTTATGGCATTGGCCGGCCAACTCAACCTAATCCCCCTACTAACAACCACTTACGGCTTACGATGCGCATCTGTGGGGACGGCCGGCCCTGAGAGTTGTTGACAACCGCCGAAAAACCGTCTAACTTCCCGTAAGCCATGAAAAACCATATCAAAACAGCAGACGAAATCGCCAAAATCGGCAGATTATTGTACCTGAAAAACATGATTGCGGGTACTGAAGGAAATATCTCTGCCCGGCTGAGCGAGAATGAAATCATGGTAACCGGCGCGGGGATAGCCAAACAGAATCTCACCCCCGAAGATATGGTGATTGTGGATAGCAGCGGCCGGAAAATTGAGGGATCGAGGAAAGCAACCTCGGAGTTAAATATGCACCTGTCGGTGTATCGGGCCCGGCCTGAGATCAAAGCTTGCGTACACTCTCATGCCCCCTATGCTACATCTTTTGCTGTAGCGGGAGTTGCTCTCCCCGCTGACGTCATGCCGGAAATGGTGCTCTTCGTGGGAAATGTTCCTCTGGTGCCGTATGCTCCTCCCGGAACTGAACAGGTGGGAAAATCTCTCGAATCGCATCTGAACGACTGCAATGCGTTCCTGCTTGCCAACCACGGTCTGCTGACCATCGGAACTTGCCTGACCGAGGCTTTTCACCGACACGAAACGGTTGAGCATTGCGCCCATATAATCCAATTAGCCAGTCAGCTCGGCAAACCCAATCCGATACCTCAAGATGACTATCTTCGACTCCACCAGCTGCGGCAACAAGCGGGCAAAGCCGAACAGGACAGAGGGTAACAGCGCATGATAATCAAGAAGACTATCATCGATAAGGCCAACCGCCTATACCAGTTGCCACCCGATATTCTTTCCTTCACCAGAGAGAAAACCCGTCCGACCCGTATTAAGAAAATCGATGTCCTCGATCTTGCCCGGTTTAATTGGCCGATATCACTTCCCGCGGACCTGATGGTGTCCGGAAAACAGCTGGTGAAAGCAAACAAAAGTCGGATCGGCTTACTCAAAGAGGGGCTGGCCGAATGGCTGTCGGCCCATCACGGCGTGAAGATCAATCCGGAGAAAGAGATATTTGTCGGCGGAAGTATCTCATCGATAATGTTCACCCTGGCTCTGGCCTTTATAGATAACGGTGATATTGTCTTTGTTCCGGAATTGGGACTGCCGCTCTACAAAAAGGTTGCAACGGCCTGCGGCGGAGAACCGGTGCACTATGCTGTTTCCTACAAAAGCGAATGGCAACCAGACTTTGAAAGGCTGAATACAAGGCTCGGCCGGGTGGCAAGATTGCTGTTTTTAAATTCCCCGCACAACCCCACCGGCGCCTTTCTCAACGATAAAGCTATGGAGAACCTGATCTGGATAGCCTCGCGGGAAAACATCGTCATCGTTAATGATGCTGCCTATCAATCGATCAGTCCGCACAAGCCCACTTCGCTTTTGTCTATGGATGGCGGCAAAAAAGTGGGTGTCGAGGTGTACTCGTTCTCTTACCAATTTGGCCTGCCCCCTCTCCCCTTCGGCTTCGTAGTTGGAAACCGCGATGTAATCGCCGGGCTGGAATCGGCATCGGAAATGACGCCGCCATTCCTCCCCGATTTCTATATAGACCTGGCGCTGACTGCCATGAGACAGTACCCCAATGAAAGCCTCAAGGAGGTCAGGGACAGAATCGGGCGTTCGGAAGCCGAGGCAATTAAATTAACTGACATGCTTTCACTGGAAAAAGCCGGGTTCGATTCAACGCCGTTTTTATGGGCAAAAATATCCGGCCGCAAGCACGCACGAACCCAGGCGAGCGTTCTATACCGACGAAGCCGTGTCCTTGTCGCCCCCGGAACCGCTTTTGGTGAGAATGGCGAAGGTTTCCTGAGATTCTCGCTGACCGCCACGCCCGAAGATTATGCGGCCGCCTGCGAGAGGGTCAAGCGCAAGCTCAATCTGCTTAAGATGGGCGAGGAATCATGAAAGATATCATAAGACTCAGCGGCCTGTCTTTTTATGGATATCACGGCGCCACGGCCGCCGAGAAAGAAACAGGGCGGGTTTTCGAAGTTGATTGTGAGCTTGAAGTTGACCTGGCCGAAGCTGGACGATCCGACCATTTGTCCGATACTATTGATTATAGGCAGGCTTATGACGTAATTAAGGAAACCGTGGAAGGAAGAGCGTTTTCGCTGCTGGAAGGCCTGGCCGCCAATCTGGCTACGAAGCTCCTCCAGAGTTTCCCGGCCTACCGGGTCACCCTGAGAGTCCGGAAAATGAATCCGCCGATTCCCGGACAGATAAAATCGATCGAAGTTGAGTTGACCCGGTACCAGGGGGATACGTCGAAGCTGATGGACAACAATCAGCAGTAGAGGATGAGCATGGCAGAAACAGTTTACATCTTGATGGGCTCCAATATTGGTGATCGGGAGAAAAACCTTCAGACCGCTCTGGCCAAATTGGAATTGATTTCCGGTCTGGAAATTATTGCCACTTCCGCAATCTATGTTTCCGAAGCCCGGGATATGGAAGGCGAGAATCCATCGTTTATGAATCAGGTCGTAATGGCCGAATTTCAGTTTCGTCCCCAGGGCCTTTTGAGCGAACTCGAACTGATCGAGAAAAACATGGGTCGTACCGGCAAGGGGCAAAAATTGCCGCGTACGATTGATCTGGACATTCTTCTGTTCGGAGAACAAATTATAGAAACGGCAACCCTTTCAATTCCACACCGGGAACTTTTGAACCGCCCCTTCGCCATGGTGCCGCTTCTGCAGATTATGCCGGATATAATTCATCCGGTGACCAAAACACCAATTGCTGACTTTGTCAGCGAACAGGACGAACAGGAAGTTATCCTGTATAAGGAACATGTCGCCAGAGACATATGAACCGAGATATATAGCCGTCGAGGGCGTGATAGGCGTCGGCAAGACGACTTTCGCGCGCATGCTGGCTGAGCGCATTGACGCCGAGCTGCTCAATGAAGAGGTTTTCGAGAACCCCTTCCTTGTCGATTTCTACAAGAACCGCAAGCGTTATGCCTTCTCGGCCCAACTCTATTTCCTCATATCGAGGTTCCAGCAACAGCAACAACTCATGGTCAGAGACCTCTTCGCCCAGAGGATTGTCGCCGACTACCTGTTTGCCAAAGACTCAATTTTTGCTTCGGTAACCTTGTCAGACCGCGAACTCACGCTGTACAATAAAATTGCGCCTACTCTAACTGCCGATATTCCGCGCCCCGATCTTGTCATTTATCTGCAGGCCTCCACGCCCACGCTCATAAAAAGAGTCCAGAAGCGCAACTTCAGTTTTGAAAAGTCTATTGATTACGACTACCTCGAGGTCCTCAACAAGGCCTACGACTACTATTTTTTCAATTACACGGACACTCCCCTTCTCGTTGTGAAGACGGATGAGATAGATTTTGTCAATACGCCCGAGCATTTCGATGACCTGATAGAGCAAATCCAGAAACCGATTTCCGGCAAAAAGTATTATGCACCGGCCGGTGATCTGGCCGGGAGATAGACGACATGTCATCCACCAGAGACAGAAAAAAAGTCACCATCCAGACTATAATCGGCATGAAGGCAAAGGGTGAGAAGATTACTGTCCTGACAGCCTATGATTATTTCACGGCGCACCTGCTCGATGAGGCCGGTATCGACGCTATCCTCGTTGGAGATTCCGCCAGTAATGTCATTCACGGACATGATTCCACGCTGCCTATCTCGATGGATATCATGGTCGCCCACACTGCCGCGGTTGCCCGTGGCACAAAGCAGGCATTGCTGATTGCGGATATGCCGTTCATGTCGTTTCAGCCATCCGTTCAGACCGCAATTGAAAATGCCGGACGCTTTCTCAAAGAAGGCAACGCTGAGGCGGTAAAAATCGAAGGTGGCATGGAGATGGTGCCGACTGTCAAACGCGTTATCGAATGCGGCATCCCGGTGATGGGACACATAGGACTGACACCTCAGTCAATTCATCGATTCGGTGGACCGAAAGTTCAGGGCCGCCATGAAAAATCACGGACCTACCTGATGGAGTCAGCGCTGGCTTTGCAGGAAGTCGGGTGTTTCTCTATGGTGCTGGAGCTGATGGAGGCCGAAATTGCCGCCGAAATAACTTCTGCCCTGGATACAATGGCCACAATTGGTATCGGAGCCGGTGTTGGCTGTGATGGTCAGGTCCTGGTAATAAACGACATGCTCGGCCTTCGCCCCGAAGGTTTCAAGCCAAAATTCCTCCGTGAATACGCTAACCTTCCCCCTATCATAACAGACGCGGTGAAAAAGTACATTGATGACGTCAGAGGGAAGAAATATCCCGGCGACGATGAATCGTACTGATACCAGACTCAACATCTCCTTATTTTATTGCTTGCCTGCATAAGAATGCTTAGATAGATTTCAGGCAAGAAAACTCCGCGCACATATCCTAATCGAAAAATTGAACGGTACAGAATCGGTCGGAACAAACGGCGGGGATTGGATGTTTGCCTGATAAGTTTCCTAAAGATAACGCAGGATTAATTAAATCAAAATGACATAACTATGAGGAGAAGCATTTGCAGAATCTAACTGACAAACTGCTGGAGTGGGGTGCGTACTACGGCACCAAGGTTATCGCCGCAGTAGCCATTCTGGTTATCGGACGGATTGTAGTGGGCTTCCTGAGCGGATTAGTTCGGCGCATGCTGCTTAAGAGCAACGTTGATGAGACTCTCACCACGTTCGTGGTAAACCTCACGAGAATTTTGATGATGACCTTTGTCATCATAGCGGCACTCGGCGCTCTGGGTGTTCAGACAACATCATTTGTCGCCATCATCGGTGCAGCCGGTCTGGCTGTCGGCTTTGCCCTGCAGGGTTCACTGGCTAATTTTGCCGCCGGCATTATGCTCATAATCTTCCGGCCGTTCAAGGCCTATGACTATATCGAGGCGGGAGGCTCCGCCGGGGTGGTCGAAAGCATCAGCATTTTCAACACCATCCTCAATACGCCCGACAACCGCAGGGTTATCATTCCCAACAGTAAAATTACCGGCGACAACATTATCAACTACTCCGCTCAGGAAAACCGGCGTGTTGATCTGGTCTTCGGAATAGGCTATGGAGACGACCTGCGAAAAGCGAAAAAGACCCTTGAACAAATCGTCGCCTCCGACGATCGCGTCCTGAAAGACCCGGCTCCGACTGTTGCGGTCTCCGAGTTGGGAGACAGTTCGGTCAATTTCGTTGTGAGACCGTGGGTGAAGACTGCGGATTATTGGACAGTTCTCTTTGATCTTACGGAGAAAGTAAAACTGACATTCGATGAGCAGGGAATTTCGATTCCGTTCCCGCAAACCGATGTGCACTTGCATCAGGTCAGGGAAAGCTGAACGTAGCTTCTGTTCTGGAATTGAGAACAAAACATGGTTTTTTAATAGATTCCTTTTCGTTCGATCGTTTCTTTCATGAAAAATAGGAGTGCTTTTAACATGGGTATGATGAAAGAATTCAAAGAGTTTGCCGTCAAAGGCAACGTCGTCGACATGGCTGTCGGTATAATTATCGGCGCAGCGTTCGGCACGATAGTCAAATCGCTGGTGGCTGATGTCATAATGCCGCCAATCGGGCTGTTGCTGGGTAATGTTGATTTCTCGAATCTTTTTGTCGTGCTGAAGCAAGGCGCCGAAATAGCGGCACCTTACGCCACTATAGCCGATGCTCAGGCAGCCGGAGCGGTAACGCTCAACTACGGCATGTTCATCAACACGGTCATCAGTTTTCTCATTGTGGCCTTCGCAGTCTTTATGGTGATTCGTAACATCAACAAGCTCAAACGGGAGCAACCGGCTCCGGCGCCGGCCGAACCGACAACCAAAGACTGCCCGTTCTGCGCATCCGAGATTCCCATCAAGGCCCGGAAGTGCCCGAATTGTACATCTGAATTGCAGACATCTTAGTTATAACTCTCAGAGGAGGTTTACATGATCAAGTCCCTTAAAGCGCCTCTCGCAATCATCCTGATAGTGGCGCTCGCTTCAGTAGTCCAGGCCGCCGATGAAGACACCGTGTATGTCGGCTGGAAGAAGTCACTTGTGGTCGACATCACCACCACCCAAACCGCGTATTCCAATTCCTGGGTAGGCGGCGAGGCCGGCTCTGTGAACTGGGTCGGAAACGTGAATGGCAAAGCAAGCAAGTATCTCAAAGAGTGGTTCGAGCTGAGATCGGCCCTGAAGATGTCATTCGGACAAACACTTACTCAGGATGCCGAGACCAAAGACTGGAGCAAACCCAAAAAATCAACAGACCTGATCGATTTCGAAAATGTAGGGCTGTTCAATCTTCACAAGTATGTTGACCCTTATGTGGCTTTCAGAGTCGAAAGCCAGTTCTATGATGGCAGCAATCCGGCCAAGAAACTCTATCTCTCGCCCGTGAAGCTCACCGAGTCGGGCGGTTTTGCGCGTAAGATCTATGTTAAGAAAGACGATGTTGTCATGAGCCGTCTCGGTCTGGGCTTGAGACAGATCATTACAAAGTACATAGCCGATCCGGTGACCCTTGAGACGGCCAGCGAGACCACTACCGATGGCGGTATCGAATCTGTCACCGATGCCTCCCTGACCCTAAGCGAGAGAATCAAGTACACCGGCAAGCTCAGTCTCTTCAAGGCGTTCTTCTATTCGAAGAGTGATGAGGTCAAGGGGACGGAATACGAGGACTACTGGAAGGCGGTCGATGTCAACTGGGAGAATATCATCAGCGCCTCGGTATCCAAAATCGTGACCGTCAACCTCTACACCCAGGTGCTCTACGACAAGGAGATTTCCAAGAAAGCCAGAATCAAGGAGACAGTGGCTATCGGGTTTGTATTCAACATGATTTAAAAAAGACAAACATAAGTCTATTCGCAAAAGGAAAGGCCGGATATATCAGCAAGAATATCCGGCCTCTTAATTTATCTCAAAGGACGCAGCCATCAGTTGAAGACACCGGCCAGATACAACGCCATAAAAAGCCCTATCAGAGTGCCGCCGGCGATCGAAACCCACATCCAGACCGAGAATTTCTTTTCATTTGCCGGCATCGGTTCATCGGCGAAGACCGGACGTTTGGACCTTTCTTTTCTCCCACTATCGAATTCATCCCACTCAGCGAGAAACTCGGCGCAACTCTTGTACCGTCGCGTGACACGGATAGCGAGGAACTTATGCAGCATCTCCATCACGGCATCCGGCAATTCCAGCTGAACATCGTTTAGAATCAATTGTCCGCCGGTATCGTAGCTGGGATTGCGACCGGTTACCATCTGGTGCGCGATCACTCCAAGACTGTAGATATCCCCCTGGCGCGATTTTTTGCGCTCCGGAGGATTGTACCAGTTCTTCTTGCGCGGATTGTCATAGTGCGCCGGTAAACCGAAATCGGTTATCTTGATAACCTCGGAGGCATCGAACAATACATTCGAAGGACGCAGATTGCCGTGCACGATATTGTTCTTGTGAGCGTGGTCGAGACCGGATGCCACAGCCAGGATTATCTCAAACGCTTTCTGCCAGTCGTAACGCCTTACCATACGGTCAGCGAGCGATCCGCCCTGAGCATACTCGGTGATAATCACAGTTTCTTTGTTGTCCCCGCCCGAGCCGTAGATATTGACTATATTCTCGTGCTTGAGGCTTCTTAGAATCTTTGCTTCCTTGCGCCCTACTTCACCTTTGCTGTGCTTCTTTATCACGTACAGGTTCTTATTGACCCTGTTTTCCACCAGAATAGTGCTGCCGAATCTTGTTTCTTTGATAGTGTCCAGATAGCGGCATTTGCCGAGGAATGAGTCGGCTCCGGTGAGCGAGAATTCATCGGTCTTGGTGGAAGCCTCTTCGTGATTCATGGTGTTGAGGATAGCATCTTTAAGCTCAACGGCGTGCTGGTAACGATCCTTGGGTTCCTGGGCGAGACATTTGAGAACTATCTCGTCGAACTCTTTTTTTATTTCGGTATTCAACTCCGATGGCAGCTTGAAATGCCCGAGCGGTTTCTTACCAACCAGGATCTCATAAAGCATCACCCCGACGGCATAGATGTCGGTCGTCTGGTCGACGTTGGTGGAACTGAGTTTCTGCTCGGGCGACATGTAGGAAAGGGTCCCCATGATGATATCGGAGGCGGTAACTTCACTGTCGACAGTCGTGACCATCTGCGCTATGCCGAAATCCGTGACCATGGCGTTACCCTGACGGTCGATGAGAATGTTTGTCGGTTTGATATCGCGATGGATGACGCCGTTGCGGTGAGCATAGTCGAGCGCTTTGCAAACCTGAACGATCATCTCCAACTTCGTGGCCACCGGGATGCGCGGAGTGTCGATGACTTCCCGCAGGGAAGTACCATCGATAAACTCCATTACGAAATAATACCGTCCGCCGGCTTTGCCGCGGTCGATTACGTGGACTATGTTGGGGTGGATCAGGCGTGCAATGACCAGCGACTCTCTTTCGAAACGCCTTACTATATCCTGATCGTTGAGCATTTTCGACGACAGGATTTTAATAGCTACGTCGCGGTCGAGAGATTCCTGGCGCGCCCGATAGATTTCAGCGACGCCCCCTTGTCCGATTTTGCCGGTAAGAACGTAGTCGCCAATCTTGACGGACTTTTTTGCCTGAGCTGTCGGTGCCATTTCTGTCATTGTTTTTATATAAATTCGGGATAACCGAATGTCCGGCTATCTCTTGTATAATCGGCACGGGGAGTGCTTTTTTTTAGCCGGGATATTGGCTTAAGTGGGATATCCGTTGATTTATGGCCCTCACCCCGGCCCTCTCCCGCAGGGAGAGGGAGAAAGGGGGCCCGTCGCTCTGAGTCATTCCCGCCGCCTAGAGTCAAACCCACCGCCTAAGTCAAACCCGGCCCCCTTAGTCATTCCGAGCGAAAGCTTCCGAGTCCGCCTCTGGCGGGCAGTCTTTGTAGGGCAGTGACCCCTGCCCGACAGGGTTTTCGCCGGAGGCGGGCGTCTTTGTCACCCCCCAGTTTCCGCGAGCGGAAAGGTCGCCGGAATCCAGTCTCCCGCGACCATCCGCGGGTCGCGTCCAGTTCCCGCGACTCCCGGGTCGCGTCATTCCGGCACCGTCCATCAGTCTTCCCTGCGCAACCGTCCCCCAAGTCCGCCTGCGAACGGCAGGGAACCAGTACTGTAATCATTTCGACCGACGGGAGAAATCTCCTCCCCAACGTTCCGTTAGGTCTTGCGACCTGGCGAGGTCGTGTGACCTGCCGAAACTGAAACATCCGTCATCAGAAATTCGCTGTATTATATTCTTTATCATGCGGTTACACCGATTTGGCTTCGTTTCGCTATTTTGTGTGTTTTACCTGACGTACGGCGTGGGTGGCAGGCTCAAACTTGTTTTGGGCCTGACAGTGGCCTCGGCGCTGGTAGGCTCACGCGCGGCGTGAGTCTCCAGAGTCGATTGCCGGGGGCACATCGGTGCATTTGATAAATCAAACCCCGACCATGGCCATCTGTCTCTAAAGAAGAATCGGATAAAAGATTTTGCCGGGGAATTGTTGGGAAAGTGCTGCGAAATGAAGACACAAGATGTCGGGTTTCTACTTCGCTACGCACATCCGGAACACCGACCAACTTGGACTGGCTGGATCGGGCTTTAGTTCATTCGCCAGATCTGGAGGTTTAGGGCTGCTGCAAAAGAAACCCATAATAGGTAAGGTAGTAACACAGTACCCGGCCGTTCTTCGGACCCGCAGAAACATAGCTGCCGTAATGGCAACCAGGATCACAAGAAACATGAGGTCGATGAGGGCCAGACCTATCCACTGACGACCAAAAAAGAGCCACGACCACATTCCATTTAGTGCGAGTTGTGTCAGGTAGAATGCCAGCGGCAGAGTAACAGCCGCCACAGATCTCTGGCGCCAGACCAACCATGCGGAGACACTCATGGAAAGATACAGCATCCCCCACACCGGGCCGAACAGCCACCCCGGTGGCGTCCAGGTTGGTTTCGCGATATGTGCGTACCATGCACCCGGCTCAAATTGAGAGGCAAACGTAGCGACGCTGAAGGTTAAGACAACCCAAAATGCTAGTCCTAATAAGTCGAGTAATCGTTTGCTGGCCATTTTCATATCCAAGTTAAATCACTCTTGAGTCCCGGATACAATCGAAACGCTTTGGCAACGAACATCCGCTTTTGCAAATCAAATAAGATGACTCAGGAACGATCAAAAGGTCCAGGACACTCCCGCCGAGACGTAATGCACCAAGGCAAAGGTATAAACCTCGTCATTGTCTGCTCCACCTTCTAAAACTCTGTAACCCAGGCGGAGGCGCAGATGATTTGATGGGTTTCCGTAGATTGCCAATAGAACATCTTCAGCTCGACCCTGAGGGGCCGCAAGAGCATCTCCCTCAAAGACTAACCCCGTCCTCGATGAAAAGCGCCAATCGAAGGCGAAATTGATAAGGGGAACAAAACCCGTATTTGCTTTTTCCGAATACACGCTGGCGTTATCGAGTCGGATTGAAGCATCCCGCACCTTTCCGGTGAACCCTATGCCGGCTCTGATGCGATCTCTTTTCAACCAGGTGTATTGATAGGTCACACGATAAGAATCGAATCGATAGAGTGAATTCAGGGCTACACCACCGGCAAATCTTACTCCATTGAAATCAACATCGCGATCCAGTGTGCCTGACGATTCGAACCGCAACGGTGCGATAAGGAAAGACAGCTTGTGCCGATCACCTAAATCTATGACAAGTTTAAGACGAACAAACTCCGTAGACTTTGCCTCCAGGTCCTCAGATAGCGATATGTCGGTCCCGGTATTGCCCGGAATGCGAACATCGTTGTAGCCACTGAAAGCAACGCCGCTTTCAAAATCAACTGCAACGCCTGCCTGTACACAAGGAGCAGTACATACCAATAAAACCCAAACCGATGTCAGAACAAATTGTAGTCTGAAGATGCTCATCGCTTTCCTCCGTACGATCTCCTCGAAAATGTTTGCGACTAACCACACTAACTATCGACCTAACAATCATCCTTCGTAGTGCCGGAACCGTCTTCGAGCCCTGCTATCAAATATACGGCGTTTCAGGCCTTATTTGCTAAGCACCCTGCCCCGGCATCGGTGGTTGCGGCCCGGTGAAAAATCAGCGCCAGTTTTGGCAGGCCGAAACCCCTGAGCATTTATCCCGCGTTCGGCGGGATAGGCGTGGTTTTGACATCTTTCATTAGCCCGAGAGTCGGGTTTCTACTTCGCTACGCACATCCGGAACGCCGATTTACTTTGCCTACCGCCATGAAGCTAACTCAATCAGGGTCCGGGTACCCCAAAAAGCGCAGGGCCGTTAATTTTGTGGCTCGCAACAGCGACGGGTGCTTCCCGAATAGTTGCCTGAGGCCGTCAAGCGTGAATGTTCCCTCAACTAACTCGTGATAGCTCTGTGACAACCACACAGTTAGTTGGCCCTCATCTGCAATGTTGTCAGGCTCAAATAAATCCATTTTCCTGTCTTTATGGGGATAGAAAAAGCGAACAGTGACGTCCCCATCTACTGCGCGGTACTTTTCCATCAAAGGATTCAGTTCAGCTATAATGTATCCCACGTTAATATAGTAACCGTTGGAGTAAGAAGATCGCTGCAGACCTATGCTGCAGATAACCTCTCCATCATCCTTCACAAAGTACGCCCCGGACTTCCTAAAGCCCTTCTCCTTGAAGAACTCCCAGACTATTTTCTTGAATTCCTTATAGTGCATATGCTTCTCCTAGTCACAGTAGGTCGGGCTCCGATTCTAAGAAACTACAATTGTGAGAAGCCCGACATTTGATTTCGGCTTTTTCAGGATGTCGGGTTACTTGGTTCACGTCCCCTCGCGTTGCTCGTGGCGCGCCCGGCGGAACGCCGACCTACTTGGACTTGGACTTTGGATGCAGTCCGGCTTTTTGAGAGTAGATTTGCCAGTTCTTGCCCAATCCTTGATGACTTGTGGTTGGCACACAGCGCCGTACGGCAAATTCCTCAACTCTCCAGTCAATTTACCCACACGCTTTCTCTCCTCGCCGGGCTTCCATAAGAACCAATTCTCGGAAATCGCTACGTGCGAGATGGTATCATTGGTTCCTCTGAAAGGCAGGCATTTCGAAGGTCGGTTCAACAGCCATGTTTCCAACATTTGTCCATATGCCGACTTTTTGCCCGATGCTTAGGTAAGTATGAGCATAGAATAGGACGCCTGAGGCAATCAGCGTATCTTCCATTGGCTCCTTGGGTCTGGAACCCTTGTACTTGAAGCACCTGATGACATCACCATCCAAGAGGGTCTTATCCTTACCCAGAAATTGAATATAGCGGTTATCGCCGTCCAACTCGATTTCAAAAACATCACCAATCTTTTTTCTTCTCATTTCCGTCCTCAACTTGTCGCTATAAATCAACTCAATCCTGATCTCCGTACCCCAAAAAGCGCAGGGCCGTCTTTTTTGTCTGCAGGAGCATCACCGGCGTATTTTCGAGTTGTTGCTTCAAACCCGCTACCGTGAAGGTCCCCTCAACCAACTCATCATAGTTCTGTGACAACCAAAGAATCAACTGATGCTCATCGGCAATGTTGTCAGGCTCAAATAGGTCTGACCTCTTGTCTTCCGATCATAACCAAAACTCGAAGCGCGTCCTAACGTCTCCATCTACGTCGCGGTACTTTTCCAACGAGGGGTTCAGTTCAGCGATGATGTATCCCACGTTTATATAGTAGCCGTTGGAGTAGGAGGATCGCTGCAGCCCTATGCTGCAGATAACCTCTCCATCATCCTTCACAAAGTACGCCCCGGATTTCTTAAAGCCCTTCTCCTTGAAGAACTCCCAGACTATTTTCTTGAATTCCTTGTAGTGCATATGCTTCTCCTAGTCACAGTAGGTCGGGCTCCGATTCTAAGAAACTACAATTGTGAGAAGCCCAACATTTGACTCTCCGTAATCACCAGCCAGCAGTTCCTTTCTCTTCGAACGCAATTCCTTTTCATAAAACCCGCGTTCGGCGAATTCATGAATCACGGTGTTTGAAGTTGTGCGTCGTAGCGTCTTCATACCGGTGCATTCATTCCTGGAGTCGGGGTTCTACTTCGCTACGCACATCCGGAACGCCGACCTACTTGGACTATTTCCTGAACACCACGGTACTTCCATTTGACTTGAATCGCCCTTGCGAATCAGGGTAATCGCTCTGCAGACTATTGGCGGTTATCGTAATTGGTGTCGCGAAATCGTCGCGCGGTCATCCGAAGGTCCACGCCTTCCACCTCAGCTGTAGGATTACGGAACGAAGCCGAGATTGTCAAGTTTGGCTCTGCCCCACTTTTGTGCCAAGCCCGCCGAGGAGCAGGTGGGCCATCCTTGGTCGAAACTCCGCGTGCGGCAGACGACCCTGTAGGCAAGTCGACCTACCCACTGCCCTGTGAAAATACTCTGTACTTACACACCTAAGGCGCGGGGCAACGAACCTGTCAGAGCCCTTCCCTATCCATATAAGCATTATGTTCGTCCTGCAAGCGCTTAAGAAAGACCTCTCTGCCGAAAACAACGGCATTGTCGGTGTCGTACGTGAAACCTATCAAGCACTCATTTTCCGGAAGTGAGTCAACTAGCGAATATATGTGCAGGATAGTCCTCACTAGATAAAATCCATTCCGGCACTTCCTCAAGTGAGCTCCGATATGGAAAGAGTTGACAGAGCGAAACGATGACATCCCAATCCGATGTCTGATAAAGGATTTGCAATCGGATAATCCTTCGTATAAGAATCTTACAAACTTCCAACGCTTTTTGTCCAAATCTGCTAGCCCTGGAAACACCAGAAACTTCCCGCGTCTGGTAAACTCGAAATTGCGAAAGGCCTTCTCTAGGCTTTCGCTCACCAAGGAGAGGCTCTAGTTCAGGTTTGCCAGATCTAGCGAGTCAACAATATAACGCCTGTCAACTGGCTGATCGCTGTTTATCAATAGGTATCTTTGTGATCTGAAAAACCCCTAGACTGCATCCGCTGACAGCGGCACCAGCTGTTGGTATTCTTTTGACCAGAGCGCCTGCCGATCCTCATTGTCCTCCTTGGCGCGCTGCTGGCTATCGTTGTTATTACAACCATAAATGGAAAGACCAATACACGCCACAGATAGAATCTTTAAGTAATACATTTTAAAGAGCTGACTTTCAAATGCCATGTTCTATATCCTTCATAATCCGGCAACCCACTGCTTGCGGTGGAATCGTTGCGCAAGGGCTGTCATCATAAATCGTGTTGGAAATCGTAGCACGTCATCCTCCCACATTGGCGGCTCTGCTCTAATTACGGAAACGAAGAGGAGATTGTCAAGTTTGGGTTGCCGGGTTCGGAACCTCCCCGCCCAAGGGTGGACTCCGCCGGTCCCGCCGCGGGCGGCACGGGAAACAGGGATCGTTCCCTTCGGAATAAGAAAGATTTCTACTGGATTCGCTAGGTTCACAAACGAAGTGCAACACCTGTATAAGGTGTTGTTATGGAAAGAGATATAGACAGTTGGGCCTTGAAGAGCGGTGTGAGATTGCCCGCTTACAAGCAGCGGGATGCTCGCTCCGGCAAATCGCGGCAGCTCTGGATCGCGCGCCATCGACAATCGCTCGAGAGATAAAGCGCAACTTGAGCCAGCAGGTGGTTACCGACCGGTCTATGCCGAGCAGCAGAGCCGGGCGCGTCGCTGGAGCGGTTCGAAGCTGGATCGGGACAGTGCCTTGCGAGAGATGGTTTTCTCGCGGTGGCCGGGGCTGGTCGCCGGAACAGGTGTCGGCCGCTTGGCTCGAGAGCACGGCGGGCAGGTGATCTCCCATGAGACCATCTACCGCTTTATCTACGCCCAGCTGGCCCGTACCAAGGACTATGCCTGGCGTCATTACCTGCCGCGGGGGAAGTCGAAACGCGGTCGGCGTAGTCGCAAAGGCAGCAGTCCGGCCTCGTTTATGGCTCACCGTCGGCCTCAGTCGGAACGGCCCGAAGGGGCAATGATCGACAGACCCCCGGACACTGGGAAGCTGATCTGATGCTCTTTAAGACGTATGGACAGGCTGTTCTGACCCTTCACGAACGACATTCCCGCCTGCTGATCGCCGTTCGCCCGCCCGGTAAAGCTGCTGAGCCGATCGCCAAGGCGATGATCGAGATCCTGGCGCCACTGCCGCCAGCATGGCGTCAGACCGTCACCTTCGACAATGGTACCGAGTTCGCCTGCCACTACGAACTGCACGACCTTAATGTCCAGACCTTCTTCTGCGATACCTACGCCCGTGGCAGAAGGGAGGATCGAGAACGCCATCGGTCGGATGCGTCGCAACCTGCCGAGGAAAACTGACTTGGTGAAACTCCCCGACCGCGTTTCGCCGAACTTGTCCAGGCTTACAACAACACCCCCAGAAAATGTCTGGACTATCAAACTCCGGCCGACTATTTTGGAGAAACTGTTGCACTTCAAATGTGAATCCACCTTCCTGCGTTCGCAGGAATGACGCGCCTGCGTCTGGCGCGTGTGACTGGCTTCTTGCCCGCATCGGCGGACTCGGAAGTGCTCGCAGGGATATCCATTCCCACAGTCTGCCACAGGTGGAAGGGGCACCGGAGCATAAGGGCCGATCTCAAGGACCAATACTCGTCACACTTTCCTTACAACATCGATGGTAAATTGTCTTTGGCCGTGATGTGTATGAACACAATTTGGATCAAGAAAAACATCGACCGCACAAGTCTGGCAATCAGCAGTGAAAAGCGCGCGAATTACGCACAAGAAATGCCTTAACTCGCGGGGGCAGAATGTGTTCGGTCAGAAAAAAACAAAATCTGGGTCCCTGAAAAAATGACGAAACAAAGCCAATTCGTTGTTTGAGTCCATGTAGCCCCGGTTCCGATTCCACAGAGACATTATTGTAAGAATCGCGGTCTATTGACAACTGACACAGGATGTCACAGGGGGGATATACATTTAGGCTAAAACAAGAAGAATCATCACGGGAAGGCTCATTCGAAGTCTTTCCCGCGAAGGCGGGAAACCAGAAAGGGATACTGAAAATGAAGCCCGGATATGTATACATTCTCGCCTCGGGTCGAAATGGTACCCTTTACACCGGGGTGACCTCGGACCTCGTGCGGCGTGTGCATATACACAGGGAGGGGCTGGTGGAAGGTTTTTCGAAGACGTACAGTACAAAGACATTGGTTTACTATGAAGCACACGATGAAATTCGCGAAGCGATAATCCGGGAAAAACAAATCAAGAAATGGCGTCGCAAGTGGAAGCTCAGATTAAATTGAGGAGGTGAACCCTGAGTGGCGTGATCTTTATGCTGAGATCATTTAGAAGACTGGATTCCCGCCTTCGCGGGAAGGACGAAAAGGGGCGGGAAGGACGAAAAGGGGCGGGAAGGACGAAAAGGGGCGGGAAGGACGTGTCGTTGGTGCTGACGCCCGTACTATCAATCCGGTTACCCAATGCTGAGGACATTAGCGCAAACATCACTCGCAAGCCAAGCGGGAACGGGCAGATGAGAGGAGGCTGCCGCGCACAACAAGAGGGAGAAACTTCTCTGGTTCCCTGCGTTCGCAGGGATGACAGACAGAAGATGTCGAAACCTCTCCCCCATCGGCGAAGTCAGGCCCAAACAAGGTTTGAGCCTGCCACCGGTCGGTTGGAATCATTTCCAGTCGGTCTTGACGTTCACGAACAAAGTCTTGTTATCGCGCCAGACGAAGAAAATCACCTCGGCGGGTTTGTTCTTCTCGATCTCGTCCATGATAGGCTTGACATCCTCCACCGTGCTCACCGGTTTGTTGCCGATGCGCTGGATAATGTCGCCGATTCCAAGACCTTCCAGGTCGGCCAGTCCGCCCTGCTTAAGCTCTGATACGGCTACGCCCTTAAATGTCTCTGAATCGAGATTGTAGAACAGGTAGTCGCCAAAGACCAGATCACGCACGGTGAATTCAAGAGTCTTGTTCTCGTATTCGGGAGCATCCTCAGCCCCCATCGGTGCGCTTTGCAGGGTGGCCAGAAGAGTAAGCGAATCAACACCCGACTCGGACAGGCGAATAACCGAGAACTCCACGGCCGCCTCCGGGCCAAGCTCCGAGATGAATCGCTGGAAGATGGGCACTTTCTCCTCTTTGTCGACCTCGACCTGCTGACCGTTGACTTCGTAAATGATGTCACCCACACCCAGGCCGGCCTCGGCTGCCGGGGAATTTTTGACGATATCATTGACGATAATACCGCCCGCTATATCGAGTTCCCAGAACTCCGCGATGTCATCGGTAAGAGCCTGAAGCGTGATGCCCAGCCAGCCGCGATCGATCTTTCCTTTTTCCGGGGGATCGGCGATAAGTTTCGCCAGACGGTCACCGGTTATGACGCCCAGCAGCGGTGCGCCATATTGATTGAACGATTCGAGCATGCCACCGGGGTCCACACTGGCGGAGGATGGGTCGTTGAGCAGCCCGAGCACTCCCACCGGCTGGAGAGCTTCATTGAACAGCACCGAGGTGATTTGCATGACGTTGAATCCGACGGTCAGCGGGAAATATTCCGGAGCCTGCACAACGGTAGAAATCATGCCAACATCGGCAGCCACCGGCGGGCTGACGAATTCCGGCAGCAGCATGTAAAGGGCGACCCAACTGCCAACCGCATAGTTCTGCTGACTTACGAATTTGACCGGGACGAATTTTTTGTCGCCGGCGTTACTGATTTTGAGAAAACCTATTTTCGTGAATCTATCGACGCCAACATACTCGGCCTCGTACTCTTTGCCATCGAGGGTGGTGACTTTTATGTTGGTCGGTGTTGTCTTAACGGTGAACCCCGTGAAGGCGGTGAAGGCATTGTCACCGGCAAGCGCTACACCATCGAACATGACCAGGCCGTCTTCGGTGACAACCGTTCCAAGATAGCGGTCTTCCTGTTCGTTGGTGTGAATGCCGAACGACATTTCCAGTTTCATATCGATAATCACGGTGTATTTTTCGATGTTATTCCCGAGTTTTTCGAAATCGAAACTCTGAGAGAAAACCGGTTGCGCCAGCAGTATCACCGCTGCTATCATCACCGTGCATATTCCGCCTGCGAAAATCCTGCTGCCAACTCTATTCCTCATGGCTGAGTACTCCGTTTTTGTAGTCCACTTTGACAAGAACAAACCTGGTTGAACCGCCGCGTTTCACCGTTAACAGTACTTTGTCAACCTCGAGGCTCGTGAAGTTGTTATATACACTGACAAAGTCGCTCAGGTTATTGACATAATCCTTGTCGACTTTTGAAATTACGTCGCCCCGACGCAAGCCTCCCTCTTCGGCGGTGCTGACTGACTTGACGCCTATCACAATCACGCCTAAGGTGTCATCCAGTTGATTATCTATCTGCATCTGCTTGGTGATAGCCTTGACGGTGAATCCCCATCCCCGGCATTCGAAGTCTTCGCCCTGAAGATCTCCGAGCCGTTTGGTGGTCACTTTGAAACTGTACACCTGTTCGTCGCGGAGAACTTTAAGAGACAGTTCGGTTCCCGGTTGGCGTTTGGCTATCAGGCTGTAAAAGGCGGGCAGTTCCTCGACAAAGCGGGCGGAGACCGGCTGACTATCGACCTCGAGTATGATATCGCCGGCTTTCAAAAAACTTTTCTCGGCCGGTGAGCCGGGATCTATTGATGATATCAGTACTCCGGCGTTGCGATTGGTGCCGAAATAGTCTTCAAGTTCCTGCAGAGCCTGACAGTGAAGCCCGATCCAACTGCGGGTGACCCGACCATCGGTCAAAATCGCTTCGGTGACGCTCTTGACAATATTGATAGGGATGGCAAAACCGATATTGTTGGCGAACATGGTAGCTCGCGAGTTGATGCCGATTACTGTTCCGTTCAGATCCACCAGTGGGCCGCCCGAATTGCCCGGGTTAATGGCGGCATCGGTCTGGATCCACAGGTTGTATTGACCGGTGCGTTCACCGGTAGGCAGGCGCACATTGGAGCTAAAATACCGATCTCTGGTCGAGATCACACCCACGGACACCGATCGCGAAAGAGACAATGGCGATCCCATTGCCATAACGTACTGCCCGACGCTCAGGGAATCCGAATCACCGAATTCGGCTACATGTATGGTGCCATGGTAATTTTCGAGATCGAGTTTAATGACAGCTATGTCGGTCAGAGGATCGCCGCCGACAAATTCGGCGGGGACAATCTCGCGATCCGATAGAGTGCAGAGGATGCGTTCGGATTTCCCGGCGACGTGATAGTTGGTGACCACGTAGCCATCGGCATGAAAGATTATGCCGGAGCCTATCACCGCCTGTTTCTCCAGCTCGCCGGTGTTGTAGTCTTTAATTACCGGCTGGATATGTACCAGAGCGGGCATGACTTTGTCGCGGGCAAAAAAGATTTTATCCTGAACACTTCCCATAGGTTCGGCTGCGAGGGCCGTAGAAACGAACAAAAGAGATAAAATTGCGTGTTTTAGCATCTAAGCTCCTGTTAAATATACTTTTGCATTCCTTAAACAGTAATAGCGGTAGTTGGTTCAAAAGTAAATAAAAAAACCGCTCGCCTGTGATTATAAGTACTGTCTATAATCATCAGCAAGCAGTTTATATTTTACAGAGCCTGCCTGCCGGTCACAGCCGGCGCGGCATCATCGCCAGAGGCTACTTCCAGTATACGTCGATTGAGCCGAGTCCGGCCGACAACTCCAATATTATTCTTGCATCGGCACCTTCAAAATCATCGGACTCATAAACATCATCATCGACTTCATTCATGCGAGATTTGTGGAAATCAATCGATGACAGAAAGTGGTCACCATCGGTCTCGATTCGGAAAGGGACGCCCTCGGGCATGGTAATTTCCACCGACCCGAGGCCTACATCGATACTGACAGTGGATTCGTCTTTATATTCTCCGCGCAGATCCAGTTCAAAGGAACCCACACCACCATCAAAATTCAGATATTCGAAATTGGCGTTGCCCAGCTGACGCAGTTCGAGGGATGTAGCGCCGGCATCGATATCCATCTCCTTCAATCTTTCCGGGTTAGGGGCTGAGAACTCCAGCACGCCGGAGGCCGCACCTATATCGAGGGAAAGTTCTTTTATAGGTATGCCGCCGAGGTCGAAATCAGCTTCGCAGGCGCCGATGTCCATTTCAATCGAAACCGGATATTTGGTCGAGACGGTTATATCCCAGATGTTGTCCTCGGTGTCCATGTGGTTGCTTCGGCGGTGGTCACTTTCCAGCGACAGATAGCCCCGGCTTCCTTTTTCGCTGTAGTCGATAATGCAGTCCAGATCACGCGAGTTATAGGTAACATCAACAATCGCCGCTTCGGTCATGTCCTTGGGACGAATGGTAAATTCGCCGGCGCCGAGTTCGCAGACGATGATGAGTTGATCGGCTTTATCGAGTTCGATTTTCTTGGTAATATTTTCAGTCCTGGCAAACCCGGTTACACCACTTAGTACCAGAACCAGCCCCAGCAGTACGCATAACGTCTTTGTCATAATTCACTCCGCTTTTGACTTCTAAGTCAGTGTGTTGTATCTATCTGTTAAATACGTGAGGCTGGTGATTAAGTTTCGTCGGAACTGTCGGGGAAGGCCCGCGGCGTAGGCTCCGGTGGCGTCTTAGGAATTGGCGGAGGGGCCGGAGTTGGCGCGGGTCCGCCGCCCGGGGTTCTCTCCTTCCGGATTTTCCAGCTCACGTAATGCTTAAAGCCGAACCGGGTTAACACGGCCGCACCAACGCCAGTAAACAGCGGATACGAGCTGACGCTGATCAGCACCACCAACAGGAATATCCCGAAACCTTCCGATGTAGGCTGACTCGACCCGAGCAGGATTGAGCAGACAAACCATAGCGACATGAATATCAATATCCCCACCGAGGACTGAAGAAGAAGGCTGCGCTTCCCCCCCAGATACCGACCGAAAATCTGCCCGCCGATAAAGTTGCCGAAGGATATCATTCCCAATACGATGGCAAAGAAATACAGCAGAGGCAACAGCGGGATCAGAACGATGGCAACAATCGTAATCGTCATCAACAGGACGATAACGGGCATGACCAGGACAAAGAAGAACCCGACCAGATAGGATTTCACTTTATCATTAACCAGGCAATCGTCGAAATTGCTTACCTGACGCGGCATGAGTGTGGTTACCAGAAATCCGAAGAACAGGAATGATATGGTGAAGCCCAGGACGATGATCATACCGTCGTATGAGAACCGCTGGATAATATCTTCGAATCCCTCGAGCGGTTTTTCACTCACAATCTGCTCGCCGAGGACAATCCCGCCGTCCTTAACGACGATTTCCGGAGCTTCAATATCTCCGTCCACCCGGCCGGTTTCGGTGACCAGTACCCGTTTGCCGATCGAGCGAACATCGCCCATGACCCAGCCTTTGATCGTCACCCGGCCGTAGGCGACTATATCGCCGTCGACATACTCGTCCACACCTATCAAAACCGACGTGAGAAAGGGTTTCACCTTGCGTTCGACAGTACACCGTTCCTCAACCGGGGGGATATCGGCGCGGAACTCCACGGTTTCATAACCGCGGTCCTCATCAGAACCAGCCCCCAGGTCACCTGCGACAAAGACCTTAAAACTGAAATCGTAGTACCAGGGGTACCCGGCTGTATCGATGGCCGTGACTCCCTCGTCCGTCAGACGGATTTCTTCGAAGACCGTATCCGCAGGAGCATAATCCTCATACGCCTGCTCGTCCTGTGCCATTACGCCCGCTGCAAAGGGAATCAAGAGAATTGCGGATAAGAGAATGAGTTTTCTGAGCGATGAAACCATGCTCATGTTTACATCCCATGTAAACAGTGTTAATCGGAACAACTAATACAAAACTACGTCGACATTACCGGTGCTCGAGGAAAGCGACACTGTGGGGCCACCGACTCCAAACTCGCCCACCAGTCGTTTACGCGAAACGGATTTTACCGTAATCGGTACTTCGGACGTTATCTCGCCGGACTCGGTTGCGATATTGAGCATCCCCGACGATGATGTCGGCACCGAGAATACAATCGAGCCGCTGGTCGTTTCAACATAATAATCCTTGGGGCTATCCAACTCCGTTTGGATATTGACAATACCTGCCGAAGTGGTCAGGTCTATTGACCCCCGAACCTGTATGATCGAAATCTTGCTCGATGTAGATTTTATCTTTATGTCACCTTCAATCCAGTTCAGTTCGATATCCCCGGTTTCCTGAATCAGTGTCACCGGACCGAAAAGATACTCTCCGCGGCTGGATCCGGAGGAGTTCTCGACCAGCACCTCTCCTTCCAGCGATGAAAGCTCCACCTGACCATCGAGGCACATGATCGAGACCGAAGTGCGGTTGGGGACTGTCACCGTAAAATTTACCGAGCCATACGAAGTTGAACCGCTGGTGCCGAATAGCTTGCTCCAGAATGAGCTGCTGCGATTGACCATCTTGAGATAGTTTGTTTCCACGTTCACCCTGGGACCGTCTTGCCTGACTTTGATCTCGATGTGGTCCGCAACTTCTTCGGCTTCATCGCGGCTTGATCCGGCCACAGTTTTCACTGCTTCGATCAGGATTTTGTCTTCGGCTCCACCTTTGACAACGACGTTGCCTTTGACCACATAGAGATTCAATTCCGCCGGCGCGGAGACATCAAGTGTCTTCTGATAATCAAAAGTATATTCGGAGGCTCCGACCGTTGCGGCCAGGCTTATGAGCCCGATGATCGTGAATAAAAACCTGAGTCTTGTGCTAAACATCGACAGACTACCCCGTGAATCGCCGGTTACATAATGGATTTCAGACTTTTTTTCAGTAGCTCACGGGCGCGGAAGATCCGGGCCTTTACCGTGCCTACCGGTATATTCAGTAAATCGGCTATTTCTTCGTATGATTTATCGTCTTTATGACGGTAAATGATCACCTCGCGATACTTGTCAGGCAAGGCTGCTATCGCTTCCTCGATACTGAAACGCTGCTCTTTGCGCTCCAGCTCTCTTTCGGGGTGGTAAGAGTAGTCCGGGACCTCAATACCCACCGAACCGTTTTTTGTTTCGATCTCGTGGTCGAGCGATAACGCCGAAATGCGTTTCTTCCTCAGAAAATCAATCGAGCAATTGGCCGCAATTTTGTAGAGCCAGGTTGAGAATCTGTATTCCGAGCGGTAACTGCTCAGTGACGAAAAGGCCTTCATAAAGGTCTCCTGCACCAGGTCATGGGCGGTGTCACTATTGCGGACAATTTTCAGGATAATGTGAAAAATGGCCTGGCGATGTCTTTCCGTAAGGCTCTCATAGGCTTTCTGACTACCTTTCAAAGCCTCGGCTATTACTTGTGCCTCGTTGTCCAGAAATATTGTCCTTTTCTGATACTACGTTAATCCATTCCAACGGTTTCGGTTAGACCGTATATAATAAGAAACCATTATGCTGACAACAAGAAGAAAAGACACCGCTGAAAAGGCCTGCTTTAGCAGCGAACCGGCACCTTCCGCCATAGAGTAGCCCGAATAACGGCTGCTCAAATCTTGAGCACTTGATTCAGGACCGGACGTTTTCGCTGCCGGCCGTGATTGACTGGAAATTTGTTGGATCGGTATCACCCTCGGTGTTGAAGACGAGGACTCTGGACTGCGATGTTAGTCCCACGGATTTCCGTGCATCGGATAGAGAATCGGCCGTGAGCAAGGCTGTTAATCCGGCAAGCCCGGCCGCCCCAGATTCACCTGATATAATTCGCGGATCTTCGCCCAGCGGACGAAAGAAACGGCGCATGGCCGTTTTTGCGTAGTCATCGGATAACGAAAGAAAGAAGCTGAACCCGTCGCGAATTAGAGGCCAGGCAATCAGCGAAGGCGTGCCGCAGTTGAGGCCCGCCATCATCGATATCTGACTTCCCCTACTGGGAGTTATCCCGCCGTTGCCGGAGCGAACGGATTCCAGCAAACAGTCGGCTTCGGTCGGTTCAACGGAAATCAGGGCAGGTAAGGATTCCCGGTGATGGCGATAGTAATACCACGCCGCGGACCCGGCAAAACTGCCCACTCCGGACTGAATGAAGACATGAGTTAGTGACGCTGTTTTCCGGTCAGCCATAGCTTCATCTATTTCCTCGAACATGGTCGTGTATCCGGCCATTATCCAGGCCGGTATCTGAGTGTAGCCCGGGTACGATGTATCGGATATTACCTGCCAGCCGTTTCGCCCGGCATCATTGGCCACCCTTGCGACCGCATCGTCATAGTTGCCATCGACCACCACAACTTCGGCACCCTCGCCACGGATGTTGTCAATTCTCGCCTTCACGGTGTCGGAGGGGACATAAATAACCGCGCTCTGACCTATCATCTTTGCAAACCACGCCACAGCGCGGCCGTGGTTGCCGTCAGTAGCGGTACAAAACGGACGCAATTTCATTGACTTAAGAAGGTCTCGCCTGTAAAGGTTTTCTGTTTCGAACTGTACTCCGAACCGCCGCTCCCACTCCTGCTTGATAAACCGATAGATGGCATATGACGCCCCCATCGCTTTAAAAGCCTTAAGTCCAAAGCGTTGCGATTCATCTTTAACCAGTAGCTGAGCGATTCCAAGTTGTCCGGCCAGCGATGGCAGAGATTCGAGCGGAGTGGGATAATATCCGGGAATAGAGCTATGGAATGAACGTATATCGCCGCTATCAAACGCGGCATATTCCTGCTGAACCCAGAACGGGTTCGGCGTTCGCAGTGGATTGCTCACAATATCGCACATGGTTCAATACTAAGATGCCGCAGGATAAATCCCAAACTATTTTTTTGACAGCGCCCTCCCGGCGCGGCACAAAAAAAACCCGCAGGAGCGGGTGAGTATTTGGCCGATTTACAGATTATCATTGAATATAGAGCATTGTCACATTTGTTATCTTGCCCACTATCTGACTGCGCGGGTCATATCCTTGGGCCTCTAAAGCCTGCCTGTTCTCCCGGATCAGGATCAATCCGTATTCGCCCGGACGGAGTCCGGCAAGGTAATCTGCGGTGAACGAAAAACTGCCGTTGTTGATAACATCCTCAACGACCACAAGGGAGTCCGACTCCTCACCAACAATGATAAGCCGCAAACTGCCCCCGCCGGGATTTGCCCAGAATATGTCGAAGCCTTCCGCCGAAACAGTGTCGTTGTTGGCCGGTTCAGTTACATACTGCTCTTTGATGGGTAGGCCAATGGTATCAATCAGAGAAGGAACGTCACTGTTACCGTGCACTCTGAACGCGTATTTCCCTCCCAATTCCAGAAACGATAAACTTACATAGTCACTGTAGGCGTAATAACGACCGGCCTCGTTCCACGTCAAATGATACTGGTTGCAGTAAGCCGAATCGGGATGGAGAGGTATGATCGGACTGCACGGGGCATAGGCGCTGTCGAATCGGGCCACGATGAGATCGAGGCGAAACGGTTCGGCCTCATCTTCCTCAAGGTATATTGACCTGCCAACCACGAATTCGGCGTACACGCCATCTGCCGGTGGTGGTACGAATGTAGTGGTGTCGGCCGCGGCCACGAAGTCAGAGAGATGGGTGATGGCGGCCGCAACCTGATTGCTGGACTTGCTTATCGATGTTGGCAGCGGCGACCAGTGGGAACCATCGTGGGTAAACAGCCTGACAGAATCTTCGATAGCGTCGCCCACAAACAGCGCGTCACTATAGGTCATGGTAAGTACGGCTGAGAGGCTAAAGACAGTACCGGAGGGTTCAATGGAATAACAGCTGGAAACGAAGGGGACATTATCGGCAATCGGGTCTGCGGATGGGCACGGCGTGATCGTAAATCTGACCGTGTCTGAGAGGGCTCCGGGCGGAACCGTCAGCGAGACATATCCGGGTATCTGTATTGTCCCTCCCGCGGGACCAATGACACCTTCAGTATCATCGACTGTGAATATTACCGGGTTTTCCTCGTTGTCACCGGAACAGCCAAATAAGACGGTCAGAGCAAACAGGCTTACAGCAACAACAACCCAGTGTCTACAGGGCATCTCCCTCATCATATCCAAACCAATCCAGAGGTGAAATCGAGTTCTCGAGGTAAATATTGACCTGAGTTGAATATACGAATAAATCGGCGAATTGTCAATGACTCTGTCACTTACGCCAAATGGCGTTTATACGGAAGTTTCGTGTAAAAACAGGGCAGGCAGAAAAACCTGCCCCGATTACTTGTCTGGAACGATTCTCGCCGACTGCAGACAAACGGCCGGTTATTTCAACACTTTTTCGAGAATACTCCTGGTAGTGTTGCCGCCGGTAGACTGGACATAGGTGAGAACGACCGGGATGAACTTGGTAATCATACCGGTATCCATTCCCAGTTTGGTAAAGCCCCCTGCGATTGTGGTCAGGTTGCCGGTAACCTTGCCGCCGGTCGTCTCAGTGGCGGTGCGCAAGGCTTTTTCCGTACCGGTGATTTCGGGTGCAGTCTTGATCAGATTATTCAGGCCGGGGATCGTATTAGCTATCTGATTGAAATCCCCCGAGTTCAACTTCTGTTGGGCCACTCTCATTATCAGCCCGGTGCCACCCTTTGCCTGTTTCTCGGTGATGCCCAGCGTCTGCACTAATTGGTTTACGAGATCCATTGAAGCCTCCTTTTGTCACATCCATGTTTTAAGAATCCGCGACAACCGGCATCTGAACACCGGGTATCGATTTAGTTAATAAACAAAACTAATGCTTAATCACCCGGGGAAGGTTCTTGGCGTTCTCCACCCAACTCGCTATGGTTGTCTGTGACGGCATCTGCCGAACGAGATGTTTTTCGTTGTTGACCGTCATGAGAGCATCATAGAGATTCTGAGGGTTACGTTGTGCCATCTCCGGGACTGTATCCACTCCGGCGGCCTCAAGAAGGTCGGAGTACTCCTCGCCTATTCCCCTGATCCGGAAGAGATCCGAAAGATTTACCCAGCGCAGGATAGTATCCTCGCCGATCCCCGTAAGCTGCGCAATCTCCTGCCTTCCTTTTGGGGTGGCTCCTCGCTCCAGCAAGGCCTGGGTGGTTGTTATACCCGTCTTCTTGAGCTTCTCGGCATTGACGACTCCAATACCTTCGATTTTGGTAAGACCTGGCATGTTACACTCCTTTGCGTTATCCGTTGAAAGGGCCCTTTGTGTTTTGAGTCCGCCCGAAACCGTCGAGCAGTCCAGACACAATGCGTGAAATAGATACGCAGCCTTTTCCCGATTGATTGGGCCTCAATGGACCGACGATAAGGCATTCCACGCCACCGGATTACACCTTCCGATGAGGCGGTTTGTCAAACCAAACAAAATTTCATGTAAGGAATCGACCGCTGCACAAATGACATATATGTCAGGAACCGTTCGACCACCGAAGCATTTTGGATCGGATTAGCAGGCTTCGATTGGTGTCGGAACGTATGACTACAGTGATTGACACCAGGTAACTGCGGGTGAGATGATCGCTCAGAGGGCGGTTTCGTGCCCGGGAGCTGAGGGACTATTATGGTTAAAGAGATGTGCCGTGCCACCTACCGCGCGGAACAAGTAGGTGAGGCTATCGTCATTTTCGCCACCGGCGTGCACCATCAAACAGGCTATGCCGTTTCTTTCGAGAGAGTGGGCGTGACTATTTTCCCACCTCATTTCTCGTTCATGCACCAGGCTTCAAGCGGCGCCGTGGTGAACAGGCTGACTCCTTTCTCGCATCATGTCACAGTAGAGATTGACAGGAAAGTAGACAAAATAATTATCTACGATTCCGGCGGAAGACATGAGATCGAGGTGGAACAATTGTCGACGGAAGCTGCGCAAGCCACGCGGGATGAGTAAGGGCGCTGGTATTCTGTTAGACAATTGACACTTTTACTATGCTCGAAATGGAGATCTGCCTCGTTTTGAGATTTTTGGCGTCTGCCAGATACCACTCGTCGCAAAAATGCAAGGCAGGGTTCTCTATCTCTACTTCCGTTTCCGCGGTCCCGCCCCGTTTGCAGACCACCCTCACCTTCCGGCCACACCTCATAGCCGCACTTATCAAGATTGAAGAGATTAATTCGGAGTTGTCCTGAAACTCTGATTGTCTGACAATTTGATGGCCTAACGAGCCGGCCGTTGAGTCATTAGCACTGACAGCGCCTGACAGTGGGTCAGTGTATATTCTTGCACGGGATATCTGCGGGGATGAGAGGGGAAGCATGGTGGGGAGGGATTTTGGGGATGGAGGTGGTTCCAGTAGAGGGGGATCGTTTCACTACTGGTTTTTTCGCTGCCTCCATTTCCGCTATTATATGCCAACCGAATCAATGTCGCCCACGGCAGAAACTAATTCGGGAAGATACGTTATCCAGGGAAGGCTGCTGCACGGTGGCCGGCGGACGACAGGAAAAACGGCGATTGATTCGAGTTCAAATTCTTAGTGATTAAGGGGAAAAATCGACAACAGCGGGGCCGGTGAGGGGATCAGCCCCACTGTGTCGTTGGAAGCAGTTGCTTATTTCTTGCCACCGCTCCCCGGAGCTATGTAGATCTCGAGAATCGACGCCGTACCCTCGGCATTCAGTTCGGGCTGATAAAGCACAACTTCGGGATCATTGTAACCAATGATGTCGGCCGGGTTGATGCTTTCCAGAACCGTATTCCGGGTGTACGTGTGTGCCACACCATCGTAGTCGGTGTAGGTAGCCTGATCGTCGAGGCTGAAGGTCAGGCGATACCAACCGGTCTTGACCTGGGCATCTACGTCTCTAACATTCCAGTTGAAGCCATAAATGCACTTTCCACCCATATTGATTTCGGCGGAATAGGCATCGGTCGGACCATCGACAAAATACTTGTCGTAGCAGGGGCTGTCATAAACGACGAAAGTCGGATTTCCGCCCTGCTGGTCGAGCTTCTCAATTTTTAACCGGGCCACGTTGGTATACACGGTAGCCGCTGTAGCCCGGCATACGTAGCGGCGTCGGTCACGAAAATTTCATCAAGCTTATCTCCACCGAGGGAGAACATGTTGTAACCCATCAGTGGGTTGGCGAGCTCTTCAAACAGCACGACCTCGACGCGGACCTTTGACTTATCTTTCCAGGTCTGTCGGGTCATGTTGTCAGCCCAGTCGATCTCACAGCCGATCGTGCCCAGAGTCGTACCATCGGCAAATTCGGCCTGCCACTCGTTCACGGAAGGATTCCGATAAACAGGTACGCCGTCGATGATGTCATAAGGATCGGTGAAAAGTTCGACGCCGGCGGTGCCACGGAGACCGGTAAAATGAGCTACATCTTCTCCTGTCAGACCGTGTCCTTCAGCAAAGACGACCGGATAAGACAGACAGTTGGTGTAGGAACTCGGTGCCCCCGAAGTTAGCGACGGAGTCGGTGCGGTACTTGTCAGGTCAACAATTTCATTGACCGAACTGTTGGTTGGCCCCTCAGAGCAGCCTGCCAGCAGGGCGACGACTAGCAAAGCTAAGGTTACACGGATGCAATTGTTAAACACAGAAGTGCCTCCAAGGTGTGAGGTTTAATGGAAATGTAGTAAAATAAGGGTGTACGTCTGGTTTTTGACACAGCCCCTGACCCCTTTTGCCCTATGTCTTAATTTCTTTACCTTAAAAATCCTGCGTACTAAAATTATAATATGAATTCGCTAAAAAACAAGACTTTTTAGTCCTGAATCGGAAAATTATTCCGGGTTGGTGTGGCTTGCTATTGTGTTGTTAGAAGACGGGCGATTTTGGCTACACTCATGTAACGCCTTGTAACATGGCACTTTACATCGGTCGGCGCGGGGCCGGGTCGGGTTAGTAAACACTAATGCTTCGGCTGTTCAATTGGCTACCAGCATCAGAAGGCCCTTGAGATGGACGCGAAAATCGTCCGCATAGCCGTGGCTGAACTGGTCATTTGCTTTGATGGGAAATCTGACGCGGCGCGAAGCGGAAGAACATACTAAGTATGCGGAGGAGGTAGGATTCGAACCCACGGTACCATACAGTACAACGGTTTTCAAGACCGCCGCTTTCGACCACTCAGCCACTCCTCCGATTGATAAGTCGAGACATCAGGAACGCCGGGCGTACCTGAGGACCGGTGTGTCGAGGGTAATAAGGAAATATCGGCAGTTTCTGTCAATAGAAAAGGGAAAACAGTTACGTTTTCCCTTTTACTCATAAACTTGTCGGCACAGACTACGGTTTCAGAGCCGCCATCAGGTCTGCCAGCGGCTTTGTAATGATCCCGCCGCCGTCGCAGTAGTCGGTGAAGGTCCACCGGGTGGTGGTATTTTCAAATACGACCACAGCGCTGTCGCCGTAGAAGGTCTCCGCGATAGTCCAGTTGTCGGTAAACGAGAAGGTTGTATCACCGGTGCAACTTATCGCGATTACGCCAGAGTTGGAAAGCGAGCCGCTGGTGGGGCAACCCTCGTTGTCCATCACGGTCAGGTTGCCCTGAATAGCATTGGCGGTGGTGGCCATATCGAGCGAAAGGTTGCAGGTGTCATCGCCGGCAGCATATATATCAAGCTCGAAGTACTGGCTGCCCACGAGCGTGATATCCCCCCTGTAAACGATATCGCCGGTAAGGGTAATCAACTGTCCGGCCGCAAGACCCACCTGGTCGGCCTCAGAGTCAATATTGAGCACGGCTCCGTTTTTGATGCCGGTCAGGAGAGTCGAGTCGGGCCATTGGACGGGGGTAGTGCCGTGCAGGAACTGGATTGAATCCTCAAGGAAGAACGTGGCTATGTCTTCAATTTCCTGTCCCTGGCCGTAAGAGGTGTCAACCGCTCTGGCATAAAAGTACCAGTACTGTGAGTTGGAGTGATAAGTGGCGTAGACCGAGTCGCTCGTGGCCGTGATTACGAAGGGTTTGCCCGAGGAGCTCAGGCTGGCGGAATCCTCGAATACGGTATCGATCAGGACATCGATCCAGCCAAGCATCATATCCGACATACCTTCAGCGCTGTAATAAGCTTCCGCGGCGGCCATAAATTCAAAATCATCAAGTGAGCCATCTTCTTTGGTAATGGGCGTCACCGGTGAGTCATCATCGTCGCTGCTGCATCCGATGACAACCGAAAGTACCAATCCGATCAGTACAGCAAATAAGATTAGTTTTTTCATTTAAATGCCTCCTCTGCATTGAAAACTGTTAATTTTGGTCGCGGTAGTTATAAGATTAATTCGGCGGCTGTTGGTGCAAGATTTAATTTTTTAATGTATCAGGTGAGATTTTCCGGGCTTACTTGCGCCACGCCTGCGGGCCGCCGTAAAGCCCTATGTGGGAGATGGTTCCGTCGAGGTTGAAAATGGCCTGATTGCCGGCGTTTGTCGCCGGTGAGCCTTGAATCAGATGAAAGTCGCCATCGCCCACAAACAACGGGTCCTGGCTGATGTTGCCATTGAAGCCGGTGTGGTCCCAGATATCTTTGTAATTGTCTTCTGTGTTGTCCCAGACGATGTTATTGGCGAATTCCCACTTGGCCCAATCGCCGTAGTTCCAGACGCCCACGCAGGGGCAAACCCATTCCTCACGCCATCCGTTTTTGACAATGATGTTGTTGACGATTCGGCCCCTGCTTTCGCTGGACCAGGGGGCAATCCCGCAGTTACCGTTGTGGTAGACGACGTTGTTGGTCATGTCCATATAAGACTGCCCGGTTGCTATAAGGCCCCATCCGAGATTGTCGTGCACGAGATTGTTGCGAGCTATCACCCATGAGGTTCCGAAAGCGCCTATCCCCTTCCAGAAGCCGGAGACCACGTTGCGATAGGCAACACACGAAGCATCCCACGTGACACCGATACCGGCCCCTCGTCCGTCTTTTATTACGCAATCCGTAACCGTTGCTATGGCGCCCCGGTACAGGGCTATTCCATCCCAGCCGTTGTTTATGATATTGCAGTTCTCGATGCAAAATCTCGGCCCCTTCCCTGCCGACTATCCCACCAATGCCAACCACCACCGTGTCGATACGATAATCATTGTCGACTATGTTAACGCTCGTAATTGACACCAGTGAGTTTCTGACCACCACCGCAGCATCGGTCGCGTTGCCATCGGCATCACGAACCCCGCCGGTCACGGTGAGATTGCTCAGCGTGGAGCCGTGGGAATTCTCGAAGTAGATGCCATAGCCTGCCTTTGTTTCCAGTATGGTTTCGGTGCGGGATTTTCCGACGATTACGAGCGCTTTGTTTTTGATGAGAAAACCGTAGGTGGCCGATACTTCTGTTTGCGGATCTTCGCAGTTGCCGCAGAGGGGATCGACAAAGCGCGACGGGTAGCCTTTGAATGTTTTGGCCCCGAGAGATATCGTGTCGCCATCGGCGGCGAAGTCTATGACCGACTGAAGGTCTGAGCCGCGCTCGACTGTCAGTGTGACTGCCGCTGTCGATGAAACCGATACTGTGATCGATAGGATGATAGCCCTCACCACCCTGATTCCCATACATGTAAAGAAGGCAATTCCTTCAGATTGGGCAACAGGAATTTGGGCGGAACGCCGGGGGGCCGGCAAATTCGCTGTAATCATAATATTCTATTGCGTTTACACGGATTTGGCTTCGCTTCCACAGGCTTAGCCTGTTTTGTTCGAGTGGCTTTTTACCTGACGTTCACCGAGCATGCCAGTATGAGTCTCAGCTGATGCGCTGCGGAGTGAGCCTACCGGCGCGCTCATCTATTGGCCGTGTCGGGCCCAAAACAAGTTTGAGCCTGCCACCCGTCGACGTTGCATCGGGCCTTTGACACCGTTAGGAGAAGATGATCCGATGCTTCCGGTGCTGTGCCGCCGTCAGGTGACATCCCCGATACCATCGGGGACAGCACCTGACGGAACAAGGGAAATCCTCTATCATCAATTTTGTTACCGCGATTTGGGTTTGTTTCGTAATTTTTTTTATGGGACCCCAATATGCGTTGATTCTCGCTAACCTATTTTTCGATAAGCAATTACCCACTGCAACCAAAGCCAATTCGCCGCAATAAACGCCAGCGCATTTTTTTTCACAAGAATCCGGTTCATACTTGGGGTGAGGGCAACGCAATTACCATCGATGGTGTAGCGAAATTGCGTCAGTTGATAGATAGAGCCAAAGGCGATTGTAGAAACTTGATTTGTGGCAATCAAATACCGATAATATGGTATATGTTTACGGGGGAATCTAATGGGGATAGATTCTGTATAATTAGCAGCGGGAGGAGCTGCATCGGGGAGATCAAATTCACCTTCGAAATTGCTAAATGGCAGGCCGCTGGCCAGGGTGTATAATATAGTGGTGGATAAAGAGAAACCGGGGCCGCCGGGGACGCCGGACAAAGCGACCGAAGACGAATCAACATCATCGAAGCCGGGCGATGTTGTGCTTGCAGGGTGCGCCGGGAACGGGGAGTACTATCGTGTACAAGTTTCTGTATTATCATCTGGATCATCTGGGGACGCCGATGGCGGTGACCGACGGCACCAAGGATATCGTGTGGAGCAGTGATTATTATCCGTTTGGGTCGCTTTATGATGAGGAAGTTGTTCAGAGCAACGAGCTGCGGTTCCCGGGTCAGTATCATGACCGAGAGAGTGATTTGTATTATAATTGGCACCGTTATTACGAGCCTGAACTGGGGCGGTATGTTACGCCGGATCCGCTACGTTTGCGATCAGGCGACCCAAACCTATATCGTTACGGTCTTGACAATCCCTTGAGATATTTGGACCCCAACGGGAAACAGGTTCCGTTCGGGTCATGGGATGCATGGCACGAGATTCGTGGGAGTGGATGTGGTGGCAGATAGTACCCGGCGGACCGCGACCGGCGGATCGCGAAGGGGGCTATTCTTCTTTGTCCAATTCCTCCGCAATTCTGGTAACTGCCGGCACGGTACTCATATTCATACCCGGAGGTCAACCATTAGGAGCGGCGCTCTTGGTGACTGGCTCAACGATTACTTTCATTGAAGGGACGAGTCATCTTGCTGATTTCATGAGAGAAGGAAACGTAGAGCATCTAGTGGAGGGTGGGATATGTATCGGTTCGGTCATGACCCAGACCCGGCTGGTAAAAGAGCTGCGACGGATCCCGGCTCTACAGTCGCTGAGTGAGGAAGAACTTAGCGCACTCGCTAGCTTGGTGATAGCTCATCGGGAGAAATTGATGGGCATGACACTGCCCTCCAATCCAGGGTGCGGGCTTAGTGGATATAGATCATACTGCGACTAGACGGATATATTTGTATCGACAGGTCACCGTAGCAGGACCGGCAAACGGTTCGCTGACTAGGTTGCTCATCGGCTGTCTGGTTTGCGGTAAGCGCTGAAGGATTAATATGACTTTTGTAGAAGCGGTTTCGTACTCGCTCGGGGCTTTGGCCCTGTGCATATGGGGATTGATTGAGGGCATTCCTGCGTGGAGAGATATTCTGCACAGCAAAAAATCACCTGGTTACCTCTTTGCGTGGTTAGGTATCCCGATATCTATAGTATCGTTCATCGCCCTGATTTATATTTGGGTGTGGTACTTCAAACGTTCTTAGGACTGGATGACTCGCGCTGTGCATAGTAGATGTCTATGAATTGCGGCAGGAGCCAGTCCGAAAGGATCCCAACGCAAGCAAAGGTAGGTCGAAACCCCTGCTCGTTAGAGTCTCCGTGTGACGGGGAGGTTTCGACAATTGCGGATGCGAACTGCGCGGCTATCTTATTTGTATGGGTCTAATTTAGATGACAAATATTCGGAGATATTATCGATATGGGAGCGTCTACTTCTTAACGCACGTTGCCCATAGTCGGGCGCCTGTTCTTGCGGATAATATTGACCTTTGGTGGCGAGCGATCGACAGGATATCGCGAACATCGTCATTTGATGTGTCGGTCTGGGTCATATTACCGGACCACACACACCTGTTGATAGATCCTAATCGAAGCCGGGCGATGTTGTGCTTGAGGGTGCGCCGGGAACGGGGAGTACCATTGTGTACAAGTTTCTGTATTATCATCTGGATCATCTGGGGACGCCGATGGCGCTGACCGACGGCACGAAGGATATCGTGTGGAGCAGTGACTATTATCCGTTTGGGTCGCTTTATGATGAGCAGGTGGTGCAGAGCAACGAATTGCGGTTCCCGGGTCAGTATCATGATCGGGAGTCAGATTTGTATTATAATTGGCACCGTTATTACGAGCCGGAGTTGGGGCGGTATATTACGCCGGATCCGCTTGGCCTTGGCGCCGGGGATGTGAATTTGTACAGGTATGCGGGTGGCAATCCGGCAAAGCGGGTTGACGTCAGTGGGCTAACCGTACACCTTTGCAGTCGAGACACTGAGATCAATGACGTGGTCGATTGGTTCGCAGGTCTATTTGGAATGAGACACCAATTTATCAAGACGGACACCAAAGTTGCCGGAATGTCAAATGCTGGAGGAGGGCCATTACCATTATATCCGGTCGGCATTCCAACAGTGATTGGAGATCACATGGGACAGGTCAGCAAAGCCGATTGTGTAGAGATAAAGGATATAGATGAAGAATGTGTAAACAGAGAGTTAGAGATTGGCAAGTCTATCGGCAGGTGGTGGCCTTGGCACAACTGCAATACATGGGCAGGTACAGTGCTTTGGAAGTGCCAGAAAGACAAAAAAGTATGCGAGACAGCAGCGCCTCAGCGCGCTTATGACTAGCCTCATGTGCAACTGAACCCATAGCTTGATGTTTACAAATGCGGCGCGGGTTGCCGGGCGGACAGCGACAAGCCTCCAACTTGAGGGGCAAGCGGTTTTTGCAAAGGAGGATCACTTATGTTTTGGCGATGGGCGTTAAATCTGGTTCTAACTCTACTAAGTCTGATGTATGTAAACGCCGCAGTTAGCTGTTTTTGGTCCGCGGGCAATCCCGAGAATCTCGATCCGAATCCCTACATCCGGTGCGGCTACATCGATCTCATAGCAGCCTGCTTACTATTCATAGGCGCGGTGGTGTTGCTTGTGAAGAACATCCGGCGGGCAAGAAAAGGCCCAAACAAAGAGTAAGGGCAAGTAGTGTTACCACAAAGATCATGAGACTAATTCTTCTACCAGGAATGGATGGCACCGGGAGGCTCTTTGAGCCATTTATAGAAGCCTTGGACGAGAACCATGATATTTTGACTATTTCGTTGCCGGGTGGACAAGATCAGAGTTATGAATTCCTTACGCAATATGTGAGAAAGAGACTTCCACGGGATGACAGGTTTATCATTCTGGCGGAATCTTTCTCCGGTCCGATCGCTTACCGGCTGCTACAAGAAGAAGAGAACAGGATTGCCACAGTCATATTCGTGGCATCGTTCATAAAACGGCCGACATTGTTAGCGAAATTGGCGTCACGGCTTGTGGCGAGTTTTATGCTGAGAAGATCATTGATTTCAGATATTGCCGTAAAAACACTCCTGCTCGGTTTTCGTTCCAATCAGAATCTGATGCAGAAATTCTGGCAGGCAGTTACCGAGGCAGGAGCGAGGACACTCAAATCACGGCTAGAGGCTGTAGGTTCTTTGCCGAATCCTGAACAGAGAATATCAAAGGTGTGCTTTTACATTCAAGCGGACAATGACTGTCTTGTGCCTGGGCGCAACTTTGATGCGTTCAAGCAACTCTTTGTGGATATCAGACTCTATCGAATTGAGGGGCCACACCTGATACTTCAGACTAAACCCAGGGAGTGTGCCGCTGTGATTGGTGAAATCGCCAGAAACACGAAGTGATAATCGTAGCAAGTCGGGCTCCAATTGAGCGATGCGGATGAGAGCCCGACGGCAAGGCTGGATTCCGGCGTTCGCTCCGAATGACTCGCCCTTGTTTGGCTCGTGTGAGCGGATTTCTCCCGTTGGTCGAAATGATGAACTTCTCTGATTCCCTGCGTTCGCAGGGATGACTACTTCTCTGGTTCCCTGCGTTCGCAGGAATGACTACTTCTCTGGTTCCCTGCGTTCGCAGGGATGACTACTTCTCTGGTTCCCTGCGTTCGCAGGGATGACTACTTCTCTGGTTCCCTGCGTTCGCAGGGATGGCTACTTCTCTGGTTCCCTGCGTTCGCAGGGATGACTACTTCTCTGGTTCCTTGCGTTCGCAGGGATGACTACTTCTCTGGTTCCCTGCGTTCGCAGGGATGACTACTTCTCTGAAAACCTATGACACGCACCATTGATAACGAGCTCCCTTTTTTTCTTGACTGTGAACTATACAAACGGCCAAATTGTTTACCATCAATCTGTAATAAATAAGCACGAGGCAAAATAATCATTGTGAAGGTTCTTATATGACTATAGTCGAAATGGGAATTGTGGCCAGTACGCTGGCCGGGTTGGCTACCGGAGTAGGAGCGCTTCCAGCATTTTTCTTCAAGAATGTCCCCGATAAGGTCCTCAACACCCTTCTCGGTGGGGCGGCCGGAGTGATGCTTGCGGCTACCTCGTTCTCTCTGATAGTACCGGGAATAGAACACGGTAACGCTCTGTGGCCCGGCAAAGGGGTCTATGTGGTGGTGGCCGGGATGCTTGCTCGGCGCGATAGTCCTGGACCGCATCGATAAGTGGTTGCCGCATGAGCATTTCTTTATCGGCCGCGAGGGACCGGACAGCAAGCTGAAGAAAATCTGGCTTTTCGTAATCGCGATCGCTATTCACAATTTCCCGGAGGGACTTGCGGTCGGTGTTGGTTTTGGTACCGGCGATGTATCCGCCGGAACATCGCTCGCAATCGGTATCGGTTTGCAGAATATGCCCGAGGGTCTGGCGGTCGCGTTGCCGCTGATGGGATTGGGCTATTCCCGGTGGCAGGCTATAGGCGTGGCTATTTTGACCGGGCTGGTGGAGCCGGTTGGCGGTCTGCTGGGGGTCGGGTTGGTGTCGATCTCTCACCCGGCGCTCCCGTTGGGGTTGGCGTTTGCGGCGGGGGCGATGTTGTTCGTTATCAGCGATGAAATAATTCCGGAAACACACTCGAAAGGAAAATCCCGTCTGGCGACATTCGGCGTGATGGTCGGATTCGTCATTATGATGGCTATGGATAATCTGCTCGGTTAGTATAGATACAAGGGGAGGAAAACATGAACCGCACGGCGGCGATACTTCTATCACGCCAGTCCCTGCGCCCGTGTGCAGGCGATACCTGGGTTGCGAAATCAATCGAATGCGTTAAATGGCTCAAAAAACGGGATATCACCCTCTGCTCTTCGGTGGGAATGCCCACCTGGGAGCTTCTCACCAGTCTTGGTTCGATTTACCGGCTGCACCTGAATTTGTATGTTCCGGGCATTCCCGAACGAGGTTTGCGGCAGCAGCTGGAGAAAATCCGCGAAGAGTTCGATCTCGATCCCGCCCGTACCACGTTTATACCGGTTCCATCGGATACGCATGCCGGTAAAGCGGCGTTGTGGCAGTTGCGTGATGAATGGATTGTCAGTCGCGCGCAGTTGATCGTACCAGTGTCAATCAGGCCCGGCGGGAAGCTCCAGCATCTTATCGAGACTGCCAGCAATGCCGGTAAGGGGATCATACGCGATTTTCAGGTTGAATATGATGCCCATCGCACCACGCTCGCCTATACAATAACACCGGAAGAGCTAAATCCGGAACTGGCAGAAATTGGTGACAGGTACCTGATCCACTGGACGCGGGCATTTGACTGCCCGTGGCCTACGGAAACAGCGATAGAATACTACCGTGACATTGTGAGTTCGGACAGTTACCCGCGTAGCGCTTTCCACAGTCTGGGCAATATTATCGAGACAGGGACAATCAAGGCATCGACCAACCACATGTCCGGCAAGATTGCCACGGTTGCGTTCTCCGCCACTCCCCCCTGCCTGATGACACGACTTATGAGATGGCGGTCGCGCTACCGTCAGATGTCTTTTGAGCCGTACGGCGTCGGGATAGAAAAGGGCGAGGCTGAGAATCTTGGAATAATGCCGGTGGGATATGTCGATGATGCCCGTAAGGGACATTCGGCCGAATCCGATGGCCGGTGGTTGCTTCAGTCTCGTGGAAGGAAATCCGACTGGACTCGTGAGAATGAATATCGTTATCGCGGGGACCTTGATTTGTCAATAGTCAACAAAGACAGGATGATACTAATCTGCCGGACGACAGACGAGGCTGAAAGAATTTCACATCAGAGCGGTATTCGCGCTGTCAGTTTTACCAGTCCTATTTGAGCAACAACATCTTCTTGGAAGCGCTCCGGCTGCCGGCATCGAGTTTGTACAGATATATTCCGGAGGCAAGCGAGCCGCCATCGAAAGTCACCCTGACTTCGCCGGGGCCATCGTCGCCGGAAATCTCACGTACTTTCTGCCCGAGGACATTGTAGACGGTCAACGTATATTTAGTGAACTCGGTCAGATTGAATAGAATGGTTGTGCCGCTATTGAACGGGTTGGGATAGTTTTGCCGCAACACGAACGACTTTGGCACAGGCGGTTCCGGAGGAACGCCGCCGTGCAGAAACTCGACATAGGCATGAAAGGCCATCTCAGCGGCATCTTCGAAATCCGGATAAGTATTTCCGGCCAGCAGGGCGAAGGCGACTGTGTCGGTCTCGCCTATCGCCATGCCGGGGATTTTAGCGGCCACGACTTGCAGCAAATCAACAGAGGCTGTTTCGAGTTGGACCGGTGAAGCTGTGCCTTTCGTAAGAGCTTCCCATTTACGGGCACTGGTGTAGCAGTCGACATAAATTCCTCTGCTGCCCGGTATACAATAAGCACCGTCGGTCGTGTCGGTATAGACGGTGTTCATCAGACCGTGGAGCAGCTTCACTCCGCGATAATTCTGGAAGATGCTACCATCGTGATAGGCCACCCAGGCAAAATCACTTTCGCTATCGTACCCGCCCGCATTGAAAGCATAGTTGATAACATCCCAGTCAAAATTCAGGCCGACATACACATTACCAAGACCGGCGCCACCCGTGTTCCTGATAATATACCGGACGATTATGAAATCACGGTAAGGCTCATAGTCGAAAGCATAACCGGTTTGTTCGATAGTCAGGCCGATAGGATTCTCGGCTCTGGCATCGGAGAACAGCGCATAGGACTGCTGGCTGATGCTATCATCGGGGGTGACAAATCTTATCTCTCCGCCGGGGAGAACCGCGAAGTCACCATCGGGTTCACTTGACGGGTTGCGGATGCCGTCGGAAACGCGGTCCGAAGCCACTCCGATCATCAGGCCACCTTCAAAAATCTCATTCGTACCGTTCATATACCGAAATCCCACTCCGCCGCCTGGGAAATAGGATTCGATATCAAGTCCGAAAGTGCCCCAGTTGGTAATCGTGAAATCGATATTGCCGGCATCGTGTGTCACCAGATTGCGTTCGCTGACTGCACCTACCTGAATATACAGCTTTGTGCTTTTGGAGTAACCGGAACCTGAGATGTTCAGGTCGAGCGATAGAATCGAACCTTCGGTAACGGTGTCCGAGACCTGCACTCTGAAATCGACATCGGCCGTGGCGGCCTCGCCGGTCGTGATGGCGCCGAACGATGCGAACCCGTTCACTATTTCCAGCGATGGGCTGTTGTCGATCAGTGTCGCCGTGACTCCCGTTACAGGCGCTCCCATATTCTGGAGTACCAGCCTGCCGGTGACTTCATCGCCGGGGTCTATCGGGTCGTGGTCGAACGAATAGACCCTGACATTGGGTGTTGAATTGGTTTCGGAAAGGGAGTCCAGCGCGGCCATACAGTCTATCAGTCCCCAACCGTAGGTATTGTCGGGCAGGCTTCTACCGAGCTTGTTGGTTGACACTAAAATGGCGTGCTTGATTTCATCGACCGTGGCGTTCGGATTCTTCTGTCTGAGAAGCGCCACCAGTCCGGCCGCGTGCGGGGCGGCCTGCGAGGTTCCTGAGAAGAAGCCATATGGAAACAGGTCGTTGGATATTGAAGATCGTATGCTTGCTCCCGGTGCTACAACGTTGGGTTTGATAGCCCCGTTACATGATGACGGTCCGAGGGATGATGATGCCGCTATTATGCCGGTCCGGTGGTCGATATTGCCTATGGCAAAACAGTCAATATTGTCATTCGCCCTGACCGCAGGATTGCGAATGGTGCTGGATCCTTGCGTGCCTTCGTTGCCGGCGGAGAAGATATTCACTATGCCGAGCGCCTCGACGTTGTCAATGATAGTGAAAAACACGTTTTCACAACCGACCTCTGCTACTCCCCAGCTGTGGCTGATGACATCGGGGACGTCATCGATACTGTTGGGGTCACCATCGGGATCCGCCGCCCACTCGAAGGCATCTATTATTGACGCCCCGTAGACATCAATGACTCCAGCCGAGATCCATTTGGCATCCAGAGCCACGCCAATGGTGTCGCCGGTGATATCATCGTGCCCGACAATTATCCCCATGGTGTGCGTGCCATGGTCGGGGTTGGCGGGTGAAATAACGAGAGTGTCCAATGAATGCGGGAAAGTCTCGCCCGCTGCCGGATCAAACCAGGCCGCCGCCGAGTCGCCATCGTGGCCTTTCCAGTTGTCGAACAGGGCCGGATGGAGGCCATCGACGCCAGTGTCAAAGGAACAGACGATCCTTCCCGCTCCCGTGTAGCCTGCTTCCCATGCGGCCGGAGCATTTATGTACTGGATATTTAATTCTACGGTGTCGGCCAGTGTCGATGCGACCGTGCCCTGTTCCGGGACGATTGATACAACTCTCGGAACCGGATAGATAGTTTCTATGTCATTTCGCCGGGCAATTTGCCCGAGTTGTTCGACATTCAGTTCAGCCTCGACAATATTGGCAATCCAGTGCCCTTTGACGGATATCACCGAAGACTGCTTTTGTGATTTGAGGGAACGAAGGTGACCCAGAAGGTCGGCTTGAGCTGCCTGATGATTGGCTTTGAGCCGGTCGATTCCGGACTTATGACTCTCGGCTATCGTGGCGGCCTTTGAGGATATGTTGGCTTTGAGTTCGGAGGGACTCTCAACCTCATAGAGTTTGATCCATACTTTAACGAGGTCGGTGGACTTTTTCGATGCCACCAGATCGGAAAGCTCTTCGGATAGCTGGCCGGCGGATGTTGAAGTCGCGGCGATGGTCAGAAGAAGCAAATAAATAATGTATCGATATCGACTCATAAGATGTATCTCTCCGGCGGTTAGGCCGTCCTTTTTATTCTAACAACTTAAGGGGCAAATGTTTTCCCGATATGAAAGTTTTTTTGTGTGCCGGGCCCCTAATCTTCGTAGTCTCTTGTACTAATGGCAGATTATCATTAACAATTGATTCTCTGCCTTAATTGACGTAAAATGATAGTCAAATGCTTGGAAATTGTAAACCAAATTGTTCCCCATCAACTTAGCTTGAGTATGACGAACACTGAAAGGCTTTAGACAATGAACAACACCAAACAGTTGAGCCGCGAGACAGTTGAAGAAATGCTGGTCGATTTCGCCAAAAACTGGCTGGCCCACGACGGCCTGTGGTTTCAGGCAGTTGAGAAGAAATTCGGCATGGATGCCGCCATTGAGATGGATAAAGAGGCCTGGGACAGATTCACTGTCATCGAGGCGAAACGAATCATGGCCCGCCACAATATACCGGAAAACAGCGGTCTTGACGGCCTTAAGAAGGCCCTGGGACTGCGTTTGTATGCTTTTCTAAATGTGCAGGTAATAGGCAACGAAACGGAGAACTCGTTCGAATTTTACATGACCGATTGCCGTGTCCAGTCGGCCCGCAAGCGCAAACAAATGCCGCTATTCCCGTGCAAAGAAGTAGGTATTGTGGAATACACTAATTTTGCCAAAACCATCGACCCGCGCATAAAGACCGAGTGTATTTGTTGTCCGCCGGACCCTGAGGCCGGTGAAAAGCATTATTGCGGCTGGAAATTTTCCATATAAAAAAAGAGCAGGGTCGCGATTGGCCCTGCTTTATATCTGAGAACGATGTTGCTTGAACGAATCTTAAGCCCGGTTTTTGAAGAATTCCACCGTGCGTCTTAAGCCTTCCTCGAATCCCACCGGCGGGCTGTAACCGAACTTCTTCAGTTTGTCGATGGAGGCGTATGAATGTAAAATGTCTCCATCGCGCGGGGGGTCATACTTAGCCTGAACATCGGTGCCGATTATACCACGCAGAAAATCGAGCGTCTGGTTGAGAGTAAACTGCCCGCCGATCGCCACATTGTAGTAATCGCCCACTATCTTGTCGTTTGTGGCCGCGAGAATATTCGCCTGGACGCAATTATCAATGTAAGTGAAGTCGCGCGACTGCTCTCCATCGCCAAACACCACCGGCTGCCGTCCGGCCAGAAGATCGGTTATGAATTTAGGAATCACGGCCGCATATTCACTCTTGGGGTCCTGCTTGGGACCGAAAATATTGAAATATCTCAGCGCCACGGTGGGAAACTTATATAACTCCCAGAAGACTTTCAGGTAGTATTCGTTAGTAAGCTTGGTGACGGCATAGGGTGAAAGCGGATCGGGCCTCATACCCTCGTGTTTGGGAAGCTCCTCCGACTCGCCATAGACCGACGATGACGACGCCATGACGAACTTCTTAACGCCTGCATTCTTGGCCGCTTCCAGAAGAAACAGGGTGCCATCGACATTGACGGAATTGGAACTGATGGGGTCCTTTACGGAACGCGGCACCGATGGCAGTGCGGCCTGATGGAGGACGTAGTCGATGCCTTTGACGGCCGATGCCACGGTTGCCTGATCCCTGATATCACCTTCGATAATCTCGATTTTCTTTTCAAAGTCGACGAAATTTTCATGCCGTCCGGTAGAAAAGTCGTCAAGAATCCGAACCTTTTCCCCTTTTTCGACGAGGTACGATGCTAAGTTCGAACCGATAAATCCGGCTCCGCCGGTAACAAGATATTTCATAATCTAAATACCCCTCTGCATTCAATTAAAAGCCCTACTAATGTATGTGCGCATGCTTTTCCCTGTAACGAAACGCCGGTCACAATGTTCCGCCATTGATTTGTGACCTCAAGGTCATGTCACAGAAGCTCCTTTTGGGCAACCTAACGAATTTTTATACGTTTATCAATGACACTCTTTACAAACAGCGCGGCAAAAGCCGAAATCATTGGAATAATGGGAAAGTGGTAGCGCCCCATTCCATAAAAGACAAAGTGAACCGCTGTCCAGTAGAGAATTATTCCCAAAAGCAACCACCCTCCCCTGCTTTTCCACTCACCCGGAAAGCGAATATAGGTGACAATGCCCAGCAGTGCGGCCAACAAAATCACCAGATAATATGACTCGGAAAAGAAGGCCAGTATCACGGCGTGGTTGGTTCGATGAGTGCCGGCGGCGGTAATCATGCCGTACTGAAGGGCGTCGGTATCGATAGCGTAGAAGAAACCAACTTTGACCACCCCTCTTTTGATAAATGCCCCCGGTTGGTCAAAAATGTATTCCCAGGAGCGACTCCAGGCACTGCTATCCACCCATGCCTCGCGAGAGGCATCGTTGACATCGTACTGATTTGCCAGGTCGGTGTTGTAACCCATCCCCGAACCGGGCTGGTTCCCCATGAACAGGTTGATGCCGGTGTTGGTGTTGATTTTGGCCACTCCGACAGCACTGTAGTTACGGGCCATCCAGGGGATTACTGCGATTGCAAAACCGGTCAGGGCTATGATGGAGTACTTGATAGTGCGTCTGAAATCGCGGGACTCGAAAAACCAAACCGGAATGGCTACGGCAAGAATAAATTTCGAAATCGAGCGGGTGAGGGCTGACAATCCCAAGATCACGCCACCGAGAAGGATCCAGTACCACCGGGCCGTGAGTTTTCTATCGTAATTCAAAAACAACAGAACCGACAACATCAGCAGCGAGGTAAAGAGCATTTCCGAGGCAAGCAAGTGCGTGAAAAGAATCTGGCTGGGAAACAGCAGCACAATAACCGTGCTCCACCGCGCTATTAGCTCGTCGAATACTTTCCGCACGATATAATATGTCAGCACTACAATAGACAGACTTAAGATAACATTGATATATGCACCGATTTGCGGCACGTGGCCGAACAGCAGGTAGAGTCTGGATAACAGAAACGGATAGGCCGGTGGCCAATAGGCGGTCAGGTGATCGCCGTGATAGTATCCGCCTTTTGTCGCCCATTCCCATCCCAATTCATCATAGCTCTGAAAATCCGCCCACTGGTTAAATGGCATCAGAAGCACCGCAGCCAGCCTCAGGACAAGGCCCGTTATCAAAGCGTAAGTCAGGAATTTCCCCTGACCCAGTTGGCGGATGTAGCGGTCCGTTACGGTCAAGAACCGGATAACGGGCGACGGCAGAAGTAAGACCAACCCGACGACACCCACCGAAAGCAACAGAAGCTGCAGCGATAGCATCATCAACGGCACGACCTGACCATCGGGACTCAAGAACAGAAACAGCTCGCCGACTTTCTCGAAGTCTATCAATGCCGAGAGAGCTATTAGCAGAAATAGAACACCGACAAATCTTCTGGTTATTCTCATATTCGTCCCAAATCAATTGTCACGGTGACGGCACCATATTTCTTTTGTACAGGCAATACCCCGGGTGGTCCCCGTAAGTAAAGCATTCCACCTGATGGTAGGCCTCAAAGAATGCGGAATCGGTAATAAATTCGCTGAGGGGACTGCCTATGGCGGCTCCGACCCACATCGGCTTGCTGCTCAAGACCGCACCCATGTAATCGCCGGCGCGATTGTAGGGGACTACTTGCGGCGAAACCAACCCGTCACGATCGATAACACGAAGGGTGGAAAAGTAACCGCTGTACCCGATATCTTCCAGAGCCGCGCTGTCTTTCTCCCTGTCGGCATGGGCATACAGATACAGTCCCAGTTTCTTGTGAATATTTTCCATTTGATTTTGAAAGTCGCGATAATATTTCGCCTGCGGAATCACGGCAACAATCAATAGAATAATCAGTATAGCTCCCGACAGCATCGGCACCACCGACACCCGGCCGCCCCGTCGAGAGAACCGCTCGACAAGCAATGGCAGGCTCGCCGAGGCAAACAACAGATACAGCGGGTACATAGGCACCATGTACCAGAAGAAAAGATGTGTCCTGCTGAATGTAAGAAACGTTATCAGGGCGCATATCCAGAGTATTTCCAGCCACCCCATATTTTGTTTCCGGTTCAACCAATAGGCACCCGCAATAAAAGCCAGGCTGAATATCCAGCCGACCGGATGGTGCCATCCCATCAGATACCACAGGTTATCCAGATATTCCAGAGACCCGAAGCGACCGTAAAGGGCAAGTTTAGCCGTGATGGAATGCGGAATGAACGAACCGAAATAGAGCCGGGCAAAAACCAGCCAGGGGACTATGAGCAACATCGGCATGACAACATAAGAAATCCAATTGTGCCTATCTTTGATGCAATTGTGCACCACCAGTATCCCCAGCACTATCAGTCCCTCCGGTCGCGTCACCGTTGCCAGCGTGGCCATACCGATTGCATAAAAGTACAGGCGCTTTCGCTGAAAGTAAAATGCAGCCGTCACCAGCAGCGTAAAAAAGGCCGTTTCCATGCCGCAGATATCAGCCGTCAGAGACCTCGGCCACAACAGATAGAGTATGACCGGAATGTGTGCGAACTGTGTAAAACGCAGGATAAGGGCGAACCGGTATATTATGACCGCCGTCAAGCCCGATGACACCAATGAGATGAACAGCGATGCGTGAAGCGGGATAACCCGCAAGACCGCAAACAGGCTCAGAAGCAGCGTAAATAATGGCGTGGTGGTTCCGAGAACCCTCTCCCCCGTATTATAAACGAAACCTTTGCCGTAAGCTATGTTCTCCGCATAGCGAAAGGTGATAAAGGCATCATCAGCCGTGAAGCCGGTGACCCAGTGATACGCCAGACGCACAAGAACGGCAGCAAAGAATATGATGATCGATTTCCGATAGATTGAAAGCATGCATACTGAATTTATCAGACGGTCACCACAACATCAAGCATAATTCCCATCGGGTAGAATCGCGGACCGGCCCGGAGTCAATCACAAAAAAACCGGGTCACAAACCCGGCCTTAGAAGCTGAATTTAAGGATATCGCTTATCGTTTTTTGAACGGCTTGTGCAGCCCCTTAGCTTTTTCATCCATATACTTTTTCGTCACGGTTACCAAGGCGCCGGAGAGAGCGATCAGGGCTATCAGGTTCGGGACTGCCATCATGCCGTTGGCCGTATCGGCATAGGCCCAGACCGCCTGCAGATCAAAACGCGCTCCCAACAGCGTGAAAATCACATAGACCCATCTGTAAGGTAACTTGGCCTTCTTGCCCCCGACATATTCTATCCCCTTCTCACCGTAGTAGGACCAGGCAATCACCGTCGAGAAGGCAAACAGCATCACGCCCACGACCACCATCCACCGGCCGTAGATGGGCAGCGCAGAATCGAATGCTGACATGGTAAGCACAGCTCCGGTTTCACCGTTTGCCCAATTACCGGTAGTGATAATAACCAGAGCCGTCATGGTGCAGATCACGAGAGTATCGATAAACGGGCCAAGCATGGCCACCATACCCTCGCGTACCGGTTCTTCCACTTTGGCGGTGGAGTGCGCCATCGCTGCCGAACCCTGCCCCGCTTCGTTAGAGAACAGGCCCCGGCGCAGTCCCCACGTGAAAGTCATCCAGACTGTCGCGCCCCCGGCCGAACCGCCCACGACTGCCGTTGGGTTGAAGGCATGGTGGAAAATGAGCTTGAAGGCGGGAATAACTTCGGCGGCATTTATAAAAAGTATTACCAGGGCACTGCCGACATACACGACCGACATAAACGGCACGAGATATGAAGCTACGTGCCCAATTCGCCTGATTCCTCCCAGAATCACCGAGCCCGCGAGTCCGGCCACGACAAAGCCGATGATCCATCGGGCCGTCTCGTGATTTTCTGGAGCTATGCTCAGGGCATCGAGAAGCGAATGGGCCATAGTGTTGGACTGCACCATATTTCCCGCCCCGAAAGCCGCCACGGCAGTACATATGGAAAAGAGCCACGCCAGCGGTTTGAAATATTTCTTCATTCCCAGTTCGATAAAATACATCGGGCCACCGAGAATGTTGCCGTCGGGTTCCACCTTGCGATACATGATGGCCATGGTGCATTCGGCATATTTGATGGCCATGCCAAATGCCGCTGTCACCCACATCCAGAAAATCGCACCCGGTCCACCCCAATAGATGGCAATCGCAACACCGGCAATGTTACCGATTCCTATGGTCGCCGATAATGCCGCCGAAAGGGCCTGAAAATGCGTCAGTTGGCCTTTGTGGTCGGGGTCATCGTATTTGCCGGTGGCAATACCGATACCGTGAGCGAATCCTCTGACCTGAATGAATATTGTCCGGAGGGTAAGAAGGAGACCGGCTCCGAGCAAAATCAGAGCCATGGGCCAACCCCAGACAAAGTTCGAGATGAGCGAAAGGATGTTATTGATCTGGTCCATGAATATTCTGTAGATAACCAATCGGAATTATCGAGGCAAGCAAAAAGTGAGGTGAGGGCGTTTGCCACGGTGTGATCTGCAAAAATAAAAGCCGGCTTGCGCCGGCTTGTCGGCCAGTCTTTTTTTAATCCACTGACCTTGTTTCACCTGATTATTAAACAAATTTCATGCCATACCATATATTGCTATCCGGCAAAGACTTCGCGCGACACACGATGGATAGGGTGATGACTTTCAGCCATTAATGATGGGTATTGTGCTCAATTTTTCAGGATGTCTTTGGAGGGCCATCGGTGCCAAAGTTTAACCTTGCCACTGCCGGGCTATCAGCATAATTTGTCTCAAATTTGATAGTAACATAGATTAGAAAGGTAAACGCTATGTCCGATTACATGTACATTTACGGTCGTCAGATTCTCGACAGCAGAGGCACGCCGACTGTTGAAGTTGATGTCTGTTTAACCGACGGTACTCTCGGCCGTGCCGCTGTTCCCTCGGGAGCCTCGACCGGCGCCCACGAAGCCGTGGAGCTCCGTGACGGCAACAAAGAAGTCTATTTCGGTAAAGCCGTAACGAAAGCTGTTGATAATATCAATAAGATTATCGCCCCGGCATTGATAAGGGACGATATCGACCCGTTCGACCAGATAGAACTGGACAATTTCTTGATCAATCTCGATGGCACCGAGAACAAGTCGAAACTCGGCGCCAACGCAATTCTCGGTGTCTCCCTGGCAACCGCCAAAGCGGCAGCCGAATCGCGCGGACGGTTTTTGTATGAATACATCGGTGGAACTAACTGCAAGATCATGCCGGTTCCGATGATGAACATTCTCAATGGGGGCAAGCACGCCGACAACAATGTCGACCTGCAGGAATTCATGATTATGCCCGTCGGAGCGAAAAATATCCGTCAGGCGCTGCAGATGGGTGCCGAGGTCTTCGGACACCTCAAGCAGGTTCTGAAGAAGAAGGGCTACAACACCGCTGTCGGCGACGAGGGCGGCTTTGCCCCGGATCTGAAATCGAACGAGGAAGCGCTCGAAGTAATCATGCTGGCTATCAAAAACTCCGGCTACAAACCAAAAAAAGACATCCTGCTCGCTCTCGACCCCGCCTCAACCGAATTCTACGATGCCAAAACGAAAAAATACAACCTGGCGGCCGAAGGGAAAAAGCTTACATCGACTCAAATGATCGACTTCTACGAGAACCTTTGTAAGAAATATCCGATCATATCAATCGAAGACGGCCTAGCCGAGGATGATTGGGAAGGCTTCAAGGAAATGACCGCACGGATGGGCGACAAGATTCAGATAGTCGGTGATGATCTCTTTGTAACCAACCCGAAAAGACTGGCCAGGGGCATCAAAGAAAAAGCTGCCAATTCCATCCTGATTAAACTCAACCAGATTGGTACGTTGACAGAGACCCTTGACGCTATAACGATGGCCCAGAAGGCCGGCTTCACGGCTGTCGTATCGCATCGCTCGGGCGAGACCGAGGATGCCACAATCGCTGATGTCGTCGTTGCTACCGGGGCCGGACAGATCAAGACCGGATCGATGTGCCGCTCGGATAGAATTGCTAAGTATAACCAGTTGATTCGCATCGAGGAAACGATTGGTAAGCACGCCGTCTATCCGGGGACGGATACGTTTTATAATCTTCGATAATTGTGAGATACATATTATTCGTGAGCGGGTGAGTCACATGAGCTCATCCGCTTTTTTTAGATACCGGATGGTTCCAGAAAAAGCCAACAAGTACCCTCATCGGACCGCCCGGCCAGAGGTATATTTTACTTGACAATTTAGTCAATGTTAGGGTATGTTAATACATACTAACTGTGATACGTAGCAACTAACGTAGTGTCAGCAGTAACAATTTCATTACTTTGCGCAGGCATTCCAATCGTCTGTCCAATCGCTTCCATTAATTGAAGGGAGGTGGTAACAAACCAGTTTACGCCCTATTAATTTTTTACCAACGTTCAACAATTTGGAGTGATCAATGAAAAAGTCTATCGTTCTCATCGTTTCCTTGTTGATCGCAGCCGCCATGTTCCTGTTCGCAGGCTGCTCAAGCGACATGTCCACAGCGCCCGACAGCTCCACAAATGCGCTCAGTCAAAAGTTGGATTCAGCCCCCGGTACTAAAGACGTTCTTATTGGATTCTCTAACGGCCGCCCGGATGACGCCCTATCCGCCGCTGGCGCCGTCATTAAGAGAGAATACAACTATTTGCCGATCGTCTTTGCCTCGGTGCCGGAAAACAACGTTAACCGCCTGAAAAATAATCCAAATATTCTCTTCGTCGCCAATAACGACATCAGAGAGTTTCATGCTCAGACCCTCGACTGGGGTGTTGACCGCATCGACGCCGACTACGTTTGGACAAATAGCGTTTATGACGGATCGGGAGTCAATGTAGCTATCCTCGATACCGGCGGTGACATGGACCATCCCGACCTCACCTGGGCGGGCGGCCATTCAGTCGTTCACGACGATCCCAATGACTTTGAAGACAAGGTCGGTCACGGTACGCACTGTGCCGGTATTGTCTCGGCCGACAACAACGATATCGGTGTCGTCGGTGTGGCCCCGAATTGCGACATCTGGGCTGTGCAGATCAGCGACAACAAGTTTATCTACACCGATAATGTTATTGCCGGGATTGACTGGATTATCGGGACACACTTCGATTCCGACCCGAACAACGATATTCAGGTAGTCAATATGAGCTTCGGTGGCAGCTATGAGAATACGGCCGAAGGTGCGGCAATGCTGGAAATGTACAATGAGGGCATTTTGCTGGTCTCCTCTGCCGGCAACAGCTCGACAGTGGTTGGCTATCCGGCCAAGTATGACTTCATCATGGCTATCTCGGCTTCGGATCAGTATGACGCCTTTGCCACCTTCTCCAACTTTGGCCCGGAAATTGAGCTGGTTGCCCCCGGTGTCAGAATTTACTCGACCTACAAAAGAGGCAAATACTGGCCGCTGAGTGGTACTTCGATGGCCTCTCCAATGGTCGTTGGCGCCGCCGCCGTGGCCTGGCAGAAGTATCCTAACTATACCAACGAACAGATCCGCGCTCTTCTCAACGGGACTGCGGAAGATATCGGTCTGACTGATTACCAGCAGGGTAATGGGCTGGTCGATGTTGAGAAAGCCGTTCTCGGCACGACCAATGGTGATGATTATTAATCTGCCTGTTTAGTCGATACTGCCCCCCGCTTTGGGGGGCTTTTTTTTGCCTGCTATTGCCCCAAGACTGCCGCCGAGCACATAACATACGGGACAACAGCCATTTACAAGGACCAGCTACTCCCCTCTATAAGCAAAAAAACTACGAGTTTTGGGGAAACCACTTGACAGGAAATACGTTTAAGATATATTCGACTGTTAGCACTCACCCAAAGTGAGTGCTAACAGCGTATAAAGACAAAAAGCAGATTTAAACATAGAACCTATAAAGTCACAATAAAAACAGGAGAAACACAAATGCAGGTTAAACCACTTGCGGATCGGGTCATCATAAAGGCCGCCGAAGAACAGGAAATGAAGAAGGGCGGAATCATCATTCCCGACACCGCCAAAGAAAAGCCGATGGAAGGTCAGGTAATGGAAGTCGGTCCGGGGCGCATCAACGAAGAAGGCAAGAGAATCGACCTCGAAGTCAAAAAAGGCGACCGCGTTCTGTATGGCAAATACTCCGGCACCGAAGTGTCAATCGACGGTGAAGAGTTCCTCATCATGCGCGAATCAGACATTTTCGCAATTATAAACAAGTAATTATTGAACAGGAGAAGCTTCAATGGCTAAGATTATAAATTACGATTCCCAGGCCAGGGCCAAACTTAAAGAAGGTGTCGACAAACTGGCCGACGCGGTCAAGGTCACTCTCGGTCCCAAAGGCCGCAATGTCGTCATCGACAAGAAATTCGGTTCCCCGACCGTCACCAAAGACGGTGTCACGGTCGCCAAGGAAATCGAACTCGAAGATCATTTTGAGAATATCGGCGCCCAGATGGTCAAGGAAGTTGCTTCCAAGACCTCCGACGTCGCCGGTGACGGTACCACCACCGCCACGGTTCTCGCCCAGGCGATTTACCGCGAAGGTCTCAAGAACGTCACCGCCGGTCACAACCCGATGGCTATCAAGCGCGGTATCGACAAGGCCGTCGTCTGTATCGGTGAAGCGATCAAGAAGATGTCCAAACCGGTCTCCGGCAAAGAAGAAATCTCCCAGGTCGGCACCATCTCCGCCAACAATGACAAGCAGATCGGCGACCTGATTGCCGAAGCGATGGAAAAAGTCGGCAAAGACGGCGTCATCACCGTCGAAGAAGCCAAAACGGCCGAAACCACTCTCGATGTCGTCGAAGGTATGCAGTTCGACCGCGGCTATGTCTCTCCCTATTTCGTCACCAATCCCGACAGCATGGAAGCCGTTCTGGAAGATCCGCAGATTCTTATCCACGACAAGAAGATCTCGAACATGAAAGACCTTCTGCCGATTCTCGAAAAAGTCGCCCAGCAGGGACGTCCGCTTATGATCATCGCCGAAGATATCGAAGGCGAAGCTCTGGCCACGCTGGTTGTCAACAAACTTCGCGGCACTATCAAAGTCGGCGCTGTCAAGGCTCCCGGTTTTGGTGACCGTCGCAAAGCCATGCTCGAAGATATCGCTATTCTCACCGGCGGTAAGGTTATCTCCGAAGAACTCGGCTTCAAACTCGAGAACGCCGTCCTGACCGATCTCGGAACTGCCAAGAAGATCACCATCGACAAAGACAACACCACTATCGTCGAAGGTGCCGGTGATAAAGAGCAGATCAAGGGCCGTATCGGACAGATCCGCAAACAGATCGAAGACACCACGTCCGATTACGACCGCGAAAAACTTCAGGAACGTCTGGCCAAGCTGGCCGGCGGCGTGGCCGTTATCAATGTTGGCGCAGCGACCGAAACCGAAATGAAAGAGAAGAAGGCGCGTGTTGAAGACGCTCTTCATGCTACTCGTGCGGCGGTTGAAGAAGGTATCGTTCCCGGCGGCGGCGTTGCCCTGCTTCGCTCCATCAAATCCCTCGATGCCTTGAAGGTTGATGCCGACGAAATGGTTGGCGTGAACATCGTCCGCAAGGCTCTCGAAGAGCCGATCCGTCAGATCGCCCACAACGCCGGTACCGAAAGCTCGGTCGTCGTTAACCAGGTCAAGACGAAAGATGGCGCCTATGGTTACAACGCAGCGACCGATACTTTTGAAGATCTCTATAAAGCCGGTGTCATCGACCCGACCAAGGTCACCCGTGCCGCTTTGGAGAACGCTGCTTCTATCGCCGGTCTGCTTCTGACTACCGAAGCGGTTATCGTCGACAAGCCGGAAGACAAAAAAGGCTCCCCTGATATGGGTGGCGGTATGCCCGGCGGTATGGGCGGAATGGGTGGAATGTACTAAGACATTCTATACTTTCCATATATATCACGAAAAACCCGGCCTTGCGCCGGGTTTTTTGATGCCGGATGATTTTAGACATAACATAACGAAGCCCCAGCCAGCCGCATCTCGATTTGACAGAAACGATTTTTTGAGGTATCTTTACCCGGTATGAATACAAAGGAGAACAATTCGGGAGCAGCTGCACATTCCATCGATACTCAAGTCTGATATACCGGTCCGCATGATTAACATGCTTTGAGACTAATTACGTGACCGCACCTCACACGCAACGTACGATAGCCAAGCACCGTTAGTACCATGAATAATCTCGATAAAGCCGAACAGTTAGTACAGGCGAGACTATTTTCCGAGGCTATCGCAGTTTTGCAGTCGCTTAGCGGTTCGGAACTGTCGGAAAAGGAGAATGTCCTCTATGACCTTCTCATATCCGAGGCGGCGCTCGGGGCCGGCAAACCTTCGCTGGTGAAGGACCTGAACCCGGTGATAGAGTTCTATCGTTTTCATCCGGACACTTCCAAATTCGCCCGGGCCAAATACGCCATGGGTTGGTCACTGATCAACCAGTCTGAATTCGTGGGAGCTCAAGAGGCTCTTCTTGAGGCCTACAGCAACTTCCTCAGATACCGTGACCTCAAGGGCGTAGCCAAAAGCCTCAACCGGCTCGCCTGCGTGTCTCACCACATGGGTGACACCGAAGCTGCTGTTGACAATCTCGAGAGAGCTTTGCGGCTTTACAAATCGCTGAATGATTCGGTAGGCACCGCTTCCATTGCCGCCAACCTCCCTCTTCCCCTTTTGCGCAGTGGCCGGCTGAAAGACACCCTGTCGAAATGCGCCGAGAGCGCATCGGCCCTCAAGGAATCCACGGTTCGCATGAAGATCGTTTTCTATTTGGTGTCGGCCATGCCGCATGCCCACTGGGGTGACACCGATGAAGCTCTCAAGATAATCCGAAAGATCGAACCGGACCTGGATGACTATCCTCTTGAAAAGACCTCGTACTATCACTACCTCGGTTGGATACATTTGCTCGGCGGCAATTATGTCAAAGCGACCGAGATTCTCTTGAAAGGAGCGCAACTTGCCGAGGAGCTCTTCCCCGGCCAGCTTGTTTTCACGGCCGGAGAGCGCCTTCTCGCCGAAGCGTACATTCGCAGCGGAAGATACGATGATGCTACCGGGATCGTTCGGCCGCTGTTCGCAACTGTCAGTAAAATGACCGAGAGGGTGGAAATTGCCGCTTGCTATCGCATATTCGCTCAGATCGACTATAACAAGAAGAAGTTCGAAACCGCCCGCTCATGGTTCGAAAGGGCGATTGATCTGTTCTACGTGATCAAATCCCGCTACGAGCTGGCGGTTACGCGATACATGGCTGCGTGCACCAGTCTTTACGATGTTGACGAGAAAGGCCGGCTTTTGCAGCAGGCGCGCGAGTACTTTCGCTCCGAGGATGTTGCTCATTATCTAGATTTAGTGGAGAAGGAGCTGGTCAAGCTCTCACAGTCCACCATGAAAAACGGTTCACCATCGTATTTAGTCCGGACCGATGCTACCGGCAACATTGTCGATTGTCCGGATGTCATAGCCGACAGTCCCAGAATGCGCGAACTTATCAAGTACGCCACGAGTATCGCTCCCAGCGAATTAAGTGTTCTATTGACAGGCGAAACCGGGACCGGTAAGGACATTCTCGCGAAGTACATCCACTTCCACAGCAAGAGACCGGGCAGATTCATATCTGTGAATGCCGCCGCAGTGCCGGACACGATGGTCGAATCGGAGCTGTTCGGCTATGCCAAGGGGGCCTTTACGGGAGCCGAACAGGACAAGCCCGGCCTTTTTGAAATGGCGGAGCAGGGGACGTTTTTCCTCGACGAAATCGCCGATACTTCGCCGTCGTTCCAGGCTAAGCTTCTTGAAGTAATAGAGACTCGCCGTGTCCGCAGGCTCGGTGAGACTCTGCCTCGCCCGGTCAATTTCAGACTTATCACCGCGACCAATCAGAGCCTGCAGTCGCGCATGGAGACAAGAGAATTTCGCGAAGATTTGTTTCATCGCCTCAATCAACTGCAGCTACACCTGCCGCCGCTGCGAGAGAGACCTCGCGACTTTTTACCCCTCATAAGGTATTTCCTGCGTACCTCGGGCCTGATAATCCAGAAAACCGAATCGACGAAGAATCTGGAGGAATTGTCCCGGGTACTCGCAGCCCATAGCTGGCCGGGGAACATTCGGCAGCTTCGTGCCGAAATAAACCGCCTGGTAGTGGAATCGGGGCGTGATATTGAAAAAATGGTTTTGTTAGCGCGCAAAATCGACCACGACAGAAATGAACACAAAGCACTTCTTCAGGCGCTTGAGCAGGCTAACGGTAATCAGAGCCTCGCGGCAAGAAACCTTGGGATTCCGGAAAGCACGCTCCGTTACCGTCTGAAAAAATACCGCAACGGGTCCTCTAATTAACCGGATATCACTCAAAACCCCGATAACCCTCGAAATTATCATACCAGCGTTTGCGAGTTTGCGAATCACCAGCGCGCATCATGCGTAAAACTCTGTTGTTCGACAACAGGTTAGCCATTCAAACCGGCCAAACGCAGAGCCTGACGCAACAAGGTCGGAACTATCTCGCATTGATTTGGAACAAGGCTGCTCGCTGTTCGACACAAGACAATGATAAACAACGGCTTACGACACAGGCCGGAACGGGGGCCAATATGGCATCAATTTTGTTTGCATTAATTGTGTTGAACGGCGGAACCGAGAAAGAACGGTGACTGCGGTACCGGGTTGATCAGTAAAGATACCGTTAGGGCGTGTTAAGGTGTCTGGTCAGCCCGGTTTTTTTATTGGCATCAACTTATCTACGATGCAACCACGGCTGAGCAACTGCTATTTCGCAGCACAATACTCTTAGTTGACAACCCTCTAATTATGCCTATCTTGGCGCCATGATGCATCTGGACGAATTTGTTGCCATCATTAAGTCGGAGTTCCCGGACGACCGGCTCACCTTTCAGAAAGCGGTACCGACTTTTCATCCGCAATCTACCGATGACGCTTCCGCGCTGTTTCGCCTGGCCAATCGCTATCGACATCCTTTGTTTATTACGGGTTTTGGCAATAATATCGATCCTCAGGGTGAACCATTCACGGATATGGTTTCCATCCGTACCGACCGGCTAAACAAGCTGATAGAGATAGCAGCCGATGATTTCTTCGTAACAGTTGGCTCCGGCTACCCTCTTAAGGAAATCAATCCGGACATTGAAGAGACAAACTTGTGGTTGCCGCATTCCTCGTTGCCTTACGTAGGCTCGGTTGGCGGTTCTATCGCGACCGGACTGTCCGCAAGTCTGAACAATCAGGATCTGCCCCTTAAGAGGTATTTCATCAAGGCGGAGGTTGTCACGCCCGAAGGCGATATCATAACACCCGGCTCGGCGTGCTTCAAATCCGTCTCGGGTTACGACATCGTAAAGATTTTCTCGGGCAGCTGGGGACTTCTGGGACTGATCGTTAGCGCCACTTTCAGAATAATGCCGGTAACAGCCGCTGAGGAATTCGCCTCCATGAAACTAAAGGCGATTGACCGTCAGCAACTGCTCGATGGACTCTCTGCGGCCAACGCAGATACCGACGCCGTGTATTCGCGCAAGGTCAAAGCCAAATTCGACCCAAACGGCATTCTTCCAATAGTTTAGGCGCTGTAGCGCCGCCCTTCGATGCGACCTGAGTAGTTTGTGCCCGTCAAATGTGATTGACGGTCTTAAACAAATGTTCTACACTCCCGTATTATAGATACGACTTATCCATAAACCAATCAAGATACACAGGAGAATCCCATGGGAGAAAGACCCCCCAGACCCGACGGCATGCAGTGGCTGAATCCCTATATGATTGTCAAGGATGTTAAAGGCACTCTTGAATTCTACGAGGAGGCTTTTGGCTTTAAGACACGTATGACCATGCCGGACAAAGAGGGCAATATCATGCACGCCGAATTGACGCACAAAGACGGCGTTCTTATGGTTGGCTCGGAGTCACAGGAGCAGAAAATGCTGGCTGCCAAAACGCTGAAAGGCAGCCCGGTGTCGTTTTATCTTTATGTCGATAATGTCGATGACCAGTACGCTCGCGCCAGGAAAGCGGGTGGCGAAATTGTCGCCGAACCAAAAGAGCAGTTCTGGGGCGACCGGACATTCACCGTAAAGTGCCCCGAGGGATACCAGTGGACATTTGCTCAAAACGTAACTGATTTCGACCCCAACAACATCCCGAAATAAACCATACATCGGCGGACAAAACAATCTCAGGAAAAGCGGTATGAGACTATACCGCTTTTTCTGTTGAACATTTTGCTGCAATCGTTGTTATTTGGCGTAAGAATTCTATAGTCACGGATATTACGATGGCGTCCGGGACAATTGCCGACGCTCACTGTGAAAGGAATCTGATTGTGACCAAAGCTCCATCCGCTTCCAGAGTTGCCGTTCTGGGAGCTTCCCCGAAAGAAGACCGGTACTCATTCAAGGCCGTAAGAATGCTCAAGGAGCATGGCTTTCTGCCCGTTCCGGTGCACCCGGCCGGACACACTGTCGATGGCATCACCGGCCTCAAGTCTCTTGATGAAATAACGGAATCGGTAGATACTTTAACTGTCTACGTAGGCCCAAATATTTCCAGCAGCGAACTGGATAAAATCTTAAGTCTGAAACCGAGGCGCGTGATTTTCAACCCCGGGGCGGAGAATCCCGATCTGGCGGAAAAACTGAGAAAGTCCGGTATTGAGGTCGTCGAGGCCTGCACCCTGGTGATGCTTAGAACCGACCAGTATTAACCGGCCTCGTGGTCGAGGTAAGTCAGCTTATCGAACTTGCCTCTGATTGCCTTCATCGCCACCTCGACGAGTTCTTCGACATCCATGAAGGCGGCATTAACGACTAAATCGTAATGTAGAGGATTATCGATATCGGCGTTGAACAACTTTCGGATATACTCCCGCCGCGTAGCATCGGACTGCTCAATCATTTTTTTGGCGGCCACCGCATCTATTTTCTTATAGGTGACAAGATTTTGTATCCGTTTCTCTTTCGGCGCCACGAATCTCATATGAAAGCCCCTTTTGGGACCGAGAATGAAATTACCGCCGCGTCCCATGAGAATGACTCCCCCGAGCCGTGACATGGACAACACAATCCGGCCAAGGTGCATGAAAATAGTCGGCGTGATCGAAAGTCTGACCGGTGAACGCTGATTCCACCATCAACTCCAACTGTCCGCGGAACTTGTCATCGAGAGACTCCACCACGCGCTTGCGATAACCGGCCGTCTCGCAGATAGTATCAATTACATCGCGATGAAGCCTCAGGTAATCCATCTTCTCTGCCAGACGCGATGCGAGATACGAACCGCGGCTTCCGCTCTGGCGGCTGATAGTAACAATCGGCGGGGGGTGCGACCGTTCGGTTTTTCCCGCAGCAGCCTTTTTGTGCTGTAGCTCCCATCTCAAAAGCTGCCGGTTGATTATACTGTCAATTGAAGTCACGTGCATCACCTCCTACATAAATAATTACGAAAGCGCCCGCGTTTTCGCTACACAATTGTAGGCAAAGGCTTTCGATGGTGACTGTTTCGTGATGTGAACCCCGGATAAGCTGATCAGCCGGGCTCGAATGCTTTTCTGATCATGGCGGCGTACCGTCCGGCCAACGCGCCCGAGGCGTATGTCTGGCCGGCATAGCGATGTCCTTCGCTGGCCAGCCTGTCTCTAAGAGTACTATCTTCCAGCAAGCGCAGAATCGCCCCGGCGAGTTGTCCGGCATCATCCGGCTTAACCAGCAAACCCCTCTTTTCCGATTCAATGATATCTTTGATTCCCCCCGAATCGGTGCCTATGACCGCGGTGCCACAAAGCATAGCTTCTGAAAGCGCCAGCCCGAACCCCTCCTGATAGGAATTGAGTACGACCACAGCTGCGCGATTGTAAACTTTCCTGAGTTCATCCTGAGAAACCGGCGCATTTATACTCACTCGATCGGACAGACCGAACCGTTCGATCAACTGCGCAATCATGTTTTGGAGTGGTCCCGAACCGTATATTTCCAATCTTGCCCGGGGTTGCTTTTCGCTCAAGAGGGCAAATGCCCTTATCAGAAAATCTACTCTTTTCTGCTCCGTGAAACGGGTCACGGAGACAACCAGATGTTCATCTTTGGCAATTGTCTCGTCGCGGTAGAACGTGGTTTCGTCGTGTGGCACCGGGAGAATTTCCATGATCTGCTCAAGCCTCGGATCCAGCGCCACCATCTCGGATTTGAGGTAACTTGACACTACCGTCCATCGATTCAACCCCAGACAGAAATCCTTCAGATAACGATAGGCGACTTTGAAATACTTTCTGGCGAGTCTGACATCTGTCCCGTGCGAATACATGAAAGTCGGCAACTGCAAACGTCGATTAACAGTTTTCAGGACCATTCCGGAGGGCACCAGCCAGTGACCGGCGAGGGCATCGACCTGCTCCGTTTCAATCACTTTCCACACTGACTGCCTGAAACTGTCGAGAAAGTGCTTGAAGCGAAAGGCTCCGCTAACCGATCCGAGAACCAGCTTGTGCATATTGCCCTGGTACGCCAGGTCTTCATCCTGCTCGTTTTGCGCGTAACGGAAGCGATATACTTTAACGCCGGCGATTTCTTCATATTCCGCCGTATTCGGTGCGTGCGGCGCCACGATAATCGGTTGGATATCGTGTTCCATCAGCCGGCGGGCCAGCAATTCAATGAAAACGCCGGCAAAATCCCCATTATAACGCGGGTAATTGTGGGTTGCCATCAGCAGATTGATCTTACGCCTCATGATTCCATTTTAAAAAATTAAACCCTACCGAGAAATATAAATTTTGTCACCCGCTGTCATTTGTTATATTCGTTAGTGAAAATGGTAAGCTATAATGAAAAATACCTCGACTTCACCCGGCAGCCCAACTTCAAGGACATCCTGACCAACCCCATTCTGGATATAGCCGCGAGATTCTGGGAGAGTGACCGTTATGAGGCTTTTCGCGTCTGTTATCGATCCATGCGTATAGTCGATGACCTCGTTGATGATCACAAGGCGAGGGGTTCTATCACGGCTGCCGAGAAACAGCAAATAACCGGCGCCATCACCGGTTGGCTGACAGCCCTTCAGCAGCAGAAACCGGTAGACGAATTTCTTTCGACGCTGATAGCCACGATCGAAACTTTCTCGTTGCCTTCGTGGCCATGGAAAAGACTCTCGGAGGCTATGCTGTATGATCTTGAACACAACGGTTTCAAATCGTTTCTGACGTTCCTGAGATATACTGAGGGTGCGGCGATAGCCCCGGCATCGATATTCATGCACCTGTGCGGTGTGAGAAGTGTTGACCACGCCTATCAAGCTCCCCAATTCGATATCCGAAAAACTGCGCGTCCGCTGGCCATATTTTCATACCTCGTTCACATTATCAGGGATTTCGAGAAAGACCAGAAACAAGGGCTGAATTACTTCGCCGACAACCTGCTTGCCCGGCATAATTTGAAACCGGAAGCGCTGCGCGTTATCGCCCAGAGTGGCGCAGTCCCGGCGGATTTTCGAAACCTTGTGACACAATACAGGGATTTCGGTCAATATTACCAGTCGCTGGCGCGGAAAACTGTCGACGGTATCATGCCGTATCTCAAACCGCCATATCAGCTTAGTCTGGAGATCATCTACAGCCTTTATTCCCAGATTTTCGAGAGAATTGACCCGGAAAAGGGCATTTTCACTACTAAAGAGATGAATCCCACTCCAGACGAAGTCCAAAACCGCATCTACGAGACCGTAAGCAGTTTCAGACCAATTATTTAAAGCTTTTCAGGAAGAAATTCTTGATATATCTGTATATCCATAAAAGGGATACTGACACCACCCATCGACACGATAAATGGTATCCCGAAGATTATTAGAATGTATAATCATCGGAGAAACAAAATGGTACGATTCTTTTTAGTGACATCGCTGGTGATGTTGTCGGCCGCGGTTATGGCCGACGATGTCGCCGTTACAGTCTACAACAGCAACCTTGGTGTGGTCAGCGAAACCCGCTCGCTCGAATTCGAGAAAGGGGTCAACAGGCTGGCTTTTACCGATGTTCCCTCACAGATTGATGTCGCATCGGTTCGCTTCGAGGTGGTCGGTTCAAAAGCCAATATTTCGATCTTAGAACAGAATTACGCCTTCGATCTGGTCAATCCGACGCAGATGTACAACAAGTACATTGACCAGGAGATTGAACTGATGGACAAGGACGGCAAGTTGTATAACGGCAAGCTCCTTGCTTTTTCGGGAAACGCCATCACCCTGCAGGAGAAATCCGGCCGGATAAAAATTGTCATGATGGAGCATCTTACCGAGGTCAATTTCCCGTCGTTGCCCGATGGTTTGATCACTCGCCCTACTTTGTTCTGGATATACAACTCCGATTACAGCGGCCAATTGAACGGAAGAATAGGCTATCAGACTGCCGGGATGAACTGGAGCGCGGAGTATGTTGGCGTTCTCGCCTCCGACGAAAAGAGCTCTGGATCTTTCCGGATGGGCCTCTATCGATAATACTTCCGGGAAAACATTCAAAGACGCCACCCTGAAACTGATCGCGGGTGATATTCATAGAGCGGAGATTCTCATTCGGGGGGGACGCGGATACGAACAAAAGCTCTCTATGGCCGATATGGGAAGCGCCGGTTTCGAGGAGAAGGCGTTCTTCGAATATCATCTATACACTCTTCCCCGCAAAGCAACTATCGCCGACAAAGAAACCAAACAGATTTCACTGTTTGAACCGGCAAGCACCGGCGTCGAAAAAATCTATGTCTTCCGCCCTGAAAAAGACGCCAAGAAAGTCGAGGTCGATATCAAGTTCACCAACTCGAAAGAGACGGGGCTTGGAATGCCACTTCCGGCGGGAAGAGTCCGGATGTTCAAGGCCGACGACGACGGTTCGATGATTTTGCTCGGTGAAGATATGATTGACCACACGCCCAAAAACGAAGAAGTCAAGATGCGAGTCGGGTATGCATTCGACATCGTGGCCGAAGACGAGAGTTGCTTCACAGGAGCGGATCTCGCCCAAAGTCGAGGACCGCGAATACGAGATTGAGTTGACAAATCGTAAGGATGAACCGGTGACAATTGAGGTGGAAAAGAAACTCTATGGATTCTGGGAGATTATCGAATCGAGTATCGAATACAACAAAAAAGACGCCAACACGTTAGTCTTTAGAGTTCCGGTTGGGGCTGACCTGACAACTGTAGTGAAATACAAGGTGCGCAACTACTTGAGATAGAAAGAATGTAAGTTGACAAGGATTGGAATATAGCATAAATTACGCATCCAAAATTGCCGACTATCGCATTTTGAAAGATTGGAGGAAGACTTGAAGATATCAACCAAGCTGGCAATTATTCTGGTGACTGTCATATGTCTTGTCGGAAGCACCTTTGCCGGAAAGAGAGACCGTAAGCTAACGGTCGGAGCATACATTAGTTCCGCTAAGATTGAGATCGTATCAGGCGATCTGGAACGATACGAAACCGCGATTCTGTATCTTGACTCGCTGTTTGTGAACTACGGACCGCATGCCGAGGGTCTGCACCTCATGGCCCAGATAATGGTCGATTATATCGACAAGGTGCCGGACTTCGAAGCCAAAAAGGGCTATGTCGATAAACTCGTGGCATATATCGATTCTCTGCATATGTGCTGCGAAAATCCGGACATCAATAAGAAGTATAAGAAAGACTGCGACAAGTTCACCGAGTTAAACGACTCGGTTAAGGTACGTTACTGGCAGGAGTTTTATAATAACGGTTTCGAACAGCTCTACCGCATCGACACCCTTCAGGAAGAAATGGCCGGCGCATCCGATTCTGTATGGATGGCAAGCCTGCAGACCTCGATTGACGCCGCGGTTGATTCCTGTATCGACAACATGGGAATCTCCATAAAGCTCAACTCTGGCGACCACCGTGCGTACGTGGCGGCAGGACAGGCGAATGAAAAAGTCGGTAATTATAAGGCCGCTATTGAGTGGCTCTCAAAAGGCGTGGAGAAAGTGGAAGATAGCGCCTCGAAGGCGTCGCTGCTGTTCTCGCTCGCTTATAACAATATCCAGATGAATGACTTTTGTTCAGCTATCCCGTATTTCAAGAAGTACACCGATATTTACAAAGAAGACACGGTCACGCTCTATAACCTCGCGGCTTGCTACAACAACTGTGGCTTTTATGATTCCGCCCTGTTCGTGAATCAAAGAATTCTGCAGTATGCCCCTAAGAATGTCGACGCTCTTACGGCCGTGGGGCTGTTTCACAACCAGATTGCCCGCGAAGCCTCTGACTCCGCCAGCTTCTACACTTCTCAGAACAACGATGAAAAGGCTGTCTATTGGCGCGGCAAGAGAGACGTGGCGTTCGATTCTTCGCTGGTCTATTTCGAAAAAACTGTAGAATCGGATAGCACCAGCATAATGTCGTGGGAACAGTATGGCACTATCGTAGCCATCAAGGGCCAGTATGAAAACGCAGAGCGCGCTTTCAAGAAACTGACCGAGCTCGATCCCAGCCGGTCGGAATACTGGCGCTCGCTCGGTGATTTTGGTCTACGTCTGAAGAAATTCGATGAAGCCATCGTGGCTTACGAAAAGACTGTAGAAATCGACCCGGGCGATAAGGAAACCTGGGAACGACTGAAAAGCCTTTATCATGAAAAAGGCAAGACGGCCAAAGAGGCCGAGGTCGACAAGAAGCTAAAGTCCCTGCAGTAACGAGCAGGATAGCAGATCTTTAAGCGGCAGGCTGAAAACCTGCCGCTTTGTTTATCATCAAAACTATGTCCAAATATGCCCTGATTGCCGTAAGTGGCCCCCTGAAAAAATCGTTTCTCTACCGCGTCCCCGATAGCATCTCCAATCTGACAGGCGGCCAGAGAGTGCTGGTTCCTTTCGGCAGGTCACGGAAAATGGGGTTCTTCCTCAATTACGCCCAACCGATTACCGGCATCGAAATCAGAGATATCATCCGCACGCTCGACAATGACACTTACTTTGCCAGGGAACTGTTCGATTTCTGTTTGTGGATAGCGGACTATTACTTCGCCAATCCGGCCGATTGTCTGAGCTCCGCGCTACCATCGGTTTACAAAAAAGCCCGCGGTGCGGACTACTTCTGGAGTGAAGAGCCGCCCGGTTCCATCCCTCCGCTTTTAACCACTCTTTTCAAACCGGGTAAGAAGATTCCAGCGCCAGTCCTGAAGAAAATCACCGATCGTGACAAACAACTGCTGGGACAACTGGTGGCGGATGGAGTCATCAGCGAGCGTTGGCCTGATGAAGAGACCCGCGACCGAAGGCGACTGCTTGGGCTCCGGAGTGGTGCCGTATCGACATGGGAAGATTATTTTCAGGGGAAGAAATTTCAGCCGGACCTTTTCGATGGCATCAGTTCCCGGGCCGATCTTAGATCCCGCGGATGGTCCGACTACCAGATAAGAAAAGCGCTGGAGGCAGGCGTTCTAACACCGGTGTACAGCGAAGACCCTCTGCCCCTGCTCGAGTTCATACGCCCCAGAGAGAACCTCGAACAACTTGAGTTGAACAGCGAACAGCAGACGGCGTTGACCAGACTTTCGCAGGACCTCCATTCCGGTTTCAAGACCTTTCTGCTTCACGGCGTCACCGGGTCGGGGAAAACGCTTATATATTGTAAACTTTGTCAACAGGTCATTGCCTCGGGCAAAACTGTGCTCGTATTGACGCCGGAGATAGCTCTGACATCCACGACCCTGGCGTACTTTCGCGGCTTTTTCGGCGATCAGGTAACAGTGATTCATTCGGCCATGACCGACACCGAACGCCTCGAAAGCTGGCGCGGCATCAGACAGGGACGATTCAAAATAGTTGTCGGACCGCGTTCGGCTGTGTTCGCTCCGATTGACAGGCCGGGGCTGATTATTGTCGACGAAGAGCACGACAGTTCGTACAAGCAGGATGATCCCTCGCCGAGGTTCCACGGTCGCGACGGTGCCATAATGAGGGCGAAAATCAACAACATCCCTATTTTGCTCGGCTCCGCATCGCCATCTTTGGAGTCGTATCACAATGCCACAACGGGGCGCTATGAATTGCTGAAACTCACCAAGCGACCCGGTGGCGCCAGCTTGCCTACGGTACACGTAGTCGACATGAAAACGGACCGTCTTCGAGGCGACCTGCCGTATGTATCGTATACTTTGAAAAAGGAGATTCAGATTCGCCTGCAGAAGGGACAGCAGGTCATTTTGTATCTCAACCGTCGCGGCCATTCAACCCAGCTCAAATGTGCCGAGTGCGGTGTTGTTCCAAAGTGCCCGAACTGCCGCGTCAACCTCACCTTTCACAAGGTGGGCGGTAAACTGAGCTGCCATTATTGTGGGTATCTGTTGAATCGATACGATGCCTGTCCTTCGTGCAACGGACACGATTTCATCTACCAGGGTGTCGGGACGCAAAAAGTTGAGGAGAATATCCCGCGTCTTTTCGAAGATGCCCTTGCGGTACGACTGGATTCCGACTCAGCCTCGGGAAGAAAAATGGCCTACAAGATTCTGACCGAATTCTCCGACGGCAAAAAGAATCTTCTGCTGGGGACGCAGATGGTCACCAAGGGGCTGGACCTTCCTAATGTAACTCTTGTAGGTGTATTGTCAGCCGATATGAATCTCGACCTGCCCGAATTCCGCGCTTCGGAAAAAGCTTTCGCAAAACTGCTTCAGGTGGCCGGACGAAGCGGTCGTTCTGAAAACCGTGGCGAAGTTATTATTCAGACATATTACCCCGAGCATGAGGTTATCACCGATGCTGCGCGGCAGGACTATCAGACCTTTTATGACCGTGAGATTTGTTCACGTGAGGCTCTTCTGTATCCCCCGTTTTCGCGAATAGTCAATTTTGTGTTGTCGGCGGCGGATGATAAGGTTCTTGAACGAGAGGCCCTGAATTTCCGAGAACGGCTTGAAAGCAACCTCGGTCAGAAGCGTCTTGGGCCTCAGATACTGGGACCGGCGCCCTGCCCGATGTATTTCCTCAGAAGCAGATACAGAAGGCACCTTTTTATCAAGACGAAACAGGTCGTGAAGCTTGTCCGGGTATTGACTGAATGGGAGTCTCGAGAAGCCCGGTTCGGTTTGCCGGCTGCTGTTAGATTGTCGGTTGATGTAGACCCTGATGATATGATGTAACGCCGGCTGGACTTTGATTTTTGGAACAAAAAAAAACCGCCGGGTGACCGGCGGTTTTTCTTATTGAAAATTAGAATATCGTGCTTAACGCTATTCTTTCTTGTCTTTCTTGTCGCCTTCTTTTGCTTCGGATTTGGCGCCTTCTTCATCAGCGGCACCTTCTTCACCTTCAGCAGCTTCAGCAGCTTCGGCGGCAGCAAGTTCTTCAGCCGTAGGCTCGATTTTGACAACTGTCGGAGCGGCAATAACCACAACCGTGCGCTGTAACTCGTCGAGAATTTTGGCGTTGGGAACATTGAGGTCACGTACGTGAACCGATTCACCGATTCCAAGTTCACTCACATCGACCACGACGTGCTCCGGAATATCAGCCGGGAGGCATGAGATTTCGAGTTCGCGCATGGTGGTCTGGAGTATGCCGCCATCGGTCTTAACACCTTTAGCAATACCGACAATTTGAATCGGGACTGACAGGTTAAGGGGTTTGTTCATACTGATGGCATGGAAATCGATATGAACGACATGGCTCGTAACGGGATCCCGCTGAACGTCGCGTATGATCACCTTGCGCGCCTCGCCATTGACGTCAAGATTGAATATCGCACTCGTGCCCGCCGCTTCTTTGAGGGCTGCCCGTAGGGCCTGTTCGGTTACTTCAACCGATACCGGCTCGACTTCCGGGCCGTATACGACAGCCGGGATGCGGCCCTCCCTGCGGCTTCGCCTGGCCGGGCCTTTGCCGATTGTAGTGCGAGATGAAACGGCCAAACTAACTTCTTTCATGGTCTAACCATATCCTCCAAATACGTTGTTACCAGTTTATCCTCAGTCCACCGGAGGCTGATCTTCAAAAAGTGAGGAGACCGACTCTTCCTCGAAGATTCTCATTATCGCCTCACCGATCAGCTCCGAGCAAGTTAGAACCTCGAACTTTCTCGGGGAGGTTCCGGTTGCTCTGATCTATGGAATCAGAAATTATCATCTTCTTAATAGGTGACTTGTCTATTCTTTCAATTGCCTTACCCGACAGTACGCCGTGGGTACAGGCAGCATATATATCGAGCGCCCCGCGCTCTTTCAAAAATTCGGCCGCCGAACAAATCGAACCGGCCGTATCAACCATATCGTCGCGTATCAGAATGTTGCGGTCTTTTACCTCGCCAATGAGATTCATCACTTTAGAGACATTGGCTTTCGGGCGCCTTTTATCGACAATGGCCAGTTCCGCCTCGAGCACATTTGCTGTAGCCCTCGCCAGTTTAATCGAACCGACATCGGGCGACACTACCGTCAGGTCCTTCAAATGCAGGGCCGCAATATACTTGTTGAACGTCACCGATGAATACAGATGGTCGTGCGGCAAATCAAAGAAGCCCTGAATCTGGCTGGCGTGAAGATCCATCGTTATGATGCGATCCGCGCCCGCGGTGGTAATCAGGTTGGCCACCAGCTTCGCCGTGATAGATACTCTCGGTCTGTCTTTTCTGTCGGCCCGGGCATAGCCATAATAAGGAATCACAGCCGTAATACGCATCGCCGAGGCTCTTCGCGAGGCCTCGATAAGCATCAGCAACTCCATCAGATTGTCGGCCGGTGGATTTGTCGGCTGTATTATAAAAAGGTCGGCACCGCGTATATTGTCATCGATCTGGACAAAAACCTCTCCATCGGAGAAGCGTGTAACCGTACAGGCAGCCAGGTTAGCTCCTACGTACCGGGCTATTTTTTCGGCCAGACCATGATTAGACGTACCGGTGACAAGTTTAATCTCTTCGCGTAAATTCATAGCTGCTTGCTTCCATAGTAGAGTATCAACTTAATCTGCTTCCGTAACAGGAGTCGTCTTTCGCGGCCCCACGAACTGACATTCATTTTCTGGGGCGCCAGGATTCGAACCTGGGAATGCCAGCTCCAAAGGCTGGTGTCTTACCGCTTGACGACGCCCCAAATTTTTTCAGCTTGCTGATTTCTAAGCATGAGCTTTGACTTCAGCCTCGAAAGCTTCGAGAACCTTCTCCTCAATCAGCCTCCGCATATCACTGTTGATAGGGTGGGCGATATCCTGATAGGTTCCGTCCGGGCGCTTGCGACTCGGCATTGATACGAAATAACCATTGTTGCCTTGAATAATCTTCATGCCTCGAATTACAAAAGCGTCGTCAAATGTCACGTTCGCAAAACCTTTAAGCCGTTCCTCGTCTCGTAATGTGACCCGGATCTCAGTAATCTGCACGGTTGAATCCCCCATAATTAATTAACGTGCGCTGGCATGGTAACCGGCAAAACCGTGAACAATTGCCAGTTCCCCTGACGCAACAGCGCTCCTTCCCTGATCTCAGGTGCCTTATTAAAAATGCCAAAAAAAGTCGGACCGGAGCCAGTCATTCTGGCCAACGATGCACCACTCCGTAAAAGCCCCTCCTGAATTCTACCGAGTTCTGGATAGGTTTTTAGATGGACTTTCTCGAAATCGTTGCCGGAAAGGTCTAATAACCGAACAAGCTCCTCAGCCCTTCGACACGTGGCCAAGTTAAAGGGATTCTTGGACCTTGTCAAGCCTCTTTTAAGCGCCTTATAGGCCTGCGCAGTAGAGATTTCCCAGCCCGGATTGACCAGTACAATCCAGTAATCAGTGGGCAGCTCGACCTCCTCAATCACTTCCCCCCGTCCCGAAACCAATGCCTGACCGCGGGTAAAGAAAAACGGTAGGTCCGAACCGATCCGCTCCGACAACTTCATCATGGTTTCCTTACTTAAGCCCAGTCCATACAATCTGTTACATGCCAGAATAGTCGCCGCGCCGTCAGCCGACCCGCCCCCTAAACCGGCTGCCACCGGGATTTTCTTCTCCAAGACAACGTCAAGTCCCTTATCCAGCCCGAATTCATCGGCCATAAGCTTGTAGGCGCGGGCGATAAGATTATCTTCGCCCGTCGGAACCTCGGACTCCCGGGCCAGTCTTATCGTGATTCCCGGCGAATCAGTGGCAGTAAACTCCAGGCGGTCATACAGCGAGACCGCCTGAAAGACGGAATTTATATCGTGAAAGCCATCCTCTCGCTTGTTGAGTACGTCCAGAAAGAGATTGATTTTCGCCGGCGCCTCGATGACTATCGACCTGTCTGACTCAGCTTTTACGAACATCGTCTTCCGCTTACCTTACTCTCCGCCTATTAATATAGACGTATTTAACCATCTGTAGTCAAAAATGTACGCTAAAATAGGCCGCGCCGCTGCAAAATCAAAGAAATTAGTGAAGCGATTTTCTGCTCGACTCTTGTTAAAATCGACTCTGTTTTATATAATTAGCGCTTGATTGTTTTTTCTCATAGTCCAGAAAAGGAGTTATCACATGAACAGTTTTGGCGCCACAGCAGAGCTTAAGACTAAATTCAAAAACTATAAGATTTACCGACTCGATAAATTGTCCGGGCACGGCGCGGTTGACAAACTGCCGTACTCGATTAAGGTCTTGCTCGAAAACGTCCTGAGAAATGTCGACGGACGTATTGTCAAGGATGAGGATGTCATCAAACTGGCCGCCTACAACCCTAAAAACATAGGTGACATCGAATTACCGTTCAAGCCCGCCCGGGTCCTTCTTCAGGATTTCACCGGTGTGCCGGCGGTGGTTGACCTCGCGGCTCTTAGAACCGCCATGAAGCGTATGGGCGGCGACCCGAAGAAAATCAACCCGATGGTGAAGGTCGATCTGGTCATTGACCATTCCGTACAGGTGGATGCTTTTGCTTCGCCCGATGCTCTCAAGATCAACATGGACAGAGAATTCGAGCGCAACAATGAGCGCTACGAGTTTCTACACTGGGGGCAGAAATCATTCAGCAATTTCTCTGTTGTCCCCCCCGCTACCGGTATCTGCCACCAGGTGAATCTCGAGTACCTGGCCAAATGTGTTTTGGTCAAGGATGGCGTAGCCATGCCCGACACGCTGGTCGGAACCGACAGCCACACTGTTATGATCAACGGTTTGGGTGTGCTCGGTTGGGGTGTTGGTGGTATCGAAGCCGAGGCGGTTATGCTCGGTCAGCCGATTTATATGCTCACCCCCGAAGTGATCGGCTTCAGACTTACCGGGAAACTCCGCGAAGGTGTCACGGGTACCGACCTGGTGTTGACTGTCACCCAGATGCTGCGCCAGAAAGGCGTGGTCGGCAAGTTTGTCGAATACTGCGGACCGGCGCTCGACGAGCTCAGTCTTCCCACCAAGGCCATGATTGCCAACATGGGACCGGAGTACGGCGCCACGATGGGTTATTTCCCGTTCGATGATTCCACTCTCGGTTATCTCCGCATGACAGGTCGCACCGACGAAGAAGTCGATCTGGTCGAAAGATACGCCAAAGAGCAAATGCTGTTCAGAGAGAAAGGTTCTTCAGAGCCGGAGTACACCGATGTTCTCGAACTGGATATCAGCACCGTGCAGCCATCGCTGGCCGGACCGAAACGTCCGCAGGACCGTGTCACCCTGGCCGGTATGAAAGACGAGTTCAACAAGGCTCTCACCAAACCGCTCAAAGAGCGCGGTTTTGAACTGGCCAACGGAGAACTGAGACAAGACGGTTGATATCACCGATGGCTACAAAGCCACGGTGGGTCACGGCGCGGTTGTTATCGCCGCGATTACATCGTGCACCAACACCTCCGACCCGTATGTGCTGATAGCATCCGGGCTTGTAGCGAAGAAAGCTGTTGAGAAGGGACTGACGACCAAACCGTACGTGAAGACTTCGCTTGCTCCCGGCTCGCGTGTCGTGATAGAATATCTGGACAAGGCCGGACTGTCGCCTTATCTGGACAAACTCGGCTTCCACAATGTTGGTTATGGTTGCACCACGTGCATTGGCAACTCCGGTCCTCTTCCGGAGCCGGTCGTAGATGCCATCACCAAAGGCAATCTGGTTGTCTCGGCCGTGTTGTCGGGCAATCGCAATTTCGAAGGTCGCGTTAATCCGTATACCAAGGCCAACTACCTGGCCTCGCCGCCGCTGGTTGTTGCCTATGCTATCGCGGGCACGACCAACATCGACCTGACCACCGAACCGATCGGCAAGGACAAAGACGGCAAGGATGTCTTCCTGAAGGAAATCTGGCCGACCGAAAAAGAGATCCTGGAGACCATTGAGAAAGCGGTCAAGCCGGAGATGTTCCGCGAGCAGTACGGTTCGGTGTTCGACGGTAACGAAACCTGGAACAAGATAAAGAGTCCCGATGGTGATTTGTACGAGTGGAACGACAACTCGACTTATATTCAGGAGCCGCCGTTCTTTATCGACCTGCCCAAAGAACCGCAAGATATCGCTCCTATTCAGGATGCTCGCGCCCTGGCCATGCTTGGTGATTCTATCACCACTGACCATATCTCTCCGGCGGGCGCTATCAAGGCCGACTCTCCGGCAGGCAAGTTCCTAATGGACAACGGCGTGAAGTTTGCCGATTTCAACAGCTTCGGTTCCCGTCGCGGCAACGATCGCGTCATGACCCGTGGCACATTCGGCAACATTCGTCTTCGCAACCTGCTGGCTCCCGGCACCGAGGGCGGTGTGACAACGTATTTGCCGACCGGCGAACAGATGTCGATTTACGAAGCCTCGCAGAAGTACAAAGAGGAAAATATTCCGCTTGTGGTTCTGGCCGGAAAAGACTACGGGATGGGCTCCTCGCGCGACTGGGCCGCCAAAGGCACCATGCTTCTTGGCGTCAAGGCGGTGCTGGCTCAGAGCTTTGAGCGAATCCACCGTTCCAATCTGGTCGGGATGGGTGTGCTTCCGCTCGAATTTATGAACGGCGAATCGAAAGAGTCGCTCGGTTTGACCGGTCACGAGTTGTTTACAATTGAGGGTATCTCGAATGATATCCGTCCGAAACAGACAGTGACGGTGAAGGCGTTCAACGAACATGGCGACAAGAAATTCCAGATGGTCGCCCGTCTTGACACACCTGTTGAGATCGACTACTACCGCCACGGCGGTATTCTTCAGATGGTGCTCCGTCAGCTTCTGAAGCAGGGTTGATTGCGACGACACAGACATTGTCCGGCAGGCGTTTGAGAATTCAAGCGCCTGCGGGACATCTTATTCTCTGCCCAATTTCTCCCGAACTATGATATTGACTTTCGGGCGCAATCGGCTTTATTACTTCAAATTACAAGCTTAGATACCCGTCGCAGGGTAAGGATTTTGACAATGTCTGATACACAACAACTGATTAAAACCCCGTTCTATAATTTCCATGTCGCTGCCGGAGCCAAAATGGTCCCGTTTGCCGGTTTTAACATGCCGGTCCAGTACAAAGGAATCACCGCCGAGCATCTGGCGGTAAGAAACAATATCGGGCTGTTCGACCTCTCTCACATGGGCGAATTCGAGGTCTCCGGTCCCGATGCCCTCGCGTTCCTCCAAAAAACAACCACCAACAATGTAGCTGCCCTCGGAATCGGAGAAATACAGTATAGCTGTATGCCGTTGCCCACCGGCGGGATAGTCGACGACCTTCTGGTCTATCGCCTGCCCGAAAGCTATTTTCTGGTGGTAAACGCCTCAAATATCAAAAAAGATTTCGACTGGCTTGAGTCGCAGCTTTCCGGTGATGTTACGCTGGAGAACCGCTCGGACGAATTCGGCCTTCTGGCTATTCAGGGACCGAACGCGCAGAAACTCATGTCGCAGCTCACCGATTACGATCTGGACAACATGAGCTACTATACCTGCGCCACAGCCAATGTGGCCGGCGTGGAGCTTTTGTTCTCCCGCACCGGTTACACCGGCGAAGATGGCTTCGAGATGTACATCCCCCCGCAACACGCCGAGACGCTGTTCAAGGCAGTGACTGAAAAGGGACTACCGATGGGTCTTGAGCTTATCGGTTTGGGCGCCAGAGACAGCCTCAGACTCGAAATGAAAATGGCCTTGTATGGCAACGACATCGATGAAACGACCTCGCCTATCGAGGCCGGTCTGGGGTGGATAGTCTCGTTTGAAAAAGATTTCATTGGCAAAGATGTCATTCTTCGCCACAAAGAAGAAAAACCAAAACGGCGTTTAATCTGTTTAGAGCTTGAGGGAAGAGCATTTCCCCGCCACGGCTATGACATTTTTGACGGCAATGCTCTCGTAGGCAACGTAACATCGGGGACATTCTCGCCATCGCTGCAGAAACCGGTAGCGCTGGGTTATCTTCCCAGGGAAAAAGCGAAGATTGGCGCGACTGTCGATGTAGACATACGCGGCAAGAGATTCCCGGCCACGGTAGTGAAACCGCCATTTTATAAACACGGAACGCACAAGTAGCGCTATGCAGATTGATCTTTATCTGACGCCGGTCCCGTTTACGAAAGCAGCCACCGCCAAGAAAGCGGTGGTTGTTATCGACGTTCTTCGTTCGTCGACCTCCATCTGTGCCGCCCTGTCGGCCGGAGCCAAAGGTGTCATACCGACGCCCGGACCCGGTGAAGCGGGTGAGATGTGGACCAAGATCGGCGGCGATATGGCGGTCCTGGCCGGAGAGCGCAAGGGTGTCAAAATCGAAAACTTCCAGCTGGGCAACTCACCGGCGGAATTCACCGAGAAAACGGTCGGCGGCAAGTTCGTGATTATGACCACAACCAACGGCACGGGCCTGTTCGCCAAAACGCACAGCGCCAATCCGGTGCTTTCCTGCGCCCTGACCAACGTTTCTGTGGTTGCGGACAGGCTGGCGAAAGAAAATAAAGACATTATTATTGCCTGTGCGGGTCGCGATGGTCATTTCTCTATCGAGGACACTATCTGCGGCGGCATGGTAATTGACCTTCTGATGGAGAAGCACGGCAAACAAATTGACCGGAACGATGCCGCTTCGCTGGCGCTGTTGCTCTATCGAACCAATCGTGAGCAGATCAAACAGACTATCGAAGACGGTGAGCACGGCCGTTTTCTGGCCTCGATTGGCTTCGGCGAGGATGTTGCCACCGCTTCGGCAATTGACGCTGTACCGGTTCTCCCCGTCCTTAAGGATGGACGACTTGTGCTGGAAACAGAATAAAACCGAACCTGAATTTAAACCTGACCCTGATTGATAAGTATAATCAAAGATGACAAAAATATTTTCAACTCTGCTTTTGATCCTGCTGTGTCTCACCATAAGTGCCGTTGCGGCTGATGGTGTTCAGTGCCGGTTAACCATAACTCAGTACGATGCCGGGCTACAGGATGATGTCCTGTTGTATGAAGACAGCGCTGTCTTTGCCAAGGGCGTCCCTGCCAGCGGACTGATCGGTCCGTTTTCGCTGGAGGTCTTGCTCAATGAGATCGATACCGTCGGCGTGCAGTTCAATGCTCATGTGGTTACGCTGGGGCCGCCTGTAAAGACCTACTCACGTTCGTTCCGTATGGAATATTCGCTTCCGGCCCGGATAAGCGGCATCGAGGGCAAGAATGATACCCGATACAGTCTGATTATCACGCCGCTGAAGCAGGTTGCAACGAGCGAGAACTGCTCGTTCAGTCACCGTGCGGAGAAAACGTTTTCGATGCTGCCATCGGCTTTCATGGACATCTACTACGCTCCATCCACGCTGGCTGATTTCCACGCCCAATCGGTGCGGGGGTATCTCGACTACAGCTATCGGCGGTTTCAGGAATTTGCCGGATTCAATCTCCCGGGGAAAACACTCGTATATATCTGCCCGTGTCAGATCAACTCTGTCATCTGGGACAATCGTTTCGGCATGTCAGTGGACCCGACCCGCAGCGCCGCCTTTGCGATCTACGACAAAGGGATCAACACCGCCGACCCGTTTCTGGTTGTCTATGCAGCGCTGTTGCGAAACTATGGTTATGCACCGCCGTTTGTTGCTGAGGGTCTGGCCGGTTATTTCTCGTTTTTTGCCCCGGAGATGAAACGGCTCCTCGCAGCGGACGAAACCCTTTCGATAGAACCGTTCCTAAATACGAATTATTATTTGACGGCAGACCCGGTCGCCGCCGACAGGACCTCGGCCAGTTTCATAAGATACCTCGTGGATGCTTACGGTCTTGACCGTCTCAAAGAACTCTACCGGGTATCCGATGATCTGAATCTCAGGCAGAAGCTTGAAGAAGTGTATGGCAAGCCTGTGAGCGATCTGGAGAGTGAGTGGAAAAACTATGTCGACACTCTCACGATTCCGGTGCAGGACTACTATGACTTCGCCAATCTGGCCGACCAGATGATTAAATACGACCTGATGGTTGAGTACGCCGGCAGTATGCTCGATGTTGCGCGCGACAATCGCGACTCCACCCGGGCCATCAAGCTGCTCGGGAGGGCTTATTTCTTCACGGGTGATTATTACCACGCGGTCGAGATGCAGGACCTTATGATCAAAACCGACACCGGCAGAACTACCGAGTGGATGGCCAGAGGATCATACAGGATGATGAACGGTGACTACGGACTCGCCTTCGATGATTACAGAAAGGCTCTGGAAATCGAGCCGGACAACCAGATGGTCAATTTCAATCTGGCTCTTTACTATATCAGTCAGAATGACGACAGCACCGCGAAAAATATTCTTATCGGCAATATCGGCGGCGACAAGCAGGCTCAGGCTCAGGGTGAAACGGCAATCATGCTGGCCAATATCTTGAGCAAATCAACCGATGAGGTCGATCTGACGGCAGCGGCTCGCTATTATGAGCAGGCTTCCACCCTTTTCGAGCGCTCCCTGTCGCTGAACCGTGCTTCATCGTCTCACTACATGTGGTTGGGCATTGCCCGGCTCGGGTTGGATGATATCAACTATGCTATCGAAAACCTGAGAATTGCCGACTTTCTTGAGACGCGGCCGTTTTACAGCGGTATGATCAACCTCTGGCTGGGTAAAGCATTTCTGAGAGCCGGAGATAAGCAGGCTGCAGCCGATCACTTCGCAATGGTACTCGGATTGGCCTCGGCTGACTATCATCAAAGCGAAGCCAGAAAGTACCTCGAACAGCTATAACATAGCTCGCTATCATGTTCAATTTTCTAAATTCAACGGTACTCTTCGCCGCAGCGGCGGCGTTGATACCTTTGATAATCCATCTGTTTTCAAAAAGAAAAGTCAAAGTCATAGAATTCTCATCGCTCAAACATCTCAAGGCCATGCAGCGCCGCCAGGTGAGAAGACTAAAAATCCGCCAGTTGCTCCTTCTGATAATTCGCATGCTTATCATTTTACTGGTCGTTCTGGCCTTCGCCCGCCCTACCACCGAGTCCGGAAATGTCGGCTCCCATGCTTCAGTCTCGGCGGTGGTTTTGTTCGACAACTCTGCTTCGATGAATCGATATGTTGCCGATGGTAACCTGTTCGATCTTGCCAGGGACAGAACCCGAAAGCTTCTGGAAACATTTGGCGAGGCGGATGAGGTTCATCTGGTGGCGCTTGCTGATCAGGTAGGTCAACTTCAACCGGCCAGTTTCAGCCCGCCGGTGATTGCCATGGAGCAACTTCAGCAGATTGCGCCGGCCTACAACGACGCCGATCTCGCCGGAGGACTCCACAAAGCGGCGGAGATGCTCGGCAAGGCCGTGAATTTGAATAAGGAACTTTATATAGTCACCGATCGCCAGCGCACCAGCCTCCCCGACAGCAGTATTCTTAACCGGCTTGAGGCGTCGATTTACTTTGTGGACCTGCCTCTTCAGACGAACGACAACATCGGCATCACCGGGCTGGATTTCGGTGGACAGCTCATTCTTCCGGGTCACGATTTCACGGTCACGGCCAGGATTAAAAACTACTCCGGCGACGACCAGGAAAATATTATCGCGTCGCTCTTTATCGACGGCAACAGAGTGGCGCAGAGTGATTTTGACGCTCCGGGTGACGAAGAAACCGCTGTCAGGTTTACACGGGCCGTATCAAGCACCGGATTCCACTCGGGGTATATTGAGCTTTCGGATGACAAATATCAAAACGACAATCGCTATTATTTCAGTTTTCGCATTCCGGAGCGGTCGAATTTGCTGGTTATCGATGGTGACCACACCGGCGGTTTGATTTCACTGGCGCTGGCGCCATCGAGCGATATCAATCAATACTGGTCGGTAAAACTGACCGACCCCGCGAATCTCTCCGGTATCAATTTCTGGGACTACGATGTCATCTTTCTCACCGGCGCCCCGATGCTTTCCGATACGTACACCGGGCGCCTTAAGGCGTTTGTCGGGCAGGGCCGCTCGCTGTTTATCACCTACGGTCCGCAGACCGACACCGGCTACTTTAATACCACCTGGTCATCCTTAACCGGTGTGATCTACGATGCACCCGTTCCCCGGACTTTCACGCGCGCCGGTTATTATTCGCTGGGATCGCTGGAACTTGACCACCCGGTCTTTTCAGTGTTCGATTTTACCGACAGCCGTCCGCCGGAGATAAAATTTTATGCCCTGCCATCGATGCACCTCGCTCCCGGCGCCCGCACTCTTATGCGTTTTACCGGCGACCGTCCGGCGCTGGTCGAATCGCAATATCAAGACGGCAAGGTTCTCACGTTTACGGCTCCTATCGATGCCCGTTTTTCGGACCTGACCGGCCATGCTTTCTTCGTGCCCTTCGTGTCGCGAATTGCCGAGTACCTGGCGACCGACCTGTCATCGTATGACCTGCGGCTTTACTGCGGCACGAACATATCGCGTTCGGTATCGGTGAAAGGCTCCTTAGCTTCTTCCCTGCTGCTCATCGCTCCTGATACCAGCCAGTACGCCGTTGCCCCGCAGGAGGAACAGGGGGCGCTGGTGCTGCGCATAACCCGGGCGAATATGCCGGGGATATATCGCGTCATGTACGGTGGACGGGAGATAGATCGCTTCGCTGCCAATGTCAGTCCGGAGGAATCCGATCTGAGTGCGGTGGATAGAGACCAGTTTGCCACAGCCATAGGAGCTGAGAGGATGAACATTCTCCCGGCCGATGTCGAGATAGCATCGGTAATTTCTGAATTCCGTTTCGGCAAGGAACTCTGGCACATCTTCGTATGGCTGGCGTTACTTCTGATTGCGGTAGAGATTATTTTGTCACGCGGCGCAAAAGTTCAGGAAGAACAATGACACTCCTCGCTGCCGAAAAATTAAGCAAGCGGTTCAACGCTCAGGTCATCTTCGATGATGTTTCGTTCACTATCAAAACCGGTGACAAAATAGGCCTGGTCGGTAAAAACGGCAGCGGTAAAACGACACTTTTCGACCTGCTTGTCGGTTATCAGCAGGCCGATTCGGGGACAATCAACAAAAGCCGGAAATGCCTTATCAACTACGCCGAACAGGAGAATACCGAATTTCTTCAGCAGAGCCTGTTTGACTACGTAGCCTCGGCGCGTCAGGATCTGCTGGACTTGCGACGCCGTGTCGCGCATCTGGAAGAGTACCTGGCAAAGCACCCATCGGACCAAACCAAACTTGCCGAACTGGGGCGTTTGCAAAACGAATATGAACATGAGGGTGGGTTCGGATTCGAGAACGACATCAAGACCATCCTCCTCGGGCTCAGCTTTCCGGTTGATCGCCACAAAGATCTCGTTGCCAATTTTTCCGGTGGTGAAAAAAACCGGGCCGGACTGGCCAGAATTCTGGCCGGCAAAGGCAACCTGCTGCTTCTGGACGAACCGACCAACCATCTGGACATAGAGTCAACCCTGTGGCTGGAAGATTACCTCTCCAAGACGGACAAGGCCTACCTGGTTGTTTCGCACGACCGGACTTTTCTCCAGAATACGGTTCAGGCCGTATGGGAAATTCAGACCTCAAAAATAGATACATACGTCGGCAGCTTCGAAAAGTATCTCAATGAACGCGCCGAACGACGCCGCCTGCATGAACACCGGTATCGACACCAGCAGGAAGAGATTCTCCGGCTCGAAGACTATGTCCGGCGCAATATGGCCGGACAAAAAACCAAACAGGCGCAATCAAAGCTCAAATATCTTCAGCGCATCAAGCGTCTTCCGCCTCCCAAAACCGATGGTCGCGGTCCGGCTATCAAAGTCCAGTCATCCGGCCGCTCCTACGCCCACGTACTGGCCGTTGAGGACATATCGGTGGGCTACGGTGATACCACGGTGGTCGAGAATATCAGTTTCGATTTGTTCCGCGGCGACCGGGTTGGGCTAATCGGTGCTAACGGTTCGGGGAAATCGACTATTCTGAAGTCCCTCATCGGTGAGCTCTCACCGATTGAGGGTGATATAAGACTCGGCAACAATGTGGATGTTACTTATTTCGATCAGGAGCTGACCGATCTCGACACCGAGCGGACAGTGATGGAGAACCTGTGGGAAGTTGACCCCACCGCCGAGATGGGCACTATCCGTTCGTATCTGGGAAAGTTCGGATTCACCGGTGACGATGCTCTTAAGAAAGTGGCGACGTTATCCGGCGGTGAGAAGACCAAGCTGTCGCTGGCGAGACTGCTTTACCATCCGGCTAATTTCATCATCTTTGACGAACCGACCAACCACCTGGACCTGATATCGCGCGAGGTTCTCGAAGAAGCCCTGTCCAATTACGACGGCAGTCTTCTTATCGTAAGCCACGACCGTTATTTCCTCGACAAGGTAGTCAATAGAATTGTCCACGTCCAAAACGGTTCCGTAAGCATCTATAACGGCAATTATTCCTTCTTCCGTGAGAAGAGCGAGCAGGCCAACGCCGCTTCTGCACCCGCTAAGAAGCCGAAATCGAAAGAATCGTATTTGGAGTTCAAAGAGAAATCACGTCAGCGCTCCCGACTAAAGAAAGACATTCAGTCAACGCGTTCAAAGATTGCCGACCTCGAGAAAGAAGTTCAGGAGTTAACCGAGGCAATTGACCACGGTATCCCCCGTTCCGACTGGGAAAAACTGGCCGCCACGACCGAGAAGAAAATTGAACTGGAAGATGAGATTCTTCAGTTGTATCATGAGTTGGAAGAACTGGAGGCCATAGACCTTGATTAAAATCTTATCCATATCGGGATCGCCGGTCAAAGACTCGTCCACGGATATAATCCTGCACAAACTTGCGGAGGCGGTCGTGAGCGAGCTCGGTCAGAACGTGACCGCCGAAACATCTTTTGTCAAACTCAACGATTTGAAATACATACCCTGTCAGGCTTGCGGCAAAGCGCCCACTCCGGAAATGTGTTTCTGGGAGGATTTAAACGAAGTTTATGATTTGCTGATTGAAAGCGACTGCCTTCTATTCGGTTCACCGGTATATTTCGATTCGGTATCGGCGCAGTCCAAAGCGTTCATAGATCGGTGCAACTGCTTCCGCCCGGCCGATTTCGACGACACCGATCCCGATCACGATTTTCTGAAGATCCTCGACAAAAAACGCACCGGGGCCATTGTGCTGGTTGGTGGAGAGAACGGATATTACGAAGGCGCCCGGCGCGTCATCGCCGGTTTTTTCAAATGGGTCGACGCTGCCAACGAGGGCCTTATTACGTACGCCTCACCGAGTTTCAAAGAAAAGGGTGCTGCCGCCCGCGATAACGACCTTATGAATAAAATCTCTGAAACAGGGAAACATCTTGCCTCGCTGCTTTTGCAGAAGGCGGAGTAGAATTATGTCTGACGACTCAGATTCGATCATCCGGTACTATAAACAACGAGCGCCGGAATACGAGCAGATTTACTACCGGGACATCCCGCAGAAAAGAAAAGAGCTGGCCGAACTGGCTGAAGGTCTAAAAGTGCTTGCTGAGGGTAAGAGCGTCCTCGACCTTGCCTGCGGCACCGGCTACTGGACGGAAGTGCTCTCTCAGACGGCACGTTACGTTGTCGCCAGTGATATTTCATCGGAGATGATTGAGCAGGCCGGGAAAAAGAAATTCCGGTGCCCGGTCGAGTTCGTACAGGCTGATCTTTACAGTCTGCCGTTTCCCCCCGGGTCATTCGAACTGGTTACTCTCGGTTTTTGGTTTTCGCACGAACCAAAACAGAACTACGATTCCTTTTGCGGAATGCTGAAGGCCTTGATTGGCGACAATGGCTTAATCTGGATGATTGACAACAATCCGCCTGCCGAAGGACCGGAATTGCAGTCGGTGGGGACCGACGAATACGGCAACAATTATAAACAGCGGTTTCTGGATTCAGGAAAAGAGTTTTCAATCCTTAAAAACTATTTCAGCGAAAACGAACTTAAAAGTATTTTCGACAAGTATTTTCGAATTGAAGCCTTTACTAACGATGAATGCTACTGGTCGATTGTTTTGAGACTTCCGTGAAGCCGGCCGTAATTAGCGCAAGGCATTGCTATCCAATGACTTCCCGCTCCCGGGCTTTTCTGCGCAATATCTCACTTGCCAAAGAGAGAGAAATTTATATATTACTACGCTTGGGTCTCCGATACTTGATGGGAACCCGGCTTTGTTATGTAGGTTAGAAAACAAAAGAACTCGAATAAAGGACAAGTCAAGTGAAATCCGGAATTCATCCTGAATACCATGAGCTTGAGGTTACCTGTGCCTGCGGCGCTAAATACAAAACGCGGTCCACAAGAAAAGTGATCAAGGTTGAAATTTGTTCCAACTGCCATCCCTTTTTCACCGGCAAGCAGAAGCTGATTGATACTGCGGGTCGTGTCGAACGGTTCCGTCGCAAATACAAGCTTGATCAAAAAGACAAGTAGTCCAAAAAGTCTCAAAATTTCGAATAAGCGGTGCGTATGTATGTAGTGCGCTACCGCTTTGTAATTTTTGCTTATGTGATCAGTATCATAACCGGTGTGCGCAGAAAGTAGTTATCTGATATGCCCGATTTGAACATAGGTGGACAGGCTGTCATAGAAGGCGTTATGATGCGCTCGTCGGATAAAATCGCCACGGCGGTAAGAAAACCGAACGGCGAGATTTTGGTCAAGACAGAGGACTACCTGTCGTTGTCTAAAAGACACAAGCTGCTGAATATCCCCATCATCCGGGGCGCCATCGCTTTCGTTGAAATGCTTATCATTGGCATCAGGACGTTGAATTTTTCAGCCGATGTCGCCATGAAAGAGATAGAAAAAGAAGAGGCTACCAAAAACGGCAAAGAGTACGAAGAGAAAGAACGTAAGTCCAATGCTCTCTGGCTCGCCTTCAGCGCAATCCTGGCCATGGGGCTGGGCGTTTTGATCTTCTTTTTTGTCCCCCTGGCCATTTCGAATTATTTCAAGGCTGATGAAAACGCGGTGTCTTTCAATCTGGTCGCGGGCGTTATCAGGCTCACCATGTTTGTCGCCTACGTTTGGATAATATCTCTCTTCGGTGAGTTCAGACGCATCTTCCAGTATCACGGAGCCGAGCATAAATCCATTTTCGCTCACGAGATGGGCGATGACCTGACGGTTGAAAGAGCCGCCTGCCACACGCGGTTTCACCCCAGGTGTGGTACCTCGTTCATACTCATTGTGGCCCTGACCGCGATCCTGATTTACGCCATATCGGACACGGTTTACGCTCTCTACACCGGTCATGCCCCTGCTCTGCTGACCCGTTTCGGGATACATTTCTCGCTTTTGCCGATTGTGGCAGGGGGCTCTTACGAGCTTTTGAAGATATCCGGTAAGACAAGGGAAAATGCCCTCACGCGTTTTTTGATAAAACCGGGCCTCTGGCTCCAGAAAATCACCACCAAAGAGCCGTCAATGGACCAGCTCGAGGTCGGAATAACCGCATTGAAGGCCTCTCTTGGCCTTGTTCCGGCCACTGTCGAAGCAGACAAAACCCCCGTTCCATAGCTACGCAGAGATTTAACAGCTTGCTCTGTAAGTAAATTTCCTGTAACATTGCTTAAATTTCCGGGTTAAAGATAACATGCTTGATTTAGTAGAAAAATTAGAACAGAAGCTCAAAGCCATTGACGATCAGATGTCTGATCCGGCCGTTCTCTCCAACCAGAAGAGGATGATTGAACTCAGCCGGGAACGTCGACATCTCGAAGATATTCTTGTGGCCGGTCGCGCCTATGCTCAGGCAGCTCGTGGGATCGAAGGCGCCAACGAGATAATCGAGGAAAGCGACGAACCGGAACTGATCGAAATGGCCAAAGAAGAGTTGGCCAGCTACGAGGCGAAAATCGACGAACTGGAAATGGAGTTCAAACTGAAGCTTCTCCCCCGCGACCCCAATGATGACAAGGCCGCCATGGTGGAAATACGGGCAGGAACCGGCGGCGACGAAGCCGGCATTTTCGTAGGCGATATTTTTCGCATGTACCAGCGTTTCGCCGACACAAAAAGGTGGAAGATGGAAGTCATGAACTCCGCCCCGGCTCAGTCGGGCGGGTTCAAGGAAATCATCTTCTCCCTCGACGGCGACGGAGCTTACGGCCTGATGAAATATGAATCCGGCGTACACCGCGTTCAGCGGGTGCCGCTGACAGAGTCGCAGGGAAGAATACACACCTCCGCGGTAACTGTTGCGGTATTTCCGGAAGCCGAGGATGTTGACATTGCGATCAAGGAAAACGAGATCAAGGTCGATGTCTACCGGTCATCGGGACCCGGCGGCCAGTCAGTCAACACGACCGACTCTGCTGTCAGGATCACCCACCTTCCCACCGGTCTGGTGGTGACCTGTCAGGACGAAAAATCTCAGTTGAAAAATAAAGTCAAGGCCATGAAGGTTCTCCGGGCGCGTCTGTATGACCAGATGATGGCCGAACAGAATGCTAAAATGACCGCCGAGAGGCGTTCGATGGTTTCCACCGGCGATAGGTCAGCGAAAATTCGCACCTACAATTTCCCGCAGGGACGCGTGACCGACCATCGTATCGGCCTGACACTTTACCGGCTTGAAGAGGTAATGGGAGGCGATCTCGATGAAGTCATCGAGCAGTTGCGCCAACACGACCAGGAACAATCACTCAAACTTCAATCAGCAGATAAAGTTTAAGGAACCATGAAAGTACTACGAATCGTTATCGCGGTAGTCCTTACTATCGCGCTTTTGTACATCGCCCGCAACAATTCGCGCGGCCGACCGGAGTATTACACTCACAGTGAAAACGGATACACTTTCGAGTACAACTCCGTCCCCAAAGGACTGGAATTCGAGAAAGAGAATATCCCGCTGACTATTAAAGGCGCTATCAACGAAAACGCCCGCCCGGTATTTCGTAAGTCGCTGCCCGGTCAGGTCCGTGGCGCCGACCCGGCTACGTTCGAGGCTATACCGATGAACCCGTGCGACAGCGCCGCGGATTGCTACTTTGCGGAAGTCACCGCCGGCACCAAAAACGGCCGGCTCTATTATTATATCGAAGTCGTCGACAGCACCGGCGCCGCGCTGGCTACGTTTACCCAGCCCGATGGAATGCCGTTCATGTTTAGGTTCATCGGAGCCGTTCCGACAGCGATCACTCTGACTCATATTTTCCTGATATTCGCCACGGTCTTCTTCATCACCCTGGCAACGGCCCACGCCTTCTCGTTGATTACCGGCGGCACTGATGTCAAGCCACTGGCCAAATACTCTCTGCTGGCTGCTTTGTGCGCCTTTCTCGGGGGTTATCCGTTTGGAATACCCATGAACTGGTATGCTTTCGGCAGCACCTGGGAGGGTGTCCCGTTTGGAACCGATGCTACCGATAACAAAACTCAACTTCTGTTCGTATACCTGCTCTTCATGACTCTGGCCACGCTCGGTTCGCTCACGAAAGACAAATGGGGTAAAAATCTTTATTCGCCTAAGGCGCTTGGATGGTTCGGCATTGGCTCTTTCGGCGTGATGTGGTTCATCTACCTCATACCTCATTCCATCCAGTTCTCGGCCGCGCTCACTTACACTTTCTGTTATTCGTGGATCGGCGTCGTGTTCTTGCTGTATATTATTGGAAGATTACGTAGCGCGCGCGTTTGATACGCGCGCTTTTTGAAGGCTGTAATTTCGTGATTGAACATCTCCCCCGCTTTATTTCCGAGAAAGGCAAGATTCTCGAAGACGCCGGTATTGAGCGCGGCAAAGGCGAGGTGGAGCTTATCCTCTGCCACATACTCGAGATCGAACGCCTCCAACTCTACCTTCACGGGGAGACCCTGATCGATGACAGCGTGCTCCGTCGGTTCGACGAAATTGTCGAAAGGCGCGTTACCCGGTATCCGCTGCAGTATATTCTGGAAGAATCATGGTTCTACGGCCGCAAGTTCTTCGTTTCGCCCGCTGTCATGGTTCCGACACCGGAAACCGAATTGCTTTGTGAATCGGCCATTCGATTTATCAAGCAGAGAGCTATCGCCAGGCCACGCATAGCAGATCTCGGAGTGGGGTCCGGTGTTATTTCGATCACGATGGCAAAGGAACTTCCCGACTGCGAAATTCTCGCGATCGATGTATCCGCCGAGGCTATCGAGGTTGCCGGGAAGAACGCGGTCGACCTCAAGGCCGACGATAGGATTAAATTTCTGCAGTCCGACTATTTCGAGAACGTGCCCTCCGGTGAGCGTTTTGATTTGATAATGGCCAATCCGCCGTATATCTCCGACGATGAATACAAGGGGCTTCCACCCGAAGTGTTGGCTGACCCCAAAGTGTCGCTTACCTCCGGCGAGGAGGGGCTGGATGCTATCAAGACTATATTGAAAAGTGCGCCGGACTATCTGGCTGCGGGCGGGCGCATCATGTTCGAAATCGGCTACAATCAGGCCGAGCAGGTGACGCAGTTGACAAACGATGATGACAGATACAGATCGATTGTGATAATGAAAGACCTCAACGATATCGACCGCGTTGTAATGCTTGCCTGCGACTGATAACCATGCCACGGGAATCACGCGAAAGTAAAATCAAGCGGGCGAAAGCCTGTATCAGACTGCTCAGAAAGCGCTATCCCGGCGCGAGTACATCGCTGAAATATAAATCCGTTCATCAACTGATGGTTGCCACCATACTATCGGCCCAGTGCACCGATGAACGCGTGAACATGGTGACGCCGGGGCTTTTCAAAAAGTACCGTTCGGTGACAGCCTTTGCCGAAGCCGACCTTAAAGAACTTGCCCGGGATATTTTCACCACCGGCTTTCACAATCAGAAAGCGAAATCGATTATCAACTCGGCCCGAATGCTGATTGAAAAATACGACGGTAAGGTTCCAGGCAAACTCGAACATTTGGTGAGACTACCGGGCGTGGGGCGCAAAACGGCATCGGTTATACTCGGCAACGCTTTCGGTATCGCTGAGGGAATTGTGGTAGATACGCATGTCGGGCGCATCAGCCGTTTGCTGGGATTCACACGCGAGAAAGATGCGGTCAAGGTGGAAAAAGACCTTATGAAGATCATTCCCCACGATGATTGGATAGACTTCTCACATATGCTTATTCTTCACGGCCGGGCAATTTGCATAGCGCGCCGACCCGGCTGCCCCGACTGCTTTTTGAATAAGCTGTGCCCCTCGGCGAAGCTTTAATCCAAACAAGCAGACAAAACGCCGCCTATTTCCGGGCGATGATATAAAGCAATTTCTCGTCGGCAACGCCGTGCTTTTCGTACATCTCTTTCAACGCACGACCTTTGTCGATTATATCTTCATGCCCCCCGACCGCCTCAAGCCTTCCGATATACTCATCAACCGACTTGCTGATGAATTCAACGAACTGCTTTTGTTCGTCTTCGGTGGACTCTTCGAGGATCTCGAATTCCTCGACAATATCCAACCCGATCGGTTTGAGTATTTCCGATACCTGAGATGATGTATATGTCGGGCCGTGGTAATTTCCCACCGCTCTGTCGACCTCACCCCACCAGTGGTGAATGTGCCGCTGGGCGTTCGGGGCGGTTATGTCCGCACTCTGGAGCACTTCGCATACGATAAACAGCCCGCCGGGTTTGAGGACCCGTTTCATCTCATTGAGAACGATTCCGGGATTCTCCAGATGATGCAGCGAATGGCGGATAGCCACGGTGTCAAACGAGTCGTCATCGTAATCCATCTTGCTTCCATCCATTTCAACGAACTTCAGGTCGCCATCGCAGTTTTCCCCGGCGGCTTTGACGCGCTGGCCGTTGTTGTCGATTCCGATTGCCTCGGTGTAATCCGCAAAGGAGTCGGTTAGCAGCTTAAGAAAGTCGCCATGACTGGTGGCTACATCGAGAATTCTCCCGCCGCGGTATTCTTTCAATTTGTCTTTCAGGGGGTCCATAAGGCTCCAATTGGTTATGCTTTGTGATTTCACACCGAAAATACTGCTTCGCTTCGTCTCCGTCAAGACCACGGCCGGAAAAGCCGCTGCGGAGAATGCCAGATTGGCCTATCCTGAAAACTGGTAAAATCCAAACCTTTCCATTGGTATTTGTGTTTATTATAATAATCCGTCATCTGTACCATTTGAACCGGAAGGGGTTGGACTGTGGAAGGGCTGGTTTATCTTCGCGATCTGGTCATAATTCTCGGTTTTGGCGTGATCATTGTCGCCTTGTTTCACCGCTTCAAGCTGCCATCGACAACCGGCTTTATTCTTGCCGGCATACTGGTTGGCCCGCAGGGGTTGGGCTTTATCAGTGATATCCATCAGGTTGAGACGCTCGCTGAGGTCGGCGTGGCGCTGCTTCTGTTTGGAATAGGTCTGGAGCTTTCCCTTGAAAAGCTTCGCCGGCTCTGGAAACCGATTCTGGCCGGGGGCATGCTTCAGGTTGGTATCACCATTGTAGTGACCTATGCTCTCGCGGCTTTCTATGGTCTGCCGGGCAATTCAGCTCTCTTTGTCGGGTTTCTTGTAGCCCTGTCCAGTACCGCCATAGTCCTGCGAGGACTCCAGCAGCGGGGCGAGGTCGATGCACCCCACGGCCGTCTCACACTGGGTATTCTGGTCTTTCAGGATTTCAGCGTTGTGCCTATGATGCTCGCTATCCCGCTGTTGATTGGGACGGGTACCTCGGGTTCTGACTTGTTAGTTGCAGCCTTGGAATCGGTAGCCATCGTGGTTGGGGTACTTCTGGCGGCGCGGCTGCTTGTTCCCCGCATACTCAATTTTGTCGCCAGAACGCGCGAACGTCAACTGTTCATTCTTTCGGTGTTCGTGATCAGCGTTGGAACCGCGTGGTTGATTACAAGCTCCGGTGCATCGTTAGCGATTGGCGCATTTCTTGCCGGGCTGGTTGTGGCCGGTAGCGAATATCGCCATCAGGCGCTGGCCGATTTGATACCGTTCCGCGAGGTATTCGCCAGCCTGTTTTTCGTTTCGGTGGGCATGTTCCTGGCGCCATCGGTGATGATTGACAATATCGTCCCAATCGTGATACTCCTGGCGGCGATAATTATCGGCAAAGCGCTCATCGTGTTCATCTCGGCTTTGATATTAAGACTCCCCCCTCGCGTGGCGGCCCTGGCGGCGGTGTCACTGGCGCAGGTTGGTGAATTCTCGCTCGTCTTGTTTTTCGCATCTCAGGGGACCGGACTTGTTGACGAGTCTTTACAGAGCAGCCTGATACCGGCGGCTATACTTTCCATGTTTCTCACGCCAATCGCTATCAACTACGGACCGAATTTCGCCGCCGGAGTTGGTAAAATTCGCGGCCTTACGAGATTTCTAAAAGTAACGACTGCCGAAGAAGCACCCGAGGCGGTGCGCAGCCTTCGCGATCATGTCATTATCGGGGGTTATGGATTCGCCGGACAACAGTTGGCGCTTTCGCTGAAAAACTGCGGCATACCATACGTGGTGGTGGATCTCAATGTAGAGAACGTGCGCAAGGCTTCTACCGAAGTCGGCCATGCTTATTTTGGTGATGTTACCAGTGTGGAGGTGCTCGAGAAGATTGGCGCCGCCCATGCTCGCGAACTGGTGCTGTTGATAAACGATACGCGGGCTACGGAACTCGCAGTCAAGATAGCGCGTCGCCTGATGCCTGATCTTACGATTGTAGCGAGAACTTATTACTTGCTGGATATAGAGCTGCTCGAAGCCGCCGGGGCTAACCACGTGATTCCGGCCGAGCGCGAGGCTGCTGTTGCGATTGCATCGCAAGTGCTGAAAAACCACAGTGTCGGCTCAAGCCAGATAGACAGCTACTGCTCACAGATACGCGCGCGGAGTGAAGAAAACGACTCCTGACAAAAATCGGCACTATACTAACTTACTCATCCTCACCCAAACGTGCAATCCGTTCCAGGCGAAAAGTGTTGACCACTTCGGGGTCGGGACAGCAGAATGTCCCCACGCCTTCTTCCTTCTCCCATGGAAACGAGCCACCGAACCGCAGAGTTGTGATGAAGGGCATCAGGGAATTGAGCGCCCCCATGCACATCCCGCCGGGACTTCTTCGCTCTATAAGAAACTCGTCTCCGACTTTATGCCCTGCCGGGCAGGTTTTGATCTGCGAAATGAGCGTGATTTTGACATTGTGAAACTCAGCCATAGTTGCCTCACGTCATTTGGATTCCGCCGGAGACCGGCATATATGTTCCCGTTACAAACTTTGACCAGTCCGCGCAGTAGAACAAGACCGCCCCGGCGATATCATCCGGTTCCCCCAACCGCCTCAGCGGCGTGTGATTTGCCACCGCTGTTTTCATCTCCTGTGGTTGATGCGCTGTAGCATCGGTGTTGGTCAACCCCGGGGCGACTACGTTCACCCTGATGCCGTACTGCCCGAGTTCCAGCGCCAGCGCTTTAGAGAATGCATCGAGCGCCGACTTAGCGCTTGTGTGGGCCACAAATCCGATTCCCGGCACACGCGAAAGGCCACTGCTGATATTGACAATACACCCGCCCTTGCGCGCTATCATGCCGGGGACGACCGTCTGGCAGCAGAAGAAAGCGGCCCGCATCTCGCTGAGGAGTTTTTTCTCGAATCCTTCCCACGGAAACTGCACAAACGGCACGACTGGAAAGCTCATGTTGGCATTGTTAACGAGAATATCAACCGGACCGAGTTCAGCCTCTGTTTTCTTAACCATCGCCTCAACCTGCTCGCGGACCGAGGCATCGGCCTGTACCAAAATAGCCTTACCGCCCGCGTCGAGAATTTCTTTGACGACCTTCTCCCCTTGCTCTTTGTTCTGAACGTAATTAACAGCCACCTTAGCGCCATTAGCCGCCAACAGTTTGGCTATCGCCGCACCGATTCCGCGGCTGGAGCCTGTGATAATCGCTACTTTTCCCTGCAATATCATATCAGCACCTCGATAGGGAAGATTTTCCCCGGTTTGTTTATGAAGACTTTCTTAAACCATAATATTTCGGCATCAATTAGTCAAGCCCGCCCGGAACACGGACTGACAGCCTGCGGATACCTTGACAACGCCTTTCTCCCCCGTTATCGTAACAGTTGGCAATCGAAGCACGTATAGAAGCAAATAGGAACTTCAGATACAGAGGCATGGCCATGAACAAACCGGAAGAGAGAAATATAAAAAACCTCAGCAAGAAGCTGCAGGAGTACTTCTCGCCCAAAGTTATCGGCGAGGTCAATGATGTTTATGTCAAGGTGACCAAAACCAGGGGTGAGGATGTTCCCTGGCATTCGCACGATGGCGAAGATGAGATGTTTTACATTCTCGAAGGTTCCCTGAGAATGTTTATTGAGAATGAACAACCGTTTGATCTTAATGAAGGCGAGTTCTTCATTGTGAAAAAAGGCGTCAAACACAGAGTAAGTTCGCAGCAGGACTGCTATATGATGCTCATTGAGAACAAGAGCACCAGGCATGTCGGCGATGCCATTTCGCATATTACCAAATCAATCGAAGAACAGCTTTAGCGCGCAAATTTGCTGATACGAAAGGATAAACGATGTCTTCACCACAACATACATACCCCGTTGCCGACCTTCACTGCGATATGACTCACTACCTGGCGACAGTTGAAAATGCCTCCCCGGATAACACAGAGCAGATAGGCTGCGCCACACCGTACCTGCGACAGGGAAATGTCGCCCTGCAAGTTATGGCCATCAGTTCCGTTGAAGAAACCCCCGATCTCGCTGTAAGCGATTTACAGATCGAGTGGTACAAGAAGCTGCTGACTGACCACGGCGATTATTTCGTAGCGGTTAAAAGACGCTGTCGAATTCCAGAAAGCCATAGGCTCCGGCAAAACAGGCATCATACCGTCCATCGAGAATGCCTCGTCATTTTGCGGCACCGATGATTCACTTGAAGATGCTTTCCTGTTTCTTGACAAGCTGACCACGGAGATCGGCAAGCCGCTTTATATATCCCTGACTCATCACCGTGAAAACCGGTTCGGCGGAGGTAACTCTTCGAATTTCGGCTTGAAAGACGACGGCCGCACTCTTCTGGAATATATCAGCGGCAAACAGATTGCGGTCGATCTTTCTCACACCAGCGATGCTCTCGCGCACGACATCATTGACCACATCGATGCCAGAAATCTTAAAATCCCAATTATGGCCAGCCACTCGAATTTCCGCGAGGTCCATGACCACAAGCGTAATCTTCCCGATGAACTGGCGTTCGAGATTATAAACCGCGATGGTTTAATTGGGATGAATTTCCTTCGGGCTTTCATGCATCCGGACGACCCCGGCTACCTTACCGGGCATATCATGCACGGGCTCAAGCTCGGCGGCGAGAAAGCGATCGCTCTGGGAGCCGACTATTTCCACACCGACACCCACCCTGACCCGACCCGCAGACCGTTCTATTTCCCGCAGCACGAGCACGCCGGCAAGTACGGCGATATTCTCCGGGATCTGGCCGCCGATCTGGGCGAAACGACAGTAGACAATATCGCCCATGACAACGTCATGCAATTTATGAAGCGATTAGAAAAGGCAAGTTAACACGACGGAATAAATCGAAACAAAATAGAAATGCCTGCCGTAAGATAATCTCAACAGGTAGGTTATAAAGCAATGAGCCTCTAAAAACACTTTTCAAAATCAAACGGCAGCTCAATACCGGCTTTGAGCCGTTATTGAACAGCTGCTTATCACCTCAAGGCGGTCTGGTGCAAATCGGATGGCCGTATCATGCTACAGATTAATATTTGAACGAGGAGCAGGTTATGAAATTGACCATGCGTAATTATAAAACCGAGACGGACTATCACCGTATCCGCGAGTTTCTCAGCGAGGTGCTCGAAATTAACAACTTCTTTGAGAATAGCTGGCACGTCAATCGTTTCGATTACTGGCGATGGCACGGGATTATGAACATGGGGCACGGAAAATTGGAAACCGATGTCTTTTTATGGGAGACGGAAGATAACGTTATCGCCGCGGTACTCAATCGCGAGGCTCCAGGCAGCGTTTTTCTGCAGGTGCATCCTCAGTTCCGGTCAGCAGAGCTTGAAAAGGAGATGATCTCAGTTGCGGAGAGATATCTGGCAGTTTCAACTGACGATGGCGGCAGGAAACATCGTATCTGGGCAAGCCCCGATGACAATCTCAGGCTGGACATTCTGAGACACCGGGGATATGAGAAATCAAAGAGAGTGGAGTATCAGCGTCGCCGGTCGATGGCTGCCGATATATCTGACGCGTCTTTGGCTGAAGGATACACGGTTCGATCGCTGGGTAGCTCTGACGAATTCCCGAAGCGAAGTTGGGTGTCCTGGCGCGCTTTTCATCCGAACGAACCTGACGATGCCTATCAGGGTTGGGATTGGTATGACAATATTCAAAAGGCGCCGTTGTATCGTCGGGACCTCGACATTGTAGCTGTTGCGCCTGACGGTGAGTTTGCCGCCTTTTGCACTGTCTGGTTTGATCCTGTCACGCGTACGGGTGTTTTCGAACCGGTGGGAACATCTCCGGAACACCAGCGCCGCGGGTTGGCCAGAGCCGTGATGACGGAGGGGCTGAGAAAACTCAGGGAACTGAACGCGGTCTTCGCCTATGTCGGTTCGTGGAACGAGGCCACGCATAAGCTGTATGGGGAGGCTTTGGGTTTCAAGGATTATGTTATTTTGGAAGGTTGGGAGAAATCTTCGTAGGGAAGAACCCGGCGGTGATTCTGCCGCACGCGATGCTTTAGAGTTGTACCTTGCGAATCTTCAGATTCGCGAGGCAAACCCGGCGAGTCTGAAGACTCGCCGGGCACAACTCTGACGTGTATCCTGAATCATCCTCCCTGCTCGTCGAGTAGGTCCGAGAGCAACCCAGCCGCTTGACCGGTGAGTTTCCGGCATTTGTCGCTGTCGTTTTGCTCGCCGAACTGCTCAAGAAGCGTGCCGCACTTTGTGCAACCGTTCTCTTTCAAGAACCGCGCCCGGAATTCCGTCGCCAGGTCCTTCGCAAACTGAACATCCACACCCGGTTTATTTCTTCCGTAGAGCAGTCCAATAGCAAGAACACCGCCCGAAAGGGCACCGCAAAGCTCTTCATGAGAGCCGCCAACTCCCCCGCCCAGAGTCGAGGCGACTTTTGGAAGGTCACCATCGACATCATCCATCCGCGACTCCATGGTCGCCAGAAGAACCGACTCGGCGCAGTTGAAGCCTGACGCCATGTAGTCGTATGCTTTTTTCTCTATCTTCTCACGTGACATATATAATCTCCTTACGTTGTCCTACGACCTTGTCTCAAGTCTCAGTAGGTAGTATAACCTTGTTAAATATCAAAGTCAGCAATCTACTCAATTCCCACTTGATACGTTGCGTCTGGGATGTTGTTCCAAATCCCGGTTTAGTATTAGTTGTCCTGGTTGATCGAATCCAATATGAACGCCTCAAGGCCCTTCTGTGCGGTAGCGAACAGCCGGTGTCGCAAAAACGGACAGTTGGCGCCCTGATGTCACATGTAACTCCTTATAAGCCAAGCACTAAGATTTCCGGCATCATTCCTGCTATATTCTCGTAATAGATAGCTGTAAACATCGCAGATTATGTGACATCGTTATAGGGGATATCCGCCATGTTGCGACACTACCTTAAAATTACTCTCAGAAATATCCGAAGACACAAGGGATATACTTTCATAAACGTGGCCGGTCTGGCCATAAGTCTTGCCTGCTGTATGCTCATATCTCTGTGGTTGCTCAATGAGATGAGTTTCGATGACCATTACCCCGACATGGAACGCATTCAGGCGATTCTCTCCAGCGGCCATTTCTCCAGTTCGAATGCTCTTGCCTCCTACCTGAAGGAAAATGTTCCGGAGATACAGTATTCATCGCGAATGACCCACGGCAACGAAGCGCTGGTAAAGAGCGGCTCTCAAAACTCGTATCAGCGGATTGTGGCCGCCGATCCGGATATTATCGATATCCTCTCGTTCGAATTTATTTCCGGCGATCCTTCCACAGCCCTGACAAATCCGAATTCGGCTGTGGTCACCCGGGAGATAGCCTCCAAATTCTATCAGGATCAGGATGCTCTTGGCAAGATACTCACCTTGGACAATCAAAACGTCTATACCGTAACGGGAGTTGTCGAAGACATCCCGGCCAACTCGACTGTGAGGTTCGATCTGCTGGTACCGATGGACTACCAGAGACAACCGTTCGTAGCTGCCGGTTTTGACTACGATTCATGGAAATTCTGGAGCACGAGAACGATCGTAAAGGGGCATCCCGGTGTTACCCCGTTGGCCATGACGGAGAAAATATCCGGTCTCGTTCAAAAGTATTACGATGACAGAGAGGTCACTCTTTCGGCAATCAATATCAGCGATGTTCATCTGAGGTTCTCCGAGAGCCGAAAGACTATTCCTGTATTCTCGGCAATCGCTCTGGCTATCCTAGCGATGGCGTCCATCAATTTTGTAAATCTGTCTACGGCCCGTTACCGCACCCGGGCCAAAGAGACCGCCATGCGAAAGATAATCGGCGCCCGCCGGGGAGCGCTTGTAGCGCAGTTTTTAGGCGAGTCCGCCTTTCTGACGTTCACGGGCGTTTTCATCGCGCTGGGCCTGGTTGAGATGGTTCTTCCTCTGTTTAACTCGCTCTTCGGGCTGCATTTGTCGCTCGCGCTTTTCTACAATGTTCCAATAGCGCTGACCGGCGTAGCTATAAGCGCTGTCATCGCGCTGGCAACAGGCATCTATCCGGCGCTGGTTCTCTCCAGATTTCACCCGGTGCAGGCGCTTCGAAACAGTCTCGACAGTTCCAACCGTCGCTTCAATCTCCGAAGAATTCTCGTGGTCCTTCAGTTTTCCCTGACGGCCGTCCTTGCCATTGGCATAGCGATCATCTATTCCCAAATCAACCACATGAAAAACTGGGATGTCGGCTACGACCAGGAACATGTGATCAATATCAATCTAAGAGGCGAAAGCGGCAAACGTTTCGATGCGCTGAAAAACGAGTTGCTGCAGAATCAGGCTATCCTGGCTGTCACCGGCGGGGCGGTTAGCCTGCCGTACTGGGATTTCTCTACAACTAGCACGTGGGACGGACTGAATCCCGATGAAGAACGGGATATCAATTTCAATTTTATCAAATATGATTTCACGAAAACGTTCGGAATCGAGCTGATTGAGGGACGCGATTTCGACGAAAGCTACGGGACCGACGAACAGTTGGGTTGCGTGATTAATGAGACGCTGGCGCGATCGATGAATCAAGACCCAATCATAGGCAGTCGCATAAATGTCTGGGATCAGGACCGCAAAGTGATCGGAGTGATGAAAGATTTCAATTTCCAGCCGCTTGAAGATCCCCTTGGTCCTCTGGCGCTGGTGATGATCCCTCCGGGTGAGCCGGTGTTCGCTCAGATAAGTGCCCTGTCGATTCGAATAAATCCGGGCGACATTCAGGGAACACTGAATTACATAGAAGATACATGGAATAAAGTCGTACCCGATCATCCCTTCGAATATTCTTTCTTAGATCAGGAATTCGATGCGAATTACAGATCGCTCGAGCAGGTCAACAATCTGGCCCTGTGTTTCGGCCTGCTGGCTGTCTTTATTGCCGCGCTGGGTCTGTTCGGTCTGGCATCGTTTACGGCCGAGCAGAGGACCAACGAAATCGGCATCAGAAAAGTCCTGGGAGCATCGGTTCCCAGTATAGTGCGCATGATGTCCAGAGAATATGTGATACTGGTGGGCATTTCCAATCTTGTGGCTTGGCCGCTGGCCTGGTATATTATGAGCGACTGGTTGAAGGGTTTCGCCTACCACGTGAATGTCGGTATCGGCATATTTCGTCGCGGTTGGATGTTTCACACTGGTTGTTGCTCTGGCCTCGGTTGGCTATCAAGCGCTTCGGGCGGCATCGATTAATCCGGTCGACGCTATACAATATGAATAGGCTATCGTAACCTTTTCGTTGAGGTGTCGAATCAAGAACCATGAAAGAGCTGTACGTAAAAACTCGCGCTGATTGGCGGCAGTGGCTTTCAAAAAACCATGCCCGCAGTCAGGGGGTGTGGCTGGTCTTTTATAAGAAACACGCGACCAAACCCTCTCTTGGCTATGATGATGCTGTCGAGGAAGCGTTGTGCTTCGGGTGGATAGACAGCACTATCAAGAAGATCGATGATGAAAAGTATGTCCGCAAGTTGACTCCCCGCAACGCCGGCAGCAATTGGTCCGAACTGAACAAGAAGCGCGTGGCTAAGATGCTCAAGCAGGGGCTCATGACCGATGCCGGGCTTGCTTTAATCACGGAGGCCAAAAAATCAGGTCAGTGGCAGACACCCGACCGACCGGACAGCCCGCTCGAATTACCCATCGAGTTTAAAAGCGCTCTGGCGAAGAACAAAAAAGCTATGGCTTTCTTTGACCAACTGGCGCCTTCGTATAAGAAGCAATTCATTGGATGGACATCGTTTGCGAAACGTCCCGAAACCAGAGCCAAACGTGTCGCCGAGTCAATCGCCCTGCTTGAGCAAGGGAAAAAGTTGGGGCTGAAGTAGAGTGAGCCGGTCAGGTCGCAATTCCGCTTCGCGAAATCAGGACCTGGCCGAACGGTGATCCATTTCAAGCAAACAGACCCAAACAAGTTTGAGCCTACCACCCACAACCACACAACCACCAATACTGTCCCCCCAAATGCCTGTTGACCTTGCCTCTGAACGGGGCTATATTCGGTTTTTACTATAAGGAGATAATATGGCCGCCGCCTATAAGCAACCCGATGTTACCCCGGAAATGGTTAAAAGCCATGGGCTTAACGACGAAGAATATCAGAAAATAAAAGAAATACTCGGACGCGAACCCAACTACACCGAACTGGGTATTTTCTCGGTTATGTGGTCCGAGCACTGTTCCTATAAAAACTCTATCGCCCTTCTGAAGACTCTCCCCCGCGAGGGCGACAACCTTCTGGCCAAGGCCGGCGAAGAAAACGCCGGGGCGGTGGATATCGGCGATGGCATGGCGGTCATCTTCAAAATCGAATCCCACAACCACCCCTCAGCCGTTGAACCCTATCAAGGCGCGGCAACCGGCGTGGGCGGCATCCTTCGCGATATCTTCACCATGGGCGCCAGGCCTATCGCGGCGCTGAATTCGCTGCGGTTCGGGCTGCCATCGAATGGTCGGGTGCGGTATCTGGTCGATGGTGTCGTGCGCGGTATCGGCGACTATGGCAATTCGTTCGGCGTTCCGACCGTTGCGGGCGAGGTTTATTTCGATGAATCCTACACCGGCAACCCGCTGGTCAACGCCATGGCGGTTGGTATTGTCAAGACCGACCAGATGGCCTCGGCGGTGATGAGTGGCGAGGGCAACCCGGTGATGATTGTCGGGTCGAAGACCGGCCGCGATGGTATCCACGGCGCAACGTTCGCATCGGAAGAAATCAGCGAGGCATCGGAGGCGAAACGCCCATCGGTACAAATCGGCGACCCTTTCACGGAGAAGCTCCTGGTCGAGGCAACGCTGGAAATCATCCGCGAGGACCTTATCGTAGGCATTCAGGATATGGGCGCGGCGGGTCTCACCTGTTCATCGACAGAGATGTCGGCCAAAGGCAAAACCGGCGTGGTGATAGATATCGACAAAGTCCCTGTCCGCGAAACCGGCATGATACCCTATGAAATCCTGCTCTCCGAATCGCAGGAACGGATGCTTGTCTGTGTTAAGAAAGGCAACGAAGATAAGGTCAAAGCCATTTTCGACAAATGGGGTCTCGACTCGGTCATTATCGGTCAGGTCACAAGCGATGAAATGATGACGGTGAAGCTCAATGGTGAGGTCGTCTCGCAGATTCCGTCGGACTGCCTCGTTCTCGGCGGCGGCGCGCCGGTCTATACGCGCGAGACGAAGCGTCCGGGCTATATGGATGAAATCGTAAAGATTGACCTCAGCACCTACCCCCTTGAACGCGACTGGAACGAAACCCTGCTCACCATGCTGGCCGCTCCGAACATTTGCCACAAGGGTTGGGTGTTCGAGCAGTATGATTCGATGGTGCGCACCAACACGGCTATCGGGCCCGGCTCCGATGCGGCCGTGCTTCGTTTGCGCAAAACCAACAAAGCTCTGGCCATGACAACCGACTGCAATGGCCGTTACTGTTATATCAATCCTCGTCTCGGCGCTCAGAGCGCCGTGGCCGAGGCAGCACGCAACATAGTCTGTTCCGGCGGTAAGCCGCTGGCGATAACCAACTGCCTCAATTTCGGCAACCCGTACAAACCGGAAATCTATTTCGGCTTCTCCGAGGCTGTTGCCGGCATGGGTGAGGCCTGCCGCGTGTTCGAAACACCGGTCACCGGCGGCAATGTGTCGTTCTACAACGAAGACCCCGACCGCGCCGTCTTCCCCTCCCCTGTGATCGGTATGATCGGTCTTATCGAAGACACCTCGCACATCACCACCCAGTGGTTCGAAAAAGAAGGCGACACCATCTTCCTGCTCGGCGAAAACAAAGAACATCTGGGGGCATCGGAATACCTCCACACGATATTCCGTCACACCAAAGGTCAGGTCCCCGAACTTGACCTGCAGGCGGAGCGCAAGATGCAGGATGCGTTGCTCGATGCTATCAAGAAAGGCCTCATCCGCTCGGCTCACGACTGTTCCGAGGGTGGTCTGGCTATCGCACTGGCGGAGTGTTGTATCTCCAACAAAGAAAATCAAATCGGCGCTCAGATAACGCTCGATGACAAAATTCGCACCGATTGCCTGTTGTTCGGCGAGGTACAATCGAGAGTGGTGATAAGCTGTGATCCGGTCTCGGCCGAACACATAGCGAAACATTTCGAGGGTATGAATGTCCCCTGCGCCAAAATCGGCAAGGTGGGCGGCAAGAACCTTAAGATAAATAATCTGGTCGATATCGAATTGGCTGCGATGGATGACGCCTGGTTTAACTCCATGAGCAAATTCATGGAAAAGGTCACTAAGTGACGTTGTTACTAAATAACGTTGTCACCAAGTGACGTTGTTGCTCAGTGATGCTCTATAACGGTTAGATAACTCTCTAGCCACGCTACGGACCGGGAAGACACGGATAAACCGAAAGGTACCCTCGACAAAATAGACAGAGTCTATGGCACTATATATCTTTTCAGATGCTCATTTGGGATCCGCTTCGGCGGAGAAAGAGGCGCAGAAAGTCGCGTCTATTCGTGCGTTGATCGAAAAGGTCAAGGTCGATGGCGACCGGCTGGTGATTCTGGGCGACCTGTTCGATTTCTGGTTCGAATACAAACACGCTATCCCCAAAGACCATCACCAGGTGCTATTCATGCTCAACGAACTGATCAACAGCGGCATCAAGGTTGACTATGTGAGCGGCAACCATGATTTCTGGATGGATGACTTTTTCGAAACGCAGATGCACCTCGCGGTTCATCGCGATTTTCTCGATATCGAGTACGACGGCCTTAAGCTGCATCTGATTCACGGCGATGGTCTCGCCCCGGCCGACCGCGGCTACCGCTTTCTTAAGAGAATCCTTCGCAATCGCTTTAATATCTGGCTGTATCGTAAACTTCCGCCCGACTGGGCCATCCCTCTGGCCAAGGCTGTCAGCGGATCATCGCGCGAGTACACCTCGCGCCGCGACCACACTTTCGCGGCCGACTATGAGGCCTACGCCCAGCGAAAACTTGCCGACGGGTTCGATATTGTCGCAATCGGGCATCTTCATGTCCCTGTCGAGAAGCAGCTCAACGGCGGCACGTATGTGAACACCGGCGATTTCATACACCATTTCAGCTACGCCCGGCTGGCCGACGGCAAGATCGAGCTTGGTTTTCTGGAGCAGACGCCGTAGGGTTTGAGCGCGGCAGATGCCCTCATCTGCCCGTTCCTTGCAGTCTTCTTAATCCGGTAACATCGGTACCCCACCTAAAGCGTTAGCGGCAGGTGGGATTAGTCGGACAAGATGTCGCCATTCATTGCACAAGCTGAAACACGATGCGGGAACAATCTGTACAAACTCATGACATAGGTAACAGATTGTGCTCAAGACATAGGTAACAGTTATAATCGGTACCCCACCTAAAGCGTTAGCGGCAGGTGGGATTAGTCGGACAAGATGTCGCCATTCATTGCACAAGCTGAAACACAATGCGGGAACGATCGGCAAAAAGACCCACCTGTTAGGTGGGGTACCAGTGTTCCGGATGCGCGCTGCGAAGCGGAAACTCCGAGCTACGAAGCTGTCCCAGATGAGGATTCCGACAGCCGAAGCCTATTGACACCACCGGGCCGTTAGTGCATATTGAAATCAGAGGGTGGCTTCCTTGTACCCCCTGAGGGTAGACGTCTTCTTTGTTCAAAATCATCATCGATCAACACCATCGCACTGTAAGTCGTTTGTAACGCTTCCGCGCGGGCGCCCTTAGGCGTTGCGGCGCAAGCAGAAAGGCAAGGGAGGAAACATGCCTGTAAAAAAACTAAAGGACTATCTCGACAGCAACGGTGTCAAGTATGTCACTATCAGCCATTCGACGGCGTACACCGCCCAGCAGATCGCTGCCACAGCCCACATCCCCGGTAAAGAAATGGCCAAGACGGTCATGATAAAGATCAAGGGGAAGATGGCTATGGCGGTTTTGCCGGCCTCGTACAAGGTCAATTTCGGCGTTCTTCAGGACCTGGTCGGGACCGACAAAGTCGAACTGGCTACCGAGCGCGAATTCAAGGACCTTTTCCCGGAGTGCGAAATCGGCGCCATGCCGCCTTTTGGAAACCTCTACGGGATGGATGTATTCGTGGCGGAAAGTCTGCTTGAGGACAAAGAGATAGCCTTCAATGCCGGGTCGCACACGGAGCTGATCAGGCTCTCGATGCACGATTTTGCCCGGCTGGTCGAGCCCAAGGTACTAAAATTCTCCGCCAGGGCCTGATGTCGTTTAAGTACGGAGACCGATCATGAAGCTCAATATCCGGGCGCTCGCCCTCACCGGCGGCATCCTGTGGGGGGCAGCTTTGTTTCTGATCACCTGGTGGATCATCTTTTTCGATGGCGCCACCGGTGACCCCACTTGTATAGGCATGGTCTATCGCGGCTACAATATCAGCCCGATCGGCAGCCTTATCGGACTGGCCTGGGGTATACTCGATGGCATCATTGCCGGGGCACTTTTCGGGTGGGTATACAACCGGTTTGCCGGTAAATCGGCGGCAAAATCCGCCTGAAACCGGCCGGAAACCGGGCCTCACGCATGCTTATAAGGCTGTGACCACGCACAGCTTAGCGGTGTGGTACAATTGCTCCCGGCAAAAAAAACTATTGACGACTGTGGCCGTTGCCGATATATTAGATATGAATGTTAGTCGTTGTTAATCAGTTTTTTGGTCAAGGTTTGTATCTATCTCGAACTCCTGAATATAATTAATCCAAAAACATAGGCGCAATAGTGCGCGTGAACGCGTTTGTCCGCAGTTGCGAGCCGGGTTTCGGCCCGGGGCTTTTGGCTACGGAAAACCAAGCTGGAGAACATAATGAATATCTACATCGGCAACCTGTCGTATCAGGCGACAGAAGAGGATATTCGCCAGGCCTTTGAAGCCTTCGGGCAGGTCACCAACGTGAACATCATTAAAGACCGTTACAGCGGCGAATCCCGCGGTTTCGGTTTCGTTGAGATGGCATCCAAAGAAGAAGGCTTAGCAGCCATCGAGGGTCTCAACGGTCAGGACCTCAAAGGTCGCGCTCTCAACGTCAACGAAGCCCGTCCGCGTGAAGAACGCGGTGGCGGCGGCGGTGGTCGTAGAGACGGTGGCGGCGGTGGTCGTCGTGGCGGTGGTGGCCACGGTGGCGGTCGTCGTGAGGACTGGTAGAATCTTCTTCCATTCTGCCGATCAATAGATTTGGTCGACGATCTTTAAGGGGCCGGCTTTTAGCCGGCTCCTTTTTTGTGCCATACTTCATATTGCCAACCTCTCGACGTTCTTATTCTTGTCATCTCTAACACAGATTGTTACCGTTGTGTCAGGTCCTGATTTCCGCTTGCGGAGATTGTGACCTGACACGTAAATTCAGGGACAGCGGAAGCGGCAGGTCACATCCCGATATCATCGGGACAGGACCTGCCGCAACCCGGCACGGAAATAGCCATGTTTGAGTCAGCAAGACAGCAATCGCACAAGCAGCTTTGAAAACCTATCACAATATAGCGAAAGACAATTCCATGAAATACGGCGCCAGAAATGAACTGGTCGGGAAAGTGACCGAAATCAAAAAAGGGGACATTATGTGTCAGGTGAAACTCGATATCCCCGCCAACTCCAAAATGCAGTCGGTCTTCACGGTCGATTCCCTCAATGCTCTCGGCCTCAAAGAGGGCGACCCGGTCAAAGTGGTCGTTAAGGCCATCCATGTCCTGCTGGTGAAAGAATAGTCTACCGCCGGGCGGGCTACCGATTCGGCTCAGAAAAAGATTTTACAAATCGGCCGGAAGTTACGTCTTTGGGATGAAAACGATTTTAGCACATTGTCGAGGGAGGAACAATCTTGAGACACTATATCATATTGCTGGGCGTGGCGCTCATCATCGCTGGCGGATGTTCATCCGATAAGACAGTTACGATTGAGGAGTCTGATCCGTGCCTGGCCGCCTTAGCGGTCGACTCGATTGGCCAAGACTGGTATCCCACGCACACCTCCGATTGGAGATACATTAAGGTGGTCGTATACGGCAAGGTGACCAGTTCCTGCTGGGAGTACAGCCACATCGAAACGAGCAACATCGGTCTTAATTACTACGTAAAGGTCTTCGTTGCCCGTGACAGCAACTATGCATGTCCGCCGGACACCTCGGTAATTTCGGAGCTAATACTGATTACGCTATCGTCGGAGACTTTACTAATGCCCGACTCGGTGTTTTTCTGGCAGGACGAATCAACATTTTTGGAAGTAGAATATACCGGGGGAGGAATAATCTGATCAGGCGCTCACAGCCTTAACTGGTCCCGTGCGCCCGGCCAACTCCCGCTGAAACGGGTTGCCTGCCTGCCAGCCGGTGCAACCGGTAGCGCGGAAATGCTCAAGGCGGCGGATCGTTATCTCGGCAAAAATCGGATCAATATCTAAAGTGATACACCGTCGGCCGGTGCGCTCACACGCAAGTAGTGTCGTGCCGGAATGGCTGAAGAAATCGGTGACGGTGTCACCCTCATCCGATGAGGCTGCGATGATCCGTTCGATGGCTTTGAGCGGCTTCTGACCGTAACATCCGTTCACATTCTCCTGCATCCGGTAAAACACCTGCTGAATATCCACCCAGACATTGCCGGGCCGGATATTGGGGGATTTCCCCCGCTCCGTGTTCTCAGTAAGCTGACCGTTGACCTCTTTGTAGTAACCGCGAAGTATCTTCGGAATATCGGTGTACTGGACTTCGAAAGCCGGGCTGCCCTTGGAGTAATACAGAAGTTCCTGACGAACGGCCATCCAGTTTTTCTGCGTGCCATAGCCGCGCTGATTGCGCATGGTGATAAACGAGCGCGACTGAAACTCCGTCTGCCCCATCATCATCATAAACTGCGGCAGCGGCTGGAAATTATCGTTCTGGTCCGCTCCCAACCAGATATACAGAGAAGCGTCATTGGATAGCGCGTTGTGGGTGTTGTCGATCCATTTGCGGCACCAGTCGATGAATTCATCGACCGACTGTTTCTCGAACATGACCAGATTATATGGCGGGTCGTGAACGGCTAACGTGGCGCGCTCTGTTGTGAAAAGACTCTTTATGAATTCGCTGTCGGCAGCATCCCCGCAGGACACGACGTGTCCGTTTTTGGGGTCGCGCCATGTTTCGCCGTAATTGAGGCGGCAGTGCGGCAGGAGTTTTTCGCGGATTTCATCGGCGTCGATATCCAGCCTTGGCAGTACGTGATATTCCATACCGCCAAGCAATAGAACCCGCTGAGGGGATCAACAAAAAAAGCCGGGTCTCTGTTAAAAGCCCGGCTTAAGCCACTTGACTGATGATTAGAACGCAACCGCGTTAATCAAAATATTGAGGTGGTTGTGTCCCATATCGACTCCGGAACCGTAGACATCCATAGTCGTCTTTCCACCCGAGAAGTAGAGCGCTATCTGAAAATGTCGGGCAAACTCATACCCTCCGCCGACCAGATATGCTCCGCCGCGATCATCGGTTTCATAATCATCCCACGTATAATAGGCAAAACCTATACCGACCGTGGTAAAAAACGATTTCCCCTGTGGACCGAAATAATGGTACCAGGCCGCCCCCTCAAACTGCTGGGAAACAAATTCACCGCGCTCGTCGCAACCAGCGGCGTTAACCTCATACACTAACATATTGTATTGGTCCCAGGCATATCCAAGTAGAATGTTGATGCCTACTCCCGGTTCACTGTCTTCACTGAGGAAGCCTGAAGACTTGATGTAAGGTGCATACCCAAGACCGCCGCCCAGGACAAACCCCTTGCGGAGGCCATTAAAGGCCGAAGCACTGCCCGCGATTGCAGTAACAAGCAGAACGATTGTCAATACTCTGGAAAATTTCACGATTCCTCCACCAAATGATATGTTTTGAATATTTACAGTCTCAGTTTCACCGCTTTGCCAACCGCCGCTGCGGATTGAAACTCCCTCCGCCCAAGTTGATTTGGGTGTCAATAAAGCACACCTGTCAGAGTGAACACGATCTGTGAGAACGTGGCCTCGCCTTCGCCGTAGTCTATCTTTCCAACGGCAAAGCTGGTGTATAGTTCGATATGTCTGGTGATTTCATAGCCGCCACCGATCAATACCCCAAGACCTGATGGTATCGCCCAGTCATCGTCCGCTCCTTCAATACCGAGTGCCGCCGTGACGAACAGCGAGCGACCGGCAGGAGCGAAATACCGCCGGTAGCCGATGCCCCAGAACCCCTGAAGGTCACGGTCGTCCCATCCGGTCAGCGACCCATCGAGCGCTTCACGATAGGCGGTCTGGGTGTAGATAGCGGCATCCTGTATCAGCAGCACAGCATCCTTTTCGCTGAACGCGTAGCCGGCTATCAGATTCACCACAAAACCGCTGTGCTCGAAATTTTCCGCGGGGTCACCCCATGAGCCCTCTATCATTGGCGAAACTCCAAACCCCAACCCCAGAACCACGCCCTTTCTGCTGCCGTCAAAAGCCGCAACCTGACCGGCAAGGATCAGTACGATGGTTACCAAGACAATTATTCTGAGTTGTCGCATGATACCTCCCTCATGGATTTCAATTTACTGCTTGATTTATGACTCAATATAGACCGACAGCACGGGACTGGCAAGGACATCTTTCGGTCTTAAAAATTCGTGCAACAAAAAACCGGGCCTCTCACAGGCCCGGTCTGAAATTCACATCACTGTTTCTTAGAATGCTACCGCTGACACGGTGAGGATCATCTGGGCGTGCTCATATTCAAAAAATATGTCGCTCGTTTTGCCGAACGAAAGGCTCCCGTACACCTGCCAGTGCCTGGCGAATTCGTAGCCACCACCAATGAGTAAAGCTCCACCGACGTCGGGATCTTCCCAGTTTTTATCAAGCGACATCCAGTCCTGAAAACCGATGCCGCCGGTGACAAAGAACGACTTGCCCACCGGACCGAAATAGTGATAATATCCGACCCCGGCGAATCCCTGCGCCAGACTGATTTTGTCCCGAAAAACAAGCTCACCCATGAACGTGAGTTCAACCGTTTCCGAATAGAAAGCGGCGTCGCGCAAAAACACGATCATGTTCCTTTCATCCCAGGCATAGCCTATCAAGAAATTCGTTCCCAGCCCCTGTTTTTCGTATTTCCCATCGATACCCTCGATGGAGGTATTGGCAACCGGCGCGAACCCAAGGCCGCCGCCTAAGACAAACCCTTTTCGCATACCATCGAACGACCACACGCTTCCCGCCATCAAGATGACGAGCACGATCAAAATTGACACTCTGACAGTCTTCAAAAGACCTCCCGGTTAGTTTGGGTTACTCTTGGATTACTCAAGTTTCAAGCTAACCATTTCTTGAAGCTGTTCGCAAGTTTAATCATGCCGGTTTCTGCCAACCATCGAGCCACTGCTCAATACTCGTCGCGTTGGCGCCCAGCAGATTGTTGGCCTCGGACGGGTCAACGTCTTCATCGATCTCCGCAAAGTACTCAAAGAACGGGATAACCATCTTCAGCACGCCCATCCCCGGCATGTGGGAAAGAAACTTCGCCATACCAAACGAGACAACTTCCGGTTTGAGATCGGGATAATGCTTCGCGCAGAATTTTTTCAGCGCCTCCATCATGGTCATCTTCTCCGGACCAAGATTGTAAAAGCACTTGTTCGTCGCTGCATCCGTGCGAAAGGCGGTCGAGACCTGACGGGCATAGTCACCCGCCGCCAGCCAGCCAATCTTTGAGCGGCTGCTCACCCAGCACCACGGCACGGCCCTGCTGGATGAATCCGGGGAGACTTTCGAAAAACCACGATGGCCGCATGATCGTGTACGGCACGCCCGAATCTATGAGAGCTTTCTCCGCTTTCACTTTTGCATCGAGATACAGTATTCCTTCTTCTTTGCCTTTCGATGATGCCCCGCTTATCATGCCGACCCGCTTGACACCCATCTGCGATGCGACTTTCGCAACGTTGGCGGTGCCGTTGATCTCTATAGACTCGTACCTTTCAGGATCGAGTTTCGAATTCAGGTTGATAAAAACAAACTCGTGACTATCGATGACCGGCTTCAGCGACTCAGGTTTGGTAACATCGCCGTTAACAATGTTGAAATCATCACCCAACTTGCCGCGTGCTTTATCCACATCTGTGGACATAACCGAGACATCGAAGCCGTCTTTTTTCAACTGCTTTGCCACCGGCAGACCGAGCATACCGGTGCCGCCTATTACCAGAATCTTATCAGCCATATTTATTGCCTCCTTGGGAAACAGCGCCCGAAAGTGCGGGCGTAATGTATTTAGCTCTAATTGGTTAAAGAACGGTCAAAATGGCCCTTTGAAAAAGCGGAAAAAAGTAAAATCGGCCAAAAATAATCCCTTGATTTTCATGGTTTTACCTTAGATGACAGAAAAGTGCGTATATTAATTTGATAATCCCCTAATTTTGTGTATTATATAGCGTTATGGACGACAAAATCCTCTGGGCCCCGTGGCGGGCTGAATTCATTATGAGCAAAAAAGAAAAGGGCTGTATCTTCTGCAAACGTCTGAAGATGAAAGACTCGCTCAAGAATCTTATCGTCCACCGCGGCGAAAAAACGTTTGTCATTCTCAACAAGTTTCCATACAACTCCGGCCATGCTTTAATCGTACCGAACAGACATGTTGGACAGATAGAGAAACTTACGCAGCAGGAATCGATAGAATTTTTTGAGATGACCAGAAAGACAGTTGCCGTGATCAAGAAAGCTCTCAACCCCGGTTCGTTGAACCTGGGGATGAATCTCGGAAGAATCTCCGGCGCGGGTATTCCCGGACATGTCCATATGCACGTCGTTCCCCGCTGGCACGGCGATACCAACTTCATGCCGGTAATAGGCAAGACCAATGTCGTTTCGGTGCCCCTGGAACCGATCTATGAGGCCCTGAAAAAGGAATTCGCCAGCTTATGAGCCCGCGCAAGAAAATCCCCACCAAAGGCGAGTTGGTCCGTCTTCAGAAGCTTTACAAGACCGATGAAAAGATCGGTGAACGTCTTGGTGGCGTCCCGGCCTACCTGATAGCTTACTGGCGGAGAAAGAAGAACGTCCCCAAACATTCGCTGCCGAAATTCTCCGAAAAAGAAATTCGCGATTTGTGGGAACGCTTCGGTGATGACGACAAGTGCGGTCTGGAACTGGGGATTTCCAAGGCGGCTTTCTACAACTGGCGCCGTCGTTATGGCATTCGCGAGAAACCGGCTTTTCTGAAACTGGAACAACTCGAACTGAATTTCCCCGGTCTCAAACTTCATCCGACCACGAATTCTCTCTACGGCAAGAAGACGGTATCTCAAAAGATTCTCGCGCGGGCGGCTCAGTTGGAACGACTTGAGATTGGTGAAACAGCCGAGGTGGAGCCGGACCTGATAGTCTCGCACTCCGATACCGAAAATATTATCGAGCGATTCAAAAAGCTCGGTTCCGAGTTGGTGTGGAACCCGTCGAGGATTGTCGTGTCGCTCACTGACGGTTTTTCCGTGAGCGGGACCGATCCGGCCGCAGGTCACCAGAAAATTCGCGAGTTCGTCAAACGCCAGGGGATCAAGTCTTTCTACGATGTCTCCGAGGGTGTGGGACACCAGGTAGCTCTTGAGAGAGGACACATCGTGCCGGGAGCATTGATCGTGGGCACGGATCCTTACAGTGTTTCTTACGGCTGTGTTTGCAGTTTCGCGGCAGGTATTGATACCGAGCAGGCCGCTACCGTATGGGCCACCGGCAAAGCCAAACTTGAACTCCCCGCCACTATTCGTATCGATATCAACGGCCGGCGTGCGCGCGGTGTATATAGCCGCGATATCGCCCTGCTGGTCGCCCGCCAGATGGCGGCTGTTGATGTTAAAGACAAGACTATCGAGTATTACGGCAATGTCGTTTCACGCATGAGCATAAGCGAACGCTACACTCTGACCAACCTGACTCTCGACACGGGTGTGAGGACCGCTATTTGCCCCTTCGATTCCACCACCCGGCGGTTTCTCACCGGACGAATATCCGGTCATTACGCACCGGTCGTGGCGGACAAGAACGCCGAGTACCACCAGATATATCAGATAAACATCGATCACCTCACACCGCAGTTGGCCCGTTGCGATGACCCCTCGGACATCAAACCGGTTGCCGAAAGCGAGGGTCTGGCGGTCAATGTCATTATCCTCGGAACGGGCAGCAATGGTCGTTTCGATGATATCAGGGTGGCGTCTGAAATTCTCAAAGGTAAGCGGGTCAGTCCCGACTGCCGGCTTGTCATCTGTCCTGCCTCGCGCTCGGTCTATCTTGAGGCTCTCAAGAAGGGCCTTATCAGAGTTCTGGTTGAAGCCGGCGCTATCGTGACATATCCGGGATACTGGGCACTGGGACAGGGCCAGTTGATGATTGCCCCCGGCGACCGGGTGCTGGCTACCTCCGATTGCAGTCTCGCCGGACATCTTCGACCGGAAAAGGCCGAGATATTTCTCTGCTCCCCCGGCACGGCCGCTGCCTCGGCGCTCAACGGCGCTATCACCGACCCCGGCCGTTACGCCAAATAATCTCAGCAGGCTAAACCCGAATAAAAAAACAGTCGGATCGAAATGACCCGACTGAAGTATTTATCAGACTCTTGAGAGCTATCGTTTCGGTGGTTTCCAGACTTCCCACACTTTTCCAACCAGAGCCGGACCCGGTTTCAAAGTCATATCTCCCGGCCGCCATTCGGCGGGAGTAGCCTCGGTTCCCTTGGAAGCGCGGACGAGCTGGAATGCTTTGACCTGCCGGATTGTCTCTTCGATATTCCTACCCACCGGCGGCGTCAGATGTTCCATTCCCTGAATCACACCGTCGGGATCAATGATGAATCTGCCCCTGAAGTTAACGCCTGAAGCTTCATCATAAACGCCGTACACGCGGCCGATATGCCCGCCGGCGTCGGATATCATGGGGAAAGGAATGCCTCCATCAACCATCTTGGACAATTCTTCTTCGTGCCAGACTTTGTGAACAAATTGAGAATCAACAGAGCAGGCGAACACTTTTACACCGAGTTCGTTCAGCTCTTTATGCGAAGCAGCGACCGCTGCTAATTCTGTCGGTCAGACAAAGGTGAAGTCACCGGGGTAAAAGCACAAAAGAACCCAGCTACCCAGCGACTCGGATAATTTGACTCTCGTGAACCCTCCCTTGAAATAGGCCGGGGCCTCGAAATCGGGAGCTTTCTTACCAACTTGAACCGCCATTTTTTTCTCCTCCTTTATGGTTTCATCTTTCGTGGACTCCGGTTCGTCCTGCTGGCCAAGCACTTTGCCGCTTGGTCTACCACATCCGGCAGATTCAGCCATATTGCCTCCTCGGTGGTCAGTTGCCGTTCTCAGTGTTAGATTATGAGTTATAAGATACAACATTGGCAATTTACCGCAAGTTCCGTGATAAGATTTTCTCAAATCTGATCGAGACTTCGGCGAACTTTCGTCCCTCGTTTCTGTTTATCAGTTAATAAATCGATCACAATATACAAGTAGTAAAGGATGTATCATGGAACGAAAGAACGTCATCAAATCAAAAGGCAACCCTCTCACGCTGGTTGGCCCGGAACTCAAGGTCGGCGATAAAGCCCCTGATTTTACTCTTCTGGACAACAGCCTGACGCCGGTAAAACTGTCCGACAGCAAAGGCAAAGCCCGTCTTCTGTCGGTAGTGCCGTCACTGGACACGCTCACTTGCAGCATCCAGACCCGGACTTTCAACAAGGAGCTGGCGGAGATGGCCGACAAAGTGGCAAGCTATACTATTTCGGCCGACCTTCCGTTTGCCCAGGGTCGCTATGCGCAGGAAAACAAAATCGACAAAATGCAGACCTTATCCGATTACAAGACTGTCTCGTTCGGCGAAAACTACGGTCTGCTGATCAAAGAGCTGAGGCTGCTAACCCGTGCCGTTGTGGTCGTAGATAAAAACGACACCATCACGCACATGCAGATTGTCCCCGAAACCGGCACCGAACCGGATTACACTTCGGCGCTGGAAGCTCTCAAAAAAGCTATGGCTTAAGTCTACGCAGGATATGGGGAAGAAAAGAAAACGCCCTCGAGGGCGTTTTTTTATACTGCGGACTTTTGGTCCGAATCGCTTTGCTCGGCCTCATCCGGCAGACGTTCCGGCAACGGTGATTCCAGATGCCGCGACAGCGGCGTAAACAGAAAAAGAAAGAGAACCATCCCGGGAAGAAAAATCGGTATATAACGCACCCACATCGGCACCCCTACGCTCGGCTGGTCGGGTGGTGGCGATGATGGCTCACCGTGCCTGACCCACCCCCCTCCGCCGTCGGGCACCCAGCAGTCTTCCCCGGAAAGGAAGCCATACGATGGTCCGTAAATTCCCTGGAGAGCCATTGAGGGGATCAGGTAGAGCAAAATGATGGCAAACAGAAAGATAAGTTTGTTTCGCATACAGCATTTAAAGGCCTCAATACGCTATTGTCAATGTTTACTGTCACGGCATTAGAAGGTTAAATTGAGTTTGCCAAGCACATACAGCAAGGTTATAATTTATCAAGATATTTTAAGGAGGCAAGATGAGTAACCCCTGGCACGATGTCAGCCCGGGAACCAACATCGAAGATTCGTTTTTCGCAATAATAGAAATTCCCAAGGGTTCCAAAAACAAATACGAGCTGGACAAGAAAACCGGTCTGCTTCTGGCCGACCGCGTGCTTTACAGCTCGGTTCACTACCCGGCCAATTACGGCTTTATCCCCCAGAGCTATTGCGATGATGGCGACCCGCTCGATGTTCTCGTACTTTGCCAGGAGCCGATTACGCCCCTGTGCATGGTCGAGTGCAAAGCAATCGGCGTAATCACCATGCGAGATGAAAAAGGTCAGGACGATAAAATAATTGCCGTCCACGCCAACGACCCCGCTTACAACAGTTATCACGATATATCGGCGCTGCCGCCGCACGTGATGAAAGAGCTGCAGCGCTTTTTCGAGGACTACAAAAAACTCGAACACAAGGAAGTCATTGTCGACAACCTGCGGGGACGTCTGGATGCTGTCAATTCCATAAAAGACGCTCTCAAATTCTACCGGGATAAGGCGGATAAGCTAAAGCAGTAGAGGCGGCAAAACGTAGCAACCAATTGGAGGATTATATGGCAGAAAAAGGCAAACCACTCCCCACCCAACCATCGCTTGTAGGTAAACATATCTTCCTGCGACCTACCACCGCCGACGATGCTGTCAATATCCACGTCTGGTTTTTACAGTCGGAACCGCAGGCCCAGAGTGAACGGCCCATCCCGTTTAAGACTCTTGCGGAGGTTTCGGAGGCCTTCAAGAATAGGGAAAAATCACCCGACCGGCAGTCTTTCACAATCGTGCGCAAAGAGGACAGCCGACCTGTCGGACGGATTACATTCTTCAACTACAACCCGCTCAACCGCGCGGCGGAGTTGGGTATTTTAATCGACCCCGATGAACGCAAGAACGGCCACGCACAGGACGCCATGCGGGTCTTGATAAAATTCCTGTTCAAGTATCGCGACCTCAACAAGGTCTATGCCTGCACGCCCAAATTCAACAAGGCGACAATTGCCCTGCTGGAATCGGTCGGTTTCAAAAAGGACGGCGCTCTGCGCAACCATCATTATTACAACGGCGAATACTACGATAAACTCGTTTACTCGCTGCTCCGATTTGAATTGGATTGGTGACAACGCAAGACCGACAGCCCCCTGTCGGCAATTATAATCGTCCCGGACAGTTATAGCACTGATGCGAAACCGTCGTGCTCAGCGGGTAAGGTTTCCCCCGCGTATTATATCCTCAACCGTTGCGACGCCACGGCCTGTTGTTGCCGCGATTGTTACGATTGTGGCGATTGCGGTTATCAAAATTACGCTGGTTGTTGTCCTGACGTTGCTGATTGTCCCCGCGTTGCTGATTGTTCTGCTGGTCGCCCGACCGGGGCGGCTGAGACTGATTTGGTGACTGCCCCTGTGACTGTTGCTGCGATTGATCCTGGTCCGGCTTCTTTACGAAAGGAAGAGGCGGGATAGGCGGAAGTTTCCACTCTTTCTTGGGCTGCTCCTGCTGTGGTGGCGGAGGCGGAGGAGGAGGAGGCGACTGCTGAGGATGCTGTTGAGGCTGTTGTTGAGCTTGCTGTTGAGGTGGCTCCTGAGGTTGCTGTGCACTGGGGAATCGGTTCCGTATCGACCTCCAACTGCGGCTCAGGTTCAATCTGAATTTCGCCGCTTCGAAGACCCCTGACGGTGTCGTTGAGCTTCTTTAGTTCTTCGCGGGCTTTTTCGGCGAAGTCACTTTCGGCCGATGCATACAAAACCGAGCGGCATACGTTGATTACAGCAAGTTTCTTGAAGTTGTCCGTTCCATACACGGCTGCTTTCTCAAGCGAACCGCCCTGCGCGCCTACGCCCGGTATCAGCAGAGGCATATCCCCCGCTACCGAACGAAGTTCTTTCATGTGCTCCGGCTGCGTGGCTCCGACCACCAGGCCGCAATTGTTGTCTTTGTTCCAGTAGTTCACCTTCTCGGCGACTATCTGGTACAGCGGTTTGCCGTCGATTATAAGATGCTGAAAATCTTTCGAACCGGTATTCGATGTCAAACAGAGCACAAAGATGCCTTTGTCTTCATACTCGAGGAACGGACGCATCGAATCATAGCCCATATAGGGGCTAAGGGTCACCCAGTCGGCGCGAAATCTTTGATACAATGCCTCGGCATAAAACGAAGCCGTGTTGCCGATATCCCCGCGCTTTCCATCGAGTATAAGTACCACGTCTTCCGGCATATGTTCCACGATGGATGTCAACAGGGAGATACCCTCCGGACCTTTGTTTTCATAAAAGGCCATGTTGGGCTTATAGGCACAGACCATATCGGAGGTAGCCTCGACTATCTTCATCACGAAATCATACATGCCTTTGATGTTTTTCGCAAACTCGGGCGGCATTCTCTTCGGATCCAGATCCAGCCCGAGGCATATCATGGACTTGTTCTTGTCCTGTATTTCTTGAAGTTTGTCTACTGCGCTCATTAGTATTTCCTTACTTTGCCAATGAGTTCGCAAACCGAACTCAGCTTCTTTTTCTTCAGATACTCCTTCAGGTCGTTCGCAATGATAACCGGAGCATCCGGGCGTACAAATAACGCTGTTCCCACCTGCACCGCTGTTGCCCCGCACAACATAAACTCGACAACATCACCGGCGGTACTAATCCCGCCAATTCCAATTATGGGCAGGCTGCACTTTTCATAAACAGCGTTCACCATCGCCAGGGCCACCGGTTTGATGGCCGGGCCGGTGAGTCCGCCTTTGTTGTTGGTCAGTCTCGGTCGCCAGGTTTCGAGGTCTATCGATGTCCCCACCAGGGAATTGATCATCGAAAAAGCGTCGGCTCCACCCTGCTCGGCTGCTTTGGCAATTTCCGTGATCGATGTTACATTGGGTGAGAGTTTGGCGACGAGCGGCCGCGAGAAGACTTTCTTCACGGCAGCCACAGATTTCTCGGTCATGACGGCGTTCGAGCCGAATTCCATCCCGCCTTCATCGACATTGGGGCAACTGATATTCAACTCTATCATATCGACCCGCTCGATATCGTTCAAACGGCTGCACACTTCTACGTACTCGTCGAGAGTCGACCCGGCGACATTGACAATTACTTTCGTCTTCTGTTTTTCCAGAAATGGAATTTTATCTTTTATGAAATCATCAATGCCGACATTTGCCAGCCCGATAGCGTTGAGCATACCCGATGCTGTTTCAGCAGTGCGCGGTGGCGGGTGTCCCAGACGGGGTTTCAGGGTGACCGATTTGGTAACCAGCGCGCCTAATTTGGACATCGGAAATATCGCCGCCAGTTCCTCGCCGTAGCCGCAGCAACCCGAGGCGGTCATGATCGGAGTTACAAACTCCACTCCTGCTATGGACACTTTCAAATTCGGCGTCACAGGGCCACCTCCCCTATCTCAAATACGGGCCCATCCTGACAAACCCGGGCATAGCCGCCTTTAACAAGCGGGACCACGCAACCCAGACAAATGCCGACACCACACGGCATCGGTGCTTCCAGAGAAAGCTGTCCTGATACACCCAGACGAAGCCCGAGTTCGTTGGTGGCCTTGAGCATTCCGTCCGGGCCACAACCGTACAGCCTCATTTTCGCTTTATCCCCGTCGCCTATGAATCTCTCGACCGGAGCGGTTACGAGACCTTTCTCACCGTAGGAACCATCTTCTGTAATGGGATGAAAATTGACTCCGAGTTTCTTGATGCGGGTTCGTTCGAGGATATCCGGAGCGGAACGGCCGCCGTAAAAGAATTCGATATTTTTCGGGTCGTACCCGCGGTTGACCATCTCGGTCGCCATGTAAAACAGCGGTGGGAAACCGACTCCCCCGGCAACCATGATCGCTCTCTCGTTTTTCTTCGGAAGTTTGAATGGCACTCCGAGCGGACCGAGAAGATTTATGCGGTCATCTTTGTGAAGGCCGCTCAGGAGACGTGTTCCCCGCCCGACGACCTTGAATATTACTTCGATTTCGCCGCGCTCGACCGATACTCCGGCCACCGACATAGCCCGTCTGAAATATATGTCTGTCGAGGGAATCTGAACGTGAACAAAATGTCCCGGCTGACAGTGGTCGACCCGGGAATAGGTCTTGAAGACCAAAGAAAAGTAGTTATTCTTAAGATCTCGCTTCTTTATCAAAAACGTGTCTTCGCACGTTGGCTTTATCATCGCAGGTTGTCCGGTTTTCTCACCTGAAATTTGTAGACCATCCAACTATCCTGTTGCTCCTGAGGAACCCTCATGGGGTCGAAGATCATGGATGCCACAGCTTTGCTCGCCTCGCGGTTGATTTCCTCACTCTCGCAGCGAATTTTCAGGATATAATCCGTAACTTCACCCGAAAAATCAAGGAAGATTTGAAAATAGAGGTCTCCCTCCCATCCGAGCCTATAAGCCTCAACAGGATAGATGAATTCCTCTCTGATCTCAACCGGCTCGATAGCCACATTTTTTATCTCCTCGCCGTTAGGACCGACATAAACTGCCTCAATCGGCGTCAGCGCCTCTTCGTCCTCCTCTTCCTCTTCAGGCTCACCGGTAATATCGTCTTTTATTCTTTCATCCCTGTCAGCGGCATCTTCCGGCTTCGGCTGTCTGGATTTTACCTTAGGCCCGCCTACGGCAAGGCGAATTTCCGCTTCCCTCGCCCAGTCGGTGCCGGGAAACGAATCTACAAAGTCGGTGTAAGCGAAGAAAACCGATGAATCTCCCGGACTGTCGTAAGTCTCCGTGAGCCATATAAGACTGAACTTAGCCTGAATATTGTATCTGCTGTCGGGGAAGTTGTCGGCAATCAGGCGGTAGTAAAAACGGGCCGAGTCAACATTGTCTTCGTCGATTAGAAAAGCTTCCGCCTTATCCAGATATATCTTCGCATACCCGGTGTCTGCTTCGGTGCCGCTCAGTCCCAGTTCTGCCAGCGCCTCGGGCACGTAGTCCGAACGCGGGTACAGCAGTGGTACCTGTTGAAATATTTCTCTCGCCCTCGTGGAATCACCCTCGTAATCACGATACATCTCGGCCAGAGCGATCATCGCCTTGGGCGCTGAGGTCGAAGTCGGAAAGGAATCAACTACATATTGCATTTCCAGCATGGCGGAGTCGGGCTTGTTGAGGCTGAACCAGTACAGTTCCGCCAATTGATATTGAGTGGCCGCGGCTTCATCAATCACTTCCTGCGTTGTCGAAGAATCCAGCTGAACTGTGCGCGCATAGGTGTCTATCTTGCCGATGTCCGATGAGCGTGCCAGGGCATCCTGGCCAATTTCAGAATTCCGGTTGAGTTTGACCGTCTGATCATAATACTCTTTGGCCTTCGGCAGATCATCATAATCAAACTGATATATCAACCCGAGTTGGTAGGCGGCCTCCGCCGCCACAAACTTTTTCTCCTCCTGCTCAAAGACCTCGGAGTAAATTTGCTCCGCCTGCTCTATGTCTTCGGCATACTCATACCCCGCCGCTATTCGCAGCTTGATAACGGATAGAGAGTCAAAATAGACCTCATCCTCGGCAAGAGTGCGCAGATAATCCAGGCCTTCCTCGATCTTCATGAGCCTGAACGAAGCTTGCGCGGCATGATAAAGGGCGTGGAATTTTTCCTCCGGTCCTGGTTTCATGCCGAGAACCTGCAGAAATGCCCCCAACGCCTCGCGTGATTGAAAATCATTATAGTAGCCGTCCGCTATCATCAACTGGGCCATCTTCTTTTCTTCAGTACTACCGAGCGAATCCCTAACAGCCTGAAAATACTGGCGCGACCGGTCATAATCGCGCTCATCGAAATAAAAGTTGCCCAGCGCAATGGCCGCCTCTACCTTGAACTCCTTTTTGAAATTCGTATTGAAGATTTTTTCGAAAATATCCATGGCGGCCTTTTCATCCCGCGAAGACAGTTTTGCCTTGGCCAGATACAACTCCGACTCCTTGGCATATTTCGAATCCGGATAGTTAGCCAGAAGTTCTCTGAGCCGGCGTTCAGCAGTCACGTATTTTTCGGTGTAATAGTAGGAGACTCCCAGAACGAAAAGAGCATCATCATAGTATTTAGAGTTGGGGTAATTTTCGATTACTTTCAGCGATTTCTCGATGGCGGTTTCGTAAAGTCCGGTGTTTATACGGCCTCTTCCGAAACGACTGGCCTTACGGGACTTCTCAGCATCGCCAAAAGCTTTCTTGGCATTGTAAAACGTATTCCAGTAAACGCAGCCGCTCACTGATGTCATCGATACTGCCAGAATTATTAAAAACAGCAGCCGGTATTTGCGGAAAATATTCAAGTTCAAACCTATCTCACTGATAATTCTTACCTTATACGGCCTAAACCCACGCCGGATGCACCTATCCGGTCCCCTTCCTCTTTTTCAACTCTTGAACCAGCAACGGCAAAAACTCTCCCGATTTTTCCCGCACCTGAAAATCGGCCATAAAACTTATCGGCGTCTCTTCCATATTGATTTCAACCAGCGTGGCGCCGTTCCGTTTCGCCAACGGCGGCAGCGAAGCGGCCGGGTGAACGATAGCCGAAGTCCCCACGGCGAAGAATATATCCGCCTCCTCAGCCAATCGAAAAGCACGGTCGATTATTTGCGGGTTCAGAAGTTCACCGAACCAGACTACATCGGGGCGAATTTTCCCCCCGCAGGCCTTACATTTCGGAATTTTGTCGGGATTTATTTCAATATCCGGGTCGCATGGCTGGTTGCAATCAACACACTTGTTACGCTGAATATTGCCGTGAATCTCGAGGATATCCTGTGTCCCGGCTATTCGATGCAAATTATCGACATTTTGTGTAATCAGCGAAAAACTGTCCGAGAGCGACTCCATCTCGGTAATCGCCCAGTGTCCCGGATTGGGCTTTACATTGGCCATCAGGTCTCGGCGCCAATTGTACCACTCCCAGACAATTTTGGGATTGGCTACAAAGGCATCCATCGTGGCCAGTTCCTCGGGACGAAATTTGCGCCATAATCCTTCCTCGCCCCGGAATGTCGGTACGCCTGATTCCGCTGACATCCCCGCGCCGGTCAGAACGACACATTTGCGGCAATTGACCATTATGTCGGCAATCTCGTTGACCATAGAGGCAAGATATGAATCCTGAGGAGAAAAGCCAAAATAAATGTTATCTCTGGCAAATTCGGCCAATAGTGCGGGTTAAGACCGGTCGAAAAAGTGAGATTATATGCGGAAATTGTATCAGTGGTGGTGAATGGCGGATGAATCAAGATTTTCGGTGACGTGGCTCACCGTACCGGCAACAAGACCAAAGTGAAGTACCGTTGGCTCATCGGTAAGCCTCAGACGAAAGCGATTCAATAATGTCGTTCCCTGATAGACTTTCTCGAAACCGCCTTCGGAAAGCGAGACCGTAAAAATCGGCATACGCCAGACATCACTCGATGGGCGGCAATCGAGACCGATGGCAATATCACGGGCGGTATCGGCCATAGCAAACGATGATACCCCCTTGTGCTCGGCCGATGAATCGAGATATGAGTCTCTGGGACGCTCACCATCGATCAAAACAAACCGCTGGTCGTCGTGTCCGGCCTGAAGATTGAAATTGTTCTCCAGACCAAAGTTAACATCCTGCCCCGCACTCCCCGGACACGAGATTTCATACGTTATAGAAATCCTGCCGCCGGGCTGATCGAAATCGAATGTCTTGACCAACCTCAGTGGCACTATCCCTTCCGGTTTCCACAGATGACCGTCGCGCATCAGCGTCACGCTGCCGGATTTCTTATCGATGCTGCTCTCGTAAGGTTCCAGAACGAAATCGCCGTCTTCCCTGAAAATCCCCGAATGGAAAGCTTCAAAATTGACATTGCCGTTGAAAAAATGATCGATAAAACACCGTTTGAGATACCAATCCTCGAAGAGCAAATCTTTGAGACCTTCTTCTTTAGCCAACACGAGGTCATGAATAGATGCCGTCTTGTTCTCGCCACCCGGCGTGATAGCTTCATCGAGTTTGAGATGATAACCCTCTTTGCGCCGAGTCAGCGTATCGGTTATCGAGAAGCTCTGCTCGTTGAGTGACAGCTCCAGAAGAGTTCCGCCGCTTCGCGGTTTGAAAACCGCGGACAGTTTCTCGCCACCGAGAATTATCTCATCGCTGCCATCGGCATCGTAATCCGAGGTTGTTATCCTGCAGCCATCTGATGGCTGAAGTTTGTCAAGAATGCTATCGGCGGCCACCAGATTGCTGAAAACAGCCTGTCTGATATGAGGCAGATACAGACCGCCAAAAACGCCGTGCCAGTATGGACAGTTGCACTGACCGGCATAGAGATGATCTTTGGCCTTTTCGAGCAGTTTCGTGTCGGACTTGGCCTTTGGTTTGATATTGGCAAGCCGGTCGGATACTGCCAGCATTTTCTTGTGCATCAGATTGGCTTCATCGTATTTGGCCAGAAATCCGCGCCAGTGTCCGCCGCGCACAAAGCGCCCGTATTGCTTTTGCAGACTGTGCTCTTTTAGATACACTTCAAAATTTTCGTATTGGACAAAGGCTTTTGGCGGCAGCGACCAGTGAAGCATCTCGGCATAAGACGCCGATGGCAGATAAGCCCGCCCGACAACTTTGCCGGCGGCGGCGGTCTTCAGCGGAACCACCTCAAGCCAATCGGAGTTTTTCGCAAGAGCCTCAAAGAAATTGGGAAGCCATCCGTCCACATAACAATGTTCATGAGTCTGCGGCCAGCTGCCGAATTTCTCACCATCATCAGCGTAAATGATCATCCCCGACGGATCCTTTTCGGCATGGGACTTTAGCTCATCGATCACTTCCTCGACCGTCCCGAACGGCACCAGGTAGCGCATCCGTTTTGATATCGGAAGAAGCGTCACCCGATAGTTTTCATGCTCGGTGACGAAAGGACCGGTTAGCTGACTGTGTTCAAAACCGGCATAGATGAAATGCGTGTCGTCGACAGGAAGATATTTGACGCCTGCCTGCTGAAGTTGCCGTGGGAGATGCGGCTCCCAGATACGTTCGGTCAGCCAGAGGCCTTCTGGCGTAACATCAAAATGCTTTTTCAGATAATCGTTAAGTTGCTTTACCTGCCCCTGAACATCACGCTCCGGTATCGAAATCAAAATCGGCTCGTAAAAACCACCGGTCATAAGTTCCAGGCGTCCCTGGGTGACCATCGACTTAACCGATTCAAGATATTCGGGATGTTTCTTCTCCTGCCAGTCCCACAAAATGCCGGATTGATGGAGCGATATTGACAGACCCGACCGGTTCAACGCCTCAAGAAAAGGTGCATAGGCGTTCTGATGAGCATATTCAAAAACATGGTCGAAATTACCAACCGGTTGGTGGTTGTGAATCCCGAAGGCGAGCTTAAACTTGCCCATCTGTTAGAACAGCTCCAGCTTGAGATTTATGTATTTACCGGGGTTGGCACGAATATCTAAGATTAAGTCATCGATATTGTCGGCGGTGCGACGAAGGTCGTCATACAAGCGACGGTCCTCGACCAGAAGCTGCAGGGTTCCATCGGGATTATTGAGATTATCGGCAAATTCACGGAACGATATCGACAGGCTATCGAGCCGTCCCGACAAAATCCTCGAGCCGGACCGTCATACGGTCCAAACGCTGCGCCGCCGAGTCAACCTTGCCGGAATTGTCCGAGAGCATCCGGCTCAGTTCTTTCGAAGCATTGTGGAAATTGCTGGCTGTCTGATCTAGCCGTTTTTCGTTGCGGTCCATATATGAGGCCATCGAAGCAGATACGGATTCCAGGTTCGAAATAGTGTTGTTAAATTTCTGAAGCGAGGAATCGGACCCGATTGATTTTTTGAATGAGCCGACCAGCGAACGCAATTCAACTATCATTTCCCCCATCAGCCCCATAACTTCCGGCAGACCGGTATCGTAGGTACCATCAATTACTCCCTCGGCCTTAAAGAGAACTGAATCTTTGCCGGGATTGATGGCGATAAATCTATCGCCCATCAGGCCCAAATTTCTGATAGCAAACGTGGCGTCCTTTTTCAAGATAACATCATGGGCCAACAGTAATTCAACGGTAACGCCTCTTTCGGTCAGTTGAAGGCCGTTTACTTTGCCTTTGCGTACGCCGGAAACGGTAATTTTGTCGCCAACCTCAAGAGTACCAACGTCATCGAACCTGACCATTACCACCTGCGAGTTTCTCTCCAGCTGATAATCGCGCAGCCAGTAAAGCGATCCCCCAAGGATGATTATGCCAATCAGGATGATTACGCCGACCTTGAATTCTATATCTCTGGAAGCCATATGTCTTTAATTATCGGTAACCTGTTACAGTTTTTTAACTTAACCTCAACATAAAATAGCTATATTGAATCCGCGATAGCAACATAGTTTTCCCACCTAAATCGATGTATTTCCCCGCGCTCAACAGCCGTTTTCACGGCGCAATCCGGCTCATGGGTATGGCTACACGGCTTAAAACGACACCCGGCCATGAATGGTTCAAAATCAGGGTAATAATGCGGTAGATCATCTTTCTTGACCTCCCACAGCCCCATTACCTTTAAACCCGGCGAATCAGCTATAAATCCGCCACTGGGCAATTCATAAAGCTCTATCGATGTAGTGGCATGCTTTCCCCGATTACTATACGAAGAGACTTCTTTCGTTTTGAGATTCAAACCGGGAATCAGTTGATTGAGAATCGATGACTTCCCCACCCCGGAATGACCCGCAAACAGCGTCCTGTGGTCAATCAGATTAGTCCTCAGCTCGTCAATACCATCGCCCCGTTTGGCCGAAACCGTAAATACCTCGAATCCGAGCGACCGGTAGGCATCGACCGTCTGCTCAAAGTCCGCCGGCAGCTTGAGATCGACTTTGTTGATAATTATAAACGGTGTCATGTGCCCGACATAGGCCGCGATTATGACTCTGTCGATCATCCCGGTCTTAAGCGATGGTGACCGTACCGATGTTACCACGGCGAGCCGGTCGAGATTGGCGGCGATAATCTGCAGTTTTCCCTCTATCCCCTTAGCCGGCCTGCCAAAAGAGGTTCTTCGCTCCAGCACTTTTTCGATCGCGCCGGCCTTTTTGTGACTGCGACTGAACTAAGACATCATCGCCCACCGCGACCGGAGTAGTCGCCTCAGCCCCCGACTTGACACCTCCGCGCACCTCACATTTGAGATACGTACCATCTTCGGCGCGCACTTCAAACAACCTTCCTTTGGTTGCGACAACGATTCCCTTCTCTAACTCGCTCATATGCCTATGAATCTAACGGTACAATCAAGGCTTATCAAGCGGAATGTCTGGAGCCCTATACCGCTCAAACCCATTATTGCCTTCTTTTCTAAAATTTTGTATCCTCTGGTAACTCATAATGTATAAAATTCCGGGAAAGATATGATTGGCAATATAATAACGAAAATATTCGGCACTAAACACGAGCGGGATGTCAAAGCGATGATGCCCCTCGTGCAGGAAATAAACGATTTCTACGAAAAACTCCACGATCTCTCCGATGACGACCTGAAAGCCAAAACAGAAGAATTCAAACAGCGCGTTGGCCGATGGCGCCACGCTCGATGATATCTTGACCGAGGCCTTTGCGGTTGTCAAGGAAGCCTGCCGCCGACTCATGGGCAAGACATGGGATGTTGTCGGGCAATCGACCGAATGGAATATGATCCCGTTCGATGTTCAGCTGATCGGTGGTATCGCGCTTCATCAGGGCAAAATCGCCGAGATGGCCACCGGTGAAGGTAAAACCCTGGTGGCCACCATGCCGACATACCTCAACGCTCTCAGCGGCAAAGGCGTTCATATCGTCACCGTCAACGACTACCTGGCCCGTCGCGACCGCGAGTGGATGGGCAAAATCTACGAGTATCTCGGCCTCACTATCGGTGTTATCCAGAACCAGATGACCAACGCCGAGCGGCGGGTCATGTATGAATGCGACATCACCTTCGGCACCGCCAACGAGTTCGGTTTCGACTACCTCCGCGACAACATGGCCCAGACGGCCGAAGACCGCGTGCACCGCAATTACCACTACGCCATCATCGACGAGGTCGACTCGATCCTGATCGATGAAGCCCGTACGCCGCTCATCATCTCCGGGCACGGTCGACTCTAAAGTACACGACCGTTACCGCGAAATGAAACCGACCGTTGATAAACTGGTTCGCAAGCAGGCTGTACTCATCAACGACATGCTCGCCAAAGTCGAGCGTATGATGTCCCGAGGGCGAATCCGAAGACGAATTCGAGCTGGGAACGCTGCTGTTAGCGGCTAACCGTGGCGCGCCCAAAAACAAAAAATTGCTCAAGACCCTGAAGGAACCGGGCATGAAGAGACTGATGACCGAGGTCGAGTCATCCTTTATGCGCGACAAAAAACTCCACGAGATCGACGAACGCCTGTACTACTATATCGATGAGCGCGAACACTCTATCGCCCTGACCGACCTCGGCACCGCCCAGCTTGACAAAAACGAACAACTGCTGTTTGAAATACCCGATATTTCGACAATGCTTTCCGATGTCGAAGGCGATGAATCTCTCTCGCCGGAAGAACGCCAGAAAAAGACCGATGAAATCTACCGCGTCCACTCCGAACGTTCCGAAAAAGTCCACGCCATCAATCAGCTCCTGCGCGCCTATTCGCTCTACGAAAAAGATGTCGAGTATGTCATTCAGGACGGCAAGGTGATGATTGTCGATGAGTTCACCGGCCGTATCCTCCCCGGCCGACGCTACTCCGACGGCCTGCACCAGTCGATCGAGGCCAAAGAAGGCGTCACGATCGAAGCTGAGTCACAGACCCTGGCCACTATCACCCTGCAAAACTACTTCCGCATGTACGACAAGCTGGCCGGCATGACCGGTACCGCCGAAACCGAAGCGCAGGAGTTTTTCGATATTTACAAGCTCGATGTCATGGTCATCCCCACCAACCAGCAGGTCATCCGCGATGACAGGATGACCAGATTTACCGCACCCGCCGCGAAAAATACAACGCTATCATCGAAGAGATAGCTGAAAGAAACAAGGCCGGGCAACCGGTGCTGGTCGGTACGGTGACGGTCGATGTTTCCGAGACCCTCTCCCGTATGCTCAAGCGGGCCGGCGTATAACGCACAACGTTCTCAACGCCAAACAGCACCAGCGCGAGGCGGAAATTGTCGCCCGCGCCGGTGAGATGGGCGCTGTGACAATCGCCACCAACATGGCCGGTCGTGGTACCGACATCAGACTTGGACAGGGTGTTATCGAGAGAGGTGGCTTGCACATCGTCGGTACCGAACGCCACGAATCCCGCCGCATCGACCGCCAGTTGCGCGGACGCGCCGGCCGTCAGGGTGACCCCGGATCATCGCTGTTTTTCCTTTCGCTCGAAGATGACCTCATGCGCCTGTTCGGCGGCGACCGCCTGGGTGGCATCATGGATAAACTCGGTGTCGAGGAAGGCGAAGTTATCGCTCACGGCATGGTGACCAAAGCGATCGAGCGCGCCCAGAAAAAAGTGGAAGCTCAGAACTACGCTATCCGTAAACACACGCTCGAATACGATGATGTCATGAACGTCCAGCGCAAATGGATCTACGAACGACGGTCTGGCCGCGCTGGAGCGAGAGTCTATCAAGGACGAAGTGGTCGAGCTGATCGAGGAGATCCTCGAGGTCGTAATTGCGAGCCTACTGCCCGGAGAAGACGTACCCAGAGGAATGGAACCTGACCGGCTTCACCGAAGAACTGCGCAAGATATTCCTGCTTAACGTTCAGTTCAAAGACTCGGATATTCAGAAGCTCACGCACGAATCGCTCAAGGAGAATCTCCTCAAAGCGATTATGCATATCTACACGCAGAAAGAAACGGCCTACGGCAGCGAAATCATGCGCCAGCTCGAGCGCTATGCCGTGCTGACAACTATCGACCGCCACTGGCGCGACCATCTGGCCGAGATGGATGAACTCCGTACCGGTATCGGCCTTCGCGCTTACCACGGTGGCATGGGCAAACCGATTGACATCTACAAGCGCGAGGGTTTCCGCATGTTCCAGGACATGGTTGAGACCGTCGATAAAGAAATCGTCAATCTCGTTTTCAAACTGCAAGTAAACATGCCGGATAAATCACGCGAAGAGCGCCGCAAGGACCAGCCGGCCATGGTGGCCCGCCACGCCGAGACAACCGGCATGGGCCTCGCTTCTGCGGCGGTGCAGGCTCCCGAGGGCGGCCCGGTGGAGGCCAGCCCGATGGCGCAGGCATCACAGGCAGGCAAGCAGGACCGGACAATCCGTCGCGACCAACCCAAAGTTGGCCGCAACGATCCCTGCCCCTGCGGCAGCGGCAAAAAATACAAAAAATGCCACGGCGCAAACGAGTAGGCTTTTTTTGTAGGGCGGGATCCCTGCGATCCCGCCACCTGATTTGGAAAAAACTATGGTCGTTGACAACACCATACGCGATTTGCTCTACCAACTCGAAAACCGCCTTCTGCAACCCGAGATAAGACATTCACCCGCAGAACTGGATAATCTCCTTGCCGATGAGTTCATAGAGTTCGCAAGTTCGGGGCAAGCATTTGACAAAAAGCAAATTATCGCTGCCCTGAGTACTGAACCATCCTGCCGGATTTCTATAAGCGATTTCCAGACTGTTCCTCTCGCTCCCGACACGGTGCTGGCGACGTATCGGGCCACAATTCTTCAAGATGACGACCCTCCCCGGCATTCCCTGCGGAGTTCTATTTGGAAACTGGAAAAAGAAAGCTGGCGAATGGTTTTCCATCAGGGCACGCCGATGCCGGCAGATTAGTTCTTCTCTTCCTCCCCCTGATAAGGGGGAATTAAAGGGGGTTTCTCAATGCGCCATCAAATATCACCACATGACACCGAAATTTTTCGCTCGCTTTCTGCGAATCTATAACGTAGATTTATGAAAACCACAATACATAACCACGGAGGGCTATTTAGCATGAAGAAGACTCTTATTCTACTAATCGCCGTAGCGTTCGCGCTCAACCTTTCCGGTTGCGCCTCGATGAAAAAGCGCGACAAAGGGGTCATTATCGGCGCCGCTGCCGGAGCCGTAATAGGCGGCGTAATCGGCGACAAAGCCGGTAACACCGCGGCCGGAGCTATCATTGGCGCGGCTATCGGCGGCGCGGCGGGAGCCTACATTGGCAACTACATGGACAAACAGGCCGAAGAGATTGAGCGCGACCTCGAGGGCGCCAAGATCGAAAGGATCGGCGAGGGTATCAAAATCACTTTCGCATCGGGCATTCTCTTCGATGTGAACAAGTCGGCGTTGCGACCGGAGGCACAGACCAACCTTGAAAAACTCGCGGTCATTCTCAACAAGTATGAGGACACCGAGATTCTCATCGAGGGTCACACCGACTCCACCGGCCCCGAAGAACACAACATGGAACTTTCGGTGCATCGCGGCGAATCGGTAGCTCGTCACCTCGCCACCAACAATGTTATCCCCACCCGCTTCACGGTGCTCGGGTATGGTGAGATGCAGCCGATTGAGCCCAATGCGACTGCCGAGGGGCGTCAGGCTAACCGCCGGGTCGAGATTGCCATTTTCGCCAACGACAAACTGAAAAAAGTGGCGCAGGACAAAACTGCGGGCTAAGGCTATCAGATCATCTCTAGATTCTGAGGGCAGGAACTTTTCTCAAATTCCTGCCCTTTTTTCTGCCCGATCCCCCCTGCCGTGGCAACCGAAGCCGGTGAGTAGAAACTCTCTCACGACACATCAAAAGCGACTTCAACTTCCGCCACCGGCCGAGATCTTTCCCGACTCCCTGTAAGCTCGACGCGCCGACAAAAACAGATTTACAAGGTGCGGAGCCTGACGCAGATAGCCCAGACTTCGAAACGGGGATACAGTCGGCTTAATGCGAAGCGCTCTCAAAGGCGATGCTGCCCGCCGATGAAGACGGCTGAACTCGCTGTAGAATCGATCAAGCGGTAGTCGGGTTGGAAACAGGCTGTGCGCCAGGTCAAAGAAACGTCTGTCATGACAGGTGATATTGTCCTTCACTCTCCCGCGCTTCGCGGGATTGCGGTCGAATCCTTACGATATTCAGAACTACCCGTCCCCCGCTAAGTCTTTCCTGCGAACGTTTCCCAATCCGCCCATGGCGGGCCGGAATCCTTCGCTCGGAATGACTTTGTCTGGTCGACCGCGTCATACTGGATTCCGTTTTTCAACGGAATGACGATATTACTGGTTCCCTGCGTGCGCAGGGAAGACTTGAAGGGTGGGAGATGACTTAGTAGCGAGCCTACTCGAAGAGCTCAAAAACCTCGGGTAAGGCCTCGATCATGTCACCGGCGATCATCGCCCGGTCGGTGAGTTCCCAGGCGGCAATGTCACCGGCAAAACCATGAAGATAAACGCCACACAGGGCAGCATCAAGCGGCTCCAACCCCTGCGCCATCAGCGACCCGATAATGCCCGAGAGAACATCGCCCGACCCGCCGGTCGCCATCCCGCTGTTGCCGGTCTGGTTTACAAAACACATCCCCTCTTCATCGGCGACAATCGTGGGGCTGCCTTTCAAAACCAGCACCGTCTTATACTCGGTGGCAAACTCGCGCGCAACGGCGATACGCATGTGAATATCCTCGGGCACGCCGATACCGGTGAGTCGTTTGAACTCCCCCGGATGAGGTGTGAGAACGAGCGGACCGGTGGCCTCGTGGAGCAAATCGAGATGCCCCGAAAGGGCATTGACACCATCGGCATCGATAATAGCCGGTTTCTCAATCGATGTTACCAGTCGTCTGATAAGCTCGAAAGTTTCATGATGCCGGCCGATACCGGGTCCGATAATCACGGCCTCGTGTTCTTTGATCGCCAGACGAATCTCGCCCAGTCCTCGCAGAGCCAGCGCGCCTTTTTTGGCGACATCGGGTAGCGGCATGGTGGTGGCCTCGATAACGGATGCAGCGATAATCGGCAGGACCGTTCGCGGACAACCGACTTTAGCCAGTCCACATCCGGCGCGAAGAGCGCTCTTTGCGGCCAGAGCCGCCGCGCCCGATAAGCCTGTCGAACCGGCCAGTATGAACACATTGCCGAAATCGCCCTTGTGACCATCGGGTTTGCGGAAAGGCAACGCTTCGGTCACGTACTCGTGCGTTATCAGTTCGTTCGAGATATCGAACTTCTCGATGACATCATCGGGGATCCCGATCGGCACGACCTGCACCTGACCGGACAACTCCCGGCCGGGCGATACGTACAGACCGTACTTGGGCAGCGCCAGCGTGTAGGTGAAATCGGCCACAACCGCGGCGCCTTCACAGGAACCGTTGTCGGCATTGAGACCCGATGGCATATCGACCGCAATAATCGGTTGCTCCTGATAGTTGATGTATTCTATGACCTCGGCGGAGATGCCTTTGGGCGCGCCCTCGAAACCGGTGCCGAAGATGGCATCGATTATATAATCGCACTCGAGTTCATCGGGAAGGTCATCAGTAGACTTAAGCTCGAAAAATTCCAGCTTGAGTTTGCGGGCGCGGTCGTAATTGAGTTTGGCATCGGGAGAAAGTTTGTCGGCCGGGCCGATGAAGTAAAACGTAACTTTGTGTTCGGCCTCGTGAAGGTACCGTCCGACAACGTAACCATCGCCGCCGTTGTTGCCTTTGCCGCAGAAGATGGCAAAGGTCAGCTTTTCTTCGTCTTCAACGATGTCGGTGAGAATACCAAAGGCGATACCGCGACCCGCGTTTTCCATCAGGTCGGGTCCGGGGATACCGACGTTCTCGATGGTTTCGCGGTCGATTTGACGCATCAGGTCGGAGGTGACCAGTTTCACGGTGTAGACCTCCAGTTGCTACTATTTCTTGCGTCGGGCCTTTTTGCCTTTGGTTTTGTTTGTCCGGTCGTTGCCATTCAAGGCAAATTTAACAGCCGGTAAAACTTCGGAAAAGAATTTTAATTTTATATTTTTCTTAATTTCCGCCGGCAAATCGACGGCATCCTTGCGGTTTTCCTCGGGCAGAATGACCGTATCGATGCCTGCCCGGTAGGCCGCCAGGAGCTTTTCTTTCAGTCCGCCGATAGGCAAAAGCTGCCCGCGGAGGGTGATTTCGCCGGTCATGGCAAGGCATGGGCGGGGCGGTCGCTGGGTCAAAAGCGAGGCCAGCGAAACCAACATGGTGATACCGGCCGAGGGGCCATCTTTGGGCGTAGCGCCGGAGGGTACATGTATGTGGATGTCGGTATTTTCGAATTTGTCAGCCGGGATATTCAAATCATCGTGGTTCGACCGGATGAAAGACAAGGCCGCCTGGGCAGATTCTTTCATGATATCGCCCAGATGTCCGGTGAGCATAAGATTGCTCTTGCCCGGCATGGTGGTAGACTCGATGAAAAGCAGTTCACCGCCAACAGCGGTATAGGCCAGTCCGGGAACCACGCCGACACTTGCCTGACGGCTCAATCCTTCGCGGATAAATTTGGTCGGGCCAAGCATTTTGGGAATCTCTTTGGCGCCGATAGTGACTTTCTTTTTGTAGCCCGATGCTACCCGCCGCGCGGCTTTTCTGATAACCGAGGCAATCTCGCGCTCCAGATTCCGAAGGCCGGCCTCACGGGTGTAGCCATCGATAATCGTCTTCACGCCGCTATCTTCAATAGCCACGTTGGTAGTGCTGAGGCCGTGGTTCTCAAGCTGCTTGGGAATCAGGTGCCGTCGGGCGATAGCCAGCTTCTCGATATCCGTGTAGCCGGGGAGATTGATTATTTCCATGCGGTCGCGAAGAACCGCCGGGATTGGCTCCATCCAGTTGGCCGTGGTGATGAACATGACTTTCGACAAATCGAAAGGCACCTCCAGATAGTGATCGGAGAAAGAATCGTTCTGTTCCGGGTCGAGCACTTCGAGAAGCGCCGCCGATGGATCCCCTCGGAAATCGGAACCGAGCTTATCGACCTCATCGAGCATAATGACCGGATTGTTCGAGCCGCAGCGTTTCATCGATTGGATGATACGTCCGGGCATGGCGCCGATATACGTGCGCCGGTGACCGCGAATCTCGGCCTCGTCGCGCATACCACCCAGCGACACGCGCGCGAACTCGCGTCCCATCGCCCGTGCTATCGACTTACCCAGTGAGGTCTTCCCCACTCCGGGAGGTCCCACGAAGCACAGGATAGGACCTTTGATATCGGATTTGAGCTTACGTACGGCGAGATATTCCAGAATGCGATCTTTGACTTTTTCAAGATTGTAATGGTCTTCATCGAGCACTTTCTTGGCTCGCTTGAGATCCAGTTTGTCCTGCGTGGATTTGCTCCACGGTAACGACACCAGCCAGTCGAGGTAGGTGCGCGTGACGGTGTACTCGGCCGACGATGGCGACATGTGCGACATGCGGTCGAGTTCTTTGTAGGCCGCCTGCTCCACCGTATCGGGCATCTCGGCTTCGTCTATCTTAGCTTCGAATTCGTCGACATCGGATTTGTCGTCAGCATCGCCAAGCTCTTTCTTGATCGCCTTGAGTTGTTCGCGAAGAATATAGTCGCGTTGCGACTTGCCCAGTTCGCTGGCCGCCTTGGCCTGAATCTGCTGCGAGAGTTCGAGGACATCGGTCTCTTTTTTCAGCAGGTGAAACAGCTTGTCCATTCGCTTGTAGACATTAAGCTCTTCGAGCAATTCCTGTTTCTTCTGAATGGGAATATTCAGGCTCGAGGCGATATAGTCGGTGAGTTTCGACGGGGTATCCTGATTGTGGGCCGATACCTGAAACTCCTCGGTAAGATACGGAGCCAGTTCCACCAGTTTCTGCACTGCATCGGAAAGGCTGCGCTGGAGCGCCTCCATCTTGACCGCGTCGGCCACCGTCTCGGAGACTTCTTCCACCTCCGCCGACATGTACGGGGAGCTGGTGACTATCTTTTTGATTCTTATTCTGGCGAGACCCTGTATGAGAAAACGCACGGAACCATCGGGGAACCGGAGCATCTTGAGAATATTGCCCGAAGCTCCCAGTTGGTAGAGGTCTTCGGGTTGCGGATGTTCCACCGAGGTATCTTTCTGCAGGAACAGTCCGATACGGGAACCGCGCATAAGGGCATCATCGACCAACCTGGTCTGCTCAGCATCCTGAATCATGAGCGGCACAATCAGGTAGGGATATACAATCGTGCCTTTCAGCGGGAGAATTGGCAGCACCGTGGTTTCGGCCAGATCGCTATTTGTATTTTTATCAGTCGCTTTGTCTTTTACTTCCGACACTTTTACCTCATCGAGTTGAACACTTTGCTATTATTGTTATATCGGCAGCTGTGCTCATTTTTTGAACAGCGGGAAAGCCCCATTTTTTCGTCCCTATTGGTTTGTACACCTCAGACATTGAACCGGAACAGAATTACATCACCATCCTGAACAATATATTCCTTCCCCTCCAGATGCGCCTTGCCGGCCGAACGGGCGGCGGCAAGCGTTTCGTATTTGTCGTAGTCATCGTACTGGACCACCTCGGCCCTTATAAACCCGCGCTCCATATCGGTGTGAACGGCTCCGGCGGCTTTTTGGGCGTTGGTTCCTTTTTTGATTGTCCACGCTCTAACATCGGGCGGGCCGGCCGTAATAAAGGAGATTAGTCCCAGAAGATCATAGGACATTTGAATCACTTTTTCGACCGCCGGTTTTTTTATTCCCAGTTCTTCCATAAACATCCGTCGTTCTTCGTCTTCGAGCGGCACCAGCTCCATCTCGATTTTCCCGCACAGAGCGGAAATATCGCGTTTTCCCGGCGAAATAAACTGCGACAACTCCTGCCGGAACTGTTCGCCTTTGCCAATATCGCTTTCGCCAAGGTTAAGAACAATCAGGAGCGGTTTTTGTGTCAGGAAGGTGTAGCCCCGCAGCATTTTTTCATCGACATCAGATAAATTCACATCTATCAGCAGCTTGCCTTCATCGAGCGCCGCCCGGCATTGCTCCAGAAGTTCTATTTCCCGGAGTCCGGCCTTATCGCCTGTTAATTTTATCTTCCGCGATTTCCTGTCGATATTGTTCTCGACCACGACCTGGTCGGCCAGAATCATTTCATCGAGCAAATCCCTGATATCTCTCGATGGATTGGCCTCGGATGAAAACTTATCAATAACGAGAATCAACGCCTCCATAAGCCGCAAATCCGAACTGATTTCCGGTGCTCCCGATTCTTTGCCTTTACCCGTAAATCCGGGAGCATCGAGAAACTCTATCTCGGCGTAGGTCTTCTTGACAGGATTGATTATCCCGGCAATTCTGTCTATCCGTTCATCGGGGACTTTTATCACCGCTCTGTGGGCAGCCTGGCTGAAATCGCCAACAGCCTCCTGATGTCCCGAAGCCGCATTGAAGACGGTTGTCTTGCCACTTTGAGGTTTTCCAATAATGCCCAGTTTCATACCTCGTAAGTGTAAGCCAAACCATCTTTCATAGCAAGGGATTGTTAACCGATTTGAAGACTGCCGTATCGGGGCTACTTAAAAGCCACTGCCCATGTTGTGTCGGGTCCTGATTCCCGCGTAGGGGAATTGTGACCCGACACTTGAGCTCAAAAATTGCGGGAGCGGCAGGTCACACAAATCTGCTACCGCGGATTTGCAGGACCTGCCGCAACTAAGTAAGGGTTTCAACCGGCCCTCAGGCAATGCAATAAGCAGGCTAATTTCTTAGCCTGCTTTCTATTTACATAGCAGCCGGGGTCAGATGACCTGTAGGCTACTGTTGTGTCTCTTCAGATTCGCCTTCGGAGGTTTCATCCGAAGCAGTCTCTTCCGGGGCCTCAGCTTTAGGCGTTTCCTCAACAGGTTCTGCATGCTGAGATCTCGCCTGCTTCAGCTCCTCGGGCATAGCGTCAGCCATTGCTGTGCTTGTGCTGGAAGTATGCTTCCCGACAAACTCCTCAAGCTCATTGCGCTCGCGCTTGCGGTAATAAGCCGAGACAGACAGCACTATCTTGTGCTGGTGACGTTCGAACTCGATTACCTGAAGCGGAATCTGCTCGCCTTCTTTGAACACTCCGGTGGGGTCGGTAAGGTCCTTGTTGCCCAGTTGGGCCGTAGGGATGAAACCTTCCACCGTGTTGTCGAGATCCACCACCACGCCGCGATCCATTACTTTCGTAATGGTGCCCAGGCAATCGGTGCCAACGGCGTACTTTTTGGCGATCTCGTTCCAGGGATCATCGGAGAGTTGTTTGAGTCCGAGCGAAATTCGACGATTCTCGTGGTCGATCTTGATGACCTTGACCTCGACCCGGTCACCCTTCTTCATGACTTCCGAAGGATGCTGAATCCGTTTGGTCCAGGACATGTCAGAGATGTGAACCAGACCGTCGATTCCTTCCTCAAGTTCGACAAAAGCGCCGAAGGCAGTCAGATTGCGCACCTTGCCGGCGATAACTTTGCCGATCGGGTATTTGTGGTCGATGGTTTCCCACGGATCGGGCTCCATCTGCTTGATACCGAGAGAAATCTTCTCGTTCTCTTTATCAACCGACAGCACCACCGCCTCGACCGCATCGTTGACGTTCATGATCTTGGAGGGGTGTTTGATGTGCTGTGTCCAGGACATCTCGGAGATATGAATAAGTCCCTCGATACCCTTTTCCAGTTCGACAAACGCACCGTAATCGGTGATCGAGACGACCCGACCGGTGACTTTGGCGCCGATCGGATATTTCTCCTCGATATTCTCCCACGGATACGGGGTCATCTGCTTCAGACCGAGTGAGATTCGAGAGGTCTTATCGTCGATATCAAGAATCTTGACATCGATCTTCTCACCCAGATTGACCATCTCGGAGGGATGACGGATCCGGCCCCATGACATATCGGTGATATGCAGAAGACCGTCGACACCGCCGAGATCGATGAAGACACCGAAATCGGTGATGTTTTTGACGATGCCCTGACGAACCTGCTCGACGGCGATTTCCTCAAGCAGTCTTTCGCGCATGCTGTCGCGTTCCTCTTCGAGGACGACGCGACGGGACACGACGATATTGCGGCGGGCTTTGTTGATCTTGATGATTTTGAGCGTCATATCCTGATTGATAAGAGCATCAAAATCCGGGACCTGCCGCAGGGCGACCTGCGAACCGGGCAGGAAAGCATCGACGCCCATGACGTCGACAACGAGACCGCCCTTGATTCGGCGTACGACTCTACCGGTAACTTCATCGCCGGAGTCGTGGATGTCACGGATGTTATCCCACACGCGCATGAAATCAGCTTTTTGCTTGGAAAGAATCAGCTGACCGTTGCTGTCCTCGATCTGCTCGAGATAGACATCGATAGGATCGCCGACCTTGATATTGAGAGGAGCGGGAAATTCGTGAAGCGAGATAATTCCCTCGGACTTGAACCCGACATCGACGATTACATCGTCGCGGGTGACGCCCAGAATGGTTCCGGAAACGATTTCACCCTCTTTGATGGCTTTGATGGTCGAATCATACATTTCGACCATGGCCTTGTACTCGGGGTCGTCATAGATAACGCCGGAGACATCGGTAATCCGCATCCGCTGAACTTCCGGTTCAGTAGATTCGGGTAACGAAGCGCGCTCCCTGGCTTTCTCGGCAACTCGCCGGTGACGAGCGGTAACGACGCGTTCATCTTGTTGCGCCTGCTCGACTACACCTGTGACCTGTGTGGCCGTGGTGTCGGTCTTGACGAGTTTGGTTTTGGTTGTTTTGGTTTTTTTAGCTGTCGCGGCTTTGCGCTTGGAGACCTTGGCAGCTGTCGTAGTGGTTTTTTTGGCTTCTGCCATTAACGATTAGAGAACCTCCTTAAGAGTACCCCCGACGGTTTTGGATTTTTCCTTTCGGAAAACCGTCAGAGCCGCCCGGACCTGGAGATATGGCCCGAAGCGGTTTACCTATATAACAAAATCTCGGCATTTTACAAGCCTTTTCTGGCCTGTAAGCTAAAATCTTTAATCGGTTTATTATGATTTTTGATTAGCGGAAACGACCTGATTTTTGATCTCTTTGATGCGGCTCATAACCAATTCGGCAAGTTGGAAATACCCTTCCCTGTCAGCAGGAAAGCCGGCTACTTGCTCGGCTGAAATCGGTGGCCCAAGATGGACACTCAGCCGGTCTCGCCAACCCAGAAAACAGTCCTTAAGTCTGTCACTGCCATGAACATAGCCGGGAACAATAGGCACTTTTGCCTGAGTGGCTATTACGCCGATACCCGGCTTGGGCGACAGAAACTCGACTCCCTTTGCGCGCGTTCCCTCGGGAAACATAGTCAGGCCATAACCCTGATTCATCACCTCAAGACAGAGTTTCACGGCATTTCGGTCTATCGTCCCGCGTCTTACGGGCAGGGCATTGGTTTGAGTGATAACCCATCCAAAAAACTTATTTTTAAACAATTCGGCCTTGCCCAGGAAATAGACCTGACGGCTCAGCCAACTGCCAACGAGCAGAGGATCGAAATATGACCGATGATTGGTGGCGATTATGAAGCCGCCTTCCGATGGAACATTCTCCGTGCCGGATATCTTCACGCGAAAAAAGACTGTAGATATAAGCCGGGTCAGGGACAACCCGGCATAATAGAGAATTTTCATGGCTACTTGAGAACCTGGCGGATAAGCGAAATTATAAACTCTACCTGACCTTCGATAGTCATATCAGTAGTGTCCACTGTGAAAGCGTCACGGGCCTTGGTGAGCGGTGAGTGTTTGCGGTTGGAGTCGTAATCGTCGCGCCTCTGGATGTCGGCCATCTGCTCTTCCAGTGTGGTACTTACTCCCATTTTGGTGAGGTCAATCAGACGGCGACCGGCCCGTTCTTTCACCGATGCTGCCAGATAGACTTTCAAATCGGCGCGCGGGAAGACCACCGTGGTCGTGTCTCGTCCTTCGGCAACTATGGAGCCATGCTCGGCCAGCTTTTGCTGCTTGGCCACCATCGCTTCCCTGACACCCTTGTGGGCCGAGACCTCGGAGACATGCGTGGTTACTTCCGGCGAGCGGATTTCTTCGGTAACATCCCGGCCGTTTATAAACACTTTGTTAACCTCGTCGCCCGTCTCAAACTCGATAGGCACTTTCTCGGCCAGAGCCGTCAGTTTGGGACCATCAGACGGGTCAATTTTGGCCTGAAAAGCAAAGTATGTCAGTGCCCGGTACATGGCGCCGGTATCCAGATAAGTGAAGCCAAGACGGGCTGCCAGTTTTCTTGCCGTGGTCGATTTTCCCGAACCGGCGGGACCATCGATAGCGATAATCTTGCCTTTTAGTCGGGGCAAATTGAGTTTTAAATCATTCATCGGGACTAAGTTTATTAAAAGCTAAGGTTCTTGGCAACGGAAAAAACGCAGGTCAACATCACTCAACGGATAAAGTATCGAGCGACAGACCCGCCGGCGGCAAGGTACCGAACCACTTCATATGGAGATTATCGTACCCATCACCCGCCTTCAATTGTTCCAGAGCTGTGTTCAATTGCTGCAGCAGTTCATTGTCGGACTTACGGACGGCGATGCCATAATATTCTGTCGACAGGATATCACCGACTGTCTTAGCCGTGCCGTGTTTTACGATATACGCCTGCGTTGTGGGAAAGTCATTCAGCACAGCATCGAGATTGCCGTTGGACATGTCTATAAACGCGGCGCCGATGTTGTCGTACGAAAACACCTGCAGACCATCGATACGCTTCGCCATCAGTTCGCCCGTGGTTCCAAGCTGAACACCGACTCGCTTGCTGATCAGGTCATCGACCCGGTGAGTCAGGGTGTCATCGAGCGGAACCGCAATCGTCTGTCCGGCCAGATAGTACGGGTCGGTGAAATCGACAACAGCCGCCCGCTCCGGCGTGATTGTCATGGCCGAAATGACCACGTCGTATTTTTTGCTCCTCAGGCCGGGGATTATGCCGTCGAACGGCGTCACGATAAATTCCGGTTTCCAGCCATTCAATTCGCAGAGAGCAGCAATCAGATCGATATCAAATCCTGTCGGATGCCCGGTGTCGGTATCGACAGTCTCAAACGGCGGATAGGTAGCATCGGTGCCAATTCTAAGAATCTCGCGCTTACCGGTTTCGTTTTTATCGCCGGCACAACCGGCAATCACTGAAAGGCAGAGCAGAACGACGACAGTCCACTTCATATTGTTTCTCATGATTTTTCGCTTTAAGGAATTTTATAATCTGTGGTTGAAAAGTAACAAATTCCGATGTCGCTTACAATAAAAAAGCGGCATTTCTGCCGCTTTTCCATAAGTAGCTTTTCTCGATGTACTTTTAGAAATAGTCGAGAATAAAGGATTTCAAGCGCTCATCGAGATTTACCTCAACTTTGGTGGCAACCGTATCAAATCCGGCAGAAGTATAGAAGCCGTCGTCGGTCTCGATCATACCAACCGCTGTCAGATAAGAGCTGTAATCCTGACCAAAGATCTTCAACCCGACATCTTCGGGCACGCGCAGCTTAAGCTCGGAATCTTCCCCGGTGATGCTCACGATCACCAGAGGCTCCAGGGTTCCCAGCTTGATATATATCGTGGCGTCATCGGCCTCGACTTTTAGTTTTTCCAGACGCGAGGTGGACATGTTCAGATGCATATCCGATTTATCGCCGATACACTCCAGGTCGAGAGGTACATCTTCGGCAAAACGAAGGTACCAGTCCTGCGGCTCACCGGTATCGATTTGAACGGCTCCGACAAGAAACTTGCCGGTGCGCCCTTTCATCTCTATTTTCGCCAAATCGTCAACGACCTCGAAATCTATCTTGGGCTTCTGTGTAAACCGGTCGAATCGCCCGTAAACCAGATCGCTGCCGGCATCGCGAATAGTAACATCGGTACCATCGCAGTCCAGAATCGCTCTCAATTTCTTGACTTTCGGATCGTATTCCGCGCGATAAGTCGTTTCAGAAAGGTAGCTTCCGGACTGCCCGCCATAGCTGCTGTTGAAGGCAAGACCCAGGCCGACTACCAGGATTCCAACCGATGTCAGATAGGATATGAACTGAAGTTTGGTATTGGTAAATATCTTTTCGATACCGACCAGGATCAGAACCACCGCGAAGAACACTGCGATATCGAAAATGAAATTGGAGTTGATAATGTCCAGATTGACCAGCATGATCAGCAAGCCGATCTGAATCAGGAGTATTCCCCATCGGAAGCGCGCCGGACTCATAATGTCGACCCTCCGTTTTCCGGTTTGGGTTCGTGGTTGTTGGCGAACGATGCCATATTGTTATCGTCAATCTCCTTGCGCCTGCGGTTGCGGCGAAGGATCAAAAAGAGACCTGCGCCGATAAAGACTATGGGCCACAGTTCATCCCAGTGGAACCAGTACCACGTTTCGCGCATAATGAGGAGAAGCCCGATACCGATTAGAATGATCCCCGGCCAGAAGCCCCGCCAGGTGGATGCCGTGACCGGCCCCTGAGGTGAAGATTCCTCCACGACTGCTCCTTCGTCCTGCTTCGGTATGATTATCCAGCCGATGAGATACACCAAAATGGCAGCACCGCCGGTGGGAAATACGAGTATGACGGCAATCAGTCGAAGGATTACCGGGTCAATTTCAAAATATTGGCCAAGTCCGCCGCATACGCCGCCGATGATCTTATTGGTCGATGACCTGTAGAGTCGCTTATCCATTGAAGCCTCCGTTTCTGTCACGTGCTGTTACTTCTAAAGATAGTATACGAGACAGTCTCCGGAAAGTTTTCTCTCTCGCAAGAGTTATCACCCACCCGGATTGCCAGAGAAAAAGCTAACCGGCCTATTTACAATTGGTTAGGGGCAGCAGCAAAGACCGCTGAGCGGCTACCATTTTCTCTCTTCGAGTCTCTGGAGAAACCAGGCGGCATTGAGCTTGTACACTGAATCCTCCGTGTCCAGATACTCGCGTAGATATTTAACAGACTGCTTGTATTCGGCCCTATCGTCGGTCAACGAGCCGACCTGATAATAACTCTCCAGCAGAAGCAACTGCGGGTCCCGTTCAGCAGACTCTGACGATACCGAGTCAATCATGGCAGCCTGTGCCTTTTTGTCCAGCTTTTTAGCTCTGGCTGTCAGCAGTATCTCATTCTCTAACATCTGCGCCCGGTCGGTGTTGGCCAGAACACTTTCCAGCGAGTCGCGCTTTGTTCTCCAGTGTTCGAGAGTAAGCTGGGAATCTTCCAATTCGGCTATTTCGGCTGCTGCCGCTACTTTGCGACTTGCGTCCGATTTCGACACCAGACCGGACACCGCGCCGGAATCCAAAAGGCCCACCACAACCGGAGCTGTTTTCGTGACTTCCTTTGGTTTCGGTACTTCGCTTGACTGGGTCACCCTGCCGCCTTCGTGAAGCGCGCGATTGTCGACTGCCTGAGTATATGGGAACGGTTCGGCCGGTGATTCGTCCGGTACGTCGGCATCTTTCTTAGGTTCTATCACCGTTGGCGATGGAGCACTCTTTGTTACAGCGGTCATTTCTCTGGATACAACTATCTCTTCGTCGGCCACCGGCTTGGGAACACCGGCTTTGAGATCGGCAGCCGGAGGAACAGGTGTATCCGCACCGGATACGGCTCCCAACTCGGACTCCGCGTCCATGTCTCCCACATATTCCTCAGACTTGAGCGAGTCCACCTGCTGAGATGGCTGCGGCTTTTCAACCTTCATCATCATGGGAACGGTTTCCCGATTAACCTGATCGGTGATGTCCGTTTCATAGAGAGCTATAAACGCGATAACAGCCGCGCTTGCGGCCACACCGGCCAGTTTCCATCTGAGACCGGACCACGACGACTTCTTGATATCGACAACCTTGGTCTTCACCTCGCCGCCGATAGCCTGTTCTATTTTTTGCGCCGAGCGTTCCCAGTATTCATCGTCCTTGAGTCCCGAGTGCTTCTCCACCATACGGTCGAAGGCTTCAAGTTCTTTCAGAAGTTGCTGACACTCCGCACAGGTTTTTAGATGCTCGGCTATCAGATGTTCTTCTTCGTGCTTCAGTTCGCCATCGTGGTAGGCGGAGATTCTATCTTTGAAATATGAGTGGTCCATATGGTATCGCTATCCCTGTAATAAATCCTTTAGCTGCGCCATTAGCAACTGGCGCGCCCTGTAAAGACGCGAATCGACCGTTCCGGGTGGAATTTTCAGATAACTCGCAATGGCGGAGTAGTCCATCTGCTCGAAATGCCTCAACACAAAAACAGAGCGGAATTTGACCGGCAGAGTCATGAGCGCCTTGTAGAAGCGCTTGTGCCCCTCGTCGTTGAGCAATTTCTCCAGCGGCCCCAGTTCGGTGCTTTCGGGATTAAAGCCTTTATCGCTGAGATCGTCGAGCGATTCTTTCTTTTCCTCTCGATGAATCTGGTTGTAAGCCAGGTTGCGGGCAATGGTTGACAGCCACGGGTAAAAAGCGTATTCGGTTCGAAATGTCTTTATGTTATCGTAAGCTTTCACAAATGCTTCCTGTACTATGTCTTCAGCGGCATCGAAGGATTTCAGCAATCCATAGATATAGCGGAAAAGCCTTTTCTGGTGGAGCCTTATGAGTTGACCATAAGCCTTTTTGTCGCCATTTTGGGCCGCCTCGACCAGTTTCTTTTCAGAAACCCTGTCTCCTTCTCTATTTACAGGAGTGATGTTGTTTTCTTCCCGAATAATATCACCCATTCTACTGTTTATTTTCACCCGCCAGCGTCATGGCCAGCATCTCCAGCGTAGTTTCCGGTTTGATGCCCTTGTGGCGAAGCTGGCTGTCGGCGGCAGCTATTTCGATGATGATACCTTCAAGGCGATCATTGGCGTAGCGGTCGGACTGCTGCCGGAATTTGTGGACCAGAAAACCCCGTTTGCCCAGAGGACTTTTGCCGTTTTTAACGAGATAAAGTGAAGTGAAATGTTGCTGCATCAGAGTGGTCAGGGTGGCCGGCGAGTTGCCCTCGGATAACAGCGTACGCACCATCTGAAGCACTTTCCTGGTATTCCCGGCAACGATATAGTCAGCCAGATCAAAAATACTGAAAACCTCGTAACCGGCGGAGATCTTTTTGATATCCTCCACCTCGACCGTCTCTCCGCTGGATTTGAAATTCACCAGCTTGCCGATTTCGGCTTCCATAGCCCCGCGACTTCCACCCAGAAGCTCGGCCAGCATCCTCAGAGCATCGGGGTTTATCGAAATACCTTCTTTTTCGAGCCGCGTCCTGATCTGACCGGCGGATTCTTCAAAGGTCAGTTTTTTGAATTCTATCGTCTCGGCCACCCTGGACACGTTATTCAAAAAGGCCGAGTTGCGTTTGGGAGTGCGAACTGATGGACTGGAGAAGATGATAATTCGATTGGGGTCGGCAGGCGACAACAACCCCAGTATGCGGGTGACCTCGGTTGGTTTGTAGCTCTGGAAATCGCGAACGATAAAGACCTGCTTCTCCCCCAGCATCGGAAAGTTCGACAGCTCAGCCATCAAATCTCCGGCCTTGGTCCGTCGACCGTCGATTTTGTACAGATTCGTGGTGACCTGACGGTTCGGCAGAAACTGGTGAGCCACGAACTTCTCGGCCTCGGCGATGCGATAGTCCTCGGGGCCGAAAAAGTAGTAAGCCGGTTTGAAACGACCGGCGGTAATATCTTTAAACAATGTAGCGGGAGTCGGCATACCCAATTATACGGTCATGCCGAAGGGAGCGTCAATCAAAAAGCGACCGGTAGACCGGGTTGTCATCGGCCTTGATCCACGAAAGAGAGAAGCGGTATTTCTTGCGGTAGTTTTCGGCCTTCTCCAGAAGCGGCGTGAAAATCAGCGGCGGTTGCTCACGCCTGTTGATCTGATTGATGATCTTGACATTGTTGCCAAAAATCTGGTAGGTATGGTTGGAGAAGTATTTCTGGTTGCTGTCTATGAATTCCAGCAGGGCAAGAAGAGAGGCAAAATCGTTGTGGTCGTGATTGACGCCATCGAAAGGAGCCTTGAACTTGATGCCCAGGTCCGGTATGGAGAAAATGACCACGGCGGATTTATCGAGTTGATTATCCTGCGGCAGTTCGTATGAGCCAAAATAACAGTCCATACCGGCAGTAAATGCAAGGGCTGTGCCAACCCCGCAGCAATCGGCTTACCCATTGTATAGTAATTACTTAGGCATAGCGAAGGCGATCGGGGTCGGGCGGATTCTGCAAGCCGGTTCATAAAAGTCATAAGTGAGTTTCACGTTTCCCATCCCACCGGCGGGACTTCTGTTGCGTCTTTTTCAAGGCCATATTATATTGACCTTATCCAGTAAAATTTTAGGGAGGATTTTGTATGAAACGCACTTTGCTGGGCATTTTTGCTCTTAGTCTGCTCGCTCTCGCCGCCTGCGAGGATAAATCTGTCGACCCGGTCCCCCCCGCTCTAACGCTTGCCGCCTTTCCACATTCCATCGGTGATTCATGGACGTACGCAGTGCGAGATTCTAGTTTTGAGAATCCGGTAATCCTCGACACTGTTGTTGTTACAATTATCGACAGTGTTGCCTTTGACTGCGGACAACAGGACTGCACCGGAACCTATGAGCAGATATGGCAATTGGAGTACACGAACAAGCTCGACACGATGACAGTGTTGTATCAGCACGACTCCTTGTACTTGAAGTATCCCAGGGTCTGGCTTTCTTTGTTTTTCCCGCTTACCTTAAATAAGGCATGGAACCCACTGTATCCAATCGGCGCCGAGAGTATGGCGTCCGGCGTAATACAGGTGAAGACACTTGAGCTTGACAACAATTCCGTTGCCAACTGTATGATAGTTCTGGGTTGGCAGACGAGCTACCCTTTAACGTCGAGTACAGAGTCGCGATAGCGCCAGATATTGGAATCGCAAGTATCGATATCGAAGTTTGCTTGACTTCCTACCCCAGAGCGCGTAGATGAACGCTACACCTGGGAGTTGCTTGATTGGGATGTGCAGTAGTCCGGCCTGAGGCCGTCAGCGCAATTCTTCGTACATTTTGATAGCGAAGCGGTCGGTCATCCCGGCGATATAGTCGGCGATGACGATCTCTCTGTCCTCGGTGAGAAGCATCTCCTGAAAGCGCGGCGGCATGAGCGAGGTATCGCTGTGTATCTTCTCGAAAATGCACTCGATAATCTTGCGCGCCCACTCCGACATACCCACCAGATTAGTGTGCTTGTAAAGGCTGCGATTTAAGAATTCCTTCAATCCGGCTACAATCTTCCCCGTTGGCTCCGAGTATGTACACAGCTTCTGCCCGGCAGCCCGGACATCGGCCAAATCCGCAATACCCTGTTCATCGATATGCTTCTGCGTTTCGTTAGCGACATCGGTAACCACCAGGTCCAGAAGTCTCCGCACCAGAGCATAGCGACTCTTGTCATCGGCCGGCGATGATTCCCCCGGCGAGCGTTTCAGGCCAAGTTGGTCGAAGAAAGCCGCGCGATAAAGTTCTTCGAAAGTCAGAATCCCCGATGACAGGCCATCATCGATATCGTGAGCATTGTAGGCGATTTCATCGGCGATATCCACCAGCGAGGCCTCCAGCGTAGGCTTCTCCTGCGGATTGAACTCCGGCAGCTTTATCTGCACTTTGGTTTCGTGCTTGACTATCCCCTCGCGGACTTCGTAGGTCAGATTCAATCCGGGGTGTTCATCGTAGCGCTGTTCGAGAATATCGACCACCCGCAGCGACTGACGGTTGTGATTGAACCCGCCGTTGTCCTTGAGCAAATCGTTGAGAACATCCTCGCCGGAGTGCCCGAACGGCGTGTGCCCCAGATCGTGCACCAGCGCAATCGCCTCCGCCAGATCCTCGTTGAGCCTGAGAATCCGCGCCATCGTGCGGCTGATCTGGGCTACCTCGATAGTGTGAGTCAGGCGGGTGCGGAAATGGTCACGGTCGTGCGGGATAAACACCTGCGTCTTGTACTCCATCCGGCGAAACGCCGCCGAATGGACAATACGGTCACGGTCGCGCTGAAATGCCGTGCGCAGGGGGTGTTCTTCGAGCGGATAGGCACGGCCGCGAGACTGCGATGACAACGCCGCGTACGGCGCCAGCATCTGCTGCTCTCTTATCTCGATATCTTTTCTGGTCAGACCGGCCATGCGTTCACTTTCTACCGTTGTTGCGGGTCGTCTTTGCCAAAACCAAAAGACAGCGACAGGGTATGCGAAAATCCCAGGGTCGGGTGGTACGATGTCGCATAGGTAATTATACTTCTTTTATAGATTAATTCAAGTCCGCCGCCATAGATAAACGGCCCGGTCGACAGACCCCAGAAAATAGAGCTTATCGATGATATATCGATCTTCTGCCCCACCCCGAACTGCGGCTTTTCCCATTTTTGGCCGGTAACTCTCCCTGTGATCGCATACGAGCCGGGGCCGATCAGTTCGGTGTAGAGGCTGTACTTTGGAAGAAGACGCTCGCTGTGGCTATCAAGCCGGGGGGAGTTGATATTCTCCGCGACGACCGATGCCAGCACTCGTCCGGCGCGATATGTCGCCCCCAGCCCGACCGCCTGCCCGCTCAGGTTCTCATAATGCCCGCCGAAATCGACTTGCATATATGAGACATTAGCCCCGACTATCAAAGAATCCAAATGATAGGCAACCGCGAGCCTGCCCGTTCTTTCCGCGTAAAAGTCGCCATATCCGAACGATGTAAACCCGGCCGAATACGTGAGAGAACTGAAACGATAAGCAACGGCCAGATACGTCTGGTCGAGGTCTTTGAGTTCGAACCGTCGCGCGGCGGCAAACTCCACTTTCCATTGGCGGTCGGTATGCCCTCCGGATGGCACAAGTAGCAGGGTCGATGCCGACGACTTCGACAGAATCACCGTCTGCCCCAGACCATTGCCACCGGTCGTGAGGAAGTCAAAGCCTGCCGACGATGATACCGTTACGAGGAAAATCGCAACGACAGTGATAGTAACGATGTTACTTCTCATACTCTACCTCGCCACCACAATCGGTTTCTTGACGGCCTGCACCCCGGCCGCCTCGACACAGAGAATATACATCCCTATCGGGAGTCGCCGTCCGGCATCGGAGAGACCATCCCACTCGACTTGCGATGGCAGATATCGCTCGTGGTCGTACAAATGTCGCACGACTCTCCCCTGACGGTCGTATATTCTGGCGGTAAAGCTGCTCGCCGGTGGAGCCTCTATCGTGATATCCACGACATCTTCAAACCCGTCGCCATCGGGCGATACATAAGGCGAAGACAATTCGACAACCATAGACGACCCGGTCGCGACCAAAGTTACCGCATTGGGTGCGCCCGGCGTTCCGCCTGCAAACTCGGACCTCCCCCACTTGCCGGCATCGACTCCATCGATTACGCGGCTCCACGTGTAGTTGTCTTCGAAAGCAGTGCTGTATGCGAATCTATCGAGTTCCAAATTGTAACTGTCCACGAGAACAACGATATCACCGTCGTTGTTGAGCGCTGCCCATGCCAACGCCTCAAAACACAGACCATCGAAATCCGGATAGCCGGCCCTGAAATATTCCTCGGATTGCACCACAACAACATATTCGCCCGGTCCAACAGGTGTGTAGTATTCACAGATCGTGTGTTGTCGCAGCGAGTCACCAAGCCGCCACGCAAACAGGTTGACACTGTCGTTTGATTGGTTGAAAATCTCCACCCACTCACAACTAAAATCCGATGTTGGATTAGCAAGAAACTCCGTGATAATCACCGGCGGATAGTCACTCCCCACAGCCAGAAACCGGCGGTCGTTGTTGCGGTCGCGGTCATCGTGCGATAAAACAGCCACGAGCATAACATACCTCTCATCAAGCCAATACTCTCCGACCAGATCAACCGTATCTCCGGGCGCCATTGTTTCGACAGGCTTGACACCGATTGTATCCACTCCATTCGTGTCGGTCACATACAACTGTGCTCCGGCAACCTCGCTGAGGCCCACATTGGCAATCGTGAACGTAACCATCGACCCTCCGTCCCGCGGAGTTACATTTACGTCCACGATAGCCAGGTCATAGTCGGCGGGTGTTAGTGAATTGAGAAAGCCGGGGGTGGAGCCTATCGGATCGGTTGATTGGCCAATACTGTCCGACAATGGTAGTGCTCTCTCCCACGAATCACCATCGCCACCTGAACGACTCCACGACAGTGACGAAACCTCCGAAGAATTATGCCGGAGTGTCACACTGCCGGAATCGTTAGTGAGCGAGAACGAGGCCTCAAGGGGAATCTGAAAGGAACTTTCATAATCGGTGTCTCCCCAAACGCCGGAACCATCTCCCCAAAATGCTTCGAAAGCCGGTGTCCCATCTGTCCTATAGAGTCTGCGGCAAACGATAAAATACTCACCGGAATCGAGGGTGACGTCGGCCGGTAGCGTTATGATGTCTTCATCGCTGTGAAGTTCGTAGCCGTCGAGCGATACGGCCTCGCCACAGTTGTACAGCTCGATCCATTCCAGCGAGGTCATCGAACCCGGCTCATTGGCGAGCACCTCATTGACGACTACCTCTGCTGACACTGTTGACGCAACCAATGCCACGAAGGCGACAAAAAAGCCTATTAGTAGACATAGGTCAGGTCGAATGACATTTCGGTCCGGTGCTCCAGGCTGGAACTTCTGCTGTACCTGTGCATCAGCTTGACACTCGCCATCAGATCGCCCGCGACCTGAAAACTGTTTTTTACAAATGCGTACCAATAATTGATTCTCCCCTCACGGTGGTCAATCTCGGTGAGATTGGACCAGAGTTCAATTCTGATGTATGACTGAAGTTTATATTGCACGGTGGTGAAAAACGAAAGATAGTCCTTCTCCGCCGTTTCTGTGTTATAGCCGACATGAGTCCGCAGGTAGAGTTTGGTCGACTTGTATCGAGCCACCAGTCTCGCCTGCCGTTTTGTGGTTTCGTTATTCTTTGTAAGACTGATGCGCTTTTGTGTTTTTGTCAGGAAATCGCCACCGATAGTCAGCTGGCTGAACCTAACGTTAAGCTCGCTCAGCCATTGGATATCGACCGTATCGCTGTTGAACGAGGCATACAGCATCGAATTCGCAAATTCCAGACTGCTGTTCAAATCGACTACCGTCTTGAGCAGGGCGCCTTCCTGACCGGAGCGCTTGGTCGAGTAGTTGAAATCTGTCTGTTCGATATAATCACCGTGGCGCACACCCGCTGCTTTACTTCCGGCGGTGAGATCGATAAAATCATCACCGTACGCCCACCCCGCGTATTTTATTTCCGCCTGTCGAAACCTATGCCGTCCTTCTATCACAAACGCGCCGGGAGATGACCGCTCACCATCCTGCCAGGTAAATTCCATGCCGACACTGCCCGCCCGATACTTATGAGCGATATTCACACCATATTTGATATCGCTGATCGTTTCTCCAGTCGTCTCGATTCTTGAGACGATTGATACCGAACAGCAGAGCCGGTTTGAGCGGAACGTTTTTCAATTGGACAATTGAGGCTCCGCCGCAGAGGCGGAAATCATCATCGCGCACGACGGTTGCCACCGTTTGAATATCGATGTCATCGGTCAACACATGAACCATGCCGCCGTTGGAACCGCCGTAGTCGGGATACAGCAAATTCTCGCCGTCGATCTCTTTGGAGTAGCTAAAGAGCTTCCCCCGGTAACCAAAGACTGTCCCCATGCCGAGACGTTTGGAGAAGTTGCCGATAAGAATTTCTCTTGACTGGCCCCCTTCGATTGCGATAAGCGAAAGTCCGCGAGGTCACCCGTTCGTAGCTGCTGTAATCTCTTCGCACGTTCATGTCTGCCGAGAACCGTTCGTGATAACGCAGGCCGAGCTTGCTGTGGAATTTGAAGTTGCCGTTTTCATCGGTGTAGCGGCAGTAAGTGTGTTGGACTTTTCCGCTCAGGATACCCGGCGCTTGTTTCGTGGGTGGTGTGCCGGTTGTGAAACTGGACTCTTGTTCTTTCTCCAAATTCGATGATAGCGTGTTGGTGTCGGGGCTGAAAAATGACAGGTTGGGGATTTCATCGAGCAGGTGGATATTCGTCGAATCGATCCCGTGGGCTGCTATTTCCAGAAGGATGATATATTGCTGGTAGGTGATGTCACCGGAGCGGCGGGCCTGGATGATTTCGTCCTCGGACGGAAGTATCACCGTTGATAGATCCTGTGCCCGAAGATGCCCTCCCCCCAGCATTACTACCAGCGCCAGGGCTGTCAGTAGTGCTGTTTTCAAACTACCAAATTATAGAAAAATCTATCCGCTAAGGCAAGCCGGAAATGTAGGCGCAACCGTAGGCGTTTGATTTATCAAACGCGTTGCGCCACACTCATCTTATTTAGCCCGGTAACCCACCCGGCGATTCTATGTTCCGTCAGGTCCTGATTTCGCGTAGCGGGATTGTGACCTGACGGCTCGCAGCCGTGTCGCGATAAATAATATTGCGTTGCCGGGATTTGGCTTCGTTTCATCATTTTATTTTTCCTGCAATGTTGCGTTGGGTCTTGAGCCCCTTTAGGGGATTGTGACCCGACGCATTCGAGACTCTGTGCGCGGCAGATGCCCTCATCTGCCCGGTTCCGGGTGGCAGGCTCAAACCTGTTTTGGGCCTGATGAAGGCTCTGGCGTTGGTAGGCTCACGCCACGGCGTGAGCCTACCAACGTGCTTGTATCTGATAAAGGACAGTTTGAAGAGCAAATTTGACAGGATTTGTGCGGAAAATGCAATCCCACCTGCCGCTGACGCTTTAGGTGGGGTACAGGTGTGAAAGATTCTGTCACTACAACTCTACGGACAGGCCGCCGGAGCCGGTCCGAATTTCCAGACATAGTTCACAAAGTAGGTGAGGTCCATAGGGTCATTTTCGCCATTGCCGTCAACATCTACCTCATCCAGACACGGAGGTACCGGACCGTATTTCCACAACCAGTTGACAAAGTATGACACATCCATTGGATCGATCACGCCATTGTGGTCAAGATCACCGCGGAGCATGCAGCAGGTAACCGGAATATCACTCAGATTGATAAGTATCGAAACATTGTCAGAGTAATAGTTCGCAGTCGCCAGATCATTATCCCCGTCGTTGTCAAGGTCGGCCGCATATACAGAGGCAGGGCCATCTCCGGCGGCATAGTTAACCGCGCTTTGGAATGTTCCGTCGCCATTGCCTAACAGTATCGAAACATTGTCGGAATAAAAATTAGCCGCGGCCAGATCATTGTTGCCATCGCCGTTAAAATCAATCGAGAAAACAGAGCGAGGGCCATCTCCGGCGGCATAGTTAACCGCAGACTGGAATGTTCCGTCGCCATTGCCTAACAGTATCCAAACATTTGAAGAGCGTAGGTTCGTAGCCGCCAGATCGTTGTTGCCATCGCCGTTAAAATCAATCGAAAAAACAGAGCAAGGGTCATCCCCGGCGGCATAGTCAACCACAGACTGGAATGTGCCGTCGCCATTGCCTAACAGTATCGAAACATTGTGAGAGCTTAGGTTCGCAGTCACCAGATCATTGTTCCCATCGCCGTTAAAATCAATCGAGAAAACAGAGCGAGGGCCATCTCCGGCGGCATAGTTAACCGCAGACTGGAATGTTCCGTCACCATTGCCTAACAGTATCGAAACATTGTCAGAGACTGAATTCGCAATCGCCAGATCATTGTTGCCATCGCCGTTAAAATCAATCGAGAAAACAGAGACAGATCCATCTCCGGCGGCATAGTTAACCGCAGACTGGAATGTTCCGTCGCCATTGCCTAACAGTATCGAAACATTGTCAGAGATATAGTTCGCAGTCGCCAGATCATTGTTACCATCGCCGTTAAAATCAATCGAGAAAACAGACCAAGGGTTATCTCCGGCGGCACAGTTAACAGCAGCCTGGAATGTTCCGTCGCCATTGCCTAACAGTATCGAAACATTGTCAGAATAATAGTTCGCAGTCACCAGATCATTGTTGCCGTCGCCGTTAAAATCAATCGATAAAACAGAGTAAGGACCATCTCCTGCGGCATAGTCAACCGCAGGCTGGAATGATTCGTTAATAACTGGCTCGGGATCGGTTGTGTTCAACAGTATCGAAACATTGTCAGAGTATGCGTTTGCAGTCGCCAGATCATTATCCCCGTCGTTGTCAAGATCGACGGCAAATACGGAGGAAGCGCCATCCCCGGCGGCATGGTCAACCGCAGACTGGAATGTGCCGTCACCATTGCCCAGCAGTATCGAAACATTGTCAGAGTAATAGTTCGCAGTCGCCAGATCATTGTTGCCATCGCCGTCAAAATCAATCGAGAAAACAGAGTAGGGGTCATCTCCGGCGGCGAAGTTAACAGCAGACTGGAATGTTCCATCGCCATTGCCCAGCAGTATCGAAACATTGTCAGAGAGTCCGTTCGCAGTCACCAGATCATTGTAGCCATCGCCGTTAAAATCAATCGAGAAAACAGAGTGAGGCTGACTCCCGGCGGCATAGTTAACCGCAGACTGGAATGTTCCGTTACCATTGCCCAGCAGTATCGAAACATTGTCAGAGTAGTCCGTTCGCAGTCGCCAGATCATTGTAGCCATCACCGTTAAAATCAATCGAGAAAACTGAGATAGTGCCATCTCCGGCGGCATAGTTAACCGCAGACTGGAATGTTCCGTCTTTAGTGCCAAGCAGTATCGAAACATTGTCGGAATTGTAATTGGCCACGGCCAGATCATTGTGGCCATCGCCGTTAAAATCAATCGAGAAAACAGAGAGAGGGTTACTCTCCGGCGACATAGTTAACTGCAGATTGGAATGTTCCGTCACCATTGCCCAATAGTATCGAAACATTGTCAGAGTTCGCGTTCGCAGTCGCCAGATCATTGTTGCCATCGCCGTTAAAATCAATCGAAAAAACAGAGCGAGGGGCATCTCCGACGACATAGTCAACCGCAGGCTGGAATGTTCCGTCACCATTGCCCAGCAGTATCGAAACATTGTCAGAGTTTGCGTTGGCAGTTGCCAGATCATTATTCCCGTCGCCGTTAAAATCAGACAAGAAAGCAGAGAGAGGGAGATCTCCTGCGGCATAGTCAACCGCAGGCTGAAATAAGGGGTCGGTTGTGTTCAGTAGTATCGAGACATTGTCAGAGTATGCGTTTGCAGTCGCCAGATCCTCATCCCCGTCGTTGTCAAGATCGACGGCATATACGGAGGAAGCGCCATCCCCGGCGGCATGGTCAACCGCAGACTGGAATGTGCCGTTACCATTGCCCAGAAGTATCGAAATATTGTCAGAATTTGCGTTTGCAGTCGCCAGATCATTTTTGCCATCGCCGTTAAAATCAATCGAGAAAACAGACCAAGGACCATCTCCGGCCGCATAGTTAACCGCAGACTGGAATGTGCCGTTACCAATGCCCAGAAGTATCGAAATATTGTCAGAGTTTGCGTTTGCAATCGCCAGATCATTATTGCCATCACCGTTAAAATCAACCGAGAAAACAGACTGCGGATGACTTCCGGCGGGATAGTTAACCGCTGATTGGAATGTGCCGTTACCGTTGCCCAGAAGTATCGAAACATTGGCAGAGTTTGCGTTTGCAGTCGCCAGATCGTTTTTGCCATCGCCGTTAAAATCAACCGAGAAAACAGACTGAGGGCCCACTCCGGCGGCATAGTTCACCGCAGGCTGGAATGTCCCATCACCATTGCCCAACAGTATCGAAATATTGCCAGAGCTATAGTTTGCAGTCGCCAGATCATTGTTGCCATCGCCGTTAAAATCAATCGAGAGAACAGAGGCAGGGTTACCTCCAGCGGCATAGTTGACCGCAGATTGGAATGTTCCGTCACCATTGCCCAGCAGTATCGAAACATTGTAAGAGATATAGTTCGCAGTCGCCAAATCATTGTAGCCATCGCCGTTAAAATCAGTCGAGAAAACAGAGACAGGGCCGCTCCCGGCGACATAGTTGACCGCAGATTGGAATGTTCCGTCACCATTGCCCAGCAGTATCGAAACATTGCCAGAGTTTGCGTTTGCAGTCGCCAGATCTTTTTTGCCATCGCCGTTAAAATCAGTCAAGAAAACAGATTGAGGGTTATCTCCTGCGGCATAGTCGACTTTAGTGTCAAACAAATCCTGGGCAAAAAGACTGTTCTCGGAAAACAGTATCAAGGCCATAGCCAGCAGGCAAATCTTGTTAATAGTTGTTGTTTTCATATAATCCACATTCTGTTGCTCTGAATGTTCCAATATCGTCAAGCCAAAGAGAGTAGGTCGGGTTCTGATTCTGATGTCACCAAGATCCTCGAAACCCTGCTTGGGCCATTGTCGAACACACGGTTGGTGTAAGTAACTGCTGAATACTGAATGTAAATCGTCGCAAAGCCAGTGCGAGAAGTCAAAGTATTATACTACTTTACCTGAAATTTGTCAATGAGGAATGACTGCCGTTGGGATGGTGTGACTGTTACAAAGGACGGGCAGATGAGGACCCTCCGTCGGCGGGCAGGCATCTGCCGCGCACGGAAATTTGACAGGATTTGTGCGGAAAATGTAAACCCACCTGCCGCTGACGCTTTAGGTGGGGTACCGGTTCTCGCCTACGTTTCTGGATTCCTGCGTTCGCAGGAAAGACTTGAAAAGGGAAAGACTTGGCGGCCATGACTTGGCGGCGAAGGCTTGGTGGCGAAGGCTTGGTGATACGCGGCGGGTTCGAAGCCGCCATCGGCGGACAGGGACAGACCCGCTACAAGACCTAACTCAACCCGTACTTCTTAAGCTTCCGGTACAATGTCCGTTCGCCGATGCCGAGGCGGCGGGCGGTCTCCTTGCGGTTGCCCTTGGTTTCATCGAGGATCTGCTCAATCATCATCTTCTCCACCTGCTCCATGTTCATCCCCTTGGTAACTTCGGCAGCATCGTTGGAATAACCCTCGGGCGGCGTCTCCGATGGCAGGTGCGATGTAATCAGGTCGCGGAGCATGCGGATCTCGTTGCCCATCGACAAAATGGCGTGATAAATAAGCTCATGTCCGGCTTCCTCGACAGTCTTGCCGGTGGAGACCGGAAGGTTGAGCGCGGTGGTGTGCTGCTCCTGGATAAACCGTTCGACGTCTTCAACCTCGACCATCCCCTTCGGCTGGAATGCGCCCATGCGGTCGGCGAAATTTTTGAGCTGGCGCACATTGCCGGGCCAGTCGTATTTGACAAGCAACTCGATAGCGGCATCGGAATAGCTCAGTTTGGGATAACCGCGCGAGAAATGCTGAAGCAAAGGATAGATATCGCAGGTGCGCTCGAACAGAGGCGGCAGGACAACTTTCACGACGCCGATTCGGAAATACAAATCCTCGCGGAAGGCGCGTTCGCTGATAGCCTCGCTGAGGTCGCGGTTGGTAGCCGACACCACGCGGACATCGGCCCGCTGCGCGACCGAAGAACCGACCGGATAATAAGTGCCGTCTTCGAGCACGCGCAAAAGTTTGACCTGCATATCGGGTTTGGTTTCGCCGATTTCATCGAGGAAGATCGTGCCGCCATCGGCCTTGTGGAACAATCCCTCGCGTTTGGACACCGAGCCGGTGAAAGCGCCCTTCTCGTGGCCGAACAGTTCGGATTCCAAGTACTCCCTCGGCGATAGCGCCGCAGTTGATAGCCACGAACGATTGTCTGGCGCGGCTGGAGTTGTCGTGGATAGCGCGCGCGACCAGTTCCTTGCCGGAGCCCGATGGCCCCACAATCATCACGGGTACATCGGTAGGGGCAATGCGGTCGATAGTCTCGGCGACTATCTTCATCTTGGCCGACCGTCCGATAATTTTGAAATTGCTGAGCAACTCTTTCTGCCGGAGGATCTGTTTTACTTTCTTGGTGACGCCATCCTGACCGAGATCGACCGGAATGTGGCCGTCGACAAAATCATCCTCAGGCTCGAAATCGTGACTGTCGGACACCACCCGCCAGATTTCAGTCAGGCCGTTGTAGCGGCGGATACGCGACGCCACGGGATGCTTGAGATCGCCGCGGGCGTCATCGACCAACACGATATCGATCTGCTTTTCGCGAACGGTTTGATAAAGCTCCGGGATTTCATCGACAACAGTGCCGATTTGGGTCCAGTCGATTTGTCGACTGATATCGGACCGGGGGTCCGCTAAAACGACTACTCTGGATACCATGGCTCCAATGCCTCAGTGTCTGCGTTTCTTCTTTGTATGTTTTGCTTTGGGTGCGGGAATTTCTTGTTTCTTGCCGGTTTTCTTTGCCGGTTTTCTTACCCGTCTTTTTGCCTGCGGCTTTCCTGGGTTCGTCTACGATAAAGAGGTCCATCTCCTGCGCGACCGTATCGACTCGCATGATGCCCACTTTGACGCGTCCGCCCAGTTGGAAAGTCCGGCCGGTGCGACGACCGACCATCCGGTAGCTCTTTTCATCGTACTGGTAGTAGTCATCATCGATAGCCGAGATGCGAATCATTCCTTCGACCGCGACTTTGTCGAGCCGCACGAAGAAACCGTACGATGTTACACCGGAAATCGTGCCATCGAAATGGTCACCGACATGGCGGCTCATGAACTGCATCTGCTTGACCTTGACAGCATCGCGCTCGGCCGATTCGGCGGTGCGTTCGGTCTCGGAGCAGTGGCTTCCGACACTATCGATAATACTGGTCACCTTGCGCGCATACGCCACCGGATATTTGCCGTTTTTGAGTTTACGCAAAAGCCGGTGCACGAGCAGATCGGGGTATCGTCGGATTGGCGAAGTGAAATGCGTGTAGTGGTTGAAGGCCAGTCCGAAATGGCCGATATTTTCGCGCTGGTAGACAGCTTTTTTCATCGAGCGAAGCATCAGTTCGTTGATGAAGTCTTCCTCGGGGGCATCCTTGATGTTCTGCAGAAAACGCGCGAAAGCGAGCGGCTTCATGTTGGGCGAGACCGGAAAACTGTACCCGAGGCGTTTCATCAGCTGCGAGAAATCGGTCAACCGTTCCAGGTCGGGTTTGTCGTGCACGCGGTAGATAAACGGCTGCGCCTTGCGAAAAACTTCGAGAGCGACCGCTCTGTTGGCGGCCAGCATGAATTCCTCGACCAGACGGTGTGACTCAAGGCGTATTTTGTGGCCGAGTTCGAGGACCTCGCCTTTTTTATTGAGAATGATCTTGGTTTCGGGCAGGTCAAAATCGAGTGAGCCTTCGGCAAACCGCCTTTTGTTTATGAGCAGGGCGAGTTGCCGCGCGGTTTTGAGATTGGCAGCTACTTTCTTGACAACCGGCGTCACCTTGCCGGTGTCGAAAAACTGTTGAACATCCTCGTAGCTCAACTTGGCCTGCGATTTTATTATCGTATCGGCGAACTTCCAACCGAGCATCTTGCCGTGTTTGTCGAAATCGATAAAGACCGAGTGAGCCAGTCGCTTGCGGTTTACTTTGAGAGAGCAGACATCGTTGGAGAGAATCTCCGGAAGCATGGGAATCACCATGCCGGGCAGATAAACCGAGTTACCGCGCAGGAACGCCTCTTTATCGAGAGCAGTGCCTTCTTCGACATAGTGGGAGACATCGGCGATGTGAACCGATAGACGGTAACCATCGACCGTCTTCTCCACCCCGACAGCATCATCGTGGTCCTTGGCATCGGCCGGATCGATCGTATAGACGCAGTGGTTGGTGCAGTCTTTTCGAGGCCCGGTGTCATCATCGGTGAGCCTTGCCGAAGCGAGTTCGGCCTGCGACATGACTTCATCGGGAAATTTCTCCGGGAAATTGTAGCTTTTGATGACAGTGAGCATGTCGACACCGGGCTGACCGGGGAATCCGATACGCTCGGTGATTTTGCCCTCGGGATTGAGATGAGGATCATCCCACACCGTCAGCACCGCCACAACCTTTTCGCCTTCTTTGGCGTTCTGTGTCTCTCCGGGTGCAATGTATATGTCGCGATGGATCTTCTTGTTGTCGGGTGTTACGAACGAGAAACTGCGACCGACGTGGAAGACGCCGACGAGGTTGCGTTTGGCTCGTTCGACAATCTTAATGACAGTGCCGGCCTGACGTTCGCCGATAAATCCGGCCAGACGAACCATCACCGTGTCGCCATCGAAGGACGTGCCCAATCTCACGGCGGGAATGTAGATGTCTTCGTCCTGACCCTCGACTATCAGATACCCGGCGCCGCCGCGGGTGATGACAATTTTGCCCACGCGAACATCGAGTTCGGAGGCCAGCCCGATTCGATTGCGTTTGAGTTTTATCAGCTCGCCCGAATCGATGAGGTCTTTGATTGTTTTTCTGAAGGCGCTGTACTCTGATGACGGGATGGAGAGGGCTTTGGCCAGTTCTTTCGGTTTCATCGGATGGGCGGACTTCGCCCGGATAAAATCGATTATTATGTGTTTATCTTGTTTCATATAGCCAAAATATGGACCGATTTATATGTCGAGTCAAGCAATTTTGGCAGAAATCGGCCACTTTGGCAGGGGCGCTAAGCACCCTTTTTTCATTTTGTGCGGAAATTTCCGGATTGGCCGAAAAGCCAGCCCTTGTTCTTTCCTAAGTTATGGATTGGTTGGACATTAAAAAAGCCCGCCGTTGCGGGCTTTTTAGAGTAGTGAGAATAGAAGGAGGAACTGAAGTCAGCTTCAGTCGTGCTCTTATATCTGATCAGCCACCTTGCTGGCCGAGGCCCTGTCCTTGACCGGGGCCTTGACCCTGACCCGGGCATCCCGGTTTCTGACCGCGCATGCCCTTGCCTTTTTTGCGAAATTCTTTCAACTGGTCGACTTGTTCGGCTGTCAACACGCCTTTGGCCTGCTGAAAATGGCTGTAGTGGCATTTTCTTCATGTCGGCCTTGAGCTTCGACACCTGATCGATAGCGGCAAAGATCTGGGCTTCGCCGGCATCATCGCGCATAAGAGCGTGCAGGTTGATTTCGGCTTTTTCCAGAGCGGCTTTTTTGTCGACGCGCTGGGTCTGGAAATCGGTTTGCATCTTTTCCAGTTTGTCCACCTGCTGTTCGGTCAGTTTGAGGTCATCGGCGTGAGCCAGGATGGCGCGCATGCCGGGCATACCGTCGTGCTGTCCCATACCGCGATGCATCCCTTTCTGGCCGAAGCCGGGACGGTCGCAGTCGCCGCGGCCGCCGGGGCCGGGCTGGGCCATTGCCACAGGGGCGGCCAGCGCCAGAATCAGGGTGAGTACGAGTAGTTTCTTCATTGGTGTTTCCTTTCGGTTAGTTAAATTGAGTCTTCTTCGATCTTAGAGTATCGGGATCGAATGGCGGCATCCCGGGCCGTTCCGGATGAGGCCCCATGCCTTTCCCGCGTCGATGCATCATGCGCTCGAACACTTCTCTTTCGAAACGCTGTTCGAACACCAGCAGTGCGGCATATTGTCTGAGAGTAAGAATCTCACGCGCTTCACTGTGGAAAGTCGCTATGTTGTTTGAGCGTTCAGCCTCCATACCTTCGAGTCTGCTCACCAGGCGTTCTATTTCGGCATCGGAGAGCGTCTTCTCACGCAAGCCGGTAGCGAGACTATCCTGAGTGGCGGTGAATTCGCGCATCGATGTCATCATTCTGGAGCGGAAATCCTTCGCTATCTCACGCAGACGTTCCTGCTTGTCTTTGTCGAGCTGAAGCAGCTCAAACAGTTTTTTCATCCGAAGGCGTTCGAACTCTTCGGGGACAGGCCCAAATCCCGGTCTGTCTTTGAACTGTCCGTCTTTGCGGAAAGGTCTGTCCGGGGGCATGGCGGTCGAATCATCCGGTTCGGCCTGGGCCAACATGTCCACCGGCTCGCCGGCATTTCCCGATTCGACTTTCGGCGCAATCTGGTCGTTGCCGCTACTGATTTCGACAGCTGATACGACTAACTGCCAGACCGGTCACCAGAAAAATTGTAAGTATCAACCGCTTCATAGTATTTCCTTCACATCAAAATTTTCATCGAGATATTTAAGGTCTTCCTCGGTCATCTCCTCAAAAAGCAGATTGCTCGTGGCCTGATAGTCACCAGTGGAGGAACCGTAGAAAAAGTAATCCATGTCGTTGTCGTCGATTTCAGCGATAATTTCCGGGTTGACGTCTACCAGTGTGGAATCCGGATGAACCCACGCCATCTGCTGACCATTGCCGCCAAACCAACCGAACATATAGGCCATGAAAGACACACCCACTACCAGTATAACTGCTGCCGCAGCGGGCACGTATGAGGCGACGAGCGAACTGATGTTGGTTACTTTGGTCAATTCAACGGTGTCGATTTTCTCATCGACCTTCTGTACCATCCGTTCGACCTCAGCCTCGCCGACGAAGAAGTCTTCATCGGAGCCAATCTGTCCAACCGCAGAGGTCAGCTCGTCATAGAAAGAGCGACACTGCTCGCATCCGGCCAGATGTTTTTGCAGCTCTTCGGGCAATTGTTTTTCGCCAATCAGCAGCAACAGTTCATCTTGTATCTGTTGGCAGGTCATTGATTCCACCCTTCATTTATAGCTACCTCGCGAAGCTTTTTGACAGCCTCGCGGTAGAGCGTCTTGACAGTTCCGACAGCCCGCCCGCTCACGCCGGCGACCTCGTCGAAAGGAAGTTGTTTGTAAAACCGAAGTTCAAATATTTTTCTCTGTTGTGGTGGCAATTGCGTCATGAATTTCAGGACTCGCTGCTGTAGTTCTTTTTGATGAAGGTCACGTCGGGGGTCATCGTTAGACGCCACGGCCGCAAGAGCCTCATCGCCAACCGACCGACTCTCTCTTTTGATAAAGTTGAGCGTTTTGTTGGTGGCGATGCGATAAATCCAGCTTTCGAACTTGGAGTCACCTTTGAAGCTGTCCAGATTCTGCCAGGCAGCAACAAAAGTGTCCTGCGCGAGGTCCATGGCGCTGTCTTTGTCGCGAGTCATCTTATATGTCAAAGCTATCACGGGATTCATCATAATCCTTACAATCTCGGAGAAGGCTTTTCGGTCGCCGATTTTGGCCTGCTCCAGCAGTATGCCTATTCGTTCGGTGTCTAATTTACTCATCCAGTTTTTTTCTGCTTTTAAGACAGTCCTCAGCAGAAAAAGATTAATGGCAATCGGGGGCAAGCAAAAAAAGGCCGGGAACGGTCCCGGCCATAAAAGCTTCTGGTGGGTAACAACTTAGTCCTTGCGGCTCTTCTCTAAAACTTTGGCGTACGAGGTGAAATCGGAGAGCACTTTGCCGGTTCCCCTGACCACGCAGGTCAGCGGGTCTTCGGCCACGTTGACCGGCAGGTTGGTTTCCTGGCGCAGTCTTTTGTCCATGCTGCGCAGCAGTGCGCCACCGCCGGTGAGTATTATTCCGCGCTCAAGAATATCCGAGGCCAGTTCGGGAGGAGTTCTTTCGAGCGCCTGGCGAACAGCCTCGACTATAATATCGATAGTCTCGGATAATGCTTCTCTGACCTGCACCGATGAGAGCTTGAGGTTTTTCGGCACGCCGGCAACGAGGTCGCGTCCTTTTATTTCCATCGACAATTCTTTGTCGAGCGGGAAAGCGGAGCCGATTTTTATTTTTATTTCCTCGGCCGTAAGTTCACCGATGAGCAGGTTATAGTTTTTCTTCAGATACATTATGATAGCGTCGTTCAGTTCATCGCCCGCGACGCGAATAGAAGTATCATTGACGATACCGTTGAGAGCGATGACAGCGATTTCCGAAGTACCGCCGCCGATATCGATGATCATGCTTCCGGAAGGCTGGTCGACCGGCAGGCCGACACCGATAGCGGCTGCCATCGGCTCCTGAATCAGGTAGACCTCACGCGCCCCGGCGTTTTCAGCGGAATCGCGGACAGCTCTCTTTTCCACTTCGGTGATACCGGAGGGAACCGAGATAACCACCCGCGGCTTCATCAGAAATTTGTGTTTAACGACTCTTCTTATGAAGTCGGCGATGAGTTTTTCGGATATTTCAAAATCGGCGATAACGCCGTCTTTGAGCGGTCGAATGGCGGCAATGCCACCCGGTGTACGTCCGGTCATTTCTTTTGCTGCCGAGCCGATAGCGAGCACTTTGCCGGTGGTCTTTTCGATGGCCACGACAGAAGGTTCGTTTAAGACGATTCCCTGGCCCCGCACGTAAACCAGAGTATTGGCAGTTCCAAGATCGATTCCGATGTCATTGGAAAGTGAGTCGAAGACTCCCAAGCTAAAATCCCTTTATTCTAATCGCTGTTCCGTAAGCCGTTGGGTTGTTGCTTCTTTTATCGATTATCGATACAAATCGCCATTAGTTTATCGCCTAAACTCAAAAAGAGCAATAAAAAAGTGGCTTTATCTTTTTTTTGCGTCCGCGCAGCGGTCGATCCGGTTAATCATGACAGTAGTGTCAGGAAAACACCGGCTGCTACCGCCGAACCTATAACCCCGGCCACATTTGGTCCCATAGCCGGCATAAGCGGGTTGACCCTATTATCTGTCTCGTCGGAAACAAACCGCTGGACCACGCGGGCAGCCATTGGAACGGCCGAAACGCCGGCAGCCCCAATACACGGGTTAATCTTCTTCCCTTCCGGCAGAATCAGGTTAAGGAATTTAGCGAAAAGCACTCCCCCGGCCGTACTGAACGAGAAAGCCACCGCGCCCAGAATCAGAATCAGGATAGTGCGATAGGTCAGGAAATGCGGACCGTCCATTGTAGCTCCGACGACCAGGCCGAGAAACATGGTGACAATATCGATCAGCGAACCGCCGGCAGTTTTGCGCAAACGTTCGGTGACACCGCATTCGCGCAGGAGATTACCGAACATCAGCATTCCGATCAGCGGCGCGCTCGACGGAATGGCCAGCGAGGCGAGAATACCGGTTACAATCGGAAACAGAATAGCTGCCGTTTTGGAAACCGGCAGGGCCTGCGGCATGTCGATAGCTCGCTCTTTCTGAGTCGTAAGCATACGCATAATGGGTGGCTGAATAATCGGCACCAGCGACATATAGCTGTATGCCGCAACAGCAATCGGTCCCAGGAGATGCGGGGCCAGCTTGCTTGTCAGGAAGATTGAAGTCGGGCCGTCGGCGCCGCCAATAATCCCGATACAGGCAGCTTCCTTGGGGCTGAATCCCAGAAGATACGCAGCTCCGAGAGCGGCGACGAAAATCCCGAGCTGCGCGGCCGCTCCCAGCAGAAATGTCAGGGGGCGGGCCAAAAGCGGTCGAAAGTCAATCAGCACACCGATGCCGAGAAAGATGATCGGCGGCAGAAGTTCGGTTTTGATACCGCTGTTGTATATCAGGGCGATAATGCCTTCGCCATACGAACCCATATCGGCCAACGGCAGATTGGCCAGAATGGTACCGAAACCGATCGGTATCAGAAGCAACGGTTCGTATTTCTTGACGATAGCCAGGTAAATCAGGACGCCGGCCACGGCAAACATGACCCAGTTGCTCCAGCTAAGATGGGCGAAGCCGGACTGCTGTACCAGTTCAAGAATCGCATTCCATAAGTCCGCCCCTTATGAGATGGTTATGATCGGTTTGGAGGAATCAATTTCGTCACCGATTCTAACATGTATAGCGGTCGATCGTGCCATCGCACGGGGCTTTGATATCGTGCTTGGCTTTCATCGCCTCTACGGCGGCGATGACCTGCCCCTTGACAACCGATTCACCTTCCTTAACCAGAATGTCAACAACCTCAACGAATCCGGCAAACGTCGAAAAGACCTTGGTTCCGTCGGCAGCTGCCGGAGCAGGCGCCGCAGCGGCCGGAGCGGGAGCCGCGGCCGAGGCAGCTGCCCGCACGGCCGGTTCGACGTCATCATGAAACTGCGACGGACGCCGTTTTCCTCGACGGTGCATCGGGTCGTCACCGGTCCGGTAATAGCCGGAGCCGCGGCCTAGCAGCCGCAGCCGGGGCCGCCGCCGGAGCAGCTTCCACTTTCTTCTTAAGCGGCATGTCTATTTTGCCGTTACCGGTCAGGAGACGAATACCTTCGTTGAGCTCCATCTTCTTGCCCGGAACCATGGCGGCCAGTACGAGGAAGATATTGTTGTCATTGACCGGCAGTCCTCTTTCTTCGAGGCTTTTCTCGCCGGTTCGATGTTTTTCGGAGCGGCCTCGAGCGGGTCACCGTCGAACACCGGCAGATTGAGCTGCTCGGAGGCCATCTTGATAACTTCGGGATCCGGCGGCAGCGGAGTTTTGCCGAAATAACCGAGAACGGCCTTGCCGTATCCGGCGTCGATCTTTTTCCAGCGTCCATAGAGAACGTTGTTAAATGCCTGCAGCCAGTACTGCTGGCTACCCGGAGTGACGCTCGTCCAGGCGCCACCGGCCTCGACGACCACCGGGAATTCCGCCAGGACATCGCTGTATTTGTCGAGAATCCCGGCCTTGACCATCATGTGAACATTCGGACCAATCGCGCCACCGGGCATCGGGAAACCCGAGCACGCGGGCATCGGCGGTGGTGGTAGCGGGATTGAAATCATATTCTTTCAGGGCTTCGTCGAGCATCTTCTCAATCTCGTTCATCTTGGAGACATCGATATCCAGCGAATAGCCGGTGCCCTTGAGAGCGTGCGCCATCGAGCGAACATCGGGCTGTACCGTGCCGGATGCCATCGGTCTGACCGACAGGTCGACACCATCGACACCGGCCTCGATTCCGGCCATATAACAGGCAACAGCCGTGCTGGCGGTATCGTGGGTGTGCTGCCAGAGAATCATTTCCGGCGGCATGATTTTCTTGAGACCGATGGCGGTATCGTAAATCGTTTTCGGATCGGTGGTGCCGCTGGCGTCTTTGAGACAGATGCTGTCGATCTGCATGCCGCTGTCGAGCAGGCGCTTTCCGATATTTATGTAGAACTCCGGCGTATGGACTTTGTCGGATTCAAACGGCAGACCCATCAGGGCGATACACACCTGGTGATGCATGCCGGCGTCGACGATCGGCTTGCCGGTCTTGATAAGATTTTCGACGTCGTTCATGTAATCGAAATTTCGATCCCAGGTAGTTCCGGCATCTTTCATCAGCTTGGCCTGGAGCGTAAGACCTTCGATCGACTGGGTCGTCAATGTCACGCCGGAAACGGAGCGGGTCAGAATCTGCAGATCGACATCGGGGCCGACCGCCTCGCGCATCTTTTTCATATCGTCGAAACGGATCCTCACCGAGATAAAAATACGGGGCCTGGTAGCGAGCGCCGCCGCCGAACTCGAAATGCTTGATGCCCATTTCGGCGCTGGCCTGCATGACCGGCAGGATGTCAGTGAGACGGACTTTTCCGCCGAACGAACTCTGAAGACCGTCGCGGAACGGGGTGAACATCACCCTGATTTTCTTGGGGGTACTGGTGAAAATCATTTTATCTCCTCAACCTTAGTGATTCTTGTTCCGGGGTAAATTGTCGAGATTACCGACGCGATTGCCGCCAGATAGGCGCTGTCGGCTTTGACTACTTTTTCGGGGAAAACGGCCATGATCAGCCGCATTACCAGAGCCAAAAGAGTCAGTATTAAGAATACTACGACAAAAGCAGAAACGCAGATGACCAGCAGATCCAGCGATCCCATAGGGAATTCTCCTGTTTCACAGGTTTCGAGCTAACAATGTATTTAAAAGAACCGCAATTACGAACGATGGGCTTTTCCGCAACCGCATGAAGCGGAAAAACAATAAAACAGTATATACAAATGCGATTTCAGATTCAAGTAGCAAAATCAAGGATTTCTTGTTCTGACCTATAATATTGACGTTGCTGCTAGTACGATGACCCGGGGTTTTGTCTTTATTCGCCGTGGTTGAGTTTTTGAGGGCTGACGGCTGGTCAGAAGGCCTGCCAATCAGCAATGTCGTGTTCCAACGGATGATATTGTCATTATTGCTTGTACCACGAGTCATACGGGGTCGGGATAGTACAAGTGCGGTCGATTTTTTACGGCGGCATGGTAGCCAGCCATGAAACTCCCCAAAAAAAGAAGGGCCGGAGCAAAAGCTCCGGCCTCCTTATAGCGAAATATAAGAGAACCTACGACTGAGCGTCAACCACGGCAATGGCTGCCATGTCAACAATTTCGTTGACGTCCAGAGTAGGATGGAGGACATGAACGGGTTTGGCCAGACCCATGAGAATCGGGCCAATAGCGTCAAGACCGCCCATGCGCTGGGCAATCTTGTAAGCGATGTTACCTGAATTGAGGTCGGGGAAAATAAAGACGTTGGCCGCCTCTTTGAGTGTCGAGAAGGGATAACGCTGCTTCATATAATCCGGCATCAGGGCCGCGTCAGCCTGCACCTCACCATCGACGATAAGCTCCGGAGCCATCTTCTTGACCAACTCGGTAGCTTTGGCAACCTTGATTGATTCGGGCGCGCGGGCCGAACCGAAGTTGGAGAATGACAACATGGCGACCTTCGGCACGAGATTAAACCGTCGAGCCATGTTTGAGGCACAGATGGCAATCTCGGCGAGCTCTTCGGCGGTGGGATTGATATTAACAGTGGTATCGGCGAACAGGTACAGCTTGCCTTTCTGTATCATTACGAACATACCGGACACACGGGTGATACCGTCGGCAAGGTCAATAATCTCGAGGGCCGGTCTGATTGTTGTCGGATAGTCGACGGTAACACCCGCCAGGACCGCGTCGCATTCGCCCATCTCGAGCATCATGTAGCCGAAATAGGTTCTATCGCGCATGAGCCAGACCGCTTTTTCCATAGTCATGCCTTTGCGACGACGTTTCTCATAATAGTAGCGAGCATATTCCTGGCGTCTCTCGGATCCGACGTGATTGATGATCTTAATACCTTCCAGGTCAATCTCGTGCTCTGCGGCGAGTTTCTTTATGGATTCGGGGTTGCCGAGAACGATTGGTTCGGCGATACCATCCTGATGAACGATATGGGCGGCGCGCAGAATCTTGGCCGAGTCTCCCTCGGGGAAAACGACTTTCTTTGGATTGCGCTTAGCTTTGTCGCCGATCACCCGCATGATCGTGCGGCCGTGGCCGATGCGGTCATCTAATTCCAGTTTGTATTTCTCGATATCAACCGGACTGAGGGCCACACCGGTTTCCATGGCGGCCTGTGCCACTGCCGAGGCTTCCCAGACGAGAATGCGGTGATCGAACGGCTTCGGGATGAGATATTCGCGGCCGAACTTGAAATGGTCGACGCCATAGGCCTTGGCTACTTCTTCGGGCACGTCCTGCTTGGCAAGGTTCGCCAGAGCTTTGACGGCGGCAATCTTCATTTCTTCGTTGATGGCCGTAGCGTGAACATCGAGAGCGCCGCGGAAAATGAACGGGAATCCGAGGACGTTGTTGACCTGATTGGGATAGTCCGAACGACCGGTAGCCATGATGACATCCTTGCGGGCCTCGACAGCATCGGGATAGGTGATTTCCGGATCCGGGTTGGCCATGGCAAAGATGATTGGATCCTTGGCCATTGATTTGACCATTTCCTTGGTGACGAGATTCGCCACCGAGACGCCTACGAACACGTCAGCGTCTTTCATAGCATCGGAGAGGGTGTGTCTATCGGTCTTGCGCACGAATTCCTGTTTGTACTTGTTGAAAGTATCGCCGCGGCCTTCATACATAACGCCCTTGGAGTCAACCATGACGAGGTTTTCATGCTTCACACCAAGTGAGCAGTACAGTTTGGCGCAGGCTATACCGGCGGCGCCGGCTCCGGAGAACACCACGCGAATTTTGCTGATATCTTTCTTTACGATTTCAAGGGCGTTTAGCAGAGCGGCGGCAGAAATAATGGCGGTGCCGTGCTGGTCATCGTGAAAGACCGGAATGTTCATGGTCTTTTTCAGCGTTTCTTCGATGTAGAAACATTCCGGGGCTTTGATATCTTCGAGGTTGATACCGCCGAAGGTCGGTTCAAGAAGCTGAACGCACTTGATAATTTCATCGGCGTTTTCGGTGTCCAGTTCGATATCGAATACATCGATATCGGCAAAGCGTTTAAACAGTACGCCTTTTCCTTCCATAACCGGTTTGCCGGCAGCAGCACCAATATTGCCCAGACCCAGAACAGCCGTTCCGTTACTGACCACGGCGACCAGATTGCCCTTGGCAGTATATTTGTAGACATCGGCCGGGTTCTTTTCGATTTCGAGACACGGTGTGGCGACTCCGGGGGTATAAGCCAGGGATAAATCGAGTTGGGTACGACACGGTTTGGAGGATATTACCTCAATCTTACCACGCCTTCCCCGGGAGTGGTAATCCAGAGCTTCCTGTTTGGTAATCATCTTAAATTAGCTCCTAATAATGATTCAAACTAAGTCGGCCCGACCTGTGCGAAAGGTACGACAAATGGCCAAGATAGTTATTTTTTTCACAAGCGATATATAGTGCTTACCGGTAAAATGTCAAGTGCTTTTGGTGGAAATACGGCTTTTTCTGGCCTAATAGCAACTAATTCACTCTGCTTTGTTTGATCTGTAGAATCGGGATTCTTCGCGGGCCTGGGCCAGTTTGATGAGTTGTGTGGTGTTAAATCGCTATCGTCACCGCCAACAGTGTATTTGCCGGATAGACGTATTTTACTTTAGAGAGCCGAACTCTTTAGTTGTCGAGCGCCTAAGTTTTGTGGATGGTTGCTCTAAGTGTAAGAAGTCTAAGAGGACTTCCAGAGCTTTAATAGCTCTAAAAAAGCAGGCAAACTTTCCTATTGATGCTCGATGAGTTCGGCTCGTTTTTTTTGCCGGATTTTCACCAGTTCATCTTATACACGCGCTGCCCCCTTGAAGGAGGCCCGCCGCCTTTGATTTTGACGAACAATCTCAGAATGAGATAGCCAAAAGCAAAGCCGCCAACGTGAGCCATCCAGGCCACTCCACCACCGGTGGAACTTCCCATCAGCGACATAAGCAGCTGGTATGCAAACCAGATTCCGAGGACAACTTTGGCCGGCAGGACCATAAATTGAATGAAGAAAAATATCACGAGAACTGTGATTCGCGCCCTCGGGTGCAAAACCATGTAGGCGCCCATCACACCGGCAATGGCTCCCGAGGCTCCGACCAACGGAACTTGAGTATTCGGCCCAAACAGGGTGTACAGAGCAATCGCGGCAAGACCGGCAATAATGTAAAACAGGATGAATTTGACCGGCCCGAAATAGTCTTCGATATTGTTGCCGTATATCCACAGGAACAGCATGTTGCCAATCAGGTGCATCCAACCGCCGTGCATGAACATCGAGGTGAACGCAGTAAGGTAAACAGATGCGGGCAGCTGCGGGGTAAGCTCGACCGAATGGATAAGTTCGTAGGGGATATATCCGAACTGGTAGGTGATCAGTTGGAAACCTTTCGCGCCTTGCACGATGGAAAATAAAAATATGAGACTGTTGGCCGCTATCAGGGAGATCGTTACGTACGGTTTTCTATGAATAGGGGCGTCGTCTTTAATAGGAATAAACACAGGTTACCCGGTTATTTCAGTTTTTCTTTTGCGCCTTAACAAAGAAGTGCAGCTTTTTCTCGGTCTTGTTGCCGGCCTTATCGGTAACCATTATGTTCAGATCGTGGCGACCATCGGTCAGCGGCTCTATCGGTTTCGTTTTACATACTTCGATTTCCGGATCATATTCAGGTATCATCCAGTTTCCATCGAGTTCAATCAAAATATTGCGATCGTCTTCGAAGCCGGCCAGGTTGTCGCTCAGAAGGAAATCGATACTCAGTTGCGGATTGAAATATGTCAGTCCGTTAGTTACGCTCAGGCGGCTGATTAGCGGCGGTTCGGTATCGGTCAGGATCGTATACCGGCCACCTCCGCCGGACCGCGTTTTAAGGCGGTTGTTGTCGAGACTGTTGCTCAGCCAGACCCATTCATTTTCCTTTTTATCCCACCAGCAGATACCGCTTTGGGATTTTGCCGGCGGCTGCCGCACCCGGAGACATTGAGACCTCGAAATCGCTCCTGCAGACGAAAGCTTCGGGCTCGATTACATATCGGTTTGATTTGTCTTTGTCCGGTCGCACCTCAATATATCGCGGCGTGAAGAAGTTTTGACGACCGGTTTGAACCATGAAGCGGCCATCTATGTCAATCGACTCATTATCGCTTGATCCGACCAGATAGATGTTGGCCGGTTCGAAATGCTTAGTTGGCGCTGTGTCCGAAAGAGAAAAACCGATTCGGTCGATGTGGCGGTATTTTTCCTGCGGAGGGATAAAACAGACGTAACGTTGCGTGTTAAAATCGATGGGATATTCCACACCGAGCAGAGAATCGCCCTGGTAAAGCTCTATTCGTGCATTGGCTGCCCCGTCATCGTTCATATCGATAGCCACAATGAGGCCGTCATCGACAACAGTGTATTGAAGGGATGCCCCGGCGGGAACGTTTTCAACAGTCCGGTCGATGTCGACTAAATTAACCGAGTCCGGGGGTTCCCAGATGAATTTGAATTCAAGCCGGGACGTGTTCCCGACGCCGTCCTGGGCCACAATTTGTGCACGGTGCAGCCCGAACGATTGGGTTGTATCGATACCGAACAGTCCGCGGTGGTTATAGACCGGTCTGCTTCCTGAAAACTCGTTACCGGTTCGGTGGAATAAGCGTCGTACTCTCTTTTCGCCATCGACAGCTTCAACATAGTCGTACTCAAGGTTCACGGAGCGCTGAACATCGAAATCCAGGGTGTCCATGAAAACCTCGTAATAGAGCGTATCGTCGATAAACAGTGACAGTCTGTAGGGAGTGTGTCTCATGCCGCCCACGCGGTTCTGGTCGTAGCAATCGACCAGCACTCCGAAGGGGCTGGTGAAATGGAGTACGGTATCGAGAGTATATTCGGAGCTTGTCTTCGCTTTGGCAACATCGAGTAAGAGTTTTCGTGACCCATTGTCGAATAGCGAATGGTTATCGACCAGTTTAAATCCAAGTCGGCTGAAGACAGGGCGTACGGCATCGCGCAATTCGAATCCATTAGTCAGCGGATTGATCGGATAGTTGTCCGGGGTGCGAATCTCGAAATGAAGGTGTGGCGCGGAAGTGCCGGTTCGACCGGAAAAGGCAATGAATTCTCCCCGGCTTATGGGGATTTCGCCCTTTTCGAACACGAGGTCCTGGTAATACCGCTGCGATTTTATTTGGGCTTTCTTGACGGGTTTGTCGATTTTGGTCGAGAAGTCATCGAGATGCCCGTAGACATAAACGTAACCATCATCGCCCACGATATATAACCCTTTCCCGTAGCCGGAGTAGGACATTTTGACGCGCCACACATATCCCTGAACGGGAGAGTATACTCTGGCGCCGATTTGACCGCCGGTGCGGATATCGACGCCGGCGTGGAAGCGATTTGGTCGCAGGTCGCCGAAACCGCTGGAGAGGTCGATTTCTCTTTTGACGGGCCACGTCCGCGGTTGTTGGTCTGCCGCCGTAACATCAAGAGCGGCAACCAAAAAGAGGGTCAATAAGATGGTCGATAGTCTATACATCAGGTTATTTCCGTGCTGTCTTCAAAGGTTTAACAATGTAAATATGTAATTGATTCAAAAAAGCAATGTTTTTGTAAAATTGTAAATAAAGGCTTGTTGCCAAATCGACATTTTGGGTTATATTCATAACTCATCTAACCCATGTAAAACGGGTTAGCCGAAGTCGGTAAGATTCTTTTTAATACTTTAGGAGAGATAGGGCATGTTTGATTTCTTACGCAGAATGATTTTTCCCATAATCATCATAGCTTTGACGGGTTTTCTCGCGACAATCGTTTTCCAGTGGGGCATGGATATCAGCAGCCGGAGCGACTACGTTAGCGCCAATACAGCGGCTATCATAAACGGCGAAGAAGTAACCTGGCAGGACTTCAATGTTATATACGACCGGCTTTACCGGGCACAAACCGAGGATGCCGATATAGATCTCTCCGAATTCCAGAAGAAAGAGTTGCGCACCTCGGCGTGGCAGCAAGTACTCCACGACCGGTTGGTAATGCAGGAAGTGGCCAAGTACGAGCTTACGGTTTCCGATGAGGAGCTTTATGCCTACCTGCGATTTTCACCGCCGGCCGATCTTCAGCGTATGGACTATTTCCAGACGAACGGACAGTTCGATTATCAGAAGTATCTCTCGGCGATGGTCGACCCGAACGCGGCATCTTTCTGGGCATCGATTGAGCCATTCGTAAGAGAAGAAATTCTCAAGCAGAAACTTCAGGGGATAGTGATTCAGGCGGCGCAGGTTACCGACAACGAACTTAAAGATGCGTTTCTGGCCGATGTTGAAAAGGTCAAGGTAGGTGTCGTGAACGTACCGTTCGGACGTTTCGCCGAATCAGTACAGGCGACCGACGAGCAGCTTCAGGAATACTACAGTCAACACGTTGCGGATTACACAGTAGAAGAGCGGGCAGTGTTGAACATGGTGATGATGACGAAAGAGCCAACAGCCTATGACTGGGAAGTTGACAGCGCCAAGGCGGCATGGCTGTATGATTCTCTTCAGACCGGAACCAACTTCGCCGAACTGGCTCAATATTATTCCGAGGACAATACGGCTGAAAACGGCGGTGACCTGGGCTGGTTTGCGCAGGGTCAGATGGTGGGTCCGTTTGACGAGAAGGTTTTCAGCATGAAACGCGGGGAAATATCCGAACCGGTCAGAACACAGTTCGGCTGGCACATAATCAAATTGCTTGAGACACGAGATACCGGCAGCGGGAAAGATAAAGTCAAAGAGGCGCACGCAGCTCATATTTTGTTAAGGGTGACGGCTTCGGCTGAAACGCTTGATAAGATTCACAAACGATTGAGCGATTTCCGCTCGGCTGCGGCAGAGTATGGTTTCGAACAGTCGGCCAAGGACTTTGAGCTGGAGATGCTGGTCACCACTCCGTTTGCCAAAGGTCAGAGCATCGAGAACCTGGGCGTGGATCGCAGTGCCGGGGAATTCGCGTTTTCCGCCAAGCTGAACGATCTGTCACTGGTTCTGGAAAACAGAAATGCCGCCTACGTTGTTCAATTGGCCCAGAAGCTTCCGGCCGGTCAGGCCACGTTCGAAGAAGTGAAGGAACAGGTCAGACAGGCGTACGTAGACGAAGTTATCAAGGGTATGTGTCGCGACACCGCGACTGCAATTTATGCCGAGACGCAGCAAGGGATGGATATCAAGAAGGCAGCCAAAAAACATGGCGCTGAATACGCGACACCGGAGGCAGTCACTCGCAACACATATATCAGAGGCCTGGGGGTTGGCGCAGAGGCGGTGGGCACTGCTTTTGCCATGACCGAAATAGGGCAGATTTCCAAACCGATAGACTATTCTCGCGGCACCGCTATCCTCCAATTGCTTGAGCGGACTCCTGTGGCGATGACTGATTTCGCGGCCAAGCGGGATTCGATGTACCAGGTAGTTATGCAAAGTAAGCAGCGCGAAATGTACGGAAGATGGTTCGACCATCTGGTGGAGTCATCCACTATCGTCAACCATATCGAAGAGGCGTTCGAGCAGCAGACCGAATCGTAAGAAACTACCGCATGATTTTCAAGGCTCTCCCCTATGCCGGAGAGCCTTTTTTTATGACCAGAAAGAATCGCACCAGGGCGGTTGCCGCCCAGACCAGTTCCAGAACCACAAACGGTATGATGCCGCCATCGAGAGCATACCAGGCCGCCATCAGCGCCCCCACCGCATTCATGGCCAGATAGGGCGGGCTGGATTCGGACAGTCTCTTGAGAAGATTGAGACCGAACGCCAACAGCAAGAGACCGACTCCGACTGAACCGATAATCATTGCTGACACATCATATTCCTATTTCAACATGTTAATGATTGTCTGATAACAGGCACAAAAAAAGGAGGCCATGTAGTTCCTCCATCCGTGCATCTTTAGATATCCGCTGCTATAAGTTGACGTAGTTTGGTCCCTCGCCGCCCTGTGGTGTTACCCACCTGATAACCTGATACGGGTCGGCAATATCACAGGTTTTGCAGTGGACACAGTTTGATGGCGTCAACTGCAGTTTTGTTTTCCCCGGACGAGCCGGATCATCGACCATCTCATACACCTGGGCCGGGCAAAAATGCTGGCATGGGTTGCCGTATTCTTCGGTACAGCGGTTGTTGCAGATATCTAAGTCGGAGATAACCAGATGAGGCGGCTGTTCTTCCTCGTGCATGGTGCCCGACTTGTAAACATCGGTTAGTTTGTCGTAGCTGTACTCGTTATCGAATTTGATAGTCTCTTTTTCAGGCGGTTTTCCGAAGCGCTTTTTGTACTCATCTATGGTCAGCATGTATTCGTGGTCGGGCTTTTTGGAGCGCCGGTCGAACAGGCCGCGACCGCCGGTAACAAGCTGCATACCGGCATTGAACAATCCCGATACCAGGCCACCGTGGAATCCGGCGTGAAAGTTTCTGGTCTTGTAGAGTTCCTCTTTTACCCAGCTGCTATCGAAACGTTTCTGATAGCCTTTGAGAGTGGAGGCCGAGAAATCATCGGCCTTAAGACAATCGACCACGGTCTCGGCAGCCATAATACCGGATTTAATCGCCAGGTGAATTCCTTTTAGTTTCTGGGGATTGAGTATTCCGGCCGAATCACCGCACAACATCAAACCGTCGTGATAAAGTTCCGGCATCGAATAGTAGCCATTGTCGGGGATCGTCTTGGCGCCATAATGAAGCATCGTGCCGCCATCGAGTATCTTTTTCACCAGCGGATGAGATTTGTAGCGCTGGAATTTCATGTGCGGGTCATTGGTAGGGTCGGGAGAGTTCAGCCCCAGGGCAAAGCCGATAGAAACCATCTTATCGCTCATGCCGTAGATCCAGCCGCCCCCGTATTCATGGCCCGGTTGAGGATATCCAAAAGTGTGGATAACCTGCCCGGCCTTTATGCGACCTTCGGGGACTTCCCATACTTCCTTAACGCCGGTAAGATAGGCCTGCGGGATACGGTTTTGCATCAGACGGGGAATTTTCTCGAAGGCGTGACGGGTCAGTGAGCCGTGTACTCCTTCGCACAGAATCGTAACCCGCGCTTTTACAATCGAACCCGGTTCGAAATTCGACCTCGGGTGACCTTCCTTGTCCAGCCCCATGTCGACAGTCTGCACCCCGGTGACTTTGCCGTCTTCAATCAATAGGTCATAACCGGCCAGACCGGCATAGGTGTCGATACCGGCAGCTTCCACCTGCTCACCCATCCAGCTGACGAATTTGTTCAGGGAGATGACAAAATTGCCGTGGTTGTTCATCGACGGTGGCGTGAAGGGAAATTTGGTTGCCCCGGTGCGGCTGAGATAATAAAGTGCGTCGGCGGAAACCTCTGCCTCGAGCGGGCAGCCTTTTTCTTTGTAGTCGGGGATAAGTTCGGCGATGCCGCGCGGGTCCATGACGGCTCCGGACAGGGAATGCGCACCGACATAGGAGCCTTTCTCCATCAGGAGAATTTCGGGCATTTCCAATTCGGAATCTTGCTCGACGAGTTGGGCCAGTTTCAGTGCAACGGCCAAACCGGCCGGGCCGGCACCTACAATCAGAATATCAGTTTCGAGAATTTCGCGCTGGACATCCATAGTCAGTTTATCAAGAATTCATTTGCCGAAAGAATAGCAAGAATGTCGCTAAAACGCAACAAAGAAAAGTATTTGTTACTTGCTTGCTGACGGAGCGACTTCGCGATTATTTCGCGGACGCCGGTTTCCGATACTGCCGGGATCTTCTCTCTGGCCGGTGCCGTTGGCGTTTATCTGCAGCATCTCGGTGATCTTGCGCTTGTCGCAACCGACCGTGAGCAGCCGAATGGTCCGGATGATGGGCCGGCGAATCAACGTGTGATCCTGCGCCATCAGCTCAATGACCTTTTCACGCGGCGGCATAGCCTCGTCGAGCCTGTATTTGGAATAGGACTCTGAGAAGGTATTGAGGAAATGCTTGATATTGATGTGTCTGAACAGGTGATTCATTTCCTGTGCCGTGAGCGGTTCTTTTTCGATATCGCGTACATCGAGAATCACACCGGCATTCGTAATGAATTCTTGTGTATCCACGCACTTAGCGTCTTGACCATAGGTGTAGTATTTCGCGCGCTTGGGAGCCATATATCCTCCGAAAAATCACAAGGTTTTCTAAAATCGCGTCAAGAAAACGCGTTTCAATCAGTTATACTTTCCGAGAATTTCCAATCGACGGACCTCAGGCGAAACGCCGCCAGCGTCTCGCACCAGTCCATTCTCAGACATCAAAAAAACGAAATTTGAAGCAACCACTTAAAAACAAATTTGTACCAATTTGTCAATAATAAACTTTTTGTGTTTCAAAAAAAACTTAATCGTCAATCGATTACTTCCCCCCCCACAGCCGAACAGAAACCGATGAGCACTGTGTGACCGTGGAATATCAACCTTGTCGAGATAAAGATTTAAGATTGACCTAAAACATTTATCGGAACAACACTGTGGTTGCTTAATAGGCCGTTCGAATATTTAACGCATACGGCCGGGTTTTTGTTTCATGGTTTCGTCAATAAAATCCGCCCCCACATTTCTTGCGGCCCGGGGGCTATCAAGCTCAGAGCCTATCTCTCCTATTTGCTTCAGTGGCATGCGATACATTTCTCGCCATTAGCTGCCGGGGTCAGCACACCGCAGCAGGCCTCGCAGGCTACCGCCGGAAGTTAACCGCGACGCACTTCGCGATCAAAGTACAGTTCAACGTTGAGCACAAACCTGAACTATTATAAGGGAAGCGTACTGCTAAGTAATTCGATCTGAGTCCAAATAAGGGCGCAGTAGCTGGACACTTCTGGTAAAGCTGGATGATGTAATCAGCCCGCTTGAGACAGTAAGATAATCAAATTCCGTAAAAAATCAATTTATTTTAGAGGGCAGTGCTTTTTTTTCGGCAAACGTGAATTGCGGATAGTGCCTGTAGTGAATCAGGGTCTATTTCGGCTGACGGTGGGTCTTGCGGATTCGGTTTCTTCTTTCGGGAAAAATGACCTCGGCCGCCCCGCCGGAGATTTCGACCAAACGCTCAATGACTTCCTCCACGAGAAAATCAGGCGTGGATGCTCCCGCGGAGATACCGACTGACTGAACCTTCTGGCCTTCGGCAAACCATTCAGGATCAATATCCAGCGCGGACCCGATGAGAATTCCCCTGCCGCAGATAGCCTCGGAAATTCTGGCCAGACGCCTGGAATTGGCCGATGATTTAGAGCCAACAACAAGCACCAGGTTGACCTTCGGGGCCAGATCCATGATGGCGTTCTGGCGTTTAGTGGTAGCATTGCAGATAGTGTTGAATATTTCTATGTGAGGCCATTTCTCCTTAGCCAATTTTTCTACCTCGGCAAAGTGCTCGAGGTGGGCCGTTGTCTGAACGGTCAGACCGAGCTTGCGGTCGGGCCAGTCCGGCAGGCTCAGCAGTTCTTCGCGGCTCGATGCTACGGTTATGTGACCCGGCGCATGACCGACAATACCGTGGGTTTCATCGTGGTTAGGGTCACCATAGTGAATCACGTAGTAGCCACGACCGACTATCTTGTTGATAATCTCATAGATTCTGGAGACCAGCGGGCAGGTGGCATCGATAACTTTCAAGCCTTTTTTCTGCGCTGCCTCGATTACTTTGGGCGCTATCCCGTGGGCGGAAATTATGAGGGTGCCATCGCTGACATCATCCACCGAGAAAGCCTGCCCAACGCCCTGTTTGTTGAATTTATCGACGACCGCCTCGTTGTGTACGATTTCATTGAGGATAGTAACCCGACCACTTTCCTTTTCGGCGGTTTCTTCGGCGATACTGATGGCACGCTTCACCCCCATGCAGAATCCGTGGTGGTCGGCTATGAATATCTTTTTCAGCATGCCTTATCCAGAAGTTTATTCGACTGGTTAAACGCCTTGTAGGAGCTGCGGACGAGCGGACCGGCTTCGACGTGCCCGAATCCCATCCGGCGACCTATTTCGGCCAGATGCTTGAACTCATCAGGATGATAATATCTTTCTACAGGCAAATGCAACAGTGAAGGTCTCAGATATTGGCCTATGGTGACAATATCACAGCCGGTCGCATGGATTTGCCGCATCAGTTCGATGATCTCGTCCATGGTTTCGCCCAGCCCGACCATAAAGCCGGTCTTAACTATCGGGCGGGGATTGTATTGCGAGGCGCGATGAAGCAATTCAAGGGAGCGGTCGAGTTTCGCTACTCCCCGTACGCGCCTTTGCAGACGGCCGATTGTCTCGACATTGTGACCGAGAACATCCACACCCGAATCAAGAATTATCTTCAGTGAATCATATGAACCGGCCAGGTCGGAAATGAGGAATTCGACCTTTACATCTTTATCCTGCCTTCGGAGGAGCTCTATAGTCCGGGCAAAAATAGAAGCTCCCCCATCCGGCAGATCATCTCGTGTAACCGAGGTTATCACAACTTGTTTTAATTTCAGCTCAGCTACAACATCGGCCACGCGCCCCGGTTCATCGGTGTCCAGACCAAGCGGTTTACCGTGGAGGACGTCGCAGAAATTGCAGTCGCGGGTACAGTACTTGCCGAGAATCATGAAGGTCGCCGTGCCCTCATCCCAGCATTCTCTTATATTCGGGCAGGCCGCCTCCTGGCATACGCTGTGAAGGTTGTGTTCGGCCAGTATCGACTTTACTCTCGAATAATTGGGACCGTGTTTGGCCGTGGTTTTCATCCACGGTGGCAACTTGGCATTGGGCACCTGTGCCCGCTCGCTCTTTTTAGGGGCTTTGGGAGATGCTCCGTGTGCCGAATGCTCTCCGACAGATTGTGTATATAGGACTTTATACATCCACTTGGTATACGTTGGTTTTGGCTCAGACTTGAACAAACTTTTTCAAAAAATACTCAAGCAGGGTGGTATCATCATCGAGTTCCGTATGGAACGAGCTGGCCATAATGTTTTTTTCAGTCACCAGAACCGGTACGCCATCGTGTTCGGCAAGAGTCTTCACGTTATCGCCGATACGGGTAATCATGGGGGCGCGGATAAAGGCTGCCTTGAGTTTTACGAGATCACCGTTGAGGTTGGCCTTCAGGCTATCTTCGAATGAAAAGACCTGTCGGCCATAACCCATCCGGACAACATCGATATCCATCAAACCCAGTGGCTCTACCCCGGCCTGGTTATCAACGATATTCTTAGCTAACATTATCATACCGGCGCAAGTTCCCCATACGGGTTTTGATCGTCCGAATTCGGCCAGAGGTTTTCTCAAGTTGAAGCGGTTAGTGAGTTTGTCCATCGTAGTTGATTCGCCGCCGGGAATGATGAGGCCGTGAATAGGCTGCAGATCGACAGGCAGGCGCACGAGGGTAACATCGACACCCAGCGAGACAAGCTGATGATGGTGGCGTTCGAAATCGCCTTGAAGAGCGAGCACGCCGACTTTGAGTTTGCTGTAGTCTTTCATGGCAGAAGGAAAATACGTAAAAAAGTCGGTTAAGTACAATGCAAATTGGCTGGCTGATAAGGAGAAAGGAGTTTCAAAACAGAGAGACCTGTCCGGATTGGAACTGGGGGCAGTCGGGCATCTCCTCGTATAGTTTGCCTTTGAGCAGACGACCGGCTTTCTTTTTGTTCACGCCTCCCCACTGCTTGAAGAAAAAGGCGGTGTTTGCCTGTCGGCACTGGCGCTTGATATCCAGCGCCCAATCTTCCTGCATTGGTCTGGCGCCGGGGCCGGATTCGCCGCCCACAACGATCCAGTCAATCGCTCGCAGATCAACGGTTCGGTACAGGCACTTAACAACGGCTCGCAGAGAGCCATCTGATGGTGGGCTCCGGAAATCGCCCTAGAGGGCGAGCTCGCCTATGCGGTCCTTATATCTTGGCCATCGCGCTCTCTGTAATACACAAAAAAGGCTCCATATATTTGGGAAATATTGTTCGGCCAGGGGAGTGTCGAAATCAGCTCCACAAGGCACTGTCATTGAAAGACAAGAACTTACGGGATCTATTGTTACCGCATAAAGAGACGCTGCGAATTGGTTTGCTTTCTGGTGCAATTTGCGTTAATATAGAGGAAACTGGGAGATCGCGCCTTCCATAGGTTTTCCCTTACTATGGCAAGTAACCAAGATACGAAATATATTCCCAATCCACTTGAGTTCATTAAAGACGTGGCCAAGTACTTCATGGATTTTTTGGAGTCCGATTTCCACAAACGGAAGAATCCAAAAAGAAGTATTCGACTCCGTGATAGTGATAATGTTCTTGTGGGCATAAATCTGAGTAAGTATCCGTCGGTACATCCTCGTCAGGAAGGAAGTTCGAGCAGGCCTTCAAGGCAAAGTTGTACGAGAGAATTGAAGAAAGGGCTTCACCGGTCAAATATCCCAAAGAATCTCGTAGACTTGGTCAAGCTTCAGGTTACTAAGATAGACCAACCGCAGGTTCTTAGGGCAACAGAGGCTATAGCCGTTGCGATCGAGAAGGCTTCAAAGACTTATAAGTCCGACTACGACCAGGCCCTCACGACATCTCTCGAGACAATTTCAGGTATCATCAAGCAGGAGCTTGTGCTGCCGTTCATAAAACATCTCGAGAAACCGCTAGAGAATCAGAGTTTTGGCGACGAGAATATGATTTACTTGATGGAGGAGGAGCTCACAGCCGTACTCGTGCGTCTCATTGAGAACAAGGTATCCGAACTACTTAACCACCTCTTTATCGAAAACAAACCGCAAATAGTCGCCGAGTTGCGAGCAATTTTTACCCTTCGAGATATTCAGCCACGAGTTCTGTCGTTCTTCCAAAACTTCAAAGTCGGAGATCTCTTCGCTGAAGTATTTGAATTGGAACGAAATCGCAGAATACTTGATAAGCAGGAATTCTATCTCTATTTTTGCGACATTCAGTTTGACAACGCTAAATATCCATTTTTCTACATTCCATTCGCTGTTGAGCGACGAGACGATTTGCTCGATATAGAATTTGATTATCAATTGTATATCAACAAAAAGGCACTTGAGTACATCGTTCAGGAATACAATCAGCAGAAGGGGCTCCAAGGTCGCCTGCAATCGGTTGCTGAACGCATTATCTACCTTTCACAGCAACACAAAGACTTTGAGCAGCTCGGCAATTCAATTCTTAGTGAAATTGCGCACACTTCGGTCTCGACGGGACTATCGATATCCACAACGTCGAAACGCAGCAATGTAGAAGTCTGTTGGTACAGGTTACCAATGCTTGCTATATCAGCTTGTTCGACAAGTCAGACGAAGCGCTAGTAAATGACTATGAAGACATTCTGCAGTTACTTTCTGAGGACGACAGCGCACTAGCTGGCATCTTTAATACTCTTATCGATGACTTTATACACAAGAATCCAGCATCATTCAATCAGCAAGTGGAAAACGAATGGGACGATACGCCGACAAGCCAAAAGCTCGTGTTTACAAGTCCAATCCCTCTTAATAGCGAACAACTACAAATCTTATCCGCTGTCAGAAAGAATGGCTGTAAGTACATTACCGTCGAGGGGCCTCCAGGCACAGGTAAAAGCCATTCCATCACTGCCATCGTATTCGACGCGATTCTCAAGAATCAATCAGTTCTTGTTCTATCCGACAAGAAGGAGGCTCTTGATGTTGTCGAGGACAAGATAACCTCGACCATGAGGGCAGTTCGAACCGACGACCGGTTCCAGAATCCTATATTACGATTGGGAAAAATAGGGAGCAACTACAGCCAAATTCTTTCGACAACCGCAATCGGCGATATTAAGAATCACTACCGCGCTGTACGAAAGGGATACGACAAAGTAAAAGAGAACATTTCCAAAATCGGGAATACTCTTCATGATGATTTGGAGGCGGAGATTCTCGCCTATCATGGGATAGACTTACGCGAGATTCATGAATTGATCCAAATCGAATTGGAATATGAAAGCAATGGTTACCCTTTCAATATCAGTGAGCTCGTCAACCATGAAGAACCGGCAACTGCGGCAGAAGAGCTTCGACAAATTCTACTGAATATCCGCTCAACTCTCGGCGAATCTCACACGGAATCTGGGCCTCGCCGGCTGCTGATGTCACTGGGCATTCCACTGCGCTCAATCAAGACACTCAATACACTTCTTCAAGTTCTACAATGTCTTGGTCAAATCTCTGATAACGTTAAAACCGTACGTGGTGCGTGTGCACCGGAGTTGCACGCACTCTCGATCTCGACAGAACTTCGTACAGGCGATGTAGAGATTCTCAAAGAGTTCGTTAACGATTACGCTATGCTCAAACATTGGTTGTTCGGCTACGCCTTGAAGCGGAAGCAACTTGAATCATTGGATAAAAGGCTTCTGGGCGCTATTCCGTCCTTAACGATATCGGTACCTCATGAACATATTGCAGACATTCAGGCCTTCATTAGGATCTACGAAAAGACGAATGAAATATGGCGGGACCGGGACTGGTTCGAACAATTGGACTATCTACGAACGAGCCATCAGTTTCTGACAAATGCTGAGCTGCTTGGTTCGTTTGAAACGCTTCTACTGCTAAGTGATGACCTGAACTACCTCGATGCGCTTCACAAGCGGTTGCCAGTCACGTGCGAGGAACTAGGCATCGATGTAGACTCATTAGAATCGGTAATCGAAAACAAGCTGATAAAGATTGAAGAAGCGATATTTAACCGCCTAGTGCGGTATCTGGATGTCCGGAATCGCATTCTCAGAGCTTTTCGTAGTGTCCCTCTATACAATTACACGGGGGCAATGAAAGAGCTGCAAGAACCTCGTAACTGCGCAGATGACGTACCTTTTGGATGGCCGTTTGATAGATTTTTCTGAGAACAACAAGGCAACAGCCAAAGCACTCCGAGACATCATCCGGCCACAAGGAACGTGCGGTCTGTGAAGTAGACAGCAACTCGCAGATGGAACCTGTTGTCCTCAATTGGTTTTATCAGACAGAATTCTGGGCGAAGAACAAAGAACACATTTCATTTATTCCACAATTCAAGATTGGCAAGTACCTCAAGCAACTGGACCCACAATATACATATCCAGACTACCAAGTTGATTTCTTACTCGTTTACGGCGATGAATCCGGCAAAACACATAGTATAGTAATTGAATACGATGGATTCAGAGAGCACTTCGGCAATGCAGATAGGGTGACGAAGTACAATTTCGAAAAGTACTATTCCGACGAGGACGTTTACAGGGAAAAAGTTCTCGAAAGCTATGGCTATAAGTTTTTGCGAATCAACAAGTTCAATATTGGCGAGAATCCCATCGCAACATTGAACAAGAGGATTTTTGAACGAATTAACGGGCTCACGACCGGAAATGGCATAATAGAAAGCATCCAAGATACCGTTAAGGGACTTCAATCGGGAGAAATGAAGGAGTGCCCGAAATGCCATGAGGTTCGCACAATGGAAGACTTCAAGGACTTTTCTCTTCTAACGGGATTTGGAAGGATCTGCAACCATTGTAAGGGCACCGCACTTTGCACACCCGCGCGTGATGCGAGAACAGAACCTGCTGAACGTGAGACTTCGTGCCCACAGTGCGGCTCTAAAATGGTGCTACGAAATGGTCGATACGGACGTTTCTATGGTTGTTCTAGGTTTCCATACTGCAAAGGTACAAGGAATTACAGATAAATCGCACGAGCCACACTTGACTACCTAAGAGTAAAGTAGCGGCATCTTCGGACGCAAGAAATTTGTTACGGACTTCAACATAACTCTGCTCGCGCTGCCAGTTCAACATATTCATTAAGATTATCGCCGTTTAATACCCCAGCCACAAAAAAAGCAGACACTATGGTCTGCTTTTTCTCAAAACTGTCAAAATGTGACAGCACCCTACCGGGTATGCAGAATCTCCTCGTCGGGGATGTCAGTCACCTGGATGCCCTTCATGGCATGTCCCAGGCCGCGGGAAGAATCGGCTATAATGCCGGCATCCATGAAATGCGTAGTAGCGGCAACGATTGCCTTGGCGCGTTTTTCGGGGTTGTCGGACTTGAAAATGCCCGATCCCACAAAAACCGCCTCGGCGCCGAGCTGCATACACAGCGAAGCATCGGCCGGAGTGGCAATACCGCCGGCGGCAAAGTTTGGTACCGGAAGTTTGCCGGTTTTGGCCACCATGCGCACGATCTCGATCGGTACCTGGTGTTCTTTGGCCACGCCGTAAAGTTCTTCATCGCTCATCACGGTAAGCTGTTTCATGACGAGGCCGATTTCGCGCAGATGTCTGACAGCCTCGGATACATCGCCGGTACCGGCTTCACCCTTGGTGCGAATCATAGCGGCGCCTTCGGAAATTCTCCTGAGTGCCTCGCCGAGGTTGCGGCAGCCACATACGAACGGAACTTTGAACGGCCACTTGTTGATGTGATACTTGTTGTCAGCCGGAGTGAGGACCTCGGATTCATCGATAAAGTCAACCTCCAGCGACTGCAGCACCTGTGCTTCGGCAAAATGTCCGATACGGCACTTGGCCATAACCGGTATGGTCACGATGCGCTTGATGCCCTCGATAATATCGGGGTCGGCCATCCGGGCCACGCCACCCTCGGCTCTGATATCGGAGGGGACTCTTTCCAGAGCCATCACGGCGGCTGCCCCGGCATCCTCGGCGATTTTCGCCTGCTCGGGGGTGGTAACGTCCATAATGACGCCGCCCTTGAGCATCTCAGCCAGACCGACTTTGACTTTGTGTTGTTTATCGTTAAAATCTATCACAGTACGGCTCCTTTGAATCGCTTCTATTAATTCTAACGCCCCCGGGGGTCTGGAAGTTTCGCCTCTCAAGTCGGCCCTTCGGCAGATACGGCGAGCCGGACTTGCCGGGTGCTTCATAAGCCGGCTAAATATAATAAAAAAAGGGGCTTATACACAAGCCCCAAAATACTGGCCAACCACATCGGAAGGTGAACTGAACCGCCGGTTGTGGGCCGCTGATGCAAAACGATCCTGTCTCCAACCCGGTTGCGGTCAGCCTTTACACCATTGCCGGAAAGGCTATTTTTTCTTAGTCTTTTTGTATTTGGCGAAATGCTCTTTGCTGAGAGCTTTCTTGAAGATTTTCTCCTGCACCATCCAGAATTCTTTCATCTGGCATTTGCTGTATTGCTCACAACGGCAATTGGGTGTTTCCGTGCAAAGATTCAGATGAATCGGGCCGTCAATGGCCTCAATAACATCGAGAAACGTGACATCCTTGGGCATCTTGGACATGCGATAGCCACCGGTCACTCCCTGATACGAAACCAGAATGCCGCTGCGCGTTAGGTCCTTGAGGATTTTGGCCAGAAATTCTCTGGGTATGCTTTCGGCCTCGCTGACCGAGTTGATTGATCCCAATTTCCCCTTAGGCAGAGAGGATATATGTCGCACAGCCCTCAATGCATAATCTGATTTGCGTGACAGTCTCATGATGCAATCCCTATTTTTGTCAATTTTTGGTTTACCATTATTTCCTTGTCAATCCATTCTCTCCCCATTTATATACGAAAAAAGATTCTCTTAGTCCATAAAAATATTGACTAAAAGGTAACTTTTTACCTGTATCCGACTGGCGACCCGAAGGGCATATATTACAATGCCATAGGGGTAAAGCCGGCCCCCATAATAACCCCGGAAAACGAAATGTCAAAAAGTTTTTCTTCGGCGGAACCAAAGCCGGCAGGGGCTGTTTTGATGAGGCAACGGAGATTCCGGGCTTTAATTTGACAGCAAGGAGATACTTATGTCAGAACACGATATTACTTCAGATAAAGAAAAGTCAGTCGATATCACACCGGCCGCAATCGCCGAAATCAAAAGGCTGATGGAGCAGGAGACCGGTGAAGACATCTTTCTAAGGATAGGCGTTTCCGCGGGCGGCTGCTCCGGGATGTCCTATATGATGGCTTTTGACAACCAGTTTACCGAGCATGACCGCCGGTTTGACTATGACAATCTAATGGTTGTCGTGGATTCAAGGGCGCTGACCTATCTCAGCGGTTCTATCCTTGACTACAAAGGTGGCATGCTGGGTGGCGGCTTCGAATTTGAAAATCCCAACGCCAAACGGTCGTGCGGCTGCGGTAGTTCATTTACCTGTTAGTGAGCATGGCTTTTCTGGTTATCGATCCGGTCCAGTTCTTTTCGGACGGCATTTTCAAGGAGGATGTATTCCTGGCGAAAACAGCCGCTGTCGATTGGAGCATGTTTGCCCGGGAAAAGGTGCTCATACGCGGCTGCAACTCGGTCGTTATCCCCCCGTGGGCATTCATGTATTTGACGGGCAGGCTCGCCCCGATTGCCAAAACCGTCCTCTACGGAAACGAACATGACAATATTGTTGTTTTCAGGCAGGCCAAATCTTCTTGAAATAGTGGATGCATCGTTCTATCTTGCCTCAGGGGTTCTTATAACAAATGAGTGAGGTAAGCCTGATGCCGAAAGTCAAATTCCTGCCATCGGAGACGGAAGTAGAGGTTGAAGAAGGTAAGATTCTTCTGGATGCAGCCCTTGATAATAACGTCAAGATTAACCACAATTGTGGCGGAAACTGCGCCTGTTCCACCTGCCATGTTTATATAGAAGCGGGCTATGACACGCTCAATGAGATGTCCGAAGACGAGCAGGATATGCTTGATGACTCCGAAAATTTTCGTGAGAACTCGCGTCTGGCCTGCCAGTGCAAAGTAACTTCTGATCTGGTGGTCCGGATTCCCGAACAATCGGATATCTTAGATGATGACGAGGACTTGTAGGCCTCCCCTCTGCTCGATATAACCTGCCATAACCCGGCCGCCCGGCCGAAATAATTCCCGCCTGATAGAATCAGCCCGGCCGGAGGGCGTTTTTTGTTTTACTTCATAGACTTAAGGCCAGTGAAGAACCTGCCGATATTTCCAATAATGGTTATTTCCGAGGTAAAATGCATCACCGCAGATTGATACAAACTCAAGGGTATTCCCTGTTCGAACTGTTGGCCGTGATTATCATCGTGGGAATAATCGCGTCGGTCTCTATGAAGTCGATGAGGAATACGGTGGATGTTTCCAAGATGGAGGAATCCAGGCAGGAGATGAACCAACTGGCCTGGGCAATTTGTGGAAATCCCAATATGGTTTCAGGCGGGGTTCGGACCGATTTCGGCTATGTTGGAGATATCGGGGCGCTGCCGGCATCGCTTGATAATCTTGTCACCAATCCCGGATACGGGACGTGGGACGGGCCGTATATTCGCGACGATTTCTATGCTTCCAGCGGAGGCGCGGAATCAGAGTTCAAGTACGATGGTTGGGGCGTGGCTTATACGTATACCGGCGACAGTATCATATCGACCGGAGGCGGGACCTCGGTGGCGCGGGAAGTTGCCTACGCGACTTCGGACCTGCTATCGAACGCAGTCGAAGTGCTGGTTGTGGACATCAACAACACGCCGCCGGGGATCAGGCGCACCGATGTTGACCTGGAGTTGACTTATCCGGACGGCGCCGGGTCGATGACGACAGTTACAGTCAACCCGCACGCCAACGGGTTGGCAAGTTTTAGTGCCGTACCGATAGGACATCACGAACTGTTGATCATATACGAATATGACACAGTAAATGACACTCTGTATCGGAAGGTCGTGGTGTATCCAGGGGAGTCGTTTTATACGGAAATGGCTTTTTCGCAGGATTACTGGTAGTGGTTTTGACGGGGTTACAACAGGAGTGGCATCAATTGATTATCGAAGCCAGAAGCAAATGTCATCGGCCCCTACGGGCCGGCGACCAACGTAAACACGGAGCGATAACTAAGATGCGGAATTCTATAGGGCATCAGGGGGTTATTGATGATGGGGTTACACGCGAAAATTCGCGTCGGGGACAACCGGGGCATAAGCTTAATTGAAGTAGTGGCGCTGATTGTGATTGTCGCGATAGTCGCGGCAACAGCTTTGAAATCGATGAGGCCGGGTATGGAAAATGCCCGAAAGAGAAAAACCGAACGCGAGATGGAAATGATCATGAAGGCCATCGCCGGAGATCCTTCGATTATGTCCGTTGCCGGCGGAGTACGCTCTGATTTCGGCTACGTTGGCGATGTAGGCGCGTTTCCGCCCAATCTGGACGCTCTGGTTGAAAATCCCGGTGGATACGCGACGTGGAACGGCCCGTATATCCCCTCTGATTATATCGATGGATTCCAGACCGATGAATGGGGCCGCGAGTACGTTTATGACGGAAGTTTGGAGCTTTCCACAAGCGGAACGGGAAATCAGTTCCACCGGAAGGGCAGTGTCGACACCACGGGTATTTTGCACAACACCGTCAACGGATTGGTGCTCGACTCTGACAATAACCCACCGGGATCAGATTTTGCCGATTCCATCGAGATCATCATGATCATCCCGAACGGGTCCGGTGGCCTGACGGAAAGTACCTGTCAGCCGGATGCAGAGGGATTGTTCAGCCTGAGTTCTGTCCCGATCGGACAGCACCGCCTTGAGGCGGTATATACCCCCGAGGTCGATACCCTCGCCCGGTATGTTACGGTACTTCCGCGGCATTCTGAAGATGAGTTGGTACGATTCAATTTCGGTTCGGTGTACTTCGGCGACACATCCGGAGGAAGTTCGGAAGAACATTTGACGCTGGTTGAGGGTACCGGGTCGGCCTCCGGCGTCTCCTGCCAGGATGTGTCCTTTGACATTGTCAACAATACCGGCAGCAGTATTAACGTCACAACTATCCGTGCCGCGTGGTCAGGCGTAACGGCGTATTACTCGTGATACGCTGGAATACGACACCGGTGTATACGAGTGGGTCGACCAGAACGGGAACCGAACAAACGGTTGACATAAGCGACCAGACAATAGCGGACGGAGAAACGGTTACTGATTGTCATCGAGGAATTTCAAGAACAAGGCAGCGGCAGCGGTACGAGTCGCGTGAATATGGGTGAGGTTGCGTTCCAGATTGAATTTTCCGATGGCTCCCAGATTGAATTCACAACGCCAGATTGTCCCGTAAACACAGAAAGCAGACTTTGGGTATGAGACAAAAGCTCCTTCATCGCAAACGCACTGACTCCAGCGGCATGAGCCTGATAGAAATCGTTGTGATAATCGTTGTTATCGGCATACTCACCTCACTGGCGATGAAATCGATGACAGCCCTTATGAAGGATGCCAGGGTGGCGGAAACCGAACGGGAAATGGACATGCTGGCCAAAGCGATAGCAGGAGATCCATCGATCATGTGTGTTGCGGGCGGGGTGCGCTCAAGTTTCGGGTATGTCGGCGATATTGGGGCGCTGCCTGAAAATCTGGAGGCGCTGGTCACCGACCCAGGTTTGGGCACGTGGAACGGACCTTATCTCGTACCCAGCTTCAACCGTCAACAGGATGATTTCAAGAAAGACGGATGGGGCATCAACTATAGTTACACCGGTGGCGTTACTATTACTTCCACTGGATCCGGAACCGACATAATCAAGCGGATAGTCGACAGCGAGGACGACCTGTTTTTGAATCAGGTTGCTGGAATCGTCAGGGACTGCAATGATTCACTACCTACATCTGATGACACCGGTGATGTTGACATTGAGGTCGTAGTCCCCGACGGAAGCGGTGGCTCCACCAAGAAATACTATGATATTGACATTGACGGCCGCTTTCTTTTTGACTCGATTCCGATCGGTCGCCATATGGTCAGGGCGATCTATACGCCGGAGAATGATACCCTGATACGATATGCGACTGTTATGCCACGAAACAGCGCCAGCGAAGTAATCCCGTTCAATTTCGAGTCAGCCTATTTCTCGACACCGGACACGTCCGGCGGTGGCGGACCGACCGGGCTAACGCTTGCCGAGGGGAGTCAGACAGCATATATATCGGAACAGCGTCGGAGACTGCAACATTGTCACTTTCGATGTAGATAATCTCACGGCCTCCCCTATTCAGGTGACAGCATCACCGTTTCATACGATACTACAGCCTATTATCAGATGTTGATCTTCGACGAAATCCATATTTCGACATAGCACCTCACCTCGCAACGGATCGGGCGCCGTGGTCTCATTCGGTACGCCGAAAACATTCCCGGTCAGCGGGACATTGACTGTCATATTAGAGAATTTCCGAACGACGGCCACCGGGACAGGTGGTAAAGTGGATATGTCGCAGAGGACGCTAAGCGTGGAGTTCTCGGATGGGTCGGCTTTTGACGTGGAGATGAATGGTTGTGAGTAGATTTACCAATACAGCATGTAACACCAGCGGCATCACCATGATTGAAGTGGTGATGGTCATTGTCATTACCGCAATCATCATAACCGTGGCCATGAGTCGGTGGTAACGGTCACGGAAACGGGTCGTATCGAAGAAACCAAGCAGGAGTTGGAGCAACTGGCCAGAGCTCTAATCGGCAATCCTGAACTGGAAAACAACGGGGTGCGGACCGACTACGGCTACGTAGGCGATGTTGGCTCCTTACCATCGGGTCTCGACAGTCTTTACAATCGGCCCTCCGGATACACCACATGGAACGGGCCGTATATCGAACGACGTTTCGCCCAGATCACTGATGATTACAAAGAGGATGCATGGGGCGAAGCCGTACGCATACAATGGCGGTGTCGACATTACTTCTTCCGGCTCGGGGTCCGATATCGTTCGCAAGCTGGCCAACGCTACACGACCTTGTGTCCAATCAGGTCACGGGAATCGTTCTCGACCGAAACGGAGCGCCTCCGGGAGCTTCCGAGGTCGATTCGGTTGAGCTTCATCTGGTGATCCCTAACGGCCTTGGCGGCACGACCACGATGTCGATACACCCGGAGCCATCGGGGTATTTCAGTTTCGAGTCTATTCCGATCGGCAACCACGACCTCCAGATTATCTATGAGCCGCTGCATGACACGCTGAAGCGGTTCGTATCGGTACTTCCCAACTCTGTGCTCTACCAGGAATACTTCCTGACTTTCAGTCCCTGGTCGGAGATTCCGCCTTCCACCTCGTGCTTCGAGTATGTCGAAGGCAGTGCCAACCTGATTATGGGGTCATCAATTTGTGACCGAATAGAATTTGATATAGTCAACAATTGTAGTCAGCATGTCTATACGACCAGTATCATGCTGGAATGGGCCAGCCCCGAAGCATATTTCCAGAACGTTCAATGGGACAACCAGGCGGCGTACAACAAATCCACCAGTGGGGTGGGGTCAGGTGAAGTAGCGGAATTTCAAGCACCGAATGACACTAAATGGGCCGAAAGTGGGGAGACTATAACAGTTCACGTGGAGATTTTTAAGACCGGTCGAGACGCCATCGAGCAGCAGTGTTGATATGAGCAACGTGGATATCACCGTGACACTTTCGGATGGCACTACTTTTTCGTTTAATACCGGTGCGTGTCTATGAGGTTGCGCATGAAAGCTATTAGAAAAAACGGTGGCTTCACGCTGGTAGAACTGGCAATCGTGATTGTGATTGTAGGCATCATTGCCGCCGTTGCCACGAAGAATATGACCTCTGTAATAGACACGGCCAAGTATGAGCATACCAAGAAAGAGCTGGATCAACTTGCCTATGCAATCGTGGGTAATCCCAATGTCTATGCCAACGGCACAAGGACCGACTTTGGTTATGTGGGTGATATCGGGGCGTTGCCGGTCAACCTCGATGCCCTGGCACAAAACCCGGGAGGGTACTCGACGTGGAATGGTCCGTATATGGGGTCGGGATTCGACGATGATGATTTCAAGAAAGATGCCTGGGGGGTAGAGTATGTTTACAGCGGCACGACAATCACTTCGACCGGCTCCGGGTCGAACATAGATAAAGATTTTGCCGTCACAACCGCATCGATTACGTCAAATACGGTGCAGGGGTTCGTGGTCGATGCCAATCATGACGTCCCGGGGGCCGTTGATACAACATCGATTGTGATATCACTCACTTATCCAGACGGTACCGGAAGCACAACAACTGCAGAAACTTATCCGGGATCAAGCGGCAATTTCTCATTTACGGGAGTGCCGATAGGAACCCACTTGCTGAGAGTGGTTTTTACAGCCGAGCACGATACGGCAACTTATAACGTGTCGGTAGAGCCAAACTGCGCTGTTAAGCTAAGCATTACTTTCCCGGCTGACCTCTGGTAAAGACTGTGCCCTTCTTCTGGGGAGACTCAGCTTTCTTTTACGACCAGATTGATCCCGCGCTTTTTCAATTGCGGTAAAAACAGCGACGGCTTAACGGCTATTTCCTGCGGTTTACATCCGCGCTCGGTTACATGCCCCGCTGCCGCCATCCATGCAATAATCGCTGCCGGGAACGAGGTCGTACGCATCATTGCGGTCAAGCCGGTTTTGGTATCCTGACGGTCGACAATCTCATAAACGATAGTCTTGTCCTGACCATCTTTTTCGCCTTCCAGAGTCAGGCGCACCAGCACCAGATCGAGGCCGCCCAGGGTCAGGTTCTTGTCGAGTACGGCCCTGAGAACGGCTCTCGGCTCAACCATCTGCCCTTCTACCTCGGTCTTCTGCCGGGAGGCCAGGCCGATTTCAAGCATCGTCTTGAAAAGCTTGCAGTGGCCGGGATAGCGGATAGTTTTATAATCGAGGAAATCTATTTTCCCTTGGTAGGTTTCGGGGAGAGTCGATGTACCGCCGGAGGTGTAGAAAGCCTCAAGCTCACCGATACCATCGAACTCAAGCGACTCTATCGCTGTCATGGGGTTGACTGTCTTCTTCTTGCCGTCCTCGAGAATAACGCACGGTTCCCAGTACTCGTTAAGCAGACCCTCGGCGGAGAAAACCATCTGGTAGTTCAGCGGGGGTCGGGGCGACTGTGGCAGTCCTCCCACTCTTATCTTCAGAGAGCGGACATGGTCGAGTTTTGAGATACCATCGGCGGCAATCACAGAGACCATTCCGGGGGCAAGCCCGCAATCGGGGATGATTATGACATTGGCTTTCTCGGCCTCGTCGTTCATTTCAATTTGCGTGTTGACGGTATCGTTATTACCGCCCAGGTCAACCATGTGACATCCGGCGGCGATTGCGGCTCTGGTCAGACCGGGATTGTACTTGTAGGTGACACAGGACACGGCCGAATCGTACTGTTTCAGGCACTCAAGAGCGGCGTTTTCATCGGAGGCATCCAGAAATCCTGATTCGGCGATTTCGTTGCCATATTTGTCGGCTACTTCCTTTGCCAGTTGCTGATCGATATCGAACACACCGACCTTTTTTACACCTTCTGCCCGGGCCAGATCGTATACCGCCGCCCGTCCCATCAAACCTGCGCCAATTACTGCTATTTTCATAGGTGATAACTCCCTGCGTATAAAATTTATGCAAATATAGCTGACTCGACCGAAGGAGCAACTTAAATATTTTTTTGGAGGGTGTTATCAGAGAAGCTGGTTGATTTTTCGCAGCAACCATTCGGCCGCAAGGGCAGCTATAAAGACAACCAGCAGCCAGTACTTATTGAAGATGGCTACCTCGCCGGACAGGTTCACGGTGACGGGCGTTAAGTCGATAGCATCGACAGCCTTGTCGAAACGGTCATACCTGAAATACTCTCCACCGGAGAGACGTGAGACTGCCATGAGAGTCGCGGGGTCGCCGCTCTGATTGGCCTCTTCGAGTGAAAACGGTTCCACCAGAATCTTTCCATCGGTTTGTTTCAACAGCCTCTCCTCTGCCTGAAACCGGGTGTTGAAACGGTACTGTCCGGGGACGACATTGTAAAAATCGACAGTGTGCTTTCCTTCGCCACGATCAACCAGATCAGCTTCATAATTGAGATTCTGCGCGGGGTCTTCGAGTTTTACCGTCCCGGTCACGCCGGGGATAGGACGGAAACCCAGGTCGAAAGCGAAGCCCGCGAAGCGGATGGTCTCGCCCCGGTGGTAAACATCTTTGTCCGGCTTTATCCGAATGGGATCGAGGTCATCGCTGACAGTGAGCCAACTGATGGTTCCTTCGACAAATTTCCGGTAGTTGGCGTCATCTTCGCCAAACCCCAGATTGACAAACCCCCAGGTCCAGAACGGTGATGCCGCCGATGCGAGCAATTTGCCGGGGCCAAATCTGGTGTAGCCAAGAATCGGGTACCGGTTTCCATCGGCATCGGACAATCCGGCGTAGGCCAGTATCACGGCTTGAGGGTTGATGCTGTCACACCGCGCGATAGCCTGAAACGGGGGCAACTCGGCCCACAGCCTGCGAATCTCGGTCTGGTTGTCGGCCAGTCTCACCGAAGGGTGAAAAAGCTGGCCTTCCGAGGGGGAACCGTGGAAAGCGCGAAAGTTGATTGGATGACGCTGCGACTGAGAAAACGGCAGAAGCCTGTTGAACCATTGGGCAGGGCCGCGTGAACAGAACTGCTCGCCCATCAGCACCCAGATCAGAACCACCCTTTTCGGAAAGATACGAATTTAGCAGGTCCTGGCGGCTTTCGAGTTTGCGAGGGTCCGGGTCGTGTAAGACCACCAGATCATATTTGTTGAGTTCGCTCTGGCTTGCGGGGAATGCGGCCGCAAGATTTCCGGCTTTCGCGCCGGTGACGATAAGGTCGACCTCGTACTTGTCCGATTGCTCCAGCAGACGCTTGAGGAAACTGACTTCGTAGTCAGGGCGCTCCGTAGCTATCAAAACCATCAGACGGCTCTTGAGCACTTTGACAGAGAACGAGCGCTGGTTGTTGGCCGTGTTCTGCTCCGTACCGGCGGCGCTGATAGTTACTTTGAGAATCTTCTGCCCCGGCTCGGCCGGTGTGAAACGGAGGGTGGTCTCCCCCAGACCATCGGGCTGGTCGGCGATATGTTCGGTCTGAAAGACGACCCTGTTGGAATCGAGAAGTCTGATGGCAAAGTTCTTGTCGTCGGCGTTCTGCCAGCTCAGTTTCAGTTTAATCTCAGCCGGCTGACCCGCGAAGAGTACCGGATTGTATTCAATATCGTCAATGCCGACATCGAAATTCCCCACCTCTGAGGCCAGGTCGACGGCTATGATAGGGTCACCGGGAGCTTCGGCTGCTTTGCGAGGGTCGATGCCTGAATTGGAGCGGCCATCGGTGAACAACAGCCAGTAGTCGTACGGTTGATTGGTTTGTGATTTTTCGACAGCATCGATAGCATCGCCCAGAGCAGTCCGGTCCCGCTGGACTTTCTCCAGTTCATCGGTGAGATTTCCGGCGAAATAGAATTTGTGGATATCGGCCGATGCTTTCAGACGGGCGAAGTCGGCCGATGAAAGCAGGGAGTCGCGGCGCGCGTGTCTTGAAAGACCCTGCTCGGTTTTGTCCATGCTGCCGGATTCATCCAGTAGAAGCGCTACCGATAGCGGCCGCTGGTAGTTTCGGGTGTAGCTGATCACCGGCTGCAACAGCACGGTTATCAGGGCGACCACGGCAATCGCACGAAGGGCACCGAGGATAATTCTCATGTATCGCGGAAGCGGCGGGTTGGTTCTGAAATAGAGATAGACAGCCAGCGCCAGTAGAATCAGAAGCGTAGACCAGACGAAAAACGGGGACCCGGTCTGAAAATCTATGCCAATGTTTTCAAGGCCAAACATGTGTTACCTTATACTCTCCGGCGATAAGTAAGTTTGATGAATCGAAGCAGCCAACTTAAAAACGAGTCAGCAATTCGTTACGACTGGCGAGCCGTCGTGAACGTGACCATGTCCTGCAGACGCTCAAAGTATATGGAGTCACTCACGGAAGAAATTGATTCCAGGCCGCGCTGACTCAACTCGTGGGCCTTGCGGTAGGTATAGTCGATCCCCCCCGTTTCTGTGACAAACGTAAATATCTTCTCAAACGAATTTTCTTTGCGGTCCTTCAAATGCTTCAGCATTTCGTTGCGGCTGGCGTTGCCGGCTTTCTTGAGCGAGAAGATCAACGGCAGAGTCACCTTGCCGGTCAAAACATCGTTACCCGGTTCTTTGCCCGTAGTTTCCGCGTCGCCGACATAGTCGAGCAGATCATCGGCCATCTGGAACGCGGTGCCTATCTTCTCGCCGAAATCGGCGAACCTGGCGCGTTCTTTTGTCACACGATTTTTAAGAATCGGACCGGCCTCACAGGACACGGAAAACAGTGATGCTGTTTTGTCGGCAATGATCGACAAATACTCGTCCTCGGAAAGATCATAGTTACCGGTTTCTTCGATCTGACGCAGTTCTCCCACGGCCACCCGTTCGGTTGCCGTTGAGATCGCTTTCATAAGGTCCAACGAGTTGGCTTCGACCATTATTTTGAAGGCCTTAGCAAACAGGTAGTCGCCCATCAGGACCGATATCAGATTTGTCCACTGGGCGTTGACAGTCTGACGGCCGCGGCGGAGTTCGGATTCATCGACAACATCATCGTGAAGCAAAGTCGCCGTATGGATAAGCTCAATGGCCAGTGAGGCATCAACCGAATACTGGGTGAAATTGTCCGAGGCGCGCGATGCCAAGAACAAGAACACCGGGCGGATGCGCTTGCCACGGGTTTTCAGTAGATGCCGGGCTATTGAGGTTATTAACGGGGAATCGCCCTGAAGATGGTCGTTCAGTTTGGACTCAAACTGGTCCAAATCGGCCTGAATGGGGCCGGTGTATTCGTTCATTTTACTTAAGTCGAGCATCTGTAACTACATAGCTTCCTTTGGAAGGAGAAAATATGCTGTTTTGCCCTCGATGTCAATCTATTTCAAATCTGCAACTTCGGACGTTGAGTAGCTGATTTGGTCTAATTAACAGCCGGAGAAGGCTTTTGTTCCGATGAGTTGGCGGGAGTTTCGATATTGACCGCAGGCTTTGGTGCAGCTATAATGCTGACGTAGACGGGAGGATTTTCTATCCTTTGATGACTAAGAAGACAGACAGGATCCCACCGCAAGCGGATGGATTAACGGATGAGAAATCTCGCACCGGACATATTCAGGCAGCGTTTGCTCGTTGAAGGCTATTACGACATCGATGTCGACAGCCGAAAGTGCACGAACTGCTCTTGGGTGTGGCAAAACATCTGAACCTGCGTGTCTATGGCGAACCCGTAATCCATTCGCCGGGCGGGCTTGGTAAAAGTCACAACGAAGGGTTCGATGCTTTCATACCGCTGATAGATTCGGGTATATCGGCCTACATCTGGAGCGAAGCCAGATTCTTTTCCGTAATAGTATATTCCTGCAAGCCGTTTGATAATATTGCCGCCGTCGAATTTATCGGGGATTTCTTTGAGTCGCAGCCTGTTTATCAGGCCTTCGGATGTGCTTAGCGAAACTCAGAACTGTCGAAACCTCCGTCTGACGACGGACCCTGTCGGGCAGGGGATTTCGACCTACCAGGACTGATTAGAGTCACGACTACAAACAACGCGAGCAGTGACAAAAAATAGAATGGCCCGCCGAATACATTGCCCAAATAGAAAAAGACGAAAAACGATCCAACCAGAATAGCATATGGCAGGACTCGCATATGACGGTCGTAGAGCAACTTGATAACTAAAATGGATACAGTGGGAATCAGATATGCCAGATGATGCTTCTCGGAAAGAGGCGTAATTAACAATATCGCCAGCAGATACAGATTGAAAACCCACACCGCGGACTCTGGGCCGTTCCTGCGCGAGGACACCAAATCGATAATACCAACCGCCGTCACTATCACGAGCGCAGAGACTATCTTAAGCCCCGACCAACCCTGTAATGCCGGCACGAGGTAGCCAACCAGACCGCTCAGCGTAAAGTATATCTGCCCGATGTCATGTTCCGCACCACCGGAGAATTTACCGAGGATGAAGCTACGGATATATTCGCCATAGATACCGAACAAATCTCCGCCCAGAGTGATTACCGGTAGCAGGAAAAACGCAACAAACAGCAAAGTCGAAAACACGAGCGTCTTGAAACGGCGCCTCAAGATCAGGAACATGAAGAATATTAGCGGTACAAGCTTTATGGCAGCCGCCAGAGCAAGAGAAGCCGCAGCCGCCATCGGCCTGTCCTCCGAGTCATACTTGAAAAACAGGGCGCAAAACAGCAGAACCACGAAATTGACTTGTCCGTTTAGCAGGTGGTTCTGGAGCACCGAAGTAAGAAGCAGCAAAACTAAAACAATCGGCGCATAAAGCTGCCCCCCCCCCCCCCGCAATTTTGAGATCTCTCGATGACAGTCTGACAAAAATGATGATAGATCCCAGCATCGACGCCACATTTATCAGATACCAGAGGAGATTGCTCAGCCAGTACGGCAGGAGACTGAGAGGGATCAGGATGAAGGCAAAGAACATGGGGTAGATGTATCTAAACGTGGTATCGGTCTCGAAAGGGTTCTCACCGTGCATCAGAGCTTTTGCTGAAAGAAGGTAACTGGTGAAGTCATAGCCGACATCGCGGTAGGCTCTGCCGTAAGTTTGCACGAGCAGGACTATCAGCATCAGACCAAGAAGAGCCAATGCGACAATCGTTACGCTACGCTTGGAGAAGAAGTTGCTGATTGTTTCCCGGTTCACACTGACCGCCTCAGAGTCTGTGGCCTACAGTGAAGGCCCAGAGTGTTGGGTTTCTCACTATCATATTGTTTTAGAATCGGAATCCACACTATGGTGTTGCCGCAAACAACTTCTTGAAGGCCTCAATATACTGTGGAGAGTTGACATATTCCCGGTCGTTGTGGCCGCCGAAAAGCTCGATGAACTCTTTGGGTTCATTGGCAGCTTCAAACAGGGTCTTCCCCATCTCAAACGGAATCAGATCATCATCGGGCGAATGTGTCACCAGCACCGGGCACTTTATCAAACCAATCTTATCTATCGAACGAAAGTCGTATTTCAGCAGCAATTTTGTCGGAAAAATCGGAAAGAGCTTGCTGGCCATATCCGATGCTGTCGTGAACGATGACTCCACAATCAGACCGGCACAGGGTACGCGGGAGGCAAGATCGATAGCCACCGCCCCGCCCAGCGAACGACCGAAAATGAATATCTGCTGCGGCGCGAAATCTTTCTCAGCCTTCAGCCATTCATAGCACGCCTCTGCATCGGCATACAAGCCTTCTTCATCCGGTTCACCATCGGAGCGACCATAGCCCCGGTAATCGAAAATCAAAACATTGACGTCGAGACTGTTCAAAAACTCGATTGTCTCCATCCGGTGTGAGATATTGCCGGCGTTACCGTGACAGAACAGGACAACTTTGGCGGAGTCGGTCCGCGCGGGAACATACCAGCCGTGTATCCTGGCGCCATCGGGTGTGTCGATAAAAACATCCTCGAAAGGAAGGCGCAGATCACCGGGTGTGACGGCCAGTTCTTTCATCGGATAGAACATCATCTTCTTCTGATTAAAATAGAGATAGAGCGAGATAACCGCAAAAACGCCGATGGTGACAAGTACGAGTCCGAGAAACATTCTAAAAACCTTCATATCCGACTAATTTCCGATAGCCGCTTTAACACGTTGCGCTGCCACAGATGCCCTCCGCAGGAGTGTGTTCTACTCCCACTCGATTGTTGCCGGCGGTTTTGAGGAGATATCGTAAGTGACGCGATTGACGCCTTTCACCTGCCGGATGACGCGGTTGGAGATATGCGCGAGGATATCGTTGTCAATGCGCGCCCAGTCAGCTGTCATGCCATCAACCGATGTAACAGCTCTCAGCGCTACGACATTCTCATAGGTGCGCTCATCGCCCATGACCCCGACAGCGCTGACCGGCAGAAGCACGGCGAAGGCTTGCCAGATATCATCGTAGATGCCGTTCTTGTGCAGCTCCTCGATATAGATAGCATCGACCTCGCGTAGCAAGTCACAGCGTTCTTTGGTCACTTCACCGAGAATCCGCACGCCCAGTCCGGGACCGGGGAACGGATGTCGGCCGATAAATGATTCGGGCAGCCCGAGTTTCTTGCCGAGGGTGCGAACTTCGTCCTTGAACAGCTCTCTAAGCGGCTCGACCAGTTTGAGCTTCATACGATCCTTGAGTCCGCCAACGTTGTGATGGGATTTTATTGTCACCGATGGACCTTTGAAAGATACTGACTCGATAACATCGGGATACAGCGTTCCCTGGGCTAAGAACTCAATTCCGCCTATCTTCTCGGCCTGCTCCTCGAAAATATCTATAAATGCAGCGCCGATTATTTTTCTTTTCTTTTCGGGGTCGCTCACGCCTTTCAAACGATCGAGAAACAGATCGGAGGCATCGATCGGGTGAAGATTTATGTTGAGGCTGCCTATCATCTTGACGACATCTTCAAACTCGTTCTTACGCAACAACCCGTTGTTAACGAAAACAGCATGAAGATTTTCTCCGATGGCCTTTGAAAGAAGCAGCGCCGCAACGGTAGAGTCGACTCCGCCGGAGATGCCGAGCACTACTTTGCCATCGCCCACCTGACGACGAATGTTGTCAACGGTGCTCTCGATGAATGACTCCGTGGTCCAATCGCCGGCCACCTGACAGATATCAAAAAGGAAATTGTTCAGGATGTTCTTGCCTTCGACAGTGTGATGAACCTCGGGGTGAAACTGAAGACCGTAGAAGTTCCGTGTGGGGTCGCCGATAGCGGCTACCTCGAGCCCATCGGTGGAGCCGATTATCTTAAAGCCGGGCGGCAGTTCAAGGATCGAGTCGCCGTGCGACATCCAGACCTGACTGCGGTGCGGAATCCCGGAAAAAATAGCCTGCTCTTCAATCACGGAAAAATGGGCGCGACCATACTCGCGCATATCGGACCGCACCAGCTTGCCGCCGAATATATCAGCCATGAGCTGCATGCCATAGCAAAGCCCCAAGACCGGCTTGTCAGTTTCATAGAAGGATTTGTCGAGTCTTGGCGAGTCGGCGTCTTTTACCGAGGAAGGGCCGCCGGAAAGGATATATCCCCTGACGTTTCGGTCGGCATAGAGATTCAGGTCAACGTTGAACGGGACTATTTCACAATACACTTTCGCCTCGCGCACCCGTCGGGCTATCAACTGCGTATATTGCGAGCCAAAATCCAGAATGAGTATCATCTCATGGTGTGCGGTCACTTAAATCCCCTTCCAATCAGGACAGGCCTTTTATGATAGTATCGTGTTCGAATTCTTTTTTCGTTTCCAGATGGTCCTCGAGGTAATGAAGCCCTCTTGATTCCAGCCTCATGAGGGCGGACTTGACAATCAGTTCGGCAACGGTTGCCATGTTGCGCAGTTCGACGACTCCATAGGTAGCTGGAGTGGCCAGATAGTATTGCTCGATAGCCGCCTTGATTTGCTGAATTTTCTCCAGAGCGAGGTTGAGCCGTTCTTCGGAGCGAACGATGCCGACAAAGTCGGACATGACGCGGGTCAACACGCGGCGGTCGTGGGCCAGCAGAATTTTTTCCCTTGGATATTTCAGCGAGGAGTAAAGGGTGTTATCGACCGACAGGGCTGTTGGAATATCGGCGTGTTTAAAATAATCGGTTGATTTTTTCGATGCATACTCGGCCATCACCAGAGCCTCGAGCAGCGAGTTTGACGCCAGCCGGTTGGCTCCGTGCATGCCGGTCATAGCCACTTCGCCTGCGGTGTACAGTCCCGCCAATTCGGTTTCACCGTGTATGGTGGAAACAACGCCTCCACAGGAGTAGTGGGCGGCCGGCACGACAGGGATATCTCTTTGAGTGATATCGAAGCCCCGGCGCAGACATTCTTTATAGATGTTGGGAAAGCGTTTTGTGATAAAGTCGGCATCGCGGTGACTTATGTCGAGCATGACATACTCTTCACCGCTTTCTTTAAGCTCTTTATCGATAGCTCGTGCGACTACATCGCGCGGGGCCAAATCCTGCAGTTCGTGAGCACCATCCATCACATAACGACCATCCACGGCCTTGAGCCTCCCCCCTTCGCCGCGTACTGCCTCGGAAATCAGAAACGGCCAGCGACCGGGGCTATACAGCAAAGTGGGGTGAAACTGGATGAATTCCAGATTGGCAACGGAAACTCCGGCGCGATAGGCGATAGCTACGCCATCACCGGTGGCTATTCTGGGATTGGTGTTGTGAAAATAGGTCTGGCACAGCCCCCCTGTTGAGAGCATAGTGACCGGAGCATAGAAAGCATCGAAGACCCTGTCTTCCTCGGTGAAGACAAAGACACCGGCGCAGACATCTTCGCCTGCCGTTCGAAACGTAACGAGGTCGAGGACGATGTGGTCGCGGAAAATCTCAATGTTGTTCGGTTTGGCGCGGCATGCCGCCAGAAGAGCGCGTTCGATTTCCCGGCCGGTGAAATCCGAGGCGTGCACGACGCGGCTGTGCGTGTGTCCGCCCTCACGGCCGAGGTCAAACTCACCATCGACCTTGGTGAACTTGACGCCGAAATCGATGAGTTCCTGGATGAGTCCGGGACCAGCCTCTATAATTTGCTCGACAACTTCCCGGTGACACAGACCCTGACCGGTGGTCAGAGTGTCTTTTATGTGCGATTCGAATGAGTCGGTGTTGGCCAGTACGGTTGCGATACCTCCCTGTGCCCGATTGGTGCTGGTGTCTTTTTCACCTTTCTTGGTGATAATGGCGATTCTGGCTTTAGGGTTCAGCTCGGCCACTTTGAGCGAATAAAACAGACCGGCAATGCCGCTGCCGACAACTATGAAATCGTAATTTCGCTCCATTAGAGAACCTGCTTTTCGAGTTTCAATTTTTCCTCAAGATAGGCTACCAGCTTTTCTTCGCCGGGGTCAAGGTCCACTGTCTGATTAAGATAGTATATTTCGCGGTCAAAATCAAAGTCCTCCAGCTTCACCCAGTCTTTACCGGTTGTCAGAATCAGATCAGAGTCGTATTTGTCGGCCAGAGTTTTGATCTCCTCCAGCAATTCCTCGTCGTATGCTTGATGATCTGACAACTCCATAGCGTAGTCCAGATCGGCTGAAAGGGCGCTGACCTGCCGCCGGAGACTGCCAAAATTGCCCACTCCGGCGAACAGGAAGACGGACTTGTCCTCAAGGTACTTGACCGAAAGGGTTTGCTCCTTACCGATAATTTCGGTGGCCGTAAACTGGGCGTGATAGTGGTGCGCATTCTTGTTTATGCGTTGCAAACGTTTTTTCAGGCGATGGAGGTCCTTGGCGAATTTTGCCCGGGTGATGATAATCACATCGGCTCTTTTCAGCGAAGACATCGGTTCGCGAAGGTAACCGTACGGGAAAGGCCTCAGATATTTTCTCTTTATGGCGGCATCGTAGGTGACGATATCGATATCCCGCGCCAGTTGAAAGTGCTGGAAGCCATCGTCGACTATAACGATATCAACAAGATTGCTCTCGTCGATTTTTCGAGCGGCGGTAGCTTTTACATTGTCGACAGAGAAGATGGCATCGGGTAAAAGAGAGGCCAGATGTTTCACCTCGTCGCCGGTCAAATCGGTAGACATCTCCCGGATATCGTATCCCTGTCCGAGCACCGATTCATCGGATGATCTGCCGTAGCCACTTGAGACGATACCGACGCGATACCCCTCATCAATAAGAAACCGGGTCAGGGCGGCAACCAGCGGCGTTTTGCCCGTGCCACCGACGGATATGTTGCCGATACAGACCACGGGGGTATTCAATTTTACCGATGGTTTGGTGGTTTTCTTCTTGATGTAAAATCCGAGGCGATAGACCAGCGACACCAGCCAGAGCAGAAACGCCGGTATGGCCAGAAGCGACAGCGTGCGTCGCCTTATGATTTTTTTCCACCATCTTTCAATCATTGCTTAGCTTTTCCAGGATAAAGTCCCCCACGGTAGCCGTGGGTGATTCTTCCAGGTCCCCGCTACGTTTGGTTGAGTAGATTATATCACCTGAGAGGCTCTTTTTCAATACCGAAAGCAAATCTTCTTCAGAATGCACTATTTGACCGTACTTATGGCCAATTATGTAATCCGCGGCCTCACTTACGTTATGAAGTGATGGCCCAAAGAGCACAGGACAGCCGGCCCAGACCGGTTCGAGGATATTGTGGCCACCGATATCGACCAGAGTACCGCCCACAAAGGCCAGGTCGGCAGCCAGATACAGCTCGTTAAGAAGTCCCAGCCGGTCGACCAGTATGAGGCTTTCGCCGTTGCGCTTTTCTCCGTAGACGCTGAAGGGAATCCACTTGCTCTCAAGCAGCGTTTTGATTTCATCGGCCCGCTCAATGTGCCGTGGTGCGATTACCGTGACCAGATTTTCGTGTTCGTGCGATAGCTCTCTGTGGACGTTGGCAATTGTAGCTTCCTCACCCGGTCTTGTAGAACCGGCCACAAACAGGAAGGCATCGCGTTTGATCCCGGCGCGGGAACGGATATCTTCCACGACAGCATCAGTCCTCTCAATCAGAGGCGCATCGAATTTCATGTCGCCCACGACCACGCCTCTGGCTTGCTCTACTCCCAGTTGTATGTATCTTTCACTATCGCTGTCCGTCTTGTAGAAGAACCGTTCATATTTGTTGAGAAGCTTTTTCATCGAGGTCTTGACCAACCGGTACTTTTTGAAAGCTTTCTCTGTCATGCGGGCGTTGATTAGCACAATCGGTATTTCCCTGCGGTCGGTCTCACAAATGAGGTTTGGCCAGATTTCCGTCTCCGTAATTACTACGATTCGGGGAGCCAGGGCGTTAAGGGTACGTCGAATGATAGCTGGAGCATCGATCGGGAAGAACGAGAACGACGTATTTTTCCGGGAGTAAAGCTCGGTGGCGGTATCGAATCCTGTTCTTGTCATAGTTGTGATGTGTATTCGCAAATCCGGTCTCTTCCTGAGGAGATACTCGATAAGATAGCCAGCCACTTTTACCTCGCCGACCGAAGCGGCGTGCAGCCAGATGTCGGCCTCCGACCTTGCCGGGTACAGCCCGAGTCTCCCTTTCCATAAGCGGCTGCCGCCATCGGCTCGTCCCCTGGCATAAAGGTAACAGGACCAGTGTATCAGACGGGAAGCTGTTTTATAAAGCCACAACATGGCCTATCCTCTACCGTTGCTTAAGTAAGCGGCAATAAGATTTGCCGCGCGTTCCGAGGCGCCCTCTCCCCCGAGCAACTTCGGCACCTGATTCAGTTTGTCTTTGATTGCCTCGAAATAGGCCCGGTCGGTATAGAGCTTCTCCAATTCGACGGCAATGCGTTCAGGTGACGCCTGCTCTTGAATCAGTTCCGGCACGACTTTCTCGTTCAGCACCAGATTGACCAGCGCGATCTTGTCGAGTTTTACCAGATGTCGGGCAATTTGATATGTGAGAAAACCGGTCTTATAGATAACGACCATTGGGCGGCCGATGATGGCCGATTCGAGAGTTGCGGTTCCCGAGGCGGTGAGAACGAGAGTGCTGTCGAATACTACCTTGCGCGCATTATCGTAGGAAATGCTTATATTCGTCCCTGCATGCCGGGCAACGAAGCTCTCGTAATCAAACAAATCTCCAATAGCGGCCACGACCGCTTTTGTCCCGTGCTTCCGGTTGAATATCTCTGCGGCTTGTAGCATCGGCAGAAGCATCCGTTCGATTTCCTGCGGGCGTGAACCGGGAAGCAGGGCGAGTGTCGGCGGTTCGGTCTGCCTAACCGGGGAAGCGATAAATTCCGTCGGTATGTCTTCCAGAAGATAATGCCCGACAAATTCAGCGTTAACTCCGTGGCTTTCGAAGAAGGGTTTCTCGAACGGCAGGATGACAAGGGTCAGGTCCACGAGCTTTCGGATCTCTTCGACTCTTTTTCTTCCCCAGGCCCAGACTTGCGGAGAGATATAGTATATAATCGGAATGGACAGATGTTTGATTCTCTTTGCCAGACGAAGATTGAAACCGGGATAATCAACGAGAATGACCGCCCGGGGGCGCCTTTGTTCTATCTCGCGTACACACGTTTTCATAAGCCGGGAAAAGAACCCGAATCGTTTGGCAACTTCCCAGAAACCGAGAACAGCCAGATCGTTAGGTTGGGCAAGTTGCTGCTGTCCCAGCCGGCGCAGGCGATTCCCTCCGAGACCGAAGATTTTACAGTCGGGTTTTATCTGCCGCAGGCTTTCCATCAGTCTGGCAGCGGCATTGTCGCCGGATGGATCTCCGGCTGATAAGAATATCTCTGTGTTATCCATTTAAGTCGGGTCAGCGGTCAACATCCGCGCCAGGGACTCCTTACCAATCTTCTCAATCTCCAGGGCGACTCGCAGCGCTTCGGTGGCCCGTTCCAAAGTGACCGCCACCGGTTTATCGCCTTTTACGGCGGCAAGGAATGAATTCAGTTCGGCCGCCAGCATATCCTGACCATCATCTTCCTTCTTAACGTAAATGATATCTTTCCCCGATTTACCCAGCGGCAATCTGAGCCCATCAGCTTCTTCATCGGGTCGGGCCATGCGGTATATGTCTGCCTGCTTCTTGGCCAGATCCAGCGAGAAGTAGCCGGACTGCTGGAAGATGCGCAGTTTCCGCATGGGATTGAGCGAGATTCTCGAGGCCGTAAGATTGGCCACGGCGCCGTTGTCGAAGGTCAGGCGGGCGTTGGCGATATCCGCTGTCTCCGAGGCAACCGCGACGGCCGAAGCCTGAATATCAACGATATCGGCTTTGATAAACATGAGCACGAGGTCGATATCGTGAATCATCAAGTCCAGCACCACGGCAACATCGGTTCCGCGCGGGTCGAATGCCGCCAGGCGATGGGCCTCAATGAAGGCGGGTCTGATGTCATAAGAACTCAAAGCCCTGACCGCAGGGTTGAAACTCTCAATTTGACCGACCGTTACTTTGACGTTTTTTTGCTGAGCGGCGTGAGCAAGTTTCGATGCCTGCTCGACCGACAGGGTTACCGGCTTTTCAATCAGGCAATGGACGCCTTTGTCAATTAGGGCTGCTGCGATCTCAAAGTGCTGGGTGGTCGGAACCACGACAGAGACAGCCTCAGCTTTTTCAGCCAGCTGTTCCATGGAACCGAAGGCTTCCACTTTGTACTGTTCGGCATACCGGGATGCTTTCTCGGTGTCGGTATCGTATAGACCTACCAACTCGGACTGATCAAGTTCTGACAGCCACCTCAGGTGATGGCGCCCCAGCGCTCCAACCCCGACTACTGCCGTTTTTATTTTTTGCATTTATTTAAGCCTCTTGCGTGCAGAGTATTTTGTGAGTCTTTTTGACATTGAAGATAATGTCGCAGTGCGTCCGAATAAAGGATTATCTGGGATTTATTGCCTGCCGGGCATCGCCTGTCTATCCCGGAGCGTATCCGGCCGGTGTCACTTTACAATCTGAATGATCTGCTTAAAGAGGTCTCCCTCGGCGACTTTCAGCATCTCGAAGAGCGACATCTCCACGCTGGTCATCCGGGCGCCGGCGTCCTTCATTTTTTCAAGCCCGAGATAGTAGTTCTCTTCGATTCGTGACGACACGGCATCCCGCACCAGATGGACTTCGTAGTCCGCCGCGAGCAGGTCCATAGCTGTCTGATAAACACACACGTGAGTTTCGATACCGGTTAACAGCACTTGTTTGCGTTTGAGAGCACCGAGTTGCGTCAGGAAATTGCTGTCGCCGCAACAACTGAAGGTACTTTTCACGAGCGGACTCAGCCCTTGCAGCGCCGCGGCTATCTCAGGCGATGTTTCGCCGAGCTTGTCCGGTAGTTGTTCGGTCCAGATGATGGGAATACCGAGCACCCCGGCTCCTCGAATCATTCTGATGACATTTTTGAAAAGTCGCTCCTGCCGGTGCATCAGGGTAGCGAGTTTCCCCTGAATATCGATTACTACTAAAACTGTGTTTTCTTTTGAAAGCATGTTTGATTTCCTGATCTGATAGGACTATTTCTGCAAAAGAAACGGTTTCTATGGTTATTTGACAATGCCGCGTTCGGAACGAGCGATGAAATCGAGGATTTCCTGTACCTCGGGAATGATTTCGATTTCCTGCTTTATACGTTCCAGAGCCTGAGAGGTATTGAGTTTGCTGAAGAACAGGATTTTGAATGTTTTGTCGATGGCGCGAATGACTTCAGCGTCGAAGCCGCGGCGCTTAAGACCGATGGCATTTATACCGACGACTTTGAGCGGGTATCCCCCGACCAGAGCATAAGGACAAATATCCTGCTGCACCCGAAAGCCGCCACCAATCATGGCATGAGCACCGATCTTGACAAACTGGTGGACCGGCAGAAGTCCGCCGAGGATAGCATAATCTCCGATCTCAATGTGACCGGCCAGATTGACCGAATTGGCCATGATGACGTGATTGCCTAAGATACAATCGTGAGCGACGTGCGAGTATGCCATCAGCAGGCAGTCTTCTCCAATAGAAGTCTCGCCGTGGGCTACAGTACCGCGATTGATGGTTGCATACTCCCGGATAGCGGTGCGGTCACCTATTTTAACGAGTGTCTTTTCTCCGCCGAACTTGAGATCCTGCGGCTCGGTGGCAATCACTACACCGTGGGAAATTTTCACGTTCTGTCCGATACGGGCGCCGGATGCGATAAGAGCCGAAGATGCAATGGCGGTGCCGGCACCTATTTGAACGTCATCTTCAATAATGGTGTGGGGGCCTATCGTTACAGAATCATCCAGTTCGGCTCCGGAGGATATTATTGCGGTCGGGTGTATATTGCTCATCTGTCCATCACCATAGCCATAAAGTCAGCGCCGGCAACGAGGTCTTCGCCGACAAAAGCCTTTCCGGACATCTTGCATGTATTGCGGCGGAAGGCGTGCATTTCGAGTTCAAAACGAAGTTGATCGCCGGGAGTAACCGGCTTGCGGAACTTGGCGTTATCTATAGACATGAAATAGACTACTTTGGACTGAGGGTCTTCAATGGCATTGAGCAGAAGAACACCTCCGGCCTGAGCCATTGCCTCCAGTATCAAAACACCCGGCATCACGGGATGTCCGGGAAAATGTCCCTGAAAAAACGGCTCATTGATAGTAACATTTTTCAAAGCCACCACGCTCTTATCCGGCTCCAGGTCGAGAATACGGTCTATAAGAAGGAAAGGATAACGGTGGGGCATGATTTCGAGAATAGACTCGATATTGAAGAAGGCTTCACTTTTCTTCTTGGCGAACCTTCCGGCGATCTTCTTCTTCCGGTAGAGCTGGCGCATCCGGCGGGCCAGTTCCACGTTGGCCTTGTGTCCCGACCTGGCTGCGAGAACATGGCCCTTGAACGGCACTCCGATGAGCATGAGGTCGCCGAGCAAATCGAGGGTCTTGTGACGTACCGGTTCGTTGTAGAAGCGAAGAGGAACATCGTTTATAATGCCGGTTTCGCCCACGAATGCCTTTTCCTTAAGGTTAAGCACCTTGCGAATACGATCAACCTCGATCTGCCCGAGATCCGAATCGTATATGACGACAGCGCTGTCGAGACCACCACCTTTTATAAGACCGGCCTTTTGAAGCATCTCGACTTCGGACAAAAAGCAGAAAGTCCTGGCGGGCGCGAATTCCTCGACGAATTCTTTTTCAAGATCCACCAGTGATGTGTACTGTGTACCGAGAGCGGGATTCTTGTAGTCGATCATAAAGGTGATGCGAAGATCATCGGACGGCGCCACGATCAGGTCTACGCCGCGGTCCTTTTCGCTATAGGCCATGGGCGAGTCAATCTCGAGATAGACCTTGTCGGCATCCTGATTCTCAATACCGGCTTCGAGCAGTTTGTCCACATAGGGCTTGGCCGAGCCATCCCCAACCGGGGGTTCGTGACTGTCGAGTTCGACAATCATGTTGTCCAGTTGCAGACCGGCGAAAGCTGCCAGTACATGTTCGACAGTATGGACCTTCGCTTCTCCGTGCTGGAGAGTGGTGCCGCGGGAAATATCCACGACGTGGTCTATGTCGGCGATTACCCAGGGTTGCTCCGGAAGGTCCGCGCGAACGAACCGTATCCCGGTATCGGGCGGAGCCGGTTTGAAAGTCATCCGGCAATTAGTACCGGTGTGAAGGCCCACACCGGACAGAGAAATTTTGCGTTTTATCGTGCGTTGTTTTTCAAACATAAGTTTAAACCGAGAAACAGGTTGGCCTGATTATACGTATATCGGGGCGTTGACTCAAGCGTTTTTTTGTCACAGCGCCATAGCTCATATATCTTTTAACGATTTGACCTGTCGCAACTTACGAAATAGCTGCACGTATTCCCGCACCATTATTTCTTCCGCCTGCGACACGCCCTCCATCATGGGTATCCCTATCCGTAAAACCGCCCTCACCATATCGGAGACAGTCCGGTCATATTTCTCGGCCAGCGCCTTGAGCTGATTCTTAAGTTCTTGTGACACAAACACATTCACGCAGTGCTCACCCCTTGTCTTATGCAGGGTCGATTTTTTACCGTTCATAGTGCTTCTCCTTTCTGATTTATCTGTTCTAACGGTGATATTTTTCGTGTCCTATCAACAACTGGGGACTGATAATTCGAAGGGACCATTTGCGCCGGAGGTCGGATATCACCGGACTCCAACTGCGCGACCTGTCGCGGCATTCTATGAGGGCATCTATCTCGCTCCGAAACGGCGAGGCACATATTGGGCAGGACGGATTTGCCTTTGACTTGATGCCATACTGCTGCCGGGTGAATTCGGATAGATGTTTCTTGAGTTTCCTGAGGGCGCGCTGGTGCATGCCCCTGACCCGGGATAGCGACCGCCCTGACTTTCGTGAAACATCGGCAAGGCTTTCACCCATGAAGTGCACCCTGGCCACCAGCTCCTGCTCTGTGGCCGGCAAAGCCTCGATTGCCTGCCTGACTGCGTGGGCTACAGCGTTGACCACAACAGCCTCAGGATTCTCATCGGCCCCCCGGGGGATGTCCCAATTTTTGCCCTCGAAGCAATTTGCGCTGGTTTGTGGATCGCGGCCGAGATCAACAATCCAATCCTGAAATATTAGTTTAGCCAATGGGATTACCTTTCTTTTTTCTCCCAAGGTAGGCTTCAGGTCGTTGGCTGTCGACCACAAGTGGTTCACATACAAGCCGTTAAGTGTGGCCGGCACAATATCATGTGATTCACATTGTCGGTCGGGATTGGGGTGAGAATCGGAGAGAGTAGCTCGATTAAAAGACGGCGATTAAATTTTTAAGGGAGCGATAATTTATCCGACAATGTATATTAACGGTCGATTTCAAATAGACAGGTGAGGTCCTTTGCAGCAGGATAATTTTGAGCGCGTAGAGATTTACGAACCATCACCGGCACCGCCGGACCCCAACCGGAGGTTCAAAGAGCGGTTCGGGAATACTAATTTCCGGATTTCCGCGATGACCTGGATCTCGCTGTTTTTCCTTGTTATCGGCTATCCCTTGATGACCTGGGGTTTTGAGGAAGATCCCACGGCCATGTTGAAAAACCTCAATGAGGGGCTGCGGATAGTTGTTCTTGTAGTCACGATAATATTCCAGTGGTGCATCTTCTTTCTGCTCTGGATAGCGACCTACCGCGAGAATACGCTTCTCAAGGGGATCGGGCTTTTCCGCATCAGAGGAATCGATTTCGCCTGGGCGGGCGCTTTCCTGCCTGCTTCATTTGCGATTATCGCCGGACTTGAATGGGCTCTGGCGCAGATCGGACTTCCCATGCCGGGTGAAATCGGCCTGTTAGTTCCTGAAGACACGGTCGGCAGAATTGTATGGATAGCAGTGTCATTCACAGCCGGCTTCTGCGAGGAAACAGCCTTTCGCGGCTATCTCATGTCCCGCATTCGCCTGGTGTTCAACCTCCAGAACTGGGTGATTCCCACCATAGTATCTTCGGTAATCTTCGGCGCCTGCCATTCGTACCAGGGTCTTCCCGGTTTTATAGTCATTAGTGTTTACGGATTTCTTTTCGCGCTGCTTTATATCCGTACGGCCTCGATATGGCCCTGTGTAATCGCTCATTCCCTGATTGACATCGGAGCCTTGTTCTTCCCGCAATAGGCTCAGCCCCAGAAAACAGCACTTTTTTTGTATCTTTTTTATAATTGGCAGCTACCGGCCCAGCCAGTCTTATCTTGTTTATTTACAATATTTTAGGGCGCGATAATTCGGAGGCGGTCACTCGCTATCTGATTCCGTGCCATAGCCCAATCGAAACTAATATCTGTCAGAATCGTATTAGGAACTAAGGAGTCAGGCTGCTGTGGAGGATTGAATCCCGCTGCCTTAAAGAATATGTTGATTTTTTGGAAAATAGTTGGTTTAATTGGCGAAAGCTTAATTGCGCCAGTAATTTATCGAAAATGCAGTCCGGTTTTGGTAAGGCGGACTGATTTTCGAGCCGAGAGGAACCGAGCACTCATTCAGATCGGCTATCGTAAGCGGTGAACAAAAATGAATAGACGTTTTTCTACAATATTTGGACTTTTGTTCGCGACCCTGATTTTGGTTCAGGCGACCAATAGCCAGGTCATCCTCCCCCCCGATGAAGAGGACCCGAAACCGAGGATATTGATTGACATGTCCCGGGCGAACCGGATGGCGGCCCAGGACTATCAGGACCTGACCGAGCGTCTGGAAAAAACCGCTTATGATTACCAATCCTACTTCTCCGAATATACCAACCTGTATGCGAAAAAGTATCAGATGCTTCTTCAGAAGCTGATTTTCAAGATCAACGATGGTGTCTATTCGGAAGACATGGAGAGACTATCCGATGATCTCGTGGAACTCACCGAGACTCTTGCCGACGATGAAGATGATGTACAGGACGCAGGTAACAACCGGAAGTTGTACCGGCTTATGCGAGGGTTGGAACACGAACTTGAAATGTTCAATGACGAGTTGGTCGAAGACATTATTGACCGGGTCGTGGAGGAGGAGATTTCCCGGGAGGAGATCCAGGAGTACCTTGAGGCACACCGGGAAGAGATGGAAGAGGCCAGAGAAATCATAAAGGAGACGATGGCCGAGTACAAGGAACTCTTGCAGGAACTCCAGCGGGTTCGCGTCGATGTATCGGATGAGCATATCACTTTGGACAAGGAGCAGCTGCAAGCGTTGGAAGAGCTCACGCGGTTAAGTGAAGAACTGGCCAAGCTGGCTACTATTAGTATCGATACCGTTTCTTTGAATTTCCACGACGTACCTGGGTTCCAGGAAATTCCGGTGCCACCACAACCGCCGGTTGTAGTTATTGGCCCCAGCAACAGGTCTTATCGTATCGAAACGGGTGGTGCGGGGGTCACCAAGGAGTTTGTCGACAGTCTGAAAGTCACATCGAAATCGACACCGATTTTCATAAACAGCGAGACCGGCGATCTGCGGGTCACCGGCTGGGACAAGCCGATGGTAGTGGCGATGTTCGACGTGGAGATAGTGGCGGAAAATGAAAAGACGGCTAAAAAATTCACTGATGAGATTTCGGTCAAGCTGTTTTCTAACAAGGACGGCGTTTACCTGACATCGCATTTCCCCAATTTGAGTGACCCCAAGAGGAAGATAGTCCGGAGCACTTTGAACATTAGAGTCCCGTATGCGAACAGTCTTGTTTGCGAAAATTCATTCGGGAAAATCGATCTGGTGCGAGTGGAGGGGGGCGTAAAGATGAGCACCGATCATTGTGATGTGAATCTCGAAAGCGTCGCCGGACGAATCGATATAGTCAACTCTTACGGCCAGGTCACAGTAGCCGACTGTGAATCCGAGATTACCGTTGTCAATTCTCAGGGCCCTATTACAGTCTACGGCTGCCGCGGCAAATTCGACATAGATAATTCTTATGCGGAGGTGGAGGCCAGTGAGAACACCGGTCCGCTGGTTATCCGCAATAGCGGCAAGGTTATGGTTTCGGACCACCGGGGACGGGTCGACATTACCAACAGTAACGGGATTGTGGAGGTCACCGATGTCATCGGTGATTTAGTCGTGGACAATTCGTACAAGCCCCTGACGGTTTCGGACATAGAAGGTACAGTGGACATACGGAATCAGAATTCTCCGGTTGAAGCTCACGATATCCGCGGTGCCCTGCACATCTTCAATCAGTACGGGGTGATCAAAAGCAGCGACGTAAGCGGCCCCATTGAGTTCACCTCCGAAAACGGCAAAGTTGTGCTGGTAGCCGAGGATCGCCTTCGCGGTCCATCGTTTATCAGGACAAAGCTCGGGAAGATCGAGTTGCTGTTGTCACAGGAATCGGATGTACTGGTTACGGCAAAGGTCGAGGGTGGTGTTATTGAGGCCCCGAGAAAAGCTGTAGCTTCCAAGAAAGGCGAGACTACCACGGTCGAAGTCGCCTTTGGCCGCGGGGACAACAAGCTTGAAGTTACCGGCGACTACACCTCGGTTACAATAGCCGACACGCACTGATTCCAGTGTACTAAATCACGGCGACGATTCTTGCCGTGGGAATTCTCCCCTGAAATTTTAGGACTTATTGCTCAGATCGCAGATTGTGATTGAGTTGAACTTTGAAGATCCTGCAACTGCTGTTTGATCTTCTTTTCGATATCGATGATATGAGTATCGTCGTGGTAGACGGCGGTATTGAAGGTACTCAGGTTCCGCAGCTCTTCCAGAACAAGTTGGATCGTGTTGACACCGTTGATTATTACGTCGATAGCCAGAGGCGTCCGGTTCTTATTGTCTATAATCTCACCGCGTTTGACGCCCAGTTCCAGAAGTTGTGCTCTTCCCAGAATAGTAGCCGCGGCGTTATTGATATAATGGTTGAAAGTTGCCGTGATGGTCTTCAGAGACTCAAGAGCGGCTTTTTCAATGTTCGTCTGGGCCATATCTTTTTGCATTTGCGTGTTCTCACGCAGCAGGTTTTCGACCGTGTGATAATGCCGGTATAACATCCTGTTCGCTTCGGTCAGGATATCTTCGGGCGACCCGATATTAATTTCGAGGAATTTGGCCTGCTCAACGGTGTGGCTGAACAACTGTTCCTCGATAGGCCGCAGTCGGTCGGCCGGCAGGCCCAGATTTTTCCGCAGAATTTCCACGTAACTCAACTCGTGCGGCAGTTGCTGGCTGGCCTTGGAGACCTTGAAGCGGGCAATCTTGTTTGCCAGGACAATGATTTGCTGGAGACGATACTCCGGTTCATCAATGTCGGGTGGGAATTGATGGTGGTGTTTGCCGACCGCGTCGCAGATGGAGGCCGGTATTTTCCACTGTTCCAGCAGGAACTGGCCGATACGGGCGTGGTTGGTCCCCCAGGAGTTTTCTTCCATAGCCAGCAGTTCTTCGCCGCTGGACGATTGCTTCCATATTGAGGCAAACTTGTCGCCGAAGGATTTCTCGAGGATTAACAGCCCCAGATCATGAAGTAGCCCGGCAACGAACGCTTCTTCCGGACGCGGATAGCGTACCGCTTCAGCTATCAGCCGTGCGGCAATGGCGACTTCGAGCGAGTGACGCCAGAATCTGATCCGGTCGACCGTGGACTGCCATTTGCCGGTTATATCGTAAACCGAAGTCGACAGCGCCAGCGCCGACACCGCCCTCGTTCCGAGAGTAACCACCGCCTGAGTTAGCGTGGTAATCTCGCGCGGCATGCCATAAAACGGCGAATTGACAACCCTCAGTATCTTGGCCGTCAGCGCCGGGTCGCGCATGAGGACTTCGGCCAGATCTCCAGCCGAGGCGCCATCATCTTTGGTGACTCTAATAACCTCAGCCAATGTCTGCGGCAGAGAGGATAATTCTTTGTGGTCTTCCAGTATCCGGGTGTAAATCTCAGGGTTCATTTTTACCTCGTAATGGATATTATCGGAAGATGCGGCGGTAAATTAAGCAGTTATTAAAGGCTGTTTTAGAGTCAGTTCTTCAGCTTGAGAGACAGCCGGTTGAGCCGCTTTGAGAGCTCATTACGCTGGTTGCCGGTGTAGGGGCATATCTGTTGAGCACGTTTCGTGTGCTGATACGCCAGGGCGGGGTTTCTCTCGGAATGCTCATAATACTTGGCTAATTCGATATTCGCCCAGTAGGCTTCCCTGGAAGAAGACTCGCTAAGGGTCTGCCACATAGGGACAGCGTTTTCGTAGTCCCGGCTGCGCTTGAAATTGAGAGAGTGAAAGAAGAGGATGTCATCCGGAAGGCTTGAATCAGCCCTGTCGGCGAGACGACTGAAGACCTCTTTGACCAATTCGGGCTTTTTCCGGCGAGCGTAAACCCGTGACAGGCTGTGGAGGTCATCGATCGAGTCGAGAGACTCCCCTCTTTGAAGATGTATGCGGGCGATGTGGCCGACCAGATAGAAAAGCGACACGATATCGAGCCGGTTGTGCTCCAGCACCGAAGGCATCATGTCGAGATTCTCCTGTCCGAGCCACTCAAAATATATGGAAGGGATCAGATAGCCGGGGATGTCATCGACTCTTTCCAGGCCAAATACCCGGCTTTCTATATTGACCAGGCGGCAGTCCTGCAAACGACGCTTGAACAGACGCCTGACAGAGTGCAGCAGATCGATATGATTCCTGTGGTCGATATGTCTGGCAACGCGGTTTATAATCATCCTGTCACGCACGAGGGGCATATCGAAAGCAGCGCCATTGTATGTTACGACTGTTGTTTCCGATGTAAATTCCGCCAGAAGGTCTTCGAGCATAGCGGCCTCATCGGAATAGTCCGGCAGAAGATACTGCCTGACCTCAAAGCCCTGTTTGACAAGCGAGCCACAACCGATAAGAAACGCCACCGCTCCGGCGCCGCCGAGTCCGGTAGTTTCGGTGTCGAGAAAAAGCATCTTTGAAAAGTCCAGTTCGCCGTCCTCTTCAAGAGCGGTGAAAGCCGACAGGGGCAAATTGTCACCCCCGGCAAAGTCGGATAAGACGAAGTCACCGTGCTTGTAATCGAAGGGATAGAGCGTTTTCGAAAGACAGTAGGCTCCGGCCTGCCTGATGGCAACCTCGGCTCCGACCGCCCCGGACAGTCTGCCGTAACGCTCCGGGATTTTTGCCTGTGGCTCTGACGACGATGAGGTTTTTATCGCCGGGGCAAAACGGTCCAATTTCTTTTGCAGGCTTTTATCGCCCATTTTGTGTGTACTAAATAGCGGACTTAATTTTTAACAGAGTCAACCGGTCGGTTTCCTGTTCAAGTATCCTGCCGCGATAACCACAGTTATCGTCGGGATCAGCCTTGATAATAGCCAGGGCCGCACAGGCTCGCCGGGTCGGTCTCTCTGAGTGAGTCTGCGACACGAGGATCTCAATGGCTTCGTCCGAGCCGATTTCCCCCAGTATATAACATCCGAGATTACCTACGAACTGATTCGCCGATTCCATTGAGTCGGAGACCGCCTGTAAAACCGTCGCAGTATCCAGCTTTAACAGAGCGTCGACAGCCGACATGCGGGCACCGTAGAAATCATCGCCAAGCATGTGAACGAGCGATTGGACCGCCGTGAGTATGCCGGTCTTACCGGCCGCTACCGAGGCAGCCTTTCTGACAAGCCCGATATCATCGTTTAGAGAGAATATGATAGTCTCGGAGGCACGTTGGCTGGCAATATCTCCGAGCGCTCCCAGAGCCTGTTCACGCACCTGCCATTGTTTGTGAGACGAAACCTGCATGAGCGGCTCAACGGCTGAGCTGTCGCCGATATCACCAAGTGCCCAGCAGACCCGCTGCACCACAAGGTAGTCGGGATTCTTCAGTGACCTGATAAGGTATGGCACCGCCGGAGAACCGATTTTCTTGAGAATATCTATAATTGTGGTTCGTTCCCTGGCTGACTTGGTCGTAAACTTGTCGACCAAAAACGGTACGGCATCGACGCCAAAAGCCGCTATGGAATCTTTGGCAGGCTCGACCATTTCACGAAACATTACTTCACCCGATGACGCTTTCACGAACAGTGACTCCAGTTTTCTTTCCAGACCTTGCTGGGCAAACGTTCCATCGGCCCAGCCAATGACAAGAAGGAGCAGAAGACAGCTCAAAGGAATCACTTTTTTACGGGAGAAGCTCACTTATTCCCCTCTGCGCTATCGGGTGGATTGAGTTCGATATCCATGCCTCCCCCCCATTTCGAGTCCGTTCTCCAGTAGAAATTGTCGCCACCGTTCCCCTGGTACTGGTCGGTCCCCCCGAGATCGATGAACAGACCGATTGAACCATAATCACGCCTGGGGTTGCCATAGCCCTGTGTGTTTTTGGTCTCTCTCACTGAATAGCGGTCGTTGCCTTCGTTGTCCACCAGCAGCCCGACACCGTTGGCTGAGCCTGCGCCCTGCGAAAGATCATACGCGGTATAGGTATCATCGCCGTGACGGTCAAGCAGCATACCGCAGGAGTAATCGTGTCCACAACCCTGCATGAGACCTTTGCCGAAATAGACATCGTTGCCGTAGTCATCGATCAGCAGACCGAGAGTCATGTGCGTGGCGGCTCCCTGACCGTACTGGAAACACTGGTACGTATCGTTGCCGCTGGAGTCATATATCATACCCAGTGACCACCAGTAGCTGGTCGCCTGGGCGAAAATATCCGAATAATAGGAGTCGTTGCCTTCAAGATCGACTATCGAGCCGATCCCGCCGGACATCCACGGTCTGAGACCATAGCCAAAGCCCTGTGAAAGTGACAGGTAGTGGTCTTCATAACGCAGAACATCTTTGTATTTGCCGCCGGCATAGTAGCTGTCCGAACCGGTCAGATCATATATCACGCCAACACCTTCAACAAAACCGAACGCCTGGGAATAAACGGCGCTGTTGTAGATGTCGCGACCATCCTCATCGATAAGCAGGCCTATGCCGAACGAACCGGCGCCCTGAACATGGGTGTCACCATCGTAACGGTCGTCGCCTTCGGCATCATACAAGATCCCCAGTCCGAAATAGCCGGAGCCAAGACCGAATGAGCGGCTGTCGTAGCGGTCGTTACCGGCGAAATCGAGCAATAATCCGACCGAGAAACAGCCTGATCCAAGAGTGAAATCTGTCTGGGAACGATAACAGTCGTTTCCTTCGAGGTCTATTATGATGACTCCGTGCGGGTTTTCAGGGTCATAGGACAGGTCGTATACGTCATCGCCGCCAAAGTCGAAAATGAACTGGTAGTCGCCCTTATAATAATCATTGCCCGGACCGCCCACTTTCCAGCCTGACTGCAGGCCCAGGTAAGAGTCGCGATTGGTGTTTTCCGGAAGGTACCCGGTCCCTTCTATTATCTGGTTGGCTGAGACCGACCTTGACTTCAGCAACGCCCGCAGACTGTTGATTTCCAGCAGGAGTTCGCGCAGGCAGTTAATACCGGCGTCGAGAATAGGGTCCTTGTTGATCTTATAGCCGAATTCGACAAACCGCTCGCAGTATTGTTCCTCGAGCTTATCAAGGGAATCCATTGCTTGAAGCGGCAACAACTCATCCTCGACTCTCATCACCAGAAGCTCCTTGAATTCGTTTCGGAGAAACCGGCGCTGTTCACGGGTCAGAAGAGCCAGCGACTTTTCTGTCGACTTGGGAAAGATAACATCGAGATAACCTGCCGCGCGGGTCAAAATCTGGCTGAAGGTTATATCATTATAGTACAGGTTGTAGGTCCCTTGAAGTTCGGCGGCGGTCGCCTGATAGGCATCGTCACGATACGGTTGTCTCTCGGTGCCGGCCTGTTTGTACAGATATCGGGCCAGAATTTCCGGCTGCCCGTTTATGTGGCCGTTTTTCATTTTGGTGGAAAATTCGACCATGGACAGCGGTGATTCCATCAGGTCACGAACAGCGGCCATTCTGAAAGAATCAGGATCGGTGTAGTCCGAGCGAAAGCTGATATCATCGGGTTTCAGGCCCAGATATTCGGTGAGATGGGCAATACCGAATGATTCCGGCGCAGCCGGGTTTGTCTCCCCTGAAACAGTATGGAGGGGGAGCAGTAGAATCAATAGAAGAGATAACCCTCAACATAGCACAATAATAGCGGGTGGCAGATGTTTGAATCAACAATTTTAATATGTCCTTTATGGCGATTGGGCGTTTTTTGTCGGCGAATGAAGCCTGTCTGACCCCATTGTAATATATCGGGTTGTCCGGTGGGTATACTTTAGGGCAATGTTGCGACAGAATCGGGCGACAAAAAAAGCGCCCCGCAGAGCGGGGCGCTTTCATCAACCTTGTTAGAGACTATCTTAGGTAGTAACGTCGTTAATGGTGTTGGTAAGCGTACCGGACTCGTCGATGGTCCAGGTATCAACGGTAGCGTCATCATCGAGATCCTCGATAGTGGCGGCAGCCGTACACAGGAATTCGCTGGTTAAATCGTTACTGGTGACAATATAGGCATAGCGGGCATCAGCCTGGATTTCCACACCTATAGCGTTCAGGTTCAGCGAATATGCGCCGGTTTCCTGACGGAAAGCGCGTTCCATGGTGTATACCTGCTTCAGAATCTGCTTAGCTTCAGACTGTTTCGACTTGGTAGTGGCCTGCATAAAGCGCGGGATAGCCAGAGCAGCCAGAATACCAATGATAACGACCACGATCATCAATTCGATGAGGGTGAAACCCTTGCGGTTGTGAACTCTTGAGAACATTTTAACCTCCTACAGGTTTGTTTGTGTTCCAGTTAAGTGGTTTGTTGTTTCCGCTATGAGTAATGGCAAACCTTGTGCCTTTGCCCTGACTTTTTTTTAAACAGGACAAACCTGGGCTAACTTGCTGAAATACAACGACTGCCGTCCGGAAACTGAGGTGTATCGGTTGTGTCCAATCATTTCGACATCGCGGGGGGAAAATCAGCTGGCGCAAAATGCCACAAGTATCGCAAAATGCCATACTTTTGACCGGCGCCTCTGCAAAGAAAAAGCCCCGCCGGGCGGGGCTTATTGTCTAAGCAATGATCGGTTCTACCCGGTGACGTCGTTGATTGTATTTGTCAGAGTGCCACTCTGATCGATTGTCCACGTATCAACGGTAGCGTCATCGTCCAGGTTCTCGTTCAGGGCCGCGCCGGTAGCGAGAAACTCGGCAGAGAGATCGTTACTGGTGATGGTGTACTGGTAGCGGGCTCCAGCCATTATCTGCACACCGATGTCGTTCAGGTTCAGTGAATAAGCACCCACCTCCTGGCGGTAGGCACGTTCCATGGTGTATATCTGTTTGAGTATTTGCTTGGCTTCGGACTGCTTCGATTTGGTGGTAGCCTGCATGAAGCGAGGGATAGCCATAGCGGCCAAAATGCCTATTATGACGACCACGATCATCAATTCGATGAGGGTAAAACCCTTGCGGTTGCCCAACATTTCAACCTCCTACGGATGAAGTTTTTGAAAGAGAGTCTTGGGGCTTTCGCCCCAGCGGATTAATCGCAAACGTAATGCCCGCGATGAGTCTATTATGAAACAGATTGGAAATCGTCAAACAGGCCGTCGGCCGGCCACTCTGATGCCTCAGCACTATCTGGGTTTTGCCCTTTGTCCTCAGATACATCCAGCCGCCATCAAGGCAAAATGCGAAGAGTGCCGCAAAACGCCACACCGAAAAACAAAAAGCCCCGCCGGGCGGGGCTTTCAGAAACTCTAAGCAAGGCCACGTCACAGCATGACATCATTGGTGACGTTGGTGATGGTTCCGTTTTCGTCTATAGTCCAGATGTCATCGGTAGCATCGTCATCGATATTACCTGTAGCGGTGGCAGTGAATGTATTGGCCTGAGCGTTTATAGTGAATGCGTATTTACAATTCGGCATGATGTCTATCCAGATATCAGCGAAAGCGGCTGGAGTAGCCGCCGAGGCGGTAGCACCTGTGATATAGTAAGTGTTGCCTATAGACTGCTGCTTGTAAGCCCGCTGATTAACGTATATTTGTTTGAGGATTAGTCGTGCCTCGGACTGTTTGGTCTTGGTGGTCGCTTTCATGAAACGCGGGATGGCAAGGGCGCAAAGAATGCCAATGATAACCACCACGATCATCAATTCGATAAGAGTAAAGCCCCTATTGTTTCGACGTAAACTGAGCATATATCCCTCTCAATTTTCTCTATTTTCTTCTCTCAATCATTCAATAAGGGCAATTTCCGTTCCCATGGGCTGTTTAAATTCTAAACACTAATCTGGAGAGTCGTCGTCGGACGAGTTTTTGCTACCCGGAATGTCCTTCATATCGTAGCGTTCCAGCTTGCGATACAGCGTGGAAGTGTCAATTCCAAGGATTTTCGCCGCCCGGGTCTTCTTGCCTCCGGTCTGGCTCATGACAAAATGGATATAAGCCTTCTCGATAGATTCCAGCGTTGGATTGGATGGCTGCGCATCACTGACCGCTGCGATACTCTCGACCCTGGAGAGTCGTTCGGGAAGATCGGAAACATCAAGTATATCGGTACGATTGAGAAGTACGGCGCGCTCGATGGTATTTTCGAGTTCCCTCACATTTCCCGGCCACTGGAAATTGGTGAGCAGGGTCATTGCCTCGGATGATATCATTTTCGATGGCATATTGACCTTCCGACAGTACTTTTCGATGAAATACTTCACCAGGATGCAGATGTCTTCTTTCCGTTCTCTCAGAGGCGGGATGAAAATCGGGATCACGTTAAGCCGGTAGAACAAATCAGCGCGGAAGCGTCCCATCTTGACATCGTTCTCAAGGTCGGAATTGGTGGCGGCGATAAGACGGACATCGACATCTATCGGCTTGGTGTCGCCGACCGGGACAATCTTCTTATCTTCAAGCACTCTCAGCAATTTTACCTGGATAGCTACCGACGTATTACCGACTTCATCGAGGAAGAACGTACCGCCATCGGCCACTTTGAAAAGCCCTTCCTTGTCCTTGATGGCTCCGGTGAACGAACCTTTTTTGTGACCGAACAGTTCGGACTCAAGAAGGCTTTCCGGTAGCGCGGCGCAGTTTATAGTCACAAACGGTCCGCCACAGCGAGGCGAATGGTGATGGATGGCCTTGGCGATGAGATCTTTTCCTGTTCCTGATTCTCCGCGGATAAGCACGGTTGAGTCAGAAGCAGCCACCCGCCCGGCCACTTTCTTCAACTTGGCTACAACCTCGGAGCTGCCTATAAAATTATCGAAAGAGTTGTCGCCCTGAAGTTGCTTTTTGAGGGTGACGTTTTCTTTCAGGAGACGCTTGCGACTGATACTTTTTTCTATGACAAGTTTTATTTCGTCGACCTTGAACGGTTTGGTAATATAGTCAACGGCGCCGTGCTTCATGGCTTCTATGGCCGTATCGACCGAAGCATAAGCCGTCATCATAATCAGATCCTGGTCGGTCTTAAATGAACGCACCTCTTTGAGAACATCCATGCCGCTCATATCGGGCATGTTCAAATCTGCGATGACAAGATCGTAGTTCTTTTCTCTGATTAAACCAACGCCTTCGATTCCGGAGTGGGCGGTGTCAACGGAGTAACCTTCCTTGGCCAGCATTATCTCCATGAAGTTACACATTGAATCTTCGTCGTCTATCACCAAGATTCTAGCCGGCATTAAGCCTCCTGCGAGTTGCGGTTCTTTAGCGAGTAACACTATATTTGTCGGCGGAATGTAACCAGTCTGAATGCGCTAACACTATATTGGTCATAGATTAAACAGGGAAACTCCCCATACTTTTTGGCGCTCATTTTTGCTTGTCATCTGTTGCTGATTGGAACATATTGGCCATGAACTGTGGAACCTTGCCTACGGTTTATGCAATACATGAATAAAACCCCGATCCAAACACAGGGACACAGGCCATGAACGAGCTATCTCACAGAGAACGATTGGAACTGATATTCGCCGGAGAGAAGCCGGACCGATTTGCTGCGTCGTTCTGGAGACACTTTTTTCACAAGGAGCATCATGCCGAAGGCACGGCCGAGGCGATGCTGGATTTCCAGAAGAGGTTCGACTGGGACTTCATGAAAATTAACCCGCGGGCAGACTATCATATAGAGGGATGGGGCTTCAAACAGAAATGGTCTCACGATGAGTTCAAGAAACACATAAAATTGGACTTCCCGGTGAAAAGACTCGAGGATTGGCGGGATATCGAGCCACTGAAGCTTTCGACACCGGCCCTTGAGGAGCACCTGAGAGTGGTCTCTTTGATTCGCAAGAAATCATCGAAAGATTTACCTATATTAATGACAGTCTTTACCCCGCTGGCTATAGCCGGCCGGATGGTTGAAGACAACAATCTGCTGGCCCAGCATATCCACGACCACCCCGACCGGGTACTGCCGGCCCTTGAGGCAATCACCCAGACGTTCGAGGCATTCGTGGCTGAGCTTAGAAATGCCGGCGCCGACGGCCTTCTGTTTGCCACCACCCAGTGGGGATCGAGCGATCTTATCAGCTGGGAGGAATACCAGAAGTTCGGCGTTCCCTTCGACCTGCGGGTTATCAAGGCGGCGGGAAGTGATGCCATCAATCTGTTTCACGTATGCTCCTCGAATAACTTCCTAAAGGAGCTGGTAAAGCTGGACTATCCGTGCCGGATGTACAATTGGGACTCAGATGATCCGACGAACTTACCCATAGATAAGGGCATAGATTACATCACCGGCAAAGCCGTGGTCGGAGGGGTTGATCACAACGGCTGGCTGCTTCATGGAACACCCGATGAGATGCGCGGCAAAATGGAAGAGATAAAACGAAAATTCGACCCGGCCCGGCTAATAATCGGCCCGGGATGTGCGATTCCCCCGGAAGTACCTATGGAAAACCTTCAGGCAATTCGGGAGAAACTGTAATGGACGAAAGAAGGCAGAAACTGGTAGCTGATATCGAAGAGGCGATTGCCAATAAGAATACTGAAACCGATGTCCTGAAGGTTGCGGTTGAGTTGATCGATGCCTATTCCGACGGTTACAACTGGACCGGGTTTTATATGATGCGCGGTGATATACTCGAGGTGGGTCCCTACGTTGGTCCGGAGACGCCTCACACGAAAATCGAGCTAAACAGCGGCATCTGCGGCGCCGCGGCTTCGTCGAAACAGTCGGTTGTTGTCGATGATGTCAACGCTGATCCGCGCTTTCTGGCCTGCTCCATCACGACCAAATCCGAGATTGTGGTGCCCCTGATGGATGGCGATGTCTGTCTGGGCGAGATCGATATAGACTCCAACCGTCCGGCTTTCTTCACCGATAATGACCGGGAGATGCTGGAGCAGATCGCCGGAAGAATCGTACGAAAACTGAAGACGCTCTAAGCTCTCAGGGCGAATAAAAAACTTGCGCCGGGGCGGGGTCTGCCCCACTTTTGCGTTAGCACGTTAAATCACGGAGGTTTCAAATCATGTTTCTCGGTATCTTGCTGCTTTTGTTGGGCATACTGATGTTCCTGGACAACCTGGGGATAATCTATATCCGAATAGAGGATTATATCCTGCCCATAGCCCTGGTCGCCCTGGGAGTTTCTTTTATAGCGGGTCACAAAAAGAAACGGACATGACCCGGACGGCCGGAGAATAAACATTACTATTAAGTAGAATCCGGCCGATACTCTTATTATGATGAGAATTCGTTTCATTGCAGTCGCTTTCCTTGCTCTGTTAACCAGCGCCAAAGCCAACACGTTCATGGAATTTGCCGGGGAGGCCAGAACAGCAGTTCCCGCCGGCTGGTTTGAAAGCACGGAAGGGAATGAATACCCGTTTCAGATCGTCAACGACGATCTCTCCGCCGAACTACTCATCTTCAAGTCAACGATAGACGAAAACGAGTCTATCACCACCGAGGAACAGCTGAAGCTATCCGTTGATAAGGTCATCAAAGACGTTATCCTTACCTTGCCGCAGGCGCAGCTTTTGACCAACACCGGTGTACTTGAGAAAAAGCGGGTCTGGTTTGCTCTTGATTTTACGTCCTTCGATGAAGAACGCGGCATCGAACTCACGCACCGCCTTAAGGGAGTGATGTACCGTCATCCCGATGGTCATCAGATTCTGTTCTCACTGTGGGGCAAGGCAGCCTCGAATGCACCGCCGGAATTGATGGATCAGCTCCGTTTCATGCAGGAGGAGTTTTCATACTTCGGCGACTCGGAAAAAGAATTTTTCGCCCAGGAACGGGCAACGGAGTGGATAGCCATTGGCGTCCTGATGATAATGATGGTCGTGATGATTATAATTTTGCGTCGGCGTCGCGCCCAGCAAATAAATTTTTCTCAGAATGAAAATGTCTGGCGGTGCGAGTGCGGGCGGTTAAACCACAATGACCATCAGACCTGCCGCCGTTGCGGAAAACCCAATCAGACCGCTGCCCTTACTTAGTTGTTTCTTCCAATTCTATCAGAACACCGTTCATCGACGATGGATGCACGAAGGCGATAAGATTGCCTTCGGCTCCCTGACGCGGAGTCTCATCTATAAGCCTGATACCCGCCGCCTTAAGTTCAGCCAGTTTTGCAGTGATATCATCAACGTAAATACAAATGTGGTGCAGGCCTTCGCCGCGTTTTTCAATGAATTTGGCCACCGGGCTGTCGGGAGATGATGGCGCTACCAGCTCTATCCTGCCCCCGGCTGTAGATGGCGACGCAAATATGGCGACCTTGACTTTCTGGTCGGGGACATCGTGAATCACCGGACTTTCCTGACCGGTGATCAGAAGAAAGTTCTTCGCTGCCGTTTCAATGTCGGCGACGGCAATCCCAATATGTGAAACAAGCGGCTTGCTCATAAATCATTCAGCGGAGCTAATTGCTCTTGCCGTGAGCTTTTTCATACTCCAGTTGGTCTTTTATTTTGGAAATCGTCGGCTTTATCCAACGGCCGTTGTGATAATAGACAAGGATAGTGTCACGATCCTGATGATGCACGCCGGTGGGTCCGTCGTAGTGAATATACAAATCAACCAGAGCCGAATCATGCTCAAACAGTTGGGCCTCGATTACTTCCAATATAGTCAGCGAATCGGCCTGCGCGAACTCCATCTGGCGGGTTGTCAGATACTTGTCGAAATTGTTCTGTGCCCGGTAGTATTCGAATTCGTTTTCATACAAGCCGGTTTTGTCTTTGTAGCGAAGGCGCGTCATGGCTTCGTTCAAAACATATTCAATAGTATCTGCCACTGTCACCGGATCTTCAATAACCATTGCCGGAGCCGGTTCGGATTGTTCGACAACCTCGGGAGTCTCGGCATCTTCTGAACATCCAACAAAGAGGGCACCAACCAGCAAGATGTTAAACAGGCAGATAGTCTTATAATGTTTTCTCATGATATTCACCCCAAACCTCTCTAAATACATCTGATATTTCACCAACGGTTGCATAATTTTCTACAGCGTCAATGACGGGATAGACAACGTTGCTATCCGATGCTGCGGCTTCTCTGAGAGCGGCCAGGCACTGCTTCACTTTTGCGTTATCCCGTTTCTCTTTTAATTTTTTGAGTCGTTCCACCTGTTGCTTTTCGAGCATCGGATCGACTTTCAGTATCTGCGGTATTTCGGCATTTTCCGAAGTGAAGCGATTGACGCCCACCACGGTTGTTTGCTTTTGTTCGATGGCTCTCTGGTAGGCATAGGCAGAGCGGGCGATTTCATCGCGGAAATAGCCCGAATCCACGCAGTTAACCGAGCCATTCATCTTTTCTATTTCATCCATGGCGGAATTGATTCGCTTTTCTAATTCATCGCACAGGAATTCCATGTAATACGAACCGGCCAGAGGGTCCACCGTGTCGGTAACGCCGGATTCAAAGCCCAGAATCTGTTGAGTGCGCAGGGCTATCTCGGCGGATTTTTCGGTCGGCAGCCCGAGGGCTTCATCGAAGGAATTGGTGTGCAGCGATTGCGTCCCGCCCAGCACGGCAGCCAGCGCCTGAATGGTCGTCCGGACAATGTTATTCTCCGGTTGCTGTGCGGTGAGGGTCGACCCGCCGGTCTGAGTGTGAAATCTCAGTAGCATGGCCTTATCATTGGTGGCTCCGAACTTTTCTTTCATCAGCACGGCCCAGATTTTCCGCGCCACGCGGAACTTGGCGACTTCCTCCAACAAATTATTGTGCGCCGCAAAGAAGAACGACAGGCGCGGGGCAAAGTCATTGATATCAAGCCCGGCCTCCAGAGCAGCCCGCACATAAGCAACGCCGTTCGAGAGCGTGAAAGCGACTTCCTGCGCGGCGGTAGCGCCGGCCTCACGAATATGATACCCCGATATGGATATGGTGTTGTATTTCGGCAGATGTTTTCCGGCGTAGGCGAAGATATCGGTTATGATGCGCATCGATGGTTTCGGCGGATAGATATACGTGCCCCGGGCGATGAACTCCTTGAGGATATCATTTTGAACCGTACCCATCAGTTTATCTGTCGGCACACCCTGTTTCTTCCCTACGGCGATGTATAGCGCCAATAAAACAACCGCCGTTGAATTGATTGTCATCGATGTCGACACTTTGTCAAGCGGGATACCGTCGAACAACGTCTCCATATCTTCGAGCGAGTCTATCGCCACACCGGTGCGGCCTACCTCGCCGCGGGCCATGGGATGATCCGAATCGTAACCAATCTGAGTAGCCAGGTCAAAAGCAACGGAAAGACCGGTCTGGCCTTGCTGAAGAAGATACTTGAAGCGCTGGTTGGTCTCGGCAGCGGTTCCGAATCCGGCATACTGGCGCATCGTCCACAGGCGACCGCGATACATATCGGGATAGACACCGCGGGTGTAGGGATACTCACCGGCTTCGGCAGGTGCGTTGGCATCCGGCTTTACATCAGTCGGCCTCAGCACGACCGGAATATCGATATCCGAGGTTGTTTTGTCGTTTTTCGTCAGCCATCATTCAAACTCTATCAGAATATCATTTTTCTCCACTGATTTGCCCCTGGCTACGCACACTTCTTTGACAATACCGTCATTGGGAGCTTTGATAATATTTTCCATCTTCATGGCCTCGACAATCAAGAACCGGACTGCCTTTGGCGATTCTGTCGCCCGGACTTAACTTTAATATCGAGAACCAGACCGGGCATGGGCGCTTTGACAGATTTTTCAACTTTGCTGCCCGACTTCATACCCGCCGTTTTTCTCAGCTGAGCTAAGATTATAATCTTCGATCTCAACCGGGATATCCTGTCCCTTCATGAAAACCGTCTTGCGTGTGTCGTAGCCGTTCGACCGAACATCGATCTCCAGCGACTGACCGCCGATTATTAGATATCGAGCGGCTCTCGCCGAGTTGATGACTGGAAATTTCAATCTCCTCACCGTTGACTTTGGCATAGTATTTTTCGGATCGATATTCCAGGTCGATATCGAACTCTTTGCCTGCAACATTTACCATATAACGCGGCATCAGCGGCTCCCTCCGAAATCGCGCAAATTCCCGCGGCGGTAAAAGCTGACCCAACCGGATTGCGTGGACGCAGATTTTTCGTTGCTGACAGTAATCTTGCGTTCATTAATAAATTTATCGAGGGCAACGGCCAGCGCCGCCTGAAGCTTCAATTTGTCATCGATAAGCGCATAGGTGTGTTCAGGATACTCCTCTTCGAGAAACTTTGTCGACAGCTTCCCCTCGATGAAGCGACCATTATCCATAACCGAACGACAGAAACCGATAGTGGTCTTGACTCCCGATACCCGGTATTCCTCAAGAGCGCGTTTGGTACGGTTGATGGCTTCGGTCCTGTCCGTGCCCCATACAATCAGCTTGGCAATAAGCGGGTCGTAAAAGATGGGGACATCGGAGAATATCACAACGCCGGAATCAACTCTCACGCCCGGACCGGCGGGGATACGGTAATTTTTGAGTTTGCCGGTGGAGGGCATGAAGTCCTGTTCCGGATCCTCGGCGCAGATACGGCATTCGATGGCATGACCATTCAGCTTGATATCCTCCTGCCGGTAGCGGAGCTTCTCCCCCTCGGCAACGGCAATCTGCTCTTTGACCAGATCAACGCCGGTGACCAGTTCGGTCACAGGATGTTCCACTTGCAGCCGGGTGTTGACTTCGAGAAAATAGAAAGAGTTGTCGCGGTCATCGACCATAAACTCGACTGTCCCGGCTCCAACGTAGCCAGTCTGTTTGGCGATATTGACTGCTGCCGTGCCCATTTTTTCGCGTAGCTTCGTGGTCATCATAGGCGATGGAGATTCTTCGATAACCTTCTGGTGACGACGCTGGATAGAGCACTCGCGTTCACCCAGATAGATACCGTCGCCGTACATATCGCATAGAATCTGTATCTCAACATGGCGGGGACGTTCAAGGAATTTTTCGATATAGACGCGGCCATCACCGAAGGCAGACAGTGCTTCGCTGGAGGCACGCTTGAGAGATTCTTCGAAATCACCGGCGGCGTGCACCACCCGCATGCCTTTACCGCCGCCGCCTGCGGCTGCTTTTATGAGTACGGGATAGCCGATATCCTGTGCTTTCTTCAGAGCATCTTCGATACTGTCTTTCTTGAACTCGCCGCCCGGCACTACGGGCAGATTTGCTTTGAGCGCGGCCGCGCGTGCCTGAAGTTTGTCGCCAAGCAGGGCTATCGTTTCAGATTTCGGCCCGATGAATATAATGCCTTCATCCTCGCACCGTTTGGCAAAAGCAGAGTTCTCGGCCAGGAAGCCATAGCCGGGATGGATAGCATCGGCGCCCGACCTGCGGGCAACATCAATGATCTTGTCGAACACGAGATAGCTTTCCGAAGATGGCGGCGGGCCTATGTAATAGGCCTCGTCGGCCATGCGGACATGATAGGCTGTTTTGTCTGCCTCGGAGAACACGGCCACCGAACAGATATTCATATCACGGCAGGCGCGCATCACTCTGACGGCAATCTCGCCCCGGTTGGCGATGAGAATCTTTTTGATTTTTTTACTCATTCGATTAGACAGCCCGTTCGTTAAAGCGGAATATTCCCGTGCTTTTTCGGCGGGTTCGAATCTTTCTTTGTCTCCAGCATCTCAAAAGCGCGAATCAATCGCGGACGTGTCGTTTTCGGTTCGATTATGTCATCCACATATCCGCGCGATGCCGCAATGTAAGGATTGGCAAACTTCTCGCGGTACTCATCCGTCAGCTTCTGAGCCTCAGCCTCGGGGTCCTTGGCCTCGGCGAGATTTTTCTTGAATATGATTTCCACCGCGCCTTTGGGTCCCATGACGGCAATCTCGGCCGTCGGCCAGGCGTAATTCATGTCACCGCGCACATGCTTGCTGTTCATGACATCGTAGGCACCGCCATAAGCCTTGCGGGTAATGACTGTCACTTTCGGAACCGTAGCTTCACAGTAGGCATACAGCAGCTTGGCGCCGTTTTTGATAATGCCGCCGTGTTCCTGATCCACACCCGGAAGGAACCCGGGGACATCTTCGAACGTCAGGATGGGGATATTGAAAGCATCGCAAAAGCGTATAAACCGCGCGCCTTTGATCGACGAATTGATATCGAGCACTCCGGCTAAAATCGCCGGCTGGTTGGCAATGATACCAATCGAACGTCCGCCGAGATGGGCGAAACCCACTACGATATTTTGAGCAAACTCCTCGTGGACTTCATGGAAGGAACCTTTATCCACTACCGCGTTGATGACATCTTTGATATCATAAGGCTGATTGGGGTTTTCCGGCACGATATGGTTAAGCTGTTCGTCCTCGCGGTCGAACGGGTCGGAGCTTTCGACAAACGGCGGGTCCTCAAGATTGTTCTGGGGGATGTATTCGAGAAGCCTCTTGAGACAGGCAATCGTGTCAGCCTCGTTTTCACAGGCGAAATGCGCCACTCCCGATTTCGAAGCGTGCACCATAGCACCGCCGAGTTCCTCGGATGTTACTACCTCGTGCGTGACTGTTTTGACCACGTTGGGACCGGTCACAAACATATACGAGGTTCCCTTGGTCATAAGCGTAAAGTCGGTGATAGCCGGGCTGTAAACCGCTCCACCGGCGCATGGTCCGAGAATGACCGATATCTGCGGGACGACGCCCGATGCCAGGGTGTTTCTCAGGAATATATCAGCGTAGCCGCCCAGTGAGACGACACCTTCCTGAATACGCGCGCCGCCGGAGTCGTTCAGACCGATAACGGGAGCGCCCACTTTCATGGCCATGTCCATGATTTTGCAGATCTTTTCGGCGTGGGCCTCGGACAGGGAGCCGCCAAAAACCGTAAAATCCTGCGAGAAGATATACATTTTGCGGCCGTTTATCTTGCCGCAACCGGTGACCACACCGTCGCCGAGTATCTTCTGCTCTTCCATTCCGAAGCCGGAGGTCCGGTGCGCTACGAACATGTCAAACTCTTCGAACGAATTCGGATCAACCAGCAGTTCGATTCGTTCGCGCGCCGTGAGCTTGCCCTTCTTGTGCTGGGACTCAATACGCTTTTCACCGCCACCGAGTTTGGCCTCAGCGCGCATCTTTTCCAATTGATTCAGCTTTTCTTCAAGTGACATGTATCACACTCGCTTTCAACTTGCGTTGATCAACCTCGCCAATGAGTCTTATTTATGCCTGCGTTTTCTACTGTACTTTATCAACCACTATTCTCTTGCCGTCCTGTCGCACTCTGCCCAGAGGAATATCTATGTCGTGGTCAAAAGCCATAACGACGCCATCGGAGATAATTTCAGGAAGTTTCCGTCGCTTTACAGCCATAGACTGATCCGGGTACAGGTCTACGGCCGGAATATAGGCCACCGGCATGTGATGCGACGTACAGAACAGGTCGGCATAATAGAATACTTTTTGCCCACCGGATTCCATCTCTAAAGCAAAGTGACCCTCGGTGTGTCCGCCGGTGAAGACGGCTTTTACGCCCGGCAAAATCTCCGTATCGGCGTCTATCAAATCCACGCGTCCGGAGTCTTCGAGAGCACGATACCTGTCCGGAACATAGACGGCACTTGTCCGTTCATTGGGATTCAAAGCCGACTTCCATTCCTGTTTCGAAGCCACGTAGCGGGCTTTTTCGAAACGCGGGACAAATTGTCCGTCTTTCAGTTTCACGGCTCCACCGGCGTGGTCGGTGTGCAGGTGGGTGAGGATTACGTAATCAATATCGGCCGTTGTCAGCCCAAGCGAAGACAGACCGCTCTCCAGCGATGACTGGCCGGGGGCGGTGTAAATTTTCTTTTCCCTGTCGCTCAGGGTGTCACCCAGCCCGGTATCGAAAATACAATTCTTGCCGTGGGCTTTGAGAACGAACAGGTTGGTTTTCATCTCGATAAGGTTGTTTTCATCGGGAGGAATCATTCTCCCCCACATCGATCGCGGAATAACACCGAACATGGAACCTCCGTCGAGCCGGAAAGTCTGCTCGACGAAGGTTTGTATTTCAAAATCACCGAATTGCATTACCGTCCTATGACATTACCGGCGATAACCAGGCGCTGGACCTCGGAGGTACCTTCGTAGATTTCAAGCACGCGCTGATCGCGATAGAGCTTCTCGATTGGCGAGAACTCGCCGATAAAGCCGTATCCGCCGTGAATCTGCATGGCGCGGTCGACGCAGAAATTGGCCGTTTCGGTAGCATACAGTTTGGCCATAGAAGCTTCGAGTGAGAATTTCTCGCCTGCATCCTGTAGCAGCACAGCCCTATGCATCAAGCCGCGGGCAGCCTCGAGGCGGGTGGCCATGTCGGCAATCATCCACTGAATAGCCTGAAGTTTGGCAATCGGCTGGCCGAAAGCCAATCTCTTTTTAGCATAGGCGACTGACTCGTCGAGGGCTCTCTGAGCAATACCGACACCCTGGGCGGCAACGCCGACACGGGCGCTGTCGAGAGTGGTCATGGCATAACGGAAGCCTTTGCCGAAATCGCCGAGAAGATTCTCTTTGGGAACCTTAACGTCTTTAAGAATAATGCCACCGGTGGTCGCAGCCCGCATACCCATCTTGTTTTTCAACGTCCGCGCCTGCCATCCCGGCTGCTTGGTATCATCGACTATCAGGGCCGACAGTTTCGGTTTGCCTTCGACCTTGCAGAAAAGCACGCCAATCTCCGCCACGTCGCCGTGCATGATGAAAATCTTCTCGCCGTTGACGAGATAATGGTCACCCTTGTCGACTGCTTCCGTGCTCTGATTGGCAGCATCGGAACCGGCGTTGGGTTCGGTTAACACAAAGGCGGGGATTTTCTTTCCCGAAGCGCAATCGGGGACGAATTTCTTCTTCTGCTCTTCATTGGCAAAATTAATGATAGGAAACGTTGCCAGTTCGGCGACGGCGCACAGCAGACCGATAGCAGCGTCGTGATAGCACAGCTCTTCTACCAGCGTGACATACTCAAGATGCGACCTGTTCTGACCACCGTACTCCTTCGGCATATTGAAACCGATAAAACCGGCGGCGCCGATCTTCTTGTACAACTCCGTGGGGAATTTCCGCGGTTCCGGCATTTGGTCGAGTTCCTTCGAAACCGGATACATCTCCTTTTCCGCGAATTCCTTGACCATGTCTCTGACTGCCTGTTGGCGTGGATCGATATTTTTTGACATACTGCCTCCCAAAACCGGTTGGTTTGGTTATGAAAGTTAACAAATAGTTTACATTATCGTTTCATCAGATTTTTTATTCGCCACGGCCTGGCGAATGAAATTGATGGCGTCCTCGGTGGGCGCTCCCGGCGTGAATATTTTGGCCACACCCATTTGTTCCAACTCTTTTTTGTCGTCATCGGGGATGATACCACCGCCGAAGAGGATTATATCATCGGCGCCTCTGGACTTCATCTCTTCCAGCACGGCCGGAAAGAGAGTCATGTGAGCGCCGGAAAGAATGGACACGCCTATAGCGTCGACATCTTCCTGTACAGCAGCATCGACAATCATGGCCGGCGTCTGGCGCAATCCGGAGTAGATAACCTCCATACCGGCATCGCGAAACGCCGCCGCGATTACTTTTATTCCCCGGTCGTGGCCATCAAGACCGGGCTTGGCTAACAGAATTCTGATTTTTTGGTTCATAGTCTCGTCTATGGTTATTGATGTAACATTTCTCTCGGTTATTTCGCTATATCACACCGTCGAGGCGTCTTACGAAGCCTGCAAGGCGGCCTGATTTTCAACGTATTCTCCCCATTCTTCCCGCAGAACATCGCACATCTCGCCCACACTGACATAAACGCGGGCGCAATCGAGTATCGCCTCGAAAGTATTGCCATCGCCGCGGGCGACCTCTCTAAGGTTCTCGAGAGTGCGCTTGACTGCTTCATGGTCGCGTTCGGCCTTGATCTTCTTGACGAAGGCTACCTGGTCTTTTTCAACCTGCGGATCTATTTTAAGAATGGGAATTTCAATCTTCTCATCATCGAGAACGTAATCGTTTACGCCGACGATGATACGCTCTTTAGTTTCAATCTCCCGCTGGAACTGATATGCCGACTGGGCCAGCTCTTTCTGGAAGAATCCTTCTTCGATACAGGCCAGCACGCCGCCGCGACGCTCGATCTCTTCGAAATATGCCTCCGTCTCGGCTTCCATCTTGTCGGTCAGTGCCTCAACGAAATAGGAGCCGGCGAGCGGATCGATAGTATTGGCCGCGCCTGTTTCATAGGCTATCACCTGTTGCGTACGCAGAGCGATGAGAGCGGCTTTCTCCGATGGCAACGCGAGAGTCTCGTCCATAGAATTCGTGTGCAGTGATTGGGTGCCGCCGAGGACCGCCGAAAGGGCCTGTGTGGCCGTGCGGACGATATTGTTCTCCGGCTGTTGCGCGGTCAGTGAACATCCCGCTGTCTGTGTATGGAAACGTAGCAACCAGCTCTTCGGGTTTTTCGCTCCGTATTTGTCACGCATCCGTTTGGCATATATGCGACGGGCGGCACGGTATTTGGCTATTTCCTCGAAGAAATCCGAATGAGCATTGAAGAAGTACGAAAGTCGCGGCGCGAAATCGTCAACATTCTGGCCGGCTTCAATAGCCGATTCGACATAACAGAAACCATCGGCCAGCGTGAACGCCAACTCCTGCACCGCGGTGGCTCCCGCTTCGCGAATGTGGTAGCCCGATATCGAGATAGTATTCCACTGAGGGACGTGTTTGGTGCAGTAATCCATCATGTCCGTAATGAGCCTGATAGACGGCCTGGGCGGAAAGATGAATTCTTTTTGGGCGATGTATTCTTTCAGGATATCGTTCTGAAGAGTGCCGCGCACTTTCTCAAATGGAACGCCCTGCTTTTCGGCAACCGCGAGATACATAGCCAACAGCATCGAAGCCGGGGAGTTGATTGTCATAGAGGTCGATACTTTGGCAAGATCGATATCGCCGAAGATGATTTCCATATCGGCCAGCGTGTCCACAGCTACACCGCATTTGCCCACCTCACCCAGAGAGCGCGGATGGTCGGAATCGTAACCCATCAGAGTAGGCAGGTCGAAAGCGGTGGATAGACCGGTTCCTCCCTGTTGAAGGATATACTTGAACCTGTCGTGGGTCTGCTTGGGAGTACCCATGCCGGCAAACTGACGCATGGTCCAGAGCTTGGTACGATACAGAGTGTGGTGAACGCCGCGTGTATATGGAAATTCGCCGGGCAGCCCGATATTCTTGTCATAGTAATCTTCGCTATCCGCGCCTTTGACCGTGAGCGGGGTATATAATTCATCGATATCTACGCCTGAGATCGTGAAAAAGCGCGGCATCGACTTCTTTTCTCTGGCTTTGGCCGCCTGTTTATCCCACTCGGCCATGTTCGCCTGTAACTTATCTAAAAACTTTTTGTTAAACATCGTTTTTCTCCGAATTTATATTACCGCAAAAATACGCAAACTTGCCTCGAAAATCAAGCCAGCCGAGTATAATAATCTTCTAATTTAACACACTGCCATACAGACTCTTATGTCTGCCTCATCCCCCTTATACTGCCTCAGGGACACATCACACCGGCGGTGGATACCCGCTCGGGCTATTTTCTTGACACGGCTGAGCAGAGCGTTTACTTTGGCTCTGCTATACAGTCAGGCCACAATTACCGATGGTTAAACGAAGGAGCCTTTCCGCGGACACCCCCAACCAAAATCCCGAAGATTCAGTCGCCGGGCCGCTGGTATCAATCATAGTGCCGCTTTTCAACGAAGAATCCAACGCCGGAATGCTGGTAAAGAGGCTGGATCACGAGCTGCGAGCAGAAGCGGTATCTTACGAGATTATCTTGGTCGATGACGGCAGCAAAGACGGAACGTGGGAAGCGATTAAGACGGCGGCATCAAGTAATCACAACGTAAAGGGGATATCATTTTCCCGTAATTTTGGCTACCAGAAAGCGCTGCTCGGGGGATTTTCTCATGCCAGAGGTGAGGCGATCATTTCGATGGATGGCGACTTGCAGCACCCACCCGAGCTGGTCGGAGAGATGATAAGAAGATGGCGCCAAGGGTTCAAAATCGTTGAAACCAACCGAACCGACAGCCCCGACACGCCGGCGCACAGACGATTTGCTTCAACATGGTTTTACCGGGTTTTCTCGTTTTTGTGCGGCATGAAAATTACACGAGGTAGTTCCGATTTTCGCCTCATCGACAGATCTGTAATGAATATTCTACTCGGCATGAAGGACTCCGAGCAGTTTCTCCGCGGTGCCGTGCGCTGGATAGGCTTTGATTTGGCGACAGTTGACTATCAGGCCGGCGACCGCTTATCCGGCCGGTCTAAGTTCAACCTGAAGAGCCTCTTTACGCTCTCCGCAAGGGCGCTCGTATCCTTCTCATCGACACCGCTCAGAATCGGGATATGGCTCGGACTCTTTACTAGCTTTCTGGCTTTCGTAGAGTTGGTCTATATCTTTGTTCGCCATTTCCAGGGAGCTACTGTTCCCGGCTGGGCATCAACATTGACCGTAATCTCGTTTATGTTCGGCATCCTGTTCATTCTGCTTGGTTTGATAGGTGCATATCTGGGATTGATCTTCGATGTCATCAAAAATCGTCCAGCCTTCATCATTCGCGAATCAACATCGCCCAACCCACACTCTTCTGAAAAAAGTGAAAACGAGCTATCTTAATTTCGGGAATTTCCGCATAGGAGCATCCCTCGTTGTTCCTTTCGTATCGGCCATAGTGGGACTTCAATACGGGTTGAACCATGGCATCGGCAATCACAACACCTATCTGCTGACCGGACTGAAAATGTTTCGACCTGATCTCTTTCTAAACGACTGGCTGGTATCTCAGACGACTGCCTACCACCCTACATTCGCTTATGTGGTCTACTTATTGTATCAACTGAATCCGGAAGGTTGGGGGATCGCCTACGCCAACGTGATAACTATCGCAATAAGTGTCTTCTTTGTCTATGTAATTGTGGCACAGCTATTTGATGATCCCGCATATCGCTTGCCGGTTTTTCTGCTCGCTACGGCCTTCTTGTGTACCACCGAGACTTATTCGGTTTCAGGAAGCTACATATTCAGCCGGACATTCCAGCCATCATCAGTCTCAGCCCTGTGTTTTCTGGCAGGGACAGCTTATTTCTTGAAGCGAAAGTATGTTATCTCTGGAATCGTGCTGGCAGTCGGCGGTGTCTTTCATGTCAACTATCTGCTGCTGTCGATCATTCTCTTCGGGCTGGTCCATGTAGTTATGAACCAAAGCGGCCTTTTCAAACGGCTGTTTCGTCAGCTGGGATGCAGCATACTGGCGCTGGCGACGATGTCGCCTCTTATAATCGCATCAAGTTTGTCGCCCGATGCCGCTCTCGGACGACGATTATACCAGCAGATTAACGCTCCCCAGCATTACCTGCCGCTGAGCTACCTGACCGATTTTGTTCCATTGGGAATGTGGGTAGTGCTTTCTCTTGTAGTCGGCGCTCCCATCATGGCGCGAGACTATCTGAAACGTGAATTCATAATTCTGTTCTGGATTCAAGTCTCTCTGGTCGCAGCAGCGACCCTCCTCACGACCGTCGTTTTCATACCGGCAGTCTCCCAGATGTATTTCTGGCGTCTTGCTCCGTACTGCGTGCTGTTTTCCCTAATTATCGCATCAGGAGGTTTGATTCACCGGCTGAGAAATCCCCAACCATTTGAGTTTTCGCTCAACACTATGGCTGGTGTCATACTGGCGCTCGCAGGCACGGTGGGAATATGGTACTATCATTACGGATGGTACCGGAAGATGAACATAATCCTTCTTCTGATTGCCGGCCTTGCCTGGATCGTCTCGATTATCGTTAACAGAAACGACCGATCTACAGAGCGGCATCGAACCCTGCTTGTCACGTCGGCGGCCGTGATAATCGGCCTTTCGGCGCTGCTGCGGCCGTTTTCGGATTTCAAGCGAAAATCCAATCTTCTTACCGGGTTTCCAGAGGACGAACAGGCGCTCATCGATTGGGCCAAAAGCGAGACGAGCCTCGACGCCGTCTTCCTGATACCACCGTCGTTGAACAATTTCAGATTGAACGCCCGACGAGCAGTGATTGTCGACACCAAATCGCCGCCGGTGCTTCCTTATGAATTGGTCCAGTGGTACCATCGCCTTGAAGACATATCTGGCGTGAAAGGATTCACCGATAAGAAAGTGCTCGATCCGGGATACCGGGATATTGATCATGACAGGTTGGTTTCACTTACGGAGGAATACCGATTTCAGTATGCCGTGTTTTGTCGTGACGTGGGTAATGATTCAACACGCGGATATGAAATTGCATACAGCAATCCGACCTGGATTGTTCTGACTGTTCGATGATAGGTGAACATCGCGAACGCGGCGTCAATACGCTTTGGGGGCAAATCTCTCGAACAACTCGGCACCGACCTTGAAGGGGTTGGTCTCCCCTTTTAATATTCGGTCCGTGATCTGAGCGAAATCGACCTCGGCATCGAGTTGATCAAGAAACTCCTTCTGAAACTGATTCTTTAGGATACTCAAAATCTTCTTTTTGATCTGCCGACGTCGATGTTCCTCGAACTGGCCACTGTTTTTTAAGAAAGCAAGGTGCTCGCCTATCTTGGTGTGCAGTAGGTCGACGTTCTTCCGGTCGACAGCAACAGTACTGATGATAGGAATTTTCCAGTTATTTTCTTTCGCCTTTTTCGTCTGAAGCATCTGCCGCAGATCCATGGCGAGTCTTTCGGCGCTCGGGCGGTCGGCTTTGTTGACCACGAAGATATCCGCTATTTCCATCAGACCGGCCTTCATCGTTTGAACGGCATCACCTGATTCGGGAACAACTGCCACGACCACGGTATCGCAGGCATCGATAATGTCAAGCTCGACCTGTCCGACCCCGACAGTCTCGACGAGAGTTATATCGAAACCGAAAGCATCCAGCGCCACCGTAACGTTTCCGGTGGCAGCCGAAAGGCCACCGGATGCACCCCGGGTAGCCATTGACCGGAAATAGACGCCTCCTTCGGGGGGAAACTCGTTCATACGCACCCGGTCGCCCAGCAGGGCACCGCCGGTGAAGGGTGAGGTAGGGTCAACAGCCACCACCCCGATTTTCTTGCCTTCTTTTAGATATTCGTGAACGAGACCGTTGACAAGCGTCGACTTGCCTGCCCCCGGCGGGCCGGTGATGCCGATACGGACCGAGTTGCCGGACATTTTGTACAATTGTCCCAGCAACTCGCGGTATCTATCAGCGCGATTTTCAATGTACGATATGACCTTGGAGAGAGCCCTGATGTCGCCTTTTGAGAACCTTTCCAGAATCGTCATAATCTACAAATCAATATGTCGGGATGCTCCCAACAGTAAGCTTGATATCTTTCAGTCGAATTTGCTTACGGGTAACGTTGTTGTAAGTGTTGTATTCGATCACGTATACGACATCGACCAGACAACCTTTGGATGAAATGATCCGTGCCATCTCACCAAAACCGAATCCAATGACATCGAAAACGGCGTCACCCTTCTTTATCTTCATCTTCAGATGGTTTCTTCCCACGACATACGGCTGTCCCAGCACTTCACAATTGCGCGTGATAAAGATCGGTCGCATGTTCTGAGGACCGAACGGCGAAAAAGCCTCGATAGCGTTCATGAAGGCATCGTCGATGTCGGACAGTTCTATCTCGAGGTCGATGTGCAGCTTGGGCTGAATATCCTCTTCCGTGAGGATGTTGTTGGAAACCTGGATGAACTTCTCCCTGAATTCCGGAATATTCTCAGCCGAAATCGATAGTCCCGCCGCATATTTGTGTCCGCCGTACTTGAGCAGAAGGTGCTCACACTCTTTGAGAGCCTCGCACAGATGGAATCCGGGGATCGATCTGGCGGAGCCTTTTCCTTCTCCGTTGGTAATGGATATCATGACCGTGGGGAGGTGGTATCGTTCGACCAGACGGCTCGCCACGATTCCGATAACCCCCTGATGCCAGCCTTCACCGGCCAACACTATGGCGCGGTCATTGTCGAGGTCCACAACCTCATCCATCTGAGCCAGCGCTTCGTTGAGAGTGGTCTCATCGATTTCTTTTCTGCGTTTGTTTTCCTGGTCGAGCTTACGGGCAATTTTGGATGCGGCGCGCTCATCACGGGTGGCCAACAACCGAATCGCCTGGCCGGCATCGCCCAGACGTCCAAGGGCGTTGATTCTCGGCGCCAGGATGAAAACAACCTGCCCGGTGCTGATATCTTTGCCCATCAGTCCGGATACGAACGCCAGCGACTTAAGGCCCGGCTTGGTGGTGCGGGCAATTTGCTTGATGCCGTACTTTGTCAAAACCCGGTTCTCGCCGATGAGCGGCACGATGTCGGCTGCCGTCCCCAGAGCTACCAGGTCCAGATGTTCTTCCAGTTCACGTTCGTCCTGATTCAGGGCGCGATAGAGTGCCTGTGTGAATTTGAACGCCACACCCACGCCGGAAAGTTCGCCACCGTAGGTACAACCGTGTTTTTTGGGGTTGATGATCGCCACCGCATTGGGAACGGACTCACCCGGCTCGTGATGGTCGGTGACGATTACATCCATACCCTGCGAGCGGGCGTACTCCACCTCCGCCACAGCGGTAATTCCCGTATCCACGGTGATTATCAGCGAAACGCCTTTAGACTTGGCATCATCGATACTCTCGGGGGAAAGTCCATATCCCTCGAGCAGCCGGTTCGGCAAGTAGAAATCAACCTGGGCGCCCAGTTTGTTGAAAATCATGTAGAGCAGAGCCGTAGCGGTGATACCGTCTACATCGTAGTCTCCATAGATAACGATTTTTTCGTTATCAAAGAGGGCCTTGGTGACTCGCTCGATCCCCTTATCCATGTCGGAAAGCTCAAAGGGGTCTTTCAGATCGGACAGCTTCGGATCCAGGAACTGTAGTATCGTAGCGGCGGTGTCGATGTTACGATTTACGAGAATTTTGATAATATTCAGGGGTAAATCGGTCTCCGACGCAAGCCTGTAGACCAGTTCCGAGTCAGTTTCCGGAGCCGGCACCCACTTCAGCGGGGCCAGCTTTTCAACCCAACTCATGTTAGCCTCCATTTATCTGAAGGCTTGGAAAGCAGGAAATAAGCCGAGTTCTGTAATCCCGCCGAAACGGGACCAACAGCCATTTATCTGGATAACCGGTTGCCCGATTATTCCTGCGGCCTACCCGGGAATGATAACGGGGCGAATCAACCCCTCTTCCCCTATTTGGCCTTGCTCCAGGCAGGGTTTACCCGTCAAAAACATTACTGTAATTGACCGTGGTCTCTTACACCACGATTTCACCCTTACCCGTCAAAGACGGGCGGTATAGTTTCTGTGGCACTTTCCGTCGGATCACTCCGCCCCGGCGTTACCGGGTGCCTTGATTCTTTGGAGCTCGGACTTTCCTCACTTTAAATATTCATATTTAAAGCGCGACTGTTCCTCCTACTTTCGCAAGCTTTCGTTTTATAAACAAAAATACCAATAACTTTCACTTCTAATACATACGCCGGTAATTAGGGGCCTCTTTCGTAATAGGCACCGAGTGCGGATGCGACTCAAGCACGCCCGCAGAAGTTATCCTGACCAGTTTGGCCCTGGCGTTTAGTTCTTTAAGGTCGGCGGCTCCGCACAATCCCATCCCGGAGCGCATCCCCCCCAGCAATTGGCTGACCGTATCAGCCAATGGACCCTTAAACGGTACCCTTCCTTCGATTCCTTCGGGCACCAACTTGGAGGCTTCTTCCTGATGCTCCTGGAAATAGCGATCCTTGCTACCTTCCTTCATAGCACCAATAGATCCCATTCCCCGATAAACTTTGAACGACCGTCCCTCATACAATACGGTTTCACCGGGCGATTCTTCCGTGCCGGCGAACAGCGATCCAATCATGACCGCCTGAGCGCCACAGGCGAGGGCTTTGACTATATCACCCGAATATCTTATACCGCCATCGGCGATAATCGGAATATTGGCCTTTTTGGCAACATCCACGGCATTCATAATAGCGGTCACCTGGGGAACACCGCCGCCGGTGACAACGCGCGTCGTACAAATGGATCCGGGTCCGATACCCACTTTAACAGAATCGGCGCCGGCATCTATAAGGGCTTTGCCAGCCTTCGGAAGTAGCTATATTTCCGGCCATCACCGGAACTTTGCTATATTTCTTTTTCAACATCGTGACCGCTTCAAGCACTCCCTGGCTGTGACCGTGCGAACTATCCACGCAAATAATGTCCACTCCCGCTTCCGTCAGCATTGCTGCCCGCTTCTCAAGGTCGCTGCCAACACCAACCGCCGCAGCCACTCTCAGTCGTCCACCCGCATCCTTGCAAGCAAGGGGATACTGAATCTTCTTCATGATATCTTTTACGGTTATCATCCCCCTGAGCATATACTGGTCGTCGACAATCAACAGCTTCTCGATTCGATGCTGGTGAAGAATCTCCTTGGCTGTATCGAGATCGGTGCCCTCTTTGACCGTTACCAGATTCTTCGAGGTCATCACTTCCGATATCAGGCGGCTGAGATCTCCGTGAAAACGCAGGTCGCGGTTGGTCAGAATGCCGACCAGCTTGCCGTTCTCCGTGATAGGAATGCCGGATATGGAGAACTTCTTCATCACCGCCAGGGCGTCTCCGATGGTTTTATCCGGCGGCATGGTGATCGGGTTGACAATCATACCGGATTCGGAACGTTTGACCTTGTCCACCTCGCTCGCCTGTCGTTCGGGCGACATATTCTTGTGGATAACACCCAGTCCGCCGTGACGCGCCAGGGCTATCGCCAGCTGGGCCTCCGTAACGGTGTCCATCGCCGCCGATAACAGAGGGATATTCAGCTCAATATCCGGGCCTACCCGGGTGGACAGGTTGACGTCGCGCGGAAGTACCTTCGAGTGGTCGGGGACCAGAAGGACATCGTCAAACGTCAGTGCCGTATGTTCCAGAATCTTTACCATTTACGTACCATTCGACTATTGTTAGTTTGATTCGTCATCGTCCCAGAAAAGCAAACGCCCGCAGTTGTCGCAGGTGAGAATGCTGTCTGATTTTCGAATATCCTGAATCTTCTTGGGTGTAAGCGCCTTGTAACACGCACCGCAGGCGCGCTTCTTGACAGAAACCACAGCCGCACCGCCTTTACCCTTGCGGACGCGTTCGTAGATCGACAGGATGCTCCGCGGAATCGATCGATGCCACTTCCTTGCGCTCGCCTTTCTTGGTCGAGGTGGTGTCGCCGATGGAGTCAATCTTCTGTTGAAGAATTTCGAGCTGCCTTTTGTTGTTTCCGGAAACCTGGTCGAGTTTTTCTTTGAACTCCACAAGATTTTTTTCAAGGGTGGTGACCAGCTCTATCGTCTCCAGCAATTCCGTCTCTTTCGATGATATTTCGCCCTTAACGGAATCAATCTCGCCCACCAGGGCATCGTATTCCTTGTTGGTTTTGATAGACATCATTTGCTGCTGATATTTCTGCAGCTCGGATTCTTTGGTTGCGATATCGAGTTCAAGATTTTTCTGTTTTACCTTAGCTTCTTCCAGACCGGTGACTGTCGAGTCGTACTTCGTTTGACTTTCCTGAATTTCCCGGTTGAGATTTTCCATCATGTCGGGCAGATACTCTTTGGACCGCTCCAACTCGCCGAGGTCATAGTCGATTACCTGAAGCTTCAGCAACTGTTCTAATTGGTTCTGCATCAGAGTTTCCTTGCCGGGGTCTGCCATTTTACTCACTCCAAACTAAAAACGCATTCGCCCGGTTAATCGGACGAATGCGTTCCTAAATTTCTTATTGTGCCGTATTTTCCCATTTTTACAACAGGTATTTTAACGGCTGCTCGCAAGATGCTTTTACAGAATTTACGGTTCATTTCTCAATATGGGCAATACTGGATTCGAACCAGTGACCTCTCGGATGTGAACCGAACGCTCTAACCAACTGAGCTAATTGCCCTTTAAACTTCCTCCAAATCATGGGCCCTGCAGGACTCGAACCTGCGACCCGCTGATTATGAGTCAGCTGCTCTAACCAACTGAGCTAAGGGCCCAAACCAGCATAGTAGCGTATATTACGCCAAAACTGCCAGAGCGTCAAGCCCATTTAACTTGTATAACCCAAAAAAACCGGGTTAGTTTCCCCGCCCCTGAAAGACAACCTCTATGGTATTATTTCGGCAGGAAATGCTTTCGCATTAGGCAGATAGCGCAGTCGGTGGGACATATTTTTGACGAGGCCGAATAACAGGGCCAAAAGTCACATTTTTACCGTAATCGCATGTCATTTATTACGGAAATAGGCCCACGCCGCGGCGTGAGCCTGCCAGTGTGTAAATAGTCTGTTCGATTAAAACATCGATTGCCGGGAATCACTCCAGTTTGAGTAAATCCTCAGGAACCGTATCCATCAGTGTCATATTCAAATGCTGATGTGAATCGCTGGCCATCATCCCCGTCATCTTGACACGCGCCTGTCCCTTAAACTCCAACCACCGACCTTTGTTGACAAGAAACTTGGCCTGAGCGTAGAATCCGCACGACATTACAGATGATATCCCTTCTTCGCTGCCGGGGAATTGAAAGGTCCCCTCGGCATATTCGGAGAACACATATTCTATGGTGGCAACAAGGTCCCCGTCTTCTGTCTTTGTCAAAGCCGTGAGCGTGACCTGATTGGTGCGATCGGCTTTATTGACTATGTATCCGTGTCCCATTGTAACAAAATTGACATCGACCGACCACGTATCGCCAACCTTGACCGGGTCCTCGGGTAACTCGAACCACATTGAGATAAGATCACTCTGTCTTTTCTCAAGGTAAAACGATGTCACCTTCCCGGCTTCATCCATCTCGCCCCGAAGTTGCACCGTACCGTTGATTTTTTTTATCAAGTCGGCCAAAACGCTGTCTTCTGAGGTCACCGGCGAATCCGCGACAGCACTGCTATCCGCAATCATTTTCACGGAGATTCTACCGTTCGGCTTCTTCGTGAGTATGTTTGTCATAGAGGCGTGTGTCCGTTGTCTGAATTCAAGAAACTCCTCCTTGACTTCATCGGGTATCGACAGACCTTCCGCTATGGCCTTCACGTCGATTCTGAGCAAGACCTCTTCCGCCGGATCGACCGGATCCATACTGGCCTTATAGGCAATCGACTCGCCATTGCCAAGCTTCCATCGTAGGAGAACCGACTGGTCACTTTCGGATCCGCTTGAACAGGCCAATCCCAAGAAGACTGTGATGATTAGAATCGTGCTGAGCGTTTTCATTTTCTCCCTCTTTCGATATGACGTTTGAATTGCTGTCAAAAGGAAACCTCCCGTGTACCTTTAAAAAAGGTACGGCTGCTTAGTCGCCCTGTCAATTAGATAAAGAGCAACACAGGTCCCCCCTGCTTGCCCTCCCTCTTCTGTATGACCGGATACATAGGTTACGGGCGGGCGCTTTCGACATCCGCTAATCAATCTGAGTCTCTTTCCATGCCTTCCACCTCCCGGTCTTACCGCAATGTAACCATTACCTTCCCTTCTTTACATAGGCTCGGCAATTCTTTGAGCCACCTTGCTGTCTGGAGTGCCTCAGGTACCCCACAGCTAACAACACCGGTACCCCACCTAAAGCGTCAGCGGCAGGTGGGAACATACACATAAGTGTGACCGGATACATCCACAACACTTTCCCAACAACATCCGAGCAAAAAGGTCATCGCTAAGCTCATGCATGAGCATGGTCCCAATCACAATTACCGATCGCCCCGCGAATCTGCCAATCTGCAGCAAAACGCACCCGAAAACGCATCGAAAACAAACCTAACTCGCAGGCACAAAACATGTTCGACCGGAAAAAACAAAACGTGGGACCCTAAGAAAAATAACGAAACAAACCCAATTCGACGTAACAATTTCGGAGAAAAACGTAGCGTTGCCTTCAGACCACCACATCCATCACCCGCTCGGTGGTCTCATCGGCCTGCGCGATCAGCTTTCCATCCGGGTCGGCTACCATCGAACTCCCCCCGAACTCATTGACACCATCGTTGCCCACGGCATTGATGCCCACCACATACACGCTGTTTTCGATAGCGCGCTGGACAATCAGCTCTTTGAAATCGTCGATGCGCACCCTCGGAAAAGCCGCCGGCACGAAAATCATCCTCGCGCCGCGCATGGCCAATCGCTCAAACAGAGTCTGGAAAACGCAAATCATAACAGGTGGCCACGCCCAGAACGCCAAAATCAGATTGGATAAGACCCGGCGCCGTGCCCGGCGTATAAACCGATGGTTCATTCATGGGAGGAAAAAGATTAACCTTGTCATAAATTTGAAATTGGCCGCCGTGGAAATACATGTAGGAATTATAAAGCCGTCCCTCGTGCGCCCGTGGAAAACCGATAAACACCGCGAAATCATACGGTGCGAGTTTACCGGCTATGCCTTCCGCTGTTTCACCCGTGCCGCCATTATAGAGGCAGCCGGAGGTTGCCAGTTCCGGAAAGCAGACTATATCAGGCTTGTGATCAACCGCGTTATCGAGAAATCTCCTGTAATCCGAATTATTGACATCTTTCTGAATCAGCCGGATTTTCATGCGGCGGCGTCCTTACAATCGAGGTTTTTATACAAGTTAAGCGCTATCGGCCTGAAATGTCAAATGGGTTTGGTCATATCGAGCGCGGACGCTGCCCTGTCAAAAACGATTCTCCCGCAGGCGTTTGATGTATCAAACGCAGACTTGGCCGCTAATGTCTTGCTCTGGTAGGCTCACGCCGCGGCGTGAGCCTCCAAGCCGGAGCCTACCAAAGCCGGAGCCTACCAGAGCCGGAGCCTACCAGAGCCGGAGCCTACCAAGGCTGGAGCCTCTGTCAGGATCAAACAAGTTTGAGCCTGCCACCCGGAACCGGGCAGATGAAGACGCTCAATCGGCGGGCAGGCATCTGCGGCGCACGTCTACCCTGCCACTAATAGGGGGGATTGAGGGAGTTTGTTGTGCCAGGGCATCAGAATCCCACAGCCCCGCCAAAGGCGCAGTGGGGCACCCCGCCGGTGCAACTTTCTGTCAGAAATAGCTTTAATTGGGCAGCGGAATTCGGTATTATCCGGCTAAAGTAAATTTCTATGATGATCAGGTTCAGGGAGATATACAATATGTCGTTCAAATGTAATAGACTTCAGCTACTTTTGATAGGGTTTCTGCTCGTGCTTTTGAGCAGTGCGGCTGTCGCACAATCCAAAACAACGTTCAATATCGGCTATTTCGAGGCTGGCCCAAACCCGGAACAGGCGCTCCTGCGGGCCGAGTTCTACAATCAGCTTGGTCAGGTTTTACCCGATGGTTACAAATTTGTCACTATTCCGCAGGGGTTTCGTTCGGCCGACTGGAAACGCGATGATTGCCGTCGGATGGCAAAAGAGCTTGTCCGCGAAAAAGATATCGACATCCTTATAGCGGTAGGTCCCTGGGTGGTTAACGATCTGATCGAAGCCGGATTCGACAAACCGATCATTGCCATGCACCAGTTCAATCCGCAGGCCGAAGGGCTGCTCGATGCCAACGGACATCCGGTCATACCGAATCTCACGGTTCATGAGCAACCGGGTAAAGTTGTCGATGACTTGAGAGTCCTGACCGGGTTGGTCGATGTAAAACGCCTCGGTCTGCTGTTTTTTCCCTCGGGTGATGAAAAAGAAAGAGTGATCGCTGAAATTTCGGCCGTAGGAGAGAAACTCGGCTTCGAGGTGGTCACGGCCGATGAGTATGACAACTACGGCACATATGCTTTCTTTAAGTCGTACCACAGCCTTCCTAAAGACATCGACGCCATCTATCTCGGCCCTTTAGCCGGCCTGAGAACCTCCAACATGGCCAGTTTCCTTCAGCTTGCCAGCGATGCCGGCACACCCGCGTTCGCGTATGAAGGCAAGATGGCGCTGGAGAAGGGCGCATTCGCGACAGCATCGTTCTTCTCGGCATTATCGGAGGCACGGTTCAACGCGCACAAAGCTGTTCGAATCATGCTCGGAGAGAACCCTTCGGATCTTCCCGTCTCGTTTCGCGGTGGTCTCGGACTGGCCGTCAACAATTACGTAGCTATCAAGTGCGGGATAAATCTTCCTGAAGAGGTTCTGAGCGATTTTTATGTTATCGAGGCTCCGAACAGTGAAGACGCTCCCTATTTCACGCTGGCCGATGCCGTGGATCGGGCGGTTACCCAGAATCCCGGATATTTGGCTCAATACGATGCGCTCGAAGCTGCGGCTCAGGCAGCCGGACAGGCGCGCTCGGATTATTTGCCCCAGGTGTACAGTACGACCCGCCTGTCTTATGTAGACAATAACACCACCAACAATTACCACGATTTTGTCAGCAACGAGCAGTACAATACCAGCATAAATCTGGACCAAACGGTATTCTCGTTGGAGACCCTGAAATCAATCAAAGTTGCCGCCCGGCAGTGGGAACTTCAAAACGTAAACCTCTCTCAAGCGCAACTCGATCTGGAATTCGCAGTGAGTATGGCCTACCTCAACTATCTTAGAGCGCAGGAGATTCTCAAGGCGTGTCTCACCAACCGGACCATGATCGAGCACAGCCTCGAACTGGCGCTGGCGATGAGAAAGACCGGTGACGGTGACACTCTCGATGTTATCCGTCTTGAGGATGAACGCTACCAGGCAACGACGAGGGTGGTTGATGCCAGGGCTGAAGTGCAGATTGCGAAAGTGATGTTGAATTCCCTGTTCAATTTGCCGGGTGACCGTGAACTGGTGCTCGACAGTCTGAAATTCTCGGAAGAGGCGCTGTGGACTGTTGAGAGCACTTTCTATCCGCTGATAAAGAATAAGCCCGCGCAGGAGAAATTCAAGCAGTCGATGGTGTCTCAGGCGCTGAACGGGAATCCGGCCAGTCGGAGTTTCGACGTGAGAATTAACATTCAGAAGCAGCTGCTGGCAAAAAACTCTGCTCGCTATTACCCCACTGTCGGGTTCAATGCCAATCTGAATTTCTCCAACTGGCTTGAGGACAGCCCCACCTTTGAAGAAAAAGGGACGACCTGGGGGATTGGCGGCTTTTTACATCTGCCTATTTTCACAGGAACCGACCGCATGCGCGAACGTGGCAAATTGAAAGCCGGTCTCAGCGAACTGGAATACCGCAAGGATGATACCAGCCTGAAGATCATGCGCGATGTTCAGACGCAGGTGAACCGGTTGATTTCGGCAACCAGTCAGATGGTTCCCGCCTTCCAATCGCGGAAACGGGCCAATCAGGTGATGAACATGGTCGTACCGGAATACGGCTCCGGCGACCGGACGCTGTGGTATCTTCTCGATGCTCAATCGAACATGCTCCGGGCGGAAATAGCAGCAATCCAATCGCGTTATGATTACTGGGAGGCCATCGCCAAACTGGTGCACGCGATGGGTTGGACAGCTCACGACGATTACAGTGATTTCCTGGACCAGTTTGGACTGAGGGTTAAAAACTGAGCGATAGTGCTCACGATGCCAGGAGAAGTTCCTCTACCAGGCGATAAAGAAATAGACCGAGGGCCAGCGAAGAGGCTCCGATTCTCAACAACCGGTACACGGTCTTGTCTTTGAAAACCGGCGGCGCCTGCCCCCTTCTCACGTGCCAGAAGACCCGCGCGTATGTCAGGGTTGAAAGAATCAGCAGAGCGACTGTCACCCAGGTGGTGAATTCTATGCCAAACTGGAATCTGATAACATAGCTCCCCAGCAGAAACGCCATCACCCCGAAGGCATACTTGCCGGTTATATTCGACGGTATCACGACTTTTCTGCCTCGCAGCAGAATCGAACCGGCCACGAGAATCAGCAGGTCCCGGCCGATTATAGCTGCGGCAAGCCATATCGGGAAGTCGCGATAGAGTATCAGCAGGATTACAAGAATTCCGGCGAATATCTTGTCCGCAATCGGGTCGAGGACAATTCCCAGGGTGCTGACCTGATTAAGCTTCCGGGCCAGGTAGCCATCGAGACCATCGGTAACACCGGCCAGCAGAAGCAGTCCGGCGCAGATTAGCGTTGACCGGCTGTCTCCCTGCGCCAGATAGTAGCCGACGAACGGCGTTAGCGCCACTCTGGACAGGCTCACGAGATTGGGGATTTGAAACCAGGGGTTTGCCATGTTATTTTCTTCCGGTCACTGAACGAGGTTTAGAACGAGATTTAATATATCCGCCCGGCAAGCGGCTATCAAGCTCAAACGATGTAGTAAAATTATAATTTCCAGAAGGGCGTGATTTAGATATCATTGAATACCGTGACAGACAAACTGAATCATATTTCGCAGAAGTACCTCCGGGAAACCGACCTTGCGCACCGTAAGGCGCTCGGACAATATTTCACTCCCAGAGATGTTCGTGAGCATCTGCTCTCGCGCTTGCCCAAACTTGACGGTGCATCTGTTCTTGATCCGGCCTGCGGAAGCGGTGAGTTTCTTGTGTCGGCCGGGGAATATTTCGGCAATTGCCGGTTGTTCGGCTGGGAGATTGACAAGAAGCTGGCGAACCTGTGCCGCGAGGTCGTTCCCGATGCAGAGATCACCGGCACCGATTCTCTTAAACAGTCGCTCGCAGGACAGTTCGACTTTGTAATCGGCAATCCACCTTATTTTGAATTCAAACCGGATGTTGACATCAGGAACAAATTCTCTCAGGTAATCAGTGGTAGGGCGAATATTTTCAGCATGTTTGTTAAGCTGGGGCTCGATGTTCTCAAACCGGGGGGACATCTGGCTTATGTTATCCCACCCTCGATGAACAACGGAGCATATTTTGCCAACTTGCGGGAATACATAGTTGAGAACGCCAATATAGAGTACCTCAAGATTCTCGATTCATCGGCTCTCTTCCACAAGGCCCAGCAGACCGTGATGATTATGGTGCTAAAAAAAGAACGCAACCGAGGTGAATACATCTTCACTAAAGGGAAGTTGACTCTCTTTTCCCCGGATGCAGGCAAGCTGAGGAAAGCGTTTCGTGGCAGGACTACGCTCGACGAACTCGGTTTCACTGTCAAAACCGGAAAGATTGTCTGGAATCAACACCGTGAGAGTCTTACGACGAAGTCGAAAGGCGCAGTCCCGTTAATCTGGGCACATAACATCACGACCGATGGTCTTGCTCTTGGTAACACGGCCAGGCGTCCGCAGTATATCAGATCAAACAATCGTGATACCGGTCCGGCTATCGTAGTCAACAGAGTGACCGGAGCTGCCTCGAGAGTTCGCCTTAAAGCGGCCGTGATTGAACCGGGGTTTGAGTTTCTTGCGGAGAATCATGTAAACGTAATCTACCCGCCACCTGGAAGGATCACGCATAAAACCTTGCAGCTTATGAAGAACATCTGTGACCAGATTTGCTCGTCGCAGACGATGGAAACTATGAAGCTCGTCACGGGCAATACTCAGATTTCCCGCACGGAGCTCGCCTGTCTTCTTCCGCTGGACATCTGAACTCCCTGCGAGCTAACCAAATTGCCCGCGCATCAAGTAGTTATAGATGTTATTAAGGTTGACTATTGAGGTCGCCGGTACGATAATATCCCCATGTTTTCCGGCTCCAAGAGACTCATAGCGATAGCCTCGTTTATCGTAATCCTGATAGCGTTGGTCAATGTTGTCTGGTGGCTGTACTATGATCGCACCCAGTCGCTGATGGACCGTCAGCTCAGCCGAAGACTGGCAGCGGTGGCTCACAGCGGAACGGTGGCTATTGAGCCGGAGCAGGTTGAGGCGCTTGTTCAGGGCGACCTCGATGCTTATGCCGATGTAACCTCGATTCTCGACGAAATTCGTCTGTCGGACTCGCTTTCGGAGGTTTTCGTTGTGGCGCCGGATTATCACATCCTGGCATCCACATCACTTGAGGCCGACTCAATATACTTTCTCGCCGAACTGAACGGACAGTATATAGACTCGGTGCTATACTCTCTGACAGACATAACGGTAGCAACACCATCGTATCGAACCGGACGGGTGTATCTGAAGTCAGCTTTTACTCCACTGGTGAGCAGCGATGGGCTTATTGTGGCAGCGCTTGGCGTGGAAGCCAATGTGGATTACTTCGATGTTCTCGACGATCTCAGAGGCAATATTTACTATTCGAGTTTGTTGTCGATTCTGGGCGGTCTGATAATCGGCTTGATATTTTTGCTTTTCCAGAGGCATGTTAATCGGGTTGAGCAGCAGCTATATCTTAACCAGACGCATTCGTACCTTGGTCGGATGGTAGCTGTTGTCTCCCATGAGATCAAAAATCCTCTCATGATAATCCGTGCCTCGGCCGAGAGATTGGTCAAGAAATTCCAGAGCGATGAGAGCCGGTTCATTGTTGAGGAGGTCGACCGGCTGAATCAAATCGTCACCGGCTATCTGGATTTTGCCGGCGCCAAAGACCGTTTTCTGGAGAATGACAAGCTGGAACCAGTCAATCTGGCGGAGATGGTCGAAAACATAAGACGGCACTTTCAGAGCAAATACCCCGGCCATGAGGTCCGTTGGCTGGATTACCAGATAGAAGCGGGGCTGTCGATGATCAGCTATCCGCGGTCGTTGCGTCAGGTGATTCTCAATCTTCTTATAAACGGCGCCGACGCCTGTCTTTCGGCGTCGAAACCGATCGAAGTGGGCGTATCGGCGCAGTTGAAAAACGGCAGCAGGGTTGTCATCAGAGTTATCGACCACGGACCGGGGATTTCGAAAAAAGACATGAAAAAGATATTTACTCCTTTCTACACGACCAAGCAAACAGGGTCAGGATTGGGATTGTACCTGACCAAGAAAATAGTTGAGGAAATGAAGGGAGTTGTTGATATTGCGAGTCACAAGGGGGAAAAAACGGAGTTAATTATTAACTTGCCGAAAACACCGGATAAGAACCATGGCTAATATTCTTGTTGTAGACGACGAACCGAAAATGACATCACTGATTTGCGGACACCTCGAGGACTCCGGGCACAACGTAATTACGACCGTTAAACCGACCGAGGCACTCGAGCTTTTGAAAAAGCATGCTTTCGATATCGTCATCACCGATCTCTCGATGCCGGAGATATCCGGGATGACCGTGATGGAAGAGGCTCTTAAGAAAGAGGGCACCGATGTAATCATGATGACAGCGTACGGCTCGGTTGAATCCGCCGTGGATGCGATGAAAAAGGGCGCTGCCGATTATTTGTTGAAGCCTTTCCCTCTTGATGAACTCGGCCTGGCGGTTGACAAACTTGTCGAGAAACAGAAGTTGACGTCATTGACCGTCCATTACAAGGAAGTGATTGACCAGACCACCTACACCGATTTCATAGGTGATTCCCCGGTATCTATGCGTGTGAAAGAGCTTATCAAAAAAGTCGCTGGAGCCGAGGCTACGGTACTTTTGACCGGCAAGTCGGGAACCGGTAAAGAGGTTGCCGCCCGGATGCTGCACGACTTGTCGCCGCGCGCTGAGAATCCGTTTATCGCCGTCAACTGCGCCGCCCTTACGGAGACTCTGCTGGAATCAGAACTGTTCGGTCACGAAAAAGGTTCTTTCACCGGAGCGGTAGCGAGAAAAAGAGGACGCTTCGAATTGGCCGAAGGCGGCACTATCTTCCTCGATGAAATCGCCGAGACATCGACATCCCTTCAGTCCAAGTTGCTCCGCGTTCTGGAGGAACGCAAACTGGTGCGGGTCGGCGGTGTGGACCTTATCGATATCGATGTGCGCGTGGTGGCCGCCACCAACCGCAATCTCAAAGAGGAGATGGAGTCCGGAAGATTCCGCGAAGATCTTTATTTTCGTCTGAACGTTTTTCCGATAAATATTCCCAACCTGTCCGAACGTCGCGAGGACATTATCCCTCTCGCCGAGCATTTCCTCGCGAAACTCAGCTACGGACACACGAAGTTCTCTGCCGATGTCGCTGATCTTCTTTTGAAATACGATTGGCCGGGCAACATAAGGGAGCTGAAGAACGTAATTGAACGGGCGGTTATACTGGCCGGCGGCGAGCCACTCTCAGCCGAAGATTTCTCTCTGGAACTGGATGACAGTCCGCTTGTTGAAGAGTCTGGCGAAGGAGCGAAAGTCTCGGGCGGACTTGAAACCGCCGAAAAGAGGATGATTTTGGATGCTCTGGAGAAAACCGGGGGCAATAAAACGGAGGCCGCCAGACTGCTAAAAATAACCCGAAGAAGGCTTTATAGCCGGATGAAAGTCCACGGAATAAAGGCATAATGCGCCAATCGGGCCAAAAAATGTACCAGAGAGTACGACAAGGTACACCGGATAGTGTTCAGAATACGAACTTTTGTGGTTAAGATGTTAACATTTAATAAATTAGACATACCAGTCCTCTCCGGCACGCTATTTGTAGGTAATATGGCCAGAGTTCGAAGGAGAGTGATATTATGAACAAGAAGTACTTTAAATATTTAGTTTTCGCCAGCCTGATCACGTTGTTTGCCGCCTCGGCTTTCAGTCAGGGCGCATCAGACATGGGCCGGGCCCAGAGCGAACTGGAACGGACCGACCAGATGCTGGCTTTGGCCAGGGATGCGGTTCGAATCGCCAACGACGTTCAGGCGCAGGTAGTGCTTGAGAAACAGGTCGAGGGTGCGGAGTATCTTCAGTCGCAGGCCAAGGAATTCTTCCAACAGGGCGGCACCAGCGGTTATAAAGCCGCGATTGAGTTGACTCAGGAAGCCCGGGAGTTGGCGAAGAAGGCTATGACCAGCGCCCGCTATACGCAGCAGAACCAGGATGCGGTCCAGCGTAAAATCGAGAGGGCCGAACAGCTGCTTGAGAGGGCTCAGGAAGAAGTGCGCCTGCAGCAGAATCAGGGAATGGCGGCGATTTACGAATCTGCCGAAAATAGTCTCAGAACAGCGCAGGAGTTCTACCGCGATGGCGAGTATAAGCCTGCCCTGAAGCTTGCTAATCAGGTTGAGAATGCCGTACAACGTATTATTAGTGCTTCCAATCGGATATTGCTGGGACCGGCCAATCTGGATAGGTATCGGCAAGATGTTGAGGCCGTTTTGGAGGGTACTCGCAAGCAGATCGCTACCTGTGATTCTGAGACCGCGTTGAAGCTCATGGAGCAGGCTCAGAGTTCGTATGAACTGGCCGTCAGCCTGGCTACCGATGACAATAAGCAGAAGATGACGATGGAAGCCTTTCAGGCTGCCAAGAAACTTGCCACGAGGGCGAGACTTGAGTGCGGTGGGTTCGACGGTACGCTCTCGGAACGTTACGAACGGCTGCTAAATGAAGCCGACCGGATCAGTGAGACGATACCGGCCGACGACCAAAACGCCCGTCAGCTTCTGGACCAGGTATACGAGCAACTGGATTTAGCTCGCGGATACATCGATAACGGAGATACCGAGGCGGCCGCCGCCTCGCTGAAAGCGGCCCAACTGACCCTTAATCAGTTGATGAAGCTGCTCGATGTAGATACTGATTAAACAGACAACATAGTAATGAGGTAAGGTTGCGGTTATTCTGGAGAGTCGTATTAACCACAACTTTTTTGATAGCCGGTGGTTACCATACAAGCGAAGCCGCCGGTTTTCACTATAACGCTGGCATCGGATACGATTTCCTCTCTCAGGAGTATTTTCTCGATTCTGCGGCGCAGTCCGGGGTGGACTCTGTCCTGACCGACTGGTCACTGCGCACCGACTACCTTGATGATGTCAAGGGTATGCTCTCGTTTACAGTTCTTCCACTTAACGATCGAAGTCTTGAACTTACCACTCGCTATGAACAGACGTCGGATTTTTTCCGGCTCAAATTCAGAGGGGATGCGCGTGCCAATCTGGGCAAGAGCAGGCTCGACTTGAACGGCGAACTTGACTGGCGCCATCGCCACAACGGTGAAGCAACTTTCGGCGATAGCTATCTGTTCGGCTATTCGAGGGCAAAGCTGGCCGTGCCTGTTAACGAGTCAGTCAAGAGCATCTTCGAGGTTCGTGGTGAATTTGTAGAGTTTGACTCGGTGACAGCCACCAGTTTCAATTATTATAAGGTGGGCGGCAAGATAGGCTTTGAGAAGCTCTTCAAGAATTTCTCCTTTGGCGATGTTAAGGCCAAATTCTCGACGCGGCAGGCTCCGGATTCATCGGCCATGAACTATGTCAATTTCGGCATCGAGGGTTCCTACTTCGGGTTCTACAATCAGGGAGATATTGATTTCTATGTGAACGTGGAACGCAAGGATTACAACCTTATCGATGGCCGGAACGATTTCTGGAAGTATGAGCTCGAAGGACGCAACAAGGTTCGCATGGGAGAACGTTATTTCACCAGTCAGGAAATCGACTTTGAACTGACCGAATATGATCCGAACGACCCGGTGAATCTCGATTACTACGTTCTTGAGCTGACTCTGCTGGCCGGTTTTGAGTCGCGCGTGCTAACGATCGGCGTTGGTCCGGAGATCGAGGCTCTGCATGAGGACAAGGATGATTTCATGGTCAGCGGCGATTATTTCGAAGCGGGCGGCAAGGTCGAGGTCGATGTGCTCAAGGGCAGTCGTTTGTTCGTATCGACCGAATCCGTTTTGGGGTATCGCGACCTGAAAGACAACGATGAGCTTATTACCGACTATACCTACGAGCGGGTGAACGTGATCGGCAATGCCATGATTTTCAAGGGGCTGAGATTCAACATTCTGTTCTCGGCCGAGTGGGAGTGGCACCAGATACCGACCAACGACTCTAAGATCTTCCTGCTTTCGAGCAGTCTGTCATACGGATTTTAAGACGCGTCTTAAGAAGACGTAAATCTTTTATAAACCCCCGACAATTTACAGTACTTAACAAGACTACAGGCTTTGTTTGTGAGGTGGCGCCGGTGTGATCTGGTTGAGCATACCCACGATCTTTTCAACCCGGAACGGCTTGGTGAGGAAACCATCGGCGACCGTCTCGACCGACTGTGCATCGACATCATCGGGTGACAAAAAAGCAGTCATCATGATCACGGGAAGGTCGGTGTAACGGCCCTTGATCTCTTTTAGGAGGGTGATGCCATCCATGCCGGGCATCTTGATATCGCAGATGACAGCATCGATCTCCCCCCTCTCGAGAATCCTGAGGGCCTCTTCCCCGTTCGAGGCAGCGTGCGGGACGTATTCGTCATAGCGGAGCGCATCAGCCAGCATCTCGCGGAAAAGGTCGTCATCATCAACCACCATAACATTGCGGATACGGCCGGCAACCGTTTCAGGGCGGTTTTTGAGAGTGTTCTCGATCAGTTCTTCGAGATGGTTTATGCGAAACGGCTTGGCTAAGAAACCATCGGATGATGCGCGACCGATAATGTCGGGCGAAGCTACGCCGGTGATGAAAAGAATCGGCAGTTCGGGGTACAATCCGCGGACTTCTCTGGCGAGCGCGATGCCATCCATTTCGGGCATCTTAATATCGCTGATGAGCATGTCGAATGAATCGTGCGCGAGAGATTCGAGGGCTTCCCTGCCACCCGGCGCACCGACTGCCTCGTAGCCTATTGCAGTCAGAGTGTCCACCAGAAGTTCCAGCAGATTGGCGTCATCATCTACAACGAGAATTTTCGCTTTCGGTGTTGTCATTTTCAGGACCTGATTATTTCCAGAAGTTGTTTGGTTTTTTTCTCAAGCAGTTGTTTGCTGTCGGCCTCGACATTGAGGCGCAGGAGTGGTTCGGTGTTAGAGGGACGAAGGTTGAACCAGAAATCTTTGTATTGGACAGTGAGGCCATCGATAGTGTCCTGTTCGCCATCGGGGAACGCTTTGGTCACCTGCGCGATTTTGTCGGGAATAGAATCGACGCGGCTGTTGATTTCGCCGGAACGGAAGTAGGGGTCGATCTCTTTTATCATTTCATCGAGCGGACGGTTCTCGACTGATAGCAATTCCAGGCAGACCAGAAACGCGATGAGTCCGGAATCGGCGAACCAGTTATCGCGGAAGTAGAAATGCCCTGAGTGTTCGCCGCCGAAGATGGCGTTGTGCTTTTTCATCAGTGGTTTGATGAGGGCATGTCCGACCCGCGTGCGGATAGCTGTGCCACCCATACGCTCGACGAGTTCCGGCACTGCTCTGGAGCAGATGAGATTGTACAGCACGGTTTCGCCGGGAGATTTCGTGAGCAGAGATTTGGCGACCAGCGCCGTGACCATATCGCCGCCGACCTGATGGCCGTTTTTGTCGACCAGAAACATCCTGTCGGCATCGCCATCGAAGGCCACGCCGAAATCGGCTTTGTTTTCGGCGATAGCTTTCTGAAGGTCGACCAGATTCTCAAGTTCGATTGGCGAGGCCGGGTGGTTGGGGAAAGTACCATCGAGTTCGAAAAACAGCGGCACGGCCTCTATGGGAAGTTGACTCAACACCGGCGGCAGGGTTGCGCCCGCCATGCCATTGCCGGCATCGAGCACGATTTTGTACGGTTTGATTTTGGAGATATCGATAAATGACAGGCAGTGCTTGGCGTAATCATCGGTGATATCGCGGCGAACGATGTTACCCCGCACGGGGGCTTTGCCGTTCTGGTCGCCTTGCTGGATGGCTTTTAGAATGTCGCCGAGGCCCTCCTGCCCGGACAGCGGGATGGCGTTCTTGCGGCAGATTTTCAGGCCGTTGTATTGTTTCGGATTGTGACTGGCGGTAATCATCACGCCGCCGTCGTATTCGAATTTCCCTACGGCAAAATAGAGACCATCGGTTGAGATCATCCCCAAATCGATAACATCGACACCATAATCAAGAATTCCGCGGGCGAGGTTGTCGAACATTTCATCCGAGGACAGGCGCATGTCTCTTCCGACGGCGATAGCTTTGGGGTTGAGATAGCCGGCCAGGGCGTAACCGATTTTGTAGGCGACTTCGCCGTTAATCTGGGTCGGATAGGTGCCTCGGATATCGTAGGCTTTGAAGATGGTCGGGTCTATAGACATAATATTTATTCCTTTTTGGACAAAATAGGTCAGTTAAACGCATGGGTCAATTAGTTTTGTGGCTACTGCTCTTATACCGTTGTTTGGTATGGCTGCGATTAATTACCGCCGGTTTTTTTGGATTGTCTGCTGATGGTAGGCTCACGCCGCGGCGTGAGCCTACCAACGCGACGAGTCGGTGAATCAGGGAGTGTTTTGCCGGTTTCTGTTCGGTCAGGTCTTGATTCCGCCAACGGAATTGTGACCTGACCGTTTTGTCCTTTAATCATTTCTCCGCGTTTGGATTACACTCATTTGGGTTCGTTTCCACACTTAGTGTGGTTTGTGCTGCATGGTTTTTTCCTGACGTACATCGGGGCTTTACGGCGGAAGTCTGTGCACAGAAGAAACCCCCTCCTACTCCCCCTTATCAAGGGGAGAGAAAAAGGGCCAGATTCCTTGTAATTACAAATTATCATGTCGTTTACGCCGAATTGGGTTTGTTTCGTCATTTTTTTTAGGGTCCCAATTTTCGTTTTTTCTCTGTTTGTTTCTGGCCGACAGGGCTTTATGCCGATTTTCAATTGCATTTAAGCGCACAAAGGCGCTGATTTGTCTTTTTGCTGCCGGCATATTTTACGGTTCTCCTTTGACAGGGAGGCGCGGCGACGATTACCACTGGTTTTGTAGTGAAAATGTCATGCTTTCTATTAAAGCATTGGTAGGCTCACGCCGCGGCGTGAGCCTACCAACTCCTGCCATATATAATGGGGGCGGGCAATGAATTGGTGGGGATTTGTAGGGAAATCGCAGCTTCCCCTTTTCCGGCGGATCTTGGGCCATTGAGGGGGTTGTGACCTGCCGGCCAATGGTTTCGGGCGGTTGATTTATTGATTTGGCGGGTGATATATTTCTTGCCTTTTTGGCATTATTAGCTATAATTCAAGCCTGCTGAGACGGCCGCAACGGCTTTTTGGCGGATGTTATTTGAAAGCTTGAGTATGATCTAATGGGCGGTTAGCTCAGCTGGTTAGAGCACCTGCCTTACACGCAGGGGGTCACTAGTTCGAATCTAGTACCGCCCATATTGACTGCGTGTCGGAGGTCATCGGTTGAAATCCCTTGTGGTTTCGGCAGCTCAGGCTGGTATTGGAACATGACGGTCGCGTGACGGCGACCTGACATATAAGATCAGACACCGGGGTTGTAGTTCAGTTGGTTAGAACGTCTGCCTGTCACGCAGAAGGCCGCGAGTTCGAGTCTCGTCAACCCCGCTTTTTATTTGCAAGTAGCACGTTTTTTATCAAAAGCGTGGAGGGAAATGCCAAAATGAGACGATCCCACCGCAAGCAGTGGGTTACCCAGACCGTGGCATGGCGAGTATTTAAGAGAACCAATATAGGGAGTGGGTTACCGGTTTTCTCATGATGAAAGTGGATCGGCCATGAAGGGAACGATGGTCTCCTAAAGGTTGGCCACCCGGCCGAGATGAGGAGGAATGATAATATTGGAGTTCAGAGTCTCATACGATTCGATAGCACAGATGCTGGCGCAAAACTGACACGCTCCAACGAGCACATTCTTCATTCTCCCGTTCCACTCGGCCGAGCCTCTTGGCCAGCTTACGCTTCTGTTATGTACGCGGTGCACGAGGCCGATAACGAAGATTACCTTGAAGCAAAGGAAATCAGTCGTGAGGCCGCGGAAGAAATACTTGCGATAAAGGAAATACTGGATCAAGTTGGTAATGATCCAGGGTTATCGGACTGGCAAAATACCGGCATGGAAGAGTTAAATGAGTTTTGGGGAGCTGTTAATCAGCAGGCAGCGGCCATGAATATTTGGGAGCGCATTGCGGTACCCTACCGAGTGCGCAACGACATCGTATACAGAGTTGGAGTGTCTAGGGGCACTTATTAACCGTACCCGGGTACACCGTCTGTTAGTGCTCTGGGTACGAGCGACTTCATAAAGTGGGCATCTGTTAATTCGGCTACAGATCAATGCCTAAAGGAAAAGTTGAAACAGCAGTACGGCACCTAGCACACTCTGGCAATTATGTTGGGAGTTGTGCTCCTGCTCGTGATATTCAGCTAATTTGCTCAACTCTAACTATGAGCCAGACCTCGTACAACTCGAATTAACCTACCTTGAGCAGGTTGAGAATTCGACCGCGGCAGGGTGATTCGCCCTTTGGGTGGGTTTCTGATTGGGTTGAATTAGCGATTGTGGTAAACCCACCTGGAAGGTGGGGCACCGCTTTGCCTGACGCAAGGTGTTACTGGATTCCTGCTTTCGCAGGAATGACTCAACGTCGGACCGTTGAGTTCACGAAGGACTTTTCGCAGGAATGACTCAACGTCGGGGCGTTGAGTTGGGTGGCGGAGACTGGATTCCTGCCTGCGCAGGAATGACTCAACGTCGGACCGTTGAGTTCACGAAGACTTTCGCAGGAATGACTCAACGTTGGAGCGTTAAATCGGGGGGCAGGTCAAATAGAGCCGGGTATTTGAAACAAGGTCGCGTTTCCTGCGTATTGCAGTGGTAGCAATGACGAATTCACTACATACATCTGATCTCAACAGAAGAGCCCGACTTGCGGGTGTACTTTACCTGCTGGTAGTGCTTACAGGTATATTTTGCCTCATCTATGTTCCCGGCAAAACGATCGTTCGGGGAAATCCCACTGAGACAGCGACACGCATCCTTGCCAACGAGACTCTCTATCGAATTGACCTGGTGGTAGGGCTTATTTCGATAATCCTCTTCATGTTCCTTGGACTGGCACTATATCGCCTGCTTAAGGACGTGAACCGCTGGCAGGCTGTCATCATGGTTGTGCTGGTTCTGGTGCAGATTCCACAGGCGTTTGCGAGTCAATTACTCCAGCTGGGCTCTCTGGAGCTCGTCCGAGGTGCGGACTTCGTTTCAATGCTCGATAAATCCCAGCGCGATGTTCTGGCCATGCTGTGCATTCATGTGAACTCTTCGGGGACTCATCTGGCTGAGATGTTTTGGGGGATTTGGCTTTTTCCATTGGGATTACTGGTAATCCGGTCCGGCTTCCTCCCCCGTTTCCTCGGAGTGTGGTTGATCATCAACTGCGTCGCCTATGTAGTCATGAGTATTACAGGCTTGATAGCGCCGCAGTATTACGAGACAGTTTCGAAATTTGCGCTTCCCGCCTTAATTGGAGAAGTGGCGTTTATGCTTTGGCTGTTAATCGGCGGCGCCAGACCAATTAGAGGTGCTACAAAAAGCGTAATCGAATCTGATAGCTGATCACCGCAAAAGTCTGCGGAGAGTGGTATTGGGGCCGTTTCTTATTGCAGCAAGTTTTTTCAAAGCGTGGAGGGAAATTGCCAAAGTGAAACGATCCCTCCGCAAGCAGTGCGTTGCCCAGACCGTGGCATGGTGCGAGTATTTAAGGGAACCAATATAGGGAGTGGGGCACCGGGTTTACTGGGATTGATGGAATTGGAGCTTGACCTTCCTGCCCTGATTAGCGAAACTTCTTTCAAACAGGCCGTACCACAACCTAAGAACCGACAGGACGCAGTGCTGAGCGGCTTTTACCACAAATTATTTGACTGGAGGATGTAATGCTGTATTACAGACGCTCAATAGGAATCTTTTTTCTGATCGTAGCCTTGACACTTTTGGTGTCCTGTCAGGCGGAGAAATCACAGCCGGGTTCCGTCGCCGGTGACACGATGGAAACGCTGGTGTCAACGGAGTGGCTGGCGCAACACCTCAATGATTCAGATCTGGTGGTGCTCGACTGTAGCGTACTGCTGGAGCCGGACTCAGCTGGTGGCATGCGAGCGGTCAGTGGCCGTGCCCAGTACGAGGAGGGGCATATCCCATCGGCCGGGTTTGCCGATCTCACGAGCGATCTTTGCGATGTCGACAGCCCGCTTGGGTTCGCCCTGCCGACACCGGAGCAGTTCTGTGCCGCCATGGGTAAGCTGGGCGTTGGCGACGATTCCAGGGTCGTGCTATATGACGCGTTAAACTCGGTCTGGGCCGCCCGGGTCTGGTGGATGCTGCGATGGGTCGGTTTCGACCGAGCGGCTATACTTGATGGCGGATTGAAAGCCTGGACCGCCGAGGGACGAGAGTTGTCAACCGGGATGCCCGACAGTCAAACCAGAAGCCTTACCCCTGCTCCTCGACCGGAGCTAATCGCCGACCGAGACGAGGTGTTCGCAGCCATCAGTGACGATGCGGTTTCCCTCATCGACGTAATGCCCGAAGCACACTACCGGGGAGAGATGACCATGTACGGCCGACCCGGCCATATCCCCACCGCCCGCAACATCTCCGTTATGGCGCTCACTGATGAATCATTCCGCTACCGGCCACAGGATACACTTGCCGCGATGTTCAACGGCGATCGCACAGCACGTTTCATTACGTACTGTGGCGGAGGTATCGCGGCGTCATCCAGCGCCTTCATCATGACCCGGCTCGGTTTTGAGGATGTCGCGGTATACATGGGTTCGCTCCAGGAATGGACTGCTGACCCCGCGAATCCGATGGTAGTTGGCGAGCACTGAACCGGTGATATCCGACTTAAGGGGTGGGGCACCGGGTGGGTTCGAAGACGGACTCGCCCTACGAAGAATTATATGTTTGAAAAAAAGCACATCATTGTTGATATTCTTCCGAGAATATTCTGGTTAATTCAATTTGGATTCCTGGCGGCAAGTCAATGGTTGTCGGATCGTCCAATGAAATTATCAGAAAACGTGGTCGCACTAATCACTGGAATAACGCTAATAGTATTTGGATCATTACTTAACGCATGGACCGTGAAACACCTGGTACGTGCAATCAAAACCAGAGAACTTGTGCGAACCGGCCCATATAAATACATCAGGCATCCAATGTATGTATTTATCTATATCACTCTCATTGGTGTAGGCTTGCTGTGGTTTTCATCCACGTGGTTTATAATTCTATTGTTGTTCACTCCGGTTTGGTATTGGATAGGGAGGAAAGAAGAACAGCAGATGGTAGAAATAACTGATGGTAAATACCTGGACTATAAAGAACGTACCGGTATGTTTTTTCCAAAACTGTGACGGGTGGCCCGGGTGGCCCGCCGTCCGGGTGGGTTTCTAATTGAGTAATTTTATCGATTGGGGCAAACCCACGTGGAAGTTGGGGCACCGGGCTTAGCATTTCTTGCAGGAGAGAACGGAATTGACGAAATTTCGGGATTTAACAGTAGAGGATTTGGATGCGCTCGTGCGATGGAGGAATGATCCTGCTGTAACTCGCCATCTCGCCGACCGACTTAAATCAAAAGAAGAAGCCGAGGCCTGGTTCGATAAGCTCAAAGCTAATCCCAAAGTCTGGCTAAAGGCCATTGTCGATGATGGCCAGACTGTTGGCTATGCCGCAGTGGAGTCGATAAATGAGAGAAATCGCAACTGCGAGTTGGTATTGATAATCGGCGAATCTGACCACTGGGGTAAAGGTATTGGAGCATGTGCCTTAAAGACGATGATGGAGTATGCTTTTGACACTCTTCATATGCACCGTGTATGGGTTGTAGTTGCAAGGGGTAATGAGCGCTCGGAGCGACTTGTGAAGAAAGTGGGGTTCTTGCAGGAAGGGGTTATGCGGGAGACTATTATTATAGGCAAGAAGTTTACAGACCTCCTGTGCTATTCAATCCTGGAGGATGAGTTTCGGACCGTTAAGAGTCAGAGCTGATTGTAGCCAAGGCGTCGGGTTTCTCGCAACTGTATGTTCTGTAGTCGAAACACGACCTACTGGGATTGATGGAATTGGAGCTTGACCTGCCCGCCCTGACTTACGAAACTTCTTAAAGGGTAGACCGTACCACAACCTAAGAGCCGACAGGGCGCGAGTATGTTAGAGTCTTGAACAGGTGTCTGAGTGCTCTCAATAGAGGGTCCGGATATGAGGTACATCCTGGCATTAAATCAATTATTACTGTGATCCGATAAGGTGAAAAAGACATAGGATGAAGATATTCAAAAGACCGGTATCGTGCGCTGCAACTTTTGCCGTCGCAGTAGTTCTAATTATATGTTGCCAGGGTAAATCTAAAGCTGAAAAAAAGGATTTGCGGTCATCCATGATGAATTTCAGAACCGAACTGGAGTCCGGCCTTCCGCAACCGAGGGAAGAGCCGTTCAAATTACGTGCCTTCAGCCCGTTTATTGGGGATGATTGGATTGGAGACGCCGTTGCTTATGGTTGTTATCGGGCCGGTCAGGCACCTGGAGTGAAGGGACCTACTGACGATGAGCTGCTGGAAGATCTGAATATTATCGTTAAGCACTGGAATCTGATAAGGGTCTATGGTGCCGACCGCGATACGGAGCGCATTCTTCGATTGATTCAAGCGCACAGACTTCCCCTAAAAGTCGTTCAAGGCATCTGGCTGACACCTGAAGAAAACGATCCGGAACAAAAAAGGGCTAATGTAGATCAGATTATACTGGGAATTGAACTGGCGGAATCATTTCCCGACATCGTGGCTGCCTTATGTGTAGGAAACGAAACCCAGGTATCCTGGTCAGGGCACAAGATGAATCCTGATAACCTGATTCGCTACATCCGGGCCGTCAGGAGAAGTGTTTCAGCACCGGTGACGACGGCTGATGATTACATGTATTGGAACACGCTTGAAAGCAGGCAACTGGTCGATGAAATAGACTTTGTCTTCACTCACATACATCCCCTCTGGAACGGCCAGACGCTGGACAATGCCGTTGGTTGGATTGACAGCATCTATAATGAGCTCAAGAGTATGCATCCCGACCGGACGATCGTTATCGGAGAAACCGGCTGGGCCACTGATTACAATCCCGACAAGACGGGTCCGGGTGAGCAGGGTACGCTTATAAAAGGCGTTGTTGATTCGGATGCTCAGGCCGAGTTCCTAACGCAGCTGAACCCGTGGGTTGAATCGAACAAAGTCGCAACTTTCCTTTTTGAAGTTTTCGATGAATCCTGGAAAGGCGGCGGTGTAGACTCCCCACCCAACGAGGTCGAGAAACACTGGGGCGTCTATAACGAGGATCGAACTCCGAAAGAGTCTTTTCTCGATTATCTCAGCGGCAATAAATAGCGTAACCAGATAATCAGCCCTAACCCGCCATATTGTAAGTGACAGTCACGACTCTTCGCACGTCCCCAGATCCCGGTTCGAGCGTATGTGTGAGTCTCCCCCGCGCTACCTGGTTGCGCTACGATTATTAATCGTGGTGACTCGATTTTTTCCAGCCGCAAGCATTGTTCACATTAATAGGGGGCACGCTGTCGGGTAATAATTCCTTTGTAATGATTGGGAGAGTGCCTTACATTGGAATTTCAATGGTCTGTCAGGATCTGGTGTGGAGTGACGCGGATTCCGAACGCAGGTGGGTCCACACCCTGAGTGGAAAGGTAACGCGATGCGAAGTCATGATGCGATTATATCAAAATACAGTCTGAATGAGACCGGTGAGTTTATAATCGACGGCTATAATTCCGCCAAACCGTTTTCCAGTTTCTTCCCCGGTATTGCCGGAGCAGACGGGATACCGATGTGGGTCTTTTATGTGAATCGCGGACAGTGTATCAGCAGCATGGGCATTCAGGACAAAGACCACTCAATCATGGAGTTTCTTCCTGCGAATCGGGCGTATAATCTGACAGCCAGTCATGGCTTTAGAACATTCATAAAGCTGTCCGGAAATTCCCCGGTCAGTTATTACGAACCATTCCAGACTCATTACCGGGACAATCATCTCAACAGAGTCCAGCGAATAATTATAGCTCCGTCTGGACTGACACTTGAAGAAGTGAATTATTCGCTGAGCCTAAAATTTACTGTCGACTATTTTACGGTGCCAGGTGATAGATTTGCCGGTCTAATCAGGAGTCTGCGCATTGAGAACGTGGGCGACGACAGGGTTGATTTGGAGGGACTTGATGGGTTACCTGTGATAGTCCCGTACGGTGTTGATAATTTCTCCCTGAAGAATATGAGACGGACAATCGAAGCCTTCCTCGAAGTGGGCAATTTCGATAACCGGGTACCATTCTTCAAGGCGAAGGTTGAGGCGGCTGACAGACCGCATGTCAAAAAAATAACCGGCGGCAATTTTTACATTGGTTTCGAAGAGCGCGAATCCAAAACAAATATTATTAGCCCGATTGTCGACCCTGGCAGGATTTTCGGAACACGAACGGATCTCAGTTATCCCGAGAGATTTCTTGAGGTGCCACTCGAGGACATGACAAAGGGTCAAAAACTGGAAAATCAGTTTCCGTGTGCTATGGGGATGTTCACCGCCTCGATTCCTGCGGGAGAGATCTACAACTATTCGTCCATTGTCGGCCATGCGTCATCGCTCGATACCCTTAACAAGATGGTTTCGGATATTGCCCGAAGAGAGTACATCGAATCAAAGGAACTCGAAAATCGGAATCTGATAGAGACATTAACACAGACCAATCTGATCTGCTCCAATGAGCCAGCCCTGGACCATTATGTGCGGCAGAATTTTCTCGACAACACAATCAGAGGCGGATTCCCATTTACCTTGACCGCCAGTGAAAATCGTTCAACTCTTCATCTATATTCCCGCAAACATGGCGATCTTGAAAGAGACTACAACGATTTTAGCCTGACCCCTACTCAATATTCTCAGGGAAACGGGAATTTTCGAGACATTAACCAGAATCGCCGCAATGATCTTTTTTTCAACCCCGATATCGGTAAAGAGAATGTGGAGTACTTTTATAACCTGATTCAGCTTGACGGTTTCAATCCGCTCGTCTTAAAGGAGATCTATTTTACTGTTGACGACCTCGAACAGCTGCACGCTGTTCTGGAGACATACGTAGAGGCTGAACACTTACAGACAATCAGTTCCTTTGTGAATAAGTCGTTTAGACCCGGCGAACTAACAGCATTTCTCATTGAACATAACATTCCACTGAATGTCGATTCAGAGGTATTTCTTGGAGAAATTCTCAATCACTGCAGCAGGGTTTCTGATACCGAGTACGGTGAAAGCTACTGGATCGACCACTGGACTTACAATCTGGATCTGTTGGAGAACTATCTGGCCGTGCATCCGGACAAATTCCCCAACTTGTTGTTCAATGAAAGGACATTTTCGTTCTACGACAACCCTTACTTCGTGCGGCCGCGTGATGAAAAATACGTTCTTTGTGACAATCAGCCTATGCAGCTCGGAGCTGTGCTTCTTGATAAAGAAAAGGCACATGCGATCGAGAAGCGAAAATCTAATCGCAATCTGGTACGCGTCGAATACGGTAAGGCTGATATCTACTACACAACGCTGTTCAATAAGATTCTCTGCCTGATAGTAAACAAGCTGGCTTCCCTGGACCCCGAAGGTATTGGCGTGGAGATGGAGGCCGGGAAACCGGGATGGTATGATGCGCTAAATGGACTGCCACTGCTGTTCGGTTCAAGCATCAGCGAGACAATCGAGATTAAGCGACATATATTGTTCCTTCTTGATAAGATCAGAGAATACAACCCGAAAAACAAGAGGGTGTTCATATTCGAAGAGCTAAAGGAGTTCATGAACGAACTGAATGATCTTCTTGGTCGTCGCACATCACCATTCGAATTTTGGGAAGCTGCCTCCACAGCCAAAGAGCGTTATCGTGATAGAACTCGTTTTGGAGTAAACGGTAAAGAGATAACGATCGAGTTGAACGATATTACAGATTTTTTCGAAGCGGCGTTGGATAAATTGAATGAAGGAATCGAAAAAGGGAGGGACGAAGAGAGCAATACAATATTCACCTATTTTCGGCACGAAGTAACAGATTACGAAGAGCTGGAAGTTGCCGATTCCCGGGGTGAGAAGACAGAAAAACGCAATGCAGATGGGCTCGTGTGTATCAGGCCTCTGGGGTTCAGGCCAATCCCGCTACCTCTTTTTCTGGAAGGGCCTGTGCACTACCTGCGATGTTTACCTGGGAAGGAAGAAGCTTCGAGATTCGCTGCGAGTATCAGAAAAAGTGCATTGTTTGATAAGTCATTGAAGATGTATAAAGTCAATGCCTCGTTGGCGGGCGAGCCGATGGAGATAGGACGGGCCAGGGTTTTTTCGCCCGGGTGGCTTGAGAACGAATCGATCTGGCTTCATATGGAATACAAGTACATGCTGGAGCTTCTACGTAATGAGCTTTATGATGATTTTTATGGGGAGTTCAGAAATCTTCTCATACCTTTCTTGGATCCGGTTGTTTACGGAAGAAGTATTCTGGAAAATTCATCTTTTATCGTGAGCAGTGCCCACCCGGAAACATCAATACACGGAAATGGGTTTGTCGCCCGCTTAAGCGGAGCGACAGCCGAATTCATTCATATCCTGCTAATGATGGTGTTAGGCCGCAGGCCTTTTCGGCTTGATCAGAAGGGAGGACTACAGCTGTGTCTTGAACCTTCCCTGCCTGGCTGGCTTTTCACTCGAAAGGAAAGAAAAATAGAAGTCCTTGCGAAAAGTCAACGCCGAGAGATTGAGATACCCGCCCGGTCATTCAGTTTTATGTTGTTCGGCAATATTCTCGTCACATACCACAACAACAGCCTGAAGGACACATATGGCGAAGATGGAGTGAAGCCCGTCAGCTGGGTGGTATGCGAGCCGGATGGTAATGAGCAGACGTTCCGCACAGAGACTTTAAGCGGTGCCATAGTAGGTAAAATCCGTGAGAGAAAGGTCAGCAAAATCGACATCATCTTAAGTTAATCCCCTGACTGACAAACGGTTCCAAGCTTTGGCCGGTGGAGACCTCAACACTGGGACAAAATCCGGAATTCCTCATTCCCCCGCAGACTTCACTTGATATCTCATTGTTTAATAACTAGTTAGCGACTGAGAGTGCGCATCGTTAGCAGGACTTCCACCGCTCCCGGAGTCTAAATTATTGACCGCTCTATCAATTTAGCTGTTGACAAAAGAGTGCGTTTCTGTTACTTTGTTCGATAGGCGAACAAAGATTTCTTGGTATTGAACATACGCTTTTTTTGGCTCTACAAGAGTACAAATCAGATTTTGCCACAAGGGAGACATGGAAGATGTTAATGAGACAGTTGATTCATATTGTCATCGTGATTTCAGCGCTGATTATGATTTTGGCAACGGGCTGCAGCCATGATAGCAAGATTCTGGAATCTGAGCCATTCCCTACCAATGCCGAAGTATTCAGGGATGAATTTGGTTCGACTGTGACTTACCAGGCTTTTGCCGGATCTAAACTTGATGCGCTTGATCTGGACCAGATCAACACCTATTCCGGCTCTCAAGCTTTACAAGTAACTGTTCCCGACGTCGGCGATGCTTCAGGGAGTTTTGCCGGAGGCGCTTTCACGTGTGATATTGCCCGTGATCTGACCGGATACAACGCTTTGACTTTTTATGCCAAGGCCAGTAGGAACGCGACACTGGATGTTGCGGGAATTGGCAATGACAACACCGGAACCTCGATATATACCGCAGAAGCAACCGGTTTGGCCCTGACAACAAGCTGGCAGAAGTACACGATTCCCATTCCGCTTTCGGCAAAGCTCACCGCGGAGAAGGGACTTTTCTATTTTGCCGAAGGTCCGGAGGACGGTTCGGGGTGTCAAATTTGGTTTGACGAGATCATATTTGAGGACCTCGGTACGATTTCAAATCCGCAGCCAGTCATTCCCACCGTTACGCTTCAGGTAGAAGAGACCGACACGATAACAGTTTCCGGCGCCACAGTGACATTCGATGTGGATGGCAGTTCCGAGACGGTATCGGCGATGCCAGCGTATTTCACGTTTATTTCATCGGACGAGGCGGTAGTTCATGTTGCCGGCAACGGTGTAATCACTGCCGTGGGAGAGGGGATCTCCGAGCTAACTGCCACTCTGGGAGCAACGCCGGCGTCCGGGGCGGTTACGGTTGAGGTTGCAGGGGCATCGGCAGTACCGACGACACCGGCTCCTACACCAACGGTTCCGGAAGCTGATGTAATTTCAGTGTATAGCGACGCCTACACCGATGTACCCGTGGATTTCTGGATGAACCTTGACTGGGAGTACCTCGACGCTGACACGAGCACGTTTACTATTGGGGACAATGATGTCAAGAAGTTGGAAATCCGGACCTATACCGGAATCCAGTTCGCCAATCCGACAATAGATGCATCTGGTATGACGCACTTCCATATGGATATCTGGACGCCAAATTCCACGGAGTCACCTGCACAGTTCACCATTAAGCTCGTTGATTATGGAGCCGACGGTGTTTACGGCGGCGGAAATGATGTGGAAGACGAATTGGCTTTTAGGGCGGACACCTCTCCGGGGCTGGCCACAGGTACCTGGGTTTCCCTTGATGTACCGTTGACCGCATTTGACGAACTGTTAACCAAGAGCCACCTGTCTCAAATAATCATCTCGGGTGATCTTTCGATCGTATATGTTGACAATGTCTATTTCTACAATGGCGGTGAGCTGACGGCACCGACGGTACCCGCCCCAACGCCGAGTGAGGATGCGGGATCGGTTGTATCCGTTTTCAGTGACGTTTATTCGGACATTTCCGTTAACAGCTGGCTGGGCAGCGGCAGCAGCGCCAACGTTGAAGACTACGCGATTGGTTCTGACAATACGAAGAAGTACACTAATCTGGTCTTAGCCATAATAGACTTCAGATCCTCCACCATAGATGCTACCGCGATGACTCATTTCCATATGAATGTCTGGACGCCGGATGCAACAAGTTCACCATCAGTGTTCAAGATCAAGCTGATTGATTTCGGCGAAAATGGTGTCTACAACTATGGCGGCGTCGATGATGTCGAAAGCGAAATTACGTTGGGTGAGAGCACCATGAACACCGGCATATGGGTAGATATAGATGTGCCGCTTGACCTTTTTGACGAGCTAATCACGAGGGGGCACATTGGCATGATGGTCATTTCCGGCACGCCAAATACTGTCTTTGTAGACAACATATATTTCTACAATTCAGGTGTGCCGCTATCTCCGCCGGAGCCGGCGCCGACGCCAACCGAGACTGAGGCCGATGTGATTTCCGTATTCAGCGACGCATACACCAGTATTGATTTCGACACCTGGTCATCCGAATGGGACGATGCCGATGTTTTGGACTTTGTGGTCGCTTCCGATAATCTCAAGAAATACTATAACCTTGTTTTTTCCATAGCCGAGTATACGACGTCAGGGACTCTTGATTTGACCACCATGACTCATTTCCACATGGATGTGTGGACACCGGTTGAGACCAATTCATCTTCGGAATTCAAGATCAAGCTGGTGGATTATGGGGCCAATGGTGTCTGGGATGGCGGCGGTGATGATGTCGAGCATGAGTTGACTTTTGACGAAACCACCATGAGCACGGGCAGTTGGGTAAGTCTTGATATACCATTGGATGACTTCGCCGGCATGACGACCCGGATGCATTTTGCTCAGATGATTCTCTCAGGCACTTACGAAACCGCGTTTATTGATAACGTCTATTTTTACAAGTGACATGTTTGTGATAAGATAAGGTATGAAATAATCAGAAGGAGAGGAGCTCATGAAGTACCTACTAACCGTTCTCACTCTTTGCGTGCTGCTGCTTTCAGGCATCATCCTGCCGCACAATGAAGCATTCGCGCAATCGTGCTGTGTGATCCCGGGTGACGTCAATCATGACGGCTTTTTAGACCCACTGGATGTAACCTATTTTGTGAATTGGATGTGGAAGGCCGGTCCCGACATACCGTGCCTTGATGAGGCTAACGTCAATGGCGACGGTGATATTGATCCGCTCGATCTGACGTTTCTGGTAAATTATATTTGGAAGGGCGGACCCGAGCCGACGTGTCCTTTCACCCCCGGCATAGTGTTCGATGATGAATACGGCTATGGTATAACATACCAGGCGTTCGCTGGATCATATCTTGAGGCCGTTCTGGTTGTTGCTGATAACGTTTACGCAGGTACTCAGGGACTGCAGATCACCGTACCTGACGCGAGTTGGTCCGGAGGAGCGTTTACATCGGATCCAGTACAGGATCTTACGGAATTCAATGCTATTACATTCTGGGCCAAAGCGAGTATGGCAGCAACTTTAGATGTTGCCGGTATTGGAAATGATAACAGTGGGACATCGCTGTATATGGCGGAAGTGACTGGTCTCGCGTTGACTACTTCATGGCAGCAATACACCATTCCTGTGCCGCTCCCTGAGAAGCTTGATGCTGAAGGTGGACTGTTGTACTTTGCCGAAGGGGCCGAAGGCGGAATCGGTTATCAGATATATATGGATGAAATCGTTTACGCTAATCTGGGTACGATAACAAATCCTCGTCCCGCCCTGAACGGGCAGACGATAGAGGTGGATTCCGGTGCGGTTGTCGATGTGGGTTATCAGACGGTAACATTCGACATTGACGGTACTGATATGGTTATCAGTGCGATGCCGGGCTACTTCACATTCATCTCTTCCAATCCTTCGATTGTTGAGGTTGGCACTGACGGCGTCATAACTGCTGAAGGTGTTGGTACCGCAACGCTAACAGCGCAGTTGGGAGCTGTTGCTGCCACCGGATCGATCACTGTTAATGTGAATTCGCTGGGAGTTGTCCCAACGGTACCGGCTTCTTCGCCGACAGTAAATCCCGACAGTGTTATCTCGCTATTCAGTGATGTCTACACCGATCATCCGGTTGACACCTGGTCGGCGGACTGGGATAACGCCGATGTGCAGGACTACCTGATTGGTTCTGATGCCACGAAGAAGTACACCAATCTTGTCTATGCCGGCATAGAATTTACAACGACCACCGTTGATGCGTCCGAAATGACCCATTTCCACATGGATATATGGACTCCGGATCCGACTGGGGCTCCGGCAGTGTTGAAGGTCAAACTCGTGGATTTTGGAAACAACGGCAGCTATGGCGGCCCTGATGACACCGAGTATGAACTGGTCTTCGACGAGAACACTTTGTCATCCGAGACCTGGGTGAGCATCGATGTGCCGCTGGCAAGCTTCACCGGTATGAACACGGAGCATCTGGCTCAGTTAGTCATTTCTTCGGTTAATCTCTCTACGGTTTATATGGACAACATCTATTTTTACAATTCCGGCATGCCTACAGAGCCCTTAGTCCCCGCCCCCACGCCGACGCTTGACCCGTCGTTTGTTGTCAACCTATACAGCGATGCTTATACCGACCATTCGGTTGACACGTGGTCGGCTCCTTGGGATCAAGCTGATGTAGAGGACTATGTAATCGATTCCGACAACACGAAGAAATACACTAACCTTATATCCGCCGGAGTGCTGTTCGAATCCACCACGCTCGACGCGTCTGCGATGACTCGTTTCCATATGGACGTATGGACACCGGATCCGACAGCGGCTCCCGCTGCCACCAAGGTAAAGCTCGTTGATTTCGGAGCTGATGGTCTGTATGGAGGCGGCGATGACTCCGAATATGAGTTGACTTTTGATGAGCTTACGATGAACACTGGAGAGTGGGTCGGAATCGACGTATCGCTAACCGATTTCACCGGACTTACATCGACCGGTCATCTGGCTCAGTTGGTCATCACGGCTTATCCCGAGACTCCTCACACCATGTGGGTCGACAACATCTATTTCTATTCGCCTCCTCCGACCGAACCCACGGCATCGGCACCGACGCCGGCTGAGGCTCAGTCCGATGTAATTTCCATATTCAGCGATGCCTACATCCAATACGGACTTTGACACCTGGTCATCCGAATGGGACGATGCCGATGTTATGGACTTCACTATAGGTGCTGACAATCTGAAGGAGTACTACAACCTGGTCTTTTCCATTGCCGAATACACGACATCGGGAACTCTTGATGTGAGCACTATGACTCACTTCCATATTGATGTCTGGACCCCGGTTGCCACTACAGCTTCTTCGGAGTTCAAGATCAAGCTGGTCGACTATGGCGCCAATGGCGTCTGGGATGGCGGCGGTGATGATGTTGAACATGAGTTGACTTTTGATGAAGCCACCATGAGTTCGTACGGCTGGGTATCCCTGGATATACCGCTGGCTGACTTCACCAACCTGACAACCACGGAGCATTATGCCCAGCTGATTCTCTCGGGCACTTACGGAACTGTTTTTATTGATAATGTCTATTTTCATAAATAGATTGTGATAGCATACAAATTGAACAAGTGGTGAATTGAAGCTAATATTGAGTAACACGACCGGAAAGAGGGGCATTCTCAACAGAGAATGCCCCCTTGCTAATTCGGTCTTGAAGTTGATCTGGGATAAAAGGAGAACTTCAAGGGCCGAGATCGCTCGTTTAGCCGGGTTGTCCCGATCAACGGTTTCGGAGATTATTGACAGTATTCTCAGAACCGGGCTGATTGCTGAGGTCGGGGCTGGTAAGTCGAGCGGTGGTCGGCGCCCTATCGTGTTGGAATTCCAGGATGAAGCCCGCTGCATCCTGGGGGTTGATCTGGGGGCAACACACGTTTCCGTTGTCTTAATGGATTTACGTGGAAAGGTTCATGTCTGGAAGGAGAAGAAACATCCGGTCAGAACCGATCCAAAAGGCTCTCGCAACCTCATCATCAGCTTATGCGACGAGTGTCTTAAGGATTGGGGCGGTGGCGCCAAGCGACTGATTAGAATCGGCGTTGCGGTTCCCTGTCCGGTGGATCCCTTGAACCCACGGATGCTGTCCGAAATAGTCATACCTGACTGGCGGGGTGAGAGCGGACTGGAAGAGCTTCAGACAATATATGGTGTGCCGGTTCATATTGACAACGATGCCAACCTGGGTGCGCTTGCCGAACAGTGGTGGGGTGCGGGCAAAGGCATAGATGATTTTGTATACATAAAAATCGCACACGGTATCGGGGCCGGTTACATACTGAACGGGGATATTTATCGTGGAGCGGGAGGGGTCGCCGGTGAGATGGGGCACTTTCCAATCGATCCTAACGGACCGGTTTGTGTTTGCGGTTCCAAAGGCTGCCTGGCGACTTTTGTTGGAAGACCTGCGCTGACGAAACGCATTAGCGGATTACTGCCCGGATACCCAAAGAGTTCATTCCACGGCAAGGAATTGACCTATGCTACAATTGTGGCGGCAGCGCTAGAAGGTGATGAATTGGCCCTGAAGCTGGTTAACGAGGTCGCGCAATATCTGGGTATAGCAATTTCGGGCTGGTTTAACCTCATGAATCCAAAGCTGGCCATTCTGGGTGGTGAGTTCGCGGGATTGGGTGAGCTTTTGTTAGAGCCTTTGAGATCAAAGGTATACCATAGTACCCTGGTAAGTAAGGCAGCGGTGGAAATAAGGACGGGGGAACTCGGTCCTCAAGCAGTAGCCATAGGCGCCGCAACATTGGCTTTAGATGCGGTGTTTACAGATCCTATTGAGGCGCATGCCCGCGCAAACGGGAGAATTAATGGTTCATAGGATCTGTAGATCGATAATTCCGACCATTCTTTTAATAACAATTGTGGCCGTAAACGGATGTGTAAAGTCCTACGAACCGGTCACTTCAACGGAGCCCGCGATTAACTGGCAACTAGTCTGGCAGGATGAATTCGGGGGGCCGTCCGGTCAATTACCGGATTCGGTCAAGTGGGATTACGATATCGGTACCGGCTGGGGAAATGAGCAGTTGGAATACGATACCAGGCGCCCCGAAAATGTATCTCTCGACGGGAACGGCAATCTCGTCATCGTTGCCCGAAAAGAGACTTACCTGGGATGCGAGTACACTTCGGCGCGTATCGTCACACGGGATCTTTTCGAGCCAATTTACGGACGTATTGAGGCTCGGATCAAGCTTCCGGTCGGTCAGGGCATTTGGCCCGCATTTTGGATGCTCGGCAGTAATATCGAAACTGTAAGCTGGCCCCAATGCGGCGAAATTGATATCATGGAATACCGCGGTCAGGAGCCGCAAATCATTCATGGCAGTTTGCATGGACCGGGATATTCCGGCGGGGAGGCATTAACTCGACGATTCTATCTTGAGAACGGTCGCTTCGATAGCGGCTTCCATGTTTTTGCGGTGGAATGGGAAGCCGGCGAAATCAGGTGGTATGTCGACAATGTTCACTATTTTACCGTTCTTGCTTCTCAAGTAGGTGGTGACTGGGTTTTTAACCATCCATTTTATATAATTCTCAATGTTGCCGTGGGCGGTACTTTTGTCGGCGATCCGGATGAGACCACTGTCTTCCCGCAGACGATGCTAATAGACTATATTCGGGTTTACAGGCAGTGAAAGCGACTTTCAACCTTTTGAATCCCTATAAATATATTGAGAGTGGGCAATATTCGTGCCTGCGCGTATAGGCGGAGGCTGTTTGGAGATCACACAATGAACCCATCAACGCATTACAAAACCGCACCGGAGGATCGAATATCGTTTGGTCAGAGGCTGATTTACGGCCTGGGTGGTTTGATCAATAATCTCCTGGCGGCCGCCAGCGGCGGAATGATGATTGTTTTAAATCTCGGACTGGGCATGAATCCGGCTCTGGTGGGACTGCTCGGCTCACTGCCAAGATTGACTGATGCCTTAACCGATCCAATCATGGGATTTGTTTCTGACAACACCGAATCCCGATGGGGGCGGAGACGGCCCTACATCTTCATCGGTGCGATAGCGGCGGGTGTCATCTTCGCGCTGTTGTGGCTGCTCCCGTTGTTTTTCACCGGGACAGCTCTTTTTGTGTCGTTTCTAATCGGATCCATCATATTCTTCATGGGCTACACCGTATTTGCCACGCCATGGGTGGCGCTTGGCTATGAATTAACACCCGATTACCACGAGCGTACGCGCCTTATGGGCACTCAGAATTTTCTCAGTCAGCTGGCTTATGTTGTCTCGCCGTGGTTCCTCTGGATTATGACTTATGAAGAATTTTTTGACGACCAAATAGAAGGCGCGGCCGCGCTGGCTATTATCATCGGTGTCGTTACTATTGGTATTGGGATACTGCCGGCAATTTACCTAAAGGAGAGATTTAAGAACATAGCCGAATCAGAAAAGGAGAAAAGGTCCACGGCGTTAAAGAATAATCTGGTCAATTTCTTCAGAGGATTCGCAACGACCGTTAAATCGGGACCTTTTCTTAAGCTCTGTCTCGCGACATTTCTGGTTTTTAACGGGTTTATCCTGGTCGCGTCATTTCAGTTTTATGTAATAATTTATTACGTCGCCGGCGGTGAACAAAATCTTGGCGCCGAATATGCGGGTTATGCCGGAACTATCGGTGCCGTTTCAACATTTGTTGTGATCGCTATAGTCACGTGGCTGGGGACTAAAATTGGCAAGCGCAGAGCGTTTTTTGTCTCCACCATAATCGCAATGGTTGGATATGCCCTGAAATGGGTTTGTTACAATCCTAATTATCCGTGGTTAGTAGTTTTGCCCGCCCCCCTTTTGGCGTTCAGTCTCGGCGGCCTGTTTACAATCATGCCTTCGATGATGGCCGATGTGGTTGATTATGATGAATTAGAAACTCATGAACGTCGCGAAGGGATGTATGGCTCAATCTTCTGGTGGGTGGTAAAACTGGGAATGTCGGCAGCCCTCCTCGGAGGTGGTTACCTTCTTAATGCTACTGGTTTTGACGTCGCTCTGGAGGGCAATCAGACCGATAACACCATATTTTTCATGCGCTTGTTTGATGCCGGCGTGCCCATCGTTACTTCCGCCATCGCGATCTGGGCCGTGGCGGCATTTCCCATAACCGAACAGAAAGCCCGCGAAGTTAGAGAAGAGTTGGAGCGAAGGCGCGGTAAGGCAGTCGAAGCACCAGCATAATAAAGGAAAGATTATTACCAAAAAAGGAAAGCATCACTTAATCGTGATGCTTTCTTTTTAGTATATCTCTCGATATCAGATAATTTCAAATTCTGATTTGAGATCGGCTTCAGAGCTACCGCCAACCCAAAGATGGAACTTCCCCGGCTCCGTGGTAAGTTTGTTGTCTCTCCCATAAAATGCCAGGTCATCGGTCGATAACTCAAATGAAATTGAGGCGGTCTCTCCCGGCTTCAGGCGGATTTTCTTAAACCGTTTGAGTTCCTTAACCGGACGGGTTACACTCCCGACAAGATCCCTGACATAGAGCTGAGCAACCTCTTCTGCCTCGCAGCTGCCGGCATTGGTCAATTCAACTGTGATATTGATGCTCTCACCCAATTTAATTTTGTCATTATCAAGTATCAGATTCGAATATTTGAATTCAGAATATGAGAGGCCGTGTCCAAAGGGATAAAGCGGTGAATTGTCGATGTCGAGATAATAGGAAATATTCCCACTGGAGTGTTGCTGCGCTCCCGGTTCCAAGTCATCAATCTTGACCACGGACTGCTCAGTCGCCGGCCGTCCGGTATTCTTATGGTTGTAATAAATCGGTATCTGTCCTACTGCTCTTGGAAATGTCACAGGCAACTTCCCTGATGGCGACACGACACCGAATATAAGGTCGGCGATTGCAGGGCCGGCCATTGTGCCGGGATGCCAGGCATATAGAATCGCGTCGACTTTTCCCCTCACTTCCTGGAGCAGTAACGGCCGGCCGGCCATGATTACCAGTACAATCGGCTTGCCCGTTGCGGCGATTTCATCTATCAGTTCATTTTGGATTCCTGGCAAGTTCAGATCGGCTCGACAGTGAGCCTCTCCAGATAGGATTGCTTCTTCGCCAAGGAACAGAATGGTTACGTCCGATTTCCTGGCCGCCTCAATGGCTTCGTTGAATCCCTCCCGGGTTTTACTTCGTGTAGTCGTTATACCGCGGCAATAGTTGACTCGGGTATAGTCTTTAGCTAACGCCTTAACTGCTTTCAGCGGTGTTTGACTCAGTTTGATATCACCATCAAAGACCCAGGTACCGAGTTGTTCATAAGGATCGTCCGCCAGCGGGCCGATAACCGCAATCGAACTCAGTTTTTCTAATGAAAGCGGTAGAACTCGATTCTTGTTTTCGAGAAGGACGCAGCTTTGCAGGGCAGCATCCCAGGCGGCCTGTTTGGACCTGGTCATATCCTCTGATGAGAGCGTCTTTACCTGACGATGGGGATTGTCGAAAAGCCCGATTCTGAATTTCGCCCTCAAGATATTTTTGACCATCGTATCGATTTGTTCGACAGACAGTTTACCTTCATCGAGCAATTCTTCCAGATGATCGCCATAAGTTCTGCCGGCCATTTCCATATCGACCCCGGCGCTGGCAGCTTCAGAGGCAGATTCTTTATCATTCGCTGTTAATCCGTGGACGGCCATCTGGTTTATCGATTCCCAGTCGCTGACCACGAATCCATCATAATGCCATTCCTCGCGAAGGATCTGCTTTAGAAGAAATTGGTTGGCTGAAGCCGGTACGCCATTAACTTCTCCCAGAGATGTCATGATGGACACCGCCCCTTCGTCGATGGCGGCTTTAAATGGCGCGAGGTAGACATTTCTGAGTTCGTTTTCGGAGATGCTTACGGTGTTGTAGTCTTTTCCGCTTTCACTGGCGCCATAGCCGGCAAAATGCTTGGCGCAAGCGGCGATTGTACCGGTGAGGGCCGGGTCATCATGCTGGAATCCTTTTATCATCGCCTTTGCCAGAACTCCGGTCAGATAGGGGTCTTCTCCGAAAGACTCAGCAATTCTTCCCCAGCGGGGATCGCGGCTGATATCGATCATTGGAGCAAACGTCCAGTTGATTCCTGATGCGGATGCTTCCATCGCCGAGAAGCGGCCGCATTGTTCGACCACTTTCGGATTCCAGGTTGATGCCAATCCGATTGGTATTGGAAAAATCGTCTTGAATCCGTGTATAACGTCGCGACCAATCAGCAGTGGGATGCCGAGACGACTCTCTTCTTTTGCTATTCGCTGAAGCTCGGCCACGGTATTGACATCAACTTCGTTGAGAACCCCGCCTATTTTACCGTCGGCGATCGTCTGCCTGAATGATTCGCTGATTTTCCCATACTCACTATTGACTAATGACAATTGACCGATCTTTTCGGCTGCAGTCATTTCATGTACCAGTTCTTCAACTCGCTTTTCCATGGTCGCCGATTTTTCCGCGGTGTTCTTCAAGTATCTTTCTTCCTTTTACATTCCGATACTCAGGTGCAGATATGTTCTGACTTCCCATTCAATACCATCGTCAAATCCGGGCGCCAGCGGGTCGCATTCACCGTCAACGACAGTCGGGCAATACCGAGGTGAATATTGGTCGAGGGTTCGATAGGTCCCCTTGAAGCCGATGCGTGTTTGCGGGAGATCGAACCAGTCCGGTTTACCCAGTGACATGGAAATATCGCCGGATAGTTGCAGGGGGAAAGTCAGATTGAAATCCTTGTGATAATCATAGGAACCCCAGTCGTTCAATTTCACCGAGGTAATCAACTTTGTCGAACCGGATATAAGCCTTATATCACCACCGTAACGTTTAATCAGGCGAGGATCATTTCCGTTAGGTTCTCCCTCGCCGGCATAGAGATTAGCAATAATGCCCAGATCATTTGTGGGTTTAAAGATATATCGGCCGTACCATTCCCAGATATCCCGCGGCGGCGTTGCACCGGGAAAAGCGAATGTCGTTTTACCGTCGGCCAGGAAGCCGATGGCGACATCCATGGTAGTTGGAAAGTGCTTGAAAATGAATCCCCAGGTGAAGGCAAAATTGGCATCTTCGCGGATGTCGCTGTCCCAGGTGTACATCCAGGTTGCCGGAGTAGGATCAAAGGTGAATATGAATTCAACTGCTGTTGCCTCACGATTTTCGCGAACCGCGAAAGGATCATCCAGAACATTTCGAGGCCGGCCCGGCTCGGTAACATCGCCCGGGATAGGTCCTTCGATTGGTTTTTGATACAGGAAGTTGGGGGCGATTTCGACGTTTCCGAATCTTACTGACAGGCCGGTAAGGATATTTCTCTGGTTTCCTTTACCGCAGTCTTTTAGCCACCAGCCGGTGAATGTCTGGGTCTGGGTCGGTCCGCCGTCAGCAACCAGTCCCATTGCGGCACCCTGCAGATACCAGTTGATCCTTCCCTTTTGATATGAGATCTTGAATTTGCCGCCAAAGGCGTCCGATGACAATATGTAATCACGATAGACGCTATAATTCCCTGTTTCACCTTCGACGATCTGAAAAGGCTGGTCAACTTTGTTACTTCCCGACCAAATCCCACCGACTTCAAGCTTGAACGGTCCTTTCCGGGTTTCGAAGTGTAGAGTCGCTTTCCTTGTGGAAGGCAGCGGAATCGCAATCGTACTGACGGCATCCCTTTGATCATCCATGTCTTCCTGATAAATCCCGGTTGCGATGATGGGACCGATGGTCCGCCGATACTTTGCAAGCACAGTTGGATTAGCGCCCCACCACAGCTCCGGGCCGAGTGCCACTTTTAAGCCGGTGAATGCCTTTTTACCAGTGAACTCAAAACCGAGAGGAGCCCCGGCATTGTAAACGTCAATATTGGGGCCATAATTGGCTTCTTGATAGAGACCGAAAAAGTCGCCTTCGTAACCCCAATGGTAGTGACCGCTGCGATAAAATCCCTCGACATTAAACCATTGGTCCTCCCACGAAATTGAAGCATTGTAGACTTTTAGTCGCTCGATACCATTTAATTCCATGAGACCATCATCAGTCACAACCGTCTTAGCCCGGCCGCGATTCTCATAGAAGATCTCATCTATGGGATTTTCAGGAACGTGTCCGATGTAATTGAGGGTTAAATTACCTCTGACATTTTCCGAGGGCTTCGCTTCAAATTCTGTATAATATGACTGCAGATGATCAAATCCGAGAAACGAAGGATAGCCCGGTCGGTCGGGATCGGGGGCATCGGGTGTACTTATCCGCTCACCGCCGGTGGAGATGGTTTCAAACTGTATCCGGACGCCGCTAACTCTAATTTTACTGTTTACCTCGGACAGCAGAGCCGCCTTATCGCCGCGGGCGTCCAGAACCGATTCCATGAGATTGACAGTCGCAAAGTGCTGACGAACAGACTCAAGGGTGGTATTTGACGCGTAAGGATCGAGAGTGTAGGCTTTCTTTAAGGCGTAGTATGCCGCTCTAGGATACAATTCATATAGCCCGGACTTGTCAGGAGATCCTTTGGCGCAGATTCCCCACCATTCTTCGTTCATGTTATTCTCGCCTTCGACATAATCTTCCTGATAACCGCCGTTGGGCCACGAAGCGTTAATGTCGTGAATATCAAGATTTATTTCCTGGCGATACTTCCACCAGCCATCAGAGAACTGGAATGTAAAACCACCGCAGGCATTGCCGACTCTTCCCTTTGCGTAGGATTGCTCATATATCTCCTGCCATTGGCCTTTGAGATAGCGAGCCTGCATAAGTTGATCTTCCTGCATTGTCTTCATGTTGAAAGCGTCAGATCCGAATTCAGTGAAAATCAGTGGAATTCCGAGTTTTTCCCTGACAACTTCGAAAGCGTCCCTGGCAGAGATACCGCGGTACACGTTAGAGCCAAATATATCCAGCGCTGGTATTTCTTCCGCGACGATATCGATGTATTGCAGATCGCCGTTGGCCATCGCGACCAGGCGATTTGGATCTTCCTGTTTTAACATATCGACAATTTCACCGAACAGAGAATACAGGTAGCGTGCTTTGGCAGCGTGCCGTTCACCTTCGGGGAGAGCTTCGGTTTCTGCTGAAGTCCAGGTCAAGCCATAGTTGTTCTCGTTACCAAGTAGCCACATGAGCATACCGGGTGTATCCTTGAATTGATCCACCAGACTTTTCATTTCTGCTTTCAACAGAGAACGAGTCTTTTCGTCGGAGTAATCAGTTTGCGGAATATAGGCGCCATCGATAGTCACGCCGTATCTGCCCAGAGGGTGATTAATCACCGTATAAATTCCGTAATTGTCATATATATACTCCACCCAGCGCGGCGGTATACCGGCATACTGACGGATTGTATTTACGCCCATAGCTTTCAAGAGAGGCATTTCCCTCGCCAGAGCCGCGCGAATAAAATCATCCGACTGGACCCAGAGGCTGTAAGCGTAGTTTTTACCGATCGGTACATAGTCCCAGTTCATGCCAAGGATCATAAAATCCTGACCATCTAATTGGATCTTCGACCCCAGAGAGTCGTTAACAATGGCCACCTCTTGAATCTCAGCACCGACTGCATTTTCTATATCAAAAGCATAAATGAAGGTTAAAATCGCCAAAGAAAAGCAAGCTGAAAACCTCCAGAAACCTATCATCCTAGAAAACACCAGCAACCTCCTGTCTTATAAGTCTATGTAAAACAATGGTATAATCCTGAGCATAACAATCAAAAAAACAAGAATCCGCTCAGGTTAGACTTTGTCCACCTACCGAACAAAGTACTCATTTTTTGAGGTTTTGTCAAGGTAATTTAGTCTTTTAACAGGTACCTATCTACGCCAACATGCTCGAAATACTTGCTCTTTAGCGGTCTGCCCGACATGGAAGTCTGGTCTGGTTCTGAAGAAACCTCCACGGATTACTGGCCAATAAATTCGAATGAGGTAACAATCACTTCATCTCCTGTCCCCTGAACTGGCGGCTCACCACCGTAGAGGTAGAGATTAAATATCATTCTTTCTCCGCCGGGTGTCGGGATATTTTCACCGGTGTATGTCCAGGTATGAAGCAGCGTAGTCGGGGTCGGGGTATCGTCGTGTCCATTCCAGCTATTGAAGACTATTCGATCCGATCGCCATTCAAAAGAATGAGATGTTTGGCTGCTGCTCGACATATTGAAAAACTCGATATTCCCGGGTATATACCATGGTTGAGCTACATACTGGGCGTTAAAGGGATCGGCTAATCTCTGGGAAAACTCGATGTCAAATTCCTGGTCTATTGTCTCGTAGATGAAGCCTGCAAAGATAGTGTTGTAATCCAGGTTATCGACCGGGGAATCAAGCTTGAAGGTATAAAGCCCATACCCCAGTGAGTGATCAAGTACTACCTCAGCGCAATACCATCTATTGTCACGAAAATCAATCTTCAGACGCAGTCGATCTTCCTGATCGATCAGGACATTTGCAGTATCGTCAGAAAAGTAATTGGGACCCGGATCAACGAGATCGGCATTCTTGATTGTCCAACAATAGCCACTCCAACTGATATATTTGAGTGATTTCTCCGGATACTCGTCGAAGCATAACACTCCCGGATCTACAGCTGGATGGTAGTCTCTTGTTGCGCCGGGGACATAACTTGCATCGACCAGTAACGCCACTATGCGGTCCCAGGGGTAAGTAGAATTTGACCAGCTGCCGTCATTCTCGATAACGGTGAATGGCTCGGCGATCGTGGGCTGAACATACCAGCGATCGGTTTTGGCCCATAGAACAACTTTTGCATTTAACATATCCGAAACGTAAGCAGTACCACTCACAACATCGTCATATGGTTGCAGACCCACGATGCTGATTGATGGCATACATCCACTCGGAGCAGGACCGCTTTTCCAGACGTAATTGACAAGATAGGTAAGGTCGAGCGGGTCGGACGCAAGGTCACCATTTACATCAACCTCGGCCTCGCAAGACGGATCAGGGCCACCCTTCCACAGCCAGTTCACGAAGTAGGTGATATCCAGCGGGTCGAGATAGTCGTCACCGTTGAGGTCGCCCATGATTTCGCAGCAACTCTGACAGAGGTCAATACTGACTGTAGAAACAGCCGGAATTTCAGAGGCGGCAGTTTCATAAAGAGAGTATGATGATTTATTGGTTTGTGCTGATAGGGATACAACAATAACTACGTAACAAACCAAAGCTACTAAGACGATTTTTTCGGACATATGAGCACCAAAAATCCCTATTGAAGTAGTGGAGTGTGACCACTCAATATACAAAATCGGTCCATTTATGGAAAGCAGGTTCTTCAAGGTTATGTTATATTTTCTCCAGTTGTAGGATTCCCGCTAAAACGGGGTTTTTTGTTGATATTGTGCCGATATTGAGTCAATATCGTTTAGGCAAGTTACAGAGCTCTTTGAAATACAGGAGTTCAAACGCCCCAGTAAATTAGGCAGTGGCTTTGTCAACCCAGAGGACTCTTGAATCAGTCCTTGATATAAAAACCCTGATAATCACTAATTGCGGAGGGGAATGAGATGAAGTGGCGCACCTTAATTCTCACAACAGCAATGCTGGGCATGACCGTGGGCTGTGAGGATAAAACCACAATTATAGAAAATGAATCCCGGCCTATTCCGTCACAAATCGTTTTAGTCAGTGGGGACCACCTCGTAGGCGTAGTTGGCAGCAGATCTTCCGAACCGATAACTGTTCGCGTAACGTCCGATGACGGTACGCCGGTGGAAAATGTTCAGGTAATTTTTAGTGTAGAGTCTGGCGAGGCAGCACTTGAAACCGACTTGGCGATGACTGACGCCGGTGGAGTCGCCATCGGCTATTTCGAGGTCGGCGTTTCGCCGGCCCCATAGTGCTTAGGGCATCAGCTCCGGGTCTCGAAGGATCCCCGGTTAGGTTTGAGGCAATCGCGATTGCCGAGGATGCTTCGATTCTCAGCTATGTGTCGGGCGGCTCTCAGACAACGGTCGTCGCACAGACACTGGCGGAACAGCTCATTGTCCGCGCCGAGGACGCTTATGGCAATCCGGTAGAGGGCGTTCCAATATTGTTCGCGGTGACATCGGGGGACGGCTCGGTGTTGCCCGATAGCGTGGACACGGACGTAGACGGACTCGCAGCCACGGACTGGACACTGGGGACAACAGCTGGTGAGCAGGAGGTGGTTGCCACGGGTGTTGGCGTTGCCGGTTACCCCGTACAATTTGTGGCAACTGCGGAAACCGACTCACCAGATACATTAGAGATTGTCAGCGGGGATAACCAGGCGGGTGTTGCCGGTGAAACACTGGATGATCCATTTTATGTGCAGGTACGCGACCAGTATTCCAACCCCGTGGCCAATGTCGCTGTTGAGTTCATACTGACTGCGGGGGACGGTTCGTTGTCTGTCGAAGAGGCAGTCACCGACACAGACGGTATGGCATTTACAGAGCTCTCTCTTGGAAGTGCCGGTGAATATGAGGCAACGGCTACCGCAGCATCATTACCCTCGGTTACGTTTCACGCGCTTGCTTGTGAGGCTGTCTACCTCACGCAACTTACCGCAACAATATCGTCCGTGCAGGTGGAGTGGACGCAGAACGTGAACAGCGGCTTTACAAGTTACGCACTCTATCGATCTACCACGCCCGGCGTAACCGGCGCATCGACTCTGGTGCGCCGCCACGAGGAATCGCAAAACGCCGAGGGCGACGTCCGACGGCACCAAGTATTATTACCGGTTGTTTGTAAATCTGGAGGACGGAATAACGTTTGGCACCAACGAGGACTCTTTAACAGCAGGCCTCCGTTTCGACCTCGGTGGGACCGGGTTCGATATAGAGTATGATCCGGTATTAAAACGTCTGTACGCCTCCTTGACGGACTACAACGAGGTTGTGGTAGTTTCCACGGAGACATTTACAGAGATCGATCGACATTGGGTGGGGACGCGACCGCAGGGTATCAGCCTCAACCATGAGGGCGAAATACTTTACTGTGCTCTTAACACGGCTGGCTCGATCGCAACTCTGGACCTATCAAGTGGGGATGTCGAGCAGATAATAATTCAAAACGAGTTAGGCGATCCCAGGACGTATGATGTTCTCGAAGCAAGGCCCGATACCGTGATTGTCACCTCGAACCCGGGCAGCAATGGGTTTGCATATGTTGTAAAGGTAAACATAAATTTTACCACCGGTCACACAGCCGGCCGGATTGCGAGTAATCGGATTACCCGACATCTTGAAAAAGCCGAAATCAAATGTCGGGTTTGCTCACAATTATATCTTTTATAAAATCGGAACCCGACGAAGACTTACATCACCCGCTACCTTTAGAGCCCACGGCTCCGTAGCGGGACGAATCGGTCGATTTGAGTCCGGATGATCGCGCATTTACCGACAGGTGCTGTTAACGACCACCTTCAACCAATCGGAACCCGACTGAAGCTTTCGACAATAATCAGATCTACCAACAACGGCGTTCTGGTGGCTACATTCGATGAAAACGATGAGGTCATCGACATGTTCGTCAACGGCCCTCAAGCGGTGGGGCGCCGGCGCGGTCAATTGTCGGACTTTGTTGTTTTCCAATGACTTGGCGGCCGCGCTCCTGGGTTTGGCAATCGATTCCATAGCGCTCGAGAGCGCCTTTCAAACCAGAAGAATTGTACTACCACATTTGGCGAAATTTTACTACCTTGGGCTTTATTATGGAGTAATTTCACCCCGCTCAGCCAGAGCCAATATAAGCGAAAGGAGACCACATCTATGTCGACGGACCAAGAGGCGCAGCGCCCTTCAGGGCGGGCAGAAACAACACACGCGCAAGATGCGTATGAAAATTACGTACTCCCGGTTGAAGGATTCAAGGGGACCGCGGAGGAGATCGAGCGTCAGTGGTATGATAAGTGTTACGTCGGTCGCGGCGACACAATAAAGCAGCTCACCTGGCGCGCCGTCATTATGGGGTCGGCGCTGGGCAGTATTCTTTCGTTGACCAATATCTATATCGGTCTCAAGGCCGGCTGGGGCTTCGGAGTAGCCATCACGGCCTGTATCCTCTCCTATGCCATCTGGACCATGTTCTACAAGATTGGATTAGCGAAGACCCAGATGACAATTCTGGAGAACAACTGTATGCAGTCCACGGCCAGCGCCGCGGGCTATTCCACCGGCGGAACATTGGTTTCGGCCTTTGCGGCCTATATTCTGCTATATAATGAAACCCTCCCGCTGTCGGTTATGCTGGGCTGGGTTTTCTTCCTGGCAGTACTCGGTGTGACGATGGCAGTGCCGATGAAACGCCAGATGATCAACACCGAACAGCTTAGATTTCCCAGCGGGATAGCGGCCGCCGAGACACTGCGGGCGCTTCACGCCACCGGACAAAAAGGTATGCGCGCAGCGCGCGCCCTTGGTATCGCCGGTCTGCTGGCGGTGCTGAGCACTCTGTTGAGCGATGGCCTCAGACTCATCAGCACCCGCCTTGAGGCTTTCCAGATTTCGTCGCTGGTGAACCGTCTCAACCTGGCAACGGTCGGTGAGGCGTGGATGGGCCGGACGGTCATGTTTATCTGGGATCCGATTTTTATCGCCGCCGGAATGTTCGTGGGAATGCGGGTGGCCGTGAGTATATTGATTGGTTCGATAACGTGCTGGATGATTTTCGTCCCCTGGCTGCAGGCATCCGTTCCTGAAGCCGCCGGGATGACCGGTTTTCGGGACCTCGTTCAGTGGTCGCTGTGGGGCGGCACCGCCTGTATGGTCACCTCAGGAATTCTGTCAGTGCTTTTCCAGTGGAAAAGCGCTCTTCGCGCTTTCAAGGGGCTGGGCGATATGTTCATGAAGAACAGCGGCCAAAAGAGTGATGAGATCACGGCTATTGAGACTCCCGGCTCGTGGTTTCTAATCGGGCAGCTTGTCTCGCTGATCGCGATCGCCTGGTTAGCGAAAGTCACTTTCGACATGCCCTACTGGCAGAGTTTTGTTGCCGTGCTCTTGAGTTTTGCGCTGGCCCTGGTGGCCTGCCGCGTGACCGGTGAGACAGACACGACGCCGGTGGGAGCGATGGGTAAAATCACCCAGCTTACTTTTGGTGCGATGGCTCCGGGAAACCCGAGTATAAACTTGATGGCGGCCAATATCACGGCCGGGGCCGCGACATCATCGGCCGACCTTCTAACCGACCTTAAGAGCGGGTATCTTCTGGGTGCCCATCCGCGCAAGCAGTTCCTCGCCCAGTTCTCAGGTATTTTCATCGGAACGGTGGTAACCGTGTTCGCATTCCGCATACTGGTTCCCGATGCCAGTGCGCTGGGTACGGATCAATTCCCCGCTCCGGCGGCGCAGACCTGGAAAGGTGTCGCCGAAGCTATGGCGCTCGGACTCAGTACGATGCATCCGGTGAAAGTCTGGAGCATGATAATCGGAGGACTGCTGGGCATCGTCCTGCCAATTCTCTCACGCATGTTTCCCAAACAGCAAAAGTGGATTCCCTCGCCTGCCGGGGTTGGACTGGCCTGGGTCTTCCATTGGTTCTATGGTTTCCTTTTCTTCCTCGGAGCTTTGATCGGCTACGGTTGGGAAAAGAAGAATCCGAAAAACGCCGAAGAGTACCTGTTCCCGGTTGCCTCGGGCATAGTCGCCGGCGGCGCGCTTATGGGCGTGGTGCTGATTTTCTGGGAAAGCGGCTGGGAGATCGTTAAGCAGTTTTTAGGAATGTAGGCTAATTAGCCTAACCCTGCTCAGTCAGATAAAGAAAAGCGGGTCCGAAAACGGACCCGCCTTTTTTAGAGCCTTTTCGACAGGCTACGGCTCATCGAAAACATTCAGAATTGTATCAAACGCCGACCGAAATACATTCCCAGCCCGGTGCCAATCATACTCAGAAACAAAGCGGTCATCAACCCGAATTTGTCGCCGATCAACCATCCGAGCCAACCACAGAGAATAGTCGTCATTACCACTAAAACTCTTTTCATACTATTAATTTTCAGGTCTTTATCGCCAGTGTATTTTCTTGCCGTTCGCAAACAGTGCGGCTATATTCTATCATTGAGGTGCGGCTTTGGCCGGACATCAGAGCAAAAAGAAATCAGCATGACCGGCGTAATCGAATTTAAACAAGGAGAGACAGACATGGGCGACAAAGGAAGTAAGGACAAGGGGAAAAAGGAAAATAAGAAAAAAGCACAGCGCACTCCGAAGGAAAAACGAAAAGCAAAGGAAGAGAAGAAAAAGAACAAGTAGATATCCGTTGCTTAAGGATCAGCCCGGTCCCTGATTTAGAACCGGGAACAGTGCTTCTCGTTTTGCCCGAAGGTTGGCTGCCGCCCTACAGGTGGGGTACGGAGGTTACTGTCTCTGAAAATAATGCATGCTTTCGAGGACGTCATCCGTCCACCCATGAGCCATACATCCCCATAGAAGGTTGATGGATATCGAGTTTCCCGACAAATCGGTTCCGCCGTGGGTGGTAAAATCGACGACATTGTAGCGGGTCTGGATACCGAAGTAGCGCGTGTGCCGCACACCATAAAACCATCGCATGGTGAAACCAAGATTGGCGTTGAAAGAATTTAAATAATCTGCTGCGTTTTCATCAATATCATCCGCCGTGAGCGCCATGATACCGTCCCACCCTATGCCGCCGAATATTTCGAGCGCAGTCTTCTTCGCTGAGTACACTCGCAATACGGGATCGACCCCCAGGTACAATCCCACGAAATTGTCAGTCTCATACAACGAATCCTCATGGCGGACGAAGTACGACTGTTTTGCGTTCAGAAACCGGATGAGAAAAGTAAGATCGGCACCGAATCGACGGGATCGAAGCCCTGCCTGGGCACCTATCTCAATTTTGGGGCCAAGCCGATCCAGATTTCCGTTTGGAATCCAGGCACCCGCGTTCACCGACAAGTTGGTCGCAAAGTTGCCGCGCTTTTTCACCAGACTGTCAATCACAGCATCGTAGCGGTCCTGTAAACAGGAACCCGGATAAGACCGGGCCGCCAGTCTTGTCAGCAGGCTATCTCTTCCATTTGAATAGTATGTAGCTATGGCGTGAGCAACCGATGTTGTATCGACGGCGCGCTGCAGTTGGGATGCTAATTGTCGGATAAACGAATCGTAATCCGATACTGGGACGCCCACGAATTGTACCCGTAAAAACCGACAAAAGCCGTAGTAGTTGAGTATGGAGAGCATATTCCTGACCATGGTGCTATAAAACCCTCAGAATTATTCTCTATGGGCAAACCCAAAAGATCTTTGATCTGGGTTGAGAAGATTATCACGGCAATTCCCGTTGTAAATCCGGTTGTGACTGGAAAGGGAATAAACCGGATCAGGCCGCCCATGCGAAAAAGTCCAAATGCGATCAGGAAAGCTCCGGCCATGATGGTGCAATAGACCAGGCCTTCGTAACCATGACTGGCCACGATGCTGGCAATGATAACCACAAATGCGCCGGTTGGCCCGCCAATCTGAACTCTACTTCCTCCGAGGGCGGAGATGATAATGCCCGCAACGATAGCGGTAAAAATGCCTCGTTCGGGTTCCACCCCACTTGCTATGGCAAACGCCATTGCGAGTGGCAGGGCCACCATGCCTACTGTCACACCGGCATATAGGTCATCGGTCAGCTTCGACCAACTGTAACCGCGTAGAGAGTGTATTATATTCGGTCTAAACAAAGTTTCTCCTTTAGCGAAGGAGGAACTTTAGCGAGTTTTCGGCATTTAGCAACATTAAAAAGACTTAAAACCAACATTTTCTTTCGGGTTTCTTTAACTGATTGTGAAGTAGAACGGTCCGTTTGTGTCAGCACGGCGCCGGCGTACTACGGCAGGCGGAACATGTCATCGATTTTCTCGATTTCGGAGGACCGCAGGACGCCTTCGCCGCAAGAAGGTGGAACGGAGCGCACATTATCAACGGAGACAGATGATTGCGTTCTCCGTTAGGCGGGCTTACTGGAGCCCCGTCCTTTCGAGGAAAGGTCCTATTTCCGGTTCACGGCCGCGGAAATGTTTATACAAAACCATAGCGTCCTGGGTGCCGAGTCTTTCCAAAATGTTCTCACGGAAAGCGGCGGCTGTTTCCCTGTCGAACAGCGAGGTTTCCTCGAAAGCCGCAAACGCATCGGCATCCAAAACCCCCGACCAGTAATAAGCGTAATAACCGGCACTGTAGCCGCCATGGATGTGCGAGAAATAGGTAGAACGGTAGCGCGGCAGGATTTCCGGTCTCAGTCCGATAGCGGCGATAGTGTTGGCCTCGAATTCATTTACATCAACATCGGCGGCGTTCTCCAGCCCGTGCCAGGCCATGTCAAGAAAACATGCCGCCAGGTACTCTGTAGCCTCGAACCCCTTATTGAACAAGTAGGCACCCTTGATCCTATCCACCAGCGATGCCGGAATGATTTCGCCTGTCTGGTAATGCCGGGCATAGAGACTGAGCAACTCGGGTTGAAGCGCCCAGTTTTCCATGATCTGCGATGGCAGTTCATCGGCATCCAACTGATAGTATCCGGAACGGAAATTGCCGGCGTAGAGAAGGGTACTGAGCGCATGGCCGAACTCATGGAATATTGTCTTGACTTCGTCGAAGCTCAGCAGCGATGGCTTGTCCGTTGACGGTTCGGGGAAGTTGCAGACGATAGTCGAAAGCGGCAAGACCCGCTCACCGTTGCGCATGAAAGCGCCGCGAAAACCGCCCGACCAGGCGCCTCCGTGTTTGGAGTCACGGAGAAAATAATCCATGTACAGAATTCCCAGCAGTGAGTCGTTGTCCTGCCGGACCTCGAATACTGTGACCTCAGGGTGATAGACGGGAATGTCGCTTCTCTGTATGAGTTTCAGACCAAAGAGTTTTTCCGCCAGCATGAACACGCCCGTCTGGACATTTTCCAGTTCGAAATACGGTCGAAGTTCAGCGTCATCGAGATCATATTTCGCCTTGCGCAGCTTTTCGGCATAGTACCACCAGTCCCAGGGCTGCAGCTTGACGCCGTTTAGTTCGGTGTCCATGATGGCTTGCATTTCGGCCAGCTCTTCCCCGGCCCGCCGTAGCGCCGGCTGCCAGAGAAGCTGAAGGAATGAGTCAACCGCTTCGGGGGTTTTGGCCATGCGCGGCTCCATATAGAAAGCGGCCGGTGTTGGATAGCCAAGAAGGCGGCAGCGTTCCTCCCTCAGGGTGAACATATTCTTGAGGACTTCTTTATTGTCAAATTCGTTTTCGCGATCTCCGCGCATGGAGTATTTCGTAAGGAGTTCTTTTCGCAATTCTCGTGCGTCAGCGTATTGCATAAACGGGGTGAAGCTTGACCGCTGAGTCGTGAACACCCATTTGCCCGGCATATTCATTGATTCGGCAGCCTCTTGCCCCATCGCAATGATGCCCCCGGGCAATCCGGCCAGGTCGGCTTCGTTGTCGATTACGATATACGAACTGTTGGTTTCAGCCAGCAGGTTGTCGCCGAATTTCAGGTCCAGAAGGGAGTGTTCGCGATTGATGTCGCGCAGGCGGATTTTCTGTTCGTCGGTCAGCAGTGCGCCTCGGCGCACGAATCCGCGGTAGGTGTATTCCAGAAGATGAAGTTGTTCGGCTGTCAGCGGCAAGGCGTCACGCTGCTCGTAGACGGCCTTCACTCGTTCAAACAGCTTCTGATTAAGCGAGATATTATCATAGTGGGCGGACATCAGCGGCGATATTTCGGTGGCAATATCCTGCAATTCGGGGCTGGTGACAGTTCCCAGAAGCGAATAGAACACGGAGGTCACCCAGTCCAGACGTTGACCGGCCATATCCAGCGCCCCAATCGTGTTGTCAAAAGTGGCAGGCTCAGAATTATTCGGCTAAGGCGTCGATTTCGTTCTGATGCTGCCGGATGGCCTCCTTGACCGCCGGGATGAAATGCTTGTTCTGAATGACGTCAAACGGCGGAGTCTGAAACGGTGTATCGGGGGTAGTGAGTAACGGGTTGTCCTGAGCCACCGAAGGCACGCTCAGAACGGCCAGCGACAAGACCAGCGCGAGTCTGAAAAGTACTGCTTTTATCTCCACGGGGTAATCCTCTCTTGCGATTGTTTTTGGGGCTAATATATAAGCAAAAGGTGACCGGCGCATCAATTTTTTGTCCGATTGAACTGAGAGTCGTTTTTTACTGAGGGAAGCTCAGGTGATAAACGGTGTCCCAGTTTTTGTAAACGGAGAAGTACAATTCTCTCGATGTTGAACAGTAGACGACAGACCAGGCTGTGCCTATCTGGCTTACATCCTGCAAGATTTTCATAGCACCCTGCCAGTCTACCTTTCCTTCCGTCTTATCCAGAGTTTCGGCGATGCTCTGGTAGCGCCAGCAATTCTCCCTGAGGTCTTTATCCGCTACGCTGTATATGGGCCGGGTGGTCATTATCTGCCAGGATGTGTCTTTGTAGACTGGTCTCCATTGGTCGTCGACATATTCAAGGATAACCGACTGTCCGGAAGTATCGCTAACCATCAGGTGGCTGCTCAGAGAATTTTGGTCAATATCGAAAGGAATATAGCCTTCGACCAGTTCGACGACCTCCTGAACATTTTTCGCCCTGTCAAGAATCTTACGTATCAGATAGGTCAAAAAAACCGGCTGTTTGCCCTCGACGGGGTTGACACTCGTGAAGGAATTTCCGGCTACGGCCACCGTCAGACCGTGTTCGTTGATGCCATCGGTGGCGTAGAAGGGGGCCAGAAGGAGTTTGTCTTTGAACATGCTCGAAGCGAGTGGCAGAAGGTCCTTGTGGCCAAAGCCGATATCGATGGATCTGGAGAAGGAGATAGACGCGTATCCATCGGTAGGATAACAAAGATTGACAATGATAGAGCCTACAGACTGATTGTCCCAATTTCTGCCCGCTATAATCGAATTCCCGGTATCGGTGGAAAAGACGCTGCAGTGCCGCCATGTTTTGTCAAGCAGTGGGTTGTCTATTGATTCCTGATTTTCTTTCTCGAAGATTTGCTCGTAGTCGCCATAATGAGTCATCAGGTAGAGACCGTCCTGGGTAAAAGCACCGGTTCCCTGCACTTTTACCAGACTCTGCAGTGTTCTCACGGTATCCGAGTCACATGCCCCGGGTTGTGCGAAATTCAATTCGACGACTTTATCCTGAGCCGCCAACAGACCCGACATTGTCATTACCAAGACTATTGTCAGGAAGGTGCTTTTCTTGTTCTTACCGAATGACATATTAATGACCTTTCAAATATCGGTGTACAGATATCTACCGCCACGACGACTATGGTGCGGGGTGGTTCAAGGCGATTCGCTCATCCATGCCGCTGATGGATGCGCTGACGCAAATCTTTGGTCCATAGGTCGTGTCCACCCTTGTCGAAAATTACGAGTTCCATATCGTGATCAATGCCTGACATGGCCTGCTGGAGCGACCTTACCGGAGTCGTCGAGACCATAGGGATCGTCCTCGGCTACATAGATATGTATCTTTCCCGCCAGTTTGGGCGCGAGCGTCTTCCAGTTGTTTTGCAGTATGAGCCGGAGGTCATAGGGTTTCCAGGTTGCTGCCACATTGGGGTCAATCTCCCCCGTCTCCCGGTTCCACAGTTCGAGGGGTCGGCCATCAACGCCGCGCGGGCTGAACACCGCCTCGAAAGTACTCATCACCCATCCATCGCCAACAACCCGGTTTACATCCGAGAAGAACTTGTTAACTTCAATGACCTCGCCAGATTCGTCGAAAAGCAGGTTCGAATGTGGCCTATAGATGTTGACCCTCAGGAACGCCTCGAAGTCCACCGGGTCGGGTGAACAGGCCCAGACACCGCCAAACTGATCGGGATAGTTGATCTGCAACCACAGGCCCGCCCAGGCTCCGGAGGACTGTCCGGTCAGGAAACGGGTGGACGGGTCTCGGTACACGCGATAAGTCTTTTCGAGATAGGGAATGAATTCTTCGATAAAGGCCGTGGTCCACGGGCCGTTGTTTTGGGAGTTGGCGAGAACATGATTGCCAAGCGGGCACTCCAGATCCATAAAGACAAAGATCTTCTCGCGACCGACCGAATTCATTCCGTAGCGGTACAATTGGAAATCGCCGTCGAGTATCGCCGTGTATGGTGAGCCAAACCCCGGCAGGACAAAGACGGTCGCATACTCTTGTTCGGGAGTGTGATAGTACGAAGGCGGCAGGACAACCATTGCCTTGATTTATGTCGGTCTTTTGAGATAGTCGCTCAACAGACGGCTCTGTAGCCTGACTTCTTTAATGAATCCACTCTCGTGGATTTGCACTTTCTCGACTTCATGTTGAAGAGAAATTCTGATAATGTTCTTGCCGTTGGAGCGAATGACAGCAGCCACGGGATCGCTGTAGATATTACCCGGAACCATCGCGTAGTTCCGGTCGATCGTGTTGATATCGAACACCGCCTGTGCGGCATAGTCACCCGTGGGGAGCTCCGCCAGGCTGAACGGGAAACTGGATACGTCGCCGGCCATGATAAAATCGGTACCCGGTTTCCAATTGTCTATATCGGCCGCAAACCAGTAACTGGATTCATCGGGTATCTCGCTGAGGATAGGATGGACGTAGACGTTTCGGTCGAACATGACGTACACTCGTCCGGAGAGGGCGGTGTCGGAGACTTCGGCTGAAAGACTGAGGTGTATTTCGGTAGTTGGTGGTGTCTGGGCAACACATGGGTGATAACAGCCGAAGAGAATAACGGCCAACGCTGCCAGCAGTTTGGGCTTGATCATAATTTTCTCACTTATTTTTGACGGGCAGATGCAGCATCTGCCGCGCACGCCATTCTTTCTGGGGACCAAAGCCAAAAGAGGGGCTCTCCCCCGTTATATCAGACAGGAAAGCCGTGTCAGATGTTTCGGTTTTTGTATGTCCGGAGAGAATCTTTCGAGAAATTTCAAGTGGCGGGTCACTAAATCAGCCTGCTTTCCGAAATAAAACACAACCGGATAAGACAATTGACCGTAAACGAAGGTACACCTGTCCTTTATGGTTTTATTAAACAAACTTGCAAAGTGACCATAAGCAGGTGTTTTTTTGACCAACAGTCGATTTTGAAAAAAGGGAAGTGATTGATGGAAGTTGTTGTAGATAATGTGAGCAAGAAGTACCGGGGAGGCGTTTGGGGGCTGAGGGAATTCAGTCTTACACTAAAGACCGGGGTGCTTGGTCTGCTTGGACCGAATGGAGCAGGTAAAACGACCCTTATGAATATCCTGGCCACGATTACGCTGCCGACCGAAGGCACCGTAAAATGGAATGGTATCAACATAGCCAGGCGGCCCAACGATCTGCGGCAGACTCTGGGATATCTGCCACAGGACTTTGGGGTATACCCCAATTTATCAGCAGTGGAATTCCTGCGGTATATGGCGGCGATCAAAGGATTGAATTCAAAGACGGCCCGAAGACGTATTGACGAACTTCTGGTCCTGGTAGACCTGACACATGTCTGTCGTCGGCCGGTTGGTGGATACTCAGGAGGTATGAAGCAAAGGGTGGGCATTGCTCAGGCTTTGCTAAACGATCCGCAACTGCTCATTGTCGACGAACCAACGGTGGGGCTCGACCCTGAAGGACGTATTCAATTTCGCAATCTTCTTTCAGATCTGGCGGGAGAACGAATCATTATTTTGTCCACGCACATAGTATCCGACGTGGAAGCCACGGCTACCGAAATCGTCCTTATCAACAAGGGACAATTGGTCAGGCACTCCGTTCCAGAAGAGTTGCTTCGCATGGTTGGCGGGAAGGTTTGGGAATGTGTTGTCAGCAGCGAGGACTTGACGGCATTCAAGCAACATCATTCGGTCAGTACCACGATACGCCGCGGTGATGGAGTACATGTCAGAGTGGTAGCCGATATCGCTCCATCTGACAAAGCTCGCAGTGTAGCACCATCGCTGGAAGATGCATATTTATACTTCATCTCATCCGGCAACGGAAGTACAGTAAATAGTGAGATAGGTCAGGTATGAGGCTTGCTTATCAAGTTTATCATCTGATTCGGGCTGATTTCCTTGAGCGTGTCAGGCGATTCAGTTTTCTATTCGTCATGGGGCTGTCGCTTTTTGCCGGGTACATGTTCGTACCACCGTTCAGTGCACCATACACTTCATTTGTAGTCGCCAGCCACAGAGGGTATTACAATTCCTCCTGGGTGGGAATCTTGTATGGTGTATCGACTGCAATTATATTATCACTTATTGGTTTTTACCTGGTAAAGAACTCGATAAGTCGGGATTATGATACGCGGGTGGGCCGGATCATCGCAACTACGAGACTTCCTAAAATAGTCTATATGGTCGGTAAATGGTTCAGTAACGTGTTGGTCCTGGCGACTATTCTCGGTGTGCTGACAGCTATTGCGCCGGTAATGCAGGTCGTGCGAGCGGAAGTCACAGAAATTGACCTTGTGGCATTGTGGGCACCGATGTGGTTGATGGGATTTCCGGCCCTGGCATTCGCAGCAGCTCTGGCAGTGCTGTTTGAAAGCGTTGCAATTCTTCGCGGTGGTTTCGGCAATCTCGTGTACTTTTTTATCTGGGGTCCCATTCTGATAGGTTCATCGACCCGGTCGTCTTTTGTTGGCGGCGAATCGACTCACTCCTTCGATTTTGCGGGAGTTGCCAGGATCTCTTTTGATGTTAAAGAGAAATTGGCGGCTATCGGGGTCGATGTACATAAGGGTATTTTCGGTGTCATTGGTCCAGTTGACGGAAACGGCGTCAATCGATTCTTGTGGGACGGGATCGACTGGACGCCTGATATGATTTTTGAGCGGCTCCTGTGGGTGGGGCTGGGAGCCGTTGCTGTAATGATAGCGGCTATTCCGTTTGACCGTTTCGATCCTGCGGGCAATCGAATTTTTGGCAGATTCTGTTGTGTTTCGAAGCGGTCTCCTCGCAAAATCAAAAGAAAATCAGGCCCGGGCGTTGCGACCGTCGAAAAAGCTGGAGACGAGACAGGCGCCATAGGTCTCGCCAGGTCCGCGATCGCCCTGACTTCGATCGACAGAGATGGTTTGAAAGCACCGTTTCTGCCAATCGTGAAGGCGGAGCTGCTCGTTATGCTCAAGGGGCATTCGTGGTGGTGGTATGTTTGCGCCCTTGGTCTGGTTGTCGCAACCCCGCTGGGGCCGATCGATCGTGCGGCCCAGATACTTTATGCGGCGGCATGCCTGTGGCCGATTCTGGTTTGGTCGGAGATGGGGGTCCGGGAGGTGAAGTACAACACGTATCAAACTGTATTTTCGACAGCACATCCCGTACGCCGGCAACTGCCTGCGATCTGGCTGGCGGGTGTCATTGTGGCAGCTGCGATGGGTACCGGTTTTGCGATCCGAATGATAATCAACGGCGGTGCGCAAGATTTATATGCAGTAGCTGTCGGTGCGGTATTTATACCATCGCTGGCCCTGGCACTTGGTGTGTGGACCAATGGCAGCCGGACGTTTGAAATTATTTATCTCTTGTTGTGGTACATGAGTATACAGAGTGGGGCAATCGTATTCGACTATAGAGGAGCGACGACTGAAGCTGTTTCCTCAGGGATACCTTACTATTATTTTGCGGTATCGATCATATTGTTACTTTTGGCAGTGTTGGGACGTCGCAAGCAAATACGTTTTGGTTGAAGGTGAGTTCTAATTCACCCTATTTCTGCGTATAAATATGAACCGACTATCAGCAAAGGATATAAACACGCGCTTAGCTTAAAATATTTAAGAGAAAGGTCGCGAGCAAAATGAAAATAACAGATCTGCCTTTTGGGATTACGGACTGGGCGTCAGTAGAACCGACCGAACACAAAGGCGAAACGGGGATGGCGTATTGGCGGACCAGACAGTTTGGTGAACTCAGGATTCGAATGGTTGAATATACGCCCGGTTATCTTGCCGATCACTGGTGCACCAAGGGACACATATTGTTGTGTTTGTCCGGTGAACTCCACACAGAGTTGAAGGATGGGCGAACAAATGTTTTAAAACCGGGTCAGAGTTATCATGTGGCCGACAATGCCGAGCCACATCGCTCAAAAACGACTATAGGCGCGACGCTTTTCATTGTGGATTAGACTGGTCGAGAGACTCTGAAGTTGCTTTTAATTCTTCAGAAACTCCCTAATCACCGGCAGTATTCGATCCGGCGCTTCCACCCAGAGCCAGTGACCGGCCTTTTCGAACCTGACCAGTTTCGAACCGGCGATACCCTCGTGAATAGGTTCAACGTATTCAAAAGGAGTCGGGTCATAGTCGCCGTAGAGAATCAGAGTCGGACAGGTAATGAGCTTTAGGCTGTCTTGAATGTTGTAGCTTCCAAAAAATTCCCAGAGCCGGTTGTATCTGCCTTCCACTATCTCATAGGTGGTGTCCCGGTACCAGAGATTAATACTGTCGGCGTAACCTGGGTCGTAGCAGTAGGCTCTGAAGTAGTGCCGCCAGAATTTCTCGACGGTTTCGGGCAGCCGCTTTGCGAAGTCTTCCGATGCGGCTATCTGTTCGATTGCCAGGGAGTCTTCCGAGGTCCGGTTCGCGGCGATGTTGGCCCTGTAAACAGGAAAGTATTCGGTGCTGATTCCCATAGTGGAGGTAAGGACGAGGGCTTTGACATTATCGGGATACTTGAAAGCGTAGTGCATTGCCACCATACAGCCCCATGATCCACCAATGATATTGATTTTTTCCGGCGCCAATTTTAGCCGCAGGGCTTCCAGATCGTCAACGAAATGGTCCAGGTCGTGGGTGGCAGTGTCGGCATCGCCGGTTGACCGCCCCGCCGCTCGCTGATCGTAGAAGATCAACTTGTACTGATCCGCCAGCGCCTCAAACGGTGCCATTGTCTCGAGAGCATCGCCCGGTCCGCCCGCCAGGACAAATATCGGGTCGCCGGAGCCCATCATCTTATAGTGAATTTCGATACCATTAATCTCGATTTGACCTTCTTGCACAGCCGGCGGCTGCGGTGCGCAGGCTGACATTGTGATGCCGAATCCTGCCAGAAGTGTAAGTAACAGTTTGATATAACCTTTGGATGCGTCTTGCTGACCGGTCATTTTTCCTCCTTCGGACGGGATTGGTTTTCTCTTTTCCAATGTGGTGTTGCGCAATCCGGGCGCGGGCTTTCGTTAAGGGTGACGAATGCACGGCAATATCTGTTTAGTGGTGGTCAAAAAACGTGGCGCGGGTTGGACTTTGCCGGAAAATTGAGTCTTCGGGTCGTCGTTTTTTGTGGAAAGCTCGTCGCGATGCCTTTATGATTAGTCATGGAAAATCAAACACCTGAAGAGGTGAAGCGGGGTATCCTGACCCATTATCTCGCCTCGCTGGCATATCACCTGCAGAAGGCGCTACGCGGGGCACCGGAGTCGTTTGCGAATTTCAGGGCAAAGCCGGGAGTGCGCACGCCGCACGAGCTTGTATTCCATATTACGAACGTTTTGGGATACGCCCGGACTTTTTTTGTGGGCGGCCAGTGGCGAGCCGGAGAGGTTGCCGTCGTTTGACGCGGAAGTAGTTCGCTCGCACGAAATTCTGGCGAGTCTGCGCAAACACTTCGTGTCGGGAAGTCAGTTGAAAACGATCACTGTCGAGCAACTGCTTCAGGGACCGCTTTCTGACGCCATGACCCACATCGGACAGCTATCTCTGCTTCGCAGACTTCACGATTGTCCGGTGCCACCGGAGAATTTCGTTTACGCGAATATTTCTGCAGACAATGTAGGACCGGATCAACCGAAACCGGCGAGCCCGGATAAGATATGGAACGAACCGATAGATTGAAAAAACAGGGGGGAATCACGGGACGCCGTATTGCGTTGTCTATATGTCTTCTGGCAGTTCTTTCGGTGTTGACTCTGGCTACAGAAGTGCGTTCGGATGAAAATTTCCTGTCCGCGGGGGAGGTCACTGCTATCGCCGGCGGCACAGGCGTAGTCTATTGGCTCGGTCTCCGTGCGATGGACTGTGATACGACCAAGGCGCCGTTGCTAAAGGGACCTCTACCGTTGGAGCGTTCCATCCAGCGATTCTTAGGCGGACAATACCAACCCGGCAAACGCAACTTCCTTGATGACACCATGGGAGGCGTCTTTACACCGCTGGCGGCTGTAACATTACTGCTGACCGCTGACCTGGCCTGGCCTCAAGCGGATAGAGATAAGGAATCTGCTGAGGACGTCTTTCTTTTCCTTTCCGGGCTGGCAGCGACAGAGGGTGTCACAAACATTGCGAAAGGTCTTATAAGCCGGCCACGACCGTACATGACACTGATTCCGGCCGACCAGGGGGAACGAAGAGGTTTCCGCAGTGATCGCTCTTCATTTTTTTCAGGCCATACGTCGTCGGCATTCTTTTCTGCGGTCTATCTGAATCTTCGTCTGCGAAACATAATGCGGGCTGAACTGACGGCGAGTGAATATGATAGCTGGCGATGGGCGCCGCCAACTGTTTTGTTCGGATGGGCAACGTTTGTCGCCGGGAGCAGGGTACAAGCGTACAGACACTATCCTTCAGATGTTGTCTTCGGAGCACTGGCCGGTTATCTGGTGGCTGAACTGTTCTACTCATGGGGTCGAGGATCTTCGGAATATTCCACGAGCGAGTCCTCCCCCCCACTTTTACGGGTAACATTTCGCTTTTGATTTGTCAACGTTTCCCCTGCCTCGATTGCTATTCCCCGGGACAATTCAGAAGCACGAATTCCATCTCCTGTGGCGGGCTGTGCAAGTTGAGCCTGAACGTATCGGAGGAGATTCGCCGTACGTTGCTCTTGTCTTTCAGAAAATCCTCTGCCGTATAGGTCAGAAATGGAGCGACATCGGTTTTGAAATGCATCGGGAGAACCACCATCCGGGGTTTCAGTAGGGCAATGACATCATCCGCTTCAACCGGGGATAATGTATATTCTCCCCCTACAGGAATCATGAGAATGTCGATTGCGCCGATCCGGGCTATCTGTTCGTCACTCAGGTCATAACCGAGGTCGCCCAGATGAGCGACTCTGATACTGTCGAATTCAAACACAAAAATGGAATTCAGAATCGGACTTTTCACAGGATTGAAGTGATTGCTGGCGGTATTATAAATTCGCACATCGTTGATCTGAGTGTCGACCGGGATGAACTTGTGTTCCAGGCCCTTGTCCATCGGTCCGTTGACGCCATAGAAGACGAGCGGTTCCCCGGTGACGGCGGCGACGTTGTCGTGGTCTATGTGCCGATGTGAGACTGTTACGACATCCGGTCTGACGCTGTCGGGGATGCTATATCCTTCCAGCTTCATCGGGTCGGTCAGGATGCGAGTCTGACCTGGAGGTTGTTATCAAAAAACAGGCGTGGCCGTAGTGAGTGAAAGTTACTTCCCTCGGTTCCTCACCGAAGCCACAAGGGCTAATCAGCATGAGGGGTAAAACATATGACAGCCATAAGACACTTTGCCATCTTGCCTCCTTTGTGATTTTGAACAGCGACTGTGCCACGTCGGACGATTCGGATTACTGTTATACCAAGTTAAAGAGAAGTCTGTCTCATTACAACAGTCTTTTGTACCCAGTACATACTGGCAGAAAGGGACAGTTACCCATGTTCCAGTGGTAAGGCTGATGGGCTCTTGCATTGTGGATTGACTCAGAGATATTGACCGTAGCCGGGGTTAGTTTTTTCTTGAAAGAAATGGAGGAAAATCCTATTTAGGGATAGTCCGTCGTCGGCAGTCGGCATGGACGGCGTGATGTTCGCAGACCGACCCTGTGCGAGGGCGAAAGTGGGTTGCCCTCCGGCTCCAGCGTTATCCAACTGTCATGATATGAGTTGTAGGTATAATATTTCACATAGGGACTGTAACCGTGAAGCAAACCGACATAGCCGGTGTCAGACAGGCTGTAGACGGTTATATCGGGGTTTATCTCGGTCCAGCTATCGGAGATGGCGCTGTAACCGTGGGCCGTATTGTCGTTGAGGTTGTAGGTCATACACGAGTTGGTCCCCATTCCCGCCTGGTGAAACTCGAAATCCTTTTCGTGCGATGTCCACTCTTCCGAATTTATCAACATCGACCGCGAACTGTTTCGCAGGTAGGCCATACCGCCCGCAATTCTGGTCAAATGTTGTCACCGTCGGGAAGATCAATCGGAAACATTTCATCGCGAAAGAGGCAGTAGAAGCCTTCATTTTCCGGCGGGGCACCGTAGAGATGATAATGAGGGACGATCTTTCCGTCCGAGAGACATTTTCCCTTCGATCCGCGGTGCTTGCTTTCGTGTCGGCATGGCAAAAATCCTTGCGGTTGCAGGGATGACGGGTTGTCAGGTGGTGTATTGGCGCCTCTGGCCTTCGCCATCGGTGTTCGAAAACGTTGCCACGACGTACCTGTTTCAATGGTCCCTTTGCCTGGTGGTGGATTCATTTCCTGGCACCCGTTGCTGCCGAATCGCAGTTGTGCCCGTACTGTGTAGGTCGTCTTCCGCGTCTGACATCGAATCCTACTTCCGAATAGCGAATTGGTTTCAAAGTAGGCGGTGAATTGATCGGTGTATTCATCGTAGTAATTCGACCCAAGCCGGTCTTCGTCGTTCGGCGGGCTGTACACCTCGACATCGAACTGGTTGTCATAAGCGCTGTAGCCGAGAAACTCGAAAGTATTTCCATCAACCCAGTAACCAGCCATTCCGTGGTCCCGCTTCTGATTGAGCAGATACGCACCATCGTTTGTTGAATTAAACGTCTGAGTGTGAGAGCTGTAAACAACGGCCTTCTGCCTTTCCGGAAATGGTCGTCGCAACAACAGGGCTACATAGTCTTCTTTGCCCAGCCTTCTCCCAGTGTATAGTCGCCGGGTAGTCCATAGGCGTAAGAATTCCACTCCCCTGTTTGAACATCGAAAACATACAGGAATGCCTCGGTCGCGTAGAAGGCCAGGTTGCTGCTGAAACCGAAGTAGTCCACGCTGGAAAGTGGAGCCCCCTGCAGGTAAACAGTGTCCCGGTTTGGGTTTCGGCGCTGTAGCCAAATAGTAATTCATCGTCGGCGCCAAAAAGGAGGTCGCCTTCGGAATCAAATTCATCAAAGTCGTGAATTTCGTTCAGTTCTGCGGTCAGCCAGTCTCCGACGTCCACATCGAAAACCAATACATAGGGAGCATTCGTAGCAGCAAAGCCGACTATTCCGTCGCCCCTGGCAGCTTGACCGGCCGAGGCACCTATTGGTTGAAGCTCATATTCAACCCAGCGGCCATTCTGGGCATATGTGTCGTGATTACCGAGAGTCACAGGGCCAGAGTAATGATCGGCCCACACAGTAAAATACGTAAACTTTTCACAAACAGAACCCCCTGCCTGCAGTCTGGAAGTTGAAAGTATACTGTGATGCCAGTCGGTGGAGAGAAATTTCTTTGATAGTATCAATATAGTCGATTTTCTCCGCCTGGCAAGAATTAAAGGCCCGGCGTCAGGATGGACCTTCAGGCGCCAGACATTAATTTATGCGGGCACAAAAACGGTGAGCCTTGGTTCTACAAAAGGTATGGCTGGCTTTAAGCGTACATCGATGACAGAACCTGCTGTCCTAGCAAGAGCGTGCAGAAACACGAGTGTATGGTTATCTCCACAGGAGCCTGCGGGTTACGCGGGTTTATTTCCCTTGACAATTATCGATTTAAGAGTTTATTGTCACAACGGCTAATTACCCGCCTTACTTTAATACCTTAGAGAGGATTATTTGAGCTTAAACGAACGATTACATGATGCTGCCCAGGAAAGTTGTAGCCAGAGAAGTGAAGAAATGACTAATCGATCCGATGACGGATTTTATGATTTGGGAATTGCCCCGAATCTCATAAAGGAAATCAAGCGTCTTAAATTTACGGATCCGACGCCTATTCAAAGAGAGGCGATACCGGTTGGCATTCAAGGTGCCGATATTATCGCCCTGGCCCAGACCGGTTCCGGTAAAACGCTGGCATTCGGAATTCCGATGCTTCAGCGTTTGTCAAAAATGAAAAGGGGCACCGGGCTTGTCTCTGGTCCCGACCCGGGAACTCGCTGTTCAGGTGGAAGAGGCGCTTCAGTCTATTGGTCGCTCGACACACCTGCGTTCGGCGGTTTTGATTGGGGGAGCCTCGATGTCGATGCAGCTGGCTGTTCTTAAAAAGAATCCCCGCATTATTATTGCCACACCCGGACGACTCCTCGATCATATTGATAGAAAAAGTGTCAATCTTGCTCACGTGGCGATTTTCGTGTTAGACGAAGCCGACCGGATGCTCGATATGGGATTCATTCCCGATATCAAGAAAATAATGAAGGCAATTCCCGACGGTCGTCAGACTATGCTGTTCTCGGCAACCATGCCGAAAGAGATTGAAGCGATTGCTGAGAAGCTCATGGAGGACCCGGCCCGTATCGAGGTAGACCGTTCCGGTTCGACCCCTTCGGAGGTCAGTCACGAGACGTTTTTCATCCGCAACCAGGATAAGAGCCGGCTGTTAGCCCTCCAGCTTCAGAAGTGTTCCGGACCGGTGCTTGTTTTTACGCGCACGAAACGGATGGCGACCAAGTTGACAGGTAAGATGAATAGTATGGGTTTTGCCGTGGCCGAGATTCATTCCAATCGGAGTTTGGGACAGAGGCGACATGCTCTTGAAGGATTCAAACGGGGCCGGTACCAGGTTCTTATAGCAACCGATATCGCGGCGCGTGGAATCGATGTTTCAGGAATTGAGTTGGTGGTCAATTATGATATGCCGGCCAACTCGGAGGACTACGTGCACCGTATCGGCCGCACCGGTCGTGCCGGGAAGACCGGCCACGCTATCTCGTTCGCCACTTCCGAGCAAAGAGGATCGATCAGGAGTCTTGAGAGATTTATGAAGACCAAGATGGCGATTTCGGCTCTGCCGACCCTGCCATCCGAGAGTCTTCTGGCAAAAGATGTTGACCGGTCGAGTTTGAAGCAGGAACCCTCGGCCAATCGCTCGTCGAAGCGCCGGGACTCCAAAAAAGGCGGTTCCAGGCAATTCGCCATGAAGCGGATTGGATCGAAGCGGCGAGATTTCAAGAAAGATGATTCAGCCCGACCGAAATCAGAGCGTGAGGGGTCTAAGACTCAGGACACCCGACCGGCTGATTTCGACCAAAATGATTCGGCCAAAGAAAGGCCGTTCTGGACGAAGTTCAAAAAGAACCGGTCCGCCAAAAAGAAATCTGTGGGTCAGGGTTCCAAACGGAGGAAAGGCGCCAAGCGCAAGTAGAATCAGGCTTATATCGTAGTTTTGACAGTTATATATTTTTGTGATTATTCAAGCAGGCTGCTACGAGCCTGCTTTTTCTATTTAGATTTATGCTGTGAGAATACACAAACAGGGCAAAGCCGCCAGGTTAGATAATCCGTCGAAGCGTCAGTGTAACGTCTCTGGCGGTACCGGCTGGCGACGTTAGCGAGATTCTGACCCTGGCGCCGTCCGCTCTAAGGATTCTGCGGAGTTCATCTCTACTGATACTGGTTAAGGGTTGTCCGTTGACACTGTGAATCAGATCTCCCGGACTCAATTCAGCCTCCTCTGCGGGTGAACCGGCGAGGATGCGTTCTATCTTCAAGGATCCCTCATCAGTTTCAGTGTATTCGATACCCGACATGTTATACTCAAACGGTTCGTTGAAGTGACTGTTCTCAACGAGAATCATCCGCTTATTGCTGTAATCAAAGGTGACATTGAACCTCCTTATGGCGCCATTGCCGAGGTTGCCGTGCTTTTCCATCGCAGAAGGCCCGTGGCGCGGACCGGTCTGGAACGATGACATTACATCGTGCAGTTCCAGTTCACCGAGGTGGAGACTCTTGATTCTTCCGACCTTACCGTAGATTGGTCCGCTTATCGTTTTCCCGAGCAGTGTTTCAACGGAATTATCCGGTGGCACGATGGCCTCGTGAGTTCCGACATTCAACGAAATGGCGTGAGAAGCACCTATATCTACGACCAGTTCCATGGGGGCCACCGCCCCGCCGATCATCTCCGCCGAGCAACTCAGCCACGGGAACCCGCCTTTAATCAACAGGGGGAGTTCCTCGGCATTGGACGGCATCTTAAACTTCTCAGGTTCCACGAGGATGATCTCGGATTTATCGAAATCGATGGTTACGGCAAACTGGCTGAACAATTCAAACCCGATGATGCCATCGACATCCTTGAGCATAGCCCCCAGACTGCCCGCCTCCGGTTCCACTATTGCAGATAGACCGGTCAATTCCAGCCCGGGGAAACTGAGGCTAACGCCCTCAGCAACGCCGGCTTTCAGCGGTTCCTGACCCCGGGGTGTGCCCGGAATGGGCATCTCGGCAACGAAGTTCATGCCCAGTTGGTCCTTATTTCCCCTCTCAACCAAGATCAGGCCGGCACATTGGCATGCCCGTGTCAAGGATTAGCCGAACATCCGTCTTTCCATTTACGTTGGCGGTTAGAACGATATGGTCCAGGTCCGGTTCGAAGGGGATTCTGGCTGTTCCATCCTCAGATAAAAACGTATGTTTCCCCGGCCCAGGTCCCATAATACTCTGTGCCTGCAGTGGGACAGTACAGACCAGAAACAACGTCAACAACATCGTTGCGAAGTGCTTTTTCATCTAAATATCCTCCAGATTCCGGTATCAGGCATTATTATTATGTTATACTGAGCGCTGTAAAACAAGTTGCCTGCAGGGGAACGATTTGACAATTGTCGGCTGATGATGGTACAGCCCGATAACCGGTGCGGTGGTGGTACAATTAAGGCATTGCGGCGGCCTATATAAAGATTTTCATTGACAAAATAGGATTAAAGCCTATAATTGTCGGGTCTTAATGTTATCCCGGACAGCCGAATAGCTGTTCGGGTTTTTTCTGCATGATTATTCCCTTAAAGTTTAATCGGTAGATTTATTGAACTATGTTGTCTCGCAGATGTTTCTGCCCTTGAAAGGTGTATTGATAAATGGCTGATATTGCTCATATTCGAAATCTCGCTATTGTTGCCCATATTGATCACGGTAAGACGACCCTGATAGATTCCGTATTCAAAGCGACAAGGACATTTCGCGAAAACCAGGAAGTGGCCGAGCGGCTCATGGATAACAATGTGTTGGAACGTGAGCGCGGCATAACTATACGCGCTAAGCACTGCACCGTTTCATGGAATGATTACCTGATAAATATTATAGACACGCCCGGCCACGCTGATTTTTCCGGCGAAGTAGAACGGGTGCTTTCCATGGTCGACTCGGTTCTGCTGTTGGTCGATGCCAACGAGGGGCCGATGCCTCAGACCCGTTATGTACTTATGCGGGCGTTGAAGCTCGGACTTCGCCCGATTGTCATCGTCAATAAAGTCGACCGTCCGAACGCCCGACCGGATTATGCCCTGAACAAAACATTTGATCTCTTTATAGAATTAGGCGCCACCGATGAGCAGGCTCATTTCCCGGTACTTTATGGCAGCGGTCTTGACGGATGGTTTGTAAATGATCTGGACAAAGAAGAACATAAAGGGATGGATGCCCTCTTTCAGACAATTATCGACGAAGTCCCTCCCCCACAGGTCAATCAGGATGGTGATTTCCTGATGCAGGTCAGTTCTCTTGATTGGAGTGATTATATCGGTCAGATCGGTTGTGGACGGGTTTTAAGAGGTACTTTGAAAAAAGGTGAAGATTTCACCCGCATAGCCACGAAGCTGAAAGATCCATCATCTCGCGACAAGAGGTTGGGATTGTAGAGTCGTCCTCGAAAGCCAAAGGCATCCACATGTGGATTACGCGCGGTCTGACCCGCGTTGAAACCGATGAAGTCTCCGCCGGCGATATTGTCTGGTTAGCCGGACCGCCGGAAATTGGCATTGGCGATACTTTTTCCAAAAATGAAGATACCAAAGAAGCTTTAAAACCTCTTGAGATCGAAGAACCGACTCTTTCGATGTTCTTCCTAGTCAACAACGGACCGTTCTCAGGTCAGGATGGTACGGCAATTATGCTTCGTCAGTTGAAAGAACGGCTCGAAAGAGAACTTCGCGTGAATGTTGCTCTTCGCATGGAAGATGTCGGTCGCCCGGATGGCGTGAAAGTTTCCGGTCGCGGCGAACTTCATCTGGCTATCCTGATTGAAGAAATGCGGCGCGAGGGACTGGAATTCTGTATTTCCCGTCCGGAAGTCATCACCCGTCTTGACGAAAACGGTAATGTTCTGGAGCCGATGGAGCAGCTTATCATAGATGTTCCCGAGGAACATCAGGGAATCATCATCGAGAAGCTCGCCAAGCGCAAAGGTGAGTTGACGACAGTTGAAAATGCCGGCACGAATACTATTCGGATCGAATTTGAAATTCCCACCCGGGGTTTGATCGGTTACCGGTCGGAGTTTCTGACCGACACGCGCGGTCTCGGAATTATGGCATCGCGCTTTGTCGGCTATGGTCCCTGGCGTGGCGATATAGTGTCGCGCAGCAAAGGTTCTGTGGTCAGTATCGAAACAGGTCCTGCCACGGCCTATGCGTTGGAAGGGCTTCAGGAGCGGTCGGTCATTTTCATTGAACCGACTGAGAAAATCTATACCGGTCAGATTGTTGGCGAAAATTCAAGAAATATGGATATGACCTGCAACCCGACCAAACGGAAAAACCTGACCAACCATCGGTCTTCGACAAAAGACATCGGTGTCAAACTTGATGTTCCCCGCAAGATGTCTCTGGAGCAGGCGATGGAGTGGATCAGAGATGATGAGCTGGTAGAGGTAACGCCAAAATCTATTCGGATTCGAAAGACGATTCTGGATATGGAAACACGAAAGCGTGCCGAGAAAAAGCAGCTCGCTTTAGACGACAGTTCCAGCGCTCTGCAATTGAGGCCGTCGGCGTAGTCGTCTCGAAGAACAGATATACAAGGTCAGGGTATACTTACTCTGGCCTTTTTTATGGTCGCCAACACGTCAGTTGTTTCGCCTCTGGACCATTTTGTCAGGCTTATGAACGGAACCGGCCAAGGAAACCGTAAACGCTGCTGTAAGTAACCGGCACAAGAATCAATGTGATCAGGGATGAAACGGTCAGGCCACCGATGACTGACCGCGCCAGCGCCGCTTGAATCTCCCCGCCCGCTCCCAGTACAAAAGCTAACGGAAGCATTCCGAGCACGGTGGTGCTGGTGGTCATGAGGATGGGCCGCAGGCGTCGCCGAGCGGACTGCATCACGGCGTCGGTAACATCGAGGCCGTTCTCCCGACGCATCAAATTGATATAATCAACCAGCACAATAGCGTTGTTCACGACAATGCCCATGAGCATGATGATGCCCATCAGACTCTGTATGTTGAGGGTCGTGCCGGTCAGCAGCAGCGTGGGAACGACACCGATGATAGCCAGCGGCACGGCGACCATGACGATGAGGGGATCGAGGAATCGCTCGAACTGGGCTGCCATCACCATATAGATGAGTCCGATGGCCATGAGAAGAGATATGAAGAAATCGGTCTGGGCCTTTTGCTGTTCCTCGTATTCACCGCCAAACACGATAGAGAATCCTTCGGGCAGAGCAGTCGAGCGCAGGGCGTTCTGAAGTTTTTCGACAACATCGCCGAGGGCGGCGCCACTTTCGAGATTGGCGGTGATGTAGGTCACTCGTTGTCCGTCGATGCGCTGGATCTCGGTCGGGCTGCGCCGTCGGTCGGCCTGCACCACCGCTGAGACCGGTACGATATCGCCGGCAGCGGTTCGAACACTAACGTTGCTGAGGTCATTGGGAGTCAGACGGTCTTTCGGCTGCAGGCGAACCGTGATAGGATATTCTTCGCCTCCCTCGCGGAATACTCCGGCGCGACTTCCGCCAACGTTAGTCTGGATTACCTGTGCTATCTGGCTTACAGACAGGCCCAGATCGGCAATTTTCTCGCGATCGATAACCAGATTCTGTTCCGGTCTTCCCTCTCGCCGGCTGATGCGAACATCGGCTACTTCGGAGACGCGTTCCACGGTCTGTTTGATATCACTTGCGATGCGGTCGGCCAGGGCCAGATCGTAGCCGCGCAACTCGATCTGCACCGCCTCAGCCCCACCGGATCCAAACAACCGCCGCAACATCCACAACCCCGACTGCGCCGACACACGAATATCGGCACCCGGAATCTTTCCCGAGACCTCGCGCCGAATGCGGTCAGCCAGACGAAACTGCTGACAGTGCGTTCGCCTGCGCTCTTTAGAGAGATTTCCACCTCGGCGTTGCCCAGGCGAATCTGGGTCGTGATATGACGGATTTGATCCATGGGTGCGATGTCGCGCACTATTGTTTCAAGCTCACCGAGGTACCGATTAACCACGGCGATGTTCGTACCCTGCGCCATCAACAGGTCAATGCTGATTTCATCGGCATCGGTTTGCGGCGCTAATTCAACCGGCAACAACGGCCACATAAGCAGCGTAGCAATCAACAGCAGGGCGGTGATGCCGAAGACGATCTTTTTATGATGCATCGCCTTATCGAGGAGGTTGGCATAACGATTTTCGAGATGCTCAACCCATCTTCCCTTGTGCGGACGGTCGGCATCCTGTTCATCTTTGGGCTGAACTGTCAGATACCGGCTGGCGAGCATCGGCACCAGTGTGAGGGCAACCAGCAAAGAGCATAGGAGAGCAAACACCACCACGAGCGCCAGTTCTTTGAAGAGCATACCGGAGATGGTCTGCATGAAAATCACCGGCAGAAAGATCACCGAGGTAGTGAGAGTCGATGCCACGATAGCGCCGGTTACCTGTTTGGCGCCGGTGAGGGCGCTTTCCTGCGGTTCGTGACGGTTCTCCCGCAGGCGAACGATATTTTCCAGCACGACAATGGCATTGTCGACAATCAGCCCAATCCCCAGCGCCAGCCCGCCGAAACTCATCTGGTTGAGCGTCAGACCGTTGAAATACAGCAGTCCGAACGTGGCGATAATGGAAATCGGGATTGACAGTGCGATGATAAACGTGGTCGAGCCGTTTCGCAAAAATAGATAGAGTATGAAGATTGCCAGGAGTCCACCGAAAAAGGCCGACTGACTGACGTTGTCTATTGAATTTTGGATAAAGTCACTCTGGTCAATGACCAACATCAAGCTGAGATCGTCCCGTTCGCGGTCGATCTGTTCCATGACTTCCCGCACCTGCCGGGCAACCTCGACTGTATTCGCTCCGGATTGCTTGCGAATTCCGAGCCTGACCATCGGCTGGCCATCGATCTGCACGATGCGGTTGATATCCTCGTAGCCATCGACAACTTCAGCGACATCGCGCACCCGAATCGGGTAGCCATCGACTACTGTTATTATTGTCGAAGCTATTTCATCGAGTGACTTGTACTCTCCTGTGGTGCGGACATACATATCGCTGATACCCTCGCGCATATCGCCACCGGGAAGGGTAACATTTTCGCGCTGCAGGGCGGCGCGGACTTCGGCTGCCGAGAGAAGGCTGGAAGCGAGGCGGTCACGTTTTAGCTGGACCTGTATCTCTCGATAAAGGCCGCCCCAGACATCGATTGAACCTACTCCCGGAATTTGTTCGAAGCGCTGGGCAATTTCGCGTTCGAGGATGAGCGTCAATTCGTCCATGGGGCGGTCGGAGTGCGCTCCCATGATAACCACGGGGAAATTGTCGGGGTCGAATTTCCACAGGCGCGGCGATTCGACTTCGGGCGGGAGATCATCGCGAATGCGGTCCAGAGCAGCGCGTACATCGTTGGCCGCCTCGTCGATATTGGTCCCCTGCGCAAACTCGAGCGTTACCCGACTGCGACCTTCTTCAGAATTCGAGCGTACTTCGGTAAGGCCGGGCACACTGGCCACAGCGTTTTCAACGCGGTCGGTGATAATCGTTTCTATTTCTTCCGGGCCGACATTGGGATAGGTAGTCGAGATACTTAGAAGCGGGTACTCAATCGGCGGCAGAAGGTCGACCGGCAGAAACCTGAATCCCATCGCGCCGAGCACGATGATGATGAGAAACACCATAGTGGTGGCGATGGGGCGTTTGACGGCGGTTCCGGTAATGTTCATGAGACATCCTTACCACCAGTCGGTAACGTGCCGATCAGAGAAGAATCGAGGGTGTCGGACTGTTGGCGTTGCAGGACTTCCTGCAAGAGGTCTTCGCGCTGCAGCTGCTGTAATTTTTCGACCCAGTCCCAACTGACCGGACGCACCCGTGCCTGTCCGGTATCGGCGCCGAGCAGTTCCTGGCCGATAGTCACCACCCAGCTGCCCGGTTCGAGTCCTCGCACGCCGGCGTTCATCCTGCCGTTGGCGACCACTTCGATCGGTACAAACTGAAACATTACGGGAGCGGTCAAGGAGCCGCCGCGTGGACCATCGAGCATCGCCACCGGCTCGCCAGTGAGCGAGTCGCGGCTGACGAACACACCGACACTCGCGGTAGCAGGGTTTTCCCAGACGGCGCTGAGCGGAATCAAAGTGGCCTGCTCGCTTTCGCCATAGAAAATATCGACCGTGACAAACATACCGGGTTTCAGAACTCCTCCGGGGTTGGTCAGATCAATTTCGGCAGTGGTACTGTGCGTGACCGGGTGCAAAAACGGGGAAATTCGCACCACCGGAGCAGCAACAGAGCCGGGCGGGAGAGCTTGCGAGAAAATCTCGGACCGCTGGCCTTCTTTTATGTACGAAAGCATGCGGTCGGACAGGACTACTTCGACACGCAGAGAATCGAGTTGTCCCAGCGTAAACAGTTTGGTTCCCGGGGTGACCAGTTGGCCGACCTCGGCGTAGCGATTGCCCACAGTACCGTCAACCGGCGCCGTAATGACAGTGCGCGACAATTCTTCTTTTCGCTGATCAACTGTTGCCTGCGCTTGCTGGACTCTCGCCCGTGCCAATTCGGCGGAGGCCTCGGCGGCTATTGCCTGTGTTTGTATATTTTCAAATTCGGTCGGACTGATAAGGTCGTTTTCCGCAAGGCTGGTGCTGCGAGTGAGTTCAGTCTGAAGTCGTTTCCACTCGGCCTCGGCCTGTTTGGCCTGAGCGGTGGCAATCTGAAAATTCGCTTCAGCCTGCTTGAGCAGTTCGCGATACTCCGTATCGCGCAGCCGCACCAGTGGCTGCCCGAATTTCACCAACTGACCATTCTCAACATACACCTGGGCAACTGTAGCGCTTATTTGAGGATACAATACGACCTGATTTTTGGCTTTGACCAAACCGCTCAAACGTTCCGTCAGGGGAAGACTGCCATATCGGGCCTGTACCGCCTCTACCGCCGGAATCAGTCTTTCATTGTTTCGTCTGGCGCCGTTATTCCCATCACCGGAACATCCGGTCAAGACAAAATAGAGGGCAAGGAAAAGCATAAAAACAGTCGTGGCGGAAAAGTGTCCAAAGATCGCGCGTGGTCGTTTCATGTAACCTCATTGAGAGCGGTTAAAGCCGAATTATAACTTCGAGACCGGCCCGGCACAAGAAGTATAATGACTGTTAAACCGCCCGGAGAAGAGAAGGTTCCGGAACCCCTCGGACGAGCACAATCCGGTAGCCTGCTCTGTCGGAATGGTCGGTCCGTACATGGACTTGGCCGACGAACTTGTCTGAAACGTTGATAATTCGAGGCACCTTTTATATATTTGTTTGTTTTAGTGGAAATAGTATTAGGGCTGTACGAGATAGTGATCAACGACATACTATACTTTCTAATTGGTCTGGCTGTCCTGGTTGGCGGAGGAGAGTTACTGGTAAGAAGCGCCTCGCGTCTGGCTGCCGCTGTCGGATTGTCATCACTGGTCATCGGGCTGACTATTGTATCACTGGGTACCAGTGCTCCCGAGTTGGCTGTCGGGGCGGTTGGCGCACTGGAGGGTAGGGTTGACGCCGGGCTGGGAAATGTCGTCGGCAGCAATATATTTAACATACTTTTCGTGTTGGGCCTTGTGGCCTTCTTTTCCTCACCGGCAATCGAGAAAAGATCGCTGAGATTTGACATCCCCCTAATGATTTTCGCCACCGTCGTCACTTTTTTTCTGGTGTGCGACCATCGAATTAGCCATTTTGAAGCCGGGTTGCTTCTTTTCGCGGCGGTTCTCTACGTGCTTGCAAATTTCCTCACGGCGAAAAGAGAACCCGAATCGGACGCATCGGGCAAGAGCACCGGACAATCGAGCAACATCAAACACACCCCGCAGCGAATCGCCTTGGAAATAGCGTTGTTGATAACCGGTGTGGCAGCACTCGGCTTTGGGGCTCACTGGGTGGTAGCGGGCGCGAGCGGTTTTGCCCGGGGTCTGGGCATGAGCGAACTGGCTATTGGCCTCACGCTGATAGCTTTCGGAACATCGCTACCGGAACTGGTCACTTCGCTGGTGGCCGTCCGCAGAGGAGAAAAGGGTATTGCCATAGGCAACATTTTTGGCAGCTGTATATTCAATCTGCTCGTGGTGTTGCCGGTGATGGCGGCACTCATGGGTGATGGACTTCATGTTTCCCCGATGGCGCTATCGTTTGACATTCCGGTGATGGTTGGTGCGACAATTGCCTGTGTACCTCTTGCTCTTTCGGGACGACGCGTATCGAAGGCCGAGGGAGCCGTTCTCGTGGCTATGTATGTTATTTACGTGGTGACACTCACCGTGAAATACCATGTACCTGATGGTTTAATATCTTCTGTCTGGATGAGGTAAATACAATGCGTAAAGTTTTTCTGTTCTCAGTACTCCTCATTGCGGGACTGATAGCATCACAGTATCTGGATATCTTCGGTTCATATGCCCCCGCGTCACGGGAGACAATTCGAATCCTGACCATGTGGATTCTGGGCTTTATAATGATTCACGTGGGATATGAGTTTGAAATCGACAAGACGCGTCTGAAGGGATACGCTGTCGATTATGGTGTAGCGGCAACGGCAGCTGCGTTCCCGTGGATTTTCTGTTCCATGTACTTCGTGTTTTTCATGTACCCGACCGACGTGTGGGGTGATTTTTCCGTCTGGAAAGAGGCTCTTCTGGCCGGCCGGTTTGCGGCGCCGACCTCTGCCGGCGTTTTGTTTTCCATGCTGGCGGCTGCCGGACTCTCGGCAACCTGGTTCTTTCGAAAGATTAGAGTGCTGGCTATTTTCGATGATCTCGACACGGTTTTGTTGATGATACCTCTGAAGATGCTCATTGTGGGCCTTCGCTGGCAACTCGGTGCCATAATTGCTGTCATGGTCATTCTTCTTGTGGCTGGCCTGGAAGTATCTGCACAAATTCCGCATCCCGATCAGCTGGCCCTGGGTGCTCGGCTATGCTGCGGCTATTGCGCTTGTCTCCGAGGTCATATACAGATTCAGCAAGATGTTTGATGATGTCGTGCCGATTCATATTGAAGTTCTGTTGCCGGCTTTTGTTCTTGGCTGTATGCTGGCTCGTCCACGGGGGCAGGACCCGCACGTCGATGATACGCGCGACGGCCACCAGGAGGGTCCGGAGAGCCCGCAGGAGCAAAAAGTCTCCACTGTGATATCCGGCGCGTTCATGGTGTTTGTCGGGCTGGCCATGCCGCCTATCGTACTTGGCGGCGGGAGCTGGCAGTGGATTGCTGTGCATGTGCTGCTAATCACGGTCCTCGCGAATCTTGGCAAGATGTTTCCGCTGTTCGTCTATCGGAAGGAGGCACACTGGAAGGAGCGACTGGCCATCTGCGTGGGCATGTGGCCGCGCGGAGAAGTAGGAGCGGGAGTGCTCATTATTTCGCTCAGTTACGGCATTGGAGGCCAGATTGTGACGGTGGCAGCTCTATCGCTGGCCTTGAATCTTCTGCTGACCGGCGTGTTCATATATATTGTGAAACGTCTGCTGGCATCTACTCCGCTCGTTGCGGGGAGGGAATAACTGTCAGATTTGTGCGTCACTTGTTCCAGTCAGGACTCGATAAACGCCTATCTGAATAATTGCCCGAACCGCGAGTATTATTTTTACACGACCGGGGGAACATGTTCTTGACATTGCCCCGGCGCAGGTACAAATTTGTCCGTAGCCGCAATATTTGGAGCACAATCGACATGAGTATTCGCAGTAAATTTATAGCAGCAATCACCAACGACCACATTCAGGCCTCAACCGTTAGCGGGCTGGTGGTCTCACATCCCCAAGCGGAGTATTCCCCGATTTCTGGATGTAGTCATGACAAAGCTCCGACCTGAGTCGAGGGTTGTTTTCGAGAAGGCCTGAGACTGATATCTTAGTGCCCTGCTTGCCAATAGAACGACCAATGGAATTCGTTGACTAAGCAGCCGAGCTATGTTATCATTGTGCAGTAAATCTCACCATCGAAAATCCATCAGAGTTTTTTTCTGGCACCTAATATCGTTATGTGTTTTACGTATTCGTAGGATCGTAGGTCAAGGTCTGAAGATTGAGGAGCGAGAAAGATATGAAAATCCTCGTAACCGGAGCGACTGGATTCATAGGTAGTCATCTTGTGAAACGTCTGAGCGAGACCGATCATCATGTAACATGTCTTGTCCGAAATAGCAGCAACACCACCGCACTTGAGGGTCGGAATGTAACCCGCGTCATCGGCGATGTTACCGACCCGACGTCGCTTAGATCGGCCATGGGTGGAAATGATTGCGTGATAAATTTGGCCAATGTCTATTCATTCTGGGAACCGGATCGGAGTGTTTACCGGAAGGTAAATATCGATGGCACACGAAATGTGATGGAGGCCGCGTTAGAGGCGGGGGTTTCGAAGGTGGTGCATATAAGCACCGGCGGGATTTATGGAAAGCCAAAGGATGTGCCTTTTACGGAAGAGAGTGAAGCAGGTCCGGTGCGATTCAGTGAATATTTCGAGACAAAGTTCCTGGCAGACGAAATTGCGTGGGCCATGCACAGAGAACGGAAACTTCCGCTGGTGATGGTATTTCCGATGGCGGTATTGGGTCCGGGCGACCCCAAGGCTACCGGCGAGTATATTCTCCGGATAATACGGCGGCGCCTTCCGGCCAGAGTGATGGAGAGCAGTGTTTTCACCTTTGTCCACGTGAAAGACGTAGCGGAGATTATTTACCGGGCGGCTGTTATGGAGAACAACATTGGTGAGAAGTATATCTGGCCGGGAAGTTTCAGCATACGTTTGGTGAGATAAATCGCATGATCAGTGAGATTTCCGGCGTACCCCTTCCCCGCCTCAGTCTGCCCGATTTTTCGGTCATGCCGAATGCTTGGCTGTTGACCAAACTGGCCGACATTATCAAGCGGCCTCCAATATGGGGCATGGCTATCGACCAGATGCGGGTGATGAAAAATGAGTTTCGCGCCGATGGCAGCAAGGCCCAGCGGGAGCTTGGTGTCGAATACACGCCTATTCGTGTTGCGGTGGCGGAGGCTATAGCCTCGTATGGGGAACGATAAGTTTATTTGGTGTTCAACAGAGTCCGCAGCAGTTATAATGCGAGGACACCAACGCAGGGTCATTGAATGTCGTAAGTGTCAATATGGATAAAACCTGTAAAGAAATAATCTGGCAACAGTTCGGGGCTGCTATCGATGCGCTTGGGAAGGCTATCGAGGCCTGTCCTGACAGCGTATGGCATGATCGCTCGCGTCAGCCGGAGTTCTGGTACCTGGCGTTCCACGCGCTGTTCTGGCTGGACTTTTATCTGTCGGAATCTGCCGATGGATTCACGCCTCCTCCCCCGTTCGGACTTGAGGAATTGGATCCATCGGGGAAACTCCCGCCGCGACCGTATACAAAAGACGAGCTTCTGACCTATCTTGAACACGGCCGCAACAAATGCAAAACGACGATTGAGGGAATGACCGATGAAGAGGCCAACCGGCGGTACAAGTTCGGGCGGGTTGACCTCAGTGTAGCTGAGCTGCTTCTCTACAACATGCGCCACGTGCAGCATCATGCGGCCCAGTTGAATCTTCTTTTGCGTCAGACGGTGGATTCATCGCCGGGGTGGGTTTTCAGGGCTGAGGACTAGTGATATCGGCGTAGGAATCGACAGCCGCAAGGTGAACGAAGAACTTGTATAGGGGAATCATCATGACACAGGAAATCAAAAACAAGAAGCGGCGGCCGATAGTCGCGGCGGCACTCGCTCTGGTGATACCCGGGCTCGGGCATCTTTACAGCGGGAAGGTCGTTCAGGCAGTGGCGTGGTTCGATTGGGGCTTTGCTTGTGCCAAAAATCATGTATGCTGTTATGGCGACATGGGACACCCGGCCGCTGAATATCATCGTTCCCGTCATCGGCGGTCTGCTATACCTTTTGTTCTACCTTGGTCATGCGTGGTGGACGGCCAGAGAGCAGCCCGATGACTATGTTCTTCGCAAATACAACCGGTGGTACTATTACATAGCTTGGGGGGCATTCTCGCTGTTGGTTCTGTGGTATGCGCAGCCCTTGTATGCAAACTCCCGGGCTTACACCGTAAGTTCCCAGTCGGCGGAGAACGCGCTCTTTGTCGGTGACTATCTTTATGCGGATATGTCGGCTTATGACTCGGTTGACCCTGCGCGCGGTGACGTTATTGTCTTTATATTTCCTCACGACCTGGTGACACAGTATATCCACAGATGTGTTGCCTTGCCCGGCGATACAGTCGAGATTGTTGACAAGATATTATACGTCAACGGCGCACCTGCTGACGAGCCGGCAACATTGAAGTACATAGACACAACGTCCTCCGGACAACTGGTGATACAACCCCGGCGGTCCGGTGGCGCGGACAGTCGCGACAATTTTGGGCCGTACGTATTAGCCGAACAGGAATATTTCGTATTGGGAGACAACAGAGATAATTCATTCGATTCCCGATTCTGGGGACCCGTTCCGCGCGAGTTGGTTCTCGGTAAAGCAGTGAGGGTTTATTACAGTTCGGACTTCAGCAGGGTTGGGATGAAAATCGAGTGACGAATGATGTTTCTTAGGCAAATACGTGCAGCGGCCGTTGGCGCCAGTGTAGTGTTGGCTTTTGCTCTCGGTTTTGGAGCGGGTTTCACTGTAACGGACTTCGATGGTAATATTTACCATACCGTTCAGATAGGGACACAAATATGGATGGCAGAGAACCTGAGAGTTACGCACTATCGCAATGGCTGTGAGATTGCTGAAGTTGAGAACGACTCTGTTTGGAGTGTTTTGAGAACCGGGGCGCTCTGCTGGTATGACAATGACTCTGCCGCCTACAAACAGATTTACGGTGCGCTGTACAATTTTTATGCCGTTAATGACGACAGGGGTTTGTGTCCTGAGGGTTGGCATGTGGCCACGGAAGCTGAATGGCTGGAGTTGGAATCCTTTCTGGGTGGCAGGAGCGTAGCCGGTGGCAAGCTAAAGGACACTACGGCAGGGTTGTGGAATGGCTCCAATCCCGGGGCGACAGACGAGAGCGGTTTTTGCGGTGTTCCGGCCGGTGGCCGTGGACGGGTCGGGGGCAGCGGCGAGGGTGGTAATTATGCGACCTGGTGGTCATCGACCGCCTATGATTCTCTTTTCGCCTGGCATTTCGGGTTGTCGGGCGGCAATGCGAGTATTCGGAGTAATCCCGGTCACAATAATAGCGGGTTTTCGGTCCGATGCGTGAGGGATTAGCTGCCAAGGTGAATTCAATTAGTCAAATAAGCCTTGACGGCTGCTACACGACGGAGTATTATCATCCTCCTATGGATTCAATTATGCTTCTCGGATTAGTGGCCGGTGCGCTGACCACGGTGTCATTCGTGCCGCAATTGACGAAGGCCTGGCGTACGCGCTCGACCAAGGATATCTCCCTCGCGATGTATATAGTCATCACCACCGGTATTTTGTTGTGGCTGGTGTATGGATTGTACATTGTCTCGTACCCTGTTATTCTGGCCAATGCGGTCACGCTGGTCATTGCCGCGATGATTCTGATTCTGAAGATCAAGTATCGATAAAGAACCCGCCCGGATGTCGGCGCCGGCTCTATTTTCAACATTTTCGGTCAAAAATCACTTTATGAGGGAAAGCCCTGTCCGTCTTTAAAATCGGGGGGTATTGCCAGAGAAAGGAGAAAAGAGAAGATGCACAAAATGACACGTAAGTCGGGGTTTGCTCTCATTGCCCTGATGCTTTGCATTACCGGCTGCGGGCAGACTCAGCAGGAAGGGGTTCCGGTTGAGTTGACTAGTGCCATTGATGCTTTCTATCAAGCGATTGAGGCGGGCGACAACGAGGCCCGGATCGCTATGTTCGACGACAGCGCCATTATGATGCCCAGTCACTGGACAATGTACAAGGGCAAAGAGGCTATCGCGCAGATGATGCGGTCCAGCGAAGGCTGGGTTTTCAAGATTCGCGACCGGGTGGTAGTGGATATTGATGTTGACGGTCACATAGCCTATACGGTTAATTCCTATTATTATACGTGGCATGCCGAAGACGCCGAGCCCCAGTGGCACAAGACCAAGAACCTGCATATCTGGAAAAAAGATGCTTCGGGCAATTGGAAACTTCATGCCGACATCTGGAACAGCGATGTTCCGATGAGCAAGTTCACGGAGGAGTGAGAACGATTACAGCGTTGAGAAAAGATGAAACTAACTGTACTGGTAGACAACAACACTTTCATTGACAGATACTTCGTAGGCGAACCGGCCGTGTCGTATTTTATTGAGTGCGACGGCCGGAAGATACTTTTTGATGTCGGCTATTCGGATGCGTTCATAGCAAATGCGAAGAAGCTCGGTATCGACCTGACCGATATCGATTATCTCGCATTGTCTCACGGGCATATTGACCATGTCGGGGGACTCCCCCATCTGCTGCGGCTATATTCAGAAAGCGGAATCCGAGAAGGCCGTCCTGACAGGCCAAGATTGTTGACCCATCCTTTCACCCTGCTCCGGCAGACCTATGACAGACCCGGGAAGGAAAAGCTGTCGCTGGACCGAAGCGATCTGGACGGTTATTTTCAGATCGAGGAAACGGTCGAACCTCTGTGGATAAACGAGAAGTTGGTGTTTCTGGGGGAGATTGAGAGAAGAAACGATTTTGAGGCGGGCGAACCGTTTGGGAAGATTATCAAGAACGGGGTTCTTGAAGATGATTTCGTGGTTGAGGACTCGGCGCTGGCTTACAGGTCGCGCGATGGTCTCGTTATAATTACCGGTTGTTCACATTCGGGGATTTGCAATATAGTCGAGTACGCCCGGAAAGTGTGCCGTGAAGACAGGGTAGTCGATATTATCGGAGGTTTTCACCTGCTGAATCCGGCACCTGAGACTGCTTCAGGGGACAATCGAATACATGAAGTCTCTGAATCCTGCCTCGGTGCATGTTTGTCACTGCACAGATCTGAAGTCTAAAGTAGCTATATCGGGCGCTGTGAATATTGAGGAAGTGGGCGTGGGTTTGACGCTGGAGTATTGACCCTACCGTAGCCTCGGGCTATCTTTCATCGCGGATTGCAACGCCGTTGTGGATGACCATGAGAACATCGGCGAGAGCATCTATGTCATCGAGGGGGTTGCTGTTTACTACCAGAATATCAGCTATTTTCCCGGTTTCAAGGGTACCGAGGTCATCTTCTCTATTGCAGACTTTGGCGGCATTTTTTGTACCGGCCACGATCACTTGCATGCGTGACATACCCGCCTGAAGCATCCAGTTCATTTCATCCAGCGGCATGCCCAACTCAAACACAGCATCGTAGCCGTCGTAGTCGGTGCCGGTAGCCACCTTTCCTCCCGCCTGTACAAACCGGCGCAAATTTCCGATGGCAACCTCTCCCCATCCTTGACCGACCTTCATCCATAATTCGATAGTGGGAACCCAGTACACATCGTTGTCAATCATACGGGTTATCAGGCTGTCGGGGAGATAGTCGGTGATCATATGGGCGATATCATCGGCGCCGGCATCGAGCGCCCGTCCGAGATCGTACGAAACGAGAACATGCGCGGTCGCCACGGTACCATATTCGTGGGCGGTTTCCACGATAGCTACGGCTTCCTCATTAGAAAGAGACGGGATCTCCAACCCGAAGCTCTCGCCCGACTCCATGCTAATCTTGATAATATCGGCGCCATCGAGTAGAAGTTGTCTTGTCCTCTGGCGGGCATCTTCGACAGAAGTAACCGCCAGCATGCATGAGGATCCCCACGGAACGTAAGGATATCCATTGGGTACGCTGATCATGGGTCCGGCAGCAACCAGTCTGGCGCAGGCCGGATTCTGGTTCAGCTCGTCTCTCAGGTTGAATGCTGTGGGGCCACACAAATCGCGCACGGTGGTAACACCTTCCCGCGCCCAAGCTTCCAGGTTGGTCCTGCTGAAGCCGCTGTGAATGTGAGTATTCATAAATCCCGGCAGAACAGTCGCGCCGGAAAGGTCTATTGTCGTTACACCGGGGGGAACAGGTGTGGTACTTATGTGGCCAACAGCTTGAATGCGACCATCTTCGACCACCAGCACAGCATCATAAATAGGTTCTTCACCGGTGCCGTTGATTAAAGTGCAGTGGATAAGGGCGAAAGTATCGCCCAGTTCTTCCGGCGAGATACCCTTATTGCAGGATACGAGGATGAGCAAAACCAGAAGATAAGTCGTTATAGCGCTTTTCACTCGCTCTTCTCCAAAAAGTCAGGTTTCGGCGCAACTACCCGCCATATAAACGCCCGGCAGGGATAGTCTGTTCACCTGGTCAGGGACGAGGCGTAGATTCTGCTGCCCCTGCCGGCAGCACCCAAAAGAAGAGGGAGACATGAAACTTGACTGAGAGCATATAGATAGAGATAATAGTGAGGGGAAGGTCGATGTAATGCTACTGAAATTTGAATATGTGGACCGTCATTGAGTATACCGGTTACTAAAATGCGATACATGTAGCCTCAAGAGTGAGTCGCAATTTGCCGGAGACTATCTAAAAAGGATGAAGGGTATATATCATGTCAACTGACAGCAACTCGCGGGTAACCGTAGCACTTTCGGTTTCGGTTGGTATTTTTCTGATCGCAATAGTCCTGCCGAAGCTGGTTCTGCCTTCAGGCACTCCTCGTTTGGCGACGACACAGGGCTTGGAACTGATTCTGGCTTTGGTCGCAATAGCGATTTTCGGAAAAAGGAAATTTGCCGGGTATGGCTTCTGTCTGCCAAAGGGTGATCACCGGTGGATGTTGATTGCGGCGACGGCTCCGCTGCTTGGAGTAGCAGCGACTATCGGAGTATTGGGATTTGGCGGAGCGGGCAGCCCGGTCGCAAAAAGTCTTACCTTTCCCCAGATTGTGCTCTTCGTATGGATATTCTCGAGTACTATTGAGGAGATCTTCACGCGCGGGTTTCTTCAGGGACATCTTTCGAGTCTATCGGGCAGATATGTTAGATTTCCGTTCTTCCGGATCGAGTTACCTGTTTTGATAAGTGCTCTGTTCTTCGCCGCGATGCACCTGGTGCTGCCATTGACCGGGGCCGACGCAGTGACATCGACAGTGACAATTATATTCACGTTCTCACTCGGTCTCATGGCTGCTTATCTGCGCGCGAAAACAGGCAGCCTTGTTCCTGCCATTGCCGCTCATATGTTGGCCAATATAGGCGGCATGGTTGGTGGTGTATTGTATGCTGTCTTCTGTATGTTGACTGGCCGGCCTTTGCCGGGGATGTAGGGTTGGTTTTTCTCACCAAAGACGAAGCTACAAAAAAGCCTCCCGTTTCGGGGAGGCTTTTCTGCTAATGAGAGTATTATCGCTATTTTATTTCGAGCGTCATCGGGTCGCGAAGAGGCACGATGGTAATCTCACCAAAGTCCGAGAAATGTTCGGGGTGTTTGTCCGATCCTTGCTCGGCGGCTTCGGGGTCGCCAACGACCAGATACACGAGCTTATCGGGGTGCAGGTATTTCTGCGCCGCGGCCAGAACATCGTCGGGTGTCACCGCCTCAAAGTTCTTCTCGTAGTTCTGCCAGTAATCATCGGGCCGCCCGGTGTAGTCATCGGAGGCAAAGGTATTTACGATAAGGCTCTTGCTGCTAAAGGGATTGACCAGGTTGCCAATGAATGAGGCTTTGGCATTCTCGACTATTTCCGCTTCGCATTTCTCGGCGCGGATGCGCTTGATTTCTTCGACCATAAGTCCGGTACCGAAAGCAGCGGTTTCATGCTTGGTTTGAAACCATGCCCGGAAAGTGCCGGGGTACAAAACCGGGCTTACGAACCGGCTGCCGACGCTGTAGGTCAGTCCTTCGTCGGAACGCACACGCCGGACGATCCGCGATGTAAACCCGCCCCCGCCCAGAATGTCGTTCATCACCTCGAGCGCGCATTTATCGGGGATATCCCGCTTCACGCCAATGTGTCCGATACGGATACGTGACTGGTTGACATCGTCTTTTTTAATCATATAGACGCCCGGTTTCGGATCCGGGATATTCTCGGGAAGTGACCGGAAGGTTCAGTTCGTGGTCGGCCCATCCGGCAAGCATATTATCGAGTTTTGTCAGGACATCAGCCGTCTTGAAGTCACCGGAGACGTGCGAAAATGAAGTTTTTCGGGAAGAAATACTTCTCGTGAAAGGCGGTCAGGTCTTCGGGAGTGATCGAGTTGACGGATTGCTCCGTACGCCGATACGGCGTGGTGCACGGATGGTCGCCGTACAGGAGAAATTCCCATTCACGACTTTCGATATCCGATGTCGAAGCATTGCGTTGTTCGAGTTCCGACAGGATATCGGTACGGTATCTATCGAGGGCACTCTGGTCGAACACGGGGGTACGGATGACCTTCTTCAGAAGGTCAAGTCCTTCGTCGATATCTTTGGACAGGCAGAAGAGACTTACTTCTCCGCGGTCGCTTTCTATATCCACTGAAATCTCACCGGCCAGGTAGGCGAGGCGTTCATCGAGTTCTTTAGCGGTCATTCCCTCAACGCCGCCGTTGCGCATCAGGTAACCGGCCATGTCTGAGAGACCGGCCTTTTCAACGGGGTCGTAAATGGAACCGGTGCGAACCAGGATGGTCAGCTCGAACGTGGGCATTTCCGGATTTTCAATTACGTAAGCGGTAGCGCCGCATTTGAGTGTGTGGCGATAATCCTGTGGTTTGGGTGGCTGATATTTCAGTTTTTCGTACTTGAGTTTATCGGGATGGTCGACGATATCGCCGGCTGTGGCGGACGGTGCGAAAGCAAACGCAACGGTCAACGCCAGAATTGTCACCAGCGCCGCCAGCCAATCCAATGACAGTGTGTATGATTTTTTCATAATCTTATCTCCTGTGGCGTACGCCTTAGTTTTCTTCGGCGGCTTTTAGCTCGGCCAGTTTCTTGTTAGCAACGCCCAGCAGCTTTTCCATCATTTCCTTTTCCTGAGCATCTTCGATCTGGTCAAGCTGCATCGAAACCATGCCAATCATCTGCTGGAGTTTGGTAGCCTCGGTCATGGAGTTGATCATCTCGACCATCTGATTAAACTGATCGTCTTCGCTTGCCTCGGCCTCGGCATCGCCGGTACCGGCTTTGCTGTTTATTATCAGCACGTTTCTCTGGTCGTCGGCGAAGTATTTATTGGCAATGCGCATGATGTCATCAGCTGAGACCATCTCCAGTTTTTTCAGGCCGTTGTTAGCCTCGGTCCAGTCGCCATAGGCGGCGTTCTGCCCGAGATAGAAGAGGATGCCGATTCCGGACATGATATCCATGAACCGAATTTTTTCCACCATCAACTGGTTTTTGACTTTCTGTAGTTCTTCCCGGGTGACCGGGTTTTTCTTGAGGTCATCGATGACTTCATACATTGCCTCTTCGAGTTGCTCAGCTTTGACACCGGAGATGCCCTCAGCACTAAGCAAATAGAATCCCGGCATATTTTAGTGGAACCCTGGAAGGCGTCTACGGCAAGATCATCACCGCCCATCATGCTCCGGCCGCCTCCGCCGGAACTCTTGGCGATGCCTTTTTCGTCAACGAGCTTCTTAAACAGCCGTCCCGTTTTGCCGTTCATAATACCGGCTAGTACTTCGAGCGGATAGCTGTCGGCATGTTTCCAGGCGACGGTGTGGTACCATATTTCGGCCTTGGGGCTGGTTTCCGCTTCGGCAATCATCCGTTTCTCGCCGTATTGTTTTTCTTCGAGCGTGGTAACATCGGGCGGGTCTACCTTGCCGCGTGGAATGCGTTCGAAATATTGTTCTTACCAGCTTGATCATTTTATCGGGCTCGAGATCGCCGACTAAGATCATGACCAGATTATTGGGAGCGTAGTAGGTGTCAAAATAATCGTCAGCCTGCCTTCGGGTGATACTTCCGAGGTCGGAGGGCCAACCGATAACATCCCAGTGGTACGATGATGATTTCCAGAACATGGACTGAAAATCTTCTTCAATCAGGCCGGTCGGGTGTTGATTCGACACCGAGGCGTCGCTCCTCGCGGACAACATCGCGCTCGGAGTAGAATTCTCTGAATACGGGTCCGCCGAAGCGATCCGACTCCAGCCACATGTAGAGTTCGATTTTATTTTTTGGGCAGACGAACGAAAGTAGCCGGTCATGTCTTCGTTGGTGAAGGCGTTCAGAAAGAAGCCACCGTTCTTGGTGTAGATCTCGTCGAGTTGGTCTTTTATGATCAGCTCGCGCTGCTGAAGGATCAGGCTGTCGAACACCATTTCGATTTCGCGGTAGCGAGGCGTTTTGGCGGCAGGGTCGTACATATCCTCGATTTCGCCGCGCCGCATCTGTTCGCGCATGATGCTCTCTTCGGCCCGCATGAGATCGCGAAGCGAATCGAGCTGGGCCATGATTTCACGGTCGCGAACGATGTCTTTGGTTCCTATCGTCTCCGTGCCTTTGAACATCATGTGTTCGAACAGGTGGGATATGCCGGTGATACCGGTAATCTCATTAGCTGAGCCGACTTTGGCGAAAATCGAGGCCATAATGGTTGGCGACTCGTGTCGCTCGACCATCAGAACCTGCATGCCGTTATCGAGCCGGTATTCTTTGGCATCGATATTCTGGGCGGTCGCTGAGGCGGCGCTGAGAATCAGCGCGACGGCGACAACGAAAACCGCCGATACAAAGCGTTTTTGCATGAACCGCTCCTGGGTGGTTTTGTATTTAGTTTGCTGCTAACACTCTCTCGTGATTTTATGAAAACACAGTATAAACCAAAGCCGCACGGAAATCAAGATGTCCTGAAATCAGCTTAAATTCATCTATATCTTTACGGAATGGCCGGGTGAGGCGGGCGTGCGGCCGGATTATCACGTTCTTGCGGCTCGGAGCAGTCCTTTCGCAGCGCGATCGGCCTGGCGAATCAGTTGTCCGGCCGGAACCGGCGGCTCCAGACCGCTCTTGCGCTTGATACGCTTCAATCTGACGGGCCATTCGCCACTTATATATCCAGACAACCGGCGCCGGGAAATGCTTGCGGGCGAAATAAAGCTCGTTGCGAAGAACCGAAATCTCGAAAATCCGCAGTGCCGCCTTCATATTGGCATCTACGCCGCCGCTGGCATCGCGATGGTGCAAGAGAGACGCATCGGCATCGAATATCATCTTCAGACCGGCTTTGTGGCACCTCGCGCCGTAGTCGGCATCTTCGTTTATAAGAGTGCCGGTGAAGTTGGTATCGAACTCTCCAACGCGCTCAAAAGCCTTTCGCGATATAGAGAAATTGCAGCCGGTAACGGTGTTGGTCTTGCTGGTTTGGTCGTAGGTGTTACTGCCCACCACGCGTAGCCACGGAAGTACCCATTGGGCACGGTACGACGGACTTCTTCCCGGTTCCATCACACGGCCCTGGACAACATCGGCCCCTCGTCGGTGAGCCTCAACATGGGCTTCGACGAAAGCCGGTTCAAACGTGGTGTCGTCGTCTATGAAAATCAGGATGTCCCCTTTTGCCTCTTGAAGAGCGCGATTCCGCGCTGTTACCGCGCTGGGCGGCGAGTGAAAGACAACGCGTACTTTGTCTTCGGCGTTTTTGAGAAATTCGGCTGTTGCCTCTGAGTGCGATTCGGTCTGGTCGATGACCAGAATCTCCAGCGGCTGATAGGTCTGTTTCAGGGCGCACTGGAGACAAGTAACGAGTACTTCCTCGCGTTTGTATGTAGGGACTATCAATGAAACCGGGGGACTTTGTTTGCCTGTCATTGATGTAAGGTACAGTATCACAGACCGATGGGCAAGTCCAACGTGGCGAGGCTCGAACGAGTGGTGGACGGACCGGACGTAATAGGAATGAAACTGTATAAATGTATGCTCGTAGATGAAAGAATATGCTTTGGAATCGGCAGCACACCGGGTAGCAAAAGGAGATGTTGGGTGATAAGTCACAAAAAAGTTGACGGGCGGGGCAGCGGTGGTTTCACGGAAATCAGGATACTGGTTGTCTTACTTTGTTTGTTTGTGGTCGGCGTGGCGGGCTGGATCGTCCTCCGCGGGCAGATGGTCGGATATATCTTTGCGCATGTGGGTGCCTTTGGAGTAGTGGGTCTTCTGGGAGTCGCGGCGGGATATATAGCCAAGAAGAAGGGTCGCGATTTTATAAAGGCTTTCATGCTGGGTCTCTTAGTACCGATTGTGTTGGGCGTGGCGGCGGTATTCGCAGTCTGTCTTTTTCAGGGGCCGGGAACGCCCATTTATTGCGGCGGCTCGGTGAGCCTGGCGGTTTCAGTTCTGATGATTATCGGCTACTTGCTGATGAAGAGGAAAACCGCACGGGTGGGCTGATTGACGCCGCTGTTTTACTCATCATAAAGTCACCGGCTGGCCTGTTCAGAATTCAGACAAAATCGCCGCCGGCGTCTATTATCTCTCCTCAGGGACTTGTTTCCCGCTCCTGATTAACTTATTTTATTTATAGTGGCCATCGGAGGGTCATCTCTGCAATAGCTCCTCGCACATCATTATAAGATTTCAAGCAGGCTCACGGATGAGTACTCCGAATAAAGGCCAATAGTGGCGTTGCTGATAGCGTGTAAGGATGTGAAGCTCAGGTTCTGAGGTAGCGTGGCTGCCGGAAAGTTTATAGATTGAGCAAGATCAAGTACATTGGGAGTTGTGTGAGATTCGTGTCGAGACGATGCGGGTGGCAGGTATCGGCAGCGGTGCTGTTGCTTGGTGCTCTGGTTTTGCCGCAGGGATGCTCCACGAACTATCAGGCTCCTTATCGATATATCGGGTCATCATCGGAAGAACCCCGTGACCGTAACGAACCTGACGCTCCTGTTTACGAAGAAGCGCTCGCTGTGGATAGTGACAGCAGCGGAGTATCGATTTCTCTGTCTTCTCCCGGTGAGACTCCGCTTGCTTCTTATCCATCAGAAACTACGATTGTCACTGAGACTGTGCCACGGAGAAGCAGTTCTGTTGCCCAGGCTTTGGAGGGAAAGATTGAACCTGTCGTGGCGGTGGCTATTTTCTTCCTAATCCGCAATATTTACTTCAGAACCGTAACAATGGCGGTGGCTCCGATTGTCGAGGACAAAATTCTCGACGGCGTGGACTGGCTTTTCGCAAAATCATCACCATAGAACACGGGCCATTCCGACAGGCTATTTAAGCGGCCATTCGCCCCCTCCCAAACAGATAAAACGATTGCATTGCTGCGCAAGCACTTGCGGGCACAATGCGCACAATTTGGCAATTCTAAGGCACTATTGTAGCCGCTGTCTGTTGTATAAAGCACGTAATACTTTTTGTGAACTTATGACAAAACTAAAGACAAGCATAGCAGTTCTGGCGGGGCTGGTTCTCATTTTCAGCCCGATTCTTCAGATGGACACGGCACAGGCGTCGATGACATCATCGAGCAGCGACCTTTGCGGCGAATCCACCTGCTGTTGTTGTCCTGTGGACTCCCCGGCATCCGATAATGAGTCTTCCGGCGACCACTGCCAATGCCAAATGTCGGAGTCGAACGAGCCTCCTCTCGACGTTGAGATGACTTTGAGTGAGAATCGCTTTGGTCGAGATCTTTCGATTGGTTGCGAGGCTGCTACTTTTGATGACTACATCGTCGATGACGCCCACGGCTATGCTAAGTCTTTGCTCAACTATCATGCCGGCAAATCACCGCCGGCGTATCTTTTTTCCTGTGCATTTCTAATTTAGACCTCTTCTTCGGCACTGCCTTATTGAAATGAGGCTAAGGTGCGCCTTTTTGTTTTTTGCGAATTGGTAACATTAACGAAGGAGAAAAAATCCCATGACCAGACCGTGGATAGCGGCGCTGGTGCTGCTGATAGTCGTAACAACGACAAACAATATTCAGGCCAATCAGAGAACTCTGGATTCTCTGATAGCCATTGCCCTTAGAGAACAACCCGGACATCAAGTCATCAGGATTCAAGGCTAAGGCTTCCGGTTATGAAGCAAATGCCGCCGGAACGCTTCCTGATCCTCAATTCTCGATAAGTTTGATGAATCTTCCGCGCTCATCTCTGGCGCTGGACGAGGTGCCCATGTCGGGTGTTTCGCTCGGTCTGTCGCAGACAATACCCTGGCCGGGTCGACTCAGGGCCGGATCCCGCTACGCGAGATTGGAGCAACAGCGCGACGACGCCACCCAACAGGCTGTTCGCAATCGAGTGATACGCGAGGTTACCGGCGCCTATTTTGATTATTCCTATTGGAAACTGACAGAAGGTGTAATCAAAGAGACTATCGGGCTGATTGATGCGACGACTTCTGTAACCGAGGAGCGATATGCTACCGGCAAGGCGACTGCTCATGATGTCCTCATAGCGCAGACGACCGGCTCACGACTGGAAATCCGGCTGTTGAATGCCCGGCAGATGCAACGGTCGGCGCTGCTCGAACTGTGGCGAACAGTAGGAGATTCGTCGACAACAGTCGACCTTTCCCCCTACCTGCCGGAACCGCCGGCCGATTTTGGCGGTACCGCGACAATAAAGGCCAATCCTTACTTGCTGGATGCGAATCTTGCCATTGATCAGGCGCAAGCAAAGCGCAGCCTCTCGCGGTCCGAATACTGGCCGGATGTAACCCTGGGGGTTGATTACCTGATAAGAAAGACCATACCCGGGGATATGTCTCCCGGCGAGGACTGGTTGTCCTTGCATGTTGGGTTTAGTCTTCCGCTATGGTTTGGAAGCAAGCAGAAGAACCATGTCAGGGCGTCGGAGCAGATGTTGCTGGCATCACAGCAGCAGCAGCGTTCGGTGCACGATTGGCTGACAAAGGAGGCCGAGGACAGCAGACTGAATGTCAAGGTTCTCACAGAGAGCCTGAATAAATACGACGGGGCCATTCTACCACAAGCGAAAGCCAGCTATGAAGCTGCCGAGATTGCCTATGAAGTGGCCGAGATAGATTTTGATGCTCTCCTGTCGGCGCAGATGCAGTTGCTCGATGTTCAATTGGAGCGACTTGACCTTGTTCGCCAGGTCAATCAAACCGGGGCGATGCTGCGGGAGTTGTACGGAAATGATTTTGAAAGGTAATGCCATGAAAATAACAATAGTCGCAATTATGTGTTTGGTGATAGGATTTGCTGTCGCCCACTTTTGGTCGAACGGTAATCGACCGGTTGAAGCAGCTGTCTCTGATGCGGAGACGGTGCTGTATACCTGCGGGATGCACCCGGAGGTGATATCGAAGGAACCGGGGTCATGCCCTATCTGCGGCATGACGTTGACACTCAAGAAAACCGGTGCCGGAAGCAGTGGCATGATAAGCATCGATCCCACGACCCGACAGAACATGGGGTTGGTCACGACGCCGGTTGCGTACGGGGCGCTTTCTAAAAAAGTAAGGGCCTTCGGAAATGTGACGATAGCTGACCCCAGCCATTTTGATGTTAACCTCAAGGTCGGCGGGTGGATTGAAAAGCTGTATGTCAATGAAACCGGCGAAAAGGTGTTCAAGGGGCAGCCTCTTCTTGAAATATATTCGCCGGAGTTGGTGTCCGCCCAACGGGAATACTTAACTGCTCTTGCGGGTTCGGAAACGACAGACAACCTGAAACGGCTTCTGGAGTTATCTGAGAGTCGTTTGAGAAATTGGGATATCACCAATGACCAACTGAGCGATCTCCGGGAGAGCCGAGAGGTCAAGCGCACGATGCTCATCCGGGCACCCTCTGACGGATTCGTCATTACGAAGAATGTCAATGAAGGTACGGAAGTGGCTCCCGGCACAGTCTTGTTCGAGATAGCGGATCTGTCGACTGTGTGGGTGAGGGCATATGTTTACGAGCAGGATCTGCCGTATGTAAGTCTCAACCAAAAGGCGCAAGTAACGACACCGGGATTGCCGGGCCGGACATTTGATTCGCGCGTTGTTTACGTCTCACCGACCTTGAATCCCAAGGGGCAGGTTGAGATTCGTCTGGAGATGACGAATTCGGACTTCAGTTTGAAGCCGCAGATGTACGCCGAGGTCGAACTTCAGCATCGGTCCCTGCATGCCGCGTTGCTTGTGCCTCGTTCGGCGGTTATCAATTCGGGAACGCGTCAAATTGTCTATGTAGCATCGAACGACGACACGTTTGAGCCGCGAACGGTGACAACGGGAGCGGTTGACGGCAACGATATGATTGAGATTCTGAGCGGTATCGGCGACGGAGAAAGGGTAGTAACATCGGGACAGTTCCTTCTCGATAGTGAGTCCCGTTTGAGTGAGGCAATCGGCCCGATGGGTGGTCATCAGCATGGCTCGGATGCACATCAATGAAGGAGATGACTCCTGAAAAGCCAACGGAGCATCAGCATGGGTCGGAGACGCCAATGAAAGAGATGACTCCCGAAAAGTCGATGGGACATCAGCATGGCTCGCTGAGTGCTGCCGACCCCTATGATATTCATACCTGTCCCATGCCAACATCACCATGTGTTCTAAACTACGGTCCCGGCGAGTTGTCCGGAGTGCGGAATGGCATTCGTTCCGGTGGCGGAGACCGATATCGGCGACACTTCGTCTGTCCAATGCCGCAGTGCGGCGTGGCTCAGCCGGATTCGGGAGTGTGTCCGGTGTGCGGAATGAACCTTATCAAATACCAGCCCGGAGAGAGCCATGATCAATAAACTGATTGAGTTATCGATTCAGCATCGCTGGCTGGTTCTCTGGTTGGCCGTAGCTATCCTCGATACTGGGAGTGTGGGCGGCAAGGAGATTACAGTAGATGCCATACCGGACCTTTCGGATACACAGGTCATAATTCAAACGGAGTATTCGGGTCAGCCCGCCGCTGGTGGTGGAGGATCAAGTGACGTATCCGATGTCGACCGCGATGCTGTCGGTGCCGGGAGCGAAGCATGTAAGGGGCTTCTCCCATTTCGGGATGTCGTATCGTGTATGTGATTTTCGAAGACGGCACCGACATCTACTGGGCGCGCAGTCGGATTTTGGAGTACCTGTCCCAGATGGGCGGTCGTCTTCCTGCCGGTGTGACGCCGCAATTGGGTCCCGATGCCACCGGAATAGGCTGGGTATATGAGTATGCCCTCGTGGATACCACCAATCGTCATGATTTGTCGCAACTGCGGTCGATTCAGGACTGGTACCTTAAAGTACGAGCTGGCTTCGCTCGACGGTGTATCCGAGGTAGCATCGGTAGGCGGTTTCGTCAAGCAATACCAGGTTGAGGTCGATCCGGCTAAACTGGAGCACTACGGAATTCCGCTCGGTCACGTCATGGATGCTGTTAAACGGTCGAGTTCCGCTGTCGGTGGTCGACTGCTGGAGCTGGGCGAAACCGAGTTTGTCGTGAGGAGTCAGGCGTACGTTGGTGATTTGGAGGACCTACGTCAGACCCCTATTCACGTTTCTGAGGATGGTCCGCCGGTGCTGCTTTCATCGGTAGCCGAGGTGCACCATGGCCCGGATATTCGTCGTGGCATAGCCGAACTTGACGGCCAGGGCGAGACCGTCGGCGGCATTGTGGTGATACGCTATGGCGAGAACGCACGCGACGTGATAGATCGCGTTAAGGAGAGACTGGAAGAACTAAAGGAGGGTTTGCCGATCGGTGTCGATATTGTGCCGGTCTATGACAGGTCGGCCTTGATAGACCGGGCTACGAGCAATCTCACCGACACGCTGATTAAAGAAATTTTGATCGTCGTGTTGGTGACGCTTTTGTTTCTGCTTCACGTGCGCTCGACTCTTATTGCCGTTTTCGCCTTGCCTGCCGGTGTTGGTCTTTCCATCCTGCTTATGTATTGGCTCGGCATCAGTGCCAATATCATGTCGCTCGGTGGAATTGCCATTGCTATCGGGGTTATGGTGGATGCGTCGCTGGTTACGGTGGAGAACGCTCATAAACATCTGGAGCGCTACGGCGGCACGAAACCGCGCAACGAGATAATTCTCGATGCCGTGAAGGAAGTCGGACCGGCCCTGTTCTTCTCGCTTTTGATTATCACGGTTTCTTTTCTGCCCATACTGGCCCTTGGAGGGACAATCGGGACGGCTGTTCAAGCCGTTGGCATATACCAAAACGTTCGCCATGGCAACATCGGCTTTAATTTCCATCACGATAATCCCAGCCCTGGTGGCAATATTCTTAAAGGGTAAAATACGGTCGGAGTCACAAAACCGGTTATCGCGGTTTTTTATAGGATTGTACCGTCCGGCCATCAATTTCGCCATCCGGAAGCGCTGGTGGGTGATTGGCGCGTCGCTGGTGATACTGGTGGTGTCGATATTGCCGATGATGAATCTTGGCACGGAATTCATGCCTGCTCTTTACGAAGGCGACATGCTGTATATGCCGACCACCCTACCGGGGATATCCATATCCAAAGCGCGGGAGCTACTTCAGCAGACCGACCGCATCATAGCATCATTTCCGGAGGTGGAGCGGGTTTTCGGAAAAGTCGGTCGCGCCGAGACAGCGACGGATCCGGCGCCGCTGAGTATGATCGAGACAACCATCATGCTGAAGCCTCTTGACCAGTGGCGGCCCGGCATGACGCCGCAGACGCTGATCGACTCTCTTGATGCCGCCATCCAGTTTCCGGGACTGACAAATGCCTGGACAATGCCGATCCGGGCACGAATCGATATGCTGGAAACAGGCATCAAAACGCCGGTCGGGATTAAGGTGATGGGGCCTGATCTCGACAGTCTCAATGCCATCGCGCAACGAATCGAAGCGGTTGTCAAGCCTTTGCCGGGAACTCGTTCTGTTTATGCGGAGCGTATCACCGGCGGAAATTATCTCGACATAGATATCGATCGTTTTAAGGCTGCTGCTTATGGAGTCAATATTGAAGATATCAATCAGATAATAGCCTCGGCAATCGGCGGCATGAACGTAGCTTACAATATCGAAGGCCGCGAAAGGTATCCCATCAATGTCCGGTACCTCCGGTCGCTCAGGGACAACCCCGAGGAGATTTCAAGGGTGTTGATACCCACAAAGACCGGCAGCATTCCTCTGGGTCAGGTGGCACAGCTGCAGTTCTCCAAAGGTGCGGTGATGATTAAGTCCGAGAATGCCAGGTTGACCAACTGGATCTTTGTGGATATAAAAGGCACCGACATCGGGTCATATGTCGACAAGGCTCGCGCCGAGGTTGCCCGTGAAGTTAGTCTGCCGCAGGGTTACTCGCTGGTATGGTCGGGGCAGTATGAAAACATACAATCGGTAGCTTCGAAATTGAAGATAATCGTTCCGCTGGCTTTGTTCGTAATCTTGATTCTGTTGTATCTGCATTTCAAGAGTTTCGCCAATACGCTGATAGTCATGCTCTCTCTTCCCTTTGCGCTGGTGGGCGGGGTCTGGCTAATCTACCTTTTAGGTTTTAATACATCGGTGGCTGTCTGGGTGGGCTTTATCGCTCTGGCCGGACTGGCGGCGGAGACTGGTATCGTAATGCTGGTTTATCTTGAGGAAGCCGTGAAACGGTATCGGGCCGAGGGACGGTTGAATACATACGAGGATCTCCGGAAAGCGACGATTGAGGGCGCGGTTGACAGAGTCCGGCCCAAGCTCATGACAGTGGGCACAACGTTGCTGGCGCTTTTCCCGATAATGCTGGGGCACGGCACAGGTTCGGAAGTTATGCAGCGCATCGCGGCCCCGATGGTCGGCGGATTGATTTCATCGACCGTCCTGACACTGGTTGTCGTCCCGATTTTGTTTCTGATCGTGAACCGCGCGAAATTGACAAGCGCCGTCGACTTGAACAAAAATTAGTCTCGTGCTCTCGGATTTGCCGGTCGCGAAGCGTTCTCAATGAACACATGGCTTTCCCAGGTGTTCATGTTGCAGACGACTTTAATTTCGAGTCGCCACCCGCAGCCACCACGACGCTACCCTAAGTGATTGTAATAAAGTGGCTTATGGCGGTCGACAAAGAGGGCATTGCGGGGAAAGAGATTGTGGCAGGACATAAAACACGGAAGTGACCGCTCGATATCGGCATTAATCAAGAGGGGCACATTAATCGTTTTATTTATGTCATAATTTCTGCATCGTGCAGAGAAAGGCAATTGGCAGAAAAAAATCGAAACAAACCGAGGCATTTCGACGAAAATAGAGGTGGGTGACTATGAATGAGCGTCAAAACAGTCTAACATTGAGATTCGCATTATTAGTGGTAATGGCGGCCATTATTTTGATACTTCTCGCAGCCGCATGTGACGATTATTCCCACAACTCTATCGTCAACACCCCACCGGCCAATTATGTCACTCTGCTCGTTTCGAAGACTTTTGGCGACGACGGCTATGACTGGGGAGCGGCGATTGCAACGACGCCTGACGACGAATATGTGATAACCGGCTCTACCACCTCAAGAGGATACGGTGATAACACCGTGTATCTGGCCAAGGTCGGCTCGGATGGAAATCTACTATGGTTCAACTGGGCCGGTGGCTGGGGTGACGATAACGGTCGCGCGGTCAAGATAGCTCAGGATGGGAGTATTATCGTGGCCGGCGGGACGACATCGTTTGATGTAGTCGAAAGGACGAAGATAGACCCCAATTCCGGCAAACCGCTCGATGATTACAGTTTTTACCTGATAAAGGTTACGGCCGATGGCGTGGTTATGGTGGAAGAGGGTTTCGGAAATCCGGATTATGTGGAACAGGGATACTCGCTGGCGCTGTCTTCGGACGCCTACTACATAGCCGGGTATCAGCATCGCAGCGAAACTGAAGAGGATGTTTACCTTGTCAAGGCCGACCTGGAGGGGGATCCCGTTTGGGAGAATACCTACGGGACATCGGATCCGGAACGTGCTTCTTCCATAATCAGGACCAGCGACGGGAACTTCGTAGTCGGCGGCTACACCAGACCGGCTTCGGGAAACAAGTCCAGTGCGTATCTTCTCAAGGTCGACCCCGACGGCACCGAGATGTGGGAGAGGATTCACAGTAGCAGCGAATATAGCCTGAACATTTACTCCTTAGCCGAGACATCGGATGGCGGACTCGTTGCTGCCTGTACGAGTGTGCCTGTCGCGACCACGGACTCCCCCGGCCAGATTCTCCACGTTATCAGAATGAACGCCAGCGGAACGGTTCTATGGCAATACAGCTATGCCCAGTCGGGCATCAATGAACCCCGCACAGTAATCGAAGATGCTCAGGGCGCGTTCTTGATCTGCGGACAGTATTTCGCCGGACACACCGCTTTGATTACGAAACTTGATGCCGAAGGTACGTTCCTCTGGAGCGACGCCGTTGGTGTTGCCGGGTATGGGATGTCGATGTCGCGATGCGCGGCGGGATATGTTATTACGGGCGCCACTACCTATCCTGATCACCAGGTGCTCAATGACGTGATGTTTCTGATGGTCGAAGAGGATCCGACAAACCTTGAATAGATGCGAAAGATGACTCTCTCCGATGAGTTGGAGTCACGGTAATTTATTTCAGTTTAGGGGACAACGATGCCGACAAGACTTCTGAAGGACTGGATGACTTTCTTGATATGCCTGGGTTTTTTTAGCCTATTGGCAAGTTCCTCATCAGCATCATCCGCCTCATCGGCGGCCGCGCATAATAATTCTATCACCGGAACGGTTGTAGATATTGATGATGGCGAACCGTTGAGTGGCGTCAGTGTAAAAGTTCTCGACAGACCCGTGGGTACCATTACCGACTCGCTGGGAAATTTCACCCTAGCCAATCTGGAGGATGGTGTCTATCGAGTCAGGGTCAGTCGTGTCGGGTATGAAACTAAAGTCTTGGATAGTCTTTGGCTGGTCAATGCCGGTACGCATCATCTGGAAATCAAACTTGCTAAGGAACCGGTTTCCATCAGGGGCGTAACCGTGACACCCGGACAGTTTTCAATCCTGAGCGATGAGCCGGCTGCCACCCAGATCCTCTCTCGCGAGGTGATCGAACTCCGGCCCCAGTTGGCGGAAGATTTGTTTCGGGCCGTTCAGCGACTTCCGGGTATAGCCTACAACGACTTCTCGGCGAAATTCAATGTTCGCGGCGGCGAGCAGGACGAGGTGTTGATAAATCTCGACGGCATGGAGTTGTACGAACCGTTCCACTTAAAGGACGTGGACGGCGGTGTTATCAGCGTTATCGATGTCGCCGCCATGGAGGGGGTTGACCTGATGGCCGGCGGCTACCCAGCGAACTACGGCGATCGCATGAGCGGCGTGTTCAATATCAAGTCGAAAAACACCGCTCCCGATACAAAGCGCATCTCTCTCGGCCTGAGCCTGATGAATGCCCGGTTTTTGAGCGAGGGCACTTTTTCTGAAAACAAGGGTTCCTGGCTGGTATCCGGACGCAGGGGCTACCTGGATCTGGTGCTGGATCTTTCCGGCGCCGACAGCGAGCTGCGACCCCAGTACTATGACCTGTTTTCGAAAGTGCGTTACCGGCTGAACAACCAACAGATTCTCACCCTCAACTTCTTGAGGGCCGACGACAACTTGAAATATCTCGGCGAGCAGTCCGAAGACGAGAACAACGAAGGCGATACTCTCTATTCTTCATACGGAAGCACTTACCTGTGGCTTACTCTTGATTCATACCTGTCATCGAAGCTGGCCGGAAAGACGATAACATCTTTTGGAACCGTGAGTCAGTCCCGGGAGGGGCAGGTTTTTGATGAAGTGGCGATGTCACCGGAGATGAAAGTTGACGACATCCGTAGCTTCGACGTTCTCGGTGTCAAGACGGACTGGGAATACGAAGCTCACCGCAATGTGTTGTTTAAGAGCGGATTCGATTTCAGGCATGTCTCGGCTGATTATGATTACAAGAGCTATTTATTTGATTACCGCTACAATCCTTCCGGATATCCGATATACATCGTGGAGGGTATAGACTCAAATAAAGTCGCCATAAATCCTTCCGGAAACAAGATGAGCGGGTATTTCGCAACTCGCGTGCGCCCGATCAGCTTTGCCACCGCCGAGGTCGGCGTGCGGTATGACCGCGCGTCATATTCTGACGACGAGCACTTTTCGCCGCGAGCCAACCTGGCTATCAATTTTTCGACAAACACTACCCTTCGAATGGGATGGGGACATTTCTATCAGGTCAAGAGAATCGACGAAATCAGTGTTCAGGATGGCGAGATCGGTTTCACCGAGGCCGAAAGAGCCGAACACATCGTGCTGGGACTCGACCACAATTTCGAAACGGGTGAGAATCTGAGACTTAATCTCTTCTATAAGAAGTATTCCGATCTCGCTCCCGCTTTCAGAAATACATTCGGAGAGCTGGTGACCTTTCCGGAGCTCGAGGAAGACAGGGTGAGGGTTGCGTTCAACGGCAAGACATCCAAAGGCGTCGAGTTGTATATCAAGAAGGATATCGGGGAGAAACTCAGCTGGTGGTTCAGTTACTCGCTTTCCGAAGTAAGAGATGACATACAGAGTCTGTACTACTTCAGCGAAGGAGTGCAGGTAAATTATAATGAAGAGTTCTATTTCCCCTACGACCAACTGCACACATTGTATCTTGATCTGAATTATCGTTTCAACACGAAATGGCAGTTCAATGTTGCCTGGCAATTTCATACCGGCTGGCCTTATACGGGCGTGTCATTGGTCCAGCGCACCATTGACGGTAACCAGGTGTTTTATCTGGAGGCGGATGACCCCTGGCGGTCCAAACATGAGTCTTTCAAACGACTGGATCTGCGCCTCAACAGGAAGTTCTTCATGGCCAAAGGGACTATCACTGCTTTCGTGGAAGTGATCAACGTAACGGGCGCTGAAAATATTCGCAACTATGAATACGTGCTGGTGTCGAACGACGGCGTTCTTTCGATTGAGAAACAGACGGAAAAATGGTTCGGAACGATGCCATCGTTCGGCGTCACTTACGACTACCGGTTCTGATACCGGGTGCGCCGGCCTGGTGGGCTCACGGGAACAGGTTGTCAGGGAGGATGGTATGACCGCCGGGACTGTCAGAATCCGCAGGGCGACGGCTTTTATCAACGGCCTGAGACTGTTTTATCTCGACACAGATTCATCAAAACCTGTCATGCTCTGCCTTCACGGCCGATGGGGTCGCGCGCAAACGTGGCTTGATCTGATTAATCGGTTTAGTGACCGTTACAGAATCATAGCGCCCGATCAGCGTGGTCATGGGCTCAGCGATAAACCGGACGGGGGGTATTCTTCGGAAAGCATGGCTGAAGATGCCTATAGATTGCTTGAGCATCTGGAGTGTGAGAGCGCATTTGTTGTCGGTCATTCGATGGGTGGCAGAATAGCCGGTTATCTTGCGGCTCTGCATCCGGAGATTGTTCGGGCGGTTGCCATTCTGGATGTCAGCGCCGCCGGCCCGACTTCCCCACCCGATCCCCTAAGCGAAAGTGACGGCCTGACCGGGGATTGGCCAACACCGTTTGCGTCACACCGGGAGGCCATTGAATTCCTGAGCCGGACCTTCGTAAGAAACACCAACGTACAATACTTTGCGGACAGCCTGGTGGAAACAATCGACGGATTCGATTTCATGTTCTCAAGAAAAGCCATGGCGGCGCTGGAGAGAGAAGTCTGCGATTGGTTTCATCTTCTCCCCCGGTTGATATGCCCGGTGTGCCTGGTACGCGCTGGAGAGAGTCTGTTCTTTTCCGCCGATGATGCCTTGAGAATGACGGGTCAAATCGAAAACTGCACCTATTTCGAGGTGTCGGATTCGGATCACATGGTCTATGCGGACAATCCCGGCGAGTTTTACCCGCAGTTTGATGCTTTTCTGGAAAAGCACAGCCTTTAGCCGGTATCGATCGCGCAATATTCTCACCAAATCAGCAGGACTCACCGGTCAAAGTCGCTCATTCATGGGGCAATCATTGCGCCGGGGAAACCTTCGTCCACGCTGACTCGTAAAGCTAATCAGAGCAGTATGTTGACGTCAGCCGTAAGTAGTCCTCTGGCGATGAGTAGTGAATCGCGGGAGGCTTAGTGTGCCCAGGTTCGAAAGATGGAGATCCAGCATGTCAAGAATTTGCATTATTATTGTGTGTCTGCTGCTGATCGCACCGACCTCACAATCATCTTCTGTAGTCACCCAGAACGAATTTACCCCTCAGTACAACCCGACTCTGAAAGCTCACCGTGTGAAGGGTGAGATAAAGGTCGATGGCGAACTCAATGACGCCGGATGGCAAGGGGCTCTGCCCGCCGGGAATTTCACTGAACATTCCCCCGGCGACGAGGTTGCCCCGCCGGTGAGGACAGAGGCATTCGTCGCGTATGATGACGACAATCTGTATTTGGCGGCGGTTTGTTACGCCGATCCCAAGAAAGTCCGCGCGAGCCTGTGTGAGCGGGAGCGAATTTTCGACGATGATAATATCGGGTTCTTTTTCGATCCGTTTGGTGATGCCACCCGTGCCTACATTATCAACATTAATCCGCACGGAATTCAGTACGATGCTCTCTGGTCGGCCAGCTATGGCGAAGACGACAATTTCGATCTGATGTTCGCTTCGAGAGGAATTGTCACCGATTCGGGTTATCAGGTGGAACTGGCTATTCCCTTTTCCAGTCTACGTTTTCCCAATCGACCGGTGCAGGAGTGGCGATTTGATTTTTACCGGCATCACCTTCGTGAGGTGCATTACTCGATGTCGTGGGCTACCTATGATCAGGATGAATCCTGCTGGCCCTGCAAGTGGGGAACGATCACCGGGATTGAGAACGTTAAGCCGGGCAAAGGTATTGAGCTGCTGCCGAGTTTTGTGGGACACCAATCCGGATCCGTGGAAGATGGAGTATATCCTGACACTTCGTTTGCAAATGGTGATTTTTACGGCGATCTGGCCATCGGCGGGAAGTACACAATTGGCTCCAATGTAGTCGTGGAAGGCACCTATAACCCGGATTTCAGTCAGATTGAGGCTGATGCTTCGCAGGTTGATGTCAACACGACGTATGCCCTGCAATACGATGAGAAGCGACCGTTTTTTCAAGAAGGGATTGATCTGTTTCGCACGAGTTTCGGCGCCGTCTATACGCGCTCCATCAACAACCCCGATTTTGCCGCCAAGGCCTCAGCCAGATTTGGGCGCACGGCCATAGCGGCACTCTCCGCTCACGACGAGCAAAGTCTGAGTATTTTGCCGTTTGAAGAGCGCTCATCGTACGTTCCGATCGGTCAAACATACACCAACATGTTCGCCGTCAGACAATCGTTTGGTGCCAGCAGCCATATTCGGGGGTTGGTTACCGACCAGCAGATTGATGGAGGCGGTTCGGGTACGCTCACCAGTTTAGACACCAGGATGTACCTGAACAAGTCTCTATCACTTATCGGGCAGTTCATGGCTACGTACACCGACGAACCGAACGATACATCGATGACTAGCCACCTGGATGGCATCACCTTTGATAACGGTAAGCACACCGCCGCTTTTGACGGAGAATCTTATTGGGGAACCGGATCGTTGGTTGGAATAGTTTATAATCTGAAGGATTTCTATCTCTATTCGCGAGTGTACCAGCGAACTCCCACTTATCGCGCCGCCAATGGTTTTCAGCCGCAGAATAGCGACCGCCGGATGATCACCCAGATGGATCATAGCTTCCGTCCATCGGGCACCATCATCAATTACATCGAACCGGGTGTAGACTTCGGTCGTATCTGGAATTTTGACGGCCTGCGCAAGGATGAATGGATTAAGATATATAACTACACCCGATTCCGCTTTGCTCAGGCCTATATCTGGTCACAGTACCTGTTCAGCAGAGAACGGCTGGGAGGAATCGATTTTAGGGATATTTCGGTATTCACGTTTCAAGGGGGACTCTGCCCTCACAAGGCTTTCGACATTGATTGGTCCATCGACTACGGCAACATGATTGCCCGCAATTATCTGGAAATGGGACGGGAGATCGATATTGACATCTCCGCTGAATTCAGGCCTACCGATCGACTGCTCATTGAGCCTGATATAACTTATCTGAGGAGCTACAATGTTGATACGAAGGAAGAGTATTTCGAGGGGCACATCGTGCGTACCAGATTGGGCTATCAATTCAGCAGAGAGCTCTCTTTGAGATTGGTGACTGAGTACAACAGCTTTGCCAAGCAGTGGAGTGTCGACCCGTTGATTAGTTACCGTATCAACCCCTTCTCGACATTCTATGCCGGGGCGACCTACGATTACGACAAATACTTTAATTGCGGTGTCGAGACCGACAGAACCATGACCTGTTTGTCACAGCGCCAGTTCTTCATAAAGTTGCAGTATCTTTTCCAGACATAAAAATCTCCATCGACCCCTTTTCTGTATCACTATCAGGGCCGCTTGAATCAAGCGGCCCTGACTGATTTGTGAAATATTGTCCGGCGCCGGTGATTTGATTCAGTTCTTTTTGACGCGAAAACTGACCGTACCGGTGAAATCCTCGAGTGCGACGATGATCGACCAGGCGCCCGGATTGCCGGGGCCGGTTATATCGGTCTCACCGGATTTCATATTGTCCTGATAAACCTGGTTTCCGTCGGCGTCCAGTATAATCAACGTCGCGGTTCCGCCAAGTCTGGCACTCGAGTGATCGATAAGAGCCGATTCACTCGTGTTGGTCCAATTGTAGGTCAGGCGCGCTGTGACGGTATAAAGCTCACCGGCCCAGAAGGAAAAGGTATCGACCTTACTGATGATATCAGGGTCGAGGTTGTTGTTATCTTCGTCAGTACTTCCGCAACCAATAACCGCCAACACCGCCAGAAGGCAGATAGCACAGATGAGAAACCTAAGAGGAGCTTTCATTTTACAATTCCGTAACGAATGTTGATTGCTCACGCAAATCAGCAGGTTGTCATTATCTCGAGGCAATATAGCAAAATTATCGTTTTCTGCCTACAAAACAATTGTACCGCTGATGCGGCCCAATTGGTTCCTGGCCGGTTGCCGGGGCATTTCGGCCTTTATGAAGCGAGGTTACTTCACCAGCAGCATTTTTTGAGCGGCCGACTGCTCCGGTGTTTTCAACTTACAGAAATAAATCCCGCTGGACTGCTGGTCACCTTTGTCATCCCTACCATCCCATTGAACGGTATAACTTCCGGCCGCCCTGGAGCCATTTTAGAGTACCCGCACTTTCTGTCCGAGCACGTTATAGATGACAAGCGACACCTCGGTTCGCGACGGTATGGAATAGGAGAAGGTTGTCATGGGATTAAACGGGTTGGGATAGTTTCTGCTGAGCCTGAATTCCGCCGGCAAGTCTGCCGAGACTACAGCGGGCACGTCGGTGACCAAACCTATCTTCACCAGCCAGAATGACAGCCATCCGAGAGGAAACGATGCACTATTGCCTGCCAGGGCGTAGCATCCATCGGAAGTTTCCACTACCGATCTTCCGTGGTCATCTTCGGAGCCGCCCACCGTGAAGGTCCACAGCGTGTCACCATCGGCATCGAGTTTCTGGAAACAGTAGTCGCGCCTGTATCCAGCCACATTGACCCATCCACCAACCATGAAACCATCATCCGAGGTCGCACAAACGGAGGTATATTTCTCGGCGGTAGGATAGATGGCGATCGATTTTGACCATACGGTGTTGCCATCGAAATCGATTTTAATGGCATGACCCGAACCACGCGCCAGACCGACCATAACCATGCCGTCATCGGCCACGCAGGCTCCATACAGCAAGTCCGTATAATCGGTCAGGGCATACACGGAATCCCATACCACGACGCCGGCCTCGTTGGTACGAAAGGCCCAGAAATCCCAGTCTGTGGTATAGGTATTGCGGAAATTTCCGGCTACGATATAACCATCATCGGGCATCTGAGCAATGAACCAGGCGTCCTGAGGATAAGAGTCACCATACCAATAATGCCAATCGTGGCTGCCGTCATCGTTCAATTTGAGAATGAAGGCCTTATTGTCATAATCTACATTGATAATGCCGGTGATGGCGTAGCCGCCATCGGAAGTCTCTACCGCACACAGAGGAAACCCGTTGCCATTGTCATAGGTAAACGGGTAACTCCACAGGGTATCCCCGTTTTCATCGGTTTTGATAATCCAGATACGGAAATCTCCCAACCCCGAGCCAAAAGCATCACTCTTGGCGCTCACCAGATAGCCGCCATCGGAGGTTTCAATGACATGGTAGCCGGATTCAAGATTACCGTCGCCGATGATTTTTGTCCACTCTTCGTTGCCATCCGAGTCGGTTTTGACCAATTTTATGTCGGTCTGTATCTCCCCGTACTGTTGGGTATATCCGACCATGATAAATCCTTCATCGGATGTTTCCTGAAGGCAGTTGGTTGAATCGTGTTGGTCCACCATTCCATAAGATTCTGTCCACAGGGTATCCATGACCTGTGCCTGAACAGATGCCGACAGAAGAATCATCATGATGAATGCAACTGTCTTCAATAACGAGATACGCATAACTGCTCTCCCGATTTATGTTTTGATTTTACGTTGTTGCGTGATAATCCTTGCCTTTGCAGTATACAATGACACGGGAAATTGTCAACAATTGAAGTCGGATTCGCCCGGGAGGTGGCTTTTTATTTGTTGTTGATTCTATAATGTGTTTCATCGCTACATTGATAGAGGTACGGTACACCTTTATGAGATAAAGGAGCGGAGGGATGGATAACTTCAGAGGACAAATCACTGGAACAGAGAGTTCTCCGTCTGGAAAAGACGGTAGCTGACCTAAGATTGATGATCGGGCAGCTTCTCGGTCAACATAGCCAGCAGCCACAGCAGCCGATGAAACCCGCCGAGCCACCACCGGCTGCCATATCCAAGCCGGAACATGCTGTAGACCGATTTGCTCGTCCGGCCCCCACAATTTCCACCTCTCCCCCTCGTCCGGTTCCAAAACGACGGCAGCCCTCGTTCTCATTTGAGCTGCCGGATCATATGAAAAAGGTCGAGTTCTGGCTCAACAAAATTGGCATCGGGCTGCTATTGTTCGCAGTGGTCTTTCTGTTTAAGTACTCAATCGATAAAGGCTGGCTGACACCTTGGGTGCGGATCGGCTTTGGCCTGGGTCTTGGGGTCGTGCTGGTTGTGCTTGGATTTCGAACCTATGCGAAAAGACGTCATTTCAGCCTGGTGTTCACAGGCGGCGGTATAGCCACTTTCTACATTACCGCCTTTGCCGCCTTTCAGAGGCTGGCAATAGTCTCGCATACGACCGCATTCGCTTTTATGGCTGTGGTTACCCTTTTCGCTTTGCTTCTTTCACTTAAGCAGAATGATTCTATACTCTCGCTTATTGGGACGGTTGGCGGGTTCGGGACACCGTTTATGCTCTATACGGGTGTCGGCAATATACCGGGACTGATTTTGTACTCCAGCATTCTCATCGGTGCAACCAGCGCCATTTACTTCTATCGCGGGTGGCGGTCACTGATGTGGGTGACTGTTGTCAGCGGCTGGAGCATACTGGTAGTGGCTTTGATCAACGGCGTTTACGATGTATCTACGGTCGCATTCGCAGATCAGAGGGCAATTCAGGCCGGAATACTCTTCGCGGTGATCGCCTTCTGGATTGTCCCGCTTATTAGACAAATCGTCTCCGGGGGCGCACCCATACAGAAGAGTGAGACGATCGGCAAAGGCGGATTAACGGAACTGAGAAAGCTTTTCGGTGACATCTCTGACGGTCAGGCACACTGGCTGGCTATCTCGACACCGCTTATGGCCCTGTGGTTGTCACGCCTTACCTGGTCGGGACCATCGGATGTCTACTGGGGATGGATTGCAATGGGCGGCGCGGCTATTTACTGGATAGTGGCATACTACCTGAGCCTCACCGAGAGGCTGAAGAACTTTGGATATGTCCATACTCTTGTCGGCGGGCTTCTTTTTACGATAGCTTTGTGCCTGCTTTTCGACGGCGACACGCTATTTTTTGCCATCGCCACCGAAGCCGACTGTTTTGCATCTGATTCACCACCGGACCCGTAATCTCGGCGCGGCCGTGAGTGGTCATGCTCTCTTTGCTGTGCTAGCCATGCTCCTGTTTCAGCGACTTGGCGAACCGCTCTATTCCGATGCGAGGGCACTGGTCAACGCCAGGGCACTGGCCGATATCTGGATGATCGCGGTCATCTTGGGTCTGTCGTACTTGTTCAAACCGATCGCTTTTCGACGAATCTACTTTTTGTTTGGCGTTTTTACGTTAGCGGGATGGTTCTCAAGGGAGCTTTCAGGCAACATCCTTTTTGTGATTCTTACCGTTCAGGCTTTTGCATTCCACCTCGAGGTCAAACGCCTCAAAGACAGCATCCTGCAAGGGGGCGCACATGTTTTTTCAGGGCTGCTCGGGTTGTGGCTGGTCCGTCGTCTGGCAGACCGGCAGGCGGGGGCTATGGTTTTGCTCGGTACATATGCGCTGAGCAATCTGCTGGCTATAGTCATGGCTGCGGCTGTCGCGTGGCTCGCTCGAATCCGTACCGAGCGCATTTCCTACAGTCTGGTCGTCCATGTCGCTTTTATGGGGTGGCTTTTGAGCGAGTTGTCAACGCTTCACGAGGGTCAAGGGTATGTGACCATTGCGTGGGGCATCTATGGCGTGATACTTCTCATACTGGGGCTACGCCGCGCCACTCCCGGATTGCAGACAGTAGCCCTGGTTACGCTGCTGGTGGTGGTCGGGAAACTCTTCCTGGTAGACCTGGCACACCTTCAGGCAATCTTCAGGATATTTCTCTTCATGGGTTTTGGCGGTGTTTTCCTTGCCCTGAGCTATTACTTCAGAGCGCTCTGGAAGTCGGATGCTGTGAAAGACAAAAAGCCGGATTAGAGACGATTATCTCAGACGCTGTTTGAGCCAGTCTATTTTATCCTGAGGCCCTTTTAATCTGGGATGGCCAGTCATCTCCCACATTTGTCATGGACACGACACATCTGAGGGTGACAACGTTTTCAATCGAGTCGAATGGTGTCACGGCTCCGTATTGTTTCTCAAAGAAAATCGGATAATTGTAACTCTCCGGCAATTGACGCATTTGATTTCGCCTGATACTGTTCAATACGGATCCGGTGAGGGCTGTCTGGTGCAGGAAGACATTTTTTGTGTGGTCGGCCTCGCACATAGCGGAAAGGACCGAGTCTTTGTAGAGCAACTCGAAATCCTTCACCCAGCGCCGGAGGATTCCACACCTGGGCCTCGTAATCAACAGGCCGCAGTGAAAATAGGCACGTATCGTCTGCTGATCGGCCGGGGTGATCATGGGAAAGAGCATATCCGCGTTGATATTCAGAAGATCATAAATGCGGCTCCAGAAATCATCGGGTGGAGAATCGTAAAGCGAGCCGGAACGATTGTGCATCACCGGCACGTAGGCGAGACTGATGTCTCCGGCCAGGTCAAAATAACCCGGTTCGGAAAGAACAATCGTATCCTCATCCATCCAGATCAGGACAGCCCCCTGCCGGTCGGCATAAGCCTCGGCTTCGCCGGCGGCATATACTTTACCGGCATAGCAGAATCTTCTTGAGTCCTCTGGTACCGTACAGGTGGCCATCTGAACACCGAGCGACCTTAGCTTGCTCAAAGAATCCTCATCTTCAATGGCGATATGGTCGGGCCGGTAGACTCGTACCGGCGTGTCGTGAAAGTGGCCGCCGAACGTCTTCAGGCTTTCGGTCAAACGGATCACATTGGGCAGGTTAGACGCGGCCTCGATATAGGTTGCCAGGACGAACTCGTTGCGGTCGGTCATAATCTCTCCAGAAAACGCACGTGCAGTTCAAACACATCTATAGTAGAGTCGAAACCGTACTAAAATGTGTTCAGAAGAAAATTCGGACAGCAACAACTGTCTGACAAACAGTAAAACTGGTCGAAAGGGCTCGTCAGAGCTTTTCGGCGCGAAAATTGGAAGTACCGTCAAATTTGGAAAAACCCACGGTAATGTTCCACGTTCCAGCTGTACCGACTGCGCTGGTCTCGACCCCGCTGGCCTTGAGTTCGCTCGAATAGACCTGAACGCCGCTTGCGTCCATAATTGTCACGAAGGCGGAGCCGGAAACAACGGCTGTCGAGTGATCGATAGTGGCTCGCGTTCCGGTATTGGTCCATGAATAGTGCAAAGTCGTCGTGACATCGGTGGCGTCAGTTATCTGAAACTGGAAGGCATCGGCATTATTAACGATTTCAGGTTCGAACGCGCTGATTGGATTTGAATCACTGCATCCTGAGAAGACACCCAGAAGCAGAACAGCCGCCGGTAATAGTAAGAGATTTTGTAGCGATTTCATAACATTTCTCCCTGCTTGTAAGTTGCAAAGCCGAGGTGACCTTCGTACAGCCATGTCCAGGGCAAACCAGTCGTTGGACTTCGGCTTCTTGTTTTCTATAACACAAGGCCGAGTGGATTGTTCCGACCTCTCGCCTTGCGCTCAACCCATAGCCATACAAGTAGTTATCTGCGCTGTCGGTGACTAGTGTGAGGCTGGAGATGGTCAGTATATAAAAAGATTTGTAACTTCGGCCGCTGAAGTGTAGTCTTTAGTAAAAGATGGAGACAAGGCAGGACATTTTCTGGGGATTGCTCGAAACGGAGCATGAGAGAGCGAGAGCTTACTGTCACAAGCTAACGGGCGATCCCAATAAGGGTGATGATCTCTATCATGACGCCTTGTTCAGATCGCTTAAAGGGTTTGCTAAACTAAGGGATCACGGCATGTTTCGTTACTGGCTATACCGCATCATCAACAACACATTCAAATCGTGGCTGCGAAAGAATAAGAAAATGCTTTGCGTTCGATTGACTCCTGAGATCCAGAGCGGCATCTCCGGCGATAGCCCGATTGCCCAAAAGGCAACCCAGCGTAGACTGGCAGCAGCTATGTCGGGACTGTCTCCTAAAGAAAGAGCTCTGGTGACACTTTACGAACTTGAGGGCTGGACACTTCTGGAGTTGTCGAAGACGGCCGGTAAGTCAGTCGGTAGCCTCAAGACAAAATTGTCCCGAATTCGTGTTAAGATGCGAAAAGCTCTTATGAGCCACCAACATCAAGAAGCATCTGCTGCAGAATTAGAAAGGAGCGTAGTCGATGCATTGCCATACGATTCATGAAAAAATAAAGACCGCTCGGGGGCTTATGGACGAATTATATCTGGATCAGAAGGTAGTAGAACATCTTTCACAGTGTTCACCCTGCGCTAGGCTGGTCAGTGCTGAGGGGACGCTCCGGCGCGATTTAGCCACGGTCGGAAATTATATGCCAACGACGCCGTTACCTTTGTCGAGAGTCCGCGAAAATTTGGAAGCCAGGATCAACGTTCAAAGAAACCATCAACCTATCTTAACAAAACTGTTGAGACATGGAGGAAGAATTATGAACCTGGCAAAAAATCAAATGAGTCGCAAGCCAAAGCTGAGCCTTTCCTTTGGCATGCTGTTTTTCCTGGCAGTGATAGCCGTCACTGTGCCGTTTAATATCGGCCAAACAGTAGAATATCAGGTGGCGCTAGCTGCGGTGAGCCATGACCTGGCTCCGGATACTGAACGGCTTCGAGAAGTACTGGCCTCTCTGAACATTACCGAAGCTGAGATCGATGTCAGCGACTGTGATCCATCGTGCCGCGTATTGGTTTCGAAATTGAAGAGTTTAAGCGATGTGCAAATCGTTCTGGCGGCTGTCGATCGTATGGGCAACTACACCGTTGAGGATGTCAGCAAAACCAGGAACGTAGGGAAAAACACATTAGTCGAGTTTGTAGGGGAGAATCTTTTGATTGAAACCGAGGACGAACAGCCGTTCGAATCGGTTTCCTATAACTTCAATGATGAAACCAACAAACTCGAGGTCAACCTCGACCTGAAAGACGGCAATTACACCCTCTGGACGAGGGGCAACGAAGACGGCAACGAATACGAGAAGATAATGACGGTCGAGCGCAACGGTGATAGTAACCTGATCACGATGCAGCAAAAGATGGAAATCCGTAGTGAGGAACTCCTCGCCAACGCATCTATGTCTCTGATTGACCCGTTCGGAAGCGAGCACGTGTTCTACTTTGACAATCCCGCGCACAGGGCGCTGCTTGAGAAAATGGGTTTTGATTTCGAGAAAGTTGCATGGAAAACCGGAAAGCCACAGTGGACCGAGGAGATCATAAGTGACGATCCAGCCGCAAACTCCGCCGTCGATGGTCAAAAGCCGTCCGGCAACTATCCAAATCCTTTCAATCCATCAACAACCATCTGTTTCACCCTGGCGCAGACTGAACATGTAAATCTCGATATTTGTAATATCACAGGCCAGAAGGTGCGTCAATTGACGAGCGAGATTATGTCCTCCGGTGAGCATACCATTGAATGGGATGGCAAGGACGATGCCGGAAGTAGAGTTGCATCGGGTGTCTATTTTTACCGACTCGAGACTGAAAGCATGGTCCAGTCCAAGAAAATGATCTTACTGAAGTAATCATGATCCTGGCGATTACTTCGAAGGCAGGTGCATGGCGCCTGTCTTTTTTTATGCGGATATCAACGTGTGGACGGTAATCTCGCTACGGGCGCCGATTCGTATTTGCGGTCCCCAGTAGCCTGTCCCCCGGCTGACATAAATGCGTGTACCGTTGTAATTGTGAAATCCCGAAAGATACGGCTGGCTCATCCGGGTCAGGAAATGGTAAGGGGCATACTGCCCGCCGTGAGTGTGCCCGGAAATCACATAATCGTAGCCGGCTTTGGCAGCCTCGAAAATGCTCTTGGGCTGATGGGCAAGAAGAATGGTCGCGTGACAATCGGGCGCGCCGGCTCGCGCTTTATGCGGATCCGATACATGGCTCGGTCCGAATTGGCCGCCGGAATAATCGGTGACGCCGGCCAGAAGCAACCGTCCTTCTCCCCTCTGAACGACCCGGTGTTCGTTCAGCAAAACCGTGAATCCCATCCGCGCGGTTTCTTCAATCCACTCCTGAACGCCGGAATAGTATTCGTGATTGCCGGTGATGAAAAACATCCCGTGCGGCGCTTTCAGCCCGGTCAGCGGGGCGACATCTTGGCGGAGCTGGTTGACCGAACCATCCACCAGATCACCAGTCAGGGCAATGAGATCCGGCTTGAGATCGTTTACTATATCTACGACGGACTGCACAAAAGGACGTTTGATAGTGCTGCTCACATGGATATCGGTAATCTGGACAATGCGGAATCCATCGAGGTCTCCCGGCAGGTTCTCAATGGGAACATTAACTTCGACTATATCAGGTTTTCGCAGAGCTTCATACATCCCATAACCGATAAGTCCACCGGTAACTGCCAGAAGCCCGGCATTGACGGAGTTCGTCACCAGGGCTCTCCGCACCGGGTCGATAGCCCCGGCCACCGAACCTCCGCTTCCGAAAAGACCGCCTGCCAATTGAAAGGTCTTTTGCGCAATGGTTACCAGCAGATAGGATACGTCCCGTACGACAAGAAAAGCGAAAAGCACGGTGAGGAATCCGAAACTCAAATAGCCGATCCAGGCGACAATATCGATCCAACCGCCTTCTATGTTGTTAAACCGACAGATGACAGGTATAAAAGGCAGAATGGCGAGAATGGCAATTAGTATCCACAGCAGTACATTGACCGGCGTACCGAATGCGGCCGGGATTATCAGCCGCCACCCGATATAGCCGTACATCAGGGTCAACACCGTTATTACAACAATCAAAAACATATAATAAACCTTAGCAGTCTAAACCCGCAAAGGTCTGGCGCGGTTCCGAAAAGTCTCCAGACGCACTCTAATTCATTGGATATTATATAATTCTGCGCGGTCAGGGCAATTAAAATTAGGGGCGTTGGTCTGTATACCAGTACCGCTTCGCCTAAAGTTTGTGATTGAATCGTAGCATCCGACTTGGTTATAGTTATTAAGTCATCAAGGCCTATGTCAATGCGACCTGGCCGCGTACAACTTTGAGATAAGTCACCGAAAATATGCCGACCCCGTTGCGCAGGCGGGCGATGGCAAAATAGAAAACCACATCCTCGTCTCGCACAGCATATGGTAACGCACCCGCGGTTGCGGGAGCGTAAAGTGAAGGAGCAATACGATGGGACACATAGCAGGCAAAGACGTTTATCGCAAGCTGGGAAAGAAAATCGATGGCCTCACGCTTCGGGCTCCCTGGAGCGATAAGCTTTACAACATTTTCAAGGAGCTGTATACAACTGAAGAAGCCGAACTGTTGGTCAAAATGCCATACGGGATGGCCGATTTTGACAAAGTCCAGCGAATCACAAAATACGAGCCGACCAAACTGAAGAGACTTCTGGACGACCTGAGCGAAAAAGGCCTGGTGATGGACATCTGGATGAATGGCGGTTACCGCTACATAATCTCGCCGCTCATAGTTGGAATCTTCGAGTTCACCATGATGCGTACCCGCGGTGAGCTTGATTACAAGGAGTGGGCGAAGACTTTTCAACGATTACCTTCAGGACGACGGAAAATTCTTTAGGGCCAACAGTTCGCACGGCGAGAAAGTGGGACCACTGCGGGCTTTGCCCTACGAGGAGGCCATTGACGATTCGGAGTACGTGGAAGTGCTCGATTACGAGAAGGCCTCGGCCATAATCGAGGACAGCAAAAAATTCGCTATTGGCATCTGCTCCTGTCGACACGAGAAACTTCATGCCGGTGAGAAAAAGTGCGATGTCCCTCTCGAAACCTGTTCGACTCTCGGTCCAACCACCGAATATATGATCAGGCACGGATTTGCCAGGGAAGTGTCGAAAACGGAGATGCTTGAGAATCTCGCCCGTTCAAAGGAGATGAAACTCGTTCTCTGTGCCGACAACACCAAAAGCAATATCTCTTTCATCTGCCACTGTTGTGGATGTTGCTGTAATGTTCTGCTCGGGATCAGCCAGTTTGGATACCCAAATAGCGTGGTAACTTCTACCTTCATTGCGGCCTGTGACGAAGACACGTGTATCGAATGCGGTATTTGCACCCGGAGTTGTCCTATCAACGCTATCACTGACGGCACAGACAGTCCACCGGTGATTGACGAGTCGATCTGCATGGGATGCGGGGTATGTGCTCTCAGTTGCTTAAATGGCGCTCTAAAGCTGGTGAAGCGCAAGCAGCGGGTTTTGCACCCGGAAGATACATTCGAGAGAGTGATTCTCCAGTGTCTGGAACGCGGTACGCTTCAGAATCTCTTTTTCGATGATCCCGGGCGCATGTCGCACAAATTCATGCGGGGCGTGGTCGGCGGCTTTTTGAGACTCCCCCCGGTCAAGAAATCACTGATGAGTGATACCCTGCGGTCAAGGTTTCTGGGCGCGATGAGAAAATAGACTGAAAGACTTTCGAAGTTGCTAAGAGGGCAGAAGCCATTGTGTCTTCTGCCCTTTTTTTTGATCGACTTATCCGACGGGGGCTCTATTCCGCGCTGAAAGGTTCGGTTTCTTTATCAGAAGAGCCTTCCACGAGAGTGAGAATCGCGCCAACTTTCTCATCGGGCAGCCACTCGACTTTTCCTGTTCCGACATCGTAGATGGCGCCTACGATTTTCACCTTGCCATCCTTGACCAGAGTGCGTACAGTCGGACTTTTCATGAACAGATCCTTAACCCCCTGCCACACGTTTTCTTCGATCGCATACGGGATGAGTTCATCGCCATGTATGTCGGCATGAAGCTTCATGGTGCGTTTAACCGCAGGGATAATATTGTCCACGAGCGGCGGGATGTTACGCTCCAACTTGTGTCCCTTTCCTTCGACAGCATGGGTAACGGCTGTGACAGCGCCACACTTGGTGTGTCCGAGAACGACAAGAACGGGTGTATGGACATGGGCCAGGCCATATTCAATGGAACCGATTTCATCGGTGTCACAAACATTGCCGGCAACGCGGATAACAAATATGTCCATCACGCCGGCATCAAAAATAAGCTCCACCGGAACACGCGAGTCCGAACAACTGATAACTGTTGCATAGGCATATTTGCCCTGATCTTCTTTACCTGCCAGTTCAAGGCGGGCGGCATCGAGATGCGGATAGGTGGCCTCGCCGGCGGCGAAACGGGCATTGCCCTCTTTCAGCATCGTAATCACTTCGTCCGGACCGGGCTTGCTGGTCACCGATTCCTCGGCGCTGACCGGTCCAACGCTTGAGAGGCCCAGCACAAGAGTGCACAAAAGCGCTCCCATTCTAATGGTTTGCTTCAAAACTATCTCCTTCCCTGTAAACAGATGGTCGCATGGTTACGGTTTGACTTTTGACAATATTGACCTGCCAGACTGACCGTCTGGTATCAAAGTATTTCTGTACTGCTGAATCGCTCACCACTTGCCCCCGACCTAAACAAAATGCTTTCTCGTGGTGTGTGCTCCCGTGAATTGACAGTAATATAGCTTGCTGTCGCTCTAGGTCAAAGCTGAATTTTGTTGTTGTTGACGCGGCGACATTAATCTGGCGTAATATCCGTATAAGTATTTTTAGGGAGGTGAGCGAACAATGACTCTTGAGCGTAAAGCCCACGGCGAGCGCAACGACCTGACCGGAGAACACAAATATGGCGATGCCGGACAGGTGGTGCTTTTAGTCGTATTTTTGATAGTCTGGGTAGTCGATTCATTCCTTGTTCACTATACGGACTTTCTTGCGCAGTATGTCCCGCTTTATTTGCGCCTGACAGCCGGCGGTGTTATCGTGATTATTTCAGGGTATCTAGCCAAGTCCGGACTCAATATCGTATTCGACAAATCCAGAGAACACACTGGCGTTATAAGAGAAGGTATTTTCAATCGCGTGCGACATCCTGTCTACCTCGGATCGGCGCTGTTTTATGTCGGGCTGATAGCAATGACACTTTCGATAGCCTCGGTGGTCGTGTGCCTGGCAGGAATGGTGTTTTACAATTCCATCGCGGCCTATGAAGAAAAGCTGCTGCTGGAGAGGTTCGGCGATGAATACCGGAAGTACATGAGTGAAATACCGAGGTGGATTCCCCGTTGACGAATCGATGATTGATTCTTAAGAAATGCAAAAAGAAAAAGGAGACTGGAATTTCCAGTCTCCTTTACTTTTTCAGCTTAGGTAATTACCGGCTTTTGGCCGGGATGTCCTTACCAGCCGCCGCGACCGCCGCCGCCACGGTTACCACCGCGACCACCGCCGCCGCCGCCGCCGCGCGGACCTTTATCGGTGCGCGGACGAGCTTCGTTGACGTTCAGCGTACGACCGTTCATGTCCTGACCGTTCAATCCGCTGATAGCTGAAGTGGCAGCATCGTTGCTGGACATCTCTACGAAAGCAAAACCTCTCGGCTCGCCGGTATATTTGTCCTTAATAATGTTCACACTTGAGACTTCGCCATAACCTTCGAAGGCCTGACGTAATTGTTCTTCTGTCGTATCGAACGACAGGTTGCCGATGTAGATATTCATTCTACACTCCAATAATGTCTATCCCCACCTTAAACCTCATCCCGCAAGGGCTGCGTTCGTCGAGATAAACCCGTTATTGCGCACTATTGCGCGTCGGTCCCCAACTTCAGCTTTCTCTTAGATTTGACAGAAAGAACAAAGCCTTGACAAAAGCACGTAAGGAAACCAAGAATTGATGGTTCAGTATACTGGTTCACACCAGTAATGTCCAATAGTATTATTAACCATTTTATCCCGCAAGAAGTTCCGATAACTCAGGCAACGGCTGCTCCGATTTTTAACGGTCTGCCGGGGGGCGAATACACAGCCGGGGATTTGGGAACCGCCCTTACAGGATCAAACTCACAGACGTCCCGAATCTTTGCTGCCAAACTCGCCAAACAACCGAACTCATTTATCACCAATCACTTATATCATTTATTGGCAGTTTTCCATTATCTTTCAGATAATATAATTTATGTTTTACATAAATTAATCCTTGACAAACATAAACGAATACCGATACTTGCGGTATGCCTATTCAGATCAATCTCGACGTCATGTTGGCGAGACGTAAGATGTCCTTAACGGAATTGAGTGCCAGAATTGGGATATCGATGACCAATCTGTCGCTGCTGAAGACCGGTAAGGTCAAAGGAGTACGATTCAGTACTCTCGAGGCAATATGCAAAGAATTAGACTGTCAGCCCGGTGACATCGTTGAGTATATCCCCGAGTTTGTCTGATATCGCAAGCCTGACCGGGCTTTCTGAAGCGTAAATACACTGAGGAGAACTACAGATGGATGAAAATCAATACTCTACTGCGGGATGGCTGGCGATTATCCACGCTATCCTGTTTCCTCTGTCGATAGTGCTGGGCTTTCTTGAGGCCGGGCTGCGCATGGTGCGACATCAAGAAGTCCATCTACAGTGGGGCATCAGCGATATTCTGGGTCTGGTTGCCACGGTAGCGATTATTTATGTGCTCTACATTTTCAAGAAACTGTTAAACGAGCGCTACAACTATCACGGCATAGACCTACTAATCATGATTTCGATCTGGTGGGCGGTAGTGTTTCAGGTTATCGGCACGATGATAACCGGCACTGCAATGGTTTTACCCGGAATGTCGGAACTGATTCTGAAGATAGCCCTGGCATCGTTCTTTGCCCTGTCGATGATTGTCATCGGCATTGTCGACATTTTGATAGCCGTAAGACTCTTTCGTGCCAAGAGTGATCTCAGCGATCTCATAATCGCATTCGCTGTAATCACAGGAGCGGCTGGAATTTTTGAGATAACAGTGATTCTCACGCCTATCGCTTTATTGCTGGTTCCGGTTTCATCGGTGATGCTCGGTGTGATTTTGCTGAAGGAAAAAGAAGCCGTGGAATTTGTGTAGCGTTCGTTGGCCATCAGGTAACCGCTTATCGCCCTTAACAAAAAGTTTCGCCGGGCCGTCCGTCCAAAGCCAGGACGCCGGAGATCTCAAACCACTCACCGCCGCCTGAGTCAGGTTCGAATATGTATGCCCACTCCCCCTCTTTGAAACAGGACACGCTCGTCGCGCACTCCAATTCAGATGTAGGCTGCGTCATCGCCGCAGCTAAATACGTTTCGCAGTCGCTTGAGCGGTAGGTGACCGTAACAGTATCGGGATTGGTGTTGGAGGCCTCTATGGCATTCAGTCCGAGAGGCAGTTGATAGCCCGCCATGCGTATTTGCCGCGACATCTCGCCAATCGCCGCTCTGGCACCTTGCTGTATATCGGCGACATCAGTCTGAGTAATGTAGTGTTTGTGCTGAGAGACATACAGTTTGAAAATAGCCGCCGTCACGAATCCCGTCAGCGCCAACGCTATGAGCAGCTCCAACAATGTGAAGCCCCCAGTCCCGGATATTTTGTTCACAACATTCTTCATGCCAGGACTTATATGCTATCTGATCTGACCAGCGCAGTCATAGTGTTTAAATGTGGTGTCCCCTTGGCATCTTCCCACTCGATCGTAACATCGATCTTCCTCAGATAGTCTGCCGCATCGCTGACACTCCAGGAGCGGACAGCACTGCCGACAGTATCGCTGCCACTGTCAAAGGTCTCAGAGGTGCGCAGTTGCTCCAGTTTTTCCTGGAGCAACTGAATGGACGCCGTAGTCTTATTTGACCAATCGTTGCCGTCCAGAGCTACCATCGCCATATTTAGGAGCATTAGAAGCGAGACAGTCAGTATGACAACTGCCACCATGACTTCGAGCAGAGCTGTTCCGCTCTTGTCTTTAACCCGCCGAACACTCATGATCCGACTCCATAGTTTGCCTCCTTTTCGCAAAGTCGCATTCAAAATTGCGGTGCGACATTCGTATTCCAATGCAATTGGCGTTCCCGATTCACGACCAATCTTGTGGCATTTAGGAAATTTTTCCGTTAAGGCTCAGCCGCGGGGGCTAAAGGCCCGGAGAGTCTTGCGATACGGACTAGTGCGATTCTGGTTAAGCTGTATCGAAATCGCATTGTCTGCATCGAATTATGGGAATTCAACCACAGTCTGTGCCCATACGTCAACTCATAGTGTGTGAGAATCTCACAGTCGTGCTCAGATTCTAGACTGATTGCCGGCGCAAACGATGAGTCAAGTTTCGCCGATGGAACTGGATGATAGGCTGCCGCAACAATTTCCGTTGCTAAACGTATATACGAAAGATAATTTGAACAACTGAAGGCTTGTGCGGAAGCGTCTGCATAGGTTATATAGTGTTTCTATCGCAGAAGGTGGGCAGATAGACTTTTGAAACATAGGAGTTTTTTAATGCGAGTAGTGGTCCTTATCTTCTGTCTGGCTTTGCTTCTGCCGGTCATGGCCGCTTCGGCCGATTGGCAAATCGAACAGCTTGACAACGGTCTCAAGGTAATGATTCTGGAGAATCACCAGGTCCCCCAGGTCAATATCTCAACAACTATCAGCGTCGGCGCCAAGAATGAGTCGGACTATTTTGACGGCGCCACTCATTTACTCGAGCACCTGATTCTTTTCCGCGGCACCGAGGAAATGACGGGTGAAGAGTTGGGCGACGCCATGAAGCGCCACGGCGCTTATTTCAACGGCTATACTTCATCGGACTGGACTGATTTCGTAATTTCCCTGCCGAAGGAGAATCTCGATTTCGCCCTGAAGATTCATTCCGACATGCTTTTCCGGTCCAACTTTCCGGCTGCCGAGATGGACAAGGAACGTCAGGCCGTTCTGGAGGAGATAAACATCTCCGAGGACCGTCCGTTCTCAAAGGCCTACCGGTCATCGCTCAAGGCGTTGTTCGGCGAACACCCCTATTCCAAGAATGTTCTGGGTACGAAAGAACGTGTCACCAACATCCCGCGTGACTCTGTGTACGCTTACTACAAGCGTTACTATGCGCCCAATAACATGACTATGGTGATAGTGGGTGATATTGACCCGCTTGGCAACTTTGGAACTCGTAAAAAAATATTTCGCGGGGTTCCCCGAGGGCGTTGTCGCCAAAGACAATTACGCCAAGCCTCCGACCAGAGACAAGATCGCCACCATGGAGATCAAGAAGGATGTCGGCCAGGCGTATCTGATGATGAGTACGATCGGTCCTGATATCGCGAGCAAGGATCAGTTTACCTGCGATATCATGGCCACTTTGCTGGGCAGCGGTGAATCCAGCCGTCTGTTCAAAAAATTGAAAGACGAGCTCGGTTTGGTTTACAGCATCGGCTTTTCATTCTATACGAGCAAATACGAGGGGATGATGTTCTCCTTCGCCACCCTCGAACCATCGAATCTGGCCGCCGTAGAAGAGGCTGTCAACGAGGTGCTCAACGAGGTGCGTGAAGACGGCTTCACCGAGCAAGAACTGCAGAAAGCGAAAAATTCCATCAAAACCAACCACTTCGTGTCAATGGAGCGAGGTCTGGATGTCGCTGACAAATATGCCCAGTACGATGCCATGTACACGCAGGAGTTCGTAACGAATTATCCGGACAATATTGCGAATGTGACGCTGGCCGAACTCAATGAGGCGGCCCAAAAATATCTCAACACCGACACATATGTCAAAACGACGGTGGTGCCCAAATGAATAAAATAGCAAGTTATACGGTGGTCGGAATACTGACGGCACTGCTGGTCGTGGTCGGGTGCGGGCAAAGAGCCGGACAGATAGAAATAGGAGCCGATGGTTACGCTAAGACCACTCTCGATAACGGAATTACGATTCTGGTCAATCACGACGAAACTACATCGCTGACAGCAGCGAGAATTCTGATCGGCGGCGGAGTCCTGACCGAAACCGAAGAAAACAACGGCATCACGAACCTCATGACGAAGATGCTTCTCAAGGGGAACACCGAAATGTCGGCCTCGGAAGTCACCGAGCGTCTCGATTTCCTTGGCGCCAACGTCACTGCGGGATGTTCGCGAGACTACAGCTACATCTCTTTCGTTTCTCTCACGGAGAACTTCGAGGAGGTGCTCGACATAATTTCGCGTTCGGTAACATCACCTACTTTCCCCGACGAAGAACTGACCAAGTTGAAACTGGAGGTCGAAGGAAATATCAAGGCCGACAATGACAACCAGACCCAGGCTTCCAGCGATCTGTTTTGGAAGACAATCTATGGCAACCAGGGCTACGGATTGCCGACTCTCGGAACGGCGGAATCCATAGACAAAATCCGGGTGGAAGACATCAGGGAACACTATCGCGTCTGGGTTGGCGGCACGAATGTTATCTTCTCAATCGCTACGGACCTCAAACCTGAGAGTATTGGACCTTTGGTTAACAGTCGGTTGGGCGGCATTAAGCCGGAGATGGATTCGGAAATTGCACCGTCGCTGACCTTTCAATCGGAGAAGGAAGGGTTCATATCGTTCGACCGGAATCAATCATTCATCTACATGGGCTTTGCCCTCCCCCACCTGAGTGCATCCGAAGTTGCCTGTGTGACGTTGCTGAACGAAGTGATGGGCAACAATGTCGGCTCGCGTCTGTGGTATCTGCGCCAGAAAGAGAAGCTGGCTTACGCCGTGTATACCCAATATTCTCTTGAAAAATATAGCGCCACTTTCCGGGCAGCTATCGGCACCGATACAAGCAAAGTTAATCTGGCTCTCGGTTCGCTCGAACGCGAGTGGAATTTGCTGGCCGAGAAAGGATTGACTCCGGAGGAATTGGCCGATGCCAAAGTGAATATGAAGAACAATCTGATTTATCGTATCGACCGCAAAGGTGGCCGGGCAAACTACATGGCCATTTATGAGTATTCCGGATACGACTATCGCTTTGTTCTGGAGCTGATTGATATGGCCGATAAAGTTACGCTCGACGAAATCAATGCCTTCGCCAAAAACAAACTCACGCCCGAGAATCGATTCGTCTCAATCGTCGGCAAAAAATAGACTGATACCAGCCAATTAACGGCAGACCCGCTCGGGTCTGCCGTTTTACCTAACGGGACCAGTGAAGTTCTATGAACAGCAGGGTTTTGTGTTCGCCGGCCCCAGGTTGACGTTCCGGCCTTGAGCGGTTGTGGCCCGCTAAACCGGTGGTCAAGTTCAGGCACCTGGATCACACCACCTTCATGCTATTTTTTTAGCACAGATTCTGCGCCGCCCCATGACCACACATTGGTCAAGCAGTGCATATATCCGTCTATAAAGCAAAGAAATCTCGGAATTTTCACTTAACAGAGGGAAGAAATCATGAAAAAAACCGCAATCCTCACCGCTCTTGTGCTTCTCCTGACTGGTTTTGCCACCGCAGGAGAAATCCACAATGCCGCCGAGCTGGGTGATCTTGATCGTGTCAAGGCCCTGCTGGAAGGCGACAGCGGTCTGCTCAACGCCAGGGCAACCGATGGGAAAACGGCCATGCTCAGCGCCGCCTACATGGGCAATGTCGAGGTCGTAGAATATCTGCTTGACGCCGGAGCGGACATCAATGCCAGAACCAATTCCAACAGCGTAGCACTGCACGGGGCGGGCTATTACGGTAGAGATGAAGTGGCAAAATTGCTTATTGCCAGGGGGGCCGACCTCAATGCCGCTAATGCCTACGGTTTCACGCCCTTGCTCAGCGCCTGCGCCGGCGGACGAACCGCAGTGGCACGTATGCTCATTGAAGCTGGGGCCGATATTACCGCCAGAAACCAGGAGGGGGCCGGACCGTTGCTCTTTGCCGCGCTTGGCGGGATAAGAGATATCTTTGATTTGTTGCTCGAACGTGGCGCCAGCCTTGAATCCAAAGATAATGACGGAGATGGACTTCTCCACTATGCTGCGACCGGCGGCAATCTCGACATGGTTCAGCATCTCATCGACCTCGGTATGGACATACGCGCCAAATCCGATGTCGGCACGACTCCCCTTCACAGCGCCGCGGGAGGGTGCAGTCGAAGTGTGGCAGAGCTACTGCTCTCTAAAGGTGCCGATATAAACGCGGTAGGCGAATCCAACAGAACCCCGATACTGGACGCCATGTGGGTGCTTACGCATTTCGATGCTGACAGCGTCATCGCCCTTCTTCAAGTGTTCGTTGACCACGGAGCGGATCTTAATCGTCAGACGAGCGACAACGAAACGCCCCTGATGATTGCTGTGATGCTCAACAATCCGAATGTCGTGCGGCTTCTTCTGGAGAATGGTGCCGACCCAAACATCGCCAATCGCGATGGTCAGACGCCGCTGATGGTGGCAATCTCAAAGGGAGATGTCGAATCGACACAGTCGCTGCTCAGCCACAGCGCCGGGGTTGACTTGAAAGAAAGTCACTACGGTTCAACTGCTCTTCATACTGCCGCACGCAAGGGCAATTTCGACATTGTAAAGACAATGCTGCCGCTTGCGTCTGATATCAACGTTAAAGATAACGACGGCAACACACCTTTGTATTATGCCTGTAAATATGGGCACAAGCAGATTGCCGGGCTGCTCAAAGAAAACGGCGGTACGGCTCTCAACCCGCCGGAGAATTTCGACTCATCTCCGGCCCTCGGCGAGCGACTTCAACCGAAAGAAGCCACCCTCTGGTATCTCGACCACTGCGGGTGGGCCGTCAAGACCGCCAATCATTTCCTTATCTTCGATTACTGGCAGAGAAGCCTTCCGACCGATCCATCGCTGGCGAACGGGTGTATCGTACCCGAGCAGATAGCCGACCAGAATGTGGAGGTGTTTTCGTCACATACGCACCGGGATCATTACGACTCGGTTATCTTCGACTGGTACGGCACCGTGCCGAATCTGACTTACTATTTTGGTTTTCAGGCCGAGTACCTTCCCGAAGAGGTAAGCATGGGATACAACGGACAACCGTATCAATATGTCGGGCCGCGGGAGAACGTGAGTTCAGACGATATGGAGATTCACACCATCAGAGCCAATGATGCTGGAGTCGGGTTCCTGATTGAAGTCGACGGACTGAAGATCTATCACGCCGGCGATCATGCCGGATGGCGGGAAGGTCAACGCGATGGGTTTATCTCCGAAATAGACTACCTTGCGGGACTTGTCGACGAGGTTGACTTCGCTTTTGTCAATGTTACCGGCTGCCACACCGGTGACACGATAGCTCTGGCCGAAGGGACCTACTATACGTTGGAGAAACTGTCTCCCAGAGTCATGATTCCGACGCACGCCACCGGACGGGAATGGATATATCAATCGTTCGCCGACAAAGTCGCAACCCGGGGCTATAAAGTTGATGTGATTTGCCCTCTTGAAAGAGGCGACAAATTCTGTTATGCGAAGGACCAGATAATGTAAGCATTGAGTACGCTCTACCCGATTGCCATACTGAGCGCGCCACGGGGACAGGCCTTGAGCCTGTCCCCTTCTTCTTTCCAGAGGTATTGAACAACTGTGCCATCTTAGCCGGTGCCATTTGCCCTCGAAAGTTGTTTTCTCCTTTGACAACTCTGCCGATATTGGTTTTCATGTGGCGGTCACAAGACATTCCGGCAAATGGGCAGTCAAACGGCAACCGTAACAATGGCAATCGTACGCCGTTTGACGAGACTATTAGCGATCACTAAAGGAGAATAACACCGATGAAACAAAAAGGATTTTTGAGAGCGGTCGTGTCATTGATCGGGGTTCTGGTAATTTTCGGATGCGGTGAAGAACCTTCCGACGCGACCGGCCCGGCCGAATATTTGGTCACGGCAGTCGACTCTATCGGCCTTCAGAGAATGGCCGATACCAGAACGTTCGTGGGTGATTCCCTGTACGAGTATATCGATGGCGGCGCCGAGCTTTATCACGCCTATGATTTTATCCAGGTAGCCACGGCAGATTACGTGGTCGGCGGCAAAGAGCTTGTGGTCGATATATACGAATTCGCCACGCCCGACAACGCATTCGGCCTCTACTCCACGCTCAGACCGGATGGAGCTCCCGATGTCGGAATTGGAGCTGCGAGTTTCGATTCGCCCAGCAATTTGATCGCGGTAAAGGGTGTGTACGTACTGATGGTCACCAGCTACGAAGACTCCGACGAGACTCGCCAGGGTATCTCCAGAGCAGCAGACTTCTTCGGTACTTCGATACCCGGGACAATGGACCTGCCGGAAACATTTTCGTTCTTCCCTGATGCCGGGGTAATCGAGGCTACCGACAAAGTGTATGCCGAGTCATTCCTGGGCCGAAGTTTCCTGTCCGGGGTTTACAGCCGCGCATATTCATTCGACACTGATACCGTTGTTTTATTTCTGACTCCGGATCAATCCGGGCAAAAATATCTGAGTTGGACACAGCAACTTCAGCCGGGCGACACCGCCGGCCTCGGATTACCGACACTGCCTTACGACGCCGGTTACGCCCTGCAGCTTCAGGACAGCTACTATGGCGGGATTGTCGCCGGGCTTAAATCCGGATGGCTGGCAGGAGTGGTGGGTTACAAAACAAATCAAGAGCAGGCCATTGCCGACTGGCTCAGCTCGCTCGCTCCTTCGGTCGGAAACCAGTGACTCGGACAATCGCAGACAGTCGCTTAAGCGTAAATTGTCTTTAGTTCGTCGATCCGGGAAGCAATATCAACAGTGTTGGCACATGCAGCCGCGCACGATGGACAATCATTGCACTTCTTAAGATCGCTGTCTCGCGGGATGCCGTCGAGGGTAGCCCGCGCGTGATGAAAGTCCGCGTACTGGGCAGCATACATATGAACCCGCATCAGGGTCGGAATATCAACACCGGATGGACAGGTAGCCAGGCATTTTTTACACTGGCGACAAAAACCCATGCCCAGTCTTACACTGTTATCGCCAAGAAATTTCTCTTCTTCGGAAGTGTATTCAAGGCTTCCGGCGACGGAAAAGTCCTCTCTCATATGCTCAAAATTCATGTAGCCGGGGACACTGGTTGCGATATTCTCGTTCTGCAGAACCCATTTCAGGCATGCTGTGGCGATGGTGGAACTTGTGTAGTCTTTACGTGACTCCGGATTGGGCCAGCGACTGCCCCCCGCCATGATTTTCATGGCGACGACTCCAATGCCTTTGTCGGCGGCGCTTTTGATGGCGTTCAAAAGATCCGTATCGTCGGCCAGTGTGAAGTTGATAGTCGTCATAACGACATCAAAATAACCATCGTTCGCAACAGCGTTGATCGCTGCGGCCATGTTCGAGTGCATGGACACACCGGCGTAACGAATCTTTTGCTGCTGCTTGAGATTCTCGACAGCTTCAATCATCGAGGGATAGCCGGCAATCCCGGGGTCGTGAGCTTCATAGATGTAATATATGTCTATGTAATCCATCCCCAGCCGGCGAAGACTGGCCTCGCAAGCTGCAGTCATCTTCTTTTTGCATTCCGCGGTCGACAAACCCGCATAGTCTCCGACATCAAGTGTTCCGGTACCCACTACGACTTTGTCTCTGATCTTTAGACGGTTTATCACTCCGCCAACTACAGTCTCAACGCGGCCAAGTTGATAGTTACCGGATAAATTAAAATAGCGCACCCCGATTTCGTACGATGCCCGCACCATCTCAGGGTTTTCTGCATTCATGACACCCATACCGATAATAGGAACTTGCAGACCAGTCCGGCCGAGTGTGCGGCAAATGATGTCTTTCTGAGACTCGCCTGTCTGATTGATTACTCCCTGAGCCAGGGCTGCGGCCGGTGACAGCTTAAGTAGCCCCGCCGTTACCAACCCGGAAGTTGCGGCTGACAAAAACCCCCGCCTTGATAGACCCGACTTATTGTCTGACATACATCCTCCTGATACCGTTGACCCGAACGTTGCTCTGACGGCGGTGTGACATTGCGCCCATGCGACACCACCGCTTCAGCCTGCTAACAGTACACTGCTTTTAGTTCGTCAATTCGCCCGGCGATATCAACGGAGTTGTCGCATTTCGCCTGGCACAGCGAACAGCCTTTGCACACATCGAGCCCGGCCTCCGCCGGTACTTCAGTCAGAGTGGCCCTTGCATGGTAGAAGTTGGCATACTGGGCGGTGTACATATGAACGCGCATCAGTGTCGGAACATCGACACCATCAGGACAACTCGCCAGGCACTTTTTGCACTGGCGGCAGTAGCCGAGGCTCAATCTAACATTGTTGTCGGAAAGGAATTTCTTTTCCAGTTCGGTATATTCCAGGTTTTGTGCAACAGAGAAATCTTCGCGCATGTGGTCAAAATTAGTGAAACCGGGAATACTGGTGTGGATGTTTTCGTTGCGCATGACCCATTTCAGAGCGGCCGTGGCAATGGTCGAACCGGTGTAGTCCTTTCTCGATTGAGGATTGGGCCAGCGAGCGCCTCCCGCCTGCGTTTTCATTGCCACGATACCTACGCCTTTCTCCGAGGCGTTCTTGATAGCCCCCAGAAGCGCCGTATCATCAACCTGTGTGAAATTTATACCGGTTAGCACAACGTCATAGAAGCCACCGGCCGCCACTTCGTTGATAACATCGGTCGTGCTGGAATGCGTGGAAACTCCTACAAAACGAACTTTGCCCTGCTGTTTGAGTTTGGTTAGACCTTCTATAAGGCCGGGGTTCTTCACTGTCTCAGCATCGCTGACGTCATGGATATAGAGTATATCCACAAAGTCCATCCCCAGACGGCCGAGACTGGCCTCACAACTGGAAATCACTTTTTCTGCGAGTTCGCTCTGCTGGAGTCCCTGGCGCTGGCCGCGGGTCATGACTTTGGTTGCTATGACCACCTTGTCTCTGACGCCGAGTTTTTTGATAACGTTACCAACCATCTGCTCGTTACGACCGAACTGGTAGTAGGCAGCGGTATCGAAGTGGCGGATTCCGATTTCGTACGAAGCCGCCACAATTTCCGGGTTACCGGAGTTCATCACCCCCATGCTGACGATAGGCAGTTTCAGCCCGGTTCTACCGAGCACTCGCTCGATAATTTTACCGCCCGCTGGTTCGGCAGCATCGGGGACTGCCTGGGCTAATCCTGTTCTGGCAGACAAACCAACGACCCCTGCGGAAACGATGCCGGTAGTGGCGGTCGTCAGAAACTTGCGTCTGCTGAATTCTGAGTTGCGTTCAGGCATTCTTTCCTCCTTAGTGTATCGTCATTAACTTATGTGTCTCTATTTACCAAGATTTTCAAGGTTCTGCGTGGCATTGTTCAAAAGAATCTCCCTGTTTGCCGGTGGAAGAAGGCTGTCGCCGGGAAGAACCTCAAGAACATTTTTATAGCACTGTATCGCCGTCTCAATATCGCCGTTGGCAATGCAGCCATCGGCATAGCTATCCCACACGTTGGCCGATTTCGGAAAAGCTTCGGTGTTGATCCTGAATAGTTTCAAAGCATCCTCGAGCTGATTCGCCTGAAGGAACTGATAACCCAGCACGTTGATTGTGCCTTCCTGGAAGAACACTTCGCCCGGCCGGGCGACCTTGAGCTGTTCATATACATCCACGGCCCGGTCAATCTTTCCCTGCTGTATGAGATCAACAAACTCCAGTTCGGTGGGCGGTGGTTTCTGTGCGTATAGCTGCTGCACTCTCAGGTTATCTCCGTAGCTCGAGGCTCTCTTGTCGAGCATCGTCAGGGCGGTGGCATCATCGTTTACATGGGCGCACAGAAAATCCAGGGCATACTCACAGACTGTGGCATATTCAATCGGACCGGCAGCGGATGTATCGGAGGCGCTGTCCGACAACATCGCCGGATAGTGCGTCAGGTCAGCATGTGTAAACCCGGATAATCCGATATTTAAGCGGTGGGAATATGGCATAGAGTCTATGACGGAATGATCAATCACATCCGGTAGTAGTGGGTAGATTTGAAGCAGTGGAACTTTCACGCCGGCATAATCGAAATAAGGGTTATGGCCAATTCGTTCGGCATTGTCTTTGTATAGATACGCACCATCAAGAGTAATGATTGCATCCACATCGCTGTTGCGCATCTGCATCACCAGCGCTTCCAACCCGCCCCATCCGCAGCCAATCACGGCCAACCTATCGGGATCACTGTTGGGATAATCACGAACCCCGGCCAGAGCGAACTCGCGATCTCTGATTTGAGTTTCCAGGTCAGCCGGCACAGGTGAAGCATTGAGGCCGAGGGTACCCACCGAATGAGTAGAGATTACTATGAAACCGTGGCTTGCCAGATACTCGCACAGGACCGAATTCTCCGAAAATCCGCTCATGATATCGGCGAAATATACGACAACCGGAAAGCTCCCTTCTTGCCGCTGGGCGTTTTTGACCGCCCCGACTCTCAGATTCATCATATCCGCCACCGCGGCAAATCTGTTGCCGGTCCGGGCAATCAGATAATTTAGCTCGCGCCCCTGCAGTTGCGAAAGAAAGCCGAAAAAGCGGTCATCCCCGGGAGCCGGAAAAACATACTCACCATAAACCATCGGCGTGGCATTCTCCGAGGCTGTGGCGGGATACCATACGCAGATTTGAACCGGTCTCGCCCGCTCGCCATCGCGGGGGTCACCGTCGTAATCGACCTTGCTCCGATAAACCCGGGAAAAGTCATATTTCTCTACAGTCTCGAAGCCCACAGCGTAAGGACCGGGCGTCAAGCTTCCCCATTGAGCGGGTAACTCCGCTGAAGATACCGGGCTTGAGACTGCAAATGCAAAAGAGGAAAATAGCACAAAGGCCAAACATCGGGCCGAATTGGATGCTGTTTTCATCGTTTCCCCCAATATTCTGTTGATTATGGACTCGATTTGGTGTTGCCGTCACTTACGCAATAATGACGGGCTTGTCGTATTATCCGTCAAAACAGATTTAATTTCAAGCTGCAACTGGCGGCAATCAGCAATTATTGCTGCGCCGGTTATCCGGCAGCCAGTCGGTGTCCGGGAGAAATTGCTTGCGGCGCGCCTAAGCTTCTATTAGATTTTAAGTTAGTCCGCTGAGACTTTTCCGGGCACGGCCGCCTGACTGAAACACAGGTGAAATATGTGAGTCCGGAACGTTAAAATAGCATCCTCCAGGTACTTTATTACGATATTTGGGCGGCTGACAATCGCATTCTTACGGCGGACGAACCCGGTTGACAGGTTAGCATACCGAAACTGAGTGGCTGATTATGAACCGTAAGCCCGATCCATCAAAAAAGAATTTCTCGCGCCGAGTAGAGGACGTCAGTAAGAGCAGTCAACGTCTGTATGAGCAGGCGCTCGAGTCGCTCACTCATCCGTTCTATATCATAGATCCCGACGAGTACACAGTTCTTCTGGACAATGCTTCGCCGGGATTGAAGCCACCTGAAGATTCACCCAAATGTTATACGCTTTCACACGGACGAAGCAGTCCGTGCAGCCAGTCAGGCGAGGCTTGTCCCCTGGAGATTATCAAACAGACCAAACAGCCGGTGGTCGTTGAACATATTCATTTTGACAAGGACGGCGAACCAAAGCACTTCGAGATCCACGGCTACCCGGTGCTGGACCGGGACAACAACTTATCGAGCGTAATAGAGTACTGGCTCGACATAACCGATCGGAAACTTGCCCAGGAGAGGCAGAATTTCGCCACCCGCCTTTTGGAACTGCTCAACAAATCCAGTGACAAAATAGACACTATCCGGGCCATATTGCATCTGGTAAAAGAATTCACCGGGTTCGAGGCTGTCGGCTTGCGCATGAGAGAGGGTGATGATTTCCCGTATTACGAAACTATAGGCTTTCCTTCTCTTTTCGTGCAGGCGGAACGACATCTCTGCGCAGTAGATGAAGATGGAGAGACGGTTCGTGATGACGACGGCAACCCTCTTCTGGAGTGCATGTGTGGCACCGTCATTTCAGGAAGAGCCGATCCCACCCGGCCGTTTTTCACGGAGTTTGGGAGTTTCTGGACAAACAGCACCACGGACCTGCTGGCCGGCACGACGGAAGACAATCGTCAGGGACGAACCCGTAACCTTTGCAACCGCGAAGGATACGAGTCGGTGGCTCTGGTGCCGCTCCGCATGGACTCGGAGTGCGTTGGATTGCTGCAGCTCAACGATCGTCGCAGGGGCAGATTTACACCGAAACTGATCGAGTTTTTCGAAGGTATCGGGGCCAGCGTGAGTATCGCTCTGGCCAGAACCAGAGCTGAAGAGGCTTTGCAGAAAGCTCATGACGAACTGGAAATCCGCGTAGCCGAAAGAACGATGGATCTGTTGCGGACAAACCAGCAGTTGCGCACTGAGATTGACGCCCGTCGTGAAACCGAGAGCACTCTTAGAAAGACATCTCGTGCGCTCAAAGTACTCAGCCTGTGTAACAAATCGCTGGTACACGCCCGCGATGAAGTGAATCTGCTTCAGAATGTCTGCGACATTCTTGTCGAAGAAGGCAAATACCGGCTGGCGTGGGTGGGCTGCGCCATGTCGGATGAGCGCCGGACCGTTCGACCGGTGGCTCAGGCGGGCTTTGAAGACGGTTACCTGGAGAAAATCGATATAACCTGGGCTGACGATCAGCACGGCCGTGGTCCCACTGGCTCGGCAATTCGCACCGGCCAACCGGCGATAGCCAGAGATATCCTGACCGACCCGAAGTTTGCTCCCTGGCGCGAGGAGGCCTCCCGGCGCGGCTATGCTTCCTCGATTGCCATACCCTTACAAGGCGACAGCAAACCCCTCGGCGCGCTCAACATTTATGCATCGGAGCCGGATGCGTTCGATGACGACGAAGTCTCTTTGCTTTTAGAGTTGACCGCTGATCTCGCTTATGGAATCGCTGCCCTGCGGACAAGTGGGGACCATGAACGAGCCGAGAAAGCACTCAGGGAAAGCGAATATCGCTATCGCGAGTTGGTCGAAACTACCGATAACCTCGTGACTCAGGTTGATAAAAACGGCCTTATCACTTTTGCCAATCGGACCGTGGAAAAGACATTCGGGCTATCACCAACAGAATGTGTGGGGCTCAGCTATCTGGACTTCGTTCATCCGGAGGACAGAGAAGTGACGCAAGAAACAATAGAAACAGCCGTCGAGAAAAAGGCCAGTCACACCACCGTTGAAAATCGAGTCGTCAGCCGAAACGGCCACATTTCACAGATGATGTGGACAATAGCGTTTCATGGAGACTCCGCCGGGGAGATCGAATGGCTCAATTGCATCGCCCGTGACATCACCGAAAGGAAGCGGTCCGATGCCGAGCTTCGCTACCGGCTCAACTTTGAAGCTCTGATAGCCAGTCTGAGCACCAGCTTCATAAATCTGAAAGCAGAAGAAATTGACGGCGGTATCGAATTCGCCCTGCGAAGAATCGGCGAGTTCGCCGCCGTCGATCGCAGTTACATATTCGAATTCTCTGCCGATGGCAAAACAATGGACAATACGTTCGAGTGGTCCGCGCCCGGCGTAAGCAAACAGATAGACAACCTTCGAGGTCTGCGTACAACCCAGTTCCCGTGGGCAATAACCAGGTTGCGCCGATTCGAGGTGGTGGATATCCCCGATGTCGCCGCATTGCCGCCGGAGGCAGGTAGCGAAAGAACGAGCTTTGAACAGCAGCGCATCAAGTCGCTTGTTCTCGTTCCCATGGTGTATGGCGGCCACCTGCTCGGATTCGTCGGTCTCGATGCCGTAAAGAACAAAAAAGATTGGGATGACGACACGATATCCCTGTTGAGATTGATCGGAGAGATGTTTGTCAGCACGATAACACGCGCCAGAGCCGAGAAAGAACTGCGCGAAGCCAACGAGAAACTCATCGCCGATGGCAAATCCCTGGAAAACAAAAATATCGCCATGCGCGAAATTCTGGCCAGCTTCGAGGAAGAGAAACAGGCTACCAAACGTCAGATTCTCGTAAACGTCGAGGAAGCACTACTGCCCCTGTTGACTCGCATCAGAGAGGGTACGCAGCCATCGCACCTGAAACTTGTCGATCTGCTGGAGAGATATCTAAAAGATATCACCTCCCCTTTCATCGACGAACTCAAATCGAGTTTCTCGAAACTCACGCCACGGGAACTCGAAGTCTGTCGCATGATCAAAGTCGGACGACCTTCTAAAGAGATCGCTGCCATATTGAATGTCTCTTTACTAACCGTTCACAAACATCGCGAACAGATCCGCCGCAAACTCGGTATCAAGAACTCCCGGACTAACCTGAGCAGTTACCTTCAGTCCCTTTAGGCCAAATTATCAGCTAATAATCTCCTCCTAAACCCTTTAGATAGCTCAATTGGCTCTGATCGGCCAGGCCATAGGCAAAATGAGCAAAAATCCCAACACGGAGTTCAAATCGGAGGCAGTTTGGACGACAGGCTTAACTTACTGTTAACAGACAACTTGGGCTAGTCCACGACTTCTACTTCAAGATAATCCCGACCAATTTGATTAGCAATTGCGTATTTTCTATACGTATTGTGACCGTAACTTAGTCGCATTGACACGCACTATTAAAGGTGGTAAGCTGTGGGTGAAAGCGCAGTGCTGTTAACCTCATGCAAATTTTTTAGTGGGGGGATACCATGATTGGATCAATAAAAAGGGAGAGTTTTGAGGCGGAGGCCTTGCCGGCCATGGACGCTCTTTACCGTAGTGCCCTTCGCTTGGCTAAAAATCCCGGAGACGCCGAAGACCTTGTTCAGGAAACCTATGTCAAAGCTTATCGCTTCTGGGATAAATTCGAGCCCGGCTCAAACTGCCGGGCGTGGCTTTTCCGGATTATGACAAACGTTTTTATTAACGAATACCGGTCGCGTTCCCGCAATCCGGTTGCGACCAGCAGTGACGAAATCGATGATCGGTTTCTGTATGGCAGCGAGTCCCTGGCGGAAAATGGAAATGACCCGGAGCAACAGTTGCTGGCCAGAACGGTTGGCGATGACGTATTGAAAGCGATCGACAGTCTTCCGGATGAGTTTAGATTGGTGGTCGTTCTTTCCTTCGTTGAACAATTCACTTACAGGCAGATAGCAGATATGACCGGACTTCACCTCGGCACGGTGAAATCGAGACTTCATCGCGGCCGCAAATTGTGTCAGAAACTTCTGGCGAACTATGCTGCCGACTATGGTTTGGCTCCGCACGCGATTGCGAGTTGACTGAGAAAGGGAGATAGAAGGTTTTTTGATAAACAGCCGCAGCGGCCCACACTAACGCGGCTAAGGGGGACTGGTTAAAGCCCAGGGACAGCAGGCATATAGTTCTCGGTTGGACCCAGGGATAGATGGGAGCCTCACAAACGGAGGGCGGTTTTGCCGCCCTCTTTGCTATTGTAGCTCAAAAATTCCTGCAATCAGCGCCACCTCATAGCGCCGGCTAATCACCGATGTTTGTCAACCTGACCTCCACCCGGCTGGTGTCATCACACGTAAAGCCCATAATACTGCGATGCATCGAGCCGTCGTTCGAGACCAGTTCCTCCGTGAGTTCATCGATAAGAACCGCGCAACCGCTTCCCCAAACGCGATAGAGCGAAGTAGTGGGTGCCTGGTCCGCCAGGCCGATATTGTGTGCCCTGAATGTGACCGTGCGCGTCCCCCAGGGTGGCGTCCCGTGCAAAATAGTGGCCTCCACGCTGAGGCTTATCACCCGCGTAAGCTCGTGGTCGAGAGTTATGCGCATTGTCCCCGTGTAGGGATTGTCATAACCATCGGTCGTATTCCATGTAAAGTCAATCACACTGTCGACAAGTCCGCCCACCACCGGCTCCCAGTTGGGCCAGGTATAGGTCTCAACGGTCGTGGTTTCGGTACTCTGTGCTGTAACGTTGATAGTCCTTACCGTAGCCATGACTTCATACCACGGTAGAATGCTGACTGTCACGGGGGTGGTATCGTTAGCAGTAATGCAATCCACCTTGGTTTCTTCGTCACCGCCGGCGGCATTGTAGGCAGCTAACTTGACGGTGTAACATCCGGCTTCAGTGTAGGTGTGGTGTGGATTGGCAACATCCGAAGTAGTACCATCGCCAAAATCCCAGTTCCACTCGGTTGGGCCGTTGATTGATAAATCAATGAAATTCACTGTCAGCGGGACCGCCCCCTCGGTTGGTTCCATCGAAAACCGGGCTTCCGGCAAGCTCGAACTCGTGGTTGAGTCCTGGCATCCTCCCCCAAGAAGCGCCAGAGACAGCGCAACACAGACCGGCAATGTTCTCTTGCTCATGAATATTTGCCCCCTAAAAAAGAACTTATTCATTTAGGCTGTCGGGATGAAAAGCCGCAGATGTGCCGCTACAGACAATATAGAATTTCGCCGAACGGAGTCAATGATAAGTCGATGGCAAATTGCCGAAAACCGGAAGAACAGCCACAAAATCAAATTATAAAAATGCTTGAAAAAAGGCCGCGGACATTAGTAGATTTCTACCGATAGAATGTTGTATAATTGATTGATCCCAATGGGCCAAAACCCGTAACAAACTGTAAATGAACAAGATGACTGATCGTCTAAATCTAAAAAGGAGTTGAGATGAAAAAGCTGTTAGTATTTGCGCTATTGGCCATTCTGCCGCTGGGATGCGGCGGTGGCAAAACGGTAACACGCCTCGACACCGAGAGCGTCACCGACCTCAGCGGTAAGTGGAACGATACCGATTCAAGACTGGTGGCCGAGGAAATGATATCCGACTGTCTTTCCCGCCCGTGGCTGACCAATTTCGCGGTGGCCCAGGGAGCCAAGCCGGTCGTGACCGTGGGAACGATCCGCAATCTCTCCAGCGAACACATCCAGATGGAGACCTTCATCTCGGATTTCGAGAGAGAGCTGATCAATTCCGCTCAGGTACGATTCGTTGCCAGCAAAGAAGCCCGCTCGGAAATCCGCGAAGAACGGTTTGAACAGCAGGAATTCGCCTCCAAAGAAACAGCCAAGCGGCTGCGCGAAGAAACCGGGGCCGATTTCATGCTGCAGGGAGCGATAAAGACTATCACCGATCAGGAAGAAGGCAAAAGCGTGGTCTTCTACCAGACCGATCTCGAGCTGATCAATATCGAAAGCATGGAGAAAGTCTGGATCGGGACCAAAAAAATCAAAAAAGGCATCGCTCAGGGAAGCACCAAGTGGTAGACAACTGTGACCGGTAGATTCGCCACAAAAAGAACACTGGTCGCCCTGGCCGTTCTCGTCGTTCTGGCAGGTTGCGGCTCGATGAAAACCCGGCGCGGGTTCTACGACCCTATAACGGCGGAACTTCGCGCGGGCAATCTTGACAGTTCTCTAACTCTGCTCGAAAAAGCGAAAGAGGAGAACAAATATGGTCAGAAGGACCGGTTTATTTATTTTCTCGATGCCGGGCTGCTGAATCATTATGCCGGCAACTACCGGGCAAGCAACGACAAACTGGATTTAGCCGAAGCCGCCGCCGAGGAGTTGTTCACCAAAAGCATCTCCAAGGCGGCGGTATCGCTGCTTCTGAACGACAATGCCCTCGAATACGCCGGTGAGGATTACGAGATTCTGTATACGAACCTGATTAAGGCTCTGAATTATGCCGAAGTTGGGATGTTCGATGATGCCTTTGTTGAGATCCGACGGGTGAATCTTAAACTGGATCTGCTGGAGCAGAAATACGGTGACGCAGCAGCCGAACTGCAGCGCGGCCTCGAGCAAGACTCCAACAGTGTCCCAATCAACTACGCGATTGATAAGGTTCGCTTTCACAATGACGCTTTCGCGCGATACCTGAGCATGCACATGTATGCCGCCGAAGGCAAAATGGATGACGCCCGGATTGATTACGATTATTTACAGACAGCGTTTCAGACACAGCCGCACGTTTATGACTTCCCCATGCCCGAAGTCAAGTACCGCTCCGAAGACAAAGTCATCCTGAGCATCATAGGCTTCGCGGGGCTGGCGCCCACTAAAGAAGCGTTGCGCCTTCGCATAAGAACCGACAAAGACCTTAATCTGGTACAGATACTCTACGACGGCAAGGGCAAAGATGATGTCGAGTACGGGCACATCCCCATGAAAGTGTCGGCCGATTACTATTTCAAGTTCGCCATCCCGCAAATCGTCCCGCGTCCATCCGAGGTTGAGCGTATCAGAGTCGTGGTCGATGGCAGTGCTATCGGAGAATTGCAGCTTCTGGAAAACGTGAGCAAAGTCGCCGAGGAGACCTTCCAGGCCAAAAAGTCGCTAATTTATTTTCGAACCATCGCCAGGGCATTGGCAAAAGGATTGGCGAATCATCAGCTCAAGAAAAAAGCCGATTCCGGTGGTCTCGGTGGCTGGCTGAAGAAGGCGGCTATCGACGTTGCCACCGATTTGACGGAAGATGCCGACCTGCGGTCGAGTCAGTTTCTGCCGGGAAAGATTTATGTCGGGGATTTCGAAATCGAGCCGGGAACCTATGACCTGACAATCGAGTTCTACGACTCAATCGGAAATCTAATCGAATACAGTCATTACGAGGACTATACCGTCACCGACGGCGGCCTGAATCTAACGCAGGCCTTCACAGTTCACTGAGGCACCAGCGACACCTACCAGCTGCCGCCACCGCCGCCTCCCCCTCCGCCACCCGAAGATCCACCGCCGCCACCACCACTGGTTCCACTTGAACGCGGGCGGGAAAACGTGGCTGAACTCAGGCTACCCGTAACCGCACCCATCGAATGCGTGAACGCTACGGGGCTGAAAGTCCTGAAACCGCCGGAGGCTACATACCAGTTCGGCGGTTCGTTGAAGATTCCTTCAAACGCTTCCGCCCAGTGATCGACAACATCAAGTGCGATAGCATACGGCATGTATTTGTAGAAAATGTCTTTTCCCATTCTCTCGATCCGGTCTTTATCGGCCCGGTTCATAAATTCCTGAAAACCGACCACTTCCATGTAGGCAGCGGCTCCCAGGCGGGTTTTGACAGGCATCGCGCCTGCGAACGCCATCACGATTACACCGCTGAACACGGCGGCGATAATTCCTCTCACGCTATAATCGGGATCGAATATCACCGCCCCCAGAATACCGAAGACGATAAACACTACCCCGATTCCCATATAGGAGCCTCTCACAGTCGGGGGGCTCATGGCAAAATATTTCTTCTGTTTTAGTCCGCTCCAAAGACTGTCACGCAGGGATTTGAGATTTTTGTAGAACCTGTTTTTGAGGTAGGACACCTTGACCGCGCCGGCACCCGCTTCAAAAAGATCGTTGAAAAGCGTTTGTTCAAACTGATCCAACCCGGCATCGGCTTCCTTGAGTTTAATCAGATCGTAATCCACGCTTTTGAACAGTGACAGGAAGCCCTCTATCTTAATCTCCTCAATCCTCAGGTATCCCTTAACGGCGAGACCTACGATAGAGGCAGTCAGGTCCCTGGGGTCAAAGCGCTCATCGATAAGCGAGCCTACTTCTGCAGCAGACAGCGGTTTGCCGTTGTGCTTCGGCGGCTCGTACATAACCGTGACAGCCTCGCGCACTCTGGGGTCTTTCCCCCTGCGCCGCCAGTGGAACAGCATGAAAATCAGGACTATGACCGGCACCATGAAGACCCAGTTTTGCCTGAGGTTGTACTTGTAAACGAAGCGTTCTAACGCCGATGGGGGCCGGACCAGACCTTTGTCCCACCCGAATGCCACCGTCAACCCTTCTCTCGCGCCAAAAGGACGCGTTGTCTTGAAGCTGACGCTGTTTTCGTGTATCTCGTAGACACAGGCAGATTCGTTCTGCCCATAGCGACCGGTGTAACATCCGGTCAACTGTTGCTGCGTCTTTTTGTCGGTTACAAGATTGATCGTAGCCGAGGCTGATTCGATTTCAGCGTCCCAGTAATTGCCCGTAACATTCCAGTACAGTTCGTCATGGTCTTCAAAAAAGAGCAGTCCGTTTTTCACGCGATAGGTGATGACATATGATTGCCTTCCGTTCACGTAAACATCGGGGTGACCAATACGAATATTGACTACCGAGCCTTGCCTGCTCACTTTGTAATCCCACTCTTTGCCGGATTGGTTGGTGACGCCCATGACGTCGATTGGCGTGCGAATCGTACCGCCCAGTTCGTCTTTATACTGGTACGGAATCTCGCGGTATATGCCGTGGCGCTGACGATGGAAAGTGACCTCGATAGTTTCTGTCACCACGAAGGAACCATCCTCGTGAACATTTATGTCGGCGTGGAACCTGTTGATGGTGAAATACTCGGCGGCAACATCTGAAGCAGCAAAGCACAGTATAGCTGCAACCACAACGGTCAGCAGCAAGGAGCGAGAGCCTTTTTGAGAGAATTTATGCAAAACCTTTCCCCCTTTCCTGCGCTATGATGAGAAATCGGGTTTGATAGGCTTGCGCTCGACATCCGAATCGAGTTGGAAAAATTCTTCCTGTTTGAAGTTGAACATCGATGCCACGATATTGGACGGTACCGATTCGATAACGATATTGTAGTCTCTAACGACAGCATTGTAGTACCGGCGGGCCGCCTCGATATTATCCTCCAGGTCTTGAAACTGTTGCTGGAGCTTGACGAAATTCTCATTGGCCTTCAGTTCCGGGTAAGCTTCGGCGACGGCAAAAAGGCTTTTGAGAGTCTCTTTGAACATGTTGTCTTTCTCGGCCGCTTCCCTCGGGGTGCCGGCCTGCATGGCGGCAGTTCGGGCTTGAGTCACTTTCTCGAATACACCTTTTTCATGGGCGGCATAGCCTTTTACCGTCTCCACCAGGCTGGGAACGAGGTCAAATCGTTTTTTGAGCTGAACATCGATATCCGACCATGATGATTTCACGGTATTTCTCAACTTGACCAATCTGTTATATATCGTTACGAAGACAATGACCACTATGGCAATCGCACCGACAAGAATGATAGAACCCATAAGTTCCTCCGGATTTTTGGGATTATTCTTAAGGCTATGAATTTCAAATGGTTTTGTCAAGCGGGTTGTGGGGCGCTCTTGTGCATGCCATGAAATATCGACATGCAAATCCCGCCTGAGCGAGGTCAAGTTTTACAGGGTGGTTTGCGTGCTGAATATTAAGGCGTGATCTCAACGCCTTTCCAGAAGGCTATGTGGTCTTTTATCTCGCGGGCAGCTTCTTTCGGCTGGGGATAATACCAGGCAGCATCTCTGTTTTCCCGACCTTCAACCACCACATTCTGATAGTAAGCCAGTCCCTTCCACGGGCAAATTGACTGTGTGTCTGATGGTTTGAGAAACTCCTGCCTGACCGTATCCATGGGGAAATAATGGTTACCATCGACAGTCACTGTCTTCTCCGATTCGGCTATTACCTTGCCATTCCATATCGCTTTCATCGTCTGACCTTCCTGCTCCCTTTTTTGACTCCCCAGATATACGCTGCAAATCTAACGGTCGTTGAACTACAATAGTTCCGAGGCCACAAGACATTGCGAAACACTCACTTTCGCCTACAAAGTCTGATCCGGGTCACAGAGGGCGGAAATTTGTCAGGGTTAAGATAAAAAATCCCCGAAAGGTGGTGCTTCCCTTCGGGGATTTGGGGGACCGTCATACCAAACGGCTTTAGCCGCTCATTATGACTTCACTTAATCAAAAGCATTTTCTTTGCTTCGGAGAATTCTCCGGCCTCGATCCGGTACAAGTACAGACCGGTGGCAACAGTTTTGCCGTGGTCGGTTTTGCCGTCCCATACCAATTCATAATTTCCGGCCGGTTTAATGCCTTCATCGAATTGCCTCACGCGCTGGCCGAGCAGGTTGTAAATGCTGACCTTCACTTCGGCGCGGACCGGAAGACTGTAAGCCAGTGTCGTAGTCGGGTTGAACGGGTTGGGGTAGTTTTGCGCTAACATGAATTTCTCGGGAAGCGGCTCGCCATAGACAATTTCCGTCACCGGCGTCAGGATAGTATAGCGGTTGAATAAGATACTAACCTGGTCATCATCGTAGTCGGCTATCGCGATATCGTCATAGCCGTCCTTGTCAAAATCTCCGACGCACAAACCCTGGGCATCGGTACCCTGTAAGCCATAACCTGTCGGGTCACCAAAGTTGAAGCTGCCTTCGCCCAGGAAAACGGCAACCATCGAATTCGACTCGCTCAAGACGGCAACATCCTTTAACCCGTCATCATCGAAATCAGTGGCACGGATCTGCGAGTGTTCCCAACCTGAATAAAAATACACCGGCGCCGCAAAACCGGGATCCGTATTTCTGATGAAAGAAACCACCGAGGAGTCGTAACTTCCGACAACGATGTCCGGAGATCCGTCGGAGTCAAGATCTTCCACACAGACCGAGTATGCTTCATAGCATCCGGTCACCGAACCAGCAGTGCTAAAATCGAGACTTCCGCCGTTCCAGAGAATTTCCACCTGGTTGCCGGAGTAGTCAGCAATAACCAGATCAATAAAACCGTCGTCGTCGAGATCTTCGCCGTCTATACCGCCGTTGTAGCAATAGGAGGCAATAGCCTGGGTAGTCCTTGCGGCAAATCCACCGTTATTCAAATTTTCGAGAATAGAAATCGTGTAGTCGTCGCGGTCAACCGACACCACGTCAACATCATTGTCGTTGTCGAGGTCGGCCGCAAAAACGCCCAGCGGTCTGTTACCAACAGTATGGCTGGTCGCCGCCTGAAAGGTGCCGTCGCCGTTACTCTTTAGTACTGTCAGAATTGAAGGGGTCCAATGAGAGAGAATCAAGTCCGGTCCGTTGACACCATCGACGTCACCCAGTACCATCCCCCATGGTGCATCGCCGGCGGAATAGGTGTTGGTTAAGACATATTGGCCGGTTCCGTCGTTGGTAAGAATGTGAACCTGATCGTTCACGTAATCCGCAGTAGCAAGGTCCAGGTTACCGTCACCGTCAAAATCGCAGGTCACGAGGCCCTGGGCCCCGCCTGTAGCGACATCATAGGTGTGCGGAAAATCCCCCGTGCCATCATTCAGCAGCACGGCGACTGTGCCGGGGGTCTCGGAATCCCAATGTTCCACCGTTACGGCGACATCTACCGCGGGATCGTCGTCCAAGTTGCCAACAGCCAGATATAAGGGAGTATATCCAACGAAGTTGTACTCCGAGGTGTTGAAAGCACCGGAGCCGTCATTGAACAACACCTGAACAGAGTCATCGCAGACAACAAGATCCGGACCGTTCACACCATCGATATCGGCCACAGCTATATCATACTCATACCCATGAACGGCATAGGTGGCTCCCTCCGTAAAGCTACCGGCAACGTTAGTGAACACGGTCGCACCGGCAGTTGTCAGCACTATCAGATCAAGATCGGAGTCACCGTCAACATTGGCTCCGTTGACATAAATAGGGGGACCAGCGGAAGGAGTGTAGGTGTCAATAGTACTAAACACGCCTGAACCATCGTTCACCAACACGTACACCATGCCTGCGTCCCATGAGGTTACGACGATTTCGGGGCGGTTATCCCCGGTGAAATCGCCACAGTACAAACCAGCCTGATAGATTGCTGTGGTGTAGGTAGCAGGAGAAATGAAATTGCCACTGCCATCATTGAGGCACACCGTCGTATGCGTCACGTCCCATTCGTAGTGCCCTACGACAAGATCGGCGTCACCGTCGCCATTGACATCAGCAAGAAAAACCTGCTCAGGCCGGGCGGCCAGCCCTGATACCGTGGACGCTGCTCCGAACGTACCGTCGCCGGCGTTGATCAAGACGAATACGCCAGAGCCGCTCCCCACGACAAGATCAGGATAACTGTCACCGTCAACAAATCCTGCAACAACGCGCTCAGCGTCGTCCGGCAGGCCATAGTTCACCGCTGGCCGGAAATCGCCCTTGCCCTCGCCGATCAATATTGATACCTGGTAATCATAATCATTATCGGCAACAACGGCCATATCGCCGGTTCCGTCGCCGTCAAAATCGGCGATACACACACTGGTTGGCTCGATCCCTACCGGGTAGTGAAGATAGGTTTCAAATAGCGGCCCATCCACGGCCGCTCCGGCGGTAAATGCGATAAAGGCGCATATCACCGTTACAGTTAGCAAGCTTTTCATAGCTCCTCCTGCGTCTTCTATTTCTTTTGAGTAAACTTTTATTTTCAGGTTGGTGCTAGCCACGTGCGATAGCCCTGAGATTGGATCAATTGGATTTCTTTGCAACAATTTGTGACATATAGGCATGGTTGTCAACCTTGAATATTGAATATGCTATATCCGTCTGGTTTTTGTGTGTCGGGCACCGGGAATCAAACTGAGCTGTGCGAGTGACGAGTTTGGGACGGAGGCAATTTCGACGGAGGTGTAAATGTCGCATTCTGCCTGAAGGTGGAAGCAAAAGGTCCGGTGCCGGCAGAAAAATATTGCTTGTATAAAAATGGGCTTTGGCGTACTTTGTATCATTAGGAGTGAATTCCCAAAAGCGTCAACTCAAGAGTACTTTTTTAAAATTGGCAGCACGTTTCATTAACACTCAAATTACCATAGGAGGTGATATCGCTTAGCATTTTCTAACGCGATTTTTCGCGCGACTTTCGCAAATCCGCAGTACATTCAACAGTATGTTCAGGAGGAAAAATGAGAAGAACTGTTCTTATTCTTCTAGCGGTTTTATTAGCAGCCGGTAGCCTGTACGCAGCCGAAAACGCTCACCAGACCAGCCGGACCGAAAACAATCCTTCCTTTTTCGGGTACGCCCCGAACATGATTATCGTTCAACTCGAAGAATCAGCCGTCTTATCTCTCAATCCGTCAGACTTCCATTCCGGAAATGCCTTCCGCGGCATTGCCGAACTTGATGCCGTAGGCCAGCGCCACGGTGCCGACCGTGTTGAGAAAAAATTTGCCGGCATGACACTCGACAGAGCCAACACGCCCCAGGAACGCGCTCTAACGAGATTCTTCGCCGTTTTTGCGGAATATGGTGACCTCGACGCTATGATCGAAGATTATGAGCGCCTTCCGCAAGTTATAGAAGCACACAAGGTCTCGCTTCACAAGATGGATGCCACCCCGAATGACCCCCTCTATTCGACGCAGTGGCACTATTTTAACACTTACAGCGTCAATGCCGATCAGGCCTGGGATATGGAGCCCGGTGACGCAACAGTCGTAGTCGGAATTCTCGACTCCGGCGTAAAATATAACCACGGTGATCTCGGCGGTTCGAACCCTCCCGGACCGAACGATAACAGCACCAATGGCAATATCTGGGTTAATAACCTTGAAATTCCCGGAAATGGCATCGATGATGACAACAATGGCTACATAGATGATGTCGTCGGGTATGACTTCCTGGCAAGCAGCTTCCGCTGTAAAGACGTTGATTGCTATACCCCGGACAATGACCCGATGGACGATCTCGGCCACGGCACCCATTGTGCCGGAACGGTGGGCGCCATCAACAACAACAATTACCGGGTTGCCGGTGTGGCCGGTGGTTTCAGCAATGGCACTTTTGAAAGCACCGCCAACGGCGCCAAAATCCTTTGCTGCAGAATCGGTTACAGAACCTCTTCGAGCGGCGTCGTCGATATGGCCGCTGCGGCCGAAGCTATGGTCTATACCGGCCAGCTCAAAGCTCGCGGTGTGAACGTTGCCGCTATCAACTGCTCCTGGGGTTCGTCGGAATCGACCGATCTGGCTGCCGCAGTAGATTATCTTGTATCCCAGGATGTTCTCATCTCGGTTGCCGCCGGTAATGATGGCTCGACCACTATGAGATATCTCAATTCCCGCGACGATTGTATGAGCGTTGGCGCCACCGATGTCAACGGCAACCCGGCGTCCTTCTCGAACTATGGTCCGTGGGTTGAAATCGCCGCTCCGGGCGTTGGAATTATCAGCACCGTGACCGGTACCGGTGACCTGACCGCATCCTATTCCGGCACCTCAATGGCCGCCCCGCACGTTTGCGGCGTTACGGCCCTATTGGAATCCTATGATCCCAGTCTGTCGCGTCAGGATAAATGGGACCTGATGTGTGACCCGGCCAACGTCAATGCCTACAACATGACAAAATATGTCGGCGTAGGTATTGTCAGCGCCAAACAGTGCCTCGATGCGATAGCTACCCCGGTTACTGATCCGCCGGTAGCCAATTTCAGCGGCACTCCGACCAGCGGCGACTATCCGCTGACTGTCAATTTCACCGACCTCTCCACCAATAGCCCGACTTCCTGGGATTGGAATTTCGGTGACGGCAGCGCCCACGTCTACACTCAGAATCCGTCGCACCAATACACGGCCGCGGGCACTTACACGGTAACCCTGATTGCCACCAACGCTTACGGTTCGGATTCGGAAGTAAAGACCGGCTATATCACCGTATCAGCACCGGTCTATCCGCCGGTCGCGGCCTTCACCGGCTCGCCGACCAGTGGCACGATTCCGCTCGAAGTCTCCTTCACCGACCAGTCAACTGGTGGAGCGACCTCTTGGACCTGGAACTTTGGCGATGGCAGCCCGCTGGTATATGTCCAGAACCCTGTTCACACATACACTTCGGCCGGCTATTATACCGTTACTTTGACCGCCACCAATGCCTACGGCAGCGACGACGAAGTCAAGCCGAACTATATCTATGCTTCCGAGCAGTCCGGTGGCAGCACAATGCATGTCCATGACATGACGGTAACCGAGAGAAGTGTCGGTTCAAACTGCCAGGGTCAGGCGACCATTTATATTTACAATGATGCCGGTCAGGCTGTTAGCGGCGCCACTGTTTACACTTCGTATACCGGTTTCCTCACCGGCACAGTCAGCGGCACAACCGGTACCGATGGTTCCGTTCTGCTGTCAACCGCCTGGGGTAAGTGGTGTAGCGGTGAGTGGTGTTTTGAGGTTACCAATGTCACCCACGCCACCTATACGTACGCTCCCGGTGACAACGTTGTGACCAAAGAATGTGAGAGCGGTCCGGTCTTCAAAAACGAGTTTGCCGGTATTCCGGCCCAGTATGGTCTGAGCCAGAACTATCCTAACCCGTTCAACCCGACCACTGAAGTCACCTTCTCTCTCCCGACCAGCAGCCATGTGAAAATCGAGGTCTTCAACATCCGCGGTCAGAGAGTTGCCACTCTCGCCAACGACGTTTTCGGCTCAGGTTATCACACGGTTACCTGGGATGCTTCCGATGTTTCATCGGGTGTCTATCTCTATCGTCTTGAGACAGACAACTTCGTTGACCAGAAGAAGATGCTTCTTTTGAAGTAAGTTCTTCCGTCAGATACTACCAAAGGACAGCCGGAATCCGGCTGTCCTTTTTTCTATGCTTCGCCCACCCGTGCCCGGTGACTGACAAAAAGGTTGTGCGAAAAGAAATCCACGTATAGATTTCTTCTACGGAGACAAAGGAGCTGTTTTGCGAGCGATGATTCTCGATAAACCCGGCCTGCGCCTGCGCATGGCCGAACTGCCCGACCCCCACCCTTCACGTGGTCAGGTGCTCATCCAGGTCCATTCCTGCGGCGTCTGCCGGACCGACCTTCATGTTGTCGATGGTGACCTGACCGAACCGAATCTTCCGGTAATTCCCGGTCACCAGATAGTTGGGCGGATTGTCCGGATCGGTTCGGATCAATCCGGATTTAAGACAGGTGATAGAGTCGGCGTACCGTGGCTGGGGGGAAGTTGCGGCAGCTGTCACTATTGCCTGGCGGGTCAGGAGAATCTATGTGATGAATCCAAATACACCGGCTATCAAATCAACGGAGGGTTTGCCGACCTGTGCGTGGCCGATGAACGGTTCTGTTTTCCGATACCCGATGGTTACCCGGACCTTCAGGCGGCTCCCCTTCTGTGCGCCGGACTTATCGGATACCGGTCGCTTCGTATGGCCGGAGATGCCAAAAAACTGGGCTTCTATGGTTTCGGAGCTGCCGCCCATATTTTGATTCAGGTGGCTCGCTTTCAGAATCGCGAGGTCTACGCTTTCACCAGAGAAGGTGACATCGAAAGCCGGCGCTTCGCCTTGGATCTCGGAGCAGCGTGGGCCGGTGCGTCGGAAGACGCTGCGCCGGGGCTTCTCGATGCTGCCATCATATTTGCCCCGGTGGGTTCGCTGGTGCCGGCTGCGCTCCGCGCCGTGCGCAAAGGGGGCACAGTGGTCTGCGCCGGGATACACATGAGCGACATCCCGTCATTTCCCTATTCTATATTGTGGGGGGAGAGAGTGGTGCGCTCGGTGGCAAACCTGACAAGACAGGATGGCGAAGAATTTTTGGCCCTTGCCCCGAAAGTCCCGGTCAAGACCGAGGTTCACCCGTACCCGCTCGAAAAAGCGAATGAAGCGCTCGATGATTTAAGGGCGGGCCGGTTTAACGGCGCCGCCGTCATTGTGGTAAATGAATAGCCCGATGTCTCAATAAATCACTGTCCTCTGACAGCCCTCACACCGCCATCCTCACCCCCAATCATCACGCTGTCTCCGACAAAAGCCAAACGTATGTTTCGGGCGGCACTGATATCGTAGGTGAAAAACTCGTTGTCGCCGAGCGGCTGAAGAGTCAACGGTACCATTCTTGGAGGCTGCGAGGGCCCTACTCCGATCATTTTTCCATCGACCCAAATCAGGCGATAAAAGAAGCTACCCGTCTTGCCCGCAATCCTGACAATGCTTTCGGTCGCTCCCGGCTGATAACCGGACATGGTAGAGAACATTACTTCAGCGCCTATCAGCGGTCCGGTCATGTCGGCGTATTCGTCTTTTCTCATAGACCACATACTTTTCAGCCGCTCAAGGCGCTGATCGTCATTTACCAGGACACGCAGCGGCCCAAAATCCTCTTTAGCGGCCGCAGCCATGACTTCGACAGACTTTCTTTCGTTGTCTGCGACTGCCTTCCGCAGACTGTCGCCCGAAATATAGAGCGAGGTTATCGCTTTGCCGCCGAGGGGATTGATAACCAGTTTGTCGTCCACGAGAGCCACAAGATAGCCGGCGTCGTTGTCGATAATATAATTCCCCTGATATATCCGAAAGATCGGCCTTCACCTGTGCAACATCGTAAGGCAGTTCAACATCGTCGCCAAAAACGATATCCGCAACTTTGTCGCGCACACCCTGCCTGTGGAGCAGTTCCGGGCCGGAAACATTGGAAAAAAGCATGATGACGATATTGGAATCCACAAAGCGCTTGAAATCCGCTGCGCAGCCCAGCATGCTGCCGCCATCGTGCTGGATGAGAGTACCCCGCTCGGTATCAAGAACATCCCAGCCATACGCGTAATCGTTCAAGAACGGAGTAAAAAGCTTCTTCTTTGCATCGGTCGAGAGGACCTGCTCACCCATTAGCGCGCGGTGCCACTTGAGCATGTCATCGGTGGTAGAGAGAATGCCGCCGTTGCCTATGTAATTCCAGTAGGGATAATCCTTGTCCAGCGGAATGCCGTTGTCGATAACGCCGGTGTACCAGTGAGCCACGGTTCTTCCGGTGAAATCCGGCAAACGGTAACCTGTGAAACTCATCCCTGACGGCGCAAACAGATGTTCGCTCAGAAACTGCTCATAGGGTATTCCGGAGACAATTTCGACAATGGCCGCAAGCATGGAATATCCCATATTGGAGTATTCGAAATCCTCGCCCGGTGCGAACCTCAGCGGGTTATCGAGAATCTTACGCATCGTTTCATCGCGGTGGGCAATCTCGAAATCATCACCCATCACATCGTCGTTAATACCGGAGGTATGGGTCAGAAGATGATGAAGCGTGACGCCCTGCTTGTCATCCGGAACATTTTCAAAATACTTCGAGATCGAGTCACCTGTATTGAGCTTGCCCATCATTTCCAGTTTCATTATTGCCGCTGATGTAAACTGCTTGGTAATGGAGCCAACGCTGAAGATTGTCTGTGACGTATTGGCAATTAACCCGGCAGAGATAGCCAGACCGTATCCCTTGTTCAGCAATACCTCGTCCCCTCTGGCGACCAGAGCCGCTCCTGAGAAACCGAACGGTACCAATCTTGTGAGGTAGTCGTCGACTTTTTCGCCCAATCCGGCGGCCACGTATTGGGTCTGAATATCTTCCTGCGGTGTGGTGCCGCACGAGATGATTGACCCGATAATCGCCAGTACCATGACCGGGCCAATGAGTTTCTTGCCATAAGGTATCACAATTGTCCTCCTGCTGCTGTTGAGTACACTCTTTAAATAAATTACTGCGCGACCCGCGTAAGCCGTCAAGCTTTTACTTGATACAAACCAATAGCCTGACAGCTTCATTTGATTTGGAAAATTTTGACCAATTCGTATTGAACAGTGTGAGCGGATTGCCACCCCGGAGAGTGTCTTAATTAGCGGGGGCGGGTTGCGGACTTCTGCAGCGTGTCGGAGGGTAACATTGCGATAATACGTTCGAAATCCGGGAGTTCCTTGAAGTTGGCGGCTGAACCGTCGTGAAGACCCGCCAGTTCATATTCGGAGGCGCCGCAATTGACCATCACATACGGAATTTGCGAATTCCGGCAGCGCTCGACGATTTTCAGCAGTTCCAATTTGCCGATGAACCTCGAATCACATATGACGAGATCAGCAATCGAACCGGGGTCATCGGGGACATAACTAATGTCGTCCACAGCCATCAATCTTATGTTCAACTGGCATGCCTGATTATAGTAGTGTTTGAGGATACCTTTATCCAGCGAGAACACCAGTACGTCAAGCTCCATTTCCCGGGGTTCACCGAGATTACCGGGTTGCAACGGGGCATTGGAAACGGGCAGGGTTAGAGTGAAGGTCGTCCCTATACCCACGACGGAATTGACCGTCAGTTCACCGCGGTATTCCCGCGCAATGTTTCGGCATATCGACAACCCCATGCCGGTCCCTATCAACTCGTCCTTACCCCACACGCCTTTGGTCGAGAAGAAGGGGTCGAATATTTTATCCTGATTCTCACCCGGTATACCCATGCCCGTGTCAGCTACCCTCACCTCAACGGCATCACGTCTGGCGAACACGGCAATCGTAATGACTCCGTGCTGCTTGATGGCGTGCTGGGCGTTGATGAGCAGATTGAGAAGCAACTGTTGGATCTTGCTTGCCGAGACCTCGACGGGTGGGATCTCTTCAAAGTGCGTAACGAGTTCTATCGATTGATTCCGCAGTTCTTTCTCAACCAGCTTCACCGTACGGCGAATGAGCTTGCGCACATCCTCCGGCTGTTTATCCTCGGGCCTCGCCTTGGAATATGTCAAAAGCGACATAGCGACGTCATTGGCCTTCTCACCCATCTCGATAATCTTGGTCAGGGTCTCGGCAGCCAATTCTCCTCCATCATCGGTCCCCAATTCGTGGAGGGCGAAAGAAGCGTTACCGATAATTCCGCCCAGGTAATTTTTGAATTCATGGGCCACACCCGCCGCCAGCGTTCCGATAGCCGAAAGCTTATCGGATTGAATCAGCTTCTGTTGAGTTTTCAATTCGTTAGTGATGTCACTGGAAACCGACAAAAAGTTCATAATCTCGCCGCGGTCGTTGTAGATGGGTGTTATGGTCTTGCGTTCGAAGAAAAGCTCGGAATCGTAACGCCGGTTCTTGATTATGCCACTCCAGGTTTTGCCGGACGTGATCGTTTGCCATAGCTCCCGATACAACTCTTCATCATGGTCACCCGACTTGAGTATACTTACCGGCCGGCCTACAATATCGACGAGGCTGTAACCGGTAACTTTTGTGAAGAACGGATTGACATATTCGACGATACCGTTGGCATCGGTTATACACACCATGTTGGAAGATTGATTCACTGCCGCCGACAACATCCTGACTTCTTTCTCCTGCCTTATCAATTCCGTTATGTCAGTCGCATAACAGTGAATCACATTGTGTCCCTCCACGGGGTGGAAAGACCAGGTCCATGTTCGACCGGACATCTCGTTGACTATATTGAGCACGCCCTGTCCCGTCAGGTGACATTGCTGGACAATATCTCTGATATTGGGCGGCAGGCACTTGATCGCATCTTCGTTTTTTATGCCGATTTCTCTGAGCTGCTGCTCTGTCGCCAGGTTCATGTACAGCACCTCGGCTTCGGAGTTGATGCTCATCACTACGTTCGGGCTGTTGGCCGGAAACGCCGCCAGGCGACCCAGCTTGTTCTCCGCCTGTTTGCGCTCGGTAATATCGAGCATATACTCGATAACCTGGATAACTTCGCCATTTTCATCGAATACCGGGTAACCGTGGACTTCGTGATATCTTTCAGTCCCGTCTCTGTCTTGATGGACGTGCTCCACGACACACGGTTTACGCTCTTTTTTGACCTGCCGAAGCGGACAGGGGTGGGCGTCCGATGTGCACGGTGAGCTTCTGCCATGACTCAGCTCATAGCATGTGGTTTGCTTCTCGGAAGGATTGGCGCCGGAGGCACGATTGGCAACCTTAACGCTGTAGTCGTTGGCATCGAGGACATAGAAGGGATATGTCAGTGAATCAAGCACCGAGTTGAGGAAAGCATTATTTTGCAGCAGTTCTTCTTCAGCTCGACGCCGGGCGATGTGGTTACCGATTTCGCGCGCCAGCGCGTCGATAAGTTCACGTTCTTCGTAAAGGAATGGTCCCTCGTCGGATGGCGGCATCTCTTCGATATAGCAGACATCAATTCGCCCGACTTTGCTGTTGCCAACGTAGATATCAGCGCTTTGGACCCAGCTTGACAGATCAAAGGGAGCCAGCATAAATTCCTTGTCGCCAATGGTGATCCTCGCCCTGCAAATCGCCGGGTACAGCCACGCCATCTGCACGTGTTCAAGCACTCGTCGGAAGGCCACATCGAGGGTCAGCGAAAAGTCTCTGAGCACCTGGGCAACGCCGTAAAGACACTGCTGCTCCTTTACCCTCTCGGCCAGTTCCTCGGTCTTTCTGGCCAGATCCTGGGCTGATTCTTTCAGTAACGAAATGTCCCTGTCGATACAGTTGTATCCGGCAAAACAGCCATCATCCCCCCTGACCACAACTCTTTTTGATTGTATCCAGCGCCACTGTCCCGCCTTGGTCTTAAGTCTGTATTGAAACTCGAAAGAGGATTCTCCTCGTGGGCACTTTCTGAAAAATTCTTCGGCCAACTCGTGTTCTTCGGGATGCAAAATATCACACCACAGGCGCGGATTTTTCTGAAATTCTCTGGCTGAGTACCCGGTTACTTTGAATACCGCCTGGTTCAAATCCGATACTGAGCCGTCGGGCCACTGGAAATAGATCATATCATCGGCGGTTGATACGAAGGTGCGCACTTTCTCTTCGGCTTTGCGAAGATCCTCCAGAACGCGATTCCGGTGTGACTCTTTATTACGGCTGACTATGAAGACAACTGTCACGAGTAGAGACCAGAAGCCTATCACAGCGAGTAGAACCATGAGCAGATTGTTTTTTCGCCGCTGGACTTCATCCACGAGGATAGTTTCCAATTCGCAGGTGGTGGCAACCAGGGCGTCGGCAAGCGAATCACTCTGCCGGTCGAGCCCGATATCCGATAAGCCGGCGGACCTGATGCGAATACGCTCGCGGGCGACCTCGACAAAGCGTTTCACCAGACTATCCGCTCTTAGCATGGTATTCAGATACTGGCCGTGCAGCGGGCACTCCCGGAGACCTTTATCCCGGCTTATTACGCTAACCAGTTTTTCCGACAGAATCAGCGACTCGCTCAGACCTGCTACGATTTCGCCCGCATGTATGTCTTCATCGCCGTCCATATATTCCTCGATAGCGACATGTGAACGGGAGATAAGTATGCTGATGCGGTTCGTTTCCATCATCAGCGGAACGTGGGACGATGCATGGTGGGCGGTCTGCAGATACACCCACAGAAGAAGGTAGGTTGACACCAATCCCAGAACGAAAATGACCGCCGCCGCCCAGAAACGCTGGCTTAGAAAGCGGATTGTATTAATCAGATGGGTAACTTTTTTCTTCAACGTCAACACAGGCCTCTAACTGCAAAACATTATGACCGGGTTTGCCCAAACGGCATAGCCGCCCTCAACTATTAGTATATCGGCAGTGGAGGCATCCCGCTTAACCGGCAAATCGCTGACATTCAACAAACTAACAATACCACCCTGCGCCGACAAGGAATGCGCGGGCAGCTCTGACTTACGATAGGAAAAGGGTTGGAGGAGGAGCTTATTTGCGGGGTTTTTGCTTTAGCTCAAGACGGCGTTTCTTGAACCACTCGAGATATTCTCTGGTCTTTTTCTCCCGCCCTGATTCACGCGGGTGATAATATTCCTTGCCGTCGAGGTCTTCCGGAAGATTGACCTGATCGGTCACACCGTCGGCATGATCGTGAGCGTACTGATAATCCTTGCCGTAGCCTATGGCTTTCATAAGGGAAGTCGGGGCGTTTCGCAGATGCAAAGGAACCGGCAGTGATCCTTTCTCCCGGGCGTCCGCGAGAGCCTTGCCGAAAGCAGTGTAGGCCGCATTTGATTTGGGGGCGCAGGCAAGATAAATGACGGCCTGTGCGATGGCGAGGTCGCCCTCGGGAGATCCGAGAAAATGGTAAGCATCCCGGGCATTTATCGCCACCGTGAGCGCATACGGGTCGGCCATGCCGATATCCTCGGACGCAAACCTCACCAGACGCCTGACTATATACATCGGGTCCTCGCCGGCATCGAGCATTCTGGCCAGCCAGTAAAGAGCGGCATCGGGGTCTCCGCCCCGAATGGTCTTGTGGAGGGCCGAGATCAAGTTGTAATGCTCTTCAGCCGCCTTGTCGTATACGGCGATGCTCTTCTGGTGAATTTGCTTTAAGGCATCTACCGTGATCGCCCCGTCCTGCCCCACAAACTCGGCGCTGTTTTCGACCAGCACTAAGGCCCTCCGGGCATCGCCGTCAGCGGCGGCGGCAATGAAACGAAGAGCATCATCACCAAACTTCAAACCCATCCGGGCTAAACCGGAGTCGGTATCGGTTAAAGCTCTTTCGACAATACTTGTCAGAGCTTCTTCGGACAATCGCTCCAGAACATACACCCGCATCCGTGACAAAAGAGCCGAGTTGACCTCGAACGAAGGATTCTCGGTTGTTGCGCCAATGAGAATTATCTCGCCTGACTCGACATACGGAAGAAAGGCGTCCTGCTGGGCTTTGTTGAACCGGTGAATTTCATCGATGAATACATAGGTCCGGCGTCCTGTCATCTTGTAGTAGTTACCCGCCCTTGATATTACTTCTTTGACCTCTTTGATTCCTGATGTAGCCGCCGAGAACGGCGTGAACTGCCCCTGAGTCGAGCGAGCTATCAGCGATGCCAGCGTTGTTTTTCCCGAACCGGGCGGCCCCCAGAAGATGATTGAGCCGACTTTGTCCTGCTCTATTGCTTTTCGCAGCGGCGTTCCCGGACCGATAATTTTCTCCTGACCGAAAAATTGGTCAAGATTGGCCGGTCGCATTCTGTCGGCCAGTGGTTTTATACCGGAGTCGGAATGGGCCAAAGCTCCGGGATCTTCTTTTCCAAAAAGGTCCATATCCCAATATAACCGTATCGCTATCCGATTTCAATCACAACCTCCGCCGGCTGTATTGTTGTCCCTGACAGATTCTATTTTAACTACCCGACGCCCGCACATGGTGCAATTATCGCCATTTCACTGCCCGACAACAACATAACAGGCATAAATCAAAAAACATTGCTTAATCGGAAGACAGGTTGTATTATTACCAGTCATTGTGAACGCAGTGCGCCACAGCGCGGGGCCAGACGGCCAGGTGAGCCGGCTTCCGCAAGACTCCTAATGGAGTAATCACTGGAAAGAACAGCCTTTGAATGCTTCAACCACACCGGCGCATTGCAAACGATATGGAAATGTATCGCTGTTCTATGGTTAAACCTGGTTCGGAGATTTTATAAAACAGGTTGAAGCAATTATATCCCGGACCAAACAAATGCAGGAGAAAATGAACAGTAAATCCTCAACATCACTGCTTCTCGCTACGGTTGCCGCGATTGTCCTTGGTGGTCTTCTCGGCTACTTCTTTCCCCAAACGATGCTATCGATCAGTTTTATCGGACAGCTTTTTCTGAATGCTCTGCGAATTGTAGTGATCCCGCTTGTTGTCGCCACCTTGATTGTTGGCGTGGCCGCTATGGCCGATGTTGGAAGGGTTAGTCGCACGGTCGGAAAGACCCTTCTCTATTTTGGAATCACCAGCGCCATCGCCGTTGTCATCGGTTTCGGCCTGGTCAGTCTGATTCAACCCGGCGTGGGCGTAACCGCCGCCGGAGCGACAATCCCGGCCGAGGCGCTCGGAGTAACATCATTCTCCGTTACTGATGTGCTGGGCTCAATAATCCCCGAAAGCCTTTTGAGCAGTAGCGCTCACGGTGGTTTGCTCGGATTGATTATCTTCTCAATCTTCTTCGGGGCCGTTTTGATACCGATGGGTGACAGGGGAAAAGTTATTATAGACTTTTTCCGGGCCGTGAATGATGCCGTTTCCAGAATTGTAATGTTACTGCTGTGGGTGGCACCGCTCGGACTTCTCTCGCTCGCAGGCACACTCGTAGCCGAGAATTCGCTGACTATGGGTCGGATGTTTGGTACGCTGGGCATGTATTCGGTAACACTGGCAGCAGCGTTCTTAATTCAGGCGGTTGTCATCCTTCCGCTCATCCTCAAGTTTTTCGCTCTGAAGCCGGTTGGCGAATATTTCGGCAACACTGTCCCGGCCGTCATGACGGCTCTCGGAACAGGTTCTGCCGCCGCTGCCCTTCCGGTCACCTACGATTGTGTAGTTGAGAAGAACAAAGTGGATGACCGGGCCGGATCGATTGCCCTCCCGCTCGGAACGATGGTGAACATGAACGGCACTGCTCTCTACCTGATAGTCGCCGCTCTGTTTTGCGCTCAGATGTTCCAGGTGAATCTTTCAATCATGCAGATTCTGATTGTCATCGGAACATCGTTTATCATCTCATTCGGAACATCGTTGATACCTAATGCTTCCGTGATGCTACTGGCCGTTGTTATGTACGCGGCCGGTTTTCCGGCCGAAGCCTACGCCGGTATCGCAATCGTACTGGTCGTCGATTGGTTCTTTGACCGGTGGCGTGTGGCAGTCGACATCTGGGGTGATGCTGTGGGTGCCGCTGTGATAAGTGAGACTTTTGATTTCAAAACAGCCCGGCACATAAGGTCAGAATCGGCTGGAAAGACACCTCAGAGAGGCAGAACGCAGACCGACCGTCCGTCACGTGACTCCCGTCAGAAACGCGACTCCCGGCCGCAACGTGATTCTCGGCCCCAGCGCGATTCTCGTCCGCAAAGGAATTCACGCCCTCAGCGGGATTCTCGTCCCCAGCAGGAAGACAAGGCTCCCCGTACAGAGAGAAAAACCCCGGATCGCACTCGGGACCGCAAACCCAGAGAAGGCGCTCAGGACAGAAACAACCGTGGTGACCGGCAGTCGAAAAGAAGAGAGCGGCCGGCCAGAACGGAAGCCCGACCTCCCGAAAAACAGGAACGCAAAAGCAACGAAGAAAAGGCTGCAACTTTCGTAATGCCGCCGGTTCCGTATCATGTGCTGGAGAACGAACTTCGCCCGAGAAAAAAAGAACAGCCACCGACAGTCGACCGTAAAGAAGAGCCACAGGTCGACGCCGCCGGTACCAATCTATCGAGTCAGACTATCGAGCGTGAGCGCGCCAAGATAGCCGCGCAATTGGCAGAGCTGCGCCAGAAGGAAACTGTGGACAAGGGAAGGCCGGCATCGGATGAGACTCCATCGGCCCCGGATACCAACCGGACGGAAGAGGTCGCCGTGGTGAGAGAAGAACCCCGGGCTGATTTCCCGAAGGTTGATTTCTACGCCGGTGACGATTCTCCTGCCAGGGATAAAGACGAATCTTCGGCAAAAGAATCGGCTCCTGCGCCTAAACCCGCGCAGCCAGCCGAACCAGCCGAATCGGCAGCTCCCGCGGCAAAGCGAAGAACCGGCGGATAAGGGCAAACCGAAGGTGTTCGGGCGCGGGAAGTCGCGTCGCACACCTCTGGCCAAGAATGAGCCTCGCCCGGAAGAGCCGGCTACGGAAGGAGAACCCGAGAAATCGGAATTCTCAAAGGAGAATATCTCCTTCGGCAGAGGCAAACGAAAGAAACCGAGTGCCTGATAATCGCGTTAAGAAGCCGGAGAAAACACTCCGGCTCTCTTTTTTGCTGTTCGTCAAAGACTAAGTGGAAAGCGGGAAACGGGAACTTTTGAATATCTGTCTCGCTATATAGGTATAAAATGAAAGTTGTTGACCCGTACCACCGTCTTTTGTTAGATTTATAGGGAGAAGATATTGAAATGAACGGACTTAAAGTTTTCATATTGATGTTGGCTCTCATGGCCATTTTTATGGGCGTGGGCTATCTGATCGGCGGACAGAACGGCATGTTCATCGCCTTTCTGATAGCGTCCGTGATGAACTTCTTCAGCTACTGGTTTTCGGACAAGCTGGTCTTGAAAATGTACCGCGCCCGGCAAATCAACGAGCCTGACCATCCCCGCCTGTATCGCATAGTCAAGGAAGTTGCCACGGTCAATGCCATGATGCCGATGCCAAAGGTTTACATTGTGCCGGGCAAGGCCCCCAACGCGTTTGCGACCGGCCGCAATGCTGAACATGCTGCTGTGGCGGCCACGGAAGGTTTGCTGGAGCTTCTAAGCGACGATGAACTTCGCGGCGTCATCGGCCATGAAATCGCACACATACAAAACAAAGATATGCTGATTGGTACTATCGCGGCCACGATGGCCGGCGCAATCGGGATTCTGGCTTCAATCGCACGTTGGGGCGCAATTTTCGGTGGTTACAGCCGCAATGAAAACCGCGGCGGTGGGATTGCTCTGCTGGCGGCTGCCATCGTGGCGCCAATAGCCGCCATGATAATCCAGATGGCCATATCCAGACAGCGCGAATACCAGGCCGATGCCGAGTCTGGCCGCATAACCGGAAAACATCTCGCCCTGGCCTCGGCGCTGCAGAAACTTCATCAGGCGCCGGTTCGGCTCAACCTGGATCAGCGTCCGGCCACAGCCAATCTCATGATTGTCAACCCGCTTTCCGGCAAAGGACTGTCGTCGCTGTTCTCAACCCATCCTCCGGTGGAGAAGCGAATTGAGAAACTGCACCAACTGGCTCAAAATTCTATTTATCAGGATTATGCACGATAACAATAGCATACCACACCGACAATCGAACATTGCCCGGCAGCCCGAAGAAAGGCGTCCATAAAAGATGGATGCCAACTTACCCCTGGAACTGCTCGCAATTTTCATCCTCATTCTGGCCAACGGGTTCTTCGCACTGTCGGAGTTTTCCATTATTGCCAGTCGCAAGAGCCGCCTCCAGCAGAAAATCGCCGATGGCAAACGTGGAGCCGCAACCGCCGAGAAATTACACCGGACTCCGGACAAATTCCTCGCCACCATCCAGGTCGGTATCACTCTCGTTGGCACGCTGGCCGGTGTGTTCGGCGGAGCCACCATCGTCAAACAGCTCGAGGCTGCGCTCGGTCGTTCCAGCGTAGAATTTCTGGCCAGCTGGGCCATACCGATCTCGGTTGCGGTCGTGGCGATTGCCATCACCGGCGCAACGGTGGTTCTGGGTGAACTTGTCCCCAAGTATCTGGCTCTCTCCAATCCCGAATTCTACGCCCGTCACGTGGCGCCACCAACGAACCTGTTCATAAAAGTCACCTCGTTTTTCTCAACCCTTCTCAGCCGCGCCGCCCGCTTTATCGTAAATGTCATCGGCGTAAAACCGGATTCTTCGCGAACGGCAATCACCGAAGAAGAAATCAACCTCATGATTTTCGAAGGCAGAGAAAAAGGTGTCTTCGACGAAACCGAAGAAAAACTCATCAAATCGGTTTTTGAATTCGCCGATATGACCGTACGACGGGCCATGACGCCGCGTACCGATGTGGTCGCGATGGAGTTGAATGCCGACCCAAAAGAGATATTGCGGGTCATTATCGATGATGGTTACAGTCGCTATCCGATCTATGAGAAAGATATCGATCACATCGTGGGTATACTCTACACCAAAGACATTATCATTCACAAGCTCAGTCCGGAGCTGATCATTATTCGAGACCTTCTGCGCAAGCCGTTGTTCGTTCCCGATTCGATGCCTCTGTCGCGACTGCTGAACCTTTTCCAGCGCAAGAAAAAGCATATTGCCATCGTCCTCGATGAATTCGGCGGTACGGCCGGCATTATCACTATCGAAGACATCCTCGAAGAACTCGTAGGTGATATTCAGGACGAGTACGATACCGAGCAACCATCACTGGTCAAACACTCGGACACGGTAGCCTTTGCCGAGGGCGCCGTGTGGCCCGGCGAAATAAACGAACTCATGGGCAGCCATCTTCCCGAGAACAAGGCGGAGACTCTGGCCGGATTGTTTATCGACCATCTGGGACGCCTGCCGGACAAAAATGAGTCGGTTATAATCGAGGATATGAAGATATCCGTGCTCGAGCGCGAAGAAAACAGGCTGGTCCGCCTCAAAGTCGAGAAAAAACCTCACCGTAAACACAAGAAACACTAACCACCCGGACAACTTGATGATAAAGATACTCAAAGCACCACTGGTCTGGACAAGATCAATGTACGACTGGGTTCTCGGCTGGGGTGAATCCAAACACGGACAGACCGCTCTGTTTGTGCTTTCGATGGCGGAAGCCTCGTTTTTTCCTGTCCCCCCGGATGCTCTTCTGATTGCTCTTTGCATGGGTGCGCACAAGAAGTGGTTACGCTTCGCTGTGATATGCTCGATCGGCTCGGTCATCGGCGGCGTATTAGGCTATCTGATAGGGCAGTTTGCTTTTGACCTGATTGGTGAGAAGTTGTTGTCGATATCGGCCTCGCTCTCAGGCACCGACCCGCAGTTTCTCCTGGAGCAGGCCCAGTACTGGTTCAATGAAAAGCAGGTGATGGGTATGAAAGTCGGCCCGTGGGCTGTGGGCATTGCCGGCTTCACACCAATTCCGTACAAAGTTTTCACAATAGCGGCCGGCTTTTTCAAGATGAGCTTTATTCCTTTTCTCGTGGCTTCGGTGATCAGCCGGTCTCTGAGGTTTTTTGCTGTGGCCGGAGTGATAGGGCTGCTCTACCGGAAATACGGCGAACGAATTAAGCAACTCATAGACAAGTACTTCAACATTCTGGCCGTAGCCTTCGTAGTGCTGCTGGTGCTTGGGTTTATGTCTCTGAAACTGCTGAAAGGAGACTAAACAGGTTCTCCTAAGAAACAGGGCCGATTCACTTTTCGCGCCCACCGACCGATTCTTTAGTTAACAGGTCTACATCCTGATGCGTTAGAGCTTTTATGGTGCACAATCATAAACATAATCATCTGCATCCGGGCGTTTCCGGCCGGAAGCTGATCTGGACAATAATTTTTAATCTGGTAATTACCGCTGCCGAGTTTATCGGCGGCCTTATGACCGGCTATCTGGCATTGATAGCCGATGCCGTTCATAATCTGTCCGATGTTGCCGCGCTGGGGCTGGCCTGGCTCGGCTTCAAAGGCTCGCAGTTACCTGCTACCAAGAAGTCTACCTACGGCTTCAAACGCGTTGAGGTTATGACCGCCTTCATCTCTGCGGTCGCGCTGGTGGTAATTGCCATTTTCATCCTGCTCGAGGCGTATGATCGCCTGCTCGAGCCGCAGCCCTTAACCAATCCCTCCTTGTTTATGGTCGTGGCAATTATCGGTTTCCTGGGCAATATCGCCTCCATTCTCCTTCTGCGCTCCGAAAAGGGCAAGTCGCTCAACATGAAAACCGCTTTTCTTCATATGGCTTACGACGCTATCTCATCGGCGGCCGTGATAATTGGCGGTATCATAATCATACTGTCTGAACTGTATATCATCGACATCATCCTGTCCTCGATAATTGCCCTCATGATTTTCTGGTCGTCGTATCTGGTGATCAGAGAAGCTGTGTATATTTTCCTTGAGTCGACGCCGGAGGGGATCGATTTCGATGAGGTCGTGAAGGCCATTGAAAAAACACCTGGAGTCGAAGATATTCACGATCTGCATATCTGGTCTTTGTCTTCCTCCGATGCGGCAATGTCATGCCATATTTGCGTCGAAGAAGAAAATCTGTCCGCCGGGCCCGATATTATCGTAAAAATAAACAGAATGCTCGGGGAAAAATTCGGCATAGAACATTGTACTATTCAACTTGAAAAGATTGACTTTAGGCGGCCCGATGCGTTATGTAGCCACAACCGACGACCTCAGGAGTAACCTTGGATAGAGAGCAATTCGAAATCGATGTCACTGATCTGGCCTTCAACGGTAAAGCCGTCGGGCATCTCGACGGGAAGGTAATCTTTCTCGATGGCGGGCTGCCGGGCGAGCGCGTCCTGGCCGAAGTCGTTTCCGACAGGAGACGCTACAACAAGGCCACCGTCGTAAAGATACTCAAAGAATCCGAACGGCGTGTCCCGGCCATGTGCTCGCACTTTCAATATTGCGGCGGCTGCACCTGGCAGGACCTGACCTATCAGGACCAGTTGACTTTCAAGAAAAAACAGGTGACGGACTGTCTTGAGAGAATAGGCGGCCTGTCCGATACGTTGGTTCGCGATGTAATCGGCTCCGTGGAGGTCTTCCGCTATCGCAATAAGATGGAATTCTCGTTCAATGTCACCGATGAAGACACTTTCACGCTGGGCTTGCACCGGCGCGGGCGCTTTGATGAAATCTTCAACGTCGAAAAGTGCTTCCTCACTCAGGATGTCGTCAGCGATATCGTAATCTGGATTCGCGAGTACGTGGCCCGTACCGGTCTGGCTGTCTATGACGTCAGAAACCACACCGGCTACCTGCGCTTTGCCATGATCCGTCAGGCCAAGCGAACGCCCGACCTGATGCTCAACATGGTTACCAACTACGGCCTGTTTCCCGAAAGAGACAAGTTCATACGCGAGATAACCGAAGCTTTCCCGCAAATCACAACGATAGTGCACAATGAAAACGGCCAGAAATCCAATATAGCTACCGGGGAGAGGGAAACTGTTCTTTACGGCCGCGGCTTTATAGAAGAACGCCTCTTCGAAACCACTTTTCGCATTCGGGCTAATTCCTTCTTCCAGACTAATACCGTGCAAACGGAAACACTGTACCGCACCGGTTTTGATATGCTGGAGCCCCGAAGTAATCAGAGAGTTCTCGATCTATACTGTGGAACGGGTTCAATCGGTATTCTCGTTTCGCGACATGTCGAACACGTCGTTGGTGTCGAACTGGTGGCCGATGCCGTACAGGCGGCGCGTGACAATGCACTTCTCAACAATGTTCAGAATATCGAGTTCTACCAGGGGTTCGTACGGGACTATCTGAAAGAAAACGACCGGCCGGAGACTTTCTTCGATGCCGTGATAATTGACCCGCCCCGGGCCGGACTGCACCCCAAAGCTCTCAAACGCCTGTTAAAATTATCGCCGGAGAAAATACTATATATTTCCTGTAATCCGTCTACTTTCGCTCGTGACGCCAAAGACCTTGTGGCTGCGGGCTATACGCTGCCCGAAGTCCGACCGGTCGATATGTTTCCGCATACGATGCATATCGAGTTGGCCTCGGTCTTCTACAGAGAGTGAGACGGCTTGCATTGGGTTCAGGATTTCTGTAGATTGACGACTTACGAATATATGGAGGTTACATGTTACGAGATATATTTCGCCGCTTCTGCCCTGTTGCGATAGTGGCCATACTGTCATTCGGAAACGCCGGCGCCACCGATAATCCTGCCTTTGCGAAACTGGGCGGTGAAATTCTGGAGTCTATTCAGTCGTTCTATCCCGTCACAGCAACCGCGATGGGGATCCACGCCTATGACCATCGCTTCACCGACTATTCCTCGGGCTCCGTTGATCAAATGATCAAAAAGCTTAACGAATTTGAAAAACAACTATACAAGTACAAATCGGCCGGCGTCTCGCTCCACGACCAGGTAAATTACAAATTGTTGAAATCCAACGTCGATATTGCCCTGATGGATCTCAAACGAGTTCAGTGGCACAAAAAATCACCCCAGCTTTACGCCGACGAAGCGGTAAACGGCATCTATTACCTGATACTCTCAAACCATGCTCCGCTTTCAGAACGGGCGGTCTCGATTATTAACCGCATGAAGGCATTGCCCGCCTATCTTGCCACCGCCAAAAAGAATATCAAGAAACCTTCGCGGGTTCATGTTGATGCTGCCACCGGGACTCTTGAGTCGGGAATACAGTTTTACAAAGACGTCGCCGCCGAGCTGTCAAATAAGTTTCCCGAACGTGCCGACGAACTGGCGCGGGTTTCCAATCACGCCCGTGAAGCCATGAATGACTTCATGGTTTTCCTCGGCGGCATAACGCCCGGACCACAAGGCTGTTTTGCTATCGGCAAAGAAAATTTCGACTACATGTTGACCAACCAGTACTTTCTCGACTACGACAGCGACTCCCTGCTGAAACTTGGCGAATCTCTCTTTGTTCAGGCCGACCGGGCCTATCTCGAATACGAAGAATATGTCGAGAACAACCACCAGAACGGCAGCGATTCGGTCTTTATTCCGGCCCATTTCACCAGACAGGATATCCTCGATTACTATGGCTGGGAGATTAACCAGCTGAAGATATATGTCCAGGCCTATGACCTGATCAGCATCCCGGAAAACATCGCCCCGATTACGGTCGCTGAGGTCCCCACCTTTATGCGGTCACTGGTTACCGGTATTGCTTATCAACCGGCCGCACCTTTTGACTCGGTTCAACAAGGGTTGTTCTACGTCAGACCCATACCCAAAGACCTCGACAGAGCACAGCTTGAAGCAAGATACCGCTATGTACAACGACGGGGGTTCAAAGGATATGTGGTACACGAGGCTTACCCGGGGCATCATTTGCAAATGCAGATTGCCGGCATGAACCCTGACCCGGTGCGTAAGTGGCAAAGGAATTTCCTCATGATCGAAGGTTGGGCTTTGTATTGCGAGGAGCTGATGTACTCCGCCGGACTGTATGGCGAAGAGGACCCGGCCAAGTGGCTCGACATTCTCGACGGGATCAGGTTCCGGGCCGCACGAATCATTGCCGATGTCAAGTTACATACCGGGCAATTCACCTACGACGAGTGCGTGAGATGGATGAGCGAGGCTCTCGGCGTCGGTACTGAACTCGATATGGATTACATTAGAACCGAAGTCCGCCGGTATACCACCACCCCGACAAATCAGATGGCATATCTTATCGGCAAGATGGAGATCATGAAATTACTTCGAACCGCGCAGCAGCGTGAAGGAGCCGACTTCAACATAAAAGACTTCCATGACGCTCTTCTGGCCGAAGGCTCGATTCCGCCGACCCTGATGTGGGAAATCATGGCTCTCAGCCACAACTGAGCAGCGGCCCCAAAGCAGTTTGATTGAAATTTTCCCGGGTTGACAGCTCAGAACCCGGGAAAAATCTCCCTTCTTGTTTGCCCCGCCGGGCCGATAATCGTATAATAAGTAAGCAAGGCTGATATCTCCCCGAATGGATAAATTTGGAATGCTATATTTCATTCTGATACTTTCGCTGCTGATTGTGGCGCTGATGTTGTTGAGGCTAAGGCTGCGGGCGACGATATCGTCCGAACGCCGCCTGCTGTTTGTCGGTCTCGGACGTAGTGGCCCGGAATTCGACTTTACCAGCAAAACCGGACAGATAAGACTGTTCGGGCTGAATATCAAAACCATCAGCTTGATTGAAGAAGAAGGTCGTAAGAAAAAGCCAAAAAAGAAGCGCGAGAAGAAACCCAAAGAGAGAAAAGCCGGTAGAAAACGGTCACCGGGTGACTTTTTGAAAGTCATGCCATCGGTTGCCTCCGCCGCCTGGAACTACTTCGTATCACTGCTAAAAAGCATTATAGTCGAGCAGCTCGAGGGAGAAATCGAGGCCGGATTCGACTCGCCCGACACAACCGGAACCGCCTTCGGATACTACCAGGCCGCCCTGGGAGCTGCGCCGGCGGTGGTGGGACGAATTAACTACATCCCACGCTGGGATGGGGCGATGTTCGACGGCTCGATGAAAGTGTCGCTGGCCATACCGGTTTATCGAATTGTATTTACAACCTTAGTCTTTGTCTATAAACTCCCCTTAAGAGATTTGATAAAATTGGCGATAGGAAAAAAGAAAGGAGACCAGGATGTCCAATAACGTGGTCGAAATACTCAAAGGAGTCGTGGGAGAACTCAGGGAAATCTCCAAATCCGAGACCATAATCGGCAAGCCCCTGACAGTGGGAGACAAAACTGTTATTCCGGTTGTCAAGATTTCGGTTGGTTTCGGCGCTGGCGGTGGCCAGGGTGAAGACGACAAAAGAGGCAGCGGTTTCGGCGGCGGCGGTGGCGGCGGAGCCAAAATAGAACCGGCTGCTTTTATCATAATGGACGACAAAGGCGTCAGGTTGCTGCCCGCGCAGAAAGGCAAATGGGGCGACCTTATCGACACTATTCCCGACATTGCCAGAAAACTGTCCGAGTGGAAAGACAAGTTTGCATCGGAAAAGTCGGACTCGTCCGAATCCGGGGAAAGCACCACCGACTGACATCCACATCTCAGATTCCAGATTTTACTCAAAGCCGGCGACCGCCGGCTTTTTTATTTCGAACCAGCCACCACCGAATGCTGTTATTCCCTCGAAAGAAAATATCCGGGCGCGCCCGTTTTTCAGAAAAGTCAGGTAAATCGAAAGGGGTAATTATGAAAACAGCAGCAACCCTGGTGGTCTCCGTAGTTGCGGTAATTCTAATGGCAACATCGACCGTCTGGTCACACTGCGAGATTCCGTGCGGTATCTATGACGATCAGACGAGAATTACGCTCATGAAAGAGGATATCACCACTATCGAAAAAAGCATGGATGAGATTATTAAATTGTCAGCCGAAGGCGACAAAAACTACAACCAGCTTGTGCGGTGGGTTACGAACAAAGAAGCTCATGCTGATAAACTGATGGAGATCGTGACCCAGTATTTCATGACTCAACGGATTAAGCCCGCCTCATCCGATGACACCGCAGCATACCAAAAATATCAGGAAAGGATTAGCCTTTTGCACCAAATGCTGGTTTCGGCCATGAAATGCAAGCAAACCGTCGACAAGGCTAACACCACCAAACTCAGGGAGCTTGTAGACAAATTCTCGGCCTCGTATTTCGAGCACGAGCATTAGTTCTCTTGCCTGATTATGCTAACTTGTTGATTTACATGGTTATTGTCACTGCCGCCTGATGCCAAAAGACGACAAAAGCAGTTGCATTAGTGCGGGAACACGGTGCCTTTTTGCCTGTTTTAGTGATTGAATAAAAAACTTGGAAGTTTTTTGTGTAAGGCCTATATTATCAGGCAATTAGGGTTTGACCAATGAAGTTTGTGTTCACCGCAATCGGCCAATTTTGGTAGTCTGGTCTAAAATCGGTGAGCCTGTTTTACGATAAGTTATAAGGAGTTGGTTTGTTATTTACCTTACCGATTTTGATGGCGGGTGGCGGCCAGGGAGGCGAAGGCGCCGGACTCGTTCAACTGGGGTTTTTTGCCTTAATTTTTGTAGTTATGTACCTGCTCTTGATTCGTCCCCAGCGAAAAAAGCAGAAAGAGCATGAACAACTGTTAACGAGCCTGAAAAAAGGCGACAAAGTGGTAACCAGCGGCGGCATGTTTGGGACTATTTTTGCCATCGATGACGACAATAATCGGGTTGTCTTGAAAATCGGCGAAAATGTTAAGTTGGAGTTTCTGAAGTCCTCAATAGCCGCGCGGGTGGATAAATAGTTTTAGGAGTTACCGTGGCTGAACAGCGGATCGTCATATACGGCGACCCTGTGCTGCGAGAAGTCTCGCAGAGGGTTGAGGAAATCAACCAGGAAATAAAAGATTTGGTGTCGGATTTGATAGACACCCTCAGGAGAGCCCGGGGTTTAGGGCTTTCGGCGGTCCAGATCGGCGTTTTGAAGCGTGTTTTCATTGTCGATTTATCGGCTGTAGATATTACAGCCAAATTACAGGTTTTTATTAACCCGGAAATTATTGAGACCAGTGGCGAATCAGAGTACGAAGAGGGCTGCCTTTCGTTTCCGGGGATATATCAAAAAATTACCCGTCCTGCCAAAGTCACAGTGAGAGCTCAGGATTTGGACGGAACGCTATTTGAGCTTGAAGCCGATGGACTGGCAGCGCGAGCCATTCAGCATGAATTCGACCACCTTGAGGCAAGATTGTTTATTGATCACCTGTCTCCGCTGGCAAAAACCATGCTAAGAGGCCGGCTCAAAAAACTGTCGATAGCGTCGTAGCCTGAAAACCCGTTATTTCCTCCTGCATTAGCCACACGAACATTCGTGTTCTGTCACGGTAAAATCGTACATGAAAATTGTGTATATGGGTACGCCTGCTTTCGCCTGCCCGACCCTGGAGCACCTTCACGCCAGCAAGCATGAGGTTCTGGCAGTGGTTACCGGGCCGGATAAACCGGCCGGAAGAGGCAAAAAGCTCACGCCAACCGAGGTTGCCCAAAAAGCGGCAAGCTTAGGCTATGATGTTCTCAAGCCGGCCACGCTGAAAAGCGACGAGCTTCGTCAAACTCTCGAGGCATACCGCCCCGATTTGTTTCTCGTAATCGCCTTCAGGATACTTCCGCCTGCCCTGTTTAAGCTCCCCAGACACGGTTCGGTGAATATCCATGCCTCCCTTCTGCCCAAATACAGAGGAGCTGCGCCCATAAACTGGGCCTTGATAAACGGGGAAAAGGAAACCGGTCTGAGCAGTTTTTACCTGAAGAAGACGGTCGATACCGGTGATGTTATTTTTCAGGAGAAAGCGTCTATCGACGATGACGATAATTTTGATTCGCTTTACGCTCGTCTGGCCGACCTTGCCGGACCTTTTGCTCTGAAGACTATCGACCTGATCGAGCAGGGAAAGGCCTCTCCCCTGCCCCAGCAGGGCGAAAATGCCACCAGCGCGCCGAAAATCAGCCCGTTCGACGCCCTGATAGATTTTGGCTTTCCGGCCGATAATGTGAGAAACTTCGTTAGGGGGCTGTCAACCCGGCCGGGGGCATATACATATTTTAGAGATAAGAAATTGAAAATTCTGGCCTGTAAATTGGCCGACAAAAAAGGTGACCGCCAAACAAGACCGGGCACCATTATTCACAACAAAAAAGATTTGCTGGTACAATGCGCCGACTCGGCCATTGAACTGACCGGCGTCATTCCGGAAGGAAAAAAGAACATGGACGGATCATCGTTCATAAACGGATTCAAACCTCAAATCGGGGAAATTTTAGGGGATTTATCGAAGGGGGGTGAGACAGTTAAATGAAAAAAGAAATCCTGATTAACTCAACTGACTACGAAAAACGCGTGGCTATGCTCGAAGATGACAAGCTGGTCGAACTGCAGGTGGAACGCGCCGACAACGACCGCATGGTTGGCGACATCTACAAAGGCGTTATCAAAACCGTGCTGCCGGGCATGCAGGCTGCCTTTATAGATATCGGCATGCCTAAAGCCGCCTACCTGCACTCCTCGGATATCGGCACCGACTACGGAAGAAGATTCGATTCGGAAGACGATGACGAAGAAGCTCCGGCGGAAATCGTTAAGAAAAGACGTCGCCAGGGAATCGAAACGGTCCTGAAAAAGAACCAGGAAATACTCGTTCAGGTCATCAAAGAGCCTATTTCCACCAAAGGACCGCGTATCTCCACCGATATCTCTATTCCCGGACGGTTCGTGGTGCTTGTGCCTGATGATGACCATATCCGGGTATCCAAGAGAATCTCGAGCTGGGCGGAGAAAAAGCGGCTGAGAAAAGCCCTGGCTCCGTTGAGACCGGAAGGTTTCGGGCTGATAGCGCGAACCGAGGCGGAAGGAAAATCGGATAGCGATTTTCGCTCCGATGTCAAACGCCTTCTGAAACTCTGGTCAAAGCTCAAAAAGAAAGGCGACCAGTCCAAAGCTCCGGCGCTGATACACAAAGAAGCTGAAATGGTAGTATCCATGATTCGTGACGTCTTCACCGATGATGTCGAACGGATATTAGTGGACAATAAAGCTGATTACAAAAAGGTCGTCTCTTTTGCCCGTCAGGTTGCCCCTGAACTTAAAAGCCGGGTCGAATTATACAAAGGGGACCATCCGCTTTTCGACCTCTATGATCTGGAGCCGGAAATCGAGAAAATGCTGGAGCGAAAAGTCTGGATCAAAAAAGGCGCCTACCTGGTGATCGACCAGACCGAAGCTATGGTCACGATCGATGTTAACACGGGACGGTTTGTGGGCAGCACCGACCAGGAAACGACGATCTACCAGACCAACGTTCTGGCGGCGCGCGAAATAGCGAGGCAAATTCGTCTGCGCGACATTGGCGGTCTGATAATCGTTGACTTTATCGACATGTACAACCGCGACAACCGGCGCAAGCTATACGAGGAGTACAAAAGATGCTTCGAGCATGACCGCGCCAAAAGAGCTATCAACCCGGTTACCGAGTTCGGTATCGTGGAAATGACACGCGAGCGGGTCAGACCATCGCATCTGCATGCGGTTTCCGAACCGTGTCCTTACTGTTCCGGTCTTGGACGGGTGCTCTCGCGCGAAACCATGTCCACGAAAATCGAGCGTTGGTTCACCCGTGCCCGGGCTGACAGGAAGTTCAAGAAGTTCAACCTGGCCATCAGCCCGCATCTGGCGGAATCCTTCGCCGACAACGGCACCAACCGGGTCGCCCAGTTGATGAAATTGCTCAGTTTCCAGATCAACGTCATACGGGATACCACTATCCAGACGCAGGAATTCAGGGTTTACAGCGCTGAAACCAACGAGGATATCACCGACAAATACAAAGTCTGATACTGGAGAAACGAAGCAAAATACGGCCGGAAGATACAAACTTCCGGCCTTTTTTTGTATATGTCTGTCCCTGACTGATATAGTCAGATCTGCCGTATCCGGTCAAAATACCGAAATTTATTGTGTTGCGTCGCCACATTTTGGTTATATTGAGTTTGCTATGGATGACGCGAGCGACCTAAATCGGGAAATCGAAATCAAGCTCGACCTTGCCTCATTCACCAACTACCTCAAACTCGTCGGATTCCTGGGGCAAATAGAGAAGGAAGAGCGACACGTAAACGCCTTTTTCGATTCCGAGGACCGCCAGCTATCCAAAAAAGGCTGGGCGCTCAGGGTGCGGGCTGAAAACAGCCGTGGCCTGGTCACGGTGAAAAGCATCCCGGCTGAAGAGGGTATCGCGGTTATTCGGCAGGAGATTGAAGCCGAAATCCCACGCGGTCAGGCCTTAGACGTGATCAGTCTGGCTAAAGATGTACTCTCAGTCAGCAACATCCCCATAGATTTTGTGAAACAAAAATTAGGCAAGCGGGATTTGACCAGATTGGTACTGTTTGAAAATGTCCGCCAGAAAAAAGTCTTTAAGATTGCCGATTTCAATTACTTGTTGGAGATAGACAAAACCGAATACAACGATGGCTCGGTCGACTATGAACTGGAGTTGGAATTAAAGGATACCCGGAACCTCGATGTTATCGAGGACACCCTTCGTAAACTCTTTCACTCCCTCGGTATCCCCTTTGTTCACCAGAAGCAAAGCAAATTTCACCGCGCCCTGATAAAGGCGAATATCTTCTAATCTCCCCCGTTCTGTCCTCTTTCTCCATGTTAACGCCGGACCGAGGCCAAATTTACGATCTAATCCAAAAATAATAGCACTTATTGACGATATACTCGTTTATAGAAGCAGAAGGACTTTTTTAACCCGGACATAAATAAGGAGCTTCCCATGGCTATAAAATGTTATGCTGCGATGAAGGCAAAAGGACAACTTGAGAAATTCCAATATGAGCCTATGCCCCTCGCTCCCTTCGATATCGACATTGACATCACTCACTGCGGCATATGCCATAGCGATGTTCACCTTATCGACAATGATTGGCAGATCAGCGAATATCCGCTTGTTCCGGGACATGAAATTGTCGGCACCGTAACCGATATCGGTGTCGGTGTGAAGAAATTCAAAGTCGGTCAGAGGGTCGGTGTTGGCTGGCAATGCGGCGCCTGCTGGCACTGCGACCTGTGTATCAGCGGTGACCACAACCTGTGCCCGGAGATAAAGGCGACATGCATGGGTAACCATGGTGGCTTTGCCGAGTCAATCCGTGTCGACAGCCGCTTCGCTTTTTTCATCCCCGAAGCCCTGTCATCGGAAAATGCCGCTCCTCTTTTGTGTGGCGGTATCACTGTATATAATCCTCTTCGCGAGTTCAATGTCAGGCCCCACCAGAAAGTCGGCGTAATTGGTATCGGCGGTTTGGGACATCTGGCTCTGCAGTTTGCCAATGCTATCGGATGTAAAGTCACCGCCTTCTCATCGTCGCCCGACAAAGAAGAAGAAGCCAAAGGTTTCGGCGCGCATTACTTCGTGCCTACATCCGAGAAAGACGCCTTTGAAAAGGCTGCCGGTACACTTGATTTCATCATATCAACCGTCCATGTCGATCTGGATTGGCCGGCCGTTCTGAACGTGCTCAAACCCAAGGGCAAGCTTTGTATCGTTGGAGCCGTGACCAACCCGATGGTCATCCCGGCGTTCAGCCTGATCCTGCAGCAAAAGTCGGTCGTCGGCAGTCCTATCGGCGGAAGGATGGCTATTCGCGAGATGCTTCAACTGGCAGCCCGCCACGACATTCGGGCTAAGACCGAGGTCGTACCGATGGCTGATGTTAACAAAGCTGTCGATAGGACCCGCCAGGGAAAGGCACGCTACCGCATGGTACTTAAGAAATAAGCGAATCTTTTCGTATTTCTTGCAGCGGGAATTTCCCGGCGATCAATGAAGGGGCTTGGATTCCGATGCGCTACATATTCGTTTCATTGCTGGCTCTATCGGCGCTGCTGGCGACCTTCGGCTGCGATGAGTATGCCGTCGAGCCGACCAGACCATCGGTCGAACTAACTCAGTTTGTTCAGTTTGATACCTCGCAGTATTATATTCTCAAGTCCGACTATGGTCTGGAAAACGAATACTCCGAGATATACCTCTGGTGGGAACAGAATTTCGGTGAACCGTTCACCGATATCAACGGCAACGGCGTCTACGATCCCGGCACGGACATTTTCATAATGTGTGCCGATTGCGATACCAATCAGGATCTCAATCACGATGGCCGCTATAACGGACCGGATGAGCCCTGGGAACCGGGCTTTCCTTTTGATGATATCGATGGTGACGGCGTTTGCCGACAGGAAACGTATTTCTCGTCACTGAGCGGTGAGTTCCCGGTGCCGTTCTTCGATGCCAACAGCAACGGCCGCTACGATGACACTCTGAGCTACGAGTGCAACTTTGTCCGGCCCATTCTCATAGACGAAACCCATACCACTACTTACTGGCGGTACATGTCAACCGACACCACCCTCACTTATACCTCAGATTCAGGGATCGTCTATTACCCCGATCTATCAGGCACCGGATGCCCGGTGTGTACCCAGACAATACCTTACGGCGAGTTCTTTCTCAGTGACACTTCGCTTCACTTTAACTTCGTATACCTTACTTCCCAATTGATAGTGGAGCTTTTTCCTGCCGACACTGTCATCAGTGACACCGACCGTGTTTTTCTGGGAGCGGGCGCCGATGGACCTAACTTCATAAGGCGAATTTCGCTGAATCAGAGTCTGCAGATTGATGATATCACCTATGAAGGCCTGCTGAAAGTATGGTGTGGTCAGTTTGAGGCGCTGGGTAGCTGGCAGGAAACATACACCGGTTCGTTCTGGGAATTCTACTTCAGTGCACAAAGCGGCTTGCTGGCAGTTCATCAGAAACCACTCGCCGGCAGCAACGAGCAGTGGTACTATTTCCAGCCGCTTGACGTTCCCCTGCCGCTCACGATGACAAAGTGACTCTCGCGTTGACGCACCCCGCCACCGGTATACAATCGATGAATATATATTCGAGATCTGCGTGGATAGTAAGAGTGCGCTACTCCATACGCTTGAGAACGATCATCGTGAAGTCATCGAAAAAGTGTTTGGCTGAGGCAAAGCTGTTGACCGCCTTGTAAACGGCATTTTCAATTTCCGCCGAGGTTTTGTCGCTGTTCTCTTTGATAATCGCTATCAGTCGATCCAGACCGAACTCCTGATCGTTATCGTCGAAAACCTCAACGACACCATCGGTGTACAGCACCACTATATCTCCCTTGCCGATATAAATCGGGCGTTCTTCGTATTCAGCAGCCGTCGTAACACCGAACACCGGTCCACCCTCGCGCAGGTACTCCACCTCACCGGAGCTTCTAAGCAGCACCGGCAGGTTATGGCCGCAATTCGAGAAAGTGAGAATATGGTTCTTGGCGTCGAGCACGCCGTAGACAGCCGTCACGAAATTACCTGGTTTCATAGACTCATACATCAAGTCGTTGACTTTCCGGCAGATGGTCCGGATGGAGTAATTATTCCGAATCTCGGCTATGAGCGAAGCCCGAAAGGCCGCCATCAGAAGTGAAGCGGGAATGCCTTTGCCGGAAACATCGCCAATCGCGATACCTACCTGATGTTCCACGATCCGGATAAAATCGTAGTAATCGCCACCAACCTGACCCGACGGTATATTCGTGCCGCTGATGTCATAACCCTTTATCTTGAGGTCTGCCTTGGGCAGAAAACTCTGCTGAATCTCGCGGGCGATATTGAGCTGCTCCTCGATTTTCTTACCCGACATGAGCTGCTCGTGCAACCGGGCGCGTTCGATAGACAAAGCCGCCTGAGAAGCGAATGTCACAAGTAGCGATTGATCCTCCGGTCCCCACGCATTGAGCTTATTCGATTCTACATTCAGCACGCCGATCACCCGTCCGTTCACCTTGATAGGCACATCCATTTCGCTTTTCGTATTCGGATCGAAAGTGACATAGTGCTCGTCCTTGGAAACATCGGGCACCAGCACCGGTTCGCCGGTCGTAGCCACATGACCCACCAGTCCCTTACCGTATTTCAGATGCAGGTCGGCCATGGTACAGGTATCGTATCCCTCGGTGAAGATGGAATCTATCTCGCCTGTTTCGGAGTTGGTTACGAAGACACCGCCGTTGGTGTATTCGATAGCCTGCTTGAGCGAACGCATGATCTCTTCCAGAACCTGGTCGAGACTGAGTGAACCGGACAGTTTCTTGCCTATTTCGTACAGGAGATTTTTCTCGAGGGCTTCTCTTTTTGCCTGACGGTAGAGATTGGCATTGTCGATAGCGATAGCGATCTGATTGGCCAGACCTATGACAACATCCAGATCCGATTCCTCGAACTCACCATCGATCTTGTTCATCGCCTCAATTACGCCAATCATCTGTCCCCTGCCGATCAGCGGCACCGACATCATCGACCGCAGCTTCATCCCGGTGCTTTCCCAAAATTTTTCATCGACTCTCGGGTCATTCACGACATCATTGATAATCACCGGCTCCCGGTATTGCGCCACCCAGCCAACCACGCCCTGGCCAAGTTCCCAGTGGAATATGTTCATTTTGCAGTCGGTCACACAGTTCATAAAGCGCATTTTCATATCCGAGCGATTGTGGTCAACGCGAAACAGCAGGGTAGCCTCGGAATTGACGGCTGTGGATACCAGTTTCAGCACCATCTCCACCAGTTCCTCGTATTCGAGAGTGGAGTTGAACATTCTCGCTGCCTCTAAAAGCAGCTTTTCGATTTTGGTATGTTGATTTTTAGCCTTCATTATGCCGGAAAGGTAAGATTTTAACGGTTAAAGTCAAACAGTTTAACCGGGCAAAGAGAAAGGCCGGAAGTCGTCTCCCGGCCTTTTGATTTACGTCTCTGAAGTTTGTTGAGTCTTACTTATATGCCTCGTAGACTGCTCTAATAATCTCCTTGGGCGTCTTATCCGGGACCCGTTTCTCGCTGACTGCGGGAAGCTTGAAAGCGGTTGGTGGATTTTCGAAATAAATGTCCGCCCAGGCATAGTCACCGGTGCTGTAGAGTTTACCGGTCGCAAGCTCTCCCGTCCAGTTGCTGAAACCAGTCTCGGGGTCGGGACCGGTGGTAGGCAGAGCGTACAGATACACATAGTCCACACGGAAACCATCGATCGTGTCGGCGACGGTGTAGCTGGTGTCATACGTGTAGGTATAAATGTCCCTATAAATCCGCACGCCGGAAGAATCCAAACGATAGTTGAGCTCAACTCCATACCATTCGGCGTGCTCTATAGGGGTCCAGTAGCAGGTGAATCCCACGCCGTTGTAATCGATGGTAGTGTCTCCGTCGTCGGGAATTATTATCTCCGCCCAATCATCGTAATAATCGAGCAACACTAATTGGCATTCCGATGACAGGCCGCTGCCGTATATTCGCACAACGCCAACATCTCCACTCACGTACTGCGGTTCGCTTCCATCTTCGCATTCATCAATGTTAAAGTAAGGATCACTTTCGTGCCAAAAGTAATCGGCTTCTATATCTCTGATGACAGAGTCACCGACCGTCAACGAATCAATAAAAGGATTCGCGCCGGCATTGGCATAAACATACCCTTCGATACAGAACTCAGGACCCAACTGAATGTGAGCATCAACCCACGCCAGAAATTCCTGAGGAACCTCCAGTGTATCGGTAAGGGTATCGGTTAGAGTTTCAGTGATTGTAACGGTGTCGACATCGGTCGGGCAGTTGGGACACTCTGTGTCGTCCCCGCAACCTACTGCCAACAGCAGGGATAAAAAGATGAAGCCGATAGTGAAGATTGATTTGGACATTAAACCTCTCCTAAGTTTGAAGTTCAGCGCTGCGTAACAAACAATTACAACACTTATCGTCGGGTTTCAACAAAAACTTAGATTTTTATTTAATTTGTCGCGTGATATGCGTTTTAAGATAAAATGCAGCGGAGTTGCCGACTATTGATCGCATCGTATGCGGACAATATCATTCTGCGCTGTGTGAGGATAAAAGTCATCGGCCCAATTGCTGCAGCCGTGTGTTGATATTCTCCCAGACCTCCGGCCACGACTGGTCGAATCCCGCCTTACGGTATTCATTGCGGGCACGCTCCATCAGCTCGATGCCTTCGGATTCTCTACCGGTGGCAATAGCAATCTCACCGAGGTCTTCGCAGGTCTGGCCTATGACCGAATGACTTTCCGACCGTTCTGCCCAGGCCAGCACCGGACGGAGCCATTTGACGGCATTGGTGATGTCGCCCAGCGCCCGGTAGGTCATCCCGACGTGATAATCGGCAAAGAGTTTTCCCTGTTCATCGGAGAACCGCCAGTGATAGTCGCGAGCTTTCAAATAGGCTTCAAGAGCCGAATCAAACTTCTTTTCATCGTAGTAGGTCGCGGCCAGATTGTTCCACAGCGGCCCCAACCAACTTTCCTCACCTGCTGTCTCGGCAGCCTCGATTCCGCGGCGACTCCATTCGATCTGTTCGTCGACCGACTGCGAGACAATAGCCAGCATATTGGCGGCATCAATCGCCCGCCCCCAGAGTGAATTGATATGGCAAAATGTGTAGAGTGTATCGAACGTTTGATGCGCCGCCGTAAGATCGTTGTCTTTCCACTCGAATCTCCCCTTCACTCCCAGATATCGTGACCAACCCATCGGGTCGGTCTCCACAGCGCGGCTACCGGCTTCGATCAAGATAAGCTGCGGCCATCTTCCTTCTTATCCAGCAGCAGGTTCATCCGGGCCACCTGAGATAGAGCTTCCACCTCCACCGAACGGTTGAATTCTTCTCTGGCCCGGTCCAATGCCCGGTGGTACTGCTCCATCGCCGATTGGTAATCACGCGATTGGAAAATTCTGTCTGCTTCGCTCAGCAGCGAATCGGCGGTAATCTGTTCTGATGACAAATCGGCTCCTCTCTGCTTAGATTCCACAGCACCGGCTATTATAAGCAGCGCACCTATGATAAAGGTAATTGTTGCCGTCTTCCGCATCAATGCCCCCAAATAAGTCAATTGTTAACAGCACTTTACAGGTTTTGACCAAAATACGGCGCGAAAGCACGGAAAAATTAATACATTTGACCTGTTTTAGCATAAAACTTATATTCAAAACTTCCGATTGACCTTGATAAATGCTAAGTTATATAACAACATATGGGAAAATTAGTAGATTTTAAAGGATATTTTCGATGCGTGCTTTAATAACCGGTATAACCGGGCAAGACGGCTCGTATCTTGCCGAATTGCTGCTTGAAAAAGGGTATGACGTTGTCGGTATGGTACGTCGCTCGTCGACTGAGTCGTTCGAGCGGATCAACCACGTGAAGGACCGCATAACGCTGGTGCAGGCGGACCTGCTGGACCAACTGTCCATAATAAATATCATAGAAGAATATAAGCCTACCGAGATTTATAATCTGGCGGCTCAATCATTCGTGCCAACATCATGGAATCAGCCTGTGCTGACAGGTGAGTTCGATGCTATCGGCGTGACACGGATGCTCGAAGCAATAAAACTGGTGAACAAGAAGATCAGATTCTACCAGGCCTCATCTTCGGAAATGTTCGGTAAAGTTCATGAGGTCCCTCAGAAGGAGACCACTCCCTTTCACCCGCGGTCACCCTACGGCGTCGCCAAAGTCTATGGACACTGGATTACGGTCAACTACCGTGAAAGCTATAATATCCACGCCAACTCGGGTATTCTTTTCAACCACGAATCTCCCCGGCGCGGCCTCGAGTTCGTTACGCGCAAAATCACCGACGGTGTCGCCCGCATCAAACTCGGTCTGGCGGACGAACTGGCCCTGGGTAACCTCGATGCCAAACGCGACTGGGGTTTTGCCGGCGATTACGTGAAAGCCATGTGGCTGATGCTTCAGCAGGATGAACCGGGTGACTATGTTATCGCAACCGGCGAAACTCACTCGGTGAAGGATTTCGTCAGCCTCGCCTTCGGCCACGTCAATCTCGATTACAAAAAGTATGTAACAGTTGATCCGAGATTCGTTCGGCCGGCAGAGGTGGATCTGCTGCTGGGTGATCCATCGCTGGCCAGAAAGAAGCTGAGATGGGAACCCAAAGTTACGTTTGAAGGGTTGGCAAAGATGATGGTCGATGCCGACCTCAAGCGCCTCACCGAAGCAAGAAAATGAAGCGACCCGTTGCCTTTATAACCGGCATTGCCGGGTTCGCCGGTTCACACCTGGCCGAGGAACTTCTTCATCACGGGTATACCGTTACCGGGGCTCTCTATAAGGGAGAACCTATCGACAACCTCTCTTCTATCGCAAAGGATATCAAACTCGCCGAACTGGATATACTCGAACCGGAACAGTGCCGGACCATAACGGCGCGTTTTAAACCGGATTACCTGTTTCACCTGGCCGCTTTTGCTTCTGTCGGAAAGTCTTTTGCCAACGAACGCCTGGTTTACCGGGTAAATTTCGATGGAACCCTGAACATGCTCGCGGCAGCCACCCGCCTGAAACACCTGAAAAAGTTCGTTTTCGTCAGTTCCTCCGATTGTTACGGAACCTTTACGCCGAAAAACAAAACTCTGACCGAGCAACAGCCGTTCAACCCGATTTCCCCGTATGGAATATCCAAAGCAGCAGCCGAATTTGCCTGCCGGTCTTCTGCGAAAAGAAATGAACTTCCGGTGACCATCGCGCGTTCTTTCAATCACAGCGGACCCAGACAGAGTGAAGATTTCGTCATTCCGTCGTTTGCCCGTCAGATTGCCCTGATTGAAAAGGGCCGGTCTAAACCGGTCATTCGTGTCGGGGATCTGTCGGTCAGAAGAGACCTGTCCGATGTTCGCGATATTGTGCGGGGATACCGCTTGCTGGCTGAACATGGCCTCCCTGGCGTTGCTTATCAGCTATGCTCAGGAAAGGCAGTTACTATAAAGTCCGTTTTGGAGCGTCTGATAAAACTATCGAAGCAAAAAATCGATATTGAGGTGGACCCGGCTCGTATACGCGCCAATGACATCCCCGTGCTTCGCGGCGATAATACGCTGGCAGCAAAGAAACTTGGATACCGCGTGAAGTATGATTTGAATAATACTCTCCAGCAGACTCTGGACTTCTGGAGAAAGAACATATAGTTGGATTTCGACAAAGCCCTTTCAGGAGAAAGAAATAATGGCCAAAACAAACGGAAAACGAAGCCAGTTGGCCCATGACCTGCTAAAGAAAATAAAAGACAAAAAAGCTATGGCGGGTGTGGTGGGTCTTGGCTACGTGGGATTACCACTGTCTATCGAACTTGCCAATGCCGGGTTCACTGTCACCGGGTTTGATATATCTCCTCAAAAAGTGAAATTGCTGAACTCGGGAAAATCCGATATCGATGACATCTCCGATGACATTGTCAGGAAAGCTGTGGAATCCGGACTCTTCAAAGCAACCGCAGACTGGAAATTGATCAGCAAGATGGATACAATTTCCATTTGTGTTCCCACGCCGTTGTCGAAAACCAAGGATCCCGATGTCAGCTATATTCTCAATGCTCTCAACAGTATCAAGAAGTATATCCGAAAAGGAACTCTGGTGGTGCTGGAGTCGACAACCTATCCCGGAACTACCGAAGATTTGATTCTTCCTTTGTTGTCCGAAGCAGGCATGAAGGTCGGTGTTGATTTCTTCCTCGCTTTCTCCCCTGAGCGTGTTGACCCCGGCAATCCCGTGTTCACCACCAGAAACACTCCCAGGGTTGTTGGTGGAACCACACCGACATGCTCTAAGATTGCCAGGACCTTTTACGAGCAGACTATGCCCCACGTCCACGCCGTATCATCCACGCAGGCTGCGGAGATGGTTAAACTTCTTGAGAACACTTTTCGCTCGGTTAATATCGGTTTGGTCAACGAAGTGGCACTCATGTGCGCCCGGCTGAATCTGGACGTATGGGAGATCATTGACGCCGCGGCCACCAAGCCGTTCGGGTTCATGCCCTTCTACCCCGGTCCCGGTCTGGGAGGACACTGTATCCCGATCGATCCCCATTACCTGTCATGGAAACTCAAGTCCCTGAACTACTATGCCCGTTTCATTGAATTGGCCGGTGATATCAATAGTCACATGCCCGAATACGTGGTTGAGCGGGTAACGGCTATGTTGAACCGTCGTTTTGCCAAAGCTCTTAACAAATCATCCGTTCTGGTGCTTGGCGTGGCATACAAACGCGACATCAAGGATATGCGCGAGTCTCCGGCTCTGGATGTTATCAATCTGTTGGAAGCCAAAGGCGCCCGGGTTTTTTATAACGACCCTTTTGTCCCGGAATTCGACTTCAACGGCCACAAGCACCGTTCGACAAAGTTGACAAAAGCCCTGATCAACAAGGTCGATCTGGTGGTAATCGTAACTGACCATACTCAGTATGATTACGAATGGGTTGTCCAGAACGCTAAAGCGGTTTTTGACACCCGCAACGCCACCAAGAAAGTCAAAAAGAACAGACAGAAAATCGAACTGCTTTAGGCAGTATTTAGCCTGAATTTGACGAAGACCCGCCCCGGGGCGGGTTTTTTATTGCCTGATAAGTTCAAATGACAAACCAATTTGCCGATATAATCAGGGTACAAATACACTTACGCCAGAATGTGGAAATGACAACGGACAACAAGAAAATACAAGATATATCACTGATCCTGAAGGATTTGCTCAAGGTCATCAAAGTCGTTTCGATGTACCCTGAGAACAACCCTCTGCCGCAGAGTCTCAAACGGTCTTTTGCCGAAAAGCTCGAGTCGATAATCGACGAATACGGGGAAATTACCGTAGATGTCCATAAAGACTTCATGACCTATCTCGGAGACACCGTTTTTCACAGTCCTTCTCAAGAAGAGAACCTTGCCTCAATCTTTTACAAAGCCGGCATAACCCGGATTACGTTCAAGCCGGGGCTGGATGTCCTCGAAATCTACAAACTCCTTGACGTCATCAAACTCTATGTAAACACGCCCGATATTTCACAGGACCTCGCGGCTCTGATCTGGGAAGCCGGGGTGGCCGGCCTGGCAGTCAAGACACTTGAAGATGTGTCCCTGTCGGAATACGATGATGGCTTTGATCTCGAGAAGTACGTTTCGTCGGGTGGAGCTGACGCCGAAAACGAGTCGATGTTTCGGAACCGATAGCTCTGAAGATTACCATCAGATATTCAACCGCGACTCCGATTCGGGAAAATGGGAGTCCTCGGAATCTGGAGGACTCCGATGTATTCGAACCGAGCGATATCCGGGGTAGAGCGCAACCGATGGATTCATCACCGATTGGCGGCATAAGAGTAGGCGACTACGCCCAACATCGCGGTTCCTATGACGACAGCGACTCTTCCCGACTCCAGCTCAGCGAACTGGACGATACCTCTGCACCCGTAGCTGTTGGCGAAGTATTCTCCAGAGCCAGAGGAGAACAGTCCGAAGAATTGAAATCGATTCCGAATACAACCCTCATTCTCAACGATGAATTCAAACTGTCCGAGGAGGAAGAGGAAGTAATTCGCGGCCTGATTGAACAGGATGCTTCCTTCGAGCCATACACCTCGACCGTTGACCTTCTCAAGGAGATGATGCTTCAGGAATCCGAGTTGCCGGGATTCAGTGAAACCATTACGATTTGCGAAAAGATCATGGGCGAATTCATCCGGGAGGCGAAGCTTGTCGAAGCCGGACAACTCCTTGCTCACATGAAATCACTTGATATGAGAGTCAGAAAAGAGAAACCGGCGTGGGCTGACCGCCTCAAAGAGGCCTACATAACCGCCGGCAGTCGAAACCGCCTGGAAGCCCTGGGTGAGTCCCTTAATGTCCATCCGGAGATCAACGACGCCGAGGTAAAAAAATATTTGAGCAATTTCGGCTGGGAAGCCATGAATAACATTACGGCCATTGTCAGCTATCTCCAGCATACCCACCACAAGAACGGGGTGCTGCATTTTCTGGCCGAGCGCGGAAAGGAAAATCTTGATCTGGTTGCCAGGGGCATCTTTGACAAGAATTCCGATGTTGTCATGAACGCGATATCAATCCTCGCCCAGGTGGGCGACGACAAGGCGCTCAATTACCTTTCCAAGGTAATCACTCACACGGAAGCCGAGGTCAGAATGCAGCTCGTGCTGCTGTTAAAGGACTGTTCAAACGAAAACGCTCTGCCGCTGCTTAGAAAGGCCATCAGCGACCCCAACGCGCAGGTCCGGCGAACGGCAGTCAATTCTATCGTGTGTCGGCGAGGACAGGCAGCCTTCGATATTGTCACTGAAGTCATCAACGACGAAAAGTTTCCATCGCTCGAGGAAGACGACCAGCAATCGCTGCTGAATGCCTTCTCCGTTCTCGGCGGAGAAAAAGCCGTCGGTTTTCTTACGGAACTGATCACAGCTCACAATATCTTCCGCAACCACACTCTGGCGTTTCTTAGAAGTGCGGCCTTTGATGCTCTCGTTCTTAACCGCAGCGATAAAGCCGAGACTACTCTTCTGAGACTGTCCAGAAGTTGGCGGGCGGATATCAAGAGGCAGGCCCACGAAGCTCTGCAAAGACGTCGCGAAATCAAGTACGGAGGCGATTAATGGACGCTGTTAAGAACGAACCTGTCAATCGCTCTCTTGCCGGCGAAAGAGAACAGCGGCTTTTGAACGCCTTCTTTGTGCTGTACAAGACCGCGCGCATTATCGATGAAGGTAATGCCACGTTCAAAAAACAGGCGACCTCCTTCCACGGGCACCTCACCAAAGTTTCCGAAGACTCCAATTCTGTCTTTATAAAGTCCATTGCCGGACGATACTTTGTGAACGAAATGATGGTCCGCTTCGATGACCAGGGACCGTCACAGGCCGCAACTGTGGTCAAAGAGTGGGAAACTCTCGGCATCGGAGGGGTTCGCTTCTCCCCCGGCATAAGCCTGGAGGAAATCGAGCAATTCTTCACTTTTATATCCAAAATAAAGCCCAGCTCCGAGAATCTGGAGTCGCTCTCGGAGCAACTAAAAGCCAAACGCATGGCCAGCGTGCAACTTTTATCACGACTCTGTGAACACGCCACCGGCGAAGCGGCCTCGGAAGAGGTGCGACGGGAGTTCCGTAAGGGCGCCCGAAGCTCGTTCTTCAAGGCCATGAACGTGGTGCAGGAGGTCATGGTCAACACCCAACAGGATCGCGATATCAATATCTCCAAAACGAAACGTGTCGTTCACTCGTTAATTGACCATATCACCCGCGATGAATCCTCGCTCATAGAACTTACCGCAATCAAGGATTTCGATGACTACACCTACGCCCACTGCACCAATGTCTGTGTTTATTCGCTCACTCTGGGCGTCAGGTTGGGAATGGATAGATCCCGTCTGTCGCAACTGGGCATGGCCGCGCTCTTTCATGATATCGGCAAAGTGAAATTGCCCGCCGATCTTATCCGTAAACCCGATGCTTACGACGAGGATGACTGGATTCAGATGCAGACTCATCCGCACCTGGGAGCCAAGACCATCCTGAGAAATCTCAAATTCGATGTGCACACCGCGCGCGCGGCCCGCTCCGCCCTTGAGCACCACATCAACAACGACTTCACCGGTTATCCGGCGCTACGCAACAAAAGAGTCTCCCTCAACCTGTTTTCGAGGGTTATATCCATCGTTGATACTTTCGATGCTCTCACATCGGGAAGAATCTATCTCAGGAAACCGATACCACCCGAAGATGTCCTGAAGAAAATGCACTACCAGATGAATGTTAAATTCGACGCATTCCTGCTCAAGATATTCAATGACATCATCGGCATCTATCCGGCCGGAACTGTCGTGCTGCTCAATACGGATGAGATAGGCCTGGTTCTCACCAATCACGAGACCGAAAAGGCCCGTCCGTATGTGAAAATAGTGGGCAACAAAGACGGGCTTCTTGACGAACCCCAATGGGTCGATCTTTCACTGGCCGAGAACCAAAATCGCAGTATCGTGCGCAAGATAGACCCGGACCGCTACGGCCTCGACGTAAAGAACTTCATTCTCCAGGATTAAAACTGGTAGGATAGAGAAGCGACAAGACTGTTTTCCCCGGCCGGCGCCAAATTCAACGACAACTCCCCATCGGCAATCTTTGCCGGATACCCCGAAAGGTGCGCATCGGCATAAGCATCAAACATGGAGATAAACGTCACGATCACCGCAAACCAGGTAAACTTGTTGCGCTCATCCTTGCGGTCGCTATATAGATCATAGAACGCGTTGCGAAGATTTATTTCATCGGCAGCATCATACGCCGCCTTGAAATCCGATGCCTGTCTTCCGTAGTGAATGGCTGAGCCAACGAACCAGATATCCAGACCGGCATAGATCACCGCCTTAAAATACCGGCGGTTTCCCAACTGGCCCCACCCGGGGACAACCATCGACTTGAAAAGGCCCGCCGTGGGGTTCTGAGTAAGTCTCTTCTCGAAATTGACCGGGCTGGTGACAGGATCAGCATGAACCAGTAGCCCTGTACCTTCAAATATAAGAGTATCGGCTACAACGGTCGAATCGGTGCCGGTGCTGTCCACCTGGCAGAAAGCGCTGCCGGCAAACGCCACAATCAACAGGATTAATAAAAATCTGTGCATCGATTAATAGAACACTTTCAACTGTTTCTCGCCGATCTTAATCTCCGCCCGGTCATTGGCAAGCTCGACTATCTCGCCGTCGTAATACAACTCCAGCCCCTTAACCGGTTCGATGCGGACCTCTTTGCCTCTGAAGAGTTTGATCTTATCGCCGTATACGTATTTATTTTTACATATCTGGCGGGCAAAAGTCGAAAATGGTTCAGTGTCGTGAGCATGGTTGAAAATAATTTCTGCCGTGAAATCATCGGGAATCGACACCGGGCTGAGCGGCAGGCCGAAACTGTAAGGCAGCAAATTGGCATTCAGGAGAATCGGGTTGATCTCGAATTGGAAAGCATCGATTCTGACAACGACCTTTCTCAGTTGCACCTGAGATGCCGCTTTGGCGCCGAGCTGCGACCACCCGATACAAAAACGGGGTTTCCTGCGGCTGCCAAGCATCTCGGCCATCTGGGGGGCAAACCCGAACCCGGCCGATCCGACAAAAAACTGTCCGGCAATAGTGGCCGTGTCGATCTTGCGATACTTGCGCTCGACGATCTTGGCAATAGCCGTGTCGGCATCTTCGGTTCCGTACAAGGAACGAGCGATATTATTCAGATTACCCATAGGGAGAATACCTACGGGAAGTTCGGCTCGTACGGCTGCCGAGGCAGCCAGGTTGAAAGTTCCGTCACCACCACAGGCTATAAGGGCGGTAACCTTTCCACGGCGAGCCACCTGTTGCGGGGGTGAGTGGTGCCACCGCCGAAGTCCACAGGCTTTCAGGGCCGTCTGGTGAAGCCGGTCGGCTGAATCAGGCTCGAATATCGTATAGTATCCACCTTTGGCCCGAATTTGCCCGGTAAGCCGCTTTATTGTCCGCTGATTATAGGTCGCCGCCGACCTGTTCACCAGAATACAATAGTGGCAGTGTTCTCCTTTATCACGTCTTCGGCGCATCACCAGCCAATTATACTCAATTTATGGGCACAAAAACAAGCCCTATATCGGCTTATCACCTGACCCCGAATTACCCTCGCCTTTGAGACCGCAGCCAGATTTAACTTGAACAGCTTTATCAGATTATTTATCGTAGCCTATGTTCTCCTCAATTATCAAGCTGATCCGGCCCGCTCAGTGGCTGAAAAACGGCATTGTTCTGGCTCCGCTGATTTTTGCCGGCGAAATGACCCACACCGGCAAGCTGCTTACGGCATTGGAGGCAACCGCACTGTTCTGTCTTTTTGCTTCGGCCGTCTATATTTTCAATGACATAATCGATTGCGAAAAAGACAAACTCCACCCCCTGAAAAAAGAACGCCCGCTTGCTTCCGGCAAAATGTCCAAGAGTACTGCCGTAGTCCTGATGATTTTGTTTCTGGCCGGCGGCCTGGTGATGGCATGGTTTGTCAATCTTACGTTTTTCGTCATCTCGGTTGTTTTCATAGTTCTGAATCTGCTGTATACGGTGTGGCTCAAGCATGTTGTCATAGTCGATGTAATGAGTATTGCGGTCAGTTTTGTACTCAGGGCCTATGCCGGAGCCTTTGCTATTGAAGTCCCGGCTTCAAAATGGCTGCTTATAAACACGCTGCTGCTGGCGCTCTTTCTCGGCTTCGGGAAAAGACGGCATGAACTGGTATTTCTCGAGGATAACGCCGCCGCCCATCGAAAAATCCTGAGCCGGTACTCACCGTATCTGTTGGATCAGTTGATTGGAGTCGTTACTCCGGCTGTCGTTGTGATGTACATGCTTTACTCGTTCTCACCCGAGGTTTCGGCCAAGCTGGGTACGGAGAATCTCTTTCTGACCACCCCTTTTGTCGTCTATGGGATTTTCAGATATCTGTATTTGATTCACAAAGAGGAAAAAGGCGGCTCCCCGACGAAAGTCCTCATCACTGACCTACCGGTTCTTTTGACCGTTGTCCTGTGGCTCATTACCGTATCGGTAGTTTTGTATCTCGTATAAAACAAATAGAGCCCCGGGTTAGGAGGCTCTATTTATGGGAGGTAATACGTAAGGTACTAATAGACTTTCACTAAACTTCCACAACTTTTCAACCTTTGTCCGGTGACAACTCTTCTCTGCTGTCCCATTGACATTAATTTAAACAGCTGTCTTCGGCAAAAGTTCCATTCCGCCGCAGCTATGGCTATCATTGTCAGTCCTCAAACAGATCATCGAAACGTTTCTTGCGATCATCTTTGGAATCTGTTACCCGGCTGATCCCCCCCGCCGTTTTCATGGCGTCACGCGCCACAAAGAAATCACAGAAGTTGTTTTTCTCTTTGTTAACGACATTGGAGTCCAACGGTTCGCGGCATTGAAACCGCCGGGTCGGGTCAAAGTGACGACATCCCCGGCAACAGCGCAAATCCGCCAGACAATTGGTGCAGGCATCGGAGCGCATCACCCGCCCCGTAATACCAGTCGGTCGTCCACAACTCCAACAAAGTAGTCCTTCGTTACTCATAGTCTATCTCCATCGCACATCACCGTTTTGGACATGCCCTCTTTTCCGGTAAATATCCTATTTCTTTGTCTGTCAAAAGTATATCGTCTATATCCTCGATTGTCAACCGGGTTGAGGGGGGACCATTGCCGTGCTACATTTTCGGAAATTCGCTGTAATTGTATTTCTCCGTATCACTTACACCGATTTGGCTTCGTTTCCACACTTTGTGTGTTTTGCCTGACGTACTCCGAGCATGACAGTATGAATCTTAGCTGATGCGCTACGGCGTGAGCCTTGTAGGGCGCGGTCCGTCTTCGAACCCGCCATTCTTTTGTAGGGCAGTGACCCCTGCCCGGCAGGGTTTTCGCCGCAGGCGGAAAGGTCCTGCCATCTTTTTTCTCTGTATTCCATTATCGCTCATAGTGCTGCTAATGGGATAGGCCGAAAAATTTGGTGGGGAGTTGTAGGGATTTTGTAGGCTATTTCAGGGGAAGAAGCCCCCTTCAATTCCCCCTTATCAGGGGGAGGAAGAAGGAGATGTCGTGGTTTCTACTTCGCTACGCACATCCTGAACGCCGACTTACTTGGACTGAACATAATCAGAGCTATGCTCATAAAAAGAGAAAGGTTCAATCCAGAATATCAACCATTGACATAGAAGACGGTATCTACTGGGACTTGGCTACTCCAGGGAGGGCCGAAACACGGCATCGCCCAACGGAATCCGTTCTCCAGTTGACTCAACCACGATGCTTCCGAGCTTCACTACAACGCTGTCAGGAAGCCTCTGCACCCCTTCGAGTCGCGATAGAAACGTGATCTTGATGCGCTTGCTTGGCATGATTTTGCACTCGAAGTCTTCGTCCCGCCTCTTCCCTTGTACCCAGACCAATTGCATTTTGTACGCCCCCGCGGTACTTGATATCTCGATCTGGTTCAGAGCAAAACTGAGCGAGTCAAAAGACTTATTGGCCAGAGCAAGGTAAAGATGAACCTCGTGGACGTCCCCTGTATTCCAAGCGTTTGGTTTCGTGCAACAGACTGTCATTTCCACTTCGACACCACCAGTCTGGTGAAAATACGTTTCTTGCACGGCTCTGCCGTTCGAAACGGGCGCATAATCGCCAGTGATGATATGACATCGGTAGCATTTCGGTCCACAGGATGCAAGCAGCGGACACATGACGGTCGCGAGAGCCACGAAAAGCAACTCGCCTGTTTTCAACCCTGGTCTGGATGGATGCATAGCGTGTTATACTCCTCTTCTCAAAACCGGTAACCCACACCTTGGGCGGGATTCTGCCATTCAGCACATAAGCTCCGATTCCCGCTAACCCATCCGCTTGCGGTGGGATCGCTGCGCAATAACTGTTATCATAATTGGTGTTGGAAATCGTGGCACATCATCCTCCCGCATTGGCGGCTTTACTGTAATGACGTAAATGAAGAACTGATTGTCAAGTTTGGGTGGGCGTGCTTGTTTGAGAGTATCCCACAGCAAGCTGTGGGGCACCCGGTTTGAGACGATCCCACAGCCCGCCGAGGGCGGGTGGGGCACCCGTCGGATTTCTATTTCGCTACGCAAATCCGGAACGCCGGGTTACTTCTACTTTGGCTTCGGCATAGAGACAGCTTCGTGCTTGTTTGAGAGTATCCCACAGCAAGCTGTGGGGCACCCGGTTTGAGACGATCCCACAGCCCGCCGAGGGCGGGTGGGGCACCCGTCGGGTTTCTACTTCGCTACGCACATCCGGAACGCCGACCTACTTCTACTAACCGTAGTCACCTTGAGAACGATATGCCAATACCGACCCGGGTGAGGGATTTCTTGTAGTCCACAAGGCTCTCGCCATAACCGTGAGATACCCGTATCATGAAATAACTCAGGGCGGCTTTGGGTATCGGAATACAATAAGTGAGAACCATCCCTCCTTTGCCGGTGTCCAGATTCCCACGCAACATCAGATGCAACAAATGATTGCGATGAAAACGGTAGTAGACATTGATATCGCTGTGACCCAAATAATCAGTTATATCGGGGTTGTCATCGCCCACGGCGTCGTCGGGGTTTTCCTTTTCATCTTCAGGAATGCGGTACCGAAGCTTGAGATACAGAAGAACGTTCTCGCGGAAATAGTAAGGAGAAAAGTATAACAGGTTCCAGCTTCGTGAAATAGGCGGTCTCTGGCCGTTCGATTCGTGCTCAAAGCCGATATCGGCGCCGAATTGTCCACCCCATCGCTCGAACCGCACCGTCCGCCAGAACAGTTCCGGGTTGTAATTCGTCTCCCGGAACGGCGCGGAGTTGTTGTGATCATAGGCCTGCCAGAAAGAAATCTGGGTGTAGGCGAAGTAGATGGGCGTGCTGAAGATGCGGTGTTTGGCGCTTATCTGAAAGACAGCCTCGGTCTGCGCGCCGTCGTATTCATCGGAGAACGTAACGGGCAACATGAACATCTCTTTGTGCAGCGACAGGCCGGGGCCGGTGCGAATCATTTGAAAACCCCGTGAGGCTTCTTCAGCGCCGGCCACCGAGGTAGTCAGCAGCATCGCGCACACCGCTAATGATAGTATACATATTCTGTTGATTACAAACATAACAAAGTCACCTCATTTAACGCGGAAATGCGGCTGTGTTGGCATCCGCATCAGAAATTCCAGACAAAGTCGATATAAGGCAACCAACCCACTTCATCTTCCTCCGGATTTCCGTAGTAGTCAACTTCATCGCTTCGATTCTCGTACGAGAGGGCGAAGCCGAGGTCGACTGTCATCTCTTCACCCATCAGTCGGATAGCGCCGAATCCCAGCATTCCGTCATCATCGCCGGGGATAAACCAGCCTTCGCCGACCAGCGAGGCACGGCGGCCAATGCGGTATTCACCGCCGAACATGGCGGCAGGAGCATCGGCCATATCATCATCTTTAAAGGCTATCCCGAGACCGCCCGTTATGCTCTGGTCATCGGTGCCATAGGTCATGCTGCCCATGCCGAAGTAGAAAGTCTCTTCCCAGAGGCGGAAAACCATCAGGCTCGCGGCTAAATCGAGTTTCTCGCCCGCCGGAAAACCGAGCTTGGGCGTGATATAAAACATTTGATCATCGGCATCCGGTATAATTGAGGCTCCGCCGGAGATCATGAAATTGTCAGTGACGCCGTATGCCACGCCGGGGAAGAATATCCACAGATCATAAAGGTACCCATCTCTCGCCTTCAACGTGCGGGCGGTTGGCCCAATCAGCAAACGGGTGCGATTGGGGTTGGGAAACCAGTCTTTCTTAATATCCGCAGCCGCGGCGGGGGCCGATGGCGCGGCCGGGGTTTCTTCTACTTTAGCAGGCTCTTCAGCCGCAGGAGTCTCCTCGACTGTCGGGGTTTCCTCGACTTTCGGGGGTTCTTCAGCTTTCGGTTTTTCTTCAACTGTTTCTTTTATCGAAGTGATTTTGGCCAGCAGGATAGGTATCTCTCCGAGTTCGGTTTGGAACTTTATCTGCTCGGCACGAATTTCGGTTATCTTGCCGATCAGGGATGAACCATCTACCAGCGTTATCACCTGTGTGACGCCTTCCGGTGGAATTCGAAGGTCGCCGGTGTAAGCATGGGCGTTATCCGGTGTGCTCAGCATGACGAAAATGAGAGCCACCGCTGTCAGGAACGAAGCAAAGACACAGCGCATTTCCAGACTCCTTTGAAAATGTGAGAGAATGGCAAGGCAATCGAAATTTCGGTGTGCAATGCGTACCGGCAGTTGCCGGAGGGGGATTCGCGGTCGCCGAAGTCCGATTTTGCCAGAATCATAGATTGTCTGTCTTTTATAAATGGAATTATTAATTTATATACAGGACTGTTCGGGGAAAGTCAAGGATGTGCCGCAACAATAAATGACATTGAAACCCACCTTGAAAAACCCGGTAACCCATCCCTTGGGTCGCATTCTCCGGCTTCTTTCTCCCTCGCCCTGTGGGAGAGGGTTGGGGTGAGGGCGTATTTCCAGCAACAAACAGCCGCTCTTGCGCATGTGGTTTCAATTTATTAACTTGTTCCCCTATGGAAGATAAAAGACGCGAAACCAGTATCAAATTGACGGCCGAAGTCAGCTGTGCGGGTTGAGCTTCCAAACTTGCGCCAAAGTTTTTGGCCGAAGCTCTAAAAGATGTCCCGCAATCGAATCACCCCAATTTGCTCGTAGGCTTTAACAAAGCCGATGACGCCGGGGTGTATCAAATCAGCGATACCCAGGCGCTGGTGCAAACGGTCGACTTTTTTCCGCCTATCGTGGACGACCCGTACAATTTCGGGCGGATAGCGGCGGCGAACGCCCTCTCCGATATCTACGCTATGGGCGGCACACCGATTACCGCTCTCAGCATTGTCGGGTTTCCCGGTGGTATGCCTGCCAGTGTCCTCACTGATATTCTCAGAGGCGGCACGGAAAAGATCGAAGAGGCCGGGGCGGTTATCGTGGGTGGACACTCTATCAAAGACAAAGAACTGAAATACGGACTCGCTGTGACCGGACTGATCGATCCCCGCCGGATAATGACCAACGCGACAGCAAGAGTCGGCGATAAAATATACCTGACCAAGCCTCTCGGCACCGGCCTTATCACCACCGGTATCAAGCAAAACATCGTCTCTGCGGAACTGGCCACGATTGTAATCCGACAGATGGCGCAGCTCAACCGTAAAGCCGCCGAACTGATGATCAAGCATAACGCCCATTCGGCAACCGATATCACCGGCTATGGTCTTCTGGGCCACGCCTTTGAGATGGCCGCTGCATCGGGGGTGAGTATCAGAATCTTTTCTTCGCTGCTGCCGCTTCTACCCGAGGCCCTCGAGTTGGCCGCAGCGGGGATGATACCCGGCGGCGCCAACGCTAACCGGGAATTTCTCGAAGATAAATACACAATCGTAGATAGCATTGACAAAAATCTCGAACATGTCCTGTTCGACCCGCAGACCTCCGGCGGCTTATTTATCGCTATCGCCGAGGATGATGCCGGGGAGTTCGAGCAGAGCCTGATGACTGAAAAAGTTTTTGCGCAGTTTATCGGGCAGGTCGAAAAGGCAGGGCAGTACCCGCTGATCATAGAGTAAGTTTTCCCATGTCCAAACATAAGTTCGCTGACAGTAAGTTGCTGTATATCCTGACGGCTTTGATCCTTGTCGGCGGCTTTGTGTTCTGGCAATCCGATCTGACCTCCGACCCGCCGTTGTATTATGCCGGAATGGGGCAGTCGCTCTCGACCGACCCGGCTCAATACGTTTATCACGCCCGTAACAAAGTCCTCTTCGACGACTGGGACCCTTTCGATTATCCGAGGTGGCTGGTTTATCAGCGTTCGTTGACATCGATGGTGGCCTATCTGTGGTTTTCGGTAGCGGGAGTATCGCTGAAACAGGCCAACATGGTGGGTGTGTTGCTTTCTCTGGGCGGACTTTTGTTTTTCCTGCTGGCGGTGGCCAAAAGTCACCGTCCGTGGGTAGCGCTGGCGGTAGCCCTGTGCTATACGGTCAGTATCAATCTCATAGTATACGGGCGGCTGTCGTATCTGGAAAACGGCCTCATTTTTATAATGGCCTTGCTCTTCTTTGTTTACTCACATTGGGGTGACCGCATGTGGGGAATTGTGCTGTCGGGAGCAGTCGTTGCGCTGGCTACGCTCATGGGGAAACTGTTCGGTGCTTTGTTGATGCCGGCGGTGCTTCTTGCAATTCTGTTTTCGGAGAGTGACAATCGATGGAAACGCGTATTTCTGGCGGTGGGGTCCTTTGTTGCTGGGATTGTTGCATTTGTTTTCGTTCTCTATGGTTCTAATCTCAGCGCTGTCGGGGGATATTTCGGTGAGCAATCTTACGGCCTGCGCGGCTTCCCGGAAGGGCTCAGCACTCCCTGGGGTTTCATCGAGCATCTGATATCTTTCGGTTTCGAAAGCCGCCTGTTCTACCGCGATCTGAACCTGGTGCTGCTTCTGTTCTCAGCCGGAGTAGTGCTCACTCTTTATCTGTTGTGCGGAGAGAGCCTTAGGAAACTTTCGAGGGTTTCAAGGCTGGCGATATTCGCCTGCGGATGTATCATTGTCGGGATCATGCCTCTAAACTATTCGCCTTTGCGCTATGCCCTGTTTTTGGTCCCTGTAATTTTCGTTTCCTGTTTCACTCTTCTGGATCAGATGAGCCGGATCAAAGAGATCAAGCTAAAAGCCCCGGGCTATGTGCCCTGGGTAATTCTCTTTTTGCTGAGCTGGCATGCTTTGTATCAGGTGATTGGCGTATCGTTCTTTGTCAACAACATACCCGTACGCCAGTTGACCTGGTCGACCCTCCCGGTAGCGTTGGCCCTGACTCTGGCCATGAAAATATTTGTGACAAAAAAAGATATCGCCATTTCCCGGAGATTTCTGAATATCTTGCCGATAGCTCTGGTGCTTGTGTCGGTCGCTTTTGGTTTGTACCGGATAAACGAACATCTCACGCACAGGACTTTCGATATAGCGGGGGCCAATGAGGACCTTGGTCGGATTCTGGGCGACAATGCCGTAGTCTCAGGCCCCTATGCTCCTGCCCTGACAGTTGATAACAATCTTAAGTCATTTATTCATCTGTTTGGGGTGGCAAAAGTGGATTCCGCCCTTTTCGAAAAACAGCCGGTGACTCATCTGGCTATCGATGAATCCAATTGGACCGTTGCCGTTGAGCAATACCCGCATCTTAAGGACTTGCTGCCTATCACTCTCTACTGGATTCGGGACTATGGTATCAGGATTTATGATATCAGCCGGGTATACGGTAACAATCAGGCGCTGGACTATCAGCGGACTCTTTATGAGCGGGCAATCGACTTTTACAACTTGAGGGAGATGGACAGCACGGTGGCTTTGATGGGCCAATTCCTGACCACGAATCCTGATTGTCGGTCGGCGAATATCATTTACGCCGAGGTATTGATAGCCGTGGGGCGTTTTGGTGAGGCGGAGGGGGTGCTAAACTCCCTGACCCGTCGGTATCCTTACGACTATTACACTAATCTCGTATGTGGACGATCGTATCAGATCATGGGGCTGGCCAGAGGGGATCAACGCCTGTTAGGCGTGGGCCGGGCGCACTATCAGAAAGCAGTGCAAAACAACCCTTACAAAGCGACTTACGCCCAGAGACTATTTCAGGAGACTCAGCAGAAGTTTGGGCCGTCCGGCAGGTAAAGCCGTACTTGAGTGTCTGTTAGCCCAGATTCTTGAGCACAAACTCCCAGTTGACCAATTTCCAGAACGCCTCGACATAGGCCGCGCGATTGTTGCGATAGTCGATATAATAAGCATGTTCCCAGACATCGCACGTCAGCAGAGGCTTAAACCCCTCGGCTATCGGACAGCAGGCATTGGGGCCGGGAAGTATATCAAGCGCACCATTGTCCTTCTCAATCAACCAGACCCATCCCGAGCCGAAGAGCGTAATCGCGCTCTGGGTAAACACTTTCTTGAAAGTGTCAACGCAACCGAAGCTGTCGCCAAGAGCAGCGGAAAGCTTGTCGGGCACTTTCTCGGACCCGCCAGGTTTGAGGCAGTTCCAGTAGAAAGTGTGGTTGAAAACCTGCGCGGCATTGTTGAAAATGCCTCCTGATGCCTTGCGGATAATCTCCTCCAGGGTCATTTTGTCAAACGCGGTATCAGCAATCAGGTTGTTGAGATTGTTGACATACCCCTGGTGGTGTTTACCATAATGAAAATCAATAATTTCTGCCGAGATGTGCGGTGCGAGTGAGTCCTTCGGGTAGGGCAGTTCCGGCAACTTGTGTTCCATGAGACCTCCCGGTGTAAAAGGATTTCTTCCCTAACGTTATCCTAATGAAAGCCGGTTGTCAATTTATTTTCAGGGTTGCCGGACGCGAAATATACGTAAAAACAGTGCAATTGTTTATGGACATTGTTGACATGCGCCTCCCAAAAGTGCACTTTTAAATATAATCAGCGTCCTCCTCCGGTTTTGCTGCAACGAACCCTGACAGGGTTCGTATAAACTACAGAACGCTGTGGTTTTTGTTGACATAACAAGCAGACATTGTTAACAATAATTAAGCTCCGTAAGATTGAGGTAAAGGTAAACCAAAATGGAAGTTGGGTTAGTTTATTCCAGTCGGGATCCCCGTCAGATGAAGGCGCGGAATTTCGTCATCAATTTTATCAGGGAGCGAGGAATATTAGCAAAAGTTATTGAATCCGACGAGCCCGTAGAATCCCCCACCGTAATCGTCAACGGACAGAGCCTGACCGATCTCCGACATGGCCCGCGCAAAAAGGGCGCAGCCATGTTCCCCGACCTCGAAGCTATTGCCAGAATTCTTGAACAACACGCCTGGTGCCTGTGAGGCCTTACCGGCCCGCAGCTTTGACAGCCAATAGACTCTGCTAAGTAACTGACTCCTCGCACAGATCGAGCCTATCGCGACGGTGTGGTCTGCCCGGTCGCGACCTTAGTTTGTATCAGCGGGTCGGGTTGACCGAAAGACAAGAAAAAAGCGGCCAGGGGCCGCTTTTGAGATTAATGTCGGGGGTTGCGCTCAACCGTTTATCTTTTCATCAAGGAATTTAATGAGTTCGGCGACTTTCATTCGCTTTTGTTCCATGCTGTCGCGGTCGCGCACTGTCATGGTCTCGTCTTCGAGCGTCTGGCCATCGACAGTGATTCCAAACGGGCAACCGGCTTCATCCATACGGGCGTAGCGTCGGCCTATGGCTCCTGAAACATCGTAGAACACCTTGAACTGCTTTTTCAGTTCCTGGTACACATTCTCGGCGAACTCCGGCATACCGTCTTTTTTCACCAGCGGAAATACCGCCGCCTGAATCGGGGCTATCTTGGGTGACAGACGCATGAAAACCCGCGTCTCCCCCTTGATTTCAACTTCATCGTACCCATCGACAAGCAATGTCAGCAGGGTGCGGTCGCATCCGGCCGAGGTTTCGATAATGTACGGTATGAACTTCTCGGTGTAGCGGTCATCGTTGTAGCGCAGGTCCTTTTTGGTGGCTTCCATGTGCCGTCCGAGATCAAAATCGGTCCGGTTGTGAATTCCCTCCAGTTCCTGCCAGCCGAACGGATACTCGTATTCGATATCGTAGGCTCCCTTGGCGTAGTGGGCCAGTTCGTCCTGAGCGTGCTCGTGCCAGCGCAGCTTTTCCATCTTGATACCGAGCGACTTATACCATTCCCAGCGTTCCTGGCGCCAGTATTCGAACCACTTTTCATCCTCGGAGGGGTGCACAAAGAACTGCATTTCCATCTGTTCAAACTCGCGGGTGCGGAAGATGAAATTGCCGGGGGTGATTTCGTTGCGGAAAGCCTTGCCGATCTGGGCGATACCAAACGGTATTTTCTGGCGGGAGGAGTTTTTCACGTTGAGAAAATTGACATAGATTCCCTGGGCGGTTTCCGGTCGTATGAAAACTATGTTCGCTTCATCTTCGAGCGGCCCCATAAACGTTTTGAACATCAGGTTGAACTGACGGGCTTCGGTCAGTTCGCCGCCGCATTCCAGGGGGGATTTGGATGGTTTGAGCGGACAGCGGGCTTGTTCCAGCTGGTCGGCCCGAAACCGCGCCTTGCATTTTTTGCAGTCAACCAGCGGGTCGGTAAATTCGGAGACGTGTCCCGAGGTGTGCCAGACCTGCGGGTGCATCAGAATGGCTGCATCGAGACCCTCGATATCATCGCGGCGGTTGGTCATGGCGTCCCACCAGTAGTTTTTCAGATTCCGTTTCAATTCCGCACCCAGCGGGCCGTAGTCCCAGCTGGAGCCGAGGCCGCCGTAGATTTCGGAGGATGGGAAGACAAAACCACGTCGTTTGCACAGCGAGACTATTTTTTCCATTGTGTCGTTGTCGTTGATTTTCTTGCTCATGCCCTAATTTATCCTATCAGTTGACTGTTTTTGAGCTTCTCGATAAATCCCAGCGATTTCAGGTCCGACTTGAACCCGGTCTGGCTGGCCAGAAATCTGGTCAAAGCATCGAGAAACCGCGAGGCTTCACCGAAACCGACTGCCAGTTCCGCCGCTTCGCTTAGCGACGATGTCTTGCAGGGCCAAGAGCCGCTGGTAGCTATCGTGTGAAAAGCCAATATAATATTCTCCCGGCTTTTGGCAAGCTTCACAGACAAGGCCACCCCGTTCCACGGCGAAATTCAGTTCCCCTTTGTTGCTGAGGCTCCCCACCTCTTTGCCGCACGAAACGCAGTAGGCCAGTGACGGATGGTAACCCAATTGGGAGAGAACCCGCAAATAGAAGGCTATAAAAAGGGCCGGGAGGGCTGTTTTTTTTACCCCGTCGACCTGCTTTAAGTAGTTGCCAAAATAGCCATACAGACTTCTTTGAGGCTCATCTTCCGGCAGAATCAGGTGAAGCAATTCGGCCGCCGCCGAAGCATACGCCAATCGACCCAGACTACCGTCCCCTTCGAGAGAGCAGGCCTCTATTACCTCAATTTCCCTGATATACCCCCGGGACTCTTTTTCCGAGCCGTAAAATGTAATTTCCATACGGGCGAAGGGCAAAAGCCGCCCGCGCTTGGATTTGAAGCTGCGGCCTCCTTTGTCGACCAGGGCGATCCGGCCGAAATCCTGTGAAAAGAAAACCACTGTTCGGGAGGATTCCGACCAGTTAAAGGCTTTCAACAAAATGGCTTCGGATTTTTCGAGCGACATTGCGTTCTATTGGCCCCGGTAACGATATATGGTCTCGTCGGGGTAGGCCATGTGGTAGCGGCTGCGCGCGATATATTCAATGAAAACATCGTTGCTCTCAAGCATCTGTTTGACGCGCGAGGCATCGACCAGATCAACCAAATTCCGATGATTCGCCTCGAGCAGGTCTTTTCTCTCCAGTTCCAGCCGGATGATTCGCGGGATTCCGTAGGTTCCGCTCATCAGGGAATAGACAAAAATCAACCCTATCACCCAGAAACCGTATTTTACGATTTTCCGTCTCACCCTCTGGTTGGTGTTGGATAATCTCGCAATCAGATTATCCGTCAGGGGGGTCAGAATAGATGGAGATTTCCTGACTCTTCTTGGCACGTAGCCAATAAATCATCGCTCGAATTTCGGCGCAAGATAAAACTGGCCGGGGCGCCTGTCGCGGGCAGTTCAAAATCTGAACATCCCTGTGTAATCGCACCACGGGTTTAAAACTTTGCGGGTTTTGACCGATAATACATAAAGCAGTAAAGTCTTACACTTTTTAACACAGCGTTCGGCCATGACAAACATAGACCTGTCTTCTACAACAGAAACGTCAACGGCTTTTTATGCCTCGCCTGGCAAAACGTATGTCGAAACCGGCAACTGTCGACAAAATAGGGTCGCAAGCATCTGAGGAATAAGCGAACAAATGGTTAAAGACAAATCCAAGCCAAGACTGGACGAAATACTTCTGAGCGAAGGTCTGATTTCCGAGGAGCAGATTAAACACGCTCTTGAGCGCCAAAAATCGTGCGGCGGAAAGTTCGGCTCCCAACTTATGCATCACGGAGACATCGACGAAGCCGGACTGGTGAAAGCTTTGGCTATACAATTTGGGTGCGATGGTGTCGTTTTGTCAAAGTTGGAGATCCCCGAGATCATCCTGAAGTTTATCCCGCGCAGACTCGCCGTCGCCCGAAAGGCGGTGCCTTTCGATTATGACATCGAAAACAATCTGCTGAAAATCGCGTGCGAAGATCCGGCCGATGAGTCCCTTATCAACGAAATATGTTTTGTCACCCGTGGTAAGAAAATAAAGCTTTATATAGCTGCTGAAATAGCTCTCAACAACGCCGTTGCAAAATATTATCTTGGCAAGGATGTGCCCCTTAATCAATCGGTGCGGCTGGAAATACCACCGGGAGCAAGTGACACCGGCAAAGTAGCTGTCGCTTCCCCCGGCGAAAGCATCTCAAGAACCAGCGCCACTGTTAAAGAAAATCATGTTCTGCTCGTTACCGATGATAAATCCACCGCCCCTCATCTTCAGTCGCTGCTGGAACACGACAGCTATCGCGTCACCATGTGCGACTCCGCCGATGACGCCATTGCCATGCTGGGTAAACACGAATTTTATTCGGTGTTCGTCAAAGACACCGTGTCCGGCGACTATCTTGATCTGATAGACCGCCTCCGGAAAATCTCTCCGGGTACGATTGTGCGTTACTATGAGTCGGCTTCTACCCTGCTGCTGGAAGACGATGTCGCCCCGGTTGAAGAGAGCCTGCTGAGGAAGAACCTGGAGTTATATACTTATTTGCTGAACTCCAAAGACAAACTCCCGTCCGACCGCACGTGCGTCATGGGCTATTTTGCCGACAAGCTCTGCAAGCGGATGGAAATTCCTTACAAAGATCGGCTTAGCATAGTCAATGCCGCCTACGTTCAGGATGTTGCCCGCCACTATTACGATGTCGACGGACCGGCTGATCGCGAACAAGTTGCTGCCCTGACGGTCAAGCTACTCCGGTCGCTCGGCTACTCGCCGGTGGTTATCGCCATGTTGAGCTGCATGTACAAGGATCTCAAAGGCAAATATACCAAGCGTCTCCCCGTGGAAATTCTCGGTGGCAATATTCTGACGGTGGTGGATACTTTTGCCGGTTCGTTCGAGGGAACTGAACGCCTTTCGCTGGACAGATTGGATGTCCTGCAGAAAACACTTCGGGAGAAGACAGGAAGTCTGCTTCTGCCCGAGGTCGTTGACGCGTTTATCGGTCTGTTGAAAGACGAAATCCTTAAATTCCACAACGCCCAGAATGCTGTGCAGATCATGCTCTTTTCGAGAATGCCCGATGTAACGAAGGCTATCGAGGAGCGTCTCAAAAATGCCGGCTACCGAATAATAGACACCGATAGTGTCGCTAAATTCGGCGAACTTTATGAGAGAAGTCGCCCGGATATAATCATACTCGCACCTGACAACGAGGCATCGTATTTGATGACTTTTCTCGATGAGTTGACAATGCGCGACATCTCCTTTGACAAGACACCCACTTTCGTCATGAAATCCGGTGTACCATCTTCCATGCTCCTGTCACTGTTCGCACTCGGTATCGAGGATGTTATCTCCACCGATGGAAATCTTGAGCTGCTGGTGGCTAAGATAGACCGCATCCGTCAGAGACTGCAGACAACATCGGCCGGAAACTGCATCGACGGTCTCGAGAAAGCGGAAGGCAGTCTGAGTCACACCAGCCTTACTGAGCTCATTAACATGCTTGCCGGGGGACAACGCACAGCCAAACTGACCATAACTTCGGCTGAATCCGCCGCCAGGCAGATTGTGATGTTCTTTGGTTATGGTGCGATTGTCTTTGCCAGACTGGATAAGCTGGTTGGCGAGGACGCCATTTACGAAGCCGCCGCCTGGAACGAGGGAAATTGGAGCATTGAGACAGTGAAAGAAGAGGACCTGCCTTCGCCGAATGTCGAACGATCGGATGAGACAATTCAGTTTAATACGTTCAGGATACTCAGAGAGGCTTCAAAATCCGACCAGCCGGCGTAATACTTCTTCACGGATCCCGTTTGGCCACACGCCTTAAGAAATCAAGTTTGTTTCGCTGCCGGCGTTTTGTTTTGTCGCTTACCAGCTCGTAATATGCTTCCACGCGTTTTGCCGCATCGATAGCTTCCGCCTCAAGGCCCAACTTGTCATAACATCGATTAAGGTTGTAGTCGCACTCAATCAGATTGTAGTAATTGCCCGGCGACAGGGCCAGCTTCCCCCTGAGCGCTTCGTAGGTATCCACGGCCCGCTGGTATTGTTTCTCTTCGTACAGGGCCTCCGCCAGTGGCCATAGAAAAAGCTTACCATCGGGAAAATCCTCAAGCATCTCGCCGCAAATCGATATTACCGAATCACGCTCGTTCATATCCAGCCATATCCATATCAAGGCGTTGCGCGCCGGATAATGTGAAATAGCCGATGAATCGACAGCCAGGTAAAGTTCCGCAATCCCCTTTTCCCTGTCGTTTTTGAATATTTGAAACCACCTGAGAATTCCCGCTTTGACCGACTTCCAGTAGTGATACATGCCCAGCCCTCCGTAGAGATCGTAGAGGGTGCTGTCGGCCTCGAGTCCCTTCTCATAATCCGATCTGGCATTCAAGGCCAGCTTCAGCGCCGATGTAAACGAACCGAACCGGGATTCCCATAGCGAACGGTACGCCTTTGCATGACCGAGACAGAGATACATCCAGGCTGCCGACCTTCCCGAAACGTTCTCCAGGCGACCTTCGGCCAGTGAGATTGCCGTATCCGAAAAGCGCTTGAATTCATCCGAATTTAGTTCCTGCTCAGCATCGGTCATCCGGGCCAGATAGACGGCCGCCTTGAACAAATAGCCGATGGGATCGGTAGAATCCAGGAGGATAAGGGAATCAAGCGTAAGATGAGCCCGGGCAAATCTGTCATTTAGAAGGTGATTTTGCGCCGCGAGAAGGTGTTTTTGCGTCTGGTCGGTCAGGTATTCATCGGCCGTAGCATGCGAGCCAATGCCTACTATTAAAAAGAGCGCCAGGCTCCAAAGAGAAAGCCGCGCCCTGACTGCACGCCGGAAATCGCTGACGACAACCATCATCAGTACAAGAAGACGCGCCTGAAGCTGTAAGGCAATAATAAACTTCGGAAGTCTAAATAGCGGCAAAGCCCGGAACGAAATCAAGCAATTCTACATCGTGGTCAGTGGATGCCGTGATGATTACCAGCGAACCTACCCGATGATAAACAAGCCGGCAGCCCCGGCAATTGTGGTCAAAGAACGTAATACTGTTTCTTTCCACCGGCGAGTTTGCCAGATCTGCAGGAATTTCGTACTCATCAGCCGGTGCTATGAACACCGAGACCAGTTTGTTGTCACTGGCATAAACGAAATGCGCCATCTGAACACCCACTATCTCTTCGCTCTCACCTCCGACCAGTTGAAAATCGGCGACTTGAGGGAGCAGATTGTAAGCGTGTTCCTGTTTTACGGCTGTGAGAACGCGTGAGGTAGCCCCACTGTCGTTGTAAGCATCCAGATGCTCCGACACAGCCCAGTGAGCCTTCTCAAGAGGGATATAATTGCCGCTGTGGCGATAAAATGCAGCCAGCAAAAGACCGGCGCCGATCAGAAGAACCAGGGACGCCGCGGCAACGAGCGTCCTTGTAGTTAGCCTAAAAAAACGGGGCTGTCTCCGGGCCGGGTTCTCCCCGTCAATCTCGTCGAGTCGCTCGAGTATCTTGGATTTCAAATGCTCGGCTTTAGGTGTCGGTGCGGCTTGCTTTACTTTCTCATTTATGAGTTCCTGGACTGATTGCTCCAGGCGATAGACCTCGAAACAGTCCCGACAGTTCTCGAGATGTTCTTTGACTTTTTGGGTGTCGATCTCCGATGCTTCCCTGTCAATTATGTCATACAAAAGATCGAGGGCGTCCTGACAGTTCATCTTGCTTTATCCTTGACGTAGCCGTTCTTGATTGCGTATTCGAATAGCTCTTTTTGCAAAAGTTTTCGACCCCGGTGCAGACGTGATTTAACCGTCCCTAATTGTAAATCGGCGATTTCGGCGATCTCTTGATAGGAGAACCCCTCAAGGAAGGACAACACGACCACCAGTCGAAAATCATCGGGCAAATTCTCTATAGCTTTCTTTACATCATCGTCGAAGATCTTGGAGAAGAGATGTTTCTCGGGATTTTCCCCGGATTCAACCGTTGCCAACTGCCCGTAAAGGAAGTTATCGTCGACCTCGTCAACATTAACGGACATCGGCGATCGCGATTTCGACCGATAATCGTTAATGAAGATGTTGGTCATGATTTTGAACAACCATGCCCGACAGTTGGATCCCGGTTCAAACTTGTCCCAGAAACGGTATGCTTTTACAAACGTCTCTTGAACCAGATCCTCGGCATCACTTTCATTTCTGGTCATTCGAAGAGCGGTGCGCAGTAAAGCATCCATATGAGGCAAAGCCTCTGTCTCGAATGCTTTTCTCTTGACTAACTCTTCTTTTTTCCGGTCGGCCATAATTAATCAAACCTCTGATAGCCACAACCGGAGCAAATGACCTATGTTCATAGATTAAAACATTTTCGCCGGTTGTGATGTTCCCTGTGCCGTCTTAAATCCCTATTTTCAAAAATAATTTTGGCATCCTTGATACAACGTCATGAATGCCAAAGATTCCATCGGATTCAGTTTTGGCCATATATAATAAGACCTGCGCCCTCTCTTTACAAGTTTTTTCAACGGCCGGCGCTGCCCATGAGCGCCTAAACACAGCAATATCAGACGATTTCAGGACCCGGCAATGTTCTGCCCAATCCTCACCACTACTCTTCCCTTCAATTTTACCGGAGAACTTGCCAGTCAGAATCTTGTTCTACAGAACATGAATCAATATCATTTAATATACGACGATAGTTGTCCTATATGTCTGTTTTCGATAGAAAGAATCGCAAAATTGGATAAGCTTGGCCTCGTCAACCGGGTTCCCCTCTCGACAGCGCTGAAGAGTCGCAAGCCGGGTATGCTGGCCAATGATCAACTGGTCAAGGAAATGCACCTTATAACGCCGGAGGGCAAGATCTACCGTGGGGCCGAGGCAGTAGGTGTTCTGGCGACTCTGTTTCCGCAATCCAGACTGTTTGGGGAGATTGTGCTTTTGCCGGGTATTAGAACCCTGGCGCGGCTTGTCTACGCTCAGGTCGCCCGCCATCGGATCCGCCTGTCGCGAATCGTACCTTTGAACTGATTACCGGCCCGCGTCACCCGATAATCTTCAGCTTGGCGTACCTGACCATTATCTTTTTCATGCCTGTGCCGGTGAACATTATTTTGAGAGTCAGGGAATCGCCATAACCTTCGGCGCCGACTATTTTCCCGCGTCCAAACGTAGGATGCTCGACAATTCGTCCCACCCGCATCAACTCCGATTGCTCGAAATCATAGTGCACCCCAACGTTCTCCTCGCGGGTGCGAGGCTGATGCGATGCAAAGAAGCCGGGCTGACGGTTACCATTCTGGTTGTATTCGAACCGGCGATGGGTCCGCCGTTCATGGCGCTCCATCAGAGACTCGGGAATTTCCTTGATAAAACGGGAAGGAATAGACTCCACTTCGCCAAACCGGTGACGTGTCGTGGCGCTGGAGAGGTACAACTTGTTTTTGGCCCTCGTGGCGCCGACATAGAACAGACGCCGTTCTTCCTCGAGCTCCATCGGCTCAGCCACCGCCCGCCCGAGAGGGAACAAACCTTCTTCCAGGCCAACCAGAAAAACGATATCGTACTCCAACCCTTTGGCCGAGTGGAGAGTCATGAGTGTTATTTTGTCTTCAATCTCCGCATAAGTGTCCAGATCGGTGAACAAAGAAATATCCGCCAGATAGTTCTCCAACGTAGCCTCACCGTTGTGCCGGGCATACTCGGCCATACCCTCGATGAACGCCTCGACGTTCTCGATCTTTGTCTGCGCCACAATCTCATCTTCCTGGCGCAGCTCATCGAGAAACTTGAGGTCTTCCACCAGGTCCTGCGCCAGCAGATCAATCGGCTCCGTTGTTTTCTTCTTCCGGTATTTTTCGATTAGCTCTACGAATGGCACGATACGTTTCACCCGCGCACCCAGGTCGGGCATCACGTCCGCTTTGAGCAACATCTCGTAGACAGCAATCCCTTGCTGGCGGGCCAGCGCCTGAATATCCGATAGCGTCTTTGCTCCGATACCTCTCTTGGGGTAGTTGATCACCCGTGCCAGCGCGACATCATCCTTGACGTTCACAATCAGTTTCAGATAGGCCATGAGGTCTTTGATTTCTTTGCGCTGATAGAAGGAAATACCACCCACAATCTGGTAGGGAATATTGTTGCGCCTGAGGTGTTCTTCGAAAGCCCTCGACTGCGCGTTCGTCCGGTAAAGCACGGCCATCCCTTTTAGAGCGGTGCCACCCTGCTCTTTTTTCAGACCTTCGACCACGGCAATAGCTTCCTGCTCGGCAGAGTCTACCAGCAGCAACTGCACTTTCTCGCCGCCCTGCCTTTCGGTCCAGAGTTTCTTGGCCTTACGGGCCTCGTTGTTGGCAATCACTGCGGAAGCAGCGTCGAGAATTATATTCGTCGAACGGTAATTTTGCTGAAGCTTGATAATCTTGGCGCCGGGGAAATCTTTCTCGAAATCGAGGATATTGCGGATATCCGCCCCGCGCCAGCCATAGATGGACTGGTCCTCATCGCCGACAACACAAATATTGTTGTGCTCTCCCAGCAGGTACTTCAGCAACAGATACTGTACGTGGTTGGTGTCCTGATATTCATCGACCAGGAGGTATTTGAATCGTGACCGGTATCTCTCGCCCACTTCTTCGCTACTCTTGAGAAGGCTCACGGCGTTAAAGAGCAGGTCATCGAAATCCATAGCATTGCACTCGCGCAGCCGGCTCTGGTATAATTTATAGATGTTGGCCGTGCCTGTTTCGAAATAGCCCGAGGCACGCCCGGCAAAAGCATCGGCGCTGATCAGTTTGTTTTTGGCGTTGGAGATTTTCCTCATCTGCGCCCTCGGCGAGAACTGACTACCGGTCATACCCAACTCTTTCAGGCAGTTCTTGACCAGCGTTTCCGAATCGCTGTCGTCGAAAATCGTGTAGTTCGTGTCGTAGCCCAGCGCCTCCCCTTCACGGCGGAGGAAGCGGGCACAGAAAGAATGGAAGGTAGAAACGTTGAGCGATGGTATCGCGCCGCCCAGAAGTTCATTCACCCGCTCTTTCATCTCACCGGCTGCTTTGTTGGTGAAGGTTACGGCCAGTACCTGGTGAGGCTCAGCCAGCCGTTCAAAGAGTATGTGGGCGACCCGACGTGTTAAAACGCGCGTCTTACCGGAACCTGCCCCTGCTATTACCAGAAGCGGTCCCGATGTCGTTGTCACCGCCTCGAGCTGAACGGGGTTTAAGTCTTTTAGAAGTCTGCTCATTATGATAAGGGTGAATATATGTAGCTCAAAAGTTAGCGCAATCGCTTTATGGCTTTTTCAAGCAAACCGGAGATTAAAATTTAACTGATTAATAAAAGAAAGGGCTGGTGAACAAATCAACCAACCCTGAATCTTCTGTGTATTGTCAATCAGACGACCGCTTAAGCCTGTGTCTCCAGTTCATAAACGGAAACTTTCTTGCCGCTGCGTCCCACGCGCTCGTACTTGACCACGCCGTCGACTTTGGCAAACAGCGTGCAGTCCGTACCCATGCCGACATTGTAGCCGGGTTTGATGGGTGTGCCGCACTGGCGCACGAGAATGGAACCTGCCGTGACAGTTTCACCGCCGTAGACTTTCGTGCCTCGTCGTTGTCCGTTCGAGTCGCGGCCGTTCTTTGATGAACCTACACCTTTTTTATGTGCCATAATTTACTCCGTCGAATTTTCCCTATTTCAAATCGTGCCGATTTAGTCGGCGCAAGAGCCTGTAATTATAACCAATCTGAACAAAAAAGCAATGAAAAATTGTAACTCGTTACTTTGTAGCCACTTAACTTGCGGCCGATGGGCCATATCAGCAAAACAGCCGGAATTGATCCGGCTGTATGCTTTTATCGGTCTTATCAATAGCGTCGACTACTTGGTGACTTTCTCCTGAGTCGATTCCTTGTCGTTGAACGTGAAGGTGAGATTTTCCTCGGCGGCGCCGATGATCAGGTCGCAATCGCCGGCGTACTGACCGCGAAGGATCTCTTCAGCCAACGGATCTTCAAGATATTTCTGCAAGGCTCTCTTGAGCGGACGGGCGCCGTAAGCCGGTTCGTAACCTTTGTCGGTCAAGAACTCCTTGGCTTCATCGGTCAACTTAAAGCTGATACCTCTTTCCGCCAACCGCTTGGCAATATCCGTGATTAGAATCTCGATTATCTGTTTGATGTGATGACGTTCCAGGGAGTGGAAAATCACCGTCTCGTCGATACGGTTGAGAAGTTCGGGATTGAACAACTTCTTGAGCTCGTCCGTAATCTTCTTCTTCATCGTGCTGTGTGAACCGTCCACCGCCTGAGAATCGAAGCCGACAGTCTTGTTATCGCTGAGCTGCCGGGTTCCGATATTGGATGTCATAATCAGAACGGTGTTCTTGAAATCAACTTTGCGGCCGAACGAATCGGTCAACGAGCCATCATCCATCAGTTGCAGCAGGATGTTGAACACATCCGGATGCGCCTTCTCGATCTCATCGAGCAGAACCACCGAATACGGTTTGCGCCGCACTTTCTCGGTAAGCTGACCGCCCTCTTCATAACCGACATAGCCGGGAGGAGCGCCAATCAAACGTGAAACCGCGAATTTCTCCATGTATTCCGACATATCGATTCGGATTAACGAATCGACATCTTCGAAAAGGAAATTAGCCAGTGTCCGGGCCAACTCCGTTTTACCGACACCGGTGGGTCCGAGGAATATGAAAGTACCTATCGGACGGCGAGGATCAGACAGTCCGGCCCGTGCCCGGCGAATCGACTGCGAAATGACGCGAATGGCATCTTCCTGCCCGACGATAGACTTTCTCAATTCGTCTTCCATCCTGACCAAACGTCTGGATTCGCTTTCCTCAAGGCGGAAGAGCGGAATACCGGTCATCTTGGCCAGAACCGTGGCGACATCATCGGCGGTGAGCACGACCTTCTCATTGTTGCGTGTTTCTTCCCAGCTCTTCTGAAGATCGGCGAGTTTTTCTTTCTTTATTTTGATTTCATCACGAAGCTGAGCCGCTGTTTCGAATGCCTGGTTCTTGACAGCTTTCTCTTTCTTTTCCTGAAGCTCCGTAATGGCGGTCTCGATAGTGGCAAACTCTTCGGGCCGGGTGTAAGTAGCCAGATGAGCCCGCGAACCGGCTTCGTCAATCAAATCGATCGCTTTGTCCGGCTGGAATTTTCCGGATACATAGCGATTGGAAAGCTTAACCGCGGCATCAATTGCCTCATCGGATATAATCAACTTGTGATGCTCTTCGTATTTGACCCGAAGACCCTTGAGAATCTTAATCGTGTCTTCTTCGGAAGGCGGCTCCACCATCACGGTCTGGAAACGGCGATCCAGGGCGCCGTCCTTTTCGATATACTTACGATACTCGTTCATGGTCGTAGCGCCGATACACCGCAGTTCGCCGCGCGAGAGCGACGGTTTGAAAATGTTCGATGCATCCAGCGAACCCTCGGCTCCGCCGGCGCCGACGATAGTGTGCAGCTCGTCGATAAAGATAATCACATCGGTGGCGTTGATAATTTCATTCATCACCGCCTTGAGGCGTTCTTCGAACTGGCCGCGATATTTGGTCCCCGCAACCAGAGAAGCCATATCGAGCGTGACAACCCGCTTGTTCTCCAGAGTCTGCGGGACTTTGTTATCGACGATGCGCTGGGCCAGACCCTCGGCGATAGCCGTCTTGCCGACTCCCGGCTCACCGATGAGAACCGGATTGTTCTTTTTGCGGCGGGATAGAATCTGCGCCACGCGCTCGATTTCATCTTCGCGGCCGATGATAGGATCGAGCTTGCCGCGCCGGGCATGTTCGGTCAGATCGCGTCCAAAGTGATCAAGAGCCGGCGTCTTGGATTTTTTGCGCTTCTTCTTAAACGAAGACGGCTTGCCGCTTTGAACGTTCTTAAGTTCTTCGTAAGCTTCTTTGTAATCGATCTCATAAGTGGATAGAACCTGAGACGCCACACCTTCTTCGTCTTTGAGAAGAGCCAGAAGGATGTGCTCGGTGTCGATATCCTTGGACTTAAGCGCCCGTGCTTCCTGACCGGAGACTTCGAGAGTCTTCTTGGCCCGCGCCGTAAGCGGCAACTGGCCCATGGTCATGGTCCCACCCGATGGCTGCACCACCTCTTCGATAGAGGCTTTAAGATCGGCTGTATCGAGGCCCAAATTGGTGACGATATCTATTGCGCGACCCTCGCCAAGCCGGATAAGACCCAGCAAGAGATGCTCCGTCCCGATATAGTCATGCCTCAAGCGAGCAGCTTCGTCGCGAGCGAACTCAATCGCTTTTCGGGCAGCTTCGGTAAACATCTCATTCATGGTCTATAATCCTTTATGTTTTTGTATTCCCTTGTTTCCTTGTTTAACAACACAAACCGGAAATTGTTGCACCTACGGTTCCTTTTGCTCCCGGAGCTTCTCTCTAACCATCTGCGCTCTAACGAAATCCCTACGATTAGCATCCATTTCATGGCCGTAGTATTTCTGAAGATGCGCCGGCTGTGAGAGCAGCAAAATATCGTTAATCAAGGCTATATTCAAAAAGTCGATAATCTTCATGGCATGGCCCAGGCGAACGGCCGAAAGAAGGTTCATTACCTCATCGGAGGTCAAGACCCGGGCGTGTTTCAAAATTCCGTAGGCGCGCCAGATCTTGTCTTCAATCATGTCCTCGGCTTCGTCCATCAGCCGCTGACGGGCGGCAGCCTCCTTTTCTATGATCTCCGTAGTGACGCGCTCGATCTGACCCAAAATTTCTTCCTCGGTGATACCGAGTGTGTTCTGATTGGATATCTGGAACAGGTTACCCAGAACATCGGAACCTTCGCCGTAAAATCCCCGCACAACCAACCCGCTACGGGTGATGTGGGATATAACTTTTTCGATTTCACGGGTGAGTACCAGGCCCGGCAGGTGTATCAGAACCGAGGCGCGCATGCCCGTTCCGGCATTGGTCGGACAGGCTGTCAGGTAACCGAAATCGCGGTCATAATCGAATTCCAGATAACGTCCAACTTCATCTTCATACTTGATAGCCAGTTCGTAGGCGCCTTTCGGATCCATCCCTGAGGCAAGAGCCTGAATGCGCAGATGGTCTTCCTCATTGACCATTATCGAAACCCGGGCATCGGGATCTACAAAAAGTGCCTTGAACGCCTCACCGTTGAGAAACGCCGGTGAAATGAGATGGCGCTCGATGAGGAAATTCCGGTCGAGCTCGTCGACATCGGAAGCTTTGTAATATGCGCCTGCCGCAAGCATCTTGGACCGCGCCAGACAGGAATCAAAGTAGTTGATGATCCTCTTGCGAGTCTCTTGATCGGCCGACTCAGGGTAGCCGCATCCGGCAATATTTCGTGCCAGCCTGACCCTGGTGGAAAGAACTACCAGCGATTCATTACCTTCGCCTGAAAGCCAGGCCGCCGGAGTTTTTGCCATATCGTCAAACATCGTGCCCAATCTCTAACCTCTCATTTATCCTCGGATATCGATTCTCTGTGTGTTTTCAGTTTATCACGCAGTTCGGCGGCGCGCTCGAAATCTTCCGCCTCAATAGCTTTCTTCAACTCTATCTCGAGCCGTTCTCCCTCGCGCACCGACATCGAAGCTCCCGTTTCGCCTTCCCCGGCTTTGATTTCGGGTCCGCGCCCGCGATGCAACGACGCCCCGTGAATTTTTCTCATTATCGGTTCAAGACGGTTGCGGAACGCACCGTAGCAATCACCACATCCGAACCTTCCCTGCGTCGTAAATGTATCAAATGTCAGACCGCAGGTCGGGCAGGTGATAGTTTCGCGCTGTTCGGCCTTGGTTGCCGCCGGCGTTGTCGCAGCTAACCCCGACAATATCTCCGCCAGCGGGAACGGCACATTATCTAAAGGAGAGTGAAACCCGCGTGCCGCCGCACACTCTTTGCAGAGCGACAGGGTCATCTTCTCATTGTTGACAATCTGAGTCAGATGGACATGGGCTTCACGTTTTTTACAGTCCTGACACAACATATCTCATCACCTTTTTCACACTATGTCGCGAATAGCTCCGTCGACAATTGTCAGATTACGATCACACCGTGCGGCCAGTTCCTGATTGTGCGTCGCTATCAGAAAAGTAATACCCTGCTGGGAATTCAGGTCAAACAGCAGTTCATGCAGTCTGCGGCCGGTGGCCGTATCGAGGTTCCCCGATGGTTCATCGGCAAGCACAATATCAGGGTTGTTGGCCAGCGCCCGTGCGACGGCTACTCGTTGTTGTTCACCTCCCGATAACTGGTGCGGACGATGCTCCGCTCTATCTTTTAAACCTACCTGCTCCAGCAACAGTTCCCCCTTGCCGACAGCGTCAGTTTTCCTGACACCGGCCACCAGCAACGGGATCATAACGTTCTCAAGGGCAGTGAAATCTTCGAGCAAGTAGTGAAATTGAAACACGAATCCAATCTTCTCGTTTCGAAATATCGCCAGTGACTTCTCCGATTGCCCGGACAGAGACATACCGCCCAACCACACCTCTCCCTTAGTAGGACGGTCCAAACCTCCGAGAATGTGCAGCAAAGTCGACTTTCCTACACCCGATGCTCCTGTTACAGCCACTGTTTGACGCCGACTGATGTCCAGATTGACACCTGTGAGCACCGGCAGAACAGCACTGGCTGTGCGAAATTCGCGATGTATGTCCTTGGCCGACAAAATGCTTTCGTTTGCACCAATCAAGATTTTGAAACTCCGATTTCGTTGCTGTCCTATCTGGCCTGCTATAGTACTATTTTCGCCAGATTAGGACAAAGTTTTAGCTAAAAGGCCTCTTTTCACGGGCCTCATTTCCTCAGGACATCTATCACCGATACCCGCGCCGCCTGGTAAGCCGGATAAAGAGCCGCGAAAAAGCAGATAATAAATGTCGCAATACCCGTTCCGATAAAATCTAACCAATGGATTTCAATGGGTAAATAACTAATGAAATAAATGTCCGGCGGCAGCGAAATCACCTCAAACCGGTTTTGAATATAGGCCGCAATCATGGCGATAATCCAGCCCCCGATAACGCCCACCATTCCAATTGTTAAGCCGTTAAACACGAATATCTTACGGATCGAACCCGGGGTCGAACCGATAGTCTTGAGGATGCCGATTTCCGAGCGCTTTTGCATGGTCAGCATAACCAGAGTCGAAATAATCGAAAATGCCGCCACGAGAACAATCAGAATAAAGCCCAGAAACAGAATCAATTTCTCGAACGCGATCCATCCGAACAGGTTCTGATGAAGCACATTCCACGGCACAACATCGTAGCGGTGCCCCAGCGCCGAATCGATTACCGGCGTCATTTGTTCCGCCATGAAAATATCGTCCAGCCTCAAATGAACCGCCGTAACGGCATCGCCTGTCTTGAACAGATGTTGAGCCGATTTCAGCGATATATAGGCCAGTTGAACATCGAACTCGTAAAGCCCTGTCTCGAAAATCCCTGAAATATAAAATTTGGCCACGCGCGGACGGGTATTGCGGTGGAGGTCTTCCCCCTTCAGCGAATACAAAACGACCGACTCACCTAAAAACACTCCCAGCCGGTCGGCCAGTGTTGCTCCGATAACCATACCCGGAATGGTATCATCATCGAGTACCACATCCTTGAAATCATACTCACCGGCCACGATATCCCCCGCAATGGTCGAGGTGCGCGCTTCCATTTCCGGATCGATGCCCCGGATTATGATACCATCACCTTGCGAGGCCGAGGCTATCGCCGCTTTGTAGTATATAAACGGTGATACCGCCGCGACACCATCGATAGCCTCCAATGTATCGACCAAATCGTAGTAGTTGTCGATTAATTGGCCTCTGAGGGGGAATATTGAGATGTGCGAGGTGGTACCGAGCAGGCGGGATCGAATCTCGGACTCGAACCCGTTGTGCATCGACATCACAAAACAGACTACCGCCACGCCCAGAGTGACGCCCAGGATGGTGATCCAGGTCGAGACAGATACAAAGAACCGTCCGGACCTGAGATATCGACGGGCTATAAACGTTTCATATCGCACCGAATCATTATACACCTGAGTTCAAGTCAAAATCAACCATAATCGCCCGCCTTGCGGGTTTCATCTTGAGGGATAGCGGCAGTTGCGCGCACACAAAATTATCATATATTCGAATATGCCCATCACTAAAGACATTCTCATTGAAGACCTCGTAGAACAATTGCCGCAGGCTATCAAATACCTGATGAAACACGGTATCGTTTGTATCTTATGTGGTGAACCAATCTGGGGTACCCTCGAAGAAGCCGCCAAAAACAAAGGCTTCACCGACGAGGACGTTGCGAACTTCGTTGAGGATTTGAATAAGCTTTCATAATCCCCCCACAACATTTCCTTTCCCTTCAAAATTCTTTTGCGTATCTTCCATCTAACACTATGGAACTCTATCTCTACCCGCTCGTCATCGCCGCCGGATTCCTGGCCGGCTTCATCAACACTTTCGCCGGAAGCGGCTCGCTCATCACCCTTCCCATGCTCATCTTTCTGGGCCTACCGGCCAACATTGCCAACGGCACCAATCGTATCGCCATCATCATGCAAAACGCTGTCGCGGTGGGAAGTTTCGGCCAGCAGAAAGTGCTCGATGTCCGTCGCGGTCTGATCCTCGCCGTTCCAGCAGTGATTGGCGCTCTTGTGGGTGCGCAGATAGCTGTAAGTCTCGATGAACAAATGATGCGCCGCGCAATCGGTGTGCTGATGCTGGTGATGCTGGCAATCGTTCTGGCGCGTCCGCGCAGGTGGCTCGAAGGTCGCCCCGAACGACTGAAAAACCGGCCGGGTTGGGTTCAGATGTTGATCTTTTTCGCCATCGGTATCCACGGCGGCTTCATTCAGGCGGGTGTTGGTATTTTCCTTCTGGCTGGACTGGTACTCAGCGCCGGCTATGAACTGGTCCGCGCCAATGCGGTCAAGCTGCTCATTGTGCTCTGTTTCACCCCGATTGCCCTGGCGGTCTTCATCTACAACGGCCATGTCCAGTGGTATGCGGGACTTATCCTCGGAATCGGCAACATGCTGGGTGCGTGGGTTGCCTCGCGGATGGCTGTCAAGCGCGGCGCTGTATTTGCCCGATGGATGCTGATAGCAGTGTTAATTATCGCCTCAGCGTTTCTGCTGGGTCTGCGTGACCTTATCGGGCTATAAGGTTGCGAGTCCCCGCAGGGCGGGTCCGTCTTCGAACCCGCCATTTCAAAAAGACTGACATCACTTGTCACTTACCACAACAATCTTAAGGCCGTGTCGAGACTTTTCCAATCGGGTGCCCCACAGCTTGCTGTGGGTTCTTCACAATCAGGCAAAACCTGGGTGCCAATCGGGTGCCCCACAGCTTGCTGTGGGTTCTTCACACTCAAGCAAAAACTCAAGCATACCACGGCTTGCTGTGGGGGTAAAACTGGAGGAAACGACTTATGACAAAACTTAGGCATTTCGATAACCTCGGAACCGCTCGATTTGTGACTTTCAGTTGTCACCGTCGACAGGCATATCTGACCATCCCGGAAGCAGCAGAACTGTTATCGCGACATCTATCACTAGCCCGAACGAAATACAGATTCAAGCTACTTGCTTACGTTTTCATGCCTGAACATGTTCATCTGGTATTGTTGCCTCCTGATGGTATGAAGTTGGGACTGGTAATCAGAGAAATTAAATCTAAGATGGCCCGAGACTACTTCGCCTCGGGCCACGGCGAGTTGGCGACCGGGCGTGTTTTCTGGATGAAACGATGTTATGACCACAATTGCCGGACACAGTCAACCATCATGGAGAAGATCAACTACTGCCACCTCAACCCCGTTCGCCGGTGTCTGGTATCAATGCCCGAAGATTGGAGATGGTCGAGTTACAGGTGGTATCTCGGAGAGAGACGTTCCAATTGCCATGGATGACTTTGTCTGCTAGTGAGCAGCAACCCACAGCAAGCTGTGGGGCACCCGGAGCTTCGATCTGACGTGGCGCGTTCGAAGACGGACCCGCCCTACGAATCCGAGCCTTGACCTGCTTTGAAGCTGTGGGGCACCCGGAGCTTCGATCTGACATGGCGGGTTCGAAGACGGACCCACCACAATCGCCTGCTTTTTTGCGTAAAACATCCCCCGCTGCCGTGCTAAAGCCCCGCCTTTTCGCCCCAAAAGCCATACTTGACTTAGATTTTAGGCAGGGCTATATTGGTTGGCTAAATTGCGAAAGTGGCGGAATTGGCAGACGCGCTGGACTTAGGATCCAGTGCCGAAAGGCATGGGGGTTCAAATCCCCCCTTTCGCACATGCTGTGCATGATTTGTTGACCGATAGGGCTTTTCAGTTCTAATGGGCCAAAAAAACGTGCTGGATTGCCAAAATTAAGCGGAGTACCGAAAAATCGGAGTAGGAAAAAGTGAAAGTCGAAATAAAACAACTTGAACAACTCGAAAGAGAACTCTCGGTCGAAGTACCGGCCGAAACAGTAGCCGCCGCAATGGAACAGAAGCTCAGGGAGGTCCGCCGCGATGCGGCCTTGAAAGGCTTCCGCAAAGGCAAAGCCCCGATGGACATGATCAGGTCCATTTATGGCGATCAGGTTAAATTGGATGTCGCCGAGGACATTATCAAATCCACCTACCCCGAGGTTGTCCGCGAAAACGGCCTCAAAGTAGCCTCATACCCACAGGTCACCGACCTGAAATACGAAGACGACGGCGGGCTGACATATAAAGCCACAGTGGAAGTATTCCCTGAAATCGAGAAAGTCGAGTTCGATGGTCTGACTGTCGCCGGCGATGAAATCGAGGTCAAGGACGAGGAAGTCGATGACATCGTAGAACATATGCGCAAGCGCAGCGCCGAAATCCGTACGGTGGAACGCGAAGTTCAGGAGAATGACCTGGTTACTCTGGATATCGAAGTAACCTCGGACCCCGGCAAGGTTCTCAACACCGACAGCTTCAAGGATTCCGAGGTGGACCTGAGCAACAAGCTGACTGTGAAGCAATTCAAGGAAGGTCTGCCGGGTCTGAAAGCTGGTGATGTAAAAGAGATCGAAGTTAAGTACGACAAGGACTACCCCGATGAGGTCTTTGCGGGAGCCGAACTCAAATACAAGTGCACTGTCAAGGCTGTCAAAGAGCGAATTCTTCCGGCGCTGAACGATGAATTCGCGAAATCCACCGGTCAATCGGAAACGGCCCTGGAACTCAAGCTGAAAATACGCGAGCAACTCACTCAGCAGAAGACCGATGAGCGGAACCGCGGGTATAAGAATCAGGTTATACAGCAGATGTGCGAAAAGAACCAGGTGGCTCTGCCAAAGGCCATGGTGCAGGAATATCTCGACAACGTGCTCGAGAATTTCAAAAAGCAGTACGGCGATAGCGGCGATATCAAAGACGAGGATGTCAGGAAGAATTATCAGCCGATGGCCGAGACCAACATCCGGTGGAACATGCTCTTACACCAGTTGGCCAAACAAGAAAATATTGAAGTTTTGCCCTCAGATACCGAAAATCTGATTAACAGGTTCGCTGAGAACTACAAAACGACTCCGGAGAAGGCCAGGGAAGCCCTGCAGCAGTCCGGAAACATTGCCGATCTCCGCGAATCCATTCTCGAAGATAAGGTTATAGACTTTCTGGTGAGCAAAGCCAAAGTCGAAAAGCCCGACAAATAACTGTTCTCGTATAACTTGCAGGTTAACGGAAACGATTAAAACAAGGATGTAAAGGATTCAGATGAGCGACAAAATCACCTCGAATTTCCTGGTACCGATGGTCGTCGAACAAACAGGCCGTGGGGAACGCGCCTACGACATCTTTTCGCGACTTCTCAAGGACCGGATTATATTTATCGGCTCGGCCATCGATGACAACGTGGCCAATCTCGTGATAGCACAGATGCTCTTTCTTGAAGCCGAAGATCCCGAGAAAGACATCTTTGTGTATATCAACTCGCCGGGCGGCTCTGTGACGGCCGGTATGGCTATCTACGATACCATGCAGTTTATCAAACCCGATGTAGCCACCACCTGTATGGGTATCGCTGCATCGATGGGTGCGTTCTTACTGGCTGCCGGAACAAAAGGCAAGAGAGCTGCACTCCCCAACAGCCGCGTGATGATTCATCAGCCAATGGCCGGAACTCAGGGACAGGTCTCCGATATCGTCATCATGACCGAAGAATTCACCAGGACGAAAAAACGCCTCAACGACCTGCTGGTAAAACATACCGGACAGGACATAAAGACGATCGAAAAAGACACCGATCGCAATTTCTTCATGGGACCGGAGGAAGCTCAGGAATACGGCCTCATAGACAAGGTTTACGAGTCCAAACGGCACGAAAAGAAATAACACCCCGCATCAGGCGAGGCGAAAGGTTGAAATATAATGTCACGTGATCGCGATTTACCAAAAGTTCCTCATCGCTGCTCTTTCTGCGGAAAGGCCGCCGGACAGGCTAAACGCCTGTTTTCCGGTCACGAGTCATTTATCTGCGACGAGTGCGTCGAACTGTGCTATGATCTGATTCAAGGCGCGCCGGATGTCGAACAGGCAAAGGAAATCACCGACCTTCCAACCCCCGCCGAGATAAAGAACTTCCTCGACCAGTACGTTATCGGGCAGGAGAACGCCAAAAAGACCGTAGCCGTGGCTGTGTATAATCACTATAAGCGCATCAACGACCAGCTTCGCTCCGGACCCAACGGCTCCGCTCTGCGCACCGATGAGGTCGAACTGGAGAAGTCCAATATCCTGATGCTCGGTCCCACGGGAACCGGTAAGACTCTTATAGCCAGATCGCTGGCGAAATTTCTCAAGGTGCCGTTCACTATTGCCGATGCCACGGTACTGACCGAAGCAGGTTATGTGGGCGAGGATGTCGAGAATATTCTCGTGCGTCTCTACCAGGCCTCGAATTTCAATCAGACCAAAACCGAACGCGGCATAATCTATATCGATGAACTCGACAAGATCTCGCGCAAGGACGGTAACCCGTCGATCACGCGTGATGTCTCCGGCGAGGGTGTGCAGCAGGGTCTTTTGAAAATTCTCGAAGGTACCATCGCTAATATACCCCCGAAAGGCGGACGCAAACATCCGGAGCAGTCTTTCGTCCAGATAAACACCAACAACATACTGTTTATCTGCGGCGGGGCTTTCGATGGACTGGAGAATATAATCGCCCGACGTATAGGCAAGAAGACAGTCGGTTTTGAATCCGAGAAGGCACACTTCAGCGCCAAGTCCGAAGAGATTTTCCAGCACGTCATGCCGGCCGACCTGATGAATTACGGCTTGATTCCGGAGCTGGTGGGTCGTTTACCCGTGACTGCCGCCTTGCAGGCGCTTGACGAACAGGCTCTGCTGTCTATTCTGACCGAGCCGAAAAACGCCCTTACCAAGCAATATGTCCGGCTGATGGAGATGGAAGGCGTCAAGCTCAGCTTCGAACCCAAAGCCCTCAAAGCAGCCGTGAAAGTAGCCCAGGAACGAAAAACCGGGGCGCGGGCTCTGCGTTCGATTTTCGAGAAGTCGATGCTGGAAGTCATGTACGAGATTCCGTCCAGTTCCGATGTCGAGGAAGTGGTCGTTACCGAAAAAACTATCACGCAGGGCGAAAAGCCCAGAATCATCAAGAAAAACGAAGCCAAAAAAGCCAGTTAGCCGGCTTGGCAAAGCTCGAAATAAGTATCAGCCGGTCCGCGAAAGCGCGACCGGCTTCTTTTTTCGTCTCCAATTCCGCTTGACTTAAAATCGTGATTTCATATCGTAACCTAACGTCCAAGCACGCCAGATGGAGGAATATCTTATGCACCCGTCTATAGCTCCACTTGTGGAAATCTATAAAATAAATACCCGGCTTCTACTCCGCGCTTTCCGCGATATCTCGGAAGATGACACTGTCAGGCAACCGTCGGATAACTCTAATTCAATGCTTTTCATAGCGGGCCACATGACCAGTGCTCGATTCCTGATCGGCAAGATGGCGGGACTCCCGGACAAAAATCCGTGGGGTGATCTCTTCGCGCGCCGCGCACCACTGAAGGACCAATCCGATTACCCAACCCTTGCCGACATCATCGAAAACTGGAAATCGTTCTCGGAAGAAATGATCGAGAAACTCTCAGGGCTTTCTGATGACGACGTGCGGATGAGCTCGCCACGGGATTTCCCGGGTGATGACAAAACGATGGTGGGGGCGTTCGCTTCTATGGCCCTGCACGATTCCTATCATATCGGCCAGTTAGCGTATATAAGAAAGCTGCTCGGATATGAATCGCTGGTAGGCTAAACTGTGAATAACCGGAGGATACCATGTCAGAAAAGGTCAAAAAGTTTACAGAGGAACGCCAGCGGCTGAACGAACAGATTCTGGCTCGCGAAAATATCAATATCAAACGGTTTTTCGGAATCGACAGCGCTGTCTACCGCGATGGCGCCCTGGATGCCAAAACCAAGGAACTTCTCGGCCTGGTCGCCTCGCTCGTCCTGCGCTGTGACGACTGCATTGCCTATCACCTTATTCAATCCAAAGACCAGGGCATAACCGATGAAGAATTCGATGAAGTCATGTCGGTCGGACTCGTAGTCGGCGGCTCGATAACCATACCTCACATAAGGCGCGCCTATGCCTTCTGGAAAGAACTCAAGGACTGACACCACCTTCCGGGAGCACCGCCCCGGCGAATAAATAAATTAGTTGTCCCCCGCTTTCGTATCTTCTAAGTTGTATAAAAGGTAGTGAGGCATGTAACAAAAGGTCACACATGGCCTTCCCCAACTAAGCACCTGAGATTAGGCTGACAATTGAATTGTATGGACGCAAAAGGGTTTAAACCAAACGACAATCTCCACTGGCCCACCTCGGAGCCGGAAGCCGTAAAAGACCAAATCGAAATGGCTGAGCAAATCGAGTTGTTCGGCAATTTCGATGATCTCAAATACATCGCTGCGGTCGACACCGCTTACGGAAAAAATGGCGAAGTAATCTATGCCGCAGCGGTAGTCGTTTCGTTTCCGGAAATCGAGGAAGTCGAGAAACACTTCCGCTATGACCGCGTGACTTTCCCCTACATTCCGGGACTGTTTTACTATCGGGAAGGACCGGCTATACTGAATGTTCTCTCAAAGCTCGAGACCGAGCCCGATGTAATAATCGTACATGGTCACGGCATTGCCCACCCGCGGCGATGTGGGATTGCCGGCCAGGTAGGTCTTGCTGTGGGAAAACCAACGATAGGATGCGCCCGGAAACTGCTGTGCGGCACTCACCGTGCCCGTGCCTCCCCTGAAAGGAAGTCAACAGTCTATACTTCTGAAATCAAAAGAGGTCGGTTATGCTTATCGCAGCAAGGAAGACGTAAAACCAATCTTCATCTCCCCCGGCCATCTCTGTAATCAGGAGCAGGCCCGCGATATCGTCGTACGAAGTCTGCGCGGCTACCGTCTGCCGGAACCTTTACGGCTGGCGCACCTTTATGCCAATAAATTCAGAAGACGCATGGAAACCAAAAAGGACCGCAACAACACGCACCGCAAGACAGGTCAAGGGTCATCAATCAACAGGATGATAGTATGAGCTTACCTGAAACGACAAAAGACAAAATTCTCAAGAAGGCACGGGAGATCCGTGCCCGTCAGATTCAATGGCGCCGACACCTGCATCAACACCCCGAACTGTCCGACCACGAATTCGAGACTACGAAATTCCTCAAAGCGCAGGTCAGAGGGCTGGGACTGAAAGTCCTCCCGATAAAACTGAAAACCGGGCTTCTGGCCGAGCTGCACGGCAAACACAAAGGAAAGACTGTAGCCATACGGACCGACATCGACGCTCTCCCGGTAACGGAGTTAACCAGACTTCCGTTTCATTCCAAAACCGAGGGTATCATGCACGCCTGCGGCCACGATGTCCACATGGCGGTCGCTCTCGGAACCGCCGCCGTGCTGAGCTCTCTCCGAAACGAAATACACGGAACGGTGCGTTTCATTTTTCAGCCGGCCGAAGAAATGCCACCGGGGGGCGCCCGGCCAATGATTGCCGCCGGAGCTTTGAAAGATGTCTCTATGATTTTCGCCCTGCACGTGGACCCGCATCTGACCACCGGCAGAATTTCGCTTCGCGATGGTGTCGCTATGGGCGCTGTCACCGACTTTGATTTGGTTATTCATGGAAAAGGCGGCCACGCCGCCCGACCACACGACGCCGTCGACGCTATCGCCACGGCCGCCGAAGTGATCGAATCTCTGCAAAAAGTAATATCACGTGAAATCGACCCGGTGAAACCGGCCGTGATGACTATCGGCAAGATCGAAGGTGGGGTGGCGCGCAACACTATCTGTGACAGAGTTACTCTCACCGCCACCGCGCGCGCGCTTTCGCAGGATACGGCCAAAAAATTACGTACGTTGATAAAGAGAACGGCCGAGTCCGTGTGCAAGGCGAGAGGAGCTAAAGCGGAACTGACGTTCGTTGCCGATTATCCCGTGCTGCGCAACCACCCCGGAGCTAACCGGATTATCGCCGAAAACTTTCAGTCTCTTTTCCGCGGCAACCGCATTGAATTGACCGCGCAGGTACTTGGAGGCGAAGATTTCGCCTGCTACCTCCAAAAAACGAAAGGCGCGATGTTTCGACTCGGCACCATGAACGCCAAAATAGGCGCCAACAAACCGTGGCATTCACCCCAATTCAAGGTCGATGAGGACGCCATGTTCTACGGCACTGCCCTGATGGCGGCATCGGCCCTCGATGCCCTGGGGAACAAATCGAAATGAGACACTTCGGACTGCTTACTTTAGCCACTATCATCGTCCTTGGTTCCGCCGGACCGTCGCCCGCCGCCATGACCGACACCGAGATGATCACCTATGCCGATTTCAACTACGTCAATTACATCTCAACGTCCATAAGTCACGTTTACTTCGCTACCACCGAAGGCATTATCCGGTACGACAAATCCATGCGGCAGTGGGAAGACCCGTTGACCGGCGCTGATGGTGTCGATAACCGGGACATCCAGCGTATCTGGTCCGATGTGTTCAACGAAAAGCTCTATGTTCAAACGTCGGGCGGCTTCTACGAATACGACCTTCTATTTGAACAATGGTTCCCTATATCGGATATGCCGGTACTCGATGTAAATTATGTTCATGTCAAGCCTCCGTCGGTAATGTTTGCCCCTCCGGGATTGAATTACGCCGCCGAGGGCTACATGAGCGATATTCACAACCGTGATTTCTATTTCAAGGACATTGTCGATGACAGGGCGGGCAATCTCTGGATTGGAACCTGGGGGTACGGACCGGCCACAGCCGATGCCGCCGCAAGTTATATCGAGCTTCTTCCGTTCGGCCTGATCCAGAATCGGGTCGATGCTGTTTACAATGACGATGGTGTTCTGTGGATAGGCGGCTCGACGCTGGGGAGTTTCCGAACAGGTATCACGGCCTTCGACCTCGACAATAACAGCTTCGAGCAAATCGAGTCCGGCTGGATCGACGGTCTGCCCGCCGCCGATGTCAACTGTATGGCCGGGGACGAAGAATTCATATATATCGGCACCACCGAGGGGTTGTTCTTTTACAACCGCGATGATGAGCGAGTGACCAGAAGCGTCACCAATCGTTCAGGTCTTGCCGAGGATAACGTGCTAAGCCTGCGAGTTGTCGGTGATTCAATATTTGTCGGTACCGACGGCGGGCTTACTCTGCTTACTTTCAGCGCCGATTCGGTCACCTACCTGCGACCCGGACAGTTCCTCAACTCTTATATATATGATTTCGAGACCACCGACAGCTCTATCTGGATCGCTACTTCGGGCGGCGCCTATCAGATGCAATACGGCAGCGGAAAGTTGCAAAGACTCAGAGACCCGAACAATATCGTCTTCGCCCGCGTCTTCAACATCGAAAGGTATGAAAGCTCGCTCTGGCTGGCCTCCGATGGCGGTTTGATTCGTCTGGACCTGCAAACCGGTGAGATTACGCCCATTATTTCCATTTCAAGCGAAAGCCGCGGCCGGGCTCTGGCCGTCAACGACCAGATAGCAGCCGTCGCCACTGATCGGGGCGTCACGCTCTATTTCCTTGACCGCGATGACCGCATTTATGAGCGGGAGTTTACCACTGCCGATGGTTTACCCTCGGACAGGGTTCACTGCCTCTTGCTCGACGGCGATTACCTCTGGATTGGCACCGATCGCGGGCTAACCCGGTTCTACTGGAATGACCCCGACCGGATTGACTGACTGGATGATTATCGGTTGCGAGTGAACCAAATATATGTTAGAATATCATCGAACAATACGCCTGTGCGGCCAATATCCCGAAACCTAAGGCATTATGGTTAAGAAACTTTTCGAACACTTCTGGCTTAAAATCACCGCCCTCCTTCTGGGCACATTTTTGTGGTTTCACGTAGCCACAGAAAAGATATACAACTACGAGTTGTTTCTGCCGGTAGAGGATGTTGTTCTTGACGAGGAGTTGGCTCTCTGGCAGTCTCCCCCTGATTCGCTTATGGTCGTTGTTTCCGCCACCGGTAAGCAGCTCATGAGGCAAAAATGGCGCGAAAGCGGCCTTAAAATAATGGCCACCCAGTTCAAACAGGGACGACATCGAATCGAACTGACAACATCAAATACATTCCTGGTCTCCCCGTCAACCGAGGTATCCTTAGACGAGATCCTTGACCCGACCTCGGTGGTACTGATGATAGACCAACTGGTTGACAAGCAGGTAACCGTTGTGCCGGATATTATCACCGAGCCGGATGAAGGGTTTGCGCTGGGCGATATCACCGGCATAACTCCGGCTCAGATCACCCTGACCGGACCGCGATCAGTGGTCTCGACTATCAACGAAGTCTCCACTGAGGCAAAAGAATTGCAGGGACTAAGGAACAACCTGAGTCTCACACTCCCCCTGGCCACCCCGAAGGGGTACGGCCTGAGTCTCGACCCGGATTCGGTCACTCTCACGGTTAGGGTTGTGCCGGTGAAGACTCGTGTATTCGAGGGAATTCCCATCGTCCTTTACAACGCTCCGACCGACAAAAAAGTCAGCCATCAACCATCGTCGTTACGAGTCGAACTGACCGGACCGCCCGCTGAAATCGATCTGTTGAACAAGAACGCCCTGATTGCCTCGGCGGATTTTGCCCGGGCTGACGAAACCGGCCGGGCTCCCATCAAAGTCGACTGCCCTCTAAAATTCCGTGTCAAAAACTCATCGGCCGATTCGGTGACAATCAGCGTTCAATAATCTACTATGCTTGTTTTGGGAATTGAAACCTCATGCGACGAAACCTCTGTCGCCGTTATCCGCGATGGGCGTGAAATTCTGTCCAATGTAATTCTTTCACAAACCGTCCACACCAAATTCGGTGGCGTTGTACCCGAAGTTGCCAGCCGGGCGCATCTGAAAACTATCGTACCCATTTATCATCAGGCTCTGAAAGAGGCAAATGTCGCTCTGGCCGATATCGACCTTGTGGCCGCCACGATGGGCCCCGGGTTGGTGGGCGCCCTGCTGGTTGGCCTCACTTTTGCCAAGGGCCTTGCCTTTGCCGCGTCGAAACCGTTCGTCGCGGTGAATCATATCGAAAGCCATCTCAGCGCAAACTACCTCGAACACCCCGACATGGACCAGCACCACCTGAGCCTCATCGTCTCCGGAGGCCACACCATGCTGGTAAAAGTAAAAAGTTTCGGCGACTACGAAATTTTGGGGCGGACCAAAGATGATGCCGTCGGCGAAGCATTCGACAAAGTAGCTAAAGTAATGGGACTGGGTTATCCCGGAGGACACAAGCTTGACACGCTGGCTCAGAGCGGTGATCCCTCGTACGTGAAATTTCCGCGCGCTATGCTCAAAGATAAGAGTTACCGGTTCTCATATTCGGGTCTCAAGACCGCCGTTGCGCTGTATATCGATAAACTCCCCGACGATGAATTCGAAAAGCACAAAGCTGATATCGCCGCCTCGTTTCAGGAAGCAGCCGTTGAGGTGTTAGTCGAGAAGACTCTGGCGGCAGCGACCGAATATAAAATACGCGACATTGCTCTCGCCGGAGGTGTGGCCGCTAACAGCCGTCTTCGCTCGATGTTCCGGGAGCGCTTCGATCAGCACGGACACAGGGAAAAAAATAGACACCGGCTGTTCTGGCCCTCCGTGAAATTGTGTACCGATAACGCCGCCATGGTCGCCGCGGCCGGCTACTACCGATTCCAGAAAGACGGCCCGGGCGAAATGACCGCCAACGCCGTTCCGTATCTTCCCCTTGATAAGATTTAATTCTCTTTAATTAAAGTCAGGACTTCGTGGCTCACAGCATCTATCGAAGCTGAGGGTATTTCTGGCGTAACAACTTCACCTGGGTCGTGTCCAACCCGAGACTCACGGCCCGCGGAAGCAAGGCTGATATGTCGTCGAACCTGCCTTCCCTGAGATAAACGCCAATAAGTTGCTGTATTGGTCCCAGTGGTACATCCGGCATGCGGCAGGCGCGCTCCATAAGTTCTACATATTGAACGTGACGGTTGGTGGCCTGGTAGACTAAAGCCAGATTCAGAATCGCCGCTACATTGTTCGAATCCAATCTTCTTGCCTCGGTCGCCCGCTCCTCGGCGAGTGAATACTGTCGAAGATTGTAGTACGCCCCGCTGAGATTACTCAGCAAGGTTGAATTGCCGGGATTCATCCCGTTGGCAATTTCATAGTAGACGATAGCGCTGTCGTGTTGCTGCATGTAAAAATAAGCAGACCCCAGATTTGAATAAGCCATATAGTAACCCGGGTTTATGGATATGGCCTGCCGAAGGTAACCAATTGCCTGACGGAACTGCCCTGAATTGATGAGATCGGAACCTCTCCGGTTGATCTCCCACTCCGGAAAAAGCTCCGGCCAGGTGGCAAACTCCTTCTCTGCCGACAACGAATCCCCCTGATCATTGTAGTAGCCTATCAGCACCCACAGTCCGGTCCGATTTTTGAGCGGATCCAGCCTTATATAGTTTTGCATCCGTGCTATGGAAATGTCGTCATTGGTCTGATTGTAGGCTCGTGAAAACAGGGTGAGCCACCCCAGAAATATCATGAGAACAGCGACTGTCCCGGCTGTTTTGAACTTGCTGCTCTCATTGAGCAGCAAAGAAAACGCGAGGAACGCAGCCGGAATCGCGAAAAAGGCAAACAGGTCCCAGTCGCGCGGCATCCCGAGCTTGGGATCAAAAATGATCACTGCGCCGAACGCGAACAAAAACGCTAACAGCAGAAATCTGTTGGTCGGCATACGCAGTAATCGCCGCGCCGGGATTTTGCGCCATGCCAACAAGACGAGAGGCAAGCCGGGCAGCATCAACACCAGCAGATTCAAAAGGTCCGCCAGATGCGCCATTGAAAAGAGCGTGTATCCCTTGAGCGTGAAACGATCGGTAACGAGAGGGACAATCGCGAAACGGAAGAAATACTCTGTCCTGTATATGTAAACAAAGATGCTCAGTAAGACTGCCGCGGCAACCACCGCCAGACCAACAAGCAGCCGTCGGTTGATTTTGCCGAATTTCTCCGCCAGTTTTGTGTGCCGGCAGAGAATAAAAACCGCCGCCGGAATGAAAGTCACTCCCAGAATATTAAAAAACAGAGCCGCAGCCAGCGGTATGAGAATCATCCACCTGTTTAACTTGCCGGCCGCAATCATGACCCCGAACGCACAGAAAACACCCACCGATGCCGCAAACAGAGAATAGTTCTCGACGTGACCGAAAAACAGAAGCATGTAGCCCGCCGAGGTACACCCCAGCAAAAACAGGGTGCGCTTTCGGGGCTTCTCGAAAAGACTCTCGGCTACCACCGCTACCGACACCAGGAAAACCATACCGGCCACATACGAAACCAGCTGAAAAGTGAGCTTGGCCGGGTCGGAACCGATGTCGCTCAAGAGACCATAAAGGAACCGGTTGACCACAACCGCACCGAAGTTGGTAAACTTAATCAGCGGGTTGTCCTCGGCGAGCATCGACCTTACCAGATAGCCGTCGCCATCGAAGTGCGTCCGCGCCCTGAGCAGGTAGAACAACAATCCCATTGCCACCGTCACAAAGCCGGTCACTGCAGCATACGCAAAATTGCCGATTTTATCCCGCAGATACCACACTATGGGAGGCACCAACACCGCCGCACCGGCGAGCACAAAAGGAACCCACGAAGAATAATATGCCCAGTGATTGAACCCCCACCAGCGGTGTTGCGGGAAAATAGCGGCAACGATATTCACGACAAGAATCAGGTAATATCCCGACGTTGTTATCAGCCATACTTTCTTTTCGGATTCACTAACGGTATTCATGGTGTGACCCGGTGGCGCTGCTCCATGGTGACAATCCCGGTGCTCTCATAACCTCATCTGAGGGTATTTCCGGCGGATTTGCTGAACCTCTTTTTCAGGCATTCCTCTTGCGATTGCTGTCTTGTACTGAACTGCTGCGTTTTCGTATAAGCCCCTACCAATGTAATAATCTCCAAGTCTTTTGAAAACAAAATAAGGTGCGTCGGCACGCGACGCGAGTTGATAGAGCAGATCAAGGTAATCCTTGTGGCGTCCACTGAGTTCGTAAAGTCGGAGCTGTCCGGCAAAGGTCTGCATATCATCCGGATCGATCGCGAGTGACTTATTGAACGATGTTTCGGCCTTGTCGAATTCCCGTTTAGCCAGATAAGCATAGCCAAGGTCTCTGCGTATCAATGGATCATAGCGGTTGAGACCTTCCGCTATCTTCAGGTTTGCGATGGCGCTGTCGTGGCGGCCTTCAAAGAGATGACACGAGCCGAGATTTAAATAAGCTGATGCCATAAGCGGATTGTGCTCAATGGCACGCCTGAAAACCGCCATCGCCTCTCCCGTTCGTCCCTTCCCCCGAAGCTCAAGCCCGGTCTGGACCAGACCCCACTCCGGAAAATTCGTCTCCCAATCGAAATGCAAAAGCGGTGAAAGCTCGTAATCGCCGCGCTCCCAGAAATAGTCGTGCATTTGAAGTAACATGAAGATATTTCGTTTCAGGTCCAGCGCCGCGCTGTCAAATGCGCGGGAAGTGGCAATCTCGACCCGGGTCTGCCCGATAGCACGGGGAACGAGCGACAAAAATCCGAGCACTATAGCCATTGTAACCACAGCCGTATACCGCTTGATTCGATGTCCGTTCTTCACAAGTACATAAAACCCTCCCACCACAAGAGGAATTCCCACGAACGAAAAGAGATCCCAGTCGCGCGGCATCCCCAGACGCGGATTAAATATCGTTACGACCACCAACGACGAGAGCAACAGGATGAAAAGAAAGATGTATTCCACGCGCCTCAACAGTTTCCGGTCAGGCGAAAGAAGCACCACCACCAGTATCAGAGGCAGGGCCGGCAGCAGGAGTACAATCAGATTTACGATATCAACCAGATGCTTCGGGGCAAACAGTGTGTAACCATCGACGGTGAAGTGATTCTTCCACAAGGGGACTAACGCAAACCGAAAGAAATGCGAGACATTGTAAAAATACCAGAATAGTCCTGCCGACATCGCAGCCACCATCGACGCCAGAATTATCTTAAACGATCTGCCGCCGTGCGTCATCCGGCGCCACACCCCGGTATCACTAACCAGCAGGTAGCCGGCGGCCGGCACCAACGATACGCCGAAGACATGGAAGAAAATCGATAACAACAGGGGAGGTAGGATAAGCCACTTTTTGAAACATCCACTCGTCACCATCAAACCCGTAAGCGCAAAAACACCCACGCTGGCGACGAAAAGCGAATAGTTCTCCACGTGCCCGCAAAACAAAAGCATGTATCCACCGGAGATAAGCCCCAGTAGAAAAAGAGCGCGATCCCTTGTACCGTCAAATAAACAGCGGGCCGCATAAGCCATATATATGCACAGAGCAAACCCCGAAAGACACGACAGCGTTTGATACGTTAACAGTGCACTACTACTTCCGGAACCTCCGATAAGCGAATAGACAGCACGGTGTATCAGAGTCTCGCCAAAGTTTGTGAACTTGACCACCGGACTATCCTGCGCCAGAAGCGATAGCGCTTGATACCCATCACCCTCAAAATGCGTCCGGTCACGGGTAAAATAGAAAATGCCCGCCATCACCATCACGGCAAGAATCGTCACCGCGCTAAAGTTCCATGAACTCGAACGCTGAGCTGGCAGATAGACCATCAACGGCAACAGCGCACCGACAGTGAACAGAACAATTGGAACAAAATCGGGAAAGTAAGCCCAATGATTCAGCCCCCACAGTCGAAACTGCGGGAAAAATGAAGCTGCCAGAAACGCCGCAAGAGTGAAATAGTACGCCGTCAAGACAGCCGGCCAAAGCCTCTTTTCGGATACGATTAAGTTGTTCACGACAATTCAATTCTAAAGATACTGCATTCGCTGTATATTAAATATAGCCGACAATGCTCAACTTGACAAGCTAACTTATCGCCGGAATAAACCGACTAAAACGGTCAATCTTTGTCTCTATATTATTGCACTGTAGTCGGGAGAAATAGATGGAGCCGATGCGGCGGCGGTCATACTTACAACTTCAGTTCGGGATACGTCTGCAAAACGCTCTCCAGTTCGCCTCGAGGCAGGCCTCTTCTCAGGGCCGTTCGATACTCCCTGGCGGCTTCATCAAGCAGTCGGTGTCTCAGATAGTAATCACCAAGTTGCTTGAAAACCTCCGGAGGAGCATCATCGCGCGAGGATATTTCCAAAAGCAGTTCATAGCACTTGCTCTCCTCTCCACAAAGAGAATGGAATTCGGCCAGATTCATATAGGCCTTGATATTGCCAACATCATGAGAAATCGCTTTCTCAAAATACATCTTGGCCCTGTCATAATCGCCGATACCAAGATAGGCGTGCGCCAGATCGTTGTGAGTGTGGATATCGTGCGGATTCAAACCATCGGCAATCTCCAGATAGTGCACGGCGCTGTCCAGCCTGCCCACGGTGAGAAAACACGACCCCGCGCCGTAGTACGCCAGGGCCATTCCGGGATGCTCTTTGATAGCCTGCCGAAAAAGCGGCATCGCCTGTTCGCAGTTCCCTTCCGCCTTCAGCTTCAGACCGGTTTGAATGTGGCCCCATTCCGGGAAGTGCCCGTTCCAGTCGAAGCCGTAAAGCGGTGAGCGCTCATAGTCGGTGTTCTTCCAGCAATAGTCGTGCATCTGGAACAGGGAAAACATGTTCTTTTTCTTATCGAGCTTCGCGTAATCAACAGCCTGCACAAGAGCGATATTTTCATCAACCTGCCCGGCAACACGAGCACCCAGCGAAAACACACCGAGAGAGATGGCAAGCACCGCTGCGGCAAATGAATTCCAGCGGAACGAATTCCAGCGGAATGAATTCCTCAGAACAGTGTCGCTTTTCAGCACGACATAGAAACTCCACAATACCATCACAAGACCGGCAAACGCAAACAGGTCCCAGTCACGCGCCATCCCCAACTTGGGATCGAGCAGCATTACAGCAGCAAGTGAGGAAAGCAACAGTAGCGTGAGAAAAACCGTGTCGCGCTGCCGCCACATGTTGCCCTTTCGCGTGAACCATATGGATAGGAGTATTAGTGGAAGCGCGGGAAACAGAAGTATCAGAAGATTGAAAATGTCAACGATATGATTCCATGACAGCAGCGTGTATCCCTCGAGCGTATATTCCCCCTCCCGTAGCGGGACAAAGGCCATCTGAAAGAAATAGCTGCTCTGGTATAAATAGTAAAACGCCACAGCTGCCACCGCGACCACCGCCGCTGCCAAAATCGCCTTGACCGGCGTTCTGAAATTCGCAATGGTCTCACCTATTCGCGTACCGGCGAATAACAGGTATAACGCCGAGGGGACTAAAATTATTCCGAAAGCGTGCAGGAATACACTCACCACCAGCGGCCCCAGAATAAACCAGCGGTTGATTCTGCCGGTCGATACGCAGTAGACCCACCAGGGCATACAGAGCAATCGACGGTACAAAAAGAGAGTAGTGTTCGGCATAACCGAAAAACAGAAGCATGTATCCGCCTGTGAGAAGACCGAGCAGAAATAGCATGCGGGATTTCGTTTCGTCGAACAACAGGCGCGCGCCGAGGACGGAGATAGCAATGAAAGCAATACCCCCGGCATACGAGACTATCTGATAAGCAAACACTGCCTGCTTCTCCCCACCTCCACCAAGCAAGGAGAAGATCCACTGATGAACGACCATCTCGCCAAAATTGCGAAGTTTCACGATTGGACTATCCGACGCCAGATTTGCAATCAGGGTATGGCCATCCCCCAGAAAATGCAGTCGAACCCTCAGCAAATAGAAAGAGAGCGCCGAGAGCGGCTGCTATCACCACCGACCACAACAGGTACGACTGCCACCATCTCTGCCTTCGGTTCTTATCAGGAGGCTCTTGCGGACGCTCGACTTTGGCAAACCGAAAAAGTATCGGCACCGCCAAAGCAATCGCCAATGCCGGTATGGCTACTGACTGCGGGAAGTAAGCCCAGAGATTCAAGCCCCAGAGACGCGATTGCGGAAAAAAAGAGGCGACAACAAACAGTCCGACCATCGCGAAATAGCAGATTATTATCGGGTAGAATGATTTTTGCTGAGGCAATGCCCCCGTCCTCTCTGAGCGCCCTTGCATACTTCAAATTACTTCTTACTTATTTTCTACGGAGATTTTCGAAGATGGTTAACGGTGGTCCGTTTAAGAGTATATTCTGCGCCATCGGGGGCACAGGCAACAAAAAAAGACCCCAAAATTATTTTCCAACCGGAAACTGGTGATGGAATCTATTTGACTGCAATAAAAAAAGGGTGGTCGAACCACCCTGTAATCTGAACAAAACTATGATGCTACAAGCGATCAGCCATAGACTTCAGCGTTGTTGCATTTGCAAACGCCGACATTCAGGGCACGGAATTTCCAGGCTCCATTGTCGCCTTTGACCGCCTTGACATGTTTGACGAACTGAAGCGTCTCCTGACAGACAGGACAGGTCATGGCGTGAGCCTTTTTTGAGGACTTATCCGCAAAGCTTTGTTTTTTAGCCATTTGAGAAAACCTCCTCGATGTCTATTTTATCTCCGGTCTTATTACGAGCCAACGCCTCTTTCACCTTCACTAACAGTCGTGTGGTTTCCAGATAGAGTTTGAATTCTTTGTCCTCTCCGAAGAAAGGCGCGGCGATTTCAAACTGCTCAAGCGCCGTCGCATAATCCTTTCGCTTTAACGCCAGAAGAGCGGCGCAGTATGCTTTTTCGCCACCGCTAAGCATCTAACGCACCTTGCTTAAGGATTGTTTCGGCTTCTTTGAGCTTTTTAACGTACGGCTCGACTTTGTAACCGTTTTGCTTGAGATAATATATGATAAAGCCGGACAAAATCAAGGCATCTTTATTCTTCTGAAGTTTTGCCGCCTTCAGTAAGTCATCAGCTACCGAAAGCAGGTGCTGTTTGCCCTGACAGTGGTCCTTGAAAACCGCCACTAACCTCTCTAACTTGCTGTCGAACAACGCAATAGTGTCAGTGGCTGCCGGCTTCGGCGAGGGAGTTTTGGTCTCCGGTCCGCGCTTTAACACCAGTTTCGGCGATATCTGCGACCCGGTCTCCGCCCAGCGGTCGATCTCGGTGTGAATTTTATCTTCGGCCGGCGATGACTCATTCGATACTCTGAGCTCTTTTTTGAATTCGCCCAGTATGCCGGTGATGCGCACAATATCGGCCGGCTTCAGGGTGCTGTCGGTCAGCCAGCGATTGTGTGTGGCGAACCAGTCACCCATTTTGTCGGTAGTATCTGTTCCCAGACGGGACATCCGGGCGATATCATCCAACTGGTTAATCCCTTCAATAACAGATAGCCTCCGCTCCTTGGATTTGGCCACCCTCTCCAGGAAAGATTCGAGGAGGGTTTCAAGAGATTTTAATGTCTCGTGTTGGCTCAATTCTTGTCAATCTCCTGAAGAGTGCTTCTCATCCTGTTCTCTGCCGGGCGCACGGTCGATTTCTCCATCAGGTATTCTTCAAAAAGGCCCGCCAGTCGGTTGACCATCCCTTCGAGATCTGTCGAGGCCGGGTCTTTCCTAACATCAGACTTCGTAATAATGCCTGCCAGCTTCAGTTGAGCAAGCTTTTTCAGCGTTTCATGGCGGTCGGCCGAACTGACCCTGCAGACATCGCTGAGCGAACGGTGACCGTCAACCAGCGCCATAACATTCCATTCTTTGGCCTGGAGGCTGATATCCCGCGAGCGCCCTCCCTGCGCAGCCGATATGGTGTATACCTCGTCGAGGTCAGTCAAGGTGTCATTGACCAGATTCATCTCATCGATTCGGCGTAACCCCTCGAGGATGACGTTCTCCACCGACAGCCTGACTGTAATTTCTTCCTCGGTCGGAAACTGGTTCTCGTAGAATTTGAACGAACCGGTCTGCCAGGACAGAAGCGAATACAGCAGCTCTTCGACCTGTTTGGTAACGACTTCTTCGAGATCGGCGCGGTCGATGAATCCACGCGAGGTGAGTATTTCTCCCAGTCTTTTGCTGTTTTCGGTCTTGGCCTGAATGCTCACCGCCTCTTCCAACTGCTCGTGCGTTATTACCTGCTTGTCTTTGAGAAGTTGTCCGAGATGAAAAGTCTGGCGGGGTCCGTAGCCGTAAATTATCTCGCCATCCTTGAAATAAACCATGACGATTGAATCATCTTTTTGAATTCCCAGTGTCCCCGATTTTCGGGCTGATGCGACCAGTTGGAAAATTTCGGGTAGTGTGAATTTCTCGATATTGCCCTGTAATCCTAATTCCATGTATGCTCCCTAATGACCTCTCCGACAATTCAAATATGCCACTTTCTTTAGTTACTGAAAGACAATCAACTATGGGGAAACCAAATATTGCCTCTGTCAAAACAATGTAGTAGTAATAGGTTACCCGCTCCCATTTCTATAGGATGAAAATACCCTATAGCAACGCAACTGTCAATACTGAATTGTGAAAGTCCTCACTTTGTTGATGCTTTTCGGTACTTAGCAGCACTTTAATGTTGTCTTTGGCGGCGAACGGTTATTTATAATCTACTACGAATTCAGAAGAACAATAATTGGCTTAGCAAGGTTTGTCCCATGAGCAGTCAGATAAAAATCGTCAAGCTAATCCGTTCCGGCAACAGGGTAAAAATTGTCCTGTCCAACCTCGAACAGCCACTGGTCGTTTCGGAAGAAACAATCCACCGTTATCGCCTGGTCGATGGTGTCGTGATTACGGAATCTCAGCTCAACGTTCTGCAGCAGGAGTCTGATCTTTACCAGTGTGACAGCGAAGCGGCCCGGCTGCTTGCCCTGCGGCAGCACTCGGTGGGGGAACTTCGCAGCAAACTCAAGCGCAAGCAATTCGTGACCACGGCTATCGATGAAGTCATCAAGAAATACCGTCAGCGGGGCGTGCTCGATGATGCCCAGTTTGCTTACAATCTCGCCCGGAGCATGGTTGAAAGCCGACCTTGCGGAATATCCTATCTGACCGCGTATCTTCAGAAGAAAATGATTGACCGTCCGCTGGCCGAACAGACGGCGCAAATGGTGTTGTCGAATTCCGATGATACCGACCGCGCCTTCGCGGCGTTAGAGAGGAAGTGGGCACTGTTGAGCCAGTTTGAACTTGAAACCGCCCGCAATAAAGCATATAATTACCTCGCGCGACGCGGCTTCAGCTACGACGCCGCCAGAAAAGCTTTTGATAAACTGATAAACTCTCTTGAAAAGGACAGCTAACATCAACACCGCCCAACTAAGACAGTCGTTCCTCGATTATTTCGAACGAAACAACCACCGCCTGGTCCCTTCTTCGCCGGTGATCCCGTTTGATGATCCGACTATTCTTTTCACCAACGCCGGTATGAACCAGTTCAAAGATGTTTTCACCGGCAAACGCAAGGTGGATTATAAAAGAGCCGCCAGTTGCCAGAAATGTATCCGTGCCGGCGGCAAACACAACGACCTCGATAATGTGGGCTTCACCGCCCGTCACCATACTTTTTTTGAAATGCTCGGCAACTTCTCGTTCGGCGATTATTTCAAGGAAGAAGCTATCCACTTCGCCTGGGAATGGGTCACCAAAGAACTAAAGCTGCCGTCTGACAAGCTCTACGCCACCGTCTACGAAACCGATGACGAGGCTTTCGCCCTCTGGGAAAAAATTGCCCCCGAATTGAAAAACGGTCGCGTTATGCGATTCGGCAAAAAAGACAACTACTGGTCAATGGGCGAAATCGGCCCGGCCGGTCCGTGCAGCGAACTTCACTTTGACCGGGGCGAAAAATTCGGCACCGGCCCCGATGACGTCGTCAACGGCGAAACCGAACGGTTTGTCGAAATCTGGAATCTGGTTTTCATGCAGTACGACCAGCTACCCGATGGCACCGTAGTTGACCTGCCAAAACCATCGGTCGACACCGGCGCCGGCCTGGAACGTATCGCCGCTATCATGCAAAGCGCTGACACAAATTATGAAATCGATCTGTTCAAAAGACTCATTCAGGCTATCTCGGAAATGACTAAATCCAAATACAAAGACAATGTCTCCTCGCACCATGTTATCGCCGACCATCTGCGCGCGCTCACTTTTGCCATAGCCGATGGCGCCGGGATCTCCAACGAAGGTCAGGGCTATGTTCTCCGTCGCATCCTCCGCCGCGCTGCCCGCCACGGACGACTGCTCGGCGCACACGAGCCGTTTATATATAAGCTGGTTCCGACTCTTGTCGATGAAATGGGCGATGCTTACCCGGAGATTCGCGAAAAACAATCGCATATCGTAAACGTGCTCAAAGCCGAAGAAGAATCGTTCGGCCGCACGCTTGAAACCGGTCTTGAACTGTTTGAGAAAATAGCGAAAGGTACGAAAGGCAAAGTCATCGATGGCGAGGAAGTTTTCCGTCTATACGATACTTATGGTTTCCCCTACGACCTGACCGAAATCATGGCCGCTGAACGAAACCTCACGCTTGACCAGACCGGTTTCGAAAAGGCGATGGATCGCCAGCGTGAGCAATCCCGCGCAGGCGCAACGTTCGAAGGCCACCTGTCGCTAATATCGAACATCTTCGACAAAGAAAAACTCGACCTGCCGGCTACGGAGTTTGTCAGAGGCGACCTCTCCCTGACCTCCAAATTGCTCCATGTCCGGCGTATTGAAGGCAACGAACAGATTTCATACGCACTCGTTCTGGACAAGACTCCCTTCTATGCCGAGTCGGGCGGTCAAGTGAGCGATTGCGGCAGGATCTTCACCGATGATTTCGAACTCGAAGTCAGAGCCATGTACATATACCGGGATTTCTTCATTCACGAGGGAATCCTCACGCACGGTAATCCCGATGCCATGAAAGTAGGCACCACGGTCACGGCCGAAGTCGATGCTGACCGCCGCTGGGATATCATGCGCAACCACACTGTGACGCACCTGACCCACACGGCCCTGCGCCGCGTTCTCGGTGGTCATATCAAACAGTCCGGCTCATACGTAGGCCCCGACCACATGCGGTTCGACTTCTCCCACCACCAGCCGATGACACTCGCGGAGATTAAGGCTGTCGAGGAAATCGTAAATAACGAAATCATCAAGGGAACGGCCGTCAACACGGAAATCATGGATATCAACGCCGCCAGAAGCACCGGCGCGATGGCGCTCTTTGGCGAAAAATACGACGACAAAGTGCGCGTCGTATCAGTGGGTGATTTCTCCAAAGAACTGTGCGGCGGCACGCACGTACAGAACATCAGCCAGATCGGCCCGTTCTTCATCACTCTGGAAACCGGTATTGCCTCCGGTGTAAGGCGTCTTGAGGCTATCACCGGACGCAAGGCTATCGAGTACATGCTTGAGGCGAAGAAATACCGCCAGGATGTTGCCGCCACGGTCGGCCGCCCCGAACCGGATTCACTGGCCGGTGTACAGCAACTCAAAGAGGAACACAGTGCCCTTCAGAAAGAGCTTAAGAAAACGAAAGCCGAGATGTTCTCCGGCAAAGGCAGCGCTGTCGGACAAACGCAGACTATCCTCGGTGGCGTGACCTATATCACCCACGATTTCGGCCCGACCGACCGCGATATCATGGCCGGATGGATCGACACCCAGAAGGCCGATAACAAGCCGGTCCTGGCAGTGGCGCTGGGCCATGTGAACGGTAAAGTAACCTACATGGCGGCAGCGAGCAGCAAGGCAACCGATGATTTCAAAATAGATATCGGCAAGATCACGAAAGCACTGCTTCCCAAATTCGGCGGACGCGGCGGCGGAAAACTCTCGTTCGCGCAGGGGACGATAGAATCGGGGGCGGATGCGAAGCAACTATTCGATGAAGTGTTGGAGCTAATCGGCAAAAACAAGGAATAGTTGTATGAACCAAAACAGTATATATGAAAGTCTCGTCGATACCGCCCAAAAACGCGGCGCGGGGTTTTTCGTGCTGGTCGATCCGGACAAATGCGATGAAAACAATTTCCTGACCACGTGCGAGGCTGCCGAAGATTGTGGCGTCGATGCTATCCTAGTCGGGACATCGTTTATGCTCAACACTAACTTCGCCGCCTCGGTTAAAAAGATCAAATCTTCCACATCGCTGCCCGTGGTTATCTTTCCGGGGTCGTTCGCCCAGATAACGCCCGATGCCGACGCTATCTTGTTTTCATCGCTTATCTCAGGACGCAACCCGTCGTTTTTGATCGATGAACAGGTCAAAGGCGCGCCGCTTGTAAAAAGATTCGGCATTGAACCGATACCCACCGGATACATGTTGATCGAATCCGGACCATTAACATCAGTCCAGTACATCTCCGGCTCCATGCCGATTCCACGAACCAAAAGTGATATCGCTTGTGCCCACGCTCTCGCAGCACAGTATCTGGGGATGAAGATGGTTTATCTTGAAGCCGGTTCGGGAGCACAGCTACCGGTTCCGATTGAAATGATAAAGGCGGTTGCCTCGTATGTCGATATTCCGGTAATTACCGGTGGAGGATTGAAAACACCCGACGACTGTGCGGCCCGCGTTGAGGCCGGGGCTTCGTTTATCGTTGTAGGTAATCACCTTGAAAGCGGCCACGACCGCACCTATCTGCGGGAGTTGACCGCCGCCACACATATCAGGGAATCCATTGAAGTATGAACAGAGAAGAACAACTTTTATATCTGCGGAAGCTGGCCGATGAAACGGCTATTCTCCGCAAATCCGTAATCGAGCAACTCGGAACCAGTATTCTCGACACCGCCGCGGTGATATCCGGCGTGTTGGGTTCCGGCGGCAAGATACTCATTGCCGGTAACGGCGGTTCGGCGGCCGATGCTTCCCATTTTGCCGCGGAGATGATTGTCCGCCTGACGGCCGAGCGAAGCCGCCAATCACTTCCGGCCATAGCGCTCTCGGTAGATCCATCGGTGATAACCGCCGCCGCCAATGATTTCGGGTTCGAACATGTTTTCTCGCGTCAGGTGGAAGGACTCGGCCTGAAAGGCGACATGCTGTTCGTTATCTCCACATCCGGGAACTCCCCCAATCTCATCAAGGCCGTTCATGCCGCACACGAACGCGGTATGATTTGTGTCGGATTGCTCGGCTCCAAGGGCGGCAAGCTGGCCCCGATGGTTGACCGCGCCCTGATTATCCCGCACCCATCGACGCAGAGAATTCAGGAAGAGCACAGTTTTATCATACATTTGCTGGTTGAGCTGGTCGAAAGCGACTTGATTTAAAGCATGCTGAAACAATACGAAAAACTGCTGAAGGACTTTCTGTTCTTCTCCTTTGCACTGTTTGTTTTCGGTTCCACATTCTCGATTGCGCTGGCCCAGATAGCTCTGGGCATCTCCCTGGCACTCTTTCTGATTCTCGTGTACAACACCAGGTATCAGCCCTTTGTTGAGAATCTGAAGTTGTTTTATATTTTCATCGGGGGATATATCGCGTGGATGTTTCTTGCCTGCCTGTTCGGCGATACACCTGTCAAATCGATGTTTATCCTGAAAGAGGAATGGCTGTTTTGCATCGTGCCTGTCGGCATCTACGTGATGAGCAAGGAGGCGTACCGCCAGAAACTCGTGGTGGTATTTGCGGCAGGGGTTGGACTGTTCGCGCTTTACGGCCTGGTGCAGTTCTTCACCGGAGTACACTGGTTTAAGACTGTCACGCCCAACCCGGGACCGGAATTCGGGTATGTTATCAAAGGCAATTTCCCCAGCCCGATGACTTTCGGCAACTATTTTGGCACCGCCGCCGCATTTTTCGCCGGGGTGCTTGCGGTCGGATGGAGCGAATTATCCAAACCGACCCGGTGGCTCTACTGGTTTGCCTGCGCAATTGCTGTGGCAGCCACTCTCGGTTCGTACAATCGCGGGGCGATTCTGGGATTGTTCGTCGCCTTTGCCCTGCTGGGAATTCTGTTTAAGAAAAAGAATATTCTAATCGGCACCCTGATTGTTTTTCTCATGGCCGCCGCTGTTGTGATCAATTCGCCCGAGGTCAAACATCGCCTGGCAAGTCATGTGGCCAAAGAGCTGAATCCACAATACGAAGGCGGACGGGTGTATATCTGGAACAATGCTCTCAAAATTGCGGTTGAGAATCCGGTTTTTGGTGTCGGACAGGGGAATTTCCGCTGGGAGTATGAAAAACTGTTGCCGGTCGATGTTGAGGGTATCCGCAAACACGTTCATGCTCACAACGACTTTATAAATATACTGGCTATCGCCGGAATACCCGCCCTGCTGTTTTTCGCCGGTATGTGGGTGACGGCCCTCAGCCATTTCTGGCGAGGATGGCGTCAGAAGAAACGGTTTGTGGGACGAAGGCGGCATTTTATCGGGGCCTTGATTGGTTCGATAGTATTTCTGGTATCATCGCTGACCGAGGCTACTTTCGCCGATGAAGAGGTCCGCCAGATGCTCATGTTTATCTGGGCGGTCGGCCTGTGGCAATGGTTTGAGGACGAAAAGCCGAATAGCGTGGAACCTGCCGCCGCCGGACGGGGTAAAACCTCTTGACAATCAACGGACTTTCGGTTTATATGGACTAAATTATGGCAGTTAAAGCCAAAAAGAAAATCAACGGCGAAGAGCCTGAGGCCAAATGGCCTTATGGCAAAAAGAACTATATCATTTTTGCCGCGGCTCTGATTGTGATAATCCTTGGCTTTATTACGTTGGGCCAGGGATCGATGACGCTTGCTCCGATTTTGCTGGTAGTCGGTTACTGTATTTTGATACCTGTGGCTTTGATAATGAAAGACAAGCCTGAGGACAACGAGCCCGCCGAGCCAACATCAGCGGAATAGTGTTATTCGGGTGCCCCATAGCTTGCTATGGGATCCTTTGGACGCAGCAAAAGATCACCGGACACAACGACAAACTTGAGGACTTCCCGCTTTCAGCGGGGAGTCTTTTTTGTGGCTCGCGGTCTCTCTCTTCCTGTCATTCCCGCGAATCCAGAACCATAGGAACGGGTGCCCCATAGCTTGCTGTGGGACCCAAACTCAAGGGCTCATCTTCCAAATACTCCAACGGAACCAATGAGCAATGTGAGCATAGAAATAGTAAGAGCAAAAGCGGGAGGATTTAAATGAGACGGATAGTCAATTCAATTGTTCTTCTTTCCATCTTGACTTGTTCATGTTTCGCCCAATCAGACCTATTCTTTGACAGGGATTCACTTTACGAATTCGGCGACAGTCTTTATAAGTGGAAATTCAAGAATCAAGATGAGGTCACCACTATCAGCGGCCAGAGTCTTCTCATTGCACATTTTCATTGTCACATCGACTACAATCTAAGCGGACTTGTGTTAATCTTCGCTGTGGGACCGTCTGAAAACAAATTGATCTTTGAAAAAAGGACTGAGATGGGTGATTCCAACTTTCGGAAGTTGAAATTCTTTAAGGCCATTCCCCAAGGTGACTCCGTACCGCAGCAATTCTTCTATCTCAGCGACCAACAGATGGGAACAGGAGCTTACAAACTCGAGTGGATTTATCACATCAGCGCCAACAACGTCGTCTGCGAGGTTCCACTTCGCCCCAATCCCACACTTGCGAAGCTCAAACTAAATTCGGGCGAAAAGAGGTATAAACCAGGGTTCATCGTAGCTCGCGACGATACTCTCTATCATGTGAGCTATGTATGGAACGATGGCGACGGTAATTGCTGCCCGAACGCTGGGAGGGTGACCGGTACCATGAGGATCTACCGGGACCCAGATAACCCCGGTCGGTTCTATCGACAGTTTATCAATATGGAACGCGTTCCGTACAGTCATCCAGTGGATCAGACCAAATACAACGATTGGTAGGACGCGTTTGAAGCTGTGTTGGTGTCTCCGAAAATACAATTCTGGAAATCCTGTGTCCACCGCTATGGTCACTCACGCAAGACTCCCTCCCCTCTCCCCACCGCACTTTCCCCACAAAACCAATGGTAATCATCTCCCCGCTTCCATTGACAAAGGAGAACCATAAAACATGACAGCGTCAAAAAAACATATCAGCACATTTGTGCGCTCAAATGCAATCAAAAATCGGCGTAAAGCTATATCCACCAAAAACAAGCAAAGAAAAAACGAAAACCGGGACCCTAAAAAAAATGACGAAACAAACCCAATTCGCCCAGACCAACGGGTGGCAGGTTCAAACCTTGTCTGGACCTGGCAACAGCGGGTTCGAAGACGGACTCGCCCGGCACAACAGCGCAGAACGGTAGGCGTTTGATTTATCAAACGCGTTGCGTTATGCCTGAATATCTCCTGGATTCCTGCGTTCGCAGGAAAGACTTAAGAAGGGGAGTGACCTTCTTCCCTCCCCCTGATAAGGGGGAGTTGGAGGGGGTTGATGATTCAAATGGCGGGCCCGAAGACGAACGCGCCCGGCAAGGCTAATCCCCCCTCCCGCATTTGAAGTTGTGTTTGCCCTCGTCAAAACATATAATTTCGTAAACAAGAAGATCGCAGCAAGATATCATACCGCATGAAAGAATATAATATCGCCTTCATTTGCCCCTCCAAATCATGGGGTGGGCTGGAAATGAACGTGCTGAGGCTGGCCAAATGGCTCACCGAACGCGGCCACAGCATTATCTTATATGGCTGCCCCGGCTCGGTGCTGTATGAATCGTTCGAAAAAGAAAACATGCCGGTCAGAACGCTCAACTCCAAATCCAAGTTCGGCGATATCTTTCTGGCGCTCCCGCTGGCGATGCATCTCAGACGCGACAACGCCCGCATAGCCGTCTTCCACCTCAACCGCAATTTCATCCTGATGGCGCTGGCGAAAGTATTTGCGCGGAGTTTTTTCAAAACAGCCTACATGCAGCACATGCACGTGGGGCCATCGAAAAAAGACTTCCTCCACACCTGGCTCTACGGCCGCCTGAGCGCATGGATCACCCCTCTGCCCTGGCTGGCCGGCGCCGTCCTTGAGAAAACGCGCATCGAACCATCCAAAGTGCGCGTCATCCCGCTGGGAATCGTGCTGAACCAGTTTGTGGGAAAGAAACCTGAAAGGGTTCTGGCTCGGAAACTTCTGGGCCTCCCCAAAGATGCTGTCATCGCCGGTGTGGTCGGGCGGCTCGATCCGCGAAAAGGCCAGCATATCTTAATTGGGGCCTGCCGCAAAGTTCACGAGCGCGGACACAAGCTGCATCTGCTGGTCATAGGCGATGCCTCTATAGGCGAATTTACCGGCTACGCCGACGAAGTTAAGCAACTTGCCACGAAGCTCGGCCTCGATGCTTACGTGCATTTCAAACCGCACATGAAAAATATCGAGTATGCCTACGCCGCGATGGATATATTCGCGCTGACATCGAAGTCGGAAACCTACGGGATGGTGACTCTGGAGGCGATGGCTTCGGGTCTGCCGGTGGTGGCCAGCGCCGAGGGCGGAACGCTCGATATCGTAAAGCACGATATCAACGGCCTGCTGGTCAAACCGTACGACCCCGAAGACCTTTGCGAAGCGTTGGTCAGGATTCTCGAAGACGACAATCTTGCGACAAAATTGGCATCGAAGGCGCAATCGGACGCCATGAACAAATATTCACACACCCATCAATGCGATTTGCTTGAGAGACTTTTCGACGAATTGCTGCCGCGCTGACCAACTTGGTTGGTATTGTCAATTCAATGGATATTGCTAGGTCAATTGATACTGTTCGACCAATCCCCGGTATTGTTCCAGCAGTTTCGCGGCGTGGTCTTTGTCGCGCGATTCCGCGAAGATATTGAACGCGGCGGTGGTTCTGTCCGGAGTGACGAGCACCCAGCCTTTGTCTTCGAAAATCCTGACACCATCGATAAGCTGCCGCTCTTTGTCTTCGGAGTTGATAATCAACTGCCGCATGACAGTGCCTTTTTTGGACCACGGGCACGGGATGGAGGCGGTGTGACGGCTCAGATATTCGAACCGGCTGCGGATCGTTCCGAAACGGCTCTTGGTCATGGCCATCATCTCAAGGAGCTTCACGCTGGTCAGGATAGCATCGGAACCCATCTGGAATCCCGGGAAGATAAAGCCGCCTCTGGTGCCGCCGACAAAATCGACCTCGCCGCGCCGGAAGATTTCCATCATGGAGAGATGGTCGTTGGCGACGCGGACAACCTCGACACCGTGCTGTTTGGCAACATCCTCGACCCCCATCGAGGCGCCCACCGGAACCGCGATTTTCTTGCAGTCGTGCGTCTCCAAAAACAGATAGGTGCCTATCAGCAAAAGCAGGTGGCTGTCGACCGGTTTGCCGTGCTCGTCGATAACGACAAGTTTTTCAGCGGCGGGATTTATGAGAAAGCCGATATCGGCGTTGAGAGTGGTCACGATAGAAGCAAGTTGAACGATAGCCTGGGCGTTTTCTTCGGGCGAGGTTGAGAATTTGCGCGGGTTGAGGCTGGCGTTGAGCTCGGTGGCCGAGATACCCAATTGCGAAAACAGGGTCGGGAAAATCTGGCTGGAAGAACCGTTGTTGTGGTCGATGACGATCTTGAAACCGGCCTGGTTGATTACCTCGCTATCGATATTGGACATGAAATCTTCGCGGTAGTTCTCGAGCACGTGCGGCAGTTGATCGAGGTGGCCGATCTTATCGAGCGACGCGCGTTCGAAATCCTCGCCGAAATACATCCGCTCGACTTTTTTCGACTTGGATGTCGGCAGGTCAAGCCCGGTGCCATCGAAGAAAATCATGTCGAGCTGACGGTAGTCATCGGGGTTGTGGCGGACATAGATGCCGGCGGCGTAGTTGCCCTTTTGCAGGCAGTATCTTACGATTGGCACCGGCAGGGTTTCGATATCGTCTACATTGGTGCCGGCTGCCAGAAGTCCGGCGATGACACTGCGTTTCATGAGCCTTGAGGTATCCGAGGCATCGCGGCTGACAATCACCGTGCTTTTCTGTCCGACGAAAGCGCCGAAGGCGGCGCCCACTTTGAGAGCCATCTCCGGCGTGATTTCGGTCAGGGCCAGACCGGTGATTTTTGAATTGGTAAACAGTTCCCGGTTCCATTTTTCGCCCCAGACGATAGACATCGAGACAATCGCGCCATCATCCACCGTCTTGCCCGGCCAGATTTTGCAGTTGGCCTTGACAGTGGCAGAATTACCGATTGAGCTTTCATCGGAGATGATGACATGGTCGAGCAGCTGGACATTGTTGCCGATGCGGGTGTTGTTACACACGATAGCGGTGTTCATAACCGTGTCGCGCCCTATCCGGTTATCGTACCAGATTATCGAGTTATTCAACTCGCAGCCGTCGCCAACCTGAGTGCGGTGACCGATGCAGCTATTTTGCAGATAGGCGCCATCGCCAATGGAGACATCGTTGCCCAGGACGACCCGTCCGGTGAAGCGGACATCTTTGCCAATATTGACATTGCGGCCCTTATACACGACGGCGTTTTCGTTTTGTTCGGCCTCGGTTTTGAGATCAAGGCTGAGCTTCTTATCGAAAAAGTCGATATGAACGAGCTGGTATTCATCGACATTGCCGATATCGCGCCAGTAACCATCCATAATTTTGCCATAGAGACCCATCCGCTTGGATAACATAAGAGGATACAGGTTTTGCGAGAAATCGAAATTGGTCTTGGGGGGAATGAGCTTGATGGCTGACGGTTCGAGAATATAGATACCGGTGTTGATAGTATCCGAGAAGGCTTCGCCCCACGATGGTTTTTCTAAAAAGCGCACAATGCGGCCATCGTTATCGGTTATGACAATGCCATAGGCGAGCGGGTTTTCCATGCGCGTCAGCAGAATTGTGGCCTCGGACTGTTTTTCCTTGTGCCAGGCAAGGGCCTCGGAGAGGCTGAAATCGGTAATCAGGTCTCCCGAAATGACAAGTACGGGTTCATTGGCGCTTTGCAGCGCATATCTGACTGCTCCGGCTGTGCCGTAGTCGTCATCGGGCTTGACATAATCCATGTTGACGCCGAAAGCGCTGCCGTCTTTGAAATAGTCCTGAATTGTTTTCGGCTGGAAATACAAAAGCGAGGTAATGTCGGTTATCCCGTGCTGTTTTAGCAGCGAGACCACATGTTCCATGATGGGGATATTGCTGATAGGCACCATTGGTTTGGGGATGTTAATTGTAAGCGGTCTGAGCCTGGTGCCAAACCCGCCGGCCATTATAATCGCTTTCATTGGAACTTTCCTTGCTTAGTGAAACGGCGTCAACGCGCCAGATATCCCTGCTCAATCAGGTGCCGGGAAACATCGTAAAAGGTGTCATAACTTACATACGCAATATTGTTTTCCAGACAGTATTGTTCAAGGTCTTTTTTGGCAAAAATAAGGTCGGCTTCACCCGTGGCGCAGGCATCGGAGTAACCATCGCCGATAAAAACAATCCGGTACTCCCCGTTGGTTTCCTCGCGGTACTGCTGTATTCTCTCCCCTTTACACACGCCACAGCGAGGGCAGGCGATGTTATCGTAAGGGAATTCGACCGTGAGAGTGCCGTTTTCGGGCCTACCCACGTTGGTTTTGATATCGAGATGGCCAAGATTGTATTTGCCGAGGATATATTTGATATAAAAATCGAGGCCATCGGAAGCCACAAACAGCGGGGCCTGATTGGACTCACACAGGGCTACAAAGTCGACAAATCCCTTGTCGATTTCGAACTGATCGATGTAGCGGTAGATTTCTTCGGCCGTGGCTTTCACCATGGCGGCCTCGAGGGTCAGGCAGGTCCGGGTGGTCATACGGCCGGCTTTCCAATCGGGCAGGAGGTCATCGTTACGTCCCCCGGAAAAGTGGTGGAAAATAGAATAGCCGACATCGCGCCGGGTGATAGTGCCGTCAAAATCGGAGAATATTGCTGTTTTCATAACCAGTATTTCAGGGCTGCCACGGCGGCCAGAACCGCCACGAGGAAATAGCTCAGCAGCCAGAAGCGTTTAAGTTTGGCAAGGCGGAACTGTTCGGCCATAACGACCAGTTGTGCGACAGCAACGGCCAGTATCAGGATGATACCGTATTTGGTGTACACAAATGCGTCTTCGAAATCGAGCATGTACATGATTGTGATGGCCAGAAAATAAGCCAGCACGAGATACCAGCCGATTTGCTGAACTCTGATCAGGATGCCTACATTAAACACTGTCTCTCTCATAAGAGCCTCATCAACGGTTCATAGGCCAATTCAAACGCCAGGTAGAGCATTATAATAAAGAATATCACTTTGACCACGGCCGGCTTGGCGATAGTACCCAGAAAGCCCCCCAGTTTGCCGCCGAGTATGATTCCCAGCACAACGCCGGTGACAATCCGGGGGTCAATTTGCCCGTTCAAGAAATAGACGGTGGCAGCGGCGGCCGCCGCAAAGCCTGTCATAATCGATGATGTTCCCCTGGCAACGGTCAGGGGTAAACCTATCACGAGATAAATGATCGGAACCAATATCACGCCGCCGCCGATACCGACCAGCGCCGAAAGGACGCCGGTCGCGAAAGCCAAAACGGTACATATAATCAGGTATTTGCCGCGATTGTCCTGGTATGTAAGCTGCTGTGAATTCTTCTTCCCTTTCAACAGAGAAAAGGCGGTATAGATAAGCACCACCGTGAGCAGCAGACGGATTAGTTCAGCGGGCGCGACGGCGTTGAGCTGGCTTCCGGCGATACCACCAAGAGCGGTGAAGACAGAAAGGACTATCACCAACTCCAGATCAACCATGCCTTTTTTGAGATATTCGTTGGAGGCTGAAAACGAGCTTACGATAATGGCGGTCACAGATACGGGCACGGCGGTTTTTATGTCGACCCCGGCAACAACTGTCAGGAAGGGGACCATAACGATGCCGCCACCGATGCCGAGATATCCGGCGAGCAATCCGGCCGACAGTCCGCACGCTATATATAAAAAGAAATCAAGCATCAGTGTCTCTCCGCCAGTAGTTGTGAAGCGAATTGAATTTCCGGACGGGATTTCAGCAGCACTTCTTTGTAGGTGCGGTAGATACCGTATTTTCTCTCATAGGCCACCTGCGAAATTCTGGATTTGATATAATCTTTGTTGCGGTCGAATTCGTTGTTGTCCTGAGCGTGGGATTTGTCTACCAAGCCAGCTATAAATTGTTCGGTGGCGCGGGAGCTTTTCTCGTCTATGGCGCTGACCATTAATTCGTGCGCGTATTCCGTGCGGGGAGAACTGTAAGCAAAACCGTTGTCCATAGCAAAGTCCCTGAAACGGCGCACCCAGAAATCGCTGAGGGTATCGATCTGGAAGGCATCGACAATCTCGTCCTGATACTGATTACCAAAGCGGCTCAACAGCAATGAGTTTTCCAACCCTCTGCGAAACGAATTCATCCGCCGGACATCAAAGTGGTAATCGGGGACCAACCCGTGACCGATATCGTTTAAGACCGAGTCGAGATCGTTGAGATATACGGGACCTTCAAAATAATAGCGCGAGATAGTAAGTTTGAGCCCGTCGCCATCGGGAAACCTCACAAATCCCTGCACCAGACCCTTGCCGAACGTTGTGTCGCCGACAAGAAAAGCCCGTCCGGAAGCCTGAAGGGCGCCGGAGACGATTTCGGCCGACGAAGCCGAACCGCGGTCGACTATGACTGCCATTGGCAGGCCACCCGTGATATCATCGGATTGCGAATAGTATTGGCGGTCTTTCCAGCGAGAGCGACCATCGGTCCCGACCATGAAGACGCCTTTATCGAGAAAGAGATCGGCGGTTTCATATGCTTCGGCGAACAATCCGCCGGGGTTTCCACGCAGATCGAGAATGAGACCTCTCGGGTGCGCATTGTTGTCAAGCAGGCTGTCGAGAGCTTCGGCGATATCTTTGGTGGTACCGGCTTCAAAATCCAGAATTCGAATGTACAGCACGCTGTCAGTTGTATAGCCTGCAAAAGGGATGTGCAAAAAGGGAATGCGGCGGCGGGTTATTTCTACCTCGAATGTTTCTTCTCCCACCGGACGGTAGATACGAACACGCACCGAGGTACCTTCTTCTCCCCTCAGCACGCCAACGGCCCTATCGTTGCTCATACCGGAGAGCGATACGGAGTCGGCCGCGATTACTATATCACCGGGCAAAAGACCAACTTCGGCGGCAGGGCCATCTTCGCGGACCGACATGATCAGCAAACCGTTCTGCTGGTAAATCACGCTGACGCCGATACCGCCGTAACTTCCGCTGAACTCTTCATCGAGATTCTCAAACTGCCGTACGGGAACGTAGTCGGAGTAGCGGTCGAGTTTGTCGAGCATCGCCTCGCGCCCTTTGGTTACCAGCGCTTTCCAATCGACATCGTTGTGATATACTTCCTGGATTCTGATAGCAGCCACACTGATTGAGAGAGCCTGGGTGATGGCCGGATCGGACACGACATAGATAGCGATGCCGCCGGCGATGACGACGATCAGGACAATCAGAATCATCGACAGCAGAAATGACTTTCTATCGAGGACGGGAGAGTTGTTCATCGATCCAGTTTCTTCAGCAGGAACTTTCGCACGTTGTCAAAGACTTCTTCTATCGGACGGGTAGCATCTATGACTTTCACACGTCTGCGTTCCTTGCGGGCGATTTCCAGAAAACCGAGGCGCACTCTGTTGAAAAAAGCCTCTGATTGCGATTCCAGGCGGTCGCGTTTTTTTCCACGACGGGCGAAAGCGGTTTTGAGGTCGACATCGAAAATAAACGTAATATCCGGCGTAACGCCCCCTACGGCTATCTTGTGGCAGTTTCTTGACCATACTTATATCGAGTTTTCGTCCAAAACCCTGATAGGCGGTGGTACTGTCATAAAAACGGTCGCAGAGCACAATAGTTCCATTGGCCAGGGCGGGTGCGATCTCTCTGGTGGTGATTTCGGCCCGCGCCGCTTCGTAGAGAAACAGCTCGGTGAGGTCGGTTATTTTAAGGCGCTTATTGAGAAGGATATCGCGGATTTTTTCGGCAACAACGGTTGAACCCGGTTCGCGAAGCATTTTCACTTTGTATTTCATAGACAGCAAAAGCTGATACGTTAACAAAGCCTGGGTGCTTTTGCCGCACCCATCGATACCTTCGAACGTAACAAACAAAGACTTCTGCTTTTGAAGCGTTGTTGGCTTTCGCATAACCTGCACTAAAAAACCGGCGATAGATTCATTTCTATCGCCGGTAAAGTTAGGCAAAACTATAGTTTGAAAAAACTATTTTTTCTTGCGGACGACCCGCTTTTTCGAGGCTGTTTTGGTCGTCTTTTTTGTCGTCGGCTTGACCGCCGGTTTAGCCTTGGCCGGCTTTTTGGCCGCAATGCGCGCGGCTTTCGGGGCCTTGACCGTGGCATGTTTCCAGCCGTACTTGGTGATGAACTCCTCGGTCAAACGGCGAGCTTCATCATCGGTGTACTGAACCGGCGGGGACTTCTTGAAATAAGATGACGGTTCAAGAAGAGCGCCGGAAAGTCCGTTGTCCAGAGCCAGCTTGCAGCAGCGGATAGCATCGATTACCACACCGGCCGAGTTCGGGGAATCCCAGACTTCCATCTTCATCTCGATATTCAGCGGTACATCGCCGAAAGTCCGGCCTTCCATGCGGATATAAGCCCACTTGCGGTCATCGAGCCAGGCAACATAGTCCGATGGCCCAATGTGAATATTCTTATCACCGATGTCATAGTTGAGCTGACTGGTGACGGAACAGGTCTTGGAGATCTTCTTTGACTCAAGACGCGAACGCTCGAGCATGTTCAAGAAATCGGTGTTGCCGCCCACGTTGAGCTGACTGGTGCGCTCAAGTTTTACGCCGCGATCGAGGAAAAGGCGGGTCAAAATGCGGTGCGTGATAGTAGCGCCAACCTGCGACTTGATATCATCGCCGATAACCGGCAGACCTTTTTCTTTGAAGCGATTCTGCCAGTACTGCTCTTTGGCGATAAACACCGGGATGCAGTTTACGAAACCGCAACCGGCCTCGAGAATCTGCTCCACATACCACTTGGTGGCTTCTTCGGAACCGACCGGCAGATAACTCACGACGACATCGGTCTTGGTATCTTTAAGAAGCTTCACGATATCAACCGTATCGCCGGGGGCTTTTTCGATAATCTGCGAGAGATAATACCCCAGACCATCGTGGGTCATACCGCGCTGCACTTTGATGCCGGTTTTCGGGACTTTAGCGAAAACATAGGTGTTGTTCGGCTTGGTGTAGATAGCTTCGGAAAGATCTTTGCCGACTTTGTTTTTGTCGATATCGATAGCGGCGGAGAATTCGATGTCGCGAATGTGGTAGCCGCCGAGGTTGACGTGCATCAGACCGGGAACGAAATCAGTGTCCTTGGCCTTCTTATAGAACTCGACACCCTGCACCAGCGATGAAGCGCAGTTGCCGACGCCGATAATGGCAACTCTTACTTTGCCCATAAATCAGATTCCTTTCTAAAGGTGGAAATTAACATACTTACGCTGCGCATATTAAAATCCGGCATCGCCGGTGTCAAATAATTATTGACTGTTTAGATATATAGTTTATATCTTATGACTGTCCGGTCATAATGGAGGCGAATTTATGGCGCTTATACCGCTTGATGAAAACCTGATATCTGAACTGGTCAGCCGGGGAATTGTAGCTGATACTTTCCGGCGACTGAGTGCGGAGAAAAAGAACCGCATTTACCGCGTGGCGATAAGGCTGTTCGGGGAATTCGGTTACGACGGTCTGGCCATTGACCAGCTTTGCCAGGAGGCGGGCATCTCCAAAGGCTCTTTCTTTCAATACTTCCCTTCCAAAACACATTTGCTGGAATTTGTAGTTTTGGTTTTCGATGATTATCTGGGCAAGTGGATAGCCGAGATCAAGGCCAGCGAAACCGCTGTATTGGCCCGCGACAGATTGTTGTATGTTTATCAGGCGATGGTGGTGAACTCGAAACTGTTTCGCGATGAAGAGCGCTTCTTCTTGTTTATAACCGGTGCGATGGAGCATTCGGCGGTGGCGCTGGAAGGTATTGATCCGCAGCAACATATTTACGACTATGTGGGTGAAATTATCGAACGCGGCGTGCTCACCGGCGAGATTCGCAGCGATTTTGAGGTCGAAACAACAGCTTATCTGGTGTCGCTGATAATTGAGGGTTTGGTTCGCCGCCAATTTACCGATAAAAAACTGTACAGACGTCAAACGGAAGAGTATCTGGTGTCCTTTCTGTTTGACGGAATTAAAGCGTAAACTCCAGGGGGCGTGATGTCGGCAACGTTGACCAGTTCCAGAATCTCTTTGCGTTGTTTTGACGATTCCGATTGTGCGTTTCTAACCCACCATGCCACCGATGACGATATTGTCCGCTGGGCCAACCGATCGTTGCCACCGAACGAGCAGAGCGCTCTACAATGGGTAGAACAAGTACGAGAGCTGGCACATACAGGCCAAGCCTACTGGTATGCTATCGTGGAAAAAGAATCGGATACGGTCGTGGGGGCGGTAAATCTCCGGGAGATCGATACCCGCACGATGACCGGCACAGTGGGGTTCTGGCTCGCCAAGGAATATCGCCGTCAGGGTTACGCTTTCGAGGCGCTAGGTTTGATGCTTGATTTTGCCTTCAAGGAACTCAGACTTCACCGGATCATTGCCGCCGTACATGAGCCTAACACCGGTTCGGCGCTCCTACTGGCAAAAGCGGGATTCAAACTCGAGGGGCGCAGCCGCGAGGCGGAGGTTGTCAACGGTCTTCGTTGCGATGTTTTGTGGTTCGGCATCCTTCGAAGCGAATATAGCGCTTCTTAATACAACAGGGCGCCTATTACAGCCTCGTCCACAGGACTCACCAAAGAGATTCCCCCACCCTGCCTATCGACACCCAGAATTAGAACTTCAGATAGAAATCCGGCGATATTTTTCGGCGCAAAATTGACAACCGCCAGGCACTGTTTGCCAAGCAACTCCTCGGGAGTGTAGGTTTCTTTATAGCGCCCCGATGATTGCTTTATGCCTATTTCCGGTCCGAAGTCGATTTTGAATTTGTAGCTGGGGAATCTGGCCCGTTCAAAATCGGTTACTTCGATAATCCTGCCGACCCTGATATCGACTTTCTCAAAATCCTCGAATGATATTGTGTTTTCCATGTCTTAATACAAATAATGCTCAACTTCAATCAGCAGGGAGAAGTAATCCTGGTTTGATAACGTACTCCAATCCGACCGCGACTTTTGCCTTTCGTAGCCCACAGCTGCCACCAGGGTAGTAGGTATTGAAAGCCGGTATTCAATCTGGCCACCCAGATTGATTTGCCATCGGTATCCAATGTAATCGTAATAGTAGTGGTCCAGGCTCAGGACCAGACTTGTGCGAGAATTCGCTATGTAAGTCAGATCAAAGTTGGAGTTGGTTTCCAATTCCCACTTCTGCTGACAATTGCTTGAACTTGCGCTGCAGTCGGAGGGTGGCTTCTTGCCTTCCCAGGAGAGACGCACATACGTCGCGGTAATTGTAGCATCAAATTGCCACTTTCGAGACAGCGGGTTGTATCCTTCGAATATACCTAAGAGTCGATGACGCGAGTAGTCATTCTTGCGGGAGGAATAATAATACTCATCGTCCGATTCCCATCTGAGAGTGTCCACAACATCTATCGAGTCTATAAATGACCGAATTTCCCGATGATAGCCGTGTTTTTCCTGCGCGCCTTCCCTACCCTCGTAACGGTAGTCTTCCCGAAAACCGAGGCTCGCACGATAGCCAAACCGCCTGCGCGTTGTGGGAAAGTAATCCCAGACATCTTCCACCAGAAACTTCCCATACCGCGCTTCTCCGGCCAGCAGTCCCTTGTCGGCCAAAAAGCCAAGCATCTCGTCGAGGCTTTCCTGCCGTCGAATCCTCGTATCGACGGCATGCTCAAGGCGATTGCGACGCACAATCTCGCTGAGACTAAGCATTTCTTCGGTTGTAGGGTCCCTGCGCAGGTAGTTGTGAGAGCGCAATTCCTCGACTATGTATAAAGCCGTGGACGCGTAGGTCCCTTCATATATGTGACCGTAGCCAACTGCGATATCAGCAACCGCCCGGTACCGACGATCGATTTCTGAGATCTTTGATCTTGAGTAATTGCTGGTGCGGTAGATATAGGGGTCTTCCACTTCGGTTCTTACGTAAGTTTGTGCCGACACATAGTCCGGCATCTCCCGGTAGTAACCCGATAAAAATATCTCCCCGGAAACGAAAGACTCGCGCAGCCAATAGACACCAGCCCGGGTCCCCAGACTACTTGAGAACCGGTAATTTTCACTTTTCGTCCCTTCACCGACAGTCCTGGAGTAATTCTCCGAATCGCGATGCTCCGTAGATGATTTGTCTGAAGTCGCTCGGCTGTACGTTACGCCACCGCTGCAGCTCAAATTCAGAAAATGGCGAATGGTCTCATAGTCGTACCACAGGTTACTACCAACCGAAATTCCATATGAATTTCCATTTTGGGTAGATCGGCGAACCACTTCTGTCATGTCTCGAGCGTCCCCTGAATACTGATCAGAATATCTACCAGACATAGTCGCAGCTCCGTTGACTTTCCATTCCAGGTCCCTGAAGTAGTCCGGAATATAATCGGTTATCTTGAAGTCCAGACTATCGGCCAGACACTGGCCGCACAGCGAGGCATAGACAACCGCGATTATGCCTATCAGCACGAATTTTCTCAGCATGATCTTCTCCCCTGAGATATGTAATTGATTGCGCTATGTACTGCGTTTACCGGCGGCGCAAAGGAGGCTGACCGGGAAAAACGACTTGATTGTAGATATTATAACAAAAGACGAACAGATTTACCAGTCTTTTTTGAGACGACTAAAAACCAAACCGATCCATAGCAATAATCTCGCGAAGCTCTTTGCGGGTGCGCGGGGATTCGTCTTTCTTGCGCGTGCGCTCATCGAGCAAATCAATAGGTCCCTCATAGCCAAGCGAAATCACACAAAGAACATGGTATTCGTCAGGTATGTC